>NZ_CP042335.1:0-2691978 GCF_007922635.1 Nesterenkonia sp. NBAIMH1
GGCCTCCACCTCGAGTGATCCGGTGAGAGGCCACAGCATCTCGTGGTCCTCGTGGCTGTGGGGCTCCCATCGCGTGGCTTCGGCGACACGGAAAATGGCGCTGCCGAAGAGGTAGGGCTCTGGGATCCGACTGCCGGAAGACCGTGGCCCCCGTGCGGCTTGTGAGCTCCACCGGTCTGACGGCACGTCGATGGGATCGCGACGCGCTTCGACTCTCCCGTGGATGCTGGGCGCGAGAATACTTCTGCTCATCGTTTCGACACCTTCCGGCCGTGCGCACTGGTAGTCACCAATTAGCTAATCTACACGTTCGCTAATGCGTATGGTCGTCACGGGAGCGTGACCGCTCGAACCTTCGTGGCTGCGGGACTACAACTAGGCGGAAGCGTCGCTCCAGGCATCCCGCAGCTTCTGGCGGACGGCTTCAGTCGCCGGAGTGAGGTCTCGGCGCGGGTGGAACAGCGCGTGCACGTCGCAGTCCGGCAGGGGCGGGCCATCGAGCACCGGGAGGGTCCCGCTGCTGATCTGTTCGGCGGCTGCGATCTTCGGCAGCGCGGCCCAGCCCAGCCCGACGGCCGCACACCTCTTGATGGCCTCGATGCTGCCGAAGTGGGAGCGCCGTCCGGCCGTGCCGCCTTGCTGCCGGAGGCTGGCAGCGATGCTGTCGCTGTATCCGCAGCCTTCCTCGATCAGAAGGGCATCTCGGGCGGCAAGCTCGGGCCACGTCAGCGAGTCACCGTGAGAATCGTCGTCGGGGCTGCCGACCAGTACCAGGGGCTCCCGGCCGAGCCGTTCGGCTTTCAGCTCCGAGTGGCGCAGGCTCGGCTCCAGTGTCAGAGCGAGATCCGCGCTTCCGCGCCGGACCTCGTCGACGGCCTGGTCGATTCCAGCCGGAGCCAGCCAGATGTCGATCTCTGGTGCTGACTCCCGCAGGGCGAGCACGACACCGGGAAGACGGTAGGTGCACAGCGATTCCGGAGCCACGATCCGTACAGTGCCAGCAATAGTCCCCTTGTCATGACCCGCGAGGGCTTTGAGGTTGCTCTCGGCGTTCAGGACATCCTCGGCGCGGGGGATGAGTCGCGCCCCGGCGTCTGTGACCTGGACTCCTGCGGGCAGACGGTCCAGCAGCCTGGTTCCCAGCTGGCTCTCCAGCTTTTGGAGATGACTGGTCACTGTGGACTGGGTCAGCCTCAGTTCCAGAGCCGCTTCGGTGAAGCTGTTCAGGTGCGCGACCGCAAGGAAGCTGCGCAGGAGTCGCGTATCCACAGGTCTCCTTATCGGCGTTTTCGATGGATAGGATCATGATTCATCGTTAGACACGATACCGCCTCAGGTCTGACTCTTGAACCATGAACAGCTCGGGGCCTCCCCACAACGACGCAGCGTCAGGTGCCGATGCACCCACCGGGGGAATGCCGGTGCTGCTCATCGTCACGTTTCTCGCGTTTCTGAACTACGCTGCGCTGTTGCCGGTGGTCCCGATGTGGGCTTCCTCGGGGGGTGCCGGAGGGCTTGCGGTGGGAAGCACGACGGCGGTGATGATGGCGGCCACGGTGAGCGCCCAATGTGCGGCGCCGTTGATCTTCAGGCTCTTCCGCTTGCGCGGGATGATGATCTTTGGAGCGCTTCTCCTAGGGGCTCCCGCCCCGCTCTACGTGCTGTCGACAGAGATGTGGACTGTCTTGGCTCTGACCGTGGTGCGCGGAGCCGGTTTTGCTTTGGTGGTCATCGCGGGTGCTGCATTAGCGGCTGACCTTGCTCGGGCCGGCCGCCTCTCGGCTTCGGCGTCGCTGTACGGCACTGCGGCGGCGCTCCCCAATGTGGCCGCGTTGGCCGGCGGTGTCTGGGCGGCTGAGAGGTTCGGCTTCGGAGTCGTGTTCTGTCTCGCAGGAGTGGGGTGCATAGCTGCTGCAGCCATCTCCGTTCTGCTTCCGAGTCAGGCCCGTGGCAGGTTTGCTCAGGTGTCGTTTCGCGATCTTCGACGCATTGCCTCTCCCATGGGACTGTTTTTGCTCACGGCGGCAGCCTTCGGTGCGGCGTCAACGTTTCTGCCTGTTGCTGGTCCCGCTGCCGGGCAGGTCTCTCTGGCACTGCTGGTGGCTTCGGTCGCATTGATCGCGGGTCGGCTTGCTGCGGGCGTGCTGGGTGGACGGATCCCGCCGGGAAGTCTTCTCCTCATATCCGCGCTGCTGGTGGCCGGGGGTCTTGCGCTCACCTCGGAAGCGCTCCGGGATGCTCCCTGGGTCCTTCTTGTCGGGGCGGGCCTGGTGGGTCTCGGCTTCGGCGCTGGTCAGAATGACTCGTTCGTGCTGATCGTGCACCGCCTTGGGCCCTCACGTTCTGGCACTGCGAGCACCCTCTGGAACATGGCTTACGACGGCGGGCTCGGAGCCGGAGCCTTGGGCCTGGGCTGGCTCATCGGCGTTGCCGGTTACGCCGACGCGTTTCTGATGATGAGCTTCGCTGTGGGCATCACGGCGCTGCTGGTCCAGTGGCTTGCTGGTCGAGACTGAGGCCTAGATGTATTCGGCCACGAGGTTGGTGACACTCCGGTCGGGTCATTGACGTAGAGGAGACCTCCGGGTGCGGTGGGCGATGTCTAAGTCGTCTACCGTCCGGAGGTCTCCCGTGTCCCACCGTAACGCCCGACTCAATGCCCGTGGTCGGCAACTGCTTGTTGAGCGTGTCTGTGAACAAGGCTGGGCAGTCGCTCACGCAGCCAAGGCCCAAGGTGTCTCCCGTCAGTGCGCCCACCGGTGGATCAACCGCTTCCGCGAAGAAGGCTGGCCCGGTCTCCACGATCGCTCCTCTCGGCCGCGCCACCGTCCACGACAGACCCCGGCCCAGACTGAGGAAGTCATCGTGGCCATGCGCATCCAGCAACGCCGTGGCCAGGACTGGATCGGCCCCGAGCTGGGCGTCCCAGCCCGAACGGTCTCACGGGTTCTGCGCCGGCACGCGATGCCCTATCTGCGCGACTGCGACCCGCTGACCGGGGAAGTGATCCGGTCCTCGAAGACCACCACGGTCCGCTACGAACGCGACCGGCCCGGGGAACTGGTCCATGTCGATGTCAAGAAGATCGGCAAGATCCCCGACGGCGGAGGATGGAAAGCCCATGGCCGCCAGATGGGCTCATCAGCGGCGAAGAAGCGAGCCCGGATCGGCTACGACTACGTGCATTCGATGGTCGATGACCACTCCCGGCTGGCCTACTCCGAGATCCTGGCTGACGAGAAGGGCGCCACCTGCGCGGGATTCATCCTTCGTGCAGCCGACTACTTCGCAGGCCATGGCATCACCCGGATCCAGCGAGTCATCACCGATAACCACTTCTCCTACCGGCACTCAGCAGAGGTGGCGGCAGCGATCAGTGTCCTTGATGCCAGACACAAGTTCATCAAACCTCACTGCCCTTGGCAGAACGGCAAAGTCGAACGGTTCAACCGCACCCTGCAAACTGAGTGGGCCTACCGGCAGGTCTTCCTCAACAACGCTGAACGCGCCGCCGCTCTTGCCCCCTGGCTCGAGGTCTACAACAATCAACGCCGCCACACCGCACTCGACGGTCTTCCACCGACCAGCCGACTGTCAACAACCTAACGGCCGAGTACACCTAGAGGGCCGCTTCGATGGGCTCGGCGAGGTCTTCAGGTTTGGTCTGAGGCGAGAACCGCTGGACGACTTCCCCATCGCGATTGATCAGGAACTTGGTGAAGTTCCATTTGATGGTTCCGCCGAGGAGACCAGAGCGCTCGTCCTTGAGCCATTGGTAAAGAGGGTGCGTGTGCTTGCCGTTGACGTGCACCTTGTCGAACATCGGGAAGCTGACCCCGTAGTTGACCTGGCAGAACTCCCCGATCTCACCGCTGTCCCCGGACTCCTGGGCGAAATCGTTGGAGGGGAAGCCGAGAATGGTCAGCCCACGCTCCTGGTAGGTGTCGTAGAGCTTCTGCAGGCCTTCGAACTGAGGCGCGAGGCCGCACTTGGAGGCGGTGTTGACCACCAGCACCACATCACCGTCGAAGTCGGCGAGAGCTCGTTCCTCGCCCTGCAATGTGGTGGCGGTGAAGTCCGCGAGCTTGGTCATAGGTGAATTGTCTCACCCGCAGGGGTCGGGCGGGAGGGGCCTTCATCAGGCCTTCAGCTGTGCCGCGAGACGCTAGTATCCATACCTAGGACCGCCCCGCGTCGTATGACCGCCGCAGTCTTCGGCACGCTCATGGCGTTGGAACCTGCAGCAGCCCTGGTGAGGGGACTGCCGCGCAACGTGGAGGTCGCCGCTGACTGCCCATGTCACGCCCATTCCGTCTGAGAAGCTCCAGGTATCGACGAAGGAGACGCACCATGTTTACCGGCCTCAGCGCATTCCCCCTCACCCCACTGAATAATGACGCCGTGGATGAGGCTGCATTCATTGGCCTGATCCAACGCCTGGTCGTTGCCGGGGCGGATTCGATCACGGCTCTGGGCTCCACCGGCTCCTATGCCTACCTCACTGCTGCCGAACGCGCCCGTGTGGTGGAGCTTGCGGTGGAACAAGCCGGTGAGACCCCGGTCTTCGCGGGGATCGGCGCGCTTCGGACGTCCCATGTGCTTGCCCACGCCGAGGCGGCACAGCAGGCGGGGGCGCAGGCTTTGCTGCTGGCTCCGGTCAGCTATCAGACGCTGACCGACGATGAGGTCTTCTGCCTCTTTCGCGCTGTCACTCGGGAGGCTTCAGTGCCCGTGGTCGTCTACGACAACCCTGGCACCACCCACTTCAGCTTCAGCACTGAACTCTACGGACGCATCGCCGAACTGGCCGGCATCGCCTCCATCAAGATCCCACCGGTCCCCCACGACATTGATGGGGCGCGGCAGCGGATACGTGACGTGCGGGCCGTCTTACCAGATGATGTGACTGTTGGGGTCTCTGGGGATCCGACTGCGGCCACTGGCCTGATCGCCGGGGCCGATATCTGGTACTCCGTGATCGCGGGCATCCTTCCAGAGCCTGCTCTGCGCATCACTCGCGCTGTGCAGCAAGGGCAGACCGACCGAGCTCAGGAAGAATCCGAAGGGCTTACCCCGCTGTGGGAGCTTTTCAGGAAACGCGGCAGCCTCCGAGTCGCCGCCGCCATCGCCGAACAGCTCAACCTGGCACCACAGAGCTGCCTGCCCCTGCCCATCCGTGGACTGGACGAGGCAGAGCGCCAGAAAGTCGATGCGGCTCTTAAGAGCCTTGTCTGGTGAAAGGCATCGGGCTCTTCGTCACTCCGGCAGGTCGGATTCTGTGACCGGGACGTCTTCGAAGCGCCAGGGGTTGACCCCGACCTGGCGAAGGAACCAGTCGGTGCCTTCGTGCTCGCCCGGTGACTCCAGGGTCAGCTCCTCGCCTTCAACATCCGGGTAGACCAGGTAGGCGACTGCCGAGTCACCTTCGTCATAGTCCCGGTACGAGCCGAAGAGCACGTCGGTGAGCCGGTGATAGTCCCGGCCGGAGACGTCGGACTCTTCGGGATCCTCTTCGTCGACCTCCACGTCGGTGACGAAGTACCGCAGCGGTTCGACCCAGTGGTCCCCTGCTACCAAGTACGGCAGGTCCACCGAAGCGACTTGGCTGACGCCAGCCCGGTGCGCTCCTCCGGCCCCAAGGGCGAAGGGCCAGTTCAGGTTCGCACCCTCCTCGGTCGCCTCGGCCCGGATGCCCGCCACAATCAGGCCATCATGCCGCTCCAGCGAGTCCACGCTGAGAATGACCTCCTCGTCGGCGTGGGGCCCGCTGTCACCTGCGTTGACGGTGATGCTCTCGTCAGCAGTTCCGACGGGTCCTTCCGGTTCAGGAAGCTCTCCCTCCACCGCCCGCTCGGCAGGCTCGGTCACCGTGGTGAAATGCAGCTCCACCCGCCGGTTCATGGCACGGCCCTCCTCAGAGTTGTTGTCCGCGATGGGTTCACGGAAGGACTCCCCCGTGACGGACACGTCATCGAACGCCTCGAGATCGGCGATCTCCTCCAGCTGATCATGCACAGCCTCGGCTCGCTCCTCTGACAGCGCCTGGTTGTACTCCTCGTCCAGCACGTCGTCGGTATGCCCGACGATCCGCAGCTCTCCGCCCTCGGTGCCGGCCATCTCTTCCGCCGCGGTCTCGAGCGCCTCCTCCGCGTCGGAGGTCAGCTCCGAGGAGTCGACGTCGAAGAGCACGTCGGAGGGCAGGCTGACGGTCGTCTCATCCCCTTCGACCTCGACGGTGTACTCGGGGGTGTCGCGCCAGCTCACCAGCTCGTGGCTCTGACCGGTCACATCCGTGGGGTCGAGGCTCTCGTCGGTGGAGTTGGCCTCGTTCAGATCGCCCTCTACGACGGGGACGCCGGACACCAGGCCGAAGTGCGGCAGGAGAACGCTGACCGTATCGCTCTCGGGTGCGGCGAAGATGCCGTACCAGTTCAGCGTGTCGCCAGGTTCAGCACTTCCTGCAGCGCGGTCACCAGAGGAACCGGACGCGGCCGCGATGCTGCCTTCGCCCTGCTCCGACCTTGCCAGCTCGGCCGCAGTCATCGCTTCGGGGTCGATCAGTCGCACCTGGCCGCCGGCTCGGCTGCCGTCGGCCACTCCGGCGAGGCCGTGGAGGATGTTCATGGTGCTCAGCGTGTCTTCGCCCTCCTGGTAGTCGAAGTCCATGGGGAGGGCCGCCAGATCACCGTCGCGCACCACTGGCCCGATGACGGCCTCCAACGTCACATCGCCTGAGAGGCGCCCACCATAGTGCGGGAAGAACGTCGCCGATGCCGCAACTCCCTCGGCCCCAGAGGTCTCCGGATCAGTAGGTTCGATGCTCTCCTCTGAGTCCTGGCCCTCGGCAGCGTCCGGCTCGGTCTGACCTGTTTCCTCCGCGGGTTCGGGACTGCCGGTGGGATCTGCATCTTCGAAGGAGGCCTGCTCCTCAGAGCCGCAGGCCGCCAGGGCCAAAAGTGCTGCGAGTGCGGCGGCGCTGATCGTGACGGACTGGTTCTTAAGAATCATCGGTCCTCTTCTCGTGGCTCGTTCTGTGGAGACCACCACGGGGGTGCTGCCCATGAGTCGCCCGCAGCGGCGGAAAAGTTGCATCCGACTCGATGAATATAGCCGCATATGCGCAATGATGGCCGTCACCGAACCGATATAGACCTTATTGACCAAGGTGTTTGAGCGGCCTAATCTGAAATAACTCCGGCGCAATCCGCAGGGCACAGACCACATTGGACGCGTACGAACGCCTCTGACACATGCGCATCAGCCGGCTATATGCGCTGTTGCCGAAGACGGTCCCGCTCCCCGACCGTGAAAGCCAGCACCATGCCCGTCATCTCCGTCACCACAGACTCTGAGCGCCTGACGATGAACGTCGTCGCTGACTTTCCCGTTCCGGTGCGTCGACTGTGGGATGCATACGCCGACCCTCGCCAGATCGAGAGATTCTGGGGACCGCCGGGATACCCGGCAACCTTTACCCGGCATGATCTCTTTCCCGGCGGGCGCAGCGAGTACTTCATGACGGGTCCGGACGGCACGCGCTCGTTCTGCTTCTGGGAATTCCTCGCCGTGGAAGAAGGACATTCTTTCGAGGTGCAGGACGGCTGGACTGCCGAGGATGGCGAGCCCTCGTCCGATATGCCGTCGGTTCGGGTGCTCTTCGCATTCGACGAGACGCCGGACGGCTCACGGCTCACCAGCAGCGCCACTTTCCCCTCTTCGGAGGCCATGGGGAAGTTGGTCTCTATGGGAGTCGTCGAGGGCACAAAGGCTGCTATGGCTCAGATAGACCAGGTCGTCTCGGACCTGGTGACCTTCGCCCCCGGAAGGGCACTCGAATGGACCCTGATAGGGGACGATCGGGTTCGGATCACCAGGGTGCTCCGCGGCACTCTCCAGCAGGTGTGGCACGCCCACCACGATTCAGAGCTGATACGCCGATGGATGTATGGGCCTGAGGGCTGGTCCATTTCCGAGTGCACTCCAGCCGTGGACGGCGGCGAGCACTACCGGTACGTGTTCGAGCCCAGCCCGGGCGTGGAGGGCCGCACCTTCGCGATCGGGGGTGAGCTCCTCGAGAGTGTGCCGCCGCGGCGGGAAGTATCCCTGGAGAGCATGGAGGGAATCGAAGGTCCTCCTGCTCGCAATGTGCAGACCTTCATCCCCGTCGGGGGTGGGACGCTGCTGTCACTGGTGATCACATACGCCAGTGCCGAACAGCGCGATATGGTTTTGGGAACGGGTATGACTGACGGAATGGAGATCACCTACTCCCGCCTGGAAAACGTGCTGGCACGATGAGGAGCCTCCACATCAGTGTGGTGCTCGAACGCGATGCTGGTGAGGTCTATGCGTTCGCTGCTGATCCGGACAATTTGCCGCGGTGGGCGGCCGGACTGGCCCAGAGCGATGTCCGCAGAGAAGGCTCCGCTCTGGTGACTCACTCCCCGATGGGCGAGGTGTCCATCACGTTTGCGCCCCAGAATGCATTCGGCGTCCTGGATCATGACGTACGGCTGCCCTCCGGACAGGTGGTGCACAATCCTCTGCGGGTTGTCACTCACCCCCAGGGTTCTGAGGTCGTCTTCACGCTCCGCCAACGGGACCTCACTGATGAGGAGTTCGAGCGGGACGCCGCCGCGGTCAGGCAGGATCTGGAACAGCTGAGGGCGCTGCTGGATGAAGGCGTCTGAGGCGATGCATCGGGTGAGGCACGCTATTCGGGCTTAGCAGACTTCTGCCCCTGCAGTCGGCGCCGAAGTGCACGGGCCTTCTTGCGCAGCTGCGATGCGTTGTCGGGGGCCGGCTGCACGATGGCGGGGTCGGCTTCTCGCAGGGGTGCTTTCTCACCCGCCGATGCATCGGCAAACATGGAGTCGATCAGCATGCTGGCGACGTCTCTGCTCTGGCCCACCCATGGATAGTGGTGGCCGGTGATCATGGCGTTGCTGTTGACCTCGAGCACGTAGGGCTTCTCGCCGTTGCCGTTGCGGGGAAGAAGCATGTCGATTCCTGCCACGCGCAGTCCTGGGATTGCTTGGGCCACGGATTCGGCCAGGGCGATCTCCTCTTCGGTCAGTTCGTCGGTCGCGTCGACTCCGTCTCCGCCGCTATGTACGTTCGAGTTCGGCCGCAGCCACACCTGCTGGCCGTCTTCCGGGACCGAATCCAGTGCCAGCTGCTGCTTCGCCAGTTCCTTGACGACGATGTCGTCCACAAGGATCTGGTAGTGGACGGGGTTCTGCGACTCGGTCCTGAGCCGGTTCTTCTCATCGACCAGTTCCGTCACGGTGGAGGTGCCGTCGCCGATGACGTTGGCGGGAACTCGCCTGGCGGCGGCCGCAACCTTTCCGGAGATGAGGAGGACGCGGTGCTCCACACCGTCGACGAATCGCTCGACCAGGACGTACTCAGACTGCTCTGCCACGTCGTGGAACGCCTTTTCGAACTCGGAGAAGTCATTGATGCCGATGTGCACGGAGGCGCCCATTCTCCCGTTGTGCGGCTTAACCACTACGGGTGTCTGATGCGACGCCCAGCTCCAGGCCTCGTGGAGCTGGTCACGTCCGAACGCGACGTTCTCCGGTGCGCGCACACCTTCGTTGAGCAGAAGGCGGGTGGTCACGTCTTTGTAGCGTGTGCAGCGCCGGGCAAGACGGTCGTTGAGGTTGGAGTGTGCGCCTTCGAACCGGACACGGCGATTGCCCGCTTTCATAATGAGCCGGTTCCTGTGGTCCGCAAATATGGGGACGCCCTTTTCCATGGCCCGGTTGGCCAGCAGGGTGGTGGTGAGTCCAGCCTTGATGCCCTGCTCGAGCAAGTACTTTCGGGTTTCTTCTAGCTCTACGATCGTCTTTGACCTCTCATCGAAGCGCCCTAGGTTTCGTTCCATGGGTAGACGGCCGGGGGCGCAGGCGTCCTAGGGTAAGTCTAGGGGGCTTCAACCATGGCTGAGTTGCTGCGACCTAGAGCCTGACGGTTTGGCTTTGGTCACAGAAGAGCCCGGACCTGCAGAAAACTGCGGATCCGGGCCCCCTTATCAGGCCTTACGGCGACAACTCAGGACATCAATCTCAGAAGTCCCAGTCGTCGTCCTCGGTCTCGACGGCCTTGCCGATGACGTAGCTGGAGCCGGAGCCGGAGAAGAAGTCGTGGTTCTCGTCGGCGTTGGGGCTCAGGGCCGAGAGGATCGCGGGGTTCACCTCCGTGAGCTCGGGCGGGAACATGGCCTCGTAGCCGAGGTTCATCAGTGCCTTGTTGGCGTTGTAGTGGAGGAACTTCTTCACGTCCTCCGTCATGCCCACACCGTCATAGAGGTCCGCGGTGTACTGAATCTCGTTCTCGTAGAGCTCCATGAGGAGGTCGTAGGTGTAGGCCTTCAGCTCCTCCTGACGCTCCGGGCTTTCCTGCTCCAGCGCCCGCTGGTACTTGTAGCCGATGTAGTAGCCGTGGACGGCCTCATCACGGATGATCAGCCGGATGATGTCCGCGGTGTTCGTCAGCTTGGCCCGCGAGGACCAGTGCATCGGCAGGTAGAAGCCGGAGTAGAAGAGGAAGGATTCCAGGATGGTCGAGGCCACCCGCTTCTTGAGCCCATCGTTGCCGTGGTAGTAGTCCATGACGATCTGAGCTTTGCGCTGCAGGTTCTCGTTCTCCCGGGACCAACGGAATGCCTCGTCGATCTCCTTGGTGGAGCACAGGGTGGAGAAGATCTGCGAGTAGGACTTCGCGTGGACTGACTCCATGAAGGCGATGTTGGTGAGCACCGCCTCCTCATGCTGGGTCAGCGAATCCGGGATCAGCGCCACCGCGCCGACAGTGCCCTGGATGGTGTCCAGCAGGGTCAGGCCGGTGAAGACCCGCATGGTGAGGGTCTTCTCCTCCTCCGTGAGAGTCGCCCAGGACTGCACATCGTTGGACACCGGCACCTTCTCAGGCAGCCAGAAGTTATTGACCAGGCGATTCCAGACCTCGCCGTCCTTCTCGTCCTGCAGACGATTCCAGTTGATCGCGTCGACGTGGTCCAGCAGACCCGAAACGGTCTGCGCCTCTGCTGATGTCGTCATAGTTCCTTCAGCTCGTGTGATGATCTCTCACGGCCGGCGCCGACGGCGGGGCCTGTGTATGTTCTCGAAAACCAATGCTCTCCGCGCTCAGCGCGCAGGGAGGGCTACAGCATGCAGGAGACGCAGCCTTCGACCTCTGTGCCCTCGAGGGCCAGC
The DNA here is from genome assembly GCF_007922635.1 of Nesterenkonia sp. NBAIMH1. NCBI lineage: Bacteria > Bacillati > Actinomycetota > Actinomycetes > Micrococcales > Micrococcaceae > Nesterenkonia > Nesterenkonia sp. NBAIMH1. The sequence goes on from NZ_CP042335.1 coordinate 11,220, forward strand.
TGCCGCAGACGGATGTAGTAGAGGGTCTTGATGCCCTTCTTCCACGCGTAGATCTGCGCCTTGTTGATGTCACGGGTGCTCGCCGTGTCCTTGAAGAACAGTGTCAGGCTCAACCCCTGGTCAACATGCTGGGTGGCTGCAGCGTAGGTGTCGATGATCTTCTCGTAGCCGATCTCGTACGCGTCCTGGTAGTACTCCAGGTTCTCGTTGGTGAGATACGGCGCCGGGTAGTACACGCGGCCCAGCTTGCCCTCTTTGCGGATCTCGATCGGCGACGCCACCGGGTGGATCGACGAGGTCGAGTTGTTGATGTAGCTGATCGAGCCCGTCGGCGGCACAGCCTGCAGGTTCTGGTTATAGATGCCGTGCTTCTGCACCTCAGCCTTCAGCTCACGCCAGTCCGCCTGAGTCGGCAGGGTCACGTGGCCGAACAGCTGACGCACCTTCTCCGTCTTCGGCTCCCACGACTCATCGGTGTACTTGTCGAAGAACTCGCCCGAGGCGTACTGGGAGCGCTCGAAGCCGTCGAAGGCCCGGCCCGTCTCCTTCGCCAGCAGGTTCGACGCCCGCAGGCAGTGGTACAGCACCGTGTAGAAGTAGATGTTGGTGAAGTCCAAGCCCTCTTCTGAGCCGTAGTGGACCCGCTCGCGCGCCAGGTAGCCGTGCAGGTTCATCTGACCCAGGCCGATGGCGTGGCTGCGCCGGTTGCCCTCAGCGATCGAAGGGACCGAATCGATGTAAGACATGTCCGAGACCGCAGTCAGGGAGCGGATGGCCGTCTCGATGGTCTGGCCGAAGTCCACCGAGTCCATCGTCTTGGCGATGTTCAGCGAGCCCAGGTTGCAGGAGATGTCCTTGCCGATCTGCGCGTACCCCAGGTCAGCCTCGTAGACCGAAGGCTCAGAGACCTGCAGGATCTCGGAGCACAGGTTCGACATCGAGATCCGGCCGTCGATCGGGTTGGCCCGGTTCACCGTGTCCTCGAACATGATGTACGGGTAGCCGGACTCGAACTGGATCTCAGCGAGGGTCTGGAAGAACTCGCGAGCGTTGATCTTGGTCTTGCGGATCCGGCCGTCGTCGACCATCTCGTAGTACTTCTCCGTCACCGAAATCTCGCTGAACGGGGTGCCGTAGACGCGCTCCACGTCGTACGGGCTGAAGAGGTACATGTCCTCATTGCGCTTGGCGAGCTCGAACGTGATGTCCGGGACCACGACGCCGAGGCTGAGGGTCTTGATCCGGATCTTCTCGTCCGCGTTCTCCCGCTTGGTGTCGAGGAACCGGTGGATGTCCGGGTGGTGGGCGCTGAGGTACACGGCACCGGCGCCCTGGCGGGCTCCGAGCTGGTTCGCGTAGGAGAACGAGTCCTCCAGCAGCTTCATCACCGGGATGACGCCCGAGGACTGGTTCTGGATCTGCTTGATGGGGGCGCCGTGCTCACGCACGTTGGTCAGCGACAGCGCCACTCCCCCGCCGCGCTTGGAGAGCTGCAGGGCGGAGTTGATGCCGCGGGCGATGGACTCCATGTTGTCTTCGATGCGCAGCAGGAAGCAGGAGACCAGCTCGCCGCGCTGCTTCTTGCCCGAGTTCAGGAACGTGGGAGTCGCCGGCTGGAATCGTCCGGAGATGATCTCCTGCATGATGCGGGTGGCCAGATGCTCGTCACCCTGGCCCAGGTGCAGCGCGACCATGCACACGCGGTCTTCGAGCCGCTCCAGGAAGCGGTTGCCGTCGAAGGTCTTCAGCGCGTACGACGTGTAGAACTTGAAGGCGCCCAGGAAGGTGGGGAAGCGGAACTTGTAGGCGTAGGCCTCATCCCACAGGCGTCGCACGAACTCGCGGGAGTACTGCTCGAGAGTCTCAGGCTCGTAGTAGTCGTTCTCTACGAGGTAGTTGAGCTTCTCATCGAGGTCGTGGAAGAACACCGTGTTGGTGTTCACGTTGTCCAGGAAGTACTTGCGCGCAGCCAGCTGATCGGCCTCGAACTGGATCTTGCCGTCCGGGCCGTAGAGGTTCAGCATGGCGTTGAGCTCGTGGTAGCTCAGGCCCTCCCACTGCGGGGGGACGCTCTTGGCGAGTGCCGGTTCGGCTACGCGGCTGAGAGGCTTGACTGCTGTTTCCAAAATTCTTCCAATCCCTTCAGCACTGTCGAGACGTCCCTCTCAGTGCCCATGAGTTCAAAGCGGTACAGGTGCGGCACGCTGCATTTGGCGGCGATGATGTCGCCTGCAACGCAGTAGCTCTCCTGAAAATTCGTGTTGCCGGACCCGATGACGCCGCGCAGCAGCCGCCGGTTGGACTCCACATTGAGGAACGTGATGACCTGCTTGGGCACTGAGCCCTTGCCGCCGTCTGCCCCATAGCTGGGAGTGACCAGGACGAACGGCTCAGTGGCCTGCAGAGTCTCCTCGGTGGTGCGCAGCGGCAGCCGCGCCGTCTCGCCCTCAGGCAGGCCCAGCTTCTCCACGAACCGGTGCGTGTTGTTCGACACCGACGAGAAGTAGATCAGCGTGGCTGAGGTGAGCACAGGAACTCCTGCTGGATCGTCAGGCTGCGACTGCCTGCGCTTCGGCAGCCAGCTCGCTGATCTTGTCGGGGCGAAAGCCGGACCAGTGGTCGGCGTCGGTGATGACGACGGGGGCCTGCATGTAGCCCAGAGCGCGAACCCGCTCGAGAGCCTCAGCGTCCTGGGAGATGTCGACGGTCTTGTAGGCCACGCCGTTCTTGTCGAGAGCGCGGTAGGTGGCGTTGCACTGGACGCATGCCGGCTTGGTGTAGACGGTGACGCTCATGGGGAAGACTCCTCGATCCATTTGCTGCGGGATAAAACGTGGTGCGGAATAAAACCGGATCCGCGGTGACCAGGCGGCTCTTCGCCCTGTTCCCTGCGGACTTGCTCAATACTACATCTTGGGTTTGGCCCCGTCACCAACCACTAGATGATGTACTCACATCGATGTAGTTCCCCACACCGAACTGCACAGGACCTGTGGAGGGCCTTTCAGCGCAATACCGCGGATCCATGGCTCTCCTGCACCTGTCCTCCACAGGTGTGCACTCTTCTGATCCCCAACCCAGGCCGGGCGTGTCGCCACAACATGTGGTGCGAACGGCAAGGGTCCCCGCCACATGATGTGGCAGGGACCCCATTTTCGCAGGCTGGAACTACAGGCGCAGAAGCACCTTTCCGCTGCTCTGAGCGTCGCGGGCCGCCGCAAAGGCCGCCTCGGCCTCGTCGAGGCCGAATTCATGCGTCAGGAGCGCATCTGCTGCATCGTCGTCGGCGAGGATCCGCACGGCCTCGTGGATTTCGTCCTTGAAGCGGAACGTGCCCAGAAGCGTCAGCTCCTTGGAGATATAGGGCGCCAGGCTCACCGGGCGCGCCTGGCCGGGCACCATTCCCACCTGCACCACAGTGCCTGCAGGCCTGGCGGCCGCCAAGGCCGTGGAGATCGCAGGTGCCGCCCCTGAGCACTCCAGGACGACGTCGTAGGCACTGACCGGCACGGCCTGCTCTGCCACATTGATGACCTCATCAGCCCCCATGGCTCGAGCCCGGTCCAAGGGCCCCTCGAGCACGTCGCCGACATGCACCACGGCGGCTCCTCGGGCACGGGCCGCCACCAGCGCCAGCAGGCCGATCGGCCCTGCGCCGGAGACGAACACCTTCCTGCCGGTGAGATCTCCCGCACGGCCCGCGCCGTGGAGCGCTACCGCCAGCGGCTCTGCCAGCGCAGCCCGGCGCACCGAGAGCGCATCCGGCAGCGGCACCACCATGTCGGCGGCCACCAGCAGCTGTTCCGATGCCGCGCCCTGGGTGTGCGGCCAGGTCGAGGCGCTGCCCAGGTATGAGCCTCCAGGCCACAGATGCGGACTGTCGGGGTACTCGGCCTGCTGCTGGCCGAACCTCGCCGGGTGGACCGTGACGGGCTGGCCCGCCTCGAACCTGCCGGACGGGTCCTCGGCCACGCGCCCGCTGAGCTCGTGTCCAGGGATCAGCGGCTCGCGGACGGTGAACTCCCCGTTGGCTCCCTCATAGAAGTAGTGCAGATCCGACCCGCAGATCCCCACATACTCCACATTGATCAGCACCTCACCCGTCTTCGGCTGTGGAGCCTCCACGGTTCTGACGGCGGCCTTCTCAGCCGCATCGATATACAGCGCACGCATGGGGCGTCCTTTCTGGGTGCCGAGGATCAGACCACGGCTGTCATGCCGCCGTCGACGAAGATGTTCTGCCCCGAGACGAAGCTCGACGCATCCGATGAGAGGAACAGCAGGGCGCCGGCCAGCTCATCGAAGCTGCCCCATCGTCCCGCTGGGGTGCGAGCCCGCAGCCAGGAGTCGAAGGTCTCGTTCTCCACCAGGTCCCGATTCATCTCGGTCGCGAAGTACCCGGGCGAGAGAGCGTTGACCTGGATGTTGTGCCGGGCCAGATCGGCGGCCATCCCCTTGGTCAGCTGCGCCACGCCGCCCTTGCTCGCCGAGTAGGGAGCGATGGTCTGGCGAGCCAGGTGCGACTGGACTGAGGCGATGTTGATGATCTTGCCGGAGCCGCGCTCCACCATGGCCGGCGTGACGAATCGGGACACGTAGAAGGCGCTGGAGAGATTGGAGGCCAGCACCGCGTCCCAGTCGTCCGGGTCGAACTCGTGGATCGGGGCCCGTCGCTGCAGCCCCGCATTGTTGACCACGATGTCCGGGACTCCGTGGTTCTGGATCAGCTCAGCGATCCCCTGCTTCACGGCGTCTTTGTCGGTGACGTCGAAGCGGACTGTGCCCGCCGACCGCTGGCCGCTCTCCTCGATGAGCTGGGAGGTCTCTGCCAGAGCCTCAGCGCTGCGTCCGTGGAGGATGACCCGGGCACCGGCCTCGGCGAGGGTGAGGGCCAGCGCTCGGCCCAGACCTCGGGAGGAGCCGGTGACCAGCACGAGCCGGCCGGTGACGTCGAACAGCTGGTTCACTCGTGATCCGGTCACAGCAGCGAGACTCCCGCGTAGACCACCGAGACCATGCCGAAGCCGATGAGGGACTGCAGGCCCTGCTGGACGGTCCAGACCTTCAGGGTGGTCTTGACGTCCATACCCATGAGTCGGCCGACCAGCCAGAAGCCGGAGTCATTGACGTGCCCGGCGAAGACCGAGCCGGCGGCGGTGGCGAGCACGATGCAGGCCACCTGCAGCTCGCTGAAGTCGCCTGCGATCACGGCGGGGGCAGCCAGGCCTGCGGCGGTGACCAGGGCGACGGTTGCCGAGCCCTGAGCCAGACGGATGGCGACAGCGATGAGGTAGGCCGCCAGGATCACCGGCATGCCGGTGCCGGAGAGGGTCTCCGCGATGGCTTCGCCGATGCCGGAGGCCCGGAGGACTCCGCCGAACATGCCGCCGGCGCCGGTGATCAGAATGACCGAACAGATGGGGCCCAGGGCGGAGTCGAGCAGCTTCTCAATAGCGGTGCCGTTCTCTCCGCGGCGGTAGCCGAGGAAGAAGCTGGCGAGGAGCACGGTGATCAGCAGGGCGATACCGGAGTTGCCGAAGAAGCTCAGGGTTTCGACCCACAGGTCCTCCCCGTCGACCACACCTTCGGTGGCCAGGGTGTTCAGTCCCGTGTTGAACAGGATCAGGACCATGGGGGTCAGCAGCAGGCCGATGACAGTGCCGACCCGGGGAGGGTTGGAGGGCTGGTCGTCGTCGCGCTCACCGAAGATGGTGGGGGTGGGGATGAAGATGCGGTCGCCGACGTAGCGGCCCCACATGTAGCCGGCCACGTGCCACAGCGGGTAGGCGATGATCAGACCGATGAGCAGCACCAGCCCGATGTTGGCGTCGTAGAACTCCGGGCTCGACGCCGTCACAGGGCCAGGGTGGGGCGGCAGGAACACGTGCATGACCGAGAAGGCGGCCGCAGTGGGGATGCCGAAGACCAGGACGGACTTCTCCGAGATGCGGCGCGCCACGGCGAACACGATGGGAAGCATCATGACCAGGCCGGCGTCGAAGAACATCGGGAAGCCCAGCAGCAGCGAGGCGATGCCCAGCGCCATCGGGGCACGCTTCTCGCCGAACCTTGAGATCAGGGCGTCGGCGAGTGCCTTGGCGCCGCCGGAATGCTCAATGAGCCGCCCCAGCATCGCGCCCAAGGCGACCAGCAGGGCGACCCCGGCAAGTGTGGAGCCGAACCCGTCGGTCATGACGTCGAACACGGCACCCATCGGCACCCCGGCAACCACGGCGGTGAGCGCCGAGACGATGATCAGGGTGATGAAGGCGTGGACCTTGAACTTGATGATGAGAAGAAGAATGAGCGCGATGGCACCCACTGCGATGGCAAGCAGCGGCGCGGTGCCCATTGTCTGGGACCAATCGTCCATGAGAATCTCCGTTGAATCTGCAGGATCTCGTGATGAGCGGCAGGCACTTCTGTGGCAACCGTCACACGACCGAACGGCAGAAGCCTGCCACAAACGTCATACCTTTTGCAATCATTAGGCACATCTGTGGTCAGCGCGTGTGATCCTGACGCCATAGTGTGGAGTCGGTCAGCGTGTCCCCTGACCCCCGAGCAGAAAGCAGAGCCCTTGCAGCCCTCACACGATTCCGTGCTCGATGACCTCGGACGACGCATCGCCGGCGGCGAGATCCCACCGGGAACTGTGCTGACCCTGGCAGGCCTCGAGGCGGAGTACCGGGTGTCCCGCACCGTGATCCGGGAGGCTGTCCGCGTGCTGGAGTCCAAAAGCATGGTCGAGTCCAAGCGTCGCGTGGGCGTGACCGTCACCTCGATGTCGCGCTGGAGCGCTCTGGACTCGACGCTCATCTCCTGGCGACTGGACTCCCCTGCCCGACCCCAGCAGCTGGTGGCGCTGACCGAGCTGAGGCTGGCGGTGGAGCCTGCAGCAGCCCGCCTGACGGCCCTGCGCGCCACAGAGGAGACGCGCGCCGAGATGGGCCGACTGGCCCAGGTGCTGCAGACCCTGGGGAACGCAGGCAAAGGAGACACTGAGGAGTACCTCGCCGCGGACATCGCCTTCCACAACCTCCTCTTAGAGGCATGCGGAAACCTGATGCTCACGGCACTGAGGGAACCCGTGGCTGAGATGCTCAGCGGCCGCCACAACGCGGGGCTCACCCCCGCGCAGCCCGTGGAGGAATCACTGCACAACCACGTCGAGGCCGCCAACGCGATCGTCAGGGGCGACACCGAGGCCGCCGAGAAGTTCGTGCGGGCCTACTGCGAATCGATCCTGAACGAAGTGCGCACCCTGGGCTGAGCCGGGCGTCGGCCCCTGGGGGTGCGCCGGGCGCCGGCGGAGCGTCAGACGATGGCGCCTGCAGGCTCCTCGCCGCGCAGCACCGCCAGGAGGCTCTCCACCGCTGCGGAGGCGGTGCGCGCCACTGATTCCTCACTGTGCGCCCCCGAGTGCGGGGTGGCCACCACCTTGGAGTGGCCGATCAGCGGAGAACCAGTGGGCGGCTCGCTCTCGTACGCATCCAGCCCGATGCCGTGCAGCTGCCCGGAGTCCAGAGCCTCGACCGCTGCCTGCTCATCGAGGAGTCCGCCCCGGGCGGTGTTGATGATGATCCCGCCCCGCGGCATAACAGCGATCCTCTCCGCAGACACCAGGCCGCGTGTGTGCTGGTTCAGAGGGATGTGCAGGCTGATGACATGGCACTGGGAAAAGATCTCCTCCTGCCCCGCCGGGGTCACGCCCAGGCTGACCATCTGCTCATCCGTCAGCCCCGGATCGAAGCCGCGGACCTCCATGCCGATTCCGGCTGCCATCGACGCCAGCGATCGTCCGATGAAGCCCATGCCCAGGACCCCGAGGGTCCGGCCGGCCAGCTCAATGCCCTGGAATCGCGGCCATTCCCCGGCCGCAACGGCCGCCGACGTCTGAGGAATCTGTCGTGCTGTCGAGAGCATGAGGCCCAAGGCGAGCTCCGCCACCGAATGCCCGTTGGCGCCCGGGGCGTTGGTCACCCGAATCCCTGCCTGCTGGGCGGCAGAGAGGTCGATCCTGTCGTAGCCCACCCCGTAGCGGGCGATCACCCGCAGCTCCGGAGCCGAGGACAGCGTCTCTGCGGAGAACTCGTCCAACCCTGCGATGACCCCCTTCACGCCCTGCAGAGCGACCGCCAGCTCCTCCGGGGTCATGGGGCGCCCGTGAGGGTTGAACGCAAGCTCAGCCCCTGCTTCTCGCAGGACATCCAGAGCCGGGTGATCCGGCTGTCGGGAGAGGGAGGTAGGGGTGATCAGCAGCTTCACAGGATGGGCTCCTTCGACGGGTGGGTGCGGCTGTAGCCTTCGAGGTAGCGCTCGAACTCAGCCGCATAGTAGTCGGCGAACTCTGGCCGCGGCCTCACGACCTCCCGATTGTTCTCTCGGAAGGCAGGCTGATCCTCATCCATGCCTGATGCCCGCAGCCCCATCCTCACCGCACCCACGACGGAGCTGTGCTGAAGCTCAGAGAGCTCCATGGGGGTGCCGAAGACATCAGCGACCAGCTGCGTCCAGAACGGTGAGGAGAGCACTCCCCCGGAGAGGATGATGCGGTCGGGGGTGCCGTTGAGGTCGGTGAGCTCCCGATAGCAGTGGTACAGCGACAGCGTCACTCCGTGCAGCACCGCCTGGTAGAGATCAGCCCGAGTGTGGGAGGGGTGCAGCTCAAGGAACCCTCCGCGGCGCTGATCCTGCCAGCCGGGGCATCGCTCGCCGAAGAGGAACGGCATGAACAGGGGCAGGTCCCGCGGCTGCTCGGAGAGCTGCGGCTCGATGTCTGCGTAGGTGGTGCCCGGTTCGAACAGCCGATCCTTGGCCCAGTCCACACAGTTGGTGCACCCAGAGGCTGCTGCCCCTGAGAGCCATCCCACCGGGGAGCGGTAGGACCACGTGCTCATCCGTGGTGAGAAGGCAGGTGCCTCAGCGGCCAGGCGCAGCGCCCCGGAGGTTCCCATGGAGAAGGTCATCTCGCCCGGACTGGTGGCGGCGTTGCCCACTTGGTTCATGCCGCCGTCGGGACCAGGGATCAGCACAGCCGCCCCGGGCTCCAGCCCGAGCAGTGCGGCTGCTTCGGCATTGAGCGGGGCGGTGGCCTCGGCGCCGACCAGTTCGGGCAGCTTCACATCCTCCAGGCCGAGCCGCCGCAGAATCTCCTGATCCCACTCGCACGTCTCCGCATTCAGCAGGCCTGTGCCAGAGGCCTGCGAGACGCTGGTGGCCCGCCAGCCCGTCATGCGCGCGAACGTGTAGCTGCTCTGATCCAGCGCCAGACCCCCGGAGATGTCGACGCCGGTGCGCCTGAGCAGCATCAGCTTGAAGGCGGGGTAGATGGCGTTGACCATGCATCCGGTGCGCCGGTAGAACCACTCGGTGAATTCCTCATCCTCCCTCAGCCCCGCGCACAGGTCCTGAGCCCCGGCGTAGGACCATTCCTGCACCGGCGAGATCTCGGCGAGCTGCGCGTCGCGCACTGTGAGGCCGTGCCAGGTCCCCGAGAGCGCGATGAGGCCGACCTCTTGGCCCACGGCAGCTTCACGGCCTAAGGCCATCAGCTGGGAGTAGATGCTCTCGGCGTTGCGCACCGAGGTGTCCGGGCCGTCCACCTCGAAGCGCCGGGTCTCGACCACGCTCTCCTGGGTCTCTGTGTCGAAGAGCATCGACTTGGCTGAGGTGGTGCTCGCTTCGAGCGCGAGAATCTTCATGCAGTCGCATCCTTGAGTCTGCCGAGCCGGAAAGGTCTGCGCTGCGCGTCCGCGGCACGAGACTCGCGGCACTGCACAGCACCTCCAATGGTATGATCATTTCGGCGAAAAAGTGAAGTGCAACACAGAAAAGGCCAACGATGTCCTCCAGCAGCACACTCCTCGACAGCCTCGCAGCCATAGGCGTCATCCCCGTTGTGACCGTCGAGGATTCAGCCCACGCCGCACCGATGGTGCAGGCGCTCGCCGAGGGCGGCCTGTCCGCCGCGGAGATCACCTTTCGCACCCCTGCTGCGGCCGAGGCGATCGCCGAAGCCGCCGCGGCCCACCCTGAGGCCCTCATCGGTGCGGGCACGGTCATCACCGAGAAGCAGGTGGACGCCGCCGCAGAGGCCGGCGCGAAGTACGTGGTCTCTCCCGGCACATCGGCGCGAGTGATCGAACGCGCCCAGCACCACGGACTTGCCGTGCTTCCGGGAGCAGTCACGGCCACCGAGATCCAGGCGGCCATGGAGCACGGCATCCGCACCGTGAAGTTCTTTCCGGCGGAAGCCTCCGGCGGTGCGGCGGCCCTTCGTGCGCTGGCCGGACCATTCGGCGACGTCACCTTCGTGCCCACAGGGGGTGTGAATCTGCAGAACCTCGAGGAGTACCTGAGCCTGAAACAGGTGCGAGCCGTGGGCGGCACGTGGATCACCCCTCAGGAGGCCCTGAGCGGCGGGGATTTTGACCGGATTCGCCGCCTGTCAGCTGAGGCATCGGCGGCTGTGTCGCACATCCGCGGCTGACCGCTCAGCGCAGACAGCCTTCACATTCGCACCCCAATCGGGAGAGAATCATGGCCATGGAGCCAACTCAGGCACTCACCTCACCCGATGAGGCCCTCGGCGGTGCGGGAAACCCGTACCGCAAGCTGCTGGACCAGCTGACCACCAACGCCGACTCCAAAGGGTCAGGCAGTCACCTGGACCGGATGATCGACATTCGCCGGCAGCTCACAGAGTTTCAGCTGCACTACAAGTTCGGGATGGACGAGGTCCTGACCAAGATCAACGTGCTGCGCGAAGAGTTCGAGCACACCCGGGACTACTCCCCCATTGAGCACGTCAACTACCGGCTGAAGACCCTGGAGCGGATCCTGGAGAAGACCGACCGGTACGGGTGCGAGCCCACCCTGGAGTCCATCCGGCACAGCATCCGAGACATCGCCGGCATCCGCATCACCTGCAGCTTCGTCTCCGATGCGTACTGGGTCGCGGAGATGCTCTGCTCGCAGCCTGACCTGCGCGTCGTCGAGGTCAAGGACTACATCAACAGGCCCAAGCTCAACGGCTACCAGTCTCTCCACGTGATCCTTCAGGTGCCGGTGTTCCTCTCCAACCGGACGGAGTTCGTCTACGTGGAGGTCCAGATCCGCACCGTCGCGATGGACTTCTGGGCCTCGCTGGAGCACAAGATCTACTACACCTATGAGGGTGAGGTGCCCTCCGAGATCCTCGACGAGCTGCGCGACGCCGCCGAGAAGGCATCCGCGCTGGATGCCCAGATGGCAGACATTCGGGACAAGGTCACCGCCCTGCGTCAGCAGGCACCACGGGCTGATGAGCCGGACCCGGCCCAGTGGTTCTCCGATGAGGGCCGCCCGGTGTGGAACTGGGAGGACATCGACCCCCACGAACGTCCTAGGACCCCTGGCCCCACACGCGGCACCTTCGAGAACCCGGGCACTCCCCCGCGACCCTCGGCGAACTAGCAGTCCGCGCTGTCGTTCATGAGCTGCCTGATGTGAGGAAATGGGCGGCCAGAGCCTTCAGGCCGGTCGCGCCCGAGCCTTTGATGAGGACGACGTCTCCGGGCCGCAGGGTTGAGGGGAGGTGGGATATGAGCTCCTCGACGGTTGACCAGCACTGGACGTCGGAAGCGAGGTGCGGGTTGCCGCGCTGCATCGCGTGCATGTTCTCTCCGACAAGATGCAGGCTGTCGAGGTGAGCGGCATGGATGTCTGGGACGAGGGACTGGTGGACCTCCTCGTAGTGCGTGCCCAGCTCGAGTATGTCACCCAGGACCGCTATTCGCCGGCTCTGCGGAGCCGATTCCCCCAGACTCGCCAAAGCGGCCCGCATCGATGCCGGGTTGGCGTTGTAGGACCCATCAAGGAGCGTGAACTCTCCCCCGCCGGGCAGCGGAACGGCCGCTTCTTGGCCTCTGCCGACCGGCGGTACGAACGACTCCAATGACGCCATGCCGGATTGCCAGTCGAGGCCCAGATCTCTGAGCGTGGCCAGTGTGGCCAGGCTGTTCATCGCAAGGTGCTTACCCTTGGCGGAGAGCGTGTATTCAACCTCTGACCCGCCAATGCTGGCGCGCACTCTGCCTGTTGCCAGGTCATAGTCTTTGAGGCGCAGGTCAGCGTGGGGGCTTTCGCCGTAGGTGATCAGCTTGGCACCCTCAGATTGCGCCGTGGCGACGAGAACCTCTGAGTACGGGGTGTCAATGTTGATGACTGCTGCACCGTCAGGTGGGGGGCTCTTGAAGATGTTCGACTTGTCTCTGGCCACCCCAGCGAGGTCGCCGTGGGCCGCAAGATGCGCTTCTGCGATGGACGTCACGATCGCCACATCCGGTGAGATCGCATAGTGGTCCCAATCGTGGGAGAGGGCCGCTCCGGATATTTCGGGCACTGAGTGCGCGTACCGGTGCGTGCGGGTTTGGTAGGCAAGCGCCCAGTGCAGGAAATTCCGGTTCCGGTCGTTGTGCTGGATCGAGCTTTCAGGATCTAGAGCCTGCAGGCAATGGGCGATCATCGCCGTCGTCGTGGTCTTCCCCGCTGATCCGGTCACGGCAATAGTCCGGCGTCCCCGGATCAGCCGTCGCTGCGCTTCAATGAGTCGGCATGTGAAGTCGATCGTGCTCGGGGTGAAGAACACGTTCATGCCTTCAAGCAGTGGTGAGTCCTTGTACTCCGGGCCGCAGATGACGCCTTCGGCTCCCCATTCGATCGCCGCGGCAAGATCTCCCTCGGCGCTCGACGCAGAGCCCCGATAGAAGTCCCGACGGCGTCGCGTCCAGTCACGGTCCCGAACCACCCAGAACCTTCGGCGGACCTCTCCTCGGCGGAGGGACGTGGCCGCACCACGGAACAGCTGCTCGGTGTTTCCCCGATACTCGAAGCTCACGGTGTCATCGAGCGCCTCGATGACGTCTGCCACCGTCATTCGATCAGGTCGGGACAGTGTGACCACATGGGGCGGTTTTCGACGCGAGAAGGCTGCCATCGGACGACCCTTCCTGTAAGAGGTGAGGTCATTGTGCCCCATTCATGTGCGAGTGGCCTTCATGCCGCACTGCATGGGTTGGGCGATCAGAGTCGCGCCCGGCGCCTGCGCTCGGCCTGCCCCTCAGGAGGCGACTCCTAGTACTTCGCCCCGTGGTGGATCGGTCCGCTTCCACGGCCGACGTCGAGCTGGTCAGCCTGCTGCAGAGCTGCAGTGACCCAGGGCTTGACCCGGTCAAGGCTGTCCTGCCATGAGAGTCCTTCGGCGCGCAGGGCCGTGAAGGCTGCCGACACGGAGCATCCGGTGCCGTGGGTGTTCTTCGTGTCCACCTTGGGCGAGCTGAGGCTGTAGGACGCGGGTCGCCCCTGGGCGCCGAGGGGAAACACCAACGTGTCGACGATGGCGCTCTGCGTCAGGTGGCCTCCCTTGGCGAGGACCACCACATCGTGAGTGTCCGCGACCGCTTCCGCCTGCTCCACCAGCTGGTCAGTGGTCTCTGCCTCGTCGGCGCCGGCCAGCAGTGCCAGCTCCGGGGCGTTGGGGGTGATCAGGTCGGCATGAGTCAGGAAGCTGATCAGGGCCCGCTCCGCGTCCTTCTCCAGCAGCCGGTCTCCGCTGGTGGCGATCATGACCGGGTCCACCACCAGCGCGGGCCTCTCACCCTCTGGGTAGGTGTCCTCCCACCAGGAGGTGATGGTCTCGATGATCGAGGCTGTGCCGAGCATGCCTGTCTTCACCGCGTCGACGCGGACGTCATCGGAGACCGCATCGAGCTGGGCGCGCAGGAAGCTCACCGGTGGTGCGTGGATCTCCCGCACACCTTGGGTGTTCTGGGCGACCAGAGCCGTCACCACACACATGCCGTAGGCACCGAAGGCTGAGAAGCTCTTCAGATCAGCTTGGATGCCTGCCCCGCCCGTGGGGTCCGTGCCGGCGATGGACAGGACATTCGGAATTGCAGGTGCAGAGGAGCTCATGGCGACCTTCCCTTCGCGAGTACTAACTCACAGGTTCTGCGGGTGTGCTCTCAGCCCGATGACGCGGGCACCCCGAGGTGTTCAGCGTTGAGCCGTGCCCATCCGGGGCGCCGGCCGTTCCAGCCTACTCCAGGATGGAGAACGAGCCGTCGCGCCGAGAGTCCTCCGCGCCGGTCAGCTCGCCCGTCTCGTAGTCGATCTCCAGCAGCTGGACAGAGCCGAAGCTGGCGGCGTCCCACTGCTCCGGCTCCCAGCCCTCCTGGGCCAGCTCCTCGTAGAGCTCCTCGTCGTGGCCCTCCTCCAGGTAGAGGGAAGGCTCGGCGCCCCGGAACCGGAGAGCATCCACTGCCTCTTGGGGGCTGTAGTCGTGAAGGTATCGCAGGATGAGGACGTGGGCGGTCGCGGGCAGGATCTGTGCGCCCCCGGGGGTGCCGATGGGCATGATCGGACGACCTTCCTCATCGAGCACTGTGGTGGGGTTGGACCAGGTCGCAGAACGACGCCCGGACTCAGGCTGATTCTGCTCCGAGTCGAAGGTGTCGAAGCGCAGCAGCGCGTTGTTCATGAAGTAGCCGTCCACGCCCTGACCGGAGCCCCAGAAGTCGGTGACGGTGTTCGTCATTGACACGGTGAGGCCGTCCTCGTCGACCACGACGAGGTGAGTGGTGTTCGGCGCGGAGCTGTCCGGGTCGCCGGACGCGGGTCCAGTGCCGGAGAGGTCAGCCTGGGCGTTCATGCCCGGGTCCGTGAACCGGCTGGCATCGATGTCGACGAAGTTGGGATCGCCGAGTTCGGTCTGCATGGTCTCCTCCCCGACGGCCCATGCCTCGGAGAGGGTGTCGATGTACTCGGCGGAGCCGGGCTCCATCTGATCGATGCCGCGGCTCTCCGCGATCTGCAGCATCTGTATCAGTGCCACACCCGGCAGCGAGGGGGCGGAGGAGGCGATCTCGTACTCGCCGAACGACCCGGTGACCGGCTCGCCCTGAACGACTTCGTAGTCGGCGAGCGACTGGGCGTCGATGCCCTCCACCTGGCTGGCCACGGACTCTGCTAGCTCACCGGTGTAGTAGTCCTCCCAGCCGCTGTCCATCAGCTGCTGCATCGTCTCGGCGAGGTCTGGCTGCACGAGTTGGTCTCCAGCTTCCAGGGGTGATCCTCCAGGGCTGAAGGCCTCCAGCTCGGCGAGGTATTCGGGGCCCATGCCGCCGCCGATGCGATCGGAGAGGTAGTCGCTGACCTCGAAGCCCTCCTCAGCGAGATCCCGTGTGGGTTCGAGCAGCTCGGCCCATTCTCGGGTCCCGTAGTCCTCGTGCAGCTGTCCCATGCCGGCGACGAAGCCGGGAATCCCGGTGGAGGAGTCGGGCACTTCACCGTCGTTGTTCACGACCTCCCTGAAGTCATAGAAGACGGGCTCCCCGTCGGGCCCTGCGAGGATCACCGACCCTCCCCCGCCGATCCCGGAGGCCGGCGGCTCCACGGCGCCCACGGCAAAAGCCACCGCGATGGCGGCGTCGACGGCGTTGCCGCCATCGGCGAGGACCTGCTCCCCCACCTCGACGGCGAGCGGGTGGCCGGCGCTGACTCCTGCTTGGCTCAGGGCGGGCTCGTCCTCCGGCTCCTCGTCCCCGGTGTCCTCCTCCTGGGTCTCCTCGGTCTCCGCGTCGGGCGCGTCCTCGTCAAGGTCCTGGCCAGGGTCGGCCTCGTCGGTGCTGTCCGGCTCTTCGACAGGCTCTTCGGCGGGCTCCTCCTCGGGCGCCCCGCACGAGACTCCCACGAGTGCGATCATCGCGGCGGCGGCGCTGAGTCTCAGCCCGGCGGTCTTCGGCTGTGGTCTCGGCATCTTCGCGACCCTTCCATGCGTTCAGCTGTGCAGTCCATCGGGCAATGCCCAGCAGTGTATAGGTGCCGCCTTTCGGACCGGAACGCGCGCACCGTCAGAGAAGCACCCATCCGGCCAGACCGGCCGCGAGCACGACGGCCCATGCGGGAACCTTCCAGCTGTTCAGCGCGACGAATGCCAGCACGGCGATGATCAGCGCCGGGGTTCCCACCTCGAGGACGCCGACGGTGAAGACTGGATCATAGAGTGCGGCGCCGAGGATGCCGACGACCCCGGCGTTGAAGCCCAGCAGGGCACGCTGAGCGGTGTTGTTGTACCGCAGGCGCTCCCAATAGCGCAGGCACCCGATGATGAGCAGGGCCCCGGGCAGGAAGATCGCCACCAGTGCAATGACTCCGCCGAGCAGCCCGTCGGTGCCGCCGGCGTCGGGTGCGGCGCCGAGGAAGCCGGCGAAGCTGAACAGCGGGCCGGGCATCGCTTGGGCGGCGCCATAGCCTGCGAGGAAGACGTCCGGATCCACCACCCCGGTCTCAACGGTCTCGGCCTGCAGCAGGGGCAGCACCACGTGCCCGCCGCCGAAGACGAGTGCGCCGGCCCGGTAGAAGGTGTCCGCGACGGTTGCCGGGCCTGCGGCCCCTGCCCAGATCAGCAGAGGCAGGCCTGCCAGGAGCAGGAAGAATCCTCCTATGGCCGTCCAGGAGGCCCATCGGGGAATGCTGACGGCGAAGGCATCCTCAGCGGTGCGGGTCTGCGGCTCAGGGCGCAGCCACACCAGGCCGATGAGACCGGCTGCTGCGATGGCGGCGACCAGCACCAGAGGGTGCGGGAAGAGCAGGACCGCGCCGGCGGCGAGGGCTGCGATGGTGGCTCGTGCGGCGTCGGGCGTCATGGTTTTGGCCATGCCGAGCACCGCGTGGGCGACGACGGCGACGGCTGCGGCTTTCAGCCCCTGCACCCATCCGGCTTCGGCGAGGTCCCCGGCTGCGGTGACCCCGTAGGCGAAGGCGATCATCAGCGCCGCGGAGGGCAGGGTGAAGGCGACCCAGGCAGCGAGCATGCCTCCGGCGCCGGCCCGGTGCAGGCCCAGGGCCATACCTACCTGGGAGGAGGCGGGCCCGGGGAGGAACTGGCATAGGGCGACGAGGTCTGTGTAGGCCTTGTCGGTGAGCCATCTGCGCCGCTCCACAAAGGCTTCACGGAAGTAGGCCAGGTGAGCGACGGGTCCGCCGAAGCTGGTGAGGCCCAGGCGCAGGAAGATCAGGAAGACTTCCAGCACGCTGCCGGCAGGTGCCGGAGGGCTC
Source organism: Nesterenkonia sp. NBAIMH1 (assembly GCF_007922635.1). Taxonomy (NCBI): domain Bacteria; kingdom Bacillati; phylum Actinomycetota; class Actinomycetes; order Micrococcales; family Micrococcaceae; genus Nesterenkonia; species Nesterenkonia sp. NBAIMH1. The sequence goes on from NZ_CP042335.1 coordinate 28,320, forward strand.
TTCTGGTCGGACGGCTCAGACATGCGCTCCATCCCATCGGGCCAAGGTGAACACCAAGAAAACTACACGAGTTGCAGTTCAGCGATCAGAGGCAGAAGGATCGGACTAGGCGCGGGTGCGTGCCATCTGCCCGGGGCCTAGCCCTCGCGGAAGATGAGGCTCTTCTCCTCCATTGTCTCTTTCATGATGCGGATGGCCTTGGGCCCCACACCATGAATGGCCAGCAGTTCTCCTTCGGTATACGCACTGGCCTTCTGCAGAGAATCTATTCCTGCACGCTGCAGCTCGCGAGTTGCCGTTTTTCCCATCGAATGGGGAAGGTCACCCACGGGCCTGACGTCTGGCGTGCTGCTCATCCCGTTGTCTGCTCCTCCCATGTGGACATAGATCAATGCTCTCCCGGTCGACCATAACGAGGAATCCCATGCTCATTCACGACGCCAGTTTATTGAATCTGGGGCCAGAGACTTGGCCATTGTGTCGGGCGACGCCCAGCGTCGCTGCTATCTCTTTCTCATGGCCTAGGTCAGCATGAACTCAGCGATCAGGGGCAGAGTGATCAGGCTCAGGGCCGTGGATGCGACGAGGATCGCCGCAGCCAGTCGGCCGTCGCCGTCATACTCTTCGGAAAAGAGGAACACTGTAGTGGAGGACGGTGTAGCCGCGATGATGATGAGCACCCCGGCCCAGATCGGCCCGATGGAGTCGTAGAACGGCAGGATCGCCAACCATGTGGCGGCCGGCAGTGCGATGAGCTTGACGACGGTAGCCAGAGCGATCGGTGTTTTCGGCACGCCGCCGCTGCGCACGCCCTCAAGGGCGGGGTGCAGGGCCAGGCCCACGCAGAAGAGCGCGAGCGGGACGGCCGTCTCACCCAGCAGCGCGACCGGCTCGTCGAAGAGGGTGGGCATCTGCAGGGGGGTGAACACCACCAGCAGCGCCAAAGCGATGAAGAGCATGACAGGGTTCAGCAGCACGGCACGTTTGAGGATCGGCCAGACCACTTTGGCCCACAGCTCGCCGATGCTGCCCAGCTTTCCCCCGGAGGCCCGCAGCGTGTTCGCGGTGGTGCGGACCAGCGGGTAGCCGTTCATGTACAGAATGTTGTGCAGCGTGTGAACGATCCCGGCGACCAGCCCAGCCTCCGGGCCCAGCACGCCGATGCTGATGGGGATGCCGAAATACCCCACGTTGCCGAAGGTGGCCGACAGGGAGGTGGGGGCGGCCATGGCGTCCGGGGCCGCACCAGCGGGGACGCGGGAACGAGTCATCCACCGGGCGAGCACATAGACGAGCACAGAGAGCACCGGGGTCACCACCAGCGGGATGACCATCGCCATCACTGGATACTCGTCGACCGGCGGGGCGGTGACCATCGCTGTGTAGACGAAGGTCGGCAGGGCGAAGAAGAAGACGAAGGCGTTGAGGTGCGGCCCGGCCTGACGGAACCGGCGGATGAACCCGGAGCCGAAGCCGGCCACGATGACCAGAAACATCGGGCCGATCACAGTGAGCATTTCAAGCATGCGCCCTCACCCTCACCACTGCAGCCTCAGCCGGGCCGGCTGGCCCCGGCCCGGGAGGGTGAAGACGTCCTGGCGGCCGGTGACGGTTCCCGCTAGCGGGTCCTCACCGCCGTGGGCGGCACGCACCACATCGCTGTCGGGGCGGAGGATGTCCCGGACCACGAGAACCATGATCCAGATGACTGCGGCCATGTGCGCTGCGATGCCTGTGCCGTAGGCGACCTCGATGAGGTGGTGTCCGCCGCCGATCTCACCGCCGGAGGTGATCTTCGCGCTCATCAGCCACACCGCCGCCCAGTGGAACGCCTCGACGGCCATCCAGATGATGAAGACCCTCACCCGGGGCAGCGCCAGCACGAACAGTGGGATCAGCCACATCACGAACTGCGGCGAGTAGACCTTGCCCAAAAGAATGAAGCTCGCCACGATCAGGAAGCACAGCTGGGCAGCGCGCGGCCGGCGCGGAGCCGCCCAACCCAGCCATGCGATGGCCAGGCAGCAGATCAGGAACAGGCCGTTGGACAGCAGGCTGAAGCCCTCCCCGTCCAAGGGCAGCCACGTGAAGGCAAGCCACATGGACGAGAAGCTGACCTCCCGCTCGGAGGAGAACCGGTAGAAGGTCGCCCACTGGTCGAACTGAGTGAGCATGAACGGCAGGTTCACCGCCAACCAGGAGGCCACGCCGGTGATCAGCACGACGACGAGGTCACGGATTCTCCCGGCGCGGACGGCGAGCACCAGGATCGCTCCGAGGAAGAACAGAGGATAGAGCTTCATCGCCGCTCCCAGACCCAGCAGCACACCAGCCCAGCCGGGACGTCCCCGACCCCAGAGCAGCAGACCGGCTCCGCCGAGGAAGACCGCCCACATGTCCCAGTTGATCGACAGGGAAAGGATGATCCCCGGGGCCAGCGCCACCATCAGGGCGTCACGTCGTCGCGACCTGGTCGTCGAGAGGGCGGTGATGAGCACCACCCCGACCCAGCAGGCCACGGCGGCCAGGTGGTTGAGGTCATAGAAGGCCAGCGTCCGGGCATCGGTGGCCCCGCTTCCGGGCATGATGAGATCCACGGCCGCGGCCATCAATCCGGCCACCACAGCGATCAGCACCGGATACTCCATCACCTGACCGTCCGGCACGTCGTCCACGAAGGGGAACAGTCCGTCGGCGAGGCCGCGCTCGCCGTAGAGCAGGGCGAAGTCGGAGTAGCACATGGCCAGGTGCTGGTCGGGGTCGGTCCATCCGTTGACGCGGCACCATTGGACGGCGAGCAGGGACAGGGCTGCCCCCACGGCTGCGGCGGCCAGCAGCCCCCACAGCAGTCTGGATCTCAGATTCACGTACTGGCTTTCTGCTCAGAGGTCCCCTGGTGAATGTCTGCCGCCCGCCAGGAGGTCTCGGGCGTCGACAATTCTCTCAGCTTCAGCCACCCGTCGGCGGCATTCCAGCGTTCGGAACGGTGGCGGAAGGTGAACATGCGTGAGGTGGAGGGGTCGAAGACCGCGAGGTAGACCAGGTAGAGGGCGCCGACGCCGCCGGCGGCCCCTCGGACTGCCCATTGGTCCATCCATTGGGGCACGGAGAGCTGACCCACGATGGCCAGCAGCACCACCACGGTGATGAGCAGGATGATCCCGGTCATCACACGTCCGCGGTAGGAGTGGACCACCGCGTAGAGGGGCAGCAGCCAGAGCAGGTACCAGGGCTGAATGACGGAGGAGGCCAGCACCACCACGGTCAGTCCATAGGCCGACCAGAGCATCGGGTTGCCCAGCCGGGGCTTCAGGAGGATGGCTGCGAGCACCAGGGCGGAGAGCAGCCGGGCCAGGTCGTAGACGGTCACGGCGACTGCGTCGGAGTCGAGGTCCGACATGAGGGCTGCGAGTTCGCCGATGCCGATGCCGGTCAGCCCGACGGGGGCCGCCTGCATCACGGCGGATCCTGCGGAGAGGGCGGCGGTGAACCATCCCAGGCCCACTCCGAGGGCCAGTCCCCCGCCGATGAGCAGCGCCCCGGAGAGGCCGCCGCCGAAGGCCCATTCTCTGATGCGAAGGAGGTAGCTGCGGGTGTCGGGCAGGGCGAGCAGGACGATGAACGGCAGCAGCACCATGGCGATGGGCTTCACCGCAACGGCGGCGGTGATCAGCAGGACGGCGGCGAGGCGGCGGCGCCTGAGGGCGTACCAGGCGCTGGCGAGCACCAGCCCGATCATGAGGGGGTCGTTGTGGGCTGCGGGGATGAAGACGATGAGGCTCAGGGGGTTGAGCAGGCAGAGCCATATTGCCCATGCGGGGCGCGCGCCGAAGGCGGAGGCCAGCTTGGGGATGTAGGTGACCATGAGGATGACGCCGAGGACGGAGAGGGCGCGGAAGGCCAGGATGCCCAGTTCGGGGCTGCCATCTGTGGCATACCAGACGGTCTGGGCGATGATGAGGAAGAGCGGCCCGTAGGGGGACGGCGATTCGGCCCAGAGGCCGTCGGCGCCTTCGGCGTACCAGCCGGGCAGTTCGGAGACCCCTGATTCGTAGGGGTTGAGCCCGGCGTGGAGCACGCGTCCCTGGGCCATGTAGGAGTAGACGTCGCGGGAGAAGATCGGCAGGCACAGGAGCATGGGTGCGCTCCACATGATCAGCGCCTTCCGCATGGCGGGCACGGCCCGGGGGCCGCGGATGTCGATGCGCTGGACGAGCCGCAGCCAGGAGCGCATCAGCAGCAGCGCACCGATGACGAGCAGGATCGCGGAGGTGATGGCTCCTTCGTCGGTGGTGCGCAGCGGGAGGACGGCCGGGTGAACGGCGACGGCCGCGTGCATCGGGATCCAGCCGGCCCCCCATGAGCCCACCATGATCATCAGGGAAGCGAGGAGGCCTTGGCGCATGGTGTGGGACGCCTGGCCCTCGGGTCCGCCGATGAGCCACCGGGTGAGCAGGAATCCGCTCATCCATCGCCTCAGGGCGTTGACGCCGCGAGTGATCCGGAACCCCTGCGGCTCTTTGGGGGCGCCCATGGTCGAGATGGGTCCGGTCTTCGGGTAGAACCGTCCGTCAGGCACTGGACTCCGGCTCGTGTCGAGCGGGCTGGGGCTGCGGGTGGTCGGGTGTCGCGTCGGAGACTTTCCCCACGACGGGGTGGACCCCGGTCTGATCGGCGGCAGGCTGCGGCCGGCGCCATCCGGTCCAGATGAGCCACCGGGTTCCGGGGTCTACCAGTGCCAGCACCACCAGGCAGGTGTATGAGATGGCGAGGGAGAGCATCTCCATCTGCTGATCGAGGCCGAGGAATTGGTGAATAGAGAGCTGATCGGCCGCGCCGAAGGTGAGGAAGAAGGCGACGGTGAAGGCGACCCATTTGAGCTGCCAGTTCGACCTGATCCCGGTGATGGCGAACAGGGGAAGCAGCCAGAGCAGGTACCAGGGCTGGATGATGGGTGAGAACACCACTAGGGCGGTGAAGGCCCACATCATGCGTTGGGTGATGCGGTCGTCGCGGCCGCGGAACATCAGCCACAGGACGACGAGGATGCTGGTGAGGCGGCCGATGAGCTGGAGGGTGTCGAGGGTCCAGTAGTGGGTGAGGCCGAGGTTGCTGAGCACCCCGGAGAGCAGCCCGTCGGCGATGCCGACAGGGGACCAGAAGACCGCACCGGTGCCGGTGCCGGCCATGACTTCGACCCAGCCGAAGCCGTACCCCTGGGCGAGGCCGATGGCGAACAGCATGGCGCCGGCCAGGCCGGCGGTGGCGAACCAGCAGCGAAACTTCCTGGCCCAGTCGGAGCCCGGTCCGGCCCATAGCAGTCCGATGAAGGGCAGCAGCACCAGGGTGATGGGCTTCATGCCGATGGACAGGACGATCAGTGAGGTCGCCAGGACTCCGCGGCCGTGGGCGGCATACCAGACCCCGGCGAGGGCGAAGCCGATCATGAGGGCGTCGTTGTGGGCGCTGGAGATGAAGCTGATGATCAGCAGAGGGTTGGCCATCGCGATCCATTGGGCACGCGCGCCGTCGACTCCGTGCAGCACGGCCAGCTTTGGCAGGTAGATCATGACGAGCACGACGCCGCCGACGCAGGCGAGTCGGAAGAGGAGGATCGCGAGGTCTGGGGCGTCCCCGGCGATGCGCATCACGGCGGCTTCGATCCAGAGGAAGAGGGGGCCGTAGGGGGTTTCGTCTTCTGCCCAGAGGGGGTCGGTGCCGAGGTGGAACCAGTTCTCGAGGGTTGAGACCCCGGAGACGTAGGGATCCTGCCCGGCGAGGACGAGGCGGCCTTGGTTGAGGTAGGCGAAGACGTCCCGGGAGAAGATCGGCACGACGATCAGCTGCGGCAGGCTCCAGAGGGCCACTGCGATGTTGACGGTCTTCAGGGCCCCCGGCGGCCACTGGACTTTGCTTCTGCCGTCAGCGGGGTGGTTCTGCGTGGCGACGTCGTCCTGCTGCTGGTGCAGTGTGGCTTCGCCCAGGGCTTTGCCGAGCCGGAGCCAGGCTCGGAACATGATCCAGCATCCGAGAGTGAGGATCACCGTGGAGAGGATGACGCCGTCGGATTCGGTGCGCAGCCTGATGACCCAGTCCATGCGTGCAATGGGCGACGCGGTGATGAGCCAGCCGACCCCGAATGATCCGAGGAGGATGAGCAGGGAGCCGATGAGCCCTTCGACGAGCGGTCCCCGGGTGCCCGAGAGCACGTACGGGGCGCGTTCGGACGTCGGGCTCGTCATTGTCCATATCCTACCGGGGGTCCAGCCGAAGCTCTTGTGTTCGAGGTCCCGCCTGTGGAGTGTTCACGCACGCTGACTCTGTCAGGCGGGGATCCAGGCGGGTTGGCAGTGCGAGCAGACGTAGATGGAGCGGTCTTCGATGGCGCGCTCCCGGAGCTCCTCCTCGCCGAGTTCGGAGCGTTGGATCCGTGTGCCGCAGCGCAGGCAGGTCTTCTTCGCGCGTCCGTAGACCCAGTAGTTGATGGAGGAGACGGCGTCGCCGGTGGTGGCGCGTCGGGGCCGGAGCTTGTTGACGGTGAGCAGCCGGTGGGAGAGCTCGATGATGCGGTCGAGGTCGGGGACTTCGGCGACGGGTGTGAGGGGGCTGAGCCGGGCGAGGAAGCAGATTTCGCTGCGGAACACGTTGCCGACGCCGGCGAGGTTGCGCTGGTCGAGGAGAGCAACCCCGATGCTGCGTTGGGGCTCTTCCAGCATGCGGCGGCGAGCTTCGTCGTGGTTCCAGTCGGGGCCGAGGAGGTCGGGGCCGAGCCCGGAGAGCAGGTCGTCCTCCTGCTCGCGGGTGAGGACGCGGAGCTCGCCGAGGGAGAAGCCGACGGCTTGGGTCTCTGCGGTGGTGAGCACGCAGCGGGCGGTGTGGGCGGGCCGCCGCCACCGCGGGGCTTGCTGGCCGGTGCTGGTGTAGGTGTGCCAGAGCCCTTCCATCTTCAGGTGGGACTGGATGGTGGTGTCCCCGACGCGGATGATGAGGTGCTTTCCCCGTGAGATCACTTCGTCGACGGTGTGCCCACTGAGGTCGACGGTGGCGTAGCGGGGCACCCGGAAGTCGGTGGATTCGAGGACGCGTCCGGCTAGGGCTTCGCGCAGCTGGGCTGCGTGGCGGTAGACGGTATCTCCCTCAGGCACAGTGGACGGCTCCTTCCCGTGCCCGACAGCGTAGTTCAGGATCACGGCGCGGCATGGACCGGGAGCGCTGATCAGTACGCTGCGTCGGCGCCGTACTGAGCCTGCTCAGGGGTGAACCCTTCGAAGATGAGCTGATCGATCAGCCCCTGCTGTGAGAAGGACATGAATTCCAGGTAGGACTCGGCAGACCGCACAGCCTGTTCGTTCCAATCAGGGTCCACCGCATCGACGGCATACTCTGCATCTTCTCGGCTGTAGCCCTCGAATTCGAGCTGTTCGATCAGGCCTGACCGTGAGAAGCCCATGAACGCGAGGTAGGACTCGGCTGAACCTCTGGCGTTCCTCTGCCCGGAGGTCTCTGCATCTGCGGCTTCCTGCTCCGCCTGCTGCTCGGCTTCGAGAGCTTCCTGCTCCTCGCGCTCCCGCTGGACCTCGGCTTCACGCTCGGCTTCCTCCTCGGCCGCCAGTTCCGCCTCTTCCTCAGCCTGGCGCTCGGCCTCCTCCTCTGCCTCACGCTCTGCCTCTGCCTCGTCTTCAGCCTGCTGCCGGGCCTCTTCCTCTGCTTCGGCCTCCGCCGCCTCCCGCTGAGCCTCCTCCTCCGCTTCCTGCGCGGCGCGATCAAGAGCTTCCTGCTCTTCGCGCTCCTGCTCCTGCTCCGCCCGGATCTCCTCCATACCGTCCGGGTCAATGATCAGAATCATCGTTCCGAGGGCTATGAGGCCCCCGACGAGCACCACGAGCCCGCCGCAGCCCAGTGTTGCCACCCGGGCAATGAGCGGCCACCGTTTGAACCGCTGCCACAGGGAGAGCTTCTCGGTTGGCTGGACTGGATACTCGGACATGACCCCTCCATGAATGTGATTTGAGTCACACTCTATCCCGGCTCGCCGCACCTGTCCCGTCCCGCAGGGTAAGAGGCGTCTGCTCACCGGGAGCGGGGCCGACAGATTGACCCGGCCGAAGAAGCTGGAGTTGCGTGCGACCAGCGCGGTTCACGCAATGCCGGAGTGCGCGGTCACCAAACGGACCTTGATGCCTGTCGCGGCCGCGGCGAAGCGGCCCCAACGAGAACGAGGCCCGAACCTCATCCAAGGGCGTTTCCTTGGACGAACGTTCGAACCTCGTTCGTTCGGGGTGAGTGACGGGGCTTGAACCCGCGACCCTCGCGACCACAACGCGATGCTCTACCAGCTGAGCTACACCCACCATATGCTTCTTTGAAGGTGTTCCCTCCGAAAGCAACCAATACATCATACAACTTGGACGCCGATCCGGCACATCGGCGCGCTGATGCGGATCCGGCGGTCTTTCCCGGACGGACTAGTCCTGTCGGAACATAGATTCCCGGTAGTACTTCAGCTCATCAATGGAGTCCTGAATGTCACCCAACGCGCGGTGGTTGCCCGTCTTCGCCGGGCGGCCCTCATACTGCTCCGGATACCAGCGGCTGCCCAGTTCCTTGATAGTGGACACATCAATGATCCGGTAGTGCAGATGCTCCATCAGCTGCGGCATGCCGAGGCGCAGGAACGCCTTATCGGCGTGAACCGAGTTGCCGGCCAATGGGGCCGCGTTCGCCTCGGGCACCCAGTCCTTCACGTATTTCAGGACCCTCGACTCGGCCTCGTCCAGACTCACTCCCGACTCCAGCTCATCCAACAGGCCCGAGTCTGTGTGCATCCGCCGCACGAAGGAACCCATGGCATCCAGCGCGCCCGACTCCGGCTTGATGACTACTTGGACGCCCTCCCCCAGGATGTTGAGCTCTGAGTCGGTGACCAGCGCAGCGACCTCGAGGAGGACGTCCCGCTCAGGGACAAGTCCCGTCATCTCGCAGTCGATCCATACCAGCCGCCCGGACCAGTCGCCCCCGGGAGTCTTGTCAGAGGTGTTGCTCGCAGAAGAAGTGTTGTTCGCAGTCACGGGAACACTGTAGTCAACGATGACGCTGCCGCACCCCCGGGCCGCTCCTCAGACCTCTGCTGGTTCCGGAAGCGTCGAAATGTCGATGACGTAGCGGTATCGGACCTTTGAGGCCAGCACGTTCTCCCAGGCCTCGTTGACCTGCGAAGCATCGATGATCTCCACTTCGGGTGTGATGCTGTGCTCGGCGCAGAAGTCCAGCATCTCCTGGGTCTCAGCGATGCCGCCGATCATGGAGCCGGCCATCGCCCGGCGGTTCGTGAAGAGCGTGCCGGTGTCGATGCTCAGGGGCTGATCGGGCACACCCACATTGACCAGGGCACCGTCGAAGCGGAGCATGCTCAGGAACGCGTTGAGGTCCACGCTGGCGGAGACTGTGTTGAGGATCAGGTCGAACTGGTTGCGGAGGTCCGTGAAGGTGGACTCGTCGCTCGTCGCCCGGTAATCGGAGGCGCCCAGGCGCAGGCCGTCCTCCTTCTTGCTCAGCGTCTGCGACAGCACCGTCACCTCAGCGCCCATGGCGTGGGCGATCTTCACCGCCATATGGCCCAGGCCGCCCATACCGACCACGGCCACCTTCTTGCCCGGCCCGGCACCCCAGTGCTTCAGCGGGGAGTAGGTCGTGATGCCGGCGCACAGCAGGGGCGCAGTCTCCTCGAACGGCAGGGACCCGGGAATGGTCAGCACGAAGTCCTCCGTGACGACGATGCTCCCCGAGTAGCCGCCCTGGGTGATGGTGCCGTCATGGTCCTCAGCGCCGTAGGTGCCGACCATTCCGTTGGCGCAGTGCTGCTCGAACCCCGCCTGGCAGGCTTCGCAGTCACGGCAGGAGTTGACCATGCAGCCCACGCCCACACGGTCGCCGACCTGGTGACGGCTCACCTTTTCGCCCACGGCTGTGACGACACCGGCGATCTCGTGGCCGACGGCAAGTGGGTACGGTGCTGGGCCCCACTCGCCGCGGGCGGTGTGGATGTCCGAGTGGCAGATGCCGGACCAGTGGATGTCGATCTGCACATCGTGCGGGCCGGGCTCTCTGCGCTCGATGGTCCCCAGGGTCAGGGGTGATTCGGCGGACTCAGCTACATAGGCAGATACCAGTGTCACGGGTGCTCCTTCGTCTGGACGGTGAACGGCGCACAGCCCATCACTCTCACCTGAACGCCGGCCGATACTGGTCAGAGCTGATCGAGGGCGTACAGGCCGAGCACGCCCAGCAGCCCCGCCCAGATGTAGCTGGCGAGCGTGCCGATGATGAACCGTTCAGTGGCCTTGGCCCGGTGCTCTGCCCTGGCCGCGCGCAGCTCGGGGTAGCGGCCCAGACCCTTCACGGCCAGCACCACCGCGACGGCCTCCGGGTGCCCCGCCAGCACAGACCCGGTGATGGCCAGACGCTCCAGCACACCGATCCATGTGCCACCGCGCAGCACCCCAGGGCCTGACCCTGCAGGCTCCACCCAGCGCAGCAGTCCGCCCACCACCGCAATGCCAGCGGCCGAGGAAAGGGCCAGAGCGACCAAAGTGACGGAGACAGAGATCAGAATGTCCACTCCTCCATCCTCGCCGAAGCGCATGACATGCTCTACGACCCGCCGACGCAGACGCTCATGAGGCGGGCGGCCACGGGCCTCACCCTCTGCTCCTCCTGAACGAGGGCTGCCCTCATGCGCTGACCCACAGCCTGGGGGCTGATGCCCAGCTCCTCGGCGATCTGGTTCTGCCGCTTGCCGGCAGCCTGACCATCAGCCACCTCCCATCCCTCGGCTGAGCGGCGGCGCAGGATCGCCCCCAGCAGCTGCACTACAGCCGTCGCCTCGCCCGCTGCCTCAGCCTGCTCCCCCATGATCACCAGCGGCACCGGCTCCCCCCGGCCCCTGGCCCGCTCCACGGCCTCCCGGGCGTGGAAGAACGCCTGGCCGCTGCTCTGGCGAGCGCTGGGCCCCAGGGGCGTCTCGACGGGTCCGGCGCCTACGCCTACGGCCCAGTCGGCTCGGCGCATCAGGTGCAGGGCGAGGTCCAGGGCGGGTTCTGCATGGGTGAGGAGGATCTGCACTTCGTCGCCGACGGTTCGCTCCATGGGCAGTGCGATGGCGTCCTGGTGGCTGCTGAACCAGGGAGTGAGCCCTTTGAGGAGCGTCGGCACTCGGTCGCCAGTGCTGCGGCTGCGGTGCTGATCTGCCGTCACAACAAACATAGGTAAAGGCTAGGCGCTTGAAGGCGCCACATCAAGCCTTAGGGGTTTATTGATGTTCAGTGGTCAGGGACCGTCGGTGAGGCGGTCGCATCCCCGCCGCCCAGAAGCGACTCGATCACCTGCGCCACGCCTTCCTCACTGCAGGACGGCGCCACATGGTCCGCTTCGGCTCGGACTGAGGCGTCCGCGTCAGCCATCGCGTAGGAGGTCCCGGCCCAGCGCAGCATCGGGAGATCGTTGGGCATGTCCCCGAACGCGACCACATCTCCGCGCGACACGGCAAGATCCGCACAGAGCCCGGCGAGCGCGCTCGCCTTGGTAATCCCATGGGCGCTGATCTCCACCAGCCCGGGCCCTGACCAGGTCGGGACTCCCCGGTTCCCCACTGCGTCCTTCACCAGCTCACGGAATCTCTCATCGCCCAGACCTGGGTTGCGTGCCAGCAGCTTCACCGCCGGGGCGTCCCAGATCTCGGAAAAGGCGCCCCGGGTCGGAGGGGTGGAGCTTGGGCGCTCGTACACGAAGTGGGGGTCCAGCCGGATTCCGTCGACGCATTCGATGGCGAAGACGGTCTCAGGGGCCGCCTGGGTGATAGCTTCGACCAGCTCCAGCCCCAGCCCAGGCTCGATGCCGTCGACTGCCAGCGTCCTGCGCTCGTGGGCGTCGTAGAGGATCGCGCCGTTGGAGACCACGGCCTTGCCGTGCGCTCCGACATGGGGCCACATCTCGCTCATCCAGCGCAGCGGCCGGCCGGTGACGAAGACGACGTGGATGCCGGCGGCGTCGGCGCGGCGCAGCACCTCGGCGGTGTAGCCGCCCATGCGCGCGCTGCCGTTCGGGACGAGCGTCCCATCCAGGTCCGTTGCAATGAGCACTCTCGAACCATACCCACACCCGGGCCGATCACCGAGGTCCCTCAGAGCGCGGCGTCCTCGGAACATCTGGGCGCCCGTTCGGGTTGCGGTGCGCGTGAGGCTTTCTCTTCTTGACCGGTCGCGGACCCGGCTCGGCCGTGCCCCCGCGGATGCCCTGCACCACACCGTGGAGCGGGCCGTGCGGGCCGAGGCGCTCGGCTATCACCGGCTCTGGGCTGCCGAGCACCATGCGGTGCCCGGGGTGGCATCGGGGGCGCCGGCTGTGGTGCTCGCAGCTGCGGCGTCCAAGACCTCCCGCATTCGGCTGGGGTCCGGCGGGGTGATGCTTCCCCACCACCAGCCCCTCGTCGTCGCGGAGCAGTTCCTCATGCTGGAGAGCCTCCATCCTGGGCGCATCGACCTGGGCCTGGGATGATCCCTCGGGTTCACTCCCCCGGTGCGGCGTGCGCTGCGTCAGGAGTCCGGGGAGGCGGAGGATTTCACGAACGATCTGCGTGAGCTCAGCGCGTACCTCCAGGGCACCGCTGAGGTCACCGCCCAGCCCACGGTGGGTGAGCCGCCGCCGATGTTCCTGCTCGCCACTGGGAAGGGCATCAGCCTCGCCGCGGAGCTGGGCCTGCCCGTCGTGGTGGGAGGGCCCGTTCTGCACACCGAAGAACTCACCGACATGCTGCGCGACTACCGCCGGACGTTCCGTCCACGCGCGCAGGCTGCCAAGCCTGAGGTGATCATCTCCCTGGACATCTATGTCGCAGACACCGCCGAAGAGGCTCAGGAGCTTGCGCTGCCGGAGATCTGGGCTATGGCCCGGTCCCGAGAGACGGGCGAGTTCGGGCCGCTGGAGGCCCCAGAGACCATTCGGGCCCAATCATGGAGCCGGAGGACAGCTGAGCGCGTCGAGGAGGGGCTCCGCCAGGCGGTGGCCGGACCGGCGAGCGCGGTGGGGCCTCAGCTGGAGGCCCTGGCGGAGCGCACGGGGGCCGCCGAGATCATGGCCTCGACCTCGACGTATGATCTGGAGGCCCTGGGCGAGCTGGACGGGGCTCTTTCTCAGCTCATTCGCGGAAGCGCTCGGTAGCCTGATGAGTATGACGAAGCACCCGGTGTATGAGATGCCCTTCGGCAAGGTCTACCCGCATTATGTGACCAAGGCCGAGCGCAAGAATCGGACACAGGCTGAGGTGGATCAGATCATCTGCTGGCTCACCGGCTATTCGCCTGAGCAGCTGGCCGAGCAGCTGGCGGCGGGGACCAGCTTCGAAGCATTTCTCGGGCAGGCGCCTGAGCTGAACCCGAACCGCTCTCTGATCACTGGTTCGGTGTGCGGGGTGAAGGTCCAGGAGGTTCCGGAGGAGACGATGCGGGAGATCCGACGGCTGGACAAGCTGATTGATGAGCTGGCCAAGGGCAAGGCTATGGAGAAGATCCTGCGTGGGTGAGCCCTCCGGTGCGGGCCGCATCGAGCACGTTGATGTGGTGGTGATCGGTGCGGGGCAGGCTGGGCTGTCTGCGGGGCATCATCTGCAGCGCACTGATCTGGATTTCGTGGTGCTGGATGCCGAGGACGCCCCGGGCGGGGCGTGGCAGCACCGGTGGGAGTCGCTGCGCATGGGGACCGTCAATGGGATCTTCGGCCTTCCCGGCTTCCCCACTCCGCCTTTGGACGATGCTGAGCCCAGCCGCAGTGCGGTTCCTCGATACTTCGCTGACTTTGAGGACGATCGGAAGCTGCCCATCCGGCGGCCGGTGAGGGTCAGTCGCGTCGAGGAGGCGGCTGAGGGCCGGCTGCGGGTGCACGCCGATGCCGGTGTCTGGGTCACCCGGGCGGTGATCAACGCCACCGGGACATGGAACAACCCGGTGCTGCCCCAGTATCCCGGCACCGAGAGCTTCGCCGGCCGACAGATGCACACCCGGGACTATGTCTCCGCCGAGGAGCACGCCGGGCATCGAGTCGCCGTGGTCGGCGGCGGGATCTCTGCTGTGCAGCTGCTCACGGAGATCTCCCGCCATGCCACCACGTTCTGGTACACCCGGCGCGAGCCCGTCTTCCGGGAGGAGGGATTCCGCCCGGAGGTGGAGGGCCGGGAGACTATCGAGAGGGTCACCGCCGCTGCGGAGGCGGGCCTGCCGACCCAGAGCATCGTCTCCTACACCGGCCTGGTCTGGTCTGCCGAGGCCCGCGAGGCCGCCGCACGCGGGGCCCTGGACCGGCGACCCATGTTCACCGGCATCGAGCCCCACGGTGTGCGGGAGGCCGACGGCACGCTCACCACCGTGGACACCATCCTGTGGGCCACCGGATTCCGGCCGTCGCTGGAGCACCTGGCACCGCTGAACCTGACCAACGAGCAGGGAGGAATCGCTGTGCGCGGCACCGAAGTCCGTGCCGATCCGCGCATCCACCTGATCGGCTTCGGACCCTCCCAGTCCACCGTGGGCGCCAACCGGGCAGGACGGGCCGCAGTGGGGGCTCTGAAGCGACGCCTGGCCGGCAGCCCGCAGTCTCTGCATAGAGTGTGAGCTACAGGCCCTGCCCTGCGTCCCAGAGGCGTTCGGAGGTGCCCGCCAGCAGGCCGTCCAACGAGGTGGCCTGCGCGTCCGTCAGCGAGGCCACATAGTCGATGATGCCGCGGCCCTGGGCCTTGCGCAGCAGGCTGGGCTCATCGACCGCGTCGAGCAGCTCCGGGGACTCCCGGCGCAGGGTGAGCATGTCCTGAGCAGCCAGCTCCACCAGATCCAGCAGACGGCGGGGAGCGCGTGAGGCGTCGTCCTCATCCTCCAGCCATGCCGAGAAGCCCAGCACCAGGCGTTCGATCAGGCGGGCCTGGCCGCGTTGGTAGACGGTCAGGTCAGCCCGCCCGAGGATGAAGCGCTGATGGAGGAACTTCAGCACCGCCACCTCGTGCCAGGCCTGCTGGTTCAGGTTCACATGGCCTGAGCGGACATTGGGCTCAGCGTGCAGCTCCACCGAGCTCTGCAGGTGGGTGATCCACTCAGCGGTGAACGTCGCCAGCGACCGCTCCGCCTCCCGCGAGCCGTCGAAGGGCGACATCAGCAGCCCCTCCACCACATCTTCGGAGACCCTTTCGACCGCGGCGAGGAAGGCATCCCCGTCGGCGATCCACGGGTCCTTGCGGTGCAGCTGCCGCCACAGCAGCTCCAGACCCCGTCCCGGGGTGTGCGAGACGCGCCGCAGCTGACCCTCCGAGGCCGCGGAGAGCTCCGCGCGCGTTTCCTTCCACGCACTGAACTCCGCCGAGATCGCCGTCTGGTTCAGCAGACCGGCCCGGTAGAAGTCATCCAGGTCATGCAGCGAGTAGGCGATGTCATCGGCGGTGTCCATCACCGAGCACTCCACCGTCTGCTGAAGCTCCCCGATGCCCGGGTAGGCCGCCCGGGCCTGACGCATGCTGTGCAGATCCAGCGTGTAGACGGCGAACTTTCTGGCACCAGCGCCGTTGGGATCCGGGGACAGGCCCTGCGGCGTCTGCGGGCCGCCCGGACGCCCGAACCCCTCAGCACGTATCCACGGGTACTTCAGCACTGCCGAGCGCACTGCCGCGGTGAGGTTCAGCCCCGCCCCGTCACGGTCGTACTCATCCAGTCGCGTCAGGATTCGGAAGGACTGGGCGTTGCCCTCGAAGCCCTCAGCCAGGCCGAAATGTCCGCGAGCCAGGCGGTCCAGCGCCAACTCCCCCAAATGGCCGAAGGGCGGGTGCCCCACATCATGGGCGCAGGCCGCGGCCTGGACCACCGCCGGGTTGCAGCCCCCCAGCGACTCCAGCAGCTCACCGGCGCGTCCGCCCTCCGCCGACAGGCCCACCGCGATCGCCCGGGCCACTGCGGCCACCTTCAGCGAGTGGGTGAGCCGATTGTGGATGGCCATGCCCGCCCCCGTCTGCGAAATCACCTGAGTGACCGCCGAGAGACGGGAGAAGTACGGGGAGAACCGGATCCGCTCCAGATCCGCACGGAAGTCCGGCGAGCGCTCCAGCTGCTGGGAGGCGTCGAGAGTCTCCGGGACGCTGCGCGCAGTGCGCGGATCGTAGGCGGGGGCGGCGCTCATGGACACCACCCTAAGCGCAGGGCGCAGGCCCGCCTGTTCGAACCTTCCCCGCAGGACTTACACTCTATTCGAAAGTATGTTCGAACAGGAGGTGCCTTCGGATACCGTGCGCTTCACCCACCTGCACGCCTGCAGCGTGTTCTCCGCACACCACGGCACCGCCCGGCCCGAAGAGCTGGTCCAGGCCGCGGCGGACCATGGCGCCCCCGCAGCCGCCATCACCGACAGGGACGGCCTCTACGGGTCCGTCCGCCACATCCGGGCCTGCATCGAAGCGGGCCTGGCCCCCATCGTGGGAGTCAGCCTCCAGGTGCGCGAGAAGCCCCGCAAGGGCGCCGCAGAGGCTGCGCCCACCGAAGTGACAATCCTGGCCCACGGCCGCAACGGCGGCGCCGGCTGGGCCGGACTGGCCCGACTGGTCTCCTCCGCCCACGCACCCAAACGCGGAGCCCGACGCCGCACCTCCGCCCGCCACGGCTCCGCCCACCGTGAAGCATTCATCGACAAGCGCCGACCCGCGGTCTTCCTGCAGGACGACTCAGGCCCCACCGGCACCGTGCTGCTGGGACCCCACTCCGATGTGGGCCACGCCGTCCTGGCCGCAGACATGCCCGCCGCGCAGAAGCTGCTCAGCCAATGGTGCGACCTGCTGCCCGGAGGCGTGGCCGTAGAGGTCGTCTGCCACAGCACCCAGCCCGGCCAGTCGGCAAGCATGCAGCACGCCGCGGACATGCTGAGCCTGGCCCACACCTGCGGAATCCCGGCAGTGCTGACCAACGCGGTGCGCTACCTGCAGCCCGACGACGCCCTCACCGGCGACGTGCTCGACGCCGCCGCGCACCTGCTGCCCCTGGGAAGCTTCGCCCCCCAGCCCAACGGGCAGGCATGGCTGAAGCCGCCCGAGACGATGCACCAGCTTGCCTTCGCCCTGGCTGAGCACGCCGGCCTGCGCCGAGAGCAGGCCGTGGACATGCTCTCCGCCACCGAGCGCCTCGCCCAGACATGCCAGCTGGACCCCGAGACCGACCTGCGGTGGCGCCACCCCAAGGTCCCCGAGCTGGAGATCCTCGGCATCGCGGACGACCCCGCCGACGTGCTGGCCCGCCGATGCCGATCCGCGCTCGCCGAACGCTACCCGCACGCCGCCGGCCAGGAGCTCACGGACCTCAACGAACGCCTCGACATGGAGCTGGGCACCATCGGCGCCTTCGGCTTCAGCACCTACTTCCTGGCCGTCGCAGACACGGTCGACATGATCCGCGACATGGGGGTGCGCGCCCAGGCCCGAGGCTCCGGCGCCGGAAGCCTGGTGACCTACCTGCTGCGCATCTCCAACGTGGACCCGGTGGAGCATGACCTGCTGTTCGAACGGTTCCTGGGCAGCAAGCGCAGCACCCTGCCGGACATCGACGTCGACATCGAATCCGCCCGCAGGCACGAGGTCTACCACGCGATCTTCGAACGCTACGGCCACGATCGGGTCACCCTGCTCTCCATGCAGAACCGCTACCGCGCCCGCGGCGCGGCCCGTGACGCAGGCCTGGCCCTGGGCATGGAGGAGCATCGCATCGACCAGATCGCCGAGAGCCTCTGGCGGTTCAACGCCCGCGAATTCCGGCAGGTCCTGGACTCCAAGCCTGAGCTGCGCGACATCGCCGAGCTGGTCTCCGCAGAACCCCAGGTGGACCTGCTGGTGGACCTCACCGAACGCCTCGACCGACTGCCCCGACACATCTCCATGCACTCCTGCGGAGTGATCCTCGGCGACGAGGGGCTGCTCTCCACCACACCCACCCAGCCCTCCGGCATCGGGCTGCCGATGAGCCAGTTCGACAAGGACGACATCGATGACATGGGGCTGCTGAAGCTCGACGTCCTCGGGGTACGGATGCAGTCGACCCTTGCCTACGCGGTCGACGAGATCCAACGCATCAACGGCCCGGCAGCCGTCGTGGAGGGCGGCCTGGCTCCAGATGCCCCCTACATCTCCCCCGAGGGCCGCATCGACCTGGACTCACTGCCCAAGGACGATGAGGCCACCTTCGCGGCGATCCGCACCACCCACACCCTGGGGATGTTCCAGATCGAATCCCCCGGCCAGCGGGAGCTCATCGGCAAGCTGCAGCCGGACCGCTACGAGGACCTCATCGCCGACATCTCCCTGTTCCGACCGGGTCCGATGAAGGCAGACATGGTCACCCCCTTCGTGGAGCGCAAGCACGGCTTCCGCGGGATCGACTACCTCCACCCGCGCTTCGCGCCCTTCCTGCAGGACTCCTACGGGGTGGTGCTCTACCACGAGCATGTGCTGCGGATCCTCGCCGACACCATGCGCATCTCCCTGGCTGAGGCCGACGAGCTGCGCCGCCGGATGGAGAAGGACGCCGAGCAGATCGAAGGCGAGTTCAGGGAGCGCACCGCCCAGAACACCGACGAGGACAACAACCGCATCTTCAGCGACGCCGACATCGACAGGCTCTGGAAGGCTCTGCGCAGCTTCGGCAGCTTCGGGTTCTGCAAAGCTCACGGCGCAGCATTCGCCCTGCCCACCTACCAGTCCGCCTGGCTGAAGACCCACTATCCGGTGGAGTTCCTCACCGCCATCTTCGAGCACGACCCCGGCATGTACCCCCGTCGGCTTCTGATGGCCGAAGCTCGCCGCATGCTCATCCCCCTGCTGGGCATCGACATCAACGCCTCAGACGCCGGATACCGCACCGAGCGGATCACCGCCGAGGAGAAAGGCATCCGGCTCGGCCTCCGCGACATCCGCGGCATCAGCGACGCCGAGATCACCCGCATCATCGAACACCGCCCCTTCACCTCCATCTACGAGGTCTATCAGCAGGCTCGCCCCTCCCGAGCCCTGATGATGCGGCTGGCGAAGCTCGGCGCATTCGACAGCCTCAGCGCCGAAGACCACACCAGCACCCGCGGCAGCATCATCACCTACGTGCGGCAGCTGACAGCCGCCCCCCGCAGAAGCAGCGCAGCCCCGCATGACCCCTCCCAGCCCCAGCTCTTCGAGGAGGCGGCCCTCATGGACGCCTCCGTGCCCGACCCCACCGCCGGAGAACGCACCGCAGATGAGCTCCAGGAGCTCTCCTCAGAGATCAGCGAACACGTCATCGAGACCTACCGGCCCATGCTGCAGGAGCTCGGCGTCACCGCCGCCGCAGAGCTGCGGCATACCCGCAACAACACAGAGGTGCTCGTCGCCGGAATCCGAGTGGCCACCCAGACCCCGCCGATGCGCTCGGGGAAGCGAACGGTATTCATCAGCCTCGACGACGGCACAGGCTGTGCCGACACCACGTTCTTCGAGGACGCGCAGGAAGCGGCCGGCCCCCTGCTGTTCGGCACCCGCCTGATGATCATCCGCGGACGCATCCGCCGCACCGGCGCCCGAGGAGTCTCCCTGCAGGCCGAAGAGGCCTGGGACCTTAAGCACATGTGGAACGAATGGCAGCGCAGCGGCACACCCTTGTGAGATTCACAGTTTTCTCACATAAAACAAGATAACAGGTTGATAACAGCCCTCCATCCCCGTGATTCCGGGCTTCTTGTCCACTTTTATCGCATCGTGGGTGGTTTGACGCAATCGAATTGAGACATTTGAATGGTCTCCGAACAACTCGTGACCTGGGTGTGACCCAGGCCTTCCCATCCCGTTCACTCGTTGAAGGAAACAAAGAACAACTATGCAGACTTCTCAGCACTCCACATTCAAGAGGGTCATCGGCGGAGGCATTGCCGCAGCCGCCATCTCCGGCGGAGCAATCGTGGCCCAGGCGCCCGTGGCCAACGCCCAGAGCGACTGGGACCGCCTCGCTGAGTGCGAGTCCGGCGGAAACTGGTCCATCAACACCGGCAACGGCTTCTACGGCGGCCTCCAGTTCATGAAGCAGACCTGGGACTCCATGGGCGGCCAGCAGTACGCCGAGTACCCCCACCAGGCCAGCCGTGCGCAGCAGATCGCCGTGGCCACCGAGCTTCAGGCCCAGGCCGGATGGGGCCAGTGGCCCGCATGCTCCGCCAGCCTCGGCCTCTCCGGCTCCCCCAGCGGCGGCGGCGGCAGCCCAGCTCCCTCCGACAACGGCGACTCCTCCAACGGTGGCGGCCAGAGCCAGCAGCAGGCTCCCCAGCAGCAGGAGCAGCAGTCCGCTCCTCAGCAGCAGGAGCCGCAGCCCGAGCCCCAGCCGCAGCCCGAGCCGGAGCCGCAGCCCGAGACACAGCCTCAGCCGGAGCCGCAGCCTGAGCCAGAGACCCAGTCCAACGGCTACTCCGCGGCATACTCCGCTGAGCCGAACACTGACGTTGAGGTCTCGGACGAGACCTACACCATTCAGTCAGGCGACACACTGGCCGACATCGCCGACGAGCTCGGTGTGGACTGGACCGACCTGTGGGGCGCCAACACCGACCAGGTCGAGGACCCTAACCTCATCTTCGTCGGCGACGAGCTGAAGCTCCCCGTCACCCAGGGCTGATCACCGCAGCCACTGCCCCGGCCACCACAGCCAGGGCCACCTTCTCCCACCTCCGTGGTGCTCTCCTGCCGATGAGCAGACGCGAGAGCACCACGGAGCCGGAGAGGTACACCAGCACCAAACCCAGGCCCACCGGGCCTTCAGGCCAGGGGGCCAATGCCTGCGGCAGGCCCGCAGCAGTGCGGCCGATCACCGCAATGCCCGCGGCCGGGAACCCCGCAAGCCACAGCAGCGCATGACTCAGCCACGGCACGGCCGTGGACAGCACGGCTGCCAGCGTCCCCGGAACAGTGACAAAGGGCAGCAGCGGACCAGCAGCAATGTTGGCCGGGATGCTGTAGGTGTTCACCCCGGCTGCGATCGGCAGAAGCACAGGGGTCACGAAGAGCTGCGAGGACGCCGCCAGGGCCAAGGGCCCGGCGAGGATGACCGGCATACGCTGCTCGAAGATCTCCTTCATCGGCTGCCCCGTCAGCACAATCCCAGCTGTGGCGGTGACGCTGAGCTGGAATGCAGGCTCCGTGCTGAAGTACGGGTCATAGAGCAGCAGCGCCACCACGCACAAGCACAGCAGCGCAGACGAGGCCCTCCCCCTTCCGGCGAAGACCGCCATCGCACCGATGCTGCCCATGACCGCTGCGCGGATCACACTCGGCGCAGGCTGCACCAGCAGCACAAAGAGGACCAGGCCCACCACGATCAGCACCGGTGAGCACCACCTGGGCATCCGGCACAGGCGAATCAGCCCCAGCAGCGCACCCACTATCAGCGAGCAGTGCGTCCCTGACACCACCGTCATATGCGACAGCCCCGAGGTGTACATCGCCTCCGCAAGCTCCTCGTCCATCGCGGTGCGATCTCCCAGTATGACGCCCGGCAGCAGCCCGGCGGCGTCCCCCACCGTTCCAGCCGAGGCATCCTTCGTCGCCGAACGCAGGTCATTGAACACCCCGGTGAAGCGCGACCACCGATCCTCCGGCAGGCGGTCCAGACCATCCCACTCGGGAAAGATCAGGGCTGTGGCCCTCTCCCCGGCGTCGGTGGGCGCCGTCCGCACCGTCCCGCCGTATCTCTGTCCGGCCTCGAACATCCAACTCGGATGAGCCCCGAAGGGAACCTGACTGATCAGCACAGTCTCGGCATTGACCTCTGTGAAGGCGTCCTGACCGGGCAGCTGAGCACGGTCCACCACTGCGCGCACCAATATGCGCTGCTGACCGCCCCAGCCCGGATCCGCAAGGGGCCTGACGTCTTCAGTGATCCTCAGAACCGCGTCCATCTCCGCGCGATCCTGAACCGCTGCATCCCAGCCGGACTCCTCATGCACTCCGATGATCGCAGCCGCCTGGGCGCACACCGCTGCCGCCAGCACTGCGCAGAACATCCATTGGACGCCGAAGGCACGGCCCCGGCCCTGCCCCAGGCTGAACGCCAGGACAGCCGCTGCTCCGCCCGTCCCTGCAGCGAGCCCGGCCAGCTGCCAGGCCCCTGCGGCAGGGAGATGCACCGCCGCCAAGGCGGCGGCGAATGCGACGACAGCTGCGGGCAGCAGGCGCAGGTCCAAGCTCGCGCGCGCAGCTCTTCCCTCCTTCAAAGATGGCGCGGCCGCGGCGTCACCAGGTGACGTCATCGGCGATATTCTCCAGAATCGCCGGCCCGATGCCGCTCACGCGGCCGATATCCTCCAGTGACTCGAACGCCCCGGTGCTTTCGCGGTGGGAGATGATCCGTTCGGCCAGGGCCGGACCGATGCCCGTCAGCTCCTCAAGCGTTGCCGCATCAGCGGTGTTGAGGTTGATCGGTCCGCCGCTGTCTCCCGTCACCGCCGGCGCGGCCGCGGCAGGCGGGGCGCCGCCCTCCTCCAGCTCTGCCTCGGTGGGGATCCACACGTGGCTGCCGTCCTCGGCCACCGCTGCGAGATTGACCCCGGCTGCAGCAGCCTCTTCGGTCATGCCGCCGGCGGAGTCCACCGCGTCCATCACGCGGGCGCCGGGCGGAAGCTCCACGACCTGGGGCTTCTTCACGGCCCCGCTGACGTGCACGACGACATCGTCCTGGGCCTCTTCGTTCGCCGAGACTCGGTCAGCCTCATGCTCGGAGGGGTGCTGGGCTTCAGGCGGGTCAGGGAGCTCCTCGGCTGAGGCATCCGCCCCCGACGGGGCGGACAGCCACGCGACCGCGAACCACGTGAGGATTCCCGACAGCACCACCAGCACCGCACCCAGCCGAAGCCGTACACGTGCCGGGGCCTGATGGGCCTCTGCCCTCTCAGCCCGCAGCCGATCACGCCGAGTGCTGAGGCGGTCCAGCTCGTCGTCATACTCGACCCCGATGCCATCACCGGGCTCCCGCGGCAGATCACTGATGCGCTCCATGGCCTCAGGCTAGGAAGCCCCGCCATGGCCGATGTCGCTGGGCGCGTGCATGTGAGCCTCTCGGAGTGCCCGACTGGCTGATGCATGACTCGGTGGAAGAAGGATGCCTCCTCACAGCCAGCGCGCGCCCCGTGCATATGAGAACGTATATGCAGAACGCGCGGGTAAGGCGCGCAGGAAAGGTGTTGATGCTAACCGGCAAGGAGATCGCGCAAGTCGCGGGAGTTTCTCAGGCCACGGTGTCCCGAGTCGTGCAGGGCTCCACGCGTGTCAGCGATGAGAGCAGAAGGCGCGTCGAAGAGGCGATGGCGACGTTCGGCTACGTGCCCAACGCCCAGGCACGAGCGATGCGCACGCAGCGCTCAGGAGCCATCGGGGTGGTTGCCGGCGAGTTCACCAACCCCTGGTATCCCGTCATGATGTACGCACTCAGCCGCGAGATCACGCAGGCCGGACTGCGAGTCAGCTTCTGGGTCTCAGACGGCGACAACAGCGAACAGGCAGCCATTGAGGCGATACGGTCCAAACTCATCGACGGTCTTGTCTTCACCACAGCCACGCGGGAATCGCAGTCGCTTCGAGCGGCCCTGGAGATGGGGCTGCCGGTCGTCCTGGTGAACCGCAGCCTCGAGGGCGTCACCAGTGACCGAGTCACCGGAGACAACCTTGCAGGAGGCGCGGCAGTGGCCGACTACTTCCTTGCTCATGGCAGAACCGACGCGGCCGTCGTCGGCGGAGGATCGTGGGCCAGCACAGGCCGCGAGAGGCGCGAGGGCTTCACGCAGCGCTTCGCCGAAGCTGGATTCCCACTGACGGAGGCCCACCAGCCCGAAACTCCATTCACCCACGACGCAGGCTTGGAAGCCGGCAGGGCTCTCCTCAGACAAGACCCTCCGCAGGCGGTCTTCTGCACCACAGACGTGGTGGCCTTCGGCGTGATCGATGCGGCGCTTGAGCACGGCCTCAGAGTCCCTGAGGACCTATGGGTCGCCGGCTACGACGATATCCCTATGTCAGCTTGGAAAGCGCTGAACCTCACCACGGTCCGGCAGCCGATCGACGAGATGGCTGAAGTGGCTCTGAAGATTCTTCTGAATCGGATAGGCGACAACGCAGCCCCCATTCAGCAGGAACGCTTCACTCCCGAGCTCGTGGTGCGCGGGTCCACCAGCCACATGCCCACCACCCCCGATGGCTGACGACGGCGCGGCACGACAGACCGCACTCCGGACGGGATGTGGGTCTGTTCGGGGAGGGGGTCAGTCGGTGAGCAGCTCGAAGTCCAGACGCTGCTGGATCTCCTCGGCGCTGAGACCGTAGGCCTGGCGCAGCCTGACCCCAGCCTCTTCGATGTGGAAGACCCCATGATCGGTATAGACCCGACTCACACACCCCAGCCCCGTAGCCGGATACCCCAGCTGCGGAACAATCTTCGCCGTGCCGTCCTTGGCGAAGAGGCTCATCATCACAAACACATCCTTAGCCCCTATCGCCAGATCCATCGCACCGCCCACCGCAGGAATCGCATCCGCAGCACCGGTGGACCAATTGGCCAGATCCCCACCAGCAGAGACCTGAAAAGCACCCAGCACGCACACATCCAAATGCCCCCCACGCATCATCGCGAAGGAATCAGCATGATGGAAATAGCTGGTCCCGGGCAGCTCAGTGACCGGGATCTTTCCCGCATTGATCAGATCACCATCGACCTCATCCCCCTGCGCCGCCGGACCCATCCCCAACATCCCATTCTCAGTATGCAGAGTCACCCCCTGCTCCGGCGTCAGATAGTCCGACACCGTCGTGGGCTGGCCGATCCCCAGATTCACATACGAACCCGCCGGAATATCAGCCGCCACCAACTCAGCCAACTGCTGCCGTGAGAGCTTCTCGTCATATCGTGCGGTGATCATCCTTGGAGTCTTCCTTCCTTGCTCGCGGCCTCACCGGACGCGGTGGGCACCTCCACCACAGTGTCCACATAGATACCGGGAGTAATGACGTTCTCAGGATTCAGCGACCCGGCGGGAAGCACCTTCTCCACCTGGACCACCGTATGCTCAGCAGCTGCGGCCATCACAGGACCGAAATTTCTGGCGGTCTTGCGGTAGGTGAGGTTTCCGCGCTCATCGGCCGCAAAAGCCTTGATCAGCGCCAGGTCCCCCCGGAGCGGGTGCTCCAGCACGTAGTTCACACCGTCGATCCGGCGCGTCTCCTTGCCCTGCGCCAACGTGGTCCCATAGCCGCTCGGGGTGAAGAAGGCCCCGATGCCCGCACCCGCTGCGCGCAGCCGCTCCGCCAGATTGCCCTGGGGAACAAGCTCCAGCTCAATCCGACCAGCCCGGTAGGCCTCATCGAAATGCCACGAATCCGACTGCCGCGGAAACGAACAGATGATCTTCCCCACCCGAGACTCCTTGATCAGCAGCGCCAACCCCGCATCACCCTGACCGGCATTGTTGCTCACCACCGTCAACTCCTCAGCGCCAGAGTCCAGCAGCGCATCAATCAGCTCATGAGCCTGCCCAGCATTGCCGAACCCGCCCAAAAGCACCGTCGCCCCATCACCGACTCCAGCCACAGCCTCAGTCGGTGAGGCAGCAATTCTCATTGTCATAGGTGTCACGCACTCCCGAATTGTCAGTTGGTGTTCTCGAGGACTATGGCCAATCCCTGCCCCACACCGATGCAGAGAGTGGCTACCCCCCAACGCGCTCCGGTGTGCTGCATCCGGGCAGCCAGGGTAGACAGGCAGCGCACGCCGGAAGCGCCCAGCGGGTGGCCCACAGCGATGGCGCCGCCCCACGCGTTGACGATGGTGGGGTCGATGTCCCAGGCCCTGATGCAGGCCAGCGACTGCGCGGCGAACGCCTCGTTGAGGTCTACCGCCTCGACGTCCGCCCAGGTGATGCCAGCATGCTCGAGAGCCCTGTTCGAGGCCTCGACAGGCGCATAGCCGAAGTACTGGGGCTCATTGGCAGCCGCGCCCCAGCCGGCGATGCGAGCCTTTGGCTTCAGGCCCAGCTTCTCACCGCCGGCCTCCGATCCGATCCACGCAGCCGAGGCGCCGTCATTCATGGGAGAGGCGTTTCCGGCCGTCACCGTGCCGTCCTCCTTGCGGAAGACGGTCTTCAGCCCGGCCAGCGCCTCCGGCGTGGTATCCGAGCGGATCGTCTCGTCCTGGGTCAGGTCAGCACCAGGGACCTGAACGGTGAGCTCGTCATAGTGCCCGTCCTCCCAAGCCTGAGCTGCCAGCCGGTGAGACGCCGCTGCGAACTCGTCCATGTCCTCTCGGACGATCCCGTACTTCTCCCGAAGCTGCTCGGTGGCCTCACCCAACGAGACCGTCCACTCCGCAGGCATTCGAGAGTTGATGAGACGCCAGCCCAAGGAAGTGTTGGTCAGCTCAAGGTTCTTCATGGGGAAGGGCCTCTCCGTCTTCGGCAGCACCCACGGCGCCCGAGACATCGACTCCACACCCCCCACCAGCACAGCCTCACTCTCGTCGAGCTTCACCTGGCGGGCCGCTTGGATCGCTGCGTCGAGGGAGGAGCCGCACAGACGATTCACCGTACTGGCCGGAACCGACATCGAACCCCCGGCCAACAGCCAGGCCATGCGAGCGACATTGCGGTTCTCCTCGCCTGCGCCGTTGGCGTTGCCGAAGATCACCTCGCCGACGACTTCTCCGGACGTTCCGGCGCTGATGCCGGGCGCGCGGCTGACCAGAGTGCTGATCACCAGCTCCGCGAGGTCATCCGGACGCACCCCCGACAGGGCCCCGCCCATCTTGCCGAAGGGGGTGCGCACACCGTCGAACACAAACGCCTCAGTCATCTGGAGCGCTCCTCCTTCATCGTCGTCGAACTGCTTGTCGTTGCCTCAGAGCATTCGTCCCAGCGAGCTTTCTCTATTCGCTGCTGAGGAAGTCAGCCACAAATGCCGTATTGAACCTGCCGCTGCGGAAGACCTCACTGTCGAGGATCGCAGCGTGCAGAGCTGCGGTGGTCGTAATGCCTTCGACGTGCATCTCGTTCAGGGCCCGAAGCGCCCGAGATATCGCTTCGTCGCGGTCGTTTCCCCACACGATCAGCTTCCCGATCATCGAATCGTAGAAGGGGGGAATCGTGTACCCGCTCTCCACATGCGAATCCAGACGAACCCCGAAGCCGCCGGGCGCCCGGAAGGTCTCAATCCGTCCAGGGCTGGGCCTGAAGCCTTCAGCAGGATCCTCAGCATTGATGCGGCATTCGATGGCATGGCCTCGGATGCTGATGTCCTCCTGGGCGAACGGCAGCGGGTTTCCTGCAGCGATCTCCAGCTGAAGCTTGATGAGATCGATGCCGGAGACCATCTCCGAAACGGGGTGCTCGACCTGGATCCGCGTATTCATTTCGATGAAATAAAATTGGCGCTCTATGTTGTCGAAGACGAACTCAACTGTTCCCGCGTTCCTGTAGGCGACCTCCCGGCACAGGGCCACCGAGGCCGCTGCCAGCTGCTCCCTCAGCTGCGGATCAAGGACCGGGGAAGGGGCCTCCTCCACCAGCTTCTGATTGCGCCGCTGCGCGGTGCAGTCACGCTCGCCGAAATGAACCGTCGAATCACCGTCCGACATCACCTGAATCTCGATGTGACGGATATCAGTGAGGTACCGCTCGAGATAGACGGAACGATCCCCGAAGGCAGTCTCCGCCTCCGACATGATCTGAGCGAGATCGCTCTCGAGCGTCTCAGCAGACTCGACAACGCGCATGCCTCGTCCGCCGCCTCCGGCGGACGCCTTGATCAGGAGCGGATACCCGACGTCCCGGGCGACCGCTACGGCCTGATCATAGTCATCGATGGCACCGTCGGAGCCCGGAACAACAGGGACGCCTGCCCTGCGGGCAATCTTCTTGGCTTCGATCTTGTCGCCCATGCTGCGGATGATGCTTGCGGCAGGTCCCACAAAGCCCACACCCTCGGCCTCGCACATTTCGACGAAATCCGGCTTCTCGGACAGAAAGCCGTATCCGGGGTGGATGGCATCGACTTTGTAGGCCAGCGCCGCACTGATGATGGCACGGGGGTCCTGATAGCTCTTCGCCGAGCTGGCGGGCCCGATGCAGACGGCCTTGTCCGCGAGCTTCACGGCAAGCGTGTCCCGATCGGCTTCGGAGTATGCAACGACGCTGGTCACGCCGAGCTCCTGACAGGCCCGAACGATGCGCAGGGCGATCTCCCCGCGATTTGCGATCAGTACGCTGCTGAGCTGCTTATGAGTCACGCGTGATCACCACCAGGGGCTGACCGAACTCGACCGCCTGGTTGTTCTCCACGAGGATCTCCGAAACGACTCCCTCGACCCCGGCTTCCACGTTGTTCATCAGCTTCATGACTTCAAGGATGCACAGCACCGAATCAGCGGACACTCGATCGCCGACCTTCACGAACGGCTCAGCTCCTGGGCTCGGAGCCTCATAGAACGTGCCGACCATGGGTGCTGTGACCGTCACCTCGTCCGCACCTCGCTCGGTCGACGCCGGTGCCGGTGGGGCGGAGGCCGGCCCAGCATCCTCCGTGGGTGCGGCAGCGGGAGGGGCCTGGTTGGCCGTCGAGCTCGCCGCCGGTGCTGATGGGGCCGCGGCCTGGGCATCGGGCGCAGACCCATGGCCGCTGTTCTCGTTGCGTGAGACGAAGAGCTCGACGTCGCCGTACTTGACGGACAGTTCGCGCACGTCAGAGGCGGTGTTCATCCACTCCACGAGCGCCTTCAGCTCTTTGATGTCAGGCTTTTCCAGAGTCATGCGTGGTTCTCTCCTTTGAGGATCGTTATTTTCAAGTCCCCGGCAGCGAGGCGATTCACTCCGGGTTTGGCGCTTTCGTTCAGGGTCTCCACCAGGTCCAGAAGCGGCATTGGAGCCTGTTCGCCGCTGCGACCCTCGGCCACAGCGGCCTTCATGTCGTCGACCTGGCTTCCCGCAAACATCGCCCGCAGCAGATGCAGATCTGTGGACTCTTCCGGGAAGCGGCCAGCGATCGCATCGAGCATCGGCTGAGGCTCCGAAGGCTCGAGGGGAATGTCCGAGGCGCCGTTCTCCACGATCTTCCGGTGGATCTCGGGATCGATATCGGTGAGCAGCTTGCCGTAGTAGCCCAGCGCGTACTTCTTGATCTCGTTGGGGACCATCTTGTACCGCTCACCGCTGGCCACATTCATAGCCGCCTGGGTTCCTACGAACTGGGCGAAGGGGGTGATCATGATCGGATAGGCCAGCTCGGCCCGCACCCGGGCAATTTCGATCAGCAGCTCCTCGTACCTGTCCTCCAGGCCGGCGGTCGCCAGCTGCGAACGGAAGTTGGACAGCATTCCGCCCGGTGTTTGGTGCATGAAGTGCATGCCGTTGTACTCAACGGGCTCCCCGACGGGCTTGCCCTCAGCCTCAGCAATCGACCGCAGTGTGTCGCTGATGCGGCTGACGGCTGCGTCATCCACGTTGACTCTGTAGCCCAGGGCGCGAAGATCCCGCGTGACGTTCTGCACAGAAGGCTGGCCGTTGCCCGCAGCCAAGGGCGCCACGGACAGGTGCAGGGAATCTGCACCTGCCTCTGCGGCCTCCAGGCACACCAGAGGAGCGAGCCCAGTGAGCGAGTGCGTGTGGACTTCCAGCGGACGCTCGCCCATGACTGCCTTCAGGGCGGGGACAAGGGACCGAATGCGTTCGGGCGTCAGGAGCCCTCCAGCGTCCTTGAGCATAATTCGGTCGACGTCGGCCTTCTCAATGAGCTCCTGCGCCTTGGAGACGAACAGCTCATCGGTGTGAACGGGGCTTTCGCTGAAGGACACGGCACCGAAGGTCTCTGCGCCGAGCTCCTTGGCGCGTCGCAGTCCCGGCGCAATGTTGTCCACATCATTGAGGCCGTCGAACGAGCCGATGACCCGGAATCCGTTGGCGTAGAGACGTTCGACCCAGGCGGTGATGACATCATCGGGCAGGAAGTCGAATGCCGCAATGTTCTTGGACCGGATCAGCGCTCGAAACTTCGTGTTCGGGGCCAGCTCATGGGCTTTTCGCACGCGCTCCCAGGGATCCTCCTGGAGATAGCGAACGGCGACATCGAACTGAATCGGAGCCATGAGGTCCACATGTTCGTAGCCTGCAGCATCGAATTCTGCTGCCAAGTCGACGATGTGCTCGGTCCTCATTCGAGTAGCCCATAAACTCTGGTGACCATCTCTCAAAGTGGTGTCGATGATCTTTATTTCTCGTTCGCTGTTCGGTGGTCGCCCACCGCCGCTCATCACGGAGGCAATGCTAGGAGTGTCTTGCGTCATCTTCGACCTCACTTCTGACCAACCACTGTGTTGGGACATCGTGCAAACGTATTCACCTCCATGAAATCGTACTCATACGCTGTCGTCAAGGAATCATGGTGAAGTGGATCACAGGCTAGTGTGACTCTTGACACATTCTGGCGAACAGTGAGAGCGTCGCTTTCATCCGGTGCAATCGAATGCACAGCAGCTCCGGAACCCCCGAGCGAGGGCACTCTCTATGCTTCCCTCCGCTTCGCGACACTCTGTATTACAGGGATGCTCACTCGATCGCCTTATTTCATACTCCGAGGAAAGACACTATGTCTGAGTCACACATTGGCAATACCGATCAGGCCAGATCGCACACACGAAAACAAGGCGATCCGGTCGACCCCAAGGCGAAGAAAGCCGCACACGGCGCTTTCTCAGGGTTCTTCATCGATATGTACGATATTTATCTTCCCGTCGTCGCCCTGGGCCCGGCCATGGTCTACTTCCTCTCGCCGCATATGCCGGCAAGCCAGGCCGCGATCGTGTCATCGCTCATCTTTGTCTCGACCCTGCTGGGACGTCCCCTCGGGGCGCTCATCGGCGGCCGCTATGCCGACCGCATCGGGCGCAAGAAGGTGAACATCGTCGCGGTCTCCGGCTACGGCGTCATGAGCTTCGCCATGGCGGCCATGCCGGGCTACGCCACCTGGGGCATCGCAGCGGTTGTTCTCTTCATCATTCTTCGGCTCGTAGACGGCGTCTTCGTCGGCGCGTCATATTCCTCCGCGAGCCCGCTCGCCATGGAGCGGCTCCCCCGCCACAAGCGAGGAACCTGGGGCGCATACATCATGCTCGGCTTCCCCTTTGCGTTCGTCGCCATCTCCCTGCTGACTCTCCTGATGCTCCAGATTGCACCAGCAGACGGGCTCGGCTCCCCCTATGTGCAATGGGGCTGGAGAATTCCGTTCATCATCGGAGGACTCATCGCGATCGTCTACGTGTGGTGGTACATCGTCAACGTCGACGAGTCTGAGGTCTTCAAACGAGGCGGCGGGACGAAAGCACCGCTGAAGGAGCTCTTCGGAACGCGCCGCAACCTGGTCGCCTTCCTCCAGGTGTTCATCATGATGAGCGGATTCTGGCTGACGCTGAACACCGTCACCGCAATTCTCCCGAGCTCTTTGGAGAACGTCGTGGGACTCTCATCGACGGAAGTGACCGTGCTCCTGTCTGTGACATTCCTCGTCCTGGGCGTCGGCTATATGGTGGCGGGAAAGGTGAGCCAGATCGTCGGACGACGGCCATTCCTGATCGTCTCAGGACTCGGTGCTGCGATTCCCGGCGCCGGCCTCTACTACTGGCTGCTCACATCGCCTCCCAGCACCTTCATCGGCACTGTGATTCTGGCCGGCGCCATGATCTGGATCGTTGTGTGGTTCTGGGGCCTTGCCACCACGTACCTGAACGAGCGCTTCCAGACCGGCGTCCGAGCCAGCGGGTTCGGACTGGGATACAGCCTCGCGGTCATCCCCCCATCGTTCTACGCTTTCTACCAGGTGGGACTCGAGAGCCTCATGCCCTTTGAGCTCACCGTCCTGCCTCTGCTCGTCATCGGCGGACTGCTCGTCGCACTCGGAGCTTTCCTCGGGCCGGAGACGAGAGACACGGAGTTTGCCAAGGATCTCAACACTGATCCCGAAACGAAGGGAACCGCGGTCGTCTGATGGAAGATATGAAAGCGATGAGAATCGTCTCCGAGCAGAACGGAGACGGGGGCAGCTTGGAGCTGACCCGCACACCACGGCCCGTGCCGCAGCACCGTGAGGTTCTGATCCAGGTGGTCGCTGCGGGAGTGAACCGCGCCGACGTGATGCAGCGGCAGGGCAACTATCCCCCGCCTCCGGGAGCCAGCGAACTGCCCGGTCTTGAAGTCAGCGGGCGCATCGCCGCCCTCGGACCCGGCTGCGACAGTGATGAGCTGCCCATCGGGCTCGAGGTCTGCGCGCTCCTGACAGGCGGCGGCTACGCCGAGTATGCGGCTGTGCCCGTCGACCACGTCCTGCCCGTTCCAGCAGGCCTGTCGCTGCCTGAGGCGGCTGCGCTTCCTGAGGTCGCCTGCACGGTCTGGAGCAACCTGGTCATGGAAGCTGGGCTCAGCCGCGGCGAAACCGTCCTGATACACGGCGGATCGAGCGGCATCGGCACTCTTGCGATCCAGGTTGCCTCCTCCTTGGGAGCGCGCGTCATCGTGACCGCAGGCTCACAGGAGAAGCTCCGTGCCTGCGCAGAGCTCGGGGCCGAGGTCCTGATCAACTACCGGGACGAGGACTTCGTGGAGAAGGTGAAATCAGCGACCGAGGGTCGGGGCGCGGACGTCATACTCGACGTCGTCGGCGCCAAATACCTCGAGCAGAACGTGCGGGCACTGGCTCCCGACGGCAGGCTGGTGGTGATAGGACTGATCGGCGGACGCAGAGCCGAAGTGGATCTGGGCGCGCTCCTCGTCAAACGGGGCCGCATCATCGCCACATCGCTGCGCAGCCGCTCGGACGAGGCCAAGTCAACCATTGTCAGGCAGACCAGAGAAGCCCTCTGGGACGCGTTCGGCCCAGACCAAGCAGATCCGATGAGACTGATCGTCCACTCCCGCTATCCCCTCGAGGACGCGGCACAGGCGCACCATGAGATGGAGACGAGCACGCACATAGGAAAGATACTCCTCGACGTGTCGTCCTGACACGGCCTTCCCTACCGCGTCAGGTGGCACGTTTTTGATGGAGAGCGCTCTTCTTCCCATAGCAGTTGCTGTGCTGACCCTTGCCGTCAGCGCCATGCAGAGAGTCATCGGCTTCGGCTTCGGCTTGGTCATGGCACCTTTCATGGTGCTCCTTCTGCCACCGCATGAAGGCGTCATGCTCGTAAACTTTCTGAGCACGATCGCACCGGCCCTCATCTGGTGGCAGCTGCGCAGCTACGTGGAGTGGAAGAAGCTGCTGTGGCTGATGTGGCCGGCGCTTGCCATCATGCCCGCCGCCGCGTGGCTGACCGTCGCCACCCCTTCAGGAGTGCTGTACATGGTGGTAGGAGCGGTAGTCGTCCTGGGGCTGGCTGTATCCGCAGCAGTTCGGCGTTCGGGCCGCAGGTTCGACAGCCGCATGCTCCAGGTCGCAGCAGGGTCGGCAGCTGGTGCCGGGACGGCCATTGCCGGCGTCGGCGCACCTGCCACGACCGTGTACACGGTGCTTTCCGGGTGGCCGCTGCTGAGAATGGTGGCGACCCTTCAGCCTCTGTGGATGGCCGTCTCAGCCATGGCCTTTCTGCTGAAGTGGCAGATCGACGACGGGCAGCTGCCGCACCTGCCGTGGTGGGGCTGGGTCAGCTCCGCGGCTGCAATCTTCGTGGGCGTGCAGCTGGGGCGATTCGCCCAGAGCCGTGTGCCCGAGCGAATGATCTCGCGGGCTGTGATTGCTGTGGCCGTCCTCGGCGCCGCTGCTGCATTCGCAACCGGTGTGCGGATGACGATCTGGTAGTGCAGCTCGTCGATGAGTGTCGAGAGAAGCGTGCGTGCGGTGTCAGCGCCTGACAACCCGCCTCACGTGTGGCTATTCGCCCTCAAAGCGGCGGCTGTTCTGGCCGCCGCGATGGGGCTGGGACGATTCGCCTACACGCCGATCCTTCCCCTCATGGAGTCGCAGACGGCACTCACAGCGCAGAGTGCGAGCCTGGTGGCCACGGCCAACTACCTGGGCTACTTGGTCGGCGCCGTCATAGGAATGCTGGTTCCGCGCTGGGGCCGGGTCCGGCGCACCCTGCAGGCCGGCGGCCTCCTGCTGATCGCTTCCATGCTCCTGATGCCCCTCGCGGAGCGGACAGAGCTGTGGCTCGCTCTGCGCTTCGCAGCCGGAGCAGGCAGCGCCGCGATCTTCATCGTGGCGGGCAACGTCGTCCTGACCACTCTGGCCCGGCGCGACCGACGCACCGTCGGCTGGGCCTACGGCGGCATCGGTGTCGGAATCGCGGCATCCGGCCTCCTTGTCGCCGCCGTCACCTCTGTGGGCGACTGGCGAGCTGCGTGGATCGCCTCCGGCCTTGCGACCGCGGCCCTGATCCTCGTCGGCTGGGACCTCGGCCCCCGGGGCGGCACCGCAGCGAAACGACGAGCACGACCCGCTGAGAGGAGGCGCCGACGGCTGCCGGCCGGCCTACTGATCTTCTCCTACTTCCTCGAAGGCGCGGGCTACATCATTCTCGGCACCTTCTTGGTCGCTGTGGTGGGCTCCACGCAGGCAGAGCTCTCCGGCGGCGGCGTGTGGACCTTGGCTGGGCTGGCCGCGATCCCGTCAGTCGTCCTGTGGACGTGGATGAGCCGCCACGCATCCAGGCCTGCGCTCCTCACATGCGCCCTGCTGCTCCAGGCACTGGCCAGCATACTGCCGGTGGTCTCAGCATCCTCGTGGGCTGCGGTGCTTGCGGCGGTCCTCTTCGGGGGCACGTTCGTCGGCATCGTCACGCTCACACTGGCAGCCGCGGCGGACCTGGGGGTGCCCGGCGGAGTCGCCACCCTCACCGCGGCCTACAGCGTGGGGCAGGTGCTTGGACCCCTCATCGTGGTTCCGGTCCTCGGAGGCGGATACGGCCCTGCCCTGGTCCTGGGGGCAGCCGTCCTGCTGCTGGCAGCGGCCTGCACAGCGGTCCTCACCGTGAGGAAGTCCCCTCCTCTCAGCGAGAGCAGGGCCCCTGCGTAGGAGCGGGTCAGCCGGAGCCAGAAGCTTCGCCTTGCCCGGCCGACCCTCTGAATCACCTGATCTTCCCGGAGAGCCGCCAGGCACCCAGTGCCGCGAAGGCGAGGAGGAGCATCACGAGCACGCCAATGGCCAAGGGGTTGATGATCTCAGTGTCTCCCACGTAAGCACTGATCCCGTAGAAGGCGTGCAGCTCGTCAACGGCTTGCTGCTGTCCACCGGTGAGAGCGTCCACAGCTCCGGCGGTATACGGCTGTCTGATGAGCATGGCCGACTGGGCGAAGGGCAGAGCGTTCATGCCGTGCACCACACCCTCGGGCAAGGCGCCGACTGGAATGTACGCCCCGGCCAGAAAACCGATCAGGGTGCCGACGACTGTGGACAGTGCTGAGAAGGCTCCGGTGCTGCGTATGAAGGTCACCGCGAAGGCCGCCAGGGCAGAGAAGGCTGCCGCGGAGAGCACGGTGTACCCCAGCAGCGTCAGAAGCTCGAGCGGCGCCATCGGCGTCTGGCCCTGGGTCAGCAGGTAGCCCTGCCCGATGACGATGATCAGTGAGGTCATAGAGAGGGAGACGATGAACGCGGCCGACAGATAGCCCAGAATCAGGCTTGAGCGGCGGATCGGCGACACCACGAAGTCCCGGAAGCGATCTGTGGCCCGATCGTCGACGAACACATTGAGCGCCGCCAGCGCCGTGGTGAGCGTGGTGATCATGGTGATCCCCGCGAAGACCCAAGTGTTGACGAACCAACTGATGTCCTCCAGGTCCGCGTTCGGGAAGGCCCCCTCAAGGTTCTCCACCTGGAGCCCACCCAGGAAGAGGGCATAGAGGGCGATGAGGATAAGCGCCGAGAGCAGAGAGAAGAATACCCCTGCACGGTCGCGGAAGAACAGCCGCAGATTGCGGCCCGTGAGGCGGACGATATCCATCAGGCTTCGCTCCTGCCTGTGACGGCCAGGAACACGTCATCCATGGTTCCGTGGCGGAATTCGAAGTCCACGATGTCCAGGAGACCCAGCAGCTCCAGGGCCTGTCGCGAAGACTCGACGGGAATGAGGATGTCTTCGCCCTCTCTGGAGTGCTGGACGGCGCGGTCGCGGCAGTGGGCCAGCACGCTCTCGGGCTTCTCCGTGCGAACGGTGAGCAGCGAAGTTGAGTGCTGGGCCCGGAGCTCTCCGGGGGTGCCCTCGGCCACGATCCGTCCGGAATCGATGATGCAGACCCTGTCGGCGCGCTCGGTCTCCTCCATGTAATGGGTGGTCAGGAACACGGTGGTGCCGCGTGTCTGCTGCAGTTCACCGATAGCGAGCCAGATCTGTTCCCGCGACTGAGGGTCCAGGCCGGCGGTCGGCTCGTCGAGGAAGATGACGGTCGGATCGTGCGCTAGGGCCCGGGCGATATCCGCGCGACGCTTCTGACCGCCGGACAGCCTGCCGTAGCGACGATCCAGGAAGGATTCCAACCCGATCAGCTCGGAGAGCTCACCGACTCGGCGGCGGCTCTCGCCGCGGGAGAGCCCGTAGAAGCCGGCTCGCAGGACCAGGTTCTCCTGCACGGTGAGCAGCGGATCCAGCAGGGAGGACTGGAAGACCGTCCCGATGGCACCTCTTACCTGATGCGCCTGCCGGACGACGTCCTGACCAGCGACCTCGATCTGCCCCGACGTCGGCGACAGCGTGGTCGTGATGCACCCGATGGTCGTCGACTTCCCCGCCCCGTTGGCTCCGAGGAAGGCGAAGACAGACCCCGTGGGCACCTCGAAGGACAGGTCGTCCACGGCAGCGAAGGTTCCGTAGGTCCGTCTGAGATTTCTCACACGAACGGCCATCCCGTCATTCCGGGCGTCTTGGGGTCCAGACCGCGAGACCTGCTGCATGTGCTCTCCGATCAGAAGTGCTGGAGTGCTGCAATAGGCCTCAGTCAACCACGTCGAGGCTCAGCTGGATCAGCCGGTGACGACGTTGACCAGCTTCGGGGCGCGGACGATGACCTTGCGCACACCGCCGTCCGCCTCGACGTAGCTCTGGATCTTCGGCAGCGCGAGCGCCTGGGCCTCGAGCTCCTCCGCCGTGATGTCGGCCGGGACCTCCATGCGGTCACGCAGCTTGCCCTTGACCTGCACCACAGCGGTCACGGTGTCCTCCACCAGCAGGGACTCGTCATAGGCCGGCCACGCCGAGTTCGCCACGGACGCCTCCCGGCCCAGCATCGACCACATGTCCTCCGCGGTATAGGGAGCGACCAGCGACAGGATCTGAGCGGCCGTCTCAGCAGCCTCCCGCACGGCGGGGTCTGCGGGGCCGGCTCCGCTGTCGATCTCCTTGCGGACCGCATTGACCAGCTCCATCAGACGCGCCACCACCACGTTGTAGCGCTGGGCCTCAAGAAGCTGCTCAGCGTCGGCGATCGTCCGGTGGGTCACCGCACGCAGGCCGGCCGCGCCTTGGGCCGGGTCAGCCCCAGTCTCACTGGTGACCTCCTGTGCGATGCGCCAGGCACGCGCGAGGAACTTCGCGGAGCCCGATGGGCTCACGTCGGCCCAGTCCACGTCGTCCTCCGGAGGCGAGGCAAAGATCATGGTGAGCCGGACCGCGTCGACGCCGAACGCGTCGAGCTGCTCCGCCAGATCCACCCCGTTGCCGAGCGACTTCGACATCGCCTTGCCGCCGTTGAGGACCTGCCCCTGATTCATCAGCGACTTGAAGGGCTCGGTGAAGTTCACCAGGCCCATGTCATAGAGAACCTTGGTGAAGAAGCGCGAATACAGCAGGTGGAGGATGGCGTGCTCCACTCCCCCGACATAGTGGTCCACCGGCAGCCAGCGGTTCACCGTCTCGGTGCTGAAGATCTCCTCGTCGTTCTTCGGCGCCAGATACCGCATGTAGTACCAGGAGGAGTCCACGAAGGTGTCCATGGTGTCGGTGTCCCTGCGCGCGGAGCCGCCGCATGCCGGACAGTCCACATTGGCCCACTCGTCCAGACCCGCCAGCGGCGACTTCCCCTTCGGCGAAAGCTCCTCACCGCGCACGTCGGTGGGCAGACGCACGGGCAGCTGCTCGGCAGGAACCGGGACTTCGCCGCATGCCTCACAGTGAATGATCGGGATGGGCGCGCCCCAGAAGCGCTGGCGCGACAGCAGCCAATCCCTCAGCCTGTAATTGACCTTCGCCTCGCCGGTGCCCTCGGAGGACAGCACGTCGATGGACTTCGCAATGGCCTCCGTCTTTGCCAGGCCCTCCCACGCCGGGGAGTTGACGAGCGTTCCCTCGCCAGCTGTGGCCGTGCCGCTGACGCTGGGATCCTCTTCGCCGGTGTCCAGCACGACTCTGACCTCAAGCCCCATGGCACGGGCGAACTCCAGGTCACGCTGATCGTGGGCAGGCACGCCCATCACAGCACCCGTGCCGTAGTCGGCGAGCACATAGTCCGAAGCCCAGATGGGAAGCCGCTCACCGGTGAGCGGGTGAGTCGCGTACCTGCCGAGGAAGACGCCCGTCCGTTCCCGGTCGGCCGACTGACGCTCGATCTCGGTCACATTCCCCAGGCCGTCGCGGTACCGGTGAAGCTCATCATGATGCTCCTCGGTGACCAGGTCCAGAGCGAGCTGGGCGTCGGCGGCGACCACCATGAACGTCACGCCGTACAGGGTGTCGGGACGTGTGGTGAACACGTCGATGCTCGTCTCCGCAGCGCCCTCAGCAGCTTCGATGCGGTAGGTGACCGACGCGCCGGTGGAGCGGCCGATCCAGTTGCGCTGCATCGCCAGCACCCGCTCCGGCCAGGCGCCCTGCAGCTGCTCCATGTCATCGAGGAGCCGGTCGGCGTAGTCGGTGATCTTGAAGTACCACTGGTTCAGCGCCTTCTTCGTGACGGGTGTCTTGCACCGCTCACAGACTCCCTCACCGATGACCTGCTCGTTGGCGAGGACCGTCTGGCAGGAGGGGCACCAGTTGACCGGAGAGTCTTTCCGGTAGGCGAGCCCCTGCTCGTAGAACTTCAGAAACAGCCACTGGGTCCATAGGTAGTAGGACTCATCCGAGGTGTGCAGACGAGTCGACCAGTCCGCGCTGATCGCGTACCGCTTGAAGCTGGCCGCCTGAGTCTCGATGTTCCGGTAGGTCCACTCGGCGGGGTGGGCGTTGTTCTTGATCGCCGCATTCTCCGCCGGGAGGCCGAAGGAGTCCCAGCCGATCGGGTGCAGCACGTTGAAGCCTCGAAGCCGCGCATAGCGGGCCGGCACGTCGCCGATGGCAAACGCCTCAGCGTGCCCCATGTGAAGGTCCCCGGATGGATACGGGAACATGTCGCAGACATATTTGGTGGGGCGGGAAGAGGCTTCCAGGTCCACGGCGAACGTTGCGTCCTCATCCCAGAATGGCAGCCAGCGGGCTTCGATCTCCTGGAAGTCGTAGCTCTTCCTCTGGCCGTCGGGCTGAACGTCTGCAGCAGTTTCGGACACCGTGCGGGCACCTTCGATCGATTGGGGGACAACAGAACCCGACCAGTCTAAGCGGCGGCGCCCCCTGCGGCGATCTCGTAGGCTGGCACACGTGAAGAGTCCCGTCCAAGATGTCCCTGCCTGGTCCGGATACCCGCACCGTGAAGGCATCGCCGAGCAGCTCAGCCTCACCCTCAGCCTGAACGGCAGGACGCTTCATGCCGAGGCGCACCTATGGCGATTCCCCGCAGCTCCCGGTCCGCTCGCACACGCCTCGGACGGTGCTCAGAGCAGAGCCGCACCTCGGATGCTCATGATCCACGGCTTTCGAGGCGATCACCACGGGCTTCAGCTCATGGCCGATGCGCTGCCCGAGTTCGAGCTCATGGTCCCTGACCTGCCCGGCTTCAATGCCGCACCCCCCGTCACAGACGACGCAGGCAGTCGCGTCGAGCACACCCTGGAGGTCTACGCGGCGTATGTCTCCGCCGTGAGTGAGGCACTGCGCCTGGGCTCCGGGGATCTTCTGCTGGGCCACTCGTTCGGAACCATCGTCACCGCGGCCCACGCCGCACACACTGACCTTCCCTGGGCTGGTCTCATCCTCAGCGCACCCGTGAGCGAGACCATCTTCAGATGGCCCGCCATGGTGGGAGCGGCGGCCGTCGAGGCCTACTACCAGCTCAGCCGGATCCTGCCCGAACGGGCAGGACACGCGCTGCTGCGATCCGGGACGATCATGGAGATCACCAATGTCTCCCTCATCAGCAGCCGCGACCCGGCCCTGCGTGAATACGTGCGTGATCAGCACCGCCGCTTCTTCGGGGGCTACTCCGACATTGCGACGCTCCTCGACGCCTACCGGGCCTCAAGCAGAAGCACAGCCGCTGACTTCGCCGAGGGTCTGAGCCTGCCTGTGCTGCTGGCTGCCGGAGCGGAGGACAGCCTCGGCACCCCTCAAGGGCGACGTCGGCTGCGAGATGCGCTCCCCCAAGGTCACCTCGAGCTGGTGCGCGGAGTGGGGCACCTCATTCATTACGAGAAGCCCGCTGAGCTGGGACGCTCCGTACGACGCTTCGCCCGCTCGCTGCAGCTGCTCTGACACAGGACTGCAGGCATGCTCAGATCTGCAGGCTCTCCGCATCGTCGACCGCAATGCGCAGGGACCTTCCCTGCCCGCTCCGCGCCGCTGAGGCACTGGTGGTGCGACGCACCCTGCGGACTTCGCCCACCACCTGCTCCGCCTGAGCGAAGCTGAAGAACAGCAGCCAGCGGAGCTCTCCATTGTCCGTCGACGCTGGCCCCACCCAGTCCAGCCCGGCCGGAAGGCTCAGCGCAGCCAAGAAGTCCCCCGCCTCGGCCCGCTGGCCCGTCAGACTGAGCATCCGCACCGCGGGCGGCAGGCCCAGGTCTCGGCGTCGGTGCAGCTCACGGCGCGCAAAGCCCACCGGATCCCAGCGAACCAGGGCCCCCGTGAGCTCCTCGTCAGCCGCCGTCACCACCACCGTCCCTCCCTCAGCGCGAGGGCGCACCAATGACGCAGCTCGAAACCACCGGGCCAGGACTCTGCGAGGCACGTCCAGTCCCTCTCGCTGCAGCTGAGCGTCCCCGTCCAGGAGCAGGGCAGAGGCGTACCCCTCCTCCGCCACCGGCTCCACACCGGGAGTGGAGACGACGATCGCAGGCCGATCGCCGATCGGTTCGGCGGGCTGATCGCCGGTGGAGGAGATCACAGGAATGTTCGGAAACGCACGTCCGAGCTCCTGGGCGGTGCGCTCAGCGCCGCGCACTGCGGCTCGCAGCTCCGTGGAGCCGCACTCAGCACACCGATGGTCACGGTGGTGCAGCCCGCACCACCGGCAGCGCAGCGTCCTAGACTGTCCGTGGTGTGGGGGAAGAGCGAGCGGACCATGGCAGTTCGGGCACTCCTGGCGACTCCGGCATCGGGCGCACAGCACAGCCGGCACGAACCCGCTGCGTCCGACCTGAACCAGCACCGGTCCGCGCTCGAGACCCTGTCGCGCCGCACGGTAGGCCACCTCCGGCATCCGGGCCCGCTGAGCTGCCGGATCCCGGCTCTGCTGGTAGGAGTCTGCGGAGGCGATGATCTGCGGACTCCACGCCCTGCGCTCGGTGCGGTCCGGAGCCTCCTCAGCCAGCCACCCGCGCTCTACGAGCCGCTGCACCTCAAGGCTGCGATGAGCCGAGAGGAACGTGACGTCCGCGCCGGTCTGGACAGCTCGCAGCAGGGCCACATCACGAGCGTGGTGGTAGGGCGCCCGAGGCTCAGCGTGCGAGGGATCATCGTCATCCAGCATCACGATGTGACCCAGATCAGCGACCGGTGCGAACATCGCAGACCGGGTGCCGACCACTATCCGCGCCTGCCCGCAGCGCACCCGCAGATACGAGCGGTACCGCGAGGTCGGCCCCATATCGGAGGTCAGCTGAGCGACCAGGTCGGCCCCGAAAGCGGCCTGCAGCGCAGCGAGCGCGGCCTCGGCATCACGCTGATCCGGCAGCACCACTGCCGCACCCGGCCCTTGCCCAGGGACCGGAGACTCCCCCACCGTCCGCCGCACCGCCGAGACCACCTGCTGCGGCCACGCCGCGGGGCCATAGGACTTCAGAGCCAAGTGGGCCGTCCGCTGAGGCTCAAGGGCCCGTTCGCCGGTGATGCCCGGTCGCGCAAAATCTTCTGGGCCGAACTCAAGCTCAACCCGAGCGGCACGTCGGGGCACTGCGGCCCGAAGCACATCAGACGTCACCCCGCCGCAGCGCCGGGCCACCTGGCCTGCCAGCTCAATGACCTCCGCAGAGAGAACGGGAAGCGCCGAGACAACCTTCGTGATCATGCTCAGACGTGCCCCAGTGCTCGCCTCCTGCCGGCGAGCCAGCACCCACGCAGAGAACTCGCGCCCGGAGAACCGCACCTTGACCCGTCCGCCCGGGACCACAGTCTCTGAGAGATCCATGGGCACGGCGTAGTCGAACGGCCTGTCCAGGTGAGGCACAGGAGAGTCCAAGAGGACCTGGGCGATCGGCAGCTCCTCCGTCGCGCCCGCCGGAAGACGAACCGCCGACGGGGCGGGCGCGTCCAGCAGCGCCGGCTGAGAGGCTGAGCGTTCCATCACCCCCGATGCTATGCCCTGGTGCGGACACATCCTGAGGTTTCAGCCGCGGAAGGCGCTGTGGCCTGTGATCTCCCGCCCCACGATGAGGCTGTTTATCTCATGGGTGCCCTCGAAGGTGTAGAGAGCTTCAGCATCTGCATGGAAGCGCGCAAGGTCGTTCTCCAGGAGCACGCCGTCCCCGCCGAGCAGCTCGCGGCCCCAGGCGGCGGTCTCGCGCATGCGCGCGCAGACCCACGACTTGCCCAGAGCTGCCTGCGCGTGGCTCACCGCGCCGTCGGCGCCGCCCTGCTGCTCAGCGAGCTCGGCGAGCTGGACTGCCATGCCCAATGAGGCGGTGACGTTGCCGAGCATGCGCACGAGCTTCTCCTGCACCAGCTGGAAGCTGCCGATGGGCCGTCCGAACTGCTGGCGCCGCTTCACATACGCCAGAGTATGCTCGTAGGCACCGGCCTGCAGGCCGACCGCATTCCAGACCACGTCAGGCCGGAGGGTGCGGAAGGCCGAGCCGAGCTCCTCGAAGGAGGAGATGCGCGGCAGCCGCTCCGCCTCAGACACCTCCACATCGTCGAGAAAGATATGGGCGTTGTGGACCATGCGCACGGCGGTCTTGCC
The DNA here is from genome assembly GCF_007922635.1 of Nesterenkonia sp. NBAIMH1. NCBI lineage: Bacteria > Bacillati > Actinomycetota > Actinomycetes > Micrococcales > Micrococcaceae > Nesterenkonia > Nesterenkonia sp. NBAIMH1. The sequence goes on from NZ_CP042335.1 coordinate 71,610, forward strand.
CTGGATCTTCTCAATACGCACTCCGGGCGCGTCGGTGCGGACCAGAAACACCCGCAGCTCCCCTGTCGAGGAATCCTTGGCGGGCACCAAGGCGTACTGCGAATAGGCAGCGTTGCCGATCCACCGCTTCTGGCCGTTCAGCACCCACCCATCGCCCGCAGGCTGAGCCGAGGTGCTGAGCCCTCCGGCGATGTCCGAGCCGTGCTCCGGCTCCGTCAGAGCGAAGCATCCCGTCATGCGGAAGCTCTCGATGTCTGCCTGCACCGACGAGTACTGCTCGGGTGTGAGCCCCATGCGCATCACACCGTTGAACATGCCGATCTGACCGCCGATGAGTATCGCCAGAGAGCTGTCCGTCCGCGAGAGCTCCAGATTGCGGAAGCCCACGAAGAGCGGACGCACCTCCTCCCCCGCTTCTCGCAGCTCCCACGGGTTCACGAAATCACCGGCTGCGAACTCGTGCCGGAGAAACGCCGGGGGCGTCGCCGACTCCCAGTGCTCGGCGAGAATGGGCTCCGCACGTTCGCGCAGGAACGTGCGGAGCCTGCGCAGCGCAGCCTTTTCGGCGTCCGTCAGGCGATCCGCGAATCCGTAGAAGTCCCCAGGACCCACGGGATTCAGCTCGGACTGATCGGGCATCATGTCTCCTGCGACGCGGCTTCTCGCGCCGTCTCCTTCACAGCCTTCATGTTGACTTTCCCGGCCGGAGTGCGATCCAGACTCTGCCGGACAGCCACGATCCGAGGCTTCTTGTAGCCGGCCAGGCGCTCCCGCACCCATGCACGCAGGTCGTCGGCGCTGATGGAGCTGACGTCCTCGACGCCCACCACAGCACAGACCTGCTCGCCCATGCGCTTATCCGGCAGGCCGAAGACCACCGCGTCGTGGACGCCCGGGTGCTCCAGGAGCGCCTGCTCCACCTCGGCGGGGTACACCTTCTCGCCTCCGGTATTGATCACCGCAGAGCCGCGGCCGAGGAACTCGATGTGCCTGTCCTCGCCGGCCTCCACGTAATCGCCGGGGCGCACATGGCGGACCCCGTCGATCACCGGATAGGTCTCCAGGCTTCGCTCCGGCTCATTGAGGTAGCCCTTCGGGAGGGCTCCCCGGAAGGCCAGAATGCCGGTGGATCCGGGCGTGTCCTGCACCTGGTTGTTGCCTTCGTCCAGGACCACACCCCCCTCTGTGAGACGGAACCGCGCCGGCAGATCCGCCTCTGAGCGGGTGATCGCCATGGCGTAGGGCCCGCCCTCGCTGGAGGCGAGGATGTCGAAGATGCTCAGGGACGCCACACGGTGGAGCCGGGCCTTGGTCTCGTCGCTGAAGCGCATTCCTGAGCTCAGCACCGACTGGACGGCCAGCCTGTCCCGATCCGGGTGCTCCTCGAAAGCCTCCACGGCGGGAAGAGCGACCGCATCGCCGGCGACGATCAGCTGCGTGACATGCTCCCTGATCGCCAGGTCCGCGGCAGCTCGTGCGTCGAGGCTCGCGTTGGGGTTCACCACCACAGTGCCCCCGACGTTCAGGGTGTTCGTGGACATGAACAGAGCCGTGGCGTGGATGAAGGGGGCCAGCGGAAGTGTGTTCACCTGAGGCGTGGACTCGCTGGTCGCGATGTCGACGGCCTGCTCGAGCGTCTCGGGTATGTCCAGGCCGATGGGCGGGTAGGTTGAGCTGCCCTGAATGTCCATCAGGCCGCCGATCTCCCACACCACCGCCTTGGGCCTGCCCGTGGTGCCGCCGGTGAAGATGTACAGCTCACCGTCAGGGCTGGCGGGCCCGGAATCCTGATGCCGAGGACCCTGCAGCAGCTCATCGAAGCTGATCGCCCCCTCAGGGCCGCGGCCCTGAGGGGCTGAGTCATCGTCGATCTCCACCCACAGCGCCGGGGCGCTCTCGTCGAGGAGACGCTGCGCTTCCGCAGCCTCCTCCCGTGAGGCCGCCCGGTACAGCATGGCCTTGGGCCGGGAGGTCTGCACCAGCTCCGCCACTTCGGCGCCGCGATACCGGTAATTCATCGGCGCCGGGGTGGCGCCCAGCTTCAGGCAGGCGTAGAAGCCGATGAGGAACTCGGCGGTGTTGTGCAGATAGAAGCCGACCGCGTCGCCGGACTGCACCCCGTGGGAGGACAGCGTGCCCGCAGCCTTTTCGGCGAGCTGCTCGAACTCCTCGTAGGTGTACCGACGATCGCCTGAGACCAGGGCGATCTTCTCCGGGCGGGTGCGCGCTATCTGCTGCCAGATGTTGGCGTGATTCTCGCGCACAGCGTCATCCCCTGTCTCCTGATGGGGCACCGGCCGGGTGCTCGGCGGGATCGGGCTTGGGCCCCATGCCGGACGGCTGGGCCTTCGAGGCCAGCTGATCCTGCCAGGTCCTGCCGAGAGCTTCGACGTCCCAGCCGCCGGATGCGTCGACCGTCTCCAGCTCCGCAGGGTGGGAGTAGAGGGTGAGCCGGTCGCCGCCGAGGCCGATGGCCTGCCCCGTGACGTCCTGGGCCTGCTCGCTGGCCAGCCACACGATCAGAGGGGTGACGTCCTCCGGGCTTCCCAGAGCGTGGTCGGTGCGCGCGACCTTCGGCAGCGGCAGACCGTTCTCGTAGGCCTCGGCCCACTCCTTGTAGACGGGAATGGTGGCGGTCATAGCTGTCATGGCGGTGGGGACCACCACGTTGACGGTGATCTTGTCCCGCGAGAGCTCCATGGACCAGGTGCGGGCCAGCGCCACGATGCCCGCCTTCGCGGGAGCGTAGTTGGACTGGCCGAAGGACCCGAACTGGCCGGCTGGAGAGCCGATGAGGATCAGACGGCCGCCCTCGCCCTGGGAGCGCATCTGCTGCAGGGCCGCCTTGCCGCAGGTCCACGTGCCCTTCAGGTGCGTGCCGATGACGGCATCGAAGTCCTCTTCGGACATCTTCCACGACACGCGGTCGCGCAGGATGCCGGCGTTGGTCACCATGATGTCCAGGCGCCCGTACTCGGCGACGGCGGTCTCGACGAGGCGCTGGGCCTCGGCCTCCGGCCCGATGCGACCCGGAGCGGCGATCGCCTTGCCGCCTCCTTCGGTGATGTCCGCAGCGGCCTCCTCGGCGGCCTTCTCGTCCGCGTCGTTGACGACGACGGAGGCGCCGGCGGCGGCCAGCGCCAGAGCGTAGCAGCGGCCGAGGCCTCGTCCGGCGCCGGTCACGATGGCAACTTTGCCGTTCAGCTCAGCTGATCCGACCTTCTCCCGCAGCTCTGCGAGTGTCTTGTGCTCGTTCATGGACGTTCCTCTCATCGGTAGTAGCGCAGGACCTGCTGCGCGAAGCAGGCTGGCTTGTCGTTTCCTTCGACGTCCCACGTCAGGTCGGCGTGCACCTGGTAGCCGCCCGAGATCTCCTTGACCTGGGTCACTGTGCCGTGGACGCGGATGCGGCCCTCGGCCGGCACAGGTGCGGGGAACCGCAGCTTGTCGAGCCCGTAGTTGATGCCGGAGCTGATGTCTTTGACCTCGAAGACCTCTGCCATCAGCGGGACGACGCGGCTGAGGGTGAGGTAGCCGTGCGCCACGATGGTGCCGAACGGACTGCGGGCGGCAGCATCGGCGTCCACGTGAATGGGGTTGTGGTCGCCGGAGATGTCTGCGTACCGGCTGATGTCCTCCTGGGTGAGGGTCTCCCAGCTGGACGGGCCGAAGCTCTGGCCTTCGATGCTGGGCAGATCCTCGATGCTCACGGAAATGGGGTTCTGGGGAGCGGATGACATGTGTACCTCCATAGATCGACGAAAAACTTGACCTGTGTCACATTGAGTATCAGGTAGCCTTAATCACGAGGTCAAATCCTTGTCTCGCTGGATGAGATCTGATCACGAGGAGGTGACGGCTATGCTGAGCGGACTCCTGAACACCGAGACTGTCACGAGGACGTATGGACCAGATCACTGCAGAGGATCCCGGCGCGGGTTGGTATCTGTACATGCTGAAGCTCATCGAGACCGGGTTCCGCCCCTCGCTGGAGCAGGCCCTCTCTGCGCACGGCCTCAGCGCCGCTCAGTACACTGCGCTGTCCGTGCTGCGCACACGTCCCGGGATCACCTCGTCGGAACTGGCTCGTCGCTCATTCGTGAGGGCGCAGTCGATGGCCGAGACCGTCTCCGTGATGCAGGAGCGCCGCTGGATCACCCGCGAGCAGGACCCCACCCACGCGCGACGGCTGCTGCTCCACACTGCGCCCGAGGGCCTCCGTGTCCTCGCCGCCGTCGAGGAGCCCGTCTCACGCACCGAGGCTCAGCTCCTCGAAGGTCTCAGCCGAGAGGCCGCCGATCAGCTGGCTCTGACCCTTCGCACCATGCGCCGGAACCTGCGGCAGCTCAACAACCAAGCACCCTGAGCCCCCTAAAGGAGCACCATGAACACCTCCCTGCCAGAGAACATCGTGGCCATCGACGTCCACACCCACGTCCTCGCCTCGGCCGATGTGCCCGACGACTCCGCCGAGCACGCAGAGCACAACGAGGCCATGCAGAAGTACTTCGGACGAGACTTCAAGAATCCGACCGTCCATGACCTCGCCGCCACCTACCGCGAGCAGAACATGATGTGCGTGGTCTTCTCCGTGGACACCAGCTGGGCCACGGGCGAACCCAATCCGGTCAGCAACGACGAGATCATCGACCTGGCCGCCCAATACCCGGAGACCATCATTCCGTTCTCCAGCGTGGACCCCCACGGCGGAATGCGCTCTGCACGCGAAGTGCGCCGACTGGCCGAGGCCGGAACACGCGGCTTCAAGTTCCACCCGAGCTATCAGGCCTTCTACCCCAATGACCGCAGCTTCTACCCGATCCTCGAGGCGATCGAGGAGACCGGCACCGTCGCCCTGTTCCACAGCGGACACACCGGCGCCGGAGCAGGCCGCCCGGGCGGCGGCGGCATCCGGCTGAAGTTCTCCAACCCCATGCACGTCGACGACATCGCCGTCGACTTCCCGGAGCTGAAGATCATCCTCGCCCACCCGTCGTTCCCCTGGCAGGACGAAGCTCTGTCCGTGGCCCTGCACAAGCCGCACGTGCACATCGACCTGTCGGGCTGGTCGCCCAAGTACTTCCCGCCGAACCTCGTTCAGCACGCCAGGACGCTGCTCAAGCACAAGATGCTCTTCGGCACCGATTTTCCGCTGCTGACTGCTGAGCGCTGGATGAGGGACTTCGACCAGCTCGGGTACGACGACGACGTGAAGCGCCTCATCTACCTCGAGAACGCAGCCCGTCTCTTCGGCTTCTCTGACGGCAGCTGACAGGGTCGCCCGCGCCGGCAGACGATCGGGTGCATCGGCTTGACTTGATCAACAGGTAGCCTGATACTGAATGTGGCATGAGTCACAAGTAGTAGTGACCTCTCCCCTGTCCCGAGGAATTCGGAACGGGCATCTCCAGCGACTCAACGAGGGATCCCCATGAAACACAGACTCAAGACAACCGGCGCTCTCTGCTCCCTGGTGGCCTTGACGCTCACCGCTTGCGGAGGCAACGGCGACGGCGGCGACAATGGCGGCGCAGCCAACGGCGACGACGCCGCCGACGGCGAGCTCACGGAGATTTCCCTGGGGGTTCTCTCCATCGCACCCTCCGCCGCGGTCCAGTACGGCCTCGACAACGACATCTTCGAGGAGCACGGGTTCGACGTGACACTCACGCCGGGCCAGGGCGCGGCCGCGATGCTCCCAGCCGTGCAGACCGGGGACATGGACTATGCCATCGGCAACGCGCTCTCAGTGCTCGTCGCCGTCGACCAGGGCCTGGACATGCGAATCCTCACCGGATACTCGCACTCCTATGCTGAGGGCGACGACATCAACGGCGTCGTGGTGCGATCCGATGACGACGTCGAGTCGTGGGCCGACCTCGAGGACCTCTCCGTGGCGGTCAACGTGCTCAACGGTCAGGGAGACCTCACCATCATGGAATCCGTCGCTGAGGACGGCGGAGACCCGGATGCGCTGGGACTCACCGAGGTGGACTTCCCGGACATGGCCGCGCAGCTCGAGCGCGGCAACATCGACGCCGCCTGGCTGCCGGAGCCCTTCCTCTCGCAGGCTCTGGCTGAGGACGAGTTCGAGCTCCTGGGCTATCCCAACCAGGAGGTCATTCCCGGCCTGCCCACCATGATCAGCTTCACCTCCGGGGAGCGGGCAGACGCAGAGCCCGAAGAGGTTGAGCAGTTCCAGGAGGCGCTCACCGACGTGCTCGAGCAGGCTGAGGGAGACCCTGACGGCGTCGCGGCGTCCCTCGCGGAGTTCCTCGACCTGCCCGAGGACGCTGCCGCCAACGTCAATATGGAAGAGTTCGACGGGGACCCGCGGCAGGACCAGCTCAGCGACATGGTCGACCTCATGGTGGAGTACGACTTCATCGATGAGGAGATCGATCTCGACTCGGTCATCGTCGAATAGCACAGCGCAGCCCAGCTGCAGAGCAGGCCCCGTGCCGCCCACACGTCAGAGGACAGTGGACAGCACGGGGCCTGCTTCGCCGTGAGCATCCTCTGAGGCGACGACTACGCAGAAGTCGGTGCGGACGCTGCGGACGCTGCGAGCAGCTGCGACGCGAGCTGAACGATCGACTCTGCGGCCTGCGCCTTTGTTCCTGTGACTGTTCCGGCCTCACCGAGAGGTCCGAGGGTCCGCTCCGCGGCCGCGGAGGCGAATACCTGGATGCTCGTTTCGTCCTGGCCGAACACGAGACCCTCGCCTACTTGGTTGAGCACGAGGAGATCGCATCCCTTGCGCTGAAGCTTCTCGCGAGCAAGATCTGCGGGGTCTGCATCGGCTGAGCCTGTCTCAGCGGCAAAGCCTACGATGACCTGAGGAGCGCCTGAGCTCTCCCGGCGGCGCACGGCTTCGGCGAGAATGTCGGGGTTGCGCTGAAGCTCGATCACCGGCGACGTTCCGTCGTCAGTCTTCTTGATCTTCGCCTCGGCGTATGCCGCGGGCCTGAAGTCCGCGACCGCTGCGGCCATGAGAAGCACGTCGGAGGCCGGCGCAGAGGCGAGGACCGCGCCCAGCATCTGGTCCGCCGTCTCCGCTCGCTCCACCACAATGCCTTCGTCTGCATGCGGCACCGTCGTCTCCGCCGTGCCCAGAATGAGCCGGACGTCGGCGCCGGCAGCAGCAGCTGCCCGTGCCAGTTCGATGCCCTGCTTGCCGGAGGACCTGTTGCCCAGGAAGCGCACTGGGTCCAGCGGCTCCCGTGTGCCGCCTGCGGTGACGACGACGGCGCGTCCGCGCAGAGGTGTGGAGCGGAGATCTTGGGCCTCTTCATCACGCACGGCCGCAGACGGAGCGGCCCGGATCCCTGCAAGGTGCTTCTGAGCGCGTTCGAAGATCTCGTCGGGCTCGGGCAGCCGGCCCTTGCCGGTGTCTTTTCCGGTCAGGCGCCCCTCCGCCGGTTCCATCACGTCGAAGCCGCGCTCGCGCAGGACACTGACGTTCTCGGTCGTAGCAGGGTTGCGCCACATCTCCGTGTGCATCGCCGGGACGAGCAGCTTGGGCGCCTCGGAGGCCAGGATGCTCGATGTGAGCAGATCGTCTGCTCGGCCTCCCCTGATCTTGGCCAGCACGTCCGCAGTGGCCGGGGCTACCACAATGAGGTCGGCTTCCTGGCCCAGCCGCACATGCCGGACCTCATCCACGCCCTCGAACACACCTGTGGTGACGGGGCGGCCGGAGAGCGCCTCCCAGGTGGCCTTGCCGACGAATTCCAGCGAGGAGGGAGTGGGAACCACGTCGACCTCACAGCCGGACTCCCTCAGCAGTCGCAGAAGGATCGCGCTCTTGTAGGCTGCGATGCCCGCTGTGACGCCGAGAAGTACGCGCATAGGCGCTGGGTCAGCCCTCTTCGCCGCCGGCCTCGACGAACTCAGCCTGCGGGGCGCTGAACGCAGCGGCCTCGTCGTCGGCAGTGCGGGGCCGCATCACCAGGAGGTCCTCGTGGACCTCGCGCAGGGCGATGGAGAGCGGCTTCTCGTTGAGCTTGGTCTCGACGAGAGGGCCGATGTGCTCGAACAGGCCCTCGTGCAGCTGGGCGTAGTAGTTGTTGATCTGACGCGCACGCTTGGAGCCGAAGAGGACGAGGGCGTACTTGGAGTCAGCCTTCGCGACGAGCTCGTCGATAGGTGGGTCGATGATGCCTTCAAGCTGGTTCACGGAGAGATGCTTCCTTTAGACGTCGATTTCTGGGTCCAGGCCCATGCGTGAGATGAGTTCACGGGCGGCACGGTCGATGTCATCGTTGACGATGGTCACATCGAACTCGGATTCTGCCGCAAGCTCTATCCTAGCGGTTTCGAGGCGCCGCTGTCGCTCCTCCTCATCCTCGGTGCCTCTGCCGGCGAGCCGAGAGACCAAGTCGTCGAAGCTGGGAGGCGCCAGGAAGACGAAGTGCGCACCCGGCAGCCGGCTGCGCACTTGGCGGGCCCCCTGCAGGTCGATCTCGAGGAGCACGCGCTTGCCTGCGGCAACAGCCTGCTCGACGGTGGACTGCAGCGTTCCGTAGCGGTGACGGCCATGGACGGTGGCCCACTCCAGAAACGAATCGGCCGCGATGAGCTCGTCGAACTCCGCGGGGCTGATGAAGCGGTAGTCCTCACCGTCGACTTCGCCGGCGCGCGGCGGCCGTGTCGTCGCCGAGACTGAAAAGTGCACCTGCGGGTAGTGCGTACGAATGTGCTTGCTCAGCGTCGACTTGCCCACCGATGTGGGTCCGGCGAGAACCGTGGCCTGGGGAGCTTCTGACATTGGGCCGATTGTGCCATACCTGCCGCCGCCCCACTGTCCCGACACCTCTGGCCGGCTACGCGAAGGAGGCAAGCCGGTCGGTCAGCGCACGGCGCTGCTTGACTCCCAGTCCGCCCAGCCTCCGATTCACCGAGACGCCGAGCTCATCGCAGATCCTGACCGCAGTGACGCGGCCGATCCCCGGGAGGGCTTCGAGAAGCTCTGTGCACCTGAGTCGAGCGATCGCCTCCTCCGCATCGGCCCGCTCGAGGACCTGCGTGAAGCTGAGGGCGCCTGCGCCGAACTCACGTTTGACCTGCGCCCGTGCGCTTCGGGCCTCCAAGGCCTTTTCCCGTGCGCGGTCGCGCTCTTCCTGGCTGAGCTGTCGAAGTGCCACGGCGCTCTCCTCGAAAGGTGGGGTCTTCCCGTACGGACATGTTCTGTTCGCTGAATGTAGCCGCAATCGATGTAAGGGGCAACATGTCCGGACGGTGACCATGCCGATCGGCTCCAGTCACGCCGAAGGGCGCTCCCATCCGTCAGCCGGCGAGATCCTTCCGGGCGCGTTCCAGCGCGTCGACCAGGGCCGCCCGGTCTGGACCCCGGCCCAGAATCTCCCGGGAGGAGTTCACCAGAACCTGGGGCCAGGCGGGGCCGAAATCCTCGCGCATGCGCCCGGCTGAAGCCCCCTGAGCTCCGTACCCAGGAGCGAGCACGGGCGGCCGGCCGATGGTGAGGTCGATGTCGTACTCCTGGGCGTACCGGGCGGTGGTGGCGCCCACGACCAGGCCCACGTCTCCGAGGCTGCCGTCGTCATTGCCGGACGCGGCGTTGGCCTGCGCAGCGGCAGCCACCACCGAACCGGCCGCAGTTCTGCCGTCCGCACCTCGAGCAAGCTGCAGCGCCGCGCCTTCGGGATTGCTGGTCAGCGCGAGCGCAAAGATTCCCGTGCCGTAGGTCCGTGCGGCATCGACGGCTGGCTGCAGCGCGCCGAAACCAAGATATGGGCTGACCGTCAGGGCATCCGCTCCCAGAGGAGCCGCAGGGTTCAGCCACGCCTGCGCGTAGGCAGCCATGGTCGATCCGATATCCCCGCGCTTGGCATCGGCGATGACGAGGAGTCCCGCATCCTGCGCGGCCTGCTGAACCTCCGCGAGCACGGACAGCCCCTCAGGCCCGTACGCCTCGAAGAACGCCACCTGGGGCTTCACGACACCCACGCGGCCTGCGGCTGCCTCCACCGTTCGCAGACCGAACTCGCGCAGCCCGTCCGGCGAGGCCCCCAGACCCCACGCCTGCAGCAGTGAGGCGTGAGGGTCGATGCCCAGGCACAGGCGCCCGTGCTCCCCCATCGCCGCCTCCAAGCGCCTCCCGAAGCCGACCGTCATACGCGTTCCGCCACGGCGGCTATATCTTCACGCGTGCTGAACCCCGCTTCGTGCAGCCTCTCGGCGTGCTCCTGGAGGGAGGTGACGGACCATTCGAATCTGCCCAGCGCTTCGATGGCCTGCACGGCTGCGCCCAGCTCGGCGACGGTGGTGATGACGGGCACGCCCAACGAGGTTGCTGCCGCGCGGATCTCGTAGCCGTCGGAGCGCGCCTCCCCGCCTGACGGCGTGTTGATGATCAGGTCGATGCGCCCAGCCTCCACCACGTCGAGGATGGTCTCGGTGCCGCTGTCATCGCCTATTTTGGCGACCTCCTCGCACTGGACCCCGTTGCGCCGCAGGACGTCGGCGGTGCCGCCGGTCGACACCAGCGAGAAGCCCAGGTCCGCGAGCCGCTTGATCGGCATGATGACCCCGCGCTTGTCCCGGTTGGCCACAGAGACGAACACCTTCCCGCTCACCGGCAGCGGATTGCTGGCCGCCTGCTGAGACTTTGCGAAGGAGGTGTCGAAGTGCTTGTCGATGCCCATCACCTCACCGGTTGAGCGCATCTCCGGGCCCAGCAGAGAGTCGACGACGCGACCCTCCGGAGTGCGGAACCTCGCGAATGGAAGCACAGCCTCCTTGACCGCCACCGGCGCTCCGGGAGGAAGCAGCGAGCCGTCTCCCTGAGCAGGGAGCAGACCCGCGCGGGGATGTCCCGAGCCGGTGCGCAGCTCGGCGATGCTCACCCCAGTGCCGATCAGTGCGGCGGCCTTCGCGAGCTGCACACCGGTGGCCTTCGACACGAAGGGCACCGTGCGCGAGGCCCGCGGATTGGCCTCGATGACGTACAGCACGTCAGCAGCGACGGCGAACTGGATGTTGATCAGTCCCCGGACGCCCACGCCTTCTGCGATCGCGGCGGTGGCTTCCCGGACTCGGGCCAGCACGTCCGGGCCCAAGGTGATGGGCGGCAGCGCGCAGGCGGAGTCGCCGGAGTGGATGCCGGCCTCCTCGATGTGCTCCATGATGCCGCCGAGGTAGAGCTGGGACCCGTCATACAGTGCGTCCACATCAACCTCGATGGCATCCTCGAGAAAGCGGTCGACAAGCACGGGGTGCTCGGGAGTGACCTCAGTGGCGTTGGCGATGTAGCGCGCCAGCCCCGGCTCGTCGTAGACGATCTCCATCCCGCGGCCGCCGAGGACGTACGACGGGCGGACGAGCACCGGGTAGCCGATCTCGTCAGCCACTCGCTTTGCGTCCTCGAAGCTCACCGCCGTGCCGTTCTTCGGCGCGGTCAGTCCAGCCCGCTGCAGGACCTGGTCGAACTCGCCGCGCTCCTCCGCCAGGTCGATGGCCGCGGGGCTGGTGCCCAGAATCGGCACCCCCGCGTCGGCGAGCTGCTGAGCGAGCTTGAGCGGAGTCTGCCCGCCCAGCTGAACGAAGACTCCGACGACTCCCCCGGTCTGCTCCTCGGCGTGGATGATCTCCAAGACATCCTCGAGGGTGAGCGGCTCGAAGTAGAGCCGGTCCGAGACGTCGTAGTCGGTCGACACCGTCTCAGGGTTGCAGTTGACCATCACCGTCTCCCAGCCGGCGTCGCGCAGGGCCATCGTGGCGTGGACGCAGGAGTAGTCGAACTCGATCCCCTGGCCGATGCGGTTGGGGCCTGAGCCGAGGATGATCACCGAGGGCCGCTCATGCTCGGCGATCTCGTTCTCGAAGTCGTAGCTGGAGTAGTGGTAAGGGGTGAAGGCGGGGAACTCGGCTGCGCAGGTGTCCACCGTCTTGTACACCGGTCGCACCCCGAGAGCGTGGCGCACTCCGCGCACCACGGCCGGGTCCATGTGGCGGAGCCGGCCGATCTGCTCATCCGAGAATCCGTGGCGCTTGGCCAGTCGCAGCACATCCTCATCGAGCTCCGGGGACGTTCTCAGCGTGTGGGCGGTCTCGTTGATGAGACTGATCTGATCCAAGTACCACCGGTCGATCTTGGTGATGCCATAGACCGTCTCCATGTCAGCGCCGGCATTGAGCGCCTGCTGCACCTGGTAGAGCCGCTCCGTAGTGGCCGTGGCCATAGCGTCGAGGAGCAGCGACACGTCCTCGGGTGCGTCGAAGGCGAACTCGCTGTCCCGCTGCTCGAGCGAGCGCAGCGCCTTCTGCAGGGCTTCGGTGAAGCTGCGCCCTATCGCCATCGCCTCTCCGACGGACTTCATGGTGGTCGTCAGCGTGGGGTCGGCTGCCGGGAACTTCTCGAACGCGAAGCGCGGAATCTTCACGACCACATAGTCCAGCGTGGGCTCGAAGCTCGCGGGCGTCTTCTGCGTGATGTCGTTCGGGATCTCATCGAGGGTGTAGCCGAGCGCCAGCTTGGTCGCGATCTTCGCGATGGCGAAGCCCGTTGCCTTCGACGCCAGCGCCGAGGAGCGCGAGACCCTCGGGTTCATCTCAATGACCACGACGCGACCGGTGTCAGGGTCCACCGCGAACTGGATGTTGCACCCGCCGGTGTCGACGCCGACTTCGCGGATCACGTTGATGGAGATGTCTCTGAGCTTCTGGTACTCCCGGTCGGTGAGCGTCATGGCCGGGGCCACGGTGATGGAGTCGCCTGTGTGGACGCCCACGGGGTCGAGGTTCTCGATCGAGCAGACGACGACCACGTTGTCGTTGGCGTCGCGCATCATCTCCAGCTCGTACTCCTTCCACCCGAGGATCGACTCCTCCAGGAGCACCTCCGTGGTGGGTGAGTACTGCAGGCCGGCGCCGGCGATGCGGTGCAGGTCCTCCTCGTTGTAGGCCATGCCCGAACCGAGCCCGCCCATGGTGAAGGAGGGGCGGACAACGACCGGATAGCCGAGATCCTGCACGGCCTCGAGGGCTTCGTCCATCGAGTGCACGATGGTGGAGCGCGCCGACTCGCCGCCGGAGCGCTCCACGACGCCCTTGAACTTCTGACGGTCCTCGCCCAGCTCGATGGCTTCGATGTTCGCACCGATGAGCTCCACCGAGTACTGCTCGAGGGTGCCGTCCTTGTCCAAGGCGATCGCCGTGTTCAGGGCCGTCTGGCCGCCGAGGGTCGGCAGCAGGGCATCTGGGCGCTCCTTGGCGATGATCTTCGCCACCACGGCCGGGCTGATGGGCTCCACATAGGTGGCGTCGGCGAACTCAGGGTCCGTCATGATGGTGGCCGGGTTGGAGTTCACGAGGATGACACGGATGCCCTCCTCCTTCAGGACGCGCAGGGCCTGGGTCCCCGAATAGTCGAACTCGGCAGCCTGGCCGATCACGATCGGGCCGGAGCCGATCACCATCACGGATTTGAGGTCCTGGCGCTTAGGCATGGGCGGCGTCTCCTGTGGTCGGTGCGGCTTTGTTCTCAGCGTCGAGCTCAGCGCTGGGGCGTCGGTCTGCGGGCGGGAGCGTGTCGGCACCGGTGGCCGACTCTCCGGACTGCGCAGCGCGTATGAGCTCGACGAAGCGGTCGAAGAGGTAGGCGGAATCGTGCGGGCCTGCCGCAGCCTCCGGGTGGTACTGCACGCTGAATGCCGGGATGTCCAGGCAGCGGAGCCCCTCAACAACGCCGTCGTTCAGAGAGCTGTGGCTGACCTGGACTCTCCCGAACTCATGCTGAGGCGCGGTGATCGTCTCACCCACGGGGGCGTCCACGGCGAAGCCGTGGTTCTGGCTGGTGATCTCCACCTTGCCTGTGGCGTGGTCCATCACAGGCTGGTTGATGCCTCGGTGGCCGAACGGCAGCTTGTAGGTGCCGAAGCCCAGGGCCCTCCCCAGGATCTGGTTCCCGAAGCAGATCCCGAAGAACGGGGTGCCCGTGCCGAGGACTTCGCGGAGCATGCCGACCTGGCCGGCCGCGGTCGCCGGGTCCCCCGGTCCGTTCGAGAGGAACACGCCGTCGGGGCGGATCGACTGGATCTCCTCGAAGGTGGACGTGGCGGGCAGCACATGCACGCGCAGCCCCCGCTCAGCCATCCGCACCGGAGTCATCGACTTGATGCCCAAGTCGATGGCGGCGACCGTTCCCACAGGTTCCTCGTTCCACCCATGGTCGGCCGGCTCCACCACGTACACGTGCTCGGCGGTGACCTCTTCGGCCAGGCGCGCTCCGAGCATGCCCGGCTGGCTGCGGACCTGCTCCAGCAGCTCCGGCAGCGGCGCTCGGGCCGCCTCGCCGGAGAAGACGCCGGCCTTCATCGACCCCTGGTCACGGAGCCGTCGGGTGATCGCCCGGGTGTCGACGTCGCTGATGCCCACGACCTCCTGGGCGGCCAGCTCATCGTGGAGGCTGCGCTCGGACCGCCAGTTGGAGGGACGGCGGGATGCGTCCCGGACCACGTAGCCCGCGACCCAGACCCGGCGAGACTCTGGATCCTCATCGTTGATGCCGGTGTTTCCGATGTGCGGAGCCGTCATCACCACGATCTGACGCGCGTAGCTGGGGTCCGTGAGGGTTTCCTGATAGCCGGTCATTCCGGTGGAGAACACAGCTTCGCCGAGGGTGGTGCCCTCGGCGCCGAAGGCCCGGCCTGAATACGAGGAGCCGTCCTCCAGGAGGAGGAGTGCTGGGGATGAGGTGCTCATGAGGTGGGGTTCTCTCCTGTTCTGGGATGCAGGACATCAAGCAGTCGTTGGGCCTCGGCGGCATGGCGGGGGCGGAATGCGGTCTCAACCTCGTAGCCGCCCAGGGACCATCCGATGATGATCGCTCCGTCGCGCTCGACGAATTTGCCGACCACTCCGCGATCCGTGCGGACGTGGTGCAGGTCGTCGGCCGGTATGAGGAAGTTGGCGCTCCCGGCCCGGAATACGGCCACCCCGGCCTCGTGGACCTCCAAGCGTCCGCCGGTGCGCAGTCCGAGCTGGTGGACGGCGATGCGGTCGAGGTAGTCGGAGGCGCTGACGGTGCCGATCACCATGCCTTCGGCAGCCGCTGCCGGCTCGGCCTCGAGGACCTCCGCAGGAACGTCGCCCGGAGCCGGAAGATCTCCCTGGCGGCGCTTGCGCCCGCGCCACCCCCACCACAGCAGCAGGCAGATGATGAGGATGACAGCCCCAGAGACCCACAGGTAGTTGAGGTACGTGCCCGTCATGTCCAGCTGGCGCACAGCCGCGTCAGCCGTCCGCTGCGCCGCGGCCGTCATGCGGTCCTCCCGGTGCGGGAGGTGGCGAGCTGCCCGTCAAGCACCGTGGGGTGGCCTCCCAAGAAGGTGGCGATCACCTGGCCCGGCAGCTCGACTCCGCGGAAGGGACTGTTGCGGCCCTTCGTGGCGTGCTCCTCGGGGACGACGACGCGGCGGGCCTGCGCATCGACCAGGATGAGGTGTGCGGGCTCACCTGCTGCCAAAGGGCGGCCCTGATGCCGGTGCCCGTAGATCTCGGCAGGTCGCTCGGAGGTGACTTCGGCAAAGCGTCGCCAGCCGATCAGGCCGGTCTCGATCATGGCGCGCTGGACGCCGGACAGTGCCGTCTCCAGGCCGGTCATGCCCATCGCTGCCTGCTGCCATTCGCATTCTTTGGCCTGAGTCGGATGCGGAGCATGGTCTGTGCCCACGACGTCGATGGCGCCGTCGGCCAGACCTTCGCGCAGCGCCTCAGCATCAGCCTCAGTGCGCAGCGGGGGGTTGACCTTGTAGACGGGGTCATAGCTGCGGACGAGCTCGTCGGTCAGCAGCAGGTGATGGGGCGTCACCTCGGCGGTGACGCTGATGCCGCGCTGCTTCGCCCAGCGCACGATGTCCACCGACCCCTTCGTCGAGACATGGCAGATGTGGAGCCGGGATCCCACATAGTCGGCGAGCAGCACGTCGCGGGCGATGATCGCCTCTTCGGCCACCGAGGGCCAGCCCGGCAGCCCAAGCACTGCCGAGACCTCGCCCTCATTCATCTGGGCGGCGTTCGCCGTTCCCCACGAGGTCAGGCTCGGATCCTGCGCATGCTGGGCGATGAAGCCGCCGAAGGACTTGACGTACTCGAGGGCTCGACGCATCAGCTGCGGGTCGGCGACGCAGTGTCCGTCGTCGGAGAACATGCGCACCTGCGCCTCAGATGAGGCCATGGCCCCCATCTCGGCGAGCCGCTCACCCTCCAAGCCGACGGTGACGGCCCCGACCGGATGCACCTCAGACCAGCCTGACTCCTCGCCCAGCCTCCGGACCTGTTCCACGACCCCAGCCGAGTCCGCCACGGGGAAGGAGTTGGCCATCGCGTGGACAGCCGTGAAGCCTCCCTTGGCCGCGGCGCGGGTCCCTGTCTCCACCGTCTCCGCATCTTCGCGGCCGGGCTCGCGGAGATGGGTGTGCATATCCACCATTCCGGGCAGAGCGATCATGCCTGAGGCATCGATCTCAACGAGGTTCTCCATCTGGGACGCGCGGGATCCGGCGCGCTCACCGATCTCAGCGATCACTCCATCGGCGATCAGTATGTCGGCAGGCTCCTCCCCGTAGGGTCGAGCTCCAGAGATCAGGTATGAGTCAGACATCGGGGCCTCCTGTGAGCAGCAGGTGGAGCACGGCCATCCGAACGGACACTCCGTGGGCCACCTGATCAGTGATGCGGGATTGGGCCGAGTCAGCCGCTGCGGCCGAAATCTCAACCCCTCGGTTCATGGGGCCGGGGTGAAGAATGATGGCGCGACGATCAGCGTCTCCCATCCGGAGCCCCTCGACGACCTTCAGCCGCTCGTCGGTGAGCCCCCATCTGCTGCTGTACTCGGCGGCGTGAGGGAAGTAGGCGCCTCCCATGCGCTCCGCCTGGACGCGCAGCATCATCACGGCATCCGGTCCCTCGGCCAGCGCGTCGTCGAGGCTGTACCGGACGGTCACCGGCCACCGTCCCACAGACTGGGGCAGCAGGGTGGCCGGGGCGGCCAGAATGACCTCCGCGCCCAGAGTCTGCAGCAGCCAGATGTTGGACCGGGCGACGCGGGAATGCACGACATCGCCGACGATCAGGACCTTCATGCCGGCCAGGTCTGCCCCGCGCGGCGTCTCGGCCCCCCGGGCAGCGCTCCAGTCCCGACGCAGCGTGAGGGCGTCGAGGAGGGCCTGGGTGGGGTGCTCATGCGTTCCGTCTCCGGCGTTCACCACGGCGGCATCCGTCCAGTCGCTTGCGGCGAGCTGCGCGGCTGCGCCCGAGGCGCTGTGCCGAATGACGACTGCGTCCGCGCCCATCGCCTCCAGCGTCTGGACGGTGTCCTTGAGGGATTCGCCCTTGGACACTGAGGAGCCTTTGGCGGAGAAGTTGACGACGTCGGCCGAGAGCCTCTTGGCCGCCGCCTCGAAGGAGACGCGTGTTCGCGTGGAGTCCTCATAGAACAGGTTCACCACGGTCCGTCCGCGCAGAGTAGGCAGCTTCTTGACCTCCCGCGCGGAGACAGCAGCCATCTCCTCTGCGGTGTCCAGGATCGCAAGAGCGTCCTCGCGGCTGAGGTCTGCGGTGGAGAGGAGGTGCTTCATCGTTCGATCACCACGGCTTCGTCGGCGCGACTGACCCCGTCCACGCCGTGGAGCCGCACCTGCACGCGCTCATCGCGGGCGGTGGGAAGATTCTTGCCCACGTGATCGGCGCGGATCGGCAGCTGCCGGTGGCCTCGGTCCACGAGGACGGCCAGCCGCACCGACCGAGGACGGCCCAGATCCGAGAGCGCGTCCAGAGCGGCTCGCACCGTCCGGCCGGAGTAGAGGACGTCGTCGACCAGGATCACCGTCGCGGCGTCGATGCCGGTCTGAGGAAGCTGGGTGGGTTCGGGGGTCCGTGCGGCGCGGCTGCGCAGGTCATCGCGGTACATCGTCACGTCCAGAGCCCCGGATCGAGCGTCCGCGTCGAAGTCTGGGTCGACGCTCTGAAGACGTTCGGCAAGCCGTGAGGCCAGGGGAACGCCTCGGCGGGGTATTCCCAGCACGATAAGGCTGTCAGTGCCGCGCTGGGCTTCCACGATTTCGTGGGATATGCGGGTCAGGGCACGATCGATGTCAGATGCGCCCATGACCTGGGTCGTCTCAGGTGACTCGCTCACCGTATTGACTCCTTCCTCGCCTCACAGGACGATCATTAAAGGAGTTGGCTAGTGGGCTCAGCCTATCGCAGGCTCAGCCCTCACCGTCCCCGAGACTCGGCTTCAGCTGCTGCAGGCGCCCCAGAAGCCCGTTGACGAACTGGGGGGATTCGTTGGTGGACATCTGACGCACCAGAGCCACTGCTTCGGCCACCGCCACCCCATCAGGAATATCTGGGTTGTGGAGCAGCTCCCAGGCCCCGATGCGCAGTGCCATCACATCGACCCGCGGCATACGCTCCAGCGTCCAGCCGCGGGCGTAGGTGGAGAGCAGCTCGTCAATCTCGGCCTGATGCTCTGTGACACCGTTGAGGATCTCAGTCACATACTCATTGGATGTGAGCTCCGAGTGCTGGGTCCGGGCGGCCAGCACGTGATCGGGCGCCATGCTCCGCTGCTCGGCCTCGAAGAGAATCTCGAGCGCCCGAAGACGAGCTCTGCTGCGTTTAGCCAAGGAGGATCAGACCCGCCCCAGGTATTCGCCGCCGCGCGTGTCGACCTTCACTGTGGTGCCCTGATCGACGAAGAGCGGCACCTGGATCTCCGCGCCCGTCTCCAGAGTGGCCGGCTTGGTGCCCGCCTTGGAGCGGTCGCCCTGAATGCCCGGCTCGGTGTATGTGATCTTCAGCTCGACCGAAGGAGGCAGGTCCAGGTAGAGCGGAGTGCCTTCGTGCATCGCAATCGTTGCCGTAGCAGATTCGAGGAGATAGTTCGCCGAGCTGCCGACGACCGAGGCGGGCACGATGATCTGGTCGTAGTCCCGCATGTCCATGAAGACGAAGTCATCACCATCCTGGTACAGGTACTGATAGTCAGACCGGTCCACCGTGGCGAACTCCACCTTTGCCCCGGCATTGAAGGTCTTGTCGACCACTTTGCCCGACCTGATGTTCCTCAGCTTGGTGCGGATGAACGCGCCGCCCTTGCCGGGCTTGACGTGCTGGAACTCCAGCGTGTTCCACAGCTGACCCTCGAGCTTCAGCACGGAGCCGTTCTTGATGTCGTTGGAGCTTGCCACAGGTTCCTCTCAGCCTTGCGCAGAGTGTTCGACTCGATTCACGAATACCAGCAGGCCATCCTACAGGGAGACGGTCTGCGTCGGCTCCTCGCCGATCTCCTGGTAGGCGGCGAACAGCAGCGAAGCATCTGGGATCTCCACTGTGGCAGCCGAGCCCACACCGTTGAGGAGCACAAACCGAAGGGTGTCGCCACGGTTCTTCTTGTCCCGGCGTATCCCCTCGAGCAGCTGGTTCCAGCGATCGTCGCGGTAGGTGATCGGCAGGCCCAGGGAGGACAGGACGGACCGGTGACGGTCGACCTCCTCGTCCGTGAGCCGGCCCAAGCTTCTCGCCACTTCAGCGGCGAAGACCATTCCGACCGAGATCGCGGCGCCGTGGCGCCACTGGTACCTCTCAGCAAGCTCGATGGCGTGACCGAGGGTGTGGCCGTAGTTGACCCGCTCCCGGACCCCTGCCTCGTGCGCGTCGACCGAGACGACGTCGACCTTGACTTGGATCGCGCGTGTGATCAGCTCACGCAGCTGGGGCGAATGCGGGTTCTGCGCAGCCTCCGGAGAGGCCTCGATGATCTCGAGGATGCGCTCGTCGGCGATGAAGCCGCACTTCACCACTTCGGCCAGTCCCGCCACCAGCTCGTTGCGGGGAAGAGTGATGAGTGTGTCCAGGTCGGCCAGAACTCCGGCGGGCTGGTGGAAGGAGCCCACCAGGTTCTTGCCCTCGGCCGTGTTGATGCCGGTCTTTCCTCCGATGGCGGCATCGACCATGCCGAGCAGCGTGGTGGGCATGTGGATCACCTTGACGCCGCGGAGCCATGTGGCGGCGACGAACCCTGCTGTGTCGGAGACCGCGCCGCCGCCGACGGAGACGACGGCGTCCGAGCGGGTGAAGTCGTTCTGCCCCAGAACCTGCCAGCAGAAGGCGGCCACCTGGATGTGCTTGCCCTCCTCAGCGTCCGGGATCTCAGCGACAAGCGCCGTGTAGCCGGCCTTCTCCAAGTCCTCGCGCACGACGTCGCCGGTGGCCCGAAGCGCACGCGGGTGGATGACGAGCACCCGCTCCGGGCCCGGGCCGATCATGTCCGGCAGCCGCGAGAGCAGGCCGTTGCCGATCACCACGTCGTAGCCGAGCTCCTGCCCGCCGGTGCCGGCACCCTCCCCCACGCGTATCGCTGCGGGCTCAGGGGCGCCGCCGTCGCCGGGCGACCCGGCGCCCTCCCCCAGTGCAGGGTCTTCGGCCGTGTGGTCAGTTGTGCTGCTCATGCTTAGGATCTCAGCTCCTCGCGAGACGGAAGTTCTTTCTCGATGGTATCGACCCGAGCCTCGACGCTGTGGTGCGACGCATCGATGACGAGGTCTGCGCACTGGCGGTAGAGGTGCTCCCTCTCCTCGTAGATGCCCTTCCAGACCGCAGCCGGGTTCCCCTTCAGAAGGGGACGCGTGACCGCATCGCCGATGCGTGCCAGAGCCTGCTCCTCCGTCACATCGAGCATGACGACGAAGTGGCGGCGCAGCCGTTCCCTCGTCGCCTCAGAGAGAACCGACCCACCGCCGAGGCTGATCACCGACGGGCGCGGTGAGGCCAGAAGCTCGGCCACGATCGTCTCCTCGGCTCGGCGGAACGCCTCCTCTCCGTGCGCAGTGAAGAAAGCGGCCACTGAACCGTGCCGTGCCACGAAGAACTGGTCGGAGTCCACGTGTGGACGGCTGAGTCGCCGAGCGAGAGCGGCCCCCACGCTGGACTTTCCCGATGCCATGGGGCCGATGAGCACCACGTTCGGCTGCGCCGGCGGGACCGGTACAGGAATCTGGTCAGGCATAGCGATCAGCGACTGAGCGTCTCGTCGAATCCGGCGGGCGCCTGCAGCGGGTCTCCGTCGCCGCCGGCTGAGGCTCCGGTCCCGAGCTGCGGCAGGGTGGCTCGATATGTCGCCATATTGCGCTGCACCTCATCCACACTGTCGCCGCCGAACTTCTCCAGCACAGCATCCGCGATCACCAGCGCCGTCATGGCCTCGGCGACCACTCCGGCTGCAGGCACAGCGCACACGTCGCTGCGCTGGTGGTGAGCCGTAGTCGGTTCGCCGGTGGCCATGTCCACGGTGCGCAGCGCCCTGGGCACGGTGGCGATGGGCTTCATGCCGGCACGTACGCGCAGCACGTCGCCGATGCTCATGCCGCCCTCAATGCCGCCGGCACGGTTGGTGCTTCGTATGATCTGACCGGTCTCGTCCAGCTCGATCTCGTCATGGGCCTCTGAGCCGCGACGCGCGGCGGTGCGGAAGCCGTCTCCGACCTCCACTCCCTTGATCGCCTGAATGCCCATCAGAGCGCCTGCCAGGCGAGAGTCCAGCCGGCGGTCCCAGTGGACGAATGAGCCCAGGCCGGGCGGAAGGCCCTCCACAATGACCTCTACCACGCCTCCGAGGGTCTCCCCCGCCTTATGTGCAGCGTCGACCTCGGCGACCATCGCTTCCGAAGTGGCTGCATCGAAGCATCGGAGCGGGTCAGCATCCAGGTGGTCCACGTCAGCGGCGCCGGGCAGGGCTGCCTCCTCCGGGGCGGAGACGGCGCCGACGGCAACAGTGTGGGACACCGTGGTGATGCCGAGCTCGCGCAGGAGCTGCTGCGCAGCGGTGCCCAGCGCCACGCGGGTGGCGGTCTCCCGTGCCGAGGCGCGCTCCAGCGCAGGCCGCGCTTCCGCGAAGCCGTACTTCTGCATGCCTGTGTAGTCGGCGTGACCGGGACGGGGGCGCGTCAGGGGCGCGTTGCGGGCCAGGCCCTCCAGGGCGGCGGGGTCAACAGGGTCCGCAGACATCACAACCTGCCACTTGGGCCACTCGGTGTTCTCCACCTCGATGGCCAGCGGCCCGCCCATCGTCCGTCCGTGCCTGACGCCGCCCAGCAGATTGACCTGATCCTGCTCAAACTTCATCCGGGCGCCCCGGCCGTAGCCGAGGCGTCGGCGAGCGAGCCTCTCCTGCACGTCCGACGTGGTCAGGGACACTCCGGCTGGCAGGCCTTCGAGTATGCCCACGAGCGACTTGCCATGTGATTCTCCGGAGGTGAGCCAGCGCAACATGCAGAACATCCTATATCTCGTAAGGGGTCAGGTACTCAGCGGGTCAGCCGAGACCGACGGCGCCGCGCATGCTCCGGACCATCTCAGCCCGGTCGGCGGCAGACAGGCTCCCGGCCGGATTCCTGCTCTCAGCGGTGAAGAGCTCCACCTGACGAACCGCCTGGTGCAGAAGCATGACAAGCCCGCTGACGACGGGCCAGCCGCTGCGGGTCCACGCGGCGGCGATCACAGAGGGCCAGGGCTCATAGGCAGCGTCAAGAAGAACGGGACCCTCCGCACCTGGCAGCACCGTCTGGGCCGCAGCATCGGCCGCCCCGGGCGGCAAGGTGGAGACGAGCGCGGCGAGCCGCTGCGCCTGGACGTCCGCTGCCAGTGCCTCGAGCGGCGAGGCACGAAGCGTCAGGCCCAGACGCTCTGCGACCGGTCCAAGGGCAGCGGCACGCTCCGGGGAGCGGGCGTAGACACGCACCTCGTCGAATCCGAGCTCCGCCGCCGCAGCCGCGGCAGCCGATGCCGTCCCTCCGGCCCCGAGGATGCCGAAGGCCCCGGCCTGCCGCTCGAGCACTCCAGCCTCGGTGAGCGCGCCGACGATTCCGTCGACATCGGTGTTCTCGCCGTAGAGACGGCCGCCCTCGCCCGAACTCAGGACGACAGTGTTGAGCACGCCGAGAGAGCTGACCCGCTCCGAACGTGTATCCACATGCCTCGCCATCGCGGCCTTGAGCGGCATGGTGACGGACCATCCGACCCAGTCCGACGCGGACCCCTCACCGTGGAGAAACGTCTCCAGCGAATCCTGGTCGACATCCCGCCGCGTGTACTCGATGTCGAGGCCGAGAAACGCATAGGCGGCGGAGTGCAGCTGGGGCGACCGCGAGTGGCTGATGGGCGAGCCCAGAACACATGCGCGTCGGGGCCCGCCGGAGGCCCCGACGCTCACAGGTCGAGCTCCTCTTCGGCTGCATCCACTTCGCCAGGACTGCAGACATCCGGGTTGTCGGCGCAGTATGCGAGGAACTGCTGCTCGTACTGCTCATGCTGTGCCAGATCCTCGGCGAACTCGGTCTCGCCCGTCTCGATGTTGACGGTCACCCAGTAGTGGTAGTCCGTGTCGGGCGGGTTGATCGCTGCCTCAAGGGTCGCCCGGGTGGGAGCACCGATGGGGCCCGGGGGCAGACCAGGATTGGTCCTGGTGTTGTAGGGGTCCTCCGGGCTGTGCTCAGCGGCGATGTGCAGGTCGTGCTCGCCCATGGCGTAGTTGCTGGTGGCGTCGATGTAGAGGTAGCCGTCGGTCTCTGGATTGTCCGGCACCAGACGGTTCTGGATGGCACTGGACATCAGGTCATAGTCCTCAGGGTTGGCATGGTTCGCCTCTGCGGTGATGAGGGAGGCGATGGTCACTGTCTCCCACTGCTCCTCCTCGTCCTCAATGCCCAGGTCGTCCAAGCGGGAGAACGTCTCGTCGACCATGTCCTGCAGAACCTCTTCGGCCGAAGGCTCCTCCTCGACCTCCCAGGTGTACTCGCCGGGAGCCAGATAGCCCTCGAGCGTCTCCGCCTCGTCAGGGAGCCCATACGCCTGGGGGTCGGCTGCTGCGTCGTCGATCTCCTGGCGGTTGAAGGGGGTTCGCGCAGCGATCTCGTCGAGGGCGTCATCGATCCAGATGCCTGGGGCGATGCCCACGACGAGCTGAGCCGGGCCCTCCGCGAACAGAGCCTCGATGGCCTCGTCCGCAGGCATCTGCTCCTGCATCTGGTACTCGCCGGGCTGAAGGGTTCCCATCTCCCCGTCGGCATCAGCGGCCTGGAAGGCGCCGGAGAGGGCATCCCAGGACGCCACGATGTCTTGCTCGATCAGGCGGTTTCCGACGGTCTCGAATCCATCGCCCTCCCGGACCTCGAAGTCAATCGTCTCGCCGGAGGCCTGCTCATAGTCCGTCACGGCCTCCTCTCCTCCGAGGAAGCTCTGGACCACGGCGACGACGCCGATGACCATGGCGGCGAATACGCCCAGCACGAGGGCCAGGGTGATGTTGCGACGACGGCGCTTTGCCTTCTTCGCCTTCAGTGCGGTGAGGCTCATGCGCCCTTCCATAGGCTGGACTGTCTGGTAGCCGCGGCCGAAGTCCGAGGCCGCGACGAGCACCGGAGCGCCGGTTTCGTCGTACTCAGGCAGTCCCGCTTCAAAGTCGTCCCAGTCAAGCTCTTCGAAGCCGTTGAGCTCGTGGAAGCTCTCATCGTCCTGATGAGCATCCTCATAGAAGTCCTCGCCCTGCTCAGCGTCTGACGGGGAGCCAGCGACCACCTCGTCAAAGGGCGTGGGAGGCACAGCGGCCGGCACAGCCTGAGTGGGGTGCGGGTCGTCAGAATCGGCCCTGGGGGAGCCGCTCGGCTCCTGGGATTCGCGTGCAGGCTCCGGCTGCGGGGATCTGCGGGACGGGGCGGCCTCGCCCGAAGCCGCCGATGGGGCTGCCGGCGGCTGCGGGAAGGGCTTCTGGCGCTGCCCGTTCGGCTCCGCAGGCTGTTCCGACGGCATCTGTTCGCGCCGAATGCCGGCGGGGGGCCTCTGCTCCCCGGCGGAGGGGACAGGCTGCGGAGCGGAGCCCCTCCATTCCACTCCGCGTCGAGCCCGGAGCCCGCGTAGAAGGCTGCACCGCGAGGCGCGGCGGCTCGTTCCGCGGCCTCCTGCTCCGCCTTCTTCCGCTCGGCAAGCTGCTGGTTCAGGGCTGCCTGACGCTCGCGCTCCTGCTGCTCGCGCCGCGCCCGTCGCGAAGCTGCTCCGGCAGCGTCGGCGCTTGAGGCTGAGGCGGCTGTGCGTTCGCGAAGCGATCCTGAGCGCTGACCGTCGAGGGGCTCACCGCGGCGGCGCCTGCGCTCCAGCTCCTCCTGGTCGAAGAGCGGAGGGGTCTGGCGCTCGGAGGATGGAGTTGAGGTGCTCAGCCTTCGAACTGCCGACTCGCTCTCGCGCTCGGCCGCACGTTCGCGTTCCCGCGCCTCGCGGATTTCGCGGCGACGACGCCTGGAGCCCGCCTCAGGGGGCTGTTCATCGCTCACGCAGAATCCTCACAGGGGCACGGTCGGGGACATGGACAGGCGCACGGAGATCGATGCCAGCTGATCCCAGGGCGCTCATAATTGTAATATCTCCGTTACTTTAAGCCGATTTCAGCATTTGGAGCCAACTCCGGCGTGCCGCGAGAGCCTCCTCTGCCTCGCTGATGGCCTTGGAATCGTTGCTTTCGCGAGCGTGTGCGAGGTCCCTTTCGAGGCCGGCGATAGTGTCCTCCAGCTGTGCGAGCATGGCCTCCTGCCGCTCGTCCTTCGGCGAGGCCGACTCCGCTTTGGTGGTGGAGCTGGCCTCACGGAACGCATCCTGAACCTCCGCCAGGGATCGCTCCATGCGCTTCACGTCCTGCCGGGGCACTTTGCCGGCGGCATCCCACTCGTCGATCAGTTTGAAGTAGCGCTCCCTGACGGCGGCAGGCTTGGTGAACGGCATCAGCTCACGCAGCTTGGAGAGGATGTCCTCCTTCACCCGGAGGTTCTCGGCGAATTCAGCATCCGTCTGAGCGTTGGCCTGGTCTCTGGCGGAGAAGAAGACATCCTGAGCGGCCCGGAATCGCTTCCATTGGGCATCCTCCGTTTTGCGGGGGCCGCGCCCCAAGGCCTTCCACTGGTCCATCAGGCGGTGGTACGCCTTGGTCGTAGGCCCGAAATCGCGTGAGGCACTGAGCTTCTCCGCCTCGGCGATGATTTCGTCCTTGGCCTTCTTGATCTCAGCGGCGTCCTTGTCCCGCTTGACGAAGAATGCCTTGCGGCGACGCTCGAAGGTGGAGCGGGCTTCGCGGAAACGCTTCCAGAGCGGGTCCTCCTGCGCCTTGCTCAGGCGGGGCGTGGTCCGCTGCTCGGCCTTCCACGCTTCGAAGAGCTCGGCCATCCGCGCCTGGGCGTTCTTCCAGTGCGTGCTCTCCTCATCCCCCGCGGCCAGCTGCTCGGCCTCCACGACGATCTCCTCGCGAGCCGCGAGCCGCTCCTCAGCAAGAGCCTGGTGCGCCTTTTCCTCCTCAGCCGCGATGCTCTCAATGCCGCCTTCGATCTCGGCGAGCAGAGCGCGAAGGGCACTGACGTCCCCGACCCAGGCGCCGTCATCCAGCTCCTTGAGGAGCGCGATCCGGCTCGCGCGCAGCGACTTCGCGCCGTCGGCCTGGGTGGCCACCCGGGCGCCGAGAAGCAGGGCGCGGTTGTAGAGCTCGTCGAACTTGCGCGTGAAGTAGGCCAGTGCCTGCTCCTCGCCTGCCGCAGAGTACTGGCCGACGTAGATCTCCTCGCTTCCCTCTTCGGGGGGCTTGAGATAGACGTGCCCTTCCTCATCGACTCGGGCACGCTCACGGGCCTCATCGAGTGAGGTCTGGTGGTATGTCGGCTTCACGGCAGCGCGGCTCATAGATTCCAGCGTAACCGGAACGCGTCCCCAGCACCTCACCACCGGTATGATTGCCACGCCCTCACGCCCCACGCACAAGGAGTCCTGAGCACATATGGCCCGTAATGCCTCCCTCTCCGGCTATCTGGAGCTGCTGCCGGCCGAACGGCTGGTGGAGGTGCACATGCTCGACACCCTGCGCAGAGTATTCGAGTCCCACGGCTTCGCGAACATCGAGTCCCGTGCTGTCGAGACCCTCGACACGCTCCTGAACAAGGGCGAGGTGGACAAGGAGGTCTACACGATCTCTCGGATCCACGACGAAGGGTCAGACAGGGGGCGCCTGGCCCTGCACTTCGACCTCACCGTGCCGTTCGCCCGCTACGTCGTGGAGAACGCGGGACACCTGGCGTTCCCATTCCGCAGATATCAGATTCAGAAGGTGTGGCGCGGGGAGCGGCCGCAGGCCGGACGCTTCCGCGAATTCACCCAGGCGGACGTAGACATCATCGGGGACGGGTCGCTGCCGTTCCGCGCGGACGCCGAGCTGGCAGTCGTGATCGCCAAGGCTCTGCAGGCCCTCAAGATCGGTGAGTTCACCCTGCGCCTGAACAACCGCAAGCTCTCCGCCGGGTTCTACACGGCCATCGGCATGGACGACGCTCCTGCCGTGCTCCGCATCGTGGACAAGCTGGACAAGATCGGTGCGCAGCAGGTCGAGTCTGAGCTCGCCGATGCAGTGGGAGCTTCGCGGAAGCAGACGAAGAAGGCGCTGGCGCTGGCGCAGATCCGCACCACCGACGCGAGCTTCGCCGAGCAGGTGCGCGACCTGCTCGAGGGCACCGAGAGCAACGAGCTGCTCGAGGAGGGCCTGTCTGAGCTGACAGAGGTGATGAACGCCCTCAACGAGCAGGCGCCCGGCACCGCTGCGGCCGATCTCTCCATTGCCCGAGGCCTCGACTACTACACGGGGACCGTCTACGAGACCGTGCTGAAGGGGTACGAGCACCTCGGGTCCATCTGCTCCGGAGGCCGCTACGAATCACTGGCATCCGCAGGCCGGAAGTCCTATCCGGGCGTGGGGCTCTCCATCGGCGTGACCCGCCTGCTCTCGGCCCTGCTCGACTCAGAGGCCCTCAGGGCGTCGCGCCAGGTGCCGACAGCGGTGTACGTCACCCTCCGCACCGACGACGACTGGAACGCTGCGACGGCGACCGCCGAGCAGCTGCGGGAACGCGGCATCAGCGCCGAAGTCGCCTACAGCGCCGACAAGTTCGGCAAGCAGATCAAATACGCCGACCGGCGCGGCATTCCCTTCGTGTGGTTCACTGACGCGGAGGGACGCCACGAGGTCAAGGACATCCGATCGGGTGAGCAGCACGCAGCTGACCCGATGACATGGTCCCCACCGGCTGAGGATCTGCGTCCGCAGGTCATCAGGGGCTGACCGCCCCGTCCCGGCACCAGCCGGGCATCCATCCGCTCGAACTGCACCAACAACGACGAGGAAACCCGTGCTCCGCACTCACAACGCCGGCGAGATCAGCGCCGAGCTCATTGGCCAGACCGTGACCCTCTCCGGGTGGGTCGCCCGCCGACGCGACCACGGCGGCGTCGCCTTCCTCGATCTCCGGGACGCCTCCGGAGTGGCCCAGGTCGTCGTTCGCGACGAAGAGGACTTCGACCCGCTGAGGAACGAGTGGGTGCTGAAGATCACCGGCGCCGTCGCTAAGCGCCCAGAGGGCAATGAGAACCCCAGCATCGCGTCCGGCGAGGTGGAGATCCTCGTCTCTGAGCTTGAGGTGCTCAACAAGGCCCAGGCCCTGCCCTTCCAGGTGGACGAGCACGTCGAAGTCGGCGAAGAGGCGCGCCTGAAGCACCGGTATCTGGACCTGCGCCGGCCGGGGCCCGCCCGCGCGCTGCGGCTGCGCTCCGAGGCGAACCGGGTGGCCCGAGAGTTCCTGCACGAGCAGAGCTACACCGAAGTCGAGACCCCCACACTGACCCGCTCCACCCCAGAAGGGGCACGCGACTTCCTGGTGCCCGCGCGACTGGCCCCCGGATCCTGGTACGCCCTGCCCCAGTCGCCGCAGCTGTTCAAGCAGCTCCTCCAGGTCGGCGGTGTCGAGAAGTACTACCAGATCGCCCGCTGCTACAGGGACGAGGACTTCAGAGCCGATCGGCAGCCGGAGTTCACCCAGCTGGACATCGAGGCCAGCTTTGTCGAGCAGGACGACATCATCTCGCTGGTGGAGGAGCTTGTCCGTCGCCTGTGGAGGCTCATCGGCACGGATATCGACACCCCGATCCCCCACATCACCTACCGGGAAGCGATGCGGAGGTTCGGAACCGACAAGCCCGACCTCCGATTCGGCCTTGAGCTCACCGAGCTCACCGAGTACTTCAGCAGCACACCCTTCCGCGTGTTCCAGGCGCCCTATGTGGGCGCGGTGGTGATGCCCGGAGGGGCCGACCAGCCCCGACGGACGCTGGACGCGTGGCAGGAGTGGGCCAAGCAGCGAGGCGCCAAAGGCTTGGCATACGTGCTGGTGCAGGAGGACGGGACGCTCGGAGGCCCTGTCGCCAAAAACCTCTCAGAGGAGGAGAGGGACGGTCTGGCCGCAGCGGTCGGCGCGGAGCCGGGCGACTGCATCTTCTTCGGCGCGGGCGAGGCAGCACCGTCGCGGGCGCTGCTGGGGGCGGCGCGCAACGAGATCGCGCAGCGACTGGGTCTGATCGAAGAAGGCAGCTGGTCCTTCGTGTGGGTGGTCGACGCTCCGATGTTCGAGTCCGCCGCCGCGGCGACTGCGGCCGGCGACGTCGCCGTCGGCGGCGGCAGCTGGACCGCAGTGCACCACGCGTTCACCGCGCCCAAGCCGGAGTTCATGGACACGTTCGACACCGACCCCGGAGAAGCCCTGGCCTATGCCTACGACCTGGTGTGCAACGGCAACGAGATCGGCGGCGGCTCGATCCGTATTCATCGGCAGGACATCCAGGAGCGGGTCTTCAACGTCATGGGCATTCCCGAGGACGAAGCACAGGAGAAGTTCGGATTCCTGCTCGATGCCATGAAGTACGGGGCTCCACCGCACGGCGGCTTCGCATTCGGCTGGGACCGCACCGTGGCATTCCTCGCCGGAGAGGATTCGATACGCGAAGTCATCGCCTTCCCGAAGACCGGCGGCGGCTTCGACCCCCTGACCGCCGCCCCGGCCCCCATCACGAGCCAGCAGCGCAAGGAGGCCGGCGTGGACCACAGGCCGGAGCCTAAGGCCGCCCACCCAGCGGGGGACAGCCAGAAGTCCTAGTGGGCGCCGCAGGAAGCTGAGCGGGCTGGCTCAGAATCCCAGCCTGTTCAGCTTCTTCGCGTCACGCTGCCACTCCTTGGTCACCTTCACGCGAAGGTCCAGGTGCACCGGGGTGCCCAGGAGCTTGGTGATCCCCTGACGCGCCTGGGAGCCGATCTGCTTCAGCCGGCCGGCACCCTTGCCGATGATGATCGCCTTCTGCGAGTCCCGCTCCACATGGATGGTGGCGTATACGTCGAGCAGGGGCCTGTCGTCCGGCCGCCCCTCGCGCGGCGTCATCTCCTCAACGGTGACGGCGATGGAATGGGGAAGCTCGTCGCGCACATCCTCCAGGGCCGCTTCCCTCACCAGTTCGCCGATCATGACAGCCTCCGGCTCATCCGTCAGCTCGCCCGTGGGGTAGAGCGGCGGTGAGATGGGCATCATCTTGGTCAGCTCATCAGCCACCGTGTCCACCTGGGTCCCGTCGACTGCCGAGACCGGAATGATGGCGGCGAAGCCGTCCGCCTGCTTCTTCTCACCCGCGAGGTGCTCACGTCCCAGCTGGTCGGCTGCGATGAGCTTCTCCGGCACCTGAGAGGGGGCAACCGTGTCGATCTTGGTCACCAGAGCGACCACAGGCTTGTGCGAGACCTTCGCCAGCTGAGCGGCGATGAACCTGTCCCCCGGGCCGACCTTCTCATCCGCGGGCAGGCAGAAGCCGATCGCATCGACCTCGCTGAGCGTGTCCACGACCAGATCATTCAGCCGGGACCCCAGCAGGGTGCGCGGCCGGTGGAGACCAGGCGTGTCCACGAGCACCAGCTGTGCGCCCTGGCGCGTGACGATTCCGCGGACGGTGTGCCGCGTCGTCTGAGGCTTCGACGAGGTGATGGCCACCTTCTCCCCCACCAGCGCGTTGGTCAGGGTGGACTTGCCGGCGTTGGGACGACCCACGAATGAGGCGAATCCGGCGCGGTAGTTCTCGTCGTGCTCGGGGAATTCGTCGAGCAGCACGCCATCTGTCATCGGGCTCTCTCACTCTCTGTTGCGGAGGGACTCTCCTGGTGGTGGTCGTCTGTCAGCGCCGACTGCTCATCGGCCGTGCCCACAGCGCCCCGGGCGCCGCGGTGGCGCTCGGACTCCCAGGCCAGCACGTGGCTGACTCTGTTGCGCCGCCCGGTGAGCCGGTCCGCGTGGAGCACCACGGTCGTGCCGTTCCTGCGCGGTATCTCCACCTCAGAGCCGGCGATGGGGACCCTGCCCAGATGCTTGGCCAGGAGCCCGCCCACGGTATCGACGTCTTCCTCATCCTCAAGGTCTATGGCGAACGCAGCGGCGAAGTCGTCGATGCCCATCCGCGAGGAGAGCCTCAGCCGGCCGTCCTCCAACGGCTCGAGCTCGGCGTCCTCATGGTCATACTCGTCGACGATCTCCCCCACAAGCTCCTCGATGAGATCCTCCATCGTCACCATGCCGGCGGTGCCGCCGTACTCGTCGATGACGATGGCCACGTGGGTGGTTTCGCGCTGCAGCTCAGAGAGGAACTCACCGACCGCCTTGGACTCCGGAACGTAGCGGACATCGCGCTGCAGCTCCTCGGCCGTGATGGTTTCAGGACCCCGGGAGGAGAAGTGCTCGGGCGCACGACCGATGCGGAGCATGTGCTCCAGGTAGGCGACATCCTTCAGATAGATCATTCCGGTGATGTCGTCTGCGGAACCGCGAATGACAGGGACCCGGGAGTAGCCCGATCGGAGGAACAGGGTCATGGCCTCTTCCAGTGTGGCGTCCGCGTCGATCGTCACCATGTCTGTGCGGGGCACCATCACGGCTCTGACCCGCGTGCTGGACATCTCGAACACCGATTGGATCAGCTCCGCCTCGGCGTCCTCGATGACGTCGGACTCGTTGGCCCGAGCGATGTACTCCAGGAGCTCGTCGTCGTCGAAGAAGCCCTGGTCGCCTCCGGCCGTCCCGGGAAAGAGCTTCACACCCGCAGCGGAGAGCCACTGCGGGATGGGCCCCAGGCTCATGCGAAGCCCTCGGACCATCCGCGCTGTGGCCGCGGAGATGAATTCGTGCTGCGCCCGGCCCACCTTGCGCGGAGAGATCGCAGCGGACACGAATCCGCTCAGCGTCAGGGCCAGCGCAGCCACGATCGCGCCCACGACCAGGTCGTTGAACAGGATCACCGCCGTAGCGGTGATCAGCACCACGGCAATGGTGGTCAGGACCCATCGCCACATTTGGAGTGCCAGCGTATGCGGCACAGGCTCCTCGAGGATTCGGTGAACGGCGCGGGAGCCCAGCCTCTCCGCGATCTCCTCCGCCTCCTTGCGCGTCAGCCGAATGAAGGCTGCCTCCGCGGTCGACAGCAGGAAGGCCAGCGCGGCCGCTGCCAGCGCTCCGAGGAGCAGGAGGGTGACGATCATGCTGAGCCGGGGTCGCTCTCTGTGGGAACCGGGGCATCGCGGCCCAGGAACTCCTCGAGGAGAACCCTCTGGAGGTGGAACATCTCGGAGCGCGCCTCGGGGGTGTCGTGCTCGTATCCCAGAAGATGCAGCACCCCGTGGACGGTCAGCAGGCACAGTTCGTCGAGGATGCTGTGGCCGTGGGCTTCGGCCTGCGCCGCAGCCACCGTCGGGCAGAGCACAATGTCTCCGAGGGTGCCGGTCTCCACGACGTGGCCGGGCAGACCGGGTGAGAGCTCGTCCATGGGGAAGCTCATCACGTCGGTGGCGCCCGGCAGGCTCATCCATTCCTGGTGCAGCTGCTCCATGCGCGACTCATCGCAGAGGGTGACCGCCAGCTCCACCTCCCTGCCCAAGTGCATCTGCGCGTAGAGGAATGCGACGAGGTCCGTGAGCTCGGCCAAACCTTCGGCAGAGACCGTCTCCTGCCCCGATTCGTCGCTGATGGAGACGCTCATCAGCGCTCCTCTCGCCCACGCCGTGCGGGCTGCTGGTCAGCCTGGTGCCGCTCGTACGCGTCGACGATGCGGCCCACCAGCTCATGGCGAACCACGTCTTCGGACGTCAGGCGGGTAATGGTGATGTCGTCGACGCCGCCGAGGATGTCCAGCACGGTCCGAAGCCCGGAGTCGGTCCCGTGGGGCAGGTCGACCTGAGTGATGTCACCGGTGACGACGATCTTGGAGTTGAAGCCGAGACGGGTGAGGAACATCTTCATCTGCTCAGCGGTGGTGTTCTGCGCCTCGTCCAGGATGATGAAGGAGTCGTTGAGGGTACGGCCCCTCATATACGCCAGAGGCGCGACCTCGATGGTGCCTGAGGCCATCAGCTGCGGGATCGACTCCGGTTCGAGCATGTCGTGCAGCGCGTCGTACAGCGGACGCAGATAGGGGTCGATCTTCTCGTTGAGCGACCCGGGCAGGAAGCCCAGCTTCTCCCCCGCCTCCACGGCGGGCCGAGTGAGGATGATTCGGTTGACCTCTTTGGCTTGGAGGGCCTGAACCGCCTTCGCCATAGCCAGGTACGTCTTTCCGGTGCCGGCTGGCCCGATGCCGAAGACCACCGTCGATTCGTCGATCGTCTCCACGTACCGCTGCTGATTGGCGGTCTTGGGACGGATCGTTCGTCCCCTGTGGGAGAGGATATTCGTCGAAACCATACGCGCCGAGGTCGTGGAGTTCTGCGATCGAACCATCGTGATGATCTGCTCGGCCAGCTCCTCGGTGGCAGTGGTGCCGGACGCGGCGAGCGTCCTCAGCTGCGTGAGGACCTCGACGATCTGGGCCACCTCGCTGGTGCGGCCTCTGACCGTGATCTGCCGCTCACGCAGTCCGATGCTCGCATCGGGGTATATGCCGGCAAGAATGCGTACAGCCAGATCCTGCACGCCCAGGGTGCGGAACATCGTCTCGGCGTCTGCGAAGGTGACCTGTCGCTCGGCCTGAGGGGCCTCGCGCTCTTCAGCATTCGGGGTCGCGGTAATGAGCAGCCTCACTTGTCATAGTCGACATCGTCACAGATCAGGATAGCGGGAGGTCCCAGCGCCCGAGTAGGAGCTGGACCGCGGCCAGCGCAGCAGGGCCTGCGGTCGAGGAGCGGAGCACGTGCGGACCCAGCCTGCAGGGATGGGCTCCAGCGTCTCGCAGCCGACCCAGCTCCTCGGGACTGATCCCGCCCTCCGGGCCGACGACGAGGTGAAGCTCATCCGGACGGGGGCTGCCGTCCTGCAGTGCGCCGCACCGCCTGAGACCGTCGTGGAGACTGACCTCGTCGGCCTCGTCGAGCACCAGAACCGCAGCGTTCGGATCGGCGGCGATGCGCTGGACGTACTGCCGCGACGTGCACATCGGCTCCACGACTGGGACGCGTATCCGCCGAGTCTGCTTGGCCGCCGAGCCGGCGGTGCCTGTCCACTCCGCATGCTTCTTCTGCTCGCGCCCGGCCTTCCAGCGTGCCACTGATCGGTCGGCCTGCCAGGGGATCACACGATCGACCCCCAGTTCGGTGGCGGACTCCACGGCTTGGAGGTCGCGCTTGTCCTTCGCGAGGGCCTGAACCAGGACGAGTTCGGGCACCTGCTGAGGTTCGGTGCGGGTCGCCACCACCTCGACCATGAGCCGCCCCTGCCCCGATTCCAGAACGACACCGGTGACCAATGTGTTCTGCGTGTCCGACAGCAGGACGTCCTCGCCCGCCTGCAGTCGCATCACCGTCGCTGCGTGGTGGCCCTCCGCCCCGTCCAGCAGCACCGGGGAGCCGACCTGGACCTCATCGAGAGAGCCAGGCGCCATATGGAACAGCGGAGCAGTCACAGCCCCGCCTGCGTCACGCTCACAGCGACTCCCAGGCCTCGCGGAACTTCTTGAACATTCCCTTGTGCTCCGTAGAGGATTCGCCGGGCTTGTCGCCGCGCTCCTCGGCCAGCATCTTCAAGAGCTCGCGCTGCTTGTCGTTGAGCTTGGTGGGCGTCTCCACCTTCAGGTGAACCTTGAGGTCCCCGCGCCCTGTGCCGCGCAGGTGAGCAACGCCCTTGCCCCGCAGGGTGATGACCTCGCCCGACTGGGTTCCCGGCTTCACGTCGAGATCCTCGACACCGTCGAAGGTCTCGATCGTGGTCGTCGTGCCCAGGGCTGCCGAAGCCATCGGGACCGTGACAGTGGCGTGCAGGTCGTTTCCGCGACGGGTGAACACATCGTGGGGACGGACGTCCACCTCGATGAAGAGGTCGCCCGGAGGCCCTCCGGCGACGCCTGCCTCTCCCTCACCGGACAGGTGGATGCGATTGCCGCGATCTACGCCGCCGGGGATCTTGACCTTGAGGGTCCGCCGCTCGCGCACGCGGCCCTGCCCGTCGCACTCCTTGCACGGGTCCTCGATGATGTTCCCGAAGCCGGTGCAGCGCGGGCACGTCTGCGTCTGGACCACGGTGCCGAGGATGGAGCGCATAGGGCGCTGAATCTGACCCTGCCCGTGGCAGTCCGGACAGGTGCTGGGCTTGGTGCCCGGCTGCATGCCCGAGGCGTCGCACACCGAGCAGCCCACGGCCGTCTCGACCTCGACCTCTTTGGTGGTGCCGAAGACGGCGTCGCGAAGGTCGATGCGGACGCGCACCAGCGCGTCCTGCCCCCTGCGGGTGCGGCTTGCCGGACCTGCCGCGCCTCCGCCGAAGAACGTCTCGAAGATGTCGCTGAAGCCTCCGAAGCCTCCTCCGCCGCCGCCGAACCCGGACGGCCTGCCCTCCGGGTCGCCCGTGGCATCGTAGTTCTGGCGCTTCTGGGGGTCGGAGAGGACCTCGTAGGCGGTGCCGAGGAGCTTGAACTGATCCTCGGCGTCCTCCGCACCGTTGACATCGGGGTGGAGCTTGCGAGCCCGCTTCCGATATGCCTTTTTGATCTCCTCGGTCGAGGCGTCCCGGGAGACGCCGAGCGCCTCGTAGTAGTCAGAGCTCATCAGCTGTGAATCTCACCCTTTTGTGGTTCTCTATTCGGACAGAATGCGCGAGAGGTACCGCGCAGTGGCCCGCACGGCCGACATCGTTGAGGTGTAGTCCATCCGGGTGGGGCCGACGATGCCCAGCTTGGCTCCGTCGCCCCCAGCTCGGGAGGACACATATTCGGCGGCGACCACGGAGGTCTCCGCCAGCGACTGGTGCGAAGTCTCCTGACCGATGCGGATGGAGACGCCCCGCCGATCCTGCTGCATCTCGTGCAGCAGACGCAGCAGGACGACCTGCTCCTCCAGAGCTTCGAGGATCGGAGCGATGGAGGGGCCGAGGTCGCCGCCTGACTTGGCGAGGTTAGCAGTGCCGGCCATGATGATGCGATCCACCCGCCCTGACTCCAGAACGCCCTCCAGGGCGTTGGCGATGATCGCCATCACCGGCTGCAGAGCAGGCTCCACAGAGGCCATGAGACTCTCCGCGGGCAGGGGCACGGCAGAGGCTGGGCGTCCCGAGAGCTTCTCGCTGAGCCTGAGGCCGATGGTGTGCAGCGAATCCTCATGCACGGGCTCGGCCAGCGTGACCATGCGCTGCTCCACCTTGCCGGTCGAGAGGATCACGATCACCACAGTCCGCATCTCCGTGACAGGAATCACATCCACGTGGCGGATCTTCGCTGAGCTCCTCTGCGGATACTGAGCGACGGCGACCTGATTCGTCAGCGTAGCGAGGAGCCGCACCGTCTGCTCCAGCATGGCCTCGTGATCATCAGTGGTCTCTGCGAGCAGGTCCATGGCCCGCCGCTCAGCTCGGGACAGCGGGCGGACCTCTGAGATCCGGTCCACGAACAGCCTGTAGCCGGAGTCGGTCGGAATGCGTCCGGCCGACGTGTGCGGCGCTGCAATGAGCCCGTCCTCCTCCAGCTGAGCCATGTCGTTCCGGATCGTCGCCGGCGACACGTCCAGATTGTGGCGCTCCACGAGTGCCTTCGATCCCACAGGCTCCCGGGTGTGGACGTAGTCCTCCACGATGGCTCGCAGCACCTGCAGCCGACGGGTATCAGACACCGCGCACCTCCTTAGCACTCTACGATCTCGACTGCTAATTATACGGGTGACTGCGGCGCCCCTATGGCGTGCCGCCCGCAGCCCCTCACGCCGCCTCAGTAGAGTTCTGCATCATGCCTATTGATTCGTGGGGCCCGCAGGATCTGACTGCGCAACGACGCCCCAGCCTGCCGACGCATGATGCCGAGCCCGGGGCCGTCGTGGAGGATCGGGAGACCGGCTGGGTGGGCGCCGTGGTCGGGCTGGAGCAGGTCCACGGGGTGCCCAGCGTCCGGCTCGAAGATCGCCGAGGAGCCGTACGCACCTTCCCCCTGGGGGCAGGCTTCCTGGTGGACGGCAGGCCTGTGGAGCTTCGTGCTCCGCAGCGCGGGTCTGCGGAGCCCGTCCGACGGCGCACCGCCTCCGGCTCCTTCGCCGCTGAGGGCGCCCCGCCGAGGGCCCGCACCGCCCGGGCCTCCCGCATATGGGTCGAGGGCACGCACGATGCTGAGCTGGTGGAGAAGGTGTGGGGCGATGATCTCCGCGGCGAGGGCATCGTGGTCGAGCCTCTGCACGGCGCTGATGACCTCGCCGGTGCAGTCGCAGACTTCCAGCCTGCTCCTCACCGCAGACTCGGCGTGCTGCTGGACCACCTTGTGGCGGGCTCGAAGGAGACTCGGATTGCCGAGGAGACGATGGGGCGGCCCGGGGCTCGCGGAAACGTCCTCATCCTCGGACACCCCTACGTGGACGTATGGCAGGCAGTGAAGCCCGAACGGGTCGGCCTCCAGGCGTGGCCCCACATCCCCCGCGGAACGGACATCAAAGTGGGCACCCTCAAGGCCCTGGGACTCCCCCACGCTGACCAGCGCCACATCGCAGCCGGCTGGAAGCAGATTCTAGGACGGGTGCGGAGCTACGCAGACCTGGAGCCCTCACTGCTGGGACGGGTCGAGGAGCTCATCGACTTCGTCACTGTCGAAGACGGCTGACGATCCATGACACGCCGTTTCGGGCGCGGCCATGGGATCAGCGCACGTTCAGCCGAAGAGACGTAAAATGAGGGACATGCCGCAGTCGCACCCTTCCCGCCCCACCGCCTCCCAGCTCATGCGCGGCTCCGATTCCTCGGCTCCTCCTCTTACGCCTGAGGAGGATCGCCGGTGGGCGACTCTGTCGCATTTCGGCGGCATCGCAGGATGCCTGCCCTCTGCGGCCATCTATTTCATCTTCAGGGACCGCGGCCCCTTCACGGCGCAGG
Source organism: Nesterenkonia sp. NBAIMH1 (assembly GCF_007922635.1). Taxonomy (NCBI): domain Bacteria; kingdom Bacillati; phylum Actinomycetota; class Actinomycetes; order Micrococcales; family Micrococcaceae; genus Nesterenkonia; species Nesterenkonia sp. NBAIMH1. The sequence continues at coordinate 109,838 of NZ_CP042335.1, forward strand.
AGTCCCGGGAGGCGCTGAACTTCACGCTCCCGCTCACCGTGGTCCTCGTCGTGCTCTTCGCACTCGGGTACCTCCCCGCCGTGGGCTGGATCTTCAGCCTGGTCGCCGTGTTCCTCTGGGCCATCATGGCCATCACAGGATTGGTCGCCGGCGCGGAGTGCAACAAGGGACGGCCCTACCGCTATCGCTTGAACTTCAGGTTCATTCAGTAGCGGCCGCGGGCGCCAGGCCCATAAATTGCTCCTCCGAGGGCGCCGCGAGGGCTCAGCTCGAAAGCTGGTGAGTGACGGCGTCCGCCAGCAGCCGACCGTTCAGTGTGAGGACGGCTCGGCCCGCCGGGTGCTCCGGTGTGGGAGTGAGAGCCTCCCGCTCGAGGAGCCCCTGCGCGGCCAACTGATCAAGACGGGCGGAGCTGATCTCCTCAGCGCCAGGCAGGCGGCTGTACTGAGCAATGTCGAGCCCCTCGGCTATGCGCAGGCGCAGCATGAGGTGCTCCAGTGCCAGGGATTCCTCGTCGAGCTTTTCGCGGCCGTGACCAGGCGTGGTGCCTCCATGAAGCCGCTGGGCGTAGGCGGCGGGGTGCTTGACGTTCCACCAGCGCAGCCCTGCCATGTGGGAATGCGCACCCGGTCCAGCCCCCCACCAGTCAGAGTCCAGCCAGTAGTTCAGGTTGTGCTCGGACCTGGTCTCCGGCGAACGCGCCCAGTTTGAGACCTCGTACCAGTCGTATCCCGCTGCCCTCAGCAGCTCATCGGCCAGCATGTACTTGTCAGCGTGATCATCGCCGTCGATATCCGGAAGCTGACCCCTCTTCACAGCGGCGGCCATGGCGGTCCCCTCTTCCACGATCAGCGAATAGGCCGACACATGGTCAGGTGACATGCTGATGGCTGCCTCGAGGCTCGCTCGCCAATCCTCGAGCGACTCGCCGGGAGTTCCGTAGATCAGATCAACACTGACTTCCAGTCCCGCTGAGCGGGCGGCATCGACAGCCGCAGGAACGTTGCGAGGGTCATGCGTGCGGTCCAACGTGCGCAGGACGTGCGGAACAGCCGACTGCATGCCCAGGCTGATGCGGGTGAATCCCGCCTCAGCCAATGTTCTCGCCGAGTCGAGGGTCACCGTATCCGGGTTCGCCTCCGCGGTGATCTCGGCGTCGGCCCGGAACCCGTAGAGGTCTCTTGCCGTTCCCAGGATGCGGCCGAGCTCCTCTGCAGGCAGCAGCGTTGGAGTGCCGCCGCCGAAGAACACGGTGGAGAGCTCCCGGGCGGGTGCGGCGGCGGAGTCCAAGACGCCGCGGGAGAATCTCAGCTCCTCAATCAGCGTGTCCGGGTATGACTGGCGTGACGCTCCCGGCCCCAGGTCCTCAGCCGTATACGTGTTGAAGTCGCAGTACCCGCACCGCACGGAGCAGAACGGGATATGCACGTAGAGGCCCAGGGGGATGTCGGCTCTGGCCTGCAGAGCCTGGCGGATGGTCAGGGGAAATGATCCGTCAGCTGGGACAGGGTCGCCCACAGGCAGGGCGGAGGGTGCCACCTACTTCTTGCCCGCCTTCTCCTTGCCGGCGTCCTCGTCGGAGCTCAGCGCGGCGATGAAGGCTTCCTGCGGCACTTCTACGGTGCCGACCATCTTCATCCGCTTCTTGCCCTCCTTCTGCTTCTCGAGCAGCTTGCGCTTGCGGCTGATGTCCCCGCCATAGCACTTCGAGAGGACATCCTTGCGGATGGCGCGGATATTCTCGCGGGCGATGATGCGGCTTCCGATCGCTGCCTGAATGGGGACCTCGAACTGCTGACGCGGAATGAGCTCCCTGAGCTTAGAGGCCATTCTGACCCCGTAGCTGTAGGCCTGATCACGGTGCGTGATGGCGGAGAATGCGTCCACCTTGTCGCCCTGAAGGAGGATGTCCACTTTGACGAGGTCCGCGACCTGTTCGCCGGTCCCCTGCCAGTTCAAGGACGCGTACCCCTTGGTGCGCGATTTGAGCTGGTCGAAGAAGTCGAAGACGATCTCGGCCAGCGGCATGACGTAGCGGATCTCCACCCGCTCTTCGGAGAGGTAGTCCATGCCCTTCATCTGGCCGCGGCGGGACTGGCACAGCTCCATCACCGGGCCGATGAACTCGGCCGGGACGATGACGGTGGCGTCAACGATCGGCTCGCGAATCTCCGAGATCTTTCCTTCGGGGAACTCTGATGGGTTGGTCACCTGGTGGTGCTCCCCATCCTCCGCGGTCACTTGGTAGATCACGTTCGGCGCGGTGGAGATCAGGTCCAGGCCGTACTCCTGCTCGAGCCGCTCCCGGGTGATCTCCAGGTGGAGAAGGCCGAGGAAGCCCACACGGAAGCCGAATCCGAGGGCGGTGGAGGTCTCGGGCTCGAAGTTCAGCGCAGCGTCGTTCAGCTGCAGCTTCTCCAGGGCCTCACGCAGTACGGGGAAGTCTGAGCCGTCGATGGGGAACAGCCCGGAGAAGACCATCGGACGGGGCTCCTGGTAGCCGCCGATGATGCTCTCCGCCGGCTTGTTGGCAGCCGTCACAGTGTCACCGACTTTGGACTGGCGCACATCCTTCACACCTGTGATCAGGTATCCGACCTCACCGACTCCGAGACCCTTGGTGGGCTCCGGCTCGGGCGAGGAGACGCCGATCTCCAAGAGCTCGTGCGTCACCCCGGTGGACATCATCTGGATCTTCTCCCGGTGGCCCAGAGAGCCGTCCACCACGCGCACGAACGTCACGACGCCCCGATACGTGTCATAGACAGAGTCGAAGATCATCGCTCGGGCCGGAGCATCCTCGTCCCCCACCGGAGCAGGAACCTCCTCGACGATCTTGTCCAGCAGGTCTTCGACGCCTTCGCCGGTCTTCCCCGAGACGCGGAGCACATCTTCGGGCTCGCAGCCGATAAGCCCTGCGATCTCCGCTGCGTACTTGTCGGGCTGGGCTGCGGGGAGGTCGATCTTGTTGAGGACCGGAATGATGGCCAGCTCATGCTCCATAGCCAGGTACAGGTTGGCGAGGGTCTGCGCCTCGATGCCCTGTGCGGCGTCGACCAGCAGAACCGCGCCTTCGCAGGCGGCGAGTGATCTCGACACCTCGTATGAGAAGTCGACGTGGCCGGGGGTGTCGATCATATGGAACGCGTACGTGCCGTCGTTGTAACCCCAGGGCATGCGGACAGCCTGGGATTTGATGGTGATGCCGCGGTCTCGCTCGATGTCCATCCGGTCCAGGTACTGGGCCTTCATGTCGCGAGGCTCGACCACTCCGGTCAGCTGAAGCATCCGGTCTGCCAGGGTGGACTTGCCGTGGTCGATGTGGGCAATGATGCAGAAGTTGCGAATCGACGCAGGGTCCGTCTTGGCAGGCACCAGTGGGGAGCTGGCCTTGGGTGACACGAGGTGGGACATCCTTTGCTCGGCGGCGGGGAGAATCAGTGCTCCATAATACGCCGAAGGCTCCGCCCCAGTGAGGAGCGGAGCCTTCGAACGGCAGAGCGGGTGATCAGAGAGCGTTCACCTTGGCTGCCAGACCAGACTTGCGGTTCGCCGCCTGGTTCTTGTGGATCACACCTTTGGAGGCGGCCTTGTCCAGCTTCATGGCCGCGTAGCGGTGAGCTGCAACGGCCGCGTCCTTGTCACCGGAGGCAACAGCGTTGCGGACCTTCTTCACAGCTGTCTTCAGCTCGGACTTGACGCCCTGGTTGCGCTGCCGGGCCTTCTCGTTGGTGAGGATGCGCTTCTTCTGAGACTTGATGTTTGCCATCGCGGTTATTCCTGTTCTGTGTGCGTCGTTGACGGGCTGCGCGTTCCCGATCCATGACGGCTGAAGACTTCAGTGGTGTGGGGCACCATGGCGATAAGACCTGCGGCCCGTCGGGTAGAGGGGCCCTGAGCCGCAGGCGCTGATGCCGTCGTCGGGCGCGCTGAGATCCTTCTACAGACCTCAAGACACTAATTTTCTACTTTATCAGAGAGGAGAGCCATTTTCGCGAGCGCGCATCGTCAGCGCCCAGCGTCGGCTGCGATCGCGGCAAGGGCCCGCTCCACCGAGTACTCGGGGGTGCGCCCGGCGCCCTTCGCCTCGGCGTCGGCACGGGCAATGGCCTCAACTGCACGGGCCGCCGCGCGGGGCGTCCATCGGCGTGCGGTCTCGGCGCTCTGCTGCAGCTGCCACGGCGCAGCTCCCAGGGCGGATGCGAGCTGGTCTGGGCGTCCGCGATGGTCGACGAGGGCCCCCACTTGGCGCCCCTTGCGCGCAAGTGCAGCGGTCACCGCCACGGGCGCCACTCCCGTGGCAAGAGCGTGCCGGTACAGCCGCATGGCGGCCTCACCGCGCCCTTCGAACGCCGCGTCAGCCACTTTGAATGCGCTGGCTTCGACGCGACCGCCGAAGTATTTGTCCACATGCTCCGCGGTCACATCCCCGGGCACATCGCGCATCAGCTGCTGCGCGGCGGCGCCGAGGTCCGACAAGGTTCCTCCGGCGGCCGCGACGAGGGCCCGGGCGGCGTCGGGATGGATGGTGCGCCCCGCCCCTTTGAACTCCTGGCGGAGAAACTCGAGCTTGTCGGTGTCTGACTTCACGGCGGCGCAGTCGACGACGACCGCTCTCCTGCTGAGTGCATCGAGGAGCTTCTTGCCACGATTTCCGCCGGTATGGCGAAGCACGAGCGTGACGTCCTCATCGACTGGCTGTTCGAGGAATGTGAGGGCATCCGACAGGAACGCATCGCTCGTCTTCGCGACGTCTTCGGCGAGGATCAGCCGGGGCTCCCCGAACAGAGACGGAGATGCGAGGGTGGACAGCTCGCCGACGACCGCCTCCGACACGTCCATGCGCGTGTACTCGAGCTCGGAGTGCTTCTCACGCAGCGCGGCCTTGATGCGATCGAGAGCACGCGAGGCGAGGTAGTCTTCGGCGCCGCGCAGAAGAACAACGGGGGCGGGCTCGGCGGTGCGGAAGCTGACCGCCCCGCCCTTCGGTCCACCGGCTCTCCCGGCGCTGCGCACAGCCACAGCGGCTTAGAACAGCGCCCGTGCGAGGCTGCGGCGTGAAGTCGCCACCCGAGGGTCGCTGTCCCCCACGATGCTGTAGAGCTCGACGAGGTGCTTGCGCGCGGCCTCACGCTCCTCACCAGGATGAGCCTGGATGAAGCGGACGAGCCTGGCGAAGGCATCTTCGACGTGGCCGCCCAGGACGTCCACATCCGCGGCGGCTGTCTGAGCCTCCACACTGTCAGGCTCATCGGCAGCACGCTGCCGCACCTCGCTGAGGTCCGCGCTCTGCGTGCGCTGCATGAGCTTTGCCTGCGCCGCGCCGAGCTTGGCATCCTCGTCGGCCGGGTTCTCCTTCAGCGCCTGCTCATACGCAGCGACAGCACCGTCGAGGTCACCTCCCTCGAGCGCATCGACCGCCTTCTGGTGCAGGGGTGGAAGCGGTGCCTCCTCCTCGCCCTGCTGGTCCCCACCGCGGCGAGACTGAGCCGGCACGGTGCCGCTCACCCCGTTCTGGGTGGCCATCTGCAGGATCTGGTCCACCACCTGGGGCAGCTGTTCGACGGGTGCGCTCGAGTCAAACTCCCCCACGGGCTGCCCCGAGATGAAGGCGGTCACCACGGGGAGCTGACCCGCCTGCTGAGCGAGCTGCGGGTTCGCAGCCGCGTCGATCGTCGCCAGGACGGCACGACCGCCCTTAGCATCCACCGCTTGGGAGAGCGTGTCTCGGAACTTCTGAGACGTCGGGTCGTCAGAGTGGATCAGCACCAGCAGGGGCACCCGCGAGGAGAGCTGGACGATCTCCTGCAGGCGCTGCGGCTCGGCCTCTATCACCCAGGAGTCGTTGCTGCCCGGGGCAGAGGACGGCTGCTGCTGTCCTGATGGTGAGGCTCCCGAAAGGGCAGAGAGGTCCACCGCCCCCCTGGTGTTCACGCTGGACCCGGCACCGCCGGTGTGCTGCTCCGTCATTCGATCAGTCCTCTTCGTCGGCGTCGTCGTCACCATTATCGTCGTCTTCGTCCTCGGAGGCATCCTCGTCGTCTTCGGAGTCCTCGTCCTCAGACTCGTCCTCGTCGGAGGCCTCTTCGTCCTGCTGCTCGTCCTCCTCCTCGGCGGCTTCCTCGTCGTCGACGTCCTCGGCCTGGTCCTCCGGCGGCAGGGCTGCGTCATACTCGTCCGCCCAGTCGGGAACGTCGATGTAGGCAGACTCGTCCACCTCGTGGACTCCCAGGAGAGTGATTCCCTCGTCGTCGTCAGCGCCTTCCTCGGGGTCGAACCCGGCAGGCACGTGCAGAAGCACCGAGTGAACTGTTGTCATACGGGTGGTCCACGTAGTCCAGTCCGTGCCGACGAATGCTTCGATCAGGTCGTTGTCCAGGTAGATGGTGTCACCGGACTCCTGGGGGGTGAACTCCATGGTGCGGGAGAAGTTGCCGGCCAGCAGCTGGGATCCGTCAGGCAGCTCGAGGCCTGTCATCTCCTCGGAGACTTCGTCGAGCGAGAAGTCGATGTCCACGGCTTCCGCGCCTTCGTCGATCTCCTCGTAATAGGCGTGGACGTCGTCGATGTAGATGCTCTCTTCAACGTTCTCGCCGTATTCGTGCTCCGCGTCCGAGAAGTACTCGGCGAGACCCGTGAGAAATCCTTCGCCCTGGAGCGAGACGGAGCTGATCCCGCCCTCTTCGGGGGAGATGGCCGAGAACTCAGTGCCCGGCGCCATGGTCGTCAGATGAATCAGGCGGTAGTTCTCGTGCACGTCCTCCTGCTCCAGGACCAGGATCTGAGGAACCTCCTGATCCGGATGCTCGGTCATAACGACAGCCTGACGAGGGAACGTCTGATCGCTGGTCACTGCGGCAGAGACAATCTCCGTGCCGATGGGCAGGGGCAGATCACTGTCGGCGATCTCGTGATTGCGATACTCCAGCTCGCGGGTTTCGAGCGCCTGCTCCGCGACTCTCGGCTCCATCAGGTCTGCGTCCTGGGCCTCATCGGCCTCCTCGACCGAGCCGGCGACATCCTCCAGAATTCGGTCGAGCTGTGACTGCAGCAGCACGGAGTAGCCCTCTGAGGGCATATCGCCGTCTACTTCGGTGTCCGCATCCTCATCCTCCGGCTCTGCCGCAGAGGCTGACTGCGGTCCGGGCAGTGCAGTCAGTCCCAGGCTCAGAGCGGCGACCGCTGCAAGCGTGGTCGCTGCTCCGCCCCGGCCCGAGGCGCGGCTCTCATCGGCGCTCTCAGCGGTCGCCTCCGTGCCTTCAGGCGATGCGTCTGTGGTGTCCATGTCTTCCTCGTCCTTTCCGCGGCGGCGAGCTGCCATAGCCCAGTAGAACAGGCCGACGGATACCAGGAGCAGAAGCCCGCCGCCGACAGTGAGCCAGATGGCCTGGTCACGGGAGAAGAGCTCCGTCTCGGTCGTTGTGATCGTTGCAGGTGCGGCCTCTTCGCCGTCACGGAAGATCAGAAGGGCCCAGTCACCGGACTCATCAGGTGTGCTCCACCTGTAGAGGATCTCCCCCTCCTCCTCCTGGACGGCCACCCAGAGGTCCGAATCGGCGGGGTTCTCGATCGCCTCCTCGCCTTCGATGTGCTCGGCCTCGACGTAGGAGTCGACGTCTGGATCGTCCGACTCAGCGACGCCGAGGAGGCGGTTGTGCGTCACGCCCTCCAGCCAGGCGTCGATATCGTACGTGCGTCCCAGTGCCAGGGTGTATTCACCCTCCGCCTCGATGGTGAACTCCTCGCGGCCCTCCTGCTCGTCGATGAGGTCCTCCGTGACAACGGTGAAGGGAGCTTCTTCGACGCCTTCGGGATAGACGGTGTGGGACTCTTCGGCGGTGAAGCCGGTGAGCTCATTGACGCCCAGCGCCAGCAGCACGAGGCCGGCGATGAAGGCTGCGACAGCAGAAAGAAAACGCACGTGGGGTTCCTTGGGATGGGAGGGAATGTCCAGCGGCATATCATACCGAATATAACGAAATGGTTACAATTCGAGGTCTGCAGTCAGGAGATCCGCCAGCAGTTGAGGTGCCAGTGTCTTCGCTGCTCGGCGGCATACCGGTCCCCCAGGACGAAGTCTGCGCGCCACGCCACGATGTGGGCCGTACCGGGGGCGATGCTCAGCCTGCAGCCAGGGCAGGTATATGACTTAGACGCAGCTGTGCCTGGAATGTGCCGGACGTGGTACTCGCCGTCCCGGCGTCTGACTGTGCTGGAGGTGTGCCGGTCGGACGCGAGGAAATGAGGTGCGAGCGGCCGCGCCTCTCGCTGCCACTTGTTCCTCTTCCGGTGTGCCATGCTTCTATTCTCTGCAGCCTGGGGGTCTCAGAACAGCCGCGGCTCTCCTGATTCTTCGCCCTTCATATCCGCGTAATCCAAGAGGACGCACCGGATACCGCGGTCCTCTGCCAGGGTACGCGCCTGCGGCTTGATCTGCTGCGCGGCGAACACGCCGCTGACCGGTGCGAGCATCGGGTCGCGATTGAGAAGGTCGAGATAGCGGGTCAGCTGCTCCACGCCGTCGATGTCGCCGCGACGCTTCAGCTCGACCGCTACGGTTCCGTCGGGCCCTTTGGCCAGGATGTCGACAGGGCCTATGGGCGTCGAATGTTCGCGTCGTATCAGGCGGTAGCCATCTCCCAGCCTGGTCATCTGGTCTGCGAGCAGCCGTTGGAGATCAGCCTCCACTCCGTCCTTCACCAGACCAGGGTCGGCGCCGAGGTCGTGGGCGGAGTCGTGGTGGATCTCTTCGATCAGAATGCTCAGGGTATCGTCGCTTTTCTCAGCGCTGACGGTCCACACGTCTGTGATCCCGGCCGCGGCTTCTTCGCCGGTGGGCTCGGTACGACGCAGCGAGGCTGGTGGGGACATCCAGTTGAGCGGCTTGTAGGACCCTCCATCAGAGTGGACGAGCACAGCACCGTCGGACTTGATCATGATGAGCCGGCAGGCCAGTGGGAGGTGGGCGTTGAGACGTCCGGTATAGGTGACGGAACAGGTGGCGATGACGAGGCGCACGGTCGAAGATCCTATCGCAGAGACGAGAAATCCCCGGCAGCTCAGGGCGCCGGGGATTTCTTTCGAGTGAATGGGGCTGGGCCTGCTCAGCCCTCGGTGGTGAGACTGGCGTCGTCTGCGACGATCGTGATCCTGTCATCGTCGACGGAGAAGAATCCTCCGCTGGCGTGCGCCTTCACCGTGCCGTGGTCGATGGACCGAATCACAACTTCGCCTTCGCCGAGGATCGCCAGGACGGGCGTGTGGCCGGGCAGTATGCCAATGGAGCCTTCAACGGTGCGAGCGCTGATCTCGGTGGCTTTCCCATGCCATACGGCATGGTCACTGGCAACGATCTGGACATCCAGCTCAGCCATGGCCGATCAGGACTCCTTCTGCATCTTGGCGTAGTTGCGCTCGACGTCGTCGAGTCCGCCGCTGTTGTAGAACGCCTGCTCGGGGATGTGATCAAGGTCACCGTCTGCGATGGCGTTGAAGCCCTCGATGGTGTCCTTGATCGGCACAGTCGATCCCTCCACACCCGTGAACTGCACAGCGGTGTACGTGTTCTGCGAAAGGAACTGCTCGATGCGGCGCGCCCGCGAGACAAGGATCTTGTCCTCCTCGGAGAGCTCGTCCACACCCAGGATTGCGATAATGTCCTGCAGTTCCTTGTTCTTCTGCAGAATCTGCTTCACCCGTGTGGCGCAGTCGTAGTGCTCGCGCCCGATGTACTGCGGGTCGAGGATCCGGCTCGTTGAGGTGAGCGGGTCGACGGCTGGGTACAGGCCGCGGGAGGCGATGGCACGGTTGAGCTCCGTCGTTGCGTCAAGGTGCGCGAAGACGTTGGCCGGCGCGGGGTCGGTGTAGTCATCTGCGGGCACATAGACGGCTTGCATGGAGGTGATCGAGCGGCCGCGGGTTGAGGTGATGCGCTCCTGGAGCACACCCATCTCATCCGCAAGGTTGGGCTGGTAGCCCACTGCGGAGGGCATGCGCCCCAGCAGCGTCGAAACCTCGGAGCCGGCCTGCGAGAAGCGGAAGATGTTGTCGATGAAGAGCAGAACGTCTTGGTCCTGCTCGTCACGGAAGTACTCCGCCATGGTGAGGGCCGAGAGGGCCACTCGAAGACGTGTTCCTGGCGGCTCGTCCATCTGGCCGAAGACCAGCGCAGTGTCCTTGAGGACGCCAGCCTCCTCCATCTCCACCCAAAGGTCGTTGCCCTCACGGGTGCGCTCCCCCACACCGGCAAACACCGAAGTGCCGCCGAAGTTGCGGGCCACACGCGTGATCATCTCCTGGATGAGGACAGTCTTGCCGACACCCGCACCGCCGAACAGTCCGATCTTTCCGCCCTTGATGTAAGGGGTAAGCAGGTCGATGACCTTGATGCCGGTCTCCAGCATCTCGGTCGAACCTTCGAGCTGCGCGAAATTGGGAGCCTTGCGGTGAATCCCCCAACGCTCCTGAATGTCCAGCTCGGAGCTGTCCACATCGAGGCTCTCGCCGAGCACGTTGAAGATGTGACCCTTGACGACGTCGCCCACGGGCACCGATATGGGCCCGCCGGTGTCCTGCACCGGCACTCCGCGGACCAGACCGTCGGTGGCCTGCAGCGCAATGGCACGCACGATGTTGTCACCGAGGTGGGCAGCGGTCTCGAAGGTGATCGTGCGCCGCTGGTCGCCGAGGGTGAGCTCAGCGGTGAGGGCGCTGTACATGTCCGGGACGGCGTCGGCCGGGAACTCGATGTCCACGACCGGGCCGATGACGCGGGCGACACGACCGGTCGCGCCGGGCGTCGGGGCCCCGGCGGGGCGCGGTTCTGCAGTAGTGGCAGTCATCACTTTCTCACTTCACTCGATTGTGCTTGATGTCTTGTGTGCTGATCAGGAGGCCAGCGCATCTGCGCCGGCAATAAGCTCGGACAGCTCCTGCGTGATCTCGGCCTGGCGCGCGTTGTTGCGCAGACGGGTGTACTTCTCGATGAGCTCGCTGGCGTTGTCGCCGGCGGACTTCATCGCCCTCTGGCGTGCTGCGAGCTCAGACGCAGACGCCTCGAGCATTGCCGAGAAGATGCGCGACTCGATGTAGCGAGGCAGCAGCTCGTCGAGAACGTCGGCAGGATTCGGCTCGAAGTCATATTGGGGTACGTATCCCCCGGCCTCGTCGGTCTCCTTCGCAACGCTCAGAGGGAGGAGTCGTCGCACCACAGGATCCTGGCTCACCATGGATTCGAACTGCGTGTAGACGAGATAGATCTCATCAACGCCGTCCTGATCCGTCCCCTGCGTGAAGCGATTCACGAGGGTGCGACCAATCTCCTGGGACCGGGCCACCTCGGGCTTGTCCGTGCTGCCGGACCACACCCCGTCATACTCACGGTCGCGGAAGTCGTAGAACTGCTGAACCTTGCGCCCATACAAATACGGACGAGCTTCGATTCCATCTTCCTTCAGACGCGCCAAGAGCTGCTCGGAGCGCTTGATCACATTGGTGGAGTAGGCCCCGGCGAGACCGCGGTCTGAGCTCATGATGAGCACTGCGGCCCGCCGTGGGCTCTCCGCCTTCTGGGTCAGGACATGCTCAATCTCTCCCTGACCGGCAACAGCCGCAACTGCTCGGGTGATGGCCTCTGCGTAGGGCGTGGAGGCTTGGGCGCGGTCGCGTGCCTTCAGCACGCGGGACGTCGCGATCAGCTCCATCGCCTTGAAGATCTTCTTCATCGACGATGTCGACTTGATCTTCTGGCGATAGACCCGGATCTGGGCTCCCATGTAAGTCCTTTCTCAGTCGGAGGAGGGCACGACTCCCGGCTCAGGAAGTCTTGATCTCTTCCTGATCGATGTCCTGGTCGCTGAGGGCTTCCGTCTCTTCGTTGCCGACGAGGGAATCTTTGCCTTCAGCCTGGAACTGACGCTTGAACTCCTCCATGCCGCTCTTCAGGGCAGCGACGGTGTCGTCCTCCAGCTTCCCCGTCGCCGCGATGTTGGTCAGCACGGAGGTCTTGCGCTTCAGGTAATCGATCCACTCGGTCTCGAAGCGGTTGACATCCGCCGTCTCAATGTCGTCAAGGTGGCCCTGGGCGCCGGCCCAGATGGAGGCCACCTGGTCCTCGACACGGTATGGGGTGTACTGCGGCTGCTTGAGGAGCTCAGTCTGCCGCTCACCACGGGTGAGCTGCTTTCGCGTGGCTGCGTCCAGGTCCGATGCGAACATCGCGAACGACTGCATGTCTCGATACTGAGCCAGGTCGAGCTTCAACGTGCCGGCGACCTTCTTCATCGCCTTGACCTGAGCGGCACCGCCAACTCGCGACACCGAGATGCCCACGTCAACGGCTGGGCGCTGGTTCGCGTTGAAGAGGTCTGATTGGAGGAAGATCTGGCCGTCGGTGATGGAGATGACGTTCGTGGGGATGAACGCACCCACATCGTTGGCCTTAGTTTCGATGATCGGCAGGCCCGTCATCGATCCCGCACCGAGCTCGTCAGAGAGCTTTGCGCAACGCTCCAGCAAGCGTGAGTGGAGGTAGAACACGTCGCCAGGGAAGGCTTCACGTCCGGGCGGACGGCGCAGCAGAAGCGAAATCGCACGGTACGCTTCCGCCTGCTTCGACAGGTCATCAAAGATGATCAGCACGTGCTTCCCGCCGTACATCCAGTGCTGCCCGATAGCAGAGCCGGCAAAAGGCGCCAGGTACTTGAATCCGGAAGGGTCTGACGCAGGGGCCGCCACGATAGTGGTGTAATCAAGTGCACCGTTGTCTGCCAGAGTCTGACGCACACCAGCAATGGTCGACGCCTTCTGCCCGACAGCCACGTAGATGCAGCGGACCTGCTTGTTGACGTCGCCCGACTCCCAGTTCTCCTTCTGGTTGAGAATCGCGTCGATGCCGATGGCAGTCTTTCCGGTCTGCCTGTCACCGATGATGAGCTGGCGCTGGCCACGACCGATCGGGATCATGGCGTCGATGGCCTTGATTCCGGTCTGCAGGGGCTCGCCGACGGACTGGCGCTGGGTCACTCCCGGCGCCTGCAGCTCGAGCGCTCGTCGGCCCTCTGCTTCGATGTCGCCGAGATCGTCGATGGGGTTGCCCAGGGGGTCCACGACACGGCCGAGGAACTTGTCGCCCACGGGCACTGACAGCACCTCACCCGTGCGCGTCACTTCCTGCCCCTCCTCGATGCCGGAGAACTCGCCGAGCACGACGACGCCGATCTCACGGGTGTCAAGGTTCTGGGCAAGGCCAAGCGTGCCGTCCTCGAAGCGCAGCAGCTCGTTCGACATGGCCGAGGGAAGGCCCTCGACACGTGCGATGCCGTCTGCCGCCGAGATCACGCGACCAACTTCGGTCTTCTCGGCGCTGCCCGGGTCGTAGGACGCGGCAAACTCATTCAGTGCATTGCGGACGTCATCGGCGTTGATGGTCAAGTCGGCCATCGGCGTCTCCTGCTCTCCTTGGTCATCAGGCCTGGGGTCAGGCCCTGAGGGGGTCTGTAAAAACTTCTGTCGCCTACCAGGCTAAGCCCGGTCAGCTGGTGATGTTTCGGGTGAGGCTGTTCAGCCGGCCAGCCATGGTCGAGTCGACCACTTCATCGCCGACCTGGACTCGGATGCCGCCCACCACTCGGGGGTCGACGGCGACGTCTAAGCGCAGCTCTCGTCCGAAGTAGCGGTTCAGACCTGTCGAAAGCTTCTCGAGGTTGGAGCCGTCGAGGCTCTTCGCCACGGTGACCTGGGCAATCCAACGATGCTGCCGCGCAGCCACCTGCTCCGCGAAGCGTGCCAGCAGAGCTGCCGGGCGCAGACCACGGGGGGCCGTGACCGTTCGATCGATCAGAAGGCGAGCTTCGGACGAGGCCTGAGGACTGAGCCGTGCGGCCAGCTTCTGCTTGGCCTCGTCAGGCGCCTGTCCGTCAGCCAATGCGCGCTGCAGCTCATGGGACTCGGAGACGGTCCGGCGGAAGCCGAGCAGCTGAGCCTCAAGCTCTTCAAGGCCGTGAAGGCCTCCGCGCTCGGCAACAGCCGCAACGGTGGTGACGGCGAGCGTCTCCACCGCGTCAGAGAGATCTCTCGCCCTGCTCCAACGCCGAGACGCGACAGCCTCCAGGACCGCCACCGTGGTGCTCGCCGCTTTGTCGCCGAACAGTCGTCGGACGACGCCGGCACGCTCTGCGGGCTCCCTCGAAGGGTCCGTCAGCGAACGGCGAAGCGACGCGGATGTGTCCATGACGTCCACGGCCGCGAACAGCTCGTCGGCGACCTTCAGATCGGCAGCACGAAGGGTCTCTGCGAGGTCTGACTGCAGGCTCGCGAGGGATTCCGTGGTCACCGTTGCCATTACTTGGAGGCTCCTGCCTGCTCAGCGTCAAGATCAGCCAGGAAACGGTCGACCACGCGCTGCGAGCGAGCGTCGTCCTCAAGAGCCTCGCCGACGATCTTGCCCGCCAGCTCCGAGGCAAGCGCACCGACGTCAGCCTTGAGAGAGGCTGCAGCTGCAGCCCGCTCCGCTTCGATCTGCGCCTGAGCCTGCTCGCGGATGCGGCCTGACTCAGCCGCAGCCTTTTCTTGGGCTTCAGCCACGATCTGGGCCCCCTCGGCACGAGCCTCTTCTCTGATCTGCGACGCCGCGGCGCGCGATTCAGCGAGGTTCTTCTCGTATTCGGCCTTCAGTGCTTCGGCCTCGGCCTTGGCCTCTTCGGCTTCGCTGATGCCGCCTTCGATGGCAGCCACACGCGCTTGGTAGGTCTCCTCGAACTTGGGCGCGACGTACTTCATGATGATGAAGAGCAGCACCAAGAAGGAGACAGCCGCAGTGCCGGCCTCCCACCAGTTGGGGACCAGTGGGTTTCCGCCGTAGTCATCGGCTGCGCGGATCACGTCTGCGCTGATCATGTCTACACCTGTTTCTCTCAAGGGTTTCGTCTGGGACTGATTGCGGTGCGGGGCTCCAGCGAGCCGAGCACCTCAAAGCGAGCCGGACGAACTGCTAGACGACCAGAACCAGAACGAATCCGAGAATGGCCAGCGCCTCGACGGCAGCGAAGCCCACGAAGAGCAGGGGCTGCAGGATGCGCGACACCTCGGGCTGACGAGCGACTGCCTGGAAGTAAGCGAAGAAGATCAGAGCCACGCCGACGCCGGAGCCAAGGGCCGCGATGCCGTACCCGATCAGGTTGAGTGAGCCTTCCATGTTCTCTCTTTCTGTGAGATAGCCGACTTTTCCGCCGGCGGGGACACTTGTACTGCTTGCTATTCAGTTAGAAGTTTGGATGTGGTGCGAACGCGTCAGTGAGCGTCGACTTCGATGGCCTGCTGGATGTACACCGCAGTGAGCAGCGTGAAGACCAGCGCCTGGATGACCATCAGAAGGATTTCGATGAAGTACATGGGAATCGCGCCGACGATCGCGGCGACGCCGCCGATGGTCAGCAAGCCACCCTGACTGATCATGTACTCCGCTCCTACAGCGGCAACCAGCATGATCATGTGGCCGGCGAGCATGACCGCCATGATACGAAGCGAGTGTGTGAGGGGCCGCACGATGTAGTTGGAGATGATCTCCAGCGGGACCAGAAGCAGAAGAATCGGCTTGGGCACGCCCGATGGGGCCACTGACAGCCAGAAGAACTTCGGGCCGTGCTTCTGCAGTCCCACGCCGATCCAGGTCACGTACATGATCGCCGCCATGGCGTACGCCACTCCGGCGTGCGAGAAGGTGGGCATCTGGATCAGCGGAATAGCGCCGGTCAGGTTGTTCACCAGCACGAAGACGAAGACCGCGAATAGGAACGGAATCCACGGCTTGAAGTGCTTTTCGCCCAGCACGTCGCGGCTGATGGTGTGACGGACGAATCCGTAGATCGACTCCGCAATGAACTGAGTTCGCGTAGGAACGAGCGACTTCCTGCGGATGGCCGTGTTGAAGAACCACACGATGAAGATGACCGAAAGGATGAGGACGAGCATCGCCTTCCCGAAGAAGGTTCCCCATTCGGCTCCCCACGGAATGATATCCGGCAGGTGAGTGTCGTTGATCGTAGGCGGCTGGAACCCACCCTCATCGGCGGCTCTCAGGGCTAGCGATGACAAACGCTGGTCCTCTCGGTGGTCGTCGATGAGCCTGAGCAGATTCAGACCCATTTGAATGATGCGAGGAAAGTCGAGGCCATAAGCACTTCCCGGACTACCGCTGAGCCTATCAAAGACTTAGTGGTCCAGAGCACGCCCAGGCGCTCCCACAAACACTACTACAGGATGTAGAAAAACGGCACCGCGGCTCGGCAGGGCCCGTCACTGCTCCACGGTGGCGCGCATCTTCCACACGCCCAGCACCAGCATGGCCTGCCATACGAAGAGGAGCACAACCACTGTGACGGCCGTCCATACGGTGTCGAGCCAGTGAGGTATAGGCGCGAGGAGCAGCGTGCCGCCGATCAGCGCCACCTTCGCAATAAATGCGGCGAGCAGGACCATCGGACCCCACTCCGGCCGGTAGTGCTGAGCCAGGGCGAAGAGCACGAGAGACATCAGGAACATCAGCACCACTGCACTGCCCACCATCGCTGATGAGGCCGCTGCGGCGCCTCCTCCGAGAAGGGCGGCGAGTGCGACCATGAGCCCCAAGGCCAGCGCGGCGGAGCCCGTCGTCCTGATCACAATGCTTGTCCAGCTGTTCCTCACGGGGCACCTTTTCGTCGAATGAGACGGCGGAATCGCGGGGTGAATGTGAGCACCGCAGCTGCGGTGAGGCCGCCTCCGGCGCTGAGGACGACCCACTGCCAGGGAATGAAGTTGAAGGAGACTCCCCCGAAGGCCACGATCGCCGCCCACATATACAGGAGCAGCACTGCTTGGGGATGCGAGTACCCAGCGTCCAGAAGCTTGTGATGGAGGTGGCCCCGATCTGGGGAGAAGGGCGATGCCCCCCGGGCGGTTCGGCGGGCTACGGCCATGACGAGGTCAAGCATCGGAAGGACCATGACGGCCAGCGGCAGCAGCACGGGCATATAGGCCGGCACGTTCATAAAGCGGAAGCTCTCCTCATAGAGCTCGAGAGAGGACGTCACCACCAAGGCTCCGGCTGCCATGACCGTGCCCAGCAGCATCGCCCCCGTATCTCCCATGATCACCGACGACGGATGGAAGTTGTGCGGCAGGAACCCGAGGCAGGCGCCTACCAGCACCGCCATCAGCAGCGTGGTCAGGTTGGAGACGGTGAACTCGTGGAGCTGCAGGGTCAGCATGTAGCTGTAGAGAAAGAACGCTGCCCCGCCAATGGCGGCCACCCCCGCGGCCAGGCCGTCCAGACCGTCGATGAAGTTGAACGCGTTGATGGTTGCAACGACGACGAATACCGTCAGGACAGCCTGCAGCAGCCCGTCGTCCAGTTCGAAGCGGCCCATTGGGGCCACTTCGAGCCGAGTTCCGGACAGGACGAGAATGGTGGCCGCACCGACCTGAGCGGCGAGCTTTGTGACCCAGTGAATGTCCCACGCATCATCGGCCAATCCCGTCAGCAGGATCAGCGTCATGGCGCCGACGATCCCCGCTATGCGAGCGGGTTCCTCGAAGAGGCCGGAGAGGTAGGGGATCAGCGAGGCGGCCCCGAGGGCCACCACCATTCCGCCGTACATGGCGAGCCCGCCCCATCGAGGCTTCACCTGGGTGTGGATGTCCCGGGCGCGGATGGAGGTGTAGATCCCCAGGTGCATACCGAGCCGGCGCACCGGCGGCGTCAGGACGAAGGTGACGACTGCCGAGATCGCCAGGACGATGAGGAAGTAGATCATGAAGCCGAAGCAGGCCCCTCGTCCAGCTCGCGCACCTCGGGGACGACGGCCCTGAGCTCCGCCAAGGAGATGGTCCCGTCTCGGACCACCTGAGGGTGTTCGCCCGTACAGTCCACAATGGTCGACGGCGGGATGCTGACTCGCTCTCCGTCGTCGAGGTAGACGGCGACCGATTCGGCGAGCATGGACTCAGCAGCCGCTGCCGTGGTCGCCGCCGGCATGCCCGTTCGGTTGGCGGAGGAGACGGCCATGGGCCCTACGGCTCCCAGCACCTCAAGGGCAAGCTCGTCGGCGGGCATCCGGAGCGCAACGGTGCCGCGTGTGTCCCCGAGGTCCCATGCGAGCGATCCTTGAGCCTGCAGGATGACTGTCAGCCCACCGGGCCAGAACGCCTCGGTGAGACTGCGCGCCGCGTCGGGAATCTCAGCGGCTAAGGCCTCCATCACTTCGGGCCTGGCGACGAGCACCGGCGGCGGCATGGAGCGGCCCCGCCCTTTGGCGGCGAGGAGGACTGCGACAGCCTGCGGCGAAAAGGCGTCCACACCGATCCCGTAGACGGTGTCGGTCGGCACGACGACTGCTTGGCCGCGCTGAGCCGCCTCTTTGACGGCAGCTATCCCCGCTGTGCGGGCCTGGGGGTCGGACGCGTCGAAGGTCTCACTCACGCGCGGTATTCTTCCACGCCTTCAGGCTTCCCGCTGTGAGCACGCTCCGACCTGCGGCGCGCAGACGTGGCCCGCGGCCTGCCCGTGAGGTCATGGTGCGTACGAACGTCACCGAGATCAGGCTCAGCCGCGCAGATGTCCAACAGGGCCTCCGCCTGCACTTCTGCATGCTCCAGGATGAACCAGCCGTCGCGCGTCAGGACTCGCTGGGCCGCGGCGATCACCTCGCGGGGCATCTCGAGGCCGTCCTCTCCCCCGCCGTAGAGGGCCGTTCTGGGGTCATGCTCGTGCACCTCGGGTTCGGTGGGCACCATGGACGGCGGAATATAGGGCGGGTTCGAAACGACCACATCAAAGCCGTCCTGCTCAAAATCACGAAGGTCCTGAACGTGGAGTCGCACTTGGGCAGCGTGCTGGGGCAGCCGCGAGAAGTTGAGCGCAGCCCACGCTGCCGCCGCCTCCGAGACCTCTATTGCATGCACGTCGCACTGCGGCCGCTCCGCGGCGATGGATGCCGCGATGGTGCCCGCTCCGGTCCCCAGGTCTACGATGCGAGGCACCGCGACCCCCAGGCCGAGCAGCCGATCGATCTCCGCGAGCGCTACGTCCACGACAGCCTCTGTCTCGGGGCGAGGCACGAACACTCCCGGCCCGACACGGAGCTCGAGTGTGCGGAATGGTGCCGATCCGGTCAGGTGCTGCAACGGCACTCGTCGCGCTCGCTCTTCGATCAGACGCTGAAATTCGCCAACCGAGCCGTGGTCCAGCTCCAGGCCCACCATCGCTTTGACCTGCACCTCTCCCCTGCTGAGATTCAGTACGTGCGAGGCCAGGAGCTCAGCGTCCACCCGGGGCGTCGGCACACCCGCTTCGGCGAGTTCGGCGGCAGCGTTCTTGAGCCGTTGCTCCAGCTCAGTCGTCATGGTGCGCCAGGGAGGCCAAACGCTCAGCCTCATCCAGCTGGATGCAGGACTGAACCACGGCTTCGAGATCTCCGTTGATGACAGAGTCGAGGTTGTACGCCTTGTAACCGGTCCGGTGGTCAGCAATCCGGTTCTCCGGAAAGTTGTAGGTGCGAATGCGCTCGGACCTGTCCATGGTGCGGACCTGCGACTTTCGGGCCTGGGCGTTCTCCGCGTCAATCTGCTCCTGCTGATGCGCCAGGAGCCGGGATCGCAGGACGCGCATCGCAGCTTCACGATTCTGCAGCTGCGACTTCTCGTTCTGCATGGACACGACAATGCCTGTCGGCTCATGGGTGATGCGCACTGCAGAGTCAGTCGTGTTCACACTCTGTCCTCCTGGTCCGGAGGATCGGAAATAATCGATGCGCAGATCGTTCTGGCTGATCTCCACCTCCTCCGGCTCCTCGACCTCGGGCATAACGAGCACTCCGGCAGCGGAGGTGTGAATGCGGCCCTGGGACTCCGTTTCGGGCACCCGCTGGACACGGTGCACTCCGCCTTCGAACTTCAGGTGCGCATAGACGCCCTCAGCCGGATCGTTCGAGCGCCCCTTGACCGCAATCTGAACGTCCTTGTACCCGCCGGCCTCAGACGGCGTGGCCGCGAGAAGCTCCGTCTTCCAGCCTTTGGCATCCGCGTAGCGGGAATACATGCGCAGCAGATCGCCGGCGAAGATTGCTGCCTCATCCCCTCCGGCTCCGCCTTTGATCTCGACGATGGCATCGCGGGCGTCGTTCTCGTCACGTGGGATGAGCATGCGCAGCAGGCGTTCGGAGGCCTCCTCCATGGCGGTCTGCAGCTCGGGCACCTCCGCGGCAAAGTCCGCGTCCTCCTCCGCCATCTCCGATGCGGCGGCCAAGTCGCCCTGAAGCCTCTTCCACCGCTTATGAGCCTCCACCACTCCGTTCAGCTGGGCGTATCGACGTCCCAGGCGACGCGCAAGCGCCTGATCGTTGTGCGTCTCCGGGTCGGCCATCTGCTCCTGGATCTCGGCGTGCTCCTGAAGCAGCGCCTCGACGGAGTCGAACATCCGCGGGTTGTTCTCTGTGCTCATCAGTGACTTTCTGGCTGGTTCGGCGAAGGCGGGCAGATCCGAAAAGACCCCGCCGGCGCATGAAGGCCGACGGGGTCTCTTTCGGAACGCTATTTGCCGTTGTCGCCCAGTGTGGTCTTCTGGGTCAGCATAAGGAACTCTGCGTTCGACTGCGTCTCCTTGAGCTTGGACATCAGCAGCTCGAGTCCCTGCTGCTGGTCCAGGCCGGAGAGCACCCTGCGGAGCTTCCACATGATCTTGACCTCATCAGGGCTGAGCAGGGCCTCCTCGCGCCGCGTCGAGGATGCGGTGACATCCACTGCGGGGAAGATGCGCTTGTCAGCCAGCTGGCGCGAGAGCCGCAGCTCCATGTTGCCGGTGCCCTTGAACTCCTCGAAGATGACTTCGTCCATCTTGGAGCCGGTCTCCACCAGGGCAGTAGCCAGGATGGTCAGCGATCCGCCGTTCTCAATGTTGCGTGCGGCGCCGAAGAAGCGCTTGGGCGGGTACAGAGCCGAAGCGTCCACACCGCCGGAGAGGATGCGGCCGGAAGCCGGTGCGGCCTGGTTGTAGGCGCGTCCCAGACGAGTCATGGAGTCAAGAAGGACGACGACGTCCTTTCCGAGCTCTACGAGACGCTTGGCGCGCTCGATGGCGAGCTCGGCCACCGTGGTGTGGTCATCGGCAGGACGGTCGAAGGTGGAGGCAATGACCTCACCGTCGACGGTTCGCTGCATGTCGGTGACCTCTTCCGGTCGCTCATCCACGAGCACCATCATGAGGTGGACCTCGGGGTTGTTCTGCTTGACCGCGTTCGCCACCGCCTGCAGGATCATCGTCTTTCCGGCCTTGGGAGGCGAAACGATGAGACCGCGCTGGCCCTTGCCGATCGGTGAGATCAGGTCAATGACTCGTGGACCGACGGCCTTGGGGTCGTTGGACTCCAAGCGCAGGCGCTCCTGCGGGTAGAGCGGAGTCAGCTTGTTGAAGTCGACCCGGTCGTCGTTGGACTCGACCGGACGGCCGTTGACCTTTTCGACCTTGACGAGGGCATTGAACTTCGCGCGGTTCTTGCCGCCCTTCTGGTTCCTGCCTCCGCCGCCGCCCTGCGGCTGTTCGGTCGGGCCGCCTTCGCCTGGTGCCTTGATGAAGCCGGTGACGACGTCGCCCTTGCGGAGGCCGTTCTTCTTCACCTGCTGCATGGACACGTACACGTCGTTCTGCCCGGGCAGGTACCCCGAGGTCCGAACGAATGCGTAGTTGTCGAGGACATCGATGATGCCGGCGATGGGGATCAGCTGGTCGTTTTCGCTGACCTGCTCCTCGCCGTCCTGCTCGGGTCCGCGGCCACGCTTGTTGCGGTCCTTGCGGTTGCGGTTGCGGCGGTTTCGATTGCGTCCGCCGCCCTCGCCGTCGCTGTCGCCGTCGCCGCGCGCGTCCTGGTCCCCGCCGCGGCGGTCACCCTGTGGGCGGCCGTTCGACTGGTCGCCGTCCTGCTCTCCGGATGCATCGCGCTCTGAGCCGTCCCGACCTTCGGCGCTCTTGGGCGCCTGCTCGCCCTTGGGAGACTGGTCGCTGCCGCCTTGGGAGTCGTTCTGCCCGTCGGAGCCGCCGCGGCCGCGGTTGCGGCGATTGCGGCTGCGACTGCGGCCGCCCTCTTCCTTCTCGCCGCCGGACTGGCTCTCCGAGGAGGACTCGTCGCCCTGCTGCGCGTGACCGTTGCGGCCATTCTTCTCGGAGCCGTTCTGCTCGGCGGCGCCGTGATCGGCTGCCGGTGCGGACTCCGACGCCTGCGGCTCTGCGGCGGGTTTCTCGCCCTCAGTCTTCTTCTCAGCGAAGCTGCCGCCCCGCTGGTGGGCGGAGATGGCCTGAACCAGGTCGGACTTGCGCATTCTGGAAGCGCCGGGGATGCCGAGCTGGGAGGCCAGAGTCTTCAGCTGAGGAAGCTTGAGTCCGGCGAGTCCCCCGCCGGCTGCCGAGCTGCTGTCGTTCTGCTCAGCGTTGTCGACCTCTGGGGTCGCAGTGGTGGTTTCTGTCACGAAGGTTTCCTTCTCCCTCGTCGGGCAGGCTCAATGAGCGTCGTGGCATATATTGGCCTGCGGTCTCATCAACGGCGCGTCAGAAGGCGCCGTAGGAATTGCAAGATCAGCTCTCCCCAAAAATTGATGCACGCTGCATGGGAGAGCCGCGATGATCCCCTGGTGCAGTGCTGCCAGCACATATTCTATGGTCCGGTCACATCACCGCGGGGTTGACTCCACTGTAACACCTGCATCCGTGATCGGCAGGATCTGGGGGATGAAGCGAACGGCGCCGCCCTGCGACTCGTCCCATGTTCGAATCCGTGCCGCTGCGTCGGGCGCGGCGCTCTCGGTGGTGATCACCAGGACCGTCGGCCCAGCGCCGGAAACGACCGCAGCCCATCCCTCCCCTCGGAGAGCGTCGACCAGGCTCATAGAGGTGGGGAAGGCCGAGCGGCGATACTCCTGATGCAGGGAGTCCTCTGTGGCCTCGAGCAGCAGGGTCGGATCTGCAGTGAGCGCGTGGACGAGAAGAGCAGATCGAGACGAGTTGCGGGCCGCCTGGCGATGCGGCACAAGCTCGGGAAGAAGCTGCCTGGCTTCCTTGGTCGACTGGGCAGAGTTGGGCACAGCGGCCACGCACGTGAGTGAGCTGTGCAGAGGAAGGCGAGCTGTGGCGAAGAGCCGGGCGCCGTTGGGGTCCGCTTGGCGTTCCCAGGATACGGCCGCGCCGCCGCGAAGCGCCGGCACGTAGTTGTCGGGGTGACCCTCGAGGCGCGACCCGATCTGAAGCTGCTCGTCGGCGCTGAGCTCGCCGCGCACGGTCTCTGCAAGGAGTTGGGAGGCAAGCTCGACAGCCGTCGCGATGGCCGCCGCGGACGAGCCCAGACCCCGTGAATGGGGGATCACGTTATGAGCGGTGACTACAAGGTCCGGCAGCCGGTAGCCGCGCTCGGCCAGAATTCGCTCTGCCACAGAGACCACCAGGTGCGATCCGTCCTGCGGGAGATCAGCGGCCCCCTCGCCGGTGACCGTCACGCGCACCTGAGCGGCATCGTGCACCCGACGCGGCTCGGCGAACACTTCGACCGTGTCGCGAAGGTCCAGAGCAATGCCCATGCTGTCGTAGCCGGGACCTAGGTTCGCGCTGGTCGCAGGCACCGTCAGAGTGAATCGGCGCGCTCCGATCAGCGGGTCGGGGAGTTCCTCAAGCATCACTGACGATCAGAGGCCCAAGGTTCGGGCGATGGTCTCGACGTCGGCCGGCACCTGCGTCGTGAAGTCGCGCGCACCGTCCGCGCCCACCACCTCGGGGTTGTTGACTGCCCACTCGGGGTCCTTGAGCCCGTGGCCCGTCACCGTGATGACCCAGGTCTTGCCAGCGGGAACCTGCCCGGCCTCGTGCTTCGCCAGCAGCCCGGCCACGCCGGACGCGGAGGCAGGTTCGACGAATACTCCCTCCTTGGCTGAGAGCCACCGGTGGGCATGGAGGATCTGCTCGTCGGTGACAGCCTCGATGAGGCCGGCTGACTCATCGCGTGCGGCCTCGGCGGCGTCCCATGAGGCGGGCTTGCCGATGCGGATCGCGGTCGCCACCGTATCCGGCTCCGTGATGGGGTGCCCGGCGACGATGGGGGCCGCGCCGGCCGCCTGGAAGCCCCACATGATCGGCGTACGGGTCGCGGGCCCGTCTTCGCAGTACTCGCGGTATCCCTTCCAGTACGCCGTGATGTTGCCGGCGTTGCCCACGGGGAGGAGGTGGAAGTCGGGCGCATCGCCCAAGACGTCCACCACTTCGAACGCTGCGGTCTTCTGACCCTCGATGCGGCTCGGATTCACAGAGTTGACCAGGAAGACGGGGTAGGACTCCGAGAGCTTGCGAGCGATCTCCAAACCATCGTCGAAGTTGCCGTCGATCTGGATGATCTCCGCGCCGTGGGCCACAGCCTGGGAGAGTTTGCCCACCGCAATGTTTCCCGCCGGCACAAGGACGGCGCAGGTGAGGCCGGCCTGGGTGGCGTAGGCGGCTGCCGAGGCGGAGGTGTTGCCCGTCGATGCGCAGACGACCGCCTTCGCGCCGTCGGCCACCGCCGCGGTGATGGCCATCGTCATTCCGCGGTCCTTGAAGGAGCCCGTCGGGTTCATGCCCTCGACCTTGAGGCGGACGTCGCCCTGGACCAGTTCAGACAGGTGCGGCGCACGGACCAGCGGGGTCCCGCCTTCGCCCAGGGTGATGACCCTGGTGTCCTCCGTCACCGGGAGCCGGTCGGCGTATTCGTTGATGACTCCGCGCCACAAGTGCGCCATATGGGTCTCCTTATTCTCCGACGCTGCGGACTACTGCTCGACTTCGACCCGAAGCACGGAGCTGATGGACTGCACCACGTCGAGGGACTCCAGCGTCTCCACGGTCGCGCGGAGGTGCCGCTCCTGGGCCTTGTGCGTGACGATCTGGACCTGCGCGCCTGCGTCGCTGCCGGCCGAGTCCTCGACCTCCCCCTCGGGGCTGACTGAGCCAGGCTGCCGCATCGATTCGATGGAGACGCGGTGGTCGGCGAGGACGCGGGCGATCTCTGCGATCACACCCTCCTGGTCTGCCACCTGCATATCGATGTAGTACTGAGTCTCTGCGGCCTCGATGCTCAGCGGCTCCAGGTCTTCGGCGTCGGAGAGCAGCGGCGTCTCCGGCACTGCGGAGCGCAGGCGCCGGGCCACCGCGACGACATCGCCCATGATGGCGCTCGATGTGGGAACCCCACCGGCCCCCTGACCGTAGAACATCAGCTCTCCGGCGTTCTCAGCCACCACGAATACGGCGTTGAAGGCGCCGCGAACAGTCGCGAGGGGGTGGGTGCGAGGCAGCAGCGTGGGGTGCACCCGGAGCACTGCACCAGAGCTTCGCCGCTCCACAATCGCAAGGAGCTTGATCACATAGCCGGACAGCGCCGCCGCTTCGATGTCATCGGGCGTGACATCGCTGATGCCCTGGCAGTAGACGTCGTCGATGGTGAAGGGGGCGTGGAAGGCGAGAGTGGCGAGGATCGCGGCCTTGGCAGCGGCATCGTGACCCTCTACGTCTGCGGTGGGGTCCGCCTCGGCGTAGCCCAGCTTCTGCGCTTCGGCCAGGGCGTCGCCGAAGGCAGCTCCGGTGGTGTCCATCTGATCCAGCACGTAGTTGGTGGTCCCGTTGACGATGCCCATCACCTTGGTGATGCGGTCGCCCGAGAGCGAGTCCTCGATAGGACGAAGGATGGGGATGGCACCGCCGACGGAGGCTTCATAGCGAAGCAGCGCGCCCGCCTCGTCGGCCAGCGCGTGGAGCTGAGCGCCTTGGGCCGCCAGGAGGGCCTTGTTTCCAGTCACCACAGCGGTTCCCTGACGCAGCGCCCGCTCGATGAGTCCTGCGGCCGGATCGAAGCCGCCGATGAGCTCGATGACCAAGTCGACCTCGTCGACCAGACGCTCGGCGTCAGTGGTCAGAAGCTCTCGGGGAATGCGCCAGTCGCGGGGATTCTCCACGTCGCGCACGGCCACGCCGGCCAGTCGGACCGGGGTTCCGACCCTGGCGGAGATGAGCTCCCTCTCCTCCACCAGCGTGCGTGCGACCTGCGCTCCGACGCTGCCGGCTCCGAGCAGTCCGATAGTGATGGGCTCAGCCACGTTCACCCCTTCATCCGTTGCGGTGTGTATGTCTTCATCGCGCTTCAGCTGCGTAGCCGGTGTCCCGGGAGAGCATCATGTCGACTGTCTCGCGGCGGATGAGCACCTCAGAGCGACCTCCCGCGACACTGACGACGGCCGGACGTGTGAGGTAGTTGTAGTTGCTCGACAGCGAATGGCAGTACGCTCCCGTGGCCGGCACAGCGAGAAGGTCTCCCCTGCTCACAGCCGTCGGCAAGTATACGTTTCGCACCACGATGTCGCCGGACTCACAGTGTTTGCCCACGATGCGAGACAGGCTGTGCTCTCCCTCCTGGGGCCGAGACGCGAGGAGCGCTGAATAGTCCGCGTCGTACAGAACTGGGCGAGCGTTGTCGCCCATTCCTCCGTCGACGGCGATGTATCGACGTGTCACCCCTGCTTCGACGACAACGTCTTTGGTCACCCCAGCCGTGTACAGCGTGACGCCGGCAGGGCCGGCGATCGCGCGGCCGGGCTCAATGCTGATGCGCGGAACATCCACCGCGCACTCGAGGCACGCCTCCTTGACCGTGCTGGCCAGTGCGGCTGCGATCTCCTGCGGATGCCGGGGGGTGTCCGCCTCGGTGTAGGCGATGCCGTGGCCGCCGCCGAGGTCGAGTTCGGCGAGCTCGACTCCGTGAGCGTCCCGCACGGCCGCGAGGAACTGGATGAGCCTTTGGGCCGCGAGCTCGAAGCCGTCCGGCTCGAAGATCTGCGAGCCGATGTGGCAGTGCACGCCGACCAGCTCCACGCCCGCAAGGTTCAGCGCAGCCTCTGCCGCCGCCCAGGCGGGTGAGCCTCGGTGCTGGCCGCTGTTCTGCACTGACTGATCGGCAGCGCCTCCCGCGGTGAGGGCAGACGCCTCAGGGCCCACCGGAGTGAGCGAGAGCCCGAATTTCTGGTCCTCGTGTGCGGTGGCGATGTGCTCGTGGGTCGATGCGTGCACTCCTGGAGTCAGCCGCAGCATGACGGGCGCCGTCACCCCGAGCCGGACGGCGAGCTCGGAGATGCGGGAGAGCTCGTCGAGCGAATCGGCAATGATTCTTCCGACGCCGACCTGCAGGGCGTGTTCGATCTCGGCGTCGGACTTGTTGTTCCCGTGCAGTCCGATCCGAGCCGGATCGACGCCTGCAGCGAGGGCCAGCGCCAGCTCGCCCCCGCTGGCGGTGTCGATGTTCAGACCCTCCTCTGCGGCCCATCGTGCTGCGTGGGTCGTCAGGAAAGCCTTGCCGGCGTAGAACACGTCGACCTCAGCCTCGGGCGCAAATGCCTCCGAGAACGCTTCGCGGAAGGCACGGGCACGGGCGCGAAAGTCGGTCTCGGAGACCACGTAGAGCGGAGTGCCGTAGGTCGCGGCGAGCTCGGAGGCAGGTATCCCGCCGAAAGTCAGCTCTCCCTGCTCGGAGCGGCCTGCATCCGAGGGAAGGAGCTTCTGCTCGAGATCCTCAGATGAGCTGCGAGGGGACAGCCACGAGGGGGCGAGGGGGTGGGGCTGAACAGTCATGGTCGGTCTCACATCTTCTCTGGTGCGCTGACGCCGAGGAGGCTCAGCCCATTGTGGAGCACCTGCACGGCGGCATCGTTGAGCCAGAGCCGGCTGCGGTTGAGGTCGCTGACGGGATCGGTCGTTCCGTCCTGGTGGGTGGACGGGGCCATGCGGCATGCGGCGTACCAGCCGTGGTAGGCCGCAGCGAGCCCTTCGAGGTATCGCGCGACGCGGTGGGGCTCCCGCAGCTCGGCGGCTGAGGCGACCACTGAGGGGAACTGCCCCAGGTGGGCCAGCAGCTCCTCCTCCGTCTGGTGCGTGAGGAGCGCGGCGTCGAACGTCTGCCGGTCCACGCCGTGCGCCTCGGCGTTGCGAGCCGCGTTGCATGCCCGGGCGTGTGCGTACTGGACGTAGAACACGGGGTTGTCGTTGGTGCGGGACTGCAGCAGGTCGGGGTCGACATCGATCGGTGAGTCCGCGGGGTAGCGCGCCAAGGTGTAGCGCAGGGCGTCGGTTCCGAGCCACTGAATGAGGTCGTCGAGCGCGATGATGTTGCCGGCGCGCTTCGAGAGTTTGGCGCCCTTGACGCTCATGAGCTGACCGATGAGGATCTCAATGTTTTTCTTGGGGTCATCGCCCGCACAGGCTGCTATGGCCTTGAGCCGTCCCACGTAGCCGTGGTGGTCTGCGCCCAGGAGATAGATCTTCTCCTCAAAGCCGCGGCTGCGCTTGGACAGGTAGTAGGCGGCGTCTGCGGCGAAGTACGTCGGCTCCCCGTCCGCCTTGATGAGAACGCGGTCCTTGTCGTCTCCGAAGTCGGTGGTCCGCAGCCAGATGGCCCCGTCGCGGTCCTCGACGTGCCCCTGCTCGCGCAGCGTGGCGATGGCGTCACTGATGTGCCCGCCGGAATGGAGGGTGCTCTCGGAGAACCATTCGTCGAAGTGCACGCCGAAGGCATTGAGCGTGCTGCGGATGAGCGAGAGCTGCTCCTGGTATGCCAGCTCTCGCACCAGGGGCAGCGCCTCAGCATCGGGCATGTCCCGCAGCTCTGGGCGCTTGGCTGCGGCGCTGTCGGCAAGCTCGACCACGTACTCGCCCGGGTAGCCCCCCTCCGGGACGCTCTCCCCGCGGAGGCGTGCCAGGACGCTTGCGGCGAAGACGTTCATCTGGTTGCCGGCGTCGTTGATGTAGTACTCCGTGGTCACGTTCGCCCCTGAAGCTCGCAGGAGCCGTCCCACGGCGTCGCCCAGAGCGGCCCACCGCGTGTGCCCGATGTGGAGGGGCCCAGTGGGGTTGGCCGAGACGAACTCGAGGTTCACGGTGTGCCCGCTCAGGACCTCGTTGTGGCCGAAGGTCGCGCCCGACTCTACGATGGTCCGCGCGAGCTGGCCGGCGGCGGCAGCGTCTACGGTGATGTTGATGAAGCCGGGGCCGGCGATCTCGACCGCGGAGATCCCTTCATGCTCGCGGAGCCTGGCAGCGAGGGTCTCAGCAAGCTGCCTGGGGGGCATGCCGGCCTGCTTGGCCACCTGCAGCGCAATATTGGTGGCCCAGTCTCCGTGCTCGCGGCTCTTGGGCCGCTCCACTCGGATCTCGTCCGGGACGGTGAGGTTCAGCTCGCCGGCCTCGACGGCCTGGTGGAGCACGGTCTTCACGGCGGAGGAGAGTTCTTCGGGAGTCACCAGAACATCCTAAATGCTGTGCAGGCGCGCGGAGTCAGAGAAGCAGAGCCAGAGTCCCGGACACGGCCATGTACGCGCCCAGCGCCAGCAGGATCAGCCCACTGACCATCTCGATCCAACCGGTCACGCGGGGGTTGGAGAGCCAGCGATTGGCCGCGTCGACGAGAAGGACCACTCCGATGAGATAGGCGTACATGGTGCAGGCGACGGTGCCGCCCATGACGACGACGGCGAAGAGCAGCGTGCCGTCCTCGGGCATGAACTGGGGAAACAGCGCCAGGAAGAAGAGGGCGACCTTGGGGTTGGTCATGCAGGTGGCAAGCCCCGCGAAGAAGCCCGAACGCAGGGTGGGAGGCTTCTGGGCGCCTTCTTCAACGACCCGTGCAGCGTCGGGGCTGAGGCCCGGCCCGCCAGCTCCGACGGCCTGCAGAAGCGGCGCATTCATGCGGCGGCGCGCCGTGATGATCGCCCGTGTCGCCAGAAACAGGAGGTAGCTCCCTCCCACCGTGCGCAGTATGTCGTAGGCGACGGGCGACGCCTGAAAGACCGCAGCGAGGCCGGAGGCTGTCAGTGCCGCCCACAGGAAGATCGCCGTGCACGACCCTGTCGCTGCGCCGACCCCGGCCCTGCGCGAGGACAGCGCGCAGCGCAGGGAGAGCATCGTGTCGGGACCTGGGGTGACGGCAACGACGAAGGCCGCGGCAAGGAGGCCCGCATAGCTGGCAAGATTCACGTCGTTCATCCTCGCGGCAGAGATACATCGTGACAAGCAATCTTTTTCGAAGTATTGATCGGCAGTGACTAATAATAGATGGATGATGAACCCACAGCGCCTCCGTGTCCTGCAGGCCGTCGTCGCTGCGGGGTCATTCCAAGCTGCAGCGCGCAGTCTCCACTACTCCCCCGCGACAGTCAGTCAGCACATGGCGGAGCTGGCCCATGAGACGGGGCTTGAGCTCTTCACTCGACGGGGCCGGGGCCTTCAGGCCACCGCCGCTGCGCTGCAGCTCTCAGAGCAGGCAGGGGATGCTCTGGCGGCGCTGCAGCGCGTGGAGCGCACCGCCGAGGACATGCGCCGCGGTCAGGGCAATCAGCTCACGCTGTCGTCGTTCTCCTCGGCCGCGAAGGAATGGCTCCCGCATGTGGTGGCGGCCGTGCGGCAGATCTCCCCGGGCATCGTGGTGGAGATCAGTCTCAACGAGGCGCCGGCCGGCAGCCCGTTCCATCCGCCGGACATCGACGTGCGCCAGGAGAGCCTCGAAGCCCCTTCCGAGCACCTCCCCGGATATCTCCGACGCCCCTTGGGCATCGAGGAGTTCGATGTGGCCCTGCCGGCTGGTCATCACCTCGAGAGTCGGGACGTCGTTGCCGTGCACGAGCTGGCGGAGGAGCTGTGGGTCGACCACGACATCTTCGAGACCCCGGCCAGCAGGATCATCCGGTCCGCGTGCAGAGCGGCCGGCTTCACACCGAATGTGGTGGCCCGGCTCGATGATCACTACGCCGCCCTGAGCCTCGTGGAGGCTGGAGTTGGCATCACGGTGCTGACTCGTCTGGCTCTCCAGGACGCGGCCCCACGGGTGAGCATCCGCTCGCTGCATCGTCCGGCGGTCCAGCGCAGGGTAGTGGCTCACGTCCGGCAGGAGCGCGGAAGCACTCGATCGGTCAGCACGGCACTGAAGACGCTTCATAGGCTCGCCGCAGACGCTGGCCTGCGCAGTGAGGAGCCCTGAACGGACTGCAGACGCGCAAGGGCCCCGCCTCAACGACGGGGCCCTTGCTGCTGTTCGGCTCAGCCGAGAATCAGACGCTGAAGTACAGGTCGAACTCTGCGGGGGTGGTCCGCATGCGGATCGGGTCGATCTCTTCTTCGTGCTTGTACTCGATCCATGCCTGAACGAGCTCTTCGGTGAACACGCCGCCTTCGAGGAGGAAGTCGTGGTCGGCCTCGAGCGCGGCCAGGGCCTCTTCGAGGCTGCCCGGCGCCTGGGGGATGTCCTTGAGCTCGTCGGCTGGGAGCTCGTAGAGGTCCTTGTCGACAGGCTCGTGGGGCTCGATGCGGTTCTTGATGCCGTCCAGGCCTGCCATCATCATGGCGGCGAAAGCCAGGTACGGGTTGCCCGAGGCGTCGGGCGCACGGAATTCGATGCGCTTGGCCTTGGGGTTGGAGCCGGTGATGGGGATACGGATGGCCGCGGAGCGGTTGCCCTGGGAGTACACCAGAGAGACCGGGGCCTCGTAGCCCTTCACGAGACGCTTGTACGAGTTGACGGTCGGGTTGGCAAAGGCCAGCACCGCATCGGCGTGCTTCAGCAGGCCGCCGATGTACCAACGAGCGGTGTCGGAGAGGTTCGCGTAGCCGGCCTCGTCGTAGAACAGCGGCTCTCCGCCGCTCCACAGCGACTGGTGGCAGTGCATGCCGGAGCCGTTCTCCTCGAAGACTGGCTTGGGCATGAAGGTCGCTGCGTAGCCGTAGTTGGCAGCGGTGTTCTTCACGACGTACTTAAACTTCTGGACGTCGTCTGCGGCGAGCGTCAGAGTGTTGAACTTGTAGTTGATCTCCTGCTGGCCCGGCGCTGCCACCTCGTGGTGCGAGCGCTCGACGGACAGGCCGGCGCGCTCAAGGGCCAGGACGATCTCGTCGCGGACCTCAGCCGTCTTGTCCTGCGGGGTCACGGGGTAGTAGCCGCCCTTGGTGGCGAGCTTGTGGGCGTCCGGGACGCCGTACTCGCCGCTGTTGCCTGAGCCCCAGCCGGCTTCGCGTGCGCCGAGCTTGAAGAAGGACTCGTTCGGCGCATTGCTGTAGGAGACCTCGTCGAAGAGGAAGAACTCTGCCTCGGGGCCGAAGAAGGCGGTGTCTGCGATGCCGGAGGATGCGAGGTACTCCTCGGCCTTCTTGGCGACTCCGCGGGGGTCACGGGCGTACGGCTCGCCGGTGCGGGGGTTGATGATGGAGAAGGTCATCACCAGGGTCTTCGCCACGCGGTACTCGTCGAGGAAGGCCGTGGTGGGGTCCGGAATCAGCTGCATGTCCGACTCCTGGATGCCCTGGAATCCGCGAATGGAGGATCCGTCGAAGAGCTGTCCGTCTTCGAAGAAGTCCATGTCCACGGTGTGCGCGGGGACGTTGAAGTGGTGCTGAAGGCCTGGCAGATCCGTGAAGCGGACGTCGACGAACTTCACGTCCTCGTTCTTGATGTAGTCGAGAACTTCCTGGGGGCTGGAGAACATGCGGTACTGCTCCTCATCGTGTGAGTCGGTCATCGGACTCCTGAGCGGCAGCAGAAGCTGACTCAGGCAGACACGTGACACACTACCGACTCTCCGGTTTCCCGCTGGTCACGCAAATGTTTCCGGCATGTTAACGGAGGCTCTCAGACGTACACTTGTCGCCTGTGAGCCCAGATCGAGATGACGACGGATACCCCGGCGACGTTTTGGGGCTGCCAGCTGATGGTCCGGGCGCGATGGCGCCTTTCGGGCGGAGGGTGCTGGCCCTGTTCATCGATTGGGGAATCGCCTCCCTGATCTCGCTCACCTTCTTCAGCTTCAATGAGCTCGCAACGCTGGGCATCTTCGTGCTGACGCATGTGGTGCTGGTGGGCCTGCTCGGTGTGACGATCGGCAAGCGACTCGTCCGGACGCAGGTGGTGCGACTGGGATCCGGGTCCGGCCCAGCCCTGCCGGGGCTCGCATGGTCCAGCCTCCGCACCGCCATGCTGCTGCTGGTCCTTCCCGTGCTGCTGATATCCCCGGATGGCAGGGGCGCCCATGACAGAATCGCGGGAACTGTCCAGGTCCAGATGTGAGGCATCATGACTGAATCCCGCCCGCTCCCCCTGCGCCTGCTCGTGCTCGGCGCCGGATTGTCCGTGATGCTCTCCGCATGCGGCGGTGACGACGGGGAGCAGTCAGCAGAGACCGAGCAGGAGAGCATCCCCAGCCCCACCCTTGAAGGCGACACCGGCGAGAGGGATGAGCAGGACGGCGGGGACGACGCTGACCCTGCGGACGAGGACGATGCTGTGCCCGGCGACGAGGAGATCCCTGATCGTCCCCCATCGAACACCACAGGCTTCGCCTTCGCCGAGTCGATCACGGAGCCTTCGATCTTTCCCAAGTCGGTGGTGTCCAACGGTCGCGGCCTCGCCATCGCGAACAACATGATCTACAGGAACAACTCCACCCTGTATGACACCCAGGAGCGGGAGCTGGTCCAGGAGCTCGATGCGACGCTGAACCCTGCTGATTTCGGCGTCGAGGGCTACCCGGACGAGGTCACCGGAGCCCCGGTGGAGGCGGTGTGGACCGAGGACGGCGAGTACGCATACGTCTCTCAGTACCGCTTCCGCGACTACGGCGCGGACGCCTATGACGACTGCCGCAACGGTGACGCGGTGGAGCCGACTGCACTGTTCCGCTACAGCGTCGAAGAGGGCACCTGGGATGACTTCATCGAGGTGGGACGCGTGCCCAAATACCTGTCTGTGACGCCGGATGCCTCGACGCTGCTGGTGTCGAACTGGTGCGATCACGACCTGTCGGTAGTGGATGCCGAGTCCGGTGAGACCACCCAACGCATCCGCCTGAACTCGCAGCCCCGGGGCATCGCTCCCATGCCGGACAACCGAACGGTGTATGTGACGGCCATGTACGCGAACGAGATCTACGAGGTGGACCTGGAGACCGGCGAAGCCGAGATGTTCTACAACCAGGGCGAGCGGCCCCGGCACTTGGTGCTCTCGCCGGAGGGCGGTGTGCTGTATGCGACCTTCTCGGGCTCAGATCAGATCGTCGCGTTCGACACCGACACCAACGACGTCATCGATTCGACGCCTACGGGCCGCGAGCCCCGCACCATGGACATCTCAGCCGACGGCACGGCTCTGTTCGCAGCGAACTATTACGACAACACGATCTCGAAGTTCGATGCTGAGACCCTGGATGAGATCGAGACGCTTCCCGCGGGCGAGTTCCCCATCGGGGTCACCTACGACGAACTGTCGGGGACCGTATGGGTGTCGAACTATCACGACGGCGGGGCGCTGATGATCTTCGACGACACCGTCGAGCAGTAGGCCCGGAAGGGTTCGGCGCTTCCGGGCGTTGTCAGGGGCGTCAGCACCACATCAACTCCCCAGGAGGGCACCATGGCTCGAATCACTGTTCTCGGCGGCACCGGCTACGCCGGCTCCCACATCGCGAGCGAAGCTGCGTCCCGCGGCCACGAGGTCACTGCCGTCTCACGGCGAGCCCCTGAGTCTCCGACTGAGGGTGTGAACTATGTGAGCGGGGATGTGAAGGACGAGGGATTCCTTGCGGGCCTCAT
Organism: Nesterenkonia sp. NBAIMH1; assembly: GCF_007922635.1. Classification (NCBI taxonomy): domain Bacteria; kingdom Bacillati; phylum Actinomycetota; class Actinomycetes; order Micrococcales; family Micrococcaceae; genus Nesterenkonia; species Nesterenkonia sp. NBAIMH1. Next base: position 144,492 of record NZ_CP042335.1, read on the forward strand.
GGATGGCGCGGAGGTGATTCTGGTGGCGATTGCCCCGCGTGAGGACATGCTGGGGCAGGTGAAACAGGCGGCTGAGAGGCTGATCCCCATGGTGGAGAAGCACGGCGTGCGGCTGGGCGTGATCGGTGGGGCCGGCTCTCTGCGGGTCTCGCCCGATGGGCCCCGTCTGATTGAGACGTCGAAGTTCCCGGAACAGGCCAAACCGGAGGCTTTCGAGATGACGGAGGTATGGGGGGACCTTCAGCGCAGCGACGAAGCGCTGGACTGGTTCTTCGTCTCCCCTGCCGCGGGCTTCGGCGCGTTCAACCCTGGCGAGCGCCGCGGCACCTACCGGACGGATGATTCCGGTGTGCTGCTCACAGATGATGAGGGCCGGTCCGACCTGTCTGCGGCCGACCTGGCCATCGCTCTGGTGGACGAGGTTGAGGCGCCGAGGCATCACCGCACGCGGTTCGCCGTGGCGTACTGACGTTCTGCACCAGGGGGCCAGTGACCGTGTGGCGGCTTGAGACAAGAAGGCTGCGAACTCTGTCTGAGAGCATCCTGAATCGAAGGCTCTTTCGCCTCCTGTAGATCTTCTTTCGAATCTGTGTTCGAATATGTCGCATGCGATGGGAGAGTCAGAAGATCCAAGCGGGCCCCGGGGCGCCGGGCACGGCGCCGCTCATTCCCATGCAGGGACTCGTCCGCAGCGTCCGCACGCCAGAGTTCGAGGGCATCACGTTCCATGAGGTCGCGGCCAAGACGGCCCTGAACAAGGTCCCGGGCCAGTCGAATATGCCCTTCAGCTGGACCGTGAATCCAAGCCGCGGATGTCTGCACCAGTGCCGCTACTGTCTGGCCCCGGAGACACTGATCATGATGGCCGACGGGCGCCAGAAGCCGCTTCGCGACATCAGGGTCGGTGACAAGATCATCGGCACCGAGCCCGGTGAGAGATATCGATATTTCGTCGAGACCGAGGTCGAGGCCCTCTGGCACACCCGTAAACGGACTCAACGCGTGACCCTGCGCGATGGGACGGAACTGTTGAGCAGCCCTGATCACCGCTTCCTCACCGAACGAGGATGGAAGTACGTCTCCCCCCTGCCTCGGGGCGAAGGGCAGCGCCCTTACCTCACCACCAACAACAGACTCATGGGCTTTGGGCTCGGACGTATTCTGAGTGCCTATTCCGCTCCGGTCCACACCCCCGCCTACCGTCAGGGGTACCTCACCGGAATGATCCGAGGCGACGGAATGCTGATTGATCGGACCTATACGAGGAAGAGCACAGGGAAGCCGTATCGGGTCACCCACTTTCGACTGGCCCTCAAAGACGCTGAGGCGCTTCAACGGAGCCAGGAGTATCTGGCTGCTGAAGGAGTCCTGACCAATCGCCGTCCCTATGTGCAGGGCAGCGCCACCCGGTCACCCATGGATGCGATCCATACCTCGACGCGGGCCAACTATGCAGCAATCCGGAGCCTCATCGAATGGCCTGAGAATGTCACCGCAGACTGGCAGAAGGGATACCTGGCTGGGATCTTCGATGCCGAGGGTTCCTTCTCCGGAAGTGCTCTTCGGATCTCCAACAGCGAGGACGAGGTCCTCACCCACATCGAGGCGGCTCTTGAGACATTCGAGATGCCCTTCGTCAGAGAGCCGGTCAATAGTATCGGCGTCACCACGATCAGGCTGACTGGCGCCGCCACTTCCTACCGGCGCTTCTTTCACCTGGTGAACCCCGCGGTCACACGAAAGCTCTCCATGGCTGGACGAGCCGTCAAGACCTTCGCCCAGCTGCACGTCACCTCGATCGAGGACCTGGGATATGAGCAGCAGATGATCGACATCACTACTGGGACTGGCGACTTCATCGCCAATGGGGTCGTAAGCCACAACTGTTTTGCCCGCCGGACTCACGAGTATCTGGACATGGACGCCGGCGAGGACTTCGACACCCAGATCGTCGTAAAGACGAACGTGGCTGAGGTTCTGCGAGCAGAGTTGTCGAAGCCCTCGTGGAAGCGGGAGCATGTGGCCCTGGGCACCAATACCGACCCCTATCAGCGCATGGAGGGACGGTATCAGCTCATGCCGGGCATCATCCGGGCCCTTGCGGATTCCGGAACGCCCTTCTCCGTCCTGACGAAGGGGCCGCTGCTGAAGCGCGACTTGCCGCTGCTCGTGGAAGCTTCCGAAAAGGTCGACGTCTCGGTGGCCGTCTCCCTCGCCATCATGAATCCGAACCTTCAGCAGGCGGTAGAGCCGGGCACACCGAACCCATCCGCCCGTCTGAGCTTGGTGAAGGCGGTTGCCGACGCGGGCCTGGACGTCAATGTCCTGGCGATGCCCATCCTGCCGTGGCTGACCGACTCGGAGCACCACCTGGACTGGCTGCACGGCGCGCTTCGCGAGGCTGGAGCGCATTGGGTCAGCACGGGCGCCCTGCACCTGCGGCCTGGCGCACGAGAATGGTTCATGCAATGGCTGCAGCAGGAGCACCCTGCGCTCGTTCCGAAGTACCGCCAGCTGTACACCGGCAGGCGGGGTTTCGGTACGTACGCGTCGAAGGACTACAAGCAGTGGCTCAGCGCCCGCGCAGCCGAGGCGCGGCGGCGCCATGGGTTCGTTCGGGACGGTGATCTGCGCTGGCGGGCGCGCATGTCCCCGGACGAGCCGACCAGTGACTCAGCCTCCACCAGCGCCCAGGCAGAGATCCCAGGTCTGGAGCTCTCCGCGACCAGCCAGGGCGCACTGTTCTGATGCCCTTGGGGACCCGACATTCGGTCGCGACGCCCGATAGACTCCTGGTATGGCTCACTCCCCCGTCATCAAGATCAACGCCATCACTGTGCCCGCCGGCTCCGGCGACGAGCTGGGCCACCGCTTCGCCGCGCGACAGGACTCCATGAAGGGCACCCCTGGGTTCCAGGGCTTCGAGCTGCTGAAGCCTACGGACGAGCGCACTACGTGGCTGGTGGTGACGCGCTGGGACTCTGAAGAGGATTACGAGAACTGGCGGAACTCGGAACGGTTCGGCGCATCCCACGCGGAGAAGGACCAGGATGAGGCGCCCAAGCAGAAGCCGGTGGGCATGTCGGCTGAACTGTGGAGCTACGAAGTCTCAGTGAGCGCCTGACTCTGGTAATCTGGGTCGGTCGCTGAAAGCGACCCCCGCCTCCATAGCTCAGGGGATAGAGCGTCGGTTTCCGGTACCGAAGGTCGGAGGTTCGAATCCTCCTGGGGGCACTCCCGTATATGGCATGTGCGGCGAAAACAGCAGACGCCGTCTGGTTCGATGAACATTGCTCGGTTGGGGACGTTCCGCAGATGCCAAGACGCCAGATAGCGGCTTAATCGCAAACACATAATCCTCTCGGGTCTACTTTATCTTACGGTCTTGGTCCGTAACGCTCATATCGAAGACTCTCTGCGCCCTCTCGACGGACGGCTCTAAGCCTCGAAATGCACATGTCGCTCCATCACAATCTTATAAAAATGCGTTCCGTTTGGGGCGCGAAATAAGCACCTTGGTCTCCTGGAGCTCCACAGGACCTTGGACCGTGTCTAAGACCTTAACCACCATGAACCCGCAGATCTTGCGACGCTGAACTTTGCACGAAAGACCGACCCGGGCAACAACCCCGGGGCCCCTGAATTGCCATAGGACCCACAACCCCAGCGGCCGTTGTCGAAGACCGGCGAAAAGCCCGAGCTGGGGAGTCAGGCCACTAGACCAAATGCCCGGCTTGTGCGGCGAATAAGGCTTCAGGAGACCTGTACTGGAACATCTTTAACGCAGGGAACTGCAGAGGAAAATATTAGGCACCCCCATGCGCTCTGAACGCCCGTCAGTCGGAGTCGAGCACCCTAAGTCGTACACACTCTGCGGACCAGTAGGGTGTCCAATCAGGCTATGCGCCCACAGCCCGCGAACGTTCGGCGAGTTCTTCCAGCATTTCCAGCCCCTTGTCATGACTATTCGTGGGATAGGTGATTGGCGTGACACCGAACGAAGTCTGAAGCATAGAACGCTTATAGGAGACCACGTCTTCACACAATACGTAGTGGGCCGGCGTCTGTCCCATTATCGGCTGGACATTCTGTAGGACAAGTTGAATATCCGGATCGCCCATAGAGTAACCTAAAAACAAAACAGTTCGCGTCAAAAATAGTGCCCTCAAAACATCCATTACGTGCGAACCAGTGATGCTCAGTCTTGTATAATCCGATTGATTTAGTATGGTGTTCTCTAACGTGTCAACGGACCCGTGTACTTTAATCAGAGTAGGTAGACCGTTTCGTATATCTTGACCGACTGTCTTCGAGTCATGTTCGTGTTTTTGAAAAGTATTGTCTGAGCCGCGCTCGATGATCCTGTCATAGTTCGTGGTTACGACAACTCGGGGGCCCGTAGGGCCCAATTGCATAAGGGCATCATGCCACTCGTTTGGCTTGAAATGCGCCCCTTCGGGTCCGTCAGTGGCATCTCTTAGAGTGCGCCGAACATCAGCGAGACGCGAATTATCGGCGGCGGTCGCGTATACAAGCTCAGCTGCTTCCAGCAGAGAATATGCCTCCAGAAGCGAATCGAGGACCCTCGATACTTCGCCCCTCAACTTAGCTGCGTCAGCCAACCGGCGTATGAGGTCCACCCACGTTGGAGGTCGTAAGCCACCCTGCACACTGTTGTATGAGACTCCCGCCCCCACGACCACCACAAGCTCTTGCCGCCTGGCCGCCTCGACAACTTGTACTGGCCAATATTCACTCATTCGAAAGCCCCGCATTCTCCGCGATGCGCCGGAATATTTGGTCGAGGCTCTCGGTGTACCGCTGTTTTTGGTAGTTTTGGGCGCCTCGCACGCCATCGCTGGGAACCAACGCGCGGATCGGTGCGTGCACTGCTTGCGCTAAAGGAACCATGGCAAACATGTTCGGAACGATTCCTAAGTCGTAGTCCATTTCGCCGGCTGAAATGTTCTTCAAAGCCATCGCATGGTCCGGTATTTGACTTTTGAAGCGGTCGTAAGCAACAGTCGGACGGTACTCACCATTAGTTTTCTTTGCCATATATTGCTGAACGGTGTACCCAAGATATCCCTCTTGGACTTCTGGAGTTTGCGGAAGCTTCCTAAGTCGTTGACTCGTTGCATTCCCTTCAAGCGCACGATGCATACTGTCCGTGTATTCAGCAATCCAACGGTGCATCCACTCCCCTATATTCTTCAAGGCGTACAGGCTGAATAGATCTGCCGCCATGGGGGTCATGAAGTGGGTTGAGCTTAGAAGTGCGCTTCGGTTAAGCGCCCCGAGGCTTGGGCCCAAGTCAATGATGACAAGCTCTGAGTCGATGGACTGCCTGAGGGTGTGCAACCAGTTCGTTCGACGGGCGCCACCTACGTCGCCTGCACGCAATTCTGTCCAAGCTTGGCTCAGCAGGTCCTCGACTGTCGACATCGAAGGATGGCCAGCGAGCACTTTGCACTTGAACCGGAACGACTCATGGAATCGCAAGTCGGTGGGGACAGACGAATCCCCATCACGAATGTCACGGAACGCTCGCATAATACTTTCGTCTTCGCTGCGGTCGAAATCTGCGTAGATCTCTTGCCATTGGTTATCAGTGAGCACGAGCTGCGTCGCATTCGCCTGAGGGTCTAAGTCGAGGATCGTCACATCGAGATTCAATTCCTCGGCTGCGTAGTGCGCGAAGTTGCAAGCCAGGGTCGTCTTCCCGACTCCACCCTTATTGTTGAAGAAGACAATTGTTGAGACATTCCGATCCATGTCTGAACAATACACTAGTGCTGAGCTAGGCCTCCTGAGGATGACGTCACCCACCTTGGCCCCAAAGAGCGGTCAGGGAGGCATAAGTCTTCCGCCTATAAAAGGCTGATGGGACTCCCGTACCAGCTTGCGATGTCACACGCTCACGCAGGCTGAGCTACCCCAAGCGTGGCCTTGCTCTGAAATCGCCGACTTACGTGCGTGCGTGAAATCGACGACTCTTTACCGCGATATTGCTCCGTACACGGACCAGTCCACTTGAGCGGATTTACTGGGCAGCCGCGCTAGTAGACCGAGCTGACTTCTACAGAGTCGTGACGCATGAAAAAGTAATCGGCGATAACGCCTGGCGGGTAGTTCCTTCCCGTCAGGCGTTGGAACTCTCTGAAGAGTTGACACATCTCGTCCCCTAGCTTTCGCATTCCGGACCGCCGATGTAACGGTAGGCGTTTGGACAAGCGAACTACTGTGCAATCAGCCACTCCTGCAGGTAGGGGCGGATCCGCGAGACGGCATGGTCGGTGATGTGGTGCTCACTGTCGCGGTAGACGGTCAATGTCGTCGCCGCAGCGAGTGCCTCGAACGCTGATGCCGTCTCCTTGGCCCGGTGCAGCGGCACCCAGGGGTCCTCATCTGCGCAGAACAGCTCGACCGACACCGTTCTGAGGGGTGCCCCCGACGCCGGCGCAAAGCTGCGCACATCGGGCCCCATGTACCCGCCGGTATGCAGGACCGCACCATCCACCCGCGGCTGTCGCGTCAGCAGGTACTCGGCCAGCAGACACGCACCCTGGGAGAAGCCGAGCACCACCACGGGCGGCCCGCCGGCGTCACGATCGGCGAGCAGCCGCCCCAGTTGGGCATCCACGACAGCCAGCGCCTCCCCCAGCTGCGGCTGGTTCTCCTCCGGATCGGCCATGAACCCGCCCGGGTACCAGGAATGATCCGCGGCAGACGGAATCACCCAGTGCAGCCCGGGCAGGTTCACGCGATCCGCCAGCTCCCGGATGAACTCGGGGCTTTGGGTACGGCCGTGAACTCCATAGACGACTGCGCCAGCATCGTCAGCGCTCTCACCATGCGTGATGGGGGCGATCTCGGAGTGGGAGCGCATCCGAGGGATCAGTCCTCCACGGTGATCGGCTCCAGCTGGGCCATGATCTTCTCGCGATCCTGTTCGAAGTGCGGCGGAATCATGAACTGCTTCCCCAGCTCTTCCGGAGACTCGTCGCAGTCCCATCCGCCGTCCTCATGAGTGACCGCCAGCTCGAACAGAGCTCCTCCTGGGGTCCGCACATAGTGCGACTTGAAGTAGGTGCGATCCTTCAGCTCCGAGACGTCGGTGTAGCCAGCACCCTCAATGTCGAACTTCACCGCCTCCTGGTTGTCCAAAGTGTCCAGGTTCCAGGCGAAGTGGTGGTAGGTGCCGGCCGCGAAGCGCCACGTGCCCTGCTCATCAGTGCGATTCCCGCGCAGCTCCACCCAGTTGCCGTGCGCATCCGAGCCGAGACGGAAGCGCGCCACGTGTCCGGTCTCGCTGATCTCCCCCGCCTTGAAGAAGACATCGTCGACGAACTCGACCATCCGGTCCATGTCGTAGGCGTGAATGCCCATACCGTAGATGCCGTGCACCGCATGCTCCGGCGGAACACCGTGGCCCGGGTGACCGACGCGCGGGTCACCCTCGGCGCCCACCAGCACGTACTCCAGGCCGCTCGGGTGGTTGAGCAGGATTCGACGCTCGTTGAAGAGCTCCTCCTGAGCGAAGTCGATGGCGAAGCTCTTCAGCCGCTCGGCCCAGAAATCCATGGAGGCCGCCGGAACGGAGAGCATCACCTCGCGAGCCTGATTCGTGCCTCGCTTCCCGAAGACTCCCTGATGCCCCCAGGGGAACGTGGTGACCACCGACGAGGGATCCCCGTTCGCATTGCTGTAATAGAGGTGGTAGACCGGGATCGAACCGTCATAGAGGACGGTCTTCTTGATGAACCGCAGACCAAGGACCTTGGTGTGGAAGTCCACATCCTCCTGTGCGCCCGCGACAGAAAGCGTGACGTGGTGAGAGCCGAGCAGGTACGTCATGGTGAGCCTCTCTTTATGAGTGTGATTTACCTCACACCGCAAGGCTCATTTTACGCCGGCACCCGATCACGTCAAGCATGAGTCGGCACCAGTCGGACCAGGAATGCCGCGACGCGCAAGCGTGACGCTGCCGCAGCCCGATCAGCGGCTCAGCGCCGCCGGATCCTCTCCCGCCCAGGCAGCACGCACGATGCGCCGCGCATCGGAGGCGGAGACAGGACGCGGGTTGCTGGAAGGGGCAGCGGCCAGCACCAGCTCCGCAGCACGGTCAAGATCGGCCTCGTCGAGGCCATGGTCGCGAAGGGCCCCGGGCGCGCCGATGGCTGCCCGCAGCGCCATCAGCCCCTCCACCGGATCTTCAGCGCCGAAGGCCTCAGCAATGCGCTCGGCCGCAGATCGGGCCTCCGGAGCGTTGAAGGCGAGCACGTAGGGCAGCACCACCGCGTGCGTCTCAGCATGCGGGAGGTTGAACGCGCCGCCCAGAGCGTGGCAGATCTTATGATGCAGGGCTGACCCGGTGGAGGCGAAGGCCACCGCAGAGAGGTACGCGCCGTACTGCATCTGCTGGCGGCCAGGCTCGCTGGCACGCGGATCGCTCGCCACCTTCGGCAGCCCCTCAGACAGGGCGCGCATCGCCTCGCCGGCCCATGCGGTGTTGATCGGGTTGGCCCCCGGGGCCCAGAGACCGTCGATGGAGTGGGCCAGAGCATTGAGGCCCGAGGCGACCGTGAGATCTGCCGGCAGGTCACGAACGAGCTCAGCGTCGTAGACGACAGCGGCCGGAAGCACGAAATCATCCGCCCCCGTGGTCTTTGTGCCGGCTTCAGTCATACCCCAGATGTTGGTGCCCTCGGAGCCGGAGTAGGTCGTGGGCACTGCGATGATCGGCAGCCGGTGGGTCAGTGCGACAGCCTTCGCCAGTCCGACGGCAGAGCCTCCTCCGATCGCCACCAGAAGGTCAGCCTCTGAGCGCTGCGCCTCGACGCGGGCGGCTTGGGCATCCTCCAGGGGCACATGACGGGCAGCACCACGATGGGAGTGGACCACCGGCAGGCCGCTGGCAGCCTCAGCGGCCGTATCCCCGGCGCTCTCTGCAGCGATGAGCATGACCCGTTGGGGAGCGCCTGTCGATTCGGCGAACCGTTCGACCTCTCCCGCGAGATCAGACGCCGTATTGCCCACTCCGAAGCTCACTCGCTGACCAAGCGTCTGGTGACTGAACGCCATCGTGGCCACGTGTCCGCCTCTCCGTCAGATCACCGCAGGACGGTGCATGTCATGGGCCACAGTGTACTGCGCAATGTCCCGGCGTAGGGGGCGCTCATGGCTCGGAGCCTATGCGGCCCACCGGTAGCGGTGCTCCGGGCGGCCGGCCGACCCGTACCTCATCTGCAGCTGAGCTCTGCCCTCGGCGCAGTGGTGCTCCAGATAGCGTCGGGCCGTCACACGGGCGACGCCGATGCGGGCAGACACCTCGGCAGCGGAGAGATCCGTACCAGCTTCGCGAAGAGTCTCCGCGACCAGGTCGGCCGTTGCTGACGTCAGCCCCTTGGGCAGGGGCTGGCTCCTCCCCCGCGGGCGCAGCAGACCCAGCAGACCGTCCACATCGTCCTGGGTGGCCGTGCCCATCTGAGTCATCTTGCGCTGAGCCGCCGCGTAGCGCTCCAGCTGCTCCCTGAGCACAGACAGCGGAAAGGGCTTCAGAAGGTAGTACACCGCGCCGCTGTGCAGTGCCGTGCGCACGTGCTCCACGTTGCGCAGCGCCGTGATGACCAGGACATCCACGAGGCCCCCCTGAGCCTCCGCCTGCGGCCCGCGCAGTTCGTTGAGCACGTCCAGGCCCGAGGCATCGGGCAGGAACAGGTCCAGGAGCACCAGGTCTGGCCCGTGCTTCCTCACTGCGGCGAGCGCCTCGCCGGCGGTGTGGGCGGCGGCGACGACGGAGAAGCCGCTCATCGAGTCCACGAGCTCCCGGTGGTTCTGGGCCACGCGCACGTCATCGTCGACGACGAGGACACTGATGGTGCCTCTGCGGCTCACAGTGAGGCCTCCGCGGGGGCGGCTGCGGCTTCGGCCGGGGCTGGTGCGGGGATGTAGGCGGTGAAGACAGTGCGTTCGGCAGTGTCCACTTCGACGTTTCCTCCCCATCGGCGGCATGCCTGGCGCACCAGGGCGAGCCCGAGGCCCCTGCGGTCGCTTCCTTGGGTCTGTTTGGTGCTGAATCCTGCCGCGAATATCTGCTGCGCAGTCTCGGGGCTCACGCCGGGGCCGGAGTCGGTGACACGGATCTCGACGAGACCTCGGGAGGGGCTCAGGTGATCGTGAGCGTTCCCGGCAACGGCGTGCTGCCGCACGAGAAGCTCCACCCATTCCCCGTCGCCTGTCGCTTCGAGCGCGTTGTCGACGAGATTGCCGACGATGAGCAGGAGGTCGTCGCGCAGGCGTCCCTCGAACTCACCTCCCAGCCAGCTCAGTGGTCATACGTCGAGCGCCGTTCCCTGTTCGGAGGCTTGGACGGATTTGGCCAGGATGAGGGCGCTCAGAGTGAGGTCGCCGATGCGTTCGGTCACCTGCGCGTTGGCTCTGATCGTCGCTGCGGAGAGCTCGGTGAGGTAGTCCTTGGCGCGCTCGACGGCTCCCAGCTCCAGCATGCCTGCGACCGTGTGGATCCGATTGGCGAACTCGTGCCGCTGGGCGCGGAGGCCCCTAGTGACGGTGCGTGCGCCGTCGAGCTCGCCGGTGAGCTGGGTCAGCTCAGTCTGGTCGCGCAGGGTGATGACGGCACCTCCGTCGACCTCGCCGACGCGCACCGGCCGTCGGCTGCAGACGACGATCCTGTCTCCGATGCTCAGGAGCTCATCGCTGGAGGGGCCATCGCCGCTGAGCAGCTGGTCAGCCTCTGGGGGAAGGCTCGCCTGTTCCGGCAGCTGACCTATGTCCTCGGCGCTCAGGCCCAGCAGACTGCGTGCCGCATCGTTGGCCAGGACGATTCGGCCGTCGTGATCGACTGCGATCACTCCCTCGCTGATGGCGTAGAGGAGGGCTTCGCGGCTGTCGAGCAGCTCGGTGATCTGATGGGGCTCCAGCCCGTGGGTGCGCGCGCGGATGCGCCGGGAGATCACGTAGGCACCCGCCCCGCCGAGAAGCAGGGCGGTCATAAGGGTCCCGGCAATGACGGGCAGCGCCTCTGAGATGGCTCCGTCGATGTCGGAGGTGAGGATTCCCACCGAGACGTACCCGATCACCTCGCCGTCCTCGCCCCATATGGGTGTCCGCGCCCTGAGTGTGAGTCCGGCAGGCCCCCGCTCGACGCCTGTCCATTCGCTGCCGGCCAGCACGGAGGAGGCGTCGATGCTCGAGGGCTGGCCGATCGCGTCCTCAACAGGGTGGGAATGCCGGATGCCTTCCTCGTCAGCGACCACGATGTACTCGAACCCGGAGGCCTCGCGGAGCCTTTCGGCCATCGGGCCGAGCTCCTGGGAGGGGTCCTCGGACGCCAGGCCGTCCCGAACGGCCGGCATGGCGGCGACGGACTGGGCCATCACCATGGCTCGTTCCTCCCCCTCAGCCTGAACCACACGGTGGTGATGGGCGAACCAGAGCGCTCCCACTGCAGCCACGGCGGCCGCGAGGAGAACCGTGTTGAGCAGGAAGAGGTAGGTCGTCAGCGAAAGTCGCACCAGACCATTCTGCCCCAGGGAGCTGCGACCAATATGACCAATATCACCCTATTGCGATTAAGCGCGTGACCTGCGCCACTTATGCCGGAGAGTGAGTGTGGCCCGGGTCACGGGCGGCACATACCTACACGGAGGACACATGCTCAGCCTAGTCGGCCTGGCGGTCATCGGGACTATGACGACATTGCTGATCCTGGGACGCATATCCCCAGTGGTGGGTCTCACGGTGATCCCCATCGTGGGCGCCCTCATCGCAGGCTTCACGCCCGGCGAGATCAGCGACTTCTTCGAGACCGGCCTCGGCTCGGTCATGGACGTTGCGGTGATGCTGATCTTCGCCATCATCTTCTTCGGGATCATGAATGATGCGGGCCTGTTCAACCCCCTCATCAGCCTTACGGTGAAGCTCACGCGAGGAAACGTCGTGGCCGTCTCGGTGGGCACCGTGCTGCTGGCCGCCGTGTGCCACCTGGACGGCGCCGGCGCCTCGACCTTCCTCATCACCATCCCCGCGCTGCTGCCGCTGTACCAGCGGCTCGGGATGAGCCGATACCTGCTGCTGCTGCTCGTGGGCACCAGCATGGGCATCCTGAACATGCTCCCCTGGGGCGGTCCCGTCGGCCGATCCGCGGCAGCACTGGACCTGGACCCCGTCACCATCTGGCGCGACCTCATCCCCGTGCAGATCATCAGCCTGGTGCTGCTGGTCGGCATGGCCGTCATCCTGGGGTACCGCGAGAGGGCCCGCATCGCTGCTCACCAGAAGGTCCTCGCCTACGCCGGCGGCGGATCCGGCAGCGACGCGAGCGACACCGGCATCGGCACCGCAGAGCCGGACACCGCAGCCAGCGCAGACTGGGCGGCCGGGTCCGAGCAGCCCGCCGACGCCACCCGGACGAAGATGTGGCTCAACGCCGTCCTGGTCCTCACCGCCATGACTCTCCTCGTCACCGAAATCGTCCCCCCGGCACTCTGCTTCCTCATCGCCCTGTGTGCGGCGCTCATCATCAACTACCCCAAAGTCTCCGACCAGATGGAGCGCATCCGCGCACACGGCGGAGCCGCCCTGGGCACCGGGGCGATCATCTTCGCCGCCGCATGCTTCCTCGGCATCCTGCAGGAGTCCGGCATGCTGGAGTCGCTCGCCTCAGACGCAGTCGGCCTCCTGCCCGAATCCTCCATCCCCTACCTCCACCTCATCGTGGGCGTCCTCGGACTCCCACTGGAGCTGCTCCTGAGCACCGACGCCCACTACTTCGCCCTGCTGCCCCTGGTCGAAGGCATCGCATCACAGGTCGGCGTGGACACCCTCGCTGTGACCTACACGGTCATCGTGGGCAACGTCATCGGCACCTACATCAGCCCCCTCAACGCATCCCTCTGGCTGGGCCTCGGGCTGGCCGGCGCGGACATCGGCAAGCACATCAAGTACTCCTTCTTCCCCATGTGGATCTTCAGCGTCGTGGTCCTGGCCGTCTCGCTCGGCGTGGGCGCGATCCCCTGGAGCTGAGCCGGCGGCGGCGTTAGGTACGCTGACGGGGTGACACGCCCGGCACCCCAGAACGCACGCACCTCCCACGAGGCGGGTGTCTGAGGCGCATGCACCTGAAGTCCGAAGCGCAGGACCTCTACGCCGCAGCCCTCGGCCGACTCTCCGAGGAGCGCACCGAAGAGATCGGGGAGCAGTGGGAGACCCGCCTGGCCTGGCCGGTGCTCATCGCCGCGATCGTCTCGGTGCCGTCAGTGTTCCTGACCCTGTTCGATGAGCCCTTCGAAATGATCGGCCACGTCGGGCTGTGGGGCGCCAGCGTCGTCCTGGTCGTCGAAACAGTCGTCCTCTTCCTCGTCTCCCCCAAAAAAGTCGACTGGGTCCGGCGCAACTGGTGGCTCATCCTGCTCACCGCGCTGACCATCATCGCCACCATCTTCAGCATCGGGCCCATGCAGATCCTTCGCATGCTCCGCAGCGTCGGCGCACTCAGAGTGCTCCGCGCCAAACAGGTCGCTAAGGCCGGCGAATCCCTGCAGAAGAGCGGCGGCTCCGCCTGGAAGCGCTACCTCGGCTCAGCGCTGGCAATCATCGTCGTCGGCGCCTTCGTCATCGCAGCACTCGCCGATCCGGAATCTCCTGCCCGGAATTTCCTGGAGGGCCTCTTCGGCGAAGAGGGCGCGATCGCAGCGTCCATCGGCGCGGGTGTGGTCATTATGGGACTGATGTTCCTGCTGGTGCGTCCCGACAAGAGCAGCCAGAACGAGTAGTGCCCGGACCTCGCAGGAGGCCCGGGCACCAGGTCGTGAAACGTTCGAGCGCTGTCAGGCGGTCGTCACCCCGCGGGAGACGCTGACCATCTCCTCACGAGCCACCACCTTGATCCGCTCACGGGCCTCCCCCGAGGGCAGGCTGTAGGACTCGCCGAGCTGACGCTCGTGCTCGTCCAGCGACAGCCACCCCTCCCAGGAAGTGGTCTGCACACCGCGGGACTCCAGAAGGTCCAGCACATCCGAATCGCGCTGCTCTGCGCTGGGCAGGTTCGGGAAGTCCTCCAGCAGGTGGTTGATCGTCTCCAAGGCATCGCCCTTGGTGTGGCCGATCAGGCCGACCGGTCCCCGCTTGATCCAACCGGTGGCATAGATGCCCTCCACCGGGGAACCGGTCTCATCGAGCACCCGCCCCCCGTCGTTGGGGATGATGCCCCGCTCGGAGTCGAACGGGATGTCTGCCAGCGGCGATCCGAAGTAGCCGACCGCACGGTAGACAGCCTGCACGGGATACTCCACGAACTCGCCGGTGCCCTGAGCTCGCGCGGTGCCGTCCAGCTCCATGCGCTCGAACTTGATGCCCGCCACCTTGCCGGTGCCCGAGCCGTCCTCGTTCCTGCCTTCGACGATCTCGACCGGCTGGTGCAGGAAGTGCAGGTGAAGCTTCCGCGAAGCCTCCTCGCTTCGCTCCTCCTGCTCGACCAGCCAGTTCGCCAGAGTGTTGACCATCGTCTTCACCTGGTTGTTGGTCTTGATGGACTCGTCCGACGCCTCGTCGAACTCAAAGTCCTCCTCATAGAGGACGATGTCGACGTCGCGGGTGTGGGAGAGCTCCCGCAGCTCCAAGGGAGTGAACTTCACCTGGGCCGGGCCGCGGCGGCCGAAGACGTGCACGTCCTGGACCGGGGAGGTCTGCAGCCCCTCATAGACGTTGTCCGGGATCTCGGTCTCCAGAAGGTCTTCAGCGTGCTTCGACAGCACACGAGCCACATCGAGCGCGACGTTGCCGTTGCCGAGCACCGCCACCTGCTCAGCGTTCAGCGGCCACTCGCGCGGGTAGTCGGGGTGGCCGTCGTACCAGGAGACGAAGTCTGCGGCGCCGTAGGAGCCTTCGAGGTCGATGCCGGGGATGTTCAGGGCAGCGTCGTCGATGGCGCCGGTGGCGAAGATCACGGCGTCGTAGTGCTTCCTCAGCTCCTCGAGGGTGATGTCGCGGCCGTAGTCGACGTTGCCGATGAACCGGATGCCTCCGCGCTCCATCACCTTGTGGAGCGCCTTGATGATGCCCTTAATCCGCGGGTGGTCCGGCGCCACGCCGTAGCGGATGAGCCCGAAGGGCGCCGGGTAGCGGTCGAACAGGTCGATCGCCATGCTCCCGCCCTGCTCAGAGCGCTGCAGGATGTCTGATGCATACACGCCGGCGGGACCGGCGCCTACGACGGCGACGCGGCGGGAGGGGGCGGAGGTGGTCTCGGTCATCTGGTATTCGGTCCTTTGTCCTTACGTGGTGTGCGGGATGCTGGCTAGGAGGACAGCCAGTCCTCCGCAGAGTCAGCACCCTGCTCTTCGGGGGCCTCGGGCAGGATGATCAGTCCGGCGGCCAGTGTATTGCCGTCCGCTGGATCGATCAGCAGCGAGGCTCCGGTGCGCTTGGATGCGGTGTAGTCGTCCACGGGCAGCGCCGCGGCGAGCTTGATCGTGGCGGTTCCTATGTCGTTGAGCTCCAACTGATCAGAATTGTCCGCGTTTAAGGTGCTCAGGTCCAGTCGGGTACGGATTTCGCTGATCAGCGCCTTGACGGTCGTTGTCCCGTGCTTGAAGAGCACGCGGGTCCCCACCGATGCCGGCTTCTCGTGCAACCACGCCAGACGGACCCGCACCTCGTCGAGCTCCTGCGCCGGCTCTGCCTCAGCAGTGAGCACAGCGCCGCGGGAGACGTCGTACTGCCCGGCCAGCTCCACCACCACCGATTCGCCTGCGGCCGCTGCCTCACCTTCAGCGAGGTCTGCCTGCAGCCCGGTGCGTCGCACTGACGTCACCTCGGTGACGTGCCCGCCCGGCTGAATCCTCACCCTGTCTCCTGGGCTGAGCCGCCCGGCCGCGAGCTGGCCGGCGTACCCGCGAAAATCTGCGAACTCATCGCCGGGCACGCCCGGTGCCAGGCCGCCCTGGGGCCTGATGACTGTCTGGACCGGAAGCCTCATCGGCTCCTCGAGGCGGTGCTGGGCATCAGCATCAGGGAGGTGCTCGAGGATCGGCAGCAGAGCCTGCCCGGCGTACCAGGGCGTCCTCTGCGAGACGGTGACTACGTTGTCGCCGCGCAGAGCGGAGACGGGCACCACGATCGGGTCCGCCGCATCGGGGCGGAGCGCGTCGCTGTGGCCGCGAAGCTCTCGTGCCACACGCAGGATCTCTGCCTCCACCGTGCGGAACGCCTCCTCGCTGTAGTCGAGGGCGTCGATCTTGTTCACGGCGATGATGATGTGCTCAACCCGAAGCAGAGCGGCCACTGCCAAGTGCCGGCGAGTCTGCTCGACGACGCCGTTGCGCACGTCGACCAGAAGGACCACCGCGTCCGCAGTGGAGGCGCCGGTGACCGTATTCCGTGTGTATTGGACATGCCCGGGGCAGTCGGCGAGCACGAAGCTGCGCTGATCGGTCGCAAAGTAGCGGTACGCGACGTCGATGGTGATGCCCTGCTCACGCTCAGAGCGCAGCCCGTCCGTCAGCAGCGCCAGATCCAGGGGCTGGCCAGACTCATCGAAGGCCTCTCCGAAGCCGCGCTCGGCAGAGGTGCGGGCGACCGCTGCGAGCTGGTCGCTGAGGATGGCCTGCGCATCGTGGAGCAGCCGGCCCACCAGGGTGGACTTGCCGTCGTCGACGCTTCCGGCAGTGGCGAGACGGAAAAGGGTGCCCGACGGCGTCGCCGTCCGCGGAGATTCAGCGCTCACAGTCATATCAGAAATACCCGTCCTTCTTCCTGTCCTCCATGGCCGCTTCGGAGAGGCGGTCATCGGCGCGGGTTGCTCCGCGCTCAGTGACCGTGGCCTCGGCAACCTCCTGCAGAACCAGCTCATTGTTCACGGCTGCCGAGTCCACTGCCCCGGTGCAGGACATATCCCCGACCGTGCGGTACCTCACCAGCCGGGTCTGCGTCGACTCCCCCGGGGCGGGCTGGCTGAACGGGCCGACCGCCCGGATCATCCCGTCGCGGTGGAAGACCTCACGCTCGTGGGCGTAGTACAGAGGCGGCAGCTCGATGCTCTCGTAGGCGATGTAGCGCCACACATCCAGCTCAGTCCAGTTGCTGATGGGAAAGGCGCGCACGTGCTGGCCCGGCTTGTGCCGCCCGTTGTACAGGTTCCAGAGCTCAGGCCGCTGCGAGCGCGGGTCCCACTGCCCGAACTCATCGCGCAGCGAGATGATCCGCTCTTTCGCCCGGGCACGGTCCTCGTCCCGGCGAGCGCCTCCGAAGACAGCGTCGAACCGGTTCTCCGCGATGGTTCGCAGCAGGGGCACGGTCTGCAGGGGGTTCCGTGTGCCGTCAGCGCGCTCCTGGAGCTCGCCGGTGTCGATGAGGTCCTGGACCGAGCCGACCACCAGGCGCAGGCCCATCTGTTCGACGGTCCGGTCGCGGAAGTCGATGACCTCGGGGAAGTTGTGGCCGGTGTCGATGTGGACCACAGGGAATGGGACCCGGCCGGGCCAGAAGGCTTTGGATGCGAGGTGAAGCATCACCACGGAATCTTTGCCGCCGGAGAAGAGCATCGCTGGTCGGTCGAACTCTGCGACGACCTCGCGGATGATATGGATGGCTTCAGCCTCCAGGCGTGCCAGCGCCGTGGTGCCGGCGGCCGAGAGGACGCCGTCCTGCGCCAGCTGCTGTGCGGTGCGCTGGGCTTCGGGTGCGGTGGTGGTCATGGGTTCCTCGAGGGTGCTGGTCGGGGTGCGGTGCTGGTCAGGAGGTGGAGTCGGTGGTGTGGATGCCGCATTCGACCTTTCCGGTGCCGGCCCAGCGTCCTGAGCGGGGATCTTCGCCTGGTGCCACGGGGCGGGTGCACGGTTTGCATCCGATGGACGGGTAGCCGTGCTGCAGCAGCATGTTCACGGGGACGTCGTGGTCCGCGGCGTAGCCGACGAGATCGTCGAAGCTCCAGGTGGCCAGCGGGTTCACCTTCACCAGCCCGTGCATCTCGTCCCAGGTGATCAGGGGTGTGCCGCTGCGGGTCGGGGCCTCGTCCCGGCGGACTCCGGTGAACCAGACCCTGTACCCGGACAGTGTCTGTCCCAGCGGCTCCATCTTCCGCATGCGGCAGCAGGCGGCCGGGTCACGGGCGAAGAGGTCCTTGCCGTACTGCTCGTCCTGCTCCTCCACGGTGAGCTTGGGCTGCACGTCGACGATTCTGACGTTCAGGCGGTGCTCGACGTCGTTGCGCGCCGCGATGGTCTCGGCGAAGTGGTAGCCGGTCTCGAGGAAGAGCACGTCCACCCCTGGAACCTGGTCGGCGACCAGTGCGGGCAGCACCGCGTCCTGCATGGAGCAGGCGACGGCCACGTCCGGAGTGTCGAAATGTGCGGCCACCCAGGCGACAACCTCTTCTGCGGGGGCGTCCCAGGCCAGCTCCTCGGCACCGGATTCGGCGAGCGCTCTGAGCTGGTCGGGGTTCAGGACGGCGGCGGTGCTCATGCGGAACGTCCTTCCCACTGGTGCTGGAGGACGTCGTCGTCGACCCGGTGCGCCCAGACCGCGAACGTCTCGGACGCGGACTCTCGGGTGCTCAGGTAGCGGCGGATGAGCTTCTCGACGTAGGCGGCCACCCCCTCGCGGGAGACCTTCAGCCCACGGACGGTGCGGCCGAGGCCCGCTTCCTCGTCGCGGTCGGAGGACGTGAGCCCGCCTCCGAGGTGCACTTGGTAGCCGGGGGTCTGCTCTCCGTCGTCACCGGCCATCAGCTGGCCTTTGAGCCCGATGTCTGCGACCTGGATGCGGGCGCAGGAGTTGGGGCATCCGTTGATGTTCAGCGTGAGGCGCTCCGGCAGCTGGTCGGCGACATCGGCCAAGGCCTCTTCCAGCTGGCCGATCACGGTGATGCCCGTGGATTTGGTCTCAACGAAGGAGAGTTTGCAGAACTCGATGCCGGTGCATGCCATGGTGGACCGTCGGAAGACGCTTGGGCTGGGGTCCAGGCCGAGCGCGGAGAGGCCGTCCTTGAGGGATTCGACCTTCTCCGCGGCCACGTCGAGCACCACGATCTTCTGGTGGGGAGTGGTGCGCAGCCGATGCGAGCCGTGAGCTTCGATGAGATCGGCCAGCTCCAGAAGAAGCTCTCCGTTGACGCGTCCGACGGCAGGGGCGGCTCCTATGTAGAACCTTCCGTCCTTCTGGGCGTGGACGCCGATATGGTCCCCGGGGCTGGTCGGCGCCGGCGGCTCGGGGCCGTCGGTGAGGGACCGCCCGAGGTATTCGTCCTCGATCACCTGGCGGAACTTCTCCGGGCCCCAGTCTGCGAGCAGGAACTTCAGCCGGGCCTTGGCGCGAAGGCGCCGGTAGCCGTAGTCCCGGAAGCACTGGGTGACTGCGTGCCACACATCGGGGGCCTCATCCTCAGTGAGGAAGACCCCGAGGCGCTCGGCCAGGCGGGGGTTCGTGGAGAGCCCTCCCCCGACCCAGAGGTCGAATCCCGGCCCCAGTTCGGGGTGGACCACACCGACCAGCGAGAAGTCGTTGATCTCGTGGACGACGTCTTGGCTCGGATGGCCGGTGATGGCTGACTTGTACTTGCGCGGCAGGTTGGAGAGCTCAGGGTCGCCGATGTAGCGCCGAGAGATCTCCTGTATGACGGCGGTGGGGTCGATGATCTCGTCGGCGGCGATGCCGGCGACGGGCGAGCCGAGGATCACGCGCGGCGTGTCGCCGCAGGCCTCGGTGGTGCCCAGTCCGACCGATTCCAAGCGCCGCCAGATCTCCGGCATATCCTCCACCCGCACCCAGTGCAGCTGAACGTTCTGCCTGTCGGTGATGTCGGCGGTGCTGCGCCCGAAGTCTCTGGAGAGCTCCCCGATGAGTCTGAGCTGATCTGTCGTCAGGGCGCCGCCGTCGAGGCGGATGCGGAGCATGAAGTACTCGTCGTCGACCTCTTCGGGGGGAAGAGAGTTGTGGGCACCCGGGGGTACGCCGGGGCGGCGCTGGGTGTAGAGACCCCACCACCGAAAGCGGCCGCGCAGGTCGTCAGGATCGATGGAGGCGAAGCCCTGCTTGGAGTAGATCTCCTCGATTCGCTGACGAACGTTGAGCCCGTCGTCCTCCTGCTTGAACTCTTCGTTGTGGTTGAGGGGCTCCTGGCCGTCGACCTTCCATTGGCCGTTGGGCTTCTTCTGCCGCGGCGGCCGCGCGGGACGAGAACTGGTCTCAGTGGACATATTGAAACGGTACGCCTCTCCGCGGCTCAGAAAATAGCTGCGCGTAAGTTTTGTTCACATTCGCGTTCAGTGCTCAGGGGCGCAGGCCCACCATGACCGATCGCTGCTCATCGCGGGTCCACTGGCTGTAGCCGGCCGAGTAGAGGACGGCGTCGAATCCGGCCAGCTCCAAGGCGATGACCGAGTGGGCCGAATGCAGGCCTGAGGTGCAGTAGACGGCCACCGGACGCTCCGGGTCGACACCGAGGCTCAGGTATCGCCGGCGCAGGTGCTCGGCCGGCAGAAAGCGTCCCTGAGCGTCCACGCTTCCGGTCGCCGGGGCGCTGATGGCCCCGGGAATGTGGCCCGGCCGAACGCTCAGCGGGTCATGGTCGCCGGTGTAGCGGTCCGTGGGGCGAGCATCCAGCAGGGTGGCCTCGTGCGCGAACGCTGCCGCTTCGTCGGCCTCCAGCAGCGGCAGCTGCCCGGGCCGGACCAGAGCACTGCCCGTCTCAGGCAGGTGCAGGGCGTCCGCGAGCGGGTACTCGGCGGCGGTCCACGCCCGCAGAGAGCCGTCGAGGACGCGGACGTCCGGGAAGCCTGCCCACTTCAGCAGCCACCAGGCTCGGGCCGAGGACAGGTTCTTCAGATCGTCGTAGACCACCACTGTCTCGCTGCCGCTGAGCCCCCAGCGCTGCACCGTCTCCTGGAAGTCCGACGGTGCCGGCAGCGGGTGGCGGCCCTGCCCGTTGTTGGCTGACATGGGATCGGCGAGCTCGTAGTCGAGGTCGACGAACACAGCGCCGGGGATGTGTCCCTGCAGGTATTCGGGCAGGCCCTCGGGGCGATCCTGCCGCCACCGGACGTCGAGGATCTTCACCTGTGGGTCATCGATTCGAGCGTGCAGCTCAGCGGCGGACATCAGGTGAGGCAGTGTCTCGCGGTAGGCCATAGCGCCATATTGTATGCGAATATTTTGAACATAAAGAGCACCAGGTGATGCGGTGTGCGCACAGAGTGATCAGGTCGCTCGTTACGCTCGAGTCCAGGGTTCCTGGAGTTTCCCTGTAGATTCGCCCATTAATTTCCGTCTATGCCTGAGAATGCGAAGCACGCCATTGTCGTTGGGGCGGGCCTGGCCGGACTGGCCGCCGCCGTGGATCTTGTCGACGCCGGCCACCGGGTCACGGTGCTTGAACGAGCCGAGCAGGTTGGGGGCCGGACCTCGAGCTGGAAAGCCGACGGCATGACCGTGGAATCCGGACTCCACCGCTTCATGAGCTCATTCACCGCAACGACAGACCTCATCCGACGCACCGGCACGGATCTCGAAGACATCGTGGTCTGGGAGGACGAGGTCGAGATCATCACCCCCGATGGCGGGCCCAAGGCCGAGTTCGGCGCGTCGGTGGTGCATCGGCCGATCAAGTCCGTCGGCGAGGCGCTGGGCAACAATGACTTCCTGCCCATGACGGAGAAGGCGAAGCACGGCAAGATGCTCGCCGCCGCGGCGAAGCAGCACAGCAGCGAGGACGAGTCCCTCGACGGCCTCAGCGTCCAGGAGTTCGCGCTGAAGCACGGCCTGGCAGAGGCGACCATCGACCGCATCCTGGCACCGCTGACCGACGGGCTCTTCAGCGTTCCGGCGGATCAGTTCTCGATGGCGACGTTCATGAACCTCACCTCCTCGTACTGGGACACCAGCCCATCATCGCGCGCGGGAGCCTTCGCAGGTCCCATGACGGAGGTCCTCGCGGAGCCCATCGCCGAATATCTGCGCACCCGAGGAGCGACAGTCCGGACCTCCTGCGCAGTCGAGCAGCTGGTCACTGACGCTGGTGAAGTCACCGGGGTGCGGACTGACGACGAGACGCTGGTGGCAGATGTGGTCGTGCTGGCCTCATCCATAGGTCCTGCGCAGAAGCTGGTGCGCGAGCAGCTGTCCGGTGAGCCGTCCTTCGACGCGTTTTCAGCATGGAGCACTCCCCATCGTGAGCCTGCAGTTCGAGCTCGCGGAGCCGCTCCTGCCGCAGGACCGCTCCACATTCGGACCCGGCACCATGCTCGGGTGGTTCGCCGAACAGTCGCGCACCACGTTCGCCGACTCCAGGGGCCGGGTGAGCATTGTGTGCACCGAGCCGGAGGCACACCGCGGAACCGACTCATGGGAGCTGGCGAAGCAGGCCTTCGAGGAAGCCGACCGGCTGGGACTGGACCTGCGGCACAAGATGCTGGACTTCCGCAAGATCGTCATGCCTGAGGACTTCTACCCGCCCAAGCCCGGCAATGACGCCAAGCGCCCGAAGCAGCGCACCTCCATCAACGGCCTGGTGCTCGCAGGCGACTACACAGCGCAGAAGTACCTGGGCACCATGGAAGGGGCCGTCTTTCCGGGCAGCTGGCCGCGCAGGCAGCCATGGCGCAGGAGCTCTCGGGCCGAGTCGCTGAGCCGTCAAACCTCATGTAGACTTTCGGGTGCTTCCGCCGGGTTCGCTTCGGCGCAGAGCACGTCTACGGGCTATAGCGCAGCTTGGTAGCGCGTCCGTCTGGGGACGGAAGGTCGTGGGTTCAAATCCCGCCAGCCCGACTAACATGCAGAGCCTCTGCTTCCTTGTAGAACAAGGGAAGCGGAGGCTTTTGCTTGACCCGGAATGGTCCCGGAGACGCCGTTTCGAAGGTCACTAGTGACGTGACAAGTAGACTTCTGCGCACACTGCCAGTGGTCGTTTATGGCCACGCATGGCGTCAATCGAGACCGTCCTGGTGGCCAGTCTCACCGCTCCCCCTGACCGGCTCAAGCGAACCTCCAGCACTGCGTCAAAGACGCCTCACGGGTGCGGGCTCCAGACGCAATGGAGTCTCCCCAGCAGCTGTCCGGACCTGAGCTGGTAGACCACTCAGCAATTTTGAATCTCGGAGTCGAGCATCAGTTCACGGAAGACGCACCAGTCATTCTCTCGGTCTCCTAGGTCCTGCATCCCAAGGAGTTTGCACACCTCACTGTCTCGGACAGGGAAGAGCTTAGGTCGTTTCCGTGCGGTGACCTTGCTAGCTGTGACCCAGGTGCTGGACGCCTTTGTCCCCGCCTTGGCTAGCGAATCCTTGACCAGGTCGTAGAACTCGCACCTCGCCCCGGAGTCCTGGGCTGCAGTCTCCTGCGTAGTTGCCTTCAGGGTTGTAAGAAATCCGCCAGACGCTGAGGCGTGCCAGCGTCGAGAAGAGCCGTAAGCGCCCGATTGCGAGCGAGATCGATAGTGTCTTGCTTGACCGCGGGAAGATTTTGAACTGTCACAGGCCCGTCTCCTCGAATCGCGGGTTATGCATCTCCCGCGAACTCTGCTCAATTCGTCGACCTCAGCCGCTCACACTTCCCCGCCCTGGGCCGTGTCACAGCCACGCGACACCGTAACCTCATGAGGGCTCTTCGGCCGTCCCCCTCATGCTCATCCATGGGGAGCACAGCATCCCGCCCCCCACGAGGGGTCGCCGGCCCGGTATCGACGCGCCCAGCGCGGTCCATGGAAGACGGTCGAGGATGTAGCCGGAGCCTCCATCAACCCCAGGGCAGCTCACCTGAACGATCATGCACACGTACGGATCTGCGTGGCCTGGGATCACGGGCTGCTCGTCCGTGAGATAGCGGAGAAGGTGCGAATCATTGAACGTGCGGCACAGCGCATCCGGGCCGAACTCCTCAACGAGGGGTACTTGGACCGAGAGCGTGTCGGACACCGGAATCGCTGTCGTGTGCACCCGGAGCTGCCCCTGCGGCACCCCCTGGAGCGCCACCATCGGGTCGGCGAACTGCTGACCGCCCTCAACGATGATGCTAATTGAGGCAGGAAAAGTTGGGTTCGAACCTCGGAGCCCTCGAGGGGGATGACCATCTAGAGGCGGCCGATTACCACCCGCCGACGAACCCGCTCCTGACGGCTAGTGGCCGGGATTACCCGCAAACCTCCAGAGCACGGCATCGAGCAGCCTCAAGGGCTCTGGCTCAACAACTGGCCGGTTCTCCATCGAAGGTTCTTTAGTAGATGAAGCAAGCACTTCCAGACGTTCTAAAATCTCGGGGTCTCGCATGAGCTCGCGAAAAACCACCCAATCCTTCGCACGATCTCGCAGGTTATGGATACCCAGATATGTACATACGACGCTATCGCGGACAGGAAACAGGCCGGGACGTTTTCGTGCGGTGATTTTGCTGGCCGTTACCCACGCATTAGACGACGCCGTACCTGCGCGAGCTAACGAAGTTTTGATGAAATCGTAAAACTCGCTCATAGGAGCGAAGTCCGCAGGGGTAGTGTTCTCCAGGGTGACATCCGGCAACGCATGCAGGAGGCGCGATAGTTCTTGAGCTGTGCCCTCCTCCCCAAGAAACCGGCGCACTGCCCGGGGAGGGATTGTCACGGATAGTGTTGCGGTAGCTACGAGGTCGACCGCCGTCACTGCACCGTGGTCCACTGGTCCCAGCTGCGTGAACGTCGCTCCAGCGTAATTAGTCTCCGGATCATAAAATTCGCGTAAAAGCCGGGGAGTCTTAGCGTCACGCAACGCGATAAACGCCTGCTCTCGTGCATGATCGACAACATTTTCTGACACGGACGGAAACTGGGATGCATTGTCCACGAGAGCTCCTTTTGATACCTGGGCTTACATCCTAACTATATGCTCACCAGAATTCTTCTATCCACGAGGCCTGTCTCATTCGGCTTCGTGTTGCTGAATAGGCTCAGAAGTCCTGCGAGGCTGCGCCTGCCCCTCCCCCGATGCGCGTGATGTGCATCCGGCGGGCGAGCCGGATGACTGGGCGGATGGGCAGCTGCATATTGCCGATCAGAAACAGCCACGTTCCAATAGTCGTCGTGGATTCACTCAAGAACAGGACGCTGCCGCTGATGAACCACAGCGCAATGAGGATGTCGTTGATGATGCTCAGCGTCTCGTAGCGGCCACGGATGATCAGTTCTTCGTGGCCGATGCGCAGAGTCAGGTCGCTGGAGTGATCACTCAGGGATGTCACGATATCCATCGTCCGGAGCAACCGACGCGGCCCCATGGCTCCCTCTCAGCGTCCTGCGACCGCCAAGGGGACGCACGGGTTCGCTGGCTACGGTCGGATCATGATCATCAGGACGATTCTGCTGTGGGTAGGACGAAAGCTTTTTCGACGCTGGCAAGGCCGTGGTCAAGGCGGGCAGGCATCCGCTCACAGATAGCTCGCATGCAGCGCCTGAGGCGCACGCAAATGCGCCCTGCGCATAACCGGCACGTCGAGCACCTACTCGTTCGCGATGAGCGTACTGTCAGGTCATGGATACTTTCTTGACGGCTTGGGATGTCACGCTCCGCTGGTCGCTCATCGCCGGTCCGGTGTTTGTGATGATTGCTTTCGCGCTCTCCGGAGTGCACGTATTCCGGGAACGTTCACGGGTGTACGTCAGCAAATGACGTTCCCGCCCTCAACACGCGAAAGGCTCCCTGCGACCCGTGATGAAGGGTCGCAGGGAGCCTCTTCGCATCCCGCGCTCCTGAGCTTAGGAGGACACCATCCCATGCGGGTCAATGACAAACTTCCGGGCAACCCCGGAGTCGAACTGCTGGTACGCATCCGGCGCATCGTCCAGTGACACTGGGGTGGCGCTGACGACGTCCGCGATCCTCGCCTTGTCATGGATGATCGCCTTCATCAGCTGCCGGTTGTACTGCTTCACAGGGCACTGACCAGTGGCGAACGTGTGCGACTTCGCCCACCCGAGCCCCAAGCGGACACCCAGTGTGCCCTCCTTGGCGTTGTCATCCGCAGCGCCGGGGTCCCCGGTGACATACAGCCCGGGGATGCCGATTCCGGCACCAGCGCGAGCGACCTCCATACAGTCGTTGAGCACCGTCGCGGGAGCCTCTGCAGCGCCTTCACCATGACCGCGTGCCTCGAAGCCGACCGCATCCACGGCAGCGTCGACCTCCGGCTCACCAAGCACCTCAGCAATCATGTCCGGCAGGCTTCCGTCCCGGGTCAGGTCAATGCCCACGCACCCGAAGCTCTCCGCCTTGGCCAGGCGCTCCTTGTTCATGTCGCCCACCAGCACCGCACCTGCACCCAGCAGCTGAGCAGAGTGCGCGGCCGCAAGCCCCACAGGCCCTGCGCCAGCAATGTACACCGTCGAGCCCGTCGTCACGCCCGCGGTGTATACGCCGTGATAGCCGGTGGGGAAGATGTCCGACAGCATCGTCAGGTCCAGGATCTTCTCCAGCGCCTGATCGCGGTCCGGGAACCTCAGCAGGTTGAAGTCGGCGTAGGGAACCATGACGTACTCGGCCTGACCGCCGATCCAGCCGCCCATATCGACGTAGCCGTATGCGGCCCCAGCCCGGGCGGGATTCACGTTCAGGCAGATGCCGGTCTTTCCGTCATTGCACGTCTGACACCGCCCGCAAGCGATGTTGAACGGCACGGAGCAGATGTCCCCCTGCTTGGTGAACAGGACGTCCTCGCCGACCTCCACCACCTCACCGGTGATCTCATGGCCCAGAGTCTGACCCACAGGAGCCGTTGTCCGCCCTCGGACCATGTGCTGGTCGGAGCCGCAGATGTTTGTGGTGACCACCTTGAGGATCGCAGCATGCGGAGCCTTCTGCGAGATGCCGAAATGGTCCGCGACCTCCTTGGGAATCTCCAGCTTCGGGTAGTCCACGGACTCAATGGTGACCTCACCCGGGCCCTTGTAGACGACAACACGATTCGAGCTCATGACGGACTCCTGCCAGTCGACTGCACCGTGACGAACATCACGGCATGCAAGAACCACGGTAGCCCGAATAAACCCGAAGGTGAAGCACTTTTTAGAATTACAAAAAGACAGTAAATCTAATTTTAATGAGACTCATTTGCGACGCTTGCGCTTCTCACGCACACGCATCTGCACTTCGATCGGAGTGCCGGTGAAATCGAACGTCTCACGCAGCCGCCGAATGATGAATCGCCTATACCCGGGATCCAGGAAGCCCGTGGTGAAGAGCACGAACTTCGGAGGCCGGGTGCTCGGCTGCGTGCCGAAGAGGATCCTCGGCTGCTTGCCGCCGCGCACCGGGTGCGGATGCGCCGCCACCAACTCGCCGAGGAACGCATTGAGCCGCCCCGTGGAGATCCGCTGCTCCCAGTTGGTGAGGGACGTGTTCAGAGCCGGCGCGAGCCTGTCCCTGTGCCATCCCGTAAGGGCCGATACGTTGACTCGGGGCGCCCAGGCCACATGCGCAAGATCGCGCTGGATCTCGCGCTCCAGGTAGTAGCGACGCTCCTCGTCCATGAGGTCCCACTTGTTGTAGGCCAGCACCACGGCACGGCCGGAATCGAGCACCATCTGGATGATCCGCACGTCCTGCTCGCTGACCGGCTCCTCCACCGAGACCAGCACCACGGCGACCTCTGCCTTGTCCAGGGCGCGCTGAGTCCTGAGCATCGCATAGTACTCAGAGCCCGCCGCCATGTGCTGACGACGTCTGATCCCCGCAGTGTCCACGAAACGCCACTGCTGCCCGCCGAGCTCGATGAACTCGTCGACCGGATCGCGGGTGGTGCCGGCCACGTCATCGACCACCACTCGGTCAGAGCCGGCCAGCTTGTTCAGCAGCGAGGACTTGCCCACATTGGGACGCCCGACCAGCGCCACACGCCGAGGCCCGCCCTGCGGGATCACACCCCCGTGCTGCGCCGTCTCCGGGAGGACTCTCAAGGCTGCGTCCAGCATGTCGCCGGTGCCGGTGCCGTGCAGCGCCGAAATCGGGAACGGCTCCCCGAGCCCCAAGTTCCACAGGGCGTAGACCTCGGCCATCTGCGACGAGCCCTCATAGGTGTTGTCGATCTTGTTCGCGGCCAGAATCACCGGCTTGCGCTTGCGGCGCAGCATCTGGACAACGGCTTCGTCGACCGCCGTCGCACCCACCAGACCGTCGACGACGAACACCACGGCATCCGCCTCGTCTACCGCCATCTCAGCTTGGTCAGCGACCTGCTTGGCCATTCCTTTCGCGTCGGCCTCCCAGCCGCCGGTGTCCAAGAGCGTGAAATCTGTGCCGTTCCATTCCGCCTCGTAGGAAACTCGGTCCCGAGTGACGCCGGGGACATCCTCGACCACGGCCTCGCGCGCACGAATGATGCGGTTGACCAGCGTCGACTTGCCCACATTGGGCCGGCCCACCACTGCCAGCACCGGCGGCGCGGGAAGGTAGAGCTCCTCGGCCTCGCTCTCGACGAAGTCCTCAAGAAGGTCAGCATCGTCCTCCTCGAGCTCATACGCCTCAAGGCCGGCCCGCAGCGCTGCGGCGCGCGCCTGGGCCTCCTCCTCGCTGAGGCTCGCCAGCCGCTCCTCGATGCGGTCCTCACCCTCGGGCACGTACTCGCCCTCTGTGCGGTCACTCATCGCGAAGCATCCTGCAGGGTCTCCACACGGCCGATCAATGAATCCACGGTCTCCTCAAAAGTCAGGTCTGAGCTGTCAAGCACGGCCACCCCATCGGCGGCCTCGGTGAAGTTGGACGCGGCTGAGTCCCTGCGGTCCCGCTCGAGCACCTGGCGTCTCAGGGCTGCCTCGTCCTGCTCGGCGCCGGACTCGGCAGTGAGCTGCAGCCCGCGGCGACGCAGCCGCGCCTCCGCCGATGCCGTCAGCAGCACTCTCACCTGGGCGTCGGGAGCGACCACTGTGGTGATGTCGCGGCCTTCGGCCACGATGAATCCGGACTCGTCGATGATGCGGCGCTGCGCGTCGATCAGCACAGACCGAGCGCGACGGTTCGTCGCCACCTGAGAGACCGCCTCGGAGATCCGCGGCTCACGGATCGCGACGGACACGTCGGTCTCGCCCACCGTGACGCTCTGATGCTGCGGATCAGTGGACAGGTGCAGCGGCATCTCCTCTACCGCCACCGCCACTGCGGCCTCGTCGTCCAGATCCAGCTGCTGGTCCAAGCAGTACCAGGTCGCCGCCCGGTACATCGCCCCGGTGTCGAGATAGTCAGCGCCCAGCTGGGTCGCAGCCGCCCGGCACACGCTGGACTTTCCGCTGCCTGAGGGGCCGTCGACGGCAATGATCATCCGGGAATGTGGTTCAGCCATAACTAAGTCAGCACTACCTTCCATCCTATGTGCGTGAGCGCTTGAGCCAGCTCCTCGGCCCGGCCAGGCAGAACTGAAAGCTCCACCATACCCACCTCATGGCCTGCGGAGTGGTCCATGCGCATGTCTTCGACGTTGGTCCCGATCTCTGCGACGTCATTGAGCAGGGCGGCGATCTGTCCGGGACGGTCGTCGACGATGACGGTGACCACGGTGAATGACTGCGGCGGAGAGCCGTGCTTTCCGGGAATCCGCGCCACCCCCGCGTTGCCCTCAGCGATCAGCTGAGCGATGTCGGCCTGACCTCCGGGAGCCCGCGGAGCCTCCAAGGTCCCGATGAGCTGGTTCACGTCCTCGCGCAGGCCATAGAGGATCTCCAAAACGGCCGGCGCGTTGTAGGTGAGGATCTGGACCCACAGGTTCGGGTCGGAGGCGGCGATTCGGGTGACGTCCCGAAGCCCATTGCCGGAGAGGCCCAGCGCCTGCTGGGGGGCGTTCTGAAGCCGTGAGGCCACCAGAGAGGCCGCCACCTGCGGCAGGTGGCTGATCAGCGCCACCGACCCATCATGCTGAGCCGGAGTCATCCTGTGCAGACTCGCTCCGAGCAGGCGGGCCAGCTCCTCTGCAGCTGCGACGGTCTCCTCTGCGACGTCCTCGTGGGGGCAGATCACCCACGGCATCGACGTAAAGAGAGCGCCACGGGCGGCCACGGGACCAGAGCGCTCACGACCAGCCATCGGGTGGGTTCCCACGTAGCGGGTGAGATCGGTCTCACCGGGAAACTGGCGGAGCTCGTCCAGCACCGAACCCTTCACCGAAGCGATGTCCACCACGATCGCCTCAGGGTGACGCACCAGCGCCCGATGCACCTCCTCTGCGGTGGCCTCCGGCGGAGCCGCGACCACGACCAGGTCGGGGTGCCTTTCGTCATTCCACACCCTGCCGGCGCCGATGTCGGCAGCGATGCTCACCGCCACCTGAGAAGGGTCCGAGAGCCATACTTCTTTTCCCGATGCGCGCAGGCCCAAGCCGATGCTGGTCCCCAGAAGGCCGGTGCCTCGTACGAGGACTGTCTGAAAGCTCACCGCGTCCCACCCTGTTCGTTCGGCTGGTCGCTGACGAGGTCGCGCAGGTGCCCCACCTCCCGCGAGGTCAGCTCCCGCACCGTGCCCTGCGCCTGGTCGCCGATGGCGATCCCACCGACGGCGGTGCGCACCAGCCGCGCCACCGGAGCTCCGAAGTGCTCGAAGATCCTCCGGACAATGCGGTTGCGGCCGGAGTGAAGAGTGAGCTGGACCAGCGTTCGTCCGCCGTTCGAGCCCATATGGTGGAAGTCGTCCACCACGATGGGGCCGTCCTCCAGCTCGATGCCGGCCCGCAGCTGGGCCTCCGCCTTCCTGGGCAGATTGCCGCGCAGCTCGGCGAGGTAGGTCTTGGGAACCTCGTAGGACGGATGGGTGAGCTGGTGGGCCAGATCCCCGTCATTGGTCAGCAGCAGCAGACCTTCTGTCTCGAAGTCCAGACGGCCGACATGGAACAGCCGCAGCTTCTGCTGCTCCGGGGTCAGGAAGTCTCCGACGCACCGCCGCCCCTCCGGATCGGACATGGTGGTCATCACCCCTGCCGGCTTGTTCAGCACGGCGTACTGGTGCTCCACGTCGAGGTTCAGCCGAATGCCGTCCACATGGATCGTGACCTGCTCAGGGACCACCCGAACTCCGGGCTCGATCACGGTACGGCCGTCGATCATGACGCGCCCCTCCGCAATGAGATTCTCGCTGACCCGGCGGGAAGCCACACCGGCGGAGGCCAGAACCTTCTGCAGGCGGGTGCCCTCCGGGTCATGCACGGCCCGGAAGTTCTCCTCGGCCTCATCGGCGCGCAGCTTCACACGCTTGGGCTCAGAGGAGATCAGACGGTGCTTCGCCTGATTCGCGAAGGGACCTCCGGATGTGCCCGGCTTGGGGGTGCGTGCGGCACGGGACGCTCTGGGCGCACGGCCGCCCGAACCCCTCGAAGACATGGCCGCCAGTCTACCGGCCACAGGGCGCACCGCAGTGCGCCGGCTCAGAGGCCCGGCTCCTGCTCGCTGAAGTCTGCTTCGACGAGGTCCCCCACGCCCGGCAGGTGCGGGCTGAGCTGCGGAAGATCATCCAGTGAGTCGAGCCCCAGACGTTCGAGGAATTCGGTGGTCGTCATGTAGAGCGTGGCCCCTGTGGCCGGGTCAGTGCCCGCGATGTCCAGCAGGCCTCGAGTGACCAGTGTGCGCACCACCCCGTCGACGCTCACACCGCGAATCGCAGCCACCGCTGAGCGTGAGACCGGCTGCCGGTACGCGATCACGGCGAGGGTCTCCAGCGCAGCCTGGGACAGCTTCGCCATCTGACCGCCGAGCATGAAGGCAGAGACCGGTTCGGAGAAGCGCTCCCGCGAGTAGTAGCGCCAGCCCCCGGCCACCTCACGCAGCTCGAAGCCTCTCTGCCGCCCGGAGCTGCCGTCAGCTTCGGCCCGGAGCTCGTCGAGCAGGGGCTGAACGTGGTGGAGGGGCAGTCCCACAGCGGCAGCCAGATCCGCTGCGGGCACGGGCTGCTCGGCGACCATCAGCACTGCCTCGAGCGCACCCAGCCGATCCTCGTGCGAGGTCAGAGGCTGCCCCTGGTCCGACTCGGGCTCCGGACGCTGCGTCATCGGTCCTCGATCTCCTCCGCCTGCGATTCGCCGTCAGCCCAGGTCACCGTCAGCTCGCCCAATGGAACCGGCTGATCGAGTGAGACGACGCGGTCGCGGAAGAGCTCCAGCAGCACCATGAAGCGCACTACCACCACAGCCTGCGCATCGGCGTCGGCGACGAGCTGCTGGAAGGTGACCCGTCCCGCCTCGCGCAGCATCCGCAGCACCTGCTGCCTCTCCGCCGCGGAGTCGACTGATGTGTGGAGGTGCTCGAGGCGAACCTCGTCGGGCTCGGACGCGCGTCGCCCGAAGGCCTTCTCCGCCAGCGCACGCAGGTCCTCAGGGGTTGCGTTGAATATCAGCTCGGGCAGCACCCCGGCGAGCGCGGGGTCGGTGCCCGGCTGGCGGGCGACGCGTCGCTCGTTGGCGCCCACGGCATCCCCGAGATGGCGTGCTATCTCCTTGAAGGCCCGGTACTGCAGCAGGCGGGCGAACAGCAGGTCTCGAGCCTCGAGGGCGGCGAGGTCCTCCTCCGAATCGGGCTCGGATCCGGGGAGGAGCTGAACGATCTTCAGATCCAGCAGCGTCGCGGCGACGAAGACGAAGTTGGACGACTCGTCGAGTGCACGGCGGGCATCCAGCGTCCGCACGTAGGAGAGGAATTCGTCGGTGACCTCTCCCAGGGCGACAGCGGTGACATCCATCCTGCGCTTGGCGATCAGGCCCAGCAGCAGGTCGAAGGGGCCGTCGAAGTTCTCCAGGCTGAGCCGGAAGCCTGGTGCCTCCGTCTCAGCGTCCAGCAGCTCCGAGCTCATGCGAGGATCACGGGGCTGCGCCGCGGCCGATGAGCTCGCGCGCCAGCTGACGGTATGCCTTGGCTCCGTCGTGCTTCTGGGCGTAGGAGGTGATCGGCTCTGCCGCCACCGTGGCATCTGGGAACTTCACGGATCGTTTGATGACGGTCTCGAAGACCCGGTCGCCGAAGGCTTCGACGATGCGCTGAATGACTTCCTTGGCGTGGGTGGTGCGCAGATCGACCATGGTCACCAGCACGCCGTCGACTTCAAGGTCCGGGTTGATGCGGTCCTGGACCTTCTCGATGGTCTCCTTCAGCAGCGCCACCGCCCGCAGGGCGAAGAACTCGGCCACCAGGGGAATGATCACTCCGTGGGCTGCCGTGAGGGCGTTGACGGTCAGAAGCCCCAATGAGGGCTGACAGTCGATGATGATGACGTCATAGTCGTCGCGGACCTCGCGCAGTGCTCGCTGCAGCACCTGTTCGCGCCCGACCTCCGTGACCAGCTGAACTTCGGCTGCGGAGAGGTCGATGTTGGCAGGAAGCAGGTCGATCCCACGAATGTGTGTTGAGAGCAGCGCGTCCCGGGTGCGGACGTCCTTCTCCATCATCACGTTGTAGATCGTCACGTCCAGATCGTGCGGTGAGGCTCCCAGGCCCGCGCTGAGAGCTCCCTGCGGGTCGAAGTCGACCATCAGCACCCGACGGCCGTACTCAGCCAGAGCGGCGCCCAGGTTGATGGCCGAGGTCGTCTTCCCCACGCCGCCCTTCTGGTTGACCACCGCAATCGTCCGGGCAGGGCCGTGGGAGTCAAGGGCGTCCGGGATGGGGAACTCGTGCTTGGGCCGTCCAGTGGGACCGATGATGGCGTCCCCGTGAATGGTCACAAGCTCGGTGGGTTCCTGGTCCGTCATGACTCCTTACCCTACAAGGCTCGCGGATGGGCAGATATATACGTCTCCCGAAGCGAGTCGGCGGTCACCTTGGTGTAGATCTGGGTGGTGGTGACTGAGGCGTGCCCCAGAAGCTCTTGGACGGTGCGCACGTCCGCGCCGCCCTCGAGCAGGTGGGTGGCGCAGCTGTGGCGCAGGGTGTGCGGCGACACCTCCGCGCCGATATCCGCTGCGCGGGCCGCTTTGACGAGCGCAGACCACGCCGACTGCCGCGACAGGCGGCCTCCGAGGCGGTTGAGGAAGAGTGCAGCGCTCCCTCGGGACCGCCCGGAGCGCCCTGCGGCTGAGGCAGTCTCGAGGAGCGCGGGGCGGCCGGCCGTCAGGTAGTCGCCCACCGCCCGCTGGGCGTACTGCCCGAGGGGCAAGAGGCGCTGCCTGTTCCCCTTGCCCGTCACTCGGACCAGAACGAGCCGGTCGCCATCCTCCTCGGCATCCGGGGGCGAGGCGGCAGGGTCGGCGGGCGGACTCTCCTGGCCGGCCTGGACCACATGCACGTCATCGACGTCCAATGACACCGCTTCGCTGATCCGTGCGCCCGTGGCATAGAGGAACTCCAGGAGCGCCCTGTCCCGGAGCCCGAGCGGGTCGGCCGCCGAGGGGGCGTCCAGCAATGCAGTGACCTGGTCCACGGTCAGGGCCTTCGGAAGGGTCTCTGCCTGCTTCGGGGCAGCGACCTCCCTCGCCGGGTCGTGAGCGGTCAGCCCCTCGAGGGCCCAGTGCCGGTGGGCACCGCGCACTGAGGCCAGGGCCCGCGCGGCCGAGCGCGAGGAGAGAGCACTTCCCCCGTCGCCGCCCGTCATCAGAGCCTGCACGAAGTCCGAGACGTGCCCCTCGTCCACCGCATCGGGCGAGGAGGTCCCCCGACTGTCCAGGTAGGCCGTGTAGCGGCGCAGATCACGCCGGTAGGAGGCGAAGGTGTTCTCCGAGACGCCGCGCTCGATGCGCAGGTGGCTCAGATACTCCTGCACCGCCTCTGACAGGCCCACGGCCGCTCAGCGTGCCGAGCGCCGCTGCAGCCCGGCTCGTATGAGGCCGGCGAACAGCGGGTGAGGGCTGGTGGGCCGGGACTTCAGCTCGGGGTGCGCCTGCGTGGAGACGTAGTAGGGGTGCGACTCCCTGGGCAGCTCCACGAACTCCACGAGAGTGCCGTCCGGGCTGGTTCCGGAGAACACCAGCCCAGCCTCAGAGAGCTGCTCGCGGTAGGCGTTGTTGACCTCATAGCGGTGCCGGTGACGTTCCGAGATCTCGGTGGTCCCGTACGTCTCGGCCACCACGGAGCCTTCGACCAGCGACGCGTCGTAGGCGCCCAGCCGCATGGTTCCGCCCAGGTCGCCCTCGCCGGCGACGATGGTCTCCTGCTCCGCCATCGTCGCGATGACCGGGAACTTCGTGTCGGGGTCGAACTCGGTGGAGTTGGCCTCGGGAAGTCCGACGACGTTCCTGGCGTACTCCATGACCATGGTCTGCAGCCCGAGGCACAGCCCGAGCGTGGGCACACCGTTCTCACGTGCGTACCGCAGTGCGCCGATCTTGCCGTCCAGGCCGCGCACGCCGAACCCGCCGGGCACACAGATGGCATCTACGCCTGCCAGCGCCTTGGCGGCGCTCTCCTGGTCGGAGCAGAGGTCGGAGGGCACCCAACGGATCTTCGTCTTGGCACTGTTGGCGAATCCGCCGGCGCGCAGCGCCTCCGTGACCGAGAGGTAGGCATCGGGCAGGTCGATGTACTTGCCGACGAGCGCCACTTCGACCTCGTCATCGGGGTGGTGGACCACGCTGAGCAGGCTGTTCCACTTGGACCAGTCGACGTCCTTGAACTTCAGGTCGAGCGCCTGCACGACGTAGGCGTCCATGGCCTGCTTGTGGAGGATCCGCGGGATGTCGTAGATGCTCGGAGCATCGGCGCAGTTGATCACAGCGTCGGCGTCGACGTCGCACATCCTGGAGATCTTGCCCCGGATATCGGCAGGCAGCTCGCGGTCGCTGCGCAGCACGATCCCGTCAGGCTGGATTCCCAGGGACCGCAGGGCGGCCACCGAGTGCTGCGTCGGCTTCGTCTTCAGCTCCTGCGACGGTCCGATGTAGGGCACCAGCGAAACGTGCAGGAAGAACACGTTCTCCCGGCCGACGTCCTGCCGGAGCTGGCGCGCAGCTTCGAGGAAGGGCTGAGACTCGATGTCGCCGACGGTTCCGCCGATCTCAGTGATGATCACATCGGGGGCATCACGCTCGCCGGGCTCATCGGCAGGAAGACGCATGCGCCGCTTGATCTCATCAGTGATGTGCGGGATGACCTGGACGGTGTCGCCGAGGTAGTCGCCTCGACGCTCCTTCTCGATGACTCTGGAGTAGACCTGGCCGGTGGTGACGTTGTTGACCCCGTCAAGGTTCTCGTCCAGGAATCGCTCGTAGTGGCCGATGTCCAGGTCGGTCTCGGCGCCGTCCTCGGTCACGAAGACCTCACCGTGCTGGAAGGGGTTCATGGTGCCGGGATCCACGTTGAGATAGGGATCCAGCTTCTGCATCACGACGGACAGGCCGCGTGCTCGGAGGAGGTGACCGAGGGACGATGCCGTCAGACCCTTGCCGAGGGAGGAGACAACACCCCCCGTGACGAAGATCTGTCGAGTTGGGCTGGGGGTGTTCTGGTTTCTGGAAGAAGCGCGGTTGACCACGGAGTTCTAGCCTATCAGCGTTCGGGGATGGGGGTTGCGGAGCTCTGCGCGGAGGCCGGGTGCTCCTCAGCGGCCTGCCTCAGCAGCTCATCGGCGTGAGCGCGCGCCGAAACGGAGTCCTCGTGGCCTGCCAGCATGCGCGCCAGCTCCCCCACCCGCTCATCGTCAGTGAGGGAACGCACATCTGATGCCGTCACGCCGTCGGACTGTCCTGATGCCTCCGGGTCCTTGAAGACCCGAATGTGATTGTCGGCATATGCGGCGACCTGCGGCAGGTGCGTCACACAGATGACCTGTGCGTGCTGAGCGAGCTTCGCCAGACGCCGACCGATCTGCACCGCTGCCTTTCCGCCCACTCCCGCATCGACTTCGTCGAAGATGAAGGTGGAGGCGGGTGCGTGCTCAGAGAGCACCACCTCGAGGGCCAGCATCACCCGTGAGAGCTCACCGCCTGATGCGCCGCGGCCCAGAGGCGCCGGATCCGCGCCTGCGTGGGGAGCCAGCAGAAGAGCCGCCTGATCGGCGCCGTGACGGGTGAGGCTCTCAAGCGGGGTCACGTCGGCAAGAAGGCGTGCGTTCGGCATGGCCAGGGCGGCCAGCTCCTCCCCCACTGCGGCGGCAAGGGCATCGCCTGCCTCCTGCCGCTTCTCGCGCAGCGCGCCGGCCTGGGACCACAGCGAGGCCTCCATCTCCTTCACCTGCTCCGAGAGCTCTTCGATGCGTCCGGCGTCGCCCTGCAGGGAGTCCAGCCGGGCACGCGACTCCTCGGCCCACTGCAGAACATCTGTGATCTCTGTGCCGTAGAGGCGCATCAGCCGGTCCAGCTCCGCGCGACGCGCGTGGACCTCGGCGAGCCTCTCCGGGCCCGACTCGTCCAGTCCGGCCGCGTAGACGCCGAGCTGGTTGCCCGCGTCGGTGAGGAGCGTGGACACCTCGGAGAGCTGCCGCCCGATCTCCTCCAGCTCAGGGTCCTGATCCGTCACGGGGACCAGCGCCTGCGAAGCGTCCTCCACCAGCGCCACCGCACTGGGGGCCTCGTCCGCGAGCGCCGCGTCGCCACCGGCGACCGCCGCCTGGGCGGTGCGGGCTGCGTCCCTCAGCGACTCCAGGTTCTCCAGGCGCATCGACTCGGCCCGAAGCTGCGCGTCCTCCCCCGGCTGCGGATCGGCCTCGTCTATCTGCTCGAGCGCCTGCTGCAGGTGCTCAGCCTCGCGCCGCCGCTCCAGCTCGTTCGTGGTGATCTCCTCCAGCTCGGCGGCGAGCTCCCGGAAGCGGGCGAAATCGTCCTGGTAGGCCCGGAGGGCCGCAGCGAACTCCGGACCCGCATAGGCATCAAGGGCTGCGCGCTGGGCAGAGGCGGACTTCAGCCGCAGCTGGTCCGCCTGGCCGTGGACCGTGACGAGCTGCTCACCGATCTCCCCCAGGGTGCTCACGGGCACTCCGCGCCCGGCGGCCGTGGCCCGGCTGCGACCTTTGGCGCTGACGGAGCGTCCCATCAGGAACGGCTCCTCGGCAGACTCTGCGTCCGCCTCGTCGAGCACCCCGGCCTCCGCGGCCCGGACTCGGGCGGGGTGTCCCGCCGGCACCTCCAGCTCAGCGTCGACGCTGGCTCGCTCTGCGCCCCTTCGGACCGCCGCGGGCGAGCCTCGGTGGCCCAGGAGCAGGCCGAAGGCGGTGACCACCATCGTCTTGCCCGCGCCGGTCTCGCCGGTGACGACGTTGAATCCTGGGGTCAGCTCCAGCTCGGCGCGATCGATGACTCCCAGTGAGCTGATGCTCAGGTGCTCGATCATCCCTGCTTCTTCTCCTGTCCCGGGTTCACGGTCGGACCGCGCCAGCCGGTGATGGGCAGGTTGAACTTCTCGACGAGCCTCTGGGAGAAGGGCGTCTGGTGCACCCGTGCCAGCAGCACCGGCCTGTCGGAGCGGGTGACTTCGACCCTGGCTCCTCCGGGCAGGGGCATTGCCCGCCGCCCGTCGCACCACAGCACGCCCTCCTCGCCCTCACGCTGCAGCACCTCGACGGCCATCGTGGAATCGGGATCCACCACCAGCGGGCGCGCAAAGAGCGCATGGGCTGAGATGGGCGCCAGAACCAGCGCCTGAACCTCAGGCCACACCACGGGACCGCCGGCCGAGAACGCGTAGGCGGTCGAGCCGGTGGGGGTGGCCATGACGATGCCGTCGCACCCGAAGGTCGAGACCGGAGCACCGTCGATCTCCACGACCAGCTCGATCATCCGCTGGCGGGAGGCCTTTTCGATGCTGGCCTCGTTCAGGGCCCACGACGACGTGACGTGGGTGCTGCCGTGCCACACCTGGACGTCGAGGGCCATGCGACGTTCGACGACATAGTTCTGCTCGGCGACCCATCGGACGGAATCGTCGAGCTGTGTGCGCTCCGACTCCGCGAGGAAGCCCACATGCCCGAGGTTGACGCCCATCAGGGGCAGGTCGGCCTCACGCACCAGGTCCGCTGCGCGCAGGATGGAGCCGTCGCCGCCCAGGACCATACCGATCTCGCACTCGCTCAGCGCGATGTCCTCCTCGGCGACGGCCAGCGGTATCGCCGCCAGCCGCTCTCCCATCTGAGAGGAGACTGCCTGCACGTCCTTGGCCAGCATGACGGGGGTCAGTCCGGCCGCATGCAGCTGCTCAGCGACTTCGATCCCCGCCTCGACAGCCTCCATCCGGCCCGTGTGAGCAAGCACGAGCACGGCCCGCTGCTTCGCTGCAACCATCCGGCCTCCTTCTGCTCACATCATGTTCACGGATCTTCGTAGTCGATCTCGCCCAGCCTATCGGCTGGGCTGGTCAGTTCCTGGGCGGCGTCCCCAGAGGGTCGCCGGAGGTGCAGGAAGAACTCTCGGTTGCCGTCCTGCCCGGCGAGGGCCGAGACCGCGATCCCGCCCAGGTGAAGGCCCTCCGCTGCTGCGGCGGCCACGACTGCCTCCACGGCTTCGCGGCGCTGGGCGCCGCTGGTGACGACGCCGGTGCGGCCGAGACGGTCCCGTCCCACTTCGAACTGGGGCTTGACCATCAGCAGCAGATCCGACTGCGGGGCGGCCTGCTCGGCCAGTGCGGGCAGCACCAGACGCAGGGAGATGAATGAGAGGTCGGCGACGATGAGCCCGAAGGGCGCACCGAAATCTCCGGCGCGGGCGTACCTGAGGTTTGTCCCCTCGATGCTGGTGACGCGAGGGTCGTCTCTCAGCGAGGCATCCAGCTGATCGTGCCCGACATCGACCGCGACGACGTGCTGGGCCCCGTGCTCAAGCATGACCTGTGTGAAGCCTCCGGTGGACGCCCCCGCGTCCAGGCACCGACGACCGGACGGGGTCGCCCCAGGGAAGGATGCCAGGGCGCCGAGGAGCTTGTGCGCGGCGCGGCTGACCC
This sequence comes from Nesterenkonia sp. NBAIMH1, assembly GCF_007922635.1. Classification (NCBI taxonomy): domain Bacteria; kingdom Bacillati; phylum Actinomycetota; class Actinomycetes; order Micrococcales; family Micrococcaceae; genus Nesterenkonia; species Nesterenkonia sp. NBAIMH1. The sequence continues at coordinate 184,291 of NZ_CP042335.1, forward strand.
ACGCCTCACGCGGCTCCACGTCGATGCGGCTGTTCGGTGAGACGGCCGCTGACGGCTTATGGGCAGGCTTGCCGTCGACCAGCACCGCACCCTCGGCGACGAGCTGCGCCGCGCGGGTGCGGCTGGGTGCGAGGCCGCGTGCCACCACTTCCTTATCGAGGCGGGCCATCGTGCTCAGCTGCGGCCGATGGACTCGAGCCTCTCGGAGAGCTCACGGTGCTTGCGCTCAGCGTGGGCCACCTGCTCCTGAAGCGTGTCCGGCGTGAGGCTGCCGGCCGCCTCTTCGCTGCTCTGAGGGTCATGGGCGGTTTCAGTGCCGGTGGGAGCGCCGCCTGCCTCATGCGCGGCCATTGGTGCTCCCAGCCGGTGCGCGGTGGACGCCGGTGAACAGATCCTCGAGCGAGTCGATGATCCAGTCGGGGCGCTGCTGATCCTGGGACGCGTCCGCCTGCTGCTGCGTGGTCGCGCCGGTGAGGACGAGTGCCGTGGCGTACCCGGCTCGGTTGCCGCCCAGCACGTCGGTGTCCAGACGGTCGCCGATCACCAGCGGACTGGAGAGGCCGAGCGTCTCTGCTGCCTGGGTGAACATGACTGGCTCCGGCTTGCCGGCGGCCTTCGGGTGACGGTCGGTGCCGAAGCTGACCGCTTCGATCATGGCGCCGTTGGCGGGTGCGATGCCGCGCTCTCGGGGCACGCTGCGGTCAAGGTTGGTGGCGAACCACTGGGCACCGGCGTTGATCGCATAGGAGGCTTCGGCCAGGTCGGCCCAGCAGAGAGTGGGGTCGAAGCCTTGCAGGACGGCTTCAGGCTCATCATCGGCTGATCGGACCGTTTCGTATCCGGCCGCGTCGACGAGGGACCTCAGGGAGTCGGAGCCCACCACAAGCACTTTGGCCGGAGCTGGGAGGTGCTCGGCGAGAAGGCGGACTCCGGCCGGGGCTGAGCCGTACACCTCCTCGGCTTCGGCTGGGATGCCCAGCTCGCGGAGGTGGCCTGCGATGTGCTCCGCAGAGCGGGACGCGTTGTTGGTGACGAAGGCGCAGCGCAGGCCCTGAGACTTCAGGCGTGAGAGAGCCTCCTGGGCTCCCGGCACTGCTTCCGGCCCGCGGTAGAGCACGCCGTCAAGGTCGAACAGGACACCGTCGTGCTGGTCGGCGAGTGGTGTGGTGCTCACTGGGCGCGCTTCTCCTTCGCCTCGGCGTCGCCGAGCAGGTCGCTGATGCGTGGGACGGAGGAGCCGTCGTCGTCCTCGTCATAGTCGAAGTCGAGGATGTCGGGCTCTTCGTAGTGGCCTGCTCCCAGCGCGCGCTCGGCCACAGGCACTTGGTTCCGCCATCGGCGCGCATCGTCGTAGCGGCCCACTGACTCGAGGACGTCCGCGTAGGCAGCGAACAGGCGAGGCGAGAAGCTGAAGGCACGGTTGAGGTCCAGTTCGGGAATCTGCAGAGCCAGGAGTGCCGCCTCCTCATCCCCGGAGTCCTGGTGCGCGCCGGCAAGAACCATGGCAAGCTCCGCCCGCGGCGCTCCCGTCAGCTGCTGTGCACCTTCGTCCTGTGCGAATTCCAGAGCCTTGGCGGAGCGGCCGAGGGCGCGGAGGCAGTCCGCGATGACGGGGATGTGTGTGTGGTCGCCGCTGATGCGGCGGTAGGTGCGCAGCTCGCGCAGCGCCTCGTCGTACTCCCCCGCCGCGTATGCTGCCAGGCCCACTGCTTCGCGCACCACGGCCAGTCGGCCGGCCCGGCGCGAGGCGGCCAGGGCATGCTCGAGAGCCAGCTCGGGGTCGATGTCGATGAGACGACCTGCCATCACGAGGTGCTTGGACACCCAGCCACGGTTGATGTCGTTGAGGGTCCCGAGCTGCCTGGCCGCTTCGCGGTCGAGCTCCTTGCCGGTGACGTCCTCGTCGATTTCGGGTGACCTGGCGCGGTCCTCCCTGTTGGAGCGCCGGTGATCCTGGGGTGCGCGGGATGGTCGGTCGCGGTTGTCTGCTGGTGCTGCTCGGTCTGCCACCGATACAGGATACCGGCCATCGTGGCTACCATGGGGCCATGAAGCACTCGGGGGATCATCTGCCGGCCACGACGCGGATGTCCTCGGCCCTGGCGACGCTGCTGCCCAGTGAGGCGAAGGTGGTGAGGGAGGTCCTCGATGATGCTTCTGCCGCAGTGGACTCTACCGCTCAGCAGCTTGCCGACCGCGTGGGCGTCGCCCGTTCGACGGTGGTGCGCACGTGTCGAAAGCTGGGCTACGAGGGGTATCCGCAGTTTCGCGTGGCCCTGGCCAGGGAGACTCCCGCAGAGCCGCGAACGGGTCTGGACTCCGAGCATGAGGGCGAGAGCATGAGCGCATGCTCGGCTGAGGCGCGCAGACTCACCTCGGGTGTGGAGCGGGCGATGGATGCCGTCCCTGAGGACCAGGCGGAGCGGGTCTTGGATCTGCTGTGCGGTGCGGACAGCGTGCTCGTCGCGGGGAATGGTCAGTCGGCGCCGACGGCGTTGGACTTCGCATTTCGTCTGATGTCGGAGGGACTGCGGGCGAGCACTCTGCAGGATGTGTTCGGTCAGCAGATTGCAGCGCGCCAGCTGGGGCCTGGAGGTCTGTGCTTTCTGATCACTCCGAGCGGTCTGAATGAGCTGTCGGTGCGCGTTGCTGAAGCTGCGGCGAGGTCAGAGGGAACACTGGTGGTGATGACATCCAACACTGATTCTCCGGCGGCAAAACTGGCTGACGACGTACTGAATATTGTGCCGCCGTTGAATATGTTTCAGAATGAATTGGAGTTTGTGTCTCGGCTTCATTTTGCGCTTTCCGCGGAGGTACTTGCCCGCGGGGTGCGCGCGCGGTTGGTTCGTAAGGCGCAGAGGGACCAAGTTCTTGATGTGGTCACTGAGAATCTGGTGGTCTAGTTCTCAGCTTCGTGATGTGCTTTGCTTCTGGACATAGAAAAAGCCGGATGGAGCAGTCGTCTCTGACTGCCCATCCGGCTTTTCTTGAAGAGATGTCCGGCGGTGACCTACTCTCCCACACCGTTACCAGTGCAGTACCATCGGCGCTGTGGGTCTTAGCTTCCGGGTTCGGGATGGGACCGGGCGTTTCCCCCACGCTATGACCGCCGTAACCCTAGACCAAACCACCCCAACATACCGGAGGGGTTTGGAAACCTATAAAAGGGTCACAACACGTGACACTATTCAACTGTAACCATTCAACCATCACCCCCACCATCAGTGAGGGGCTCGTGCTCACCACCAGCCACCCCCAAAAGAACTGGGGGGCAGGCGGGTGGGGTTTGTTGGTCAGGGACCGCAGAGTGGACGCGTAGCACACAGTGTTCACACCTATTGAGTGAAACGTTGTGGTGGTGGTGTAAGTGGTCGGCTTATTAGTACCAGTCAGCTTCACGCATTGCTGCGCTTCCACATCTGGCCTATCAACCCCATCATCTATAGGGAGCCTTCACACATTGAATGTGATGGAGATCTTATCTTGAAGCCGGCTTCCCGCTTAGATGCTTTCAGCGGTTATCCATCCCGAACGTAGCTAACCAGCGGTGCACTTGGCAGTACAACTGGCACACCAGAGGTTCGTCCGTCCCGGTCCTCTCGTACTAAGGACAGACCTTCTCAAATCTCCTGCGCGCGCAGCGGATAGGGGACCGAACTGTCTCACGACGTTCTAAACCCAGCTCGCGTGCCTCTTTAATGGGCGAACAGCCCAACCCTTGGGACCAACTCCAGCCCCAGGATGAGACGAGCCGACATCGAGGTGCCAAACCATCCCGTCGATATGAACTCTTGGGGAGGATCAGCCTGTTATCCCCGAGGTACCTTTTATCCGTTGAGCGACGGCCCTTCCATACGGTGCCGCCGGATCACTAGTCCCAACTTTCGTTCCTGCTTGACATGCCTGTCTCACAGTCAAGCTCCCTTGTGCACTTACACTCGACACCTGATTGCCAACCAGGCTGAGGGAACCTTTGGGCGCCTCCGTTACTCTTTGGGAGGCAACCGCCCCAGTTAAACTACCCACCAGGCACTGTCCCTGGACCCGATCAGGCCCGAAGTTAGATGATCCACAACACCAGAGTGGTATTTCAACGATGACTCCACCAGCACTAGCGTGCCGGCTTCACAGTCTCCCACCTATCCTACACAAGTGATGCGAATCACCAATACCAAGCTATAGTAAAGGTCTCGGGGTCTTTCCGTCCTGCTGCGCGTAACGAGCATCTTTACTCGTAGTGCAATTTCGCCGAGTTCACGGTTGAGACAGCGGGGGTCTCGTTATCCATTCGTGCAGGTCGGAACTTACCCGACAAGGAATTTCGCTACCTTAGGATGGTTATAGTTACCACCGCCGTTTACTGGGGCTTAAATTCTCCGCTTCGCCCACAAGGGGCTAACGGGTCCTCTTAACCTTCCAGCACCGGGCAGGAGTCAGTCCGTATACATCGTCTTACGACTTCGCACGGACCTGTGTTTTTAGTAAACAGTCGGACCCCCCTGGTCTCTGCGGCCACCACACCCTTTCGGAGCAAGTCCTAATAGGCGAGTGGCCCCCCTTCTCCCGAAGTTACGGGGGTATTTTGCCGAGTTCCTTAACCGTGATTCTCTCGATCGCCTTGGTATTCTCTACCTGACTACCTGTGTCGGTTTAGGGTACGGGCGGCTTGAACCTCGCGTCGATGCTTTTCTCGGCAGCATAGGATCACCGGATCCCCCACCCGAGGTGGGGGCCCATCAAATCTCAGCCTGTATGACTGGCGGATTTACCTACCAGTCGGCCTACATTCTTAGACCCAGACAACCATCGCTGGGCCCGGCTACCTTCCTGCGTCACACCTGTTAATACGCTCGCTAGACCACTTCAGGTCCCACGCTACTGACTGCCGCGAAGCCCCCAAAAGGGGCAACTGCAGCAGCGTTCGGGTGGTTAGTATCAGCGGGTTCGCGTGGGCGGTTCTTCGCCGGTACGGGAATATCAACCCGTTGTCCATCGACTACGCCTGTCGGCCTCGCCTTAGGTCCCGACTAACCCAGGGCAGATTAGCTTGACCCTGGAACCCTTAGTCATTCGGCGGACACGTTTCTCACGTGTCTTTCGCTACTCATGCCTGCATTCTCACTCGAACAACCTCCACCACTAGCTTCCGCTGCGGCTTCACCGGCTTGCTCGACGCTCCCCTACCCATCCAGGACGAACCTGAATGCCACGGTTTCGGCGGTGTGCTTGAGCCCCGCTAAATTGTCGGCGCGGAATCACTTGACCAGTGAGCTATTACGCACTCTTTCAAGGGTGGCTGCTTCTAAGCCAACCTCCTGGTTGTCTAAGCAACTCCACATCCTTTCCCACTTAGCACACGCTTAGGGGCCTTAACCGGTGGTCTGGGCTGTTTCCCTCTCGACGATGAAGCTTATCCCCCACCGTCTCACTGCCGCGCTCTCACGTCTCGGGCATTCGGAGTTTAGCTGACGTCAGTAACCTTGTAGGGCCCATCGGCCATCCAGTAGCTCTACCTCCCGGACGAAACACGCGACGCTGCACCTAAATGCATTTCGGGGAGAACCAGCTATCACAGAGTTTGATTGGCCTTTCACCCCTACCCACAGCTCATCCCCCCAGTTTTCAACCTAGGTGGGTTCGGTCCTCCACGCGCTCTTACACGCGCTTCAACCTGGCCATGGGTAGATCACTCCGCTTCGGGTCTAGACCCAGCAACTAAGACGCCCTATTCAGACTCGCTTTCGCTGCGGCTTCCCCACACGGGTTAACCTCGCTACTGAGCACTAACTCGCAGGCTCATTCTTCAAAAGGCACGCCATCACACCAACCAAGGGTGCTCTGACGGATTGTAGGCACATGGTTTCAGGTACTCTTTCACTCCCCTCCCGGGGTACTTTTCACCATTCCCTCACGGTACTGATTCACTATCGGTCAACAGGATGTATTCAGGCTTACCAGATGGTCCTGGCAGATTCACACACGATTCCTCGAGCCGCGTGCTACTCGAGAACCCAGATCAGCCGGCGGAACGCATGTCAACTACGGGACTCACACCCTCTACGGTGAAGGACTCAACCTTCTTCGTCTATACGCCCGCACCTCAACTGCCAAGACTGGTAGATCTTGGACACTGGGCCTCACAACCCCCATCACGCAACCCCTACCAGGTATCACACGTGATGGGTTTAGCCCCATCGGCTTTCGCTCGCCACTACTCACCGAATCACTTTTGTTTTCTCTTCCTGACGGTACTGAGATGTTTCACTTCCCGTCGTTCCCCAAACCGCCTATACATTCAGCGGCTGGTCGCGCACCATAACAGTGCACGGGGTTTCCCCCATTCGGACATCCTGGCCTCAACGCTCGGTTATCAGCTCCACCAGGCTTTTCGCAGATTCCCACGTCCTTCATCGGCACCTGTTGCCAAGGCATCCACACATGCGCCCTTAAACACTTACACCCACTACACATAGCGATGTAAGCCACCAAACGACACATCAACGCACCAACCCCCAATCGGAGCCAGCGCGCAGACGAACACTCAACAAAAAAATTGCAAACAAAGATGCTCGCGTCCACTATGCAGTTCCCAAACAACAACCCCCACAGCCACCACCACACCAGACACGGTGCAGCAGACCTGCTGCAGAAGCACGATCCAAAAGGACGCCAACCAAACGGCTGCGGCCTCAGGACCCAACAGTGCGCCAAACACCAACCAGCAGACACCAGCCGCACACCCTTCCAACACACTCCAAAGAGCATGCGTACTAAGCAACTGCGGCCAACACCACCAGCCGGTGACCACGACAAAACGTGGTATTCGTTGATATTCCACCCATGAGCAAACCCCGGGACACCACATTCGGATGCCACAACGGGGCGGCCGCGACTCGCAGCCAGCTCCTTAGAAAGGAGGTGATCCAGCCGCACCTTCCGGTACGGCTACCTTGTTACGACTTAGTCCCAATCGCCGGTCCCACCTTCGACCACTCCCCCCACAAGGGTTAGGCCGTGGGCTTCGGGTGTTACCAACTTTCGTGACTTGACGGGCGGTGTGTACAAGGCCCGGGAACGTATTCACCGCAGCATTGCTGATCTGCGATTACTAGCGACTCCAACTTCACGGAGTCGAGTTGCAGACTCCGATCCGAACTGAGACCGGCTTTTAGGGATTAGCTCCACCTCGCGGCATCGCAACCCACTGTACCGGCCATTGTAGCATGCGTGAAGCCCAAGACATAAGGGGCATGATGATTTGACGTCGTCCCCACCTTCCTCCGAGTTGACCCCGGCAGTCTCCCATGAGTCCCCGGCACTACCCGCTGGCAACATAGGACAAGGGTTGCGCTCGTTGCGGGACTTAACCCAACATCTCACGACACGAGCTGACGACAACCATGCACCACCTGTGAACCAGCCCCGAAGGGAAACCATATCTCTATGGCGATCCGGTCCATGTCAAGCCTTGGTAAGGTTCTTCGCGTTGCATCGAATTAATCCGCATGCTCCGCCGCTTGTGCGGGCCCCCGTCAATTCCTTTGAGTTTTAGCCTTGCGGCCGTACTCCCCAGGCGGGGCACTTAATGCGTTAGCTACGGCGCGGAAAACGTGGAATGTTCCCACACCTAGTGCCCAACGTTTACGGCATGGACTACCAGGGTATCTAATCCTGTTCGCTCCCCATGCTTTCGCTCCTCAGCGTCAGTAACAGCCCAGAGACCTGCCTTCGCCATCGGTGTTCCTCCTGATATCTGCGCATTTCACCGCTACACCAGGAATTCCGGTCTCCCCTACTGCACTCTAGTCTGCCCGTACCCACCGCACGATCCGGGTTAAGCCCGGATTTTTCACGGCAGACGCGGCAAACCGCCTACGAGCTCTTTACGCCCAATAATTCCGGATAACGCTCGCGCCCTACGTATTACCGCGGCTGCTGGCACGTAGTTAGCCGGCGCTTCTTCTGCAGGTACCGTCACAAAAAGCTTCTTCCCTGCTGAAAGCGGTTTACAACCCGAAGGCCGTCATCCCGCACGCGGCGTCGCTGCATCAGGCTTTCGCCCATTGTGCAATATTCCCCACTGCTGCCTCCCGTAGGAGTCTGGGCCGTGTCTCAGTCCCAGTGTGGCCGGTCACCCTCTCAGGCCGGCTACCCGTCAAAGCCACGGTGAGCCACTACCTCACCGTCTAGCTGATAGGCCGCGAGCCCATCCAAGACCGCATAAAGCTTTCCACCACCACCCATGCGGGCGATGGTCATATCCGGTATTAGACCCAGTTTCCCGGGCTTATCCCGAAGTCAAGGGCAGGTTGCTCACGTGATACTCACCCGTTCGCCACTAATCCGCTCCCAGCAAGCTGGAAGCATCATCGTTCGACTTGCATGTGTTAAGCACGCCGCCAGCGTTCATCCTGAGCCAGGATCAAACTCTCCATTAGATAACTAAATAGAGAACTAAACAACGTAACGAACATGATCTCCACCCCGCCGGAAAACGGGGCCTCACGGATATTCATGCTCGCCAGCTGCTGATCAATCCAGGCATGTCACAGCTGCTCACACGGGGGTGCAAGCGCTGTGACTACCAATAAATAAATTGGTATCAACAAATTTGGCACACTATTGAGTTCTCAAGCAGCAATCGCTGTCAGCACCACCAGGATTTTCTCCCGGATCGCTCTGAAGCAACTTCTCTATGTTACCGCTTCGTTTCGTTCCCGTCAACTCCGTGTTTACCTGGAGTTTCCGAGCACACCAAACGAAGCTTCAACTTCGATAGGTGATCGGAGAGAGACTCTCCGCAGCGCCTGTGGCTTTCAGCTTTTCGCTGTGGCCCCCGGCGCGATGGTTAACTCTACACACGTTCCTGAGCACGTGCAAACCCCGGCTAAGAACCCCGGAATCATGCGGATGGGGCGCGCCTGACCACTGCGAGGCTCTTCTTTCCCCGACGCACGAGGAGGTACTGGCCGTGAAGCCATTCGTCATGGCCCACTGCAGTCTCCGCATCCTCAACCTGCCGATTGTTGATGTAGGCCCCGCCCTGCTGCACCGCTCGGCGCGCTTCGCCGCGTCCCTTGACCAGACCCGTGTCGTGAAGGATGCGCACGGGTGTTGCCTCATCCGCCGGCAGGTCTGCCGTGGGCAACTCGGCCGCGATGGCCGCGAGGGTCCGCTCGTCGACATCTGCGATGTCGCCCTTGCCGAAGAGCGCCTCCGCCGCAGCGATAGCTCGCTGAGCAGCCTCTTCGCCGTGCACCAGGCACGTCACGTCCCAGGCCAACGTTCGCTGGGCCTCACGCCTGAAGGGCTCCGACTCCACAGCTCGCTCGAGCTGATCGATCTCCTCCCGGCTCCGGAAGGTGAACACCTTGAGCCGGTTGATCACATCTGCATCCGCCTGGTTCAGCCAGAACTGGTAGAAGGTGTAGGGAGAAGTGAGCTCAGAGTCGAGCCACACTGCGTTGCCCTCTGACTTCCCGAACTTCGTCCCGTCAGAGTTGGCGATCAGCGGCGTCGAGAGAGCGTGCACCGCTGCCCCCTCAGCCTTGCGCACAAGGTCAGTGCCCGACGTGAGGTTCCCCCACTGGTCCGATCCTCCGAACTGAAGCGTGCATCCGTACTGCCGGTAGAGCTGCAGGAAGTCGTAGCCCTGAAGGATCTGATAGCTGAACTCGGTGTAGGAGATTCCATCGTCTGAGTTCAGCCGCTTGGCAACAATGTCCTTCTTGATCATGGTGCCGATGCGGAAGTGCTTTCCGATGTCCCGGAGGAACTCGATCGCGCTGATGCCCTCAGTCCAGTCGAGGTTGTTCACCATCTGCGCACCCTCAGCGCCGTCCATATCGACGTAGTGGCGGATCTGCCTGCTCAGACTGTCGACCCACCCCGCCACAACCTCCGGAGTGTTCAGCGTTCTCTCGCTGGTGGGCCGGGGGTCACCGATGAGCCCGGTCGAGCCGCCGACCAGCGCCAGGGGCTTGTGCCCGGCCAGCTGCAGGCGACGCATCGTCAGCAGCTGAACCAGATGCCCCAGGTGAAGGGAGGCCGCGGTGGGGTCGAAGCCGGCATAGAACGTGATCGGCGAGCCTGCTAAGGCCGTCTCGATGGACTCCTCGTCAGTGGAGTTCTGGACGAGGCCGCGCCACTTCAGCTCCTGATACGCGTTCGCAAAGCTGGGGTCGTTGCGCTGAGTCTCGAGCACTGGGTTCTTCGCATTCGTCACGGCGTTCACCGTATCTCAGAATCCCGCCGGTAGCGGCTGTGAGGAGACGACCTGCAGCGATCGCGTCGAGCGTGTCAGCGCCACATACAGGGGGCCCACTTTTCCGCCGGCCTGATCGACCAGCTCGGCCGGCTCCGCAACAACCACCCCGTCGAACTCAAGACCCTTCGCCTCGTCCGCGGTCAGCGCCACCACATCCTGGGTGAGCGAGCCCGCGCCGCGCCCGAGTCGGGTGCCGAATCTCTCGGCGAGCTGCTCCCGGACCGCCCCGATCAGACGATCGGGAACGATGGCGGCCACCAGGCCCTCCCCCAGGCGACGGTGCTCGTCCTCCACCGCCTGCACCACCGCGCCCAGGATCTCGCTCTCCTGGACTGGGGTGACCTCAGGCGCATGATCGCCCTCCCGGACGGTGCGCAGGGAGGTGGTCTGCAAACCGTTCGCATCAGCCACCCGCTCGGCCAGCTCCACGATGCGCCCCGGAGTGCGGTAGTTCACGGTGAGCTCCTCGATCCGCAGCCGGTCCTCATCGACGAACGGCTCGAAGGCCTCGCCCCAGTTCGACGAGGCAGACGGGGAGGACCCCTGCGCGGTATCCCCCACAGCCGTCACCGACTTCAGGGGGCAGCGACGGAAGAGCACGTGCCACTGCATGGCCGAGAGCTCCTGGGCCTCATCGACCACGATGTGGCCGTAGGTCCACGAACGGTCAAGAGTGGCCCGCTCCGCCGCGCTCAGGGTGGGGCCCGACTCCGCGTTCATCGACGCGACAGCCTCCGCATCCAGGAAGCCCTCGATGCCCATCTCCTCGAGCTGAGGCACTGCATTCTCCACGGCCTTCTGCGCGTTCTCGAGGTCCTTCTGGCGAGAGATCTTCTGCCGCGCCTCCTCACGCCCGGCAGTCTCATCGAGATCGCCCAGCAGCTCAGCGGCCTCATCCAGGAGGGGAACGTCCGAGGAGGTGAACGGACTGCCGGGACGACGCTGCAGCAGCTCACGCTCGGCATCGCTGAGCTGCGGGGCCGCATCGGTCAGATACTGGGGCTTCGAGAAGAGGTCCTCCAAGAGGCTCTGCGGGGTGCGCGGCAGCCAGCACAGGTTCAGCAGCACACGCACGTCGCGTGAGGTGCGGACATCCTCCGCAAGGTAGGCGCGGTCTGCGTCATTGCCCTGGGATCGCTTCTCGATGATCCGTTCGAGCTTCTCTGCGATCTCCCTGACCATGACCTTCACGAAGGTGGCGCGAGCCTCGTTGTACGGCTTGCCTGTGGCCCTGGCCCGCTCGATTCCGCGACGAATCATCTTGGGCGTCACCGTCACGGCCGTGCCTTCGACCGTCACCTCCCGAGGTTCGGGAATGCTCCTCTGGCGGTGCTCCACCGCCGCGTCGAGGATCTCAACCCAGTCCACGCGTCCCTTGATCTCGGCGACGCGCGCGTCGGGCTCCTCCACCCCCCTGACCCCTGGGTAGAGGTCGGCCAGGGACGACATGACCACACCGGTCTCGCCCAGGGAGGGCAGGACTCGTTCTATGTAGGACATGAATGCCGAGCTCGGTCCCACCAGGAGCACACCGGCGCTCTTCAGACGCTCACGGTGCGCGTAGAGCAGGTAGGCCGCGCGGTGCAGCGCCACCGCCGTCTTCCCTGTGCCGGGGCCGCCCTGGACGACGAGCACACCGGAGCGGTCCGCGCGAATGATGCGGTCCTGCTCCGCCTGGATGGTCGCGACGATATCGCCCATCTGGCCCGTGCGGCGTGCCTTCAGCGCGGCCAGCAGGGCACCGTCTCCATGGTTCTCGACATCCTCCTCGAGAACGCTGGCATCCAGCACCTCATCTTCGAGCCCCTGGACCTGACGGTGCTTGAGCATCAGGTGCCGGCGCCTGCGCACACCCTGCCGCGCGAACGCCGTTGCCTGGTAGAAGACCCCCGCCTCGGGAGCGCGCCAATCCAGCATCAGACGCTGACGTGCCTCTGAAGTCAGCCCGATCCGACCGATGTAGCGCGTTTCGCCGGTGTCCAGGTCCAGCCGGCCGAAGACGAGCCGGTCATCGACGGCATTCAGCTGCGCCAACCGGTCCTCGTACATGGTCGCGAAGGCGTCTCGCTCCGAGATGTTCTGCATGGTGCCCACGGCACCGGTGGAGCGAACCTTGGCCAGCTGCGCCTCCTTCTCCCGACGCAGCGCATCCAAGCGGCGGTAGAGGGCAGCCACGTACAGGCGCTCCTGATCGACCCCGCCCTCCAGGGGCGGAACAGTGACCAGATCGGCGGTCTCAGTCATCAAGCGTGCTGCTTTCTTCGGAGACGGAAAAAGATCAGTCAATATTACAGCGTCCATGGTTAACGCAAAGTGACGCGGACCTCAGGGAGCGGCTCTGCGTCGTCGGGTCGATGCTCGGTAGGGGGAGACGGACCGCCTCTCGGCGAGCCAGAAGCGCCACGGGTACGCCTCCGAACCGCCCTCGCCCGATACGCCCACCCGAGGGCCCGCGCTCACCGGCTCCGGGCGATGCCCCTGCTCCGGCGGAGCCAGGACGACGCGAAGGCCCTCCTGGGGCCCGACCCGAGGCTGAGGCGGGTCCTGAACAATCTCCACGGCGGCGCCGTCGAGGGTGGTGTCCGCCCCCAGGCCCTGTCCCAGGCGCCCTGGACCGGACAGCAGCTTGACCCCGGTGTCTCTGCCTCCGCGACGGCTGACCGCGGCACCCCGACCCTCGAGCACCTCCGCGGCCCTCAGCAGCACCCCGCCGGCTCCCGCGGCATGGGACACGAGGTTCATGCAGAAGTGGATGCCGTAGCTGCGATACACATACACGTGGCGGGGCGGGCCGAAGAGCGAAGCACTGCGCGGCGTCATGCCCCGGTAGGCATGGGACCCAGGGTCCTCACCTTCGCCTCCGTACGCCTCCACCTCTGTGAGCCGCACGGTGACGTCCTCCTCGGGAGTGCTCACCGTCAGACGGCAGCCCAGGAGCCGGGGAGCCACATCGACGGCATGGGCATCGAAGAGCTCGCTCAGCGCGTCGGCGCTCATGCCTGCCACAGTCATCCGACTACTCATTGTTCTCGGCCTCCTGGTGCTGCGCGTACTCGGCGGCTCGCTGCGCCACGCTGTTGGCATACTCCACCGACTGGTTGTAGGCAGTGACCGCGTCGTTCCAGCCGAAGTCGCTGGTCAGGTCCTCGCCGCTCTCGCACAGGTAGACCCCGGCCGACAGGGCGGCATCGTCGTACTGGTGGACATCGGCCTGACCGTCCTGATTCGCGTCCTGGCCGTATTGGTCCCACGTCGTCGGGATGAACTGCATCGGGCCCACCGCGCGGTCCCACTCCGTGTCCCCGTCGAGCTCGCCATCATCGGTGTCGGGGATGGCCATCAGGCCTTCACTGCCGTCCAGGGCCACTCCGATCACAGGAGGATCCACCGCACCATCATCGGCGACGGACGACGCTCCGTACTGCCCATGAACGGACTCGACCTGCCCGATGCCTGCCAACGTGTTCCAACCCAGCCCACACTCAGGCCGCGTCTGGGACAGGTGCACAGCGGCACCGGCGTAGGCGATCAGCGCTCGCTCAGGAATACCCGCAGCCCCGCTCATCTCAGCAGTCCACTCGGGGTCAGCGAGCTCAGCGAGGGGAACGGCGGTCACGTCCTCGGGAGCGTCCGAGGCCGCGGGAGGGTGGGCCTGAGGAGGCGCCGAGGGGTAGCCCAGCTCGGTCGGGTGGGGGCGCTCCTCCCCACGACCGGCCCACTGCTGCAGCACCAGAACGACCACCACCAGCACCACCAGGCCAGCGGCAGCCGCTGCGGCTGCGGCCCGGCGACGTCGGACTCTGGGCGACGGCGGCCTCTTCGGCGAGGCGGAGCTGTGCGACGAACTCACGGCAGAGAGGGGCTGGCGATCAGGCGATCCCGTCCGGTCCCACAATGCTCCCGGGGGTAGCGATGAAGTCTCTGAGGGGCTGGAGCTGACGCTTCAGCTCGTCAAGCTGCTCGGCGACTGCCTGAGGAGCGGTGCCCCCTCGTGAGGAGCGCGACGTCAAGGACCCGAAAGTGGTCAGCACGGCGCGCACGTCAGAAGTGAGGTGATCCGAAATGCCGGCGAGCTCCTCATCAGTGAGGTCCCAGAGCTCCACGTCCCGGGATTCCGCGACCCGCACGCACTCCCCCGCCAGCTCATGGGCCACGCGGAAGGGGACCCCCTGACGCACGAGCCATTCGGCGATGTCGGTGGCGAGCGCAAAGCCGCGGGGCGCCAGCTCCGCCATCCGCTCAGTGTGGAAGGTCAGCGTGCCGATCATGCCCGAGACAGCCGGAAGCAGAAGCTCCAGAGTGTCCACCGCATCGAACAGGGGCTCCTTGTCCTCCTGCAGATCCCGGTTGTAGGCCAGCGGAAGCCCTTTCAGGGTCGTCATCAGCCCTGTGAGATCGCCGATGAGCCGCCCGGACTTTCCACGCGCCAGCTCAGCGACGTCGGGGTTCTTCTTCTGCGGCATGATCGAGGAGCCCGTCGAGAAGGCGTCGTCGAGAGTGACGAAGGAGACCTCCTTGGTGGCCCAGAAGATCGTCTCCTCGCTGATCCGGGACAGATCGACGCCGATCATCGCGGCGACCCACGCGAACTCGGCGTAGACGTCGCGCGAAGCCGTCCCGTCGATGGAGTTCCACGCAGCCTCGTCGAAGCCCAGCTCCTCAGCCACACGCTGCGGGTCAAGGCCCAGCGACGAGCCGGCCAGCGCACCGTGGCCGTACGGAGAGGCCGCGGCCCGCCGGTCCCAGTCCACCATTCGCTGCAGATCCCGAAGGAAGGCCCAGGCATGGGCCAGCAGGTGGTGGCTGAGCAGCACCGGCTGCGCGTGCTGCAGGTGCGTTCGGCCGGGCATAGGGGCCTCAGGGTGGGCCTCGGCCTGGCTGATCAGCGCGTCGATGGTGTCCATGACGCCGGCCGCGACGACGCGGGCGTGGTCCCGCAGGAACATGCGGCCCATCGTGGCGATCTGGTCATTGCGGGACCGGCCGGCCCGCAGCTTGCCTCCGAGCTCCTCGCCGGCGCGCTCAAGCAGGCCTCGCTCCAGGGCTCCGTGCACGTCCTCGTCCGATGCCGCCGGCGAGAACGCGCCCGAGAGCACGTCCTCCTCCAGACGGTCCAATGCGGAGAGCATGCCGGCAGCCTCGGAGTCGTCGAGCAGCCCGGTGCGATGGAGCACACGGGCATGGGCGCGGGAGCCGGCGATGTCGTACCGAGCGAGTCGAAAGTCGAAGTGCGTGGATTTGCTCAGCGCCGCAAGCGCATCGGCTGGGCCTGCCGCAAAGCGCCCGCCCCACAGCGAGCCCTGGTGGGTCTTCTCCGCCATCGCGCCTACTTCTCCACTCCGGCGCCGGAGAGGTCCGGCTTGCCGTGCAGCCGCTCCTCGCGCTGCGAGGCAACCTTGGAGGACAGCCCGTAGATGTCGATGAACCCGGGCGCCGAGGACTGATCGAAGGCGTCGCCCTCGTCATAGGTGGCCAGGTTGAAGTCGTAGAGGGAGGTGGCGGACTTCCGGCCCTGGACCGTCGCGCGGCCCCCGTGCATCTCCAGGCGGATCTCCCCGGAGACGTACTTCTGCGACTCCTCGATGAACACGTCCAGGTTCTTCTTCAGCGGCGAGTACCACTGCCCGTCGTAGACGAGCTCCGTCCAGCGCTGGTCCACCGTCTTCTTAAAGCGGGCCTGCTCGCGCTCCAGCGTGATGTTCTCCAGCTCGCGGTGAGCAGCCATCAGCGCCATGGCTCCCGGCGCCTCGTAGATCTCCCTGGACTTGATGCCGACCAGACGGTCCTCGACGATGTCGATCCGGCCGATGCCCTGGGCTCCGGCACGACGGTTCATCTGCTCGATGATCTGCAGAGGGCTCAGGCTCTCCCCATCGAGGGCCACCGGGATGCCGGCCTCAAAGGTGATGCTCGCGATGTCCGGGGCCGGCGAGAAGGCCGGGTCCTCGGTGTAGTCGTAGACGTCCTTGGTCGGACCGTTCCAGATGTCCTCCAGGAAGCCCGTCTCGACTGCCCGTCCCCAGACGTTCTGGTCGATGGAGAACGGGTTCTTCTTGGTGGTCTCAATGGGCAGCTCGTTGCGCTCCGCGTACTCGATGGCCTTCTCCCTGGTCAGGGCGAGGTCACGAACGGGGGCGATGCACTTCAGCTCCGGGCCGAGGGTCTGGATGGAGACCTCGAAGCGGACCTGGTCGTTGCCCTTGCCCGTGCATCCGTGGGCCACCGTCGTGGCGCCGAACTGCTGGGCTGCCGCCACCAGGTGCTTGGAGATGATGGGTCGGGAGATGGCCGAGACCAGCGGGTAGGCATCCATGTAGAGGCCGTTGGCCTTGAGCGTGGGCATGCAGTACTGCTCCACGAACTCGTCACGCGCATCGGCGACGTAGGCCTCCACCGCCCCGCAGTCGAGCGCACGCTGACGGACGGTCTCCAGCGACTCGCCCCCCTGGCCGACGTCGACCGCGACAGCGATCACCTCGGCTCCGGTGGCCTCAGCGATCCAGCCGATGGCAACAGAGGTGTCCAGGCCGCCCGAGTAGGCCAGTACGATGCGCTCGCTCACAGAAGTCTCCTCATGGGGTGTGCAGGGTTGATGAACCGCATTCTACATAAATATTCAGTACGATGCATACTTATCGATTGCGCGATCCGGCTCCCCCACTCTATGCGGGCCCCGGAGATGACGCACGGCGTCGCACAGCGGGTCGAAGAATGGACATGCTCGCTAAGCTGGTGCCCATGGCAGACCAGCAGACCCCAGGATCACCGGCGGACCTCACCGAGGAGCAGCTGGAATTTCTGGCCTCCATGTTCGACCTCGCCCGGGCCGGCAAGACAGAGGAGCTGCTGAGCCTGGTGGACCAGGGCATTCCCCCCAATCTCACCAACTCCTCCGGCGACACCCTCCTCATCCTTGCCGCGTACCACGACCAGGCTGAGCTGGTCCGGGGACTGCTGGAGCGCGGCGCGGAGACGGACCGCGAGAACGACCGCGGCCAGACCGCCGTAGGGTGCGCCGTCTTCCGCCAGAACGAAGAGATCACTCGGCTGCTGCTCGAAGCAGGCGCCGACGTGCACAGGGGGCGGCAGAATCCCTATGCGGTGATCGAGGTCTTCGGGATAGAGGGCATGCGATCCCTCCTCGACGAGTACACCTCCTCATGATGTAGCCTGAGTCACACCCGAGGGGCGTCCCGCCAAAGGGACTGAGATGACGCTGAGCCGCAGCGCGGACGGTGCGTCGACCCTTTGAACCTGATCCGGCTGATACCGGCGAAGGGACTGGCGAGCTGCCCGCAGCCTTCTCGCGGCAGCGCACCCTCTCCCTTCTCGTCGGTCCCGGATCGACCCCAGCAGAAGGAGAGAGATGGCCGAGAGATTCAGCACTGAGCTCAAGGAGCAGAACCAGCCGGCCTGGGACGGCGCAGTCGGCCACCGCTTCGTCGATGAGCTCCTCGCAGGCACTGTCAGCGACCACCACATGGCTGCCTACCTCATTCAGGATCACCGGTTCCTCGATGCGTTCCTCACCCTGCTCGGCGCGGCCATGGCCTCCGCCGACACGATGAAGGCGCGCCTGCGGTTCGGACGATTCGCCGGAATGATCTCCGACGACGAGAACAGCTACTTCCTGCGCTCCTTCGAGGCGCTCGGAGTCAGCGAGGAGCAGCGCATCGAAACCCCTGATACCGCCCCCTGCGCCGGCTTCCAAGCCATCATGCGCGAGGCTTCCCGCACACAGAACTATGCGGCTGTCCTCGCGGTGCTCACCGTCGCCGAGTGGCTCTACGGCGACTGGGCCCGCCGCGCAGGCACCAGCAGGCCCCAGCACTTCGTCCACGCGGAGTGGATCGATCTGCACAGCAGCCCGGCGTTCTACGAGTGGGTGGAGTTCCTCCGCTCCGAGCTCGACCGGGTCGGCCCCCAGGATGCGCCGACGGCCCAGGACTTCTTCTCACGGTCCGTGACGCTGGAGCTGGACTTCTTCAACGCCGTCTACCAGAACGGAGATCACTCATGAGCACCCTTTTCGACCGCCTGAAGGAAGCCTCCCCAGCCGAGTGGCAGGCCTATACCGACCACCCCTTCATCCAGCAGATGGAGGACGGGACGCTGCCCCCCGTCGCCTTCCGGGAGTACCTCATCCAGGATTATCACTTCCTGGTCCAGTTCGCCCGGGCCTATGCCCTCATCGGCTACAAAGCCCGATCCCTCGAGGACCTGCGCTACGCCCAGGAAGGCATCGGCAACATCCTGCACGAGACGCAGCAGCACGTAAAGCGCCTGGGCGAGCTCTACGGCCTGACGCCCGAGGACATCGAGAGCACCCCGGAGGACCCCGCGAACATCGCCTACACGCGTTTCGTGCTCGACGCGGGAGCCACCGGCGACCTCCTGGACCTCCACGTGGCCCTCTCCCCGTGCGTCATCGGCTACGCCGAGATCGGCCGGCGACTCAAGCCTGCCGCAGACGCGGACCCGAACCATCCCTACGCCGAATGGATCGCAGAGTACTCCTCGGAGTGGTACCAGGAGACGGCGCGGTCTGCCGTCGAGCACATCGAGGCGCTGGCAGCCCGCGGCGGCTCCGAGGCGCGGTTCCAGGATATTGCAGAGATCTTTGCCACTGCCTCACGAGCTGAGGCGGCGTTCTGGCAGATGGGCCTGGACAGAGCGGCCACGGGCTGAGCTCAGCCCACCATGGCGTCGAAGCGCGCCACCAGGGCCTCTCCCCCCGAGGGACCACGACTGATGAGCATGATGGTGTCGTCGCCGGCGATGGTCCCCAGCACCTCGTGCAGGCCCGCGTGGTCCACCGCACTGGCCAGGAACTGCGCCGCTCCCGGCGGAGTGCGCAGCACCACCAGGTTCGCGCTGGCCTCCGCGGAGACCAGCAGGTCCCTGCACAGCGAGGCCAGCCGCGCCGTGGTGGCGGCCTCCGTCTGGTCGGACTGGAGCTCACCGGCAGGGCCTTCGGCAGGCACCGCGTAGACCAGTGCGCCGTCGGCTCCGCGGACGCGTGCTGCCCCGATCTCCACCAGGTCGCGCGAGAGGGTCCCTTGGGTGACCCGCACCCCAGCCTCGGAGAGCCTGTCGGCCAGCTCCGCCTGCGACCGGATGCTCCCACGGGTGATCAGGTCGCGAACCTTGGCGTGTCGAGCAGCTTTGGTCGCAGGCGCGGTGCGCGATCGGGCAGACTCCCGGCTCATAGGCCCGCGGCCTCCGCCTCGCGCACCAGACGCTCCGTCGTCTGATCTGCCTGGCCCGACTCCACCAGCAGCCAGGCCATCAGCGCCTTCTGGGCGTGCAGACGGTTCTCCGCCTCATCCCAGATGATCGACTGCTCACCGTCCAGCACCTCTGCGGTGATCTCCGCTCCGCGGTAGGCAGGCAGGCAGTGGAGCACCACCGCATGACGGGCGGCCAGCGCCATGGCCCCCGCGCTGATCTGGTAGTCGCCGAAGAGCCGCATCCGCTGAGCCTTCTCGTCCTCCTGCCCCATCGAGACCCACGTGTCCGTGGCGACGGCGTCTGCGCCCTGAAGCGCCTCAGCCGGGTCGGTCGTGATGGTCACGCGACCGCCGGTCTGCGCCGCTCGCTCCTCGGCGGCCCGCACCACCTCCCGGGAGGGCAGGTGGCCCTGCGGTCCCGCGATGCGAACATCCATCCCGGCGTTCGCGCCGGCCAGCAGGTACGAGTTCGCCATGTTGTTCGCCGCATCGCCCAGGTAGGCCAAGGACCTACCCGCCAGTGTGCCGAGCTTCTCCCGGACGGCCTGGAGATCGGCGAGCAGCTGACACGGGTGGTAATCGTCCGACAGCGCATTGATGACGGGGACGCTGCTGAACTGGGCCATCTCCTCAAGACCGGCCTGCTCATAGGTCCGCCAGACGATCAGGCTCACCTGGCGATCCAGGACCCTTGCAGTGTCCGCGATGGACTCCTTGTGGCCCAGCTGGGACTCCCCCGGGCTGATGATGAGCGGACTGCCTCCCAGCGCCGCGATCCCTGCAGCGAAGCTGATCCGCGTGCGCGTCGAGGTCTTGTCGAAGAATACTGCTGCGGTCTGCGGGCCCTGCAGCGGCGCGATGGCGTAGGGGTTGGCCTTCATCCAGTCGGCGAGGTTGAGGACGCGGGTCAGCTCTTCGGGGCTGAGGTCCAAGTCGCTCAGAAAGTGGCGAGTGGTCATGCGGACTCCTTCGTCAGACGTGTCAGGGCGGCTGCGAGCCGGGCGACGGCCTCGTCGGCCTCCTCATGCGAGAGGGTCAGAGGCGGCGCGAGTCGCAGGGTGGCGTGCCCCGTGGCGTTGATGATCAGACCGTGGTGCTCTCGCGCGCAGGCGACGACGTCGCCGGCGCTGATCGAATCGGGCAGCACCAGGTCTGCACCGATGTGCAGGCCGAACTGGCGGACCTCCGCGGTCTGAGGCAGGGCCCGCAGCTCCTCGGCGAGGCGGGCTCCCACGGCGCTGACGCTGTCCAGCAGCCCCTCCGCCTGGATCGTCTCCAGCGTGACCTGCCCGGCGAGCGCCGCCAGCGGGTTGCCTCCGAAGGTGGACCCGTGCTGGCCGGCGCCCAGAAGCGTGCTGCTGGTGCTGCCGAAGGCGACGAGGGCTCCGATGGGAATGCCGGAGCCGAGCCCTTTGGCCAGCGTCATCAGATCGGGTGCGATCCCCGGGCTGCCCAAGGCGGAGAGTGTCCGGTTCACCCCTTGGAAGCGGAACCATTCCCCGGTGCGGCCGATCCCGGTCTGGACCTCGTCGAGCACCATGAGCGCCTCGTGCTGGTCGGCGAGCTCGCGTGCGCGCAGCAGGTACTCCGGCGCGAGCGGCTTGACGCCGGCCTCCCCCTGGATGGGTTCGAGGACGATGCCGGCAACATCGTCGTCGAACCTGTGCTCCAACGCGTCTGCGTCGTTGAAGGGGAGGAACTCGATGCCATCGATCAGGTCTCCGAAGGGCTCCCGGAATGCGGGCTTGTGGGTGAGCGAGAGCGCGCCGATCGTCCGCCCGTGGAAGCCGCCCTCGAGAGCGAGGATGCGGGACTTTCCGGTCTCATGCCGGTGGCGCAGCACTGCCTTGAGGGCAGCCTCGTTCGCCTCGGACCCGGAGTTGGCGAAGAAGACGCTGGAGCCGGCCGGCGCCTCGGCCGCGCTGAGGAGCATCTCGGCCAGCCGCATCTGGGGCACGGAGGCGAAGAGATTGGATATGTGCCCCATACGCTGCAGCTGCTCGCCCAGTGCACGGCTCAGCGCCGGGTGGCTGTGCCCCAGGGCGTTGACAGCGATGCCGCCGAGCATGTCCAGCAGCTCACGGCCATCAGCGTCGGTGACCCAGCAGCCTCGGCCTTGGACCAGCAGATCCTGAGGCGTGCCGAAGACGCCCATCAGAGACTGTCCGTACCGCTGCTGCCACGTGCTCGACGCGTCGAGCGAGGCGGTGCTCATGGCATCTGGGTAGCTCGTCATGCCTGCACCTCCGCATCCGGCACCACCTGAGTGCCCACCCCTTCGGAGGTGACGATCTCCAGGAGCATCGAGTGAGGACGACGGCCGTCCACGATGTGCGCCCGCGGGACCCCGGCATCGACGGCGGCCAGGGCCGCACTCATCTTCGGGATCATGCCCGACTGGAGGCTGGGCAGCATCGCCCGGAGGTCGGATGCGGTGAGGGACGAGATCAGGGAGGAGGGGTCAGGCCAGGCGGCGTAGAGACCTTCGACGTCGGTGAGCATCACCAGCTTGGCCGCCTCCAAGGCTGCGGCCAGAGCCCCCGCCGCGGTGTCTGCATTGACGTTCAGAACCTCTCCGGTGGGATCTCCGTCTGCGAACTCCGGAGCGATGGTGGAGATCACCGGGATCCGGCCCGCCGCGATCAGGTCCTGGATGGCAGCGGGGTTGACTCCCGTGACCTCGCCCACCAGCCCGAGGTCCACCGTCTCTCCGTCCACCTCGGCCGCCTTCCGCTCGGCCCGGAGCAGGGCCGCGTCCTCTCCTGAGAGGCCGACCGCGTAGGGGCCGTGGGAATTGATCAGACCGATCAGCTCCCGGCCCACCTGCCCGGTGAGCACCATGCGGACCACGTCCATGACCTCCGGGGTGGTGACCCGGTATCCGGCGCGGAACTCGGACTCAATGCCGACGGCGTCGAGCATGGTGCTGATCTGGGGTCCGCCTCCGTGGACGACGACCGGATTCACGCCGACGTGCTTGAGGAAGACGACGTCCTGGGCGAAGGCCCGGCGGAGCTCATCATCGACCATCGCGTTGCCGCCGTACTTGATGACGATGGTCTGACCGGCGAACTTCTGCACCCAGGGCAGCGCTTCGACGAGCACGGCGGCCTTGTCCGCGGCGGAGGCGAGGCTCCCCGCCTCGCGCGGCAGCATGGTGAGGGATTCGGTCGACTGCTCAGGCATAGTGCTCCATCGGTTGCTCAGGAGGTGATCAGCTGGAATAGGCGCTGTTCTCATGCACGTAGTCGTGCGTGAGGTCGTTGGTCAGGATGGTGGCTTCAGCAGCGCCGGCCTTCAGATCGATGACGACATCGACGCTGCGCCCGCTCAGGTCCACCAGGTCTCTGTCCTCACCGATGCCGCCGGCGCGGCAGACCCACACTCCGTTGACGGCGACGTCGATCGTCGCCGGGTCGAACTCGGCGTCGGTGGTGCCCACCGCCGAGAGCACGCGGCCCCAGTTGGGATCTTGGCCGAAGATCGCAGCCTTGAAGAGGTTGGAGCGGGCCACTGAGCGGCCCGCCGTCTCGGCCTGCTCCTCATCGACCGCGTTGACGGTGCGAATGGCGATCTCGTGGTGGGCGCCCTCGGCATCAGCGATCAGCTGTGCGGCCAGGGACTGGCACACCTCGGTGAGCGCGGCCTGGAACTCGCCCAGATCGGCTCCGCTGGGGTCCGCCTCGGGGTGGGCGCCGGAGGCCATGGCGATCACCGTGTCGTTGGTGGACATGCAGCCGTCCGAGTCAGCTCGGTTGAAGGAGACGCGCACCGATTCGCGCAGCGCCGCATCCAGGTCGGCTGCACTGATGACCGCATCGGTCGTGATGACCGAGAGCATCGTCGCCATGCCGGGAGCCAGCATGCCCGCGCCTTTCGCCATCCCTCCGATGGTGAAGCCGGTGCCGGTCCGCACCTCGGTCTTGGAGACGGTGTCGGTCGTCCTGATAGCGTCTGCGGCCGCCTCTGCGGCGCCGACATCGTCCGAGAGCGCAGCGGCGGTCTGCTCCACCCCGCTCAGCAGGGCGGGCATGTCCAGGCGCTGACCGATGAGGCCCGTGGAGCAGACCAGCACATCTCCGGCGGAGACGTCGCGGTCGGCCGCCGTCAGCGCACGCGCCACAGCCTCTGCGGTGGCGTGGGTGTCCTGGAATCCGGGCGCCCCAGTACACGCGTTCGCCCCTCCCGAATTGAGGATCACAGCGTCGGCTCTGCCGTCGGCGATGACCTGCTGGGACCAGAGCACCGGTGCCGCTGCGACGCGGTTTGTGGTGAAGACCGCCGCAGCGTGCCGTTCGGGGCCGTTGTTGACGACCAGGGCCACATCACGGCCGGCGGACTTCAGGCCTGCCGCCGCTCCTGCGGCCAGAAACCCAGCGGGAGCGGTGATCCCGGACGATGCGTGGTGGTTCACGGTGCCACTCCCAGCAGGTTGAGGCCGAGGGTCTCTTCGATCCCCAGGGCGAGGTTCATCGATTGGACGGCGCCGCCGGCCGTTCCTTTCACCAAGTTGTCCGAGGCCGAGCATATGATCGCTCGGCCTGCGTGCTCGTCGAGAGCCACTTGGATGGTCACGTGGTTGGATCCGACCACCTGCTTGGTGGCGGGCCACTGGCCCTCGGGCAGCAGGTGGACGAACGGCTCCTCGGCGTAGTGGGCGCGGTAGGCCTCGCGCAGAGACTGCTCCGTGGTGCCCGGCCGGACCCGCGCGGTGGAGGTCGCGAGGATCCCCCGGGGCATGGGGGCCAGGGTGGGAGTGAAGGAGACCTGAACCGCCTCGCCGGCCGCCCAGCTCAGCCCCTGCTCCAGCTCAGGGGTGTGGCGGTGTCCCCCTCCGACGCCGTAGGGGCTCATGCCTCCCATCACCTCAGAGCCCAGAAGGTGCGGCTTCAGCGACCTTCCGGCTCCCGACGTGCCTGTGGCAGCGACGATCACCACGTCGCGCGGCTCCACCAGGCCATCGGCGAAGGCCGGCACCAGGCCGAGCAGGGCTGTGGTGGGGTAGCAGCCGGGGACGGCGATCCGGCTGGCGCCCCGCAGCTCGGCACGCTGACCGGGCAGCTCGGGCAGGCCGTAGGGCCACGTTCCCTGATGCTCTGAGCCGTAGAACGTCTCCCACGCCTGAGCCGACTCCAGCCGGTGGTCGGCAGCCGCATCGATCACGACCGTGTCCGGTCCGAGCTGCGCGGCGATCTCACCCGATGCGCCGTGCGGCAGGGCCAGAAAGACCACGTCGTGCCCGGCCAGACTCTCCGCCGTGGTCTCAGTCAGAATCTTGTCGGCCAGTGTGAGCAGGTGAGGCTGGACGGCGCCGAGGCGCTCACCGGCATTGGAGTGGGCAGTGACCGTGGCGACCTCAACCTCGGGGTGCCCGGCGAGCAGGCGGAGCACCTCACCGCCGGCGTAGCCGGAGGCGCCGGAGACAGCAGCTGTAAACATGGGCACCATCGTTGCACGAATATGCAACCGACTCAATATTTATGCATAAGCATCAGCGGGACTGTTCTTCGACCTGAGACCTGTCTTCGGTACTCTGAACCCATGATCGAGCCTACCGTCTACCCCGAGGACCTCCCTGACTACGCCACTGTGGTCCGGGCCCGTGAGGCCGGTGGCCCCGACGTATTCGAGGTTGCTGACGTCACTGCTCCCGAGCCTGCTCGGGGACAGCTGCTGGTGCGCACCGCAGCAGCCGGAGTGAACTTCATCGAGACCTACCAGCGCAGCGGGGTGTACCCCGTCGAATACCCCTTCACCCCCGGCAAGGAGGGTGCCGGGGAGGTCCTGGCCGTCGGCGAGGGCGTGGACACGTCGTACATCGGCCAGCGCGTCACCACCTGCGAAGCGGCCACCGGAACATACGCCTCCCACTTCCTGGTGGATGCGGACAAGACGGCTTCCGTCCCTGAGGGAGTCAGCGACGAGCAGGCAGCGGCGCTGCCGCTTCAGGGCATCACTGCGCACTATCTGATCAGCTCCACCTACCGGGTCTCCCCCGGACAGACCGTCCTGACCCACGCCGGCGCCGGCGGCGTCGGCCAGATCCTCACGCAGCTCCTCAAAGCACGCGGAGCTCGGGTCATCACCACCACCTCGACGCCGGAGAAGGCGCAGATCGCCGAAGCTGCCGGGGCCGACCACGTCATCCCCTACGAAGACTTTCCCGCAAAGGTCCGCCAGATCACCAATGGCGAGGGCGTGCCCGTGGTCTACGACGGCGTCGGGGCCTCCACGTTCGAAGGCTCGCTGGAGTCCCTGGCCATCCGAGGCACCCTCGTGCTCTACGGGGGAGCGTCCGGTCAGGTGCCTCCCTATGATCTCCAGGACCTCAACCGGCGCGGCGGGCTCTACATCACTCGCCCCGCGATCAACTGGTACCTGCAGAACTCCGAGGAGCGCACGTGGCGATACACCGAGCTCTTCCACCACATCAGCCAAGGGACTCTCGCGCTGCACGTCGGGCAGGCCTACACCCTGGCTGACGCCGGCCAGGCCCATGAGGACCTCGAGAGCCGCCGCACCGCCGGAAAGCTGCTCCTGAAGCCCTGACCGGCACACGCTGCCGGACTGCCCCGCACGCGTGTGCTCGCAGGGCAGGGCAGCCCCGACATCGCGATCAGCTGCGCTGCTCGGCCCCGTGACGCTGCTGCGCAAGGCTCACCGCAGCCGCACGAGCCTCGGAGGCCTCCTCTGCAGTGAGCGTCCGATCCTGTGCGCGGAAGCGCAGGGCGTAGGCCATGGACTTCCGCCCGTCCTCAATGCCGGTGCCTGCGTAGACGTCGAAGAGCTCGATGTGCTCCAGGAGCTCCCCGGCGCCCTCCTGGAGCGTCGCCTGAAGGTCAGCGCTGGGCAGCGACGCCTCAACCACCAGGGCGACATCCTGCGTCGTCGCGGGATAGCCGGACAGCGGTCCTGCCAGGACCTTCTCAGGCGCGGACTCAAGCAGCGCGCTGAGGTTCAGCTCCATCACGCTGGTGCGCGCGGGCAGATCCCACTCCTCAATCACCTTCGGATGCAGCTCACCGGCGTATCCGACGGTCCTCTCTGCGAGCTTCAGCTCCGCAGTGCGGCCGGGATGGAACGCCTGGTGCGAGCCCTGGACCACGCCGAGCTCCACGTGCAGCAGGTCCGCAGCCTTGCGGGCAGCCTCCACCGCATCGGCCCAGTCCCTCGCCCTGCCCTGCTCTCCGGGCTGGGCGGCAGGCTCACGGCCGGCCAGTGCGACCGCCAGATGCTGCGGCTGGTCCGGGATTCCTGCGTCGAGCTGGGCGATCACGTCGTCACCGGGGTGGCGGCCGAGCGCAGGAAGCTGCGCGGTGCCGAACTCGTCCTTGGCGAGGAACACTGAGCCCGTCTCGTACAGTGCGAGGTCGCGCAGCCCGCGGGAGGCGTTGCGGCGCAGGGCGTCCAGCAGACCCGGAAGGATGCGGCATCGAAGCACCGGGTACTGGCTCGCGATCGGATTCGCCAGCCTGATCATCGGCGTTGGACGCTCACCCTCCTGAGCCTGGCCGAAGAGGGTGTTGGCCTCTTCGGAGTAGAAGGGGTAGCTGAGCACCTCGGTGAATCCGGCGGCGGCCAACGACGCGCTCACTCGGCGGCGGCGGCGCTGAGCCGGGGTGAGACCTCGCCCGGCGGGCGCTTCGGGAAGGCGCGCCGGTATCTGGTCATAGCCTGCCAGCCGCGCGACCTCCTCCACGAGCGCCTCAGGGATGGTGATGTCCGGCCTCCACGTCGGAGGCGTCACCAGGAGGTGATCCTCGCCGTCGGCGACGACCTCGGCGCCGATCTGCTGCAGCAGCGCCACGATCTGCTCGCGGCTGTACTCCACGCCCACGAGCCTGGCCGGCAGCTGCGCATCAAGGCGGATGGCCTGCGGCACCTGGGGCTCACCGACCTGCGTGACCTCGCCGGCGTCAGTTCCCCCGGCGAGTTCGACGAGCAGGTCAGCCGTTCGCTTCGCTGCAAGCGCCGGAAGCTGAGGGTCCGTCCCGCGTTCGAAGCGCTTAGCCGCCTCGGACGGCAGCCGGTGGCGACGCTTGGAGCGGCTGACGGTGATCGTGTCGAAATGCGCTGCCTCGATGATGACGTTCGTCGTCGCGCTGCTCACCTCCGTCCGGGCGCCGCCCATGACGCCTGCGATGCCGATCGGACCTGAATCGTCGGTGATGAGGAGATCCTCGGGGTGCAGCTCGCGCTCCTTCTCGTCCAGGGTGGTGAGCTTCTCCCCGGGGAAGGCGCGGCGCACTGTGATGGCACCGTCGAGGGTCGAGGCGTCGTAGCAGTGGTTGGGCTGCCCGAGCTCGAGCATGACGTAGTTCGACACGTCGACGACGATGCTGATCGGACGCATGCCCGCCAGGCGCAGGCGAGAGGCCATCCAGCTGGGCGTCGGGGCGTCAGCGTCGATTCCGGTGACCGTGCGTGCGTTGAAGACGCTGCACCCGGTGGTGCCGTAGATCGGTGCGAGGTCGTTGATGACCACCTTATGCCCCTCAGCTCGGGGCGGCTCGAGCTGCACCTGTTCGGCAGGGTCCGAGAAGGCTGTGCCGGTGGCGTGCGAATACTCGCGGGCGACGCCCCGGATGCTGAAGGCGTATCCGCGATCGGGGGTCACGTTGATCTCCGCTGCGGAGTCGTCCAGGCCCAGCAGCCGCATCGCGTCGGTGCCGGGCTCAGGGTCGAGGCCGAGCGTCGAGAGCACGAGGATGCCGTGGTGGTCCTCACCCATGCCGAGCTCCTTCACGGAGGCGATCATGCCTGCCGACAGGTGGCCGTAGGTCTGACGCGCACTGATGCGGAAATCACCGGGCAGCACGGCGCCGGGCATCGTCACGACGACTTTGTCGCCTACCTCGAAGTTGTGGGCGCCGCAGACGACTCCCTGAACTCCACCGGGATCGATGCCGTCGCCTGTGAGGGTCTGCTGACTGCCCTCAGGGACCACACGCACCCTGCACCAGTTGATGGTCTTGCCGTTCTTCTGCGGCTCGGGGGTCTTCTCGAGCACCTCACCGACGACGATCGGGCCAGTCAGCTCCGAGGTGTGGACGTCCTCCTCCTCGAGCCCGACCCTGACCAGCTCGGCCATCAGATCCTCGGCAGTCCCCGACTCCGGAAACTGGGTGTGCTCACGAATCCATGAGAGCGGGATGCGCATATCTAGACCTCCTGTCCGAACTGGGCGCTGAAGCGGATGTCGCCCTCGATCATGTCGCGCATGTCCGTGACGCCGTTGCGGAACATCAGCGTCCGCTCCACTCCCATGCCGAAGGCGAAGCCGGTGTACTGGGCGTCCTCAATTCCGGCAGCGGCGAGAACATTCGGGTGGACCATGCCGCAGCCTCCCCACTCGACCCAGCGCGCCCCGCCCTTTGCGTTGGCGTCCCAGACGTCGAGCTCCGCCGAGGGCTCGGTGAAGGGGAAGTAGGAGGGCCGCAGCCTGATGGCGGCCTCCGGGCCGAACATCTGCCGGGCGAAGTGCTCCAAGGTGCCTTTGAGATCGGCCATCGTCAGGCCTCTGTCCACGGCAAGGCCTTCGAACTGATGGAAGACGGGGGTGTGAGTCGCGTCGAGCTCATCAGTTCTGAACGTCTTCCCGGGGCAGAGCACATAGACGGGCAGCTCGCGGGTGAGCAGCGACCGGATCTGCACCGGCGATGTGTGGGTGCGCAGGACCAGGTGCCGGTCCTGGGGCTCCACGTAGAAGGTGTCCTGCATCTCGCGGGAGGGGTGGTCGGGCGCAATATTGAGCGCATCGAAGTTGAACCACTCCGACTCCACCTCGGGACCTTCGGCGATCTCCCACCCCATCGCCGTGAAGACGTCCGAGACATCCTCCTGCAGCACGCTCAGCGGGTGCCGGGCTCCGAGGGGACGGCGCCGCGGCGCGGCGGTGACGTCCACCGCCTCCTCCTCGAGGATGCGTGCGGCATGCTCAGCTTCCAGTACCTCCGTGCGGGCCGCAAGAGCCTTCTGGACTCTGCCCTTGGCTCCGCCCAGGATCTTCCCGGCCTGCTTCTTCTGCGCGTTCTCGAGGTCTCTGATCCGGCTGTTGGCCAGAGCGATCGGAGATCTCTCACCGGTGTGGGCCAGACGTGCAGCCTTCAGCTCGTCGAGGTCGGATGCCTCGTCGAACGCTGCAACCGCCTGCTGCGCACGCGCGTCGACTGCGGCTTCGTCCAGTGGGTGCGGAACCTCGGCCGCGGCCGGGTCCTCGTAGCTCTCGAGGGTGGACATTCTGCTCCCGTAGTGAGGTCAGGGCTGGATGATCGCAGACAGTCTATGCGGTCAGAGAAAGTGGACGAGGGCACCGATGAGGAAAGCCGAGACGGCCAGGCCCGCCAGCACGAACTCCAGGAGGATGCCGAGACCGATGGCGCGCAGAGCCGCGAGGCTGGCGCGCCCGGCAGCCTGCCAATCACGATCCCTGCGGAAGAACTCTGCCCCGAAGAGCCCGGCGGCGAAACCGATGAAGAGTCCCAGAGGAGGCAGCAGAAAGACCCCGACGAGCGCGCAGCCGACCGCGATGAGGATCGGCCGCCGCGGGATTCTCTCCCGATGAAGAGCACGGCCGGTCAGCACGGTGGACGCAGACCAGCCGACTGCCGCGATGACCATGCCTGCCACGGCAGCGGTCCAGGCCGCCGGGCCGCCGAGCAGAAAGGCCCAGGCCAGCAGGGACAGGATGATGACGAGGCTTCCGGGAATGACGGGAAGGATGATCCCGGCGGCACCGACCACCAGAACGATCCCGATGATGACGGTGCTCATCGCCTCTGCGGCGGCTGATTCCAGCACGGCTCAGGACACTGCGTCGATGTGGAGGTCCTTGTAGCCGAGGTACCGCTCACCGTTGGCGCGGATGTGCTCGATCTCCTCCTCCGTCAGCTCGCGGCGCACTTTGCCGGGCACTCCGGCGACCAGCGAGCGCGGGGGCACCTCGGTGCCTTCGAGGACGACTGCCCCGCCGGCGATGAGGCACTCTTCGCCGATCACTGCGCCGTTGAGAACCGTGGCACCCATGCCGATGAGGGTGCGGTCGCCGACCCGGGCACCGTGGACGACGGCTGAGTGGCCCACGGAGATGCCCTTGCCGAGGATGCAGGGGTCGCCCTGCTCGGTGTGCAGCACGACATTGTCCTGAAGGTTGGTGCCTTCGCCGACCACGATGCGGTCGATGTCGCCCCTGGCGGAGACGCCGTAGAACGCCGATGAGTTCTTCTCCATGACCACGTCGCCGGTGATGGCTGCGGTGGCGGCGAGGAACACGCCCTCACCGATCTGGGGAGTCTTGCCGTTGACAGTCAGTACGTGAGCCATGTCCCAACTCTAACCCTGCTCACTCGGGGCCTGAGTGTGGAATTTGGCGCCGGCCTCATTGAAGATGCTGATGATCTCGGCGTCCTCGGGTCCGATGCCGGTCATCGCGTGCGGGGTGAGGGTGTCGAACTCAGCGGCCTCACCCTTATGGAGGACGATGTCCCTATCCCCCAGCTGGATCCGCACCCGTCCGTGCAGAACATAGAGCCATTCATAGCCGTCGTGAGTCTGCAGCATGTGCGCAGGGACCGCCGCGGCGGGGCGCAGGACGATCTTGTACGTCTGCACCGGGGAGCTCTCCTGCGACAGCGGGAGCACTCGTCGGCCCGCGGCCTCCCAGCCGTCCCGATCCACCCGGGGATCCTGCGCGGGCGCCGCGAGGAGGTCGTCGACTGTGATCCCCAGCTTCTTGGTGAGCGGCAGAAGCAGCTCGAGGCTCGCCTGCCGCTTGCCCGTCTCCAAGCGGGAGAGCGTGCTGGGCGAGACGTCCGCAGCACGCGCCAGCCGCTCCAATGTCCATCCTTTGGCCGTGCGTGCCGCTTTCAGGCGCAGGCCCACCTGTTTGAGCTCTTCCACGCATGCATTCTCCGGCAGATCTTGCACATTCTGCAAACGCTCTTTCACACAGGCCGGCCTCACCTCATGCTGGATACATGACACCTTCTGCTTCCACCATCACACCGTCCGCGGCAGCCGGAGAGCTCTGGGATGCGGTCATCATCGGCGGCGGATCCGCCGGACTCGCCGCCTCACTGGCGCTGGGACGCTCCCTGCGGCGCACTCTGATCATCGATGCGGGCTCACCCCGCAACCGGTTCGCCGAACACATGCATACGGTGCTCGGCCACGAGGGGCTCCCACCCACCGAGCTTCAGGCGCGAGGACGCGCGGAGGCGACGGGCTACGGCGTCGAAATCCTTGAGGCCGCGGTGAGCACGGTGTCCGAGGCCGACGCGCATTCGATGCGGCTGGTCCTCGAGGATGGCCAGCAGTTCCTCGCCCGTGCGATCGTCGCCGCGACCGGGGTGACGGACCGCCTGCCTGAGATCCCCGGCCTGGCCGAACGATGGGGCCGGAGCGTCCTGCACTGCCCCTACTGCCACGGATGGGAGGTCCGCGGCCGGCGCCTGGGCGTGCTCGCCACCGGCCCCATGGCCATGCACCAGGCGCAGCTGCTGAGGCAGTGGAGCGATGATCTGACGTTCTTCTCCGCCGCTGCAGAGCCTCTGGAGGAGGCGGCCCGTCTGCGGCTGAGCGCCCGCGGGGTGAAGATCGAACCGCGCAGGGTCACCGAAGTCAGGGGTGAGGGCGGCAGCACCGCGGATGTGCGCCTGGAGGGCGGCGGCACGACAGCCGTGGACGCCATCTTCACCGCAGGGGCCCTCGTCCCCCATGATGACTTCCTCGAGGGGCTGGCTCTGGCGCGTGCGGACAGCATCGTGGGCAGCTTCCTCGCCGTGGACGAGACCTTACGCACCAGTCACCCTCGGGTGTGGGCTGCGGGGAATCTGACCATGCCGATGGGCAACGTACCCATGGCGATCAGCGCCGGAACCATGGCCGGGGCCCAGGTCAATGCTGCGCTGATCCAGGAGGATTTCGACGCAGCTGAGGCCGCATAGGCGCGGGCACAGCTAAAGGATCAGCAGCCAGACCACCGTGACGGCACAGCTGGTGCTGATCAGCAGAAAGACGATCAGCCAGACCCAGCTCGGCAGGGGAAGCCCCCGCCAGGCCCTGGCCGCCTGCGCGGCGTCGCTGCCCGATGACGTCCGCCGCCGCGAGAGGTGGCTTCCCCAGAGGTCCAAGGTCGCCCGGAGTCCCGCGATCCCGTAGAACACTGCGAGGGCGACCACGGTGTAGAGCACGATCTCGGGCTCGTTGTGCCACCAGATGGCGCCGGTGACGAGCACCGAGACCAGGCAGGAGAGGATGCCTACTGCGTTGCGGGACAGAAGCAGTGCGAGCAGCACGACGGCCTGGTAGAGAGTCAGTGCCGCGCCGGCGTGGCCTGCGAGCGCGAGCCATGCCAGGGCCACGGCGAGGAGACCGGGTGCGGGATAGCCGGCCAGGAACGTCAGCAGCAGCCCGGGGCCCTGGGACTTGCCCCAGGTGAGGGTGGATCCAGAGGTGTCCGCATGTAGGCGGATGCCTGAGATGCGACGTCGGCTGACGAGAGCCGCGGAGACGTGGCCCATCTCGTGGATGATCGTGGCGGCCTGCCGCAGGAGATGCCAGCTGACAGGCACCAGCGCAAGGATGAGGACGGCGACCGCAACAGCCAGCACGACGGCGGGATCGGCGTCCGCCTGGCTGCTCCAGCGTTCCGCGATGAAGTCGAGGACGGGATGCATAGGCGCCGATTCTGCCCTATGGGCGAGGGCTTATGGCCCCGAGACATGGGGAGGCCCCCGTGAGAGCCGTGAGGACGAGCTCTCGCGGGGGCCGCGCTTCCCATCGCGCATGCCTATTAGAACACGCTTTCTACCGCTTCACAATAGGCGTATCGAAAATACTTTCGATACTCATCGCGTGGTGTCGATGATCACTTTTCCGTTGGATCCGGCGGCGTTGTGCTTCATCGCATCGGCGGCCTGCTCCAGCGGAAAGACCGTGTCGATGTCCACTGTGAGCCGCCCCTCGGCCACCCGGTCGAGCAGGGCTTCGAGCCGCTGCGCGTCGGGGCGCACCCAGATGATGCGTCCGCCGTGCTCCAGCACATCGAAGTCGGTCACGGACACCTGGCGCCGGGCGTCTGGGAGCAGCTCCAGGGTCTGCTCCATCACTCCCCCGGCGAAGTCGGCCACGGCGGTGACGCCGCTGGGAGCCGCCTCGCGCACGCGGTCGACCAGACCCTCGCCGTAGGCCACCGGCGTGACGCCGAGATCGCGCAGCTTGCCGTGGTTCTTCTCCGAGGCTGTTCCGATGACCGTTGCTCCGGTCTCCGCAGCGAGCTGAGCGGCGAAGTGGCCCACACCGCCTGAGGCCGCATGGATGAGGAGAGTGTCCTGGTCAGTGAGGCCCAGGGCTTCGATCGAGCGCATCGCCGTCAGCCCGGCCAGGGGCACCGCGGCCGCGGCGTCGAACTCCACGCCCTCGGGCAGTCGCGCAACATCTGAGGCTCGCAGCGATACGTACTCGGCGTAGGTGCCGCCGTGGACGAAGTCTTTGCGGGCGTAGGCGGCCACCCGATCCCCCGGGGCGAACTCGGGCACGTCGGGGCCGACCTCCTCCACGACCCCGGCCACATCCCAGCCTGGAATGACGGGGAAGAACACGTCGAGGAGACCGTCGAGGCCGCCTGACATGAGCTTCCAGTCCACCGGGTTCACGGAGGCGCGCTCCACCCGGATCAGGACCGCGCCCGGTGCCACTTTGGGCGAGGGCTCCTCGGTGAGCTCGAGAGTGTCTGGATCTCCGTACTGTGAATAGGTCATTGCACGCATACGCACGACAACACAGAGCCCGCCCAGCAGATTCCTGCTCCCTGGGGTGCGGCTCAGGTCCGGTCAGGCTTGGTAGCGGCCGGGCCTGTGATTGAAGGCCAGCACAGTGTTCAGCGTCACGGCTCCGAGGGCTGAGAGCGCGACGAAGGCAGGAGCGAGAACGGCGAACGCCATGAGGACCACCATGAGGTCCAGACACATCTGCACGTAGCCGGCACGCAGACCGAACTGCTCCTGGGCGATCAGCGCCACAATGTTGAAGCCGCCGAGGGAGGATCCGTGGCGGAAGATCACGATCAGCGCCACGCCCAGCAGAAAGTTCCCGCCCACTGTGCCGTAGATCGGGTCGATGTCGCCCAAGGGGATCAGCCACGCATTCACCTCGGTGAAGATCGCCAGAGCGCCGACCGACGCGACGGTCTTCAGCGTGAACTTCCACCCTTTGCGCCACCAGGCCAGCAGGTAGAAGGGGATGTTCACCAGCACGAAGATGGGACCCAGCGTCAGCGGTGTCGCGTAGGTGAGCAGCAGGGCCACCCCTGCCGTGCCCCCTGTCACACCTCCGGTGTGCTCGAGAATGTACAGCCCCAGACCGGCGATGAACGTCCCGACGATCACCCCGAGAATATCCTCGGGAACGGTGTGCTGCAGGGCAGGAGGGCTGGCGAGCGGCCGCGAGGATCGCGACTCGGAAGATGTCACGCGCCATACTGTAGCGAAGCCCGTGCAACACCGGTGTGACGGCTGCTTCAGTCCGCGGCGCTGGGCCGAGGATCACCCAGGCTGCAGGGACTGCTGCAGGGCCGGCCTCATGGGGTCGAAGAGGCCGATGGGGTGCTCCGTGCTGCCGTCCAGCGCCAGGTCCGCAAGAATCTGACCGACGACCGGGACGAACTTGAACCCGTGACCGCTGAAGCCGCACGCGATGGAGACCTGGTCGTGCTCAGGGTGCTGCCCGATGACGAAGTGCTTATCCGGGGTGACGGAGTAGAGGCAGGTCTTGGCCATGACAGTCTCCCCGCTCAGGTGGGGGAACAGCTCCTGGGCCCGCGCCTGCATCCGCTCGTTCTCCCAGTCCGCAACCTCCCGGTCGATCGTGTCAGCCGTGGTCGGGGTGCCCACCCGGAAGAACCCGAGCTTGAACCCGCCCTCCGGCCCGTCCGTCATGGGGAAGCCGTAGATCTGATGATTCTCATAGGTCTGCTCCACGTAGACCGGGTGGTTCTCCTCCCGCCACGCGTCGTAGGGCACCGCGTCGAAGTCCGGAGCGAACCAGTGGAAGACCATGCGTTCGATGCTCAGGGGCAGGTGCAGGTCCCCCAGCAGCTCCGGGGCCCAAGCTCCCGGAGCGATCACCAGGCGGTCGGCACCATAGGTGCCGACGTCGGTGGTGACCTCGACTCCTCCCCCGGCGGCGGCGCTCCAGCCCCTGACCCGCTGGCCGAACCGCAGGTCAGCTCCCCGTGCGCTCGCCGATTCGACGTTCGCCACCACCGTCTCCTCCGGGCGGACGTAGCCGGCGTTCTGCTCGAAGAGCCCCAGCGCATCATCGTGAGGGTCCATGGTGGGGAATCGCTCGCGAATCTGGGAGGCGGTCAGCACCTCATGGTCGAGCCCGTGGAGCTTCGCGGCGGCGAGCGAGCCGGCGAATGTCTGGGACTCCGGATGGCCGATGTATATCCCCCCGCACAGGCGCATGAGGTCGCGGCCAGTCTCCTTCTCCAGCTCCCGGAAGCCGTCGTAGGCTGAGAAGAGCAGCGGCACGTACGCGGGATCCTCCAAGTAGGACTGCCGGGTGATGCGCGTGCCCCCGTGGGCTGATCCCTGGTCGTGGCCGGGTTGGAAGATCTCCAGGCCCAGCACGCGGGCCCCGCGGCCGGCCAGCTCTCTGGCCGCCGCCGCTCCCATTGATCCCACTCCGATGACGATGACGTCGAAGGTCTCCATGTCAGCTCCGCATCCTCTCTCCCGCCGGGTCGAAGCGAGGCTCCGTCGCAACGCGTGCGGGACACCTCAGTCCGAAGTAGTCAATCATCACCTCAGTGCCGGGCTCCGCCGGTCCGGGCAGCCACGCATAGGCGATGGACTCGCCGACGCTGTACCCCTGATCGGCACTGGTCACATAACCGATCACCTCGTTGCCTCCTGCGGCATAGATCGGCTCACCGCCCAGCAGCACGCGGGCGGGATCGTCGAGGACCAGGCACATCAGGGTCCGCTGCGGCTCGGCCCTCGACAGGCTCTCCGCGGCCCCGCGCACGGCGAAGGCGACTCCGGCCTCGGCGGGGCTGTGCTCGCGGCCCATATCCGCGCCCCAGAGGCGGAAGCCCTTCTCGAGCCGCATCGATTCGAATGCTCGGCGCCCGACGGGGATGATGCCGTGCTCAGCGCCCGCGCCCATGGTGGCGTCCCACAGCCCCCTGCCGAATTCGGCGGGGGCGTAGAGCTCCCAGCCCAGCTCCCCGACGTAGCTCAGTCGGAGGGCGAGCACCGGAACGCCTGCCATGCTGAGCTGCCGGGCTTTGTAGAACCGGAATGCGTCGGCGGTGAGGTCCTCCTCGGTGAGCTGCTGCAGCACGGTCCGGGCGTGGGGCCCCCACAGCCCCAGACCGCATGAGCCGGCCGTCGCGTCGCTGATTCGGACATCCCGGAAGCCCAGGCTCCGCGCCCGTCCAGTCAGCCAGGCAGCGTCCTGGTGGCCATTGACGCCGAGGTGGAAGTGATCCTCCCCCAGACGTGCCACGGTGATGTCCGAGAGCACTCCTCCGTCCTCGCTGAGCATCAGCGCGTACACCACGGTGCCGTCCTTCCGGCCCATCGGCCGCGACAGCGTCTGATCGAGGAACTCCCCAGCACCTGTCCCCGTCACGCTCAGGCGGGGCAGGGAGGACATGTCCACCAGTCCGGCGCTGCTCCTCATGCCGCGCGCCTCGAGTGCGACGATGGGGCTCCAGTGCCGCGCCGCCCACTCGTCCCGCGGGGGCAGGGGCCGGTTTCCCAGCGCAGGGTCGCCGAGGGAAGCATTCGTCTCATACCAGAGCGGACGCTCCCAGCCGTTCGCGGATTCGAAGACGGCCCCCAAAGACTGCTGCCGCTCGTAGAAGGGAGACGTGCGCAGGCCCCGCATCCGCAGCGTGGTGGCCTTCGGATGAACGATGTCGTACACCTCATCGTACGATTCCTCGCCCTGCTCCCGCGCCCACCGCTTCGAGATCACAGCAGGGTCGAAGCGCGCCAGATCCAGCCCATGGGTATCCATGCCGGGCTCCCCGGCGGTGATCCAGTCGGCCATGATCTGGCCGACGCCGGCGGACTGGGTCACCCACACCGACTGGGCCATCCACAGCCCTTCGACCTGCGGCACCGGACCCAGGAGAGGTCCTCCGTCCGGGGTGAACGAGAAGATCCCGTTGAAGGACATCGAACGCTCCAGTCGGGCCTCGGAGTCTGCGCCGATCAGGCCGGGGAGCAGTCGCTGGGCCTCCTGCCAGGTCGGCGCGAAGTCCTCCTCGGTGAACGGCTTCACGGCCGGATGGACCCCGGTGCGGCGGAACTCCTCCGCGCTGGCCAGACTGCTGTGCTCCACCGGCAGAGGGCGGTGCTCATAGGCGCCGACGGCGATGCGCTGCCCCCATTCCCGGAGGTACATCGCGTGATCCTGGTGCCGGAGCATCGGCCTGCGCGTCTCGATGCGGTCGTCCACGTCGGCCAGCTGCGGCAGCGCGGTGCTGAATCCGAAGCCGTGCTCCACTGGGAGCATCGGCAGCTCAAAGCCGAGCAGCTCCCGCGCCATACCCGGCCCCCACAGCCCTGCCGCCGAGACAACGATGTCTGCCGGAATCCGCTCGGACTCGGCATCCTGCGGGGCGCCGACGGGCAGGACGTCGAGCCCGATGACCCGCGACTCCCGGGTCGGGATGCCGACCACCTTGGTGTGGGACAGGATCCGGGCGCCGCCGGCCTGGGCGCGGCCGGCCTGGAACTCGACAGCCCTGACGCCTTTGACCACAGCATCGGTGGGGGTGTGCAGCGCGGAGGTGAGACCAGAGGTGTCCAGCTCCGGCCAGAGTGCGCTGATCTCTTCGGGACCGATGAGCTGCGAGGGGATTCCCGCTGCGTCCGCGAATGCGCGACGGCGCTTCAGCTCATGCGCCCGCTCCTGAGTGGAGGCGATCTCGAGCCCGCCTGTGCGCTTCATCAGCCATTCGTCCCGGAGCTCGAGGCCGTCGAGCTTGTCGAGGGTGCGCTGAGCCAGCAGCGACATGCTGCGGCTGGGGCTGGTCTGGAACACGAACCCCGGGGCATGGGAGCTGGAGCCTCCGGTCACATACAGCGGTCCCTGCTCCACGACGGTCACGTCGTTCCATCCTCTGAGAACCAGCTCATCGGCGAGGGCTGAGCCCACGACGCCGAGGCCGATGATCGCTACGTGCGGTGCCATCGGCACCTCCTCCCATCAGCGTTGCACGATACGCAACGTATTGCTCATGATGAGACAAGCCTAGGACGAGATGCCGGTGCAGCCAAGAGGGCACACCCCCGCACAGAATATTTTTACGTCCCAGAAATAAAGGACGCTGCCTCGCGCAGAATCTCAACGCACTCGTCGAACCGCGACTCCGGCAGACGGAAGGCCGGCGCCGTCACCGACAGCGCAGCCACCACACCTCCCATCGCATCCTTGATCGGCACGGCGACCGCATTGATCCCCTCCTCCCACTCAGCGACAGCCGAGGCCCAGCCGCGCTGCAGCACCTTCTCCAGCTCCGCCTCCAGGGCCTGCGGCTCGACGAGGGTTGAGGCCGTGAAGGCCGTCATCGGAGAGCCGGTCGCGCGTCGCTGCTCCGCCGGATCCGCGTGCGCCAGCAGCACCTTGCCCGTCGACGTGGCGTGGAGAGGTCCGCGCTGACCCACGTACTGCTGCGCCACGCCGATCATGCGCTTGCCCTCGGTCTGAGTGATCGTCATGGCGGCACCGGCGTCCAGGATGGCCGCATTGACCGTTTCATTGAGCTCACGAGCCGCCGCATCACAGCCCTGCTGGGCATCGCGCGCCAGATCGATGCGCCCCGTGACGGCCCCGGCCATCCGCAGCAGGCCGAACCCGAGCCGGAAGCCTCCCCGCGCCTGCTCCTGCTCCACCAGATCGTGATCCTCCAGCGTGGCCAGAAGCCGGAAGGCCGTCGACCGGTGCACATTCAGGCGCCGTGCGATCTCGCTGATCGTCAGGCCCGACTCAGCCCGCAGCAGCTCCAGGATGCGCGCCGCGCGATCCACCGACTGCACAGGGCTGACACGCTCGGCCGCATGGTCCGGCATGGGAGGCACCTTTCTCTGTGTGTTTCTTTTCGGTAAAACTTTCTGCACCCCGTCACATCATGCTTGACGGTTTCCACATCGAGGGAGAACACTTTCCTTAACGCTGTTGCTCATCGCGACTGGTGTTGCATTATCCGCAACGTTAAACGAAATGTGTGGTGGTGGCAAGCATGAGCCTCCGAATATGCTCACTGAACGATCTGACACCCGGCGAAGGGCTGCGCATCGCCTCGGTCAGTCCCCCGATCGCGGTCTTCCTCACCGAAGAGGGCACCGTGCACGCCCTGGACGACACGTGCACCCACCAAGACGCCTCGCTGGCTGCCGGATGGGTCGAGGACTGCCGTGTGGAGTGCCCGCTCCATGAGTCCACGTTCTCGCTCATCACCGGCGACGTAGACCAGCCCCCCGCAAAGCGTGGAGTCCGTGCCCACACTGTGGAGGTGCACGACGGCGAAGTCTTCGTCGAACTCTCCGGCGCCGAGCCGAACCTGCCGCCGGGGGTGAGGGTCGCATGAGCCTCCCAGCAGACGGCCACCTCATCATCGTCGGTGCCGGACTGGCCGGATACCACGCCGCGTACGGGGTCCGGCGCCACGGTCACCGCGGCCGCATCACCATCTTCGGGGAGGAGATCCGCCCCGCATACGACCGTCCCGCCCTCAGCAAGGCGTACCTGACCGGCGCTGTCGCTGAGGAGGATCTGCTGCTCGATGACCCTCAGGATCCCCTCGAGGTCGACTGGGTGAGCGGCCTGGGCGTGGTCGGCCTCGCCGGA
This sequence comes from Nesterenkonia sp. NBAIMH1, assembly GCF_007922635.1. Taxonomy (NCBI): domain Bacteria; kingdom Bacillati; phylum Actinomycetota; class Actinomycetes; order Micrococcales; family Micrococcaceae; genus Nesterenkonia; species Nesterenkonia sp. NBAIMH1. The sequence goes on from NZ_CP042335.1 coordinate 224,656, forward strand.
AGCCGCAACGGCACAGAGCCGCTGGGCGTCCGCACCGCCGACGGAGCCTTCCACTCCGCAGACGCCGTCATCATCACCACAGGCGCATCGGCCTGCACGCTGCCCGCAGCCAGCCCCGCAGCCGGGCCCCAGGAGTGGAGTGCGGCGATCCGCCCCTATGTGCTCCGCAACATGGACGACGCGCTCGCGCTGCGCGACACCTCGCTCGCCGGAGCCTCCGTCGCCGTGCTGGGCGGCGGGTTCCTCGCCCTGGAGGCCGCTGCGACCTGCAGCGAGCGCGGCGCGGCCTCCGTCACGGTGGTCGCAGGTGAGGAGAACCCAGGAGCCGCGCGACTCGGCTCCCCGGTCGGGCAGGCGATCCGCACAGCCCATGAGGCACGCGGCGTGCGCTTCGCACCTCCCACGCGAGCCCGCGCGGTGCGCAGCACTCTCAGGGGCCATGAGGTGCTGCTCGCCGACGACTCATCGCTCGAGGCGCAGGTCGTCATCTGCGCGATCGGCGCACGGCCGCGCACCGAGTGGTTGCTGGGCTCCGGGGTGACCCTCACCCAGGACACCTCCGCAGTTCTCTGCGACGACACAGGAGCCACGGAGGTGCCGGGGGTCTACGCCGCCGGCGACTGCGCTCAGTGGGCCTCCCACTCCTCCGGACTGCGCCCGGTCGGGCACTGGCAGGAGGCTGTGGAAGAGGCAGCCGTCGTGGCCGCTGCCCTCACCGATGCCCAGCCCGCCGTGCTGCAGGAGCCGTACTTCTGGTCCGACCAGTTCGACCTGCGCATTCAGGGCGCCGGACGCATCCACCTCGCCGACACCACCACTGTCCTGGACGGCTCTCCCAGCGAAGGAAACCTGCTGGTCAGCTACTCCCGCGGCGGTGAGGAGATCGGCGTCCTCGGCATCAACCGTCTGCGCGACGTCACCCGATGGCGCAAGACCCGCCGCATCCGCACCACCGCACCTGCTTTGGCCGCATAGGAGACCTGTCATGATCATCGAGCACGTGGACGAGCCGCTCCCGGGCTCATCCCTGCGTCCCACTCCCCCCGGCCGCGTCTACACCGATCCCAGCATCTTCGGGGCCGAACAGGCGGAGATCTTCGAAAAGATGTGGAACTGCGCACTGCGGGCCGACGACCTGCACTCAGCCGGCCACTGGAAGACCGTCACCATCGGCCGCGAAGAGGTCATCGTGACCCGCACCCGCAAAGCCGGCATCAAAGCATATTTCAACGTCTGCGCCCACCGAGGAATGCGTGTGTGCACCACCGGTGAGGGCAAGAGCCGAACCCTGCAGTGCGGCTACCACGCCTGGACCTACGCCCTCGAGGGTGATCTGGTGGCTGCGCCGAACCTGACCTCCATGCCCGACGTGGACCGCAGCCGCTACGGCCTCCAGCTGGTCCATGTCCGCGAGTGGCTGGGCTACGTATGGATCTGCGTCGCCGAGGAGCCTCCCTCCTTCGACGACACGGTGCTCGGCGAAGTCCGCACCCGGTTCGGCCAGGTCGAATCAATCGACAACTACGGCATCGAGAGCCTCCGCCGCGGCGAGACCAAAACCTACGACGTCGCAGCGAACTGGAAGCTCATCATCGAGAACTTCATGGAGTGCTACCACTGCGCCACCATCCACCCCGAGCTGACCGAAGTGATCCCTGAGTTCGCCGACGGGCTGGCCTCCCAGCGGAAGAACGGAGAAGTCCACGGGTCGAACTTCGGGGAGGACATCGGCGGCTTCACCGTGGACGGCTCCGCCTCGGGCTTCGAGGAGCTTCCGTCGCTCGTCCCCGGCCAGGACCGCAAGTACTACGCGATCACCGTGAAGCCCCATGTATTCATCAACACGGTGCCCGATCACGTGATCATCCACAGGATGGTTCCCGTCTCCGAGTCGCGCACGGTCGTCGTCTGCGACTGGCTGTTTCTGCCCGAGGTGGTGGAGAGGGCCGACGCCGGGCAGCTGGACCTCACCACGTCCGTCGAGCTCTTCCACCGCGTCAACGAGCAGGACTTCAACGCCTGTGAGCTCACCCAGCCCTCGATGTCCTCCCAGGCCTACGCGGCCGGCGGTGCCCTGGTGCCCAGCGAGCACCACATCGAGGAGTTCCACACCTGGTGGTACGAGAGCCTCGGCATGGAGCGCGCATCATCGCCCGCGGGCGCAGCCCAGTCTGAGCCTGCCGCAGCGGCCGGTTCCTAGGCCGAAGGCTCGAGCACCGCTATGCAGCTCAGCCTCTTCGACCTCTTCCGGGTCGGCATCGGCCCCTCGTCCTCGCACACGGTGGGCCCCATGCGCGCCGCTCGCCTCTTCCTCACTGAGCACCTTGCCCCTGCCGGAACGGTGGAGCATGTGTCCTCCGTGACCGTGGATCTCTTCGGATCACTGGCAGCGACCGGGCACGGCCATGGAACATTCCCCGCCGTGCTTCTCGGCCTGGAGGGGTGGGATCCGGAGACTCTTCTGCCCGCTCAGGCGGAGTCGCGGACTGCCGATATCCAGGCCGCCGGCGCGATCCGGTTCGCTGACCGGCTGGGCTTCGGCCAGCCCGTGCCGCTGAGGGTCGAGGACTTCGCCATGCGGCCGCTGACAGTCCTGCCTCGGCATACCAACGCCATGCGGCTGAAGGCCTACGACGCAGCGGGCGCACTGCTGGCCGAGGACACCTACTACTCGGTGGGCGGAGGCTTCGTCCTGGCTGAGTCCTCGGCCGAGGAGGCTGCGGCCGCCCATCAGACCCCGGAGGTTCCCCATCCCTTCGCCTCACCCGAGGAGCTGATGGCTCACGTCCGAGCCACCGGCATGCCGATGTCGGAGATCATGCTCGCCGATGAATCAGCCCTGCGCTCCGAGAAGGACGTCCGTGAGGGCATCCTTCAGATATGGACAGTGATGGAGGAGTGCAGGAACTCCGCTCTGACTCGAAGCGGCCCGCTTCCAGGAGGGCTGAAGGTGCGGCGTCGCGCGCCGGACTGGCACGCTCGGCTCTCGGCTGAGGACCCCACCCGCAGCTACGCGTATTGGCAGGAGTGGGTGAACCTCACGGCCTTGGCCGTCAACGAGGAGAACGCCTCCGGCGGCCGTGTGGTCACTGCGCCGACCAACGGGGCTGCAGGGATCATCCCTGCTGTGGGGGTCTACGCCACGCACTACGGTGCGGGATCCAGCTTCGCCCGGGCTGAGGACCGCGAGCGCATTGTGACCACCTACCTTCTCACCGCAGCGGCCGTGGGAGTGCTCTATAAGGAGCAGGCCTCCATCTCCGGGGCTGAGGTCGGCTGCCAGGGTGAGGTGGGGTCGGCCTCATCCATGGCGGCCGCGGGTCTGTGCGAAGTGCTCGGCGGCACTCCTGCGCAGGTGGAGAACGCGGCTGAGATCGCCATGGAGCACAGCCTGGGGCTGACCTGCGACCCCGTCGGAGGGCTCGTACAGGTGCCCTGCATCGAACGCAACGCAATCGCGGCCGGCAAAGCGGTGAATGCCGCCCGCATGGCGCTGATGGGAGACGGTGAGCACCGCGTCTCGCTCTCTGAGGTGATCGCGACGATGCGCGAGACCGGCAAGGACATGTCCGAGAAGTACAAGGAGACAGCCCTCGGCGGCCTCGCGGTCAGCGTCGTGGAGTGCTGAGCAGGCGGCGTTGGCCTCAGACGGCGGGCGAGAATCGCTCCCAGACGCGGTGCGCGCCCAGCAGCTCGAAGAGCTCCGCAAGCTGAGAGCGCGGCTCGCCCACCAGCACCCCGGGGGTTCCGGCCTGGATCCCGGCTGAGGTGAGCACCGCGGAGCCCTCGGCGAAGACCATCGCCTTGGAGTGCCGGTAGGCCTCGCCGGCCATCAGGGTCAGCCGCGGGTCAACGTTGGAGACTCCGACGGGGTCCCCGAGCTTCTGGTCCGTGTCCGGGTCGGCGCCCGCCGCAGCCTTCGAGGGGCCCGTCGCGAAGATGATGGCATCGAACTCGATGGAGCGGGCGGTCAGGTAGGTCCGCTGGGGGTGTACCCCGTTGCTCAGCGGCGCTCCGGTGGGAGCGACGACCAGCGGCACCAGCCCTCGGGCGTCGAGGTCCTGCCTGATCCTCTGGATCTCTGAGGACTCCGAGGATTCGTCCACCACGACCGCAATGAGCCGGCCGTCGATCGGGTAGCTCTGCCCGATCTGTGAGAGCGCCGGTGAGACAGTGACATCATCAGCGGGCGGCTCAGTGGGCCCAGGCACGAGCTGTCCGAGCCCTTCGGCCACTGCACTGACCAGCTCAGCGTCGATATTGGCCAGGCACTGCAGCTGCCGCGTCTGGATGGTGAGGTCGTAGCACTTGCCGAGCTCGAAGGTGTAGGCCTGGATGGTGTGCTGCTGCTCGGTGCGGGTCAGGCTGCGGTAGAACAGCGTGGCCTGGCTGTAGTGGTCCTCGAAGCTTGCGGGCTTGCTGCGGACCTTCTCTCCAGCAACCGCCTGGGGGACGTCGATGAGGGCAGGAGGTGCCTTCCCATCCGCGTCGGAGACCGGGTGGGGGTTGCCGCCGTTGAGTCCGCTGGGGTGGTAGGGGGCGACACCGGTGTGGACGGCGCTCTGGTGGAACCCGTCGCGCAGGTTGTCGTTGACCTGGGCCTTCGGGCGGTTGATGGGAATCTGGCTGAAGTTTGGGCCGCCCAGCCGCGTGAGTTGGGTGTCCAGGTAGCTGAAGAGCCGGGCCTGGAGCAGCGCATCATCGGTCACGTCGATGCCCGGAGGCAGGTGGCCCGGGTGATACGCGACCTGCTCCGTCTCCGCGAAGTAGTTGGTCGGGTTGGCGTTGAGCGTCAGCTTGCCCAGAGGGTGCACAGGAGCAAGCTCCTCGGGCACGATCTTGGTGGGATCCAGCAGGTCGATGCCCTCGAACGTCTGGTCCTCAGTGTCCGGAAAGACCTGGACCCCGAACTCCCACTCAGGGAAGGCGCCCTTCTCGATCGCATCGGCGAGGTCGCGCCGGTGGAAGTCCGGATCCACTCCGTTGGTCATCAGCGCCTCCTCCCACGTCAGGGAATGCACGCCGAGCTTGGGCTTGAAGTGGAACTTCACCAGGCTCGTCTCGCCCTCGGCGCTGATCATGCGGAATGTGTGGACGCCGAAGCCCTCCATCATGCGGTAGGAGCGCGGGATGCCGCGGTCAGACATGTTCCACAGGGTGTGATGCTGGGCCTCGGTGTGCAGCGAGACGAAGTCCCAGAAGGTGTCGTGAGCTGACTGGGCCTGAGGAATCTCGCGGTCAGGGTGCGGCTTGGCCGCATGGATCAGATCGGGGAACTTGATGCCGTCCTGGATGAAGAACACCGGGATGTTGTTGGCGACCAGGTCAAAGGTTCCCTCATCGGTGTAGAACTTCACCGAGAAGCCGCGTGTGTCGCGCACCGTATCGGCGGATCCGCGGTTGCCCAGCACGGTGGAGAAGCGGAGAAAGACGGGTGTGGTCGTCTTCTCGGCGAGGAAGCCCGCCTGGGTGAGCTTCTCGCCGGTCCCGTAGGACTCGAACACGCCGTGCGCGGCGGCGCCCCTGGCGTGGACCGCGCGCTCAGGGATGCGCTCGTGGTCGAAGTGCATGATCTTCTCCCGCAGGTGGTGGTCCTGCAGGAGGGTCGGGCCGCGCGCACCGGCTCGGAGGGAATGGTCAGTGCTGCGCACGCGGGCGCCCTGTGCGGTGGTGAGGTGCTCCCCCTGCTGGCGGCGGGCCTGTGAAGCTCCGGGCTGGGGCACACCCGTAGGGCTCACCTCCTGCGGGCCCTCCTGGTCAGGCTTGGCCTCGGGAGGAGCTGCGGGTGCCGTGGGCTGCTTCTCAGGAACAGGCTCTTCCTGCGGTGCGCCGGGTATGCGGATGTCCTTCATGGCGGGGTCCTTACCAATGGGTGCAACATGGTCTGAGGCCGGAGCCGCAGACTGGTGCGCAGGCATCCGGGCCACGACCCCACGCTAGGAAGACACCCTGAAGCTCTTCGAGACGCTGCCTGTGCGTTGCCTGGCGCTTCAGCGCTCAGGCGACCGCGCCGCCGTCGCCTCCCGCTGAGACGCTCACTTCAGCCCGAGCCCTCGACTCCGCAGAAAGTCTGCAAGTCTGTGCCTCTGGGTGGCGAATGTCGCCTTCTCCCCCAGCCGGCTCACCAGACGACGGCCCCACGACGGATCCATGTCGTAGTCGCGGTAGTACTCAGCGAGGGTCTCCTCATAGACGCGGATCTGCTCAGGCACTGCGTCGGCGTCGTACGCGTCGATATGCAGAAAGCTCTCCTGGGGAAGACGGGGCTTGATGCCTGCTTCCTCGTCCGGGTCCGGGTAGCCCAGCTCCATGCCGACGAACGGGATGACGTCGGAGGGAAGGTCGAGCACCTCGGCCAGCTTCTCCGAGTCATTGCGGACAGAGCCCAGGTAGACCCCGCCCAGGCCGAGCGACTGGGCGGCAACGAGTGCGTTCTGCGCGTGGATCCCAGCGTCGCAGGCTCCCACCAGCGCAATGTCGAGATAGTCCAGTCCGACGGGGTCGCGCTGGGCCTCGTCGGCGAGATGCTTGGCCCTGCTGAAGTCGATGAGCCAGATCACCAGGACCGGCGCATGCTTGATGTGCTTCTGGAAGGGGCCCCCGATCTCGGCGACCGCGTCCTTCTTTGCCTGGTCCCTGATGGCCAGAGCGGAGATGATCTGCTGGTTTGACGAGGTGGGCGCAGACTGAGCCGCGGCAATCACGGTGCGCAGGGTCTCCTCCGGCACGTGCTTGTCGAGGTAGCGACGGGTTGAGCGGTGCCGCAGCATCAGGTCGAGGGTGTCGTTCCACTCCGGCGGCTGCCAGCCCACGGGGTGGCCGTACCGGGAGCGGAGCCGGTCGGCCGGGCCAGCGGAGGCCAGCCCGGCGGTACCCCCGCCGGGCTGGGACGTGCAATGGGCTGATGGGGCTGGCTGCTCAGTCATGGCCCTCAACCTAACAAGACGGGCGTGCTCAGGCTCCGGGCGAGGAGCTGCGGCGTCCGCGGCCGCCGCGTGAGTTCCTCGACTGTCCGCCTCTGCTGCTGCCGCCTCCGGAGCCGCTGCGCGGGGCACCTCGGCCGCCGCTGCGTCCTCCGCCGCCGCCGCGTCGCGATCCTTGGCCGCCGCCGCGGCTGTCGTTGGGCTGCACCGGTGCGGGCTCCACGTAGGCAGCTCGCTCACCGACCAGGGCGGTGACCTCCGGGGAGTCCGTGGAGACTGCCGCCGGCTTGACCTTGATGCCGGCCTTGCGCAGGAGCGATTCGGTGTCGCGTCGCTGCTCGGGCAGCATCACTGTGACGACGTCGCCGGCGCTTCCGGCTCGTGCGGTGCGTCCTGAGCGGTGGAGGTAGGCCTTGTGCTCTGCGGGCGGGTCGACGTGGACGACGAGCTCGATCTCGTCGACGTGGACTCCGCGTGCGGCCACGTCGGTGGCAACGAGCACCCGCACCGAGCCGTCGCTGAAGGCCGCCAGGTTCTTGTCGCGCTTGGCCTGGGAGAGGTTGCCGTGAAGGTCGACGGCGGGGACGCCCTGGGCTGCGAGCTTCTTCGCGAGGTTCTTCGCCTGGTGCTTGGTGCGGGTGAAGAGGAGTCGACGGCCCTGCCCGGACGCCAGCTCATGCACAAGGTCCTTCTTGCGGTCCGGGTGAACCTCGAAGACATGGTGCGTCATGGCGGAGACGTGGCTCGTCGCCTCGTCCACGGAGTGGTGCAGGGGGTCGGTCAGGAAGCGCTTGACGAGCTTGTCGACGCCGTTGTCCAGTGTGGCGGAGAAGAAGAGCCGCTGCGCGTCCGCCGGGGTCTGCCCCAGGATGCGGGTGACGCCGGGAAGGAAGCCGAGGTCGGCCATGTGGTCTGCTTCGTCCAGGACGGTCACGGCGGCGCTGTCGAGGTTCAGCACGCCCTGCTTCAGCAGGTCCTCCAGGCGACCTGGGCAGGCCACGACGATGTCGACGCCTCTGTTCAGGGCCTTCTCCTGCGGCTTCTGGCTCACGCCGCCGAAGATGGTGGCGGTCGTCATGCCGTAGGTCTCGGCCAGGGGCGCGATGACGGCGTCGATCTGGGTTGCAAGCTCGCGGGTGGGCGCCAGGACCAGTGCCCTGGGCCTGCGCGGCTTCCGCTCGGCGCCGCTCTCACCCAGTCGGGCGACGAGGGGCAGGGCGAAGGCGATGGTCTTGCCCGAGCCGGTCTTGCCGCGTCCGAGGACGTCCCTGCCCTGGAGGGTGTCAGGGAGCGTGGCAGCCTGAATGGGGAAGGCGATGAACTTGCCTTCGGCGGCCAGCCTGCGCGTCAGGGGTGCGGGGACTCCGAGGTCGGCGAATGTCTGCTGCTCGGCTTCGGCGGAGACAGACTGCTCTGACTCGGTGATGGTGGGGGTGGAGATGGTGGTGCCTTTCCGCGTGTGCCAGATCAATCCGCGAAGGTGCGACGGGCCTCTGGCTGGTCACAGGCGCGCCGGTCGGCGCGTCTGGTTCGCCGCGAGACGGTCAATGCTCAAGCGCGGGGACGGACCTGAAGAGGCCTCCCGGCTGGACGAAAGCGTTCCTACGACGCAGGTGCTCTGAGCACCAAACACTCCACCATACACCGTTGACCCCAAACCTCCGTAGGATCATGGCATGCCCAGTGCACCCATGACCGACATCGCCCTCCGCGCAAGCCTCCTGTTCGCTGTGGCGCGCAAGCACCGCCTCACCGGGCCCGTCTCCGCACTGGAGGACGAGATGGCCTCGGAGGTGTCCGACCAGCTGAGGCGCCAGGGCTGCGCGGAGACCACGGACGAGGTGCTCGCCAGTGTCAGCGGCGGGGTGCACGCGGCCGACACTGGCGACGATCCTGCTCTGAGCATCTCTGCACAGCACTACGACCGTATTCGGCGTGAATTCCTCAGTGAGCATGGGCTGGCTCAGGCCAAGGGCAGGGCAGTCTGGCCGGCGGGCAGCACGACGCTCCTCAGACGCGCGGGCGGGTCATGGAGCCAGGCGCTGCGCGATGCTGGGCTCGGCGTCGCCGAACGGAGCACCGATGAGGCATTCGGCGCAGCGAAGTTCGCCCCGGATCAGTTCAGATCCGCCATGCGGACATTCCAGCAGCACGCTGCATCAGAGGGGATCTCGTCCAGCTACCAGAACTACCTGCAGTGGCGTAAGGACCGGATGGCCGCGGGGCAAGACGATCTGCCCTCCGGCGCCGCTCTCCGCAGCTTCTTCGGCTCTTGGAAGGCCGCCCTGATGGAGACGGCGCCGAAGGACGCCTGATCAGCCCATCGGCAGCAGCCCTGCGCTACTGCACCTCGAAGTCGATGCGGTGGCGACCCGTGGCCGCGTTCGGTATGGGGTCCCGGCGGTCCCCGGTCTGGACTTCACCGTCGGCGCTGATGGCACGCACTGACACCCAATGCCGTCCGGGCTGAGCGTCGGAGAACATGTGCCGCCACTGACGCCAGGTGTCGATCGACACCTCAGAGCTCAGCTCTGCCGGCTCCCACTCACCGCCGTCGATCTGCACCTCCACGCGCTCGATGCCGACGTGCTGAGCCCACGCACTGCCTGCGATCACCACGTCGCCTGCGGGCAGAGTCTCCAGAGGGCTGGGCACTTCGATGCGTGAGGCGACGAGGACCGGAGCCCGTTCGTCCCACCCACGGTCGGTCCAATAGGCGGTCTCGCGGTCGAAGCGAGTGACCTCCAGGTCAACCACCCATTTGGTCGCTGAGACGTACCCGTAGAGGCCGGGCACGACCAGGCGCGCCGGGTACCCGTGCTCAGCCGGCAGGGGCTCACCGTTCATCCCGACGGCAAGGAGTGAGCTGCGCTCGTCGGTCAGTGCCTCAAGAGGCGTGGATGCGGTGAATCCGTCGATCGACTGCGAGAGCACCATGTCGGCCTCCGGCAGGGGTCCCGCCTCGGCCAGCAGCTGCCGGACCGGGTATCCCAGCCATGATGCGTTGCCCACCAGATCCCCTCCGACGGGGTTGGACACGCAGGTCAGGGTGATGTGGTGCTCCTCCAGCGGCAGCTCGAGCAGCTCATGCATATCGATCATGACCTCGTTCTCCACCAGTCCGTGGATGCGCAGCGTCCACTCGTCCGGGTGCAGCTCCGGGACGGCCAGTGCGGTGTCGATGCGGTAGAAGTCCGAGTTGGGGGTGATGAAGGGCGCGGCCCCCGCTGCGCCGGATGATGCGGACTCCGGAACGATGGCCGCACGAACCGCCGGTGACGGCAGGACCAGGCGTCCGACGGCTCCCACAGCTTCGCGGCCGAATGTCCGCACGGAGCGTCCCAGGGCGAACGAGACCCCCGCAGCGGCGGTGCCGGCCGCCGCCAGTCCGAGGAACGCTCGCCGCGAGGCCGCAGCTTCCGCTACCGCATCGGCCTGCGACCGTGTCGCTGCGCTCCACGCCGTCAGGATCAGGGCAGCCAGCAGGGAGACTCCCAAGGCCGCACCTGTGAGTGTGGGCACAGCATCTGCCGGTCCTGCGTCCGGGCGCGTCAGAACCACGGCTGCCAGTGAGGCGGCGACGACGGCGAAAGCGGCGGCTCCCAGGCCAAGGCTGCGCCGGGCGAGCATGCCGATCAGCGCCGCTGCGGCGGCCCCGCCGAGGCCCATGCTGAGGAACAGCACCAGCTTGTTGCTGCTCCCGAACACCGAGATGGCGAATTCCTGCAGCCCGGGCGGGGATGCCCCGATGATGGTGTTCCCGAGGGCGACCAGCGGCGAGGAGGAAGGCGCGAAGAACCGGGCGACGACATCCGCGATTCCCAGAAAGACGGCGGCCGCCGCGATTCCGGCCGCCGCGCAGCGCAGCAGGCTCGGTGATGCTCCGGGTGAGGGGTCAGTTCGGGTCATGACCGGTGTTCGGAGCCGTGGGCCTGCTCGGATGGCGGATCAGAGATCAGCCACAATGATGGGGTCGTCGGAGGGCTGAGGGGAGCCTCCCGACGGTTCGATGGTGACGCCGAATGCCGCGCCCTCGTCAAGCTCTACGGCCGCGAGCATCTCCGAGCCGTCGCCGCCGCTCATCAGTCCCAGGCTCTGAGGGCCCTCCTCCCCGATGAGCCACATCTGCATGGCTTGGTCCTCGGAGGGCGCGGGGAGGTTGTGGGGCACGATGTGGATCATCTGCGCATCCAGCGAGTAGGTGACCGTCACGCTCCCGCCCACGGCAGATTCGGCGTGCTCAGCCGAGAGATCGGGGGGCTCCGAGGAGCAGCTCCATCTGCTCCCGCCGCTGCTCCTCCGCGGTGAGCGACTCCTCCACCTGCTGCATCTGGTTGATCTGATTCACCAGCAGCACGCCCAGGGCTGCGGCGACCAGCGCAAGCGTGGCCGCAGCCAGAGCGAAGAGGCCAGTGATGCGGGGCCGGCCCGAGCGCGCCGGCCGGGGGCTGACCTCGGCCTCCGATGCGCTGTCGGTGCGTGCGGGGCGGTCCACCGCAGTCCGGCTCGGTATGCCCAGAATGGCCGTGTCAAGATCGGCGCTGGGCTGCACGGGCTCGTCGGACTCGGCGAGCGCCGCCATGGTCTCGGAGAATGCGGCGACCTCGAGCTGGAAGTCCGTGTCTGCCTCGTAGAGGGACTGTGCCGCTGCGTCCTCCTCGGGCGTGAGGCCGCCGAGCACGAAGCCGGCCGCGAGGTATTCGTGATCAGCGTGCATCGTTCACCTCCAGCTGGGCTCGCAGCCGCTTCATTCCGTCTCGTATTCGTGACTTCACGGTTCCCAGCGGCGTGCTGAGCGCCGCCGCAATCTCGCTGTGGGACAGGTCCTGATAGTAGGCCATGGCTATCGCTCGCGCCTGCTCGGCGGGCAGTCCCTTCAGAGCGGTGTTGAGACGGATGGCCTCCACGTGGTTCAGGGCCTCGGTCTGTATGTCCGGCTCCACCTCAGGGGCCTGCTTGAGGCCTTCGGCGAAGTCGCGGTTCTGCTGGGCCTGGACGGAGCGCACCCTGTCGATCGCTCGCCGGCGGCACATCGTCGTCAGCCACGCCCGGCCTGTGCCGGCCTCAGCGCGGAAGGAGTGCGCCCTGGTCCACACTTCGAAGAACACATCCTGAAGGACCTCTTCTGCCAGGGCCCGGTTGCGCACCAGCCGCAGAATAGTGGCCAGAAGCACGCTGCCGTGCTCGCGGTACAGCGTTTCGAAGGCCTGCTCGTCCTGGCGCTGAATCCGCACGAGCAGTGCGCCGCAGGCATCCTGCTCTGCCTCTGAGGCCGACGAGGCTCCGAGGCTCTCGTCCTGCGGGTGGGGTGGGGACATTTCTCAAGCTTGCCATGGGAGGGGTCTGATCACGAGCTGATTGGGGCGAGCCGTCGGCTCCGAATTCTCTGCAATGAGGCGATGGCGGCGCCTGACCTGTCCGCAGGAACAGTCTGAGGCGCCGCCATCGCTGGTGCGCCGAGGGGCATCGGCGCGGTGCGGCTCTTCCGAGAAGAGGGAGAGGGAGGGAGTTACTCCTCGGAGGCCGCAGGCATCAGAACGCCGTCGATCATGTAGACCACGGCATTGTCGGTCTGGACTCCGCCGCAGACGAGTCCGGCTTCGTCGAACATCAGGTCGTCGCCCTCACCGGTGATGGTGACCATCTCACCGTTGACGGTCTCGTGCTCGCCCTCGATCTCATCCGGGTCCATCTGGCCCGGGATCACGTGGTAGGTGAGCACATCGTTGAGCGCCTCAGCGTCCTCGGCGAGCGCGTTCAGGTCTTCCTCGGGCACTTCGCCGAAGGCGTCATCCGTTGGGGCGAGAACGGTGAACTCGTCACCGTTGAGGGTGTCCACGAGGTCCACGTCTGGGTTCAGCTCCCCGGACACGGCACTGGTGAGAGTGGTGAGCATGGGGTTGTTCGAGGCTGCGGTGGCGACTGGGTCCTGGGCCATGCCGTCGACTGATCCGTCACCCTCGGGGACCTCTTCGGCGTAGGCCTCACAGCCTGGGCCGACGAGGTTGGCGGCTGGGTCCATCTCCTCGTCCGCACTGTCCTCGGCGCCTTCCTCCATGTCCTGGTCGGCGTCCTCATCCATGTCCTCGTCGTCCATGTCCCCCTCGGTGCCGGCCTCATCATCCATGGGCTCGTCCTGGGTCATGTCCTCATCGGTCTGGGTGGTGTCCTGGTCCTCCTCGGGCGCATCCTCGCCGCCCCCGTCGTTGCAGGCCGTCAGACCCAGCAGGGCGATTGTGCCGATTCCCAGGAACTTGCTTGCCGTGCGCATGTGGGTGTTCATGGCTGAAATCTCCTATAGAACTGTGGGGACAGGCCGCCTTCACATCCTTGTCTGCGGCCTGCGTACCTGCTGTTCGGTGCCGCGCAGAGATCGGATGGGACGGATTCAGATTTTTTTTCGCAGTCCCCGGAGAACCCGGGCCGGAGCTCATTCCTCGGGCTGGTGCGAGGCTTCGGGCCGGGCGAGCAGGCCGGTCCTGGACTGCCCGGCGAGCAGACGATCGGCGCGATCATGGTGGGAGGCCCGCTTCTCGGAGTCCATCCGGTCCAGCATCGCAACCATCATCTGGGCCCGCGGGTTCGACGACAGGGTGTCGCGGTGGTCGCGGACGAAGGCCCAGTAGAGCGCATCCCAATCCTGCGCCCACTCCCCAGCAGGCAGGTCAGACATCTTCTTCAGGTAGTTGCTGCCCGAGACATAGGGCTTTGTGGTGATCCCCTCGCCTGCGGCGAACTGGCTCATGGCGTACACGTTGGGCACCATGACCCAGTCGTAGGCATCGATGAACATCTCCATGAACCACTCGTAGACCGCATCGGGGTGCACACGCAGAAGGGACATGCCGCTGCCGAGGATCATCAGCCGTTCGATGTGGTGGGCGTAGCCGGTGGTCAGGACCCGGCCGATGACGAGGTCGAGGGGCTCGAGCTCGGTGCGGGCCGTCCACCATCCCTGGCCGAGCTGCCGCGTGTGATTCAGGCGGTTCGAGGTGCGAAGGGAGCGTCCATGAGTGATGTAGGCGGCCCGCATGTATTCGCGCCACCCGATGACCTGTCTCACGAAGCCTTCCACCGAAGCCAGTGGGGTTGAGCTGTCGGCCGCGTCCAGCACGGCCTGCAGCACATCCCGGGGGTCGAGGAGTCCGATGTTCATCGACGCAGTGAGCAGACCGTGGTTGATGAAGGGAAACTCAGCGGAGATCGCGTCCTCGTAGGGCCCGAAGTCGTTGAGCCGCTGCGTCGCGAATTCCCGCAGATGCTCCGCGGCCTCATCTGCCGAGGTGGGCCAGGCGAACAGCCGCGGGTCCCCGGGGGCGTCGGGGAACTCTTCCAGCGCCCACTCCACGGCTCTCTCGACGTCCTGATGCGGATCTGCTGCGACACCCTCCGGCTCCTGTTCGAAGTCCAGAGCCGGCTGGCGCTCTCGGGACAGGTCAGAGAATCGCTGCACCGGCGCGGGCGTGTAGCCGCGCGGCAGCTTCTTGCGATTCTCCTCGTCGAATGACCAGGCTCCGCCGACGGGCTCGCCGTCATCGGTCACGAGGATGCTGAGGCGGCGGCGCTGCCAGGTGTAGAAGTCCTGCATTCGCAGCGGATGATCATTGAGCCAGTCTCTGATCTGCCTGCGGTCGGTGAGGAACCCAGGGGTCTCGAGAACCTCCTGCTCCGCGGCGGCAATGCCGGCGTCAGCAAGAGAGGCGTCGAGGTCCTGGTCCAACCAGTCGTCGACGACGTCGAACCGCGTGACCCGCGACGGCTTGAGCCGCTCCAGGAGCGCCGCGAGCTGTTGGCGGGAGCTGAGGTGCGCATCGCTGCGCAGCACATCAACCGTGCGCCCTGCCCCCCGGAGCCGGCGCGCGAAGCGGTCCATGGAGGCGCGGTGCAGGACGAGCTTGTGGGAGTGGAACGCGTACTGCCGGAAGAGCAGGTCATGCTCAATCAGCACGAAGCGCATGCCGGAAGGGGCCTGCAGCTGCTCCTCGAAGAGCTGATGGGGAAGGACGAGATGGACCGCGGAGGAGCTGGTCACCCTCTCCGCACTCCCGCGAGAAGGCTGGAAGCCGTACGCGCGGCGCGATCCCCGGAGGCCATTGCGCCCTCGATGGATCCTTGGTCGAGGTGGTCTCCGGCGATCAGGGTGCGATCGTTGATCCGCTGCTCACGATGGCGCCTCAGCGGCGGCGGCTGTCCCGGCAGGGTATGCGGCACCACATGGTGGGTCAGCAGCTCCCAGCGTCGAGCTGAGGTCCTGTAGATCCTCTCGAGATCCCTGCGCACGGCGGCCTCGTCGGCGAGGCCGGTCGGCTGATCCAGCAGGGTTGTGGCCTGCACCAGGTGCTCACCGCGGGGCGCGTAGGAAGGCGCTGCCTCCGAGACCACGGCCGTGTTCCATACGGGGCCTGCAGGCCCGCCGCCCGGCCCGGACGCATCCACAGTGAGGAACGTCCCGCCTCCCGGCGGCTCAGGGGCGCGGAACCACCAGGTCGTGAGCCCGTGAGTCACCGGCGCAGGCAGGGCGGTCAGGTCTGCGACATGCTCGGGGCCCACCGCGACCACAGCCAGTCGCGCCCGCAGCGCTGCCCCATCCGTGGTGACCGTGACGCCGTCGGCCGTCTCGTGGAGCTCACGGGCAGGAGAGCGCAGCCGCACAGGCTCAGCCAGGTTGGACGCCATCTGTTCGGGCAGCGCCTGCATCCCCTTCTCCGGCAGGCCCGGCGCTCCGAGCGCGAACCACCGCACGAGCATGCGGGCGTAGTCGGCGGACTTCTCCCCGGAGCTGTCCACCATGACGCCGGCCAGGAAGGTGTCCATCAGGTTCCGTCTCAGGGGGCCGGTGAATCCTGCCGCGTCGAAGGAGGCCCGCAGGGCTCTGTCACGGCTCGGACGCGAGGCGGCTGCTTCGCTCAGCAGCGCGGGACCGATCCAGCGCACGAGCGCCAACACGTCAGAGACCTGCAGATGCTCGCTGCGCACGGTGGAGAGCAGAAGCTCCGGGTGGCGCAGGGGGTGCGCGAGGACGGAGGCGTCGCTCTGGGTGGTCACGCGCGCGCCGACCCCGAAGCTCTGCAGACCCAACGCAGAAAGGTCAGTCCACCTGCGCAGCGTGGGATAGGCAGGGTTCAGCACCTGGAAGCCGCGGTCGCAGCGGAACCCGTCGATCTCGTCGGTGCGCACCCGGCCGCCGACGGCGTCACCGGCTTCGAGCACCGTCACACGGTGTCCTCGACTCTCGAGGCGGCGAGCACACTGCAGGCCTGCGAGGCCTGCTCCGATCACGATGACGTCAGCGTCCATGTCACTCCCTTGCGTCGGCGTGACGGTCAGTCTACGGCGGAGCCGGGGATCGGTAGACTGGGACGCTGCCAGCTGATCCTCAGATCGCCGTCACCAGCACTGCTTGAAGGAGTTCGTCTGATGAGTCCGCACTCGCTCTTCCGGGTCATGGGCATCGCCGAGGCGGTGTCATGGACGCTGCTGCTGGGCGGCATGGTGCTGCGGGCTGCTGCCGGTCTTGACGTGGCGGTGACCATCGGCGGAGCAGTCCACGGGTTCGTGTTTCTCGCCTACGCAGTGACGGCTGTGCTCGTCGCCAAGAATCAGCGGATGGGACGAGGGCCGGCGGCTGTCGCCATCATCAGCGCGATCATTCCCTACGCGACGATTCCCGCTGACCTCTGGCTGACCCGAACAGGTCGCCTGCGGGGAGGGTGGCGTCGTTCGGCCACGGACGACGCGCGTGATCGCCGGTGGCACGATCGCCTGTTCCGCACCGTGGTGCGCCGCCCTGTGCTGAGCTGCGTCATCCTGCTCGTCGCAGTGGCCGTGGTCTTCGTCAGCCTTCTGGCCATCGGATCTCCTCTCGACCACCTGCCTGAGTCGTGAGCCCGAGCCGCACCGCGGCGCAGCCCAAAGACGGCCGCGGAGGTCCGGCCGCTGCCGCCGTGGTGCTGCTCGCCGGGGCAGGTGCGGCGATCCTTGCCGCGGCGCACGCCTCCGGGCGCACGGAGGGCGCGCTGAGTGTGACAGCCTCGCTGCTGGTCCCCGCGGTGGCCGCCTGGTCCGTCATGCGACGGCGCCCTCGGACCTTCACGACGGCCGACGGGGTCACTCTGCTGCGTGTCGCGATCGTCGGTGTGCTCACCGCGGCCCTGGTCCTTGCGGCAGCGGGGACGCTGCCGCCCCGAACGTGGACGGTCCTGATCCTCGCCGCTGCCGCAGCCCTGCTCGACGCCGTCGACGGGTGGGCTGCCCGCCGCCTCGGACGCGGCAGCGAAGAAGGAGCCCACCTGGATGCCGAGTCCGATGCGGCGGCGCTGCTGGTCCTGTCGGGACTGCTGTCCCTCACCGTCGGGTGGTGGGTCCTGGCCATCGGACTGACGCGCTATGCCTTCGCAGCCGGCACCTGGCTGCGCCCGCTCTGGCGACGGACGCTGCCCTACAGCGGCTTTCGGCGAACGGCTGCGGCTGTGCAGGCCACGGCCGTCGTCATCGGCTTGGGGCCTGTGGTGCCGCAGGGGCTCGCCGCTGCACTTGCCGGCGGGGCGCTGACGCTGCTCCTCATCTCCTTCGGCCGAGACATCATCCTGCTGGAGCGAGACGGGCGCGAGCCTCCAGCGGCGCGGCGCCCGGAGGGGGCGACCTGATGGCACCGTCGAGAGAGTATGAGCGGGCCTTCCTGGTGCCGGCAGACCTGCCGGGCCCCAGCGGAGGCTCCATCTACAACGCGCGCGTCCTCGACGCGTGGCGCGAGGTAGGCGCAGAGGTCGAAGAGGTCGCTGTCGGGGGCACGTGGCCTGCCCCAGACCATCAGGCAGAGCGCGAACTTGCTCGGCGTCTGACGCAGTGCCGCTCAGCACTGGTCGACGGGATCATTGCATCGGCCGCCCCGGACGCTCTCGCGGAGGCTCAGGCCGACGGGGTGGAAGTATCGGTCCTGATGCACCTGCCCCTGCCGGCTGAAACAGGGCTGAGCCTCCAGCAGCAGCGCGATGCGGCGGCCCTGGAACGGTCGGCTCTTCACCGCGCAGACCGGATTCTATGCACCAGCCAGTGGGCGGCCCAGGACATCATCGCCCGCTACGGTCCTCTGCAGTGCGAGGCAGTGCCGCCCGGCGCCGACGCGCGTGCCCCCGCCACGGGCTCCGACCCCCCAAAGATCCTGTTTCTGGGCTCCCTCTCCCCGCGGAAGAACCCCCTTCTGCTTCTGCGGGCACTCGAGCCGCTGGCAGATCTTGAATGGCAGCTGCAGATCACCGGGCCTGCAGGTCCGGATCCGTCATACGCGGAGGCGCTCAGCACAGCCGCTCGCAGGCTGCCCGGCCGGGTCAGCATCACAGGACCCCTGCAGGGCCGCGCCCTGGAGAGCGCATGGGAGTCCGCTGACCTGCTCACGCTCCCTTCCCTGGCGGAGACCTACGGCATGGTGGTGACCGAGGCGATCGCCCACGGCGTCCCCGCGGTGGTCGGCGCGGGGACAGGTGCGGTCGAAGCCCTCGCATCAGGGCTCGGCGTACCGTCTGCCGTCACGGACCAAACCCTCCCCGGAAGCGCGGCGGACCCTGAGGATGTGAGGGCCTGGACGACGCTGCTGGAGCGGTGGCTTCAGCAGGAGGACCTTCGAGCCAGGTGGCGCGCGAATGCCCTCAGGAGCCGGGATAGACTCCGCCCATGGAGCGAGACAGCGAAGAGCCTGAGGACAGCGCTGGGCTGGTAGCACGCCCCGTCGCTGCGGATTGGCTGACCCTCAGGCGTGAAGCCGACCACCGAGCCAGGGAGCGCACCGCCCCGATCGTCGATCGGATCAGCGAATGGCTGACTTCCCAGCAGAACGGTGACGAGCCGGCCCTGGTGATCGACCTCGGCTCAGGCACCGGGTCCAATCAGGCGTGGCTGGCCCCTCGACTCGCAGCGCCCCACGAGTGGGTCTTGGTGGACCATGACGCCTCGCTCCTGAACGTCAGCACGGAGCTGCCGGATGAGCACGCGGTGCCCACCACTCGTGTGGTCGGCACGGTGGATCGGCTTCCGGAGCTGATCGGGTCACGAGCACCGGTGCTGGTGACCTGTGCGGCACTGCTGGACCTGCTCTCCGAGCAGGAGGCCGCACTGATCGCTGAGACCATCGCGTCGAAGGGCGCTGCCGCACTGCTGAGCCTGACCGTCACCGGGGAGGTCTCGCTCGCCCCGCAGGACCCCTTCGATGCCGCGATCACGTCAGCGTTCGACGCGCATCAGCGCCGCGAGGATCTGCTGGGCCCGGACGGCGCCGAGGCGTTCGCCCGAATGCTTCGCGCAGCCGGGGCGCAGGTGGAGATGATCGCCACCGACTGGGACCTCGACTCCGCGAACACCAAGTTCGTCGAGCGGTACCTCAGCGACCGCGCGCAGGCGGCGGTGGAGCAGGACCCCTCGATGCGCGAGGACGCTGCGGAGTGGCTGCGGCGCCGCTCCGGGCAGCTTCGCGCAGGGGACCTCACGGTGCGCGTAGGCCATCTGGACATCGCCTGTGTGCCGGGGTCCGCGCCGACGGCATGACCCCGTGAGCGCATCGGCTCGGCACGCCGCAGACTCCGGAGCCCGGCCCACGCGGCGGACGGTCCTGGCAGGGGCTGCCCACCTCACCGTCACGGTGCTCATTCTGTGGGCGCTGGCCGCGCTCTGGGGGCCGGAGAACCTCTTCTCAGCCGTCCGGGAGCTGCCCTGGTGGAGCTTCGTCGCTGCGCTGGCGCTCGGCGGAAGCGGGGTGGTGGTGCAGGCACTCCGGTGGCGCATCGTCGCTGGGCACCAGGGCATCCGTGTCTCGGCCGGCGCGGCGGTGGCCAGGTGCTGGCAGGCAGCGTTCCTCAACAGCGTGCTGCCGGGCGGCATCGCCGGCGACGTGCTGCGCGCTGCCGACGACAGCACCGACGCTGCGGCGGATTCCCGACGTCGGGCCTTCGCCCGGGGCTTCGCCTCGATGGCCGCCGAACGGCTGGTGGGCACCGCGGTGGTCTTTGCCGCTGCCGGGACGGTGCTGCTGACGCTCGCGCCCCTTGCCGCCGCGGGATGCCTGGTGGCAGCTCTGATCGCCGGGGGCATCGCCGCCCGGTGGATGAGGGCGCTGTCGGCCGTCGAGGTCATCCAGGTGGTGGCCCTGTCCGTGCTGGGATGGCTGTGCTTCGCGTCCCTCTTCATGCTCTCGACGGCAATACTGGAGCCGACCGTTCCGGCTTCGGTGCTGCCCAGCTCTGCGGCTGTGGCGCTGGCCGGAATGTCTGTTCCGGTGGGCGTCGGCGGGTGGGGCCTGCGCGAGGCGGCTTCGGCATGGAGCTTCTCCATCAGCGGGCTTCCGGCAGCGGACGGAATCCGGGTCTCCGTGGGCTACGGGGTGCTCGCCGTGGTCTCCACTGTGCCGGGGGCCGGAGTGCTCGTCGTGAGGGCGCTGCCGCGGCTGCGGCATGTCCGTTCGTTCATCGGAGGACAGAGACGGCGAAATCAGCATCCTGATGCCACGCCTTGAGGTCCCATGTGGCGAAGCGGTGCTCCAGGCGCCACCCGGCGGCGGCCGCGTACTGGTCGAAGTCCGTGAGGCTCAGGTGCCGGTCGGTGTGAAACCCGACCACGAGCGGCCCATCGGGGACGAGGCAGTCGCGGAGCCTGCTCAGCACCTGAGTCTCGGTGTCGGGGGCGAGAAACACCATCACGTTTCCGGCCATCAGCGCCGCGTCGAACGGTGCTGATGCTCCAAGGGCGCTCAGGCTGAGCTCCGCGAGGTCAGCGACTGAGTACGCCGGACCAGGGTTGTCCTCCTCGGCCGCGGCGATCAGCTCCGGGTCAGCGTCCGCACCGTGGACGGTGTGGCCTCTGCGGTGGAGCTCTGCGGCGAGGCGTCCGGGCCCGCAGCCTGCGTCGAGGATTCGTGCTCCCCGGGGAACCATGGCATCGAGGAGCCTGGCCTCGCCCACGAGGTCCTCACCCTCCTGCGCGAGGGTGCGGAACCGGTCGATGTACCACCGGGAGTGACCCTCTTTGGTCTCGGTCACCCAGCGTGTGGGCTGCGGGGATTCGCTCATCAGCGCAACTCTATCTGCGCCTGAACAGGCAGGTGGTCCGATCCCCGCTGGGCGTTCCGTGCGGTGCTGATCCCCGCTGCGGTGACGCGCACGGAGGGTGAGGCGAGGATCCAGTCAATGCGTCTGCCGGGGGCCCGAGGCGGCCGATATCGCGAGAATGTGCCCCATTCCTCGCTGTGCCGGCTCTCGGCAGCGTCCCACGCATCGCGCATCTGCGCGGCTTCGCGGAGATGCCGCATTGGGGCGGCCGCCGGACCGGTATTGAAATCGCCGGTGATGAACGAGGGGGTGGGGCAAGCCTGCACGGCGGCGCTCAGGGCACGTGCGCTCATCAGCCGCGCCCAGGCCGAGAGGTGGTCCAGGTGGGTGTTGATCATCTGGAACCTCATGCCGGTGTCGCGGTCGCGGAAGGATGCGGCAACGAAGACGCGCGGAAATATGCTGCCCCATGACCTGGAGCCGGGTTCGCCTGGCTTAC
This sequence comes from Nesterenkonia sp. NBAIMH1, assembly GCF_007922635.1. Classification (NCBI taxonomy): domain Bacteria; kingdom Bacillati; phylum Actinomycetota; class Actinomycetes; order Micrococcales; family Micrococcaceae; genus Nesterenkonia; species Nesterenkonia sp. NBAIMH1. The sequence continues at coordinate 246,111 of NZ_CP042335.1, forward strand.
GGGATAGCGCGTGCTGGCCCCAGTCGAGCAGCTCCAGCCTCTGCGCGTCGTAGAAGATGGGGGCGGCCTCGTCGCCGGCGTCGCGCGCCCGTCCATAGCCCACTCGGCCGTAGCTGTCTCCCAGGGCTGCGTGCACCCACTCGGCTTGGTCCGGGAGCGCTTCCTGCACTCCCAGCACAGTGGGCATCTCTGCGCGCAGAAGGTCCCGCAGGTGCGGAGCCCTCGTGTCCCACCGATCCGCGGCACGCAGTGCAGGCCCATGCGAGCGCCGCCGAATGTTCCACGTCATCACGTGCAGCGTTGGGGCTGATGCTGGGCCGAAGAGTGCGTCCCTCGTCCGGCTTCGGCTGCGCGTTTCGTCTGCTTGATCCATGTGGGCCTCCCGCGGCGTACTGTACCGGCCGTGCTGATCTATGCTGTGCGCAGTGAACCATCTGCCTCGACAGCCGCCGCCGCTGGGAAGCCGTGCCATTCTGGGGCAGCGGTGGAGCGATGTGGTCTTCCTCCATTGGCGGGTCGATCCTGAGGCGGTGGAGCCCTTTATGCCGCCTGGCTGCTCCGCCGACGTGTTCGACGGTGATTCGTGGGTCGGCCTCGTGGGCTTTCAGATGTCTGACAGCTCGTTCTTCGGAGGCCCCCGCATCCCATGGCTCGGGTCGTTCCCGGAGGTCAATGTTCGCCTGTACTCGGTCGATGCGCAGGGCCGGCGCGGCGTCGTGTTCCGGAGCCTGGAGGCATCCCACCTGGTGCCGGTGATGGTGGCCCGGGCGGCCTTCGGACTGCGGTACCAGTGGGCGTCGATGAAGCGCGAGCGCACAGACGACGAGGTGGCCTACCGGACAGTTCGGCACGGCCGCAGGAGCGCTGTCTCAGAGTTCACAATCCGACCCACGCCTGAGCGGGCCGGCGACGGCGAGCTGTCAGGAGATCCGCTGTCGACGTTCCTGACAGCCCGGTGGGGGTTCCATGAGCGCCGCAGAGGGCGCACCATCTATTGCCGGAATCACCATGAGCCGTGGCCTCTGCAGCGTGCGGAGCTGCTGCGGCTTGACGATGGCCTCCTGGAGGCAGCAGGTTTTGAGGGCGTCGCAGACAGGGCTCCCGAGTCGGTTCTCTATGCGCCTGCGGTGAGGACTGTCTTCGCTGCGCCGCAGACTCTCCAGCAGCCGACCGTGTGACGCGCTGTTCGCCCGCGTGGATAAGCTTGCAAGATGGCGACAGCGATTCTCGTGCGGCATGGCCGCACCACAGCAAATGCCACGGGGCTGCTGGCAGGCAGGGCCGCCGGCGTCAGCTTGGACGAGGTGGGACGCGATCAAGCAGTTCTCACCGCCGAGCGGCTCGCGGCCGTTCCGCTGGCGGCGGTGGTCTCCAGCCCCCTTGAGCGCTGTCAGCAGACCGCCCAGCACATCCTCGATCGCCAGGCGGGCGCACCGTCCGCACCGGTCGAGTCTGACCTCATCGAGTGCGACTACGGCGACTGGCAGGGTCGCAGTCTGACCGATCTCGCGGGCGAGGACCTGTGGTCGCTGGTGCAGTCCCAGCCGTCCGCAGTCGTTTTTCCCGGCGGTGAGTCGATGGCCGCAATGCAGGCTCGGTCGGTGGTCGCGATCCGCCGTCACGATGCAGCCGTCGAAGCCGAGCACGGACCCGAGGCCGTGTGGGCGGCGGTCAGCCACGGCGACATCATCAAATCCATTCTGGCCGACGCCCTGGGCATGCACCTGGACCTGTTCCAGCGCATCAGTGTGGGCCCTGCATCCGTATCGATTGTGCGCTACGGCACTGGCCGGCCGAGCGTCCACGCGACGAACACCGACGGGGGCGATCTGTCGTGGCTGTCGAAGGGCATCCAGTCGGGCGATGCGCCGGTAGGCGGGGGCGCAGGAAACAAGCCACATTGACCCGCAAGGCCTAGAATGGTGCTATGCCTGCTCGTGTTCACGATTTTGATTGGCCTGACCGGGCCGTCGTCGGCACCATCGGCCTTCCGGGGGCGCGCACGTTCTATCTGCAGGTGCGCGCAGGGACCCAGATGGTGAGCGTCGCCCTCGAGAAGCAGCAGTCGGCTTTGCTCGCGGAGAAGATCGATGAGATCTTGGACCAGCTCATCAGCGTGGAGGGCAATCGCTTCAGCGTGCCCACCAGCACTCCCCCGGAGCTTGTCGACAATGACCAGCTTGAGGCCGTCGAGGAGCGCTTCCGCACCGGCACTATGAGCCTGGGATGGGACCCCACCACCGCCCAGGTCGTCATCGAGGCCTACCCCATCACGGACGCCGACGGCGATGAGGGCGGTGAAGCCCCCGATGAGGACGGCTCGCCCGACAGCGAAATGCTGGTGGTGCGAATGCCGGTGGGCACTGCCCGCGCGTTCGCCAAGCGCACCCATGAGATTGTGGGCGCCGGACGCCCGGCGTGCCCGCTCTGCGGCTACCCGATCGACGCCGACGGGCATACCTGCATCGTTCCTGAGGGCTGATGTCAGCCACGGACCTCATGGCCAGCGAGCTGACGCTCACAGGTCGTATCAGGACGGCTTCCAACGCAACATTTTTGGGCAGCATCGGTGACGCGCTCGTTGTCTATAAGCCGATAGATGGTGAGACTCCCCTGTGGGACTTCCCCGACGGCTGCCTGGCGCACCGGGAGGTGGCCGCTTTCCGCGTTTCAGAGGCTCTCGGCTGGGGCGTGGTTCCGCACACCTGGCTGCGCGACGGCCCTTTGGGTGAGGGAATGGTGCAGCTCTGGCAGGAGCAGGACCCGGACCAGAGCGCCGTCGACCTGGTCGAGGCGGAGCATGCGCCGGAGACGGGCTGGAAGCATGTTCTGCAGGGCCAGGATGACAAAGGACGCATGGTCACCCTGGTGCACGAGGATTCGTCAGCGCTGAGGCGCATGGCGGTGTTCGACCTGATCGTCAACAACGCCGACCGAAAAGGCGACCACATACTCGCCATGGCGGACGGCCACAGGTACGGCGTGGACCATGGGCTCACCTTCCACCGCAAGCACAAGCTGCGCACGGTCCTCTGGGGGTGGCTGGGAGAGGCCCTGACCGCCGAGGAGCTCGAGGGTATTGACTGCGTGAGCGAAGGACTCCAAGGCGAGCTGGGCCGCGACCTCGCCGAGCTGCTGACTGACGAAGAGATCACGTCGCTCGCTGAGCGCTGCGCGGCGCTTCGCTCAGAAGCACGGTTCCCGGCTCCCCCCGCAGGGATGCCCGCGGTTCCCTGGCCGCTGTTCTGAAGGAGCGCAGGAGCCCCGGCGCCCAGTCCTTTGGCCTGACGCGAGGCGACGCATGGAGCGCTGACTCCCGGAGATCCACCCATGTCAGCGAATTAGGTGAGGCAAGCCTTCTTTCCTTTTGTTAACATTCGGATGTGCAAAAACATCACGCTCCTCGTGCGCTTCGGACAGAGTCGGTGTCTGTGTCCTATGGGGCCGCGTCTGTGGTCGTGGACGCGAACGTCGAACTGATCCCCGGCACCGTCACGGCGCTCATCGGACCCAATGGCAGCGGCAAGTCCACGCTGCTGCGCGGCATCTGCAGGCTGGCCGACACCACTGGGACCGTCACACTCAACGGGGACGACACCTCTGCACTCTCCCCGCGGGCCTTTGCCAAACGTCTCACGATCCTCGCCCAGCAGCGCCCCACCCCCGGCGGACTGACCGTCTCCGACATTGTTGAGCTCGGCAGGCACCCGCACCGGAAGCGGTTCAGCCGTGCAGACGCCCAAAGCCAGCGGGCCGTGGAGCGCGCCATTCGGCTGACCGGACTTGAGGCGCTGCGTGACCGCCCGGTCACCCAGCTCTCCGGGGGGCAGCTGCAGCGCGTGTGGCTGGCCGCCTGCCTGGCCCAGGAGACGGACGTCCTCCTGCTGGACGAGCCCACCACGTTCCTGGACCTCAAGCACCAGATGAGCCTGCTGGACCTGATTCGCGACTTGGCCGATCAGCACGGTCTGACCATAGGGGTGGTCCTGCATGACTTGGAGCAGGCCGCCGACATCGCGCACCGCGTCATCCTCGTCTCCGAGGGACGAATTGTTGCCTCTGGCGCTCCAGCAGAAGTCATGACGGGCGACAGGCTCACTGAGATCTTCGGCGTGCGCATCGACGTGCTGTCCATGCCTCAGGGCGGGCTCGCTGTCCGCGCCCGTCGCGCCGGGCGCGGCACCCCGCATCAGCAGCACGACGCAGCAGAGCCGGTTCTGCTGTCCGCCTGAGCCTCACCACCGACCGCACCTTCACCCCCCCCAAGCCATACCCGTGACCGAAAGGACCCCTGCCCACCATGAACCTTCCACAGCGCCTGCGAGGCGCGGCCGCGGCCTCAGCCGTCGCCGTCTTCGGTCTGACTGCCTGCGGCACCACCGAAGTCGACGAGGCGGAAGCCGGCTCCGAGCCCGCAGAGTCCGCGCCGGTCACCGTGACGGACTACCGGGGCGAGGAGATCACGCTGGACGCCCCCGCCCAGCGCGTGGTCACCCTCGAATGGGCGCAGACTGAGAACGTGGAGGCGCTCGGCGGCACTCACGTCGGAGTCGCAGACCTCGAGGGCTACGAAGCGTGGGCCACAGCAGTTTCGGTGGACGACGACGCCACCGATGTGGGGCTGCGCACCGAACCCAGTCTGGAGGCCATCGGCCAGGCCGACCCTGACCTGATTCTCGGCGCTGACAGCTCCGTCCCGGACGGCCTTCTGGAGGATCTCGAAGAGATCGCGCCCGTCGTGCTGCAGCCCGGTGCCGATGCGTCTGACCCCCTCGGCAACATGCAGGACAACTTCTTCATGACCGCTGAGCTTCTCGGTGCGCAGGACCGAGCCGATGAGGCCTGGACGGAATTCGAGGATGCCCGGGACACCGCGGCCGAAGCCATAGCCGACGCGAGCGCTGAAGGAACACCCTTCGTCCTGGCCTACCCCACGGTGGAAGGCAACACCGCCACATTCCGCATGCATGGTCCCGGCGCGTTGGCTCAGACCCTCGGAACGGAGATCGGACTCGAATCCGCGTGGCAGGACGAAGGCGACGAGGCGTATGACATCAGCCAGGCAGACGTAGGGAGGCTGACCGCTCTGGACGAGGACACCATCCTGTACTGGTGGACCTCGGAGTCTGACCCCGATGATCCCTTCGAGCCCCTCGAGAGCAACTCCGTATGGAACTCCCTGGGATTCGTGGAGAACGATGCCATGCACCCCGTGGACGGCATCTGGATCTACGGCGGCCCCGCTTCGGCCACGCAGTGGATCGAATACCTCAGCGAGACAGCGGTCGAGACTGCCGGAGACCAGTGAACTCACTGAGGACCAGGGCTGAGCCGGAGCACCTGGCAGCAGAAGCGCCCACCGAAGGACCACAGGTGACGCACGCCGCCGCCGCTGCACGCGTGGTGGCGACTGCGGCTCTGGTGCTCGGCACGGCCGCCCTGGTGCTGCTCTCAGCGGTGCACCTGACTCAGGGGACCTCGGCAGCATCACCGTGGGAGCTGCTGACGGCCGTCCTGACTCCCGGCGACACCGACGCTGCTGCTGATCTGCGTGCACTGGCGCTGGACTCGCGGCTGCCACGGCTGGTCGGCGGACTCGTCGTCGGCGCCGCCCTCGGCGCAGCCGGCTGTGCTCTGCAGGCCATGACGCGCAATCCGCTGGCCTCACCGGACACTCTGGCGGTCAATGCCGGGGCCCACCTGGCACTCACCGCAGCAGCAGCGTTCGGCGTCTCCCTGCCGGCGCTGAGCTCGGCCGGGCTCGCGTTCCTCGGAGGCGGGATCGCAGCAGGAGTGGTGCTCGCCCTTGCTGGGCTCTCCGAGCATGCGCCGATTCGGCTCGTTCTGGCGGGAACTGTCGTTGCCATGGGCCTGGCCTCGGTCACCGCAGCCCTGCTGATGATCTTCGCTCAGTCCACGCAGGGGCTGTTCCTCTGGGGCGCTGGGACGCTCAACCTCTCCGGGCTCTCCGGACTGCTGCCCCTGCTTCCCGTGGTGGTGGGGGCAGCCCTCGGCCTGGTCATGCTGACCCGAAGCACCGATGTGCTCTCTCTGGGAACAGATGCCGCACAGTCCATGGGCGTCAACGTCGCATTCCTGAGAGGCGCGCTGCTGATCTGCGCCGTGGCCCTCTCCGCCGCCGCGGTGACGATGGTCGGACCACTGGGCTTCGTCGGCCTGTGCGCACCCGCCATCGTGCGGCTGGCCTCTGCCAAGGTCATACGTTTCGGCCGATCCGCCTGGGCGCTCACAGCCTCTGCCCTGGTGGGTGCGCTGATCGTCATCGGGTCCGACGTTGCGGTGCGCGCCTTGGCATTCGCCGTCGCCGGACCCAATCTCGCGGTCGCCATTCCCACCGGCGTCGTGACCTCCCTGGTGGGGGCGGTCTTCCTCGTGGTGCTGGCTGTGCGGCTGCGCAGCGCAGCCAGCCATCAGGAGGTTTCCGCACTGCCGCTGCCGCACCGCATCACGCTCAGTCGTCGGGTCATCCTCAGCGCAGCCGCAGCGCTGCTTCTGCTGATCCTCATGGGCGCAGGGCTGCTGCTGGGTGACTGGTGGCTGCGCGTCGGGGACATCCAGCTGTGGCTCAGCGGTGAGGCCGCCCGCGCCATCGAGATCACCCTGAACTTCCGGAGTCCACGCGTCGCCGCCGCCGTCCTAGGAGGTGCCGTGCTCGCCATCGCCGGTGCCCTGGTGCAGAGCGTGACCCGGAATCCGCTGGCCGACCCAGGAATCCTCGGCGTCGCCGCCTCCGGCGGAGCCGGCGCCGTCATCGCCATGATCCTTTTCACCTCCTCCGCGTGGACTATGTCCGCCGGTGCTGCCGCCGGGGCGGCGCTGGCCGGGCTGATCGTGTTCCTTCTGGCCAGTCCGCGCGGCGGTTCCCCGGAAAAGGTGGTGCTGGTCGGCATCGGCGTGATGACGGCAGCGCAGGCCATCACCCAACTGCTGATATCCACCACCAACCCGTACAACCAAGCAATGGCGATCTCCTTCCTGGGCGGCTCCACGTTCGGGACCACGTGGGGCGATCTCACCCCGATCCTTCTGCAGCTGGTGCTGTCCGTTCCGGTCCTGATCCTGCTGCAGCGGGAACTGGACATCATCAGCATCGATGAACTCACCCCACGGATACTCGGAGTGCGCTTGGGCTGGGTACGCGCTGCTGCGCTGATCATCGCCGTGCTGCTCTCGGCGGTCGCGGTGATCGGCATCGGCGTGATCAGCTTTGTGGGACTCGCCGCGCCCCATATGGCGCGCATGCTGATGGGCCGCGAGCACCGTTGGTTCCTGCCCATGTCAGCCCTGCTGGGTGCCGCTCTTGTGTCCCTGTCGGACACGTTCGGGCGGACTGTCATTGCACCGGATCAGCTGCCCGCCGGACTGGTAGTGGCCGTGCTCGGACCGCCCTACCTCCTCTGGCTGCTGAAGCGCTCCACTGCCCAGACCGCATAGCCGACCGCTCGAGCGATGCCCCGAGCATCAGCAATGGACCCAATCCGGAGTCCATCTCGGCTTCTCACCACTTTCAGAACGCGGTGCTGGGCAGGTCCTTCTCGCCGTCCACGATCGCAGTGACGATCCGCTCTGCCACGCGGTCCGGGTCCAGCGGCTCTGGGAATGACGGCGCAGACCCGGCGATCGGGTGCTCGGACAGCGAGGTGCCGGTGTGCCCGGGGCGGGCGTCCATGATTCGGATGCCATCGCGACGGTACTCGCGAGCCGCTGCAGCAGCGAAAGCCGCGAGCCCCGCCTTGGACGCGGAATACGCTGCCACTCCGGCGGTGGGCGTCTCAGCGACGACCCCGCTCAGCGTGACCACGAAGGGTTTCCGGCCGTCATCTGCCGAGGCCGCGAGGTAGGGGTGGCTCTGAGTGATGAGTTCGATCGCACTGGTCGTGTTCACCGCGAAGAGTTCATCAACCGTGGCGGGCTCAAGTCCTGAAGCGGGGCCGAATGCGACGACCCCGGACGCGATGACAAGGCCGTCGAGGCGTCCATGCTCCGCATGCGTGGATTCCAGCACCCCCCGGATCACAGTGGGTTCACGCAGGTCGTGCCCTGCGGACTTCGAGGACCGGGCAACGACGGCACCGCTGCTCTCCAGCCGATCGGCGATCCGCAAGCCGAGCCCGCCTGAGGCACCGACCACCAGAACGACCGCACCCTCAAGATTCGTCATGGGTGAAGCGTAGACGAGCTGCGGCAGTCGGCCCAGCCCCAGTCGTTTCGCTGAGGACTGGTCAGTGCACCAGGCCTCGAGAACTCATGATGCTCTGTGATCTGGTTCTGGGGTGGCGGGGCGCTTCAGCGATAGGAGAGGAACGCGCTCCCCGGTGCCGGTCCGGTCTCTGCTGTGGAAGACTGCCGGCATGGCTGCTCCAACGCGCAACCACGACCTCGTCCTCTTTGGTGCGACCGGCTTTGTCGGGGAGCTCATCGCTGGATACCTTGCGCACCACGCTCCACCGGACCTGCGAGTGGGACTCGCGGGGAGGTCGAGGGCAAAGCTCGAAGACGTACGGTCCAGACTGCCCGTCGCCGCCCATGACTGGGCCATCATTGAGGCCGATACGGGGGACCCTGACTCGCTCGCGGCCATGGCCACGGGCACCAGAGTTCTCTTCACCACGGTGGGTCCCTACGCGAAATACGGGCTGCCGGTTGTCGAGGCGTGTGCCCGCGCCGGCACCCACTACGGGGACCTGACGGGAGAGGTGTCCTTCGTCCGTGAAGCTATCGACCGTTGGGGTGCCCTTGCGAACACTACAGGTGCACGGATCGTCCATGCGTGCGGCTACGACTCCGTCCCGTCGGACCTCGCGGTGCTCCTCCTGCACCAGGCCGCGCAGGCTGACGGCGAGGGCAGACTGACCGAAGTGCAGCTCGTTGCCAGGGCGAAGGGCGGTTTCAGCGGCGGCACCATCGAGTCCATGCGTGGGCAGCTCGACGGTATCCGGACGGACCCTGCGCTGCGGTCCCTTGCGGGCGACCCCTACTCCCTCAGTCCAGACCGGACGGCGGAGCCCGCGACCCGGCAGCCTCCAGATCTGGGGTGGGTCGGCCGTTCGGATGAGGGCCCGTGGGCCGCGCCCTTCATCATGGCGTCGGCGAATACGCGGATCGTGCGTCGCAGCAATGCCCTGCAGGGTTGGGCCTACGGCAGGTCCCTGCGGTACGGCGAAGTGATGGGTATGGGGCGAGGGCCTGTGGGCGCCGTGACCGCCGGGGCCACGGCGCTTGGCCTGCGGCTGTTCGGAGCCGCCCTGGCTCTGCCCATCACGAGGAAAATGCTGGACCGTGTCCTTCCGTCGCCCGGTGCGGGCCCGAGTGAGGCCGCGCGGCGCTCAGGCTGGTTCCATTCCCAGGTGACTGCTTCCACGGTGAGCGGCCAGCGCTATCGTGCCATCGCAGCTGGGCCCGGCGATCCGGGATACGCCGCCACCGCCGTGATGGCCGGAGAGACAGCCCTCTCACTTGCCCTCGACGGCGACCGTCTGCCGTCTGCCACAGGTTCGCTGACCCCGGCGACCGCCCTCGGCAACATTCTCGTTGAGCGGCTGCGCGAGGCAGGCCATACCTACGAAGTCACGTCCCTCGCCAGCTCTGTGCCGTGAGTGAACTCTCTGTGCGAACTATGCCTCGACGGGGTCTCTTGAGGTTTCCTGCACCTCTTGACGATGCTGGTAGCCGCTAGACGTTGAACTTGAAGTCGACGACGTCGCCGTCGCGCATCACGTATTCCTTGCCTTCGAGCCGGACCTTGCCGGCGGACTTCGCATCGTTCATGGACCCGGCTGCGACCAGATCTTCGAAGCTGACGATCTCCGCCTTGATGAAGCCCTTCTGGAAGTCAGTGTGAATCACACCTGCGGCTTCAGGGGCGGTGTCACCCTGGCTGATCGTCCACGCCCGTGATTCCTTCGGACCGGCCGTGAGGTAGGTCTGAAGACCCAGGGTCTCGAAGCCCACGCGGGCCAGCTGGTCCAGGCCGGACTCCTCCTGGCCGTTGAGCTCCAGCATCTCCGCTGCCTCTTCAGCGGACATGTCCACCAGATCGGACTCGAACTTCGCGTCGAGGAATACTGCCTGAGCAGGCGCGACGGACTCGCGCAGCTCCGCCTGCTTCTCCTCCGAGCCGAGAACCGACTCATCGGCGTTGAACACATAGATCTGGGGCTTGGCCGTCAGCAGGCTGATCTGCTTGAGCTCATCCATGTCCAACGAGGCCGATGCGGAGAAGATCGTCCGGCCGTCGTCGAGCACCTCTTTGGCTGCCACGTAGGCATCGAGGGTGGACTTGTCGGCCTTCTTCCCCGAGACCTGCTTCTCCAGTTTCGGGATCGCGTTCTCGAGCGTCTGCATGTCGGCCAGAATGAGCTCGGTGTTGATGGTCTCCATGTCCGACGTCGGATCCACCTTGCCGTCCACGTGGGTGACGTTCTCATCCTCGAAGACGCGGACCACCTGGGCGATGGCATGAGCCTCACGAATATTGGCGAGGAACTGGTTCCCCAGCCCCTCCCCTTCGGAGGCGCCTTTGACGATGCCGGCGATGTCGACGAACGAGACTGCGGCCGGAATGATCTTCTGGCTGCCGAAGATCTCAGCAAGCCGAGTCAGCCGCTCATCAGGAAGATCCACGATGCCGACGTTCGGCTCGATCGTGGCGAACGGATAGTTCGCCGCGAGGATCGTCTGCTTGGTCAGTGCGTTGAAGAGAGTCGACTTGCCCACATTGGGCAGTCCCACGATTCCGATAGTCAGTGCCACAGAGATCTAACCTACCGCGTCCCGGGCACGCTGTCGGTCCGGGCCCGCCCTGAATACCACAGTGACGCCTGCAGGGAGCCATTCCTGGCCGCGAACTACAAAAAGTCTTGTAACGGACTGAGAACAGATCCACACTTGATCTACTCTGATGTGCGCTTCGACTACACAGCTCACTGGAACTGCGCAGGCCCCGCCCTCCACGGCCCCTGCGCACACCGATGAGGTATACCACCGAAAGGAAACACGTCATGGCGTCCGCGCCTGCAGATACTGATTCGCCCGAGGCGAAGCCCTCACGCATCGCCTCGACCCCCGTGAACTGGCCGGTGTTCATCATCTCGGCGGCCCTGATCGTCGTCTTCACCGCTGCTGCCGCCATCTGGCCCGACCCCATCTATGCGGCTATGGAGAACGCCTTCGTCTGGCTCTCCCAGTACCTCGGCTGGTACTTCATCCTGACCGCAGCGATCATCGTCGTCTTCGTGCTGATAGTGGCCTTCACCCGAGTCGGCAAGACTCGCTTGGGCCCCGACCACTCCAAACCCAAGTTCAGCCTCTTCACCTGGGCCTCGATGCTCTTCGCCGCGGGCATCGGCGTCGACCTGATGTTCTTCTCCGTGGTCGGCCCGGCTACGAACTACCTCGCGGGTCCCGGAGGAGCTGAGCCGGAGACGGTGCAGGCCGCTGAGGAGGCAGCCCTGTGGACCATGTTCCACTACGGCATCCCCGGCTGGGCCATGTATGCCCTGACAGGCATGGCCTTCGGACTCTTCGCCTACCGATACCACCTCCCGCTCGCGATCCGCAGCGCTCTGTACCCCATCATCGGCAAGCGCGCGCAGGGCGTCGCCGGGGACACGGTCGAAATCGCCGCAGTGCTGGGCACCATCTTCGGCATCGCCACCAGCCTCGGCATCGGCGTCGTCTTCCTGTCCTTCGGGCTGGGCATGATGTTCGGCATCGAGACGACGTTCGCCGTGCAGGCCTCGCTGATCGTGCTGGCAGCCATTGTCGTGACCTTCTCCACGTACTCCGGCGTTGAAAAGGGCATTCGGCGCTTGGCCGAGTTGAACGTGCTGGCTGCCATCGCCCTGATGCTCTACGTGCTCATCGCCGGCGAGACCATGGACCTTCTCAACATGCTCGTGCAGAACATCGGCGACTTCTTCGCCATGTTCCCGGGCATGCTCACGCAGACCTTCGCTTTTGACACCTCCGAGGAATGGCTGTCCTGGGAATGGCTCGAATGGTGGACGATCTTCTTCTGGACCTGGTGGATGGCTTGGGCACTCTTCGTCGGCCTGTTCCTCGCACGCATCTCCCGCGGACGCACGCTGCGCCAGTTCATCATCGGTGTGCTGCTGGTCCCGTTCGCCTTCAACGCGCTGTGGATCTCCATCTTCGGAAACGCCACCGTCTCCAGGATCGCCGGCGGTGACGCGGCCTTCGCCGAGGCCGCTCTCGACGCTGAGGGCTCCGGCTACTTCGAGCTGATCTCCCAGTACCCAGGCGCCACATTCGCCATCGGAGTCTCTGTCGTGGTCGGCCTGCTGTTCTACGTCACCTCCGCCGACTCCGGATCCCTCGTGCTGGCCAACTTCACCTCGAAGATCAGCGCAGGCACTGGGGACGGCCCTCGCTGGCTCCGTGTGGTGTGGTCCGCCGTCATCGGCGCCCTGACCCTGGTGATGCTGACCCTCGACGGCATCTACACCCTCCAGATGGCCGCGGTCATTCTGGGACTGCCCCTCTCCCTGGTGCTCTACGTCCTGATGCTCAGCGTGTGGAGGACTCTGCGTATGGAGACCTACGCCCAAGAGTCCAAGGACGCCCAGCTTCCCTCCGCCCTGTCGGAGCGGATCGCTGCCAGCACCGACCCGAGCCAGGGCCGCTGGAAGCGCCGCCTGCGTCGCCATATGCACTACCCGAAAGCCAGCGAGGTGGAGGAGTACATGACCAGTACGGCGATGCCAGCCATCGAGGAGGTGGCAGAGGCGATGGCCGCCGCCGGCTCCGAGGTGATCTGCGAACGAGGCACGGCGACAGAGTCCGGCATGCAGCAGATCGACCTCAGAGTCGACTTCGGCAACGAAGCGATCTTCAAGTACCAGGCCTACCCGGTGGAGTACGCGGTGCCGAGCTTCGCGCTCAACTTCCGCAGCGCCGGGGAGACCTACCACCGGGTCGAGGTCTTCTCAGCGACCGGATCCTCCGGACATGACATCTTCGGGTACACCAAGGAGCAGCTCATCACGGACGTGCTCGACGCCTACGAGCGCCACCTGACCGTCCTGACGATGAGCGACGAGGCACCCGGGCCCTCTGTGACGTTGGACACGGGCACCATCCCGACGGATTGGGACTCCTCCCGAGTCAACCGGTCAGAGTAGGCCGGCCGACTCTCCTGCGCCCATCCGGCGTCGTTCTCCCCTGGTTAGAGTGGAAGATGACGCCGGAGGTGCGGGAGATCACCGCGAACCCCCACGCCCACCAGATCCGACCCGAGGAGCATTCCAATGACCGCCACCCTGTTCATCGATGGACAATGGGTCTCCGCCGCCTCAGGCGAGACCCGCACCATCACCTGCCCCGCCGACGGCTCCGACGTCGGCACCGTCTCGGAGGCCGGCGCTCAGGACGCCGAGTCCGCCATCGCAGCGGCCAAGAAGGCATTCGACTCCCGCGTCTGGGCGGACACCCCGGCGGCGGAGCGTGGAGAGTTCCTGCTCCAGGTCGCGCAGCAGCTCACCGAGCGCAAGGACGAGTTCGCTCGCGCTGAGGCCCTCGACACGGGCAAGCGCTTCGTCGAGGCTCAGATCGACATGGACGACATCATCGGCTGCTTCAAGCACTTCGCGAAGCTCGCCGACCATGACGCCGGACGCATCGTCGACGCCGGTGACGCCTCCGTCATCTCAAAAGTGGTGTACGAGCCCGTGGGCGTCTGCGGGATGATCACGCCCTGGAACTTCCCGCTCCTGCAGTCCGCGTGGAAGCTGGCACCCGCCCTCGCTGCCGGAAACAGCCTCATCCTCAAGCCTGCGGAGCTGACCCCGCACACGGGCATCCTGATCATGGACGTCTTCGACAAGCTGGGTCTGCCGGCCGGAGTGGCGAACCTGCTCACCGGTCCGGGAGCGACCGCCGGTGCGCCGCTGTCGACCCACCCCGACGTCGATCTCATCTCCTTCACCGGCGGCCTCGTCACCGGCCGGAAGATCATGTCCTCCGCCGCCGAGACGGTGAAGAAGATCGCCCTGGAGCTCGGAGGCAAGAACCCCAACGTGGTCTTCGCCGACGCGGACTTCGAGGCCGCGGTCGACAACGCCCTCAACGCCGGGTTCGTCGACTCCGGACAGGTCTGCTCGGCCGGAGTGCGGCTGATCGTCGAGGAGTCCATCAAGGAGAAGTTCGTGGACGAGCTCGTCCGACGCGCTGAGAGCATCCAGATGGGCGGGCCCTTCGACGAGAACGCCGAGACCGGCCCGCTGATCAGCGGTGAGCACCGGGACAAGGTGCACGCCTACGTGGAGAAGGGCATGGAAGAAGGCGCCCGGCTCCGCACCGGAGGCCACTTCGGCGGCGAGGAGCACAAGGACGGCTGCTTCTACGCCCCCACCGTGCTGGACAACGTCGAACGCGGCATGCACGTGGTCACCGAGGAGTCCTTCGGACCCGTCATCACCGTCGAGACCTTCACCACAGAGGAGGAGGCCATCGCCACGGCCAACGACACGGTCTACGGGCTGGCCGGAGCCGTCTGGACCTCCGACTCAGGCACCGCCCACCGCGTGTCCTCACGCCTGCGGCACGGCACCATCTGGATCAACGACTACCACCCCTACCTGCCGCAGGCCGAGTGGGGCGGCTTCAAGCAGTCCGGCGTGGGCCGCGAGCTCGGCATCGCTGGGTTCGACGAGTACCGCGAGGCCAAGCACATCTACGAAAACACCGCACCGGCCGTCAGCGGCTGGTTCCGGATGCCGGGTCAGTGAATCTGAAGGAGAACATGATGGCTGAAGAAAAGACATTCGACTACGTGGTCGTGGGCGGCGGCTCCGCCGGTGCGGCAGTAGCTGCCCGACTCTCTGAGGACCCCGCTGTGCAGGTCGCTCTCCTGGAGGCGGGACCCACCGACCAGGACAAAGACGTGGTGCTGCAGCTCAACCGCTGGATGGAGCTCCTCGAGTCCGGCTATGACTGGGACTACCCGATCGAGGAGCAGTCCACCGGGAACAGCTTCATGCGCCACGCGCGCGCCAAAGTGCTGGGCGGATGCTCCAGCCACAACTCCTGCATCGCCTTCTGGCCCCCGCGCGAGGACATGGACGACTGGGAGCAGATGGGCGCAGAGGGCTGGAACGCACAGAGCACCTGGCCGCTTCTGAAGCGCCTCGAGACCAACGAGAACGACGGGGAGCATCACGGGAAGGAAGGCCCCGTCCATCTGATGAACATTCCTCCCCACGACCCGTGCGGCGTGGCCGTGCTGGATGCCTGCGAGCAGGTCGGCATTCCGCGCGTTGAGTTCAACAGCGGTGAAACGGTCGTCAATGGCGCCAGCTTCTTTCAGATCAACCGGAGGCAGGACGGCACCCGCTCATCATCCTCGGTGTCCTACCTGCACCCCATCCTCGACCGGGAGAACTTCCACCTCCTGACCGATACCTGGGTCAAAGAGATCACTTTCGAAGGCGACCGAGCCACGGGCGTGAAGGCAGTTGCCGGCTCGTTCGGGAAGACGCAGCAGATCCTCGCCTCCCGCGAAGTCGTGCTCTCCGCCGGAGCCATCGACTCCCCGAAGCTCCTCATGCTCTCGGGCATCGGAGACCGGGAGCACCTGGCCGAGCACGGGATCGAAGCCCGGGTGCACTCCCCCGGCGTCGGCGCCAACTTCCAGGATCACCCCGAAGTCGTCATCGGCTGGGATGCCAAGAAGCCCATGATCGAAGAGGGCTACCAGTTCTGGGAGATCGGCATCTTCGCAGACACCCTGGAGGGGTCCGACGCGGCAGACAAGCCCGGCCGCCCTGACCTGATGATGCACTACGGCGCGGTGCCCTTCGACATGCACACCCTTCGCCAGGGGTACCCCACCTCCGAGAACGCGTTCGTCCTGACGCCGAACGTCACTCACTCCAAGTCGCGGGGCACCGTGAAGCTGCGCTCCAAGGATCACCGCGACAAGCCGATGGTGGATCCGCGCTACTTCAGCGACGCAGAGGGCCACGACATGCGCGTCGCCATCGCCGGCATCCGCCTCGCGCGCGAGATCGCCGCCCAGCCTGCACTGGCCGAATGGGCCGGTGAGGAGCTCTACCCGGGCAAGGACACCCAGAGCGACGAGGACCTCGCCGACTACATCCACCGCACCCACAACACGGTCTATCACCCCGCAGGCACCGTCCGAATGGGTCCCGCCGAGGACGACATGTCTCCCCTCACCTCAGACCTGAAGGTCAAGGGCGTCCAGGGGCTGCGCGTGGCGGACGCCTCGGTGATGCCTGAGCTGACCACGGTGAACCCCAACATCACGACCATGATGATCGGCGAACGGTGCGCCGACCTCATCAAGGGCCTCGCCTGATCTGACAGCATCGCTGAAGGACGCACGAAGGGGCGCGACCATCACTGGTCGCGCCCCTTCGGCTCTCATCGGCCGGGCGGATTCACCAGATGGCGGGATCCTCCACTGCAGCCGGGTTCAGCAGTTCCGGTGAGAGGTTGAACACGCGCAGCAGTGACTGCTCCACAATCTGAGAGTCGGACAGCCCCCGGATGACCTCCGCGGTCTCGGCATCGTCTCCGAACCCGCCATGAGGAAGGGTCGATGAGACGGGGCCGGCGTGCAGGGGGATGTCGAGCACAGAGACGGCACCGTTGGTCAGCGGAGACGTCTGCGCGCTCTGGACCAGGCCCAGTCCCTGCATGAGCACCCTCAGGGAAGCGCCGTGGGACACGATCACCGCTGTCCTGACGGGAAAGCTCAGATCAACCGACTCGGTGACCTCGGCGTCCGCCGTCCTGCGAACGATGTCGAAGAAGGCGCCGGTGATCCGGTCCGTCAGCTCCTGATGACTCTCGCCGTTCTCCGGGGTGAACTCGCCCCGCCGCCACGCGGCGAACTGCTCAGGCGCCTCCGCGCGGACGTCCTTGCCGCGCTGGCCCTCCCACACCCCAAGGTTCCGTTCAACCAGATCGGCACGAGCGGCGGCGAGAAGGTCTATGCCGAACTCGTCGTAGGTCTGCTGGGTGCGCTGCAGCGTGGAGACGTATGCCTGAGCAGGATTCTGCTGGCGAACGAAGCCTCCGATCATGCGCGCCTGGGCGCGCCCCTGCTCGTTCAGGGGGATGTCAGTGCTGCCCTGCATCCGTCCGTCGTTGTTCCAGTCGGTCTGCCCGTGGCGGACCAGCAGGATCCTGATCATGGAGCTCCTCGCTGCTGCGTTCAACAAATGCCGCATTAACCCTACGCGAGCCGGTCAGCACAGATGTCATACCGTCGTGGCACCGTGGGCGACATGGACTGGATTGCACTGCTGACCGGACTCTTCACCGGCCTGCTCTGCGGCGCCGCGGCTGCTGCTGCGGGGGTGTTCGTGCTGCTCAGAAGCAGGCACGACGCGCGCACCGCCGCGCTGTCCGAGGAGAGAGCACTTGCGCAGGCCGCCCAGGCCGAAGCGGAGCGTCGCGCCGCAGGGACCCAGGGCCGGCTCGAGGAGACTGAGCGGCATCGGGCCGCCGAAGCCGACGCGGCCCGCGAACGGGAGTCGATGCTGGAGATGCTCCATCCGGTGCGGCAGGGTGTGACCGAAGTGCAGCGCAAGGTCAGTGAGCTGGAGCGCGAGCGGGCAGCTCAGCACGCGCAGCTCTCGGAGCAGCTCGCTTCGGCGGCGCAGAGCGATGCCCGCCTTCTGGAGTCCACACAGGCGCTTCTGGGGTCCCTGCGTTCGACGACCGCACGCGGACACTGGGGTGAGGTGCAGCTTCGTCGCGTCGTGGAGGCAGCCGGAATGCTCCCGCACGTCGACTTTGCCGAACAGCATCAGGGCATCAGCAGCAGCGGTGAGGTCCTCCGGCCGGACCTGATGGTCCGTCTGCCTGGTGAGCGCACTCTTGTCATCGACGCTAAGGCTCCTCTGGGCGGTGCGGAGGCGAAGGCTCAGGCGAAGGCGCTGCGTGCCCGAGTCGACGAACTCGCCTCCAAGAAGTACTGGGAAGCCGTGGAGCTCTCGCCTGAGGTGGTCTTCTGCTTCGTGCCGGCGGAGTCACTCCTGTCCTCAGCCTTGGAGCATGATCCGTCGCTCCTGGAGCATGCAGTCTCACGAGGCGTCACACTGGTCTCACCCGCCTCCCTGCTCGCTGCGCTGAAGGCGGTCGAGGCCGCCTGGCGGCAGGAGCGTCTGGCCGCGAACATCACTGAAGTCATCGATCATTCGCGCGAGCTGTACCGACGCCTGGAGACCATGGGTGAGCATCTCAGCACCACGGGAAGTCGGCTTCGGCAGGCGGTGGAGGCCTACAACTCCCTCATCGGCAACATCGAGCGTCGCGTCATGCCCCAGGTGGAGGCCATAGGCCGGCTTGAGGGAACCGAGGGAGCAGCTCCCGGCGCGCTGAGCCCGTCGCCGCTGACTGCCGACGTCAGGCAGCCCGGACCACGCCTGGAGGCCCCCGCCGGCTAGTGCCTCAGCTCATCGGATCAGACGGAGAGGTCGAAGACCATCAGCAGCAGGGTCATCGAGACGATGGTGATGATGATGACGCCGATGACGTTCAGCACCACCCCTCCCTTGATCATCTGCCCGATAGTCACGTAGCCGGAGCCGTAGGCGATAGCGTTCGGCGGGGTCGCCACCGGAAGCATGAAGGCACATGTGGCAGCCAAGGCGACCGGCGCCGCGAGGACCAGCGGATCGACTCCCGTCCCCATGGCCACGCCCGAGGCCACCGGCAGGAACGTCGCCGCTGTTGCCGTGTTGGAGGTCATCTCGGTGAGAACCAGCACACCCGCGGCGGCGATCAGCACCAGGACCCACACAGGGACCCCAGCGAGCCCCTCCATCTGACCTCCCAGCCACTCGGAGAGGCCGGACTGGCCGAACTGGCCCGAGAGCGCCAGCCCGCCGCCGAAGAGCAGCAGCACACCCCATGGCAGCTTCGCCGCGTACTCCCAGTCCAGCAGCCGAACCCCCGGCTCTGCCTTGGCCGGAAGCAGGAAGAGCAGAATCGCAATGGACATGGCGATTCCGGCGTCGGAGATGAACGGCTCAGCCTCAGCCTCCAGCACGCCCCAGCCGGCCAGCAGATCAGTGCCGATAGGGATGAAGACCCAGGAGCAGGCGGCCAGCACGAAGATCAGCGAGACCCGGATCTCAGCAGCCTTCATCGGGCCCAGCTTCTGCAGCTCGTTCTTGATGAGCTCGTGACCGCCCGGGATCTCGTCGATCTCCGGCTTGAAGATGACCCGAGTAATGAGGAACCACGTGATGATCAGCATCACGATGGAGATCGGAACCCCGACCATCATCCACTGGCCGAAGCCGATCGTCATGTCATGGTTCTCGCTCATGTGCCCGGCCAGGAGCGTGTTGGGCGGCGTTCCGATGATGGTGCCCAAGGACCCGATCGAGGCGGCGTAGGCGATGCCCAGCATCAGGGCCGTGCCGAAGTTGGACTTGATGACCTGAGCCTTCGCCTCCTCCTCATCCGCCTCAGCGGCATCGGCCGCCTCCGGATCCATCGTGCGCTGCACCAGCATCAGGATGGAGATGCCGATGGGCAGCATCATCACAGCCGTCGCCGTGTTGGAGACCCACATGGAGAGGAAGCCGGTGGCGATCATGAACCCGGCGATCAGGTAGATCGGCTTGGAGCCCATCAGGTTCAGCGTCAGCAGAGCGATGCGTCGATGAAGGTTCCATCGCTGCATCGCCAGTGCCAGCATGAAGCCGCCCATGAAGATGAAGATGATGTTGTTGCCGTAGGAGGCCCCGATGTCATCGACTCCGATGCCGCCCGCTGCCTCATCCGCCGAGCCGAAGTCGTCCTCCGGCACCAGCACCGGGAAGATGATGAGCGGCAGCAGCGCCGTGGCGGGAATCGGGATGGCCTCCGTCATCCACCAGATGCCCATCAGCACGGCCGTGGCCGCAGTCAGCCGAGGCCAGACCTCCAGGTCCGCCGGCATGATGAAGTAGATCAGCAGCGCGGCCAGCACACCGGCGACGAGGCCGATGATGCGCCGCAGAATGGTAGGCCGCTCCAGCCCTCCGGAACGGTGCCCGGCCGAGAGCTCATGCGCCTCGGCGATGGACTGCTCACGCGGATCGAAGTTCTTCAGGTGCGCGCCGGTGACGCGAGAACGGGAGGGCGTCATGATGGAGGAGGTGCTCCTGTGCTCGAGATCGAAGTAGTGCAGCATCCGCCGATCCGGCACGCGACGTCATTGTCACGTGACGGAGGTCATATGGCCGGCGTCTGTGGATTTTACACGATTCGACTCATCCCTCTGCGGTCATTCGCGCGGCAGCACCCAGAGGGCCAACGTCGTGGCTGCCAGCACCAGGGCGAGCACCATGCCCACAGTGCCCGGCCACCCCGCGATCTGAAGGAAGCTCCCGCCGGCGAACCCCAGCACCGATGAGCCCGCGTAATAGCCCAGGTTGTACAGCGAGGCGGACTGCGAGCGTCCCGCGACTGCCGCGGAGCCCACCCAGCCTGAGGCCACTGCATGCGAGGCGAAGAAGCCGCCGGTCAGCAGGACCATGCCCAGCAGAATGACGGGAAGCGCAGGCACAAGGGTCAGACCGACCCCGACCATCATGATCACGTTGCCGCCCAGCAGCACAGGCCTTCGGCCCCACGCCGACGCCAGACGTCCCGCCTGCGGGGATGAAATGGTTCCGGCCAGGTACGCCAGAAAGATGAACGAAATGAGCCACAGCGGCAGGCTGAAGGGCTCCGAGGCCAGGTGGAATGTCACGTAGTTGTACATGGCGACGAAGCCGCCCATGGTGAGGAACCCCTGGAGATAGAGCACCCAGAGCACTCCCGATCGCAGATTGCCGGTGAGGGCTCCGAGCGACTGGCGCCAGGCTGTGCGCCGTGGCGTGAATTCTCGGGCCGCCGGCGCCAGCCATAGGAACATGGCCACACAGGCCGCAGCCAAGGCGGCCACAGCGAGCATTCCCGGCTTCCACCCCCACTGCTCCCCGATAGGGGCGGCGACGATGCGCCCAGCGAGGCCTCCCAGCGTGGTGCCCGAGATGTATGTGCCGGCAGCGGCGGCGGCTGCGGTGCGGCTCACCTCCTCGTTGAGATAGGCGATGGCCAGGGCGGGCACCCCGCCCAGCATGAGCCCTTCGAGGAAGCGCACGATCAGAACGGGCCAGAATCCCGGCACCAGCACCACCACGACGGCGAAGAGGCACGCCAGACTGATCGCCCACCCCATGGCGGGCCTGCGGCCCACCCTGTCGCCCACATAGGACCAGGGGATCACTCCCAGTGCGAGACCGAGCGTGGCAGCCGAGACCATCAGCGCGGCCTGGTCTGCTGTGACGCCCTGCTCCGCGGAGATCAGCGGCAACAGTCCCTGCGGAGAGTAGAGCTGCGCGAAGGTCGCCACCCCGATGAAGAACAGGGCAGCCAGAAGCCGACGATAGGCGGGGGAACCGGGAGCGTGCCCCCGTGAGACGGCGTCGGTCACAGTCGCCCAGGGTACATCCGGGACGCGCGGTCAGCGTCTAGGCGAGCACGTCGAAGACGCCTCGCACGATGGCGCCCGCGCCGCCGAGAGCGGCAAGCACCATGGCCGCGGCGCGGGCCCACCGGACAGGCACGAATCGCGCCAGACGGGTGCCGATGTATATGCCGACCACGACGAAGCAGACGATCCCGAGGAACAGGTAGGGAAGCTCCGGCAGGCCCTCCATGGGGGTCGCGTCCACCGACCCCATGAGCAGCTTGGACAGCGCGGAGACAGCACCCATGGTCATGAAGATCGGCTGCAGCGTCGCGGCGAACGAACGGTGGTCCCATCGCGCCAAGCGGGAGTGGATCACCATTACCGGGGCGGCGACGCCAGAGGTGGTGTTGAAGAATCCGCCGATGCCTCCGGCGAGCATGACAGGCAGGCGTCCCGTCCACTCAGGCAGCGATCGGAGTGTGAAGGTTACGACCAGGGCGGCCACCACAATGCTGCCGAGAATGATGGAGAGCCACCCGGACGAGAGCTGCCCCACAAGCCAGGCTCCAGGCACGGCCCCCACGATGATGGGTCCCAGCATGAGGAAGAAGCGTCGCCAGTGCACCAGGCTCCACACCGACAGCATGATCAGAAAGCCTGAGACGGTCGTCGTGAGGTTGGTGACCAGGACTCCGAAGCTGGGCCCCAGCAGGATCGAGAGCACCGGCGCGACGACCAGGCCCACTCCGGTTCCTGACATTCGCTGCAGGACAGTGCCGATGAGGACCGCGGCTGCGATGATGCCCACCGCACCCGTTTCAATCATGCGGTCATCCTATGCAGGAGCTGCCCCCTGCGCAGACGCACTGCGTGGTCAGTCGCTGCAGGCGGTGCGCTTGCGCCCGCCCCGGCCGACATCTTCGTGACCGGCGTCGGAGAGGGCCTTGCGGATCTCCTTGGGCAGGGAGAAGACGATGTCCTCCTCAGCGGTGACGATCTCCTCCGGCTCCCCGTAGCCGTACTCGTCGAGCACACGCAGGACGTCCTGAACCAGCACCTCGGGCACGGAGGCGCCTGATGTGACGCCCACGGTCTGCGCGTCAGCGAACCAGGACTCGTCAATCTGATTGGCGAAGTCGACCCGCTCAGCGCGCTTGGCGCCGTACTCCAGGGCCACTTCCTTGAGCCGCACGGAGTTGGAGGAGTTCGCGGACCCGACCACGATGACGAGGTCGGATTCGGGGGCGACCTTCTTGATCGCGGCCTGTCGGTTCGAGGTGGCGTAGCAGATGTCGTCGCTGGGCGGGTCCTGCAGATTCGGGAAGCGCTCGCGGAGCCTGTTCACCGTCTCCATGGTTTCGTCCACGGAGAGGGTGGTCTGGCTGAGCCAGATGAGGTTGTCGGGGTCCGGCACCTCGATCTGGTCGACCTCCTCCGGGCTGTTGACGATCGTGGTCTGCTCGGGCGCGTGGCCGTAGGTGCCCTCCACCTCTTCGTGGCCGTCGTGGCCGATGAGAAGGATGTGGAAGTTGTCCCTAGTGGTGAAACGCACCGCTTCACGATGCACCTTCGTCACCAAGGGGCAGGTGGCGTCGATGGTCTCGAGGCCTCTGTCCGATGCGGTCTGCTTGACCGCGGGAGAGACCCCATGGGCTGAGAAGACGAGCAGCTCTCCGGCGGGAACCTCATCGGCCTCCTCCACGAAGATCACGCCCTTCTCAGTGAGGGTGTCCACCACATGACGGTTGTGGACGATCTCCTTGCGCACGTAGACGGGAGCCCCGTGCTGCTCCAGCGCCTTCTCCACGGCCACCACAGCGCGGTCGACGCCGGCGCAGTATCCGCGAGGGGCCGCGAGGAGAAGGCGTCGATCGCCTTCGAAGGTGCTCTCAGCGGCGATCTCCTCAGGGCTGCGGCGCTGGCGCGGCACCTGCGGCATGGGGACGGAGATATGGCTGCGGCGGTCGGGCGCTTGAGGTGCGATGGTCATCGCGTCCTATTCTACGCGCGGGCTTCAACCCGGCGCGCGCCGGGCGCCACGAGTGACCCGAGCACTCCGATGATCAGCAGGAGCGCCGCACCTGCAATGAAGATCCACCATGACGGCTGGGCCCACGCGGTGAAGCTCTCCTCCACGTGCTGCAGCACTGCGGCCATGGCCGGATCAGCATCCGGGGGGATGTCGAAGCTGGGCGCTGCCACGGAGAGGGCCAGCCACAGTCCGAGCACACCCGCGACCAGCCCCCCGGCGGCCAGTCCTGCCCAGCGAGACTTTCCGACTCCGATGACCAGGCCCAGCACCAGCAGCAGCCCCGATCCCACGGCGAACCAGAGCCAGTGCTCGCTGCCGGCGACGACGGTTGCGACAGCGTAGGGATCCGTCTGCGCCTCCTGTCCTGCCGCCGCGTCCACATCCACGACGATCTCGGGAGCCAACACGTCGAAGTCGGCGGAGTCCAAGCCCGGGATCCACCCCAGATAGCTGTCCAGGCCCTCCCGCAGCGGCTCCGTCATCGCCGATGCCACGGGAGAGAGATCCACCTCCACATTGAGCTCCTCCGCGCTCCCTGTGGAGCCGGCGTCGAAGAGCTCCTCCATCTGCGCCGTCCAGTCGGTCCGCGTGGATTGGAGGGTCTCGTCCCAGGCGGCCCTGGTCCTGTCGTTCTCCAGAAGCGACGCCACGATGTCAGAGACCATCGCCTCTGCCTGCTCCTCAATGCCGGTGCCGAGAAGCTGGCGCGCCTGGTCCGGAATCTGCTCGGACAGTTCGCTCACCATGGTCGAGGCCACCGCTTCGGAGAACTCCGACTGCTCAGGCAGCTCGCCGGCGATCTCGCGGATGGGCTCCTCGTCGCGCAGCAGCTGATCGGCCTGGTAGCCGGCGAGCGCCGCCGCTGCGAGGAGGCCGGCAAGAATGAGGCTCAGGATGCTCAGAAGCTGGCGCACGGCGCTCTCCTCAATGTCATGCCGAACGGCTACCCTGGTTCGGACCGGAATGAATACAGCCCACAGGGTACTTGGTGCACAACGGGGTCGGATCAGGCCCGCAGAGAAGAAGAGAGTCCATTGTCCTCATTCGAGAAGCTCGCTGCGCAGGATAAGCGCCCCCTGACTGCGATGCCTGCGCATTCCGCTGACACCAGTGCGGAGAGCCCCTGGCCGCTCAGCCATTTCTCGGGCAAGCTGCGGGCGCACATCGACAAGGTCTCGCCCACGTGGGTCGAAGGCCAGCTGGTCGAGTTCAACATGCGCAACGGAACCGCATGGATGACACTGCGGGACCTGGAGCAGGAGGTGTCCTTCAACGCTGTCGCGTGGCGGAACGTCGCCGGAACGCTCGACGGCGTGGTCAGCCCAGGCTCGCGGGTGGTGGCTCTGGTGAAGCCGAGCCTGTATGAGAAGTCGGGACGGCTGAGCCTGGTGACCCACCGGATGCAGCCGGTGGGGCTGGGCGACCTGCTCGCCCGCATTGAGCAGCTGCGCAAGTCATTGGCCTCCGAAGGCCTGTTCGATGCGGGGCGGAAGAAGCCGCTGCCGGTGCTCCCTGCCCGGATTGGCCTCATCACGGGCCGCGAATCGGACGCGAAGAAGGACATTCTCCGCAACGTGGGCCTGCGGTGGGCTGCTGCCCAGTTTGAGATCCGGGAGGTGTCGACCCAGGGGCCCATGGCCGCAATGGAGGTCGCGGCCGCGTTGGGCGACCTCGACGCGGACCCTCGCGTGGATGTCATCGTGATTGCGCGCGGCGGCGGCTCCCTCGAGGAGGTGATCCTGCCGTTCTCCGACGAGCGGCTGATCCGGGCCGTGGCTGCGGCGCACACCCCCGTCGTGTCAGCGATCGGACATGAGGCGGACCGGCCGCTGCTCGACGAGGCCGCCGACGTCAGGGCCTCCACGCCCACCGGATCAGCCAAGATGCTGGTTCCTGAGGAGAGCGTGGAGCGCGAGAACCTGGCCCAGGCACGCACCCGAATGTCCAGCGGGGTGCAGCGGATGCTGCAGCGGGAGGGCGAGTGGATCCGTGCGATACGTTCACGGCCTGCGATGGCGCACCCGCAGAGCATGATCGATGTGCGCCGTGATGACCTGACCGGCCTGCGGCGGCGCGCCCTGTTCTCCATGGAGGCGAGAGCCTCTCGGGCGCGGGACTGGGTGGACAGCACGCGCGCCCGCGTCACCTCGCTCTCCCCGCAGTCGACCCTGGACCGCGGATATGCGGTGGTGCAGACATCGGGTGGCATCGTCCGCGACGCGGCTCTCCTCTCCCCCGGCCAGGACGTTCAGGTCATGGTCGCCGACGGGGAGTTCCAGGCAGAAGTGAAGAACGTACAGACCCATAGGATCGGAGACGCATGAGCAACGAGAGCCCTGCCGCCCCAGTGGCTGAGGAATCCTTCAGCACCGCAAGGACCGAGGACATCGAAACCATGTCCTACGAACAGGCCCGCGACGAGCTCGTCGCTGTGGTCACCAAATTGGAGACCGGCGGTGCCCCTCTCGAGGAGTCATTGGCGCTGTGGCAGCGCGGCGAAGCCCTGGCGGACCGGTGCGAGCGGTGGCTCTCCGGCGCCCAGGAGCGCCTCGAGCAGGTCCGTCAGGAGCTGGAGCAGGACGGCTGAGGCCGCCTGCCCCGTCCGGGAGCCTGTGCACACGCTGCCTCAGACGCGCGGGATCGCTCCCGAGCGATAGTCGCTGAGGAAGTCAGCGATCCCCGCAATGGCCTCCTCCAGGTCCTCGACACTGGGCAGCGCCACCAGCCTGAAGTGCTGGGAGTCCGTCCAGTTGAACGCGCGCCCGTGCGAGACCAAAATCTTCTTGGCACGCAGCAGCTCGATGACGAAGGTCTCATCATTCTCGATGGGGTACATCTCTGCATCCAGGCGAGGGAAGAGGTACAGCGCACCGTCAGCACGATGCGCGTCCACCCCTGGGATCTCGTTGAGCAGCCGATGAGCCGTCGTCCGCTGCTCATACAGCCGACCGCCGGGTGCGATGAGCTCCCCGATCGACTGGTAGCCGCCCAGTGCGGCCTGCAGAGCGTGCTGGGCCGGAACGTTGGCGCACATGCGCATATTCATCAGCAGCTCCAGGCCCTCCAGATAGCTGGCGGCACGCTGCTTCGGCCCTGACACGTAGATCCAGCCCGAGCGGAACCCAGCCACCCGCCACGTCTTCGACAGGCCGGAGAAGGTGATGGTCACCACGTCGTCGGAGAGAGATGCCGCGTTGACCATCTCCACGTCGTCGAAGGTGATGTTCTCGTAGATCTCGTCCGCCAGAAGCATCAGGTGGTGCCGACGAGCGATGTCGACCAGCTTCTCCAGAATGTGCCGCGGATACACCGCGCCCGTCGGATTGTTCGGGTTGATCAGCACCAGGGCCTTGGTGTTCTCGGTGACCTTAGCCTCGATCTCCTCCGGGTCCGGCCACCAGCGATTCTCCTCATCGCAGATGTAGTGCACCGGCGTGCCGCCGCACAGCTTGGTGGCCCCTGTCCACAGCGGGTAGTCCGGAGCGGGGATCAGGACCTCATCGCCCGGACCCAGAAGCGCCTGCAGAACCATCGTGATCAGCTCCGAGACGCCGTTGCCCAAGTAGATGTCATCCGGGTCCGCGTTCTCAATGCCGCGCGCCTGGTAGTACTGCGCCACCGCCTGCCGGCCGGAGTAGATCCCCCGTGAGTCCGAATAGCCCTGAGCGGTGGGCAGCTCGGCGATCATGTGCTGCAGGATCGCGTCCGGGGCCTCAAAGCCGAAGGGGGCCGGATTCCCGATATTCAGACGCGTGATCCGATGGCCTGCCCGCTCCAGCCGCGACGCCTCGGCCGCGATCGGCCCGCGGACGTCGTAGCGCACCTCGGCGAGCTTGGGCGATTGGGTGAACTCCTGGAATTCTCTCACCCGCCTATCCTGCCTCAGAGCACCCGTGCGGCGCTGAAGGCGTCCCGGTACCCGGCGAGGAAGTCGGAGATTCCCTCGATGGCGCTCTCCAGCTCAGCCACAGCAGGAAGAGTGACCAGGCGGAAATGCTGATCATCGATCCAGTTGAACGCTCTGCCGTGTGAGACCAGAATCTTCTGCTGACGCAGCAGCTCAATGACGAATGCCTCATCGGACTCGATCGGATAGATCTCCGGGTCCAGGCGCGGAAACAGGTACATGGCCCCGTCCATCTGCTCCACCTGGACGCCCTCGATCTCGCGGAGCCTGTCGTAGGCCACCTGCCGCTGCTCATGCAGCCTGCCGCCCGGGGCGATCAGGTCATCGATCGACTGGTAGCCGCCCAGGGCCGTCTGTATGGCGTGCTGCCCGGGCACATTGGGGCACATCCGCAGATTCGACATCAGCTGCAGCCCCTCCAGATAGCTCTTCGCGCGATACTGAGGACCGGAGATGTAGCACCAGCCGGAGCGGAAGCCCGCGGCCCGCCACGTCTTCGACAGGCCCGAGTAGGTGATGGTGAAGACATCGTCGGCGAGGGTGCACATATTGATGGCCTCGGCGCCGTCGTAGGTGATCTTCTCGTAGATCTCGTCGGCCATCAGGATCAGGTTGTGCCGCCGGGCGATGTCCACCAGAGCCTCGAGGATCTCCTTGGGGTAGACAGCACCGGTGGGGTTGTTCGGGTTGATGACGACCAGAGCCTTGGTCCGGTCCGTCACCTTCGACTCCACCTCCTCCGGATCCGGCCACCAGTGATTGCTCTCATCGCAGATGTAGTGGACCGGAACTCCCTGGTACAGGGCGGTCAGGCCGGTCCACAGCGGGTAGTCCGGAGCAGGGATGAGGATCTCGTCCAGGGGGTTGATCAGCGCCTGGAGAGTGATCGTGATCAGCTCCGCCACCCCATTGCCCAGGTAGATGTCCTCGGGCACAGCGTCCCGCATCCCGCGGTCCTGGTAGTACTGGGCCACCGCGGTGCGCGCCGAGTAGATTCCGGCTGACTCGGAGTAGCCCTGGGAGGCGGGCAGGTGGCGGATCATGTCCTGCATGATGGACTCCGGGGCGCTGAACCCGAACGGCGCCAAGTTGCCGATATTCAGCTTCGTGATGCGATGCCCGGCCCGCTCCAGGCGGGCAGCCTCTTCGGCGATCGGGCCTCTGACGTCATACCGCACGCTGCGCAGCTTGTTCGCCTGCACGAAGTCCTGAAATTGCTCCATGAGCAGATTCTGCCTCATAGGGTCAAATCAGAAGCTGCACTCCACCGGCCCCGCGCCTACCCCCAGTCGGCAGGCTCGGCGATGAACTCCTGGTCGACCAGCCAGTACCGCGCAGCCTCCTCCGGAGACAGGGCGTCCTCCCCGTGCAGCAGACGGCGCAGCACGGTGATCGCCTCATCGTCCAAGGCCTCGGAGATCTCCTCCAGCACCTCCGGCGCCTGCTCCTCCAAGTCCGCCGCGATGAGAGGGGCGTACTGGTCCTGCGGGAAGGCGCGGTCCGTGTCCGACAGCTCCACCAACGCGTGCTCCTCCGCCCCGGGGTGGGATGAGGTCAGCAGGACCACATCAGTCTCCGCCCTGATGAGCTGGTCGATGAGCTCGTCCTCCTCCCCTGCCTCG
Source organism: Nesterenkonia sp. NBAIMH1 (assembly GCF_007922635.1). Classification (NCBI taxonomy): domain Bacteria; kingdom Bacillati; phylum Actinomycetota; class Actinomycetes; order Micrococcales; family Micrococcaceae; genus Nesterenkonia; species Nesterenkonia sp. NBAIMH1. Next base: position 275,135 of record NZ_CP042335.1, read on the forward strand.
AGCGCGGCGGGCTCACAGCCGTAGGCATCCTCAAGAGCCTCCGAGAGAGCAGGGAGCCCCTCCCGGTGTCCGAATCTGAGATCCTCACACTGCTCCTCCAGACCGGCGAGGCCCGGACTCTCCTCCTCATCGAGCTCGGCGGCAGAAGCCGAGGCAGCCGTCGTCAGAGCAGACGTCGAAAGCACCGCGGCCCCCGGCTGCAGCAGCGCCGCGGACGCATCGCCGCCGCTCTGGAGAGCATCAGAGATCAGCTCGGTGAGATCCTGCGCGGAGGGGGCTGCGCCCGTCCACTCCTCATCCTCGGACCTGCTCAGCCGCGCGTAGGCATCAGGATCCAGCGCCTCAGCCAGCGGCAGAGTCCTTGAGAGGACCAGATCGTAGTCAGCCTCCGCAGAGCTTTCGGCGACGCCCTCGCCGTCACGAGACTCAGACCCCTCGGCGAGGGCCGCCGCAGCTTCATGGGCAGGACGCTCGGCGTCGATCACCACCGTGGGCTGATCCCGAGAATTCATCGCCAACGAGTAGATCCGAGCGATCGTGCGATCCAGCGGATCGCTGCCGACGGCAATGCGCCACGCACGGTCCAGCTCGTCACCTGTGGGCTCCTCAGCGGCGGGCGGCTCGGCGCAGGCTGTCAGAAGAAGAGCAGCTGAGGCTGCGAGGGCGCACAGCCGTGACCCCACCCATGGCCGAGAATGCATGCGCACCAGTGTACTGATGCGCCCAGGGAGGCACGCTACCCTGGGAGGAATGAGCAGCGAGGAGCACCCGACGCAGGAGCTTCCCGGGGCCGCGCGGCTGGAGACTCGCCTGCAGGCTATGCTCCTGGCGCCGAGCTCGGAGCAGCCGGAGGCGGAGACCGCACGCGGATGGCTCGACCTCGCGTACGAGGCAGCCTACGGGGAGCGTCACGCCGCTGCCGTGGAAGCGGGCCTGCGCGGCCTGCGCGCTCCCGGCGGCGATGATCCCGAGTATCGGCTTCCCCTGCTGAGGCTGCTCGCCGGCGTCCACGAGATGCGGGGCGATTCCGAAAGCGGCGAACCGTACCAGCGCGAACGCACCGATCTGATGCGCCGGCTGGGGCGCACCCGGCAGGCGCAGATCGAATCCGAGCTCGGCGGGATGCTGCTGCGCGAGCCGGACCGCGTCGAAGGAGAGATCCTCGCCCGCGTCGCTGAGCAGCTGGAGGGCGAAGCGGCGGAGGCGCCTGCGGACGAGGCTCCCTGGGTCCTGACCGCTCGGGCCGATGTCCTGTCGTCCCTGGCGGTTCGTCGCCTCCAGGACGAAGGGCCTCAGGCGGCGCTTCCATTGGTCGAGGAGGTGGTCGCGATCCTCGAGGCCCTCACCGAGGATGCTTCGGACCTCCACCGCTCCCAGGCGCTGGCCGGAGCACGCATGTTCCTGGCCCATGCGCAGCTGCTCTGCGAAGACCCTGAGGCTGCCGCGCAGACGGCGGCGAAGGTGCTCTCCTCTCCCGCCAACCGAGCGGTGCGGGGCGCCATGGCCATGCTGCGCGCCACCATCCACCACCAGGCCGACGAAGTCCAGGAAGCAGTGGAGCGCGCCATCCAGTCCGCAGAGCTCTACGCCGCATGCGGCGTCCGCCGCGGGGCCGCATCCGCCGCGGCTCTGCTGGCCGGCATCACATCAGGCATAGGACGCCCGCGCCTGGCCGTGCTGGCCTGGCGCGCAGCGGTCCAGCAGGCCGAGCTGGGCGAATTCGAGGACTCGCGCATCCTTTCCCTGGCGCTCGGTCAGCAGCTTCTGGAGATGGACGAGCACGAGGAGGCGGAACTGATCCTCGACTCCCTGAGCCTGCGCCTGACGACCGGCGAGGAGGACCACTCCACACGAGGACGCGCACTGATGGGTCTGGGCCATGCTGTCACCCAGCAGAAGCGCCCCCTGGAGGCTATGAGCCATTGGGCAGAGGCTGCGGGGCAGTTTCTCGCCGCGGAGGAGACGGACGAGGCTGCCCGCGCTCATCTGGCGGCCGGCGCGCTCGCGGCATCCCTGGACCGGGTGGAGGCAGCCCAGGAGCACTACGAGCGCGGCCTGCAGCTGGCTGACCAGGGAGCCGACACCGACCCGTTGATGCTGCTCCAAGCACTGCACTCACTGGGTCACCTGCTCTGCCGGCACGAGGACGCAGACGGGCTGACCCATCTCAGCCGCGCTCTGCGCATCGCTGCCGAGCACGGCACGCAGTGGCAGCAGGCGGACATCGTCGACACTCGTGCCCGCAGCCTGACCGCGCTGGGGCGAGGCAGCGAAGCGGTTGCCGCAGCCCTTGAGGCCGCCGACCTCTTCATCTCGGCAGGAGACGAGGAGGCCGGCGCAGATGCGGAGCTCTTCGCAGCTGCAGTGCTGCGTCAGATCGGCCAATCGGCCGAAGCCGAGACGCTCTTCCGCATGACCATGACGCAACGCACGCTCAGCGACCAGCTCATGGAGATCGCACTGGAGGGCCAAGTGGAAGCCCTGCGCGACATGGCCCGGTTCGACGATGCCCACGAGGCGGAGCGGAGCCTCGAGGCGCTGCGCGAGCGGCTCTCGCGTGCGGAGGAGGGCTAGTGAGCGACGGAGCCCAGCGGCACTGAGGCGGGCCCCGGCCTCAGACGCCGGGCCACTGCGCCAGGCTCCCCGACGGGCTGGTCAGCCCTACGATCGCCTCAGCGCAGCGCAGCCGGTGCTCCGCCTGCTCCTTCCAGCCGCTGCGCCGGGTGTCCCGCGCCCCTGCCACCAGCGACAGCGCCACTGAGGCCGAGCGCACCCGCAGGCTCCCCTCGTCGACGTTCTGCGCGAAGACGCGAGCGAACCGATCAAAGGCCGCCGGCACGTGGACATAGCGCGGGTCGACGGCTGGCAGCACCGCAAGATGGCCGAGGAAGCACGCGAGATCATCCACACGGTGACCGGGTCCCAGAGCATCCACATCGAGAAGGCACGACACGGTCCCGCCCTGCATCAGCATGTTTGCCTCGTAGAAGTCGCCGTGAGCAGGCACCACGGGTCCGCGATCAGTGACGGTGAGCTCAGTGAGGATCAGATCTCTCAGCGCTGCGATGCGCGGAGCCGCCTCGGGCAGTGCGGCCTGCGCCGCAGAGGCGTAGGAGGGAAGACGATCAGTCCACGCCTCTCGAGCGGGGAGGTCCATCACCTCAGCGGGGAGAGCCTCAAGCAGCTGCACGAAATCCTGTGGGCGAACCCTGGCGGCCCCATCCTCGAGGAAATGCTCTGCGAGGGAGATGCCCTCCCCCTGGCGAAGCGCCACCACGTCCTCTACAGGCTCTCGCAGCGGTCTCGGCGCAGGCACCCCGGCCGACAGAAGCATGTGATGGCGCCGCGCAAGGTCCTCAGCGCGGCCCCGGCGCAGGACTTTGAGGTAGGTGCGGGAGCCGTCGGCGAAGTCTGCGGCGATGACAGCGCGGCGCAGGGGCCGGTAGCTGACTGTCTCCAAGCTGGTGAGCCGCGAACCCTGGCCCCACCTCCGGGCTACTGCGACCGGATCGGTGGCCACTCGCAGGCCCGAGAGCGCCGGGTCGCAGGGGTGCTGCCATATGGCCAGCGGCCCAGCGGGACTGTGCGCGCTGACCACATCCTTGGACTCGGCACGGATCCGCTCGGTGCTGACGCCCACGTAGACCTCATAGATGTGGTCACCCTCCGCGGCATATATCCGCGGCTCATCCCGGCCCTCCTCTGTGTGGAGGAGCCGGGCCGGATCGGAGACCACGATGCGGTAGATGCCGGTGACCCCAGCGCCCGGCCGATGCTGGAGGCTCTCGAGGTGCACCGACGTGGCGTAGATTCCGGACTGCTGAAGCGCGGAAATGATGGGCGGGTGCGCATCGGCTGAGCTGAGGTACTCGAGCTGAGCAGACTCGCCGCTCGACCGGACGCGCTCCGTCTCGGAGCCCTCCTCTCCGGGCGTGTCCGGAAGGGCAGGCTCCCGATGCCCGCCCAGAGGCGCGGTGTCAGGCACGGCGACGTGCCAGCACCTTGTCCAGGTCCATCGACGAAGGACGCTTCTCTCGCGTCGGCTCAGCAGCCTCAGGGACCGCGCCGCCGCCCGCCGCAGGCTTCAGCTTGGTGTCTGCGCTGGGAACAGGATCCTGAGGCTTGGCAAGCGGCTCGGGCTCCGCCCGCTCAACCTTTTCTGCCACGACGTACTTGGGCTTGGGCACTTCGCGCGGCTGCCACGAAGGGCCGGCGCCGGCCGGCCGCTCGGCCAGCGGCGCGTGCTGGGCGGGCTGCTGCTGCGGCTGCGGCTCGCCCTCACGCACATCGAACGGTGCTTGGGCCTGGGCAGAAGAGGCATCGGGCTCGGCGGCCGACACGACGGCGCGCGAATGATCCGAGGAGTCCTCACCGTGCGGGCCCATGGCGGCGTCGAAGGCGCGCTGCACCCCGGGCACGCCGCTTCGCTCGGCGGCGAACCACAGCCGCAGCCCGCAGGGTGACCAGGGAGATCAGTGCGACGGTGGCGAATATGGCCGGCACAGCCCATGCGAGGACTCCGAAGCCGGCAAGTGCAGCGGTGATCAGTGCCCCCCAGCACGCCGAGCAGCAGGCCGAGGGCCAGCAGGGTTCGGCCCCAGTGGATCGTGAAGCCGTTCGCAGAGGCGACGCCATGCTCGGTCGCAGCGGGACGGGTGCTGTGGGCCTTCGGCGCCGGCACGGCCGGCGCTCTGGTGTTGTCCGTGGTGCTCATATCGTTCCTCTGTGCATGGGCGGCCTCGTGCAGCCGTAGTCTCCGTTGCTGCACTACCCTACGCGCAGCACGAGCGCGACGCTCACCCAGACCTTGCCGCCGAGGTTCAGGCCTGGAGGACAGCCGGGCTGCTCGCATCAGCAGCGCCGCGACGAAGAGGACCGCAGTCAGGACGATCAGTGCCGAGGAATGGATCGACAGCTCGGCGAATCCTTGGATCAGTCCCATGCAATTCAGACTAGCGCCGGACACAGCGCCGAGAGCTTATGACACACGGCACATAAGTAGGCAGAATGGGGCGGGTGACTTCAGAGACTCTAGGTAAGCGCTTTGCCCCTGCCCGTGTTGCGATCCTCGGAGGAGGTCCGGGCGGCTACGAGGCGGCCATGGTCGCTGCAGACGCTGGGGCCCAAGTCACCATCATCGAGGAGAAGGGGCTGGGAGGCTCCGCGGTCCTGACCGACGTCGTGCCGTCCAAGACGCTCATCGCCACCGCTGACGCAATGCGGCGGGTCAACGCCTCCACGTCCTTCGGCGTGCGCTTCGGCGAAGGGGGCAGGGACCAGTACGAGACGGAGGCCTGGGCGGACTTCTCGCAGGTCAACAGGCGCCTGCTGAAGCTGGCCGAGACTCAGTCCGAGGACATCCACGCCTCCCTCCAGGCGTTCGGCGTCAACATCATCCCAGGCCGCGGGCGGCTCAAGGGACCGGCGCAGAACGGGGTGCACACCCTGGAGGTCAGCTGCTCCTCAGGCGGCACCGCCGAGGTGGAGGCTGACGCGGTCATCGTCGCCACCGGTGCGACGCCGCGCGAGCTCCCCTCGGCGAAGCCCGACGGCGAACGCATTCTGAACTGGACCCAGGCCTACAGCCTCGAGGAGCCGCCCGAGCACATGATCGTGGTGGGATCCGGCGTCACGGGCGCCGAGTTCGCATCCGCCTACCGACGCCTGGGCGCCGCCGTCACCCTTGTCTCCTCGCGCGATCAGGTGCTTCCTGGGGAGGATTCCGACGCGGCCGCTGTGCTGGAGAACTCCTTCGCCAGAGTCGGCGTGAAGGTTGCATCGAGGACCCGGGCGGAATCCGTGGAGCGCACCGAGCACGGCGTCAGGGTCACACTGACCGGAGGGGAGACTCTCGAAGGCTCGCACTGCCTGATGGCGGTCGGCGGGGTGCCCAACACCGTGGGCATTGGCCTCGAGGATGCGGGCATCGAACTGACACAGTCCGGACACATCCGCGTGGACACCGTCTCTCGCACCACCGCAACCAATGTGTACGCCGCCGGCGACTGCACCGGCATGCTGCCGCTGGCGTCCGTGGCTGCGATGCAGGGCCGCATCGCAGTGGCCCATATGCAGGGCGGGGCGGTGAAGCCGCTGAAGATGCACCTTGTGGCGTCGAATGTCTTCACCTCGCCGGAGATCGCCACCGTCGGGGTGACGCAGGAGCAGGTGGACTCCGGAACGTACCAGGCCGACGTCGTGAAGCTGGACCTCGCGACCAACCCGCGCGCCAAAATGATGAACATCAAGGAGGGGTTCGTCAAGATCTTCTCCCGCAAGGGATCCGGCACCGTGATCGGCGCCGTGATCGTCGCACCGCGCGCGTCGGAGCTGATCTACTCCTTGGCCTTGGCAGTGACGCACAAGCTCCACGTCGATGACATCGCCTCGACCTTCACGGTCTATCCTTCACTCACGGGATCCCTGTCAGAGGCTGCCCGCCGTCTGCACTATAAAATCACCGACCCGGCTGACCACTGAGAACGAGGATTCACCTATGGAGAGAGACATCGCGCCCGTGGGCCACGGACAGGTCAGTCCCGCCCCGGGGCTGATTCCGACCAATGACCCCACCGCGCCCGTCATGATGCGGGCGGAGGAGGCCGCCGCGGCCGTCCTTGACGCCGCAGGCATCGACAGGGTGGATCTGGCCTGCACTCTGGGCTCAGGCTGGGGCGGCGCGGCCGGAGAGCTCGGCGAGCTGGTCGTGGAGCTCCGGGCCGATCAGGTGGCCGGGTTCGCCTCCTCGGACGTTCCCGGCCACAGCGGCACTCTGCGGGTCATCCGCACAGCAGGCGGCCAGCATGTCCTGGTGATCGGTGCACGCACGCACTTCTACGAAGGGCGTGACGTCGACGCCGTAGCCCACGGCGTGCGAACGGCCGCCGCAGCCGGAGCCCGAACCATGGTGCTCACCAACGGGTGCGGAGGGCTGAATCCGGACTGGGCTCCCGGCACGCCGGTGCTCATCAGGGACCACATCAACCTCACATCCGCCTCGCCGCTGCGAGGCGCGCACTTCGTCGACATGACGGATCTGTACTCCCCCAGGCTCAGGGACATCGCCAGGGAGGCGGATCCCGCGCTGCCAGACGGCGTATATGCGCAGCTGCCCGGTCCCCACTACGAGACTCCGGCTGAGATCAGCTATCTGCGCACGATAGGAGCTGACCTCGTCGGCATGTCCACGGCCCTGGAGGCCATTGCTGCTCGCGCAGCGGGCATGGAGGTCTTCGGCATCTCCCTGGTGACCAACCTGGCGGCAGGCATATCGGACGAGCCGCTCAGCCATCAGGAAGTCATCGACGCAGGGAAGGCCGCGGCCCCTCGCATCGGAGGTCTGCTGGCCGACATCATCGACCGAGCAGTCCGCTCCTCCTGACCTCTGCCCCATCCTCCTCACCCATCACGTCGAACGGAGCACCGCTGAATGTCTGATGAGCTGCTGAGAACTGTGACCCGCTGGATCGAGCTCGACCCGGACCCGCGCACACGCGCCGAGCTCCAGGACATTCTGGACTCCGCCCGCGGAGGCGATGCGGAGGCGCAGGCGTCACTGGGGAGGCTGTTCGACGGTCGGCTCGCCTTCGGAACGGCCGGTCTGCGCGCTGAGCTGGGCGCTGGGCCGCTTCGGCTGAACAGGCTGGTGGTGCGCCAGACCGCCGCCGGGCTGCTCAAGTATGCCGAGGCCCAGCTCGCTGAGGCCCGACCCGCCGCAGACAACCCGCATGATCTGGAGGGGCCGACCGCCCACCGCATCGTGATCGGGTACGACGCTCGGCACCAGTCGGACGAATTCGCCTATGACACGGCTGCGATCTTCCGCGACGCCGGCTGGGAGGTGCACCTGTTCGACACCCCTGGGCCCACGCCTCTGCTGGCCCGGCAGGTCCTCGTCCGTGACGCGGAGATCGGCGTCATGGTCACAGCCAGCCACAACCCTCCCAGGGACAACGGCTACAAGGTCTATCTGGGCGGTGAGCTCTCCCGCTTCCTGGAGCCCGACGGACTTGGCGTCGGAGCGCAGATCGTCTCTCCCGCGGACGTCGACATCGCTGCCACCATCGCCGACGTGGTCGCGGGCGACTTCGCCCAAGATTCTGCTGCCCCTGCGGTCATTCCGGCCGAGGAGGTTCCGCGTCCGCGTGGGATCAGCATCCTGGGCGAGGACGTCCGGGAGTCCTACCAGCGCGAAGCCCTGGAGCTGCTGGACCCTGAGGGCTATCCGCATCGGGACCTGAAGATCGTGTACACCGCGATGCATGGAGTGGGCGGACAGATGGTGATGGACCTGCTGAAGGCCGGAGGGTTCGAGCAGACCTTCGCCGTCGAGGAGCAGTTCGCCCCCGACCCGGACTTTCCCACAGCGACCTTCCCGAATCCGGAGGAGGCAGGCGCCCTCGATCTGGCGCTGGAGGCCGCCGCCCGTCACGATGCGGACCTCGTGCTGGCCAACGACCCCGACGCAGACCGTCTCTCAGCGGCCGTCTACGACGGATACGCAGAGGCCTGGCGCCAGCTCTCAGGCGATGAGATGGGCGCTCTGCTCGGCCGGCACATCCTGGACCGGGGTCCCCTGCGCAAAGGGTGGCAGAGCCATGCTGCGGACAGCACCCCCGCCATCGGCAACTCCCTCGTCTCCTCCCGCCAGCTCGGAGCTCTGGCCGCCAGACGCGGCTGCACCCACGAAGAGACCCTGACCGGCTTCAAATGGCTCGGCCGAGTCCCGAATCTCATCTTCGGCTACGAAGAGGCGATCGGCTTCGACGTGGATCCGGTCCATGTCCGAGACAAGGACGGAGTGTCAGCGGCCCTCATCTTCGCCGAACTCGTGGCGGACCTGAAGGCACGAGGCACCACGGCCGTGGATGCGCTGGATGAGATCGCCGCCGAGGCGGGGCTGTATCTGACAGGCCAGGTCACCATCAGGGTCGAGGATCTGAGCCAGCTCGGCAGCATCACCGCAGGCCTGCGACGCGAAGCGCCCTCCGAACTCGCCGGATCACCGGTGACGCACACTCTCGACCTGTCCAGGGAGCCGCTCCCGGGAGCGGAGTTCAGCGAGCACAAGGCCTCAGATGTGCTGATCTACTACACACAGGCCGACGATCGCGTCATCGTCAGACCCTCCGGCACGGAGCCCAAGGTGAAGTGCTACCTGGAGACTGTCGCTGAGGCGTCCTCCGATGCGCCCGAGGCCGTGTCGACCGCCCGCACCGCAGCCGCCGAACGCCTCGAGGCGCTGCGACATGCCATGACCGAACTGCTGGGAGCCTGAACCATGACAGATGCAGCACTCTCTCCTGCCGCCGTGGGCGCGCTGATCGACCACACTCTGCTCAAGGCCGACGCCGCGGAGGAGGCGATCCGGCGCACCGCTCGGGAGGCAGCCGAGCACGGCTTCGCCTCCGTATGCATCAACCCGCGCTGGGTCCGCCTCGTGACGGAGGAGCTGAGGGGCAGCGGCGTCAGAACCTGCACCGTGGTGGGCTTCCCGCTCGGGGCCACCACCACAGCTGCGAAGGTCGCGGAGACGGACGAGGCCGTCTTCAACGGGGCCTCCGAGATCGATATGGTCGTGGACATCGCCGACGCCAACGCCGGGCTTCATACCGAAGTGCAGGCCCAGATCGACGCGGTCGCACGCGCGGCCCACGACGGCGGAGCGATTCTCAAGGTCATCCTCGAAACGGCGCTGCTCTCCGAGGAGGCCAAGCGGCTGGTCTGCCGAGCAGCTGAGGCAGCCGGCGCAGACTTCGTGAAGACCTCCACGGGATTCGCCGGCGGCGGCGCCACCGTCGAGGACCTCGCCCTGATGCACGAAGAGGTGGGGGGACGCCTCGGCATCAAGGCCTCCGGAGGAATACGCACCTACTCTGATGCGGTGCGGGCGCTCGACGCGGGCGCCACCAGGCTCGGCGCCAGTGCTTCCCTTGATATCGTAGGTGCCCAGACGCACGACTCTGCCGAGAACGCCTACTGAAGGAGAGCACATGATCAGCAACGGCCAGGTTCAGGCCTATTCAGGCCAAGGACGGTTTCTCGGCAATTTCGCCGCGTTCCTCTTCGTGTTCATCATGCTGCTCGGCTCCGCCGTCGCGCTGAACTTCTGGGACCTCGACTACGTGTGGATCCCCGGCCTTCTGTTCCTGGGACTGTACGCCGGCGCATTCTTCGTAGGGAAGGAGATCGTCGGCCGGTCGGACTCCCTCGAGCACCAGGATCTCCACGGTGAGCATGGCGAGCCGCTGGACGCCATGGCCTCACGGGCTGCCGAATCCTCTGCTCCCATCGGCGAGCGCAAGCCCTCTTCTCAGCACTGAGCGGCACTTCGGCCCGGCGCACCAAAGACTCATAGCCAGACGATGACCCGCAGCATTGGAATCGACATGCTGCGGGTCATCTCTGTCGTGGCCGTCGTGCTGGGGCACGCGTGGGCGTTCATGCCGGGTGAGGAGTATCTCCAGATATGGCGGATGCCGCTCTTCTTCTTCCTCACCGGGTATTTCCTCTCCTCCTATCGGACGTTCCGCCAGGAGGCGGCGGTGCGGTGGCGCACGCTCGGGGTTCCCTACGCCACCTGGTTCGTGATCCTCTCGGCCCTGGTGCTCGTTCATGAGCTGAGCCCGAAGCCGTTCGACGCCGAGAGCGCGGGCTCGCTGATCGCAGGCGCCGCCTACGGAGGCGGACTGACGCATTCGCCCTATTTGGCGTTCTGGTTCATCTCGGTGCTCTTCTTCGCGGTGCTCCTGGTGCGCGGCCTGCTGCGACTGCCCTGGTGGACTCATCTGCTGGCCGCTGCTGGCGGGCTGGCTCTGGCTGAGGCCCCGGATTCACTGATGTCCTACACGCCCCTGGGCATCGGCCTGGCCCCGGCGTGCGCGGCCTACATCCTCGCGGGCTACTGGGTCCGCCGCCTCCTGACGGTTCCGCTCATTCAGCCCTGGGCCGCCTCTCCCGGCGCCGGGGCCTTGGGCCTGGTGCTGATCGCAGGCGGAATGGTCGGTGTGAACTCCGGGCTCAGGACCATGAACATGAAGTGGTCGGGGTTCGGCGACTTTCTCATCTCCCCCCTGCTGGCGGTGATGATCTGCGTGGGCCTGGTGCTGATCTTCTCCACATGGGCTGACCGCGGCCTGAGCCTCCTTCCCGGAGCTCGCCCCGTCATTTCGGGACTCGTCGCCACAGGGACGCTCGTCGTCTTTCTGCACCCTTACATCCTGTTTCTGATGAGCGGCATCGTGGAGTTTCCCCCGGCCCGAGTCTTGGTGGCACTGGCGGTCTGCTGGCCGTTGGGCCTTCTGGTCAACCGCACGCGGCTGAGCCGCTGGCTCACCGGCTTCGGAGCCAAAGGCGGCGCTGCGCGCCGACAGGATGCCGCTGCGACCCCTGCGGCGGTTCCGCCGACAGGCGGACCGAGCTGACACTGCGCGCCAAGCGGTATCCTGGCCTGCGGCTGAATACATCCACTCAAGCGAGGCTCTCTCACCCCTATGGCTCTCACCGGTCTGCGCACGGCTCTGTCCTCGGACTCGTCCTACTCACGGGTGGCATCTGCTGCTCGGCATCCCGCAGGCGAACGGCCCGAGGAGCTGCAGATCGCAGCGAGCTCGGGCCTGCGCCCGGCTCTGATCGCTGAGGCTGCGGCGAGCCTGCGACAGGCCCACAGCGACGGTGTCGTACTGGCCGTGACGGCCACCGACCGAGAGGCGGAGGAGCTGGTCGCCTCTCTGGCCGCGTTCGCCCCCGAGGCGGAGGTCGCACACTTTCCTTCCTGGGAGACCCTCCCCCACGAGCGTCTCTCGCCCCGCTCGGACACCGTGGGACGCCGACTCGGTGTGCTTCGCAGATTGGCGCACCCTGAGGAGGGCGGGAAGCTCGATGTGGTCATCGCGCCCGTACGAGCGATGATCCAGCCCATCGTTGCGGGGTTGGGAGACTTGGCACCCGTAACGCTTGAGACCGGGATGATGTGCTCCTTCGAGGACGCGGTGGCCCGCCTCGCCGCCGCTGCGTATTCGCGGGTGGACATGGTCACCCGACGGGGCGAGTTCGCGGTGCGCGGGGGAATACTCGACATCTTTCCGCCCAATGAGGCGCACCCGGTGCGCGTGGAGTTCTTCGGCGATGAGGTGGAGCAGATGCGATCGTTCTCCATCGCCGACCAGCGCTCCCTGGAGGGGGATCCGCCGCAGCGGGTGGAGGCCGTTCCCTGCCGCGAGCTGCTGATCACCGATGAGGTCGCGGTCCGCGCCAAGTCGCTGCTGCCCCAGATGCCTCACGCTGTCGACATGCTCCAGAGAATCTCCGAAGGCATCGCCGTGGAGGGGATGGAGTCTCTGACTCCCGTTCTGGCCCACAGGATGGTTCCGCTGGTGGCCGAGCTGCCGGAGGGCTCACTGACACTCGTCATCGAGCCTGAGAAGGTGCGCACCCGAGCCCATGACCTCGCTGCCACCAACGAGGAGTTCCTGGCTGCCGCCTGGCAGGCTTCGGCCGATGGGGCTGCGTCCCCGCTGGCTGTGACCGACGAGGAGGAGAGCGCATTGGCGGCCGGCGCCTTCGCCAGCCTCAGCGAGACCCGGGCGCAGGCCCTCGACCATGGGCGGGGCTGGTGGAGCATCACCTCATTGGGCCTGGACGCGGAGCTCGAGCAGGACGCGGACATGCTGTCCATCGCTTCCAGGGAGCCCATCGGCTACCGGGGCTCGGTCGAGCAGGTCATGGAGTTTCTCGCCGGGCGGGCGCGGGACTCCTGGGCCGTCGTGGTCACCACAGCCGGTTCCGGCTCCGCGGCCCGCGTGGCTGAGCTCCTGGAGGAGCACCATGTGCCCCACGAGCGCGTCGAATCTCTCGGGGACGCGCCGGCGGCAGGGCGGGTCACCGTCACCACCGCGAACGTGGCTGAGGGCTTCGCCCTCGACAGTCTTCAGCTCGCACTTCTCACAGAGTCCGAGATGCTGGGCCGCTCCATCCGGCAGGAGGGTCGCCGCGACGGCAGGGCCCGGACGCGCCGGCGCAAGAATGCCGTTGACCCCCTGGCTCTGGCCAAGGGCGACTATGTCGTCCACGAGCAGCACGGCATCGGACAGTTCGTGGAGCTGGTTCAGCGGCCGGTGGGCTCCCCGCAGGCCGTCAGGGCCGGGACCGCCGGGATGCGCGAGTATATGGTGCTCGAGTACGCCTCGTCCAAGCGCGGCTCGCCCCAGGACCGCCTGATGGTGCCCACCGACCAGCTCGACCAGGTCTCGCAGTACGTGGGCGGCGACCAGCCGAGCCTGTCCAAGATGGGAGGCTCGGACTGGGCCTCCACCAAGCGCAGGGCGAAGAAGGCGGTCAAGGAGATCGCAGCGGAGCTGATCAGGCTCTATGCGGCTCGCATGGCATCGCGCGGACACGCGTACAGCCCCGACACCCCCTGGCAGAGCGAGCTCGAAGATGCCTTCCCCTACGTGGAGACGCCCGACCAGCTCTCTGCGATGGAAGAGGTCAAGCGCGACATGGAGTCGGACGTCCCGATGGACCGTCTGATATCCGGCGACGTGGGGTTCGGCAAGACCGAACTGGCCATCCGGGCAGCCTTCAAAGCCGTCCAGGACGGCAAGCAGGTCGCCGTGCTCGTCCCCACGACGCTGCTGGTCTCGCAGCACTACGAGACGTTCAAGGAGCGCTACGCCGGATTCCCGGTCACGGTGCGGGCTCTCTCGCGGTTCCAGAGCACCAAGGAATCCCGTGACGTCATGGCCGGGCTGAAGGACGGCAGCATCGACATCGTCATCGGAACCCACCGGCTGCTCGGCGGCGAGGTTCAGTTCAAGGATCTCGGCATGATCGTCATCGACGAGGAGCAGCGCTTCGGGGTGGAGCACAAAGAGCAGCTGAAGAAGCTGCGCACCAACGTCGATGTGCTAGCGATGACCGCCACACCCATTCCTCGTACCCTCGAGATGTCACTGGCCGGCATCCGGGAGACCTCCGAGCTGAACACCCCGCCCGAGGAGCGGCACCCTGTCCTGACCTACGTGGGCGCATACTCGGACAAGCAGGTCTCCGCGGCCGTGCGTCGAGAGCTGATGCGCGAGGGTCAGGTCTTCTATGTGCACAACCGGGTCTCCGATATTGATCGGGTGGCCGCGAGAGTCCGTGAGCTCGTCCCTGAGGCGCGCGTCGAGGTGGCCCACGGCCAGATGGGCGAAGCCCGCCTGGAGCAGATCGTCAACGACTTCTGGGAGCGCCGCTTCGACGTGCTGGTCTCCACCACGATCATCGAAACCGGGCTGGACATCTCCAATGCCAACACGCTGATCGTGGACAAGGCCTCCTCGTTCGGACTCTCCCAGCTGCACCAGCTGCGCGGACGGGTCGGCCGTTCCCGGGAGCGGGCCTACGCCTACTTCCTCTATCCCGCGGAGAAGCCGCTGGGCGAGGACGCCCTGGAGCGACTGAAGGCTGTTGCCGCGCACAATGAGCTCGGCGCCGGATTCCAGCTGGCCAAGAAGGACCTGCAGCTGCGCGGTGCGGGAAACCTCTTGGGCGGCCAGCAGTCCGGACACATCGAGGGCGTCGGATTCGACCTCTACCTGCGAATGGTGGGCGAAGCCGTGGCCGACTACCGCGGCGAGGAGGACGCCCACCCCGCTGAGGTCAAGATCGAGCTTCCCATCAACGCCCACCTCCCAAACGGCTTCGTGCCCTCGGAGCCGCTGCGGCTGGAGGGCTACCGGCGGCTCGCAGCCGCCGATTCCGACGAGAAGGTCGACGCCGTGGTCCAGGAGTGGCAGGACCGCTACGGACCGCTGCCCGAGCCTGCCCAGAACCTGGTGGAGGTTGCTCGGTTCCGCAACAGGGCGCGGGACGCAGGAATCACCGACGTGGGCGTGCAGGGCAGGTTCATCCGGTTCTCCCCGGTTGAGGAGCTTCCGGAATCGCGCCAGCTGCGGATGGAGCGTATGCACCGCGGAGCTCAGCACAAGGCATCGATGAAGCACCTGCTGATCCCGAAACCGTCCACCGCTGCCATAGGCGGCGGCGAGGTGGTGGACGCGGACCTCCTCGAGTGGCTCCACCAGGTCTATGACGCGCTGCTGAAGCCCACGCAGGCCCCCGCCTCGGTCAGCTGAGCACCGAGAGCGCGATGATGCCGACCAGGATCATCACCACAGCGACCACGATCAGAGCAGGAAGCCATATGGCCGCCGCCCGAACCTGGTTCGACGAGCCCTGGGATCTCTCCACCAGCGAGCCGAATGCCTTCAGCAGCCCGTAGACGGTGAGGGTGCCCAGGGAAGCGGCCACCGTGAACCACCACATCAGCGCAAGCATGGCTGCTGCCTCCTTCGGTCTGCCGTTTCTCCTGGGCTCTCCACGGTACAGGTGACGAAATGTGAATGTGACGTTTCGTCATCCTCACCCTGCCCGGTAGGCTGTCGGAGCTTCGCGAGTGCGGCAGAAGGAGATGACTCTCCTCAAACCCGGCATAGGCCGCACACCAACCCCATGTTCACGGGTGGTTCCGGGACTGAAGCGGCCTGTTCTCCAAAGAAGGACGACTGGGATGGGCAAGAGCATCAGAGGAGACGCCTCACATTGATCACCCTGGCTGACGTCAGCAAGGTCTACCCCGGCGGGGTCACGGCACTGGACGAGGTGTCCCTGCGCATCGGGGCCGGAGAGATACACGGGATCGTCGGCCGCTCCGGCGCAGGAAAGTCAACACTGATCCGCTGCCTCACCGGGCTCGAACGCATCACCCACGGCTCCATCAGCATTGACGGCACGGACATCGGCGGTGCGCACGGACGCCGCCTGCGGCAGGCACGTCGCAGCATCGGCATGGTCTTCCAGCATGTCAATCTGCTGGATTCCCGCACCGCCGAGCAGAACATCGCCCACCCTCTGGAGGTGGCCGGGATGCCGCGTGCTCAGCGCAGGCGCCGAACGGCGGAGCTGCTCGAGCTGGTCGGGCTCTCCGATCGCGCCGGCAACTACCCCGCCCAGCTCTCCGGCGGGCAGAAGCAGCGCGTCGGCATCGCGCGCGCCCTGGCAGCCGAACCTCGCGTGCTCATATGCGACGAGCCCACCTCCGCGCTGGACTCATCAACCACCCGCCAGATCCTCCAGCTCATCCGTGAGCTTCGTGACCGGCTGGGCATCACGGTCGTCATCATCACTCACGAGATGTCGGTGGTCCGCGAGATCTGCGACGGTGTATCCCTGCTGCAGGACGGCAGAATTGTGCGCAGCGGCCAGCTTCTCGACGTCATCTCCGATACCAGCTCCCCGCTGTCCAAGGAGCTGATCTCGCTGCCGCCCACCGCAGGCATCAGCCCCGGTGAGCAGCTCGTCGAGGTCCGAGTGGCCGAGACTGAGCGAGTCCGCAGCCTGGGCGACCTGTTCGGCCTCCTGACCGAGCACGGCCTGCCCACGCGGATCGAGGCCGGAACCATCGAGACCATCAGCGGCCGTCAGGTGGGTCGGCTGCATCTGCGTCCGGGCGATGCGGACGTGGCTCAGCGCGCTGTTGAGGTGCTCAGCGGCGCCGGGCTGCACGCCGAGCTGACGACAGCCGAGCTGCTCGCCGCAGACGCCGCCGCCCGCGAGGACCACGACGCCGACCAGGAGGCCACCGATGCTCGCCGCTGATGAGGCCCGCTGGCTGGACAACCCGGTCTTCCAGAACCAGCTCGGGGACGCCATCCTTGAGACGCTCTACATGACGGGGACCACCGTTCTCGTCACCGTCCTGGTGGGGCTCCCGCTGGGCCTGCTGCTGCACAACTCCGGCCCCAAGGGTCTGCAGCCAATGGCGCTGCTCTACCGCGTGCTGTCATTGGTCGTCGACTTCGGCCGGTCGGTGCCGTTCATCGTGCTGATGGTCTGGATGATTCCCGTGACGCGGATGATTGTGGGCACCGCCGTGGGATGGGAGGCGGCCGTCGTGCCGCTGACCGTCGGAGCCATTCCCTTCTTCGCACGCATGGTGGAGAACGCTCTGCGCGAGGTCTCCTGGGGCAAGGTCGAAGCCGTGCGCATGATGGGTGCCTCCGATCTGCGGGTTGCGATCCAGGTGCTTCTGCGCGAAGCCCTGCCCGGGATCATCGGGGGGCTGACGATCACCTCCGTGACGCTGATCAGCTTCACCGCCATGGCCGGAGCCGTGGGCGGCGGCGGCCTCGGGCAGCTGGCCATCAACTACGGCTATCAGCGCTATCAGGGCGACGTCATGCTCGTGTGCGTGCTGCTGCTGGTGCTCATCGTCACCGCAGTGCAGTACAGCGGCAACTACGCCGCACGCCGCCTAGACCGCCGCTGAGCGCGCCCCCGGGCTGCTCCCGCCCACCCATGAACCTGCAGCGCACTGAGCTGTGCGCTGCCCACCACCGAAAGGAACCCGCTATGAAGCACACCCCGCTCAACCTCTCAGTCGCCGCAGCCGCTGCTGCAGCACTGATGCTCTCCGCCTGCGGCGACGAGGGCGAGACCGGCGAGCCCGCCGGCGAGGAGGCCGAGGACGGCACCGTCGAGCTGACAGTCGGGGCCTCTCCCGTGCCCCATGCCGACATCCTCCAGTTCATCGACGATGAGCTTGCCGAGGAGGCCGGCCTGAGCATTGAGGTTCAGGAGTTCGACGACTACAACCTCCCCAATGAGGCGTTGGACAACGGCGACCTGGATGCCAACTACTTCCAGCACGAGCCATGGTTCGACGCAGAGGTCGAGGAGAACGGCTACGACATCGTTCACTTCGACGGCGTGCACATCGAGCCGTTCGCGCTGTACTCCAGCCAGCACGATGACACGGCCCATCTGCCCGAAGGCTCAACGATTGCGCTGAACAACGACCCCTCGAATCAGGCCCGCGGGCTTGTGCTCCTGGCCGAGGCGGGTCTCATCGAGATCGATGAGGATGTCGACGCCCAGGCTCTGACGCTCAACGACATCACGGAGAACCCCAGCAGCTTCGAGTTCATCGAAGCTGATGCGGCTGCTCTCACTCGCACCTTGGACGACGTGGATGCAGCGGTGATCAACGGCAACAACGCCCTCGAGGCGGACCTCTCCCCCACCGAGGACGGACTGCTGGTCGAGGACGGCGACGATAACCCCCACGCGAACTTCCTGGCGGTGCGCACCGAGCACGAGGATGATGAGAGCGTCCAGGCTCTCCAGGACCTGCTCACCTCCGATGAGGTCCGTGACTACATCGAGGAGAACTGGACCGACGGCGAGGTGCTGCCGGCTTTCTGATCGCTCGCCTGACGCGTGAGAGGACCGACGTGTGGGGCCGCCCGGGGAGTTCCCGGGCGGCCCCACACGTATTCGGTGCAGTCGACGGTGCTCGTCAGGGCTGCTTCTCGCGCACGGAGTCGGCGTCCGAGGAGAGGATCACGGGTTTGGGCGAGGTGTAGAAATCCTCAAACTCCTCAAACGCCTCAGGCTCGTCGTACTTCTCCCTGTGGCTGGACCCCATCTCATAGGCAGCCAGCGAGAGCACCCAGAGAGCTGTGATGGGCAGCACGAACCACAGCATCGTAGCGCTGAAGGGCTCGAGCGCGGCGTGCTGGGCTGCAGACAGGACGAGGTACACGACGTAGGCCACGTACATCATGAACAGAAGCAGGCCTTCCCATCGCCGGATGGCGCCTGAGGTGAAAGCCAGCGGAACGAGCACCAGCGCCACCGCGAGCATCACGGGTATGTCGAAGTTGATCGCTGCGGGATCCACCTGCACCCCCGCAGGGGAAGCGAGGGCGGTCAGGCCGAGCACGGCGCCGATGTTGAAGATGTTCGAGCCGACCAGGTTGCCGACCGCCATGTCCCGTTCGCCGCGGATTGCGGCGATGACGCTTGTGGCCAGCTCCGGAAGAGAGGTACCGATGGCCACAATGGTCAGACCGATGATCAGGTCTGAGACGCCCAAAGCCGTCGCGATGCCGGTGGCCGCGACCACCAGCATCTGGGCGCCCCCGACGAGCAGCGCGATGCCCACTGCGATCAGAAGGATATCTACGGTCGTGGCGCGCAGCTTGGTGGCGCGCAGCCACGCTGTCACACGTCCGGCGCTTCCCTCGGCCAAGACGTCGTCGACCCCCATCTCGTCGGCCGAGGAGCCGCTGCGACGCGCGAAGAAGAGGGTGGCCACCAGGTAGACCAGCAGCCCGGCAAAGAGAATGGCGCCGTCGACGAAGCTGAAGCCGCCGTCAAGAGCGAGAATCAGGGCGAGGACGGAGAAGCCGATCATGACGGGTATATCGGCCTTGATCAGCTGAATCTTCACGAAGAGAGCGCCGAAGACAGCGGTGAGCCCCATGACGAACAGGATGTTGGCAATGTTGCTCCCGACCACATTCCCTACGGCCAGCCCGGGTGAGCCTGCCGCCGCGGAGCTCAGACTCACGGCCAGCTCGGGCGCCGAGGTGGCGAAGGCGACGATCGTGAGCCCGATGATCAGCGACGAGAGGCCGAAGTTCTTGCCGATCGACGCGGCACCGCGGACCAGGGCTTCGCCTCCCGCAACGAGAAGGGCGAAGCCGCCCACGAGGAAGATGAGGTTCAGAAGAGTCACTATGCCGATCCTACGTTGCTATACGAAAGTTGTATACATGAGCCAGAGCGCCGTCGCACCAGCTGGTTAGGATGAGGGCATGGCCATCGAAGCTGAGAAGATCATCCCGCATTCTGCCTCCGAGATCGTCGGCGCGTACGCAAGCCGAGGGTTCCAGGAGCACCTCTCCAAGAAGTTCGGCTCCGAACTGACCTCCTTCGACGTGCAGGGATCACCCGAGTCTGGGTTCACCGTCATCACGCAGCAGGCAATGAGCACCGACAAGCTCCCGGAGATCGCAAAGAAGGTCGTGCGCGGGGGCACCGTGAAAGTCACCGTGACCGACACATGGGGCGCACCGGACGAATCAGGGTCCCGCCGGGCGGACACCACTGTGGAGATCGCGGGTGTGCCGGTCACCGGGAACGCCTCCCAGACCCTCCACGCACGTGGCGATCAGGAGACCAAGTCTGTGGTCCGCGGCGACGTGACCGTGAAGATCCCGCTCATCGGCGGGAAGGTGAAGTCCGCAGCGGAGCCCTACGTGGGCCGGTTTGTGGAGATTCAGGCAAAAGAGGTCGCCAAGTACATCGAATCCCAGCCCTGAGGCCCGCGATCCCGGCTTTCGTCCGCCATGGCGGACAGAGCCGGGGCGCCCTCGCGGCCTGACCTAGTGGAAGCTGTTCATTGCCCGGTCGAGGCCCTCGGTGACGATCGCTTCGACCGAGTCTGCCGTGCGGGACACGAACTCGGGGAGGTCTCGCCCCTCGTCCGCGCTGAAGGGCTGCAGAACGTAGGCAGCCGTGTCCATCTGGCCCGGGGGGCGGCCGACTCCCGCCCGCACTCGGATGTAGTCTCTGTTTCCGCCCAGATGCTGCGTGATGGACTTCAGACCGTTGTGACCGCCCTCGGAACCGCCGCGCTTGAGCTTCAGACGGCCGAAGGGCAGGTCGACCTCGTCATGCACGACGACCAGCCGATGCGGATCCACTTTGAAATAGTCCATCAGTCCGCGCAGGGGCTTCCCCGACTCGTTCATGTAGCCCTCGCTGACGGCGAAGACCAGCTTCGGGCCGTCCGGCAGCTGCGCACCTACTGCCTTGGCACCTACTTTGGTGCGGCTGTAGGACGCGCCGAGCCGGTCGAGAAGCTCATCGAGGACCATCTGCCCGACATTGTGCCGGGTACGCTGATAGCGGGCCCCGGGGTTCCCGAGGCCCGCTATCAGCCAGGCTTCTGACGCCATTCAGTCAGGCTGCCGAAGACTCACTCGGAGTCGTCGGCGTCTTCCTCGCCGGCGTCACCCTCAGAGGTTTCGTCACCCTCCTGGGGCTCATCGCCGGTCGTCTCGGTGTCGGACTCAGTGTCCTGCTCCTGCGGCTCGTAGATGGTGACGATGGGAGATTCCATGTCGTCGAGCTGCAGCTCGGAGCCGGCAGGCAGGATGAGGTGCTCGGGCAGAGCGTTCTCGTCCCGGTCGGTGATGTCGATGCTGACGGACTCGGGCAGCGCCGTGGCATCCGCCTCAACAGGCACGGTGACCTGGTCGAGCATGTGCTCGAGGCCCTGTGCGGGCTCACCGATGACCTCGACGGGGACATCGACGACGATCCTCTCGCCCTTTCGCACCGCGAGAAGGTCCATGTGGACGATGAAGGGGCGAAGCGCCTCACGCTGGATGTCCTTCGGAACCACCATCTGGTCCTCACCCTCGATGTCGAGGGTGATCAGAGCGTTGGGGTTGCGGACTGCCAGCATCGTGGCGTGGCCCTCGAGGAGGACGTGGCGCGGGTCGTCGCCGTGGCCGTAGATGACTGCGGGGATCTGGTTCGCGCGGCGGGCTCGGCGGGCGGCGCCCTTGCCGAATTCGGTGCGCACCTCTGCGCGCAGGAGGAGTTTGTCAGCCATGAGAGTCCTTATGCTTAGTCGATGACGGAGCGTTGCAGCTGAGCTGCCCGCTCCCTCGCCTCAATGTGTGTACAGCGTGCCGAAGGCACAGCGAATAACTGTACCCGAGACGGGACGCTGCAGCGAGCTCAGAAGACGATGGTGGCGTTGCCGTCGCGCAGGACACGGTCCTGGCAGTGCGCCTCCACCGCTGAGGAGAGCACGCGCCGCTCGACATCGGCTCCGCGCCGCCTCAGGTCATCGGCCGTCTCCCGATGGGTCACGCTGACCACGTCCTGGGAGATGATCGGCCCCTCGTCCAAGTCTTTGGTGACGTAGTGGGCCGTGGCGCCGATCAGCTTCACGCCCCGCTCCTTAGCCTTGCGGTACGGTCCCGCGCCGATGAACGCCGGCAGGAACGAGTGGTGGATGTTGATCACCGGGACGCCGACCTCCTCGATGAAGCGCTCACTGAGGATCTGCATGTACCGGGCCAGGACGACGAGATCCACGTTGTCGCGCAGCAGCTCCAGGTGGCGCGCCTCGGCCTCCTCCCTGCGATCCTTGTCCACCGGAATGTAGAAGTAGGGAATCCCGAAGGCTCTGACATCCTCGCTGTGATCCGGGTGATTGGAGATGACCATGGTGATGTTCACGTCGAGGTCCCCGCGGCGCTGACGCCAGAGCAGGTCCAGCAGGCAGTGATCGGTCTTGGAGGCGAACACCGCAACCCTCTTGAGGCGGCGGGCCTCCGTCAGGCGCAGCTGCACATCGAAGCCCTCCAGCTTCTTCTCCAGTGCCTCCCGCAGCTGCGGAGCATGAGCCGAGAGGCTGTCCAGGGTGAAGACGGTGCGCTGGAAGAAGCGTCCGCCGCTGGGGTCCGAGGTGTGCTGGTCGAGACTTGCGATGTTGGCTCCGTGCTCGGCCAGGGTGCCGCTGATCGCTGCGACGAGCCCAGGGCTGTCCGTGCCCTGGACGATGAGGCGGCCGACGTCCTGCAGGGACGGGTCTGAGGCCGCCTGGACCATCGCCAGGGGTGCCGAACTCTCACGGGGGGACGCTTCTGTCATATCAGGATTCCTTTGACGATGGTGCCGAGATCAGCCGCGGGCCTGTGCGAGCAGCTCCTGCCGCCACGCCTCGGTCCGCTCGAGATCATTGAACGTGTAGATGTGGAGACCGGCGATGCGGGTGTCCGCGGTGTGCAGCTTCTGCACCAGCCCCCGCAGAAGCGCCGTCGGCCGGTATCCGGAGGGGGTGAAGAACTTCCAGAGCATGTTCTGCTGCTTCTTGAGGAAGTTTGCCGAGGGTCCCAGCCCGAGGCTGGCCGAGATGCGCATCAGCTTCTGGCGGCTCACGGGACCGGGCACACCGGCGTAGACGGGAAGATCCACGCCCTCCTGCCGCAGCTGGGTGCCCCACTTGATGTAGGCGTCGGGGTCGAAGCAGATCTGCGTCAGGATCCTGTGGGAGTGCGCGGCCTTTCGGCGCAGGGCTTCGCCGATCACCGCATCGTCGAAGAAGGCGTGTCCCTCGGGGTAGCCGCCGATGCCGATGTCGACGAAGTGGTGACCTCTCTCGTCGAGCGCTCGGAGCAGGTCGAGAGCCTCGTGGAACTCCCCCGCAGGCTCCTCAGCGTCGCCGCCGATGACGAAGAGGCGATCGATTCCGGCCGCCTCGAGCCGCTCGACGATGGTGTTGAGCTCGTCGGGTCCGGAGACCAGCCTCGCCGGCACGTGGGGTGCCACGGAATAGCCGCTTCCGGCCAGCTGCGCGGAGACGTCCAGCGTGGGCTCGAGGCCTTTGCCCCCGGTGGCGGTGACAGTGAGCGGGACCTCTGTGGGTACGTGGGCCCGCACCTTCTCCACCGCCGTCTTGAACGGCATCACTTCGTAGCTGAGATTGTGCGCCAGGGTGTGAAGCGTGCGCCGCTCGTCCTCGTTCGTCGCCAGTGATCGTGCCATCAAACACTCCTTCTACCCTTGAGCGGGACTTGTGTGCCCTGCATCACACAGATGATGCCCTCACTCGTCGCCTCCGTCAGAGTTTCTCCCATTCACCGGGATAACGCGACCATTTGGCCGCACAGTTTGGCGGTGTCTGTGACTCGTATCACACTATGAGAGGAGCGTGACCAGCACCCCTCAGCGGAAGGACGAAGAAATGGCGAACTCAGCCTCAGGCGAAGCTGTCCTCGACCGCGTCATGCGCATACTCAGCATCGTGGAGATGGAGCAGCACCTGCCCGCCGGGCAGCTGGCCCGCCAGACCGGGCTCCCCAAGAGCACCGCATACCGCCTGATCGATGATTTGGCGCGCAGGGGGCTCCTCCAGCGGGACGCCCGGGGCGAGGTGACCCTGGGCAGGCGGATCTGGGGCATGGCGCAGCACACTCCCCTGGCAGCCATGCTTCGCCAGGCCGCCCTGCCCCAGATGCAGGAGCTCAACAGCCTCGTCGGGCAGACCGTACAGCTCGCCGTCCTCGAGGACGCTCAGGTGCTGATCGTCGAACGCCTGTCCCGCACCGGCGCCGTCACCAACCCCGCGGAAGTGGGCACTCACATGCCAGTCCACCTGACCTCCATGGGGCACGTGCTGCTCGCCTACTCCCCCCGAGAGACCGCCGAGTCAGTCATCCGGCAGCAGCAGCACCGCATCGCCTCCGAGCGCCCGCAGCTGCGCTCGGAGCTTGCCGATACACGCAGACGCGGATTCTCACGCATCAACGAGGCCATCCACACCGGCACGATGGGAATCTCCGCACCCGTGATCGATGAGCATGCCAGCGCGGTGGCCGCACTGACGCTGGTGGTCCCGAGCGACGATTCGAAGCTCGGCCTCTACGTGAGCTCGCTGCAGGCAGCGGCGCGGAGCATCTCCAAGCACCTGCGGTCCTATCACCTTCCTCCGTCACGACCCGCCTCAGCTGCCGCTGCGTAGATCAGCCCATTGGATGGGACCCGATTTTGCTCCGCGGACGAGATCAGCGAGTGTGATATGACTCACACACGAGTACACCGCACGAGAGGAACCCCCATGCTTAGGACCGATTCCACCCGACGGTGGGCACCCGCCCGCCAGACCATGCTGCTCACCGCAGGCATCGCAGCGCTGACCCTCAGCGCCTGCAACGGCGACGGCGACGCCGAGGGCGGCGCTGAGCCCGGCGACGACGGCGAGCTCACTCCCATCGAAGTCGGCGCACTGCCCATCGTCGACACCGCGCCGCTCTATGTCGGCGTGGAAGAGGGCATCTTCGAGGACCACGGCCTGGACGTCACCATCACGCAGGCCCAGGGCGGCGCTGCCCTGCTGCCCGCCGTCACCGGCGGAGACATGGACTTCGGGTTCAGCAACGTCACCTCGCTGGTCATCGCTCACGCCCAGGGACTGGACATCGACATTCTCGCCGGCGGCAGCGCAACCACCGGCGATCCGGATGAGGACTTCGCTTCGGTCGTCGTCTCTGAGGACTCCGACATCGAGGAGATCGAAGACCTGGAGGGCGCATCCATCGCGGTGAACACGCTCAGCAACATCTCGGACTCCACGATCAGCGAAGCGGTGGAGCAGGCAGGCGGGAACTCTGACGCCATCGACTTCGTCGAGATGCCGTTCCCGGACATGCCGGCCGCGCTGGAGTCCGGCCAGGTGGACGCGGCCGCGTCCGTGGAGCCGTTCCAGACCATCACCAGGAACGACGGTGCACGGTCAGTCTTCTCCAACTATGCCAACCCGATTGAGGACCTCACCGTGGCCGTGTGGTTCACCGCTGGGACATATGCAGAGGAGAACCCTGAGATCACGGAGGCCTTCACAGAGGCTATGGGTGAGGCCCAGACGTTCGCCGATGAGAATCACGATGTGGTCCGCGAGACGCTGCCCACATACATGGACAGCGATGAGCAGGTGCTCGAGGAGCTGACGCTGGCGCACTACCCGGCAGCAGTCAACGAGGACTCGCTCCAGCAGATCAACGACATCTCCGCGGACAGCGACATCATCCCCGAGCCGATCGACATCGAGGAGCTCTTCAACGAGTACTCGCTGCGCGACTGATCGTTCGCGCGCACAAAGAAGGGAGGGAGCCCGATCCGGGCCCCCTCCCTTCTTTGTGGCTTCAGCCTAGGACTGGCTGGTCCGCCAGCCTCCTGCGTACTCCTTGCGCGCAACCAACGAGTAGGGCACAGGGGTGACCACAGCCCGCACCTCAATCTGCTCGTGCGGCTCAACGGTGGGCTTGGAGGTTCCTCCGCCGGGCTCGCCCCACAGGACCTTGACCTCAGCACCCTCGGGCACATTGGCATCGACGGTGGCCAGCGAGAGCACCGTCCGGTCATTGGCGGTGTAGCCGGTGAACATCGACAGGCCCACGGTGGTCCCCTCTGCGTCGAGGACGGCGTCGTAGTTCGACGAGCCGTACTGGGCCATGGGGAGGTCGAAGTACTTGTACTGCGGGCCGTCCACATCGACGAGCGAGCCCCAGATCTTCTTCATGTCCTCTGCGTTCCAGGCCAGCGTCACTTTGCGCTTCTGGGTCGCCGGGTCCACCTGCTCGAGCGCCTCACGACCGATGAAGTCATGGTCGAACCGCACAAAGCCGCCGTAGCCCAGCTCCCATGGCGTGAGGTAGTAGTCCTCGATCGAGCCGCCCACATAGCTGCCTGCGAGCGCGTTGACAGCCTCGTAGCTGTCGGCGCCGAGCCACTCACGGTAGCCGCGCAGCTCTTCGCCGGTGTAGATGGCCGGCAGCGGTGATGGGATCCAGCCAGACTCGATGGTGTTGGATGAGTAGGTTCGCGAACCCACGGGCACCATCCCGAACTCGGCGCCGGCCTCGAGGATCGTGTCGCGGATCTCGAAGTAGTCCTCGTAGGGTCCCCACAGCTCCAGGCCTGGAGCTCCGGCCATTCCGTGCCGGAGGGTGCGGACCTCTTTGCCGCCGATGTTCATGGAGGACATGTTGAAGAACTTCAGCTGCTCGAGGGAGCCGCCGTGGAGCTTCTCGATGACCTTCCAGGCGTTCGGGCCCTGGATCTGGAACCTGTAGTACCGGCGCGAGACGGGGCGTCCCATCGGGTGGGAGGGCGAGCGTCGGTCCACCTCGACCTCGACGTTGTAGCCGCCGGTCTCGGCGTGGAACAGGAGCCAGTTCGCTGCAGGGCTGCGCCCGACGTAGACGAACTCCTCCTCGGCCAGGCGGAACATGATGCCGTCACCGATGACGTGTCCCGAGGGAGTGGTCGGCACGTACTGCTTGGCCTTATTGACCTCGAAGTTGGCCACCGAGTTGATGGCTGTGTCCGAGATGAGCTTCAGCGCGTCGGGACCCGTGATGAACAGGTTGTCCATGTGGTGGGACTGGTCGAAGAGCACCGCCGCCTCGCGCCAGGCCTTCTGCTCGGTGCGCCAGTTGGAGAACTCCGTGGGGACGACGGGGTAGACGTAGGCCCCGAGCTGTGAGTTTCGGAGCAGGTCGACGGTGCTGTCGGCCCCGTCGAGCACGTCCTGGAGTGAGCGATGTGACATGGTGTGTTTCCCTTTCTCGTGGATTTCAGGCCGATGAGGCGCTGGCGTCGTGCTTAGCCTTCTGGATCTGCTGGTACACGTGGTGGCGGAGCTCTGTGAAGCGCTGCTCCGATCGTGTTTCGAGCTGGGTGCGCTCGCGGGGCAGGTCAATGTCGATGTCGTCCTGCACCACGGTCGGCGAGGAGGAGAGCATCAGGACCCGCTGCCCCAGGTACACGGATTCGTCGATGTCGTGGGTGATGAAGAGGATCGTCAGCCCGTGCTCCATCCAGAGCTTTCGGATCAGATCCTCAAGGTCGGCACGAGTCTGAGCGTCGACAGCCGCGAACGGCTCGTCCATCAGGAGGACTTCGGGCTGGTAGGCGATCGCCCGGGCGATCGCCACACGCTGCTGCATGCCCCCGGAGAGCTGCCAGGGGTATGACCGGGGCACGTGGCTGAGCCCCACGGCTTCCAGAGCGTCCTCCACCAGCTTCTTGCGCTCGCTCTTGGGCACACCGGCATTCTTCAGCGGCAGCTCCACATTGGAATCGACCCGAAGCCACGGGAAGAGGGACCGGCCATACTCCTGGAATACGACGGCCATGTTCTTGGGAGGTCCGTGAACCGGTTCACCGTGGAGGATCACTTCGCCGTCCGTGGGCTCCAGGAGCCCGGCGATGCACTTGAGCAGCGTGGTCTTGCCCGAGCCTGAGGGCCCCACGAGGCAGGCGAGGTCGCCGCGGGCCAGGTCGAAGGTGATGCTGCGGACAGCTTCGATGGGTCCGGCATCGGACCGGTAGGTCTTCTTGAGTCCCCGAATCCTCAGCAGGGTCTGATCGTCGGGGAGGGTCTTGCCCTCGGGGAGCTGGGCGGCGGTGTCAGGCTGCATTTTCTACCTCTTTCAGGCCGTGGTACCAGCGCAGGAGGCGCTGCTCTACAAATCGGAAGATGAAGGACAGGGTCACGCCGATGAGTCCCAGGACTACGATCCCGGACCACATCTCGGAGATCGCGAAGGAGCGCTGGAACTGCACGATGGTGAATCCGAGTCCCGAGGACGTGGCGAACATCTCGGAGATGACCATCAGGATCAGGCCGATCGACAGGCTCTGGCGAACACCGGCCATGATCGTTGGGGCGGCCGCTGGAAGCAGCTGGTACCTGACACGGTTGAAGCCGCTCAGCCCGTAGCTGCGTGATGTTTCGGACTGGACGGGGTCGATGGCCCGGACGCCCTCGATGGTGTTGAGGAGGATCGGCCAGATGCAGCCCGAGACGATCACCGCGACCTGCATGGGGGCGCCGACTCCGATGAGGAGCATCAGGACGGGGATCAGCACCGGCGGGGGAAGGGCCCGGAAGAACTCGAACACGGGCTCGGTGAGCTGCCGGATCACGCGGTTGAGGCCGATGAGCAGTCCGAGCACCACCCCGAGGATCAGGGCGAGGGCCAGGCCGATGAGGAGTCGCTGGAGGCTGGGAAGGACATCCCGGGTGAGACGCTCGCCGGTGATCCAGGTGTCGACGAACGTCTCAGCGAGCGGAATGGGCTCGGGGACGAAGAAGCTTGGGCTGGTGGTCGCGTACGCCCACCACGCTGCGATCAGCAGCACCGGCAGGGCGAAGAGCGCCAGCACCGGCGAGATATAGCGCTTGAAGATCCTCATGATGCGAGCTCCCCTCGGACGGATGTGTGCCATGACAGGACGCGGCGCTCCAGGAGGCGAGCACCGAAGTTGATCACGACGCCCAGGGCCCCCGTCGCCAGGATGAGGGCGTACATGTTGGTGATGGCACCGCCCTGCTGCGACAGCGCGATGTCGCTGCCCAGACCCGG
Source organism: Nesterenkonia sp. NBAIMH1 (assembly GCF_007922635.1). Classification (NCBI taxonomy): domain Bacteria; kingdom Bacillati; phylum Actinomycetota; class Actinomycetes; order Micrococcales; family Micrococcaceae; genus Nesterenkonia; species Nesterenkonia sp. NBAIMH1. The sequence continues at coordinate 303,913 of NZ_CP042335.1, forward strand.
GGTGCCGATCACCAGACCTGCGGTGATCGCGAGGATCAGTGCGACAGCCGCGGCCAGACGCAGTCCGGTCATCAGATAGGGGAGCATCGTCGGGATGACGACGTCGCGAATCCGCTGCCAGTAGCTGAATCGGTAGGACTGTGCGGTGTTCATCGCCACCGTGTCGATGTCGCCGACTCCGTAGAGGACCTGAATCAGCACCTGCCAGAAGCAGGCGTAGACGATGAGCAGCAGAGCGGAGTCCAGGCCGATGCCGAAGAGCAGCACTGCCAATGGGATCAGTGCCACGGAAGGGATGGGCCGCAGGAACTCGATGGTCGAGTGGGTGTAGCGGCGCAGGAAGCTGCTCATGCCGATCACGAGGCCGAGAATGGTGCCGGCTGCTGTGGCGATGAAGAGTCCTATTGCCCAGGCCTGCATCGTGACGCCTACGGAGGACCAGAAGCCGCCGTCGGCCAGATTGCCCGCCGCTGTGATCAGCACTTCGGTGGCGGGCGGCAGGTATCGGCTGTCAGCGAGGCCTAGTCTGGGAAGCAGTTCCCATATCGCCAGGAAGGCGAGGATCCCGGTGAGGCCCAGAACGGGTGAGCCCCAGGACCGACCAGAGGTCGGCCTTCGCCGGGATGAGGTTTCGGGTGCCACGATGTGTGCCTCCTGTGGGTGCAGCTGAGTCGTCCTTGTTCAGCCATCATGTGACACAGGGCACAGTTCTGCTTGGCTCGGACTCATTCAGTGGGACTTGCAGGGCTGGACTGCAGTCTCTCCACAAGACTGTGGCCTACGCCACATACATGGAGGGGCCGTTGTCAGGGAGCAGAGCATCATCACACCTTGCACTTGCGACTCTCGTCTTCGTTGCCGCGGCAAACCTGCGGCCTGCCATCAGCGCCGTCGGGCCGCTGCTGGAGACCATAGGAGATGAGACGGGCGCAGGGCCCACTGCCCTGGGGGCGCTGGGCGCACTGCCCGTCTTCACCTTCGCCCTCGTCTCCCCCTTCGTCCACCTGCTGTCTCGGCGGTGGGGCATGGACCGCACCGTGCTTGCCGCCCTGACCGTGCTGACGCTGGGCACTGTCGCCAGATCCGCGGGGGGCGAGGCGGTGCCGCTGTTCGTCGGAACGCTCATCCTCTCTGCGGCCGTGGCGGTCCTCAACGTGGTGCTCCCAGCAGTGGGGCGCAGGGACTTCCCAGATCGGGTGCCCGTGATGACGGGCGCCTACACGGCGGTGATGACCGGTGTGGCCGCGCTCGCCTCAAGCACGGCCGTCCCGCTGTCAGGCGCGCTGAACTGGGAGCTTGCCCTGGCAGCAGCAGCTGCTCTCTCGCTTCTCGCTGCGCTCCTCTGGGGGTGGCGCCTGGGCCGCAGCGGCCCCGGTGAGGCCGTCGACAGCAGCAGGACGGGGCGCGAGGACTCATCCCGCTCCGTGTGGTCCGCTCCCTGGCCTGGGGAGTCATGATCTTCTTCGGCTTCCAGTCAGCGATGTTCTACTTCTTCCTGACGTGGCTTGCCGCCATCCACACGTATCACGGGTTCAGCGCCGTGACGGCGGGACTGGGAGTGGGCATCTATCAGGCGACGGGCATTGCGGCGATGCTGCTGATCTCCCGCATTCTGCAGAAAGCCCGGGACCACCGGCTCGTGGTGGGGGTCACCGGAGCGGGAATGGCTGTCGGCAGCCTGGGGATGGTGCTGCTGCCGGAGCTGATGCTGCTGTGGGCCGTCGTCAGCGGCTTCTTCTCGGCCAGCTCTCTGCTCCTGGCACTGACGATGATCAGCCTGCGCGCGGAGGGGCCGCAGCAGGCCGGCGAGCTCTCAGGCATGGCCCAAGGAGTGGGCTACATCATCGGCGGCACTGCCCCCCTCGCGGCCGGGTACCTCTTCCAGGTCAGCGGCACCTGGACAGTGCCCCTTGTGCTGAGCCTAGGGGTCATCGCGGTGTACACCGCGATGGGAATGTGGACCGGACGGGATGTGGGTCTGTTCGGGGAGGGGGTCAGTCGGTGAGCAGCTCGAAGTCCAGACGATCCTGGATCTCCTCGGCGCTGAGCCCGTAGGCCTGACGCAGCCTGACCCCACCTTCTTCGATGTGGAAGACCCCATGATCGGTATAGACCCGACTCACACACCCCAGCCCCGTCGCCGGATACCCCAGCTGCGGAACAATCTTCGCCGTACCGTCCTTGGCGAAGAGGCTCATCATCACAAACACATCCTTAGCCCCGATCGCCAGATCCATCGCACCGCCCACCGCCGGAATCGCATCCGGGGCACCAGTGGACCAATTGGCCAGATCCCCACCAGCAGAGACCTGAAAAGCACCCAGGACACACACATCCAAATGCCCCCCACGCATCATCGCGAAGGAATCAGCATGATGGAAATAGCTGGTCCCCGGCAGCTCCGTGACCGGGATCTTGCCCGCATTGATCAGATCACCATCGACCTCATCCCCCTGCGCCGCCGGACCCATCCCCAACATCCCATTCTCGGTATGCAGAGTCACCCCCTGCTCCGGGGTCAGATAATCCGACACCGTCGTAGGCTGACCGATCCCCAGATTCACATACGAACCCGCCGGAATATCAGCCGCCACCAACTCAGCCAACTGCTGCCGAGACAACGTCTCACTCATCGCCGAAGCCTTCCTTCCCTGCTCGCAGCCTCACCGGACGCGGTGGGCACCTCCACCACAGTGTCCACATACAGCCCCGGCGTGACCACCGACTCAGGGTCGATGGACCCAGCCGGCAGAACCTGCTCCACCTGGACCACTGTGCGCGCTGCCGCAGCGGCCATCACCGGACCGAAATTCCGGGCCGTCTTGCGATACACCAGATTCCCCATCTCATCAGCTGCCAGCGCTTTGATCAGCGCCACATCACCGCCCAAGGGGTACTCCAGCACGTAGTTCCGGCCCTGAATCTCCCGGACCTCTTTGCCTTCGGCCAGCGTGGTTCCGTAGCCGGTGGGAGTGAAGAAAGCCCCAATGCCCGCACCCGCTGCGCGCAGCCGCTCAGCCAAATTGCCCTGAGGCACAAGCTCCAACTCAATCCGACCAGCCCGGTAAGCCTCATCGAAATGCCACGAATCCGACTGCCGCGGAAACGAACAGATGATCTTCCCCACCCGGGACTCCTTGACCAGCAGCGCCAACCCCGCATCACCCTGACCGGCATTGTTGCTCACCACCGTCAACTCCTTGGCGCCAGAGTCCAGCAGCGCATCAATCAGCTCATGAGCCTGCCCAGCATTGCCGAACCCACCCAGAAGCACCGTCGCCCCATCACCGACTCCAGCCACAGCCTCAGCAGGGTCAGCCGCAATATTCACCGACATGCCTCACTCCCCTTCCGCGTCGACGTTCTCAAGAACAACAGCCAGGCCCTGACCCACACCGATGCACAGTGTCGCCACGCCCCACCGCTGCCCGTCAGCCTGCATGCGGGCCGCCAACGTCGACAAGCACCGGGTCCCTGACGCTCCCAGCGGATGCCCGATCGCGACCGCTCCGCCCCACGCATTGACGATCTCTGGGTCGATCCCCCACGCATCGATGCACGCCACAGATTGAGCCGCGAACGCCTCATTCAGCTCCACAGCTTCGACACGGTCCCACGTCAGGCCGGCGTGCTCCAAAGCCCTGTTTGAGGCCTCGACAGGCGCATAGCCGAAGAATTGGGGCTCGTTGGCAGCCGCGCCCCAGCCGGCGATGCGAGCCTGAGGCTTCAGGCCCAGCCTCTCCCCGCCGGCCCGGGACCCGATCCACGCAGCCGACGCCCCATCATTCAGCGGTGACGCATTCCCGGCCGTCACCGTGCCGCCCTCCTTGCGGAACACCGGAGACAGATTCGCCAGCGACTCAGCACTGACGCCCTGCCGCAGGGTCTCGTCCCGGGTCAGGTCCGCGCCGGGAACCTCCACGGTCAGTCCCTCATACTTTCCAGCATCCCAAGCCTCCAGCGCTAGGCGATGGGACCGGGCGGCGAACTCGTCCTGACGGATCCGAGAGACCCCGTACTTCTCCCGAAGCTGCTCAGTGGCCTCACCCAACGAGACCGTCCACTCCGCAGGCATCCGCTCATTGATCAGCCGCCACCCCAGCGCAGTGTTCACCAGCTCAAGGTTCTTCATCGGGAAGGGACGCTCCGTCTTCGGCAGCACCCACGGCGCCCGCGACATCGACTCCACACCCCCGACCAGCACCACATCAGACTCCTCCAGCCTCACCTGGCGGGCAGCCTGAATCGCCGCGTCCATCGAAGACCCGCACAGCCGGTTCACCGTGCTGGCAGGAACTGACGTCGAACCCCCAGCCAACAGCCAGGCCATACGAGCGACGTTGCGGTTCTCCTCGCCAGCACCATTGGCGTTGCCGAAGATCACCTCACCGACCACATCGCCGGCGTCCTCACCGGAGACGCCCGGAGCCCGAGCCAGCAGCTCGCTGATCACCACCTCCGCGAGGTCATCCGGACGCACCCCCGACAACGCCCCGCCCACCTTGCCGAAAGGAGTGCGCACACCATCAAAAACAAACGCGTCAGTCATATGTGGAACCGTAATTCGTGGTTTGTGTCACAGTCGCAAGGTCTCTCATTCAATGGAATCCCGCGGCTCAGAAGGGGTACGGAGGGATGTTCCCGGACACCGTAAGCCACTGCGTCTCTGTGAAGGCTTCGATGTTCGCCGCGGCACCCCCGTGACGGGAGCCGTTGCCGGAGTCCTTGGTCCCTCCGAAGGGAGCCGTGGCTTCGTCGGCCACCGTGGACTCGTTGATGTGCACGATTCCGGAGTCGAAGGCGTCCGCCACAGCGATGGCCTCACTGACGGGGCCCAGCACGGACAGTGAAAGCCCGAACTGCGAATCGTTGGCCAGACGAACAGCCTCCTCGACGGAAGACACCGGGGCCAGGGGTGCGACGGGGCCGAAGATCTCGTCGCACCAAGCGGGGTTGTCGGAGGCCACATTGCCCAGCACCGTCGGTCGGTAGAAGAGGCCATCATGCGTGCCGCCGGCCAGCAGCTGGGCGCCCTGCACGAGCCCGTCCTGGACGATGGAGTCGACCCTCTTGAGCTGGTTCTCGTCGATGATCGGCCCCATCATCACACCCGACTCCGAAGGCCTGCCGACCATGATTCCGTCGGCCTTCTCGGCCAGAGCCGATGCGTATTCGTCGTAGATGTCCTCGTGGATGATGTGGCGGCCGGTGGTCATGCAGATCTGCCCCTGATGCATGAACGATCCGAACGCGGCAGCGGAGACGGCCTTCTCGATGTCCGCGCCGGGCAGGACCACCATGGCGTTGTTGCCCCCGAGCTCCAGATGGGCTCGCTTGAGGTGCTCCGCGCAGAGGGCGCCGATCTTCCGGCCTGCGGGCGTGGAGCCGGTGAAGGCCACCACTCGTGTCTCGGGAGCCGTGATCGTGGCCTGGCCGATCTCCGCGCCGCCTGGCAGCAGGTGCAGCAGCCCTTCGGGCAGCCCCGCCTCCTCGAAGATGCGGGCCAGCACCACGCCGCCGCAGACCGCGGTGCGCGGATCCGGCTTCAGCAGCACGGCGTTGCCCAGGGCCAGAGCAGGCGCAACGGCGCGGATGGACAGGATCAGGGGGAAGTTGAAGGGAGCGATGACGCTCACGACTCCAGCCGCCCTGCGTCGAGCGATGGACCAGTGAGGCTTGTCCGTGGACAGCACCTCCCCGATGGGGTGAGTGGGCAGTGCGGAGGCCTCGTAGCACTCCTCCGCCGCGATGTGCGTCTCCAGCTGAGCCTTGGGCGCAATAGCGCCCGACTCCTGAACAATCCACTGTTCGATCTCGGCGGCGTGCTCCTCGAAGAGCATGCCGGCCTTCCGAAGCACCGCGGCCCTCTCGGACGGCGGACGAGCGGCCCAGTCACGCTGGGCTCGGGCGGCACTCTGAGCTGAGGCGCGCACATCGTCTGCGGAAGGCATGCCCCAGCTGCCGAGCTCGGCCTGTGTGGCCGGATCTGTGGCAGTGCCTGTCTCGCCTGAAGAGCTCCAGGTGCCGGTGAAGAGCTTTCCTGACCAGATGTCGGGGTTGAGCAGAGTCATGACGGTGGTCCTTTCCTACGAACGGGAGGGCGAATCGGACTGCGGTGTCGCGCTAGGCGCTCTCGTCTCCGGCGGCTTCCTCGGCAAGGACGCGCTGGCCGATGCCGAAGGCCACGTTGGCGGCGGGGACGGAGCAGTAGATGGCTGCTTGGAGGAAGACTTCCTTGATCTCCTCCGCTTCGAGGCCGTTGCGGCGCGCGGCTCGGACGTGCATCTCGAGCTCGTGCCAGTAGCCGCCCGAGATGAGGGCGGTGAGGGTGATGATGGAGCGTGATCTGCGGTCGAGCCCCGGCCGGGTCCAGATGGTGCCCCAGGCGTGCCGGGTGATCATGGACTGGAACTCTTCGGTGAACGCGTCGGAGGCGGCGGTGGCCCGGTCGACGTGCTCGTCGCCGAGGACTTCGCGACGAACAGCCATTCCATCGGCGTAGATCTGTTCGCCGGTGCGCGGCTCGTGCTGTTCGGGGCTGGTCATGAGAAGAAGTCCTTCAGCATCTCGGCAGTGTTCTCGGGGTCCTCCGTGGGGGCCTGGTGGGCAACTCCTCGAAGGGTGACGGCGCGCCCTTCCGGCACGCCCTTGGCGATGGTGTCCGCGTCAGCCGGGGGGCAGACCGTGTCCTCCTCGCCGGCGAGGGCGAGGAGGGGGTCTGACGCCTCGCCCAGGCGTTCGGTCAGGTCGTAGTCGGCCAGTGCCCGGCAGGCTGCTGCGTAGGAGTGGCGGTCTGTCTGCTGCAGCGCATGCAGCAGCGGGGTGACCCGTTCGGGGTGCTTCTCCAGGAAGCCCGGTGCGAACCAGCGTTTGGCGGAGCCCTCAACCATGGTCGGAGTCCCCGCCTGGGCGACGAGGTCCGCTCGTTCGCGCCATCCTTCGGGGGTTCCGAGCTTGGCTGCCGAGCACAGGACCGCCAGGCTGCGGAACGTGCCGGGGTGATCGACTGCGAGGGTCAGGCTGACGGCTCCTGCGATCGACACGCCGGCGTGAAACCGCGGGAGGGCAGCGTCGACGGCACCGTGTTCAGCTGCTGCGTGATCGGCCGCGCGAACCACTGCGGACGCCAGGTCCGACAGGCTGAAGGGCCCCGGGTGCGCAGCCGAGCTGCCGTGCCCCGGCAGATCCCAGCCCACCACCGTGAAGCGATCGGCCAGGAAGGGCAGGGCAGGGCCCCAGAGGGCCGTCACCGAGGTGCCCAGCGAGGGGCCGACCATCAGGAGGGGGCGAGGGCCCTCTGCCTCCGGCGTGAGCAGGCTGGGGGTCAGGGACAGGCTCATAGGGGGTTCTCTCCTGATCTGCGACGGTGGGCGTCTGCGGCAGCGTCGATGAACTCGTCTGCACGCCCGAGGTATCCGGATGGGTCGAGCGCCTCATCGACGGCTTGGGAATCTCCGAGCGCTTCGGTGAGACCGGCACGCAGCTCCCCGGCGCCGGCCGCCTCAGCCTGGATCAGGGCCTGCAGCTGGGATCGGCCGCCGGGCAGCCTCTGGCCCATCGTCAGCATCAGGCGTTCGGACAGCAGAAGATCCCCTGCGCTGCTCAGGTTGGCCGCCATCGCCTTCTCGTTGACGATCAGGCCGGCGAAGAGCTCTCGGGCTCTATCCGCAGCTCCGACGGTCAGGCGAGCCAGCTCTGTCAGGGCAGCCCACTCCGCATGCCAGGCACCGTCGGGACGCTCGTCATCGGCGGCCGCCGCAGCCTGATGCAGGGTGCTCAGGTGGCCGGGCGCCGCGAGCGATGCGGAGCGGATCAGCGTGGCCAGCACGGGGTTCTGCTTCTGCGGCATGGCGGAGGAGCCGCCCCTGCCCGCGGCAGAGGGCTCGCGCAGCTCCCCCAACTCCGGACGCTGGAGGGTGAGGACGTCCACGGCGGACTTGCCCAGCGCCGCGGTGACTCCTGAGAGGGCGGAGGCCAGGCTCAGGACGGGCTGCCTCTGCACGTGCCACGGAAGGTCGGGAACGCTCAGGCCCAGGCGTTCCCCCAACGCCTCCGTCAGCTCCGCGGCCTTGCCTCGGCCTGCGATCTGCACGAGCGCCGCCTGAGTCCCCACCGCGCCGCCCCACTGCAGGGGCAACGATGCCGCAGCGTGGGCGAGCGTCTCCGCCGCTGAGCTGATCCCGTCCAGCCAGACAGCCGCTTTGAGGCCGAAGACGGTCGGCAGGGCGTGCTGGGTCAGAGAGTGCGCCGTGCAGAGCGTGCCCCGATGCCGCTCGGCCAGATCGGCCAAGGACGCGGCCGCCGCCCGTGCGTCCTCGACGACGTGCCGGGCGGCTCGCCGGCAGAGCAGGACAACAGCGGTGTCCAGGATGTCCTGGCTGGTGGCACCCCGGTGCAGCGCCGAGTCCCCTGCGCCGCGCTCAGCGAGCTCGGCGCGCAGAGCCTTCAGCAGCGGAATGACCGGATTGCCGCCGCCCGCGGCGGCTTCGGCGAGCTGCTCAGGAGCCAGCGCGGGGAGCTGACGGCGATCAGCGGCGATCGCAGTCAGCTCCTCGGCATCAGGACGCTCGGCGAAGCCGTGCTCCGCCAGCACCGCGCCCCAGGCGGCCTCCACATCGAGCAGCGCGTCCACGAAGGCCTGCTCAGAGAGCGTCTCCGCAGCACGCGTGTTCGCCCACGCCGGGGTGAACAGACTCGAGGGCGCCATCAGGACCGGTTCTGCTCCGCTGCTGCTGGACCGTTCAGGGCCGGAGTCTGCGGGTACGACAGGAAGACCGTCTCGTCCTCCCCCTGCAGGGTGATGTTGAACAGCAGCCCCCCGTCGGGCTCCCGCTGGGCGATCAGGGTGCCCCGGCGGGACTCCTCCACGCTGCTCAGCAGCGGGTCCTCTCCCAATGCATCGCTCTCCGGGAGATAGGCCCGGGTGAAGACCCGGTCGAGGAGGCCGCGGGCGAACACACAGACCAGGATGAACGGAGCGCCGCCCTCACGCGTGGGGCCGGGGTCGACGGTGGTGAAGGTGAAGTGCCCGGCGTCGTCCACGGGGGTGCGCCCCCATCCGGTGAAGGTGTAGCCGTCACGCTTGAGAGAACCGGGCTGCCGCGAGATGGAACCCGAGGCGTCGGGCTGCCAGATCTCGATCAGGGCGTCAGGGATGGGCTTGCCATCACCGTCGCGCACGGTGCCGTGGAACCGGATGGATCCCTCCCGGGAGGGCGGCACGAGCTCGCCGCCCCGTTCGAAGGGGAGCGCGTACCCGTAGAAGGGGCCCACTGTCTGGGCGGGGGTAGGAGTGAGGTCCTGCATAATCAGTGATCGCCCTCCTCAGGCTCGGTCCAGGTGCGGTTCGACCCCGAAAGGACGATATCCCAGCGGTAGCCCGTTGCCCACTCATGCTGGGAGACGGAGTGGTCGTAGGAGGCCACCAGTCGGTCACGGGCCTGCTGGTCCACGATGGACTGATAGATGGGGTCCAGTGAGAACAGCGGATCGCCCGGGAAATACATCTGGGTGATGATGCGCTGGGTGAAGTCGGTGCCGAACAGGCTGAAGTGGATGTGGGCCGGCCGCCACGCGTTGTTGTGGTTCTTCCACGGGTAGGGCGCCGGCTTGATGGTGGTGAAGGTGTATTCGCCGTCGGGCCCGGTGATGGCCCGCCCCACTCCGGTGAAGTTGGGATCCAGCGGCGCGGGGTGCTGATCGCGCTTGTGGATGTACCGCCCGGCAGCATTGGCCTGCCAGACCTCGATCAGCTGCCCGGCCACCGGCCGGCCCTGACCGTCCACGACGCGTCCGGTGACGATGATCCGCTCACCGATGGGCTGGCCGTTGTGCTGAATGGTCAGGTCGGCTTCCAGGGGATGCACGTCCCGCTCCCCGAAGGCCGGGCTCCACAGCTCGATCTCTTCCGGATCAGTGTGGTGGAGGCTCTTGGTGGGGTGGCGCAGCAGGGAGCTGCGATAGGGCGGGAAGGTCAGCCGAGCAGTTGTCTCCTCGGGCCCGCCGTGAGCCAGTGCGTGCTCGTACTCCTTATGGACCTCGCGGATCTCCGCGGTCATCTCATCCTGCGTCGCTGCGGCAGCGTCGGGATTGGTGTTGGGGGACGACGTCATGTGCCTGACCGCTCCTTTGATAGGGCCGCTGGTGATCGTGCTGACAGTCTCTGTTAGTGAGCTGGATCACTGCGACTGCCTTTTCATTCAACGGGACGCCCCCGATGCGTCGGGGGACGGCCTCCGGCCGCCAAGGCTCTGCTGATCCCTCGCGAGGCGGTCTGCATCGCCATCAGCGCCTGAGGCAGGCGATCCCACGCGAGGGGCACCACGATGGTGAGCGCAGCTATGGCATGTCCTCGCGCATCCAGAATGGGCACCGATGCTCCGGCCGTGTCGGTGTTGATCAGCCCTCCGAGCCTCACATGGCCCCTCGACCGTGCCTCCCCGAGCTCCCTGAGGAACTCGGGCCGCTCACGCCTGATGCGCTCACCGTGGACACTCATCACCCGGTCCATCTGCCCCGGTGCGGCAAAGGCGAGCAGTGCGTGGCCCATGGAGGTGAGGTGGACGGGCATGCGGCTGGCCACCTCGGCAGGATTCGAGACGGCCCCGCGCCGCGAGAGCCGCTCGACGATCAGCACATCCGCGCCGTCCAGCACAGCCAGCTGCGTGGTCTGCTGCACAACGTAGTTGACGTCCTGCATGAAGGGCAGGGCGGCGTGACGCAGGGTGCGGGAGAGCACGGTGTGCTGAGCGATCTCCCACAGCCGCTGGCCCAGCTCGATGTCTCCCACAGCCGTGCGCGCCAGCATCCCGCGCTCGACGAGGTCGGTGATCAGCCGGTATGCGGTGGTCCTCGGCAGCTCTGCAGCCTCTGCCAGCTCACCGGGAGACAGGACAGGGTCCCGCTCGAGAGCGCCGAGTATGCGCATCACGCGGTCCAGCAGGGCGTCGCCTGAGCGCGAGTTTGCCATCCGCTGCGGCGCCTCCTTCATATTCAGCAGCACATCGTCTGCTGGCCAGTATGACGCGGCGCAGACCGCGAGGCCGTACGCGAGTCTCATTCAATGGACCCAGCGTGGGACGCCTTTTGTGGCCCGCACCACCTCCTCAGTACGGTCACTGCGGCTGTGATTCACAGCACACCGCATCCCCCGTTCAGAGAAGGAATACGAGCATGACCTCAATGCGCGAGCAGCTCGATGCCCGGCCCATGAGCCGCTATCAGTGGTTCATCGTCGCCCTGGCGACCTTTCTCATGGGCCTGGACGGCTACGATGTGCAGGCGATGGCATTCACCGCCAACGCCGTCTCCCAGGACATGCCCTGATCGTCAACTGCGCCGGCCTCTTCCTCTCCGCCACGGCATCCTCCATGCCGGAGCTGATGCTCTGGCGCGTGATCACTGGGCTGGGAGTCGGGGGCATCCTCGCCTCCGGGACCGTGCTGGTATCCGAGTACTCCAACGCGAAGCATCGAGGGCTGGCGCTGAGCATCTACGCGGCCGGGTATCCGGTCATCGCCACCATGGGCGGCCTGATGGCCATGCCGCTGATCCAGAGCTTCGGGTGGCAGTCGGTGTTCGTCCTCGGCGGTGCCCTGACCGTCGCGGCCATCGTGCTCACCGCCGCGGCCATGCCTGAGTCCCTGGAATTTCTGGCTGTTCAGAAGAGCCGCGGCATCGCCGGCGCCGACGCGGCCGCAGAGCGCATCGCAGCAGGCCTGGGCCTGCAGGCCGATTCGACATCGAGCCTCAGCGCCGCCGACCAGGGCGGCGCTGAGGAGGGCGGCAGCTCCTACGCCGCACTGCTCTCCCCGCAGAATCGGAGGAACACCCTGTTCCTGTGGGCAGTCTTCTTCATCGTCATGTTCGCCTTCTACTTCGCAAACACCTGGACGCCGCAGCTGCTCACCGAGGTCGGGTTCACCCCCGAGGAGGGGATCATGGGCGGTGTGATGCTCATGCTCGGCGGAGCCGTGGGGGCAGTCCTCTACGGCGTGTGCACGGCCACATGGGATCCCCGCGCCGTGCTGGCCGTCTTCGCCGCCCTGTCCGGGACGATGTTCGTCGTCTTCATCGCCTCGACCAACGTCTACGCGCTCGCCCTGATCACCGGTGTGGGCCTGGGCATGATCGTCAACGGGTGCATCTCGGGTCTGTACACCTTGGCGCCCATGACCTATTCCCCCACCCTGCGCTCCACGGGAGTAGGAGCGGCGCTCGGAGTCGGTCGGTGCGGCGCCATCCTGGCACCCACGATCGTCGGCGGCCTGCTTGACTCAGGATGGACCCCTGCTGCGCTCTACACCGGAGTCGGACTGCTCATACTCTTCGCCGCAGGGGCCGGCCTGATGCTCCGGCTCGAGATGCCCCAGAGGGCGCCGGAGCATGGGGATGAGACGGGCGCATCCGTGACCCCCGAGCTTCGCGCGGCCGCCGAGACCCCGCGCTGAACAAGGCCCATCCGCACACAGGGCACCCGCGTGCGCCATTCCATTGAATGGATCACATGTGGCACGGGTCACTATTGTTCTCGAGACTGGACAGGTCAGCGCCCCGTCCAGCAAGGAGTCCCATGTCTGCTGCGAAAACCGAAGATATCAGCACCGTCGACGTGGGCATCGTGGGCGGCGGCCCCGCCGGACTAATGTCCGCCATCCTGCTGGCCCGGCGCGGGATCACCGCTGCTGTGATCGAGCAGCGCAGCGAGCAGGAGATCCGCACCACACACCGCGCCGGCATCCTGGAGGCGGGCACGGTCGACATGCTCGTCCAGGCTGACATCGGCTCGTGCGTCCTCACGGAGGGCCACGAGCACACCGGCACGATCCTCAGCTTCGACGGCACGCAGGTGCGCATCCCGCTCAAGGAGGCCGTCGGCCGCTCGGTGTGGCTCTACCCGCAGAATGAGGTCTTCACCGACCTGGCTCGCGCGTGGCAGGAGGAGGATGGAGAGGTCCACTGGTCGGTCAGCGACACAGCCGTCAGCGGCCTCACGACCAGCACTCCGGCCATCGACTTCACCGACAGCGACGGACGCGCCCGGCGCATCGAGGCCAAGATGATCATCGGAGCCGACGGCTCACGATCAGTGTGCCGCAGGAGCATCCCGGAGGATGTGCGGACCGACTACTTCACCGAGTATCCCTTCGCATGGTTCGGGATTCTCTGCGAGGCCCCTCCCACGGCGCCGGAGCTCATCTACGCGAACTCCCAGGACGGCTTCGCCCTGATCTCCCAGCGGAGCGCCACCGTGCAGAGGATGTACTTCCAATGCGACCCGGAGACGAACCCGGACGACTGGGACGACGAGGCGATCTTCGACCGCATCCAGAGCGTCCTCGGGTCAGCTACGCAGCTGAAGCGCGGACCCATCATCAGCAAGAATGTGCTCCCCTTCCGCTCCTACGTCTGCGAGCCGATGACCTACGGGCGACTGGTGCTGGCAGGCGATGCGGGCCACACGGTGCCTCCCACCGGGGCCAAGGGCCTGAACCTGGCCTTCACGGATGTGCGGGCGCTCATTCCGAGGGTCGAAGAGTTTCTCGCGGCGCCGGACGGAGGCACAGCCGCCCTGGAGCAGTACTCACAGACCGCTTTGGACCGGGTGTGGAAAGCTCAGCACTTCTCCTACTGGGCCACCTCCCTGATGCACAACCGGCCGAACGACGACGCGTTCGCGTACCGGCGGCGTCGCGGAGAGTTCGATGCGATCACCGGATCCCCGGAGGGCCGCGCCTACTTCGCGGACGGCTACACCGGCTGGGCGTAGCCGCCGCGACGCTCAGGACTGGCCGTCGAAGAGTGTGGTCACCGACCCGTCGGTGAACACCTCTTTGATCGCGCGGGCAAGGATGGGAGCGATGGAGAGGACCTTCAGGTTCTCGAAGCGCTTCTCCTCGGGGATCGGAAGCGTGTTCGTGACCACAACCTGACGGGCCCCGCAGTTGGCGAGCCGCTCAGCCGCAGGCTCCGAGAGAATGGCATGGGTCGCTGCGATGATCACGTCCTTGGCGCCGGCGTCCTTGAGCACCTTCACCGCACCTGAGATGGTCCCGCCGGTGTCGATCATGTCGTCGATCAGAACGCAGGTGCGGCCTTCGATGTCACCGACGACGCGCTTGGCCTCAGCCAGGTTGGGCTGGGTCAGATCACGCGTCTTGTGGACGAACGCCAGGGGCGCTCCTCCGAGCCGGTCCGCCCACTGCTCAGCGACCCGAACGCGACCAGTGTCCGGGGACACCACCGTCACCTCGTCCTCGGAGACCTCACCACGGATGTAGTCGGCCAGCAGTGGAATCCCGAAGAGGTGGTCGACGGGACCGTCGAAGAAGCCCTGTATCTGCGCGGTGTGCAGATCAACGGTCATGATCCGGTCCGCGCCGGCGGTTCGGTACATGTCGGCGACCAGGCGCGCGGAGATCGGCTCGCGTCCGCGGCCCTTCTTGTCCTGACGCGAGTAGGGGTAGAAGGGGCTGACGACCGTGATGCGCTTGGCGGAGGCCCGCTTCATCGAGTCGATCATGATCAGCTGCTCCATGAGCCAGTTGTTCAGCGGAGCCGGATGCGACTGGATGAGGAACACATCCTTGCCCCGGACGGACTCCGCCGATCGCACATAGATCTCGCCGTTGGCGAAGTCGTAGGCGTCCATGGGGAGCAGCTCGGTGCCCAGCTCGGCCGCGATCTCCTCCCCCAGCTGAGGGTGCGCCCGGCCTGAGGCGACGACCATGGTCTTCTCGGTGTGGACCCTGATCTCATCCATTGCGGTGCTCCCCTGCCCCTTCGGTGTTCTCTGACTGTTCGGCGGACGCGCGAGCAGCCCTCTCCGCTGCCTGTGCCGCTTCGGAGCCGGGCCTCCTTCGCTCGACCCATCCTTCAAGATTTCGCTGCTGCGCTGCCGTGATGGCCAGCGCGCCGTGCGGCACGTCCTGCCGAACCACGGCGCCGGCGCCCGTGTACGCGCCGTCGCCGAGCTCTACGGGCGCAACGAAGACGGTGTTGGAGCTGGTGCGCACGTGGTCGCCGATCACGGTGCGGTGCTTGTCCACCCCGTCGTAGTTGGCGGTGATGTTGCCGCAGCCGATGTTGGAGTCCTCGCCGATCTCCGCATCACCGGCGTAGCCGAGGTGGCTGAGCTTGCTGCGGTCCCCGATGCGGACGTTCTTGGTCTCGTAGAACGCGCCGATCTTGCCCGCTTCCCCAAGCACCGTGCCCGGACGCAGGTAGGTGAATGGGCCCACGCTGCTGCCCGCGCCGATCACCGCACCGGCGCCGTGGGTGCGGATGACCTTGGCCCCCTGCCCGACCGTGACATCGGTGAGTGTGGTGTCTGGGCCGATGGCCGCACCGGCGGCGACGTGGGTTGCGCCGTGCAGCTGTGTGCCCGGGAGGATGGTGGTGTCCTGCTCGAGGGTGACGGTCGGTTCGATCCACGTTGATGCGGGGTCCACCACGGTGGTGCCTGCCCTCATCGCTGCTTCCACGACGCGACGGTTGAGCTCGACGCCGAGGGCCTGCAGCTGGACCCGGTCGTTGGCGCCCTCCACCTGCCAGCGGTCCTCCGCGACGACGGCGGAGACTCTGCCGCCTTCCCGGTGAGCGATGGCAAGCACATCCGTCAGGTACTTCTCACCCTGAGCGTTCTCCGTGGAGACCTGCTGGAGCGCCCGAGTCAGGACGGCTGCGTCGAAGGCGTAGATGCCTGAGTTGATCTCGCGCACGGCCCGCTGCGACTCGTCCGCATCCTTGTGCTCCACGATGCCGACGACCTCATCGCCCTGGCGAAGGACCCTGCCGTACCCGGTGGGATCCTGCACCTCGGCGGAGAGTACGGTGACCGCACTGCCCTTGCCCTCGTGCTCAAAGACGAGGTCGCTCAGAAGCGCCGGGGTCAGCAGCGGAACATCGCCGTAGGTCACCACGACGGTGCCGGCCAGCGCTTCCTCAGGAAGAGCCGCCAGCCCGCACTCCACCGCACGGCCGGTCCCAGGAATGTCATCCTGATCGGCCAGCACCACGTCGGCGTCGTGCTCGCTAATGTGCCTGGCGACCTCCTCCCGCTCATGGCGGACCACCGCCACGAGATGGTCAGGCTCGATGGCTCGAGCGGTGTTCAGGGCGTGGCCGATGAGGCTCGTGCCGGCCAGGGGATGGAGGATCTTGGGCAGCGATGACTTCATGCGGGTGCCGGCGCCTGCGGCAAGCACGATCACTGCGGTCGGGCGCACTGGTGTTCTCACGTTCCGCCACTAGGATTCGAACCTAGACTATCGGTACCAAAAACCGGTGTGCTGCCCTTACACCATGGCGGATGAATCAAGCCCGACAAGACTACCAAGGGAACAGACGCACCGAGGCCTCAGGCGGCTGCGGCGTCGGCCAGTGTGGCGAGCAGCCCTGCGCCTGCTGAGAGGAAGAGCATGAGGGCCAGCAGGACGGCGATGAGCCGCTTGGCGGGGGTGATGTGCACGAGTTCCTCCGGGGCAGATGACGACGTCCTGGCCAGCTCAGCTGTGCCAGTATGGATGCGCTCCCTGTCAGGGTAGCGGCCACCGCGGCCCTCAGAGCAAACTGCTCTGCACCGCCCGGTGGAATGTAATCCGCTGTCGCGGAGCACTTGTCCGCATAGAACGCCAGCAGGAGGATCATCATCGTCGTACGCCGCTCGCTCGTGCCGCTGTCCATCATGGCCTGTGCCGTCGCATGCACGCCCGGGGCCGAGAACACCGACGCCGCAATGCAGGAAGAGAACGAAGTGAACACACATGCTTCGGCCATTCCCCCCTCCTCGCTGCTTCCCGAGGGACGCACTGTGTTCGGGCTGAACCCTGACTGGGGCGTCGAGACCCTCGGCGAGTTCGCCGAGACGACCGGGGTCGGACCCGGCGCCGCGGTCTCCTTCGTCGAGCTCCCATGGGACGAGGGGGACGTGGAGAACGTCACAGCAGCAGCAGAGCAGATCGCGGAGTTCAACGGCGTGCTGATGCTGACTGTGGAGCCTGTCGATGGTCTGGGCGCCGTCACCCCTGAGGTGATCGAGGAGCTGGTGAGCGTACTCCGGAGCATCAACGAATCCGGAGTGCCGGTCCTGCTCAGATACGCCCACGAGATGAACGGCTCCTGGTATGCATGGGGGCAGCAGCCCGAGGAATACGTGCGCAGCTTCCGGGAGGTCGCCGAGGCCGTCCAGGCCGCCCCGGCGACTGAGATGCTCTGGGCGCCCAACTACGCCGGCGGATACCCGTACTCAGGCGGGTCATACGAAGCCCAGCCGGGCTCAGCAGACCACCAAGCCCTCGACACTGACGGCGACGGCGACCTCACCGAGAGCGACGACCCCTATGCCTCCTACTACCCCGGCGACGACGTGGTCGACTGGGTGGGCATGACCATCTACCACTGGGGCGACTCCTACCCCTGGGGCACCGACAGCATGCCGGAGCCGGACAAGTTCACGCAGCAGCTGACCGGCTCCTACGACGGGCTCGGCGGAGACGACACCGTCTTCCCGGACTTCTACACGGAGTACGCGGTGGAGCGCGACAAGCCCATGGCGATCCCTGAGACGGCGGCGTTCGTCTCGGCGGACGCTGATGCTGACCTCAGCCTGGAGATCAAGCGCAGCTGGTGGAAGCAGGTCTTCTCCGACGAGGTGCACGAGAGCTTCGAGCACATCCGGCTGATCAGCTGGTTCAACTGGGACAAGTATGAGGCTGAGGTCGATGGCCTCGTGCGATGGTCGCTGACCACCGACGAGGCGACTGCCGAAGCATTCCGCGCGGACCTTCCGGACTGGGTCCTCACCAGTGACGACCTGGAGCCGCAGGGCCCTTGAGGACTATCCCGTGATCTCCGCGAGCTCCAGCCACCTGTTCTCCAGCTCGTCGGCCTGGGCCTGGACCTGCTGCCGCTCAGCGGTGATGGCGGCCAGGCCCTCGAAGTCGCTCTGGTCGTGAGCGGCCAGACGCTCATCAAGCTCGGACACCTGGGCCTGCAGCTTCTCCAGCTTGCGCTCGATCGATGACGACTCCTTCTGCGCAGCTCGCCGATCTGCGCCCGAGACGCCGGAGTCCTTCTCCTGGTTCGGCCCGCTGGGGCTCAGAGGCGCTGACTCCCCGCGGCTCCCCGCGGCGGCGGACGGTGCCTGCTGCTGATCACGGAGCCGCAGGTACTCGTCCACGCCTCCCGGCACGTGCCGCAGCGATCCGCCGAGGATCGCGTACTGCTGGTCGGTGGCGCGTTCGAGAAGGTACCGGTCGTGCGACACGACGATGAGCGTGGCCGGCCAGGAGTCCAGGAGGTCCTCGATGGCTGCCAGCATGTCGAGGTCGACGTCGTTGGAGGGCTCGTCGAGGATCATGACGTTGCACTCGCTCAGCAGCACCAGCAGCAGCTGAAGCCGCCGTCGCTGACCGCCCGACAGATCGCCCACCCGCGATGACAGGTGCGCTTTGGAGAATCCCAGCCGTTCGAGCAGCTGGGAGGGCGTCGTCTCCTTGCCCTCGACCTCAACAACCGTCTTCTCTCGGGCGAGGACCTCACGAACCCGGTCGGCTTCGATCTCAGCCAGTTGGGAGAACTGCTGGTCCAGGATGCCGACCTTCACCGTCTTCCCGCGTTTGATCCGACCCTCGGTGGGCTCGACGGTTCCGGCGATGAGCCCCAGCAGGGTGGACTTGCCGGCACCGTTGGCTCCCAGAATGCCTGTCCGCTCCCCCGGCGCGATCCGCCATGTCACATCGTTGAGCACGGTGCGCCCGTCGAAGGCCACCGAGACGCCGAGAAGGTCGACCACGTCTTTGCCCAGGCGCGCCGTGGCCATCTTCTTCAGCTCCACACTGTCCCGCGGGGGCGGAACATCGTTGATGAGCTGATTGGCCGCCTCCACACGGAACTTGGGCTTCGAGGTGCGGGCCGGGGCCCCTCGACGCAGCCAGGCGAGCTCCTTGCGCATCAGGTTCTGGCGCTTCGCCTCCACCGCTGCGGCATGCTTGTCCCTCTCCACGCGTTGCAGCACGTAGGCCGCGTAGCCGCCCTCGAAGGGCTCGACGATGCCGTCGTGGACCTCCCAGGTGGTGGTGCACACTTCGTCGAGGAACCAGCGATCGTGAGTGATGACCAGCAGTCCGCCGGAGGTTTTCGCCCAGCGGCGCTTCAGGTGCCCGGCGAGCCATGCGATGCCTTCGACGTCCAAGTGGTTCGTGGGCTCGTCGAGGGCCATCAGGTCCCACTCGCCGACCAGGAGCTTCGCCAGAGCGACCCGCCTGCGCTGCCCCCCGCTGAGCTCCGCCACCGGACGATCCCACGGGAGGTCCGAGGCCAGGCCGGAGATCACATCACGGATCTTCGCGTCCGATGCCCACTCATGGTCCGCCTGGTCCCCGACGATGGAGTAGCCCACGGTGTCTGTCGCACTCAGATCGTCGGACTGGTCGAGCACGCCGAAGCGCACGCCGCTGCGACGTGTCACGCGCCCGGCGTCGGGCTGCAGCTGGCCCGAGAGCATCGCCATCAGGCTCGACTTTCCTCCGCCGTTGCGGCCCACGATCCCGATCCGATCGCCCTCATTGACCCCGATGGTGACCGACTCGAACACAGTGTGCGTCGGATACTGAAGATGCAGGGCTTCGGCGCCCAATAGATGTGCCACAGAAACAGGGTATTGACTCGACGCCCGCAGTCGGTAATCAGTCCAGACTCAGCTCATCGCCCGGCGGACGTTCAGGCCGACACGTAGGATCAGTCGTATGCAGATCACACACTTGGGACACTCATGCCTGCTGATCGAAGCCGCAGACACTCGCGTGCTGCTGGACCCAGGGGCGTTCTCCGATGCGTGGCACGGCACAGAGGGGCTGGACGGCATCCTCATCACCCACCGGCATCCGGACCACCTGGACCCCGAGCATGCTGCCGCTCTGGTGGAGGCCAACCCGGACGCCGCCGTCCGCGCGCCCACTGACACGGACGAGGCTGTCCGTCTCTCCGGTGTCCAGCACGTGGTTCCCGGGGCGAAGTTCGCCGTCGGCCGGCTGCAGGTGCAGGTCGTGGGAGGAGATCACGCCGTCATCCACGACGACATCCCGCGCGTGAGGAACGTCGGCT
This sequence comes from Nesterenkonia sp. NBAIMH1, assembly GCF_007922635.1. NCBI lineage: Bacteria > Bacillati > Actinomycetota > Actinomycetes > Micrococcales > Micrococcaceae > Nesterenkonia > Nesterenkonia sp. NBAIMH1. The sequence continues at coordinate 324,016 of NZ_CP042335.1, forward strand.
ACGTGATCACCCACCCGGAGGAGCCGACCCTCTTCCACCCGGGCGATGCCCTGGAGAGCACCCCGCCCTCCATCGATGTCCTCGCACTGCCGATCATGGCCCCCTGGTCGGCGATGAAGGAGCAGGTGGAGTTCGTGCGCGGCTTCGACGGGCTGAAGACCGTCATCCCCATTCACGACGAGCTCCTCGCCGACCGTGGGCGCGAACTGTTCACCCGCCAGATCACCAACCTGACCGGATACGAGCTGACCTGGCTGCGCGAGAGCGGCCCCTACGAGATCACGGTCTCCGAGCCCGAACGGGATATCTCCACCCAAGAATTCGTCTCCGGGTGAGCGAGCTGCTCATACCGGCGGCCGTCGTCGGGCTTGTGGTGGTGGCCTCGGCTCTGCAGCGCGTGACCGGCCTGGGCTTCGCCATGGTCGTCTCCCCCTTCTTCGTCGTGATGCTCGGCCCCCATTCCGGTGTGATGCTGACCAACATCCTCGGCGGGGCCATGCCTCTGATCATGCTCGCCGCCGTGTGGAGAGACATCGAATGGCGGCGCATCGCGTGGATCGTTCCGCCGGCGGTTCTCGTCACCCCGCTCTTCGCATGGGTCGCTGAACGCTCCCACGTAGGTGTGCTCTACGTGGTGGTGGCCACCTTGGTGATCCTGGGACTCTCAGCCGGAATCATTGCCTCCTGGGTGGGGAGGAAGCCGCACGACGGCCCCGCAGCGCGCATCCTGGCCGGCGCAGGCGCAGGCGCCGGAACCGTGCTGGCCGGCGTGGGCGGCCCTGCCATGACGATCTACGCGGTGCTTGCCCGGTGGAACCCCCACCGTATGGCCGCGACGCTCCAGCCGCTGTGGGTGGCCATCTCTGCGGGCGCGCTCAGCAGCAAGCTCACCTTCAGCGGGAATCAGACTCCCCAGTTCCACTGGACCGTATGGCTGGGCTGCCTGATAGCAATCCTGGTCGGCATTTGGATCGGCGGGCATCTCAGCAGGCGCGTCGCGGCGGGCACTGTGCGCAGGCTTGTGATCGCGCTGGCCTTCCTCGGCGCGGTCATGGCGCTGGTGACAGGGCTGGTCCAGCTCGTATGACTCCTCATCAAGCGGCAGCGGCCGCCCGCTCGGTAGACTCCGGCGGTGTGAGCCCATCAGCTGTGACCCCCGGTGAGATCCCTGCCGCCTATCGTCCCGCTGCGGCGGAGCCGCTCGGCGAGCGCGGGCCGGTGCGCGAGCCGGCCGAGGAGAAGTCGGGCCGGAAGCGGCGCCTCGACTACCCTCCAGCGCCGGAGCCGCTCCCTGTTCCCGTAATCGACAACCATGCTCACCTGGACTTCCGGGACGGGCAGGTCCAGGTGACCGTGGCAGAGCATCTCGATGCCGCCCAGCAGGTCGGCGTCAGCGGCGCCGTGCTGGTGGGGTACGACGTCGCCAGCTCACGCTTCTCCGTCGAGGCCGCTCGGACCGACCCGCGCGCCAAAGCCGCGGTGGCCCTGCACCCCAACGATGCTCCGCAGCTGGCGGAGAAGGGCAAGTATGCCTCCGCCTTCGAGGAGATTACGACCCTGGCGGAGGCCGAGCATGTGGTCGCTGTGGGAGAGACGGGGCTGGACTTCTTCCGCACCGCAGAGGCCGGACGGGCCGCGCAGAAGGAGTCCTTCTACGACCACCTGGCGCTTGCCGCTCAGCGCGGGCTTCCCGTCCAGATCCACGACCGCGAGGCGCACGCCGATGTCGTCCGCGTGCTGAAGGACGCCCCGGCGCTGCCGCCGGCAGTCGTCTTCCACTGCTACTCCGGGGACGCCGAGCTGGCCAGGATATGCAACGCGAACGGCTGGTACATGAGCTTCGCCGGCACCGTGACGTTCAACAACGCCGAAGGCATACGGGACGGGCTCCGCGAGGCTGACCCCCAGCTCATCCTCGTCGAGACCGACTGCCCCTTCCTCACCCCGCACCCCTACCGCGGTCAGCCCAACGCTCCCTACATGATTCCGCAGACCATGCGACGCATGGCTCAGGTGCGCGAGGCTGCCCTGCCCGGGCTGTGCCAGCAGGTCATGCTCAACACCGCCCAGGCCTACGGGACGTGGACATGAGCGGGTCCAGCGCCGATGCGGTCGCCTCCGCTCCCTCCGAGTCTCCCCGACCTCTGCTCTCGGCGGCGCACATCCGCGAGCTGGCTGCCCGGCTGAGCATCCGCCCCACCAAGCAGTGGGGCCAGAACTTTGTGATCGATCCGAACACCATTCGACGCATCGTCGGACTGGCGGACCTGCGCGGCGATGAGCACGTGCTGGAGGTGGGCCCGGGCCTGGGCTCGCTGACCCTGGGGCTCCTGGACGAGGCCGCCCATGTCACGGCCGTGGAGATCGACCCCAAGCTCGCCGCCCAGCTTCCGGAGACGATCCGATCCTTCCGTCCCGAGAGCGCCGATCACCTCACGGTGGTGCGGCAGGACGCGATGAAGATCCGTGCAGGAACGCTCAGCGGCAGGGTGATAGGTCACCATTCCTCTTTCGGCGATGCCGCCGCCGGCGAGGCCGGGCCTCCCGTGGCCCTGGGCGAGCCGGAGGTGCTCGTGGCCAACCTGCCCTACAACATTGCCGTACCCGTCGTGCTCCACCTGCTGCAGGCTCTGCCCTCGCTCACCAAGGGGCTGGTGATGGTGCAGGAGGAGGTTGCCGACCGCATGGCCGCCGAGCCGGGCTCGAAGATCTACGGAGTGCCGAGCGTGAAGGCCGCGTGGGACACTGACACGAGGAAGGTCGGAGTGGTCGGCAAGCGTGTCTTCTGGCCGGAGCCGCGGATCTCCTCCGGCCTGGTGCGCTTCGACCGGCGCGAGCCGGTCAGCGCACAGGTGCGCCGCGACGAGGTCTTCGCCGTCATCGACGCGGCCTTCGCCCAGCGTCGCAAGACGCTGCGTGCGGCCCTGTCCTCGCTGGCCGGCTCCCCCGGTGCCGCCGAGCAGGCGCTGGTGAAGGCAGGCATCTCCCCCCAAGCCCGGGGTGAGACCCTGAACGTCGAAGCCTTCGCTCATCTGGCTGCCGCTCTGCGCGAGCTGTGACTTCTCCCAGCCGAGGGCCAGCGTGGGGTCAGGAACCTTGTCAGGCCCTGCGTCTAGGGTTGGGGGCACTATGCGAGACAGTCAGCTCTTCGGGCATGTGACGGCGGAAGCCCCCGGGAAGGTCAACCTCAGCCTCCGCGTGGGCCCTGTGCGCGCGGACGGGTACCACGAGGTGGCCACCCTCTACTGCGCGGTGTCTATGTACGAGAGAGTCACAGCCTCGCCTCGCGAGGACGAGGCCATCACTGTCAGCATCTCCGAACGCTCCGTATTCTCCGGCGTGGATCTGCTCGATGAGAGCACCGGTGAGCGAGTGCCGGCTGAGATACCCCTGGACGAGCGCAATCTCGCCTACCGGGCTGCCGCACTGCTGCGCGATCGCGTCAGGCAGCAGCGCGAAGGGGTGCTCTCTGGGCCGTGGCTGGGCAGCGAGCCGCCGAGCTACGGCGTCGACCTGTCCCTGGTGAAGAACGTGCCCGTCGCCGGGGGCATGGGGGGCGGCTCCGCGGACGCGGCAGCCACCCTGGTCGCATGCTCGGCACTGTGGAACGCCGGGCTGTCCAAAGAGCAGCTCGCCGAGATCGGTGCCGAACTGGGCGCAGACGTGCCCTTCGCCCTGATGGGCGGGGCAGCCGCCGGTCAGGGCGTGGGAGACGAGCTCTCGCCGCTGCTGCACCGCGGAACGCTGCATCTGGTCATCGCACCAGCCTCGGTGGGGCTCTCGACCCCCGGGGTCTACCGCACCCTGGACTCCATGCGCGAGCAGGCCGGCGTGCGCGCCGAGGATCCCGATCTTGACCCGGACCTGGTGCGAGCGGTCTCCCAGGCGGACGCCGAGACGCTCTCCGCCCTGATGGTCAACGATCTCCAGGCCCCTGCCGTCAGCCAGCTTCCAGAATTGGACGACCTTTTGGATCTGGGGCTCTCAGAGGGAGCCATGCAGGGCATCGTCTCAGGCTCCGGCCCGACTGTGTTCTTTCTTGCCCACGACGCCGCTCACGCCTCGCAGCTCGCCACGTCGCTGGAGGAGCGCGCAGAGGTGTGGGCCCTTCCTGTGACTGCCCCAGCCGGCGGGGCCCGGCTCCTCACTCAGAAGCAGAGGAGCGCGGGAGGAGCCCATGCCTCCTAGGGAAGAGTGCGGAATCGCTCCAGGACCACCAGTGTGCTCTCGCTGATCTCCAGGTCCTCACCGATGTGCTCGCGGACCTCGGCCGAGTCCCAGAACTCCCGGTGGGCCGCACGCCACTGGCCCGGATCGTCGAAGCCCTCTCCCTCGGCGGTGATGTGGGCGCGGGAGACGTCCTTCAGCGGGACGACCTGCACGTCGGTGACCTCGATGACGCAGGCCGGCTGGTTGTCCGAGTCAACCACCACACCTCGATCCCCGACCGCAGGAAGCGCCTCTCCGAAGGCCTGATACTCGGCGAGCAGCGACGTCGTGGCAGTCTTCTCGCCGGATTCCACGGCACTCACCAGAGCCTCCCTCATCGGACCAGGGACTGCGAACTCCACCGGGGGCAGAAGAGCGGCAGCCTTCTCCTGCTCGATGACGGCCCCCAGATTCTTGTCATGGAAACGCAGAACCGTCCCCTGATGAGTGGTCTCCAGCAGCCGATTGGCGGAGCTGCCGCGCTCCACAAAGCGAATGTGCTCGTGCTTCTCACGAAAAGCCTCAATGCCGGTGCGCGTGACGAACTGCACGTGCTTCACGCCCTCGGCGTCCGGCTCAGCACCGCTCTTCGGCTGCGGGATCTCCACGAAGCTGGCGAACCACCGACTGCCGGCCCCTCCGACCGGAGCGCCGGGCGCGAAGACAGCAATGAGTCGACCGCTGATCTCCTTCTCGGACAGCAGGCGCGCATCCTCCTCTGTCAGCTGAGCCTTGAGCTGGTCGTACCGCTCGTGGCTGCTCACCTCCAGGCAGACCGTGTCCAGCTGGACGACGTCGCCCTCGAGGCCCAAGGCCGAGAGGACCTGCTGAGCGCGGCCGATGTATTCGGAGTACAGGTGCTGAATATCCACGGGACCACACTTTACTCGCCGGAGTGTCTCATTCCGCGTAGAGGGACTCCACAGTGTCCGCGTAGTCCGCCACCACTTTCTGGCGGATGAGCTTCATGCTGGGTGTCAGATGCCCCGATGCCTCCGTGAGCTCGGCATCCACCAGTTCAAACTTCCTGATCGACTCCGCTCGTGACACGTGGTCGTTCGCCTCATCCACGCGGGCCTGAACCTGGGCACGCAGTGCCGGGCCGGCCTCCTCGTGCTCCAGCACCTCACCGATGGACAGTCCGGAGCCGTATCCGTGCCGCTCCGCCCAGCCCGCCAGGTTGTCCGGGTCCGGGAAGACGAGCGCGGCCACGAAGGGCTTGCCGTCTCCCACCACAATGGCCTGGGCGACGAGCGAATCAGCGCGAACCGTCTCCTCCATCGGCGTCGGATACACGTTCTTGCCGCTCCCGGTGACGATGAGCTCCTTCTTGCGTCCGCTGATCGTCAGGAACCCGTCAGCATCCAAGGTGCCGAGGTCGCCGGAGCGGAACCAGCCCTCCTCGTCGAAGGTCTCCGAGGTTGCCTCCTCATCGCGGTGATAGCCGTCGAAGATCACCGGGCCCCGCAGGAGGATCTCGCCGTCCTCGGCCAGGCGCACGCTGTTGCCCGGAACCGGCAGCCCCACCGAGCCGATGCGGGTCGCCCCCGGGGTGTTCAGCGTGATCGGGGCCGTGGACTCGGTCAGCCCGTACCCCTCTTGGACCGGAAGCCCGATGCCCGTGAAGAAGTGGCCGATCTCGGAGTTCAGCGGAGAGGCGCCCGAGACGAAGTGGGTGACGCATCCGCCCATGCGGTCATGCAGCTTGCCGTAGACCAGCTTCGAGAACACCGCATGCTTGGCCCGCAGCGCGGCCGAGGGACCGCGACCCGCCCCATCGGCTTCATCCTGTCGGGCCTGCGAGTAGGCGATGGCGGTCCGCCGAGCGGCATGGAAGATGCCGCCCTTGCCTTCGGACTCAGCCTTGGCCGCCGCAGAGTGATACACCTTCTCGAAGACGCGCGGCACAGCCAGCAGCCAGGTGGGCCGGAAGGTCCCGAGGTCCTCAATCAGGGTGCTGGTGTCTCCGGTGTGGGCGACCTGAATGCCGCGATGGATGCACGCCAGCTGAACTGCGCGGGCGAGGACATGGGCCAGCGGCAGGAACAGCAGCGTTCTGGACTCCCCGTGACCGAGTATGTCTCGGGAGAAGTCGAGCAGGTTCGCCACGCCTTCTGCGAGGTTGCGGTGCGTGATGCGCGCACCCTTGGGCTTGCCGGTGGTGCCGGAGGTGTAGACGATCGTCGCGACGTCGTCGAGAGTGCGTGCTGTGCGCGCCTGCTCGAGCTCGGCGTCAGTGACCGACGCCCCGCCCTCGGCGAGCTCATGCAGAGCAGCCACACTGCCCATGGAGCGGATGGTCACATCGGCGCGCACCATGTTTGCGGCGCTGCGCACCTTCGCGCTCAGCGACTCCTCGCCGACGAGAACCAGCTTGGCGCCGGAGTTGGCCAGCACATGAGAGACCTGATGCGTGGACGCAGTCTCGTAGATCGGAACGGAGACTGCACCCGCGAACCACGCGGCCTGGTCCACCACAGCCCACGGATAGGAGGTCTGGGACATGATCGCGATCCTGTCACCAGGCTCGACCCCCGCCGCGATGAAGCCCCTGGCCACACCTCGGACGGTGCTCAGAAAGCCCGCGATCGAAATGTCCAGCCACCCGCCGGCACCGTTGCGGACTGCGTAGACCGCATGCTCGGGTCGGCGCTCAGCCAGCGCGAGCACACCGTCGGTGACGTTGGAGTCGTCCGGCAGGTGCACGACCTGTTCGGTGGCCGCCTCAGAGATGGGGCTCTTCGGCGCAGCAGGGTTCACTGGGGCGTCACTGGTCGCATTCACCTGGTCAGTCTAACCATCAGATTCCGCACAGCGGCGGGCCAGAACAGCCCGTCGCCTGTTACTGCTCGGTAGCTTCGCGCCGCTGCAGGACGGCCTGGTACAGGTCTCGGCTGCTGATGCGATGCTCGCCCGCCGGCTGCTCCGCCGCGACCTGCTTAGCGGCATCCTTGAGCCTCGTCCCCTCCTCGCACCGACGCAGCACTACGCTCGCGAGCGCCTCCACCTGCTCCGCCTCGGTCAGCTGAGCCGATCCGTCGTCGCCCGGCGCGGCCCCGGCGAGCACGAGCACCATCTCGCCCTTGATGCCGCCTGCACTTTGGCGCTCCTCCAGCTCACGGGAGAGCTCGCCCAGAGTCCCGCGCAGAACCTCCTCGTAGCGCTTGGTAAGCTCACGAGCGACCGCGGCGCGCCGTTCACGGCCCAGCGCCTGTGCCAGCGCGTCGACGCTGCGAGAGATGCGATGCGGCGATTCGAAGAGCACCGTCGTCCACTCCTCCGACCGGAGGCGGTCGAAGAGCCGCTGCCTCTGGGACTCTCGGCGCGGAATGAACCCGCCGAAGGTGAACGCATCCGTCGCCAGCCCCGAGAGCGCCAAAGCTGTTGTCACAGCCGATGCGCCGGGCGCCACGGTGAATGCCACATCCGCTTCCACTGCCGCTGCGATCAGTCTGAATCCGGGGTCCGAGACCGCGGGCATTCCCGCATCGGAGACCACAAGAATTCTGACTCCCTCGCCTGCCTGGCGCACGAGCTCCTCACTCCGTGCGGCCTCATTGTGCTCATGGAGGCTCACCAGCTTCGCCCGTGTGCTGAGGCCCAGACCGCTGATGAGGTGCCTGGTGCGCCGCGTGTCCTCGCAGGCAATGACCTCAGCGGTGCGGATCAGCTCCCGCAGCCGGTCGGTGGTGTCGGAGAGATTTCCGATCGGGGTGGCGGCGAGCACCACAGGGGTGTCCCACAGCTGGTCGTCGGGGTCGGTGTGGCCGGGGTCGGCCGGAGCGATGCTCATCGAAAGTAGGATACCCACAGTGACAGCTCTGACCCGGTCCCAACCACCCCCGTCCGGGGGCACGGAGGCTCGGCGGCGCGCCCTGTGGGAGCAGCGGCTCAGCGCAGCGCCGTACGTCCCAGGCCTGTGGGGATGGGTCGTGCCGGTGCTGCTGGCCCTGCTGGCCGGTGCCCTGCGGCTGTGGAACCTCGGCAACCCTCGGGCTCTCATCTTCGACGAGACGTACTACGCCAAGGATGCGTACGCGCTCATGACCGCAGGCCACGAGCTGGCCTGGCCGGAGAATCACGATGCCCAGTTCATCGCCGGGGACCCTCGCCCGTCCGATGAAGGCTCCTATGTGGTTCACCCGCCCCTGGGCAAGTGGCTCATTGCGATCGGTCTGAGGATCTTCGGCACCGAGACCGCCTACGGGTGGCGCTTCTCCTCCGCGGTGGCGGGTGCCCTGGCAGTGCTGCTCATCGCCCTGATCGCGCAGCGAATGTTCCGCTCCGTGTTCCTGGGCGGCTTCGCAGGCCTGCTCACGGCGGTGGAGGGCCACCACCTGGTGATGTCGCGCACCGCGCTGCTGGACATCTTTCTGATGCTCTTCGTCCTGGCAGCATTCGGCGCCCTGCTGGCCGACAGGTACAGCACGCGTCGGAGGCTGGCGGAGTGGGCCTCGCGGGATCGTGAGCAGCTCAGCGCTGCTGAGCGTGCGTGGGGGCCCCGGCTGGCCCTGCGGCCTTGGCGCCTGGCCGCTGGAGTCCTGCTGGGCTGCGCCGTGGCGGTGAAGCTCTCAGCCCTCGCCTTCATTCCGGTATTCGGCATCATGGTGGTGCTCTGGGACGTCGAGGCGCGCCGCACCGTGGGAGTCCGGCGGTGGTTGGCCAGCGGTCTGGTGCGTGACGGGCTTCCCGCGGTGGCCACTGTTCTGCCGCTGGCACTCCTGACCTATGTTCTGAGCTGGTCAGGGTGGCTTGCCACCAGCGGCGGGTGGGGCAGAAACTGGCACGAGGAGAACCCCGCTGAGGGGGTGGCGACGCTGGTGCCCGGTGCTCTGCGTTCACTGTGGAACTACCACGCGGCTGCCGCAGACTTCCACACAGGGCTCGAGACAGGACACGACTACGCCTCCGCTCCCTGGACCTGGCTCTTCATGGGCCGCCCCGTCTCGATGCACTATCAGGGGGTCGGGCAGGGTGAGGTCTACGAGCACACCGGAGAGACCTGCGGCGCAGATCGCTGCTCCTCCGCTGTCGTCGACCTCGCCAACCCCCTCATCTGGTGGACCGGAGCGGTCGCCGCTGCCGTTGTCCTGCTTCTGTGGCTCGGACGACGGGACTGGCGCAGCGGAGCTGTGCTCTCAGGCTTCGCCGCAGGCTATGCGGTGTGGCTCCTCTTCCCCGACCGCACGATGTTCTTCTTCTACACGATCAGCTTCCACCCGTTCCTGATCCTTGCGGTGACCATCCTTGCGGCCCTCGTCCTCAGGTGGGGGGACACGACGCGGCCCTCCGTGCGGCAGCGCAACACGGTGCTCGTGTCCTGCTTCACGCTGCTGAGCATCGCCGTCTCGATCTTCTTCTGGCCGGTGTGGACGGCTGAGCTGATCCCCTACGATGAGTGGCAATGGCGGATGTGGATCGACTCATGGATCTGAGCGGCGCCTCTGACAGCAAAGCGGAGGCCCGGCGGAGGCTGCGTGCGCGCAGAGCCCAGATCACCGACGAGGAGACGGCCGAACGGGCACGCCTGATGTCCGACGCTCTGGAGTCTCACGTTGACCCATCGGCCCTCGCTGTCGGCTACCTGCCGTTCGCCGGAGAGCCCGACGTGCTTCCGTTCCTCCGGCGGCATGCTGAGCGTGGCGGAATCGTCGTTCTTCCTCTCACCCCGCACGACGGGAGCCGGGAGCTGCAATGGGGGCGATGGACCCCAGAGACGCCCCTTCGGGAGCATCCCGTGCTGCCTCTGCGCGAGCCCGACATTCCCCCCGGATCAGAGATGAGCCTCGCAGACCTGCCCAGCCTGGCCTCCGGCCCCGTGGCCCTGCTGGTGCCGGCGCTCGCCATTGATGAGTCGGGTGCCAGAATGGGGCAGGGCGGCGGCTTCTACGACACCACGCTCAGCTCGCTGTCGCAGCTGCGCGCCGCAGACCCTGAGCTGAGCTGCGAGGTCATCGGCGTCGTCCACCACGACGAGCTGCTCAGGGCTGGATCGTTTCCTGTGGAGGCCCATGATCTGCGGGTGCAGGCTGCCGTGACCGAGAAGGGCCTCGAAGCGCTGGGCGAGGCATATAATCGGCACTCGGACAATCCGAGTGCTCACACCTAGCGAGAGCCGAGTATGGAGTTTCAATGCCGACGTACGCCTATGCCTGCAAGGAATGCAGCCATGCCTTCGACATCTACCAGTCGTTCGAGGATGATGCCCTGACCGCATGCCCCGAATGCTCGGGGGTGCTGCGCAAGAAGTTCGGCAATGTGGGGGTCGCCTTCAAGGGCGCCGGTTTCTACCGCAACGACGCCCGCGGCGGGAGCTCCGACTCTGCCGGGGCCAGCTCGGAGAAGTCTGACTCCGCCAGCGGCTCCAGCGCCTCGAGCTCCGGCTCAGAGACGTCCTCAGGCGGTTCGTCGTCATCCAGCTCCGCCTCCTCGTCGGCCGCAGCGACTGCCTCCTGATCAGGAGCTTTCCGAGGCCTCGCCCGAGGCGCTGGTGAGAACGAGGTCCAGCCTGCCGCGATATCCGGCCTCGGCGACATCCTCTGCCGTCTGAGCGTCCACCCCAAGGATGACCACATCGCTGCTGTCGGCCGAGCTGCCGAGCCAGGTCTCGTCTCCTCCCTGCGGAACCCAGAGCACCGGCGCGGCGTCGACCACTCGAGCAGCCGCAGACTCGCCCTCGGGCGCGTCCGATGAGGCAAGCACATCGACGCGTTGGCCCGCGGACATGAAGCCCAGGATTGCTGTGTCTGCAGGACGGACAGGAACCGCCACCGTGCCGGCCGGATGGCCCTGGAGAAGGCCCGGGCCCACCAGCTGGGCCGGGTGGAGCACCGCTCCTGCGGGCAGGGGCGCAGCCATCGCTTCCCCCTCGAACGACTCGGCCGTGTGGGCGTACCCTTCAGGCAGCGACCCTGCGTCGACCTGATCCTCCTCCAGCATAGAGGCGCTCAGGAGTTCGCCCGCCGGCACGTCGACGGTGACCCGCACGGCTGTCACCGTGTCCGAGGCCCCGCCCTGCTGGCCCATGAGCACGGCGACCAGCGCCGCGGCCCCCATGAGCAGGGCCAGCGGGGCGCGGAAGCGTCGCAGCGCTCGCGGCACCCCCGATCCGCGCATTCTGCGTCGCACGCGTGGAGGTCTGCGAGGGCTGGGCGAACCGCCTCTGCGCGGTGACGCTACGCCTCGGCGGGCGGGGCTGACCGGTGCGGGCATCGCAGCGGAGCGCACCTGGGGCGCACGCGGCCGGCGCGGCACGAAGGGCATGGAGTCAGGCGCCGCGTGCCGAGCCGACGTGGGCGATGTGCGGCGATCATTCACGCGCGTCCGCGAGCTGGCAATCATGGCTCCACACTGTCGCAGCGTCTGCCGTCACGCGCAGCAGGAACCCGGTTCCTGACGCGACCGGCGCGCCGAGGCGGCGGCACCTGAGTCGGTGGAAGACTCAGCCCCAGTGGGGAGGACGCTCGCGCTTGAGCGCTTCCGCCCGCTCATCGGTCTCCCGCGCAGGCAGGACCGCTTCTGCCGTCAGCGGCACCCAGGGCTGGGACTCCGCCGCTTCCGACTGCCCCGAGGTGCCTGGCACCGTGACGCGACGTCGTCCGCGGCCCGTCCTCCTCTGCCGCTCCCGGCCCTCATCGCCCGTCATCGGCTGAGGTTGCCGCGCTGCCGCGGGCTCAGCCACTGACGCTGCGGCACACGGCTGGAGGAATTCGACGCATCCGCAGCGCCGCCGAATGTCAGCGGGCCGGTGCCGGCGGAGGCGCGGAGTCGAGGAAGTCTGGCACGCCCGCCCTCTGCGAATTCGGGTCCGGACGACAGGCCGACCTTCTCGGCCACCAACTCGGTGATGCGACGCGGATCGGAGAACACCTCGATGGTCCACAGCACCATGCACTCCCACCCGAGGCTCCGGAACCGCTGCGGGATCAGCCGAGAACGCTCGCGGACGGACTGTGCCGCGTACGCGGCGGTGCCGTCCGAGATCATCGCCACCGGTGTCACCTGGGCGGCCGGCGAGATCTTTCGCGGACAGGCGGCCAGGTCCATCGTCCCGCGGAACGCGTCCTCGACACGCCCGCCGCGCGCCCGAATCCGGTCCACCAGGTCCAGCACGAGCGGGTCGGTGAGCTCATCGGAGCCTCTGGCTGCCTCTGAAGAGTCAGTCTGCAGGCTCAGCAGCTCAGGAAGCAGGGCCGCGCCCTGGTCCAGGTCCGTCTCGCGGAGCTCGTCAGCGCTCAGGGACACGACGACCGTCAGCCGGCCCCGAGCCCGTGTCACCGCCTGCGCAAAGTACTCACGCCCTCGAGGTCCGGAGAGCTCGCCGAGCTCTGCTGCCGGCTTGCCCTGGGGCGTTCTGCCGAAGCCCAGGGAGAAGATGACGTCGTCGCGCACGACGGCGTGGGCACGCTCCACCGGCGCCACGACGAAGCTCTCTCCTGTGCCTTCGCCTGCTGCCCCGGCGCCGGATCCGCCCGGGACGCCTGCAGCACCGTGCTCGAAGAAGGACGATGCCCAGGCATGGTTCGCCAGATGCAGCCTGATGGCATCGGCAACTCGCTGGGCGTGCCATGCCGAGCCGGTGACCACGGCCAGGGAGCGGTTTCGATTCCGACGGACGTGTTCGAAGACGAGGTCCACCACTCGGTTGACCTCCGCTGTGGGCGACTCCACCGTCTCGCGGCCGCCTGAGGCGGCTGCGCTGACGTGCTCCACAGATACGCGCCTGCTGAGTCCTGTCAGCTGCGAAGCATCGGGCAGCCGCACGAGGTCGCCGTCGTAGAGCTGGTCCGAGAGCAGCGCAGTGAGCTCCTGGTCGACGCCTCGATGGACCTGGCGCAGGCGGTGCACCGGCAGCACTCTGGCCAGCTCGGTGCAGATCGAGCCGGGAACGTGCGCCTCCGCAGCCCGCGCGATGGGGTCCGCGGACACGGCCAAGGGCTTGGGCGCACCCGAGACGGGGTCTCCGAACGCCACCACCTGATCGGCGCGGGAGATGGCTCCCAGAGCGGCCGGCACGGCGAGGGTCTCCGCGTCGAGGAGGATCACCGCGTCGAAGCCCGGTGCGTCCGCGGAGCCGGCGGGCAGGTGCTCTGCCAGCCCGAGGGGGGACGTCGTCCACAGCGGCACCAGAGGCTGAACCAAAGAGGCCGGAATCTGCTGCAGCGACTCGGCGGACGGCGTTGCGTTCTTCAGCAGGCCGCGCAGCTGCCCCGCCTCTTCAGGATGGTCCTCGAGGGCTGCCTTCCACCGCGTGGCGAGATCGTGGGTGAGCCGCTGGGCCCCGGTGGCGATGTGCGCCGCATCAGCCTCCGCGAACTCCGCCTCGATGGTGCGCAGGTTCTCGCCGGCCGTCATGGCCAGGTACTCGTCGCCGGAGATCATCGCCTCCAGTGCGGACTGCCACCATGCCAGCTCCAGCTCGTCGGCCACCCGGCCGGACTCGACCTCGCGCGAGGCGAAGTCGTCGATCAGCTCCCCGAAGCCCTGCTCACGGAGCTGCTCGGTGAGAAGCGTGCGCTCAGGAAGGGTGTGCAGGGACCGCTCGTCCTCCGCGAGAGCCTCCACGGTCGCAAAGAGCTCCTCGGCAGGCAGGTCGAAGAGAGTCTGCTCGTCCTCACCCGCAGGAGCCAAGCCGGAGACGAGCTTCTGCAGACGGGTCTGCACCTCCCCCACGCCGTCGACCAGGGCGTCCAGCTTGGGCGGCACCTTGGGGAGCGAGTCTCCTTGGGCGTGCTTCAGCCAGCTTTCGCGCTCAGCCTGCACATCGACCAGTGAGCCGTGCAGATCGTTGATGGACACACCGGGCCGGATGTACTCCTTGGCGACCCGGCGCAGCCGTGACCGGTTCATGGAGCTCATCTCCACACCGTGCTGGCGCCTCCACCAGCCGGGCGCGGTCGCCGCGATCAGGTCATGCACGTCGCGGGCGTACACGTCATGGCTGAACTTGCCGAGCGACTCCTGGACCTGCTGGAAGAGCAGGACCTGGGCGTGCCAGTCCGCGAACGAATCCCCCATACGGATGCTTGCGCTGCGGCACGCATTCTCCATCTGGGCCTTCAGCTCCGGCAGCTCATCGCGCAGGTGCTTGACGAGGTCATGCGCGTCCTTCGTCTCCTGCCGGTTGCTCAGACGGGCGTCGAACCATGGGCTGGTGCGCGTGGACTCCGAGAAGGCCCCCAACTCGGCAGCCCGCTTGAGCTTGACTGCCGCGGGCGAGCGCTCGACCGTGTTGTCCAGCACGGAGCGGCGCAGGCGCACCGAGGTGGCCGGGGCCGGATTCAGGCTGGTGAGCGCCGCGAGTGCCTGCATGGCCTGGTATGGAGAGCAGCTCCACCGGTCACGGACCTTGTGCAGGCTCGCGACGTGATCTCTCAGCTGGTGGCGCGCGCTGGTCAGCTTCCTGTGCACCGCCGAGAGGCGAGGGGGCTCGGCTCGTTCGGCCCGTTTGATGGCTCGTATGACCTGATCCCGCAGCGCTGAGGGGTCGGCTGCCGCAGGAACGTGCACGGCCAAGGTTCCCAGCTTGGCGGCGGAGAGGCGCCGGCTGAACTCCGACAGCGTCCCTGTGCGCTCCGCGACCACCAGAACACGTCTGCCGGCCCAGGCCAGTCCGGCGGCCGCGTTGACGGCGGTCTGGGTCTGACCGGTGCCGGGGGGCGCAGAGACGACCACGGACGTGCCGGCCATGATCGCGTCCAGCGCCTCCTGCTGGTCTGCGTCGGCGTCGGTCACGAGCCGCTCGGTCTCGGGGGCACGGTCGTCAGGAGCAGGCATCGCCGCCTGGGCCTCTTCGGCGTCCCGCTGGCCGAGGGGCTCACCGGCGGCCATCGCCGAGATGACGGGGTGGTCGAGGCTCAGCGTCTGCGGGTTGCCGAGGTCGGCGAGGTCGGCGAATGTCGAGACGTAGATCTGGTTCCACACTTGGAGGGACTCGAGGTCACCGGCAGGACCCTCAGCCTGCGTCTGCTCGTCGCTGCTCGCCGCTGAGACGGTCTTCTGGAGCAGCGCCGAGGTGCGCTGGTAGTCGAAGCGCGCCGTGACGTACCCGGCGGCGTAGAACTCCTCCGGGCTGAGGACCACGCCGTGGACGGTGGCCATGTGACGAGCCAGGGCTGGGTTCAGCCGGGCGGGGCCGGTGAACTGCAGGTCGTAGTCGCCGCTGTCGCTTCGCGTCCCCAGGGTGACTGGGATGAGCATGACGGGCGCGGTGAAGGTGGACCCGCCCGAGGCGTCGTGCTCTGTCCACGAGGCGATGCCGCATGCCATGTACCCGGTCTCGATGCCGCGGTCGTCGCGCATCTCGCGGATCTTCGCACGGATGTTGGCCGCGGCCTTCGCCGCGGGGGTGAAGACTGCGGAATCGTTCAGCAGGGTCGAGAGTCTCGTGCGCCTCCCGCCCAGCAGCTGCATCAGCCCGGACGAGTTGGCGTCGGTGAGATCGACTGCGTTGTGCTGCGAGGGCGTGAATCGCAGCATGGTGTCGTTCTCAGTGCCGGTGCCGAAGGATTCGATCCAGCTCAGCACCTCAGCCCCATCACCGCCACTCTCGGTGACGACGTCGTCGACTTCGCTCAACGGCTATTCCTCCCGAACACGGACGCGCTTTGTCCGGAAGGCTACCGTCACTCCCACTCGATGGTCCCCGGGGGCTTCGAGGTCACGTCGAGGGTTACTCGGTTGACCTCCTCCACCTCATTGGTGATCCGGTTGGAGATGCGGGCCAAGAGGTCGTAGGGCATACGGGTCCAGTCCGCGGTCATGGCATCCTCCGAGCTGACCGGCCGCAGCACGATCGGGTGCCCGTAGGTGCGCCCGTCCCCCTGCACGCCCACCGAGCGGACGTCGGCCAGCAGCACCACGGGCATCTGCCAGACGTCCTGGTCCAGGCCCGCCGCCGTCAGCTCCTCCCGGGCGATCAGGTCTGCGGTCCGAAGGATCTCCAGGCGCTCCTCCGTCACCGCCCCCACGATGCGTATGCCCAAGCCTGGGCCGGGGAACGGCTGCCGCTGCACGATCTCTGCCGGCAGGCCCAGTGCGGCTCCCACGGCACGCACCTCGTCCTTGAACAGGGCGCGCAGCGGCTCGACAAGCTTGAACTGGAGGTCCTCGGGGAGGCCGCCGACATTGTGGTGGGACTTGATGTTGGCAGCTCCCTCACCGCCTCCGGACTCCACCACGTCGGGGTACAGAGTGCCCTGGACCAGGAACTCGACCTTGGCTCCCTCGGCCTGCGCCTCCTCGAGGATGTTTCGCTCCGCCTCCTCGAAGGCACGGATGAACTCGCGGCCGATGATTCGGCGCTTCTCCTCGGGGTCGCTGACATCGGCCAGTGCGCTGAGGAAGCGCTTCTTCTCGTCGGCCACGTACAGCTTGGCTCCGGTGGCGGCGACGAAGTCCCGCTCGACCTGCTCGGCCTCTCCTGCGCGAAGCAGGCCGTGGTCAACGAAGACGCAGGTGAGCTGGTCCCCTACGGCCTTCTGCACCAGGGCCGCGGCGACGGCGGAGTCCACGCCTCCCGACAGGCCGCAGATGACTTTCGCGTCGCCGACCTGCTCGCGGATCGCGGCGACCTGCTCCTCCACGATGTTCCCGGCCGTCCACTCCGGCGTCAGTCCTGCGCCCTGGTAGAGGAAGTTCTCTATGACGCGCTGCCCCTGCGGGGAGTGCCGAACCTCGGGGTGCCATTGGACGCCGTAGAGCCGACGCTCATCGTCGGCGAAGGCCGCGACCGGCGCGGCCTCGGAGGAGGCCAGCACCTCGAAGCTTTCGGGCGCCGCGGTGACCGCGTCGCCGTGGGACATCCACGTGGTCTGAAGCTCATCCGTGCCGGAGAGCAGCCCGTGGGGGGCCGTGGTGGCACGGACCTCGGTCTTGCCGTACTCGCGCTGGCCGGTGCGGGCCACCTCTCCGCCCAACGCATGCGCCATGGCTTGGAAGCCGTAGCAGATGCCCATCACGGGGATGCCCGCGTCGAAGAGATCTTCGTCCACTCCCGGCGCCCCGTCGGAGTAGACGGAGGACGGCCCCCCGGAAAGGATGACGGCTGATGGCTTTCGGGCAATGATCTCGGCCGCGGAGAGGGTGTGCGGCACCACCTCGGAGTAGACCCGGGCCTCGCGGACCCTCCGGGCGATCAGCTGGGCATACTGGGCGCCGTAGTCGACGACCAGAACTGTCTGTGCATCATCCTGTGCGCGCTCCCGCGCCGGGGTCTCGAAACTCACCCACGCATCCTATCGTCCGCAGAGCCTGCTGCTCCCCCGGGAACGGCCCTGCTCAGTATCGCGAGACAGCGTCCGGGTTCTCCTTAAGATCCTTGGTCACCAGGCTCGCCACCTTGCGCTCCACGAAGAAGCTGAAGAAGGGGATGAGCCCGCCGGAGATGATCAGGAGCATGCGGGCTGCTCCCCACCGCAGCATGTACCAGAGGCGGAAGCCCGCCACCAGATACACGATGTAGGCCACGCCGTGGGCCTGGGCGATGAGCGTTGAGACCGACCGGGCGTCGACCACAGTGTCCGGACGGTGGAATCCGATGCTGTTGCTCTCGCCGGCCTGAGTGGTGCCTCCGATGTAGATCTCCCAGCCCGGCCACATGTGCCACCCGAAGAGGGACCCGCTGATCAGTATCTTGGCGACCATGATGAGCAGGAAGATGCCGGTGATGAAGGCCATCACGCGGTAGAAGCTGAACGCGCTCCGAATCTGCTCGTGCGTGCCGAGGTAGCGGCGCTGCCCCTTGCCGGGCCGAGGCGGCGGGGTCCCGAGATCGGCGGCGTTCGGCTCAGTTCTGTGCTGCTCAGTCATTGCTGTCCTTCTGCTGTGATGTCTCGGAGGCGTGGAGCGCTGCCAGCTGCTCGGCGCGCCACTTCTCCTCCCACTCTCGGTCGAGCCTCTCCTCCTCGAGCCTCCGAAGATGAGCGTCCTTGACCAGTCGCCACCACATGAAGAAGGCGAAGCCGGCGAAGAGCGTCCATTCCAGGGCGTAGAAGAGGTTCAGCCAATTGATGTTCGAGGTCTCCGGCTGGGTGTCCACCCACACCTGCTCCAGCCCCATCGACTCGGGCTCCACGACGTCGCCCGCGAACTCCATGTCGAAGGCGACCACGAAGCCGGAGTAGGAGTCCTCCTCCCACAGGTTGATGAGCTCCGCGGTCGAGAGGGTCGGAAGGCCGCGGGGCGGCAGGCCCTCGCGCGAACCGGGGCCCGGCGCCTCGGGCGGCAGCAGGCGCCCCTGGGCGCTCAGCTCTGGGAGGCTCTGCCCCTCCGCAAACTCGTCGGCCTCCGCGGCCCACTGGGGGTCGTCGGTCCATCCGAGCACCAGCGGTATGACTTCGCCGTCGGGCGCACCGTCCACGCGCATCGCGGCCACGACCCAGTAGCCCTCCTGCTCACCCTGGATGCGGGAGGCGATGAGCGCCTGAGTGTCGGGGACGATCTCGCCGTCCAGGGTGACGATGCGGTCCGCCTCGTAGATCGTCATGCTGCGCTGGGGCTCGTAGACCTCGGTCAGCGCCACGGGCGTGTTGAGCTCTTCGGTGCTGACGATCTCGTCCTCGCTGCGTGACTCGCCGAACTGCCACGCCGACATGACCACAAAGACGGTCGCCAGCAGCAGCGCGAGGATCAGCGTTCCGATCCATTTCGGCTGCAGGGCGGTGTGGAGCACCCGTCGATTCTACGCGCGCACGCTCCTTCACTTCTACACGCGGTAGAAGAAGGGCCGGCGCCGTTCTGCGGCTCCTCGATTTCGGGTATCACGCCCCCGGTGCCAAGATGGGCCTATGCGGCTGGATCATGTCTCTTACGCAGTTGGACCCGACGGGATGGACGCCACGGTGGCCACCATCACCGAGGCTTTGGGCGTGGAACGCGTCAAGGGCGGAATTCACCCCCGGTTCGGAACCACGAATGCGATCATTCCCCTGGAGAACTGCCAATACTTCGAGATTGTGCAGGTTCTGGACCACCCCAGCGCGGACAAGGCACCCTTCGGGCAGGCCGTCCGCAACAGGTCACAGGTCGGCGGAGGCTGGATGGGATGGTGCGTCGCCGTCGATGAGCTCTCCCCGTTCGAGGAGCGCCTGGGACGCAAAGCCGTTCCGGGAAACCGCAAGTTCCCCGACGGCCAGGAGCTGACGTGGGAGCAGATCGGCATCAAGGGGCTCATCGCTGATCCCCAGGTGCCCTATCTCCTGCGCTGGGACGACGGCACTGACCACCTGCACCCCTCCCGCGCATACGAGAAGGACGGCCTCTCCCCCGAGGCGCGCCTGACCCGACTCTCCATCGCCGGCTCCCGGGAGCGTGTGGCCGACTGGCTGGGCTCCCCCGACGCAGACCCCTTCGACGACGTCGACGTGGAATGGGTCGCCCCCTCAGGCACTCCCGGCCTGATGAGCGTCACCTTCCAGACGCCCAAGGGCGAGGTCACTCTCTGAACCCATGGCGTTCTCCCTGAACACCCAGACGGTGGGCGACGACGGCGCCCCCGTGGTGTTTCTGCCCGGCCTCTTCGGCCAGGGCAAGAACTTCTCGACGATCGCGAAGAGTCTCCGCCCGGAGCTGAAGTCGGTGCTGGTCGATCTGCCCAATCATGGGGACTCGGACTGGACCGAGACCTTCGACTATGTCGAGCAGGCCGATCTGATCGCCGAGCACCTGAAGGACGGCATTGCCGCCCAGGGGCCGGTGGCCCTGGTCGGACACTCCATGGGCGGCAAGACCGCCATGGTGCTTGCCCTGCGGCACCCGGACCTGATCAGCCGCCTCACCGTCGTGGACATATCGCCGGTTGACCGTCCGGAGATGGATGAGTTTGAGCATCTTCTCGACGCGCTGCTCGGGCTCGACCTCAGCGAGACGGAGTCCCGCAGGGACGCCGACGAGCAGCTGAAGGGCCCCATTCCCCAAGACATGGTGCGCGGGTTCCTGATGCAGAGCCTGAGCACCGGCAGCGACGGGCTCCGGTGGAAGCCGAACCTCAGACTGCTGCGCGAGTCCCTGCCTGCCATAGGAGGGTTCCCTCAGATGGAGGCTCAGTACGACGGCCCGGTGCTGTGGATCGCCGGGGCGGAGTCCGATTATGTGGACAGCGATCAGCACGGTGATGCCATGCGCGAGCTCTTCCCCCGCACCCGCCTGTTCACGGTCAAAGACGCCGGCCACTGGGTCCACGCCGAGCAGCCCGACATCTTCACTGAGATTCTGAAGGGCTTCCTCACGGCCGACCGGTAGGTCTGGATGCCCGCCCCATCAGGCAGCGCACCTGCTCCGGAGCCTCTACGCACGCTTCTTCTCGGACTCAGCCCCCTTCTCCCTGGTTCGGCGGCGCTCGTCCACGGACTTCTTCAGGGCCTCCATGAGATCGACGACGTTGCCCTCGCCATCATCATCCTCATCGGTCTCGCCGAAGGTCGCCTCGGTGTCGATCTCCTCACCTGACTCGAGCTTCTCCTCGATGAGGGTCTGAAGCTGGTGCTGATACTCGTCGGTGAACCGCTCCGGCTCGAAGTCCTCCGAATAGCTCTCCACGAGAGACTCGGCCATCTCCTGCTCCTTCTTCGACACCCTGGAGTCAGGTATGTCGAAATCGGGCTCACGCAGCTCGTCCGCCCAGCGCAGACCCTGGAGCACGATGACGCTGTCACGGATGCGCAGGACGCCCAATCGCGTCTTCGAACGCAGCGTGAATGTCACCACGGCCACGCGATCAGCCGCATTGAGCGTCCGTCGAAGGAGAACGTACGCCTTCGCGGACTTCCCTGCAGGCTCGAGGTAGTACGACGTGTCGAGCACCATCGAGTCGATCTGGTCCTCGGGCACAAACTGCTCGACCGATATTTCCTTGGAGTCGTCCGCCGGCAGGTCGGAGATCTCATCCTTCGTGATGACCACCGACTTCTCACCGTCGTCGTATGCCTTGTCGATGTTCTTGTAGTCCACCGCCTCGTCGCAGACTTCGCACCGGCGCTGGTACCGGATGCGCCCGCCGTCGGCGTCGTGCACCTGGTGCAGGGACACATCGTGGCTCTTCGTCGCCGAATACAGCTTCACCGGCACAGACACCAGGCCGAATGAGACCTCACCAGACCAGATCGCACGCACCGGAGCAGCTCCTTCATCATCACGTCAGAAATCTTAGGAAGAATGGCACCGGCACCTTGATGCTCAGTGGAGGATCCGTGGGCCGACGCTGAACAGCCCTGCCGACCGTCCCCGCTCAGACCTGCCGGCATGCTCGCCGTCCCGGATCAGGGGGCAGAGCCCTTCGTCTGCTTGAGCCGACGGCGCTCGCTCTCGACGTCGTAGTCCGCCGCGGGCCACTTCAGGCCGAGGTCGGCGAGCGCGGCGATCAGCAGCTCCTGCACAGCAAGCCTCGAGTACCACTTGCGGTCCGCGCCGATCACGTGCCAAGGAGCGTGATCGGCATCAGTGGCCTCAATGAGCTGCGCGTAGACATCCTGGTACGTCTGGAACTGCGTTCGGGCATCAGCGTCAGAGGGGTCGTACTTCCAGTGCTTGTGCTCACGGTCCAGTCGAGAGAGCAGGCGCTCGAGCTGCTCATCCGCCGAGATGTGCAGCATCACCTTGACGATGACGAATCCGCGGCGGACGAGCTCCTGCTCGAAGAGCTGCAGCGCCTCCGTGCGCCCCTCCAGGTCCTCCTCGCCCAGAGTTCCGCTCACTGCCGGAACGAGGACGTCCTCGTAGTGGGAGCGGTCGAACACTCCGACGTGGCCGGGCTCCGGAAGTGCCGCGATGATCCTTTCGAGGTAGTGCTGACGGGTCTCCTCCTGCGTCGGCCTGCCGAACGCGGCGACGTCGACGCCCAGCGGGTCCATCGCCCCTGCGACGGAGGAGACCATCCCGCCCTTGCCCGAGGAGTCCATTCCTTGGAGCACCAGCAGGACCCGAGGTCCGCGCTCCACGGCCTCGAGCGCCTTCTCGACGTCTGGGGCGAACAGCTTCTCGCGCCGCTTGGCCTCCTTCGAGCTGCGCCGCTTCACCCGCGCCGCTATGCCCTTCTCCACGGCACGGCGCTCCTCCTCCGGGGCGGCTGCCACATGGGCCCACAGCAGCTCCTGCAGGTCGGCCAGCAGCTCGCCGCGCTGATCCAGGAGCTTCTTTCCGGAGGATTTGCCGCCCTCAAAGCCTCTGCGCCGACGGGTCGGCACCTCAGCCAGATCGAAGGGGGTGCTGTACTGACCGGGTCTCCAGAGGTCGCGCGGATCCTCGGCGAATGGCTGACCTTTGTGCGCACGCGGCCCACGGACTCCCGTGAGCTCTGCGTGCAGCGCAGACTCGCTGACTGGCATGTCGACCTCATTCCTTGCTTATTCTCAGTAGACGCTCAGGTGAGAATCCCACTCTGGGCTAGACACTTCGTCCCTGAACTCTGGAAACCGCCTGGGAGGCAGCCGATGGCCACGGGCCGACAGACCGTCAGCGTGGACGGAGGTCAGCTGCGCGTCACAAGCCTCGACAAAGTCCTCTACCCGGAGGACGGCACGACCAAAGCTGAGGTGCTGGAGTACTACCATGCGGTCGCCCCGGCCATGCTTCCCCTGCTGGCCGGACGGCCCGTGACCCGCAAACGATGGCCGGACGGCACCGGGGGCGGGGACTTCTTCCGGAAGAACCTGGAGGACTCCGCACCCGAGTGGGTCAGGGCGGTCGACGTGCAGCACTCCGACCACGTGAACACCTACCCCCTGGCAGACTCTGCGGCGGTGCTGGCCTGGTTCGCGCAGGTCGCCGCACTGGAGCTCCACGTCCCCCAGTGGCGGGCTGATGAGGGAGCGGATGAGCCTCAGCCTCCCGGCAGCATCAACCCGGATCGACTCGTGCTGGACTTGGATCCCGGGTCCGGCGCCGCACTGGCGGAGTGCGCCCAGGTGGCCCGATGGTGCCGAGACCTTCTCGACTCCATGGGGCTCCCCTCCGTGCCGGTCACCTCAGGGTCCAAGGGCATCCACCTCTACGCTGCACTGGATGGGGCCTACACGTCAGCGCAGGTCTCAGAGGTCGCGAAGGAGCTGGCCAAGGCCCTGGAGAAGGACCACCCGGACCACGTCGTGTCCGAGATGCCCAAGGCCAAGCGCAGCGGCAGGGTTCTCATCGACTGGTCTCAGAACAATGCGAACAAGACCACAGTGGCCCCCTATTCGCTGCGCGGCCGCGAGCGTCCGTGGGTGGCCGCGCCCCGCACCTGGGACGAGCTGGAGGACCCTGAGCTGAGGCACCTAGACCTCCACGACGTGATGGACCGCCTGGAGCGCGGACTCGACCCCATGGAGGAGTTCGCGACAGGCTCCGCGGGGGCACCGGAGGACACGCTCACCGCATACCGCTCGATGCGCAGCGCCGACAGGACCCCCGAGCCGGTTCCCGAGGCGCGCCCCGAGCCGCGCACCGGAGACCCGATCTTCGTCATTCAGGAGCATCACGCTCGTCGGCTGCACTTCGACACCCGCGTGGAGCACGGCGGCGCACTGGTCTCCTGGGCCGTTCCCAAGGCCCCGCCGCTGAAGCAGGGAGCCCAGCGGCTCGCAGTCCAGACCGAGGACCACCCCATCGAGTACGCCGAGTTCGAGGGGACCATACCCAAGGGCCAGTACGGTGCCGGTGAGATGACGATCTGGGACCGCGGGACGGCGCAGATCGAGAAGTGGGAGCCCGGGAAGGTCGTCTTCGTGCTCCGCGGAGAGCCCGACGGCGGTCTGGGCGGGACTCCTCGTCGGTACGCGCTGGTGAAAACCGGCAAGGGGAAGGACGACGACCAGTGGATCATGCGGCTCACCAAGGATCAGCCCTCGAAGGACGGGAAAAAAAGCCGCGAGTCTCCGGAGAAGCACCGTCGCGCTGAGCCGGCACCCTTTCCCCGGCCGCTCCCCTCCCCCATGCTCGCCTCCCTCGGCAAGCCCTCCGACATCAGGGGCGAAGGCTGGGTGTTCGAAGCGAAGTGGGACGGGTACCGGGTCATCGCCGCCGTCGACGAATCGGGTGAGGTCCAGCTGCGCAGCCGAAACGGCCATGACATGACCTCCACGTTCCCCGAATTGGAGGAGCTGGCCGAGGCAGCCCCGGTCGGCACCGTCCTGGACGGAGAGGTGGTCGCCCTGAACAGCCGCGACCGTCCCGACTTCGGACGGCTGCAGAAGCGCGGAAAGCTCACCGCGCCGCGGGAGGTCGAACGCGCCGCCCGAGGCAACCCCGTGCATTACATGGCATTCGACCTCCTTCATACGACGAAGCACGGCGACCTCCAGGGAGAGACGTACGCACGACGCCGAGAGCTGCTGGCTCAGGTGCTCAGTCCGACACGGCACGTGCAGCGGCCCGACGACCTGGGCGAGGACCTGTCCCACGCCATGGAGGTCTCCCAGGAGCTGAAGCTCGAGGGAGTCGTGGCCAAGCGCATCCAGGATGCGTACGACGCCGGTCGGCGCTCCGAAGGGTGGGTGAAGCTGAAGCACGCCCAGCACGCCGACCTGGTCGTCGTCGGCTTCCGCAGAGGTGCAGGGAGTCGGAGCTCCACCTTCAGCTCTCTGCTGGTCGCAGTGAAGAACGATGACGGGGACCTCGTATACGCCGGGCGAGTGGGCACCGGCTTCTCGAACAGTGAGCTGAAGCGGCTCAGGACCACGCTGAACGGCCTTACCCGCAAGACGCCGCCCCTCGAGGATGTGCCTGCCGAGGACAGCGCGGACGCAGTGTGGGTGACCCCCACCCTCCGCGCCGAAGCGTCCCACGCGGGATTCACACAGGACGGACGTCTCCGCCACGCCGCATGGCGGGGCCTGCGCTGAGCGCCGAAGCATAGGCTGACCCCATGGAGATCAAGGATTCCGACGCCGACTACCCCGTGACCCACCGCAGAAGCCTGGCTTCGACGCCCATCTTTGAGGTGATCGAAGACCGCTTCGATCTGGGCGGCGAAGAGCTCACCCGCGGGTACGTCAAACACTTCAGCGCCGTCGCTGTCCTTGCGCTCAACGAGGACGACGAGCTGCTGCTGCTGCGTCAGTACCGGCACCCCGTCCGCCAGCTCCTCTGGGAGCTTCCCGCAGGCCTGCTGGACGTCGACGCAGAGTCCATGCAGGCTGCGGCGGTCCGTGAGCTCGCCGAGGAGGCCGACATCAGGGCGCATACCTGGCAGACCCTGCTTGACCTGCACGTCACGCCGGGCATGAGCGACGAATCGACCCGCATCTACCTCGCCCAAGGCCTTGAAGACGTCCCTGAGGCCGATCGCCATGCCCGCCAGGGCGAGGAGGCCGAGATCGTGCCCAGGTGGGTGCCGCTCGACGAGGCCGTTCAGCTCGTCCTCACCGGCGAGCTCCGGAACAACCTCGCGGTCACCGGCATCCTCGCGCTGCAGGCCGCCCGTTCGCAGAAACAGAGCCTCCGGCCCTGGGACGCTCCGTTTCGCAGCCACCCGCGCAGCATCCAGCCGTAGTGCGCAGAGAGGACGGGGGCCCGTGGGGGCTCCCGGCCTCTCTGCGCTTCAGCCGCCGCTCAGGCGAGGATCACTCGTAGTTGGACTTATTGATCTCCGCGATGAGCTTTTCGCGCCGCCTGTCCTGGACGACTGCAAGGCGCTCCGCGCGACGTTCCCTACGGGCCTTGGTGGGCCAGGTTGCAATGATGATGATCAGCGAGACCAGCACCACGAATGCCAGCCCCCAGATCGCGGCATCGATCCAGAACTGATTGGGGTAGAGGGCCAGCAGGCCGGATTCGGCGCCGTCGAAGGACCACGGGTTGTCAGTCCAGAAGAACGCCGCCCGGTGGAACTCGGCGAAGAATGCCTGCCAGTCCAGGATCGCGAGGACACCTGCGGCCACGATCAGGGCGAGCGTCACCCACGCACCGGCGAAGAGACCTCGGGCGAATCCGCCCGGCCGCCATGCACGAAGCATGAGCAGGAACAGCAGCACCAGCAGTGCCAGGACCAGCCCGGCCGTCACGATCCACCAGACGACCAGCTTCACATCGAACATGTGAGCCACCTCGTCGGCGGTGAAGAGCTGCTCCCCGTCGTAGAGCACATTGCTCAGGTATTCCGTGCTTGCAATGTTGAACAGGTAGTCCATGCCGTAGGAGCCGTAGAGCTCCCGGTCTGCGGTGGACAGGCCCCAGGCGCTGCCGTCCGAGGGGAACCCCGGACGGTTGTAGGTGACCCACAGGAACAGCGGCGACGCCACGAACCTGACCGCAGCCGCGATGATCAGAACCGGTGTGAAGATGGCGATCAGAACCGTCAGGAAGCGGGAGACGCCGCGCTTGGACTTGCGCACCTCTTCATCGATGTCCGCATCGGTGATCTCTTCGTCCGCCGGGCGGGCAGCTGCGGTGGTGGCCGGCGCGCCTGCGGCCCGCTCAGGACGATGCGGCTCATCAGCAGCCGGCGCGTCTGCGTGGGTGGGGTGGGTCCGGCCCGGATCGGACTGAGCCGGAACGTCGGTCCGGGTCTGCTCCGCCGACGCTCCGGCGGCCGGCGCTGCGGCAGCAGCGCCGTCCGCTGCGTCGCGGTCCTCCGGGAATGTCGATTCGCGATGGGGCTCATCAGGGGCCTCGGTCTCTGGGCGCGAGGACACATCGGCCGCGCTCAGCGGCGCATCGGCAGAGGCCGATGAGGCTGCATCGGCCCGGTCCTCGCCGGTGGTCGCCTTGGCCGCAGCAAGCTCCTCGCTGAGGGACCGGGTCCGCTGGGGCTTCGCCGGGCCGTCGCCGGGGGTCGGCTCCTCCGCTGCGGCCGGCTGTCCCGTCGGCGCAGCCGAAGCTGCCTGCGGCTCGTCCGCACGCTCAGATGCCGGGGAGCCGGCCTCTGGCTGTCCCGAGTCGAGGCGGTCCTCAGGGAAGTCGGGCTCGTCCGCGGCGAATGCCCCGTAGTCCAGCCCGGACTCGAAGTCGTCGTCTGCCGCGTCGTGATGCCGCTGCTCGTCAGGATTCTGGCTCATGGCTCCAGACTAAGCGCGCGGGCGGTGTTTGAGGCCCTAAAACGCCCGGAGAGTCCCAAATGGAGGCGGGGCGGCCTCCCTCATCATGCAGTGAGCTGGTGATGACCGCTGTCGTACTCCCCCAGGGAGCCCGTTCTGCCTGCCCGCGCGGCCCGGGAGCCGACGATGATCGTGTAGGCCCAGAAGGCGCCGAGGGCGAGCACCCCTATGGCGATGCGAAGCCAGTAGGGAAGGTCGGAGGGGGTGACGAAGCCTTCGATGACTCCTGCGACCAGAAGCACGAACACCAGGCCCACCGCCACGGTGATCAGACGCATGGCCTCTTGGACCAGAGAGTCCGCGCGGCGCATTCTCCCCGGCGCGACCCATGACCAGAAGATGCGCAGTCCCGCTGCCCCGGCCACGAACACCGCGGTCAGCTCCAGCAGCCCGTGGGGAAGGATGTACACCCAGAAGTCGGCGGCAGCCCCCTGCTCATGCATCACGCCGCCGGCCATGCCCACTCCCACGGCGTTGACCATCAGGACGAACGCCGGGTAGACCCCCGTCACCCCGAATGCCACGCACTGCACCGCAATCCATGCGTTGTTCGTCCACACCTGGGATGCGAAGGCGGAGTTGGGATGCTCATAGTAGTAGTTGACGAACTCGTCCTGGGCGTACGCCTGCCTCTGCTCCAGCGGCTGAAGCAGGTCCAGCTGGGGGTGGTTCGCCGTCCATGCCCCCAGGGTGATGGCGACTGCCAGCCAGACGGCCGTGACGGCCAGGGTCAGCCACCGGAGACGATAGAGCGCGGCCGGCAGGCTCTGCGTCACGAAATAGGCTGCCGCCGCGACCGGGGGCGGGCCGCTTCCGGTCAGATGCGCCCGGGCTCGCCCCAGGATGGCGGAGAGCTCCGCGGCCGCAGGCGAGTCAGGCTCGGAGGCCTGGACCATCGACAGGTGCACAGAGGCGCGCCGGTAGAGCATCAGAAGCTCATCCGCCTCCTCCGCGCTGAGCCTGTGCCGACGGGCCAGGGCCGCCAAGCGGTCCCAGCTGCTGTGGTGCACGCGCAGGAACGCATCGATGTCCATGGCCGCTAGGCTAGCGTGCATGCGGCGCAGTGTGCTCACCTCCGAGGCGGTATCCCTGGACCTGCCCGCGGTCTCGCTGATCACCCGGGGAGCGTCTCTTCTGCTGGATCTCCTCCTCTATGGGCTCCTCCTCCTGGTGGCGATGATTCTGCTGGGCGCCTTCGGGGCCGCGTTCGGCGCGAATGAGGCGGCGGCCGTCGCGTCGGTGACTGCGGTGACGCTGCTCTGCCTGGTGGCCGTACCCGTGGCGGTGGAGACGCTCTCGCGCGGACGCTCAGCGGGCAAGTTCGTCTTCGGCATCCGCGTGGTGCGCGACGACGGCGGCTCGATCAGGTTCCGGCATGCGCTGCTGCGCGGGCTCGTCCTCGTTCTGGAGCTCTTCACCATGGGTCTGATCTCTGTGGTCTGCGCCCTGGCTACACGCAGGGGCAAACGCCTCGGCGACCTCGTGGCCGGCACCTACGGCATCGCAGCGCGTCACCCGAGAGTCCAACCCATGATGCTGCCTGTGCCGCCGAGGATGGCGTCCTGGACACAGGTCGCTGACATTGGGCGTCTGCCGGAGGATCTCGCCGTTCAGACAGGACGGCTCCTGCGGACTGTGGAGCAGTCGGGGCGGGCACGGAACATGCGCGCCCTCGAGGCTGTGGGGCATGAGCTCGCCGCCGAAGTGCGGCAGCACGTCTCGCCCCAGCCGCCGGCCTGCTCGCCCCTGGAGCTCCTCGCGGCTGTCATGGCGGAACGGAGAAACCGGGAGCATCAGCGGCTGGTCAGGGCCCAGGGCCGACAGCAGCGCCTGGCCGCCAGGCTTGAGCGCATCGGAGCCTGAGGCGCGGATGCGCTAGATGAGGCGCAGGTGTCCTCGGTGGGCCGTCGGCTCTGCGGAGTCGGGGTGACCGGAGGGTGCCGTCAGAGGGGCGGGCTTCTGCCGAGCCGGCGGGACGCTCTCGTCACCGCGGTCCGCAGCTGCCCTCTGCCGCGATGGCCCCCGCACCGCATCGGCGAGCGCCAGGAGGTCTCCGTCCTGCTGCGCTTCGCGGGACGGAGCGGTCCTGTAGTCCAGGCGCAGCACTTCCCAGCCTCGGGGTGCGCTCACCGTGTCGGCGTGCGGAGCGCACAGATCGTAGGTGTGCGGCTCGGCGTAGAGGCTGATCGGCCCGACGACGATCGTCGAGTCCTGATACGAATACGTCAGGGTCGCCGCTGCCGGTCCCTCGCAGCCGCTCTTGCTGCACCGTCGCTTAGAATCCACCCGGCTGACCCTAGACCCCGGATCAGCGACGCAGCGTGACCGGCACGCTGGAGGGGTCGGATTCGACGGAGGGACGTCCCAGCACGCTGAAGCGCCCATCGGCGTCGCGCAGAATGATCGCGGCGTGGACTTCGCCCGACGTCTGCTCGATCTCCGCCGCGTCCCCGCCCGTCTCGAGGTCGATCTGCGTCGAGGAGCGGGCTGGCACCTCCACCTGCTCGCCGCTCTCCAGGGTCACCGACGCATCCTCCTCGCCGGGGTTGAACAGGTGCAGCGCAGCCTCATCAGCCTCCGCCGGCATGAGGTCTCCGGGCTGCACCGGGGCAGAGGACGCCGCCCAGCTGAAGTCCGGGGCAGGCGCAGCCGTCTCCTCCTCAGGGTCCTGGTCGACCTCAGTGGGCAGCCCGGTCACGGGATCCCACTCGACCACCGGCTCCTGCTCGACCACCGTCACCACCTCTTGGGCGTCCCCCGCGGTGCGCACTGCCGCGTAGCTGGGGACGGGGTCCCGGTCAGCTCCGGACTGCACCGACGTCCTCACCAGCACGTCATAGACTCCTGCGTCTTCGATCCCCTCGATGCTCACCACACCGAGTGCTCCCTGCTGCTGGGTGAGCACTCCGGGCGTCTCCAGGATCACCTGACCGTCGGGCCCGAAGACCTGAAGCTCGACGGTGAGCTCACCCGGCGCGTCCGATGCGGGAGCGTAGAGCCACAGCTCAGCGGGTTCGGTCTCGGCCCCTGCCTCCGGCATAGGAACCCCGGCGAAAGTGTGGGCGGCCTCAGGAGCAGATTGGGCGGGCAGGAGCTCCGCACCCTGGCTGGTGCTGCCGGATGCTCTCGACGAGCGCAGGCTCGAGGCCACGGGCGCCCCTGACGCGGTGACCTCGACGACGAAGGGCTCGTCGCCTTCGGCCAGCGCGGACATGCTGACCTCTCGCTCCTCCTCGGACGGCACCAGGACGGTCGTCGAGCCCAACGCTCCCCGGTCCCCCTCTGCGCCGAACGTGACGACCTCAACGGTGGCGGGACGGTCATACGGGTTGGTGACGGTCAGGACCGAATCGGCCCCGCTCCCGGTCTCGGGACCCATGAAGAGCTGGCTGCGCTGAGGGCGTGCGCAGGGCGATGACGCGACCCCGGCGGACTCCCCCTCGTCGGCCTGCTGGATGGTGGCGGTCAGGACGTCCTCGCCGCCGGACTCGAGACGCACCCTCTCAGCGCTCACTCCCTCAGGGGCAGCGGGGCAGAGCTCCGGCTGACCTCCGTAGTTGGTCTCGACGGTCTGAACGGGTGCTGTCCCCGTGTCGCGGTCCTCCGTGGAGAAGACGCTCCATGCCGCTGATCCCGCACCGAGTGCGGCGATGGCGAGTCCGACGGTGAGCGCGAGCCCCCCGGACGCTCCCCGCGGCGCCTGCGGCGCAGCGGCATGCCGGGCGGAGGTCGTCCGCGGCGCGGCCGATGAGTCCCCTGGTTCGACGGGGTGCTGAGCGTCCTGCCCCGGAGCGGGGCTGCGCCTCTCCCTGCGCGCAGCGCGGCGGGCGTCGCGACGCTGTCGGCGCAGCCGGCGTGCCACCCGGCTCATGGGTCGTCCCCAGCGCGTGGGTCGAGGGGACCCTGACGGCTCGACCCGGCGTGCAGCTGCTCCCGCGAGGCGATCGGCAGAAGGCGCCAGCTGCGGGGCAGCGGCAGAGCGATCAGCACAACCAGCACCAGCAGAGTGCCCACGAAGACCAGGATCGGAAGCTGAAGGGCCGATCGGTGGCCCACGGTCAGCGAGCTGCCGGTGAGCTCCTCGGCAGCAGCGTCCTGCGGCAGGTGAAAGCGGCGCATCCAGGGAAGCTGCTCCGCGCCCGTGGAGCCCTCTGTGGCCGCGGTCAAGGGCTCACCGTCGAGCTGGGCGTTCCATCCCCGGGCGCGTTCGACGGAGAGCTCAAGGAACATCTCCTCCTGCGCATCTGCTTCGGAGATCCAGTAGTCCTCTGAGATGCGTGTCTGCACCCGGTGCCGGTCGCCGGGAATCTGCGCGAGGACTGACCCGTCCGCTGTCACGATCCGCGCCCACGAAATCTGCTCCTCGGCCCGCCAGAGGGGACCCCGGTCTGTCATCCCCACGCTCACCAGCCCCTGGGCCGTCTCGGCAGCTCCGGTGAGCGTCTCGTCCCCGTCCGGGATGAGAATGTGCCCGATGGCAAGCTCCTGCATCAGAGATCCGACCCTCTCGCTTCCGGGGGTCAGGAGGGCTCCGACGAGCTCTGCGGTGCGCTCGTCCGGAGCGTCGAGCTCAGCCTCTGCGCTGTCGGATGCGACGAAGAGGGGCAGGCCGTCCACTGACACAGGGGTGCGGTGAGCATCGAGGGTGCGGCCCCGCCCTGCCGTCAGCTCGGCCTCCACCATTCCGTCTGAGCTGCCCAGAATGAGAGTGCGGAGCTGCTGGGGGCCTGTTCCCTGATCTGCGGCGGAGGCGGGGATGTCGCGCAGACTGCCGCGATCAACGAGCACAGGCTCGTGGTGCACGGCCGTGATGGTGCGGTCTGAGAGCTCGGCGGCCGGCAGGAGCCTCGGGGCGGCCCATAGGACTGCTGCCGCGAAGACGCCGAGCACCAGCAGCGTGGAGGCGACGGGGAGGAAGCTGCCGCTGGCGCCCGCGGCCGTCGCGGTCCGCAGGGCCATGAGTGCGCACAGGGTGAGGCACAGCAGCGTCGCGGAGACCAGAGGCCCTGTATGGGCTGCGACGAGCTCGCTGCCTGCTGCTCCTGCCGTGAGCCTCGAGGCGGCTGCTGAGAGCAGCAGCGCAGCGAGCGCTGAAAGCCCGGCCGGCAGCAGCACACGTCGCGCGGGGGCTGCGACCAGAGCAATGGCCGCAACCGCGAGCAGCGGCGCACCCATGAGCAGCGCGAGCCGCAGCGCCCAGAAATCACCTTCGAGGAATGCTGGCAGCCACGAGGCCGGCCCGGGCACTGCGCCGGGCAGCCCCGCAGCCGGGTCGAACGCCTGTGAGTGGCCGAGCAGCTGCTGCCACAGCGGAGCGGACTCTCCCGCAGCATCGGGCGATACGGTCCGGCCCGGCTCAGCGAGCAGAACTGCTGCGAGATTGGATCCTCGATCCAGCGCGGAGACGAGCATCGGCCCGAAGAGAGCAAGCGCGGGAAGCGGCAGCAGCCACGCAGTGCGAGCACCCCTGCTGCGCATGAGTCCCGCCGCGAAGCAGACGACGACGGTCAGGATGAGCAGAACGGGAGCAGCTGCGCAGACCACCGCCAGCAGAAGCGCCGCACCAGCTGCCGACTCCAGACCGGACCCCCCGGCACGGCGGCGCTGCAGAGCGCGCACCCCCAGAACGACCGCAGCGGGAAGCACAATGTGAGCCACCACAGCGCCTATGCGTCCCTGGTCCCCGGCGATCTGCAGGGCGGGGGCCAGGGCCCAGATGAGCGCGGCGAGCATTCGGTGGAACGCTCGCCTGCTGACGAGCCCAGCCGCCCACCAGGCGGTCGCCGCGCTGAGCGGTGCGCTGAGAATGACGATCCAGAGCAGGACGCCGGAGGCATGTCCGAAGGACACCAGGGAAATGAGCAGCAGGACCGCCGAGAACGGGTCGGCCGCAGACCGTTCGCCCAGGGAGTCCGCTGCCAGGAAGCTGGTGGCGTGCTGCCACGTCTCAGCGATGCTCACCGAGACCGGAAGGCTTGCGCCGCCGCCGAGCGACCCTGCCGTCAGCAGCTCCCGGCTGCCGATGAGCGAAACTCCCGTGAGCGCTGTCAGGACCACGAACAGGCCCAGCCTGTCCTCGGACGGGCGAGCCGGCATCTCA
This sequence comes from Nesterenkonia sp. NBAIMH1, assembly GCF_007922635.1. NCBI lineage: Bacteria > Bacillati > Actinomycetota > Actinomycetes > Micrococcales > Micrococcaceae > Nesterenkonia > Nesterenkonia sp. NBAIMH1. The sequence continues at coordinate 357,331 of NZ_CP042335.1, forward strand.
TCGAACTCGCCGCCCTGCGCGCCCACGTCGAAGAGGCTCTGACCCTCAGCGAGGTCCTCGTGGCTCCCCGAGCCCGTCCCGCGTCTGACCTGAGGCGCCAGCGTCTCGGCAGTGACGTCACGGCCTCGCTGGACGCTCAGCTGCCTGCGGGAGAGCGTCTGCGGAGGCAGCCGAGGACGCTCTGCGCGGGCACGATGAGCCTGCGCCGCCTTTCGGCCCGAGCGCCTGAACCGGCGCAGGTGGCCGATCAGCGGGAGGCGGAGAAGTGCGGATGCCGAGGCGCCGAGCTGGCTGAACCCTGCGGCCGGCGCTTTGCAGCTGATGAGGGCCAGGCACCGCAGCAGAGCCAGCACCCACTGCCCGAGCCACAGCGGCAGCACGGCAAGAAGGTGAGCATCTGCGAGGCGGGACATGATCTGCGCACGGCGCTGCTCCGCGGGCAGCCACAGTCCTCCGCCGAGCCGGTGGACAGCCTCTCGCTGAGGCGGCTGGTCCTGGTACATGCGGGCGCGCGGGGCAACAGCCGCCTGAGCCCCCACCTCGCGCGCCCTGGCGCAGAACCTTGCGGTCGAGTATTCGGGCGAGAGCCCAGGATCAAATCCTCCGAGATCTCCGAAGAGCCCGGCGGAGACGAGCATTCCCGAGCCGGACACTGCAGGCACCGCATCGCGGCCGTCGTACTGGCCCTGATCAAGCTCCAGGGGCTCGGTGAGGCTGAGCACCTCACCGTTGGGCGCCGCATGCAGCCCCACATCTGAGATGCGGTCCTCTGCGAAGCCGGCGTGCAGCTGCTTCGCTCCCACGATCTCGACGGGAGGGACGCTCTCTCCTCCGCCATGCCGCGTGTCCTCCCAGACCAGGAGTCGCCTCTCCAGCTCCCGGAGCGCATCCGGATGAGGGACGCTGCCGACGGGGAGGATCCACAGCCACTGGTACCGGGGGGCGAATCCTTCGCCCAAGCCTCGTTCGAGCCTGCGCCACAGGGGGCTCTGCTGGACTCCGCCCGGGTCAGTCGTCACCGACTGCTTCGCAGCGCGGCGATCGTCGATGAGCCCCGAACGCAGGGATCGACTCAGGTCCTGGACACCCGAATAGCCTGAGCCATGGAGCTCCACCACGGAATCGGGGCGACGTGTCTGATGCTCCACCGCGTCCCGCAGGGCTCTGAGCGGCCCAGGGTCAGATTCCTCCCCGTCGTCGAAGAGGATGACGGCAGCAATGCTGAGACCGCCGGAGGGGCTGATCAGGCTCTCCGCTTCTTCAGCTTGCGGCGTTCCCGCTCGGAGAGACCCCCCCAAATGCCGAATCGTTCGTCATTGGCCAGGGCATAGTCGAGACATTCCTGCTTGACGGTGCAGGCGCCGCAGATCTTCTTGGCGTCTCTGGTGGAGCCGCCCTTCTCAGGGAAGAAGGCCTCCGGGTCGGTCTGCGCGCACAGCGCATCGACCTGCCATGCGAGCTCCCCCTCCACCTGCTCCGTGGGCAGAAGGCTGGGCATCCCCACCGTGAGCCGCTGGCTCTCTGCATCGCCTGGCAGCTCCCGGGGCGCGGACGTCGGAACGAATGAGCGTCGGGACGGGGCCTCGTCGAGCGAGGTCACCTTGGTCTCGACCTCTTCCTCGACTGCCTTCTCGAGGGCTTCCGCCGCTCGCAGGTATGCCGTCGCCTGATCCTCGATCGAGGCGCCGTGCTCCATGCGATCCGCTGCCGACGGATCAGCCGGGTCTATGAACCAATCGTGAGGGATATCCAGCCCACGGTGCCGCGCCGCTGACTCACCTTCGGTTTCGCCGGTCTTCAGCTCGGCTGCGTGCTGTGCCTTCCCCATACGGTGCGGGCCTCCCCCAAAGTCGTCAATCCTGTCGCACTGCTGCGTTCGCTTGCCTCGCGCTTAATTACACGGGCGTAAGCACTTCGCCGTCAAGTGGCCCCGGCGTGTCTGCGCCCGGACTCCATCCCGGCTGCGCGATGATCTGCGGTCACTACACTGAGACGCATGGCTTCCCTCACCCTCGACAGCTCCCCTGAAGAGCCCAGCCGCACCTACTCCGACCTTCTGGACCGGCTCAGCGCCTCACCCCGCCCGGCAGCCGTCTGGTACGACGGCGACTCGGGCGAACGCGTCGAACTCTCCGGCCGTGTTCTCGCCAACTGGGCCGTGAAGCTGATCAACCTCCTCTCCTCGGAATGGGAGATCACACCTCAGACTCATCTCATCGTGGACATGCCTCCGCACTGGAAGGCCGCTGCAGTCCATGTCGCGGCCCGAGCGCTGGGGCCCGCGGCCGTCCGCTGCGACGCGGCGGCGGACCCGGAGCAGCTGGTGGTGACCTCTGACCCGCAGAGCTGGATCGCAGGCGGAACGGAGTTCGACGAGCTGGCAGGGGTCTCCCTCGGACTCTTGGACAGCTCTTTCGAAGAGGCCGGCGGCGAGCCCCTGCCCGCGTGGGCGCTGGACATCTCAGCTGAGGTGCGTCAGCACCCCGATCAGCTGGTGCAGCCTCTGGAGCCGGTCCTCTGCCCCGGTTCGGCAGGATCAGCCTCGTCGCTGCTGATCACGCAGTGGGACGACGCCGCAGCCGAAGCTATGGTGTCGACGCTGGCCGGAGGAGGAACCGTCGTGCTGTTCCAGGGCAGCCAAGAGGGCGACGCCTGGCAGCAGATGCTTCGCCAGGAGGGCCTCTCCGGCGCGTGATCCGGCAGGGTCCTGTGCCGGGGTCAGTCCTCGGGGGTCGGGCCGAGGATGTCCGCGTCGCTGATGGCGTGGGGCGCCTCCACGGAGCCCGTCCGGGCAGCGGATTCCGCCGCATCGGCGTCGCCCGTGAAGACCCAGAACTTGTAGGCCACGAACCTGAAGACCATGGCCAGCCCCATGCCGATGATGGAGCCCGAGACGAACGAAGCCTCCGGAGAGGTCAGCCCGAGGATGTAGAAGCTGATGGCGACGCACCCGGACTGAATGGCCAGTCCGATGAGGTTCATCAGCAGGAACATCACCAGTTCGCGGGTCTTGGTCCTGGTCCTGCGGTGCCGGAACGTCCAGTAGCGGTTCCCGAGCCAGGAGAACAGCGTCGCAACGGCCACAGCGATGGCCTTGGCCTTCACATGCGAATCATCCATGGGCCCCGCGATGAGCCACACGAAGATGACGGTGTCAATGACGAATGCCGCGGCGCCCACCGCCCCGAACTTGGCGACCTCGCGCCAGATCCGAGCGATCAGATCGCCCACCCGCAGGTGCAGCGGCCTCATCGGCCAGCCTGTACAGCGTCGGGTGCGGAGGCCAGATAGGCCGTCGTCCCGATGTCGCCTCCGAAGCGGATCGCCTCACCTGGGGCCAGGAAGACGGACTCACCGGGTCCCAGCGTCACATGAGCCGGCCCCTCGCCCGCCGGATCCGCCAGCACCGTCAGCTTGCCTCCGGTGCACAGAAGGATGCCGGGCGCGTCGACGAGCCGACGGCTCTTCACGTCTCCGTGGGCCTCCACCGAGAAACGGGTCAGCGCGAACTCCTCGAAGGGAGGCCGGTAGGCGAGCTCGCCGCGGGTGACCAGCTCAGGAGCGCAGCCGGGGGCATCGAGCACCTGGGTGTCGGCGACATCGATGAGGGCCCGGGCGTCGATGTGCTTCGACGTCAGACCGCCGCGCAGCACATTGTCGGAGTTGGCCATCACTTCCACACCGGCGCCGCCCAGGTATGCGTGAAGATTCCCAGCGGGAAGGAAGATGGCCTCCCCCGGCCGGAGGTCGACCCTGTTCAGAAGCATCGCCACAAAGATCCCGGGATCGCCGGGGAAGTGCTCGGTGATCCGGGTGAGCGTGTCCCAAGCGGCCGATCCGAGACGATCCGGCGCGGTCTCAGTCTCCTGAACCAGGGCGTGCAGAGCCCGCGCAGCCTCGGCCGACTGCTTCTGACCGGAGGCGAGGATGTACTCGAGGGCCGCCGCGTAGTCCTGACGCTCCAGCTGGTCCTGGACCGTGCTGAGCACCTCACGCAGGGCTGGACCGCCGTGCCCCCGCTCCTCGGCGAGCGCCTGCACGCTGCTGAGCTCAGACGCTGCCTCCGTGTGCCGTCGGAAGCCGCTCAGGGCGGCGAAGTCGGTGAGGGCCACGATGAGTTCGGGCTTGTGGTGGACGTCCGGGTAGCAGCGGACGCGACTCTCCAGGGGGATGCCCTCCGCCTCTTCGGCCTCGAAGCCGGCCTTGGCCTGATCCGCGGTGGGATGGACCTGAATGGACAGGGGCTTCGATGCGCTCAGCACCTTCATGAGGAACGGCAGCTCTCCGAAGCGCTGCCCGGACGCACCCAGAAGCTCCGGGCGCTGGGCGAGGAGCGCGTCGAGGGCCAGAGTCTCGCCGGGGCCGATCTCGACGAGAGATGCTCCCGTGGGGTGCGCCCCCATCCACATCTCGGCCTGAGGGTTTGGGGCGACATCCCAGCCGAAGAGGCGGCTGAACGCTGCAGTGGATCCCCAGGCGTACTCGCGGAAGGGATTGGTCATCCTGAACACAGCGCAAGACCATATCAGCGCCGATGCCCCTCAGTCCGGGGAAATGCCCGTAATCTCCCCGAGCGTGGCAGGGATCACTCAGGCTGCTTCTGCAGCAGTGCGAAGAACATGGCGTCCGTTCCGTGGATATGCGGCCAGAGTTGGACGGTCCTTGCGGCGGTTCCCTCGAGAGGCGGGCCTGCAGTGAGCAGCTGCCGACCGTCCGGACGAGCTACGCCGCGCATCGGCTCGTGGGCATCGAGCAGAGTCAGCTGGGGGTGGCGCTTCAGCGCATCCTCCACCTGCAGAAGCGTCTCGGCATGGTGCGGCGAGCAGGTGGCGTAGGCCAACAGTCCCTCCGGCTCGAGCACTTCGACGGCCGCGTCGATGAGATCTGCCTGCAGGACCGTCAGATCGGCGAGATCCTTGGGCTGGCGCCGCCAGCGCGCCTCGGGGCGCCGTCGCAGCGCTCCCAGCCCGGTGCATGGGGCGTCGATGAGGATGCGGTCGAAGGTCTGCTCGGTCTCTCTGATCGTGCGGCCGTCGCCGGTGCGGATCTCCCAGGCGGGCTCGTCGATGGAGGCGAGCGCCTTGGCCACCAGTTCGGCTCGGTGCGGGGCCGGCTCGTTCGCCAGCAGGGTCACCTCGTACTGGGCGGCGAGCGCGGCGAGAAGCGCCGCTTTGCCGCCGGGGCCTGCGCAGAGGTCGAGCCAGCGCTCCCCCATCTGCACCGCAGGCTCGGCAAGGGCCTGAGCTATCCACTGGGAGCCGATGTCCTGGACGCGCAGGGCCCCGTCGCGCACACCGGGGAGGCGTCCGACGTCGCCGCCGTGGTGCACGGCTGCGCCGTCGATGAGTCGGCTGGGGGCGGCGCCGGCCTCCACCGCTGAGGCGAGGGCCGCCTGCCCGGCTTCGTCGGCGAGGCCCGGCAGACCCACGAGGTGGACTTCGGGAGCGGCGTTGTCGGCCTCGAGGAGAGCCTCGAGCTCGTCCGCGCGCCCGTGGAGCCTGAGGGACTGGCGAAGGGCCCGCACCACCCATGCAGGGTGTGCGTAGCGCACTGCGAGGGCGTCGGTGGGGTCGGCGTCCGCGGTCAGCTCGACGATCCACCCCTCCAGGGACTTCTGGGAGATGCGGCGCAGCACAGCGTTGGCGAAGCCGCCGGGGCCGGCGCCGATCTGATCGCGGACGAGGCTGACCGTCTCGTTGACTGCGGCGTGGTCATCGGTGCGCATCGCGAGCAGCTGGTGGGCTCCCAGGCGCAGTGCGTCGAGCACCGGTGCGTCGAGGTCGGCGATCCTCCGATCGATGCAGCGACCAATGATCCGGTCGTATGTGCCTGCGGCACGAAGTGTGCCGTAGGTGAGTTCGGTGGCGAACCCTGCGTCGCGCTTGTCGAGCTTGGCGCGGCGGATCTGCTCCGGGAGCACCAGGTTGGCGTAGGCGTCGTCGCGGCTGACGGCGGTGACGGTGCGGAAGGCGGCCAGACGGGCGGGGTCCGCGCGGCGGGTGCGCTGGGAGGGCGCCGCCTTGGAGTACCGGCGGGGCTGATCTCCGGCGCCGCGGGAGCGCTGTCGGCCCGACGCGCTGCGGCGCGGGCCCTGATCATTGGACTTCTCACTCATGGTGGCCTCCCAGTATCGGCGTCTGCTGCTGGCCGCGGAGCCAGTCAGCCGCAGGTGTCATCCTCTTCCCGGCGGGCTGGACCGCAGTGAGCACGACCCCGCCCTCCCCGGTGACCAGCACGGGCACATGGCCTTCTCCCTCTGCGACGGCGGAGAGCGCCTGCCCCGGCGCGGCGGTGCTGGGCAGCTGGCCGTGAAAGCGGCGTACGGGCCCGAGCTTGAGCCGCTGGTCGCCGAGCCAGGTCCAGGCTCCCGGCTCAGGGACCGTGGCGTTGATGCGGTGCATGACCGCCTCGGCAGCTGCGGCAGGGTCGATGTATGCATCGTCACGGGTGAGCTTCGGGGCGAAGCTGGGCTCCCCGCGCTGCGGCGACGGGGCGGACGCACCGGCCAGCAGCTGAGGGCTGAGTCCGATGAGCATCTGAGTGCCGAGGGCGGTGAGGGCCTGGAGCAGCTCGCCTGCGCTGACGCCCTCTTCGATCGGGTGCTCGGCGGCGGCGTGGACCGGTCCTGTGTCCATGCCTGCTTCGAGCTGGAAGATGGTCGCCGCGGTCGCGGCCTCCCCGTTGAGGATCGCGTGCTGCACGGGCGCCGCACCCCGGTACTTGGGGAGGGAGGAGTAATGCAGGTTCACCCACCCGCGCTCCGGCACATCGAGTGCATGCTGCGGAAGCAGGGCCCCGTATGCGACCACGATGCCCAGGCGGGGGCTGTGCTCCCTGAGCCGCCCGGCGACCTCCTGATCGACCCTGTCTGCCTTGATGACAGGCAGACCGGCCTCCTCCGCGGCCTGGGCCACCGGGGAGGGGGTGAGGGTGCGCTTCCGGCCCACGGGGGCGTCGGGCCGAGTGAGCACCGCAGTGATCTCACCGCCGAGCTTCTCCGGACCGGCCGCGAGGAGGCCGCGCAGACAGTCGGCGGCAATGGGCGGGGTGCCTGCAAAGATGATGCTCATGTCGGCATCCATCCTACGGGCGTTGCGGGTGTGGGGTCCTTGCCTTCGACGCGCATAATGGGGGACTGTGAGTGAGACTTCTGTTCCCGTCGTGGGCGTGCTCGGCGATGGCCAGCTGGCCCGGATGATGGCATCCGCCGCAGTGGAGCTTGGGATCGAGCTGAGGCTGCTGGCCGGCTCCGCCTCCGCCTCCGCCGCGCAGGCGATACCCCGGACCACCGTCGGCGACTACCGAAGCGTGGCCGATGTGACCGCGTTTGCGGAAGGGTGCGATGCCGTCACCTTCGACCATGAGCATGTGCCCGCCGAGGTGCTGGCTGCTCTCGAGGACCAGGGGCGAACGCTCAACCCCACCCCCGCCGCATTGGTGTACGCGCAGGACAAGCTGGCCATGCGCCGGGCCATCGACGATCTGGGTCTGCCGAATCCGAGGTGGGCCGAGGTCCGCGCCGCAGAGGATCTGGTGTCCTTCAGCCGGGCAATCGGCTGGCCGGTGGTGCTGAAGACGCCTCGCGGCGGCTACGACGGCAAAGGCGTGATGATCATCCGCGACGCCGACTCGGTGCAGGACGCCGCAGAGTGGTTCGCCCGGGCCCAGCGGGAGGGTGCCGGCCTGCTGGCGGAGCAGAAGGTCCCGTTCACCAGGGAGCTCTCCGCCCAGATCGCCCGAACGCGGGACGGCGCCGTCGCTCCCTACCCCGTCGTGGAGTCGACCCAGACCAACGGAGTGTGCGACGAAGTGGTGGCCCCGGCGCCGCGCACATCCCCCGCCCACCTGGCAGAGGCGGAGCGCATCGCGCGCGCCGTCGCTGACAGGCTCGGCGTCACCGGCATGCTTGCCGTGGAGCTGTTCGAAGTGGCCGAGACCGGCGGAACCGACGCGACCCCGCCGGGCATCTACGTCAACGAGCTCGCGATGCGCCCCCACAACTCCGGGCACTGGACCATGGACGGCTCAGCCACCAGCCAGTTCGAGCAGCACCTCCGCGCGGTCCTCGGCCTGCCGCTGGGTGCGACGGACGTGACCGGCGGCGCCGGCGGTCACGTGGTCATGAAGAACCTGCTCGGCGGAGCGAACCCCAGCCTCCACGCTGCGCTTCCCGCCGCGATGCAGCGCTCCCCCCACTCGAAGATCCACCTGTACGGCAAAGACCCCAAGCCGGGGCGAAAGATCGGTCACGTGAACATCCTGTCCCAGACGACCAAGCCCAACGAGGACTACGACACAGCTCGCGCCCGACTCGAACGGGCCCGCAGGACCGCAGCCGAAGTGGCCGGAATACTCGTGGAGGGGCCAGCATGAGCGAGTACGCCGACAGCGGCCCCCTGGTCAGCCTCGTGATGGGATCGGACTCCGACTGGCCAGTGATGCGGGCCGCGGCTGAGGCGCTCGACGAGTTCGGCATCCCTTTCGAGGCCGACGTGGTGTCCGCTCACCGCATGGCCTCCGAGATGATCGACTACGGCAGGCAGGCGCACAGCCGCGGCCTGCGGGTGATCATCGCCGGCGCAGGCGGAGCAGCCCACCTGCCCGGGATGCTGGCCTCCGTCACTCCCCTGCCGGTCATCGGAGTCCCTGTGCCGCTGAAGCACCTGGACGGGATGGACTCCCTGCTGAGCATCGTGCAGATGCCCGCCGGAGTGCCCGTGGCGACCGTATCCGTCGCAGGAGCGCGCAACGCCGGCCTCCTGGCGGTGCGCACCCTGGCCGCCGGAGACGGGCCTGCTGCAGCGCAGCTGCGCGAGAAGCTGGTCAGCTTCCAGACTGAGCTGGCGGCGGCAGCCCACGAAAAGGGCCAGTCTCTGCGCGCAGAGGCCGCTGAGCTGTCCGCCTACCGAGCCCGCGACGGCGTCGCAGGGACCGGGCCCGCGCAGTGAGTCCGACCCCCCGCACGCCGAGGCCGAGCCACGCAGAGACCCCGACGCTCACCTACCACGACTTCTCCGGGACGGAGGATGTCGTACGGAATCCCCGAGCAGCCTCGCCGGCCGAGCGCACGCGCCGCGCGGTGCTTCTCACCGGCCTCACGCTGTTTCTGCCGGGCGGAGCGCAGATCACTGCAGGCTCGCGCACACTGGGCCGCGCCGCACTGGCGGTCACCATCGGCTGCTGGTTCACCGCGCTGCTGGGCGTGCTGCTGCTCCTGCTCCTGCGCGGCCCCCTGCTGAGCGCGCTGACCCAGCCGTTCGTGCTCTGGGCGGCCAGCATTCTGCTGGCCGGACTTGCTGCCGGGTGGTTGGTGCTCTGGCTGGACACGCTGCGGCTGATCCGTCTGGCAGGTATGGAGAGCAGGCCTCGGTGGATCGTCGGCATTGTGCTGCTGCTGCTGGCAGCCCTCACCTCCGGGGGCCTGGCCTACGGGGCCTCCATGGTGCACCAGGGGCGACTGGCCCTCGCAGGCATCTTCGACAGCGGCCCGGCGATGCCCGCAGAGGACGGGCGCTACAACTTTCTGCTGATGGGCTCGGACGGAGATGAGGAGCGAGGGGATCAGCCGATACGCCCCGACTCCATCCATGTGGTCTCCGTCAATGAGGACTCAGGCGAGTCGATCCTCTTCTCAATCCCTCGGAACTTCCAGAACGCACAGTTCTCGGAGGACTCCCCGATGAATGCGGTGTATCCCGAGGGATACAGCTGCGGCAACGAATGCATCATCAACTTCCTCTACCCCGAGGTGCACAACGACCATCCGGAGCTCTATCCGGAGGCCGATGACCCGGGCGCCCAAGCCATGATGGACGCCGTATCCGGCACCCTGGGCCTCGGCGTGCACGGCTACGTGATGGTCGATATGGACGGCTTCGAGGAGCTGATCGATGCCATGGGCGGCATCACGATCGAATCCGGCGGATTCGTCCCCTACAGGGGCGAGCGCCCCGACGGCAGCTGGGGCGACGTGTGGTTCGAGCCGGGGACGCTCACCCTCGACGGCCAGGACTCCCTCTCCTACGCCAGATCGCGCGAGTTCAGCTCCGACTACAACCGCATCCAGCGCCAGCAGTGCATCCAGCAGGCCATGGTGGGCCAGTTCACCCCCCAAACACTGCTGACCCGGTTCACCGACATCATGCGGGCCGGCGACAGCATGATCCAGACCAACGTTCCCCAGTCGCAGCTCGGATCCTTCGTGGACCTCGCCGCCGACGCTCAGGAGCACACGCCGCAGCGTCTGACCCTGGGCGCTCCTGACTTCGGCAGCGCCGGCGACCTCTTCTCCACCTACCCTGACTTCGACGCCATCCACTCCCGCGTCGGTGAGCTGATCGCCCAGGAGCAGGCCGATGCGGACGAAAGCGACGCGGAGGAGCCTGCGCAGGAGGACGAGGATCGGACCGAGCCGGATTCCCCCGAGGACGCGGCGGACCCGGAGGGCGAACCGCCCGGGCCTACGCCCGAGCACGATGACCCGGCCGTGGCCGACGACGAGCCCGCCTCCGAGCCGGAGGAGACGGGCCTGCCGACCCAGCCGGACGGCTCGGAGCTGACCGCCGAATACCTCATGGACGCTCAGGATCGCGGCGAGACGATGATTCTCGAGCAGGCGGCCAGCAGCAACTACGAATGTGAGCCGGCCGGCTGATCCGTAGGGTGAGCACCTACCACTCCCCGACAAACTCTTCCGGCGCGGGCAGATCGTCATATGACGAGATAAGGCTCACGTCCATCGGGACCATGGCCCTCAGACGCCATTGCTCGTCCGTGAAGGCCCAGATCCATAGGCCCGTCTCCGGCCCGATGCTCGTGAACGCAGTGGTGTCCTCCTCCCCGTCCCCATTGAGAACGTACGAGGAGACGTCGGCCCAGTATTTCTGGTACACGAGATCGTCAGCTTCGCGGTGTGTCTGCACCTGAACGAGCTGCGCATCGTAGCCCTCGTAGAGGCCGCCGTCGGCATACAGGGCCTCGATGGACTCCAGCTCATTCGTGCACTGCTCGCAGAGCTCATGGATGAGGGGGTAGACCTTCTCGGTGTCACCGGTGATGCGAGCCTGCGTCAGCGTCTCGAACCAGTGAAGGGCCGCCTCCGGCACGGCCTCGTCGGTGTTGACCGACCATTCGGCCGGAAGAGACGCCGCATCGTCGTCGCTGCCTGAAGTGCTCCCGTCCTCATCATCCGGCTCCGGGTCCGTGCCCGCATCTTCGGAGCCGTTGTCCTCCGGTGCCGCCGATGGGGACCCCTGCCCCTGGGACGGGAGGTTGTCGGGAGTGCCCGCCGACTCGTACGAGCACGCGGTGAGTCCGCCGGCGGCAATCATGGAAATGGTGATGGCGCAGTGAGCGTGAGATCGCTGACGCATGAGGAATTCCGTTCAGTAGAGGCCGTGAGCAGCGCTTCCCGGCCGCTCGCCTGGAGGAGCCTAGCGAGGATGAGTGCAGTGGGGAGCACCTTGGGCCGCTCCTGTGGAAAACGCGCTCCGGGCCCTCAGACCCGCATAGGATCGGAGCATGACGGCTATTCATCCTTCGATCCTGTCCGCGGACTTCGCCAACCTGGAGTCCGAGCTGGGGCGCATCCGCGGCGCCGACGCGGTGCATGTGGATGTCATGGACAACCACTTTGTGCCGAACCTGACGCTGGGCCTGCCCGTCGTTCAGGCCATTCGGAAGGTCACAGATCTGCCGCTCGACATCCACCTGATGATCGAGGACGCCGATGTGTGGGCTCCGCAGTATGCCGAGCTCGGCGCAGAGTCGGTCACCTTCCACGCCGAGGCGGCGAAGGCTCCGATCCGTCTGGCCCGGCAGCTGCGCTCACAGGGCTCCAAGTCGGCGATGGCTCTGCGCCCGGCCACGGCGGTGGAGCCCTACCTCGACATGCTCTCCGAGCTGGACATGCTGCTCCTGATGACCGTCGAACCAGGGTTCGGGGGCCAGAAGTTCCTGGACATCATGCTCCCGAAGATCCGCCGCGCACGGCAGGCCGCTGATGACCTGGGCAGCCGCGTGGCGATCCAGATCGACGGTGGGGTCAGCTCCGAAACCATCGAGCGGGCGGCGGAGGCCGGCGCAGACACTTTTGTGGCCGGCTCGGCCGTGTACTCCGCTGAGGACCCCGAGGAAGCCATCGCACAGCTTCGCCGTCTCGCAGCGTCTGCGGCGGAGTCGTCCTAGCTGGACTCAGGCTCCCGGTCAGCCCCGGGAATCTCACCGTCCGGATCTGGGGGGCCTTCGTGCTCGTCCTCGCGGCCGACCTCGTGCGGCTCTGCGGAGGCGACTGCGCCCAGCAGCGAGATCAGCGCCGCTTCGCCCTCGGGGCTGCTGCGAGCTGAGTCGAGGTTCTCGTCGGCCACGGCCAGAATCAGCTCCTGCCGCTGGACCCTGACGTGGCGCGGCGCGTCGATGCCGATCTTGATGCCGTCCCTGCGCACATCCAGGACTGTCACGGTGATCTCGTCCCCGATGACAACCTGCTCCCCCACCTTCCGCGTCAGCACCAGCATGGAAATACCCTATCGGCGATGGCACCTGCTGCGCGTCCTGTGACGGCTTCAGTGATCCGGGGCTTCAGCACAGCGCTCACGGCTGATGCACCGGCAGGCCCAGTTGGCGGCCCGTGTCGGGGGTGAGGGTCTGCTCCGCGGCCAGCAGCACGACCCCGTCCACTGTGCGGTGCTCAGCCAGCACCGCCAGCCAGACCCTGACATCATCCGGCTTGTGCCGAAGGTCCACGGCCGCCCACAGCTGATCGGCCTCCTCGATCACGGCAGCATCGGCACGGCTGGGCACCCCCCTGCGAGGAAACTCAAGCTCGGCCGGCGCCATCACCGGCAGGTCGGCTGTGACGGCCTGAGCCCGAACCTGGCGCAGCTCACGCCGCTGAGCGTGCAGGGGCTGGCCGCGGAGCCGTGACGGATCCCAGACACGGGCGCTGCCGTCGGCATCGAGAGTCTGGAGCGCCGCCGCCGCGTCGCCGTGCATCCCCGCGACCACCACGAGCGCACCCGCGTCGCGAAGCACCTTCGGCGCACGCGGCGGACCGCCAGCGTCGGGACCGGGGGTCCCTGCGGGCTCATTCAAGGCTCTCCACAGATCATCCATCATGCGGCTGAAATGCTCGTCCGAGGCCTCCGCCGACTCCAGTCTGCCGCGCGCTCTGAGCCGCTCCGACGGCGTCTGCAGAGCTGGGTCCCGGGCGGCGTCGACGGCCTCGGGCCGGATGAGCACGACGTCCGCAGCAGTGTCGGCGCTGCCCTGCGCCGACGGCTTCACGCTCTGCGGCAGGCCCTGCAGATCGTTTGCCGCTTCGGGCGCCTGGGCCACCTCGACCTCAGCCTCGTAGTAGACGCGGCCCATCAGGCGCCCCCAGCCGCCTGCACTGATTCGTGTTGATGAGACGATCCGCGCATCGGGCCCGTAGGTGCGGATCGCCTCCGCGCCCAGCTGGGCGAGCGAGGGGCCCCTAAGACGGTATCTGTTCGGTTCCACGAATCACTCCCACCGTTTCGATGTCGGCCCCCACTGCCGAAGCCTCCTGATATGACAGCACGGGCAGCCCGCCGGCCTGGGGGGAGACCAGTCTGCGCACCGAGGGGCGCAGGGCAGGCGCGCAGACCAGCACCGCAGACTGCCCACGAGCCTCGATCTGCGCCACCGTGTCCCTGACTGAGGTGTGCACCGCCTCGATCCGGGACGGATCGAGAACGATCTGGGTTCCGCCCTCCGCGGGCCGCAGGCCCTCGAGCATCGACTGCTCAAGCGTGGGATCCAGCATGATCACGCGCAGTCTGCCGCCCTCCGAATACCTGTCCCCGATCGCTGGTCCCAGGGCGGAGCGCGCCGCTTCGATGAGCTTCTCCGGCTCGGCGGAGGACTTCGCCTGCAGGGCCAGGGCCTCATAGATGCGCTGCAGATCGTTGATGCTCACCTGCTCCTCGAGCAGCCCCTGCAGGACCCTCTGGATCTCGGCCAGGGAAAGGGGCTGCGGGGTGAGCTCCTCCACTGCGGCAGGGTTGGCCTCCTTCAGGGCATCGGTGAGCACACGCACGTCCTCTCGGGTGAGCAGGCGCGAGGCGTGACGCTGGATCAGGGTGGACAGGTGTGTGACGACCACGGAGGTGCGGTCGATGGTCATCGCCCCGGTGCGCTCTGCGTTGTGGCGCAGCTCCGCGGGGACCCATTTGCCCTGCAGCCCGAAGACAGGCTCCATCAGCGACTCCCCGGGCAGGCTCTCCAGGTTGTCGCCCAGGGCGAGCACCTTGCCGCGGGGGATGGTTCCCCGCCCTGCCTCCACCCCGGCGAGCCGGACGGCGTAGCCCGACGGCGGGAGGTCCACCGAATCGCGGGTGCGGACCGGCGGCACCAGGATGCCCATCTCGAGCGCGAGGCGCCTGCGCAGCGCCTTCACGCGGGTCAGAAGGTCGTCTCCGCCTCCGCCGACGATGTCCACGGTGTCGGGGGCCAGTTGGATCTCGAGGCTGTGGACTTTCATCTGCTCGATGAGATCTGCCGTGGTCTCCTCGGGCACCAGGGCTGCCTCATCGTCGGCGGCGCGTGCCGCGGCCATGGCCTCCTTCTCGTCCTGGCGGCGCATCCACCAGGCGGCTGCGATGAGGACGGCCCCCACAGCCATGAACGGCGCGGCCGGCATCCCTGCGATCAGCCCCATCACCATCGCTGCCACCCCTGCCACAAGCAGAGCAGCCTGTGACTGGGTCAGCTGCCGGTGGGCGGTGGACCCCAGGTCGCTCTCGGAGTTGGCACGGGTGACGATCATTCCCGTTGAGACAGCCATCAGCAGTGCGGGGATCTGCGTGGCGAGCCCGTCACCCACCGTCAGCAGTGCATAGGTGTTCAGGGCGTCCGCGGCGGACATCTGGTTGACGATCATGCCGATGGCGATTCCGCCGACCAGGTTGATGAGGGTGATGACGATCCCGGCGATCGCGTCGCCCTTGACGAACTTCGATGAGCCGTCCATCGCTCCGTAGAAGTCCGCCTCGGCTGCGATCTCCTCACGGCGTCGGCGCGCTTCCTTGTCGGTGATCAGCCCGGCGTTGAGGTCGGCGTCGATGGCCATCTGCTTGCCCGGCATGGCATCCAGGGTGAATCGCGCGCCGACCTCCGCCACACGCTCCGCGCCCTTGGTCACCACGACGAACTGGATGACGATGAGGATCAGGAAGATGACGAATCCGACGATGAGGCTGCCGCCCACAGTGATCTGCCCGAAGGCTCCGATGACCTCCCCTGCGTACCCGTTGCCGAGCACCAGGCGGGTGGAGGCGACGTTGATGCCCAGGCGCAGCAGCGTCATCACCAGCAGCAGCGAGGGAAAGACGGAGAAGTCAAGCGGCTTCTTGGCGAACATGGTGGTCATCAGCACCAGGATGGCGCCGATGATGTTGATCACGATCAGCACGTCCAGGACGGGCGCCGGTATGGGGACGACGAGGAGCATGGCGATGAACACCACGCCCAGCGGGACAGCCAGCTTGGGGAAGGCGCTGAGCCTCACAGGGTTCCTCCTTGCGCGGGATCGGGGATGGTGTGCACTCCTGCGTGGGCGCCGCGGCGCTTCAGAGCCATGACGAACGCCAGCACGCGGGCCACCTGGGTGAAGTGCTCCACCGGCACCTCCTGCCCGAGCCGGCATTCGGCGTGCAGCGCACGGGCCAGGGGCACGTCCCTGACGATGGGAACCCCACGCTCGACCGCCTCCTCTCGGATGCGGGCAGCGAGGAGTTCCGCGCCCTTGGCCACGACCTTGGGGGCGGCCTCACCCTCCCTGTACTGCAGCGCGACCGCCACATGGGTCGGGTTTGCCAGCACCACGTCGGCGTCGGCGACGGCAGCAATCATGCGGTTGCGGCTGAGGTCCATCTGGCGGGAGCGCCGCTGCTGCCTGATCAGGGGGTCCCCGTCCGTCTTCTTGGTCTCATCCTTGACCTCCTGGCGGGTCATCATGGTGTGCTTGCGGTTGCGCTTCTGCACCACGACGATGTCGATGACCGCCAGTCCCACGCCGGCCAGGATGGAGGCTCCCAGCAGCATGGTGACACCGGCGGCGGCGGATGCCAGCAGCGAGTCCAGAGACATGGAGCCGGCGGTCAGCAGCTCGGGGACGAGCGTCTGCACCACCGCGTAGATCATCAGTCCCACGGCTGCTGTCTTCAGCAGAGCCTTCGCGCCCTGCCACACGGCCTGCATGCCGAAGACGCGCTTGAGCCCATTGACGGGCTGAAGGTGCTCCCCCTTCAGGGCGAACTTCTTGAAGCGGACTCCCCCCTGCAGGGCCGCGGCGGCGAAGACGCCCACGAGAGTGGCCAGCATCAGCGGCCACAGGACCAGCAGCACCGACCGCAGCGCCTCACCCAGAAGGATCAGGGCGATCTCCGGCTCGGGGCTGCGCGTGATCTGCACGACCGTTCCCAGCTGAACCTGGCCGGCTTCCCACGCCGCCATCAGCACCAGGGGCATGGTCGCTGCTGCCGCACCGATGCCCACCCACGCGGTCAGGTCCTGGGAGCGCGAGAGGCGTCCCTTCTCCCGGTTCTCCTTCTGGCGCTTCGGAGTGGCCTTCTCTGTGCGCTCCCCTGCCGGCTCGCTCATCAGATCACTCCTCGGAACAGGTCGATGCCCTGAGTCACCAGGCTGTTGACGGCTGCCGGGAGGACCACGAAGACGGTGCCCGCCAGCGCGATGGTGATGAAGATCTTCAGCGGGAAGCCGATCGTCAGCACATTGAGCGCCGGTGCCACACGGGTCAGCAGGCCCAGGCCGGCATCGGCCAGGAACAGGACCAGCAGCAGAGGCCCGGCGATCTCCAGGGCGGAGAGGAACATCTGCCCCACCCCGACGGCCAGGCTCTGCCCCAGCCCGGAGGAGCTCACAGCCGCTCCCAGCGGCAGGGCGTCGAAGGACCTGAAGATCCCGGCCATGATCATCATGTACGCCTCGGAGGAGACCATCAGCGCCAGGGCTGCGATGTAGAAGAGCTGCTGGAACTGAGCGCCGTTGACTCCCGTGGCCGGGTCGAACATCATGCCCAGCGAGAAGCCGCCCATGAGGTCGATGAAGCCTCCGGCGGTCTGCACCGCGGCGAACATCAGGAAGACCAGAAAGCCCAGCGCGGCTCCCGAGATGATCTCCTGGACGATGGCTGCCGCGTACTGCCACGTCTGCATCGGCACGTAGTCGTCGATCGCACGGGGCGTGACCGCCAGGGCCAGCGTGGCCCCCATGGCCCCGCGCACGCGCATGGGGATGCTGCCGTGGCTGAAGGGCGGTGCGATCACGATGAACGCGGTGATCCGCACCGCGACCAGCAGGGCGGCCTCCAGCCACTGCAGGGGCAGTTCGATCTCCATGGCAGGCGTCCGGGTCTCTCAGCTCGACAGCAGCGAGGGCAGCCGGTCGAAGAGCAGGTGCGTGAACTCAATGAGCTCGGTGATCATCCAGTGGCCGGAGACCAGCAGGGCGACGCCGACGGCCAGAGCCTTGGGAACGAACGTGAGAGTGACCTCCTGGATCTGGGTCATCGACTGGAAGAGGCTGATGGCGAAGCCGACCAGCAGCGACGTCAGCAGTACTGGCGCCGCCACGGTGGCCGCTGTAAGCAGCCCGGCCAAGCCGATGTCGAGCACTGCGTTGGTATCCATGCGGGCTCCTAGGTGTAGCTTCCGACGAGGGCGGTCACGATCAGTCCCCATCCGTCCACGAGGACGAACAGCAGGATCTTGAAGGGCAGCGAGATCATCACCGGGGGAAGCATCATCATGCCCATCGACATCAGGGCGGAGGCGACGACGAGGTCGATGATGAGGAATGGGATGAAGATGACGAACCCGATGATGAAGGCCGCCCGGAGCTCGGAGAGCATGAAGGCGGGGACCAGGGTCGTCAGCGGCACGGCCTCCGGGCTGGTGGGATTGTCGATGTCCGCGGCCCGGTGCATCAGTGCGATGTCCTCCTCGCGGGTGAACGCGACCATGAATCCGCGCAGCGGTTCGGCGCCGGCGTCGAGCGCCTCCTGGAAGTCGATGGATCCGTCCGTGTAGGGCCCGATCGCCACCTCATTGATCTCCGTCAGCACCGGCGCCATGATGAACATGGACAGGAACAGCGCAAGCCCGGCGAGCACCTGATTCGGCGGGATCATAGGCGTCGAGAGCGCGTTGCGGGTGAGAGCCAGGACCACAAAGATCTTGGTGAAGCTGCTCATCATCAGCAGCAGTGCCGGTGCCACGGAGAGCAGCGTGACCGCGATGAGCAGCAGCACTGCGGAGTTCGGCTCACCGTCAGGTCCGTTGACGTCGATGGAGATGCCCAGGGGAATTCCATGCAGCAGGTTCGCCACGCTGACAGTCAGCCCGGGAGCGCTCAACGGCTCCGCACCCGTCGCAGGGCCTCAGCCGCCTGGCGCCACGTGCTGGGAGCGAAGACGCTTCCGTGCAGCCGCGATGCTCCAGGCTCCAGGGGCTGGGCCGAGCTGATGGTGGCGGGGGTGAGATCGAGCACGGTGTGCGGGTTGGCCCGGGCGAGCTCCGCCTGGAAGTCGACGGCGCTGGGCGGCGGAGCCGTGTGGTCACCTGGGTCCGCAGCCTCGGGCTCGGGCGCAGCGGTGCTCTCCGAATCGGCCGCGTAGCTGTCCAGCAGGCTCACCGACTGCTCGGAGACTCCCAGCACATACCGGGTTCCTCCGACATCGACGACCGCGACGGCGGCTTTGGCTGCCAGGCCCTGTCGGTCCACCACGGCGATCAGACGCCGGGATCCTGCCCCGCGTCCGCTGCGGTAGTACCGTCGCCCGACGAACCAGATCAGGGCGAGGACAGCGCCAAGCGCAACGGTGACGCGCAGGAACAGGAAAAGCTCGTCCACCTCAGGCTGAGCCCTCCGCGGCATCGAGGATCCGTGTGATCCGCACCCCGTAGTCCTGGTCCATCACGACGACCTCGCCCTGTGCGATGAGGCGCCCGTTGAGCCGCACGTCCGCCGGGGCACCGGCGTTGCGGTCCAGTTCGATGACCGCCCCCGGCTCGAGGTCCAGCACGTCGCGCACCGAGACCCGGGTCCGGCCGATCTCCACCGTCAGCCCCATGTGCACGTTGTGCAGACGGGACAGCCGCGAGGTCACATCGCCGACGCTGCCGACATCGGCCCCAGCCGGCCCAACAGAGGGAAGGCTGCGCTCGCCGCCGCCGGCCCGCTCGCTGTCTCTGACCCGCACCGCGTACCAGCCGACCGCCCGGCTGCCGTCCTGAAGCACGAAGAGCTCAGCGGACTCGTCCTCCAGCAGAGTGCGTGCAGCGGAGGAGTCAGCGGCTGAGAGGACTCCGGTGCCCAGCACGGCGGCGGCTGCTTCGAATGCCGGACGCAGGACGTCGTCGAGGGAGACGAGCTGAGGGTCCAGCTGCTCGGAGCCGCCGATGGCTGCCGGGTCCAGGTGGATTGCGAGATCGGCCGACACGGCCCCCACCAGGGTGGTGACGGCCACCGACCCTGCACCGGTGAGCTCGGCGGCGCTGCGGGAGCCGGCCGCCGGCTCCGCGCTCACGCCGGAGCGTGTGGGCAGAGCCTGGGCGACGGCCGAGGCGGTGTCGTTCAGGAGGTCGAACTTGGTCATGCGGGGGTCAGCTTTCTTCTCGGGATGCCACGACGGCCGCGATGCGGCCCGACTGCTTTCCAGCTGCGGCGGTTCCGACGCGCTGGCCGTCGGCGGTCAGGTGAAGAGGCCGGTGGGCGGCATGCGTCAGTCGGAGGACGTCGCCCTCCACCAGGTTCAGGATCTGCTCGGAGGTCACCGGCGTCTCGGTCAGGGCCAGTGCGAGGTCCATGGGCACATGCACGAGGTGACCGCCCATGCGCCCCCTGACCTGCTCCTCAGGCTCGACCTCCGACTCGTCGCAGAGCTGAGGCAGGACCGCCTCGGCGGGCAGCGCCAGCGAGGCCTGGACCGACTGGTCACCGACCTGCACGGTGAATCCTGCGGTCACCATGAGCTCCGACTTCGCCGCGGCCTGCGCGAACTGTGCGTTGTAGTGCACGGTCTCCACGGTGATCTGCCCCTGCAGCAGTCCGCCGAGGGAGTAGTGCAGATCCTCCAGCGTCTCGGAGACCAGGGTGCTGATGAGCGTGTGCTCGATGCGCGTGAACTTGCGCTCCTCGGCGCGGTAGGCCCTGGGCGAGCCGAGGATGTGGGAGACCCAGTTCAGCGCCCCGGCCGCAGGGAACTGGACCACGGCGCTCGCGTCGGAGCGCTCGACGCCGCAGAGGACCATCGCCGTGGTCGGCGGCAGAGAGGCCACATAGTCGTCGTAGGTCTTCATCTCCACCCCGTGATGGGTCACAGATGAGAGGACGCGCACGCGAGCGGTGAGCTGGGTTCCCCATTGGCGCGCGAACGTCTCGAAGGCAAGCTCAAGGGTCCTGGAGTGCTCGCGGGTCAGCGTCGTGGGTCGACGAAAGTCGTACAGAGCCGGAGGGCGGCCGGCCTGCACCTCCTCGGGACTGCGCACAGCGCCGGTCTTCTCACTGAGCGGAGAGTTCACACGGGCTACCATCGGCGGCGGACTTCGCCCCGTTAGCGGAGCGGCCGATCAGTTGGACGCCTCGAGCAGAGACCCCAGGTCCAGCTCCTCCCCGGCCTGGGCGGCGTCGCGGATCTGCGGCAGCAGCTCGCGCACACGGTCCGGCTGGTCGGAGAGGATGCTGACGTCGACGCGGCGGTTGCGCCACAGGTCGTCGCTGATGGGGTGCTCATGTCCGTAGCCCACAGAGACGATGCGGGTGGGGTTGACCTCTCCCTCCTCCACCAGCTCCCGCAGGGCCGAGGTCGCCCGGGCGGAGGACAGCTCCCAGTTGGTCGCGTAGGTGTGCAGCGGCTGGCGCTGATCGGCATGGCCGCCCACCTCGAAGAACCTCTCGGTGGGGGCGATGACCGGGGCGATGATGCCCATGATCTCGGCTCCGTCTGCGCTGAGCTTCGACTCGTAGGGATCGAAGAAGGTCTCGGCGCCGATGAGATGCACGTGCAGGCCCTGCTCATCCAGGGTGAACTCCACGCTCTCCTCGTGGCCGGCGTCGAGCAGTCGGCTGCGCAGCTGCCTCTTGAGCTCCATGAGATCGTCGTACTCCTGCTGCGCAAGCATGAGGTCGTCTTCGAACTCGTCAGAGTCCTCGACGTCGTCGAAGATGGTCGTGTCGTGATCGCCGGCGAGCTCCTCCGAGATGAGAAGCCCGGAGTCCTCCACCAGGTCGGACTCCTCGCGTCCGAATCCTGTGGCCAAGGACAGGCGCAGGGCTTCGTACCGCTCCTCGTCCACGGTCGACATGGCATAGAGGACGATGAACAGGCACATCAGCACCGTGACGACATCCATGTACGATGCCATCCAGCGGTCCGGGTTGTCCCGCGCCTCCTCAGCCCTGCGACGTGTGCGCGTCCGCTTGGGGCTTCCGCTGCGGATCGCGCTTCCCTCCCCCGCCATCAGGCAGGCTCCCCCTCCGCGGGCGCACGCTCAGCCCGTTTGGGCGCCAGTTCGCTGCTGGGCACCAAAGACCTCAGCCGCTCCTCCAGCAGCAGCGGCTGGCTGCCCTCCTGGATCGCCAGCAGACCCTCCATCGTCACGTTCATCTCCTGGACCTCCAGTTCGGAGAGCCGGCCCAGGCGGGCCCCGATGGGAAGCCACATCAGGTTCGAGGACACCAGCCCCCACAGCGTCGCCACGAAGGCCGCGGCGATCATCGAGCCCAGCTGCTCAGGCTCTGAGAGATTCTCCAGGGCTTGGGTGAGGGCGACGACGGTGCCGATCACGCCGATCGTCGGGGCGTAGGCGCCCATAGTGGTGTAGAACTTCGCCGGCACCTTGTCCTCTGCGGCTTTGGTGTCGATGTCGTCCTCGAGCTGCTGGCGCAGCGCCTCGCCGTCGACGCCGTCGGCCAAAGACTGCAGCCCCGCCGAGAAGAAGCGGTCCTCCTCCTCCTGGGCGTAGGGCTCCAGAGCCAGGAACCCTTCGCTGCGGGCTACGCCTGCCAGCTCCACCAGAGCGTCGATCCGACTGGCCACCGACGGCTTGCGGCCCAGCAGGGCCTTCGGGATACCTCGGGCGCACATGCCCAGGTCCTTCATGGTGCCGGAGGCGACGGCCACGGCGATGGTCGCGCCGAACACGAAGATCATCGGCGAGGGCAGCAGGATGGAGAACGGGCTGGCGCCCTCGAGCATAAGCATCGCGAACATCGCGGCGAAGGCGATGATGATGCCGATGATGGTCGCCGGATCCATCAGGCGGCCCCTTCGGAACCTGCACCGGCGGAGACGGCTGCGGCCACGGCGACCACTGCGGCACGGTGCTCGACGACGAGCCGGATCACGTCCTTCATGGATTCGGTCACCACGTACCGCTCGCCATTGACCATCAGCAGCACCGTGTCGGGGTGCTCCTCAATGCGCTCTACCAGGTCCGGGTTCACCGCAAATCTGCTGCGGTTGAGCCGAGTCACAACGATCATGGTGAGGCCCCCTTTCAGGTGCCACTGTCGGCGCGCACCATGCCTGCGGTTAGCGCCGCACCGCTGAGGTCATCGTTTGATGTTCGCCAGCTCCTGCAGCACCTCGTCCGAGGTGGTGATGATGCGCGCGTTCGCCTGGAAGCCGCGCTGGGCGACGATCAGGTTGGTGAACTCCTGCGAGAGGTCCACATTGGACATCTCCAGCGCACCTCCCACCAGGCTGCCGACCCCGCCGGTGCCGGGGGCTGCGAAGTTGACTCCGCCGGAGTTCGCGGTCAGGGCGTAGCCGGAGTTTCCGACCTTCTGCAGCCCCTCGGGGTTGTCCACCTGGCCCAGGACGATCTGGGCGATGTCGATGGAGGCGCCGTTGGAGAAACGTCCCGTGAGCGTGCCGTCGGGACCCATCGTGTAGGACTGCAGCACTCCGGCGGCGGAGCCGTTCTGCGAGGAGATCGAGGCGCTGTCGACGCCGGCGAAGGTGGTCACGGCAGTGAGATCCACGGCCACGCCGCCCACAGTGAGTCCGCCGTCGAGGGTGCCTGCAGCGTTCGCTCCGCCGAGCGATCCCGCCACGTCCCAGCCGCCTGCGGTGCGGGTGAAGGTCAGCGAGAGGTTCTGGCTGGTGCCGTCGTCGGTGAAGACCTCACGGTCCAGGGTGCGGGTCTCGCCCACAGCGGCATCGGAGGGGAGGTTGCCCTGGACCTGGGCGACGGTGGTCGCCGTTCCGCCCACCGCCATGTTCGGCGGCAGGACGATGTCCTGCAGTGCACCTCCGGCAGGCAGCTGGCCGTTCTCTGCCATTCGCCCCTGCACGATCCCTCCGTCGGGGCTGGTGAGGCGGCCCTGGTTGTCGAAGCTGAAGGAGCCGGAGCGGGTGAGGATCTGTTCGCCGCCCTTGTTGAGCACGAAGAAGCCGTCGCCGGAGATCATCATGTCGGTGGCGACATCGGTTCGCTGCGCCGCCCCTTGGGTGAAGTTCGTATTGGTGCCGGCCACCTGGACCCCCAGGCCGATCTGTGCGGGGTTCTGTCCGCCCACCTGGGCGCCGCCTCCTGCCGCGCCCTGGGTGATCTGGCTGAGGGTGTCCTGGAACTGGGTGGACTGAGCCTTGTAGCCGGTGGTGTTGACGTTGGAGATGTTGTTGCCGGTCACGTCGAGCATGGCCTGGTGGGAGCGGAGTCCGGAGATGCCGGAGTTCATGGAGCGGAGCATGGGTGCAGCCTTTCGAGGGAATGGATGTCAGAGGTGTGGGCGGAGGAGGGCATCAGCGTCAGGTCCGGTCCTCCTCAGCAGGAGGTGCGGCGACTGCTGCGATGGTGGAATAGGCAACGGCGCGGCCGTCGACGGCGACCATCGGCTCCCCTCCGTCGAACGAGATGCCGGTGACGACGCCGGTGATCGGCTCCTCGCCGTCGGGCCCGTCGGCGGTGGTCACGACCTGGCCCAGCAGCGATGAGGCCGCGGCCCGCTGATCCATGGACAGCAGCTGGTGCTGAACCTCGGCCATGCCGCTCATGGTGGTGCCCATCTGGGTCAGCTGCTCCATGGAGGCCAGCTGCGTGGTCTGCGCGATCATGTCGTTGGTGTCCATCGGAGAGGAGGGGTCCTGGTTGGCCAGCTGGGTGACGAGCAGGTGCATGAAGACCTCACCGTCCATCTGCTGCTTCAGCTCGCGAGGCGGCGCTGCGGAGCCGCGCCCGGCCCGCATGGCATCGTCGATCAGCGCAGGGTCGATGCCCGGTGAGGCTGGCGGAGCAATGGCATCCGGCATGTTCTCTCCTTCTCTCAGGCCAGCAGATCCAGGCTGCCGGGGATGTAGTGGGTTCGGCTGTCGGGCAGTGGAGGCTCGCCCTGCTCCGCGTCGGCCGCCGCAGCGGGTCCGGCCTGGGGCGTGTCCGCCTCGGCGGAGGCGCCGTCGCGGGCGTGCTCGCCGAACTGCTGACGGCTCTGCTGCTGGGCGTCCAGCAGCTGCTGATCGGCCGCGCGGGAGTGCTGCCCCAGGTGCGTCGAGGGCTGAGAGGCCGGGGCCTCCTGGTCCGAGACGCTCACCTGGGAGGTGCCTGTGCTCACTCCTAGGCCTGCCAGATCTCGGCGCAGATCGGCCACGATGCCGCGCAGCGCGTCCCGGCCCTGTTCCTGGGGGGAGAACAGTTCGATCCTCATCCCCTCGGGCGTCAGATGAGCGCGTACCGTCACCGGACCGAGGCCCTCGGGGGCCACCGTGATCGTCAGAACCCGCTCGCCCCCGCCCGCCGCAACGATCTGGGTGACTGCCTGGGAAACGGGGACGCCGAGCTGGGCATTGAGCGGCTGGGCCGTGGTCGGCGCCGCCCCGCTCGCCGACGGGCCGGCGGCTGAGTGCACGACCGTGGTCTGAACAGCTGTGGCCTGAACTGCAGTGCTCTGCCCTGGTGCGGCGCCGCTCTGCGGCGGGGAGGAGGCCGAGGCATCCGCTCCCCTGGGGCTGGGCTGCGGAACGGCGTCATGCTCCTGAGCAGGGACCGTGCTGGGCAGCGTCTCAGCCGTCACATCCGGCGTCTCAGAGCTCTCATGGGGCGTGGCAGCCATCACCTCGGATGCATCGATCGCGCCTTCATCCGTGGCCTGAGCTTCAGTGTCAGCGCCTGACTGCTCGCCTTCACCGCCCTGGGCGTCTCCTGCCGGTGTGTCAGGCAGAGCGAGGCCCTGGGTGTCGACGTAGGGATCGCGCGTCGGCGGCCCGTCTGAGGAAGCCGCAGTGTCGGGGAGAGCCGGCGTGCGCGACGTGGGGTGAGTCTCCTCTGGGCGCTCCGGCGGCTCATCACGGTGCGCAGGATGCAGGAGCTCCGCACTGGGAGGAGCCTCGGCCCGCTTCTCTGCTGAGTCCGGCACCTGAAGCCGCTCATCGCCCTCGGGATGCTGCGCCGGGACCTGCGCCCCATCCGCATCAGAGCCGGCATCCTGCCGGGGAGCCTCTCCGGCTATGTTGGATATGCGCGAAGTGTCTGCGGGCGAGAGGTCTGTGGGCGGCTCCCCGCGGGGACGTCGATGCGGTCCGCGGCCGGCGCCTTCTCCGCGGCCGAGGGAGGGCTCTCCCCTCCGCCGGGTCGGAGGGAGACGAAGAGCGCCCTCTCTGAGCTCGCCGGCACATCGTCCGTCGTCTGCTGGGACCCGGCCTCCGCGTCACGCTCTGAGAGAGGTGCATGGCGCTGGATGGTGGGAGCCTCCTCAGCGTCCGCTGCACCGTCCTGAGCCGCGGCACCCAGCAGGTGGGAGAAGGAGGCATCAGCATCCGTCGTTCTGTGGGCTGACGCTGCGGAGGGCATGGGAGCGGTCAGCGATCGGGCGGCGAGCAGGGCGAACAGAGCGGTCATGTCCGGGCTCCTGCCATACGGGCCTCGAAAGCGCCGCGGTCGGCTGAGGCCGTCTGGGCCGCAGGCGCCGCTGACGCCTCCTGCGGGGAGTCGACCATCCGTCGGATGGTCATAATGGTGCCGCTGACCGGCTCGGTGACTACGCTGCGGCCCGGACGGGGGGCATGGGTCCACTCACCGCTGCCGGCATAGATGCCGATGTGGCCTCCGCCGCGAGTGACGATGAGGTCTCCCGGCTTCGCCTGCTCGAGGGAGGGCACCTCCTTGCCCACGCGTGCCTGCGCGGCAGCGACCCGCGGGACGCTGATGCCGAACTCCGCCATCACATTCTTCACCAGCCCTGAGCAGTCCAAGCCTCTGCTCGGGTCCGTTCCTCCCCACAGGTACGGAACTCCGTGATGCTTCTGAGCGGCTGCCACGATGTCTCGTCCGCTGCCGTCGCCGGAAGAGGCACTGCCTGCAGGGGTCGCCGATGAGGCAGAGGATGCTGGGGATGCGCCAGGGACCGAAGAGGACGCATCCCGCGGCGCTGAGGAGCGCGGACCCGCGCCGAGCTCCTCAGCGTAGCTGAGCACGCGCATCAGCGCTTCGAAGTCCGAGGCCGGGCCGCTCAGCGGCTGGGGCCCTCGCAGCGCGGTGCCGGGCTCCGCGCTGACGGCGCGGGCCTCCGACGCGGCGAGCGCCGGGGCTCCCCCAGAGCGCGGCACGTTCTGCGCCGCACCCGGGGGTGGAGCTTGGGGGCTGTATGCGCCGATGGCAGATTCGATCTGACCGATCCGACCCATCGCTGAGGAGAATGTCATGAGAGCCCCTCCTCACGGAGGCTGCGCTGCTGACCAGCCTCGTCGAGCGCCGCCTGCTCTGCAGCGAGGCGCTCATGCGCAAGCCGCTGGTCATGACGAGCCTGCAGCTTCTCCACCACCTTCACGTCCTGGCGGGCGCTCCGGTAGTCCCATTCCGCCTGCTGCTGATCTGAGGAGGCCTGCTCCGCATAGGCGCGGAGCTCATCGAGCATGCTTCGAGAGGAGGATCGAGCGGCGGCGACGGCCAGGAGCGACTCGGGCGGCCCTTGGGGCGCCTCGCTCTGCGCCGCCTGAACCCGGAACTTCTCCAGGCGCTGATTGGCCCGCTGAGTCTTCTCATGGGCGGTGAACAGCCTCCCGGCCGCGTCGGCCTCGCGGAGGCTGCGCAGACGCAGAAGGCCTGCGAGTGAGAAAGCGGCTGCCATCAGATGCGGTCCTTCCATCGGCCGACCAGCTCAAGCAGCCGCGCCCAGGAGTCGGCCGCCGAGGCCGTCTCCTCGAGGCTCTGCTGCAGAAACTGCTCTACGGCGTCGCTGTGCTCCAGGGCGATGTCCACCAACGGCTGGGCGCCGCGCTGGTACGCCCCCACGTCGACCAGGTCCTGGGCGCCCTGCCTCGCCGCCATCACCCGGCGCAGGTCTGCGGCCGCGCTGCGGTGCTCGGATGCGGTGACGCGTGACGCCAGCCGGGAGACGGACTCAAGCACATTGACAGGCGGGTAGTGCCCCTGCACCGCCAAACGTCGGTCCAGCACCAGGTGCCCGTCGAGGAACGAGCGGGCCGCGTCGGCCACGGGCTCATTGTGGTCGTCGCCGTCGACGAGGACCGTATAGATCCCGGTGATTGATCCTGACTCGTCCATGCCGGCACGCTCGACGAGCCGCGCCAGCAGCGAAAAGGTGCTCGGCGGGTAGCCCCGTGTGGCGGGCGGCTCCCCCACCGACAGTCCGATCTCCCGCTGGGCCATCGCGACCCGCGACAGCGAATCCATCATGAGCAGCACATCCATGCCCGCATCGCGGAAGGACTCTGCAATGCGTGTGGCTGCGAATGCTGCGCGCACGCGCATCTGGGACGGCTCGTCCGAGGTGGCCACCACCACCACGGAGCGGGCCAGACCCTCCGGGCCGAGATCGTCCTCGATGAACTCGCGCACCTCGCGCCCTCGCTCGCCGATCAGTGCGATCACGTTGATCCGAGCCTCTGTGCCGCGCGCCGCCATGGACAGCAGCGAGGACTTTCCGACGCCGGAGCCGGCGAAGAGCCCGACGCGTTGACCCCGTCCCACCGAGGTCATCGTGTCCACGCTGCGGATTCCCAGCTGAAGCTGCTCATGGATGCGACGGCGACGCATCGGGGAGGGCGGGGCCTGATCCAGTGCGACAAGATGGTGCGGCCCCAAGGGTCGCGCCGAGACCCCGAGGCCCTCAGCGTCGAGCGGGCGACCCAGCCCGTCGATGACCCTGCCGATGAGCCCTTCGCCGATCGGCACCAGGGACGGGCCCTCGGAGAGGTGGACCTCATCCCCCACAGCCACCCCGTGGAGGCCGGAGAGCGGCATGCAGCGCAGGCGGTCGCCTTCGGCGGCCACCACTTCTGCGGGTGTCCTGGCCGTGCCGATCTCGACGACCGCGCCCACCGGTACGGAGAATGCGCTGCTGAGCGCTTCGGCGCCCTCGGCCGAGAAGCCGTCGGAGGGGCGGCCCTGCCTCAGGCCTCCCACCTCGACTCCGAGTCCGACGATCCTCGTCACTTCGCCGGCGGCCGTCGGCTGGGCGGCGCGCAGCATGGCGGGCAGCGCAGCCGGAACGTGCACCTCGGCGGGTGCGGCGGTCACGCGGCGGCCTCCGACGCCGGGGAGGGGGCTCCGGCACGATCGATCGCCTCTCGGCACCGCGCCACAGCGGTGGTCAGGCGCGCATCGAGGAACCCTTCCCGGAGGTCCGCGACCGCGCTTCCTTCAGGCATGGAAGCATCGGAGATGACGCGCACCCCGGCCTGCTCGGCTTTGTCTGCGATGAGGCTCGCCGCGTGCGGGCTCATGCGCACCGCGCGCACCGACTCGGGCTCCGCGTCTCTGAGCACACGGAGAAGTGCGGCCTGAGCTGAGTGCGGACCGTCCTTCAGCTCAGCCCCGAGGAGCGCCTCGGCGAGCTGCAGGGCTGCCGCTGCCAGTGAGCGGTCGAGCGTGCCCACTGATTCGAGCGCCCGGTGCGCGAACGCGTCAGCCGCCCGGGCGAGCGCATCCAGCGCCTCCGCCTGCTCTGCATGGGCCTGCTCGCGCTGTGCACGGAGCTTCTGGTCGTGCTCGGCCCGCTGGGCCTGCGTCTGCTCGGCGGCGGCGCGCATTCCGGCACCGTAGCCTGCGGCGTAGCCCTGTGTGCGAGCCTGCGCGCGGTCGGTCTCGACGGAGGGGGCTGCGCTGGCGCCTCCGGCGGAGAGGGTGGCGAAGCTCAGCGGAACGATGCTTGTCTGCTCAGAGGACAAGAGCGTCCTCCTCTTCTACACGCTGGACAGTGATGATGCCTTCGTTCTCCAGTTCGCGGATCTGCCGCACCACGTCCGCGCGCGCCTCCTCCACCTGCGACATGCGCACCGCCCCGAGTGAGCTGACCTCGGCGTCGAGAATCTCCTTGGTCCGCTCGGAGATGTTCGCCCGAATCACCTGCTCGACGTTCTCGGGGGCACCCTTGAGGGCCAGTGCGAGCACGGTGGGATCAATGCCTCGCATGATCTGCTGGACGTCGCGGCGGTCGAAGCGCACCAGGTCGGCGAAGGTGAGCATACGAGCGCGCACCTCCTCGGCGAGGTGCGCATCGCGCTCAGCAAGCTCCTCCAGCAGCTCCTTCTCCACGTTGACCGACGAACGGTTGATGATGTCGACCAGCGGCTGCACTCCGCCCACCGCCGCAGGGGGCTCTGCCGGGGCTGCAGAGGCACCCATCTGGGATTTCAGAGCATCCGAGACGACTCGGACGGCGTCCGGCGAGGGCGGCCCCATAGTGGCCAAGCAGGTGGCCACGTCTGTGCGCCGTGCGGCGTCGACGCCGGAGAGGACCACCGAGGCCACGTCGGGCTTGAGGTGGGCCAGCACCAGCGCCACCGTCTGCGGCAGCTCCTCGTCCAGGAGGACGGCGATCTGCTGAGGGTCGGCGGACTCGAGGAAGTCGAAGGACTTTCCTGCCATGGAGGATGCAAGGCGGCCCATGACCACGTCGGCCCGCTCTGAGCCGAAGGTGTCCTGGAGCAGCGCAGCAGCGAAGTCCTTGCCGCCCCGTGCGGCGGGAACACCGGCGCGAATCGCTCCGTGCACCTCGGCCAGGACCTTCTCGATGGTGCGCCGGTCCACTCGACGCAGCCGCACGATCTCAGCGATGACCTCATCGGATTCGAGCTCGCTGAAGTGCCGCAGGACCTCGGACGCCTGCTGACGGTCCATCTGCATCAGCACCAGCGCGACCTTCTGGGTGCCGGTGAGAGCGACGGCGACCTCACTCATACTTTGGACGCCTCCTCGTCCATCAGGGCTCGGAGATGCTCGGCCATCCGCTCAGGGTCCTGGGCTGCCAGGGCGTTGAGCTCAGCCCGTCGCTGAACAGACTCCTCGCCGTCTGCCCCGAATGCCGCACCGCCGCCGTCGGCCGCGTCGGGCCGGGCCACCGGCAGCACCGCCGTCTCGGCATCGGGAGGAAGCAGCGTGGCAGGCCGCTGACCTGCCCCCACCGCGGCTGCCTCCGCGGCTTGGCCCGCCCCCAGCGCCTCGTAGGGGTATGACTCGCCGAGGTCCTCGAGCTCCTCCGTCTGCTGCTTCCTGCGCCTGCGGAGGATGAGCAGGGCGGCCAGCAGCAGAAGCAGCAGCGCACCGGCGATGACGGCGCTGGTGAGAATCTGCTGGAACTGCTCACGCTGCGCTTCTGCGGCGGCCTCGGCCTCCGCCTCGGCGAGCGCCTCCGCGGCGGCGTCGGCGTCGGCGGTGGAGAAGGGCACGATCGAGACGTTGAGCGCGTCGCCGCGCTCTTCGTTGAGCCCCACGGCATCGGTGACCATGGCCGTGAGGACGGGCATGTCCAGTCCGGCGGCGGCGTTCTCGTCCACTGCGACGGAGATCGACTGGCTGTTCAGCGCTCCGGGCGGAACCGTCGTGGTCTCGGTGACTTTGCTGATGGCGTTCTCCAGCTCTTCGGTCTCCGCTGTGTAGGTGCCCTCGCCGTCGCCGCCTCCGGGCACCGCAATGTTGTCCGGGCCGAGCACTCCTGCGGCGCCGCCTCCGGTTCCCGTGTAGTTCTCCGTGGAGGAGGATTCGCGCAGCGCAGGGGCGTCCTCGGCGGCGTCGAACGTCTCCTCGAGGCGTTCGGCCGATTCGGGGTTCACATCGGCGGTGACCACCACCGTGGAGCCGCCTCGTCCGACGACGCTGTCCAACATGGTCTGCACCGAGGCGGTGACCCGCTCCTCATACTCCAGGGCTGCGCCGCTGCTGCCGCCGGCCGGCCCCTCCCCGACGGCCGAGAGCACGCCTCCGTCCCCGTCCACGACGGCGACGTTCTCGGGGCGGAGACCATCGACGGCTCCGGAGACCAGCTGGACCACTGACTGCACCTGGCTGTCTGTGATGGTGGTGCCCGGTGCCGCATTGACGAAGATGGAGGCAGTCGCGTCCTCCTGGGCGTCGGAGAAGACGGTCTCCTCGGGGATGGAGAGCGCGACCTTGGCGAACTGGACCGCGCTGAAGGCCTCGATGGTGCTCGCCAGCTCGCCCTCGACGGCTCGGGTGTAGGTGACCGACTGCTGGAAGTCGGAGGAGGTGACGCCCATGTCGTCCAGGAGCCCGTATCCGCCTCCCGATGAGGCGGGGAGTCCCGCTGAGGCGGCCTGGATGCGTGCTTCGTAGACCTGCTCCTCCGGGACGAGGACCGTGGATCCGCCGGATGCCAGCTCGTACGGCACCCCGTCGGCCCGGAGCTGCTCGACGATCTCTGCGGAGTCCTCGCCGGCCAGGCCGGTGAACGCCGGTGCCATGCTGGGCTGGGACATGACGTAGTAGAGGGCGTACCCGCCCAGGGCGAGCATGGCCGCTGCCAGGATGGCCAGGGTCTTGTGGGCAGCGGTCCAGCCTGAGAGGTAGCCCCGGAGGGTGTCCATGGGGCTTCTTCTCTCACCGGAGTCTGGGGCGTGGGCTGGTGATGTCATGGATCAGGCCTGCATCCGCATGATCTCGTTGAACGCCTCGACTCCGCGGTTGCGCAGAGCGGAGATGGTCTCGAAGCCCAAGGATGCCCGCTGCTGGGCCAAGGTGGCTTGGTGGAGGTCGTCGAGGTTTCCGGTCACGCCGTCCACAGCCAGCTGGCGGGCGCCGGCCTCCATGCCCGAGACGCCGTCGACCGCGCCGCCCAGGATTGACGCGAACGACGAGCCTGCTGGCTGAGCCTCCGCGGTGGGGCTCAGCGATGCGGCACGCTCAAGCTGAGGATTCTGCTGCACATATCCGGTCGCGGCGGTGGGCGCGGCGGAGAGGATCGCTTCGGTCACTTCGGAGTTCCGATCTGGATGGCCGCCCGGTAGATGTCGATGGCTCGGTCCACCACGGCAGTGTTCATCTGATAGCCGCGCTGGGCCATGATCAGGCTGCCCATCTGGTCCGACAGAGTGATGTCGGGGTAGCGGACATACCCCTGCTCGTCGGCCAGAGGGTGATCGGGCTCGTGGACCACGCGGCCTTCCGCGTCGCCCCATTCGCTGCCGACGGCGGAGACCCCTTGGTTGTCGGCGTTGGCGACGGCTGTCACGTAGCGGGCCTGGAAGGCTGCGTCCTCGGTGGAGGTCACCGTGTTCACGTTGGCGAGGTTGTCCGAGACGGCGTCCAACCATTTGCGGTGGGTGCTCAGTGAGGTCCCGGCTATTCCGATGGCATCCATGGGCATGGTCAGGCGCTCCTGAGGGCGGTGCGAACGTTGGTGAACTGGGACGTCAGCGACTGGGCGGCGAACTGGTAGCGCAGGACCGTGTCGGCGTTGGAGAGCGTCTCGGTGTCTGTGTTGACGTTGTTGCCGTTCAGGCGCGTGGGCTCCAGCGAACGGGCAGCCGAAGCTTCCGCCGCCCCGTCTCCTCGGCGGACCGAATCCGCAAGTGCGGATTCGAACTGGACGCGTCGGGCGTGAAAGTTGGGCGTGCTGATGTTGGCGAGGTTGTCCGCGATGGCGTTCTGCCGTGCGGCAAGGCCGTCGAGGGCGCTGGTCAGCGCGCGGGACGTCACGGAATCGAACATTGCTCCCCCCGGGGATGCATGTGCGGACAGCGCACTAACGTGCGGCGTATCCACCTGTGGACGGCCAATCCATGGCCGGTTCGCTGGGAGCAATCCGTGCTCGTCCCCCACTGTCGGCAGTTCGAGCAGGCGCGTTAGCCCCGTGGAGGATCTTCTTTCTCAGGCGGGGCGATCGACTCAGCCGCTGGTGTCCAAGTAGCGGGCCTGGTCAGTCTCATCCGGGTGCGTCGGTGCCCGCCGCAGGGAGGTGATGCTCCTGCCGATCTCAGCCTGCGCGGCCCGCGCCTGCTGAGAGGCGCGCTCCAGGGCCAGCGACGCATCAAGGGCCCGCTCGGCGAACTCGGGGGGAAGCGCGGTGCTCGGCTGCGCGGGCGGTTCGGGTGAAGGGGCGTCGAGCGCATCACGGTCGAAGGTCGGGTTCAGGACGTGCTGGGCCCACGTCTCGACCCGGCGCAGGTACTCCTCCCACTGAGCCTGGGAGGCACGCCGCTCAGGCGACACCGAGCAGTCCGCTCTGCGGGGCGGAGTCTCCGTCCTGCTGGGCGAGGGCCTCGTGCCACGTCTGCCGCAGGGGTTCGAGAAGGTCGCGGGCCTGGCGGGTCAGGGCGGGGCTGCGCCGGAGATTCGCGGTGATGAGCAGCTCGGTGCAGAAGATGTAGATGCTCTGCAGCTGCGCAGCTGCAGACCACGCCTTCACGTCGAGGGTGGCGAGCAGCTCGCTGATGATCTGCTGCGCGTGGAGGAGCTGCTCCTGGGCCCGCACCCACTCCTGCTGGTGCTGGGCCTCTTCGGCACGGTCCAGGTCGAGGATCAGCCGGTCATAGAGCATCGTCAGCAGCTTGCCGGGACTGGCGGAGAGCACGGCTTCGCGCTGCATCCGGGCTCGCATCTGCTCGGGACTGCCGGTGAGGGCTCCGAATCGGTTCATCGTCTTCTCCTGTGAGCGGCGGTGCTGGGACGGGGTCAGGCGGTGCGGCGGATGGCTGGGGTCAGCTGCTCTTCGGCCTGCTCTGCGGCAGGCTGGCCAGCTGGGACTGCAGGTAGTCCATCTGGGAGTTCATCTGCTGTATGGCGACCTCCAGCGCAGCGTAGGTCCGCTCCAAGGTGGATCGGCGGGTCGCCAGACGGGAGTCCCAGGTCAGGATCTGGTCCTCGGTCCGACGGATGCTGGTCTCCTGGCCGGTGATGCGCGAGGTGATCTGGCCGTTGTAGCGGTCAGAGAGGGAGGATGCAGTGTCCGCCACACGGCCTGCCAGCACGGAGAACATCTCCTCAGTGCCTTCTCGGTCGTTCTCAAGCGCCTGCGCGAAGCGGGCCTGGTCGAAGGTGATCTCGCCCCGTCGGCTGATCTGTATGCCGATTGAGGCCAGGGACTCCCCGGCGATGGGCTGGATCGCGGCGTCGGTGAGCCTCTGCCGCGCCGCCCGTGCGGTGGAGTCGCCGGTGAGGGTCGAGGCTTTGACGTCGTCGCCATCGGTGGTCACCGCCGACTGTCCGGATATGAAGCTGAGGACGGAGCTGAGACGGGTGACCAGGGCCTGTGCGGAGGCGGTCGCGGCCTTCGTGTCCTGCTCCACGGTGAGGGTGACAGGAGCGGCGGAGACTTCGGCGACGGAGACATCCACCCCGGGCAGCAGATTCGCGAAGGTGCTGCTGGAGCTGGTGACCCGCTGTTCGGCGGCAGTGCCCGCCCACAGGGTGACGGCGGCGTCAGCGCCCTCGGCGGTGACGGTCGAGCCGATGCTCGTGCCGCCCAGGCTGAACGCACTGCCCGCCCCGGTGGCGGAGGCCGTGAGCTGGAGGCGATAGGTCCCCTCGCCGGTGGCCACACGCGTGGCGCTCACCCCGGCGGTGGCGCGGTTGATGGCGGCAACGACGTCGCTCAGCTCAGTGGAGGCGGCCTCCACAGCGTGCTCCTCGCCGTCGGCTCCGACGATGGTGAAGCTGGCGGTGTCCCATGCGGCGACTGCGTCGGTGACGGCGGTGTGCCGGGCAGCGAGGGAATCCACGGTGAAGCTGACCGTTCCGGGAGCAGCTTCGGGGCGCGCGGCAGCCGAGGCGGCGCTGCTGCTGGTCGAGGCGCTGTAGTGCTGCAGGGCCTCAGGACGTTTTGCCTCCTGGGCAAGCGTGCTGAGGTCGGCGACCCTGGTGTTGAGCTGACGGAGGGTGTCCACCAGCTCGTTCTGGGCTGCGGCCCGTCGCTTCAGCTGCTGCTGCGGTATGGCCTCCACGGCCATGAGCTGGTCGACGATGGCCCGGGTGTCCATGCCGGTGGCGATGCCGGGCATTGACATGGAAGTCATCCGAAGCTCCTCTGGAGGTCATGGGGAGGGTGCGGAGCAGGACTGCCCAGGGAGAGATGCTGATGTCCCGGGGCAGCCCTACGCCGCGTCAGCCGGGGGATCAGCCCAGGAGCTGCAGCACGCCCTGGGTGGACTGGTTCGCCTGCGCGAGCATGGCGGTGCCGGCCTGGGACAGGATGTTCGAGCGCGTGAAGTTGGTCATCTCAGCGGCCATGTCCACATCGCGGATGCGGGACTCAGCAGCAGAGAGGTTCTCGCGGGAGACGTTGAGGCTGTTGATGGCCGACTCCATGCGGTTCTGGGTCGCACCCAGCTCCGAACGCGCCGAGGACACCTGGGTGATGGCGGCGTCCAGCTGTCCGATCAGGGTCTGGGCACCCGCGTTGTCGCTGACATCGAAGTCAGCCAGCACGCCATTGGCACCGGCGATCGAGACCCCCTCATCCTCGAGAGTCAGCGAGATGCTGTCCAACTTGACCTCGATGGTGTCGAACGCGGTTGCCCCGGCTCCCACCTGGAAGGTCAGCGCATCGTCCTCACCGCCCTTGAGCAGGTCGATGCCGTTGAAGTTGGTCCCCTCGGAGATGCGCGTGAGCTCCTCCCCAATGGCGTTCAGCTCGCTGGTGATGGCGGCACGCGACTCGGCGTTGTTGGAGTCGTTACCGGCCTGCACGGCGAGGTCGCGGGCACGCTGCAGCAGGTCGTGGACCTCAGTCAGCGAACCTTCAGCCGTCTGGATCAGCGAGATGCCGTCCTGCGCGTTGCGGGCTGCGACCTCCATGCCGTTGACCTGGCTGCGCAGGCCCTCGGAGATCGAGAGGCCGGCAGCGTCGTCGGCCGCACGGTTGATGCGCAGACCTGAGGACAGCTTCTCCAGCGAGCTGGACAGGGAGTTCTGCGTGTTGGACAGGTTGCGGTGTGCGTTCAGAGCCGCGACATTGGTGTTGATCTGAAGAGACATATCTCATTCCTCCATGAAGAGTTCTTCTGCTGATGATCGGGTCCGTCCATGGACCTCACCCACCGCTATCGGCGCGGCCCCACCCAGCCGTTAGCAGATCGCCGAAGAACTTTTTCGCCGCCTCAAGGGCCGCTCAGGCGATGAGAGCCAGCAGGCCGCCGAGCACACGCTGGCCGTACATCGCGGAGTACTGCTCCCGCCGCTTGGCTCCTGCGCCCTTCGCCGCCGCGGGTTCAGGGGTGCCCATGGCGTAGTGGGCGTTCAGCGCGGTGCGCAGCATGCGCATCGCCTCTGTCCTCTGCTGAGAGACGGCCGAATGGGTCACGCCCAGCTCAGCGGCGACGTCCTTCACGGTGCTCCCGTCGAAGAAGAGCCGCGTGACGATGAGCCGCATCCTCTCAGGAAGCGCCTGGACTGCTTCTCGCGTGACGTGCGCCTGTTCGGCGGCCAGCAGCTCCTGCTCCGGGGTGGAGCTCTCCGCCACCAGATAGTCGGACATCTCGTCCTCCAGGGAGACCTCGGTGAGCTGAGCGTCCCTCATGGCTGCCCCGGCCGTCTTCTCGTCGACTCCCATGGCGGCCGCCACCTCAGCGACAGAGGGTCTGCGTCCCAGGGCTCCTGTGAGCGCGTCCTCGGCGGATCGGCTCTGCCGGATCTTCTGCCGCTGGAGCCGTCCCGCCCAGTCAGAGGACCGCATCTCATCGGCGAACGCCCCCAGGATGCGGCGGCGCGCGTACGCGCCGAACGGAACGCCCTTCTCCGGGTCGAAGGCATCCGCTGCCTGGATGAGCGCGATGGATCCCACTGACGTCAGATCCTCGCGCGAAAGGTGCGTCGCTCGTGAGCAGAGGTCTGACACGAGGTATCCCACGAGCGGGAGGTTATCGACCACAAGCTGATTCCGTGCATGCGTGTTCAAGGTGCAATCCCCATATTGCCTTGAGCACAGAGCGGCCGCCTCAGCCGCTCTGCTCTCATTCAGTTGTTGCGGTCCCGAGCATCCATTCCTGGGAACCACCTTAAAAAGTCCTTAAGTCATCCTGACTTCTTCAACATTGAACTAGATCATTGCTAACTGCAAGTTAAGAGGAGGTAACCGTCGACAGCACGCACGCCGTTTGAGAAGATTTCATCTTACGGAGCGCGGATCCGTGCCGACAGTGTGCGGGTAGACACCCCGCTGATCTGCGCAAGGAGCTGCTATGACGCTGAACTCGCTCACCGCCCTGCTGTGGCGCGAGCGTGAGCTCCTCGACCTCCTGGAGTTCAAGATGGAGGAGCAGCAGCTCCTGCTGGTCGCAGGCAAGACCCAGTGGCTGGACCGGGCCACCCGGGAGATCGACACCGTGGTCGAAAAGGTCAGCGCGGCGTCGCTGGCCCGAGCTGTGGAGTCCGCCGAGGTGGCCGCATCGCTGAACCTGGACGGGGATTCGACGCTGGGCCAGATCACCCAGGCCGTGACGGAGCCGGCCTGGCGGGACATCCTGGAGAACCACCTCAGCGCCCTGCGTGCCACCGCGGAGCGCATCGCGGCGCTGAAGGACACCAACACCACCATTCTTCGCGGAGCGCAGCGCGCCACCCAGGAGACTCTTGCGAGCCTGGATTCCGACACCTACACATATGACCAGCCGCGGCAGGGCGGCTCAGACCCGTCCCCTCGGCTGCTGGATACGGAGCTGTAGACCATGAGCACCTTCAGCGGGCTCAGCACAGCCTGGAGCGGCCTCACCGCCGCCCGGCGCGGCCTCGAGACGGCCGGCCACAACATCGCGAACGTGGGCACCGAAGGCTACACGCGCCAACGCGTGGAGACCGCGTCCGTCGCTGCCCCTGCGACGGTGGGACGCCTCAGCCTCGGGTCCAGCTCCTCCGGAGGAGTGACAGTCACTGACGTCGCTCGGCTGAACAGCCTGCACCTGGATGCCCGGGTGCGAAGCACCGGGGCGGCCGCTGAGCAGACGTCGGTCAGCGTCGACGGCCTCTCTCGCATAGAGAGCATCCTGCGCGAACCGGGGGAGGGCGGCCTTTCGGAGCTGCTCAGCGAATTCTGGCAGTCATGGGACGACGTCGCTGCGGCGCCGGGTGAGCAGCCGCCCGCGGCTGTCCTGATATCGAACGGGAAGGCTGCTGCGGATCAGCTGAACAGGATGCACGAGGAGCTGTCCTCCCAATACGCCTCAGAGCGCCGCTCCCTCGACGCAGCGATCACGGAGGTCAACTCCGCTGCCGCATCGGCAGCTGCCCTGAACCAGCAGATCAGCAGCCAGGGGGCGGCCGGAGGGTCGGTCAACGAACTCTTGGACAGGCGCGATCAGCTCGCGGCGCGGATTGCGGAGCTGACCGGAGCCGAGGTGCGCTACAACCCGAGTGGCACGGCGGATGTGCTGATCGGCGGCACAGCACTGGTTGAGGGCTCGTCCTCCAGGAGCCTCGCGGTCTCGGGCGGTTCGAGCATCAGCGATGCGGAAGGTCCCCGCGTGACATGGTCGCACCGGGAAGCCACGGGGGATGCGGCCTCACTCACCGGCGGTGAGATCGCCGGCAGAATCGCCATGCTGGCTGCGCCTGAGGACGGCGGCCCGCTGAAGGCTGCGGCTGCGGCGATGGACGACATCGCCCTGGAGCTCGCCGGCCGAGTGAACGGGGCTCAGGGTGCGGGGGTCACAGTGGCGGGTGACCCCGGAAAGGACTTCTTCTCAGTGGATGCTGCCAATCCCGCAGCATCGTTGAAGGTTGTGGTCTCTCAGGCGGACCAGATTGCTGCGGGCACCCCTGGAGGCGGCGCGCTGGACGGCTCCAACGCGTCGCGGATCGCGGAATTCGGCACCGCGTCCGGCGGACCGGACGAGATGTGGGGCGCTTTTGTGGCCCGGGTGGGAACAGCCCTGCGTGACGCGTCGGCTGTGTCTGTGAACGCAGCGACCGCTCATGTCAGCGCAGTTGAGGCGCAGCGTTCGCACGCGGGGGTCTCGTTGGACGAGGAGAACGTGTCGCTGCTGACCCACCAGCATGCCTATCAGGGGGCGGCCCGAGTGATGACGGCCATCGACCAGATGTTGGACACGCTGATCAACCGCACCGGTGTGGTCGGGCGATAGGGAAAGTGGTGAACATGCAGCGCGTCAGCTCCATCTCAGTCGTCGCGGCGGCTGATCGCAATATTCAGGCTGCCCAGCAGCGGCTCGCCGCGGCTACTCGTAAGGCCTCGTCCCTGAAGGAGATCGAGCGGCCCTCGGACAACCCGACTGCGACCGCTCAGGCTATGGAGGTCCGGGCTCAGCTGCGCGCCAATGTCCAGTATGAGCGCAACGTGAGCAATGCCAACGCCTGGCTCTCGAGCGCAGATTCGGCTATCTCGCGCGGAGTCAATACGATCCACCAGGCCAGAGACGTCCTTCTGTCTGCGTCGAACCAGGGCACGATGACGCCCAGCACCCGTGAGACGCATGCGCTGCAGCTGGAAGCCTTGAGGAAGGATCTGCTGGACGCGGCGAACACCCAGTTCATGGGACGCAGCGTGTTCGCGGGAACGTCCGATGCGCCCCGTGCCTTCGATGCGGATGGGATGCATCAGGGGGTGGCGGACACCTCGGTGACCCGAAAGGTGGGGCAAGGCACCACTGTTCGCGTCGATGTGGACGGCGCTGCTGCCTTCGGCACTCGTGAGGACAACGTGTTCGGCATGCTGGCCCGCGCAGCCGAGAGCGTGCGCTCCGGCGAATCGCTGCTGCCGACGATTGAGGAGTTGGACGGCTGGTTCTCGCGCCTGCAGGCTGTTCAGGCTGAGGTGGGCGCCCAGCATGCGACGACGCTTCGTCAGGAGGCAGTTCTCATGGATGACAGAGTGCGGCTCGAGACCCGCAGGGGTGATCTGGAGGACGCTGACTTGGCGTCCGCCGCTCTTGACCTGCAGGCCCAGGAGGTCGCATACCAGGCGGCACTGATGTCCTCGGCGCGCGTGCTCCAGTCGTCGCTGATGGATTATCTGCGGTGACGTCCCAGCTTCGCTTTCCCCAGTCGCTTCCGGGCTTGGCGCCGTTGACGCAGTTCGTGCTCTCGGCCGTGGAGGGGGCCGCCGGCCTGTACTCGTTGGAAGCGGATGAGCTGCCGGAGCTGAAGCTCTTCCTGATGGACCCGGCCCTTCACATCCGGGACTACGCTCCGGACATTCGCGCCCATCTTTCGGAGGTGGACGCCGTATCCGCAGATCAGGTTCGGGTGCTTGTGGTGGTCAATACCGCACAGGGCGAGCCGGCTGCCAACCTTTTGGCCCCGGTGCTGGTGAACGTCGATACCCTTCAGGCGGCCCAGGTCATCCTTGAGGGACAGGACTTTCCTGTGCGGCGAGTGCTCACCCCTTCTGAATGACACGGCTCGATGGCCCAGTCCTGGGGTGGGCACCGGTGGTGGTTCACAGAGACAGGCCCATCTCGGCGCGTTCCCTGCGCTCACGGATTCGGCGGCGGGTGTCCTCCGTGTTGCGCTCAGGCTGGGGGGCCGCCTGACGCTGCGTGAGGGGGATGCAGTGTCCGAGGGTCTGTCCGCCCCGGTGAATGACAATCGGGTCGGTGCCGGCGAGGTAGATCTCCAGCCGCTCACGAAACTCTTCGATATCAACGCTTTTGACCACGAGGGTCCCTTCCGCTCGATGAACGTGAAAGGCGTGTGAGGACTACCCTTCCCCGGTACAGTCCTCACACGCCAGATCTGTTGAGGCGAATCAGTTCGCTCTCTTCTCGGAGGGGCGGAGACCGCCGGCGGCGGATCGAGCCTTCCCTGGACCCCGACCGCTATGCCGACGGCCTCCTGTTCCCGTTCCCTCCGTTAGGAGACCTCGGTGCGTCGCCGTGGGGATTTGGCGATCCACCAGGTCCCCGCACCGGAGAGCAGCAGGGCCAAAGCGCCCAATGCCGCACCTCCGGTGCTCACTCCGGTCCGCGCCAGCTCGTCCTCTGTGTCATCCGAGTGAGGCGTCTCGGATGCGGACTCACTGGTCAGCTGACCGGGAGTGTCCTGCTCCCCTGCCGGTGATGGCTCAGGGGTGATCTCTTCGACGGGCTTCGGCTCGTCCTCGGCGGCAGGAGCAGCCCCGCGGAGGAGTCGTTCTCGTCACCGTCCTTATGCTGCGGCTGAGCTGCTTCCTTCTCGCCGGCTTCGTCTCCAGACGTCTCATCCTCGGGCTGAGGCGCCTCGTCTTCGACCGCTTCGTCCTCGGACTTCTCGTCCTCCGGCTGGGGCGCCTCGTCTTCGATCGCCTCACCCTCGGAGTTCTCGTCCTCTGGCTGGGGGCTTCTTCCCGAGGCTCAGAGGGTTCGTCGGTCACAACGGGCTCAGAGGGTTCGCCAGCTTCTCCCTCATCGCGCTCTTCGTCGACGTCGTCCACGGGCTCTTCGATCGCATCGACTCTCACGTCGACCGATTGGCTCGCCGCGTCGCAGTCCTCACCGTGCTCGCTGCACCATGTCACCTCTGCAGTGCTGGTGAGGTGACCGGGGGCTGCGTCAGAGGCGGTGCTGACGTGGAGCTCAATGGGGTCCACCTCGTCACCCGCATCGAGGGAACCATCCAGATCGCACGTCAGGACCCCGCCGAAGCCGTCATCATCCTGCCCACTGACCTCGCAGGCCTGCCACGTGTCGTCGCTGCCAGCGATCACCTCGTCGACGCGAATTCGCTCATCCAGCTCGTCAGTGAGTGCGACCTCGTAGGCGGGCCCCCGCTGAGGTGCTCCAGGTCGACCTGGTATGCGAAAGTTTCGCCGGGCTTGGTGCTCTCGACCGAGGCGCTCTTGGTGATGCCGAGGGATGCCGATTCGACCGTATCGGGCTTGTCCTTGCCCGGCTTGTCCTTACCGGGCTTGTCCTTACCCGGCTTGTCCTTACCGGGCTTGTCCTTGCCCGGCTTGTCCTTGCCCGGCTTGTCCTTACCGGGCTTGTCCTTACCGGGCTTGTCCTTACCGGGCTTGTCCTTACCGGGCTTCTCCTTGCCCGGCTTCTCCTGCTCCGGTGCCTCCTGCTCCGGCTCTTCCTCCTTCGGCTTCTCGACGGGGAGGTTCTTCAGATGGCAGATGATGTCGGCGCCCTTCTTCACTTTGAAGCTGAACGCGCCGTCATCCCCAAAGCCGAATCGCGTGGCTGAGGTTGGTCTTCTTGTCGGTGCAGTGACCGGAGCGGAACTTCAGGCCCAGCTGCGCCTCAGCGTTGACAGTGACCGTGCGGTACCCCTTGGCGCCCACTTCGATGTCGAACAGAGCTCCCCGGTTGGTGAGAGTAGCCTTCGTCTGCTTGCTCAGGCCTTTGCCATCCAGGTGGAAGATTGAACCGATGAGGCGCTTCGAATCCCAATGACTTCCGGTAACAATCTCGTTGTTTACGATCTCAATACTAGCCTCTGCGCTGACTTGCTTGCCGCCCTCCAGCCATTTCGGCCCGTGCGCCATGGCTGGTGCTGCTGCACCTGCGCTGACTGCGGTGATCGTCACCGCAGCCGCTGAGCTCAGCACTGCGCGGCGCAGCCCGTTCCTGCGCCGCGCAGCCCTGTCCCGCTGATCCCCCTGCTTTTCAACCATTCCCAAGTTCCCCTAAATCAGAGTGCTTATGACGTTCCAGCGTTTGAATTCCCGTTCATCCGCCAGAGATCACGCTAGCCCCCAAATGGTCGCTGTGACCCGGAAAATGGCACTCTCAGGTACTGATCACGGGGGGATGCAGGTGCTTCACGGGGAGACCATCGGACCATGGCACGGGGAATCCCCCGTGGTCGCCCCAAGAGACCGCAGGATGCGGCAGGGCAGGCGCTAAACCGGACCCAGCGCATGAAGCTCTGCGAGCAGACCGAACACCCGCTCGTTCATCTCCACTTGGGTCATGACGATGCAGATCCTGCCGTCGGGGTCGACGAAGAAGTCGGTGCCGAGTCCGCCGGACCAGCCGAACCGACCGCGGCAGGGTCCCCCTGTCACGACCGAGACCCCAAACCCCCAGCCTGTGCTCTCCCAGAAGCCCGGGTAGAAGCTCTCAGCCGTCTTTGAGCCAGAGGGGATCTGGTCGCTGCGCAGCTCGTCCCTGAATTCGGGGCTGAGCAGACGACCATCAAGCAGCGCTCGGAGGAACGCGTGATAATCCCACAGCGTCGAGACCAGTTCGGAGTGGCTGACATCGAATGGCGGAGGGGCGCAGTAGAAGCCCTCTCCCGGGGGCTCAGACTCCTCGAACCCCTCACCCCGGTGCCGGAATGCCGCAATCAGACGGTGCGCCTGAGCGGGCGGGACACTGAAACCGGTGTCGGCCATTCCCGCCGGAGTGAACACCGTGTCAGCAAGCACGCGCTGCGTGCTGCCCCTGCCGAGACGTCCGAGCAGGATTCCCAGCAGACCGAAGGAGTGATGGTAGCGCCATCCGCGGCCCGGCTCGAAGGCGAGGGGCAGGGCCGAGAGTGCGTTCAGCCAGTCCTGAGCCCCTAGGGCCACCGGCGCCGCACCTGCTTCAACTCCCGCCGCGACCATGGCCTGCTTCAGCGGGGAGTCCGTGGTCATGACGCCGAAGCCTGATTGGTTGGTGAGCAGGTGGCGCACGGTGATCGGGGTCTGTGCAGGTTCCGAGTCGCTCAGAGCGGCGTCGGGGCGGGAGAGCACGCGAGGTTCGGCCAGCTCAGGCATCCAGGCGGCGATCGGATCTTCCAGACCGATCAGTCCGTCCTGGACCAGGCGCAGCATCGCCACTGCGGCGACGGGCTTCGTCATCGATTGGATGCGGAAGATCGAGTCCGTCCGCAGAGGCTGCCCACCCGGTGCATCACGTCCGACGCTGATCGGATGATGATCCTTCCCCCAGCTGGCGACGGCCCCAGGCATCGTCCCAGTCTCGACGTGGCGAGCCAGGAGGCCATGGAGAGCATCGGACACAGAGGCCCCCTTCGATCAGGAGACGAAGCGTATGCGAATACTAGCCCCGATCATCAGGCAGGCACAGGGGGGTGTCAGGTGGTGAGGCCTCGTGGCTGCAGCATGCGGCGCAGCTCGTGCCGCGATCTCAGGCTGAGCTTTCCGAGGACGTTGGTCACGTGAAACTCGACGGTGCGGACGGAGAGCACCAGGTCCTGGGCAATGTCTTTGTTCGTCAGCCCTTGGCCGACCAGCAGCGCAACTTCGCGCTCCCGCGCGGTCAGAGCGGACATCATCCGC
Source organism: Nesterenkonia sp. NBAIMH1 (assembly GCF_007922635.1). Lineage (NCBI taxonomy): Bacteria > Bacillati > Actinomycetota > Actinomycetes > Micrococcales > Micrococcaceae > Nesterenkonia > Nesterenkonia sp. NBAIMH1. Next base: position 401,728 of record NZ_CP042335.1, read on the forward strand.
ACGGCTTCGTCGGGCACCGAGGTGGGCAGGTCGTAGATGACCCGCTGCATGGAACCGGTCGGATAGGCGTCGGCGGTCGGCACGATAGGCATCGGCGCGGTGGGCACGTCAGCGCCGCTGTACACGTGGATAGTGGGACGGTCAGCTTCTGCCGCCTTCTGATCCTTCTCTGCGCGGCAGGTCAGCGCCGTGAGGAGAGCCTGGGCCTGCACTGTGAGACTCGGGGACGAGCAGCTCTGCCAGACCTGCACTGCCCACGCGAGCAGCTTACCGGCCCGCTCCTCGTGATGGGCCAGCCCGGTGTGATTCTCAGAGACAGCCTGCCCGATGTCCATGGCGAGCAGCGCGCGGAAGATCCTGTAGCCGCCGCCTTCTCCTTCCGGCATGCCGCGCCGAAGCGGCGGCTCCGTGGTCATTTCATCGAGTGCCGCCAGAAGAGATGTCACACCGTCCTCAGCGCGCCCCTCCCCAATGAGCCCAGCCCCTGAAGGTAGAGGGAGGCGAAGGAGCGGGTGCGTTCGACCGCCGCCGAGTTCGACTCCAGATCCCGGAGCAGCGCCGGGATGGCGCTCGGCTGGCCTGCGTGAAAGTACGAACGGGCCAGCAGCATCCCGGACGTGACCCCTCCCCTCCACCAGCGGCCGGCGCCGTGCATTCTCAAGAGGAAACCGACCGCCCGCTCATGGTCCGCGCCGGCGATCGCATCCCACGCCAATGCGTAGAATCGGGCCGCCTGGGCCATAGGGCCCGCGCGCTCCCCGACATCTGCGACTGCCTGCAGAGTCCGCTCCCACTCCGACAGCTGAGACCTGCAGGCCGGCACGAGGGCGACCACGCCATAGGCGATGATCGCGGCAGGGTCCTCCCCGTCCAGCAGCACCGACCCGGCAGCTTCGAGGGCGAGCTCCGCGGCATCGTCCCACAGGCCTGCGTCGAAGAGCGCGTACACAAGCTGCACCCTGGCGTACGTCACCGCTCCGTCCTCCAGGTACTGCCAGTGGTGACGGCTGACCCACTCCAGATCCTCGACGGCATCAGCCCGCGCGCCCATCTGTCTCAGGCCTGCGCCCCTGATGGTCCTGAGCATGGCCTGTGCGGACTCGGTCCCCGGCTGCAGCTCCAGGTCCATCAGCATCTGCCCGACAACGGAATGGGCCGAGGCGAGACGCGGGCCTTCGCATCCGGCGAGAGCTGACCACATCTTCACCATGGCACGGACGTTGATGAGATCGGTCCGCGCACGAGCAGCAGTGTGGGCCGGCTGACGACCTTCCGAGAGACCTCGCTCCGTGACAGCCAGCTGAGCGAGGACGATCCGGAAAAGCCCGTGCATGACGCTGAAGTCGCCGAGCGCGGCTTGAACCCGGGCCAGCATGCACACGACCTCGCCGAACAGCAGGGTCGCCTCGGTCGAGGCGCCGGAGAAGTCGGTCACCCGGTTCAGCTCGAACTGAGCGGCGTCGAAGCGGCCAGCATCGAGGTGCAGGCGAGCGCGAAGGGCCGATCTCAGGACTCCCGGAGGGAGACGGTCAGCGGCGGAGGCGATCTGACGCAGCCGCCTGCTGCGCTTGGCTCGCAGGGCAGCCCTCGCAAAGCTCTCCAGCGCCGCCGGGGATTCCACGATCTCACACGTGGCGGACGTCAGCTCGAGGGCGCCTCTGCGCTCTCCCGACGCCACGCTGTCCGCGGCCGCATCCAGCAGCTGAGGGATCAGCCCATCCGTCTCTTCGCCGTTGAGCTGCGCCGACTGCGCCAGGTGCAGGAAGCTCCTGCTCGAGTCGCTGATCTCGGCCAACGCTGCGTGATACGCCGCGAGTCGCTCCGGCGGAATCAGGCGACGCAGCGCGCTCCGGACCACACTGTAGCGAAGGTCGAAGCGGCCCATTCTGCTGGCGACAAGCGGACAGTCCTGAAGACCCTCCGTCACGGGTGTCACGCCGAGGACGGCCCGCATATCCGCGATCGAGAGCTCTCGGTCCGCGGCAGCCAGCAGGTCCAGAAGGACTCTGGTGCCGTCGTCGCAGTGCAGCAGCGCACGAGCAAGGCCGCCTTTCAGCTCCCCGAAGGGCCCCCACCGTCGCCGAACGATTCCAGGGCGTCATCGATGTGCCGGCTGACGCCGGGGCCCGAGCTCGCCAGCCAGCGGCCCACGTGGTCCACAAAGGCTGGGAAGCCATCGGTGGCCTGCAGCACTCTCTCTGCGACCGGCGCGCCCACGGGAAGCCCGCTGGCGTCGACCAGCCTCTGCCTGATCTCGTCAGCACGCAGCGGCTCCAGCACCAGGTGCACGCTGGTGGAATGCGCATCGGCCAGGCGCCCGAACCGCGACACGGACTCGTGGTGCTGCGGCTGAACGGTGGCGATGACAAGCAAGGGTGAGCGCGCGGCATCCCGTGCCGTCTGATAGAGCACGTCCCGTGTGCCGTCATCGGCCCAGTGCAGGTTCTCCACCACCATCACGAACGGCTCGGCGAGGCGCTGAATCTGGTCCAGAAGCATCTGTACGAGTCTGGGCACGTCACGAGGCGCGTCAGCCCTGGCGTCGTATCTCAGAAACTGGACTACAGCGTCGAGGGGACGGTCAGCGTCGCTCGGATCAAAGTGAACTTCGTGGGACTGCCAGTCCGGCGCGACCACCCGCAGGGCTTCGTGCACCAGTGCCGACTTGCCGATCCCGGGAGGCCCTTCGATCAGCACCACACGGGGGGTCCCTGTCTCAGCGCATTCGCTCGCCTGCTTGGCGATCGCCGCCAGTTCTGCCTCACGCCCGGTGAATGCGCGCACAGAGCTCACTGTCCGTCCTTCCAAGAAGATGTGATGCCCAGAGCCGTTCCACCGCGGAATTCAAGCAGCTCCCCTACGCCCGCTGCTCGACCGAGGCGGCTCTGAGCAGCTGGCGGAGCTCTTTCCTGGACTCCAGATCCAGCTTCTGCAGAATGTTCCCCACATGATATTCCACAGTCCTCACCGAAATGACCAAATCTTCGGCGACCTCGCGATTCGTGTTGCCCTCAGCCACTGCGAACGCGATCTCCTGCTCTCGCGACGAGAGGTGCTCCAGCACATCGGTCAGCGGCGGCCCGTCCCCGCCGATCTGCGGCACCGGAGCAGCTGAGTGCGCGGTCTCTTGGACGGGCGGAGCCTGGATCGGGCTTGTCGGCGGAGCGGGGGCGTCGCTCCGCCTGGTCCGCACCCTGTCCATGAGCTCCGAGGCGGCCTCGAAGAGGGTCTGGCTGCCGCACGCCTGAAAGACGCTTGCAGACCAGACGACCATCTCGAGTGCGAGCGAACGATGTGCGGGGAGAGCCTCGCGGTGCTCAACGAACAGAGCAGCCATATCGAGGCCCATCATCGCACGGAGCAGTCGGAACCCGCCGCCTTCGACGGCTGCCTGTGAGGCCTGCAGCGGAGGCTGCCTGTCGAAGAACTTCAGGGTTCTGACGAAGCTCTCCATGGCACGGCCGGGCTCGCCCTGACCCCAGGACTCGAACCCTTTGAGGTACTCCAGCACTGCGAGTTGGGAGCCCACCAGGCTGGGGACGTCTTGGGAGGCGGACCGCATCAGCCCAGGGAGAAGCTCAGACCACTCGGAGCAGTGCAGCTCTCTGGCCAGGAGCAGAAGCGGCTCGAGCCCGACCAGCCACCATCCGCTCGATGCGCTGCGCGCTGAGAGCAGGTGCTGCGCAGCCTCGCTGTGCGCGCCCTCTGAGATGGCCGCCCATGCTTTCACGGTGCACAGGACGCCCTCCACAAGGGGACCTGACAGGGGAGCTTCCTCGAGCTGTCGGATCACCGGCTGAACTTTGTAGACCTGGCCACGGGCTGCAGGGACCAGACAGGTGAGCGCATATGCCAGCAGCGACGCGCCGTTCTCATCGTCGAGCAGCGCCTCTCCTGCGGCGGCCTCGGCCGTCTCGTGGGCTTCGCGCCATTTGCCCGCGTTGAAGAGCAGCAGCGCCGTCTGAGCGCGCGCCTGGAGCGAGTAGGCGTCCGTTCCCCAAGATTCGTCAGAGGCGTCAGCTCGCCGAGCGCCTCGCGGTGCTCCGAGAACTGGGCCATCCTGGTTCCGCGCAGGCTGCGCAGGATCGCCCGTGGGCGCTCAGTGCCCGGGAACTTCTTCAGGAGCTCAACGTGAGCGGCGATGGTCTGCAGCCCCGCCGTGACCGATTTGGGACTGATGCCTTCCACTGTTCGCCAGACCGTCAGCATTCCGTGCAGCCCGGCCGCGTACCCCAAATCCCATGCGGGCTCGATGTCCTGCCCCGACGACAGCTGCTTCGCGCGTTCGCTGCGCAGTCTCTCCTGGTGCCGCTCCACGGCTTCGAGAGTGCGGCTCAGCGTGCCCTGAGGATGGATGGCACCCCGAGAAGAATCAGGTGTCCGCACACATCCGACAGTGTCTGAGCGTAGAGAAGCAGCCCTGACTCTTCCCCTGAGAGGTCCGTACGCCTATCCAGCTCCTTCAGGGCACCCTGCGGGTCGGCCCGCTGGATGCTCAGCATCGCCAGAAGAGCCGAACGGCCCGCCGAGGCCGGAAGGGCGCGCACAGCCGGTTCGAACTCGACCAGGTCCTTCCGGCGGTCAGCCGACACCGCGAGCAGCCCCAACCGTGTGAGGCCCTCGACGTCGGGACGCAGTCTGGCACTGAGGCGCACGAGCTCGAAAGCCTCGCCGCAGTCACCTGCCTCAGCCGCCTCGCGGCCAGCTTCGACCAGCTGCTCGTGGAGACGCTCTGCTGCCACTGCCTCAGGATCGAGCTGTGCGGCGGCCACCTGATGGTGCATGCTCTCGCGGCCGCTGAGCACCGCGGCAAGGGCCAGATGAAGATCGCGGCGCTCCTTGCAGCTGAGGCGGCCGATGAGTCCGCGGCCTGCGGCACGCATCCTCAGCGCGTAGCCGCAGGAAGCGTCATCCCAGCGCACCATCCCGGTCTGAACGAGCTCCCGCGGGCAGATCCGTTCACCGAGGATGCTCTCGAGATTCCGTTCGGAGATCGGCGTCTCAGCCGTGGCGAGGATGTCGAGCACACGGCCCGTCGGCTCCCCGACACCTTCCAGGCTGATGTCGAGCTGAGTGCGAATGTGAAGGAGGTCCTCGTGCTCCAGCGCGTGTCGAATCGCCTGGTCGATGCCGCGACGGCCCATAGGAGTCGACTGCAGCCACGATCCTACGCAGCGGACGAGGAGCGGATAGCCGTCTGTGGCGCGATGGACCCTGGCGGCCGCCTCGCGGCTGACGGCAAAGCCGGTGCAGATGCCCAGATAGTCCTTCACGTCGTCCAGGGTCAGAGGGGCCAGGGCAATGTGGGTGCCTTGAGGACTGACCTGTGCCAGCTGGGCAAGGCGCCGGATCTCAGGGCGGGCGCTGGGCGCTGCGGACATCAGGACGAGCACGGGGCTGTCCACCAATGTGCTGAGGACCTGCCACAGCAGCTCTGCGGAGAAATCATCGGCATGATGGAGCTCTCCGATGGAGACGATCATCGGAGCCTCGAACTCCTGCGCGCCGCGAAGAAGCTTCGCAGCGATCTCCTCGACGCTGGCTTCGTCGCAGGCAACCGCGCTGCCCTCCAACAGTCCGTGCAGGACCGCGCTGTGAGTGGCCCTCTGGTGGCGGCTGAGGACGACGCCGTATTCCGGCCATTCCGGGAAGCTGTCACGGGCCCGGCGCATCAGCTCTGTCTTGCCCACGCCGGCGAGACCCTCCAGGACCACGAACTGCGACTGTCCTCGCCGAACCCGTTCGCCTGCTGCGCGAATCCTGAGCAGTTCGTCGCGGCGACCTACAAAGGGGTAGTCAGCAGCGACCATCGCCTGTTCCGTCCTTGTCTGTGCAAAGTTCCCCCTGGATCATCCCGTTCACAGGGCCATCGCCTTCGTCGTGCGGCCAATAGGCAACCGGAGCCACCCTAACTGCAGCGGCATGCGTGCGGAAGTGAATGCCCCCGAGGCCCGCTCAATGTGACATCCCTCCGATGCCGCGCGCCGTCCCAGCGGATGCGCCGCTCCGCAGAGTACCCGCACATACGAAGAAACCGGCGGCCGGGTCCAACCTTCCCCTGAAGAACCCGGCCGCCGGCTGCGTCCTTGAGTCTACCGGAAACCGAACCGAGGCTGGACCACTGTGGCACCGCTGCCCGAAGGCTCGTGCTCCTCCCGGCGCAGCTCATCGATCGCCTCCTCGAAGTCGTCGAGGTTCTCAAAGCCCCGGTATACGCTCGCGAAGCGCAGATAGGCGACGAGATCGAGGGCACGCAGCGGGCGAAGGATGGCGAGGCCGACGTCGTTGGCATCCACCTCGGCGTTGCCGGAGGCGCGGATCGCCTCCTCCACCTCCTGGGCCAGCACGGCAAGATCATCGGCTGAGACGGGTCTCCCCTGGCAGGCCTTCCTGACACCGTTGATGACCTTCGAGCGGTCGAACGGCTCAGCCGCCCCCGAACGTTTCACAACGGTCAGACTCGTGGTCTCGACCGTGGTGAAGCGCTTTGAGCACACCGGGCACTGACGCCGACGCCTGATGCCGGAGCCGTCGTCCAGGGTGCGCGAGTCCACAACTCGTGACGAATCGTGTCGGCAGAACGGGCAGTGCATGTGCGGGGGCCTCCTTCGTCTCCTGGTTCAGAGCCTACGCGCCACATATTGTGTCGGCCACCGCAAGGTTCAACTACATCTTGTGCCCTGATCAGACCTCAAGGCAGGCGGGGCCCAGCAGGACCTTCAGATCGCCGTAGAGCGCGGGCGAGGGGTCGACCTTGTAGTCCTCACCCAGGCGCATGATCTCCACACGATCTCCGGTGAGCAGCCGCACGTGGACGTCCGATGTCCCTCGGTGAGCCTTAAGCACATCGCCGAGCTCCGTAACGGTCTTCTCCGTAGCCTTCTGCACCGGAAGCGCAAGCACCAGCGGACCAGAGCCGCCGTCGTCGGTGATCTCAGGGACTGTCACGTCCTGGGCCTTGACCACCACGCCGCCGTCCTCACGGCGGTCCACCTGCCCCTTCACGGCCACGATGAGGTCCTCAGCCAGAACCATCGAGACCGCCTGATAGGTCTTGCCGAAGAACATCACCTCGATCGAGGCGCCCATGTCTTCGATCTCGGCCCGGGCATAGGGGTTGCCGGACTTCGCCACCTTGCGCTGCAGACCCGTGATCATGCCGCATATGACGACCGTCGCACCATCAGCAGGGCCATCTTCGCTCACCACTGAGGCCACGGACCTGTCGGCGTAGTGGGAGAGGGTTCGCTCCAAGCCTTGGAGCGGGTGGTCCGAGACATAGAGGCCTAGCATCTCGCGCTCGAAGCCCAGCTTGTCCTTCTTATCCCACTCCGGCAGCTCCGGCACCGGCACCGCATCGAAGCCGCTGAGCTCGTCATCGTCCGCGGCGAACGCGCCGAAGATGTCGGTCTCATACTGCTGCGAGTCCTTCTTCTGCTTCACCGCCTGGTCAATGGCCTGCTCGTGCACGGTGACCAAAGCTCGACGAGTATGGCCCAGCTCGTCGAAGGCACCGGCCTTGATCATGGATTCCACTGTGCGCTTGTTGCAGACCTGCATGGGGACCTTCTTGAAGAAGTCGCCCAGGCTCTCGAACGCTCCCTGCTCCTGACGGGCGCTGACCATTCCCGCCACGACGTTCGTCCCGACGTTGCGGACCGCGCCCATGCCGAAGCGGATGGTGTCATCGCCCACCGGCGTGAACGTCAGCGCCGACTCGTTGATGCTCGGTGCGGTCACCGTGATGCCCATGCGTCGGCACTCTGCGAGATAGATCGCCAGCTTGTCACGGTTCTCACCGACGCTTGTCAGCAGGGCCGCCATGTACTCGGCCGGGTAGTTGGCCTTCATATATGCGGTCCAGTACGCGATGAGGCCGTAGGCGGCCGAGTGGGCCTTGTTGAATGCGTAGTCGGAGAAGGGCAGAAGGATGTCCCACAGCGTCTGCGCTGCCTGCTCCGAGTAGCCGTTGGCCTTCATGCCCTCGAAGAAGCCGACCTGCTGCTTGTCGAGCTCAGACTTCTTCTTCTTGCCCATCGCGCGACGCAGAATGTCTGCCTGCCCCAGGCTGTACCCGGCCACCTTCTGAGCAATGGCCATGACCTGCTCCTGATAGATGATCAGACCGTAGGTCGTGTCGAGAATGTCGGAGAGCGACTCCTCGAGCTCCGGGTGGATCGGGGTGACGTCCTGGACCCCGTTCTTCCTCTTGGCGTAGTTGGTGTGGGAGTCGGCTCCCATCGGACCGGGCCGGTACAGCGCGATCGTCGCCGAAATGTCCTCGAAGTTGTCCGGCTTCATCGCCTTCAGCAGCGACTGCAGCCCTGACCCGTCCAGCTGAAAGACGCCCAGGGTCTTGCCGCTCGCCAGCAGCTCGTACGAGGCGGGATCGTCGACGCCGAGCATCTCGAGGTCAATGTCCTCCCCTCGGTTGAGCTTCACGTTCTCGAGGGCGTCCGAAAGGATGGTGAGGTTGCGCAGGCCCAGGAAGTCCATCTTGATGAGCCCGAGCGTCTCACAGGTGGGGTAGTCGAACTGGGTGATGATCGCACCATCCTGTTCACGCTTCATCAGCGGAATGATGTCGATCAGGGGGTCCGAAGACATGATCACGCCAGCGGCGTGGACTCCCCACTGACGCTTCAGCCCCTCCAGGCCCGTCGCCAGGTCGAAGATCTCCCGATAGCGAGGGTCCCCGTTGATGGTCTCCCGCATCTCCTGCGCCTCTTTGTAGCGGGAGGATTTGTCGTTCTCGATGTCGCCCAGCGGCATCGGCTTGCCCTGCGCGTCCGGAGGCATGGCCTTGGTCAGCGTCTCGCCGGTCTGGAAGGGCTCGCCCATGACGCGGGCGGCGTCCTTCAGCGCCTGCTTGGACTTGATCGTGCCGTAGGTGACGATCATCGCCACCCGCTCGTCCCCATATTTGCGAATGACGTAGTCGATGACTTCGGAGCGGCGGCGGTCGTCAAAGTCGACGTCGAAGTCCGGCATCGAGACGCGCTCGGGATTGAGGAAGCGCTCAAAGATGAGACCGTGCTGCAGCGGGTCCAGATCGGTGATCCGCATCGCGTAGGCCACCATGGAGCCTGCGCCGGAGCCTCGCCCGGGTCCGACTCGAATCCCGTTCTCCTTGGCCCACTTGATGAAGTCCGCCACCACCAGGAAGTAGCCGGGGAAGCCCATCTGAAGGATGACGCCGATCTCATACTCGGCCTGCTTCCGCACCGCGTCCGGGATTCCGGAGGGATAGCGATAGGCCAGCCCCCGCTCGACCTCTTTGACGAACCAGGACTCCTCCGATTCGCCCTCCGGCACCGGAAAGCGCGGCATGTATTCGCCGTTGGACTCGTGGAATTCGACCTGGCACCGCTCCGCGATGGCGAGGGTGTTGTCGCAGGCCTCCGGGAAGTCCCTGAAGAGCTCGCGCATCTGAGCGGGGGACTTCAGGTAGAACTCATCCGAGTCGAACTTGAACCGCTTGGGGTCATCCAGGGTGTTGTTCGACTGCACGCACAGCAGCGCGCCGTGCGCCTTCGAGTCGTGCGCATGGGTGTAGTGGAGATCGTTGGTCGCCACCAGCGGCATGTTCATCTCTCGGGCCAGCTGGATGAGCTCCTTCTGCACACGGCGCTCGATCTCAATGCCGTGGTCCATGATTTCGCAGAAGAAGTTCTCCTTGCCGAAGATGTCCTGGAATTCCCCGGCTGCGCGCTTCGCCTGCTCATACTGCCCCTGACGCAGCCACGTCTGAATCTCTCCGGAGACGCACCCGGTGGTGGCGATGAGGCCCTTGCCGTAGGTCTGGAGAATCTCGCGGTCCATACGAGGCTTGTAGAAATAGCCCTCGATCGAAGCCAGGGAGCTGGCACGGAACAGGTTGTGCATACCCGTGGTGCTCTCAGCCCACATCGTCATGTGGGTGTAGGCCCCGGCACCCGAAACGTCGTCCACCCCGTCGCCGAAGCGCACGCGCGAACGGTCCGTGCGGTGAGTTCCCGGCGTGAGATAGGCCTCGAGCCCGATGATGGGCCTTACGTCGTACTGCTGGGCAGTCTTCCAGAACTCATACGCCCCGAAGATGAATCCGTGGTCCGTGGTGGCGACCGCGTTCATCCCCAGGTTCTTGGTCTGCTCGAAGAGCTCTCCGATCTTCGCAGCACCGTCGAGCATCGAATACTCGGTGTGATTGTGCAGGTGGACAAAGTCCTTACTCACCAGCGCCTCCTCCTAGTCTCCAAGAATAGCCAGGGCCTCGGACAGGTCATTCGCGTACTCGCTGCGGAACTCCACATACTCGCCCGAGGCCGGGTGGGCGAATCCCAGCTCAACGGCATGAAGCCACTGGCGGGTGAGCCCGAGCTCGGCAGCCAAGGCCGGGTCTGCGCCATAGGTGAGGTCACCGGCGCAGGGCCTGCCCATGGCGGAGAAGTGGACGCGGATCTGGTGCGTCCTCCCCGTCTCAAGTCGAACATCGACCAGGGAGGCGCGGCCGAAGGCCTCAATCAGCTCGTAGTGCGTGCGGGCCGGGCGACCGCCCTCCACCACAGCGAACCGCCACTCGTGGCCGGGATGCCTTCCGATCGGCGCGTCGACGGTGCCCTGAGTGGGGTCGGGCAGCCCCTGGACCAGAGCGTGGTAGCGCTTATGCGGTGTGCGATCCCGGAAAGCGTCCTTGAGCGCGCTGTAGGCACGTTCGGTCTTCGCCACCACCATCACCCCCGAGGTCCCAACATCGAGTCGGTGGACGATGCCGCGACGCTCCTGCGCGCCGGAAGTGGCGATCTCCACGCCCAGGGCGAGCAGCCCCCCGACCACCGTGGGGCCTCTCCACCCCGGAGATGGGTGGGCGGCCACTCCGGTCGACTTGTCGACGACGACGATGTCGCCGTCCTCATGAAGCAGCTTCAGACCTTCCACAGCCTCCACCTTCAACAGATCTTCGGGAACAGGGCGATCGACGCGGATGAGCGCATCCACCGGCAGCCGATCCGACTTCTTCACGGCGGCACCGGCTGCCCGCGAGTGCTGGGCACCTGCCTGGCTGCGGTGCTGGCCCCAGAGGACCCGACCCTCGGAGATCCACTGCGCAGCCTCCGTCCTGGAGATCTCATGCAGCGCCGCGACCACCGCATCGGCTCGGGCTCCGCCCAGCTCTGCCGGGACATGCTGGAGCATCGGCTCCGACGCAGAGTCTGCACTCCACGCATCAGCTGCAGCCTCGTTGCCAGGCGCCGCCTCGCCGCTCATGACGCCGGAGTCTCATCCTTGTCGGAGGCCTCAGCCCTCTCCCGGCTTCCGTCGATCCCCCAGCCGAAGATCATCAGCGCGCAGAGACCGATGATCGAGCAGACGATGAAGCTGTCAGCTACGTTGAACACCGCAAAGTTCGGCACCCCGATGAAGTCGACGACTGCCCCGAGGCCGAATGTGTGATCGCCCCCGTCCCCGGGCGCCATGGGTCGGAAGAGCCGGTCCGTGAGGTTGCCGGCCACTCCCCCGGCCAGGCCTCCCAGTGCCAGCGCCCACAGCCAGGAGCCGCCGAGACGACGGAACCACCACAGCGCAAGCACCAGGACGGTGGCCTGGATGAGCGTGAAGATCCATGTGTAGTCGGTGCCCATGGAGAAGGCGGCCCCGGGATTGAGGTGGTGCCTGAAGTAGAGAACAGGAGGCAGCACATCAATCTGCTCACCAAGGGCCAGGGTCTGCTCGACCCAGAGCTTGGAGGCCTGGTCAAGGGCAAAAGCGAGGGCCGCGATACCTCCTGCAAGGAGGATCGCGGCCCGTCTGCTCGGTCTGCGCCTCTGGGGCGCTGTGGAGATCTCGGACATCTCCACCAGTCTACGCGTCCGTCAGCTGGAGGCTTCCTTCTCGATGGAGCCCTTTGAGTTGAGGTCATTGAGCTGACTCTCGATGTAGTCCTTAAGACGTGCGCGGTAGTCGCGCTCGAAGCCGGTGAGCTCGGAGACGCGGCTCTCCAGGTCAGACTTCTTCCGCTCCAACGCATTGAGCGTGCGTGTCGAGGTGAGCTCAGCCTCCTCGATCATGTTCTCAGCGCGCGTCTCAGCGTCAGTCAGAATCTCTGTGCGCCTGGTTTCGCCCTCGTTCACCAGCTCGTCCCGCTTCGACGTGCCCTCGCTGACCAGCTGCTCCTTGGTGCTCTCACCGTCGCTGATCAGCTCAGCCCGCTTGCTCTCGCCCTCGGCGATGTAGGCATCGCGGGTCTGCTCGCCCTCAGCGATGTAGGCGGCGCGCGTCTCCTCACCTTCGGAGACGTACTGATCGTGCAGCTTCTGCGCCATGGCGAGAACCCCGGCCGCAGAATTCGCCTGATCCTCGACGGGCGTCGCAGGGGCGGGCCGCTCCTGAGCGGGGCGAGTGCCGAGCTCGTAGTCCGGGTAGGCCGTGACGCTGGGGTCTGCCCGAGGTCCCGACTCGTCCTGGGCGGGAAGGGTGCCCGTCATCTCACTGTCGGTGCCTGCGTAGCCTGACAGGCCAGCATCGCTGAGGCTGTCCGGCTCGACGTGCCGCGGATCGTTGTCCAGCTGCTCCTGGAGGGACTCGTTCCTCGCCGCGAGGTCTTCATTCTCCTGGATCAGGCGGCGCCACTCGACGACAATTTCGTCAAGGAAGTCATCCACCTCGTCCTTGTCGTAGCCGGGACGGAATTTTGTCTCCGGGAACTCCTTGTTCAGGAGATCTTCGGGAGTGAGAGCCATTCTCAAGTCACCTCGTAATCAGTGGCTGGCAGAGCTTCGGAACGGGACATCAAAAGCACGTTGGACGAAAGAATACCCAGACCGGCGTCAGGCCCTCGACCCGAACCTTCAAGTCCGGGTTTCAAAGGTTGAAGCTCCGCCACGCGAAAAACTGCCGGTCAGAGCGCCGACCGGCAGTTTTCTTCACGCGAACGAGATCAGGATCCCCTGAAGGACGATCACCGCGAAGAACACGATGATGAAGGCCATGTCCAGGGCGATCCCCCCGAGCTGGAGAGGCGGGATCTTCGACCGCAGCCAGCGAATGGGCGGGTCGGTGACGGCGTACGTTCCGACAGCCAGCATGAGCCACGGGCCCTTGGGACGCCACTGTCGAGCAAACTGCTGCGACATATCGAAGATGATGCGCACAATCAGCGCCAATTGGTAGACGCCCAGCAGCAGCCACAGCGAAGCAAGTATCAGATCCATCGGAGGGAAGCCTACCGCCTTTGACCCTGGACCGAATCAGGACTGGTTGAAGAACTGGGCATCCGGCTCGGCCAGCGCTGCCTGCTCCTCGGCGAGAATCTCGACATTCTTCGGAGTCAGCAGGAAGACTTTGTTCGTGACCCGTTCGATCGAACCGCCCAGGCCGAAGACGAGGCCCGCTGCGAAGTCCACCAGGCGCTTAGCCTCAGCCTCGCCCATCTCCGTGACGTTCATGATCACGGGAATGTCCTCGCGGAAGGACTCACCGATGACCTTCGCGTCGTTGTAGGAGCGGGGGTGAACAGTAGTGATCTTTCGCATGGGTTCGCTCTCGTCCCGGGAAGAGGGGGCACGCTTGATGGGGGTCACCGGCGCACGGTAGTCGGGGTCCACGGCCAGGTTGGTGGAGTTGTAGGAGCCGGTGTGGTGCTCCATCTGACCAGCGGGCTGGCGCTCCGAGAGCGAGACGACATTGTCGCGGGCGCTCTCGGCGGACACCGCCTCGCGACTGTGGGCCGCGCTGGGCGCTGGTGCGGCAGCGGCGGGCTGCCTGGTTTCTGCGGGACGCTCCGCGGCGGAGGACTGCTGCGAGCGAGGGGAACGGTCCTCGCTGCCGAAGCTGTCCTCAGCATAGTCGTCACCGTCGGCTAGGCCGAGGTAGATCATGGTCTTCTTGAAAGCACCAGCCATGGGGTTCTCCTGGGGAAGGTTGAGAGTGGCATCGGTCTTCAGACGAAGTGTCTTATTCACGTGTCGGTGAAGATGACCTTACCGGGGGGCTGGACGCTCTCCCAACACATCGCGGCCGATTCTCAGGTGTGTCGCCCCGCACTGGATCGCGTCTTCGAGGTCCTGGCTCATGCCTGCCGAGATGGCAGCGGCCGTCGGATGCTCCTCCTGGAGGCGCTGCGACAGCTCGGCCAGCCTCTCAAAGGCCTGCAGCGGGCTCTCCTCGAGCGGGGCCACAGCCATCAGTCCGCCCAGTTCCAGGCCCTCAGCCTCGGCGATGCGCTCCGCGAGGCCCAGCACAGCATCGGGTGCGGTGCCGCCGCGGCCGTCGTCCGGCGCCGACCGGCGAAGATCGACCTGGATGAGGCATTGAAGGCTGCCTGTCCGCTCACCGCTCTCCAGCGCGGCCAGGACCCCTCTGCTCAGCGGTGCGACCAGCTTGCCGCGGTCGACCGAGTGGACTGCATGGGCATATCGGGCCACGGACTTGGCCTTGTTGGACTGCAGCTGGCCGATGAAGTGCCACCTGGGCGACTCATTCTCCAGCTGCTCAGCGACCTGCTTCGCCTTGGCGGCCGCCTCCTGGTCCTTGTTCTCGCCCAGCTGCGCTGCGCCCAGCCGAACGAGCCGCACTGCGTCCTCGGCCGGAAAGTATTTGGTCACCACGATGAGCTCGGGAGCGACGCTGCGTCCGGCTGAGGCGACCGCCGCATCGATGCGGCGGTTCACCGCGGCGAGGCTCTTCGAGAGCTCCTGGCTGCGGGGGTCGCTCATGGCTTCCACACGACCCCGGCGAGCCTGCCCTCAGGGGCGCCCCGGCTCTGCGCGGCGCGGTGGGAGAAGAGTCGAGCCTCTTCGATGGTGCACCCTCCCACATCGTGCACATCGACTGACTGCTCCTCAAGGAGTGCGGCCGCGTGCGCGCGCAGGTCCAGTGCGGGCGTCCCCCACCGTGTGAGGGAGGCAAGGCCCGGTCGGTGCGAGGCAAGATCGTTCACCATCTCCTGGGGCACCTCATAGCAGCTGCCGCAGGCACCCGGCCCGATCCACGCTCGTATGCTCTGCGCCCGGCGCTGGCGCATGGCGCGCACCGTGTTCTCCAGGACACCTGCCATCAGGCCGCTCCGACCGGCATGCGCCGCCGCTGTGACGGGGCCTCGTGGGCCGCCGCCCACCAGCAGCACAGGCAGGCAGTCGGCCACAGCCACGGCCAGCGAGACGCTGCCGTCTTCGCACACCCACGCGTCACCCGAGGGCGGACTGTCCGTCGGCTCCAGGGCGTCGTGCACGTCAGCAGAGTGGGTCTGATTCAGGAAGCGCAGAGAGCCTGTCACCCTCTCGAGGGCAACTCGGTTTCGACGGGCAGCGTCCGCCGAGCCGACGTGCGCAGCCAGATTGCCGGCTTCGGCCGACGTGAAGCCGAGCTGAACGCCCTCGTGCTCCCCGCGCCAGTAGAACACTCTTCTACTTCAGGAAGTCGGGAACGTCGAGTTCGTCGTCGCTCTTTCCGGTGTAGTCGGACTCGAGAACCTCGGGAAGCTGCTCCTCCTCCGAGGACTTGTGTCCACGCTGCTGGG
Organism: Nesterenkonia sp. NBAIMH1; assembly: GCF_007922635.1. Classification (NCBI taxonomy): domain Bacteria; kingdom Bacillati; phylum Actinomycetota; class Actinomycetes; order Micrococcales; family Micrococcaceae; genus Nesterenkonia; species Nesterenkonia sp. NBAIMH1. The sequence continues at coordinate 417,224 of NZ_CP042335.1, forward strand.
CTGCGTCGGGGCGCGGTGTAGGCGCTGTGTCCTGCGAGGCTGCCGACGCTGCGTAGCCGCCGGCTGTCGCACCCGCCACGGGCGCCACAGGCGAGCCGTACTGCGGGGACGAACGCTGAGAGGACTGGTGCACAGGCTGCGGCGCCGCAGGCTTGGACGTCACGTCGGGCTGGTCGAAGCCTGCCGCGATGACGGTCACCCGCGCCTCGTCGCCGAGCGCATCGTCGATGACTGCGCCGAAGATGATGTTCGCCTCAGGGTGCGCGACCTCCTGGACCAGACGCGCGGCTTCGTTGATCTCGAACAGTCCGAGGTCGGACCCGCCCTGAATGGAGAGGAGCACACCGTGCGCACCATCGATGCTGGCCTCCAGCAGAGGGGATGCGATAGCGAGCTCCGCGGCCTTGACGGCCCGGTCCTCGCCATTGGCCGATCCGATGCCCATGAGCGCTGATCCGGCTCCCTGCATCACTGATTTCACGTCGGCGAAGTCGAGGTTGATCAGACCGGGTGTGGTGATGAGATCGGTGATCCCCTGCACGCCGGAGAGAAGGACCTGGTCAGCTGATCGGAACGCGTCGAGAACGGAGACGTTCTTGTCGCTGATCGAGAGCAGCCGGTCGTTGGGAATGACGATGAGGGTGTCCACTTCGTCCCGGAGCGCTTCGATGCCGGTCTCGGCCGATGTGGCGCGGCGACGGCCCTCGAAGGTGAAGGGTCGGGTGACCACTCCGATGGTCAGGGCGCCCAGGGAACGAGCGATGCGAGCCACGACGGGGGCTCCGCCGGTGCCCGTGCCGCCGCCTTCGCCGGCAGTGACGAAGACCATGTCCGCACCGCGGATCACCTCTTCGATCTCCTCAGCGTGATCCTCAGCGGCCTGACGGCCCACATCCGGGTTGGCTCCTGCGCCGAGGCCGCGGGTCAGCTCGCGCCCCACGTCCAGCTTGACGTCGGCGTCCGACATCAGCAGCGCCTGAGCGTCCGTATTGATGGCGATGAACTCCACGCCGCGCAGGCCCACCTCGATCATGCGGTTAACGGCGTTGACTCCACCGCCGCCGATGCCGACGACCTTGATCACGGCCAGGTAGTTGTTGGGTGCTGCCACGTTGTACGTCCTTAAATCTCTCGGAGCCCAGACTGACTGCCATTTTTCTTCTCTGCCAGGCTACGGGCAACCGCCACTTTGCACCCGGACATGAACCTTAGCGTGTCCTGGTCGCGGCTCAGCGAGTCACGGGGGTGCTCGGTGTGGAGATGTCTATCGTCTCAGCCTCGGTCAGAGCCTCGTCCTCGCTCATCAGCACCGCTTCGAGCACCTCTGCCTTGGCAGGCCCCTGATCGGCGCCGCCCCAGAGGATCGTGCGCCCGTCGGAAAGCTCCAGGGTCACAGAATCGATGGTCTCCGCCGATGCGGACTCGAGCTCCGCGCGGGCGCTTGCGGGAAGCTCTCCCAGGACCTGGACCACCGATTCGAAGACCCGCTCGTCCTGGAGCGCGGCCTGGGAGGAGATCTCCGGCACCGCGTAGCTGTCGTCGTCGAGAGCCTCGGGGTCGTCGGCCCCACGGATGACCTCACCGTGCTCGCTGTAGAGCTCCACTCCGTCGTCTCCGGTCACCTGTGCGACGGGCGGGTGCTCCGTGATCTCTACATGGAGCGTGTCGGGCAGCTCCGCCCGCGTCCGGACCTCGTCGACTGCATTCTCCTGGCTGAGCCGCTGGGCCACATCGTCGGCTCCGATCTGAGGCAGGGGCTTGCCGTGCAGGTCCGACAGAAGCTCTTCGACGCGGGCCTCTGAGACCAGGTCGGATCCTTCCAGCTCAACATGGCGCAGGGCCAGCAGCGGGGAGAACCAGACGACGGCCACAGCGATCCCGAGGAGTCCCAGGGCTAAGGCCAGGGCGGCCGCAGCGCGGCGCCGGTGCCGTCTCCGCCCTACGTTCTCGGGCTCGGGGAAGGTCAGAGGCGAATCATCGTGCTCCTGGAAGGTGTCCTCCGAGGAGGTGCCCTCCTCAGGGACCATCGACGGCTCCGCCTTCTGCAGGCCGTGCCTGCCTGAGACCCTCGACGATGTCGTCTCCGAGCTCCGTGACGTCACCGGCGCCCAGCGTGAGGATGATGTCGCCTGGCTGCGCAGCCCTGACCGCCTGGTCGACAGCCGCCTGCCGCTGCAGCACGGGGTGTCCCAGGAGCTCCGCGGTGACTCCCTCGATGGGCTCTTCGCGGGCCGGGTAGATCTCCAGCACGGCAGCGGTGTCCGCCCTGCGCAGCTCCTCGCCGAATTCCTTCGCAAAAGCCTCGGTGCGGGTGAACAGGTGCGGCTGGAAGATCGCGTGGACCGCGCCGGCTCCGACCGCGCTGCGGGCTGCCGAGAGGACCGCCGCCAGCTCCGTCGGATGGTGGGCGTAGTCGTCGATGACGCGTATCCCGGCGATCTCTCCGCGCTTCTCAAAGCGTCGGGAGCTGCCGGCGAACGAGCTGACCGCCTCTGCGGCGTCGCTCAGCGCCATGCCCGCGCACAGGCCTGCGCCCACTGCCGCAGCTGCGTTGAGCGCGTTGTGCCTCCCTGGGGCGGCCAGCACCACCTGAGCGGTCTCATCGTGGCAGCTGAGGGTGAATCGCTGCCCGTCCGCTCCGTCGCTGTGGTCGCTCAGCCGAAGGCCGGCATCGGCGGCGAACCCGTAGGTGAGCACGGAGCCGCCCTTCGACTCCAGTCCTCCGGCGACCTTGCGTCCGAGGCTGCGGGCACCGTCGTCATCCGCGCAGAGCACCAGGGCGCCCCCTGGAAGGATGTTCCCCACGAACGTGACGAAGACCTGCTCGAACTCCTCGGCGCTTGCGTAGTGGTCCAGGTGATCGGGTTCGACGTTGGTGACGATGGCGATCTCGGGACAGTAGTTGACCAGCGTTCCGTCCGACTCGTCGGCCTCGGCGACGAACCACTGACCGGCCCCTGCCTGCGCGTTCGTCCCGAAGCCGGACACGGTCGCTCCGATGGCGAAGCTGGGCTCCAGCCCCGCTGCGCTGAGCATCACTGCGGTCATGGACGAGGTGGTCGTCTTGCCGTGAGTGCCCGCGACGGCGATGCCGCGTTTGGCGGACATGCACGCGGCCAGCCCCTCTGAGCGGTGGAGCATGCGTTTGCCTGCAGCCGCTGCGGCGTCGTACTCGACGTTGCGGCCGGCTTTGGCCACCGAGGACGCAACAACGGTGTCGATGGTGGTGCCGGTCTCCTCCTCCACCGAGCGGATGTTGTCCTCGGCGTAGCCCACACGAACGGGCACCCCGGCGTCGCGGAACTCCCTCAGCACGGGGAGGTCCTTGCCGTCGGTGCCGGAGACCGGCACACCCTCGGCGAGCATCAGACGAGCGATGGCGGATACCCCGACGCCTGCCATGCCCAGAAAGTGAACACGTCCCAGTTGGCTCAGCGAACTCATGCCGGGGCCTCGGCTCCGGCAGCTGAGAGCGCAGCCTGTGCCATCCGCTCGTCCGCGTCGGTGATGCCTCTGGCGGCCGCGTGCTCCCGCATCGTCAGAAGCAGACGCGGGTCAGCGAGCAGCGGCCGAATGTTGCGCATGATCCACGGCTGTGTGAAGTGTTCGTCCTTCACCAGAAGAGCACCCCCTGCGTCGACGAGGCCGCGGGCGTTCAGCTCCTGCTCCCCGTTGCCGATGGGGAGCGGCACGAAGACTGCGGGCACTCCCACGGCGGCAGCCTCGCACACCGTCGCGGCTCCGGCGCGGGCGACCATCAGGTCGGCCGCTGCGTAGGCCTGGTGCATGCCTTCGAGATACTCGCGCTGGACGTATCCGTCCGCGGTCAGGGGCCTTCCGGCCTCGTCCGTCACCGCTTTGTCCCTGCCCGTGAGGTGAAGCACCTGCGCCCCGGTGTCCAGCAGCTGCGGCAGAGCGGAGGCGATCGCCCTGTTGAGATTCAGAGCCCCGGAGGAGCCCCCGGTGACCACCATGGTGGTCCGCTCCGGATCGAGTCCCAGCTGTTCGCGAGCCTCAGCGCGAGCAGCCGCCGCCTGAGAGGAGTCCATGCGCCCCATCTCCGAGATCTCTCGGCTCATCGGCATGCCGACCCACTGGCTCGACCTCAGGGGCGTGTCCTCGAAGGCTGATCCGACGAAGTGCGCCCCGCGTGCGCCCACCCTGTTGGCCAAGCCCGGGCGGGCGTTCGCCTCGTGGATGACGACGGGGATGCCGAGCCGCCGCGCCGCCACGTAGACGGGGGTGCAGACGTATCCGCCCACACCGAGGACTGCTGCGGCGCTCTCCTCGGTCAGGATGCGCTTGGACTCCTCCACGGCCCTGCGAAATCGCCCGGGGAACCGCAGCGCGTCGCGGCCGGGACGGCGGGGCATGGGCACCTTGTCGATGGTGCGCAGCGGGTACCCGGCTCGGGGCACCAGTCGAGTCTCCAGGCCGTCCGGGGTACCGATGATGGTGCAGCGGGACTCGGGGGCCAGGCGTCCGAGTGCTTCCGCAATGGCGAGCATAGGGCTGATGTGCCCAGCGGTCCCGCCGCCGGCAAGCACGATCGAGGGATCACGCATGAGTGTCTCTGGCTCCTGTGGAATATGTCAGCGTTTCAGGTCTGGAGGTGCACGGGATCGAAAGCCGCCTCAGGCCCTCGGCGATGACAGTGTAGTGCCCTTAGCTTTTTTGGCCCCTCGGCTTCTGCCTCGGGGCTTCATCGCCTCCAGGCGCTGCCGCCGGGCGAAGTTCAGCACGACGCCTATTCCCAGCATCGCCATCGTCAGCGCTGAGCCTCCGTAGGAGATGAAGGGCAGCGGCACCCCGACCACCGGGATCAGACCGGTGACCATGGAGATATTGACGAACGCCTGTCCGACGAGCCACGCGGCGATGCCGATGCACACCAGTCGCACGAAGTGGTCCTTGGAGGCTGAGGCGATTCTGAAGATTCCCACGACGAGGGTCATGAAGAGCCCCAGGACGAGCACTGTGCCCAGAAGGCCCAGCTCTTCACCGATGATCGTGAAGATGAAGTCGTTCTCCACCTCAGGAATGTACGCCCACTTCTGACGCGATTGGCCCAATCCGACCCCCCAGAAGCCGCCGGAGGCCAGAGCGTAGAAGCCCTGCTGGGTCTGGTGGCAGGGCTCTGTGGGGTGATCGCAGTTCATGCCCAGCCAGGCGTAGACGCGCATCATGCGGTAGGGAGTCATCCACATCAGGAGAGCGCCCGCTGCCGCTGCGAGTCCGGATGCGAAGAGGAAGTATCGCATCTTGACCCCGGCTGCGAAGAGCAGCGTGCCTACGATCATCGTGATCACGATGCTGGTGCCCAGGTCGCCGCCCGCCAGCACGAGCACCAGCACGGTGAGCGCGCCGGGCGCCACGAAGGGCATCATCCAGTGGGTGAACCGCTCGACGAGCCGTCCCTTTTTGGCGAGCACAGAGGCGCCCCACAGAATCAGGGCCAGCTTGGCGACTTCTGAGGGCTGGCCTCGCACCGGCCCGATCTCCAGCCAGTTGGTGGAGCCTCCGGCCGTGGAGCCCAGCGGAGTGAAGGCAACCAGGCACAGCATCACGCCTGAGGCGATCATCATGACCCACCCGATGCCTCCGAGCCACCGCGTAGGCACCAGGGTCATCAGAAGCATGCCGATGACGCCCAGCCCTGCCCATGATGCCTGCCGCGTGAAGGTGGTGAAGGAGTTGCCGTCGGCGTCGACCGATGTGGAGGATAGGACCATGGTCAGCCCTATGGCGGCCAGCGCGACGGTGGCCCCCAGGACCAGCCAGTAGTTGGTATAGGGGTTCCCGCCTTCGAAGAACTGCCAGATGCCGCGGACCCGTTCGCGGCGGCGATTGTCTCTGTCCGCGCGCCATGCACGGCCGGCGGAGCCGTCGGACACGTGGTCTTCGTCGTCCTCGACCACGGAGAGGCCGGGGCGTGCAGTGGTGCTCATCTCGGCCCCTCCTGTCGGGCTAGTCGTCGTCCTGCTCGATCACTGCCGCTACGGCCCGCACAAAGGCTTCTCCGCGTGCGATGTAGGAGGCGAACTGGTCCATGGACGCTGCAGCAGGGCTCAGCAGCACTGTCTGCCCGGGCTGGGCGATCCGCTGTGCGGCACGCACGGCCGCCTCCATTGCGTCGTGACCATCTTCGCCGTCGAACCCTGACGTGACCGGCACCTGCGGCGCGTGTCGCGCAAGGCTCTCGGCAAGCGGGGAAGGATCTCGTCCCAGCAGAATCACATGCTGAAGACGGTCCGCAGCGGCCTGCACGAGCGGGTCGTAGTCGACGCCCTTGGGCAGACCGCCTGCAATCCAGACGATGCGGGGAAAGGAGACCAGGGACGCCTGAGCGGCATGGGGGTTTGTCGCCTTGGAGTCGTTGATCCACAGGATGTCGTTCTGACGGGCGACAGGCTGGATGCGGTGGTCCGCCGCCTCGTAGGAGCGGATGCCGGCACGCACTGCTTCCGGGGAGACTCCGGCCGCCCGGGCCAAAGCCCCGGCTGCCAGGGCATTCTCCACGAGATGCTTCGGAGCAAGACCGCCGAAGTCAGACATCGTTGCCAGCTCCACCGCCTCGTGCCGCCTGTTGTCGAGGAAGGCCCGGTCGACGAGGATGCCTTCGCCCCCCTCACTCATGACCAGACCGACCTGCGAGACATCGGGGGTGTCCAGCGTGAAGCCGATGGCTCGGCATCCCTCTGCGACGTCAGCCTGCTCGACCATATGCATGGTCGCGGCGTCCGCCGTGTTGAAGATGCAGGCGGTGCGAGTGCCGTGGTGGATCTTCGCCTTGGCCGCGGCGTAGCTCCCATAGGACCCGTGCCAGTCCACGTGATCCTCGGCGATGTTCAGGACTGCTGAGGCCGCTGCGCTCAGGGCCTCCGTGTAGTGGAGCTGGAAGCTCGAGAGCTCTACTGCCAGCACGTCGAAGCCCTCGGGATCACGGATCGCGTCGAGGATCGGCATGCCGATGTTCCCGCAGGCCACTGCGCGTCGGCCGTCTGCGAGGAGCATCTCCTCGAGCAGGCTGACAGTCGTGGTCTTGCCGTTGGTGCCGGTGACGGTCAGCCACAGGGGGCCGCCTCGGGCTGCGAGGGTCTCGGGCCTGGGGCCGAGTCGATGGGCCAGCTGCACATCGGACCATACGGGGATGCCCTGGTTCGTCGCCGATGCGATGAGGCGAGAGTCTGGCCTCCATCCGGGAGAGGTCACCACAAGGTCCGGAGCCGACCCGTCGAACTGTGCTATCTCGTCGGCGGCCTCCGGGCCGAATCGGATGTCTCGCACGCCCACGAGGCGCAGTGTCTCTGCGTCGAGCTCCTTCTTCTCGGTGGACTGGGCATCGATGACGATGACATCGGCTCCGAGTTCGGCGAGCGTGTCGGCTGCTGAGAAGCCGGTCACCCCGAGACCGGTGACGACCGCACGAAGCCCTCTCCACGCGGGGGCATCCCAGCCCCGCAGCTGTTCCGTCGAGGTCACTGAGTCAGCACCCATTCGCCGTAGAAGATCGCCATGCCCAGGCCAACACACAGCGCTGCGACGATCCAGAAGCGCACGACGACGGTTTCCTCGGACCAGCCTTTGAGCTCGAAGTGGTGCTGCAGCGGCGCCATCTTGAAGATCCGCTTGCCGCCGCTGAGCTTGAAGTATCCGACCTGCAGAATGACCGAACAGGTGATGATGACGAAGAGGCCGCCGAGGATGATGAAGAGCAGCTGCGTGTGCGTGAGGATCGCGAACCCGGCGAGCGCACCGCCCAGAGCCAAGGATCCCGTGTCGCCCATGAAGATCTTCGCGGGCTTGGTGTTCCACCAGAGGAACCCGACGAGCGCACCGGTGATGGTTGCAGCCAGCATGGCCAGATCCATCGGATCTCGGACCTCGTAGCAGACTTCCTCAACCGAGCGTCCTCGTCCGCACGACTGGTTGTGCTGCCAGATCGACATGATCGTGTAGGCGGCCGTCAGCATGGCAGTGGCCCCGGCAGCGAGGCCGTCGAGACCGTCCGTCAGGTTGACTGCGTTCGTGGCGGCTGTGTTGATCAGGTTGGCCCAGATGACGAAGAGGATCGCCCCCACGATCGTCCCGAAGAAGGCAAAGTCCAGCCATGGGATCTCCCTCGCGAACGAGACCATGGTCATCCCCGGAGTCTGCCCCTGGGCGTTGGGGAACAGCAGCGCCATGATGCCGAAGGCCGAGCCGACGCTGAGCTGTCCGATGATCTTTGACCATGGTCCGAGTCCCAGGGACTGCTTCTTTGTGATCTTGGCGGCGTCGTCGAAGAAGCCGACGAGGCCCATGCCGACCATCAGGAGCAGAAGAAGGAGTCCCGATACCGTCGGTCCGGAGGTGGATTCGCCGAACAGGAGCACGATGCTGTGCGCGATCCCGTAGGCCAGCAGCACAGCCAGAATGATGACCGCCCCGCCCATGGTCGGGGTGCCTCGCTTGAGGTGGTGGCTGGTCGGCCCATCGTCTCTGATGAACTGCCCATAGCCTCGAGCTTCGAGGAACCGGATGAACAGGGGCGTCCCGAACAGCGTGAGGAGGAGCCCCAGCATGGCACCTATCACGACAGCGATCACTGGGAGTCCTCCCGCCCGGCGACGCGGTCGCCCAGGAGTCTCAGTCCTACCCCGTTCGATGACTTGAAGAGGACGACGTCGCCGGGGCGGAGGTTCTCCTGCAGCCAGGCCTCCGCCTCTTCGGAGGTCGGCACCCATTGGACTTCGTCGTCCCATGAGCCTTCGGCCACGGCCCCGCGGTAGAGGGGGTAGGCATCATCGCCGACGACCAGCGTCCGGTCGATGTTCAGCCGCACCACAGTCTCTCCCGTGCGGATGTGCGCGATGTTGTGCTCGTCGCCCAGCTCGAGCATGGCCCCGAGCACGGCGACCGAACGGCGGTCTTCGCCTGCTTCAGGATGCGCCAGGCGTGCGAGCGTCTTGAGCGCCTCCCGCATGGACTCGGGGTTGGCGTTGTAGGCATCGTTGATGATGGTGACGCCGTCTGCCCGCTCGATCCGCTCCATCCGCCAGCGGCTTGAGGGGCCGAGCCCGTCCAGGCGGGCTGCGATGGTCTGAAGGTCGGCGCCAGCACGGTATGCGGCGGCGGCCGCCGCCAGGATGTTTGTCACGTGGTGCGTGCCCGTGAGGCCACTGGTGATCCGGTATCCCTCCGACGAGGCGGAGTCGGCGTCACGGTGGGCCAGTGTGAGCACCGGATGTCCCGCAGAGTCGGTGGTGACGTCCTGCGCTTGGATCTCGGACGACGCAGCTTCGCCGAACCATGTGACGGGGGCCGAGGCGCGCTCTGCCATGGCCGTGACCTGCGAGTCATCGGCGTTGAGCAGGACGTGACCGGTCGCTCCTGCGGCCAGCTCTCCCTTGGTGAGGGCGATCTTGTCCGCACCGCCGAACTTTCCGGCGTGGGCGGAGCCGACCATCAGCACGACGCCGATGTCAGGACGGACGATCTCGCACAGGTCGGCGATGTTGCCGGGTGCGTCGGCGCCCATCTCGACGATGAGGTGGCGGGTCTCCAGCTCGGCCATGAAGATGGTGAGGGGAACGCCCACTTCGCCGTTGTAGGAGCCCTGAGGCGCCACTGTCGGACCTTCCGGCTCGAGGAGGGCGCGGAGCAGGTCCTTCGTGGTTGTCTTTCCGGATGACCCGGTGATGCCGATGACGGTGGTCTCTGAGTGCGCGCGGATCCGCCGGACGATCTCTGCCGCGAGGGCTCCCATGGCACGGATCACGTCCTCGACGATCACTGCAGGGTGCGGAGTGCCGTTGGGAGAGTCCGTCTCCCTCTCGGCCAGCACGAGGACTGCGCCTGCCTCGAGCGCGGCGTCTATGAAGAGGTGGCCATCGGTGCGCTCTCCGGGTTTGGCGACGAAGAGCGCATCAGCCCGCATGCCTCGTGAGTCCGTGTCGGCGTGAGTGACGGTGAGCTTCTCGGGGTTGGCTGCGCCTCGCAGGCGGCCTCCGACTGCTGAGGCGATCTCTTCGGCGGTGAGCGCGATCATGAGCTGACACCTTTCCGTGAATCGGCCCCCGGGGCAAGCTCGGTGCAGTCGAAGCCTTTCGCACGCAGGGCGTGGGCGAGCTCGACGCGGTCGTCGACATCGACGCGTTCTCCGCCGACGTCCTGGTGGTCCTCGTGGCCTCGTCCGGCCAGCAGGATGGTGTCTTCGGGGCTCGCTGCGGCGACTGCTGCTTCGATGGCGGCTCTGCGGGGAAAGATCTCCTCCACCGTGGTGGTGAGGCCGCCGCCTTCCACGGCATCGGCGGCGCCCTCCATCAGACCGGCCCGAATCTGGGCTGGGTCCTCGGCGTGAGGATCATCGTCGCTGATGATGACGTGGTCGGCCATCCGCGCAGCGATCGCCCCCATCGTGGGGCGCTTGCTCGCGTCACGTTCGCCGGCGGCGCCGATGACCAGTATGAGCTTCCCTGAGCGTTCGGGACCTCGGACGGCCTCCAGCGCGCGAATCATGGCGTCCGGATTGTGGGCGAAGTCGACGATGGCCGCCGGCTTCTCGCAGATGACCTGCATCCGTCCCGGGACGGCGACGTCGAAGGGACGGCTCTGCTCCAGCGCGCGGATGACGTCCTCCCTGTCGAATCTCTGGGGCCGCTGGGGATCGGACGCGGCTTCCAGAACCATGACCGCTGCCAGGGCCGCGTTGGATACGTTGAACGCCCCCGGCAGGGCGGTGGAGGTTCGGATGCGCTCCCCGGTGAGAGTGCTCTCCAAGGTGAAGGCGCTCCCCAGTCCCGCAGGCGATACGTCTCCCACGGACCAGTGGGCCTCGGTCGGCCCGCCGGCCGTGGTGAGGGTGATGACGCGGCCCTCCGCCTCTGCCGCCATCCGATGTCCCCACGAGTCGTCGACGGTGATCACGCTGGTTCTGGTGCGTGCCTGTGAGAACAGCTTCGCCTTCGCGGCGCAGTACTCCTCCATGGTCCCGTGGAGATCAAGGTGATCCTGAGTAAGGTTCGTGAAGCCCGCGACATCGAAGTGAAGCCCTGCGATGCGCCTGTAGCTGATGGAGTGGCTGGAGACTTCCATGGCCGCGGCGGCGACGTTCTCGGTGCGGAAGCGGTGCATCAGCCCGTGCAGGGCCGGGGCCTCCGGTGTCGTCATATCTGAGGCGATGCGTTCGGATGTCTCCGGGGTGAGTCCCGCTGCGATCTCGATGGTTCCGATCAGTCCGGTGCTTCGGCTCTGCGGCGCCAGCAGCGAGGAGAGGAGCGACCGCAGGAAGTACGTCGTCGTCGTCTTGCCGTTGGTTCCGGTGACGCCGAAGAGGGAGGGATCGGACGTGGGAGTGGTCCCGTACACGGCCCCAGCGGCAGGTCCTGCTGCGTCGCGCACACGGTTCACTTCGATGACGGGGATGCTGTAACCCAGCGCCTCCCTGACCTTCGCGACGCCTGCAGCATCGGTGACGACGGCTGCGGCGCCTGCGCCGTAGGCTTCCTCGATGAAGTCGGCACCGTGCGCGCGTGCCCCGCGCACAGCGATGAAGAGGTCGCCGGCCCGCACCTGCTGGGGGCTCATCGTGGCCCCGGTGAGAGGGGTCCTTTCGGCGGTCCCCGATTCCGGAGTCAGAATGGGCGCATGTCCCGCGCTGGTCAGGTGCTCGACGAGCTCCTTCACAGTCGTCGCATGGGATGCGGGCGGCCTCGGCGGCGCCTCGATGCTGCTGGTCACCACGGATAGTCCTGACGTTCGCCCACGAAACCATCATAGGCTCCAGAATCATCTCCGGACGGCGGCACATCGTAGCTGGACAGAGCGTGCTCCATAATCTCTTGGAAGGTGTCGGACAGGTCCCAGTCTCCGTACTCGCCGCTGGGCCGGTGAACAGTGATGGCGGTCAGGAACTGGGGGTCCTCGATGGGAGCGACGCCGACGAAGCTGATCGTAAAGCCGTCGAACCCTCCTCCTTCGCCTGCTGCCTGGGCTGTGCCGGTCTTGCCTCCGACTCGGTAGCCCTCGATCTGCGCTCCCTGGCCTGTTCCGTATTCGACCACGCCCTCCATGAGGCGAAGCATCTGCTCCGAGGTCTCCGACGAGAACACCCGCGCTCCCTCGCTCTGCACGAGGTGCTCCGTGCCGTCGGGATCCACGTAGGAGTCGACGATGCGCAGCGGATGATTGACTCCGTCGGTGGCCAGCATCGAGTGAAGCTGCACGTTGTGCAGGGCCGTGGCCTCATAGCCCTGTCCGAACTGCGTGGACAGCGGCTGCCGGTTGTCCCATTCCTCGGGCGGCCGGAGCGCACTCTGCCCCTCGAGGCCCAGACCGATGTCGATGGGCTCGCCCAGACCGGCTTTGCGCATCCAGTCGTAGCGCTGCTGCTCGGAGAGCTCATTGCCGATCATGACCGTCCCTGTGTTGTAGGAACGCGCGTAGATGCCCGCCGCTGTCATATCGAACCTGTCGTGCCGGGTGGCGTCGCGGATGGTCTCCCCGCTGACGGTATGCCGGTCTCCGACGCTGAAGCTGCTCTCGGGATCGACCACGCCCTCCTCCAGCGCCGCCGCGAAGGTGATGGTCTTGCCCACTGAGCCGGGTTCGAAGCTCTGCCCGAGCGCCAGAGGAGTGCGGAAGAGCTCCTCGGCGTCGCCAGGCGAGGAGGGGTCCACGAGTCCGGAATCCGCCATGGCGAGGATCTCCCCCTCGCTGCCCTCTCGAAGGTCGACGACTGTGGCGTTCCCCCACTGCGCGTTGTAGGTGTTCGCCTTGGACGCGATCGACTCCTGCGCGAACCACTGGAGGTCCTGGTCGATGGTGAGCCGGACGTCCTGTCCGTCTTCTGCGGGGACGTCCTCGTAGGTCGCTGTGGGGATGCGCACCCCGTCGGCTCCCACTTCGTAGATCCGCTCTCCGTCTTCTCCGGTCAGGTGCTCGTCGTGAGCGGCTTCGATGCCTTCGAGCGGACCGTCGGAGCCGACGAAGCCGATGATCGACCCGGCCACGGGACCAGAGGGGTAGGTCCGGGCCGACTGAGGCTCAGCCGAAACCCCGGGTGCCTGGACCTCCATCGCCTGTGCGCGCTGCTCGGGTGTGACGGAGCGCGCCAACGGCACCCAGTGGTACTCGTCGGGGTCGCGGGTCATGCGTTCCTCGACTTCGTCCGGATCCTCATCCAGGATCCGTGCGAGCTCTTCGGCGGCCTCGCGGACAGTGACGGGCAGCCTGAGCCCGGAGTCCTCGTCGAAGACGGTGTAGTCAGCGGTGAGCCGGGGGTCGACGACGATGTCGTAGCGCTCCACCGAGGACGCCATCACCCGGCCTTCGGTGTCGAGGATGTCTCCTCGCTCAGCCGGCAGGGCGACAGTTCGAAGCCGCTCGGAGACCGCCTCCTGGGCGTGGCCGTCGATGTCCAGGGCCTGGACTTGGAAGAGTCGGCCGCCCAGAAGCACCATCATCACCAGTGCGACGGCCAGGCCGATGCGCAGGCGGAAGGCCAGCCGCTTGCTGCGGGCCTGCTTCTCTGCGGCTTTGGAGGTGGCTGCCATGGAAGGTGGACGGCCTTTCGGTCTTCTCGTCAGTCAGTGGTAGGGCGGAGAGGGAGATGGTCAGGGACTCAGCGAGGGAGCGGGGATGTGCCCTTCGCTGAGCTGAACATCCTGATCATTGTCACTGCTGGAGCCGCTGCTCAGCGTATTCAACGCGCCGGTCCCGAGCATGCCGCTCGGTGCGTCCACCACGTCGTCTGAGAGGTCGGTGCTCGCGGCGGGCTCTCCGCCTGGGGCGGCCGCTCCGTCGACGAAGCTGGTCGGCCTCTGGTCGCGATCGGCGGCCTCTGCATCGGACGCGATCTCCCCGGACGCGGCATCGATCGCTCCGGCCATGGCGGGCATGACCAGGCCCAGACTGACTGCAGCGTCTGCGAGTGCCTGCGGGGACTCCTGGTGCTGGACCTGCTGGGCGAGTGCTTGGTTCTCCTGCACGAGAGTGCGGTGCTCATTCTGCATCTGCACCACGTGGTATTGGGCATTCGCCACGTGGATGTTGACTCCGAGCACGGCCGCCAGGGCAGCAGCAAGGAGGATGATGGCTCCGGCCATCATCCCGCGCTGACGCCGCCGAACCTTGGGCAGGGCTCGGAGCGCCGGCCGCTTCTGCGTCTCTGCTGAGGCGTCTTTGCGCGCCCGGTGGCCGGGATCGCTGAGAGGCTGAACGCTCATGCCGCACCCCTTCCAGTGGATCTGATCTTTTCAGCCGCTCTGAGCTTTGCCGAGGCGGCGCGCGGGTTGGCGGCGATCTCGTCGGACGTTGGCGTCTCGGCACCGCGGGTGAGGCTGCGGAATGTGGGCTTGTGCTCATCCAGCTCCACAGGAAGCCCATGGGGCGCGGAGGAGACCGTCCTTTTGGCCAACGCCTGCTTGGTGATCCTGTCCTCAAGCGAGTGATAGCTCATCACGGCGATCCGTCCCCCCAGGGCGAGGGCGTCGCAGGCCTCGGGAAGAGCCGCGGTCAGCACGTCCAGCTCCCTGTTGACGGCAATCCTTATCGCTTGGAATGTTCGTTTGGCGGGATGCCCGCCGGTGCGTTTCGCCGCGGCGGGCATCGCCGAGTCCACGGCCTCAGCGAGCTGCTTGGTGGTCCGCAGCGGCTGACTGGCGCGTGTCTGGACGATCCTGCGGGCGATGCGGCCGGCGAACTTCTCCTCGCCGTAGGCTCTGATGATGTGCCGCAGCTCGTCTTCGCCAGCCTCGGCGAGCAGCTCAGCGGCGCTCGCATCATCGGAGTCTGCCGATGCGTCCATGCGCATGTCGAGGGGGGCGTCGTAGGAGTAGGCGAATCCGCGTTCGAGCTCGTCGAGTTGAAGGGAGGAGACGCCGAGATCGAAGAGGACGCCGAGGAGCCTCTGTTCGGCATCGAGAGCGGCTGCGATCTGCCCTATGTCGTCGTAGACGGCGCGGGCTGGCTGGAACCGAGAGCCGAAGCGAGCGAGGCGTTCTCCCGCGATGCGGTGGGCCTCGGGATCCCTGTCGATTCCTATGACGGTGACGGCGGGGTGGGCCTCGAGGAGCGCCTCGGTGTGACCGCCCATTCCTAGGGTCGCGTCAATGATGACTGCCTGAGTCTCCTCGGCGGGAATGTGCTCTGTGAGGAGCTCGATGCAGCGCTGAAGCATCACGGGGGTGTGGCGGTCACCGGCGGATCGTGACTCTGCACTGACCATTGACCCTCCCGTGGCTTTAACTTTGTTGGGCCAGCTCCCCTTCCGCTCCGGGGTCCGCCTGACATCGGGGAAGAGAAGTCAGGTGGTTCCGGGCGGCCGGAGAGCTGGCCCAAAAATCGTTGGCTCTGCTCTGCTGCTGATCAGAAGAGACCGGGGATCGCTTCCTCATCTGTTGATGAGAACTCGCTCTCCTTCTCCTCAAGGTAGGCGTTCCAGGCTGATGAGTCCCAGATCTCAGCGCGGTCTCCCGCCCCGATGACTGTGACCTCCCGGCCCAGACCGGCGTATTCCCTCAGTCCCGGCGGGATGGTGATCCTGCCCTGCTTGTCCGGAGTCTCGTCAGAGGCACCGGAGAGGAAAACGCGGATGTAGTCGCGTGCCTGACGGGATGTCAGAGGCGCCTTGCGCATCTGCTGATGCACATTGGCAAACTCCTCTGCGCTGAATACGTAGATGCAGCGCTCCTGACCGCGAGTCAGCACCAGCCCATCCACGAGCTGATCCCGATACTTGGCGGGCAGGATGAGGCGCCCCTTCTCGTCAAGGCGAGGCGAGTGAGTGCCGAGGAACATGCACCCACCTCCACGCTTCGTCGATCAGGGGCCTCGTCTTCCCATCGCGCTCCACTTTACTCCACTTTCCCCCACCTGACCAGCAATCTGCCCCCCGGCCCTTGCGGACACTCGTCGCTGCGCGCATCTGCGCAGGAGGAGAGGCCTCAGGATTCCGTCCTCCAGCCCGAAGAGGACCGCCTTTGGGAACCCTGAGGCGCTTCACGCAGCCTGTGGGGAGGAAAGTGGAGAGTGCTGTGGAGGGCGGCGAATAGGCGCTGCAAGGAAGGGGGGACACAGAAAGAGCCCCTCCGGAGTGGAGGGGCTCTTTCTGTGAGAGAGGCAGACCGTCAGCGGTGCGCGTTCTGTCCTATGGCTGGTTGCGGCGCTGGTCCCACTTCTCCTCCAGCGAGCTCATGAACCCGCCGGATGGAGTCGGTGTGGAGGAGCGTGGGCCGCCGCCGCCTCCACCGCCGCCGTTGTCGCCGTTTCCTCCCTGCCCGGGCGCTTCGCCCTGGGAGGAGCCTCCGGCAGTCGCGAAATAGCCGCCCGCCCCCATCATGAGGAAGCCGACGATTCCCACGGGGATCCACTGCTGGTAGATGCCGAGGAGCAGCACCCCGATGCCCGCGACGGCGAGCAGAAGTCCGAGCACCAGATTGCGCACGTTGAACTTCCCGCCGGCCGGCTCCTGAAGCTGGCTGGCGAAACCGGGATCCTCGGTCTGGAGCTGCTCCTCCAGTTCCTGCAGCAGCCGCTGCTCGCGCTCCGAGAGTGCCATCCTGTGCTCCTCCGCTATACGTACTCTGTGTGCTAGATCAACCATTCTATCGGCTAGAGGGGCGCGGGACATAGCCGGGGTGCGCCTCCAGGCAACTTATGGGCACATTCACAGCCTGGGGGGAGGTTCGCCCGACGGCGAGGGACCCGATTCGCCCCGCCGTATGACAGAGGCCGGCTGTATTCGCGCTCGCGGAAAACGCTCCGCCACAGCATCGAGGGCCTGCTCGGCCTTGGCCCAGGCCCCAGCATGTTCAGCGGCATGCTCGGCATCTGATTCCAGCGAAAGGCTGAGCTGAACCTCCCCCGCATCTTGGATGAGCCTTTCGGCCCGGAGGCCCAGAAGGCGGACCGGCTGGGGGCGCGGCCCGACCTCGGCGAGCAGGCCTCGAGCTCGCTGGTAGAGCACCGGGGCCGACTGCGTGGCGTGGAGGAGAGTGGAGGAGCGGGTGAGGGTCGTGAAGTCGGTGTATCGGAGCTTCAGGGCCACGCCCTTCGCCGAGGAGCCGGAGGCCCGGAGACGAGCTGCCACCCGATAGGCCATGTCCAGAAGCTCGGCGTGGAGATCGGCGTCCTGAATGAGGTCGATGTCGAAGGTCTCTTCAGCACCCATGCTCTTCTCCGGCCGGTGCGGCGTCACAGGCCGTGGATCATGTCCCCATGCGAGCTCGTAGAGGTGGGCCCCCAAGGCGCCGAACCTGCGCTGGAGGACCTCCTGCGGAGTGTCGGCGACCTGTTCGACCGTCCGAAGGCCCAGACCTTCAAGCGCCTGCGCTGTCTTGGCTCCCACCCCCCACAGCGCCTCGACGGGCAGGGCGTGGAGAAATCGAAGGCGTTCGCTCGGCGGCACCAGGAGCAGCCCGTCCGGCTTGGCGCGCTGGGATGCAATCTTCGCGATGAACTTCCGGTCTGAGATGCCCACCGAGATCGGCAGTCCGAACTGGGATCTGACGTCCGACCTGATGCGCTCCCCCATCTGCTGCGGATTCCCCAGCAGCCTGTGGGCACCGGAGAGGTCGAGGAACGCCTCGTCGACGCTGAGCCGCTCCTTGACCGCCGTGACGGTGTCGAAATAAGCCATGATCCCAGAGGAGATTTCGCGGTAGAGCCTCATGCTCGGCTCCAGGACCATGGAGTCCGGACTCATCTGCCGCGCTCGGCTCAGCGGCATCGCAGAACGCACACCGTCCGCCCGAGCTTCGTACGATGCCGAGAGAACGACTGATCGCCCTGAGGACCCGGCGACGATGAGCTTTCGGCCGCGAAGCTCAGGCTTGTCCAGCAGCTCTGCCTCCACATAGAAGGCATCCATATCCGCGTGAGCTATGACAGGGGGACGGGTGCCGCCCCGGGCATGTCCAGCGTCGAGACCCTCCGCAGAAGCCATAGGATCAGGGTATGCCCACCCCCGGACATGCACCTGAGCCAGAGACTGCCGAAGCATTGGCTCCCGAACCCAGCCTTCCCCCCGAGACCGAGGTGGCCCCGGAGACGACTCCGGCCCAGGAGGAGTACGTCACCGACGTCAACGCGCGGCTCCGGCAGGTGCTTCACCAGAAGAGATCCGAAATGGTGAAGATCTCTGCAGAGGCAGGGTCGCTGGCTGAGTCCCTTCTGGCCCTGACCTCTGGCGGCAAGAAGCTCCGCCCCGTACTGGCCTGGGTGGGCTGGCGGGCAGCCGCTGGGGAGTCAGAGCACCCGCCGCGGCCGCTCGTCGAGCTGGGCGTCGCCCTGGAGCTCTTCCAAGCCGCTGCCCTCGTCCACGACGATGTGATCGACCGCTCCTCCACTCGGCGGGGCCAGCCGAGCACTCACACCCGCTTCGAGCACCTCCACGCCAACCGCGGCTATTCCGGCTCAGCACCTCATTTCGGAACCAGCGGCGCCATCCTGACCGGAGATCTCTCCCTCTCCTGGGCCTCCGAAGCCTTCGAGAACGCGGGCGTCGACGGCGCCCCACCGTCTCCGGCTGCGCGTGAGATCTTTCGGCGAATGCATACCGAGGTGATCACAGGCCAGTATCTCGACCTGCTGTCCGAGGTCGCCTCAGCCCCTGAGAACGAGGAGCAGGCGGTGAAGCAGGCGCGGAATGTGCTGACGTACAAGGCAGCCAAGTATTCCACGGAGTACCCGATCGCCCTGGGCTGCGCGCTGGCCGACGGAAGCGAGGAGCTGCGCAGCGCCCTGTCGGAGGCCGGCCTGCCGCTCGGGGAAGCGTTCCAGCTGCGCGATGATCTGCTGGGAGTCTTCGGCGACCCCAGCGTGACCGGCAAACCTGTCGGGGACGATCTCAGAGAGGGGAAGAGGACTGAACTGATCGCCTACGGCCTGCATCGTTCCTCCCCCGCCGAGGCTCAGCGGCTCGAGTCGATGCTCGGGAACCCTGAGCTGAGCGAGCACGATGTCGCCGACGCCCGCGACATCCTGACGGTGTGCGGTGCGATGACGCTCGTGGAGGAGGAGATCACCAAGCTGACGGAGCGGTCCGCAGCCGTCGCGGGCCGGCTGGTCGGCCTGGGGGTCTCGGACTCCGTCGCCGCTGATTTCGACCGGATCGCCCAGCGCTTGGCGGCGCGGACCTCGTAGAGCCTGAAACCCTGCGGCACGCGGGCACGTTACTCTGGCTGACGTGAGCGAAGAGAGCAGCTGGATCGACTCGACGATCGAGGGTCGTTACCGCATTCAGGACCGGATCGCCCGTGGAGGCATGTCCACGGTGTATCGGGCCCGCGACGAGCGCCTGAATCGTGACGTCGCGGTCAAGGTGCTCTTCCCGCACATGGCGGAGGATCGCAAGGTCGTCACCCGGTTCGAGAATGAGGCCCGCAACTCTGCCCGCCTGGCTCATCCGAACGTGGTGCAGGTCCTCGACCAGGGCCAAACCCGCGAAACGGCCTACATGGTCATGGAGTACGTGCCGGGTGTGACCCTCCGCACCCTTCTCAGGAAGGGGCCGATGACCCCCCGGCTCGCCCTGGCGTACGCCGAGGCGATCTTGGGCGGCCTCTCCGCCGCACACCGCGCCGGTCTCGTCCATCGCGACATCAAGCCCGAGAATGTCCTGGTCTCCACCGAGGGGCGCATCAAGCTCGCCGACTTCGGCCTGGCGCGCGCTGCGACGCACCACTCCGGAACATCGACGCTGATGGGCACGGTCGCCTACATCGCTCCGGAGCTTCTCTCGGGCGAGGGTGCGGACGAGCGTGCCGACATCTACGCGCTGGGGATCGTCCTGTACGAAATGCTCACCGGAGTGCAGCCCTACACCGGTGAGTCGGCCGTGCGCGTAGCCTTCCAGCACGTCAATTCGACAGTGCCAGCACCGTCCTCCCTCGTCCCCGGGCTGGCACCGGAGCTGGACGAGCTGGTGAGGGCTGCGACCCAGGCCGACCCCACGGAGCGCCCCACGCATGCCGACGACATGCTTAGGAGCCTCATCGCCGTGCAGGAGCAGCTCGCGGACGAGCAGCTGGACTTCAGGGGCGCACAGGAGCGGCGCTCGCGGCAGGAGCCTTCGGCGGCCCCGGCCGACCCGTCAACCGCAGCGATCCCCCTCACCGAGGACCACGCGAAGCACGACAGCTCCGATGAGCCTGAGGAGGCATCGGCCCCGCCCCCTCCCGAGGAGGAAGAGGAGGAGGACCGCACTCGCGTGATGGATGCGGTGGAGGACTTCCCCACCACAGTGGAGCCGAGCAGCTGGGATGAGGACGTCACGACGGCTCTGGGCACCGCACGATCGGCCCCGCCACGCCCACAGGCTCCGTCGAGCCTCGCCGAGGAGGAGCGTCAGACAGTGGCGCAGGTGCCTCTGCCCGGCCGCCTAGGCGTCAAGGAGGACGACACCGGAGTGCATGAGGAGGCCCCGTCGGCCAGCCCCGGATCGCACGCTTCGATCCGAGTCGGGGCCACGAAGAAGGAGCGCCAGCGCCCTGCCGTGCAGCTCGCGGCGCCGACCCCTGCACGCCAGGGAATGGCAGTCGCCCTGCTGATGATCATCCTGGCAGTTGTGATGCTGGTCGCCTACCAGCTGGGAATCAGTCCTTCGATCATCCCGTCGCTGGGCGGCGGCGAATAGCCTCCGCAGCATTCCATGTTCCCCATAGGAGAGCCTCGGGGCGGCTCCATATTGAGCGGGCCGCCCCGAGGGTTGGTGCCGGCGTCAGCCCCGGCTCATGTCCTTGAGCGACTCTGCAACCAGGAAGGCCAGCTCGAGAGACTGCTTATGGTTCAGCCGCGGGTCGACGAGCGACTCGTAGCGGTCGTTGAAGGCTGACTCATCGATGGGGTCTGAGCCGCCCACACACTCGGCCACATCGTCTCCGGTCATCTCCACGTGGACACCTCCGGGGTAGGTGCCTGCGGCCTTGTGCACCTCGAAGAACCCGCGGACCTCGTCCATGATGTCGTCGAAGCGGCGGGTCTTGTAGCCGTTGGCGGCGTTGATGTTGTTGCCGTGCATCGGGTCGGTCACCCACACGGGCCGGTGCCCGGCATCGCGCACGGCTTCGACCACCGGGGGCAGTCCGTCGCGGATCTTCGATGCGCCGAAGCGGGTGATGAGTGTGAGCCGGCCCGGCTCCCGGTTGGGGTCGAGCTTCTCGATCAGCTCCAACGCGGTCTCGGGGGTCGTCGAGGGGCCCAGCTTGATGCCGATGGGGTTCCGCACCCGGGAGAGGTAGTCCACGTGGGCCCCATCCAGCTCGCGGGTCCGCTCGCCGATCCAGATGAAGTGTCCGGAGGTGACGTACGGGGAGCCGGTGCGCGAATCGATGCGGGTCAGTGCGCGCTCGTAGTCCAGCAGGAGCCCTTCATGCCCGACATAGAATTCGGTGCGCTTCAGGGAGTCCGACGAGACCCCGGCAGCGTGCATGAACTTCACCGCCCGCTCCACCTCGCCCGCGAGCTGCTGGTACTGCGCGTGAGCGGGGTTGTCCATGAAGCCCTTGTTCCACTGCTGCACGGCGCGCAGGTCGGCGAACCCGCCCTCTGTGAAGGCGCGGATGAGGTTCAGCGTCGCCGCAGATTTGTTGTATGCCTGGAGCATCCGCTTGGGGTCGGGGATGCGGGCCGCTTCGGTGAACTCGTACTGGTTGACGATGTCGCCTCGGAAGGAGGGCAGGGTCACACCGTCTCGCGTCTCCTCGTCCGAGGAGCGAGGCTTGGCGTACTGGCCGGCCATGCGTCCCATCTTCACGACAGGCACTGAGGCCCCGTAGGTGAGCACCACGGCCATCTGGAGGATGGTCTTGATCTTCCCGGAGATGCGCTCGGCGGTGATCTCCTCGAAGACCTCTGCGCAGTCTCCGCCCTGGAGCAGGAACGCTTCCCCCTCCGCAACGGCCGCGAGGCGTCGGCGGAGGCGGTCCACCTCGCCGGCGAACACCAGCGGAGGGTTGTCCGAGAGCTGCTGGCACGCGGCCTCGAAGTCCGGGTGCGATTGCCATGCTGGCTGCTGGGAGAGCGGCAGAGAGCGCCACGTGTCCAGGCCGGGATACTCGGCCGCGCCGGTGTGGAGGATCTCTCCCGGAGCCGTGAGCGGCTCGGTGCTGCTGAATTCCTGGCTGGGGCTCTGGCGGGTCTCTGCTTCAGTCACTCAAATAGGTTAAGTGACGGGCGCGGCGACGCCGAATTGTCCATCCTGCATCCCACATCACGGACTCCCGTGCGCTTCGGGGGTCAGTCGTGGTGGCGCCTCTCCTGAATATTGGCGACGAACTTGTCACGTGCCTTCGCGGCGCGCTCCCGCGCGTGATGGGCGGCTTCGCGTGCCGCGGCGGCGCGTGAGTAGAGCGAGTCGACGACGCCATCGAAGTCCCTCATCACCTCCGGTCGACGTATCTTCAGCGAGGGGGTGAGATGCCCGGCGGAGATCGTGAAATCCTGCTCAAGAATGGTGAAGCTGCGGATGGACTCCGCCTGCGAGACCGATTCGTTGGCCTTGTCGATGACGGACTGCACGTGCTTGATCACTTCGGGGTGCTCGGTGAGCTCGACGATGGGCGTCTCAGGGTCGATGCCGTGGCGCTCGCACCACCCCGGGGCCATCTCTTCGTCCAAGGTCACCAGGGCTCCGATGAAGGGCTTGTCATCTCCGACCACCACAGCCTGGGAGATCAGCACGTCGGCCCGCATGCCGTCCTCAAGCTGGGCAGGAGAGACGTTCTTGCCGCCCTGCGTGATCAGTATGTCCTTCTTGCGCCCCGTGATGGTGAGGCGGCCGACCTCATCGAGTGCTCCCAGGTCACCGGTGCGGAACCAGCGGGTGCCGTCCTCGTCTGTCACGAATGACTCGGCGTTGGCGTCCTCGTTGTTGTAGTAGCCGCGGAACAGCGCCGTCCCGGAGGCCAGCACCTCACCGTCGTCTGCGATGCGGATCGAGTTCCCGGGCAGCGGAGTGCCCACCGTGCCGATGCGGTAGATCGAGGGGATGTTGCCGGTGACGGGCGCGGTGGTCTCGGTGAGTCCGTACCCTTCGATGATCTGGATGCCGATGCCGTTGAAGAAGTGGCCGGTGTGCGAGCCCAGCGGCGAGCCGCCGGAGAACGCGTGGGTGACATTGCCGCCCATGCGCGTGCGCAGCTTTGAGTACACGAGCTTGCTGAAGACTGCGTGCTTGGCTCGAAGCATCAGGGAGGGGCGGCCATTGGTGCTCGCGAGCGAGTAGTCGGCTGCGACGTCGACAGCTTTGAGGAAGATCGTTGCTTTGCCCTCGGCCTCAGCTTTGGCGTGCGCTGAGTTGTACACCTTCTCGAACACGCGCGGCACCCCGAGCAGGAAGGTCGGCCGGACGCTGCCGAGGTCCTCGACGAGGTGCTTGATGTTCGAGGTGTGAGCCACCTTGCCGCCCATCGCTACGAAGAGGACGGAGACCCAGCGCGCAAAGACGTGGGCGAGCGGGAGGAAGAGCACGGTCGAGGAGTCCTTGTTGAGCACTCCATCCATCGCTGCGATGGTCTGGGCGCAGTGAACGGTGAAATTGCCGTGCGTCAGCTCGCACCCCTTGGGACTGCCGGTGGTCCCGGAGGTGTAGATGAGAGTGGCGAGGTCAGTGCCGGATGCGGCGGTCCGGCGCTCTCCCAGTGAGGCTCCGTCGACTTTGACGCCCGCGGCGCGCAGGGTCTCCAGATCGCCGTTCTCGAACGTCAGAACGCCCATGAGGCTGAGCTCCTCCTGCTGCGCGGCCTCCTCCACCGCAGCCTTGAGCTCGTTGTTCTCGACGAGGGCGAGCTTGGCTCCGCAGTCCTTGAGGATCCAGCTGATCTGTGACGCGGCCGAGGTCTCATAGATCGGAACCGAGACCGCCCCTGCATACCAGACGGCGAAGTCGACCAGCGCCCATTCGTACCGGGTGGTCGACATGATGGCGACGCGGTCGCCGGGCTCGACGCCTGAGGCGATGAGGCCCTTAGCGACGCGGACGACGTCAGCTCGGAATTCCGCGGCGGTGATGTCACGCCACGTTCCGGTCCCGTCGTTGACGGTGTAGAGAACGTTGTGGGGATCGTTCTCAGCCTGCTGCTCGAGGAGATCGGTGATGTTGAGCTTAGGGTCTACGTCGACGAGCTCTGGCGTTGAGATCTCCTGCACGGCGTGCTCCTCCTTGGGTCGGTGTAAGCGTTGTTGGGGTCCTCGGCGGCGAGCAGCGTTCAGAGCTGCGCGCCGTTGCCGCTGCCGCTGCGCTTCGAGGGCATCTGCAGGAACAGGACGATCAGTCCTATGATGACGAGCGCAATGAGTCCAGGAACGATCCACGGCGCCAGCAGGGACGGCCAGTCGATCGGAATGAACGGCACGGAGACCAGGGCGATGATGCCGATGATGACCATGCCCCAGCCGAGGACGATGGCCGGCCTGGAGCTTGCCAGGGGGTTCTTCGGGTTGGGCGGGACGAAGTCGTCCTCGTCCTCAGCTGGGCCGAAGTTCCGGGGCCCCTTGGGCCGCCCGCTGTCGCCGAGGTTCTTGGGAACCGGGCGACCGGCAACGGGACGTCGTCCCGGGCCGTTGGAATCTGGTCGCTGAGTCATGACCCCAGCCTAGCGCCACCTTCCTCGGCAGATCATCATCGTTTCGTGGGAAGAGGCTCCGCCGCGGTCATTCGCGCGGCAGCCTGGCCCCAGCGCGCTGACTGCCGGAGGGAGCTTCGAGAAGGAGCAGCGAGGAGGACTCGGGCCTGAACTGGGTCATGGTCAGCATCCTGCGGGCGGTCGATCTTCGATGGTGCAGCGTCCCCAGCGTCACGCACGCCAGGACGAGAGTCAGGGTCAGAGTGATGATCGAGTAGGCCGTCAGCGGCGGAACGACGCTGGCGAACCAATCCCTGTGGGGGTCGAACTGCGCACCGGGCTCGGGGGCCGCCGCGTAGGGAATCTCCTCAGTCGGAACCATACTCTCCTCCTGGAACACCATGGGGGCGTTCGCCGGCGGACTGATGGACAGTGGGCCTCGCGAGCCGCGCGGCGGCATCTGGTCAGATCGGCAGTCCACGCCGAACCGGTGGGTGTGGTAGATCCGCACGTAGTCCGTTCCGGAGTCCGTGGTGAACCGGTGGACGACCGTGCCTGAACCGTGAAAGCCGTAGTTGGGACGAAGCAGGTTCTCACGATGGCCCGGGGAATCCATGTAGCCGGCAAAGAGCTCCTGCGCCACTCGTTCGGCATCGAGCACCTGGGGCGTGCTGCTTCCCGATCTGGACGTGTAGGCGACGTTCTCCCCGCCGGACAGGCAGCCGGCATTCTGCATGCCTGCACTGATGTGCGCCTCATCGTGCCAGATGTGCTGGACGTTCATCGTCAGGTATGACCATTCGGCCGCGCCTGCCTCAGACGCGCTCAGCGGCTCCCACTGCTGCAGAGCCTCCACGCCCCTCTGCGATCGCGCCTGGTTCACCAGCGAGACGAATGCTTGATCCACGTCGGACCAATGGTGGGCGGGCTCTGGGTGATCCGTCCGCGGCTCGCTGAGCCATAGGCCCGCAGAGGTGAGGGTCGCCAGGATCAGGGCGGTGATCAGCACACGTATGCCCGACTGATGCAGTCCCGCCACGCCCTGGTCCTACTTTCTTCACAGCGGGCGCTTCACCCTGACCTACGGATTCGCATCGTCATGATGAGGCCCGGCCCATCCGTACCATGGGCCGGACCTCATCATGGGGTTTGGGGGCGGAGGCGTGGGCCTCCGCATGGGGTCAGAGTTCGACGTCGAAGGTGTCGTCCGTGCCGGGGGCGGTTCCGTCGTCCTCGTCTGCCGGAGCTGTGCTGTCGAGCTGCGGCTCGTCTCCCTGGCCGGAGCCGACCCCTCCTCCGGCCTCGCGCAGAATCCATATGTATCCCTCCATGCGGGCGACGGTCTCGCCGAACAGAACGTCCGGCCCCTGAGCCGAGGCTCGCGGGGAGCCCGGTTCGCTTTCGCTGCCGCCGTCCTCCTCGTCCTCGGGCGCGGAGCCCTCATCGTCGGAGGGGTCCGCCTCGGCGTCGGGGTCCTCGGAGGCGGGAGGTTCGGTCTGCGGGGTCATGGGCAGGCTCAGCGGAAGGGGCGTGACGCTGAAGCTGGCAGGCTCGGCACCGTCCTGGTCGCTGTCGTCATCGACTCCGATGGGCGGCGCGTCCTCGTCGTCGTCACCGTATGCCTCGAACCGCAGGGAGGTCAGAGTCGTGTACCTGTCCCCGTCTGGACGAGGCGGACGAAGTGCCGGATTCCGGTGGCGCCGCCTGACACTTCGATGACGACCGGGACTGCCACGAGCTCGCGTCCGCTGAAGGGGTCGCCGACGCCCAGGCCTGCGCCGTCCTGGGGTCGCCCTCATCGCCGGCGTCCGCTTGGTCTGCAGGTGAAGGCGTCTCGGCACCGTCCGGCCCTGTGCCCTCACTGTCGGTGAGGTCTCCGAATTCCCCGCTGCCTTCGCCCTGCCACGGTGAGACGCCGAGATCGAAGACGACCTTCTCCCCGTCTCCATGACGCGGTATTCGACGCTCTGCTCATCGGCGATGAGGTCGAGGTCATCGATGTACCGCGCGTACTGGTTCTCTTCAGGGAATGCCTGAAGCTGGCGGGCGAACTGCTCGCGCCGTTCGGTCAGAGCCTCTGAGTCCTCGGCAAGCTGCTCCAGCTGCGACTGCAGAAGCGCGTTGTGCGCCTCGGCCGTCTCCCCGCTGCGATTCGGCAGCGGCAGCGTTTCTCGCTGGGGCATGATTCCGAAGAACAGTCCGGCGGTGACCACCAGTACGCCGATGAGAAGCGTGACCAGGAGGGTCACTCGAATCTTGGGGCTCATTCTGCGACCTCCGGGACGGTGAACAGTGACTCTTGAAGCTGGAGCTGCATGAGGACCTCGTAGCCTTCGCTTTCGTCGCCCTCCATCTGCACCACTGTGGCTTCGTCGAATCCGGGGACGTCCTCGAGTCCGCGAGTCCAGACGGCCAGTTCGGGGAGGTCCCCGGACAGGGCGGTGAATTCGATGTACCCCGCCCGCTCCCCTTCGACGTAGGGACCCTCGCGCTGGTCGTAGGGCTCCAGCGGGCTTGCTGAGTCGATGCTCAGCGCTTCGATGCGCACGTCCGACGGGATGCTGCGTCGCAGCTCGGCCATGATGTCGAACCAGCTGATGTGGGTGAATGTGGCGGCTTCGGCAGCTGAGCCGAGCGCCTCGACCGTGTCTGCGAGCTCGCGGGCCTCCTGGAACTGGGCCTGGGCGGCGGTGAGGTCGGTGGAGAGCTGCTCCGCTGCCTGCTGCTCGGCCTGGGCCTGGCGTGCGTCCTGCCACGCGATGAGGGTGAGCCCTGCCATGAGGGCGGCGACCGCCAGCACGGCGAAGCCGCCGGCGCTCTGTGCGGCACGGGTCCGCTTCGCGTCCTGAAGCTCGGGCGGCAGGAGGTCGACTGCGGGAGGAAGCCCCATAGGCAGGCTCTTCCTCTGCGCGATCGTCTGGTTGAGCCGGTCCTTGAATGTGCCGCGGCTGCTCTTCTTCTCCAGTCCGGCTGCTGAGAGATTGTTCAGCTGCTCTGCAGTGGTCTCAGGCCGCGACTGTGCGCCAGCGGCAGCGGAGCCGCGGGCGCGGTCCGGGCGAGCGGCCGAAGGCGCCTTGCCGTCGCGTTTCAGCGGCGGGAGCTTCTCCGCCTTGTCCGAGCGCCTGGCTGCGTGCTCGGCCTTTGCCGCCTGCGCTGCCTTGCGGGCGTCGCTCTTCGTCGCTCCTGGTGCTCGGCGTGGCTTCTTCGCGGACTGCGCAGCGAGCTTCTTGGCCCGCTCAGCAGCTTTTGCCTCCTCCTTGGCCTTCTTGGCCCGGGCTGCGGCTTGGCGCTTGCGCTCCTTCGGCGTCAGTGGGCGCTCATCGTCCTGCGGCGGCCGCAGCTTGTCCGCCATGCTCCGACCTCTGGGCGATTGGGGCCTCGGGGCACGTCGGGCCGGCTCATCCGCGGAGGAGCGTCCGGAGCCTCCTGCGGGCGGCGGGGGAAGCCGCCGTCCCCGCCTGCTGCTGAGGCGGGGGCGCTTCCTGTTGGAGCCCCGTCGCTCCTGGTCATAGGGCTCGAGCTCTTTGGCAGGGGCCCTTGGGGGCTGCGCTGGCGGGGGCTCCTGCGGCTGTGGGCTTGGAGACTCGAAGGTTCGGGCGGGCCCTGCGTCGGGCACTGTGTGCTCTTGGGGGCGCCGCGTCTCGTCCTGTGACATCGCCATGGCACGTTCCCACAGGTCGGAGCCGATGGTTCCTTCCTCAGCCGCCAGGCGCAGGGCGTCAGTGAGGTCTTGGGTGTTGGTGGCGTTGTCGTAGTAGTAGTCCTGGGAGGGCGGCGCCAGCGGCTCGTAGTCCGAGGGGCGGGGCTCCCTCGGTCTCGTCGCTGAGGGGCCTGTGCGGCGGCCCACAGGTCACGTCCGCGTTCGTCGAGGGGCTCGTCGATGTCGAAGGTCTCTTCTGGCCGGTTCGGGTCGGGGCTCATAGCCAGCTCTCTCCTCCCATCGCGAGGCCGATGGCTGCAGAGGGCGCTGCGATGCGCATCTCCTCTGCGCTGATGGTGTCGTGGAGGCCGAAGCCCCGGTCGGGTGGGCGATCTTTGTGATGTCGCCGAAGAGTCCGGCGAATCGCTCGAAGACGGCGGGCGAGTGCATATTTCGGCCTGACAGCAGAACTGTGTCGATCTTCTGTCCGGTGCTGTTGGCCCAGTAGCCGGCGGTGCCGTGGGCTGCTTTGGCGATCTGTTCGCTGGCTTCCCCATAGCCTCGTTGAAGCGCTGGGGTCCTGTGCGCGGGGTCGCGTGGCCAGCTCTGCCGTGAGCTCTTCGTGTCCGAGGCCGAGCACCTGCTCCATGTGGGCGGTGACGTCTTCGTCTCCGGCGGGAATGATGCGGACGAACCGCGGCACGCGGTTTGTGGCGATGAGCACTGTGGTGGATGAGGGCGCCTGGTAGATCAGGGCGATCGTACCGTTGGAGTATTCGCCCCAGAGGTGCACGCGAGACAGGGCGAAGGGAATGAGGTCAACACGGTGCGTGCGCAGCTTGGCGATGCGTATGGCGCGCACTGCTTCGTCGATGGCGTGCTTGGCGGCCGCGACGACGAGGCCGTTGACACGACCGGCGTCGTTGGGGTGGCGTTCGATGGGGTAGAAGTCGATGAGCGCATCTTCGGAGCGGAAGGGGAGTATCTCCTCGACGAGCGCGGGCAGCGCCTCTCGCACGCGGGAGGCGGGCTGGTCGTCGACGGTGAAGGGGCGCACGAGGACCCGTTGGTTTCCGACTCCGAGGGCCACTTTGTTGGTGCTGAAGCTCCCCTTTTCCCAGAGGCGCTTCAGGGCATCGCCGACGGTGTTCGGCTCCATGACCTCCCCATCTTCGACGGCGCCGGAGGGGAGGGCGATCCGCGCGAATCGCCTGACCTGGGGTCCTTTCTTGGGGTGGGTGGTCACTTCGACGCCGCGCACCGAGCTGGTGCCGAAGTCGATGCCGACTACACGTTCGGGTGCCTTGAGAGGGCTCATGGGGTGTCTTCCAGGGGGGTGAAGGGGGTCGGTGTGTGGGACGCCAGGCTGAACACGTCGAGGTACCACCCGGTGAGCGCGCCGCCGCAGAGGATTCCGAGTGCCGCGCCCGCAAGCATTGACGGACCGAAGGGGATTCTGGTTCTGCGTCCCTCGCCGGTGGCTGCGGCGCGGACCAGGCCGAAGACTGTTCCGATGGCGAATGCTGCGATGGCTCCGGCGGCGAGTGCGCCCCAGCTGTGCCAGGCGAGGAAGAGGCCGAGGCCTGGAGCGAGCTTCACGTCGCCTGCACCCATTCCGCGCGGGGCGATGAGCCAGAGGCATAGGTAGAGGAGGAACAGGAGGAGTGCGCCGAGCGCCGCGCGGCCGAGCTGCCCCCATTGGCCGAGCAGACCTGCGGCGAGCGTGAATGAGGCCGCCCCTGTGATGAGGAGGCCGAGGGTGAGGGCGTTGGGAAGCCTGTGGGTGTCGAGGTCGATCAGGGCGAGCGCCATGCCGATGCCGATGAGTGCCAGGTGGGCAAGGAGCACGATGGTGTGGCCTGACCCGGCGAGCACGTCGCCCTGTGCGAGATATTGGGCCGCAGGCACGCCCAGCTGCCAGGCAAAGAGGCCGAAGAGGGCTGCGGTGAGCAGCTCCACGAGCAGGTATCGGAAGGGTATGGGGTGGTAGCAGTCGTGGCAGCGTCCCATGAGCAGCAGCCACGAGAGGATCGGAATGTTGTGCCAGGCACGGATTCTGTGGCCGCAGGCGGGGCATGCGGAGCGGGGCGCGACGACGGATTCGCTGCGCGGCAGCCGGTAGGCCACGACGTTGACGAACGATCCGATGGCGCCGCCGAGGAGGCCCACGGTCAGAAGCATCGGCATCATGAACCGCCGACTACGTCGCGGTAGTACACGGGGCCTGATTCGAGGTCGAGGTAGGGCTCAGTGTGGAGCCTGTCTCTGCTGTCCAGGTCCATGGGCAGTCCGGGGAGGAGGTCGTAGTTCATGGCCATCGGGCGCTGGGTGTAGCGGCTTTCGGTGCCGTTGGTGTCGGCGCCTTCGTACCGGCCGGCGTAGATCTGACCGGAGAAGTCGTTGTTGCTGCCGATGGTCACGCTGCAGGGCGAATACAGCATCATGGGTGTATTCGTGGCGGTGTTGACGTTTTGGTTGAGCCGAAAGCTTCCACCGCTGCATGTGGGCTGGTTGTTGCCGCCGGTGTCGGTCCGATGGCGAACAGCTGGTAGCTGCCGCCGCCTCGTGAGCTGATGTTGACTCGGTTCATGTCCAGCTTGTCGGTGAGGAAGACGACGTGGTTGCGGAGCTGGAGGTTGTAGGGGCGGGATGTGAACCAGCTCGAGGTGCCTGCCAGCTGGATGCCGTTGGCGCAGCCGCGGGCGTCGATGACCACGCGGCTGTTGGTGCTGAGGGCGTCTTCGACGGCATTTCCGGTGTTGCTGCACTGGCTGCCGCTGAACACGACAGATTGGTATCCGAGGCTTTCGAAGTCGGAGACGCTGGGGTTGAAGGAGTTCCATTCCATGACGCCGGGAGGGTGACGTCCACGCTGCTGCGCGGGTCGAGCTCTCGTGTGCTCCCCACTTGGCCGCGACGCTGCAGACCGCACAGCTGACCGGTGAGGCTGGTGTCTTCTCGAGCTCTCCAGCCGGTGCCTGTGGTACATCCGCCGGCGGTGGAGAGTGGCGTCCTGGGGAATGGAGAACCGGCCCTTGATGCTGGCATCCGATCCGACGGTGTTGGAGTGCGGCTGCGGTCCTTCGGGGGACGTATGGTCTGGTCGTGCACGCGCACGTTGCCTTCGACGACACCGGCGGTGAAGCTGAGGCGGCCAGTGACGAGCACGTCTCCTCCGACGGAGGTGGCCCGGCTGCCGTTGCGCTCGATGACCAGGTTTCCTCCGGTCTCGACGTCTCCATTGACACGGCATCCGTCACGCAGCGCGACGCTCTGGTTGCTTTCGACGATGAGGCTTCCGGGGATGGTGGCGCCGTTGCACTGGACGGGGCGGGTGATGGACCGCTCTCGGATGATGAGATCGCCCTTGCTGCTGGAGTGGGGCTGCATGTTGATGTTGAAGCCTGCTGCCCGCACGGCGTACATCGCGACGTTGCCGAGGCGTTCCTCCGGGGTCTCGGGCGCGATCCATTCGTAGACGGCTTCGGCGGTCTGCTCGTCGCCCGAGGCGTCTCGCATGCCTTCGGCTGCGGCTTCGCCGGTGGCACGCAGGTGCACCCAGCCGTCGACGTCGTCAGGGCAGCTCAGGGGTGTGCTGTCCCAGTCCACGTCCTGGGGGTCTTCGGCGGCGCTGAATCGGATCTCTGCGGTGAACTGGGGGTCGTCGTTGGTGAGGGTGGTGCTGGTGCATCCCTGGTCGACGTGGCTGGTGGCCGTCTCGACGCCTGCATCAGCGGCGGAGGACGATTGGACGGAGGCTCGTGTGGCACTGGTGGTGCTCACGGAGTTGGAGATGAGGACGAGGAAGGTCAGCCCGAGCGCTGAGATGATGACGATGGTGACGATCACGGGGACGAGGCTGGAGCCGCTGTCGACGGCTCGCAGCCGTCGGATGCGGGCGTTCAGCTGCTCCAGCATGTGTTGCTCTCCTCGCTCTGGTATCGGGGAATGCGGTGGTGGTGATGTCGACGGGGTCGGTCCGGTTAGTGTCGACCCTGAGGCTCAGGGTGACGCCGGGGAATGAGGCGATGCCTTCTGAGTCGGCGTTCTCGAAGGACCCTTGGGCTCCTCGCGCCAGGAGGATCTCTCCGCCTCCTCCCGCACGGCCGTAGAGGTTCCCGTCGGCGAAGCGCCAGCTCATGCATTCGCCGCTGCTGGCGTGCTGCGTCCGGACGACGGTGCCGGACGCGTCGACCTGCAGGTGCGCCGCGTTGCGGACTCCCGCTGTGAAGGTGCGGGCGGCTGTCTGCGCCTGAGTGGAGGCGGAGGTCTCGCCGTCGACGAACCCGTAGCCCCGTACTGTGTTCTGGAGGATGGTGGCGACGCCGAACAGCACCCCACTCAGGAGCAGGACGGCGACGATCATTTCGGCCAGGCTGAGCCCGCTCTCGTCGCGGCGCAGCTGCAGCGCGCGACGGGTGATCCGGCTAACCACTGCTGTCCTCGTCACCGATCCGCACGACGGTGCTGACGTCGCCGAAGGCGCGCCCGCCGCCGGTCACCCGGACGGTGACCTTCGCGGTGCCTGGAGTGCTGCACGCTCCGATCTGCCGCTCGGCGACCAGCTCCACACCGTGAGATGTGATGCGTGGGCTCTCCGGAGGAGCGGCAGCCCACTGTGCCAGCCCCTGGCAGGTGTGCTCCCGCGAGGAGACGTGGGAGATTTCGCTGTTCATCAGCTGGGAGGCTTCGGCCGCGTTGGTGGTCAACCGTGAGTTCTCCAAGGACATATGGAGCATCGGCAGTGCCATGATGGCTGCTACGCCCAGCAGCAGCATGGCAACCAGCACCTCGACCATGCCGAAGCCCTCCTCGTTGGAAAACCGCGTGCTCATATCTGCCTGCTCCGAGTTGTTCGAGGAATTGTCCGCTGAAGAAGCCCGCTGCGTCGGACCTTCGCCGGTGAAATACCGGCGAGGGTCCGACATCATGCAACGAACCAGATTCGGCGAGGATCAGATAGAGACGCCTTCGCAGGTGGCCGGCGCATCTCCGCCGTAGTCCACCGAGAAGCTGATGTTGTCTGTCCCGTCGCCACCGGCCACAGTGACCGTGTACTCGTCGGACTGTCCGTTCAGTGCCTGGACGACCTGCTCACCCATACCAGCGCTGTAGCCGCCCTCTTCGAATGCGGCGGAGGTGTACATGGAGAGTGCGTTCGAGCAGGTGGCGTCAGCCGCGGCCTCTTCCGCCGTCTCCACCGAGGAGAGGTACAGGGGCACTGCGATTGCGGCCAGGACGGCGATGATGAGGACGACCACGAGGAGCTCGACCAGGAGAAGCCCTGCTCGGACTCTTTCAGCTGGGCGCGCTTCTTGTTGAGGGCGTCGAGGACGCGGTCAAGCGTAGACATAGGTGTGCTTCCTAAGAGTGAAGATGGGAATCGGGACGCACTGCGAGCGCAGGGTCCCCGCGAAGATGCGGGGAACCCTTCACGCGCTTCGCGTGCTTCTCAGCCGCCCTACCACAGGTGCTGAGCTGTTTATAAAACTAGCATGCATTCACAGGCGAGATTCAGCTTTTACGGCATTTCTGGATAAAACCCGTATATAACCTCGTAGTTAATACGGGGCCTCGTGATGAACCCCGGGGCACCCCGTAGTCACTAGGGGTCCCGCGGAGATCACCAGCTGATGCGGTCAATGCTGTCGAGCGCCTCTTCGCGAAGATCTGCGCTCAGCGGGGAGGACCCGGCAACATCTGCTGCGGCGTTCTGGGCCTCCGCGGACACCAGGTACGTGGCGAAGGCCGCCGCCAGCTGCGCCTCCTCCTCGGAGTCGTACTGGTTGCACCAGACGGTGTATGAGACCTGCACCAGCGGGTATGCGTCGGAACTCTCCGTATCGCGAGAGAGCACAAAGCCCATGTCGTTGCCCGGCCCTCCATCGGACCGCTCCGAGGCGGCCAGAGCCTCAGCGGCCGCTTCAGCCGAGGGGTCGGTGTAGTCCCCGCCGACGGCCAGGGAGGCTCTCAGCGCGTTCTCCCCCACCTGACCGGCGTCAGCGTAGGTGATGCCTCCGTCGTGCCGGGCCAGCTCCTCCAACACTCCGGTCGTCCCTGAGCCGAATTCGGCCGTCAGGTCAGCGGGCCAGTCGCCGCTGGACGACCACTCCCAGTTGTAGGCCGCCTCCTCGAGATATTCGGTGAAGTTCTCGGTGGTTCCGGACGTGTCGGAGCGATGGAT
This sequence comes from Nesterenkonia sp. NBAIMH1, assembly GCF_007922635.1. Lineage (NCBI taxonomy): Bacteria > Bacillati > Actinomycetota > Actinomycetes > Micrococcales > Micrococcaceae > Nesterenkonia > Nesterenkonia sp. NBAIMH1. The sequence continues at coordinate 451,593 of NZ_CP042335.1, forward strand.
CACCGTGATGTCAGTCGAGGGGAGATCCTCCTCATTGTGCTCCGCAATCCGCGGGTCATCCCAGCTCGCAATCCCCCCGGAGAAGATGTCAGCCAGGACCTCGGGGCTGAGGTTCAGCTCGTCCACCTCCTCAAGGTTCACCGCCACTGCAATGGGAGAGACGTAGGTCGGCAGGTGGAACGCGCCCTGGGGTCCGCAGCGCTCCTGCGACTGTTCGACCTCATTCGGGTCCAGAACAGCGTCCGTGCCTGCGAAGGCATACTCACCCGTGAGCAGGCCAGCCCGACCGTCCCCCGAGCCCACCGGCGAGTAGGTGACCTCCGCGCTCGACGTCTGCGCGAAGATCTCAAGCCAATGATCCATGGCACGCTGCTGCGAGGAGGATCCCCCGCCGTTCAGCCTGCCTTGGACCTCTCCGAAGTCGAGCACCCCATCGCCCCCTTCGAAGTTCCACCCTTCGTGGGCCGGCGTCTCGGACGCCTGAGCAGACTGCGCCTCTGCCCCCTCATCCGCATCCGCCATGGCTCCGCATGACGTGAGAACCAGCGCTGAGCCGGTGAGACCAACGACGGAGAGTCGCCCAGGGAACCAGTTCATGATATTTCCTTCGGTTTTTGATGTGACACTTAAATCAGGAAACTAAATTGATCTTACGGATACGAAACAGTGAGTCCCGATGAATCGAGACCCCTTTCGCGCGCACTTGGCGGAGGTGCAGAGTTCGTCCGAGCTGCAGCGAGCTATTCCTCGCTGCCTGCTTGGACTCACATCATCTCCTCGAAGACGGAGAACATAGGGAGGTAGAGGGCGACGACCATGCCCCCGATGACTGCCCCCACCACCACGATCATCAGCGGCTCGACCAGAGCGGTGAGCCGCTCCGCCGTGAGCTGCACCTCCCGCTCCATGAACTGCGCCACCTGCATCAGCATGGTGTCCAGCGCACCGGTGTCCTCACCGACCGCAGCCAGCTGCGACACCAGAGGCGGGAACACCTCTTCCTTCTCGAGCATGGTCGCCATCGAGCGACCGTTGCCGACTCCCACTGCGACCCGGTCGACCGCTGCTTGCACCAGCGGCGAACCTGCTGTCTGCTTGACGATCATCAGCGACTGCATGATCGGCACACCGGCCTTCAAGGTGGTGGCGAGCGTCTTGGTGAACCGTGCGATCGCCACCTGTCGGAAGAACTTTCCGAATATCGGCAGCTTGTGCTTGAACTCGTCAACACGCACTGCCACTCGGGGATCCTGTCCATATTTGCGCCAGAGGAACCATCCGGCACCCCCGAGGGCGAGCAGGATGGGCATGATCCAGAGCATGTTGTTGGAGATGCTCACCAGCAGCTGGGTGAAGGCGGGCAGCTCCCCGCCCAGCCCTTCGAACATCTCCTCGAAGACCGGAACGATGAAGATCAGCATGCCGATCACCGCGAGCACCGCGATGGACATGACGATAACTGGGTAGGCCATCGCCGATTTCACCGTGTCCTTGATCTTCAGCTCCGCGTCGAAGGCATCGGCCGCAGAGACCAGCGCCTCCGAGAGGAAGCCTCCTGCCTCCCCGGACTCCACAAGGTGCACCAGCAGCGGAGGAAACATGCCCGTCTGCTTGTTCATCGCGACACTCAGGGAGCTTCCCCGCTCGAGATCTCGCCGCACGGCGGTGAACACCTCGGAGAGCTTGGGGTTCTCCGTCTGCTGCTCCAGGATGCTCAGCGACCGAACGAGGGTCAGGCCTGCATCAAGCATGGTGGCCAGCTGCCGGACTGCCATGGAGATATCACGCAGACTCGGGGCCTGGAAGAAGGAGAACTCGATGTCCCGGGTCAGGAGCGTTCCGGACGATTCCTTGACCTCGACCACGACGAGGCCCTGATCCTGAAGCCGGCTGATCGCGTTGCCCCGCGAACCGGCGTCCATCGTGCCGCGGCGCTTCTTTCCCTGCACGTCCCGTGCGGTGTAGGAGAACGTCTTGATATCCGCCATGACTCAGCCCTGCCCGTTCCAGCCCTGGTAGCCGCTGTAGGACGGCGACCCGGGCATGGCCGCAGGCGGCTGCTCATCCCTGCGGCCGCGGAACACCGACTGCACCCGCTGACGGAACGATTCCTTGTCCGCCACCTTCTCCTCTGCATCACGAACGGTGATGGCGCCTGCCTCCACCAGTTTGATGAAGTGCTGATCGTAGGTGTGCATCCCGTGGGCGGCACCGGACTGCAGGACACCCGGCAGTTGGTGCATCTGACCCTCACGAACGAGGTTCGCCACTGCGTTCGTCATCACAAGGATCTCCGTCGCAGCCACTCGCCCGCCGCCGATCTTGGGCACCAGGGTCTGACAGACGACTCCCTTGAGAGTCGAAGCCAGCTGAGCACGGATCTGGTTCTGCTGATGTGGAGGAAACACGTCAATAATGCGGTCGATGGTCTGGGGAGCCGACTGCGTATGCAGGGTGCCGAACACCAGGTGACCCGTCTCAGCAGCTGTCAGCGCCACTTGGATGGTCTCCAGGTCACGCATCTCACCGATCAGGATCACGTCAGGGTCCTGACGCAGCACCTGTCGCAGCGCCCGCTGGAAGGACTCGGTGTCGTCCCCCACCTGCCGCTGGTTCACAATCGACTTCTTGTGGGGGTGGAGATACTCGATCGGATCCTCGACCGTCATGATGTGCTCGGATCGGGTTCGGTTGATCCGGTCGATGAGCGCGGCCAGAGTGGTGGACTTGCCCGACCCCGTGGGACCGGTCACCAGGACCAGTCCCTTGGAGAGCTTGGAGAACTCCGCCACAGCAGGGGGCATGTTCAGGTCGTCGAGATTTCGGATCTTCGTGGTCACGTAGCGCATCACCGTCCCGACCGCACCGCGCTGCCGGTAGACGTTCATGCGGAACCTGGCCTGCGGCGACAGCTCGTAGGCGATGTCGAGCTCACCGTCGTGCTTGAACTTCTCCAGCTGATCGTCGCGCAGAAGCCCCAGCACCTCCTGCTCCACGGTCTCCTGATCCCACACCGGGAACCCGGGAATCGGCTGCAGGCTGCCGTGCTGCCGCATCATCGGAGGAAGGCCGGCGGTGACGTGCAGGTCCGAGCCTTCAGCGGCGACCACCATCGCGAGCGCGTCGCGGAGCGTCGTGGGACCGCGTCGCGTCGAAGGCGCCTGAGCGGCCTTCTGGGCGGCGAACTGGTCGGCTGCAGTCATGGGACGTGATGGCTGAGCCCCATGCGCGGGCTGCCCGGTCCCGGCGGGCAGCTGGCGCGGGGGCTCCGCACTCTTGCTCTGCCGAGACGCACGCGATGAGGGAGCTCCGGGGCGTCGCTGCCGCGGCGCGGCCGCAGGAATCGCCGACTGGGTCTGCGCAGGTGCCTGGGCAGGTATCTGCTGGGTCGACTCCATGTGGGAGGGACGCTCCTGCTGCGCAGGAAGGTCGCGCTGCGTGTCCTCCAAGTGGGACAGGCGCGCACTGCTCTGCGTCTGGGCGGGGACCGGGTGGGATCGGCCCACGGGACGGGTGTTGGTGATCCGCGCTGCCTCTTCGAGCTCACGCACTTCACGGCGGCTCAGCTGCTGGCCCGGACGGCCATATGCGGGACGGCGCTCAGACGACAACGCGAAGCACCTCCTCCACTGTGGTCAGCCCTTGGAGGACCTTGTCCATGCCGTCCTGGCGCAGCGAGCGCATGCCGTTCCTGGTGGCGACATCCTGGATCTCCATGCTCGAAGCCTGCTGCACGGCCATCCGCGAGATTTCCGGGGTCACATCGAGAACTTCGTGGACGGCGGCGCGTCCGCGGTAGCCTGTGCCCGCGCAGGCGGAGCATCCCACCGGCCGATACGCGTCGCCCTGCTCCAGCTGCTCCCACGAGAGGGCGGAGGACTCCGCCTCCTCCGGGGTCAGCTGGTGGGGCTCCTTGCACTGGCTGCAGAGGCGCCGCACCAGACGCTGGGCGACGACCACGTCCAGCGCCGTGCCGACCAGGAAGGGCTCGACGCCCATTTCGCCCAATCGGGTGACAGCCGACGCGGCATCGTTGGTGTGCAGCGTGGAGAACACCATGTGCCCGGTGAGCGCCGCCTCGATGGCGATGGTGGCCGTCTCCGCATCTCGAATCTCACCGATCAGAGCAATGTCCGGGTCGGAGCGCAGAATGGAGCGCAGCGCTTTGGCGAAGGTCAGTCCTGCCTGGTTGTTCACCTGAACCTGGTTGATGCCCGGCAGCCTGTACTCCACCGGGTCCTCGACCGTGATGATGTTGACGCAGGGGTTGGCGACGTCCTGGATCGTGGAGTAGAGGGTCGTCGACTTGCCGGACCCGGTGGGACCGGTGATCAGGGCCAGACCGTAGGGCTGGGTGTAGGCACGGTGGTACACCTCGAGGTTCCGCTCGGACATTCCCAGTGCTTTGATGTCCAGTGCGGTGGAGGACTGGTCGAGGATACGCATCACGATCTTCTCGCCCCACACTGTGGGAAGCGTCGCGACACGAAGGTCGATCTTTCTCCCCGAGACTGAGACTGCCATGCGGCCGTCCTGGGGAATCCTGCGCTCAGCGATGTCAATGCTGGCCATGATCTTCAGGCGGCTGATCAGGCCCGCCTGAATCTGCTTCGGAGCCGAGGGCATCTCCTGAAGCACGCCGTCGATCCGGTATCGGACTCTCACCTGATCTTCGGCGGGCTCTATGTGAATGTCAGAGGCGCGGTCACGTATGGCCTGCCCGAGCACCAGGTTGACGAACCGAATGACGGGAGCGTCCTCGGATGCGTCGTCAGAGATCTGGATGGCCTCCTGCGCACCGGAGCCGTCTCCCGAATCCTCCTGGGCCATGGTGTCGGACAGCGATGAGAGCTCAGAGTCGGCGCGATGATGCCGATCGATGAAGCTGTGGAGATCGCTCGGCGAGGTGAGGACCGGGTAGACCGGCATGGAGAACACGAGGGCGACGTCGTCCAGCGCCACCACGTTCTCGGGGTCGACCATGGCCACTTTGACGTGCGTGGTGCCGTAGTGGGCCACCAGCTCCAGCGCAGCCACCTCATGCTCGTGCGACATGCGCACTGAGAGCTTGTTGACGACCCGCGGGTCGGGCTCCTCCTCGTCCAGGCGCACGAAGGGAACGCCGAGCTGCTGGGCACGTGCCTCGTAGACCAATTCCTCGGGGAGAGTCCCCTGTTTGGCCAGTTCTTTGAGTCGACCAAACTCGTCAGCAGTGCCGTTGAGCAGGTGCTCGGCGTTCTGCTGGGTCCAGGCTCCCCGGTCGATCAGGATCTGGGAAAGCGTTTCCATAGCGCCTCTCTGATGCTGAGAGCATCAATGCCGTACTGGCCGCCGAGGAGGGGAAGCTCCGGCGGAAGAAGTATCTACGGCTCAGCAAGGTGGTAGGGCGCTGCGCTGAGCAGTCTAGCCCACAACGGCAGGGATGCGATGCCGGGTGCACGACCGCAGGAAATACCCGTGGACATCCCCGTAGAACCCGGGGCGACGGGGCGGATCCCGGGCCTACAGTGAGCTCAAAGCCTCCCACCTCTCTACTCGCCCTAAGGCCCACCACCCACATGATGACTACCGCAGAGCCCAGTCGAGCACTCGACAGACCTCTCCCCCGGCACGACGACGCCGAATCAGATGCCGAATCCGCCCGAGACGCTCGGCATGCACGCCGGGAGCAGGCACGCCGGTCCCCGCGCAGCCAGCTGGCGGCCACGGGTCTGTACTGGCTCAGCGGCACGCCGGAGCGCTTCAGCGGGGTCCCCGGAACCTGGTCCGTCGTCGGAACCGCGGCTCTTGTCCACCTCAGCCCGAGCGAATACCTCACCATCGACGGGCGGCACCTCCCCACCCAGCACCTCTTTCCTGCCCTGGAGGAGGGTGAGAGCATCACCATGGAGATCCCGAGGGGCCCTGGCCAGCACCAGCAGGTCACGTCCCTGCAGCTCATGCGGCGCGATGATGAGCACATCATTCGGCCTCTCATGGCCGATCATCCCTTCCTCACCGAGTACGCCGGCACCGAGCTCTACCCCTACCATCCCGGGTGGCGCGTCTGGGCCGACTTTGAGCGTCTCGCCGGGGATCGCCGCGGCCCCGTCACCCACAAGGACGCCGACCCGCGCATGTTCGGTGCCGTCGGAGTGGTGCGCTTCGAGGTCTTCGAGCACACGCAGAGCCTGCTCGTGTTCCCCACGGACACGCCCGGCATGATGCGTGCCATCTTCACCGACACGTCGAACGATCCCAACGACTGCCGCTCGGTGCGGGGCCTCCATGTGGCGGAGCCTGGCCCGGAGGACCCGGCCCTGCTCGACTTCAACGAATCGCACAACCTCCCGTGCACCTACACGGAATTGGCCACCTGCCCGCTTCCTCCCGACGGAGGGCGCCTGAGCGTGCCGATCGTGGCGGGCGAGACGCCTCCGACCCAGCGCGTTCGGGCACGGGTGGGACGAAATGGGCTCACATGGAACCCGAAGGCCAGCTACGATATCCCTGGCGCATGAGGGTGGGCACAATTTCGGCTGCCTGCTGATGCTCAGCGCATTCAGACTTTTTCTATTGGGGACGCGACACTGTGATTACTTTCAACACCTATGCCCGCCTGTCTCGACGAGCTCTCACGGCTGCTGCGGCTGCAGGCGCCGCATTGGCCCTGAGCGCCTGCGACACCCTCCAGGCAGTCCCGTCGACTGAGGAGGCGGCTGTGCCGGACAGCGAAGCCGGTGCGAACTACATCAGCCCCGACACGGCCGATGAGCTGCTGGCGACGATCCGATCCGGCGGTCAGTCGGCCTCGCTCTCCTACGGAACCAGCTCCACTATGGGAGATCTCCGCCGCGCCAACCGCCTGCGCGTCGGAGTGAACTACGAGCAGCCGCTCTTCGGATTCAAGGAGTCCGGCGCAGAGGCCCCCGAGGGCTTCGAGATCGAGCTGGCACGAATCATCGCCGATGAGCTCGCTATCGAGGAGCAGTACATCGAATGGGTCGACGTCGGCGACGGCAGCCGCGAAGAGATGCTCAACGACGGCGAGGTGGACATCGTGATCGCCACCTACACGATCACCCACCAGCGCCGTGAGGAGCTGGGCTTCGCAGGGCCGTACTTCACTGCAGGCCAGTCCATCCTGACCGGGTGGTACAACGAAAGCCTGGTGCGCAGCGAGTACGACCTCATCGACGAGCCCGTTTGCACTCTCGAAGACTCCGTCGCCGAGGAGGAGCTTCAGTGGATGGGTGCTGACGTCACGGCTCGCAGCAGCGTCGACGACTGCCTTGAGATGCTCGACGACGGCGACGTGGTGGCCTTCTCAGCGGACAACACCTACTTGGCCGGCGTCGTGCAGGAGAACCCGGGTGAGTACCGCATGGTCGGTGAGCCATTCACGTACGAGCCCTACGGAATCGCCATCGATGTGGACGACGACAACTTCCGCATGTGGCTCAATGACCTTCTCGAGACGGCCTACCACGACGGGCGCTACGAGCAGGCCTGGACGAGCACCATCGGGGACACCCTGGAGATCCCGGAGGAGGGACTCGAGATTGACCGCTACGTCCGCTGATCTCGGACCGACCGGCCGTCGACTAAGGTGATGCTGTGACGTCGTCGTTCTACATCAACGCCAAGCGCTTCGCCGTCGAACCCCTGGTCAAGACGGCATGGCGCCCCTGGGTCAAGGGCTTGGACAACATCCCTGAGGAGGGCGGCGCCATATTGGCCGCGAACCACCTCAGCTTCTTCGACTCCGTGCTGGTGCCGGTCGTTGTTCCACGACCGGTGAGCTACCTCGCGAAGAAGGACTACTGGGAGATGAAGGGCGCCTTCGGGGCCTTCAACCGATGGTTCTTCACCGCCACCGGCCAGATACCCATGGACCGCTCGGGCGGCGCTGCGAGCGCGGACTCTCTGCGGCACGGCGAAGAGGCGCTCAAACAGGGACACCTCCTCGGCATCTACCCCGAGGGAACCCGCTCCCCCGACGGCAAGCTCTACCGAGGCAAGCTCGGCGTGGCCAAGCTCGCCCTGCGCGCCGAAGTGCCGGTCATACCGATCGCGCTCATCGGAACAGACAAAGTGCAGCCCATCGAGGACCGGGTGCCGAAGATCCGCCGCGTCGGCATGATCATCGGCGAGCCCCTGCATTTCGACTCCTACTACGCCATGGCTCCGGACCTCTTTGCCCAGCGCGCCGTCACCGACAAGATCATGTACCAGATCATGCGCCTCTCGGGTCAGGAGTACGTCGACACCTACGCCTCAGAGGTGAAGGCGAAGATGGAGTCCGAAAAGAAGAAGTAGCCGCAGCACACGGTCGACTCAATCACCGGAGGAACCGCTGCGACACGTCGCGGCACCCCGGCCCCACGTGTCGCAGCGGAGAAGGCCCCCGCATCGCCGCCGGGAGCGCTAAGGTCATCAGCAGGGCTCCGAACTGCGCGCCCATCACGTCCTGCGGCGCATGCGCCGAACAACAGAATCGGAGACCCTATGACTGTGGGTGCCGCCTCGCCCTCTTCCGGCAGAGCGCCCGCCGGCGCGCGCCGCCTCCCCCGCGCAGCGGGCTGGTCCCTCCTCGCTGCCGCCGCGCTGACGCTCCTGCTGACCATGAGCCTCTCCCTGCCGCTGGCCACGTTCTCCGGGTTCGGCGAATCCCGCGGCGTCACCTACTTCCACCCCAACGCCCCCACAGGCGAGGGCATCGGCATGCTCATCGGCTTCATCGTGGCAGGCGCCGCTGCTGTCACCGCCTTCCTCATGGCCGCACGCTGGCTGCGCATCCTTTCCGGAACGATCAGTGCCATGGTCGGGCTGTGGGCCTGCGTGAACGGCCTCGGCACCGCCGGCGAGCTGCACGCAGGAAGCTTCATGGGCATCAGCGCCTCGCCGGGGCCCGGGGCCTACCTGCTCGGGGGGCTCGGAGTGCTCCTGGTCCTATCCGCCGTGCCGGCGATCCTCCTCCCCGACAGCAGCGGCAGCACCCCGGATGCAGACCAGGGCCCCAGCTGAACTCATCAGCTGGGGCCCCTCGGCGTGATCAGCACGATTGAAGGATCACACGCTGTACTCCTCCAGGATGCCGCGGCACTCCTCGAACGCGGCCTCGTTCTCCCAGAAGTCCTCGTCTTCGACCTCGGTCACCAGCGTGCGCTGCAGGATGCAGTACTGGGGCTTGCGCTCCCACTCCTCGTTCTCATCGAGGCGGTAGAGAGCAGCGTCGCCCTCACCCTCGAATACGCCGGGGATCCACGAGTGCTCATCCAGTGTTCCCCAGACGGTGTACGAGTTGCAGGACTCAAGCTCCAAGCAGGCTTCCAGAACGTGTTCGTACCGCTGCAGCGCCCCCTCGGTGTCCTCCTGAGACATTGAGCCGTCGTCCTCCACCATGCCGCGGACGTCGATCTCCGTCACTGCGGTCTCCAGGCCGAGATCCTCGAAGCGCTGCAGGTTGTCCTGGTAGGAGTCGTCGAAGCCGTACTCCATGGACAGGTGGGTCTGCGCACCGAACCCGTGCACCGGAACATCACGGTCCAGCTGCTCCTCGATCAGCTCGTAGTAGGCGTCCGACTTGGCGTTCTCGCCGTCCACTGAGTAGTCGTTGTAGAAGAGCAGTGCGTCAGGGTCCTCCTCGTGGGCCCATTCGAAGACATCGTCGAGGATCTCTGGGCCCAGTTCGCGGATCCAGAGGTTTCCGGACTCGTCCGCGGGACCGTCCCGCAGCTGCGGCTCCTCCTCATCGTCGAAGATCTCGTTGGCGACGTCCCACTGCTGGATGCACCCTGCGTACCGGTCGACCACAGTGCGGACGTGCTCCTCGAGCATGTCGCGCAGCTCATCCTCGGTGTACTCGCCGTCCTCGACGGCCTCTTCGAGCCATTCGGGGTTCTGGGAGTGCCAGAACAGCGCGTGCCCGCGCATATCCATGTCATGCTCCTGAGCGAACTCCACGACCTCGTCGGCCGCCTCGAAGTCAAAGTCTCCCCATTCCTCAGGGTGGATGAACTCCCACTTCAGATAGTTCTCGTGAGTCAGCGAGGTGAACTCGGCAGCGAGCTGATCCCTGTACTCAGCGTCCTCAGGGAACGGGTCCGGGTAGTCCTCCTCCTCGTGGTGGCCTCCCCCGGCCGCGACGTTGCCGATCCTCAGGTCAGCCTCCTGCGCCCAGTGTCCGAGCGAGTCCTCGTCGTAGCTGTGGTCAGCCTCTTCGTCGGGCGCGAACCGGCACTCTGAGGCCTGGGCATCGCCGTTCTCGGCCTCGGCTCCATTCTCGTCGCCGTTCTCCGCCTCATCCTGTGCGGCCTCGTCGTCTTCGGGGCTGTCGGCAGCCTCATCCTCGGCGTCACCTGCCTCCTCGCCTTCGGCAGCTGCGTCTTCCTCCGTCTCGGCGGCGGTGTCAGCCTCTTCGTTCTCGCCGTTCTCCGCATCAGCGCAGCCGGTCAGCAGAAGTGCTGTGACACCGAGCCCTGCCGCTATTCGAGCACTCAGAGATGACATAGGGAACCTCCTCGTTCGATGGGTCGTCTGAACCGGACGCAGACGGCGACTCCCCCAGCGTGCCGCGTCTGCAGAATCGCGAGAAGTACCACTTTGTCCTGCCGGAAGACTATTTGGGGCGCAAAAGTGTGTCAAGGATCACATTTGCATCGCGGCACAAAAAAACCCAGGTCAGCGGATGCCGACCTGGGATTCTTTGCTGCTTCAGCACTGTGCGCGAGGGGGGACTTGAACCCCCACGCCCGTGAAGGCACTGGCACCTGAAGCCAGCGCGTCTACCTATTCCGCCACTCGCGCCGTCGCTCCCTGGAGAGCTGCGAACCGCCGAAACAGCGAAAACAAAGTTAACCCACGCGTGCCTCGGCTGTCTAATCGTGGCAGGCGCCGTCATTCCGATACTCTGTGGAGGCCATGGCTAGGGACAGACGCACGCGCAGCTACACCCGCCAGGACCTCAACTACCCCGAGCATCTCCCGGTCACAGGCGAGCGCGACCAGATCCTCGCAGCCCTGGAGGAGAATCAGGTCATCATCGTCGCCGGCGAGACCGGCTCGGGAAAGACGACACAGCTGCCTAAGATGCTGCTTGAGCTGGGCACCCATCACCATGGGCTGGTGGGTCACACCCAGCCCCGGCGCCTCGCCGCCCGATCAGTGGCTGAGCGGCTCGCCGAAGAGCTGGAGACCAGCGTGGGCGACGCGGTGGGCTATCAGGTCAGATTCACCTCCGAAGTGTCGGCCGACACCGACATCAAGCTGATGACCGACGGCATTCTTCTCGCCGAGATTCAGCGTGACCCTCAGCTGAAGAACTACTCCGCCATCATCATTGATGAGGCCCACGAGCGGTCGCTGAACATCGACGTCATTCTCGGCTACCTGCGGCGGCTGCTCCCCCAGCGTCCAGACCTGAAGGTGATCGTCACCTCAGCGACCATCGACCCCGAACGCTTCGCTGAGCACTTCGGGCAGGCCGAGACGTCCGGCGACAACGCACCGGCGCCCATCGTGGAGGTTTCGGGCCGCACCTACCCGGTTGAGATTCGATACCGCCCGATGGGCCGGCCCGAGTCCGAGATCGACGGTGAGCATGAAGCGGCCGATGAGGAGACGGATCCGCTCGAGGCGCTCAGCGCCGCCGTCGTCGAGCTCTCCGAGGAGGACTCAGGAGACATCCTGGTCTTCCTGCCCGGTGAGCGAGAGATCCGTGAAGCGGCAGAGTCTCTCCAGCAGACGGTCAGCGTGCACAGACGGCTGAGCGGCACAGAGGTGCTGCCGCTGTTCGGCAGGCTCTCCTTGGCGGAGCAGCGACGGGTGTTCAGCTCCGGGGGCCGTCGCCGCATCGTCCTGGCCACCAACGTCGCGGAGACGTCGCTGACGGTGCCGGGCATCAAGTATGTGGTGGACACCGGCACGGCGCGCATATCCCGCTACTCGACCCGCTCGAAGGTTCAGAGGCTGCCGATCGAACGCGTGAGCCAGGCGAGCGCCGATCAGCGAGCGGGACGCGCGGGGCGGACCAGCCCCGGCATATGCATCCGCCTGTACTCGCAGGAGGACTTCGAATCCCGGCCGGAGTTCACCGACCCTGAGATTCTCCGGACCTCGTTGGCATCGGTGCTGCTGCAGATGTCCTCGATGGGAGTCGTCCGCACCCCCTCCGAGCTCCTGGACTTCCCCTTCGTCGAGAAGCCCGACTCCAAGGCGGTCACCGATGCGGTGCGCCTGCTCGAGGAGCTGGGCGCACTGGACGGCCGAGGCCGCATCACCACCGTCGGGCGGCAGCTCTCGAACCTGCCGGTGGACCCGCGGATGGGCCGCATGATGGTCGAGGCCGGCCGCAGGGGCTGCCTCACCGAGGTGACCATTCTGGTGGCCGGCCTGTCGATCCAGGACGTGCGGGAGCGGCCCGAGGCTGAGCGGGGGCGGGCTGATGAGCTCCATCGGCGCTTCCAGGACGATGCCTCAGACTTCTCGGCGCTGCTGAACCTGTGGAGGTACATCAGGGAGCAGCAGTCGGAGCTCTCATCGTCGGCGTTCCGTCGGCTCTGCCGGCGTGAACACCTGAACTGGCTGCGCATCCGCGAATGGCAGGACCTCGTGACGCAGCTGGGTGAGGTCGCTCAGCAGTCCGGCCTCTCCGAGCGCCGGATCCGCATTCGAGACGAGATCGACCACGTGGCTGCGCATGACAGCGTCCACCAGTCGCTGCTGGCCGGCCTGCTCTCCCACATCGGCCTGTACAGCCCCCGCACCCGCGACTATCAGGGCGCGCGCGGCACCCGATTCGCGGTGTTTCCCGGCTCCGGACTCTTCAAGAAGAACCACACACTGGTGATGGCCGCCGAACTGGTCGAGACGTCCCGGCTCTGGGCCCGGACCGCGGCGAGGATCGACCCGGCGTGGGCCGAGGATCTGGGCTCCCATCTGGTCAAGCGCTCCTACTCGGAGCCGGTGTGGTCCTCGAAGCAGGGCGCCGCGGTGGCCACCGAGCGGGTGACGCTGCTCGGGGTGCCTCTGATCGCAGACCGCAGAGTCCTGTACGCGAAGATCGATCCCGCCCACGCCCGTGAGGAGTTCATCCGCAGAGCGCTGGTGGAGGGCGACTGGAGCACCCGCCATCACTTCGACAAGCGCAATAGAGCTCGCCTGCAGGAGGTCGCGGACCTCGAGGACCGCACGGGTCGTCGCGACCTTCGCGCCGCCGATCACGAGCTGATCACGTTCTTCGACGCTCGCCTTCCGCGCAGCGTCACAGGCCAGCGAGCGTTCGACGCCTGGTGGAAGAAGGTCCGCCACGAGACTCCTGAGCTGCTGGACCTTCCTGAGGAGGCGGTGTACCGGCCCGAGGCCGACCAGGTGGACCTGGACGCCTTCCCCAGCAGCTTCGACCACGACGGTCTGGACCTGGAGCTCATCTACGCGTACGAGGCGGGAGTGACCGTCAAGGTCCCTGTCCTCTTCCTCAACCAGCTCCAGCCCCACCGCTTCCAATGGTTCATCCCGGGACGGCGCACCGAGATGATCACTGCGCTGATCCGTTCGATGCCGAAGCAGCTTCGGAAGAACTTCGTGCCGGCCCCCGACGTCGCCCGTCAGGCCAGGGAGCTCCTGGAGGCCGAGCACGACATTCCCCAAGATCCCTTCGTGCCCGCGCTGACCTCAGCTCTTCGGCGCCTCAAGGGCGTCGTGGTGGATGCCGAGGACATCGATCTGCACGCGCTCCCCGAGTCCCTGCGCTTCACGTTCGCGGTGACGTCCGAGAAGGGCAGAACGCTGGACAGCTCGGCGGATCTGGAGGAGCTCCAGGTGCGCTTCAGCGGGGAGAACCGTGAGGCCATCGGTCGGTCCGTGACCGGCGGGGGCGCCGGGGCAGCCCCCTCGCCCTCTCCGAGCCGGCAGGCATCGGGCAGGGAGCGCTCCAGCCGGGGCCGGCCATCTGTCCTCGGCGCGGACACGACGGCGCGCCATCAGAAGTCCTGGACCTTCGGGGACATTCCCCGGACGGTCACGTCGACGGTGGACGGACGCGAAGTCACGGGCTACCCCGCCCTGGCCCGAGACGAGGACGGCGTCCGGCTGAGCATCCAGGACTCGGAAGCAGCTCAGGCACGGTCCCACCGCGAGGGGCTCGTGGCTCTCCTGCGGCATGTGCTTCCGTCGCCTCAGCGCTATGTCGTCGATCATCTGTCGAACCGCGAGAGGCTGGCGTTCGGCCAGTTCGGGGAGATCGAGGGGGTCGTCGCGGAATCCACCACGGCGACTCTGAGCCACCTGGTTCCGGGGTCATCCGAAAGCGCTGAGGAGCTGCCGTTCACGGCCGCCGACTTCGAGGCAGTCTCCCGCCGCGCACGAGCCGAACTCATCGAGGCGGTGCTGACGCTGACCGATGCTGTGGCCCAGGCACTCACCCTCAGCACAGAGGTCCGCGCACAGTTGGACCGCGTGAGCTCGAAGGCGCTCACCGCCCAGGTCAGCGATATGCGCGCACAGCTTGATCACCTCCTCCATCCGTCCTTCGTCACGGAGACCGGCTACCGCCAGCTGCAGCACGTTCCGCGCTATCTCAAGGGTGCCGCGGTGCGGCTGGACCGACTGAGCCAGGGGGCGTCCGTGGCGAAGGACACCACAGATATGCAGGCGGTCCAGGAGCTTGAGGATGAGTACGACGCGGCGGTTGAGGCCGTGCCGCCCCAGCTGCCGGTGCCGGAGAGCCTTGCGGGGGTGAAGTGGATGATCGAGGAGCTGCGGGTGAGTCTCTTCGCTCAGCAGCTGGGCACCGTGCAGACCGTGAGCGCGAAGCGGATTCGCAGGGCGATCAAGCAGAGTCGGCGCGCGTAGCCGCTGACCGAGCGGCTGAGGCCCGCGGCATGAGTTGAGAACGAGTCTCAGCAGGCGTACGCTGTCGGGGTTCCCGATACTGGTTCTCATCTGCAGGAGGTCCCCCATGCGCACAGCCCGCACAGCCGCCGTTCTGAGCATCGCGGCCATGGCGCTGACAGCCTGCGCCGGAGACGGCACGGCGACGGATGAGGCCGCCGGCGACGCCGATGTCGACGACACGGGGCTCACCGTAATCTCCAGCATCGACGTCTATGCGGACCTCATCGAACAGATTGCCGGCGGCAGCGTCGACTCGCAGGCGATCGTGGAGTCGACCGCTGTGGACCCGCACTCCTACGAGGCCACTCCTCAGGACCGCCTCGCCGTCGAGAACGCGGATCTGGTGGTGGCGAACGGCGGCGGATACGATTCGTTCATCACGCTGCTCGCCTCCTCCGCCGATATGGAGGATGACCTCTACCAGGTCATCCCCGGAGAGAACGAGCACTCCCACGAATGGGACGGAACCTTTGAGAACGAGCACATCTGGTACGACCTCCTGCAGATGGAGGAGTTCGTCCGCGACTTCGCCGACCGGCTGAGCGATGTCGCGCCTGAGAACGCCGAGGCCTACCAGGAGAACGCCGATGCCCTGGCTGCGGACATCCGGGAGCTGCACGAGCGCAACGAAGCATTGGAGGCAGAGGGCAGAAGCTATCTGGCCACCGAGGCGGTGTCGGGATACCTCCTGGACGATGCAGGCTTCGAGAACCGCACGGAGGAGGAGTTCCTGTCAGCGGTGGAGCACGGCGACGACGTCTCTCCCCGGCTGTACCAGGATTCGCTCGAACTGACCGAAGAGATCGACCTCCTGAGCTACAACCCTCAGACCGAGACCCAGCAGTCGCAGAGGATTCGCAGCCAGGCTGAGGAGAACGGCGTCATCATCCGCGAGTTCACCGAGACGCTCCCTGACGATGCGGCAAACTTCCAGGAGTGGATGAGCGCGAACATCGACACGGTCGAAGAGGCCCTGGCGGAGATGGATGGCTGAGCAGACGCCCATCGTGAGCCTGCAGGGAGCAGGCATCACCTTCGGCTCCCGCCCACTCTGGCAGGACCTGAACCTCGACCTCCGCGCCGGGGAGTTCCTCGCCGTGCTGGGGCCCAACGGATCCGGAAAGTCCACCTTTCTCAAGGTCCTGCTGGGACTTCAGCGGCTCACAGCAGGCACTGCAAAGATCAATGGCGCCCCCGTCAGACGAGGTTCCGCACGGGTGGGATACATTCCTCAGCAGCACCCACTGCCTGCGGACACGCCGCTGCGCGCCCGCGATCTGGTGGCTCTCGGCATCGATGGGCACCGGTGGGGCCTGCCGTTCAGGAGCCGTCGTACCCGCAGCACCGTGGAGTCCCTGCTTGAACAGGTCGGGGCTCGCCCCTACGCCGATCAGCCGGTGGGCCTGCTGTCCGGCGGCGAGCAGCAGCGTCTGAGAACCGCGCAGGCACTGGCCGGCGACCCCTCAGCTCTCCTCTGCGACGAGCCCCTTGCCTCGTTGGACCTGCACCACCAGCAGGCCATCACGGAGCTGATCCGTCGGCAGGCTGTGGAGCGCGACACATCCGTCGTCTTCGTCACCCATGAGATCAACCCCGTCATTGAGCACGTCGACCGGGTCCTCTACTTCGCTCGGGGCCAGCATCGCATCGGCACCGTCGACGAAGTGATGCGCTCCTCGGTCCTCTCGGAGCTCTACGACGCACCTGTCGATGTCATCGAGCACAAGGGCCGCCTGGTGGTCATGGCGGAGCATCTCGAGGGCCACCATGGGCATCTCAGCGCTGAGGCCCGGCCGCAGGAAGGGATCATCCGGTGAGCGGCGTCGGATCCTCCTCAGCGCTCGCACTGGTGGACCGCCTGCGCGGCACCTACAGCCTGGACGGGTATTGGGACCTGTTCTCATTGGTGCAGAACTCAGTGATCACGGCAGCGGTGCTGGGCATCATGGGAGGGATCATCGGTGTCTTCGTCTCTCTGCGCCGCGCCGGACTGGTGGTGCACGGAATAGCTGAGATCAGCTTCGCCGGCGCCGCACTCGCCCTGCTGATCGGGGTCGACGTGGTGGCCGGATCAGCCGTCGGCGCGGTCGCGGCGGCCACCCTCATCGGGATCCTCAGCATCAAGGATCGTGAGGTCAGCGCGGTCACCGCCGTGCTCATGCCCTTCGGAATGGGGCTGGGAATTCTGTTCCTGCACCTCTACCAAGGCCGCAGCGCCAACCAGTTCGGGCTGCTGACGGGGCAGATCGTGGGGGTCGATGACATCCAGACTCAGACCCTCGTCACGGTGGCCGTCCTGATCTCATGCGTGCTGGTGCTGGTCTGGCGGCCTCTGCTCTTCGCCTCGGTGGACCCTGAGCTCGCAGCCGCCCGCGGCGTGCGGATCTCGGCGGTGTCCATCGGCTTCATGGTTCTGCTGGGGCTCGCCGTGGCCATGAGTGTTCAGGTCGTCGGCGCACTGCTGGTCCTGTCGCTCCTCGTAGTCCCCGCTGCAGCCGCACTGAAGATCAGCCACCGCCCGCTCACCGTGGTGCTGCTCTCCATGACCTTCGGTGTGACCAGCGCCGTCGCCGGAATCATGATCGCCATCACCGGCACCATCCCCATCAGCCCCTACATCACCACGATCAGCTTCCTCATCTACGTGGTGTGCCTGCTCATCGGACGGCGCCAGAAGGCCAAGCGGCGATAACTGGGGCGGACTATGCCTGGGCCGAGCACTTCTGGCAGAGGCCGAAGATCTCCAGCGTGTGCTGCAGGTCGGTGAAGCCGTGCTCGGCTGCGAGCTCTGTGGCCCAGGACTCCACGTCCGGCGCCTCAAACTCCACGGTGACTCCGCAGCGCCGGCAGACCAGGTGGTGGTGGTGATCCTCACGCTCGCAGAGGCGGAAGATTGCTTCGCCGTCGTCGGGCCGCAGAACATCCACGGTGCCCTCGTCCTGATGGGACTGCAGCACCCGGTAGACCGTGGCCAGGGAGACCTTCTCGCCGCGCTCGTTGAGAATGCGGTGCAGCTCCTGGGCCGAGACGAAGTCCTCCAAGGAGCTCAGCGCAGCCCACACTGCGCGCTTCTGACGGGTTGAACGGCCCTTGGTGGGAGGTGACGTCGTCTCACTCATGGTCCAAGAAGGGTAACAGTGCAGATCTGCTCTGCACCTCGGACGTCCGCCGCCTTAGGCTGGGAGCATGGCCACTGTGTTCAGCAAGATCATCGCCGGTGACATCCCCGGCAGGTTCATCTGGAGCGACGAGACCTGCGTCGGATTCCTCTCCATCAGCCCTCTCGCCTATGGGCACACCCTGGTGGTGCCCCGGCAGGAGGTAGACCGGTGGACCGATGCTTCAGAGGACCTCGTGGCCCACCTGACGACCGTGGCCCACCGCATAGGCTCCGCGCAGGTGGAGGCGTTCGGCTCAGCCCGAGCCGGTCTCGCCGTCGTGGGCTTCGAGATCCCGCACCTGCACCTGCACGTGTGGCCGTCGAACTCGATGGCCGACCACAGCTTCGAGAACGCTCTCGAAAGCCCGGACGAGACGAAGATGGACCAAGCCGCCGCCACGCTCAGGGACGCACTGAGGGACCGAGGCTTCGGAGACAGCGTTCCTGCAGCAGAGTGAGCTGCCGCTGAGGCGCGGCCCCCGCTCGCGGCTCACACCTGGTGCTGACGCCGGGAGTCTCTCGCCTGTGTGGCGTCGTTGATCTCGCCCACGAGGGTCTCCAGCACATCTTCGAGGAAGAGGATGCCGATGGTTCGGCCATGCTCGTCCAGCACACGGCCCAAATGGGAGCCGGATCGCTGCATGGACGCCAGGCACTCACCGAGATCATCAGCTGCGGAGAAGTTGGCCAGAGAGCGTACGGCCGTGACAGGCAGGGAGCTGTCGAATGCTGAGGCGTTCAGCGACATCACGTCCTTGAGGTGCACATATCCGGTATGAGCGCCGTCGCCGTTGAGGACGACGAACCGGGAGAACCCTGTCCGGCCCACGGCCTTCTCCACCTGGCGGGGCGTCACGTCCTCCGGCACCGTCACCACCTGCTCCGCCGTCACCATGACGTCAGCCGCACGATAGCCGCCGAAGTCCAGGGCGCCTGCGATGAGGCCTGCATCATCGGTCACGGTGCCGCCGCGCTTGGACTCATTGACGATCGACTCCATCTCTTCGAGCGTGAAGGTCGATACGACCTCGTCCCGGGGCGTCACCCGCATGGCCCGTAGCGCCAGGTTCGCGAACGTGTTCAGCAGCCAGATCACAGGCATCGTCAGGCGGTACAGCAGCACCATGGGAGGAGCCAGCAGCAGGACCGCCCGATCAGCGACGGAGACCGCGAAGTTCTTCGGGATCATCTCTCCGAAGGTCACGTGCAGGAAGCTCACGAACAGCAGAGCCACGACCAGCGACACCGCGTAGGAGGCCTCATCGGGCAGGCCCGATGCCTCGAACGGCACCTCGAGGAGGTGGTGGATGGCCGGCTCGGCGACGATGAGCAGAAGCAGGGAGCAGACGGTGATGCCCAGCTGGGCAACGGCCAGCATCTGCGAGACGTGCTGCATGGCATACAGGGCGGTGCGGGCCCGCGCCGAGCCGGCCTCTGCCTTGGGCTCGATCTGGCTGCGCCTGGCCGAAAGCACTGCGAACTCCCCCGCCACGAAGAAGGCGTTGCCCGCCAGGAGCACGACGAGCCACAGAAGTCCCATCAGGTCAGCGGTCATCGCTGGTCCCCCACGCTCTCCCGCTCATGCTCTGCGCGTTCCTTCGCCAGCCTCTCAGCCCGCTCCGCGGCTGCCTCATGGGCTGCCCGTCGAGCCTCCGGGTCAGGAATGAAGCGCAGTCGGTCGATGCGCCGACCGTCGAGCCCAGCCACCGCGAGCCGCCCTCCGACCACATCGACCTCATCCCCCACAGCGGCCACCCGGCCGAGCCTGAAGAGCACGAAGCCGGCCGCAGTCTCATAGGCCGGGTCCTCAGGGATCGCGAGCTCGAGAATCTGGTGGTTGATCTCATCCGGCCGCTGCAGGCCTGGGAAGTACCAGTCGCCGTTGGCGGCCTGAAGCACACCCGGAGCGAGCCGGTCATGCTCGTCTGCGACCTCGCCGACGATCTCCTCGATCACATCCTCCAAAGTCACCACACCGGATGTGCCGCCGTACTCATCCTCCACAATGGCCGCCTGCAGAGGAGCATCACGCAGCTCGGCGAGAAGCACATCGACGTGGAGAGTCTCCGGAACGCGGGCAGCCTCCTCCGTCATCACGGTCGCTGCCACCAGGCCTTCGCGCTTGCTGCGCGGAACGGCGACCGCCTTCTTCACGTGTGCCAGTCCGCGCACGTCGTCGACTCCGCCCTCGCCGAGCACCGGGAACCTGGAGTAGCCGGTGCGGCGAGCAGTGTCGATCAGCTCGACCAAGGGGGCCTGCGCGTCGACCGTGACCATGCGCGGCCGGGGGGTCATGACGTCCGCGGCCGTCTGCTCGGAGAAATGCAGCGTCCGGTCCAGGAAGGCCGCAGTGTCCTCGTCGAGGGTTCCGAGCGACGCGGAGCGCCGCACCATGGACGAGAGCTCCTCGGGCGTCCGTGCTCCTGAGAGCTCCTCCTTGACTTCCAGGCCGACCCGGTGGAGCACCTTGTTGGAGAATCCGTTGAGGACGATGATCAGCGGCTTGAAGATCATGGTGAAGACCAGCTGGGGCCTGGCCAGCGCCCGGCCGACGGGGAAGGCCGCCGCCACCGCGAGGTTCTTGGGAATGAGCTCGCCGATCAGCATCGTCATGGCCGTGGCCACGAGCATCGCTGTGACGAGGGAGACGGCGCCCGCCGCTGCATCGGGAACCCCGATCGTTTCCATGGGGCCGGACAGCAGGCTCCCCAGAGCCGGTTCGAAGACGTAGCCGATCAGGAGGGTGTTCAGCGTGATGCCCAGCTGGCAGGAGCTCAGCTGGGTGGACAGCGACTTCAGACACCTCATCAGGGGCACCGCGCGCTTGTCGCCGGTGTCGATGGCGTGCTGCACGGTGGGTTGGTCGAGAGCCACCAATGAGAACTCGACGGCGACGAAGAAGCCGTTGCCGAGGATGAGCAGCAGTCCTATGCCCAGGAGTATCCACTCCACTTAGCGGAGGCACCCCCAGCTGCGTTGTCGATACTCCATAAGGATCAGGATTCTAGCGCAGGAGACGAAGACGATGGTTCTCCGCGCTCACCAGCTGCTCGCGACAGGCTTGCCCTCGTGGAAGCCGGCGGCGGACTGGACTCCGACTGTTGCCTTCTCCCGGAACTCAGCCTGCGTGGAGGCGCCGGCATATGTGAAGGCCGACCGCACGCCCGCGGCGATCTGGTCCACCAGGTCTTCGACGCTGGGCCGGGCCGGATCTATATACATCCGGGAATCGGATATCCCTTCCTCGAACAGGGCCTTGCGTGCCCGCGCGAACGCGCCCTCCCCCTCAGTTCGGGCCTGCACGGCTCGTGCCGACGCCATGCCGAAATTGACCTTGTACTGGCGTCCGGCGTCATCCGTGCGCAGCTCGCCGGGCGCCTCATAGGTGCCGGCGAACCATGAGCCGATCATCACAGCGGAGGCGCCCGCAGCCAGGGCAAGAGCGATGTCGCGCGGGTGGCGCACGCCGCCGTCGGCCCAGATCCGGGCACCTGCGGCATGGGCAGCCTCGGCGCACTCGATCACGGCACTCAGCTGGGGCCGTCCCACAGCCGTCATCATGCGGGTGGTGCACATGGCGCCGGGGCCGACTCCCACCTTGATGATGTCTGCGCCCGACTCGATCAGATCGGCAGCGCCCTCGCCGGTCACCACGTTCCCGGCCACCAGGGGCACATCGGGGTAGGCGCGCAGCGCCGAGCGCACCGCAGCGACCGCATCCAGCGTCTTCTGCTGGTGACCGTGGGCAGTGTCCACCACCAGCACATCTGCTCCCGCAGCGAGCAGCGTCTCGGCCCGTGCGGAGACGTCGCCGTTGATACCGACTGCAGCGGCAGCCTTCAGCCTGCCGTCCCAGTCCAGGTTGGGCGTGTAGATCGTCGAACGCAGAGCACCGGCCGCAGTGAGCAGACCCTCGCCCCCGCCGCTGAGCGACACAGCGGCGCTCTGGGCATCTGCCTCGTGCATGCGCTCGAAGGCGCGCTGCAGCGAGTCCGGGTCGGCGACGTCATCCTCCGTGAGCGTCAGCGCTGCTGCGTCGGCTCCGGCCTTCGCCGGATTCTCAAGAATGGGGTGCTGGGCCTTGACCCAGCGGATGGTCTCGGCCGCCTCAGCGACGGGCACATCCTGAGGCAGCACCCCGAGCCCGCCTCGGCGAGCCATCGTCTCCAGCATCCGCGCGCCGGTCACCGCTGTCATATTCGAAGCCACCAGAGGCGTCGAGCAGCCAGTGCCGTCGTCGGCGGCGAAGTTCACCTGGAAGCGTGAGCCTGCGTCGGAGAACGACGGAATGAGGAACGCGTCGGAGTAGGTGAGATCGTGAGCGGGGGCATTGAGCAGTTTCATCGCGGGACACGATACCGGCGCCGGTGGAATCCCGGTGGCGAAACTCACTATGCTGTACCTCGCACCTCAGACGGGCGGCCAAGGCCCGCTCGCACAGATTAAGCACAGCGACGTGCCGGGAGCACCCCGAGCCGATAGGGAAGAGGCGTATCCACGTGCCAGAACTGACCTCCAGCCGACTTGCAGAAGAGTTCCCCGGGAACGAGTGGCTGGTCGCCGACATCTACGAGAAGTACCGGGATAACCCCGAGTCGGTGGACCGCAAGTGGGCCACGATCTTCCAACGGCTGGAGAGCGAGGGCGCAGAGTCCCAGACCTCGACGAGCGGCTCCTCCGGCACGCAGAAGGAGAGCGCCTCCGACACGAAGGCCGCTCCCAAGGAGGAGGTGACCTCTTCCAAGTCATCCTCCGCCGACACTGAGCCGGACGCCGCCAACCAGCGACCGTCCAAGGCAGAGACCACGCCCAGCACAGCCAAGCCTGCCGAGCCGGAAGCGGCTCAGCGCACTGCCCAAGTATCCCAGCAGACGTCGAGCCAGGGACGGCCCACCGCTCCGACTCCCACCACCCGCAAGGCCGAGACCGGCGCGCAGATTCCCTCTGAGCCGGTGCGCCAGGCAGCCCCCGGCGACAAGTCCAGCGGCGCCGAGGACAAGAAGACCCCCCTGAAGGGCATCTCCAAAGCTATCGCCGCGAACATGGATGCCTCTCTGGAGGTTCCCACGGCCACCACCGTCAGGGCTGTTCCGGCCAAGCTGCTGATCGACAACCGCACCGTGATCAACAACCACCTCAAGCGGACTCGCGGCGGCAAGGTCTCCTTCACCCACCTGATCGGCTACGCCATGATCAGGGCGCTGCGGAAGCACCCTGAGATGAACGTCACCTACGACGTCGTCGACGGCAAGCCGACCATGATCACCCCGGCACACGTGAACTTCGGCCTCGCGATCGATATGCCTCGCCCGGACGGCACCCGTGCCCTCGTCGTTCCGAACATCAAGGGTGCGGAGCAGATGGGATTCGCCGAGTGGTGGGCCGCCTACGACGATGTGGTCAAGCGCGCCCGCGACAACAAGCTCACCCCCGGCGACTACGCCGGCACCACCGTCTCGCTGACCAACCCCGGCGGCATCGGCACTGTTCACTCCGTTCCGCGGCTCTCCAAGGGGCAGGCGGTCATCGTGGGCGTCGGCGCGCTTGAGTATCCGGCAGAGTTCCAGGGCGCGGCAGAGAAGACCCTGAACAAGCTCGCCGTCTCCAAGATCATCACACTGACCTCGACCTACGACCACCGTGTCATCCAGGGCGCCGGCTCCGGCGAGTTCCTGAAGACGATCCACGAGCTGCTTCTGGGCAAGGAAGGCTTCTTCGAAGAGGTCTTCGAAGCGCTGCGCATTCCGTACAAGCCCATCCAGTGGTCCTCGGATGTGCAGGTCAACCCTGAGGACGAGGTCAACAAGGTCGCGCGGATCCAGCAGCTGATCCATGCCTTCCGCGTCCGCGGGCACCTGATGGCTTCGGTCGACCCGCTCGAGTACAAGATGCGCACCCACCCGGACCTGGAGATCGAGACCCACGGCCTGACCCTGTGGGACCTGGACCGCGAATGGCCCACCGGCGGATTCGGGGGCAAGGACACCCTGACACTGCGCCGCATCCTCGGCGTGCTGCGGGACACCTACTGCCGCAACACCGGCATCGAGTACATGCATCTTCAGTCGCCCGAGGAGCGCGACTGGTTCCAGGAGGAGATCGAGCACCCCTACTCGAAGCCCAACCGCGAGGAGCAGTTCCGCATCCTGGGGCGGCTGAATGCGGCCGAGGCGTTCGAGACGTTCCTCCAGACCAAGTTCGTCGGCCAGAAGCGCTTCTCCCTCGAGGGCGGGGAATCGCTGATCCCGCTGCTCGACACCATGCTCTCCGAGGCCGCTGACGAGGGCCTCGACGAGGTGGCCATCGGCATGGCCCACCGCGGCCGCCTGAACGTGCTCACCAACATCGCGGGCAAGACCTATGCTCAGGTCTTCCGCGAGTTCGAAGGCCGCGAGGCCGGGACCGGCTCGGGCGATGTGAAATACCACCTGGGCACCCGCGGAGAGTTCACCTCCGACCGCGGAAACTCCACCCGGGTCTACCTCGCTGCGAACCCCTCCCACCTGGAGGCCGTGAACCCCGTCCTCGAAGGCGTGGTCCGCGCCCAGCAGGACAGGCTGAACCAGGGCAGCGACAGCCTCAGCAGCTTCTCAGTGATGCCCCTGCTCATCCACGGCGACGCAGCCTTCGCCGGCCAGGGCGTAGTGGCGGAGACGCTGAACATGTCCCAGCTGCGCGGCTACCGCACAGGCGGCACGGTGCATGTGGTGGTCAACAACCAGATCGGCTTCACCACAGCGCCCTCCGCAGCGCGGTCCATGACGTACTCCACGGACATGGCGAAGGCCATCCAGGCTCCGATCTTCCACGTCAACGCTGATGACCCAGAGTCTGTGGCGCGCGTGGCCCAGCTGGCCTTCCGCTACCGTCAGCGGTTCAACAAGGACGTCGTCATCGACCTGGTCTGCTACCGCCGACGCGGACACAACGAAGGCGACGACCCGTCGATGACGCAGCCGAAGATGTACAACCTGGTCGAGGCCAAGCGCACTACCCGTCGTCTCTACACGGAGGCACTGGTGGGACGCGGTGACATCACCCAGGAAGAGGCGGACCAGGCTCTGCAGGACTACCGTCAGCGCCTGGAGCGCGTCTTCACCGAAACTCACGCGGCGCAGACGCAGCCGGTGACGACGGTCGAGAGCGGCGAGCGGTCGACGAGCCCGGATCTCGCTCCCACCGCTTCGCAGGAGGAGACCGACACTCCGGAGAGAAGCTCGACGGACACGGCAATCTCCGAGGACCAGCTGGCACACATCGGGGAGGTCCACACCAACATCCCCGAGGGCTTCACCGCGCACCAGAAGCTCAAGGCTCTGCTGGAGCGTCGGGCGAAGATGGCCCGCGAAGGAGGCATCGACTGGGGCTTCGCGGAGATCGCCGCCTTCGGCTCCCTGCTGATGGAGGGCACCGAGGTGCGCCTGTCCGGCCAGGACTCCCGCCGCGGCACCTTCGTGCAGCGGCACGCCGTGTTCCACGACCGCGACACCGGTGATGAGTGGTACCCCGTGAAGAACCTCACGGAGGACCAGGCACGGTTCTTCATCTACGACTCGCTGCTCTCAGAGTACGCAGCTCTCGGCTTCGAATACGGCTACTCCGTGGAGAACCCCAACGCGCTGGTCCTCTGGGAGGCACAGTTCGGCGACTTCGTCAACGGCGGCCAGATCATCATCGATGAGTTCATCTCCTCCGCGGAGCAGAAGTGGGGCCAGCGCTCCTCGCTGGTCATGCTGCTGCCTCACGGCTACGAGGGCCAGGGCCCGGACCACTCCTCGGGACGTCCGGAGAGGTTCCTGCAGCTCTGCGCTGAGGACAACATGACCGTGGTGATGCCCTCCTCCGGCGCCAACTACTTCCACCTGCTGCGCCGGCAGGCTGTTGCTCGACCGCGGCGTCCCCTGATCGTGTTCTCGCCCAAGCAGCTGCTGCGCCTGAAGGCCGCGGCCGACTCGGTGGATGCTTTCACTCAGGGAACGTTCCAGGAGGTCATCCCTGATGATGCGGTCGAGCCCTCGAAGGTCAAGCGCGTGCTGCTGGTCTCCGGTCGTCTGTACTACGACCTGCTGGCGACTCGGACCAAGCGGGACGACAGCACCACAGCCATTGTGCGGCTGGAGCAGCTCTACCCGATGCCGGTCGAGGCGCTCAGGAAGGAGCTGGGCAGGTACCCCGCCGAGGCCGAGGTCGTCTACACGCAGGACGAGCCCTCCAACCAGGGGCCGTGGCCCTTCTTCGGCATGAACTTCGTGCCGCAGCTGGACCACGACGTGCGCCTGATCTCGCGGCCGTCCGGGGCGGCGACGTCAGTCGGGCAGGCCAAGCGTCACGCCAAGGAGCTTGAGGATCTGCTCGGTGAGGCGTTCAGCCACCTGGACTGACCCCGCCCGCTCAGGGGCCCTGCGCCGGCCCTTCAAGCAGCGCTTTCAGCCCTCGCCTTCTGCGGAAGGCGAGGGCTGTAGTGTTTCCGATATGGAGGATGTACACGAGACCCGGCAGATGCGTCTGGTGGCCGTGGGCGATGAGCAGCTGACTGGCCCCGGAGACCCACGAGGCCTGGGATGGTTCGGACGGGTCATATCGAAGACCCCGCTGTCGTCCGTGAATCTGCAGCACTTCGTCCTTGCTGTGCCCGATGAGGGCGTTGAGGCGCTCTCCCAGCGGTGGCAGGAGGAGGCGAGCCGCCGCTTCGGCGAGCAGACGGAGAATTACCTTCTGGTGACGCTCAACGCCCGCGACCTGAGCTCGGCGACCACGTCCGCGCGCGCACGCCTGAACCTGGCCAACATATTGGACCGCGCAGCCCAGGAGGAGGTGCGGTGCCTGGTGCTCGGGCCTGTGCCGACGCTCGACGACGCTATGAACCAGCAGATCGCCGAGCTGAATCGCGCCTGGCAGGATGTCGCCACACGACGCTCCCACACCTACGTGGACGCCTTCACGCCGCTGGTCAGCCACGGCCAGTGGAGGGAGGACCTCGCCGCCAACGATGGGCAGCCTGGGCAGGCCGCCTACTCCCTGATTGCGTGGCTGGTGATGCACAGAGGCTGGTACCGCTGGCTGGGCATACGGGAGCCCCTGCCGAACTGAGTTAGACTGATGCGGCTGTCTATTGAAGGAGGTCTGCTATGAGCAAGCGAGGACGCAAGCGCAGGGACCGCCGCAAGAAGAACGCCAACAACGGCAAGCGGCCAAACACCTGAGCAACAAGCCAAGAAGAAGCCCCGCAGGGCAAGATCCTGCGGGGCTTCTCTCTGTTCGGGTCAGTGTCCGGAGTCGATGCGGATGGTGCTGATCCGCTGCAGGATGGTGACCTTCAGCGTCTCCGGCGCCTCCTCGGTGCAGCAGCGCCGAACGGTGTCCCGGATGACGCACTCGAGGTCGTAGTTGGAGGCGCACTCAGGACAGCCCTCCAGGTGCGACCGCACCTCGCGGATGTCGTCGTAGGACAGCGCCCCGTCGAGGTACTCGTAGATGCGCTCCAAGCGCTGCTGGGCCTCGTCGTCGTCACAGTTCAGGCAGTCCGTCATGGCCTCCGCAGCGCGGGCGGCCTTCTCGGGATCGATGCTCTCACCCATCATTTGCCCTCCTTTCGGCTGAATCCGCGCTCACGGGCGTAGTCGGCCAGCAGACTGCGCAGCAGCTTGCGGCCGCGATGGAGCCTGGACATGACCGTGCCGATCGGGATGTCCATGATCTGCGCGATCTCCTTGTACGCGAATCCTTCGACATCGGAGAAGTAGACCGCTAAGCGGAACTCCTCCGGAATCTTCTGCAGGGCCTCTTTGACGTCGCTGTCGGGGAGGTGGTCCAGCGCTTCGGCCTCCGCCGAGCGCAGCCCTGAGCTGGTGTGCTCGGCGGCCTGCGCCATCTGCCAGTCCTCGACGGTGTCCGTGTTGGCCTGGTGCGGCTGGCGCTGCTTCTTGCGGTAGATGTTGATGTAGGTGTTGGTGAGAATGCGGTACAGCCACGCCTTGAGGTTCGTTCCAGGCTTGTACTGGTGGAACGCCGAATAGGCCTTCGTGTACGCCTCCTGGACCAGATCCTCGGCATCCTGGGGATTGCGCGTCATCCGCATGGCAGCGGAGTAGAGCTGGTCGACGTACTGCATAGCGTCGCGCTCGAACCGCACCCGCCGCGCACGGTCGCTCTCCGCTCCGACGTCGAGCTCCGCATTCTCCGGCGGTTCGGAGTCGATCTCGACGGTCCGGGCGTGGGCGGCGTCAGCTTTGGACTCACTCATCACATCCGAGTCTACTGGCCCGAGCGCACCGTCAGGCTTCTCCAAGGTGGCCACTGTCATATGGGGGACAACGACGACGCCCCGCATGTCATTCCTGTGCTCTTATGGGTAGATTGGGGACGGAGTTGGACAGATCACCTACTGTCGCCGTCGAATTCTAGGAGGATTCCGATGTCCCTGGTCCGCAAAGCTGCCCGCCCCCTGCTGGGAGCCGTCTTCATAGCAAACGGCGTGGACCGCCTGCGCAACGCGGACGAGGCGGCCGAGCAGCTGAAGCCCGTCACCGAGGAGGTCGCTTCGATCGTCCCGCAGGCGGAGGCCGCAGCGCAGAATCCCAAGATGGCCAACTATGTGATCGCAGGCGTCGAGATCACCGCCGGCACGGCCCTTGCCATCGGCAAGTTCCCACGGCTGTCCGCGCTCGCGCTCGCCAAGGTCCACGCCCTGGAGGCTTACGCGGAGTACCGCACGGCCTCGCTCGAGACATCGGACGACGTCACCGCGCAGCGCAAGTCTCTGGTGAAGAACCTGGGCATCCTGGGCGGTCTGGGCCTGGCCTCCGTGGATCTCAACGGCAAGCCTTCCCTGGCATGGAGGGCCGAGCACATCGCGAAGAGCTCCAAGAAGAAGGGCGCGCGCTTCGGCGAGAAGACCGTGAAGCGGGCTGAGGGTCTGGGCGCCGATGCCTCCAAGGCGCTGAAGTCCCTGGAGAACGACGCCAAGAAGCAGTTCAAGGCGGCCGAGAAGAAGGCCTCTCAGACGGCCCGCTCGGCGGCGAAGAAGGCCGAGAAGGCCGCGAATACCACGAAGAAGCGGGTCTCCTGAATTTGAAGGCTGCTGCTCACACCCCGGTGCCCCCGTTCTGGAATGCTCCCAGGCCGGGGGCACCGGTGCGTGGGCAGGTGTCTGTTCCGGCGTCGAAGTCGCTGACGAACCGGTTCCTTCTGCTCGCAGGCTTGGGCCGAGGCCCTGCCACCGTGATCAATCCGCTGAGGTCGCGGGATTCGGATCTCATGCTCGCCGGGCTGGAGGTGCTGGGCGCCTCGGTCGAGCGCATGCCGGACACGGAGGGTGAGGAGACGCTGCGGGTCTCCCCCATCGTGTGGGACGCCCCCGATGATGGCAGTCCGGCCGAGATCGACTGCGGACTCGCCGGCACCGTCATGCGCTTCCTTCCGGCGGTTGCGGCTCTCACGGGCCGGGCAGTGCGCTTCGACGGTGACCCTGAAGCGCGCGTTCGCCCGATGGGAGCGGTGCTCGACGGCCTGCGCGCATTGGGGGCAGAGATCGAGGAGCACGGAGAGCCCGGGTTCCTGCCCTTCACGGTGCATCCCCCCGCAGGGGGCGTCGTCGGCGGCGAGGTCACCATCGACGCCTCTGCCTCCAGCCAGTTTGTCTCCGGGCTGCTCCTGGCCGCGCCCCTGTTCCGCGAGGGGCTCACGCTGCGCCATTCGGGGGCGCAGGTTCCCTCGCTCGAGCACGTGGAGATGACGATGGCGGTTCTTCAGGAGGTGGGTGCTCGCGCATCGTCTCCGGCCCCGTTCGCCTGGCGGGTGGAGCCGGGCGAGATCACCGGCTTTACAGTGCGTGTGGAGCCTGACCTGTCGAACGCGGGCCCCTTCCTCTGCGCGGCAGCTCTGACGGCGGGCGAGGTCTCGATGGAGGGCTGGCCGCTGGAGTCGACGCAGATCGGCCGGCGCTGGCCCCGGCTGCTGGAGGATTTCGGCTGTGAGACGACTCTTGCACCTACCTCGGAGAGCACCGGCACCCTGACGGTGCGCGGCCCCGAGAGGCTGGTCAGCCCCGGAACGGTGGACGGCACCGCCGAGCTGACCCCGACGGTGGCTGCTCTGGCCGCCGCGGCGGACGGCGAGACGACGTTCACCTCGGTGCAGCACCTCCGAGGCCACGAGACAGACCGGCTTGCGGCGCTCGTGGCGGAGATCCGTCGCCTGGGCGGATCCGCGGAGGAGACTGAGGATGGATTCCGCGTCACGGCCCCCGCGCAGCATGGGACCGTGGTCTGTGCCTACGCGGATCATCGTATGGCGACGTTCGGCGCCATGATGGGACTCGTTCTCGATGGTGTGGAGGTCGACGACATCGGCACCACAGCGAAGACGATGCCGGATTTCCCCGCGCGCTGGGCGGCATTGGTCAGCTGACGCTATGAGCAAGTGGGACAGCTGGGATGAGTCTCGGGCCAGGATTCGGCCCAATAAGAAGGGATCCCGCCCGCGCACGAAGGACGCCCCGTCGCATCTCGATGCTGAGCTGGGCAGGGTGGTCCAGGTGGATCGGGGCCGGTACACCGTGTCGATGCTTGATGACTCCCGCCCGGTCACGGCCATGCGAGGCAAGGCCATGCGTCGCTCGGCGGAGGGCCGGACGCCTGTGGTCGCGGGTGACGTGGTGGGGTTGGTCGGCGACACCTCGGGCAACGAGGGCTCGCTGGCACGTCTGGTCCGGATCGAGGAGCGGTCCTCGCTGCTGCGCCGCTCCGCAGACGACACCGACGATGCGGAGCGAGTCATCGTGGCCAACGCCGACCAACTTCTGATTGTGGTGGCTGCGGCTGACCCGGAGCCGCGGACCGGCTTCATCGACCGCGCTCTGGTGGCGGCCTTCGAGGCTGGCATTCGGCCGGTCCTTCTCGTCACGAAGGGCGACTTGGCGGAGAGCGCCTCGGATCCTGCAGGGCTGGTGAGCCACTACGGGGGACTGGACCTGGAGATCGTGGTGTCCGCCCGGTCGGGTGCTGACGAGGCGGAGGGCGATGGGCTCGACCCAGCCTCCGTCGCGTCTCTGCGTGAGCTTCTGAGCGGTCATGTGACCGCACTGATCGGGCATTCGGGGGTCGGCAAGTCGACGATGGTGAATGAGCTGACGGGGGCGGATCGGGCCACCGGCGGCGTCAACGCCGTCACCGGGCGCGGCCGGCATACGAGCTCAAGCGCGGTGGCTCTCACACTGGGCAGCACGGGCCTGGTGATCGACACTCCCGGGGTGCGCAGCTTCGGGCTGGCTCATGTTGACCCTGACGATGTGCTGTCCGCCTTCGAGGATCTCGTGGAGGGGTCTGTCGACTGCGAGCCGGGCTGCACGCATGAGTCTCCCGCCGGGGGGTGCGCCCTGGATGCCTATGTGGAGCAGGGCGGTGCCGGGGAGCATGGGCCCGCTCGTCTGGCGAGCCTCCGGGGTCTCCTGAGTTCGCTCGCCGGCGCAGAGGAGGGCCCGGCGGAGAAGAGGCTCGGCGCCTGAGCGCCAGGTCCGCATCACACAGTCTCTGCTGCCCTACTTTGGCCCTGAGGGAGGCGAATCGCCCGCCGTGGGGCCCAAATATGCCGGCTGGTGCAGGTGTCGACGTAGCCTGAGCTCATGAGCATCGCCTCCAGCCCCTACACCGATGACCTGCGCCTGGCGCATATGATTGCCGACTCTGTGGATTCGCAGAATATGTCCTACTTCAGGTCGCTGGACTTTGAGGTGGAGACCAAGCCGGATCTGTCTCCTGTGACGGTCGCGGACCGGCAGGCCGAGGAGCTCATCCGCAGCCAGCTCGGCCGGGTGCGCGGACGCGACGCGGTCTACGGCGAGGAGTTCGGCGAGTCAGGGTCCGGGCCCCGGCGTTGGGTGCTCGATCCGATCGACGGAACGAAGAACTTCATCCGGGGAGTCCCGGTCTGGGCAACGCTGATCGCCCTGCTGGATCATGGTGAGCCTGTGGTCGGTGTGGTCTCCGCGCCTGCGCTGGGGCGCCGCTGGTGGGCTGCTCAGGGCGGCGGCGCATATACGGGGAAATCGCTGGCGCAGGCCAAGCAGCTCAGCGTCTCGAAGGTCTCGGCTGCGCAGGACGCATCCTTCTCCTACTCCTCCCTGGACGGCTGGAGAGACCTTGGCCGCTCGCGCAACTTCTTAGAGTTCACAGAGACCGTGTGGCGAACGCGTGCCTATGGGGATTTCTGGTCCTACTGCCTGGTCGCGGAGGGCGCGGTGGACATCGCGGCGGAGCCCGAGCTCGAGCTCTACGACATGGCGGCACTGGTGCCGATCGTGACGGAGGCGGGCGGGCGCTTCACCTCGTTGGACGGAGACCCTGGGTGCAGCGGCGCGAATGCTCTGGCCACCAATGGCCTCCTCCACGAGGCGGCTCTGGCAGCGCTGGCACCCGACGCGGCCACACCCATCGCCTGAGCCGAACAGCTGATCGGTAGACTTTTTAGTCACCACTAAACTAGAGTTTTTTCTATGCTGCACTCAACGAGCCCCGCGCGATGCGCTCCACGCGCAGCGGTCCCAGCAGCTCTGCTCGCATCGGCCCTGACTGTCACCTCCTGCGCCGGTGAGGACGGCTCCGAGGCCGACTCCCAGAACCCCTTGGTGCTGACGACTTTCAGCGTGCTGGAGGATATAACCGCTCACATCGCCGATGACGCTGTGCAGGTGCAGTCGATCACCCCGGTGGGGGCCGAGGTGCATGAGTACGACCCCTCCCCCTCAGATGTGGCTGCGGCAAGCGACGCCGACCTGGTCATCGAGAACGGCTTGGGACTCGAGGAATGGTTCGATCAGTTCATCGCTCAGGGTGACGCACCCGTGGTCACTGCCACTGACGGCATCGACGCGCACCCCATTACGCGCGTCCCCGGCCATCCCGATGATCAGGGCGACTCAGCGGAGATGCCCACTGACCCTCACGCGTGGCTCTCTCCGGAGAAGGCCCTGACCTACGTCGACAACATCGAAGCTGCTTTGGCGGATCTGGTTCCCGAGGAGGCCGAACTCTTTGAGGACAACGCGGACGAACTGCGGGGCCAGCTCGAGGAGCTGTCCGCCAGTGCCCAGGAGCGCGCCCAGAGCGTCGGCTCAGAGATATTCGTCGTCTCCTGCGAGGGCGCCTTCAGCTACGCCGCGGAGGATCTCGGGCTCACGGAGCACTACCTGTGGCCCCTGAATGCCGAGGATGAGGGCTCGCCCCAGCAGGTGGAGGCTCAGATCGAGTTCGTCCAGACCCACGACGTCGACACGATCTTCTGCGAGTCCACGGTCAACGACGGCCCGCAGAGAC
This sequence comes from Nesterenkonia sp. NBAIMH1, assembly GCF_007922635.1. Taxonomy (NCBI): domain Bacteria; kingdom Bacillati; phylum Actinomycetota; class Actinomycetes; order Micrococcales; family Micrococcaceae; genus Nesterenkonia; species Nesterenkonia sp. NBAIMH1. Next base: position 484,938 of record NZ_CP042335.1, read on the forward strand.
AGGTCGCTGAGGCCACAGGAGCCCAGCTCGGCGAGACCCTCTATGTCGACTCCCTCACCGAGGCCGACGGCGTCGCACCCACCTACCTCGACCTGCTGGAGCACAACATGACCACCATCCTCGAGGCCGCTGAATGACCTCTGCAGCCGGCCCTGGGCATGACCCCGCGGTGGTGTCTGCCCTGACGGCCGGCTATTCGGGGGTGACCGCTCTCGAGGACATCTCCTTCAGCCTCCGCCCGGGGAGCATCACAGCACTGCTCGGAGCCAACGGCTCAGGCAAGTCCACGCTCTTCAGCGTCCTGCTGGGCTTGGTGACTCCCTCTGCCGGGGAGGTGCATCTCTTCGGCGAGCGCCCTGCGGCGGCGCGGCGGCACAACCGGGTCAGCTATGTGCCGCAGCAGGATGCGGTGGACATGGCTTTTCCCATCACCGTGGAGGAAGTGGTGATGCAGGGTCGTTTCGCCCATCAGGGCCTGACCCGTCGGCCCTCCGCGGCGGACCGCGCCGCGGCGGAGCAGGCGCTGGCGGATGTGAGCCTTCTGGAGCTTCGTCAGCGCGGGATCGGTCAGCTTTCCGGGGGGCAGCGCAAGCGGGCATTTGTGGCGCGCGCCCTCGCGCAGGAGGCACCTCTGATGCTGCTGGACGAACCGTTCGCGGGGGTCGACCGCGGATCGGAGGAGCTCATCACGCGCGTGCTGCGGCGACTGCGCAGCAGCGGTGCCGCAGTGCTGGTGTCCACGCACCATCTGGAGGGGGTGCGGGCCCTGGCCGATGAGGTGCTTCTGCTCCATCGCCGGATCCTGGCCTCGGGCCGGCCCGAGGAGGTCCTGACCGAGACCAACCTGGCGCTGGCCTTCGGCGCCGCCATCGGCGGAGAGCTCGGGTCAGCGCAGTGATGGAGGCCATTCTCACCCCTCTGCAGTACCCCTTCATGCAGAATGCGCTGCTGGTGGCCGTCGTCGCCTGCGCGGTCTGCGGCATGCTTTCGTCATGGCTGGTACTGATGGGCTGGTCGCTCATCGGCGAGGCTGTGGCTCACTCGATCCTTCCTGGGGTGGTCCTCGCCTTCATCATCGGAGTGCCCCTGGGGGCAGGCGCCTTCGTCTTCGGGATGCTGGCGGTGGTGCTGATCGGTGCGCTGGGCCGAACCACTCGGCTGAAGCAGGACGCAACGATCGGCGTGGTGTTCACCTCGCTCTTCGCCGCCGGCCTGGTCCTGATCTCCACGGTGACGACCTCCACCCACCTGCAGCACATCCTCTTCGGCAATGTCCTGGGCACGTCCCGCACCGACCTCTACCAAGTCGCTGCACTGGGGACCCTGACCGTGCTGGTGCTGCTCCTGAAGCGCCGCGACTTCACGCTGGTGGCCTTCGACCCGACCTACGCCCGGACAGTCGGCCTGCCGGTGGGGGTCCTGCATGGGGTCCTGCTGGTGCTGCTGGCCCTGACAGCGGTGACGTCCCTGCAGACGCTCGGGGTGATTCTGGTGGTTGCGATGCTGGTGATTCCGGGGGCGGCGAGCTTCCTGGTCGCCCGGCGGTTCACCACCATGCTGATGCTCTCCACGGCGGTGGGCGTCATCTCGGCGGTGGTGGGTGTGTATGCGAGCTACTGGCTGGACGTCGCCACGGGCGCCTCGATCGTGCTCGCCGCCTCCGCTCAGTTCGTCATCGCCTACGGACTGGCGAGTGTGCGCAGGCTCCGCAGCCGCCGGACCCCGGCGTCGTAGACTGGGCATCATGCCGCGAACCTCTGCCCAGGGACAGTCCACGCATGCCCCCGCAGCCACCACGAGCGTCGAGGACTACGCGAAGACGATCTACGGCATCGCCGAGTGGGAGGGGGCTGCCGTCACTGCCAGCGCACTGGCCAAGAAGCTCGGGGTCTCCAACCCGTCAGTGACTCTCATGGTCAAGAAGATGGCGGAGCTGGGCCTGGTGGACCATCAGCCGTATGCCCCCATTCGCCTGACCCACGCGGGGCACCGGCTGGCGCTGGCGATGGTCCGGCGCCACCGACTCATCGAGACCTGGCTGGTCAATGAGCTCGGCTACGGCTGGGACGAAGTGCACGAAGAGGCGGAGCGCCTGGAGCATGCCGTCTCCGAAGTATTTGTGGACAGGCTCGATGAGCGGCTCGGACGTCCTGCCTCGGACCCACACGGCGATCCGATTCCCGCGAAGGACCTCAAGATGCACTACCCCTCGACGACTCGCCTGTGCCAGGTGCCGGGCCGGACGCAGGCCGTGGTGGAGCAGGTCGACGACGCCGTGCCCGAGGCCCTGCGGATCCTCGCCGAGCAGCAGGTCACGATCGGATCATCGGTGCAGGTGCTGGAGGCCCTCGATGGTGAGGTGACGCTTGCGGGCGGAGCGGGATCCGGATTCTCCCTCTCCCACGACGTGGCCCACGCTGTGCGGGTGAGCACTGCCGCATGAGTCGTAGCGGTGCGATGAGGACTGCAGCCCTGGTCCTGGCGGTGGCGGCCGCTGGGGCAGCCGGAACGCTGCTGCGACTGGCTGCCGGGCAGCTGGTCGGCGAGGCTGAGATGCGATTCCCGTGGACGACGTTCGCCGTGAACATTGCAGGCTCGGCGGGATTGGGCCTGCTGGTGGGCATGATTCGTGTCCGTCGCCCAGGAGACTGGGTGATGCCGGTGCTTGGCACGGGGCTTCTGGGATCCTTCACGACCCTCTCGGCGGTCATGGTGGTGGCTGGCCCGTCGCTCCTGGGCGGGAGCTTCGCTGAGGGCGGCCCGAGTCTGATCCCTGACCCTCTGGAGATGATGGCCTACCTCATCATCGCAGTGCTGTTCGGCACGGCGGCCGCCGGGTGCGGGATCACCGTAGGCCAAGCCATCTTCGACAGCGTCCCCGAGCCGACTGATGAGAACGAAGTGATCGACCCTGGCGAGGGGATGCCGGAGCTGGATGATGATGCGCGTCGGGAGGCTTCCGAATGACCGCTGCTGTGGTGCTGGGAATAGCTGTGGGCGGCGCATTCGGCGCGGCCGTCCGCTATCTGCTGGATCGGTACCTGCCCGCAGGTCTGCTCGCAGCGAATGCTCTGGGCTGCTTCGGCGCGGGGATCCTGTACGGGCTGCTGGTCTCCGGGAGCGGGCTGGACGAGCAGCTGGCGACGGTGCTCGCAGTGGGCGTCTTCAGCGCTCTCACGACATTCGCGACGGTGTCCCTGCGGTCGGCGCTGCTGTGTGGCTGGACGGGCGGCGCTGGGCGGCTGCCGGCTTGTGGGCTGCTCACGCTGGAGCCGGGCTGGGAGCGGCGGTGCTCGGGGTCCTGATCACCGCTTAGCGGCCGGCGGGAATGTTGCACCCGGATTCGCGGTTATCCTATAGTGACGGTCTCCGGGGAACCGGGGCCAGTTTGGCAACAGCATATGGGGACGATCGGTTTCGACGATCTGAGTTGAGCATGGGGAAGCGTGTCGTGGATGCCAAGCGACCACGTTAAAACCGTTTGTGCAACCTAATAAGTGCCGAATCTAAGCGCACTGGCTTCGCCCTCGCTGCATAACAGCAGCGACCGCGAGTCTGTCAGCCTGAGTTTGCTATCGACTCAGTGCCTGGCATCAGCTAGATAGCCACTGGGATGAGGACCTGGCCGCAGGGTCCGATTCCGACAATTTATGCGGCTGGACCTGCTCAGGCGCTTGTCAGTATGACGCCTGAGGTCGAGATGCGATGAGCTGACTACACGTAGAAGCCCATGCAAAGCCAGATCGGACGCGGGTTCGATTCCCGCCGTCTCCACAGATTGCCCGGCTAGGTTCGCCTAGTCGGGCTTTTTGTGTCGATTCCCATCCCCTGTCATTGCAGGGATTTTCTCCACTAACTGCATCGCGACCATACATTTGGAGGCACTTACAATCAGTCACTCGCGCTTTCGGTGGTAGAAGCGGGGAGCCCGAATGGAGCGATAGCTAAGCGTCCGAGACTTAGGAACCGCCCGGGTAAGACTCTCCAGGCCTCCTGAGGCGGAGCTGAAGGCAGTAAGTGAGCACCCGGAAGCTGGCTGTACCCGAGTGTCGGCTTAGGGGCGAATCCACTCGGGCAGAGGCCACCTTGCCGTCAGTGCCCGACAGGCGCGTGAAGGTTTGTGGTGGAGGACTGCCAACCTAGCGGCCTCACTTCGCGTATGGGTCGTAATCGTCGAAGATCACTGAAGCCAAAGCCTCTACGGAAGGGACGCATCATCTAACCGCACCCTGTTTTTGCCATGCAATGGAAGGGCAGCGCGCTTGTAGAGCGGACTTCCCGCGGTCCCCTTGTGAAGGGGTTTGTCCAATAGGACTTGAGATCAATGGGGAACGAGGGAGGGGTAGCCCTCCTCTTTACCCATTGACCCCACGCACACCGCCTTCCCTGCTGACCGCTCCATTCTGCGTCATGCTCTGCCCAGGTGTCGTTCGCGTTCTTTCGCATCTGCCACTCACTCGGTCATTTGGGAGCACGGCGGGTCGCCGGTTAGCCTCCCCGGGCTTGGTGAGCCGACGCCTTGCATCGTGGATCGCTAGTAGTCGGTTCGCACACCCGTGATGCCTCTAGACCCGGACCTTCCCTCCCGGAGGCAGTCGTCGGCCGCGATTGGATTGACGCGTTCTTCAGAACTGGCCAATTACCTCAACATCGAAGGCCGTCGCCATCACGGCGGTGGTGGAGCCGCCGATTGCGGTGTCGTACCGAAATGCTCCTCCGACCTCTACAAGCATCTTGACGTGGTCGTCCTTGACTACGTCAGAAAAGACGTCATCGCGTCCGGTGACAACGACAGTGTTTACGTCGTAGTTGTAGCGTCGGTACTCTCGAGCCGGACCCGTGTTCACGCGGATGCTAATGTTTCCCGTCGCAGCGTCCGCCTGGGTCACGTGCCCATAAAGTACATACTTCTCGCCCATGTAGGAGTCCGGGTCACGCTCGACGAGGGCCCACTCGCGGTCAGAGGGCGATCCGTAGTTCGCCGGGTCGGTCTGCGCTTCCTCCTCTTCGGCTTGACGCTCCGCTTCTTTACGTTCCCTCTCAGCTTGAGTCCATGCGTCGTGGCTTTCCGAAACGCTTTCTAGCGCTTCAAGCACCTCGTCCACGGCCCCTGAGACCTCAAGTGTCAAGGCCTCAAAAGACTCTCCGTTGGTGTCATCGGGTTCAGTGTTCAAGGCCTCGTTCAGCTCTTCGATCCGCGCGGACAGCTCAACGTGCACGTCGTCGTCCGAGACTTCACCAGACGTCGACTCCAGCGTTTCCTCTGCCTCAGCAAGCTCATCTTGCGCGTCCTCCGCTTGAGCTTCGTATGACTCGCGTTTTGCAACCGCTTCTTCCAGCGAGACCGTTGGTACGTCCATCCCTCTCATACTGTTGGCGAGGCCAAAGGCCCGAGATCCACGCCCAAGCTCAGCAGCGACGGATCGCCTTGCCCCAGCAGCTCCTCCATGTGAGCGAGACGTCCCTGCAGGTCGGCTGCTATTTCGGGCTCCAGCGAGCCCGCTTGGTTAAGGAGTTCCTCCGCGTAGACCTGAGCGGTGACGACTTCCTCGCGCGCCTTATCAAAGTCCCCGAGTTTGGCGCTATTCGCTGCCACGAATGCGATGAGACCAGCGCCCACTCCCAGAAAGATGACCACCCGCAGGCGAAGGCCGCTACAAAGAGAGCGGCTTCGCGGTTTCGCAGGTTCAGGTGCATTACCGAAGCCCTTAGGGCTCTCGGCACCATAGGGTGCGGATTCCTTAGACGAACTATTTGTCACGCGCCAACACTCACAATCTCAGGCTACACAAAGGTAATTTACAGGCGAATGTCAGCATACTTCACCCCACGTTGCGCAGATCGATTCGAACCTTCGCCGCACCGCCGGTAGACGCTTTCCTCCTTCAATGGCATCTCAGTTGCACAGTGTCGGCCGGATTGCGACGAGACCTCGACTGTAGGTCACCCATAGGACTAAAAGTCCCTCATGGAGCACGAGCAGCCGAACCCGTAGATCACGAGTGCGAGCATCACCGCGAGGGCGAGCGCCGCGGACCGCAGGGCGTACCGCAGCATTCTTGCGAGCACACCTCTGGCCCTCGCCCCTCATGTGATCACGGAACGATGACCGCGCGGCCCCGCAGCTCACCGTCGTGGAGTTTGCGGTAGGCCTCCGGAGCGTCGTCGAGGCTGAACTGTTCGGTGTCAACGGTCAGCTGGCCGGTCCGAGCCAGTTCGATGACTTCCATCAGCTCAGGACGCGAGCCCCAGTACGGTGCGCGCAGGCGTGAGCCGAAGGGCTGGCCGAGCAGGCCGACCGGGCGGGTGACGGCGCCGGCGCCCACCAGCACAATGTCAGTCCGCGGTCCGCTCACGGCATCGACGATCTTCATGACCGGCTCATTGGTGACGAAGTCGAAGACTGCGGTCACGGGCTCACTGGTGACGTCGCGCCGCAGCGCCTCCGCAGCGTTCTCGTCGGAGAGGTAGGCGTAGTGCGCCCCGACCTCTCGGGCGAACTCCAGCTTGCTCTCGGTGACGTCCAGCGCCACCACAGTGGCCGAGGTCAGGCGACGCAGCAGCTGCACGGCGATGTGCCCGAGCCCGCCGACCCCGATGACCACAGCAACGCTGCCTGGAACGAGCAGATCCAGCGACCCCTTGATCGCGTGGTATGGAGTCAGTCCGGCGTCAGTCAGCGCGACGCTCTGGACGGGATCGAGATCGCCCAGGGGAATGAGCAGACGCGGATCGGAGACGATCATGTACTCAGCCATTGAGCCGTCCACACCCAGGCCCGGGGGCACAATGCCCATACCGGCCGCATGGGGGCAGTAGTTCTCCTGGCCCTCAGCGCACGCATGGCAGCGGCCGCAGCCGCGGGGTCCGTAGACGGCCACGGACTCGCCGACCTGAACGCCCGTGGTGCCCTCGCCCAGCGCGTCCACCACGCCCACACCTTCGTGGCCGAGAGTCATCGGCAGCGGGTACCCGAACGCCTGGTACTGCTCCTCGGTGAGGCTCATGACGAAGCTGTCGGAGTGGCAGGCTCCGGCGGCGGTGATGCGCACGCGCACCTCCCCCGGCCCGGGATCAGGCGTGGGCACCTCATGGATCTCAGGGGCCTGGCCGACGGCGACGTAGCGGAGTGCCTTCATGTCTCTCTCCTCAAGCTGTGGCCTGCGGCGCTGTCACAGGGAGCGCGCAGGCGCATCGGTGTCCGAATCCTGTGCCTCCTTCATTCTGCCACCGTGGGGCATCCAACGAGTGGCGACGATGGATGCGGCCACCGTTACGATCAGCACCCCGACGATGACCACCAGGGACATCGTCGTGCTCACCTGCGGGACGGGCACATGCTGACCGCCGTTGATGAAGGAAAGGGTGTTCTCCCCCAGCGCGTGCAGCACCAGCTTCACACCGATGAAGCCCAGGATGGCGGTGAGCCCGTAGGAGAGGAAGACCAGACGCTGCACCAGCCCGTCGATGAGAAAGTACAGCTGGCGCAGGCCCATCAGTGAGAACGCCGTGGCGGCGAAGACGATGAAGGGCTCCTGGGTGAGTCCATAGATCGCCGGGATCGAGTCGAAGGCGAAGAGCAGATCAGTGCCGCCGATGGCCAGCATGACGATCAGCATCGGGGTGGCGACCCTCTTACCGGCCTCGCGGACGGTCAGCCGGTGCTCATCGAAGCGATCCGTCATCGGCACCCAGCGGCGCAGAGCCCTGACCGCAGCCCTCTCGCTCGGTGGGGCGTGGGAGGACTTGGGGCCGACCTCCCGCCGCAGCATGTTCGCTGCGGTCACGATGAGCACTGCCCCGAAGAGGTAGAAGACGCCGCTGAACGCCTCGATCAGTCCCGCCCCCAGCAGGATGAAGACGCTCCTGACGATCAGCGCCAGGATGATGCCGAACAGCAGCACTCGCTGCTGGAGCCTGCGGGGCACGTTGAAGGTGGAGATGATGACGAGGAACACGAAGAGGTTGTCCACCGACAGCGCCTTCTCCGTGATGTAGCCGGCGTAGTAGGTGGCTGCCGCGTCGGGGCCCAGGAGCGGGATGAGCAGCACGCCGAAGAGCACGCCCAGTCCGATGTAGACGCCGCTCCATATCGCCGCCTCACGAAGCGTCGGCTCGTGGGAGTGCCGCACGTGGGCGAAGAAGTCGAAGATCAGCAGGCCGACAACAGCAGTGCCGGTGAGGAGCCATACCCAGATCGGGATGTCCATGGAGTACGCCTTTCGAGGTCACGACGACGCCGAGCATCGTCGCGAGTCTCTCCACCGTGCTCTGGCCTGAGCCGAGCCGGCCGCTGCGCCCGGCGGATGAATGGCATCCGCGTGCTGTCGTCCGCAGCGCGTCAGGGATACTCCCTCGCTGCCCTGAGTGTACTCCTCTCAGGCGGTGCTTCAGTGTGATCTGGCAGACTGAGCCCATGTCGGGACACCAACCGCCTCAGGACGTCGCGCACGCGGCGCAGCGCGCAGTCGACTGGATCAATGACGGCAAGGCTGGCTCAGGCTTCACCGACACGGGCCGCCGGCGCGCCCAGCAGCTGGCCGACCGTGAGCCCGTGCCCGAGGGCGACATCAAGAAGATGCAGCAGTACTTCAAGCGCCACGCCGTGGACAGCGACGCTGAGGGCTTCAACCAGGGCGAGCAGGGCTACCCCACCCCGGGTCGCGTGGCGTGGGACGCCTGGGGCGGAGACCCAGGCCGGGAGTGGGTCAGCCGCGAGAAGTTCAAGAACCTGTAGGCAGCCGCGCGCACGAGCAGAAGGGCTCATCGATGTCATTCAAGAAGGGCCAGAGGGTCAGCTGGAGCACCAGCCAGGGAACGACCTGCGGAACCGTCGTCTCCAAGCACACTGAGGATCTCACGTTCGCCGATCAGACGTTCCGTGCCTCAGCTGACGATCCCGTGTACATCGTGGAGTCGGAGAAGACCGGCAAGCAGGCGGCGCACCATGAGAAGGCCCTGGAAGGCTGAAGCCGGTGAGCGTCCGCGCGCGGGTGACCAAGATTGTCTTCGATGAGCTGGAGCGCCATCCCGACGGGATGCAGTGGGCCGATCTGCTCCGCGCGATCCAGGCGGAGGGCCCGGAGATCCATCCCAAGACCGCGAACGGGATCGTCTGGAAGCTGGTCGAAGACCACCCCGAGAGCGTGCACAAGCCCGCCCGCGGCCGGTTCCAGCTTCTGAAGTACGCGAACCGCCCGGAGGGATCCCCATCAAACGGCTCGGACTGATCTGGAGCTTCCTCCAAGCCTGCGGGTGTGTGGTGGTGCAGTGACGTTGAATGCACCGATTCGCATCAGGAGAACTCTGTGACCGCTTCCGAACCTTTCTACCGCCCGCTCTCCCCCACGTGCGGCCTCCGGGTGAGTCCGCTGGCGCTGGGCACGCTGACCTTCGGCCGGGGCGAGGAGCTGACCCACATGGGCGATCTCGACGCCGACGGGGCGGCCCGCCAGCTCAGCCGTGCCCGTGATGCAGGGATCAACCTCATCGACACCGCCAACCTCTATGGCGCAGGGGTGGCCGAGGAAGTCGTCGGCGAGGCACTGCAGAGGATCGAGAGCCCCGAGAACTTTCTGGTGACCACAAAGGGGCGTCTGGTGATCGGCGACGGCCCCAATGACGGCGGCGCCTCACGATGGCACCTGCGGCGGGAGGTGCACCGGTCGCTGAAGCGCCTGCGTCGGGACCATATAGACCTCTATTACCTGCACCATTGGGACGGTGAGACTCCGCTCGAGGAGACCTTGGAGACGATGGACTCCTTGGTCCGCGAGGGTACGATCCGCTACTACGGGGTCTCGAACTACACCGGCTGGCAGCTGCAGAAGGCTCTGCGCGTCTGTGAGGCCAACGGCTTGGTGAAGCCGGTCTCCCAGCAGGTTCACTACTCCCCCTATGCTCGCGAAGCCGAGTATGAGCTCATTCCTTCTGGCCTCGACGCAGGCATCGGCTCACAGCCGTGGTCCCCGCTGAGCATGGGCCTACTGACCGGCAAGTACCGTCGGGGTCAGGAGCCGGAGTCCCCTGCACGGATGAAGGACGGACCGGGCGTGGAGGTGCGCGTCGGCGACCGGGAGAAGCTGTACAGCGTCGTCGATGTGCTCGAGGCCGTTGCGGGGCGCCGTGGGGCGACGATCCCGCAGGTCATTCTCGCCTGGCTCCTGGGCCGGCCCGGAGTGCACAACGTGGCTGTGGCCGCTCGGACGATGAATCAGCTTGAGGATCTTCTGGGCTACTCGTCGGTGGAGCTGACGGAGCAGGACACGCGCGAGATCGACGATGTGGGCCGTCCCGGTTTGGCGTACCCCTTCTGGCACCAGGCCGACATGGCCTCCGAGCGGCTCGATCAGGCGTCCGCGTCGATCGTGGAGTCCCAGCAGCGCAGCATCGCGGAGCTGTTCGGCGGACCGCGCTGAGCGCTCTCGAGCGATTCCCAGGGTGCATGAAGGATCTGTGCACCTGACCTGCAGTTTTTCGTCCCTACCCTATGGGGACACGTTGACCATGAAGAGGTGAAGGACGCGATGAGCACCAACCCAGAGGACACCCCGAAGCACCAGCAGGAGCCGGAGCCGCACGCACCGGGCGGACCGCTTTCTCCTGATACGCAGGGCGACGGCAGCAGCCGGACGGAGAATCCCTCCCCCGCGCCGCAGGAGACGACGGAGCAGGCCGCGCATGCTGGACCTGACGAGGCCCGCTACGGGCGCGACGAGACGGACCGCAATCCCAACGCGGACCCGGACCCGGGCGCCGAGCCTGCGATCGAAACGGACCTTGCTCCCGGGGAGACTCCTCCTGACTCGAACTCGGCGACGGCCACTCCGCCGCATGAGGCTCCCAGCACCCCTCCGAAGTCGAACGCGGTCATGATCGCCGCGGTGGCTGCGGTGGTGGTCCTGCTGCTGCTGTTCTTCATCGGCTACATCGTGGGCATCCTCGGCTGATCGTCGAGGAGCCTGAGCATGAGTGAGGGGAGCCCCCAGTCGGGGCTCCCCTCACTCATGCGCTGTGGATGCGGTCAGGCGGCGGTGCGGTTGCGGTAGCGCATTTCGCGGTGCGCGTCGCGGGCGTCCTGCTTCTCGCGCAGGGTCTGCCGCTTGTCGAATTCGCGTTTGCCGCGCGCGATACCGATCTCCGCTTTGGCTCGGCCGTCTTTGAAGTAGAGGCTGAGGGGGACGATGGTCAGTCCCGGGGATTCGATCTGGCGCGAGATCTTGATGAGCTCTTTGCTGTGGAGAAGCAGTTTGCGCTTTCGGCGGGCGGAGTGGTTGGTCCACGTGCCGTTGAGGTATTCGGGGATGTGGACCTGTTCGAGCCACAGTTCGTGACTGTTGTCGAAGGCCGCGAAGCCGTCGGTGAGTGAGGCTTGGCCTTCGCGCAGGGATTTGACCTCGGTGCCTGTGAGCACGAGACCGGCCTCGTACTTGTCGAGGATCTCGTAGTCGTGCCGTGCTCGCCTGTTGTGGGCGACCATGTGGTTGTTGGGATCGCGTTCGCCGCGCTTCTTCTTCTTGACGTTGCTGCTCTTCTTAGCCACTGGTCACCTCCTGGGGCGTGCGGGATCGGCAAAAGGCCAGGAGTTCACTATACCGGCCGCGTCAATGCTCAGACGCGGAGGTACCGGCGCACAGTGAGCCAGGAGGACAGCCCGGCCAGCGCGACGGCGATGAGCAGCAGGCCCGGCATGAGCACGAAGGAGTCCAGGCCTGTGATGAAGAGGACTCCGGTGACTTGGGTGGGCAGCCACTGTCCGAGGAGGAATTCGGCGATCACCCAGGTGGCCGCGCATGCCAGGAGGGCCCCGAATATGGCTGCGATGACGCCTTCGAACACGAAGGGTGTGCGGATCATGGACTTGGAGGCGCCGACCATGCGCATGATGGATGTCTCTCTGCGTCTGCTGAAGGCGGAGAGCCGGATGGTGGTGGAGATCAGCAGGATGGTGCAGAGGATCATGACGGCGGCGATGATCAGTGCGACGACGGTGAGTCCGTTGAGTATGCCGAAGATCTGGTCGAGCACCTCCTGCTGGTCTGCGACGTTCTCCACTCCGGGGACTCCGGCGAAGAGTTCGCTGACGATGGGATGCTCTTCGGCGTCGAGGAGGTTGATCCTGTAGGACTCGGGCATGTCCTCGGGGGTCAGCGCGGCTGCTCTGACGCTCTCTTCACGCCCTTCGACGAAGCTCTCGAGTGCTTCTTCCTGGGATTCGTAGCGCCAGGTGTCGACGTATTGGCTAGCGGCTCCGTCTTCGAGCATCTCTTCGACGGTCTCACGCTGCTCGTCGGTGACTGCGCCGGTGGGGCAGTTCGCTTCGGCTGACTCTTCGGTGCAGAGGAAGAGGCTGACTTCGAGCCGGTCGTGGAAGTCGTCGGTCATGTGGTTGACCTGCAGCTGCATGAGGGCGGCTGCGCCGACGAAGCTCAGGGAGATGAATGTGACGAGGACGAGGGAGGCGACCATGGCCACGTTCTTGCGCAGGGATCCGGCCGTTTCGCGAAGCATGTATGGGAGCTGGCTCATGCGTCGTTGCTCCCGCCGGGGTCGCGTCGGAAGCTGAATCTTTCGGATTCCTCGGATTCGGCGGCGGCTCCCCCGAGGCGCGGCTTGGGGGTTTCGTCGGTTCCGCGGCTGAGCCAGCCGAGGCGCGGTGCGTGGGGACGCTCCTCGGCTGGGGCCGCTGATTCTTCGGGTGTGTGCGTCGGCACCCGGGGGTTGGGCGCGGTGTCGGGTTCGACGTCCTCTTCGGGAAGGACTCTTTCTTGGAAGTGCTCGTCGTCGGTGTCGTCGCCGGGCCAGGTGACCCGGTAGATCGCTTCGGGGCGGGCAGCGGGGTCGGCCTCTTCGGCGGAGGGCGCGCTGGTGGCACTGGGCTCTGAGGCGGCGGGGTCTTGCTCTGCGACGGTGGGGACGGCTTCGGTACGCAGCGGGATGGGGTCCTGGGCGCGCAGCCCGGAGCTGGACTCTTCGGCGATGAGGGCTTTCCAGGCGCGGGAGCCTGCGGGCGGGTCGTAGGTTCCGGGCTGCTCGTCGCGGACGAGTTCGCCGCGGTGGAGCTGGACGACGCGGCGGGACATGCTGTCGACGATGGCGCGGTCGTGGGTGGCCATGATGACGGTGGTGCCGGCGTCGTTGATGCGCCGGAGGATGTTCATGACTTCCTCTGATGCCCGGGGGTCGAGGTTTCCGGTGGGCTCGTCGGCGAGGAGGATGGAGGGTTTGTTGACGACGGCGCGGGCGATGGCGGCGCGCTGCTGTTCGCCTCCGGAGATTTCGTGGGGATAGCGGCGGGCGAGGTGCTCGAGCCCGACTCGTTGCAGGGTTTTGGTCACGCGCGGGCGGATGTGGGTGCGCTTCGCGCCGGTGACGCGCATGGCGAAGGCGACGTTTTCGAAGATGGTCCTGTCGGGCAGGAGGCGGAAGTCTTGGAAGACCATGCCGATGGAGCGCCGGTATTGGGGGACGCGCCGTTCGAGCATCATGGCGAGGTTCTGGCCGGCGACGGTGACTCTGCCGCGGCTGGGGAGGCCTTCGCGCAGGATCATGCGCAGGAGCGTTGATTTGCCGGAGCCGGAGGCGCCGATGAGGAAGACGAAGTCTCCGCGCAGGAATTCGACGGAGATGTCGTGGAGCGCGGGCTTCTCCCCGGAGCCGTAGGTGCGGGTGACCTGGTCGAACCGGATCACTCGACTAGGAGTCCTCTCCGCCCTGTCCGCGCCAGCGGATTCCTGCTTCGATGAAGCCTTCGAGTTCGCCGTTGAGCACTTTGTCGGCGTTTCCGGTTTCGTGGCCGGTTCGGAGGTCCTTCACCATTTGGTAGGGGTGCAGCACGTAGGAGCGGATCTGGTCACCCCAGGACGCTTTGATGTCGCCGGCGAGCTCTTTCTTCTCGGCTGCCTCTTCTGCCTTTTTGAGGAGGAGCAGGCGGGATTCGAGCACGCGCATGGCGGCTGCGCGGTTCTGGATCTGCGACTTTTCGTTCTGCATGGAGACCACGGTGCCGGTGGGCAGGTAGGTGATGCGTACGGCGGAGTCGGTGGTGTTGACTGACTGCCCGCCGGGGCCTGAGGACCGGTAGACGTCGATCTTGAGGTCATTCTCATCGATGTCGATGGAGTCGGTGCCTTCGAGCAGGGGGATGACTTCCACGGCGGCGAAGCTGGTCTGCCGTCGACCTTGGTTGTCGAAGGGGCTGATGCGCACGAGCCGGTGGGTGCCGGCTTCCACGGAGAGGGTGCCGAAGGCGTAGGGCGCCTTGATTTCGAAGGTGGCGGACTTCAGTCCGGCTTCTTCGGCGTAGGAGGTGTCCAAGACTTTGACGTCCCATTCTCGCGTCTCGGCCCAGCGGGTGTACATCCGCAGCAGCATTTCGGCGAAGTCTGCCGCGTCCACTCCCCCGGCGCCGGAACGGATGGTGACGACGGCGTCGCGCTCGTCGTACTCACCGGACATGAGGGTGACGACTTCGAGGGATTCGAGGGCTTTCCGGATGCCTGCGAGTTCGTTGACGGCTTCCGCGCGGGTGTCTTCGTCAGCTTCTTCGGCGGCCATCTGCGCCATGATCTCGACGTCTTCGATGCGTCCGCCGAGTCTGTCGACGCGGTCAAGGTGAGCCTGTTTGTGGCTCAGCTGGGAGTTGACTCGCTGGGCGTTCTCCTGGTTGTCCCACAGGTTGGGGTCCGCTGCCTGCTGCTCGAGGTCTGCGACCTCAGCGCGCAGCGCCTCGAGGTCGATGACCTCGGTGATGCGGCGCAGGGTGTCGCGCAGGTCGGCCAGCTCGGCGGGAAAGTCTGTCTCTGCCATAACGTCACCACACTACCGGGCGGACGGGCCTTAGACGTGACACCAAGCCGCTGACCCTCAAGCCAGTTGGATTCATAAAGGTTGTTCACCTGCACGGTCGTTGAGAGACTATATACTCGCAAGGTGAGGTTCATGCGGTTAAGCGAGGTGTATTGATGACGTTCCCGGCAGCTGCAGCCGACTCAAATCGGCTGCGTCTCGACCATGCCTTAATGTCATTAACCTCAAGGAGAACCGACCGTGGACATTCCACGCATCTATTCCATTCGCGAGAGCAATCACCGTATCCATAATCCCTTCACACCCGCCAAGTTCGCCGCCCTGGGTCAAGCCATTCAGCTCGAACCAGGCATCCGGGTACTCGACTTGGCCAGCGGTTCCGGGGAAATGCTGTGCACGTGGGCACGTGACCATGGTGTTACCGGCACTGGGGTAGACATGAGCAGCGTGTTTACCCGAGACGCCCTCACCCGCGCCGCCAAACTCGGCGTGAGTGACCAGGTCACCTTCCTCCATAGCGATGCCGCCGGGTTCGTCTCTGAGGAGCCTGTTGACGTGGCCGCTTGTATCGGTGCGACCTGGATCGGAGACGGCGTCGCCGGCACTATTGAACTGCTGAAGAGGAGCCTGCGCCCCGGCGGATTGATCTTGATCGGTGAACCCTACTGGCGCCAGCGCGTGCCGGATCAGCAAACCGCTATGGGCAGCGGCGCTACTCGCACAGAAGATTTCCTGGTGTTGCCAGAGCTGATGGAACAGTTCGGGGATCTGGGCTATGACGTCGTGGAAATGGTGCTTGCAAGTCAGGACAGCTGGGACCGCTATCAGGCCGCGCAGTGGCTGAACATGCGACAGTGGCTCGACAGCAATCCCGAAGATGAGTTGGCAGCTCAGGTACGTGCCGAGCTGACCAGTGAGCCGGCTCGCTACGCGCGGTATCAGCGTGAGTATCTCGGCTGGGGAGTCTTCGCTCTGATGCAGCGCTAGAACTCGCACAGAGCGGGCCGGGGTTGAAGCAAGGCACCTTCGGTCCCGGCCCGCCCTCCACCTGTCCAATCCCACCCCTGAACCCTTACCCCAGGATCAAAGGCTTGCCCTTGGGACTGAGCCCATATTCACGGGCCTAGCAAAGGCTTGGGCAGGCGTCGGCATACTGCGGCGGTCATCTTCAGGCGCCCGTAGAGGCCCCCAACGGTGAGGATGCCGCCGATCGACTCGTCGGCATAACTGGCGGCGCGCAGCTGATCGACGAACTCGCAGATCAGGGGGGTCGGGGGCGATTTTGTGCCTGCGAAGAGAATCGGGGCCTTTCGCATGATCTCCCTGGTTTCCTCCCATCTGCGGTTCTCTGCTCTAAACGCCCGGATCTCTTCGGGCGCCCGGCTGACCTTTCCGTGGCGGGTACCGTGGTCGATCTCCTGCTGAGCGATCCACCGGCGCAGCTCCTCGATCGGGCTATCAACTCTGGAGCGGTACGCCCGGCCTGCTATCGCGTACGCAGATTTGGCCAAGGCAATCAGATCAGCCTCATCCCAGACGCCAGGTGATGCCAAAGGGTGTCCGGCCGCAACCTAGAAAAGTAGAGATATAGAGCAAAGTCGCCCAGCACCAGCCGCGAGTGAGCGGAGCCCAGGGCACCAATCTTCCCCTCAGCCGCGTCCACCGCTCGGAGGCCGACGCCTTCGGCGCGACCGTTCCGCTGACGGCCAGATCCATACCTGGGCGCCATGCCCCAGAACCCTCAGCGGCCACGCGTCATACATCGCCCCCTCTAGAACTCGCAACCGGGTGAGCATGCAGTCAAGCGAGTGTTCAGCCGTTCACAGGTAATTCCGCAGAAAATACACACACGAAAAACGAATGTGCGGCCGCCGCGCCTCATCGGCCCACCTCGATGCGCGCGTGGGACTCCTGAACGATTTCCACGCGGGCTGGAAGAATCCGGTGCACGAGCGGCAGCTGTGCGTGGGCTCCAAGACGCAGGTGCGCCGTCTGTCCGTCAGCGCCCGACCACGCCGCCACAACCGTGAGCCCGTCGTGGCGGCTGTGCGCCCCTGCAGCCTCAAATGCTCCTCCGCACTGCTTCTGATCTGCTGGCTGGACAGGCTCGGTGCTGAGCCGGGAGCGACGGCGTGCTGCTCCACGGCAGCGGACACGGCCCCGTCCGCAGCGGCCAACAGGTGGCGTGCCTGCAGGTTGACGGCCGTTGCACCGAGCACCACGGCGCAGACCATGAGCAGCAGGGCGAAGAATCCTAGGGTCAGGATGCTGATCTGACCCTCATCATGCGGACGCGCGAGGCTCATCCGGGCTCCTTGAGCACGTGTGCGGCCGACGAGGAGACGGTCATCATCTGAGAGTGTCTGCCGAGGAATTCGGGTGCGGCGGGAAGCGGCACCGCAATGTCAACTGTGTAGTGCACCACGGCCCCGGGCTCACAGGATGCGGAGCAGCTGCGTCGAAGGTCGGCGGCCTCTGGGGAGAGCCCGAAGTCCCGCAGCACGGCGCCTGCCGCTTCCGCGGCCAGGGCCTGGTCTCCTGCCGCAGCGTAGACCCTGGCCGCCTGATCAGCGGCTGCCGTCGCTGCATACGCAGAGGCCTGCAGCGACGCCGCGGCTGTGATCAGCCACACCACTGGGAGCAGCAGCAGAAGAGCCAGTGCTATGAACTCGATGAGGGCCGAGCCCTCATCCGCGTTCGACTGCGCGGTCGAGCGGCGATCAGGGCTCAATGATGCGGGCACTGGCGACCACCTCCCATTCCTCAGCATCGACAGCCCAGCTGATGAGAGGGACCTCGACGGCCACGCGCACCCGCAGAATCTCTCCCTGAGGCGTGAGCAGGGACTCTGACGTCACCCCGTGGACGAACTGTGATGCCACAGACGAACCCAGGAGGTCACGGGCTCGTTCGGCTCCGTCCTCGGGCGTTCTGTCTGCGAGGGCTCCGAAGCGCGCTCCAGTGCTGGCCGCGTCGATCATGGTGTTGCGCACATGGAGGGCCAGTCCCAGGTGGACTACGGCCAGCACCACGATGACGACGAGTGAAGCCATCATGGTGAACTCGACCGGGGCGGATCCCTCCTCGTCGCGCAGGCGGACTGATGCTTGCATCGAGAGTCAGGGGCGGACTTGGCTGATCGCGTTTTCGAAGAGCTCGCCCAGGAGGGGCTGCGCCAGGGCGAGCAGGCCGGCTACGAGCATCGCTGACATCGCCGCGATCATCACCCAGCCGGGAATGTCGCCTCGCTCGTCCCGATACAGGTCCTCGGCCAGTGCTCTTGGTGCGGCGTTGGTGCTCATCATCTTTCTCCGTTCGTTGCTGTTGGGCTGTGATCTTGTGCGGTGAGTGTCTGGGAGCAGGCAGGCTCAGAAGGAAAGCAGGGCCGCCCCTGGGAAGACGGCGAAGAGGACGGT
Organism: Nesterenkonia sp. NBAIMH1; assembly: GCF_007922635.1. Lineage (NCBI taxonomy): Bacteria > Bacillati > Actinomycetota > Actinomycetes > Micrococcales > Micrococcaceae > Nesterenkonia > Nesterenkonia sp. NBAIMH1. Next base: position 503,162 of record NZ_CP042335.1, read on the forward strand.
GAGGGGCATGATGCCGAAGACCACGGGGGCCAGCATTCCGATCTCTTTGCGTCCGGCGGACTCCAGCAGCTCTCTCTTGGACAGCTCCTGCACGTCAGCTGCCTGTGCACGCATGACGTCGGCCAGGGGCGTGCCTCGTTCGACGGCCACGAGTATCCCGTCGATGAAGCGTTTGAGGGGCGGCAGATCCAGCCGACGGCTCAGCTCTCGGCACGCATGGGGGAAGCTCGCTCCGGATCGCGTGTGATGGAGCATTCGTGTGAACTCTGCGGCCAGTTCGCCTCGGCTCAGCTTCACCACTCGTTCGAAGGCCGCGGGCGCCGATTCGCCAGCCCCTACGGAGAGCGCCATCATCTCTGCGATGGTGGGAAACTCCCGGAGCATGGCGGCCTTTCGGCGCTTGATGCGGCTGACCAGCATGTGGTCGCGCAGCGCGACGCCCGTGACTGCCCCGCCGGCCACGAGCAGCACGCTCAGCAGCCCGTCGAAGGCCCCGGATAGGGCCAGGAACGCGGCGGCCGCCATCGCGGCTGCCCCTGCGCTGCCGGCCGCCGCCACCTGCTGCAGCCGATACTGACTGACGGTGGTGTTCGAGGCCGCCTGGTCAAGCCGTTGGGTCAGCTGCTTCGTGCCGATGCTGAAGCGCTCCAGCTGAGCTGTCGCGACGCTCAGCAGAGGTGTGAAGATGCTCGCCGCGCCCCGCAGGGCCGAGAGCTCCCCACGGCTTGCTGGACCGGGGTGTGCACTGCGCAGATACGGCGCAACGCGGTCGACCAGCTGCGGCTGATTCATCGCCGGACTTCCTGCCAAGATGAGCATGAGGCCTGCGCTGAGCGCGAGGCCCGCTCCGACGGCCATGAGGAGGGGCACTGTCATGCCAGAACTCTCTTCTCCTGCGGCAGGGCCCCGAGACGCAGCATGAGCCGGTAGCAGACGACGGATACAGCCAGACCGGACAGCAGGACAGCGGTGCCCGCAGCCCCTGCATAGGCTTCGGCGGCCGACGGCTGTGTGGAGAGCAGCAGGACGACAGCCCACGGCGCAGCTGCAGCCAGCCGAGCACCATTGACGGTCCACGATTGCCGCGCTTCCAGCTCGTTGCGCGTCCTGGCTTGGTCGCGGAGGAATTCGCTCAGCGTGCTGAGCACACGCCCCAGGTCGTTTCCTCCCACTTCTCTGGTGATCTGCAGTGCGGCGACGATTCTGTCGGCAACGGGGTCGGCAAGCCGACCCTTGAGGCGCAGGAGCGCAGTCTGCAGCGTCTGCCCAGCTCGCCAATCGCGGCCGAACTCCTCGAAGTGCGGTCGCAGAGGATCCGGCCCCTCGGAGGCCAGTCGCATCAGGGATTCCGGCAGGCTGAGCCCTGACCGCACTCCGGCTCTGATGTGGTCCACGGCATCCGGCCAGAGGTCGAGAAGCTGGGCCCGACGTCGGGCTGCCTGCCATCGGAGGGCAGCCCAGGGAACGGCCGCGGCGAACAGGGCGAAGCAGCCCGCCAGCGGAAGAGCTGCGGTGATGCCCGCTACCAGAAGGAAGACCGCGAGCGCCCCAGCGAATGCGGCGACAACGACCGCAGCGGGCTGAATCCGGGAGTGCCCCGCCTCGTCGAGCAGCCGTCGTAGAGGACCCGCCCGGCGAGGTCGTGCACCGGTGCGCGGCGGACGAACCCAGAATGAGCAGAGAATGAGAACAAGGCCGGCTGCCAGCGCAGCTCCGAGCAGCGGCGCGAGCATCACCGGTGCGCCTCTCTCAGGAGCTGGGCGGCTGCCTTGGGCAGCCGGGGGTGGTCGAACAGCGCCGTTCTGCTGGGGCGAAGATCGTCACCGTCATGCAGAAACAGGCTGCACGTCTCGATCGTGTCTCCTTCGAGGCGGCCGGAGACACCCAGAATCTCCTCAACGTGCCGACGACCCGAACTCGTGCGCGCGCAGTGGACGACGAGGTCGATGCAGGAGGCGACGGTCGGCACGATGAAGCTTGAGGAGATGTTCTCTCCAGCCAGCATGGGCAGAGTGCAGATCTTGGTGAGCGCATCCTGCGCAGAGTTTGCGTGGACGGTGGCGGCCCCCGGCAGGCCGCTGTTGAGGGCTATGAGCATGTCGAGGCTCTCCGCCTCCCTCACCTCTCCTACGATGAGGCGATCCGGGCGCATGCGCAGCGCCTCCTTGACGAGTCGGCGCAGCGGTATCTCACCAGTGCCTTCAAGGCTGGACTGGCGGCACTGCAGCCCCACCACATCTCGCTGAGGTATCTGCAGCTCGAAGATCTCCTCGACGCTCACGATGCGCTCCCGCGGCCCGGCCGCAGCGCTGAGGCAGTTGAGCATCGTCGTCTTGCCGGCCTGAGTCGCGCCGGATACGAGGACATTCATCCCGGCCCCTACTGCGAGGCTGAGGAACTCGGCTGCCTTCGGGCTCAGCGAGCCGTACGCGACCAGGTCCTCCAGACTGGCGGCTCGCGAGATGAACTTGCGAATATTGACCGCCCAGTGGCGTCGCGTGATGTCCGGGATGACCACGTGCAGCCGCGATCCGTCTGGAAGGGCAGCATCCACAAAGGGAGACGAGACATCCAGGCGGCGGCCGCTCGTCTTCAGCATCCGTTCCACCAGATCACGCATCCTGGTGTCCGACAGGGTGACGGAGGTCAGCTCCGATCGACCGCCGCGGCTGCAGAAGATCTCATGGGGCCCATTGGCCCAGATCTCTTCCACCTCCGGGTCGTCCAGGAGCGGCTGGAGCTCGCCGAATCCTGCCACGCTGTCGTAGATCTCCGCCGCGATGTGCTCGCCGGAGTGGAGAACCGGCAGAGGAGCGAGAAGAGATCTGCGCTCATAGTCAGCGACTGAGCTCTCCACCAGCCGACGCACTTCGGCCGGATCCGAAGACGGATCTATCCCTCGTGCGCGAATGATGTCGCGCACTTCCGACTCGACAATGCCAGCAGCATCCATAGATTCCCCCCACAGGGCACACTTCTGCCCCAGCAGAAAGTGCGCACTGAAATTCGTTCCGTCCATCCCATTCGGCGCCGGGCTGCCCGTTACAGAGTCCGACGCTGGGAATACAGTAGCCCATTCTGCAGGACGCCGAAGCGGCTATGTGGAGAACTTCGCTGCCGACGCCGCAGGGAGCCAGTTCTCCACAGGGCCGCAGCGCGCGCAGTCCGTTCTTGTCACGCCACCCCTAGTCTTCCTGCCCATGAGCCTCACTCTGATCCTGGTGCGAACGCCGGATGCGCTCAGCCCTGAGGAATGGGGCTCTCTGCACAGCCGCGCCCCGGGCACTTCGCCTGAAGAGGTGCTGCTGCAGGTAGATGCAGCGGGAAGCGGGACCGACACTTCGGGCACGGAGCTCGCCGGAGCTCTGCGCAGCCTGCCGGAGCTCCATGCGTGCGCACTCTCGTGTGCTGGGCGCAGGCTCGAGGATCTCGAAGCGGGAAGCATCCACATTCATCCGGGCATGGTGGTGGTTGCGGGCGATGTCCCCGCGGTTCTCCGCGGGGCGCGCGGGGAGTTGGCGCTCTGCGTAGACACCGGTCCGGATGCGGGCCGGATCCTGCCCCTCAGGCGAGGCCGATACACCGTCGGAAGAGGGCAGAGCAGTGTGCGGGTTGCTGACCTTGCGGTCTCGAGGCACGAGGGGATCCTGGACGTCGGGAGGACTTCCGTGCGCTACCTCACGGATGAGGGCGAGAGCACCCTCAGCACGCACGACACGCTGAGTCTGGGGGCGAGCTCGCTGCGGCTGGTGCGTACCGCGCCCGAACCGTCGGGACGCACCACGTGGCCTCCCGCCCCGGGGCGCACGGAGGAGAGACCGCCGGAGGGGAAGCACAGAATGCTTCTTGCCATGGCGTGCATCCCCCTGGTGATCGGGATCGTGATGGTGGCGGTGACCGGGATGTGGTTCTTCCTGCTGTTCTCTGCGGCAAGTGCGCTCGTGGCCGGGGTCGTCGTGCTGCATGCCGGGCGCCGCGGACGCAGGTTCCGCGCTGCAGTGCGGAACTCGGCGGAGGATTGGGGGCGCCGCACTGAGCGTGTCCCTTCGCCCGGCAGGCTTGCTGAGCTCCTTGCCGAGGAGCCGGAGCTCCACACGGTTCAAGCAGGCGGGGTGCACGACGTGCCGACCGGACGAGCAGCTCTCACGTCAGATGTGTGTCCAGCAGTCCGAATAGGCATGGGCAGGATGCACGCCCTCGTCGATTTCGATTCGCCCAGCACAGAGGCCCCTCAGGTCCTGCTTGAGACGCAGGGCATAGCGGCGGTGCCCCTGACTCCGGGCGAGGTGACGACATTGGTCGGCGAGCGGCGCGACACGGAGCGGTGCATGCGCTGGCTTCTGCTTCAGCTGCTGCTCAGCTTTCACCGCGTCCCCATTGCTGTTGCGCAGGACGCGTTCTCCGCTCTGCCGGAGGAGACCGGCCGGGCCAGGGGCGTGACGCTGCTCCGCAGCCACGAGGGCTTCAACCTGGACCGCAATGGACCGCCGGGCATCCTCTTCGCTGACGGTATGGACCCCGAACACCTGGAGTCGGCTCTGAGAGCGGACTGGCACGTCATCATGCGCAGGCCGTCAGGCACAGCACCCCCGGGGCTACAGGCAGATCTGAACACCCGCACCATCCTCCGCCAGGAGAATGAGCAGACCACGAAAGAGGTATGGAACCTCGAGTTCGACGGCATGGCGCCCGAGACCCTGCAGACGCTGCTGCGCCGAGCCCTCCCCCACTCGTGGGCAGGAGGCGCAGGCGCGGGCGAGCTGCCCGAGACGTGCAGGACCAAGCTCCCACCTGACCTGTTCGCCGAGAGCGCGCAGGAGCACCTGGTGGCCGAGCTGGGCCAGGGTCGCAGCGGACCGTCGACGCTGGACCTCGTAGGAGACGGACCGCACCTGCTCATCGGGGGCACGACCGGGTCAGGAAAGTCTGAGCTGGTCAAGACGCTCATGCTCAGTCTCGCGTGCCGCTATGGACCCGAGGAGCTGAACTGCATCCTCTTTGACTTCAAAGGCGGCGCCACCTTTCACCAGCTCAACCAGCTGGAGCACTCACTGGGGCTGGTCACCGACCTGTCGCAGGCTCAGGCAGAACGGACCCTAGAGTCGATCCGGAGCGAGCTGATTCGTCGGGAGAAGCTGTTCCTGGATGCCGACGCAGGAGACTACGGCGAGTATCGGAGTCTGTGCCCAGAGCCGCCCCTGGCCCGGATCGTGGTGGTGATCGATGAGTTCCGGATCTTCGCGCACGAACTTCCGGAGACGATGGACGAGCTGATGCGGATCGCAACACTCGGCAGGTCACTGGGGCTTCACCTGATTCTCTCCACTCAGCGTCCGCAGGGGGTCGTGACAGCCGATATTCGGGCGAACATCGGCACGACCATGGCCCTCAGGGTTCGGACCGATGACGAGTCGCGCGAACTCATCGGCACTCCGGACGCGGCAGCCATTCCGTCCTCCCTGCCGGGAAGGGCCGTCCTGCGGCGCGGCGGTGCGACTGCTGAGCTCTTCCAGACGGCCCAGGTGAGCCCGCCCGACGAGAGAATGCGGGCCGCACCGGCCTCCCAGCCTTCGCCGGCGCAGAGCCGAGGAACCCCCGTCCGCAGCATCGTGTCGCACCTGACATCGCAGCTCGCCGCTCAGGGCCGGAGACGTCAGCACAGCCCTCTGCTGCCCCCGTTGCAGTGCGTTCTCGCGGCAGAAGACGGCGGGTCCGCCGCGCAGCTCGGCCTGGTCGACCTTCCTCTGCAGCAGCGGCAGCAGCCTTTGGTGCTTGACCCGCACGAGGCGCAGACATTCGGCATCACCGGTGAGCCCGACGCGGGCGGGGGTCGAGCCCTGGCTGCGGCCGCTCGTCAGCTGGCCCATCACCCCGCCGGACCGGAGCTGCACCTGGTGGACGGCGACGGCTCTCTGGCTGATCTGGCGGGCAACCCATCCGTCGCCTCCTACACGACACCGGAGACCATGCCGGAGACGGAACGCCTGATCCATGAGCTGCGTGGACTGATGAGCACACTGCGGCTGGAAAGCGATCCCAACGGGCCCCCACTGGTACTGATCATCAGCGGATACCGCCAGCTGCACCCTCTCCTCCAGTCAACCGGAGCGGAGCACGAGCTTCTCACCCTGGCCGGCGAGGGTCCTGCTGCGGGACTGTCAGTGCTGGTGTCGGGCGGACGCGAACTCGTCATGGGGAAGCTGGGGGCACGCCTTTCCACGATGGTCTATCTGCCGTTCGGAGCCAGTGAGGATACGCGCTACCTCTGGCCCAAACTGCGCAGCGTCGACCCGCGGCCGGGAAGGGGTCGTCATCGACCCGATCACTCCGTCACCAGGCGTGGAGATTCAGCTCGTCAACAACGTCTCCGACATTCCCGACGCGTCACCACCGCGTCGTGAGCCCCGGGTGAGGATCAGACCGCTGCCCGACAGGATCGGCCTCGACGAGGTGGGGAACCCTGAGGCGGCTGAGGACCCACTCACCATCGGTATCGAGCAGTTCACCCTGCTTCCTGCCCATATCGAGTTGGGTGCGGTGAACCTCGTCATCGGATCGGCTGGGACTGGAAAGTCCTCCGCCCTTCGCCTGCTCGCAGCTCTGGCCCCTGGCGCGACACATCTCCAGGGCGGAGCTCTATGGGAGCTCCCGGAGGAGGTGGACATAGGCACCCTGGTGGTCGACGATGCTGACCGGTGCACACCGGAGCAGCATGCGCTGCTGCAGCAGGCCGCCGCAGCGGGCACCCGCATCATCGCCTCAGCTCTTCCCAGCCCGGCGGTGTTCAGCAGGCTGCCGTGGGCGCACACGGCCAGAGCGCAGGGCGCCAACCTTCTCCTCAGCCCCGTCCACCGCTCCGAAGCCGACGCGTTCGCCATGAGCGTCCCGCTGCTGGCCAGACCCATACCTGGGCGCGCCGTCCATCTCCGCCCCCAGGGACCACGCGTCATACAACTGGCCCACCTCAAGAACTCGCAGACGCAGTGAGCATGTGGTCCAAGCAATTGTTCAGGGATTCACAGGTGCCTCTGCAGAAACGCCGCGTAGGAATTGTGCCCATGGACATCAGGAACACAACCTTCGGCATTCTGTCTGCCGCCGCAGCCACCACCCTGGTTCTGGCCGCCTGCGCCCCCGATGAGGAGAACCCCGGCCCGGGCGAAGAGCAGGACGCAGACAGCAACGGCGAAGCGGAGTTCGAAGAGACAGAGACCACCGACGACGACGGAACGATGGACGACGCTGAGGACGCCGACGCGGACACAGACGGTGCCGCCAATGAGGCCAACGGAAACGGCGAGGAGCAGAGCGACGGTGACGCCCCGCCTACCAGGCGGCGGAAGCCATCGCCGAGGAGTACCCCGCCGCCGTCGTCAGCCAGTTCGAGGTGGAGCAGGACGAAATCGAAGTGGACCTCCTGGACCCCCAGGCGAACACTGAGCTCGAGCTCGAGATGGACCCAGAGACCTACGAGGTGACCAACGAAGAGCAGGACGACCTCGATTCCGACGACCTGCAGAAGGCTGAGGCCGTCGAGATCGACTTCGTCGACGCACTTCGCACCGCAGAGGACGAAGGCGGAGCCGAACCTGAGGACGCCGAACTGGACGACCACAACGACACCATTGTCTGGGAGATCGAACTGGTCGACGGCACCGAGGTCTACGTCGATGTCACCAGCGGAGACGTCGTCGAAACTGACAGCTGACCCGTCAGCCGCCTGCGTGCGGGCCTGCCCCTCCTCCCCCGGCAGGCCCACACTCGACCATGCCGATATACTGGACGGTCCGTAGGATTCGCACGAATGAGGAGAGCCCGTGAGCGCCGAGAGCCGTCCCGAGCAGGAGCGCGGCCGCAGCCTCACCGGCTACTCGCCCAAAGCCAAAGCATGGCGGTCATTCTTCGAAGCCTCGGCCCTCATGACCCAGCACATCGAGAAGCGCCTGCACGCGGCCACGGGCCTCAGACTCACTGACTACAACCTGCTGCTCACACTCACCGAAGCGCCCAACCAGTCGCTGCGCATGGGCGAGCTGGCCGAACAGATGATCTTCTCCCCCTCACGGCTCTCCTACCAGGTGAAGGTCCTGTGCGAGAAGGGACTCGTCGAGCGGTCCAACAGCTCCGAGGACAAGCGGGGCATGACAGCCCGACTCACCCCGGCAGGTCACGAGGCATTCGACGCCGCCTCCAAATTCCACGCCCAGCACATCCGGGAGCTCTTCCACCCCGCACTGGACGACCCCGAGGCCGATCAGCTCCACCTGATCGCCGAGAAGCTCAAAGCGCACCTCGACATCGCCTGAGGACAGGACTCACTCAGTCTCGGCCGCCACGACTTCCACCGAATCCGCACGGCGCCGCAGCACAGCCGCCTCCTCGAGCCCCGCTGACACCGCCGCAAGGGCGAGCCGCCTGCCGACATCGTCGGTTCCGGCCTCCACCACCACACCGATGCGCAGCTCCGGCCCCAGCCCTCCACCGAGCACCCGCGTCCCATCAGCAGCGAACGAGACGACGCCCGGACCCGGCTGGATCAGAAGCTGAACCACCCCAGGCGCTCCGTCGGCCAGCTCCTGCAGCTCAGCCGCGAGCTCCGGATCCTCATAGGCAGGACGCCACACCTCCCCGCTCGCCACCGCTTCCACCGCAGGGCGACGGACCACGAAGGTCAGGGCAGGCGCCTCGCCCACAGCCGGATCTGCGGGCCCGGGATCCAGAACCACCAGCTCCGCGCCCTCGGCCAGTGCCGCCAGGAACACACGCTCGGTCTCCGCAGCGACCGGCCGCGCCTCAGGGTGCCACGCCGTGAGCGCCTGAACCGACGTGAACACCGGCATGGCCGCGCGCCCGTCGGAGGCCGTGAGCGTCACCAGGGAGATGTCCGCCTCCTTGTCGCCATGCTCCGCGTCACCGTGACCGGTCGCGATGACCGGGGCGAAGAGCCGCTGGCCTGCCAGGGCACGGACGAAGCCGGCCTCATCAGCGGCACCGGCGATCAGCGCCTCGCGCGCCTCCGCGACGGTGGGCGCGGTGAGACCGTCGTCTCCGTCGAACATGTGCAGCGGGTTGTCCTCGCCGGAGAGGTCCCGCCCCTCCCACGGGACGCCGGCAGAATCGGCGGGGCGCCCATCCGCGCTGCGACGCCGGCTGTCCAGAAGATTGGCAATGTGCGCCGGCAGCTCCTTCGACTCTGCACGCTCAGCCATACGAACGATCAGGCGCTGCTGCGGGCGGTCTCGAGCGCCTCCGGCAGCGTAAAGCGGCCCGCGTACAGGGCCTTGCCCATGATCGCGCCCTCCACACCGGTGGAGACGAGCTTGGCCAGGGCGGCGATGTCCTCAAGGGAGGAGATCCCCCCGGAGGCCACGACGGGCTTCTCCGTGCGGCGGCAGACCTCGGCGAGCAGGTCGGTGTTCGGGCCGCGCAGCGTGCCGTCCTTGGTCACGTCGGTGACCACGTAGCGCGGGCAGCCTGCGTCCTCCAGGCGCTGGAGCACCTCCCACAGGTTGCCGCCCTCCTGAGTCCATCCGCGGGCGGCGAGCGTCTCGCCGCGTACATCCAGTCCCACGGCGATCGCGTCGCCGTGCCTCTCAATGACGCGCGCGGTCCATTCGGGGTCCTCCAGCGCCGCGGTGCCGAGGTTCACCCGTGCTGCGCCGAACTCCAGTGCGCGCTCCAGCGACTCATCGTCACGTATGCCGCCGGACAGCTCGATCCGGACATCCATCTGCTCGACGACGCGCTTGAGCACATCGCGGTTGTGCCCTCGCCCGAAGGCAGCGTCGAGGTCCACGAGGTGGATCCACTCGGCCCCCTCCTGCTGCCACTTCATCGCCGCCTCCAGCGGGTCCCCGTAGCTGGTGGCGGAACCGGCCTCGCCCTGCACGAGGCGAACAGCGTGGCCGCCCTCCACATCAACAGCAGGCAGAAGCTCGAGGGGTGCAGGCATCGGAACTCACTTTCATCGTCTGGACAGGTCTGTGCGCCGACGGCCGTGTGGGCGGCCGCTGGTTCAGTTTTTCAGGGAGCGGACCCAGTTGCGGAGCAGCTTCTGCCCGGCTTCCCCGGACTTCTCGGGGTGGAACTGGGTGGCGGAGAGCGGACCGTTCTCCACGGCGGCGACGAAGTCGGCACCGTGGTGCGCCCACGTGACTGCGGGCGCGCGCATCTGCGGGATGGACTGGTCGAAGTCCCACTTCTGGACCGCGTAGGAATGCACGAAATAGAACCGTTCGTCCTCGATGCCTTCGAAGAGGACGCTGCCCTCAGGAGGGGTGACGGTGTTCCATCCCATGTGCGGGACCACCACGTCCTCGGGCAGGGCGGTCACCTCGCCGGGCCACTCCCCCAGCCCCTCTGCCGCGATGCCGTGCTCGACGCCGCGCTCGAAGAGGACCTGGTGGCCCACGCAGATGCCCAGCACGGGCCGGCCTCCTGCGATGCGCTGCCCGATCCAGCGGGGGGCCTCGGTGGCGTTGAGAGCGTCCATGACCGCAGCGAATGCGCCCACGCCCGGTACGACGAGGCCGTCGGCACTGAGCAGCTTCTGGCGGTCCTGGGTCAGCTCCACGTCTGCGCCGGCGCTCTCGAGCGCGCGGACGGCCGAGTGGACGTTGCCGGAGCCGTAGTCGAGGACGGCGACGGTGGGCCTGTCGCTCACAGGGCTCCCTTGGTGGAGGGGACCTCGTCTGTGCGCGGGTCCGACTCCACGGCCTCCCGCAGAGCGCGCGCGAAAGCTTTGAACTGCGCCTCCACGATGTGGTGCGGGTCCCGACCGCCGAGCAGCTGCATGTGCAGGCAGATTCCTGAGTGGTAGGTGATGGCCTCGAAGACGTGGCGCGTCATCGACCCGGTGAAGTGACCGCCGATGAGGTGGTACTGCTGGCCCTCCGGTTCGCCGGAGTGCACCAGGTAGGGCCTCCCCGATACGTCGACCACCGCCTGCGCAAGGGCCTCGTCCAGGGGGACCATGGCATTGCCGAACCTGCGGATCCCACGCTTGTCCCCGAGCGCAGTCCGGAGGACCTCGCCGAGAACGATGGCGGTGTCCTCCACGGTGTGGTGCACGTCGATGTGCGTGTCCCCCTGCGCCTGGATGTCCAGGTCGATCAGTGAGTGACGGCTCAGCGCGGTGAGCATGTGGTCATAGAAGGGCACACTCGTCGAGATGTTGGAGGTTCCGGTTCCGTCCAGATCCATCCGCACCTGCACCTGCGATTCGCTGGTGGTGCGCTCCATACGGGCAACACGGCCCTCAATCAGTTCAGCTCCCATAGGCTTCCCAGTCTACCGGCCGACGAAGGTGCGCAGTGAGTCGAGGAACAGGGTCGTCTCCTCCTCAGTTCCGGCGGTGACACGCAGGTGGCCGGGGATTCCCACATCACGGATCAGCACCTCGTCGGCCAGCAGGTGCTTCCACGCTGCCTTCTCATCGGTGAGGCCCCCGAAGAGCACGAAGTTCGCGTCCGAGGGACTGGGGTCCAGCCCCATCGCACGCAGCTCCTCCATGATGCGGTCCCGCTGGACTTTGATCTTCTCCACGTTGGCCATGAGGCTCTCGGCGTGGTCGAGTGCGGCGGACGCTGCAGCCTGGGTGTAGACCGACAGGTGGTACGGCAGACGCACCAGCCTCAGCGCGTCGGTCACCTCTGGGGCTGCGGCCAGGTATCCCAACCGGCCCCCAGCCATGGCGAATGCTTTGGACATGGTGCGGGTCACGACCAGCAGCGGCCGGCCCTCCAGCAGCTCCACCGCAGAGGGGACGCCCGGCTGCCGGAACTCTCCGTAGGCCTCATCGACGATCAGCAGCGTGTTGGACTCCGCGGCCGCCTCGTAGGCGGCGCGCACTACGTCCAGCTCCAGCGCGGTGCCGGTGGGATTGTTCGGCGAAGTGAGGATGACGACGTGCGGGCGGCTGCGGCGAATCTGGTCGGCCACATCGTCCGCGGACTGCGTGTAGTCCGCGTTCCGCGTTCCTGCGATGTAGTCGCTGTAGGTCCCTCTCGCGTAGAGGGGGTACATCGAGTACGTGGGAGGGAATGCCATCACCGACCGCCCCGGCCCGGCGAAGGCCTGGAGGAGGTGCTGCATCACCTCATTGGACCCGTTGGCGGCCCAGATGTTCTCCGCCGATAGGTCCCCGCCCGGAAGGTCGCGGCTGAGGAAGTCGGCGAGCTTCCGCCTGAGCTCAGTGAACTCGCGATCCGGGTACCGGTTCATCTGCGAAGCGGCTGCATGGACCTGCTTCGTAATCGCTTCCACCACATCCGCCGGCACTTCGTGGGTGGTCTCGTTGACGTTGAGCATCGCACGCACCGTCAGCTGGGGCGCACCATACGGCTCCTGCCCGTGGAGCTCCTCGCGGATCGGCAGAGCGGCCAGGCGGTCAGCGCGTTCGTTCGAAGTCTGAGCGTTAGTCACCGTTCCATCCTACGATCGCTCGGACTCACCGAACTCAACGCGCGTCACTCGGTCGGCAGATACAGGCTCTGGCCCGCCTCGACCTGCGAGGAGCTCAGACCATTGATCTCAGCGATTCGAGCGATCGTCTCCTGCACCGGCGCCTCGCTCTCGGCCTCGTGGGCCAGGTCCCACAGAGTGTCCCCCGGGGCGACCGTCACCTCAACCGCCTCGACTCCCGAGACGTGCTCCGATGATGCCTGCGCCTGATTCATCAGGCCGGTGATGCCGAAGATCAGGATAGCCGCCACGGCCACTGAGGCAAGCAGGGACGGCAGGCCGAGCAGGACGAGCCTGCCACGGCGGGTCAGGTGGATTCCTGAGCTCTGCGGTGCGGTGCTGGTGGTCATGACGTCCTCCTTGTGTGAGCTCGAACAGCTATTCGAACATCTGTTCTATTCTTAGCACATATCTTCGAACGCCTCCACCTTTACTCGAACACAATGATGGAAACTGTGTCCGAACTGTCGTAGGCTTCGAACCAACATTCGAAGACGAGCACCATTCAACGGCGGGGGTATGACATGGAGAACGACGCAGCTGCGCTGACGGAGCGTCAGCGACGAATCGTCGAGATCATTCAGCAGGCGCTGGCCGAACGCAGCTATCCCCCCTCCATGCGTGAGATCGGCGACGCCTGCGGCCTGGCTTCGCTCTCCTCAGTGACGCATCAGCTGGGCCGGCTTCAGCAGCTCGGGTACATTCGGCGCGATCCGGGGCGACCGCGTGCCATGGAGGTCCTCCGCGACTCCTCCGGCCGGGTCCTTGCCGAGCCCATGGGCGCAGAGACGCCCCATGCCGAGAGCTCCTCCTCAGGGGCGGGGACTCCTGAGGTGCGGGACGAGCCTGCCGGCGTGGTGGACCTCAACGCGTACCGCCAGCAGGCGGACTCACGCATCTCCGAGGTGCCGCTCGTGGGCCAGATCGCCGCCGGAGGCCCCATCGTCGCCGAGCAGAACGTCGAAGACGTCATGGCTCTGCCGCGTCAGCTCACCGGAGAGGGCGAGCTGTTCATGCTTCAGGTTCGCGGAGACTCCATGATCGAGGCAGGCATCTTCGAGGACGACTGGGTGGTCGTCAGGCAGCAGGCCGCGGCGGAGAACGGCGACATCGTGGCAGCGCTGCTGGACGAGGAAGCAACGGTCAAGACGCTCAAGCGGCGCGACGGCCACCAGTGGCTGCTCCCGCAGAACCGGCACTACGAGCCGATCCTGGGCGATGAGGCCACCATCATGGGCAAAGTGGTGACCGTGCTCCGCAGCCTCTGAGGGCTACGCCTCGGCGAGGCGCCGGAGGGCGCCTCTGGCCACGTCGCTGTCCGTCGTGGCCCAGAAGTCCGGCATCGACTTCTTCAGGTAGGACCCGTACTGCTTGGTCGCCAGCCGGGAGTCGAGTACGGCGAGCACGCCGCGATCCTCGGAGGTCCGGATGAGACGTCCCGCACCCTGTGCCATCCGGACTGCTGCGTGCGCGGCGGAGACCGCCATGAAGCCGTTGCCACCTGCGCGTCCCACCTCCTGGGTGCGCGCATTCATCAGCGGATCGTCCGGCCGAGGGAACGGGATCCGGTCGATCGCCACAAGCCGGCATGACCGTCCCGGAACATCGACGCCCTGCCACAGGGACATCGTGCCGAACAGGCACGTCTCCTCATCCTCAGCGAACTCCCGGACCAGCGCAGACATGGTCGCGTCGCCCTGACAGAGAATCGGCACGTCCAGCGTCTCCCGCAGCTGCTCGGCCGCCTCCTCCGCGGCCCGGCGCGAGGAGAACAGAGCAAGCGTCGCGCCTTTCGAGGCTTCGATGAGCTTCCCTAGCTCCTCCCGCTGGGCGTCCTGAGTCTTCAGAGACGGGGGCGGCAGGTGCTTGGCCACATAGAGCATTCCTTGGGACGGATAGTCGAAGGGGCTCCCCACATCGACGCCGTCCCATCGGGGCGCGCGAGGGCCTGAGAGCCCCAGCTGGCCGGCGACCGCGTCGAAGCTGTCCCCCACCGTCAGCGTGGCCGAGGTCAGCACCACCGTGCGCGAGCCGAACAGCCCTTCGCGCAGCCGTCCCGCCACGGAAGTGGGCGCCACATAGATCAGCGGCGGCTCCGAGGGATCGGCCTGCGTGTACCCCTGACCCGGAGTGAAGGTTCCAGGCCGGCTGAGCCATACGACGTCAGGGGTCTCGTCGGCCTCGACGATGCGGTTGGCCACATCGTAGACGGCCTGCAGGCGAGCACGTGCGGTGGTTCGGCCCGCATCCGCCTCGCCTCCGGTGCCGTCGCCCGAGGGCTTGGAGTCTGACAGTGCGGTTCGGGCAGCGTCGCGTGCGGCCTGCACCGCCGAGAGCTGCCGTTCGTTCAGTCCCGTCGGCTTCCCATTCGTCTTATGGAGCAGCCCGTCTTCGATGCCGGCGAAGGCGGCCTCCAGAGCGTTGGCGGCCTCCTGCAGGGGCTCGACGCGGATTGCCGTATGCCGACGGGCGGAGGATGCCGCAGCCTGGAGCATGCCAGCCGACAGGTGGACCGTGACCGCCGACGTCACCCGTTCTGCCAGCTCGTGGCCCTCATCGATGATCACCGCGTCGTGGTCCGGGAGCACCTCAAGGCCCTCGAAGGCATCGATGGCGAGCATCGCATGGTTCGTGACGACGATGTCGGCGTCGACCGCCTGGGCCCGCGCCTCCTCGGCGAAGCACTCCTCGACCATGGGGCACTTTCTGCCCAGACAGTCCACCGCGTTGACCGAGACCTGACGCCAGGCCTGATCGGTGACGCCCTCGGGCAGGTCGTCCCGGTCGCCGGTCTCGGTCCGTTCAGCCCATTCACGCAGCATCACGACCTGCTTGCCGAGCTTCGAGGTCGGCTCGTAGGCGGTGACTCCCCCGGAGGGCTCCGCCGCCACGGAGAAGAGGGCCTCCGCGTCGTCATCATCCTCCGGGAAGCCGCCGGCGAGCTTCTGCTTGCACAGGTAGTTCGCGCGGCCCTTGACCAGAGCCACGTTGACCGGCCTCTCAAGCTCCGGCTCGAGGCTCTCCAGGAGTCGCGGGAGGTCGCGGCCCATGATCTGGGCCTGCAGAGCCAGCGTGGCCGTGGAGACCAGCACCGGCTTCTCCGCGGCGGTCGCGTGGGCGACGGCGGGCACCAGGTAGGCCAATGACTTGCCCGTGCCCGTGCCGGCCTGGACCAGCAGGTGCCGGCCTCGGTCCAGGGCACCAGCGACCCGGCGCGCCATCTCCTCCTGACCCTCACGGCGGGTGCCGCCGAAGGCCTCCACAGCGGTTCCGAGAAGCTGCTGAGCCTTCTTCCCGGCAGCAGGCGCGTCAGCGGTCGCCGAGGTCATGCGGGGCGGTCCTGCACCCGGTACTGCTGCAGCTCTGCCGCCAGCGGGCCGCGCACCCTGACCTTCAGGCGCGTGCCCTCCTCCTCGTACTCGGTGTGCAGGATCTCCGCGTCCGCCGCGTGAAGCCGGGACACGACGTCGCCGGCGGAGTACGGCACGAGCAGATCCATATCGATGTTGGGCCGAGGGATGGAGTCGGCAATCCGCTGCTTCAGCTCCTCGATACCCAGGCCTGTGTGGGCGGAGACCACCGCAACATGGGGCTCGCGGCGCCTGATCCGGTCGATGACGTGGTCCTCGGCGGCATCAGCCTTGTTCAGCACAATGATCTCGTCGACCTCGTGCGCGTCCACGTCGGCGAGCACCTGCCGCACCGCGGCGATCTGCCCCTCAGGCTCAGGGTGCGAAGCGTCCACCACGTGGAGGATGAGGTCTGCCTCGGCGACCTCTTCGAGCGTGGACCGGAAGGCCTCGACCAGCTGAGTGGGCAGCTGACGGACGAAGCCCACGGTGTCCGAGAGCGTGTATCCGATGCCGTCCGGGGTGACCGCCTTGCGGGTGGTGGGGTCCAGTGTGGCGAACAGAGCGTTCTCCACCAGGACTCCCGCGTCGGTGAGGCGGTTGAGCAGACTGGACTTGCCCGCGTTGGTGTAGCCGGCGATGGCCACGGACGGGACCGCGTTGCGCCGACGATTGGCCCGCTTGGCCTCACGCGCGGGCTTCATGCCCGCGATCTCGCGGCGCAGCTTCGCCATGCGCTGATTGATGCGACGCCTGTCCAGCTCGATCTTGGTCTCACCGGGGCCGCGGGAGCCCATGCCGGCACCGCCGGCCGCCTGACCGCCGGCCTGACGGGACATGGAGTCGCCCCAGCCGCGCAGGCGCGGCAGCAGGTACTCCAACTGGGCCAGCTCCACCTGAGCCTTGCCCTCCCGGGACTTGGCGTGCTGGGCGAAGATGTCCAGGATGAGGCCGGTGCGGTCGATCACCTTGACCTTGACGATGTCCTCAAGCCCGCGGCGCTGAGACGGGGCCAGCTCGGAGTCCACCACGACGGTGTCCGCGCCGAGCTCCGCGACAGCGATCCGCATCTCCTCGGCCTTGCCCGACCCGAAGAACGTTCCGGGGTCTGGGGTGGCGCGCCGCTGCAGGAAGCCGTCGAGCACCGTCGAGCCGGCCGTCTCAGCCAGCGCTGCGAGCTCCCGGAGCGAATATTCCGCCTCGGCGGTGCTGCTGCCGGTGTAGAGGCCGGCGAGCACCACGCGCTCAAGGCGCAGCTGCCGGTACTCGACCTCGGTGACGTCTTCGAGCTCCGTGGAGAGGCCCTCCACGCGTCTGAGGCTGCGGCGCTCGACCAGGTCGAACTGGTCGCCGTCGTGCTCGGTGTGCTCGCCGAGGTCCGCGAGCTCCCGGGCCCGGCCCTGAAGGACGGAGCGGCGTGCGGAGGCACGGTTCGCGTCAGCGGTCTCCGCATCATCCTCAGCCTGGGTGAAGGTGCTGGCCTCGGTGCTGCGGGCGGTGTCGTCGGCGGCGAGGATGCGGGCGATCGTCTCGTCGATGGACGCGTCTGAGGGGTGATTGTTCTGTTCAGTCATGAATGTCCTTGGGAAGTGTTCTGGGCGTGAGGCTCAACCGCAGCCGGCGGAAGCAGGGCGGGAGCAGGTTCTTGCGAGGTGCAGTTCAGCCGCGGAGGCGGACGAAGCACGTACGGGCCCAGATCTTCATACGTACTACCCTAGCAACTCGTGAGCACCGCGCACTATTTCTCGTCAGATCCTGAAGGGCCCTTCGAGCGCAGGAGAATCAGCGCTGCGCTCAACGGCGCAGAGGTGGCGGTGTCCACCTCCGGGGGCATCTTCTCCCCCGACGGCCTCGACAAGGGCACTGCCGTGCTCCTCAAGCACGTGCCGGACCCGTCCCCGGAGGGCGAGCTTCTGGACATCGGCTGCGGATGGGGGCCCATCGCCCTGACCATGGCTCAGCGCTCCCCCGACGCCCGAGTGTGGGCGGTGGACATCAACGCCCGCTCTCGGACCCTCTGCGCCGAGAACGCGGCCTCGTTGGGCCTGAGCAACGTCATCGCAGCGGCTCCGGAGGAGGTGCCGACGGACCTGCGGTTCAGCACCATATGGTCCAACCCGCCGATCCGGGTGGGCAAGGCTGCGCTGCACGACATCCTGCTGAGCTGGCTGCCGCGCCTCGATGCCGACGCAGAGGCGTGGCTTGTGGTCCAGAAGAACCTGGGCGCCGACTCGCTGCAGAAATGGCTGGCCGCCTCACTGCCGGCCGAGCATTCCGTCGACAGGCCCGAGACTGACAAGGGCTTCCGCCTGCTGAGGGTTCGTCGGTGAGCACGCTCGAAGACCTCCGCCGGCTGCCCACGGCCGACCTGGAGGAGGCGGTCGTGTTCTCCGAGTGGAGGCGCCTGAGGCACACCTCCGCCCGCTCGCTGGAACGGACCGCCGAGCTCATGGCCGCCCTGGGACACCGACCGTCTGAGCTGCGGTTCCCCGTGCTGGGGGTCGTCGGCTCCAAGGGCAAAGGAACCGCGGCCGCCTACGCCTCAGCCGCGCTGACCGGCCTGGGGCGACGCGTGGGGACGGTGATGAGCCCGGGGGTGCTCAGCAACGCCGATCGGATCCGCATCGACGGGCGCATGGTGGATGAGCAGACGCGACGGGCAGCGCTGATCCGCATCGAGGAGGCGCGCCGTCGACTGCCCGCGGCCGACCCGGACACCGGCTATCTCGCGCCGACCGGTCTGTTTCTGCTCATGGGGCTGCTGATCTTTGACGAGCTGGCTGTCGATGCTGCGGTGGCCGAGGCCGGCATCGGCGGCGCATCCGATGACCTGAGCCATTGGCCGCTGGAGGCTGTGGTGCTCACCCAGATATTCGGCGAGCACCTCGACATTCTGGGGCCCACCGTGAGTGATGTGGCCAAAGATAAGGCCGCAGTCATGGGAGCCCGCACCCGCTTCTGCGTCAGCCTCGCCGACGAGCATCCGGCCGTTCCCGCGCGGGCTCGGGCCACGGGCACGGTGCTGCTGCAGCCCACCCCTGAGGCCTTCGAGCTGGTGCGGCATATGCCGGAGGGGTTCCAGCGGAGCAATGCGGCCGCCGGCGTCACCGCGGCTCTGCGGATGGCCGGAGGCGCTCACGCCCCTTCGGAGACGGCCGAGGCGCTGCGGACGGTGAACTATCCCGGGAGGCTCTCCGTGCATGAGGCCCCGCAGGGCCGATGCGTGGTGGACTCGGCGGTGTCCGGCCCAGGGCTGGAGGCAGCACTGCGGTTCGCCGAGGACCAGATGGGCGGCATTGACCAGGTGCTGGTGTGCCTGCCCCCCGGCAAGGACATCGAGGGCTTCATCGACGCACTGGGCGAATTCCGGGGGGCACGACGCTTCGTCGAGCTGCCGGGCGCGTACACCGGCACTCCCCGCGGCAGGTGTGGCCCTGGGAGTGGGTCACGCTGCATGACCTGGGGCCGGACGTCCATGAGGCTCCCGGGTCCGGGCAGCTGCAGGAGCTGCTGCGCGGACGCCGCACCCTGGCAGCAGGCACGGTCCTGTTCACCGCACTGACGCTGCGAACGCTGCACGCAGATGCTGCCGCACTGTTCGTTGCTCCGGGGCCGGAGCGCTAGCCGCTGCTACACGACGGAGCGCTGGAAGATGCGCACAATGGAGCGCAGCGCCAGCAGGCATCCGCTGAAGGCGAAGCCGACCCCGAGGACCTCATAGAGGCTCAGCGGGCCGAGCACGTCTGTGCCGCCCTCGGTGGTCAGCAGCAGCGCGGCCACCAGCAGGGCCGCCACGGCGATGATGGCCCCGATCCCGTCGTCGACCAGGCCCCGAACGTAGGCGCGGTCCCCGCTCCATGCGAAGGGCCGGGCGTCGACGGTGAGACGGCCCTCGGCGAGCGCTGAGGTGACCTCTTCGACGCGCATCGGCATGCGGCGGGCGATCGCGGAGGAGACGGCCGCGGTGCCGAGCGACTGGGCAGCAAGCCGCCCAGGAGAGTTGAGGCGGCGCATGATGCTTCCCATGCGGCCGCGGGCTGCTTCGAGCAGCGACATGTTCGGGTTCAGCAGCACCAGTGAGGACTCGACGGCGGCCAGGCTCCTGAACGCGGCCGTGAACCCTGCAGGCACGCCGATGCCATGGTCGCGGGCGAGTTCGAACAGCCGTCCGAAGAGGCCTGCGTCGACCTCGTAGCTGCCCTGGACGAGCGCGATCTCCCGACCGATGTCTCGCTGCAGCTGCGTGTGGTCGACGTCGTCGGGGACGTCGAAGCCGAGCACGAACGCGTTGGCGGCGGTGACGGCGTCGTCGTTGACGATCCCGTAGAGCAGCGTGGCCAGGACCTGCCGCGCCTCCGAGTCCAGGACCCCGATGGAGCCGAAGTCCAGCAGCCCGAGCGTGCCGCTGTCCAGGAGCATGATGTTGCCGGGGTGCAGGTCTGCGTGGAAGATCCCCCGGATGAACACTCCTTCGACGAGCGCCGAGACGAGATCGTCCGCCAGCTGCTCCCTCACGTCGGTGTCCAGCCGCTCAATGCGGCCATGCGCCTCACTGATGGGGATGCCGGCCAGCCGGGAGACCACCAATACTCTGGAGGTGGTCAGTTCGGGGACGGGCACGGGGGTGCCGATGCGGTCGACGTCCCTCAGTGCGTGCTCCAGGGCGCGGGTGTTGGTCAGCTCCTCGCGGTAGTCGAGCTCCCGCCGGATAGTCTCCATCAGCTCATCGACGAGGCTGGTGAGGTGCATGTTCCGCGCCCATTCGAATCTCTGCGACGCGATCTTCGCAGCGTGGCGCAGCACCGCGATGTCGTCCCGCACCTGTGCTCGGGCGGCCGGCCGCTGCACTTTGACGACCACCTCCCGGCCGTCGTGGGTGCGCGCCGCGTGGATCTGGGCGACGGAGGCTGCGGCCATCGGCTCGGGGGTGAAGCTGGCGAACAGCTCCTCGGGGTCCGCGCCGAGCTCAGTGCGTATGACCCGGCGCACCTGCTCCAACGGGATGGGTGAGGCGTGGGCCTGGAGGGAGGCCAGGGTGCGGGTGACGTTGTCCGACAGCAGGTCCTGACGGGTGGCGAGGAGCTGGCCCATCTTCACGAACGTCACCCCTGAACGGTTGATGGCCGTGACGAGGGAGTCGGCGAAGTCCTGGTGGGCCGGTCCTGTGCGCAGCACCCGGGTCAGACCTGAGGAGGAGGCGATCTTGGCCAGCTGGGCGATTCTGCGGGTGCGTCGGATCCGCGAGTAGGTGCGGCGGGCGAGCTGCGGCAGCGAGGGCACGGAGGCTGTGGGGACCAGGGCCTCGAGCGCCACCAGCAGGATGAGTGAGGCGACTTGGATCCACAGCAGGGCCAGCAGCATCGATGCCAGCAGTGCCGGTCCGCCGGCGTCCCATACGCCCTCGTCGTCCACCAGCCCGAGGGGCCGAGCGAAGAGCAGGCCCAGGGGCCACAGGCTGATCACCGCCGCCAAGCAGGAGATCGCGGTTCGGGTCAGCCCTGTCTTGGTTCCCAGGGCGCGCCGCGTGGAGAGGATGAGCCCCGCGGTGAGCAGCAGCCCGGTCACCGCCAGCGCGATGATCTCAACGACAGTCACGGCACCAGCTCCCCCGTGAAGACAATCGTCGCCGGACCCGCAAGAGTGACCTCTTCGGCCCCGTCCTGACGCGCGGCGAAGCTCACGGTGAGCTCCCCGCCGGCTGTGGCGACCTTCCATGCGTCGACGCCCTCATCGGCGGCCCAGACCCTCGTCGCCGCGGCCGCGGCGCAGGCTCCCGTGCCGCAGGAGAGGGTCTCGCCGACGCCCCGCTCGTGGACCCGCATCCGCACGTGGCCGATGCCGTCCTGCACGAGCGGGGACCCCGGGACGACGAACTCCACGTTGGTCCCGTGCGGCGGCGTCGGCTCGACGGTGGGTGCGCTGGTGAGGCTCAGACGATTGAGGGCAGCGTCGTCGGGCAGGGCCACGACGGTGTGCGGGTTCCCCATGGAGATGCTGAGGGCGGGGCGGGGCTCTGCCTCGCTGGCGGCTTTGACGAGCGAGTCGCTGGCCTGCTCGGCGGCCATCTCGGGGTCGATGAAGGACCAGACGCCCATTCCCACCGCGTATCCCTCCTCCACGCGTCGGACGGCTCTGAGCCCGGATCGGGTCATGATGGGCAGCTCGTCGCCCTCCGTGAGGGTGACGAGGCCTTCGGCGACGAGGAAGTGGACGAGGGCGCGGACTGCGTTGCCGCACATCTGCGCCATGGAGCCGTCGCTGTTGACGTAGTCCATGAACCACACCGGTGCGTCGACGGTGCTGGTCATCGAGTGCTCGTCCAGGAGTCTGCGTCCTTTTGCCATGAGGTGGGCCGGCACCGCCCGGATCAGTCCGTCGGCGCCCACTCCGAGGTGTCTGTCGCATACTGCGGTGACGAAGCCGTGGTCCAGGTCCATCTGGCCTGCGGGGTCGGCGAGGAGCACAAAGTCGTTTCCCGTGGCGTGGGCCTTGGTGAACTGCATCCTTCTACCTAACCATGGGCGGCGGAGCTGATGATGCGCATCGCCTGCTCAAGGCGGTCCGTCTCCAGCGCCGGAACCCAGGCGATGCGCCGGTCGGCGCGGAACCATGTGTCTTGGCGGCGCGCGAGCTTCCGGGTGGCGTTGATGGTCTGCTCGACGGCTTCGGCGTGGGTGTGCTGGCCGTCGAGGACGGCGAGGAACTGCTGGTAGCCGATGGCGCGTGAGGCGGTTCTGCCGTGACGCAGCCCTTCGTGCTCCAGTGCGCGCACCTCATCGGCCAGCCCGTGGCGCACCATGTCGTGCACGCGCTGACCGATCCGTTCTCTGAGCACCGGTCGGGGCACGTCGGTGCCGAGCTGAACGACCGGCTCCACGGAGGGCTCGTACCGGTGCGGGGGCATGAAGGCGGTGAAGGTGCCGCCGGTGATGCGCACCACTTCGAGGGCGCGGATGAGGCGGCGGTCGTCACGGATCACGGCCTCGGATGCGGGGTCTTTGGCGCGGAGCTCCTCACGGAGGGCCTCGCTGCCCCTGTCGGTGAGCTCCTGCTGCAGCTGGGTGCGGACCGTGTGGTCGGCAGGTGGGAAGTCGATGATGTCCATGGCTGCCCGGACGTAGAGGCCGGAGCCGCCGACGAGGATGGGGGTGCCGCCCCGGCTCCGGATCTCGGCGATCTTCTGCCGCGCCAGCGGCTGGTATTCGGAGGCTGCGGCTTCCTGTGAGACGTCGAGGATGTCGAAGAGGTGGTGGGGTATGCCGCGCATCTCGTCTTCGGTGACCTTGGCGGTCCCGATGTCCATGCCGCGGTAGAACTGCATGGAGTCTGCGTTGATGACTTCACCGGGCGCGCCGGTCTCGGCCAGCCGGTGGGCGAGCTCGACGGCGAGTCCCGACTTTCCGGAGGCGGTAGGGCCCACCACCGTGATCAGGGGTGCGGTCACCGCGGCGCTCAGACTCGGACGCTGCCGGCAGGCGGGAGGCTGGGCATGCCGAGGGAGACGGAGGCCGGTTTGGTGCCGTCGACCTGAGTGGTGCCCACTCCGCACGATTCGGCCTGCCAGCGGTCCCAGGCCTCGCCTGCGCGGGAGCGGCGCAGCGCGTACTCCTCGGGCTGGGGATCGGCGATGAGGTGCGCTTTTCCGCCCTGGGTGATGGGCACGGTGACGAAGTCGCCGGGGCGGGGCTCCGGGCTGCCCGTGGGGACGGCGAAGTGGGCGAGCCGGTTGTCTGCCGCACGCCCCGTGAGGCGGGACGTCTGGGCGGATTTGCGTCCGGAGTCTGCGGTGACGAGGAGCTCCTGGCGCGTGCCGACGAGCTTTCTGTTCTCTTCTCCGGAGATTCGGTTCTGCAGGGCGATGAGCCGCTCGAAGCGCTCTTGGACGACTTCTTTGGGGAGCTGCTCGTCGAACTCAGCGGCGGGGGTTCCGGGCCGCGGGGAGTATTGGAACGTGTAGGCGCTGGCGAAGCGGGCCTCCTCGACGACCCGCATGGTCTCTTGGAAGTCCTCTTCGGTCTCACCGGGGAACCCGACGATGATGTCGGTGGTGACGGCTGCGTGGGGCATCCGGTCCCGCACCTTCTCCAGGATGGAGAGGAACCGGCTGGAGCGGTAGGACCGGCGCATCGATTTGAGGATCCGGTCTGAGCCGGACTGCAGGGGCATGTGCAGCTGGGGCATGGCGTTGGGCGTCTCTGCCATGGCGTCGATGACGTCGTCGGTGAAGGAGGCTGGGTGGGGGCTGGTGAAGCGCACCCGTTCAAGACCTTCGATGTCGCCGCAGGCGCGCAGAAGCTTGGCGAAGGCTCCGCGGTCGCGGAATTCGACGCCGTAGGTGTTGACGTTCTGGCCGAGCAGGGTGACCTCCACGGCGCCGTCGTCGACGAGCGCCTGGACTTCGGCGAGGATCTCGCCGGGCCGGCGGTCCTTCTCCTTGCCGCGCAGTGAGGGCACAATGCAGAAGGTGCATGAGTTGTTGCACCCGACTGATATCGACACCCAGCCCGAGTGCACGGATTCGCGCTTGGTGGGCAGGGTGGACGGGAAGGTGTCGAGGGATTCGAGGATCTCCAGCTCGGCTGCGGCGTTGTGCCGCGCCCTTTGGAGGAGCGTGGGAAGGGATCCGATGTTGTGGGTGCCGAAGACCACGTCGACCCAGGGCGCCTTCTCCAGGACCGTGTTCTGGTCCTTCTGGGCGAGGCACCCGCCGACGGCGATCTGCATCCCTGGCTGCACGTCCTTGGTGCTCTTGAGCTGGCCGAGGTTCCCGTAGAGCCGGTTGTCGGCGTTCTCCCGCACTGCGCAGGTGTTGAAGACCACCAGGTCAGGGCTCTGCCCCTCCTGCGCCTCGACGTAGCCGGAGCTTTCGAGGAGGCCGGAGATCCGCTCCGAATCGTGGACGTTCATCTGGCAGCCGAAGGTGCGCACTTCGTAGGTGCGGACAGCGCCAGCGGTCGGTGCGGAAAGGTCCTCGAGGGTGTCTGTCATCGGCTCTGCTCAGGTGGGGTGGCGGGTCAGGAACAAGAGGAGAGTCTACGCGGCGCGGGTGTCCAAGGCATCCCTGACGACCGTGAACGCGGCGCCCGGGCTGTGGCCGCGTCGGGCGAGCATGTCCACCAGCCGGCGTGTGATCTTGTCCCGCTCCTTGCGCTCCTCCGGCGCGTGGCCGGAGGGCACTGCGACTCCTCGCAGCTTATTCTCCACGAGTTCGCGCGCTGCCGCTTCCTGGTCCTCCACACTGAGCTGGTCGAGGGCGGCCTCGATGTTCTCGGGCTCAATGCCTTTGTCCTGCAGCTCGCGGCGCAGCGCGGAGGCGCCAAGGCCTTTGAGCTCGTGGCGTGTGCGCACCCATGTGTGCGCGAACGCTTCATCGTCGATCAGTTGGACGGCCTGCATTCTGTCCAGCACGCTGACGATGGTCTCTTCGGGGAATTCCTTCTCGCGCAGAGCCTGGGCCAATTGATGGCGGGACTTGGGCGATCCGGTGAGCTTCCGCAGCACCAGTGCGCGGGCCTTCGAGTACTCCGAGACCTCTTCGTGAGCCCCTGGGGGCTCCTGCCGACTCCCCTTCCCGGAGCCGGCAGGAGCCTCAGCGGCCTTCGCGTCGAACAGGTCGGAGCGAAGTTCTCCAGACTCCAGCTTCTCGAGAGTCTGGCGGAGCTTGTCCAGCTTGTCTGGCTGTGCACCCTCAGGGTCAGCCATCAGACGGCCTTCAGCTCAGGGCCCGATTCCTCGCCTTCGGTTTTGATGATGCCGAGCTTCTCCTTGATGCGGCGCTCGATCTCATCGGCGAGGTCGGGGTTGTCCTTGAGGAAGTGGCGGGCCTTCTCCTTGCCCTGGCCGAGCTGATCCCCTTCGTAGGTGAACCAGGCGCCGGACTTCTTGACCAGGCCATTCTCCACGCCCACGTCGATCAGGCCGCCCTCACGGGAGATGCCCTCTCCGTAGAGGATGTCGAACTCGGCCTGTTTGAACGGCGGAGCCATCTTGTTCTTCACGATCTTGGCCCGGGTGCGGTTGCCGACGGCGTTCACACCCTCCTTCAGTGTCTCGATGCGTCGCACATCGACACGGACTGAGGCATAGAACTTCAGGGCCTTGCCGCCGGACGTGGTCTCCGGGGAGCCGAAGAAGACTCCGACCTTCTCGCGGAGCTGGTTGACGAAGATCGCTGTCGTCTTCGTCTGCGCCAGGCGGCCGGTGATCTTTCGCAGCGCCTGCGACATCAGGCGGGCCTGCAGGCCCACGTGCGAATCGCCCATCTCGCCCTCGATCTCAGCGCGAGGCACCAGTGCGGCCACGGAGTCGATGACGACGATGTCCAGCGATCCGGACGAGACCAGCATGTCCATGATCTCCAGGGCCTGCTCACCGGTGTCCGGCTGGGAGACCAGCAGAGCGTCGGTGTCCACGCCCAGCTTGGCGGCGTAGGCGGGGTCGAGCGCGTGCTCGGCATCGATGAACGCCGCAATGCCGCCGCTCTTCTGGGCGTTGGCAACGGCGTGGAGGGCGACCGTCGTCTTGCCGCTGGACTCGGGGCCGTAGATCTCCACGACACGGCCGCGGGGGAACCCGCCGATGCCCAATGCGGCATCCATGGAGATCGATGAGGTCGGAATGGCCTCGATAGGAGCGCGGGTGTCATCGCCCAGACGCATCACCGACCCCTTGCCGTACTGCTTGTCGATCTGGGCAAGGGCCGCTTCCAAGGCCTTCTCGCGGTCAGGGCTTGCTGCCATGATTCACCTCACGGGGTTGTGGTCTGTGGGTACGCGATCGAGACTACGGCGGACCTATGACACGTGCTGTGTCATCACCATGAAAAGGTGCGGGCCGGCGTGGCCGCCATCGCGACGCTGCGTCACTGCAAGACTCTAGTCCCGGATCGAACACATATTCGAACCAACACGCCGACCGCGCCGTCGTCGGCTCCGGGGCAGGTCGGCTCAGTCGCGCTTCAGCGGAACATCCGCGCCGAGAAGTCGCTCCTCGGGCACGTCCTGCTGCCTGCACAGCGCCTCCCACACACGGCGTGGCTCGACCCCGGCCCTCAGCGCCTGCTGCGCGGTGAGCTGGTACTCACTGATGACCAGCTCACCGGCGAGCACGGGGGCGTAGCCCGCGCCGAACTCGCCCTCCATGAGGGACCAGAACCTCGACTCACGCACCGATGAGCTCGTCGGTTCCAAACTCCTGCTGAAACTCAGCGGGGACGGTATCGGGAATGGTGATGCCTTCGGCCACTGCGATGCGCTCGGCGACCTGGAAGAGCATGACGGCCAGAGGCACGTTCAGCGCAGCGCAGATCGACGCCAGAAGCTCCGAGGAGGCTTCCTTCTGACCGCGCTCCACTTCGGAGAGGTAGCCCAGCGAGACTCGCGCATCATGGGAGACGTCACGCAGTGTGCGTCCCTCCTCCTGGCGGATGCTGCGCAGCACATCACCGATCTCCTGGCGCATCGTCACTCCCTTGGACTCTGGGGCTTCTGCTCGGGGGAGCTGCTCCTCGGCGTCCTTCCACCGGGTGACTCCGTTGACGGTGACTGGCTGTCGCACCATGTGCTGACTCCTTGCTGAGCGGCTGCGGCTGAGGCTCGGACTTTTTTCGGACTGACCTAGAACAACGGAAGGGGCGGCTGACTTGTTCCCACAGTAGCCGCAATGGGCTGAGAGCGGGAGCCCCCGCGGGGCTTGGGGCTCACGGCTGGTCCGTCCCCACGATCCCCTCAGGTTCGGTGAGGAGCAGATCGTAGGTCAGCTTCAGGGCCCCCTCCAGGGAGGCGTCCCTGATGTGCTGGCGCGTGCTGTCCACGTCGTCGTCGGGGGCCAGGTCGAGCAGGAGGGCGCCGGTGAGCCAGTCGCCGTCGAGCTCGTGGGGATGGGCCTCCGGCGGCAGCGTCAGGCTCAGACGCGATGCTGTGTCCTTATGGAGTGCGAGGCCCAGGTACACGGTGCCGACGTCCTTGCCCTCGTGGGGAGCCGGACCGGCCACCCCTGTGGTGGAGACTCCCACCTGTGCCCGGCATCTGCGGGCCGCACCGCGGGCCATGTAGGCGGCGACCCGGCCGTCCACGGCTCCGCATTCCTGCAGAACCTCGCGCGGGACCTCCAGGACCTCTTCCTTGACCAGGACGGAGTAGGAGACGATTCCACCCTGAAGCACCTCTGAGGCTCCCGGCACATCAGCGATCCGCGCGGACAGAGAGCCGGCTGTCAGCGACTCGGCGGTCGCCAGGGTGATTCCGCGGTGGGCGCATCGCTGCACCAGCTCCACCGGGTCCTGCCTGCGGCTGGCGTCCTCGGCCACGTGGACTGCCGGCCCCTGCACGGTCATCGTGCTGCGCGCCTGATGCGCATCGCCTGGACGACGTAGTCGATGCCTGTGACCACAGTGACCACGGCGGCGACGATGACGATCCACAGGGCCACGGTGCTCAGCCATCCGGCGATGACGGCCAGGGGCAGAAGCATCAGCTGCAGCCCCGCGGCCTGGAGCACCGTCTTGAGCTTGCCGCCCCGGGAGGCGGGCATGACCTGGGTGCGGATCATCCACATGCGAAGCAGGGTGACGCCGACCTCGCGCACGAGAATGACGATGGTGACCCACCAGGGCAGCTCCCCCAGCACGGAGAGCATGACGAGCGCCGACCCGATGAGCAGCTTGTCGGCGATGGGGTCCGCGATCTTGCCGAAATCCGTCACCAGATTACGTGCGCGCGCGACGTCGCCGTCGATCTTGTCGGTGATGACCGCGAGGGCGAAGACCGCAGCCGCGACCCACCGCCAGATGTCCTCCTGGGGCTCGAGGCCCTCCGCGTCCAGCAGCAGCGCCGCCACGAAGACCGGCACCAGAGCTATGCGCAGCATCGTCAGCACATTGGCGATGTTCCACAGCGGTACGCGGCGATCATCCATACCTGCGACTCTACAGCCTCGACCCCCTCAGATTCCTGGCAGATAGGGCCTGCTCAGCCCCTGCCGCTCAGCCTCTTCCGGTGAGCTCCCACGCGTCCTCGGCACCGTCAGAATCGTGGCCGTCGTAGTAGTCGGCTGCCTTCGGGATCTGCTGGGTCCGTTCGGCCAGATCGGCGGCGATGAGGTCCTGGACCTCGCCGGTGTGCACGGTGCCTGTGGTGCCTCCCTGGGGAGGTGCGCCGGCCGGGGCCTGCTGCGGCTCGGGCACCGCCGTGCCCTGTGCCGTCTCCACGCCGACGGCCGCCCCGTTGTAGGGCTCCTCGTCCTGCGGAGCGTCCTCGCCCTTGATGGTCGCCAGCACATCAGGGAGCTCGTCCGGGGGCACGAGGACGTCGCGGGCCTTCGACCCTTCGGAGGGGCCGACGACCCCGCGCGACTCCATGAGGTCCATGAGCCGGCCCGCTTTGGCGAAGCCGACCCTGAGCTTGCGCTGCAGCATGGAGGTGGAGCCGAACTGCGTGGTGACCACCAGTTCGGTCGCGGCCAGCAGCAGCTCGAGGTCATCGCCGATGTCCTCGTCGATGTCCTTCTTCTTCGGCTCCATGGCCTTCACAGCATCGTCGACGTACTGCGCCTTCAGCTGCGACTTCACATGCTCAACCACCGCATGGACTTCGGACTCGTTGACCCAGGCGCCCTGCACACGCATCGGTTTGGAGGCGCCCATGGGCAGGAAGAGGGCGTCGCCCTGGCCGAGCAGCTTCTCCGCGCCGACGGAGTCCAGCACCACGCGGGAGTCGGTGGCAGAGGAGGTGGCGAAGGCCATGCGGGAGGGCACGTTGGCCTTGATGAGGCCGGTGACCACGTTGACCGAGGGGCGCTGGGTCGCCAGCACCAGGTGGATGCCCGCAGCGCGCGCGAGCTGGGTGATGCGCACGATGCTGTCCTCGACATCCCTGGGGGCGACCATCATCAGGTCAGCCAGCTCGTCGACGATCACCAGCAGGTAGGGGTACGGGCGGAGCACGCGCTGGGAGTCGGGCGGCAGCTGGATCTTTCCGGCGCGCACCGCCTTGTTGAAGTCGTCGACGTGCTTGTAGCCGAAGTGGGCGAGGTCGTCGTACCGGTTGTCCATCTCCTTGACGACCCATTCCAGCGCCTCGGCGGCCTTCTTGGGGTCGGTGATGATGGGCGTGATCAGGTGAGGGATGCCGTCGTAGCCGGTCAGCTCGACCCGCTTGGGGTCCACCATGACCATGCGCACCTCATCCGGGGTGGCCCGCATCAGCACGGAGGTGATCATCGAGTTGATGAACGC
The DNA here is from genome assembly GCF_007922635.1 of Nesterenkonia sp. NBAIMH1. Classification (NCBI taxonomy): domain Bacteria; kingdom Bacillati; phylum Actinomycetota; class Actinomycetes; order Micrococcales; family Micrococcaceae; genus Nesterenkonia; species Nesterenkonia sp. NBAIMH1. Next base: position 533,207 of record NZ_CP042335.1, read on the forward strand.
TGACTTGCCGGCTCCCGTCGCACCGGCGACGAGCATGTGGGGCATCTTCGCGAGGTTGGCCACGACGTAGCCGCCCTCGACGTCCTTGCCCACTCCCATCACCATCGGGTGCTCGGTGCGGCGTGCTGCGTTGGAGCGCATGACGTCGCCGAGCGCTACGACTTCCTTGTCCCGGTTGGGGATCTCGATGCCGATCGCTGACTTGCCGGGGATCGGGCTGAGGATGCGCACCTCGTTGGATGCCACGGCCAGGGAGATGTTCTTCTCGAGGCTGGTGACCTTCTCCACCTTGGTGCCAGGGGTGAGCTCGACCTCGTAGCGGGTCACGGTGGGCCCGCGCGAGAAGCCGGTCACCTGCGCCTCGACCTTGAACTGGTCGAAGGTGTGGTTGAGCGCCTCGACGATCTCGTCATTGGCGGCCGTGTGCTCCTTGGGCACCGGGCCGGCGGGCAGAAGCTTCTGGTCCGGCAGGGTGTAGGTGACGTCGCCGGCGAGCTCCAGCTGCTCCGAGCGGACGGGGAAGTCGGTGATGGGCGCCGGCTTCTCCGGCTCGTTGGTCATGGGGATCGATCCCGCAGACGACGAGGCGCCGTCCTTGGGCGCCGCGGCCGCCTTCTGGCCGACCATCTCCTCATAGTCGTACAGGCCCGCGGCCTCCTTGGCCGCCTGGATTTCGCGCTGCTGCTTGGTGGGCCGCTTGGTGCCGGGCTTCGGAGCCGACTCATCGTTCTGCGCCGGCTCCACCTGCACGGGCGAATCGTAGGCACCCTCTGGGGCGCTCTCCGCAAGGATCTCGGTGGCCTGGGTCTGCGCGGCCTCGTCCTCTTCGGAGTCGCTGCTCCCGATCTTGGAGAAGAAGCCGGGGCGCTGCGACTTGGCCTTGGTCTTGGACTTGGGCGCCTGCGGGCTCACGCCGGTGTACTGGGCGGTCTGCTGCTGCGAATCGCCGCCGGAGGGCATCTGCTCGGCGTCGGCGTCCTCGGAGCGGGCAGGGCGCGGCGCCGCCTCGCCGATCAGGTAGTGGCGTGCCACGTCGATCCGCTCGGGGATGCGGCGGACGGGGGTGTCGGTGAGCACCAGGATCCCTGCGATGAGGATGGCGCTGAGGATGAACCACACCGGGTAGGCCGTCACCAGGGAGGCCATCGGCACGGCCACGAGGTAGCCGATCACGCCGCCGGAGCTGAGCATCTGCTCGAAGCCGCCGGCCTCTCCCTGCTCGAAGGTCTCGTTGATGCTCGGCAGACCCGCTGCGAGGTGGGCCAGGCCGGCGCCCGCGGCGAGAATGATCGCCAGGCCCAGCGCGACGCGCCCGTTATTGTCATGGGCCTGCGGCGTGCGGAAGAGCCGCACGCTGGTGATGAGCAGGGCAAGGGGAAGGATCACGCTCGCCCAGCCCAATGACCCCGCAGTCAGCCGATGGATGAGCTCGGGGACCCAGTGGTCCCAGTGCCGGGCGCCCCACCAGTCGACGACGGCGGTGAGTGCGGCCAGCAGCAGAAACACCAGGCCCGCCGCGTCGCGACGGTCGTCGGGGTGGATCTTCACCTGCCGTCCGACTCCGCGCACACTGGTCCCGACAGGGGTCGCCAGTGCCATCCACAGGGCCGTGAGGATGCGCGCGGGAAGCGGCACCTGCTCCTCAGCAGGCTGCTGCTTCTTCTTTCCAGACGTCGTCCCGCGGCCGGAGGAGCTCTTCTGTCCGGACGACCGCGAGGGGGAAGTACGTGTCGCCATACCCCCAACCTAGCGGTGAGGAGCCGACTTGACGTGTATATACGCGGCTCAGGTCTCCACGACGACAGGAACGATCATCGGTTTGCGGCGCAGCTTGCGGCTGACCCAGGACCCGATCGTGCGCCGCACCACCTGCTGGAGCTGGTGGGTGGTGTGCTCCTTGTTGGACTCGATCGCCTCGATGAGAGCCTTCTCGATCTTGGGCTTGATGCCCTTGAACACGGCGTCCTCCTCGGCCACGCCGCGGGCGTGGATGTCCGGCCCGGAGACGATGGTGCCGGTCTGACGGTTCACCACCGTGATCACCGAGATGAAGCCCTCCTCGCCGAGGGTGCGGCGGTCCTTGAGGTCGGTGTCGGTGATCTCGCCGATGCTGGAGCCGTCGACGTAGACGTAGCCGCACTCGATCTGGCCTGTGATCCGGGCCTGCCCGTCGCGCAGATCAACGACGGATCCGTCCTCGCAGAGCAGGACGCTGTCCGGGAGCACACCGGTCTCCTCGGCGAGCCGACCATTGGCGATCAGGTGCCTGGTCTCTCCGTGCACCGGCATGACGTTTCGAGGCTTCAGGATGTTGTAGCAGTACAGCAGCTCGCCGGCCGAGGCGTGCCCCGAGACGTGCACGTTGGCGTTGTCCTTGTGCACCACGTCGGCGCCGGTCTTCATCAGACCGTTGATCACCCGGTACACGCTGGTCTCGTTGCCGGGGATGAGCGAGGAGGCGAGGATGATGGTGTCGCCCTCGCCCACCTGGACCTGGTGGTCGCCGTTGGCCATCCGTGACAGGGCAGCCATCGGCTCGCCCTGGGATCCGGTCGACATGAGCACCAGCTTGTGGTCCGGCACGTCGTCGACCTTCTTGATGTCGACGAGAAGACCCTCAGGCACGTCCAGGTAGCCGAGCTTGTCGGCGATGCCCATGTTGCGGACCATCGAGCGCCCCACGAAGGCCACCTTGCGGCCGTGCTTGTGGGCCGCGTCGAGCACCTGCTGCACCCGGTGGATGTGCGAGGCGAAGGACGCCACGATGATGCGCCGCTCAGAGTCGCGGAAGTAGGACTCGATGACCGGGCCGATGTTCTTCTCCGGCGCGGTGAAGCCCGGCACGTGGGCGTTGGTGGAGTCGGAGAGGAACAGGTCCACACCCTCCTCCCCCAGGCGGGCGAAGTGCCGGAGGTCCGTGATCCGGCCGTCCATCGGCAGCTGGTCCATCTTGAAGTCGCCGGTGTGGAACACGTTTCCGGCCTCGCTGCGGATGAACACGGCCAGGGAGTCGGGGATGGAGTGGTTGACTGCGACGAACTCGCACTCGAAGGGGCCGAAGCTCTCCACGCCCCCCTCTTCGACGGTCAGCGTGTAGGGCTTGATCCGGTGCTCGGCGAGCTTGGCCTCGATGAGTGCGAGGGTGAGCCTCGAGCCGATGAGCGGGATCTGGTCGTTCTTGCGCAGCAGGTAGGGCACGGCGCCGATGTGGTCCTCGTGCCCGTGGGTGAGCACGAGTCCGACGACGTCGTCGAGCCGGTCTTCGATGTAGCTGAAGTCCGGGAGGATCAGGTCGACTCCGGGCTGCTCCTCCTCGGGGAAGAGCACGCCGCAGTCCACGAGCAGCAGCTTCCCGTTGAGCTCGAACACGGTCATGTTTCGGCCGATCTCACCGAGCCCTCCGAGCGGCACGATGCGCATCGTTCCGTTCTTCAGCTTGGGCGGGGTGATCAGTGTCTCTGTTGTCACAGGCGACTCCTCAAAGTCTCAGTAGCGGCACGGGGGTCGACGGCAGCCTCACAGCTGCCAGCCGGCCTCCCGCAGGTCGTGGAGGATGAGCTCCTGCTCAGCCTCATTTGCCTGCACCAGGGGCAGGCGAACGTCAGTGCGGATGGGGAATCCGATCCAGTTCAGGGTCAGCTTGGAGGCCACGCTGCCCTGCACGCGGGTCATCATGGCGCGGATCACGGGGCCCAGCTCGCCGTGAGCGATGCGGGCGTCCTTCAGCTGATAGTTCAGCAGCGCGTCGATCATGCGCCGGAAGGTCGGGGAGGCCACATGGCTGGTGACCGAGACCACGCCGGCGGCGCCCATCGCCATCCATGCGAGCACGTTCTGGTCATCGCCCGAGTAGATCTCCAGCTCGGTCTTGGTGAGCACCTCAGTGGTGGCCGTGATGTCGTTCTTTGCGTCCTTGAGCGACATGATGCGCGGGTGCTCGGCCAGCCGGAGGATGGTCTCGGTGGCGATCGGGATGCCGGTGCGTCCGGGGATGTCATAGATCATCAGCGGCAGGTCCGCCGCGTCCGCGACGGCCCTGAAGTGGGCGAGCACGCCGTCCTGGGAGGGCTTGTTGTAGTACGGGGTGACCACCAGCTGGCCGTCGGCTCCCGCTCGCTCGGCCTTCGCGGCCATCTCGAGGTCGTGGCTGGTGTGGTTGGTGGAGGTGCCGGCGATGATCTTGGCCCGGTCCCCCACCGCGGATTTGGCGGCGCGGACCAGGTCAGCCTTCTCGTAGTCCTCGAGGGTGGATGTCTCTCCGGTGGTCCCGGAGACCACCAGCGAGTCGTTGCCCTCCTCGACGAGCTTGTGCGCCAGGGCCTCGAACGCCTCGAAGTCGACCCGGTCATCCGCGGTGAAGGGTGTGACCATGGCAGTGGCCAGGTGCCCGAAGTAGGGGTCGGTCTGATCAGGGTGCTTGATCTCCCCCTCAGCCAGATAGGGGTCGAACTCGCGGGTGGTGTCCTGGTCGCCGGTCATACAAAGTACTGTAACGCGTGTGAAGTCTCGCACCGGCACCGAATCTCGGAGAGCCACCGGACGTCTCCTCGGCGTGGATGCCGCTCGCGGGGCCGCACTGATCGGCATGATGACTGTGCACGTGATCAGCAGCCAGAACCCGGACGGCACCGCCTCCACCGCAGGCCTGGTGCTCTCCGGCCGCTCCGCGGCCCTCTTCGCGGTGCTGGCGGGAGTGGGACTGGCCCTGATGAGCTCGCGCACCTCGGATGCGCTGACGCTCTCGTGGACGCGTCGTGCCGTGGCGGTGCGCGCCGGGCTGATCATCGTGCTGGGCGCCTTCCTCGCCCTGATGAATCACGGCGTGGCGGTGATCCTGGTCAACTACGGGCTCATGTTCCTCCTAGCGCTGCCTTTCCTGCGGCTGGGCGCCAAAGCCCTAGCTGGACTCGCGGCGGGCTTCGCACTTCTGGGCCCTGCGGCCCTCTACCTGTGGCAGAACGCATTGCGGGAGACGCTCAGCAGCCAGCCGGAGCGGCTCTGGCACTCCCCCACCTTCCTGGACCTCTCGGACAGTCCGGAGACCTTCGTGGATCCGGGCACCCTGGCGCTGGACCTGACGGTGACCGGCTACTACCCGCTGCTGGTGTGGCCGGCGTACTTCTTCGCGGGCATGGCCATCGGCCGCCTGAACCTGCGCCGCCTCTCCACGGCGGCCGCCCTGGCCGCCGCCGGTGCTGCGGGCGCTGCGGCCACCTACCTGATCGGGTGGGCGACGGTGGAGACCTCCGGCATGTTCGGCCACCTCCAGCAGCTCTCCGGCTATGAGCCGCACGAGGTGCAGGGCGCCCTGGAGACCAACGACCACCTGCTGCCCTTCATCACCCACCCGGCCTGGTTCGGCCTGGTCACCCCGCATCAGGGATCCCCGGTGGATCTCATCCACACGCTGAGCACCTCGATGCTGACCCTCGGCGTCCTCCTGCTCATCGCTGCGGCCCTCCCCTGGCTCACCGCACCCCTGGCCGGCGCCGGCGCGATGCCGCTGACGCTCTACACCGCCCACCTGCTGGTGCTGGCAGTGTGGCATCCCAGCGAAGACCTGCAGGAGACGGTCACCCCACCGATGCTCTGGACTGGGTTCATCGTCGCGTTCCTGGTCCTGGGTCTGGTGAAGGTGCTGGTGAAGAGGCGAGGGCCCCTGGAGGCCGCGACGGCAGGGGCAGCGCACGCCCTGGCCGGCCCGAAGCCCTGACCATCGCGTGAGCGCAGCGTCTCAGCGGGTCAGGATGTGCGGACGATGAGCTCAGGGGCGATGAGCGAGTAGGACTGCTCCGCACCGTCGATCACCGCGAACAGGGCATCCAGCGCAGCCTCTCCGGCGGCTTCGAAGGGCTGCCGGATGGTGGTCAGCGGCGGGGAGAAGAAGTCCGAGGCGTCCACATCGTCGAACCCCACCACCGCTACGTCCTCCGGGACCCGCAGGCCCCTCTCTGCGAGTGCACGGATGATGCCGAGGGCCATGTAGTCGTTGGCGGAGAACACGGCCTCCGGCGGCTTCGCCCCTCCGAGCAGACGCTGGGCGGCCTGGTAGCCGTCCTCAGCGCTCCACCCGCCGCGCACCAGACGCGGCAGCTCCGCGTCGGTGCTCAGCATGCGCTCCTGCCAGCCCGAGGCGCGCTCGCGCGCGTCGAACCAGGCGCTGGGGCCGGAGATGTGCGCGATGTCCGCAAAGCCTCTGCCGAGGAGGTGGTCCACGGCCAGCCGGGCACCCTCCTTCTGGTCGATGCCGACCACGTGGCGACCGTAGCCGGGCGCGATGCCGGAGCTGATCACCACCACCGGCAGCTGCTCGGCCATCTGCAGGGCCGCCTCGGCGACGGGGTCCTGGTGGGCGATGACGACGATGCCGTCGACTCCGTGCTCGGCGAAGAAGTTCATGGCGGCGTCCACTGTGGGCTTCGACGCCTCATCCACCACGGTCATGATGGTGGCGTAGTGGTGGGCCCTGGCCGCCTGCTCCACCGCCTGGGTGGTGCGCGCGGGCCCGAACGTCCGGTCCCCGGGGGCGACGACGCCTATAGTTCGGGTGGACCGGGTGCGCAGGGAGCGCGCCGCGTTGCTGCGCCGGTAGCCCAGCTTCGCGATGGCGCGCTCCACCCGGCGCCGGGTGGCTGATCGGACGGCCTCCGGCTCGTTGAGCACTCGGGAGACGGTCTGGTGGGAGACGCCGGCCTCCCGCGCCACGTCGGTCATCGACGGAGGCCGGGCGTCCCCACGGTGCTTCATCGCCGGCCCGGACCCTGACCTCGGGCGCGTGCGGCGCGCTCCATGTCGATGGCCCGGCGCATCGACTGCCGCGCACGGGTGCGATCCCCGGCGGTGTCGTAGGCCATGGACAGGCGGAACCACGATCGCCAGTCGTCGGGCTTGGCCTCTGCCTGGGCCTTGTACTTCTCGAACTGCTCGTCGGCCTGGGACCTGTTCGCGCGTCCTCCCGGGGAGCGTTCGACGACGTCCTCGGGGAGGCCTCCTTCGCGGTGCAGCTGACCGCCGAGCCGCTCGATGCCGCGGCCGAAGCTGATCTCGCGGAACAGCACCCATGAGCCCAGAATGGTCAGGGCGATGGTGCCGGCGCCGATGAGCTGGGCGGTGAGGTCCCCTGTCCGCAGGAAGCGGATGCCGATGAGCCAGGATGCCACCAGGAAGATGCCCAGCAGTCCGACCATCAGGAAGGTGAAGAACTTCGATTTCACGGTGCCTCCTTACAGTCCGAGATCGAGGTAGCCGTCGAGGCCGTGCGTCAGGCCGGGGCGCCGGGCTGCCTGACGCAGTCCCAGCAGCACCCCGGGCATGAAGCTGCCGCGGTCGAAGCTGTCGTGGCGGATGGTCAGCTGCTCTCCCGCCGAGCCGAGGAGGACCTCCTGGTGGGCGACGAGGCCGCGCAGCCGGACCGCGTGCACATGGATGTCCTCCACCACCGCACCGCGGGCGCCGCCGGGGTCGGACTCCGTGGCGTCGGGCGAGGGTGCCACGCCGGCGCTGCGCCGCGCCTGGCCCATCAGGGAGGCGGTGCGGGCGGCTGTGCCTGAGGGGGCGTCCACCTTCTGCGGGTGGTGCAGCTCAACGATCTCCGCAGATTCGAAATACTGGGCCGCCTTGGCGGCGAAGGCTGTGGCGAGCACTGCTCCGAGCGCGAAGTTCGGAGCGATGAGCACTCCCACCTCGCGGTGCTGGGCCAGCTGGGCCTCGAGCGCGGCGAGCCTCTCCTCCGTCCACCCGGTGGTGCCGACCACTGCGTGCAGGCCGTTCTCCACGGCGAAGGCGACGTTGTCCTGCGTCGCACCGGGAACAGTGAGGTCCACGATGTGGCTTGCTCCGGACTCGAGGATGCGCTCCAGCGGATCGCCTCGGCCCAGGGTCGTCGCGAGTTCCATGTCTTCGGCAGCGTCCACGGCCTTCACCGCTTCCGAGCCCATTCGTCCTGAGGCTCCCAGGACGGCCACTCTGATGCTCTTGCTCATGGGTTCAGCCTATCTCTCCGCGAGCACCGCCTCCGTGCCAGAATGTGATCGTTAACACAACGCATGAAAGTGACTCCGCCCGTGAACCGCACCACTGCACAGCTGGCCGACGGCCGCGACATCTTCTTCTACGACGACGAGACCCGCACCCGCAGCGTCCACGACGGCCGCGACATCGCCCGTCCCGAGGGCGCCAATGAGATGCGCTTCGACCCGCTGCTCGGCGAGTGGACGGCCGTAGCGGCGGCGCGCCAGAACCGCACGCACAAGCCCAGCGCCGACGCCTGCCCCCTCTGCCCCAGCACCCCAGAGCGGGCCACAGAGGTCCCGGAGGCTGAGTTCGACGTCGTCGTGTTCGAGAACCGGTTCCCCTCATTCCGCGGCGAGGCGCCCGTGCCGCCTGACGTGCTGGAGCACCTCGAGCCGGCGGAGGAGGCGGGCGGGCTCGTCCGCCCTGGGGCGGGCCGGTGCGAAGTGGTGGTGTTCACCGACCAGCACACCGGGCAGCTCGCCGAGGTCCCCGCAGCGCGCATGCGCACCGTGGTGGATGCCTGGGCGGACCGCACCGAGGCGCTGATGCGCGAGCCGGGGGTGGAGCAGGTCTACATCTTCGAAAACCGCGGCGAGGAGATCGGCGTGACGCTCCACCACCCGCACGGCCAGATCTACGGCTACCCGTTCCGCACGCCGCGGACCCAGAAGATCATGGCTCAGGCGGACGGGTTCCGGCGCCGGCACGGCAAGGACCTCTTCGACGAGATCCTCTCCGCAGAGCCTCCCCAGGGCTCCCCCGTCATTCTGGCCGGCGAGCGCTGGACCGCCATGGTGCCGCCATGGGCGCGCTGGCCGGTCGAGATCATGATCCTGCCGCACCGCAGCGTCGGCCGGCTCCACGAGCTGACGGAGGCGGAGCGGACCGAATTCGCAGCCATGTACTTGGAGGTGCTGCGGCGCGGCGACCAGCTCTTCGACGGGCCCCTGCCGTACATCTCCGGATGGCAGCAGGCGCCGCGCGGCGCCACGGGCGAGGACATGCGTCTGCATCTGCAGCTGTTCTCCATCCGCCGGGCATCGAACAAGCTGAAGTATCTGGCAGGCTCGGAGTCCGGCATGGGCGTCTTCATCAACGACATCGCCCCCGAGGACATGGCCGCGAGGCTCAGAGACGCAGGAGATGACGCATGAAGGTTCTGGTGACCGGCGGAGCCGGCTACATCGGCTCAGTGGTGACGCAGCAGGTGCTGGCCGCCGGCCACACCGTGGAGGTCATCGATGACCTCAGCACAGGCCATGCGGCGAGCGTGCCGGCCGGGGCGCGGCTGCACCGTCTGCCCATCGGCGAGGCGGCACAGGTGCTGGACTCCAGCTTCGACGCGGTGCTGCACTTCGCCGCGAAGTCCCTCGTCGGGGAGTCCGTGAGCCGGCCGGAGCGGTACTGGCACGGCAACATGGTGCAGACCCTGCACCTGCTCGATGCCATGCGTGAGGCCGGAGTGCCGCGCATGGTGTTCTCCTCGACCGCTGCGACCTACGGAGAGCCGGCCGTGGACAGCATCACGGAGGACCAGCCGACCCGTCCCACCAATCCGTACGGCGCCTCGAAGCTCGCCATCGACCACATGCTCACCGCGGAGGCGGCAGCCCACGGGCTGGCAGCGGTCTCTCTGCGCTACTTCAATGTGGCGGGAGCGGCCTTCGTCGAGGACGGCGGCGTGCTGGCGGAGCGGCACGATCCGGAGACGCACCTGATCCCCAATCTGCTGAAAGTGGCCGCCGACGAGCGCAGCTCCGCGTCGATCTTCGGCACGGACTACCCGACCCGCGACGGCACGTGCATCCGGGACTACATCCATGTGGTGGATCTGGCCGAGGCGCATGTGCGGGCACTGGACGCTGCGGAGGCTGGAGTGCATGAGGTCTACAACTTGGGCACCGGGACCGGCACGAGTGTGCGTGAGGTGATCGGTGCGGTGCGGGAGGCGACGGGGCATCCGGTGCCGGCGGAGGAGCATCCTCGTCGGCCGGGGGATCCTGCGGTGCTGGTGGCCTCGGGCCAGAAGGCTGCGGAGGGCCTGGGATGGCATCCGCGGCGAACGGTGAAGGAGATGGTGGAGGACGCATGGACGGCGTGGGAGCGATGACGCAGCGCGGCGATGCGCGGATCCGGGAGCTGAAAGAGGCTTTTCCCCGGGCTTTCGGCGCGGACCCGGACGGGGTCTGGGAGGCCCCGGGCCGGGTGAACCTGGTGGGCGAGCACACCGACTACAACGACGGGTTCGTGCTGCCGTTCGCGCTGTCTGAGACGGTCCAGGCTGCGGTGCGGGCCCGCGAGGACCGCACGGTGCGGATCCTGTCGGGGCAGCAGGAGGACTCAGCGAAGGTTGACCTGGACGCCCTGGCGCGCAGTGATGCCCTGCAGCCGGGAAGACGAGTGTCCGGCTGGGCGGCCTACCCGGTGGGTGTGCTGTGGGCACTCGAGCAGGCCGGGCACCGGCTGCGGGGCATGGATGTTCTGCTGGGCTCCTCGGTCCCCACCGGCGCGGGGCTGTCCTCCTCGGCGGCGCTGGAGTGCGCCGTCGGCCTGGCGGCGGCCGAGAGCGCGGGCATTGAGCTGGACCCACTGGCCTTGGCCCGCATGGCACAGCGGGCGGAGAACGACTACGTGGGCATGCCCTGCGGGATCATGGATCAGACGGCGTCGACGACGGGCAGGCAGGGGCATGCTCTGCTGCTCGACACTCGGTCGATGCAGCTGGAGCATGTGCCTCTGGAGCTTGAGCGCGCGGGGCTGAGCCTGCTGGTCATCGATGCGCAGGCGCCGCACCGGCTGGTGGACGGCGAGTATGCGGACCGGCGGCGCCAGTGCGAGGAGGGGGCCCGGACGTTGGGCATCGAATCTCTGCGGGTGCTGACGGATCAGGGCACCACACCGGAGGAGCTGGACGTCTCCGTGGAGGACGACGTGGTCCGGCGCAGGGTGCGCCATGTGCTGACGGAGAACGCGCGGGTGCTGGAGGCTGCCCAGCTGCTGAGGGACGGCGACCCTGCCGAACTCGGCGAGATCCTCAACGCAGCGCACGTCTCCCAGCAGGAGGATTTTGAGATCACTGTCCCGGAGACGGACCGGCTGGTGGAGACCGTCCTGCAGGCGGGTGCGTGGGGGGCACGTCAGGTGGGCGGCGGCTTCGGCGGCTGCGTGATCGCCCTGGTCCCCCAGGACGCTCATGAGGCGGTGGTCGCTGCGGCCGCGTCCCAGGCTGAGCGGCGGGGCCTGGAGGCGCCGCTGATGCTGACCGCGGAGCCTGCTCCGGGCGCGCGGCGCACCGCCTAGCAGCCCGGGCGGCGAGGGCACGATGCCCCGCGCCGCCCGGACGTCGGGGTCCTACAGGCCTTGGGCGAGGCGGTGGTATGCGGCGTTCCACCGCAGCTGCTGGGCGAACTGCCGCGGGATGCTGGTCTCGTCGATGAGCGCCAGCTCCACGTCGGCGATGTCGGCGAGATCCTCGAACGCCTCCCTGCCCACGGCGGTGGACATGACCGTGTGGTGGGCGCCGCCTGCACTGAGCCAGCATTCGGCACTGGCTGCGAAGGAGGGCGCCGGCTCCCAGACGGCCCGGGCCACCGGAAGGTTCGGCAGGGGCGCGTCGGGCTCCACCAGCTGCACCACGTTGGCGGTGAGCCGGAACCTCTCGCGCAGATCAGACATGGCCACCACGATGCCGGGGCCGGGGTCCGCGGTGAAGACCAGGCGCACCGGGTCCTCCCGGCCGCCGATGCCCAGCGGGTGGACCTCCAGGGAGGGGCGGGAGGTGGTGAGGCTGGGGCAGACCTCGAGCATGTGGGCGCCGAGGATCTTCTCCTTGCCCGGGGTCATCTCGTAGGTGTAGTCCTCCATCAGGGAGGCCCCGCCGGGCAGCCCGTGGCCCATCACCTTCGCGGCCCGGACCAGCAGGGCCGTCTTCCAGTCGCCTTCGGCGCCGAACCCGAACCCGGCGGCCATCAGCCTCTGCACGGCTAGGCCGGGGAGCTGACGCAGCGCGCCGAGGTCCTCGAAGTTGGTGGTGAATGCGGTGAAGCCTCCGTCGTCGAGGAAGCGCCGCATCGCGTGCTCCTGGCGTGCCGCGTAGACCAGGGACTCTCGGCGGTCCCCGTCGGCGCGCAGCTCGGGGGCGACGTCGTAGAGCTCTTCGTACTCCTTGAGAAGCGGCTCCACGTCGGCAGCGGATGTCTGCTCGACAGCCTCGGCCAGCTCGTTGACCGCCCAGGTGTTGACCGAGGCGCCCAGACGGATCTCTGCTTCGGTCTTGTCGCCCTCGGTGACGGCCACATTGCGCATATTGTCGCCGAAGCGGCAGACCTTCATGCCCCGCAGGGCCTGCCAGCCGGCCGCGGCGCGCACCCAGGTGCCCACGCGGCCGCGCACGTCCTCATCGGAGACGTGGCCCACCACGGTTTTGCGGGAGACGCCCATACGGGTGGCCATGTAGGCGAACTCGCGGTCGCCGTGGGCTGCCTGGTTCAGGTTCATGAAGTCCATGTCGATGGACTCCCACGGCAGGGCCGCCTCCGCCTGGGTGTGCAGGTGCAGCACCGGCTTGTCCAGGGCGTCGAGCCCGGCGATCCACATCTTCGCCGGGGAGAAGGTGTGCATCCAGACGATGACGCCCAGGCAGTCGGGGTCGGCGTTGGCGGCCAGGGCTGCGGCTCGGATGGAGTCCCGGTCCTTGAGGATCGGCTTCCATGCCACGCCTGCGGGCACCTCGGAGGCGGCGTCGAGTCGGACGGCGATCTTGCGGGACTGGGCTTCGACCTGGGCGAGGGTCTCTTCGCCGTAGAGGTCCTGGGATCCGGTGAGGAACCAGACGCACTTGTCCGCGTAGGGGTCGCTGAGCTGGGTGTTCATGCTGTGGGGTCCTTCTGTCCGTAGACGTTCTGGTAGCGGGCGTAGAGCGCGTCGATGTGCTCCTGGGCCAGCCGGGGCGGGTCTCCGTGCTGGCGGGCCAGGTGCACGGTGCGGGCGGTCTCTTCGCAGAGCACGGCGGCCTTCACGGCGGCGCGGGCGTCCTTGCCGATGGTGAAGGGACCGTGGCCTGCCATGAGCACTGCCGGGGAGCGGGAGTCCTTCAGGGTCTCGACGATTCCTCGGCCGATGGAGTCGTCGCCGATGAGCGCGAAGGGCCCGACGGGGATGTCTCCGCCGAACTCGTCGGCGATCATGGTGAGCACGCACGGGATCGGTTCGGAGCGGGCGGCCCAGGCGGTGGCGTAGGGCGAGTGGGTGTGCACCACCCCGCCCACCTGCGGCATGTGCCGGTAGGTGTAGGCGTGGGCGGCGGTGTCCGATGAGGGGCTCAGCGAGCCGGGGGTCCCGTCGTCGATCTTCTCTCCGTCGAGGGTGCAGACGACCATCCGCTCAGGGGTGAGCTCATCGTAGGAGACCCCGGAGGGCTTGATGACGAACAGCTCCGGTCCCTGCCCGTCGTCGGCCACCCGCTGGGAGACGTTGCCGGCGGTCCAGACCACCAGCTCGTTGCGGGGCAGCTCCGCGTGCAGAGCGGCGACCGTCGCCCGAGCGTCGGCCACCTGCTTCTGCACCGGCCCGGGCAGCTCGGCCAGAACGACGCCGCTCATGCCGGCACCGTCTCCGGCTGGGCTTCGGAGGCACCCGCGAGCGCCTCCCGGCGCAGGGCCTTGAGCCGGCGCATGGCGTCGTTGCCGCCGCGGCCGAAGTAGTCGTGCAGCCGGGTGTACTCGGTGAAGAGCCGGTCGTAGACCAGCTGGGCCTGCGGCCGGGGGGTGTAGGCCTCCCGAGAGCGTCCGCCCATGGCCTGGGCGGCTGCCCGGACGTCCGGGTAGGCGCCTGCGGCCACCGCGGCGTGGATGGCGGACCCGAGTGCGGGTCCCTGCGCGGAGGTGATGGTGGAGATCGGCAGCCCCAGCACATCAGCGTAGATCTGCATCAGCACCGGGTTCCTCAGCAGCCCGCCGGCGACGACGAACTCCCGCACGGGCACCCCGGATGCGTTGAACGCCTCGATGATGGTGCGGGTGCCGAAGGCGGTGGCCTCCAGCAGGGCCCGGTAGATCTCTTCGGGGCGGGTGGCCAGGGTCTGGCCGATGATCGCCCCGGAGAGCTCGTGGTCCACCAGCACCGACCGGTTGCCGGAGTGCCAGTCCAGGGCGATGAGCCCGTGGGCACCCGGGGGCTGCTCGGCTGCCTTCTCGGTGAGCAGCTCGTGCAGGCTGAGTCCGCGCTGCTGGGCCTCGGCCTCGTAGGCGGCAGGCACCTGGTTCTTCACGTACCAGGCGAAGATGTCTCCCACACCGGACTGCCCGGCCTCGTAGCCCCACGCGCCGTTGAGGATGCCGCCGTCGACCGCACCGCACATGCCCGGAACTTCGGCCAGCTGGGAGGAGTTCATGACGTGGCAGGTGGAGGTCCCCATGATCGCGACCATCTGGCCGTCCTCGACGGCGTCGGCCGCCGGGCTGGTCACGTGGGCGTCTACGTTGCCCACTGCCACGGCGATGCCTTCGAGCAGGCCCGTCCAGGCTGCGGCCTGGGCGCTGAGGACCCCGGCCCGGTCGCCGAGCTGGCCGATCGGGTGGTCGAGCTTCTCCTCGACGAAGCCGGCGAATTCGGGGTTCAGCTCGGTGAGGAAGCCGCGGGAGGGGTACTCGCCGCCCTGGAGGATCCCCTTGTATCCGGCGGAGCACGCGTTGCGCACGTAGGTGCCGGTGAGCTGCCAGACGATCCAGTCGGCGGCCTCGACCCAGTGCTCCATGGCGGAGTAGACCTCGGGGTCCTCCTCGAGCAGCTGGAGGCCTTTGGCGAACTCCCACTCGGAGGAGATGAACCCGCCGTACCGGCTGATCCACGGCTCGGAGCGGCGGTGGGCCGCCTGGTTGATGCGGTCGGCCTGCGGCTGGGCGGCGTGGTGCCGCCACAGCTTGGTGTAGGCGTGGGGCCGGTCTGCGAACTGCGGCAGCTCGTTCAGCGGTGTGCCGTCTGCGGTGGTGGGCACCATGGTGCAGGCGGTGAAGTCGGTTCCGACTCCGATGACCTGCTGCGGGTGCACGCCCGCGTCCCGCAGCGCTGCGGGGACGGCGTTCTTGAGAACGTTCACATAGTCGGCCGGGTTCTGCAGCGCCCAATCGGGCGGGAGCTGCTGGCCGTCGCCGGCGGTGAGCGCGGAGTCCATGACCGCGTGCTCGTACTCGTGGACTCCGCTGCCGAGCTCGGCCCCGTCTGCCACCCGGACGATCACTGCGCGTCCGGAGAGGGTGCCGAAGTCGATCCCGATGGTGACGTCGTCAGGGCGGGCTGCCGCGCTCATCGCTCGATCCCCGCCTTCTTCTTGGCCCAGACGTCGAATGCCACGGCCAGGACGAGGACCACACCACGGACCACGTTCTGGGTGGACTGGTCGATGCCCATGATCTGCATGCCGTTGGACATCACCGCCATGATGAGTCCGCCGATGATCGCGCCCTGGACCTTGCCGACGCCGCCGGTGACTGCTGCGCCGCCGATGAAGGCTGCGGCGATCGCGTCGAGCTCGAACATGTAGCCGGCACCGGGCTGGGCGGAGTTGGACCGTGCGGAGTAGACGATGCCGGCGATGGCTGCGAGCACGCCCATGTTGATGAAGAGCAGGAAGTTGACCCGGCGGGTCTTGATGCCGGAGAGCTTGGCTGCCTGCAGGTTCCCGCCCATGGCGTAGATGTGGCGGCCGAAGATGGTGCGCTGGGTGACGAACCCGTAGATGAGCACCAGGGCGGCCAGCAGGATCAGCACGATGGGCAGGCCGCGGGCGTTGGCGAGCCTCCAGGCGAAGGCGAGGATGACGGCCGAGACCAGCAGCACCTTCGCTGCGAAGAGCCAGATGGACTCCACCGGCTGACGGTAGCGCACCTTGTGCCGGCGCACTCGCCACTGCTGCACGCCGAAGCCGGCTGCGGCCAGCACACCGATGAGCATGGTGAAGACGTCGTACCCGGCTCCGCCCAGCAGTCCGTTGAGGAAGCCGCCGGCGATCATCTGGTACTCGGCGGGGAAGGGTGAGAGGGAGACATTGTCGAGGACCTGCATGGTCATGCCGCGGAAGATGAGCATGCCGGCCAGGGTGACGATGAAGGCGGGGATGCCGACGATGGCGACCCAGAAGCCCTGCCACACTCCGACCAGCACACCGGTCAGCAGGGCGGCGAGGATGCCGACCCACCAGGGCATGCCCTCACGGACGACCACCACGGCGGCGACCGCGCCGGTGAGCGCGACCACCGATCCGACCGAGAGGTCGATGTGCCCGGCGACGATGATCATCACCATGCCGATGGCCAGGATCAGGATGTAGGAGTACTGCAGCACCAGGTTGGTGAGGTTGCCCGGTGAGAGCAGCGCGCCCTGGGTGAGCACCGTGAAGAGCACCACGATCGCCACGAAGGCGATGTAGATGCCCGACTGGCGCAGGTTGCGCGTCATCAGCTCAAAGATGTTGGATGTTCCGGCGGTGACGGCGCCGCCGCTGTTGTTCTTCAGCATGATCAGGTCCTTGTCTCATGAGACGGCTCGGCCGTCATCAGTTCCATCAGTCGTTCCTGGGTGGCGTCCGCCGCGGGCAGCTGGCCGGTGATCCGGCCCTCGGAGAGTGCGTAGATGCGGTCGCACACGCCCAGGAGCTCGGGCAGCTCGGGCAGCTCGGAGGAGATCACCAGCACGGCCTTGCCCTGGGAGGCGAGGTCGTTGATGAGCGTGTAGATCTCGAACTTGGCGCCGACGTCGATGCCGCGCGTGGGCTCATCGAGGATCAGCACGTCAGGCTCGGTGTAGAGCCATTTGCTCAGCACCACCTTCTGCTGGTTTCCGCCGGAGAGCTTGCCGACGGTGGTCATCACCGAGGGTGCTTTGATCTTCATGGAGGCGCGGTACTCCTCAGCGACTCCGATCTCAGCGTTGCCGTTGATCCATCCGCCCTTGGAGAGCCTGCTCAGGTTGGCCGACGTCACGTTGGTGCAGATGTCCTGGATGAGGTTCAGCCCGTACCGCTTCCGGTCCTCGGAGACGTAGGCGATGCCTGCGCTGATGGCCTCGGCGACCCCGGGCAGCTTGACCGGCTTGCCGTGCAGGTAGACCTGCCCGGTGATGTCACGGCCGTAGGCGCGGCCGAAGACGCTCATGGCCAGCTCGGTGCGGCCGGCGCCCATCAGACCGGCGATGCCGACGACTTCGCCGGCCCGCACGTTCAGGGACGCTCCTTCGACCACAGTCCGTCCGGGCTGGGTGGGGTGGCCGACGTGCCAGTCCTCGATCCGCAGGACCTCCTCGCCGATCTCCACGTCCCGGTGCGGGTACATGGCGTCCATGTCCCGGCCGACCATCCCGCGGATGATGCGCCCGGTGATGGATTCGCCGCTGTCGCGCTGCTCCTGCATGCGGAACGTCTCGATGGTGGCGCCGTCACGGATGATGGTGGTGGTGTCAGCGACCGAGGCGATCTCGCCCAGCTTGTGGGAGATGATGATGCAGGTGATGCCCTCTTCGCGAAGCTCTCGCAGCAGTCCCAGCAGATGCTCGGAGTCGTCGTCGTTGAGCGCTGCGGTGGGCTCGTCGAGGATGAGCAGCTTCACGTTCTTGCTCAGGGCCTTGGCGATCTCCACCAGCTGCTGCTTGCCGACTCCGAGGAAGCCCACCGGGGTGGTGGGGTTTTCGTGCAGACCCACTCGGCTGAGCAGGTCGCTGGCCTGGGCATTGACGGCGTTCCAGTCGATGATGCCGGCCGTGGAGCGCTCGTTGCCCAGGAAGATGTTCTCGGCCACCGACAGGTGCGGAATCAGCGCCAGCTCCTGGTGGATGATGACGATGCCCTTGGCCTCGGAGTCGTTGATGGACCCGAAGCTGACGGTGCTGCCGTCGTATTCGATCTCGCCCTCGTATGAGCCCGTCGGGTAGACCCCGGAGAGCACCTTCATCAGGGTGGACTTGCCCGCCCCGTTCTCCCCGCAGATGGCGTGGATCTCTCCACGTGCCACCTGCAGGGAGACCTCGGACAGGGCCGTCACACCGCCGAAGCGCTTGGTGATGCTGCGCATCTGCAGAATGTGATCAGTCATGGTGTGCGTCCTTACGCTGTCCTGGCGGGCCGGAGTCTCAGAGCTGGCCGTCTTCGACCTGCTCCTCGGTGTAGTAGCCGGAGTCCACGAGGATCTCCTCGTAGTTCTCCTCGAGCACCATCTCCACCTCGAGGAGGTAGGAGGGGACGACGATCTCGCCGTTGTCGTAGGTCTCGGTGTCGTTGGGCTCCGGCTCTTCGCCGCTGAGGTAGTCGTTGGCTGCCTCGACGGCCTGGTCGGCGAGCATGCGGGTGTCCTTGAAGATGGTGGAGTGCTGCACGCCGTCGGCGATCAGGGACACGGTGGCGATCTCCGCGTCCTGGCCGGTGACGATCGGCAGACCGTCTTCGATGGAGTCGCCCCAGCCGTCGTTGCGCAGGGCGGTGATGATGCCGCGGGAGAGCGGGTCAGCCGGAGCCAGCACGCCGTGCAGCTCGGTGCCGTCGTTGTAGTGGGTGGTCAGGAGGTTCTCCATGCGCTGCTGCGCGGTCTCCTGCTCCCACCGCTGGGTGGCGGCCTGGTTGATGTCGGTCTGCTCGGAGGGAACCTCGATGGTTCCGTCCTCCATGTAGGGCTCGAGGGTGTCGATCGCGCCCTGCCAGAACAGGTGGGCGTTGTTGTCGTCCAGGGAGCCGGCGAACAGTTCGACGTTCAGGGTCTCATCCGGTGCGTCGTCAGCCGGCTCGAAGCTCTCGTCCAGCACGCCGAGCCCGTAGAGGAGGCTGTTGGCCTGGTTCACGCCGACCTCGTAGTTGTCGAAGGTGACGTAGAAGTCGACGTTCTCGCTGTTGGTCAGCAGACGGTCATAGGCGATGACGGGGATGCCCTCGGCCTCAGCTGCGTCGAGCTGGCTGGTCAGAGCGGAGCCGTCGATGGAGGCGACGATGAGCACGTCGACTCCGGAGGTGATCATCTGGTCAATCTGCTGGGACTGGGTGGGAATGTCGTCGTCGGCGTACTGCAGCTCGACGTTGTACCCCATCTCCTCGAGGCCGTCTTCGACGGCGGCACCGTCGTTGAGCCAGCGCTCGTAGGTCTGGGTGGGCATTGCCACGCCGACGGTGAGATCCTCGGGCGCGGCGTCGGAGTCGACCTCGTCGGCTCCTGCTCCCTCTCCCTCACATGCGGTGAGCGCCAGTGCCGAGACTGCCGCTACGGTGAACATCATCTTCGATGCGGTGCGCATAATCCTGCTCCATCGTCAGGGCCCGCCTCTTCACGAGCCTCACGTACGGCTCCCCCCGGATTTAGTGACCTGAGTCACAACTAGGAGCCGCTTCGATGTTAACGTTCACAAACAGATTCGCAAGTCCATCACGCCGCAAGTGGGTGTTTAGTGACCGTGAACGGTCTCTCTCAGTGGGACTGGGTCTTCACTGAGGGTGGTGGAGGCCCTCAGGCCTAGAGGCCGACCCACTCCGAGCTGCCGGACTCGAACTCCTGCTTCTTCCAGATGGGCACCTCCGCCTTGATGGTCTCCACCAGCTCCGCACAGGCGGCGAAGGCCTCCTGCCGGTGCGCGGAGGCGACGGCGGCCACCAGGGCGTGATCGCCCACCGTGAGCGGACCGACCCGGTGGCACACCCAGATGCGCACGGTCGGGAAGCGCTCGGCGACGCCGGCGGCCACCTCGGTGAGCCTCTCCTCGGCGGTGGGGTGGGAGGAGTAGGTCAGCTGCCGCACCGAGTGGCCCTGGTCGTGATCACGCACCACCCCGGAGAACACCACGACGGCGCCTGCCTTCTCGTTCAGCGCTACGGCCTCCGCCTCAGCGGGGCTCAGCGCCTCGTGCGTGACGGAGGTGCGGACCAGCCGATGCTCGGCAGGCTCGTGCGGCTGGTCCGGCTGAAGCCCCTCCCTGCTCAGGCGCTCCGGGGACTCACTCATCGGAGGCGGCCTTGCCGTCGGGCACCTCGGAGGTGGGCGTCTTGGTGCCCCAGTCCTCGTGGGCGCGAATGTCGGCGATCTGGTCGCAGAGGTGCGGCAGCAGCGGCGCCAGGACCTCCATGCCTTCGCGGACCGCCTTCGGCGAGCCGGGCAGGTTGATGATGACGGTCCGGCCCGTCACCCCCGCGATTCCGCGGGAGAGGGCGGCCAGGGGGTTCTTGGCCCGGCCGTGGGCCCGCACGGCTTCCATGATGCCGGGGATCTCTTTGTCGAGCAGCGGCACCGTGTACTCCGGTGTGAGGTCATCGGGGGTCAGCCCGGTGCCGCCGGAGGTGATGATGACCTGGGGCTCAGTGTGCACCAGCAGCTCGGACAGCGCTGCCAGCACCCCTTCCCCATCGGGGATGATCACCGGGGGGCGGCAGGCGAAGCCGATCTGCTCGGCGAACTCGGCGATGATGGGCGCCGATTCGTCCTTGCGCTCGCCGCTGCCGGCCCGGGTGGAGACGATCACGGGTGCGATCACGCGCATGGATGTCTCTTCGTTGTCGTAAAGCATGTCAGGCTCTCTCCCAATCGCCGGATTTGCCGCCGGACTTGGCCAGCACCTTCTGCTCGGTGATGGTTGCCCCCTTGTCCACGGCTTTGATCATGTCGTACAGGGTCAGGGCGGCCACCGAGGCTGCGGTGAGCGCCTCCATCTCCACGCCGGTCTGCCCGGCGGTCTTCACCAGGGACGTGATGGTCACCGTGTGGGGCGAGGGCTCCCCCACTGTGAGGTCGACGGTCACCTTGGTGATGGGCAGGGGGTGGCACAGCGGTATCAGCTCGGAGGTCCGCTTGGCGGCCATGATGCCGGCGATCCGGGCGGTGGCGAGCGCGTCTCCTTTGGGAAGGCCGCCTTCGGCCAGCAGGGATGTGACCTCTGCGGTGGTCTCGACCACGGCCTGTGCGCGGGCGGTGCGGGAGGTGACGGCCTTCGCGGATACGTCGACCATGTGGGCGCTGCCGTCCTCGCGGACGTGGGAGAGCTGAGGTTCGGTCACACGGCCAGCCTAGCGCCGTCGTCTACGGCCCGCCCAGGTCAGGGTGCGGTGCGGCCTGGGAGCAGCAGGGCGCTGCGGGTTGCTCCTGCGGGCACATCGGCGTCGTCGGCGGTGAGCTCCAGCAGGGCGTCTGCGCGGGCGAGGTGGGCCAGCAGGTGGGAGCTGGGACCTCCCATGGGCACGGCCTCGATGCTGGTGCCTTCGCCGGGGCGCAGGGTGACCCGGCGGTATTGGGTGACGCCGTGCGGGGAGCTCAT
Source organism: Nesterenkonia sp. NBAIMH1 (assembly GCF_007922635.1). NCBI lineage: Bacteria > Bacillati > Actinomycetota > Actinomycetes > Micrococcales > Micrococcaceae > Nesterenkonia > Nesterenkonia sp. NBAIMH1. The sequence goes on from NZ_CP042335.1 coordinate 554,492, forward strand.
GGCTTCGCTGAGCTGCGCGCGGAGGCGTCGCGGGGGCGGGACTTCGGCGCTGATGGCGGCCAGGGCGGGGCGTACGAGGGTCTCCATGCTGACGGCGGCGGAGACGGGGTTGCCGGGCAGGCAGATGATTCCGCTCTGGTGCGCACCGGTGGTGATGGTGCCCCAGCCTTGGGGTCCGCCGGGCTGCTGGGCGACGGAGCCGAAGCTGACTCCGCGCGGGCCCAGCACGTGGCGGACCACTTCGAAGGCGCCGGCGCTGACGCCGCCGACGGTGACGATGAGGTGGGGCTGGTGCTCGCTGATCAGCCCGTCGAGCTGGGCTGCGAACGCGGCGGGCTGGTCGGTGGCGAGCTGGGCTGGGTGGACCTGGTGGCCGAATCCTTCGAGCACTGCGGTGAGCAGGGCCCCGTTGGCGTCGTAGAGCTCCCCGGGCTTCAGGGGGTCTCCGGGTGGGCGGATCTCGTCGCCGGTGGTGATCAGCAGGGTGCGGGTGCGTTCGCGCACGGGCACTTGGGCGACCCCGGAGCCGGCGAGCGCGCCGAGCAGGGCGGGGGTGAGCTGGTCTCCGGGGGCGGCGAGCTGCTCACCGGCGGCGAGGTCTGAGCCTGCGCGGCGGACGTAGGCGCCGGGGTCGATGTCTTTCTGGCTGATTGCGCGGAAGCGGATGGTGCGGCCGGCGGTCAGGTCGGCGAAGCCGTCTGCTGTTTTCTCCACGGGGATGATCAGGTGGGAGGCGGGGCCGTATCCGGGGGCGTCGTGGGGCATGGGGGCCCCGGTCATCACGGCGAGCGCGGTGCCGCGGGGGTGGTGCTGGGGTGGGCTGCCGGCGGCGGTGACGCCGGCCAGGGGCAGGTCGAAGTCTGCTGTGTGGGCGTCGTCGGCCCAGATGGCGAACCCGTCCATTTGGGAGTTGTCGAACCCGGGGAGGTCGGTGGGGGCGAGGATCTGTTGGGCGGCGCTGCGGCCGACGAGGCCGGGGCTGGTGATGGGCAGGTTCTCTGCGGCGCGGGTGCTGAGGGCTGGCCTGAGGACGGCGGTGAGGCGTCCGATGTGCTCGTCGATGCTGGCTCGGCGCGCTGTGGCTGGGGGGTGACCGGCGGGGTTCCGGTGTTCACCCGGGGCGATGTCCAGCTGGTGTCCCTGTTCTGCAGAGCCTGGGTCCGTAGAATTGCTGGTCATGAAGACAAGCGTATCCATCATGCCGAAGGCGCCGGGGGCTGAGCCGCCGCCTGCCTCTCCGCACGCGTTGGATGCGGGGCTGGTGGATCAGTTCGGCCGCCGTGCCACGGACCTTCGTATTTCTCTGATCGATAAGTGCAATCTGCGCTGCACGTACTGCATGCCGGAGAACGGGCTGCCGTGGCTGAAGAAGGAGCAGCTGATGAGCCTGGACGAGGTGGTCCGGCTTGTTCGTATTGCGGTGGACACTTTTGGGGTGCGTGAGCTGCGGCTGACGGGCGGTGAGCCGCTGGTGCGCCATGATCTGGTGGATGTGATTGCTGCGATCCGCAGTGAGCATCCTGATCTGCCGATTGCGATGACGACGAATGCGATCGGTTTGGAGCGGAAGGCTCAGGCGTTGGCGGATGCTGGGCTGACGCGGGTGAATATTTCGTTGGATTCGATTCACCGGGAGACGTTTGCGCAGCTGACGCGGCGTGATCAGTTGGAGAAGGTGCTGGTGGGCGTTGAGGCTGCTGCGGAGGCGGGGCTGACGCCGCTGAAGGTCAATGCGGTGCTGATGCGGGGCATCAATGACGCGGAGGCGGGTGACCTGTTGGCGTGGTGCTTGGAGAATGATTTTGAGCTGCGCTTCATTGAGCACATGCCGTTGGATGCTGATCAGAATTGGAAGCGTGAGGGCACGGTCTCTGCTGCGGAGACGCGTGAGCTGCTGGGTGAGCGTTTCGATCTTGCTCCGACGGATGAGGATCGTGCGGGCGCTCCGGCGGAGCGTTTTGATGTGTTCGATCAGCGCTCTGGTGAGCTGTTGGGCCGTGTGGGCGTGATTGCGAGTGTGTCTGAGCCGTTCTGTTCGGCGTGCACGCGCACTCGGGTGACGGCTGAGGGCCGTGTGATGAGTTGTTTGTTCTCGGCTGAGGAGTATGACTTGCTGCATCTTCTGCGTGATGAGCGGATGGGTGATGCGGATGTTGCTCATCGGTGGGCGGATGCGATGTGGGCGAAGCCTGCGGCGCATGGTTCGTCGCGTCCTGGTTTTGAGCGGGAGGGCTTTTCGAGGCCGGAGCGTTCGATGAGTGCGATCGGCGGCTGATGCTGTGCTGTGTGGTGCTGCGGTGAGGAGTTGGTGATGGCGACGGAGTCTTTTGCTCATACGGATACTGTGCTGGCTCGTGGTTTGTCGGTGCGGGTGCGGTTCTTTGCGGGGGCGGCGGATGCTGCGGGCGCTGAGGAGCTGAGTGTTCCTCTGCCGCGGACGGCGATGCCTTTGGGTCTTTTTGTGGATGAGCTTCCGGGTCTGGTTCCTGCTTCTGCTGCGGACGAGGGTGCGCCGTCGTTGGAGCGGGTGTGTGCTCGGTCGAGCTTTTTGGTGAATGGCACGCGTACGGGGCGTGAGTCTGGTGTCATCAATGATGGTGATGTGTTGGATGTTCTGCCGCCGTTTGCGGGGGGCTGAGGGTTAGCAGCGTCCTGTTTCTTCGCACCATCCGTTGGTGGTGAAGATGTGGGGCGGGTTGCCGTTGAATGCTTCGCCGCATCCCCATTGGGTGTCGTGTTCGCAGTCGCCTGAGACGGCGGCGGATCGAGTGCGCCAGATGTCGGATTGGCTGGGTTCTGCTTGTGCGGTGATGGTCCCTGGGATGGGTGTCCAGGGTCCGTTGTTGATCTGGTATTCGCCGGTGTAGGTGGTGGTGACGTTGACGTCGTACACGCCTGTTTCTTGGTAGGTGTGGCTGGTGGGGGTTTCGATGTATTGGTCTGTGGGCTGCCCGGTGCGTTGGGCGTAGTCGATCCGGTCCATGCCTGGCGTGGGCAGGGTTCTGGGTGGTGTGCCGTCTCCGTAGTCGAAGCTGAATTGTGTGGGGATGGCGCGGATGGTGACGTCTGCGCCGAACATCTGCCGGATGATGGTTTCGATGTCACCGTCGACATAGACGTTGAGAGGGTGTTTCCGGTAGCCGAATCCGAGCCCGTCGGCGTCGTGGCGGACGTCGCCCACGTCGATGCTCAGGCGCGCGAACTCCTCGATGACTTCGGAGTGGATGAGCACCGCAGGATCGACGGCCTCTGGGGCTTCAAGCTCTGCTGCGGCCACCGGTTCTGCGTCCGGGGTGCTGCACGCGAAGATCCCCCGGCCATGGTGGAGCCGCCAGCAGCCTGGAGAGGTTCCGGCGCTTCAACGGTGTCACTACAGGTGTCGTTGACCACGCGAACGCAGTCGAAATCGGCTTCGGTCTCTGACGTAATGCACGGGTTGGAAGATGCGTGGATTGAACGAGGATCCACTGGGGCTGTGCGGGTCTCAGAGGAACCACTTCGGCTGGAACCCGACCTACCCGGCGCTCTTACAACGCGATCAGATCTCGGATTATCGAAAACTTCTTGACGCCTCGACTCTATTAACCCACGAACTTCAAGGTGTCGTTCGCTTAAATGCCCCGAATATTGCTGACCTGACAGTGGCCCTTCCTCTTCTGGGTTGGCTGAAGCTGCGGCAAGGGGTGGCAGGTGAAAGAGCACGACACAACAGACGACTGCCAGAGTTGAGGGTGCTTTAAACCACCTCATTCGGCATTCTCCCAGTCCTCGACCTGTTCAGGGTTAAGCACGTACAGTTCGTCGACTATCCATGACCCGTCCAAATAAGCATGGTGAGCTATCCACGTGATACCCGTAAGCGCATCATCCACTGAAACCTCATGTTCACCGGCGAGGTAAACATCAAAGGCTGTTTCGTAGAGCTCGAAAACGGATAGAGCGAATCCGTCTTCCTCAAGTCGAGTGAATGGCCGACGCACCTCGGCCGACTCCCCCCCCCACCAACCCCTCTCAACGTCAAAGAGATCGCGCGTGAGGTCCAACTCGTGAGCGCCCTGAACACATCCCTCCGTGGAGAACTGTTCCAAGAGGTCGGTGTCCCCCGTGATGCGGGCATGATTCAGCACCTCCCACCAGTAATGGAGCAGGGCTTCGGCGCCTTCTTCTGTCTCCTCGTAAATCTCGTCGGGGAGCTCGGGTTCGGGCCAGTTCTGGGCGGGGCCGTCCGCGGAAGCGGGGATCGGCTCGGCGCTCTCCTCGTCCTCTTCTTCCTCTTCAGCGCTGTCCGCGCCTGAGTCGGAATCTGGGTCGGCGTCCGGCGAGGAACCGGTATCCGGGTCCGCAGAAGGATCCGCTTCGCTGGCCTGCTGATCGTCCGCGCACGCGGAGACGAGCAGCAGGACGAGCGCAGAGGTACTTGCAGTGAGCACAGGCGTGCTGAGGGTGCGTGGAAGCACAGAAGAAATCCGTTCCGTTCAGAGAATCCGTTCGTGCGCCCGGAAGCAGAGCCCCCTCCGTCCCGGTCGCCCGCAAGAGACTAGCCCGGGCGCCGCACGCATGCCACCCCCTCACTCGGATCTGTGGACAAGGCACCTAAACCCCGGCCCCTGAAACCTCAACTGTCTGCGGCTTCAAGTCCCTGCGGACGTCCGCCAAGGTCTCACTATGAGAGATACGTCACAAGGAAGAATGGTTCAGGCGACCCGCGCGTGTTCTAATTATGAGTAACTAACGATAACTATTAAAAGAATGGGTCAGCTCATGTGCGGAGACGACGCGTGCCTTCTCAGCTGCAAGAGTTGCTTGAACCTTTACCCGGATGCGGTCCTGGTGGTCGACGGCGGCGGAGTCATAGCGGAGGCCAACAGTAAGGCCACGGAGCTTTTTGGGTACTCCAACGAGGAACTCGTCGGAATGCACGCCGGGCAGCTGGTGGCAGGCGGCGCGAGCACAGCAACGATCGCTGAAGCACTCACCGCTCAGCGCGGACGGTTTTCGCGAACCACGTCAGGCTCCGAACTCCTGGGCTGCCGCAAAGACGGGCGAGAGTTCCCCAGCGAGGTGTCCACATCGAAGCTGGAGTTCGACAGTCGGACGTACACGGTAGCCTCCGTCCGCGACATCACTCCCCTGCGCAAGGCTCAGGCCCAGCAGGAAGAAGCCGAACGGCTGTTTGCCCTGGGCATCGATCACTCACCCATCGGGATCGTCCTGACCGATACTGACGCTCGCCTCACACGCGTGAACCCTGCCGCGATGGCGCTGCTGGGCCGTCCCCCGAGTGAGCTCTTGGGTCACCGACTCACGGACTTCATACATCCTCCGACTGCTGACGAGTCGACGCTGTTCGAGCAGGCCGTGCGTGATGGTAACGTCCACCTCTGCAATGAACGCCGTTACCTCCGCCCTAACGGCGAAATCCTCTATGTAGAGCAGGTCGTCGTCCTCTTGCGTGATTCTGATGGTGAGCCTGACTCCTTCTACGTGCACCTGCAGGATGTCACCGGGCGCAAGAAGGCTGAGCAGGATCTCGAGCACCTGGCCATGCACGACCCCCTGACCGGGCTCGCCAATCGACGGCTCCTCGGTGAGCACCTCGACGGTTTCCTGGCGCGTGCCAAGCGTGCAGGCGAGCAGGTAGTGGTCATCTTCATCGACCTCGATCAGTTCAAGATCATCAACGACGCTCGCGGACACACTGTGGGTGACGCCATGCTCGTGGAGCTGTCGCGACGCTTGGGAGATCTGACGCGGCAGAGCGATGTGCTGGCTCGTTTCGGAGGGGACGAGTTCGTGATCGTTTGCGAAGACATGGACGACGAGGCCGCCCAGCGGCTCGTCACCCGCATTGCCTCAGCCGTGGACGAGCCCTTCCTGATCGACGGCGAAGAGATCTTTTCGAAGGTCAGCGTGGGCATCGCATTCTCCGAGCCGGGCGACACAGCAGAGTCCCTGCTTCGGAAGTCGGATACCGCAATGTACGAGGTGAAGGACTCCGGACGCCGCGAGGCAGCCATCTTCCACGATTCGATGCAGCAGAAAGCGTCACAGCGCATGGCGACGGAATCGCAGCTGCGAGGCGCTCTGCGGCGTGACGAACTCTGCCTGCGGTTCCAGCCGATCATCAATCTGAAGACGGACAGGCCGGCCGGGTTCGAAGCCCTTGTTCGCTGGGAGCACCCCGAGAGGGGACTCCTCTCACCTGCCGAGTTTCTGCCCGTCGCTCATGACAGCGGCCTGATCGTTGATATTGATAAATGGGTTCTCGAGCGCGCCGTGCGCCAGCTGCGGGACTGGGAGTCGAACCACCCCACTCTGCGCAGTCCCACCGTTGCAGTGAACCTCTCGACCCGCCATTTGAACGACCGCAGCTTCATCACACACACCCAGGAACTGCTGGCCGTCACCGGCATCGAGCCTCATCAGCTTCACTTTGAGATCACCGAGGTCGAAGAGATCTCCGACGTTGATCTGGCCATAGAGCACATGAACGAGGCGGCTGAGCTGGGGGTCTGCTTCGGCATCGACGATTTCGGATCCGGTCACTCCTCATTGCACTACCTGCATCGGCTGCCGGTGCAGACTCTGAAGCTGGACAAGTCCTTCGTCCAGGGGCTCGGCAACCACGACCCGCGTCCGGGCCTGATCGTGGGAGCCGTGATCGATCTCGCACACGCCCTGGGAATCGAAGTGGTCGGCGAGGGAGTTGAGACGAAGCCGCAGCTCGAGGAGCTGCAGCGCCTCGGCTGCGACATGGCCCAGGGGTTCCTATGGTCGAAGCCGATGGACCCCAGCGAGGGCCCGAAGTGGCTCGAGACGAACTGCGCGGGCTGAGTCCCGCAGACGACGTTTCATGCTGAGAGGGCAGACACTGTGACACGACTTCACCGGATGACGGGTGTGCTCATCGTCAGCACGACCGCGGCGATGGCCCTGTTCCTATGGTTCGTCCTCGCAGAAGCTCAGGCCTGGACTGCGGCTGAGCCGCGCGAGGCTCTCATCGGCGGTGAGCTTTCTGTGCTCTATAACCCTCAAGCACCGCAGCTGGGGTTCGTGCTCACGTCAGTGGTTCTGGTGCTGATGGTGGCTTCCGCCGTATCTCTGTTCGACCGACGAGCCACCAACCGCTCCCGTCGGTCCTCGGATGAAGTCACCACTCCCCTGGCGCCCAAAATTGTCATGGCCGAGACGCGCGGGGTCTTTCACGGCCCCGTGACCGTGACGGTGCTGATCCCCGCGCACAACGAGGAGACGCCGCTTCCGCACACGCTCTCATCATTGGCCTCGCAGTCTCATCTGCCCGCGCGGGTGGTCGTCGTGGCCGACAACTGCACTGATCGCACCGCTGAGGTCGCCCGCGAAGCAGGGGTCGAGGTCTTCGAGACTGTCGGGAACACCGAGAAGAAGGCCGGCGCACTGAACCAGGCACTCAAAGAGATCCTGCCCGTGCAGGGACCGAATGACGTGGTGATGGTGATGGACGCCGACACCTGGCTCGACGACGGGTTCCTCGACGCTGCCGTGCACAAGTTCACCGACGACCGGGCGCTGATGGCCGTCGGGGGGCTCTTCTACGGCGAGGAGGGTCACGGCCTGCTCGGGCAGTTCCAGCGGAACGAATACACCCGCTACGGCCGCCAGATCCGACGCCGCCGGGGACGCGTGTTCGTCCTGACGGGCACTGCCTCACTGTTCCGGCCCAAGGCGCTGCGCACGATCGCAGACCAGCGCGGAAACTCACTTCCGGGACGACACGGAGACGTGTACGACACCGCTGCCCTGACCGAGGACAACGAGCTCACCATCGCGATCAAGTCCCTGGGCGGCCTGATGATCTCGCCGGCCGAGTGCAGCGTGGTCACCGAACTGATGCCGAACCTGCGCCTTCTCTGGAGGCAGCGTCTGCGCTGGCAGCGCGGCGCCCTGGAGAACATCGGGGCCTACGGCATCAACCGTCAGACGTTCCGGTATTGGGCGCAGCAGCTGGGCATCGGCTACAGCGTCATCGCCCTGGGCACGTTCTTCCTCCTGATCTTCATCACGGTCCTCTCCGTCGACCGCTGGATCTGGTTCCCCTTCTGGCTCGGCATCGGTCTGCTGTTCGTCGTCGAACGGGTCGTCAGCGTGTGGCGGGGCGGCTGGCGGGCGCGGCTGCTGGCGGCCACACTCTTCCCCGAGCTGCTCTTCGACATGTTCCTGAACCTTGTGTACGTCAAAGGCGTCATCGACATCACCCTGGGCAAGAACGCGGCCTGGGGGAACACCACGGCAGAGACGCAGAGCCTCTCTCGCAGGCGCACGGACGAGTCGGCGGTGACAGCTGGTGCTTAGCCTCACTCTCACTCACGGCACGCAGCTGGGCGTCCTCTTTTCTCCGGCGCTGCTGCAGTCGGCATGGTTCCAAACCTTGGCAGGCTTCGTGGCCATCAATACGGTCATGTACGTCGCCCTGGCTGTGACGAAGATCCTGCCCAAGATCTACCTCAGCGATTGGCACGGAAGCCGACTCCGGCGCTCCGAAACACGCAGCATCCACCCGGACGGGTCAGCTCCGGCGAGCTTCAGAGACCCAGTTCGCTCAGCCCGGGGTGATCAGCAGGCCGTGGACCCTGCGGCCACCGGAACAGCCGGTCGTCCTCGCCGATCGCCTGATCATTGATGGACGCCATCCGAACCCGCATGAGCCCGTTCTCCGCGAACTCCCAGTTCTCGTTGCCGTGGGAGCGGAACCAGTCCCCCGCAGCGTCCTGCCACTCATAGGCGAACCGCACGGCCAGCCGGTTCCCCTCGTGGGCCCACAGCTCTTTGATGAGGCGATACTCCAGCTCGTGGCCCCACTTCACGATGAGGAAGTCGACGATGGCCGCGCGGCCGGTGATGAACAGGTCCCTGTTACGCCAGCTGCTGTCCTCGGTGTACGCCAGCGAGACCTTGTGCGGGTCCCGGGTGTTCCACGCGTCCTCCGCCGCGCGCACCTTCTGCGCAGCCGTCTCGCCGTCGAACGGGGGCAGCGGCGGACGGCTCTGCTCAGCACTCATCAGCCCAGCCTCTCAATGACTCGTCAGTGAGCCCAGCAGGAAGCTGCGCAGCTCGTGATACTTGGCGTCCTGCTCCACGGTCTCCGCGTCGCGGGGCCTGCCGAAGGGGACGGTGATGTCGTGGATGATCTCCGCATTGGGCCCTGAGCCCATCACCAGGATCCGGTCGGAGAGCAGCAGGGCCTCGTCCACATCGTGGGTGACCATGATGAACGTCCTCTTCTGCTGCTCGCACAGCCGAAGCAGCTGCAGCTGCAGCTCGTGGCGTGTCAGCGCATCCAGAGCCCCCAACGGCTCATCCAGCAGCATCACCTTCGGCTCCAGGGCGAAGGCCCGGGCGATCCCGACCCGCTGCTGCATGCCCCCGGAGAGTTGGGAGGGGCGCTGATCAGCGGCGTGGCTGAGGTTCACCAGGTCCAGATACTTGTCAGCCCGGTCCCGGAGCTCCTCTTTGCTGCTGGTGCTGCCGGGCTCGGTCTCCAGGGCGAAGACGACGTTCTGCCGGGCGGACATCCACGGCAGCAGCACGTGCTGCTGGAACACGATGCCCAGCTGGCGGCTCGGGGCGGTGATCGGCTCCCCCTCCAGGAGGATGGCGCCCTCGTCCACGGACTCCAGTCCGGCGAGCATCTTCAGAATCGTCGACTTCCCGCAGCCGGAGGGCCCAATGATGGTGATGAACTCACCCTCCTGGATGTCCACGTTCGTCTCCGCGACGATCCTCTGGAATCCCGTCTTGCGGTTCGGGAAGCCCTTGGTGATCCCGTCGATCTTCACCACCGGGGGTGCGGTCGTCGTCTCCTGCGGCATGGTCTGTGCTGTCATCTCAGTGTCTCCTTAGCGTCTCAGCCCTTGGGGACCAGTCGCTGCAGCTGCGCGATCGAGCGGTCCAGGATGAATCCCACCCCGCCGATGATCACGATGGCCACCACGATGCTGGGGGTGTTCAGGGCGTTCCATTCGTTCCATACGAAGTGGCCCATGCCGCGTCCGCCGACGATCATCTCGGCGGCGACGATCACCAGCCAGGCGGTGGACAGGGCGGTGCGCAGCCCGGTGACGATGCCGGGCAGCGTGGCGGGCAGCAGCACCTTGAAGGTGCTGGTCCTGGTGTCAGCTTCGAGGCTCTTGGCCAGGTCCAGGTAGAGCGGGTTGACGCGTCGGACTCCGTCGATGGTGGCGATGAGGATGGGCCACAGGGCGGCCATGAAGATCACGAAGATCGCCGTCATCTGGGAGTCCCGGAGCAGCGCCAGTCCCAGGGGCAGCCACGCCAGCGGGGAGACCGGCTTCAGCACCTGGATGAAGGGGTCCAGGCCGTCGTTGAACACCTGCGAGGTGCCCAGCAGCAGCCCCAGCGGTATGGCGACGAGCGCGGCGATGCCGAAGCCCAGAAGCACCCGTTGGATGGAGGCGAGCAGGTGGTAGAAGATGCCGACGTTGTTGGGCCCGTCCAGCAGGAACGCGTCCCCGAGCATCTCCAGGAGCCGGTCCCATGTGGCCGCCGGGGTGGGCGCCAGGCCGCCGTCGTCGAGCCCGGCGGTGCCCAGGTGCCACACGGCGATGAACGCGAAGAAGAACGCGAGGAACAGGCCCGTGGTGCGGACCCGATCCCGCGCTCGTTGGGCTCTGGCGCGGCGCTGCAGGGCCTCTGGGGCGCCCTGCTCGGCGGAGGATGGGGCGGCGGCGGTGGTCTCTGGTGCTTGGGTGCTCATACGTTCACCTGTTTGTGGGTCCAGGGCAGGGGGTCTGCCGGGTCGAATGTGCGGCCGATGATGGTTTCTGTCTCCCGTGGAGAGGTGTCAGCGCCGAGCTCCTCCAGAATGGGCACGGCGGTGTCCGGGTCCAGCACGTCGCGGACGGCCCTCTGGTAGTCCTCCGCTGAGTCGTAGCCCTCGGTGGGGGCGAGATCCCACCGCTGCAGCTGAGTGAGCGCCCAGATGGCGTAGCTCTCGTGGGGGTAGGGCTGGAACCCGATGCGGTCCTCCACCGTGTGCTCCTGGCCGGTGCCGTCCTCGTAGTTTCCGCTGAGCACCGCGTCCAGCACGGCCGGGTCCTGGCTGAGGAACGCCCGCCCGGCCATGGTTTCGGCGGCCAGGGACCGGTGGTCGGGCTGGTCGGTCCACATGGCTGAGTCGCCGATGGCGCGCAGCAGGGTCGCGTACGTGTTGGGGTTTGCGGCGGCGAATTCGTCGGCGACGGCGAAGCTGCAGCAGGGGTGCCCGTCCCACAGCTCCTTGGACAGGGTGTAGAGGTAGCCGGCGCCGATGGCCACCGCCCGCTGGTTGAAGGGGTCCGGGGCGAGGAAGCCGTCGATGTCTCCGACGTTGAGCGCGGCGACCATGTCCGAGGGGCGCATCACCTGGATTCCGACGTCGTAGTCCGGGTCGAGTCCGCCGAGGGCGAGGTAGTCGCGCAGCAGCAGATTGTGGCCCGAGTAGTCGAACGGGACCGCGAGGGTGAGCCCGTCGAAGTCTTCGGGGCCGTTGACCCGCCCTTCGTGCTGCAGGCCCAGTGTGATCGCCTGTCCGTTGGTGTTGGTGATGTAGGGCAGGCGGGTGGCGCGGTGGCCGGCGGCGAAGTTGTGGTGGATGCCCAGCGGCATGGGGATCAGCATCTGGGTGGCGTCGAGCTCCCCGGCGACGAATGCGATCCACAGCTCGCCCCAGCCGGTGTAGCGCTGCAGGGTGACGTTGAGGCCGTACTGCTCGAAGATGCCCATGGCTGCGGCGTTGATGATCGGCGAGGAGCAGGTGATCGGCACGAATCCGACGGTGACATTGCGCTGCTCGAGCTCTCCGGCCGGCTCCATGGCGGCGGCGAAGTCGATGCCCAGCGGGTTGGTCTCGGGGGTGCCGCCGGTGGGGTTGCACCCGGAGAGCAGCCCGGCGCCGAGCGCGCCTCCGCCCAGGCCGAGCAGGCTGCGGCGGGTGAGCCTGCCGGGGCGTCTGCTCTGCGCCGGCGAGTGCACGTGGGGGCGGTTCATGGTCACCACTGGTAGTCGAGGAATTTGCCGTCGAAGGTGACGACGACGCGGTCGCCGCCGGGGTGCTCGCGCCGACGGACGCTCATCTGGAAGTTGATGGCGGACATGATGCCGTCGCCGAACTCCTCATGGATGAGCTCCTTGATGGCCGGGCCGTAGACCATGAGCGCCTCATGGAACCGGTAGACGGTGGGGTCGGAGACGACGTCCTCCGTCAGCGCCGCCCGGTAGGGCTGCATCTGGAGGGCTTCTGCGGTGGAGTCGTCGAGGTCGAGGAGCTCTTGGACGACGTGTGACTGCTCTGCGGTCATGGGGTGGCTGCCGAGCAGGGCGGCGGTGCTCCACTCCTTGTCGACGCCGAGCTGCTCGGCGATCTGCGCCCAGCTCATCCCTGCGCGGTGCCGGGCCACACGCACCTGCTGGGCGGCTTCCTGCTTGCTCACAAATGGTTTCACAGCGACTGCCTCCTTGAAGGGTGAGAATTCCTCAGCCCGAGTGCATCCGGGCCGACGACTCCCTCGAATCTATGGAGAATTACCGCAGAACCCCAAGGCATTCTGCGCAGAGTTATCCGTCATTTTGCGCAGAAACATTATTGAAACATTGGTGTAGGCCGTGTGAAACATGCATCGCCTAGGATCAGCGGAGGATGCCATAGGACCCTCCTCATCCGACAAAGGAGCAGGACCACCATGAGCCCCGGTACCGCCGGACTCCTCCGACCCGTCATCGACGCCTCCCCCACTCCCATGTGGGTGATCGGCCCGGACGGTGCAGTCACTCTGGTCAATGAGGCGGCCGCCTCGGTGCTGGGATACAGCAGTGAGGGTCAGCTCATCGGCCGGTGCAGCCACGAGGCGCTGCATTCGCGGCGCCCTGACGGCTCCCCGTATCCGATCCATCAGTGCCCCATCATCACCACCTCCGGCACGGTGCACCGCAGCCACTCTGAGGATTTCGTGGACCGGCGCGGCCGGATGGTGCACGTGCGGTGGAGGATCACGCAGCTGCGCGACTCGGACCACCGGCTGCTGACCTTCACGCCGGACCCGGAAGGCGCCCCACGATGCCCGGGGTCGGCGTCCGTCGCCTTCGACGATCTTGTGGAGTACGTGCGCCAGGCCTGCTCCGACCCGCTGCTGACCCCCGAGCGCCTGGCCCGCCAGGCTGGGGTCTCGCTGCGCACCCTGCAGGCCGCCTTCCGTGAGCACCAGACCTCCCCCGCCCGGGAGATCCGCATGGCCCGGCTGCAGAAGGGGCGGGCGCTGCTTCAGGACGGCGCCGGGGTGACGGATGCGGCCTTCGCCTGCGGGTTCAGCGACCCGGCGACGTTCAGCCGCGCCTACCGACGGGCGTTCGGCTCCGCACCTGCGGGTGCCAAGCGGTCCGGCTCCTCACTGACGGGCTGAGGGCGCCACGTCCGCCCGGAGTGCGCTCAGCCGGTGGACTGGGTTTCGTAGCCGGTCGGCTGCCGTGAGGTCTGCCGGATGCTGCGGTAGACCGCCCAGCCGATCGATGCGACGGCCAGCAGGAGGAACGCTGCGGAGATGGGCCGGGTGAGGAACTCGCTGGGATCTCCGATCTGCAGGGCCCGCAGCATGGACTCCTCCAGGGTCCCGCCGAGGATGAGGCCCAGGATCACCGGAGGCAGCGGCACCGAGAGCTTGACGAGGATGTAGCCGATCACTCCGAAGACGAGCACCACCCACATGTCGAAGATGCGGTTGTTCAGCGCGAAGGCGCCCACTGCGGTCAGCACCAGCACACAGGGCACCAGGACGGCTTTGGGCACCATGGTGACCCGGGCCAGGAACGGCAGCAGCAGGGTCTGGATGATCAGCACTCCGACGGCGGCGATGATGATGGAGAGGTAGATCGAGTTCACCAGGACCGGCTCCCGGTCGAAGAGCCCGGGCCCGGGCGCGATGCCGTGGAGGATGAGCGCGCCCATCATGATCGCCTGGGCCACGTCGCCGGGGATTCCGAGGCTGATGGTGGGGATGAACGCTCCTCCGGCCACGGAAGAGTTGGAGGCCTCGGAGGCGACCACCCCGCCCGGGTGGCCTTTGCCGTAGCCGTCGGGGTCTCGCTTCTCGGCCTTCTTGGCACGGTCATAGCTGATGAAGTTCGCCGATTCTGCGCCGGCCGCGGGCAGGGTGCCGACGAAGGTGCCGATCATGGAGGATCGGCCTACGTTGCGCTTCTCCCGCCAAATGTCTTTGGCCACGGTGCGCACCGGCACTCGTATCTTGGCGATGTGCCCGGCTGCTGAGCGGGAGTCGATCCGCGATTCCTCCACGTTGATGAGCAGCTGGGAGATGGCGAAGAGTCCGATCAGCACCGGGATGACGTCCAGCCCGCCTGAGAGCTGGGGGTTGTCGAAGTTGAAGCGCAGCTGCCCGGTGGGGGCCACGCCCACCATCGCCACCAGCAGGCCCAGGCACCCGGCGATGAGCCCCTTGACCAGGTGCTTTCCGGACAGCCCTGCCACCAGGGTCAGTGCGAACAGGACCAGGGAGAAGATCTCCCAGGGGCCGAAGTTCAGGGTCAGCCGTCCGATCACCGGCCCGAGCAGGAAGAGCACGATGGCTCCGAGGATGGTGCCGATGACGCTGGCGGCGATGCCGATGCCCAGTGCTCGGGCGGGCTCGCCGTTCTTGGTCATGGGGAAGCCGTCGAAGATGGTCACCACCGACGACGGTGTGCCGGGTATGCCCAGCAGGGTTCCGGCGATCAGGCCGCCGGAGAGGCCGCCGATGTAGATGCCGATCATCAGCGCCAGCCCTTGGACCGGGCCCATGGCAAAGGTGAAGGGGAAGGCCAGCACCAGCGCCATCGTGAACGTGAACCCCGGGATGGAGCCGGCCACGATGCCGAAGAAGACGCCGAAGAAGATGGTCAGCAGCACCATCGGCTGGGCCAGCTCGCCGGCGGCCTCAAGAATGTTGGCGATATCCATGTGTCTCCCCTAGGGCAGGAACGTGCGCAGGGCGGTTTCGAAGAGCCAGGACAGCCCGAAGGGCAGCCCCACGGCCAGCAGGAGCGCGGCGATGAGGATGCCGCGGGTGCGCTCGCGGATCAGCAGGGCGAATGAGCCCAGCAGGAAGATGATCGATGCCAGGACGAATCCCAGTGCGTCCATCAGTGCGATGTAGGCGCCGATGGCGGCCAGCAGGGCCGGCACCCGCCAGTGGAGGCGGAGGAAGCCTGCGATCCCGGTGAACCGCACGGCGTCCTCCGCCTTGGTGAAGCTGCGGATGAGCATGAGCACCGCCAGGGCGAACAGGGCGGCCAGGAGGACCCGCGGCATGAACGCCGGCCCCACGGCTGCGCCCCCGGACGCCGGCGGAAGCTGCCCGGACTCTGTCCAGAAGGCGGCCACCAGCACCATCAGCACCAGGGCGAATACTCGGTCTGCCACGTCGGCTCAGAACTCCTGCATCTGGTCGGACAGCCCTGCCATGGCCTCGTCGAGCTCGTCGAGGTGCGCCTGGTAGTCCTCCGGGCCGAGGTAGTCGGAGTAGGAGCCGAGGTTCTCGACGTCCTCTTGGAACTCGGGGTTGTTCACGGCGGTCTCGATGGCCTCGGCGATGATCTCGATGTGCTCCTCCGGGGTGCCTTCGGGGGCGAAGAAGCCGCGGTCGACCGTGAGCTCATAGTCCACGCCCTGCTCGGCCACAGTGGGCAGGTCCGGAAGGTTCTCGTCGCGCTCCTCGGCGACGATGCCCAGGGGCATGAGGTCGCCGTCTTCGATGTAGCCCTCGGCGGAGGCGTAGTCGCCGGTCATGCCGTCGATCTCCCCGGCGACGAGCCCGGCGTACTGCGGGCCGGTGCCGTCGTAGTCGACATAGTTGAGGATGCCGGTGTCCAGGCCCGCGGCGTCGAGGACGGCGGCGATGGAGTAGTGGTCCTCGGAGCCGGTGGTGAAGCCCCAGTTCACGGTGTTGGGGTTGGCCTCCACGTGGTCGAGGAAGTCCTGGAGGTCCTCGATGCCGTGCTCCTCGGCGAAGTCCGCGGAGACTGAGGGCAGGTGCGGGGTGACGGTTCCCAGGGCGATGGGGTCGAAGGCGTCGAAGCCGTAGTCGACGATGTCGTTGTGGTACGCCGCGGCAACCACCTGGTGCGATCCAAGGATGGTGTAGCCGTCCGGGTCGGAGTCCATGACCTGGCGGGATCCCACGGTGGCGGAGGCGCCCTCGACGTTGGAAGGGGTGATGGTCACCGGGAGCTCTTCGGAGGCATACTCGGCCATGAGGCGGAAGAGCACGTCGGAGCCTCCTCCGGGCGGGTAGGGGATGACCATTTCGATGTCGCTGGAAGGGAAGTCCTCCTCCGGCTCGCCGGCGGATGCGGCTCCTCCGTCGCCGCAGGCTGAGACGACCAGCCCGGTGATGGCGGCAGCTGAGAGCAGGGGTGCTGTCTTCTTCATCGGTTCTTCTCCTCGTTCGATTCGGGTGCGAACTCTGTCGGTGTGCGGTGTGAGGGCTCGGGGGTGACCAGGCTGGGGGCCCGGCGTGTGAAGCCGGCCGCCCCGGAGCCTTGGAGGGCCCGGGCCAGCGAGTCGTTGCGGGTGGAGACGATGTGCTCCTCCAGGGCCGCCTGGGCTGCTGCGTAGTCGCCGACCAGCAGGGCCTCGAGGATCTTCAGGTGGTCGCGGGCCGATGAGACGAGCTGCTCGAGGGCGATGTAGCCGTACATGCGCAGGGCACGGATGCGGTCGTTGATGTGGCTGAGCACGTCCACCAGGGCGGGCTCGCCGGAGGCGGCGAGGATCTCGCGGTGGAACTCCTCATCCCAGGCCGTCAGCCAGGGCTCGGCGGCCGGCGGTTCGGCGACGACCTGCTCCCACCGGGCCTGCTGGCGCTGCAGGCGCGCACGGTCGTACTCGCCTCGGCCTTCGGCCACCCGGCGGATGCCCTGCAGCTCGATGGCCACGCGGGCTTCGTAGAGGCCGCTGATGGTCTCGGCGCTGGGCAGCACCAGGCCGAAGCCGTCCGGGTGCCGCTGCAGCAGCCCCTCGGCGGAGAGCCGTCCCACGGCCTCCCGCACGGGGGTCCGGGAGACGCCGAAGTGCGCGGCGACGGTCTTTTCGGTCATACGGTCCCAGGGGTAGACGCTGCCGGCGCGGATGTCTTCGCGCAGCCCGTAGTAGACCTTGTCGGCTGCGGAGCCTCCGGTGCCGGGAGCGGCGATATCGACGTTATGCCCATCTGTGGACATTGATGTATACATAGGTGAAGACACTAAGGATTGCGTGTTACAGCCACGTATCTTGGATCGTTCCAAATGGTTAAAGAAGCGTCCCGCCTGCACAAACAATGTGCTGAAATTCAGCATTCAACAGTTGCCCCCGCTCTGTGAGGAGAGCCATGAGCCACCGCCCCGTCCTTCAGCCCGGCACCGGACCCATTCCCGGTGAGCAC
Organism: Nesterenkonia sp. NBAIMH1; assembly: GCF_007922635.1. NCBI lineage: Bacteria > Bacillati > Actinomycetota > Actinomycetes > Micrococcales > Micrococcaceae > Nesterenkonia > Nesterenkonia sp. NBAIMH1. Next base: position 571,939 of record NZ_CP042335.1, read on the forward strand.
TACCTGTCCACCTCGCCGGACACCGCCCAGTGGGGGTGGCTTCCCACCTCCGCCACAGACCCGGTTCTCGAGGTCTCCTCAGGCGCCTCGGTGACCGTCGACACGCTCTCGCACGAGGGGATCCTTCCGGATCAGGGACAGGACCCGGAGCGCTTCTTCGGCCAGTACGAGGTGCAGGAGGTCCTGCAGGATGCGGTGGACGTCGCCGCCCGCGCCGAACGCGCCGGCGAGGCCCCGGGGCCTCATGTGGTGACCGGTCCGATCCGTGTGGAGGGCGCGAAGCCGGGCGACCTGCTGCGGGTGGACATCCAGGAGCTGACCCCGCGGGTCCCGTACGGGGTGATCAGCAACAGGCATGGGCTGGGCGCGCTGCCGGGCGAGTACCCCCAGGGTGAGGGCAATGTGAGCCTCTTCAGCTGGACCGGTGACCACGAGGGCGTGGAGCACGGGTTCCTGGATGCGGGCGAGGGCCGGACGGTCCGGTTTCCGCTGTCCCCGTTCATGGGCATGATGGGCACCGCCCCGACAGCGGCGGAGCCCCTGCGGACCCAGCCGCCGGGCGAGTTCGGCGGCAATATGGACATCAAGCACACGGTGGTGGGCACCACGGTCTACCTTCCGGTGCTCACCGAGGGGGCGCTGTTCTTCACCGGGGACCCGCACTTCGCCCAGGGCAACGGGGAGGTCGCCCTGACCGCCCTGGAGGCCTCACTGCGGGCGACGATGCGCCTGAGCGTGATCCCCGGCGAGCGCCGCGGTGAGACGGTGGGCGGTGCGGTGGGGCCGGTGATCGAGACCCCGACCCATTGGATCCCGTCAGGGATGGACGAGGATCTGAATCTGGCGATGCAGAATGCGACGCGCAGCGCGATCGAGTTTCTCCACCAGCGGATGGGGGTGCCTCAACAGGTGGCGATGGCGTACCTGTCGGCGGGCGCGGACTTCGAGGTCAGTCAGGTGGTGGACGGCGTGAAGGGCATCCACTGCATGATCCGCAAGGCGGACTGGTCGGCCTGGGTGTAGTGGGTCAGCCCGTGCGTCAGAGAGTGAAGGCGGTGGTGAGCCATTCGTGCATCACTTCGTGGTGCCAGCTGCCCCACCATGTGGCGGCCAGAAGCATCATCATGATCAGCCCCATGCCCGCCTTCGACCAGGCGGCCTTGGGGCGGGGGAAGAATACGATGCCGATGATCATGGTGACCATGAACGTAGAGCCCGTGTCCGCCAGGGAGATCACCCCGAGGATGTAGCTTGCCATGACGACGGTCAGCGCCAGCCCGCTCCCCAGGGGCACGCCCTCGTGGCGCAGCACCGGCCACAGGAGGAGACCGGCCAGGAAGGGGCCGAAGATGACCAGGCCCGCGGGCTCCTGAGCCACACTGAGCAGCCAGGCCGCGCGCTCGCCGGCGCCCTGCAGGAATGAGGTGTAGAGGGCCCAGGTCTCACCCAGGCCGAAGAACAGCACCTCGAAGACGACCCACATCATGGTGGCGGCGATGACTGGGAACAGCATGACGGTCAGGTTCGCCCGGCGGACCCCTCGTGCTGGCCCCGCGCGTGGGGAAGGAACGGCATGGACACGGCCAGCACAGCGGCGCAGACCAGGGCCAGTGGGTGGCTGAGCACGGCCAGCAGCAGGGTGGCGCCGGCGTTGAATCCGGCGCGGGTGTCGTTCCACATGGCCATGCGCATGGCACCGACGACTGACATCGCGAACAGGGTCATAGCCAGGATCAGCGGAAAGTTGGTCAGGGCGATGAAGGCGAACAGCGGGCTGGCAGCAAGGGTGAGAAGACAGGCGGTGGTGACCGAGACGGCGACGCTCTCTCGCCAGAGGGCGGCCAGAAGATAGTGCAGGAGCCGTCCCCCCAGCAGGGCGCCCACGAGCGCAAGGATGACGTGTGCATTCTCATGCGGCAGCAGCGTGACCAGGACTCGAGGGATGAGGCCGGCCGGCTGGGCCGGACCGTCCGCGTCGCCGCCGGCGAGGATCTGTGCGACGAGCTGCTGGTTGATGGTGCCCGTGCTCAGCGTGTACGGGTTCAGGAGCAGCACGGCAAGGATCAGCGGTGAGGCCAGGGCCAGATCGATGGCTCTGTTGCGCAGGAAGAGCCGCGGCGTCCGAGCCGGGACGATGCGACGGTCGCCGGGGGCGCTGGTGCTCCGCTCGGGTGCCTCAGCTGACATGGGTCGCCTCCTGTGCGGGCTCAGCGTCCGCGTGTGTCTCCTGGGTCAGGCCGTGGGCTGTCTTCTCCCAGTAGTGCGGGCGTGTGAGCAGCTGCCACAGTGCCTTGTAGGACGCGATGGAGTGCAGCACCCAGTAGAGCGGGTTGAGCAGCGCCCACGGGACCATGGTGAAGGTGCCGCGCCGGTAGGGGCCCATCATCGTCAGGTGCACCATCAGGGCTGAGCCGACGAAGAAGTTGACCATCCCCAGCCCCAGCAGCCACACCGGCAGATCCAGCGGGCCGATCAGCTCCGGGAAGAGCACGGCCACGGCGGTCACGGCCATGAACGGCAGCACCAGGAGGAAGGTGGCGGGGGTGCCTCCGATGAGCAGCAGGAAGGAGAGGAAGGCGACGGGGCCCACCTCCTTCATCAGTGCTGCGGGCCTGCGGGCGTGGATGAGCACGGTCTGCATGTACCCCTTGATCCACCGGCTGCGCTGCCGAATGAAGTTGGGCACCGAGGTGTTGGCCTCCTCCATGGTGGTGGAGCTGATCACCCCCACCCGGTACCCCAGGGCGGAGGCGCGGATGCCGAGGTCGGCGTCCTCGGTGACGTTGTGGGGGTCCCAGCCGCCGAGCTCCCGCAGGGCGGAGGTGCGGAAGTGGTTCGAGGTTCCGCCCAGCGGGATGGGCAGCCCTGCGGCGTCCAGGCCCGGGAGCATGTAGTAGAACCAGTAGTTGTACTCCAGGGTGAACATGCGGGTCAGCATGTTTTCGCGGGCGTTGAAGTAGTTCAGGGCCGCCTGGAGCACCACGGTGCTGCTGTCGGCCTGGCGGAAGGCGGCGACGGCTTTCTTCAGCTGATCCGGCTCTGGGGTGTCTTCGGCGTCGTAGATCACGAGGAACTCGCCCCGGGCGAAGCGCAGGCCCACATTGCATGCGCGCGGCTTGGTGCGGGGCATGCCGTCGGGCACCGTCATGATGTGGAAGTGCGCCGGCGGGTTGGACTCCAGCACTGCGTTGCGGGTGGCGTCATCCTCCGCCTCCACGAGGATGAACACTTCGAGCTTGTGCTGGGGGTAGTCGATGCCGCCGAGGTTGTGCACCAGCTGCGCGACGATGTTCTCCTCCCTGTACACCGGGACCAGCACCGTGTACGGGGGCAGATCGTCGTCGGAGATCGCCGGCGGCTCCGGCTCGCTCACAAAGCTGGTGATGTCGCTGCCGGCCCCGCGCGTAGCCACCGCAAACTTGAACAGGGTGGAGCAGAGGAACACGATGCCGGCCGCTGCGATGAGGGTGCCCAGGGCGGCGGAGGGCCAGACGATCAGGCACACGAGGGTGATCACCAGCGCCAGGATCAGCCCGATCGCCTGGGGGCGGGTGAAGACCGTCCGGGCGGAGGCCAACGGGTTCGCGCGGTGCAGGGCCATGGCGGCGTCGTCTGCGATCTCCTCGCCGAAGGCCTCCAGGAGCAGCGACGTCAGCTCGTCTGAGGACACTTCGTGCACGTGGATGCGCTCGCCGTGCTCGGTGTGGAGCGCGTGGAGACGGCGTCGCGTCATAGAGGCTGTCGCTGCAATGTGCCGGACGCCCTCAGGCTCCTCCGGCACTGAGCTCTCGTCATGATGAAGCAGGGGGATCCATTGCTGATGGATCAGGGCATCGAGGCCCAGCTGCTGCGCATAGGCACGGTCGACGGTGGCCGGGTTGACACCCTCGGCCGGGGCGGGACGCTCCACTCAGAATTCCTCAACACTTCGGGGCGCTCAGGCGCCCGCACGGCACGTACGTCGAATGCGGCTTAGAAGCTCGACACGCAAGGCCTTTGTGAGGAAGGGACCATCGTGTCGGCACACTTAGGACTTTGCAATTCTATACCCCTGGGTCTATTTGACGTGGTGCACTACCATCGAATGGGAATATGTAATGATGCCCACTGTGAACAGGATTTCAGGTCATGATCGATGAGGCGCGCCGACAGGCGGCGCTCGACTCGCTGAACGTTCTCGACACCCCGTCGGATGAGCGGGTGGACAGGATCACCCGGCTGGCCCAGGAGATCTTCGGAGTGCCGATGGTCAGCGTGAATCTGATCGACCGGGATCGGCAGTGGAGCAAGTCCTCGGTCGGCTTGGACGTCACGAACGTCCCCCGCGAGGAGGCCTTCTGCAGCACGACCATCTATCATTCCGACTCCCTCATCATTGAGGATCTGCAGCAGGACGGCCCCTTCAGCCAGAGCCAGTACGTGACCGGTGACCCGAACCTGCGCTTCTATGCCGGGCACCCCCTGGAGGCTCCGGGCGGAGAGCATGTCGGGGCCCTGTGCCTGCTGGACACCAAGCCGCGGCACCTCAGCGAGGATGACCGGACGCTGTTCCGGGACCTTGCCCGCTGGGTTCAGACAGAGCTTGCCCACAAGCAGGAGCTGGACCATGCCGCTGTGGTGCAGCGGGCCCTCTCCCCCGCCCAGCTGCCCCAGCCCGCTGGCTTCACCGTCACGGCCGGCTCCGCGCCGGCTGGGAGCGTGGCAGGCGACTTCTATGATGTGGCGCTGCGCGAGGATCAGCTTCGAGTCACTCTTGCCGATGTGATGGGTAAGGGCATCGGTGCCGGGATCGTCGCCTCAGCCATTCGCGCCTCGATGCGCACCGCCCCGGACCGTTCGCTGCTGGCCACGGTCTCGGAGATCGACGAGCTTCTGGAGCAGGACATCGGGGAGCTCAACATGTTCGCCACCCTCTTCTGCGCGGACATCGACACCACCACCGGCACTGTCAGCTATGTCGACGGCGGGCACAGCCTGAGCTTCATCCGCCGCGCTGACGGCAGCTGGAAGCACTTGGACTCCACCGGACTGCCCCTTGCCATGCGCATGGGGGATCCGCATCACGTGGGCACGGTGCATCTGGAACCCGGGGATGCGCTGATGATCTGCAGCGACGGTGTGCTGGACCTGTTGGATCTGGATGATCCTTTCGGGCAGGTCGATGCGGTCCTCACCGAGTTCGGCGTCGACGGAGCGGTCGAGGAGACGCTGCGGCTGACCGAACGCATGAAGGCGCCCGACGACGTCACGGTCGCCGTCGTGCGGCGGGACGCCTGAGCAGGGCACCAGGACCCTCGCAGGTCTGAACGACGACGACGCAGCCGGGCTCAGGGGCCGATGATGGTGGTGGCCCGGGGGCTCTCCGCCAGGCGACGGGCCACACGGGTGATGTCATCGGCGGTGACGGCGTCGATCTCGGCGAGCGAGTCGGAGATGTCGACGAACTCCCCGCGCACCAGCTCAGCCTTTCCGAGCCGCTGCATCCGGGAGGCGGTGTCCTCCATGCCGAGCACCGTGCCTCCGCGCAGCTGACCCTTGGCACGTGTGAGCTCCTCGGAGCCGACCGGCTCGGAGGCGATTCGCTCCAGCTGCTCCATCATCACCTGGGTGACGGTGTCGACCTTCTCCGGCATGCATCCGGCGTAGAGGCCGTAGTAGCCGACGTCGGTGTAGGGCGCGGAGAAGCTGTAGGTGTTGTACGCCAACCCTCGCCGCTCACGGACCTCCTGGAACAGCCGCGACGACATTCCTCCGCCGAGGATGGCGTGCATCAGCGACAGGGCGAAGCGGTCTTCGTCTCCGGCGGCGGGCCCGCGGCCGCCGATGATCACCTGTGACTGCTCGATGCTCTTGCGGTGCTTGACCACCCCTTCGTCCACCGGGATGGTCTGCACGTCCCCCACTCGGCGGGCTGCGGGCTCTCCGCGGCCGCTGACGTCCCAGTCGCTGGCCTCGAGCGCCTGGGCGACCATGCTGACCAGCTCGTCGTGGTCCACGCCTCCGGCGGCGGTGATGACCAGCTCCTCGGGCCGGTACCAGCGCCTGTAGTGGTCGACGACGTCGGCGCGGGATGCGGCGAGGATCGCTTCGGTGGTGCCGCCGATGGGCCGGCCCAGCGGGTGCCCGGAGAGCACCTGCTCGGAGAAGCGCTCGTGGACCACGTCGGTGGGGTCGTCCTCGTCCATGGCGAGCTCTTCGAGGATCACGCCCCGCTCGGTCTCCATCTCGTCAGGGTCGATGACCGCGGAGGTGACCAGGTCGGTGAGGACCTCTGCGGCCATGGGAAGGTCGGTGTCCAGGACCCGGGCGTAGTAGCAGGTGGATTCTTTGCCGGTCATGGCGTTGGACTCCCCGCCGACGGTGTCGAAGGCCGCGGCGATGTCCAGGGCGGACCGGGTGCGGGTGCCTTTGAACAGCAGGTGCTCGAGGAAGTGGGTGGAGCCGTACTGGTGCTCGGCCTCGTCCCGGGATCCTACGGCGATCCAGTAGCCGATGGTCACGCTGCGCACGCCAGGCATCTGCTCGGTGAGGACCCTGACCCCGGAGGGCAGAACAGTGCGGCGGACGGTGGAGCCGGCGTCGTCGTTGAGCACGCCTTCGGTGGTGGGGTGAATGGTGATTCGCATAGTGCCTCCAAGCTACCCGGATGTAATGCGGGGTGAGTTAGGGTATCCGTGATAAATATTCGCTCATTGTCAGGCCCTGAGGGAGGATGCAGCTATTCGCCGAGTCCTCCCGTATGCCCTAGGAATCATGGTCCTGGGAGCCCGCATGATCTACGCGGTGCTGAAGCTGCTGCCCACGCAGCGCAAAGTGGTGCTGATGACCAGGGATCTGCGCCAGATTCGGGTGGACTTCGCACTGCTGAAGGATTCCATCAGGCGGAATCACCCGGATTATGAGATCAAGGTGATCAAGCACAAGAAGCTCTCCATGGGATACCTGTTCGCCGCGGTGCGGGAGATGTACCACCTGGCCACCTGCCGGGGCATCCTGGTGGACGGCTACATCATCCCGGTCAGCGTGCTCAATCATCGCAAGGGCCTGCCTGTGGGGCAGATCTGGCACGCGATGGGCGGGTTCAAGAACTTCGCCTACCTGGTGGCGGGCACCCCTGAGGGCCCGGATCCTGCGGTGGCGAAGGTGATGCGGATGCATGCGAACTACACGTTCATGTGCGCGGCCGGCACGGTGCCCGCTGAGGTGTTCGCCAAGGCCTTCCAGATTGCGCCGGAGTCGGTGCAGCCCTTCGGCATGGCCCGGGTGGACTACCTGCTGGATGACGAGGGCAGCCAGAAGCGTCGGGAGCGGATTCTCAGGCGCCACCCGGAGCTGGCCGAGGGACGCACTGTGCTGTACACGCCCACATCCCGGCTGAAGCGGGGCCTGCCCTATGAGGAGCTGGCTGAGCAGTTCCGCGGCACGGACACCAACTTGGTCATCATCCCGCACCCGGTGGACAAGACTCCGGTGCCCGACGACGGGAGCACCGTCAGCGGCGCCGAGTTCGGCATCATGGATTGGCTCTCGGTGGCCGATGTGATCATCTCCGACTATTCGGCGGTGGTGTACGAGGCTGCGCTGAAGGACATTCCGACGATCTTCTGGGCCTATGACCTGGAGGAGTTCCGGAACACGCGCGGCTTCCCGCTGGACTACGAGGCGGAATCGCCGGGGCCGATCGTCGCCACCGCGGAGGAGGCGGCCAACACGGCGATGCGGCTCAAGCACCTGGACTACAGCCGGTGGCGGGCCCGTCACCTGAACTTCGTCACCGGGCCCTCCGGTGAGCTGCCCGAGGAGGGCCCTGGCTGCGCCGACCGGATCGTGCGGGCCCTGAACCTCAGCTAGGCCTTCACGGGGCCTCAGCGGCCCCTGACGCGCGTCTGGCCTACAGCCAGGCGCGCAGCTGGCCTACAGCAGAGGCTGGCCCTCAGCTTGCGAATGGGCCTGCCAGTCGGCTCAGCCGGAGCCGTAGGTGTAGTGGCCGATGTCTGAGATCTCGAATCCGACGGCGGGGTTAAGTGCGCTGTAGCAGCTCACCCGGTCGTCCAGGGAGGCGCACTCGATGAAGCCGTCGGTGCCGATCTCGTCGTGCGGCATCGTCTCCCGGTCGCCCGCGTCACCAACGTGGCTGTCGCAGTCCATCTCGGCGCCGTTGACAGTCATGGAGTAGGTGGTGCCCTCATTGCCGTCGCAGCCGTCGGTGTACTGGTGGTCATAGACGGTGCAGCTGACACCGTCGGAGAAGTCGCAGGCGATGTTGCCGTCGGGGGTGACGAAGCCGCTGACGGTCTGGGCTCCGCGGTCTCCGATGCCTCGGTCGACCCAGTCGTAGCTGAGCTCGTTGAGCATCTGGTGGTCGGGGGCCTCGGCCCGGAGCTCCCCGACGGTCATACCGGCGTGCTCGGCGTCGCATGAGTCCTGCAGCCCGGCCAGGGACTCCTGCGCGGTGCTGACGTCTTCGTCGGTCATGCCGTCGCCCTCGGCGCCGGCGCTGATCCATGCGGCGAAGGTCTCGGCGTCCTCCTGGGCCTCACAGTTGGTGTCCTCGGGCAGGAGGCTACGGCTGCCTGCGCTTCGAGGACCTGGTCCTCCTCAGGTTCGGCGTCGTCCTCCTCCGGCGGGGTGGGCTCACCCTCGTCCTCGTCCTCGGCGGGGTCTTGGACGGGCTGCTCCTCGGCCGGTGGGGCTGGCTCGTCGGCGACGGGGTCTTCGTCGCCGGTGAGCAGCGCGAAGGCTGCGACGATGCCCAGTCCGACTACTGCGATGAGGCCGATCACTGCCGCCACGGGAACCATGGAGCGCCGCCGTCTGGCAGCCGACGGCCGGTATCCGGGGGTCTGGTGGGGTGCAGGCGGGATGGCTGCGGGCTGCGCGGCCACTGCGGGGTAGGCCTGAGTGGAGGTGTCGTCGTAGTCGGCAGCGGGCTCGCTGGGGACGACGGGCGCGGAGGCGACCTCCTCGGCCGGGACCGAATGTGCTGGCTCCGACTGGGCTGGCGCAGGCTGGACTGGCGCGGGCGGCGCTGCCTCAGACTGGGCCGGCGTGCGCTGCACGGGCTCTGGCTCCGGCTCCGGCTCCGGCTCCGGCTCCGGCGGCATGGCAGCAGGGGCCGTGTACGCGGCCGGCTGCGGTGTGGGCGGCTCCTCGTAGGCCGGCTCGTCCTGGACGGGCTGCGCCTGGCCGGCTGCGGGGTAGGGCGCGTAGTCCTGGTAGCCCGGCTCGATGTAGGCGGGCAGTCGGCGAGAGGTGTCGAACATGCCGGCGAGCGGGTCTGTGGCGGCCCGGCCGGAGTTGATGCCGCTGCGGCCGCGCATGGCGATGGCCGAGTCGATCTCTGGATCTCCGAGGGAGGCGAGCGCGTCGATGAGCTCCTGGTAGGTGCCTGGGTTGGCTGCTACGGCAGGCCTGAGCTCCGGGTAGTTCTCAGCGATCCAGTGGAGAACATCCCAGTCGGTGTCCGGATGGCTGGCGAGTGCCTCGAGCTCGGCAGCGTCGTCCTGGGGCGATGTCATGACTCCCCAGCTTACGGCGCTTCAGTGCCGGGGAACCAATCAGTGCTGGTCGGCGTACTGCTCGAACGTGCCCTCGCGCATGGCCTCCCCGGCCTCGTCGAAGGCGTCGTAGTCGGCGACGACGATGGACTCTGAGCCTGCGGTGCCGATGCCGTTGTTGGGGAGGGTGAAGCTGGTGATGTCCCCGGCGCGGACGCTGCGCATCTCCCAGCCGAGGTCTGCGACGTATCCGGATTCGGAGAGTTCGGAGTCCACGGTCATGTGGGGGGTGAAGCCGGTGACCATGTCGTGGACCCGGGCCGGGTTGGAGAGGTTCTGGGGCGTGAGGACGCCGCTGAGCACACCTTCCATGAAGGCTTGGTGGTTGGCCACTCGGGTGTAGTCGCCGTCGCTGAAGGCTTGGCGCTCGCGCACGAAGCTCAGGGCCTCGGAGGAGGTGAGCTCCTGGGATCCGGCCTCGAAGTGGTAGCCGTCCTGGGAGGTGAAGCTCTGGGGCGAGTTCACGGTGACCCCGTCCATGCCCTCCACGAGGCCTTGGAAGCCTTCCATGTCGACGGCGGCGACGTGGTCGATGGGCACGCCGATGAGGTTCTCCAGGGTGGCGACGGCCGTCTCGGGGCCGTCGTAGCTCAGGGAGGCGTTGATCTTGGCTTCGCTCTGGCCTGCGATGGGCACCCAGGTGTCGCGCATGATGGACATGATCTGCACGGATTCGCGGTCGTGGGGGACGTGGACCCACATGATGCTGTCGGCTCGGGCGGCGTCGGGCAGCCATGGGACGTTCTCGTCCTCGCCGGAGCCTCCTCCTGCATCCGAGCCCAGCAGCAGGATGTTCAGCTGGTCGGATTCGGACTCGTCGCCGTCCTCGTCCTCGACGGTGGGGCTGTCGGGGCGGTCACCGTCGGGGAAGGTCTGGTCCTCGGGGAGGACGTTGACGGACTCCTCGTAGTTGGAGCTCAGGGAGCCGAGGTACAGGGCGACGGCTGCGACGCCGCCGACCACCACCAGGGCTGCCAGGGAGAGGGTGACGAGCAGGACTCGTCTGCCGAGGGAGCTCTTCTTCCGTCCCCTTTCCTCGGGGGCGGGGGTGCTGTCCAAAAGGTGATCCGTCACGGCCCCAGGGTACGGCAGGGGTCAAAGGATCACAGAATCATAACGACCTGCCGGTGAGCGGGGCGCCGATGGTGGTGAGCGGTCACTGCCGCAGGGCTCGGCTGGGCGAGAGCGCGGCCAGGGGTCCGCTCTCGAGCCGGCCGAGGTACTCGTCTTCGCTGAGGCCGAGCACTTCGGCGGCGGTGCCGTGGGCGGTGATGGTCCCCGCGCGGAGGAGGCGCTGGACGAACCGGAACTCGTAGCCGAGGTCGTGCATCATGACCAGGTCGTTCAGGGCCGAGTGGGGCCCGAAGGTGTTCTCCTGGTGCCGGTATCCGGCGGTGAAGGTGCCGGTCCCGGCGTAGAAGTCGGCGTGGAAGAGGCCGACCTCGGCGGGGGCGAACTGCAGCAGGTCGTAGAGGATGCGCTGGATGCCCAGGGGCGCGCCGCGGAAGTAGAGCCCGTATTCGAACCGGGCGAAGCGCAGCCAGTCGGGGGCCTGCCGCTCTTCGGCGGAGAGGACGGTGTGCATCAGCGGCCGGGCCACGGCCAGCTTCACGCCGCTGGCTGGGATGGTCTCGGCGAGCTGGTCCCAGTCGGAGGTGAGGTCTTTGGTCTGGAAGTAGGCGATGTCGGTGCGTTCGCCGACTTTCGCGGCCCTGCCTCGGAGGGTCTGGGGCTTGTACTGGGTGCGCACGACGATGTCGTAGTCCTCGATGGCCTCTCCGAGGGCATCGGAGGCGGCGGCGGGTCCGACGACGGCGATGCGCTTGCCGTGGACGAGCTGATGCATGAGCTCCTCGCCGGGCAGGGTGAGCTGTTCGCGCCGGCGGGCTGCGTGGGCGATGAGGTGGGAGGCATCGCCGGTGTAGAGGGCGGCGTCGGCGCGCAGCTTCTCGGCGGCGATGCCGGCGCGTGCGGTGCCGGTGTCCACCAGCGGGCGGGCGGCGGTGCGCAGCAGGCGGGCGTCCTGGTCCAGGTGGGCGTAGGCGCCGAGGAGGTGCTTGAGCCAGAGGGGGGATTCCAGGGGGATGCCGCGCAGCTCGCGGACCCTGTTCTCTGCCATGGCGGCGCGCAGGCTTTGGGCTGCCCGGAATTCGCCGAGGAACTGCAGGCGGGCGGTGATGGTTTCGATGAGCAGCTGGTGCAGCCGGGTGACGCGCGGGCGGTACTGCTCCAGCAGGGGTTTGGCTCGGCGGAGCGCTTCTGCGGGCGGCTGGGGCTGGAAGAGCTGGTTGATGGGGACCCAGAAGAGGGAGTCGGCGCCGAGGAGGCCCCGGCGGGGCTTCAGCACGGAGGCGGCCTCCCACACGCGCTGCCAGTCCAGGTCGGTGCGCCCGGTGGTGCTGAGGATGCCTTCGTAGGCGCGGAGGTCGTGGGGGTTCTTCTCGAAGGCGGCTTCGTAGAGCTGAAGGGCCCGGGTGAGGTCTGCGTTGTAGGGCCGGCGGGCCTCGGCGGCGGCGGCGAGCAGGTTGCCGGCGGTGGGCTGGGCTTCGGCGCGGTCCAGGAGCTGCTGGTAGCTGACGTGTTCCGTGCGGGGGCCGGGGATGAGTCCGCAGACGGCGTCGAAGATCACGTCGGTGTGGTCGACGGGTGGTGCGGGCAGCGCTTCGCGCAGCATGCCTGCGAGGAGCCCGCGGTAGGACCCGCTGGCTTCGGCCTGCCCTGCGGCGACCGTGCCGGGCTCCACAGCGTCGGCGACGGTGCTGATCGCTTTGGCGACCGGGGTGAGGGAGCCGGCCCGGCGGACGGCTCCCTTGAGCACGGCCGCGCCTGCGATCTTTCCGCGCAGCCCGTGCAGTGACACAGCCATGGTCTTTCTCCTATCGCAGGGCGCTTCCGGTTTCGAGAGCGCGGACATACTGATCTGGGGTGAGGCTGAGGACTTCGGCGGTGCGCCCGTGGGCGGTGAGGAGGCCGGCCTGCTGCAGCCGCTGCAGGAAGGTGAAGTCGAACCGCAGGTCGTGGTTGACGATGAGGTCGTTCATGGCGGAGCCGGGGCCGAAGACGGTGTCCTTGTCCTCCCGGTACCCGGCGGCGAAGGCGTCAGTGCCGGTGTAGAGGTCGGTGTTGAACACCGCGATCTCTGCGGGCTCGAACTGGGCGAGGTCGTAGACCATGCGTGGGATGCCGAGCAGTGCGCCGTGGTGGGAGAGCGCGAACTCCTGCCGGTAGAACCGCAGCCAGGGCTGCTGGGCCGTGCCGTGGCGGCTGATGCTGCTAGGGCGGGCCACGGCGAGCTGCAGCTGCCCGGCGTCCACGGCCTCCTGCATGGCGGGCACGGAGGCGTGGATGTCGTGGTCGTTGAGGTAGACGATGTCGGTGCGGCTGCCTTGGGCGTCCTGGTGCTGCTGGACGAACTCGGGGGCGAACCGGGGCCGGACGATGACGTCGTAGCTGTCGATGAGCTCACCGAGCTGGTCGCCGGTGTCGACGGGGCCGACGATGGCCACCCGCTTGCCGGCGACGAGCTGCTCGGCGGTCCCTTCGGCCTGCATGGGCTGCTGGGCCCGGGCGCTGCGGGAGTATTCGAGGTAGGGGCCCGTGCTGCCGCGCAGCAGGTGCACGTCGGCGGCGAGCTTGCGCAGCTGCTGGGCGGCCAGAGGGTTCTGGGGCTTCCAGGGCATGGGGTCGATGAGGGCGAGCGCCTCGTCGAGGCGGTCGAGGTAGACCTGGGCTGCAAGGAGCTTCTGCCGGTGGCCGGCGTGGCCTGCGGAGACGCTGCCGAGCCAGTCGCGGGTGCGTGCGGCGAGCTGGCGGCGCAGCCGGAATCCGGCGGCGAGGTGCCCGGCGAACTGCAGCCGGTAGGTGATGAGGGCGGTGGTGGGCCAGGAGAGCCGGCCGCGCGCTCCCCCGGTCTCTTCCAGCCGGGCCACCGCGCCGTGGGCGCGGGCTGGTGTGATGGGCGCTTCGGTGAAGAGGTCGGCGAACTCTGCGGCGAGCCGGCTGCGCCGTCGGCTGCCGGCGCCGGGCAGACGCACCCCCCGGGAGCGTTCGTAGAGCAGGGCGCTGCGCCAGAGGCGGGGCCAGTCGTGGCTGGTGCGGCAGCCGAGGGTGACCACGGCGCGGAAGACCTGCCCGTCGCGGGGGCTGAGCTGCAGGGACTTCTCGTAGGCGGTGAGCGCGTCGTCGAGGCGCTGGATCTGGGGTTTGCGGTACCGCTGGCCGAGGTCCTTGTACCCGGCGGCGGTGGGGCGCGCGGCGACAGCCTCCTCGAGGAGGGCGAGTCCGCGCTCCTGGTCGCCGTGGGCGAATTCGAGGTCGCCCTGTTCGCGCAGCACGGCGGGGTGCCCGGGTGCCAGCTCGGCGGCGGTTCGGAGGGCCTGGCGGGCTTCGGCGACCTGGGGCTCTCCCCCGGGCCGCAGTCCGAGGACGGGGTCTCGGGTGAGGCCTTTTTTGCTGGCGCGCTGCAGGGAGCGGGCCAGGGCGAGGTGCCGACGGGGGTCGTGGGGGCCGAGTTCGGCGGCGCGCTGGCGCATGGCCAGGGCTGCTTCGAATTCGCCGAGCTTCATGTAGCGCACGGCCATGCGTTCGAGGTGGTCGGCGCTGTGCGCGGAGTCGAGGTCCAGCTGGTCCAGGAGCTGTTGGGCGCCGCGCGGGTTGGCTTCGAACAGGACGGTGGCAGCTTGGGCGTGAAGACGTCGCAGGGCGGGGTCTTTGCCCGCGAATTCGGCTTGGGCGGGGGTGGGAACGGCCCGTGCGGAGGCGATGACGGCGCGCGCCAGTGCGGGCTCGGCGCCGGGTATGCGTCCGAGGACGCGCACGGTGCGCCGGCCGGCTTCTGCGCCCATCACGAGTGTCTTCAGCATCAATGCTGAGTTTACTGCCAGGTACGGACGGTCATGACAGGGCAGAATGGCAGGCGATGATTCTTTTTCCGTCACTTCGTCAGGTCTCCCGTGCCCGTGATGAGCTGCGGCGTCGGCGGGCGCTGCGCTCCCGTGTCCGCAGCGCTGTGAAGGCGGTCTCGGGGGACGAGCCTCTGGTGACGGTGGGCGTCACCGCGCACAACGAGGGTGAGCGCATCACCCGCTGCCTGGAGAGCATCCTGGAGCAGTCGTTGGGGGCTGGCCACATCGAGGTGATTGTGGTGGACGACGGCTCGTCGGACGGCACCGCGGACACGGCTGAGGCCTTCGCGGATTCGGCCGGCTGGGCAGGCTTTGAGGTGCATCGCCAAGGCAATACGGGCACGCCGTCGCGGGGCCGGAACCTGATCATGGAGCGGGCTCGCGGCGAGTTCGTGTTTCTGGCGGACGGGGATGACTATCTGGGCCCGCAGGCGCTGGAGGCGATGACGAGGGAGGCCGCGGTGCGGGATGCCCAGGTGGTCACGGGCCACTATGTGGGGGTGAACCGTCCGGCGCCGAACATCCGGGACGCGCAGGGCACTCGTGTGCACGAGTATCACTCGGGCTGGCTGAACAGCCTGCATGTGCAGAAGCTGTTCCGCACGGAGTTCCTGAGGTCGCTGCCGTACCGGTTCAATGAGCAGCTGATCTACTGCAACGACCACCCGTTCATGGTGGCGGCTTTCCTGTATGCGCAGCGCACGTCCCGGGTGGACGACGTGGACTGCTACTTCATCACCTTGGAGGCCGATGACCCCTCGGAGGTGCAGCGCAGGGTCTCACGGGGCAATATCTCTCGGGCGGAGATCACCGCGGTGCAGCAGCTGCGGTTCCTCCATGATGTGTTCGGGCTGCTGGCGCTGGCCAGGGGCGGCGCGGGCGATGTGGGCAAGCTGGCCGGGCGCATGCGGGTTCATTACTGGAACCGGTTCCTGAAGAACCAGCTGCCCGCCCTCATTCTGCGCAAGCAGGACCCGTCCCTCGCCCTGGAGCTGGCCCAGCACGCCCGGTACATGACGGTGCTGTATGGGGTGCAGGCGTCCACCTCGGGGCTGACGGAGGAGGCGCGGCTGATGCTGAGCGCCCTGCAGTCCGATGAGGCCCAGGAGATCCAGGCCGCGGCTCTGCAGGTGCGGGAGCAGGCACGGGCCAAGGCCGACGGAGCCTCAGCCTGAGCTGAGATGTTCTTGGCTCAGACGAGGTCGAGCTCGTGGAGTCGGGCGGTGACGAGGGGGACGTCGTCGGGACGGTCGACGGGCATGGAGTCCTCTGACATTTCGAGGACGTCGACGGGCAGCCCGAGTTCGAGGAACCGCATGACTTCGTTGTCCTCGATCTCTTCCAGCGGGGTCTTCTTTCCGGGGGCGGCGAAGGCTTGGAGCACCTCAAGCGGGTAGGCGTAGACGCACACCTGCCGATAGCCGACCTGGAACTCCCCGCTGTGGCCGTGGGGCACCGGTGCCCGGCCTATGTAGATGAGCTGCTTGTTCTGACCGAAGAGCAGCTTGATAAACTTGGAGTCCTTCCACTGCTCCTCGGTCATCTCGCAGTAGCCGATATAGGTGCGGGTGCGGTCGGCGCGGGCGGCCTCGATGATGATGCGCAGGTCTTCAGGGTTGAAGACGGGCTCGTCGCCCTGGACGTTGATGTAGGTCTTGGCGGGGATGCGGGCGGCAACTTCGGCGACGCGGTCTCCGCCGGTGGGGTGGTCGTCGCGGGTCATCTCGTAGCGCACGTTGTGCTCGCGGCAGGCTTCGGCGATGCGCTCATCATCGGTTGCGACGACGACGTGCTCCCGGTCGACGACGTCGAAGCAGCGTTCGGCGGTTCGGATGATCATCGGTTTGCCGGCGAGGTCCACCAGGGGTTTGCCGGGCAGACGGGATGACCGGTACCGGGCAGGGATGATGACGAGTTCGTCGAGCATGGTGTGTTTTTCCCTCGGGTCGGAGTGCGCTCCAGTGATCGACGCCAGTATGCCAGCAGGTGGGACTGCCTCGGGGGCTCCAGAAGCTGGTGTATTGCCCTCGACCGGAGATACGTGACGACATCATGACGGCGATGAACAGGATTTACGATGATGACGGATGAGGTGCGTCGGCAGGCGGCGCTCGACTCCCTGAACGTTCTCGACACCCGCCAGATGAGCGTGTGGACAGGATCACCCGCCTGGCCCAGGAGATCTTCGGGGTCCCGATGGTCAGCGTGAATCTCATCGATCGGGATCGGCAGTGGAGCAAATCCTCGGTCGGGCTGGACATCACAGATATCCCTCGCGAGGACGCCTTCTGCAGCACCACGATTCACCAGACCGACTCTCTGATCATTGAGGATCTGCAGCGGGACGGCCCCTTCAGGGAGAGCCAGTACGTCACCGATGACCCGAACCTCCGCTTCTACGCGGGGCACCCTTTGGAGGCTCCGGGCGGCGAGCACGTGGGGGCCCTGTGCCTTCTGGACACTGAGCCCCGGCACCTCAGCGAGGAGGATCGGAGGCTGTTCCGGGAGCTGGCCCGTTGGGTGCAGATCGAACTTGCGCACAAGCAGGAGCTCGACCATGCCGCTGTGGTGCCGCAAAGGGCATCGGCGCCGGGATCATCGCCTCAGCTATTCGCGCCTCGATGCGCACCGCCCCGGAGCGTTCGCTGCTGAGCACAGTCTCCGAAATCGATGCGCTGCTGGAGGAGGACGTCGGGGATCTCAACATGTTCGCCACCCTCTTCTGCGCCGATATTGATACTGCCACCGGCACCATCAGCTATGTGGACGGCGGGCACAGTCTGAGCTTCATCCGCCGGGCTGACGGCACGTGGGAGCACCTGGACTCCACCGGGCTGCCCCTGGCACTGAGCATAGGCGAGTCGCATCATGTGGGCACTGCACAGCTGGGGCCCGGTGAGGCGCTGATGCTGTGCAGCGACGGCCTGCTGGACCTGTTGGACCTGGAGGACCCTCTGGGGCAGATCGACGGGGTTCTGGCGGAGTGCGGCGTGGACGGGGCAGTGCAGGAGGCGCTCCGGCTGACGGAGCGGATGAAGGCACCTGATGACGTCACCATCGTCGTGGTCCGACGCGAGGCGCAGCCCTGAACCCCTCGCGCACCTCAATATGTCTGCACGCTGACCACATCGCGCGGACTCCTCTCCCCCTGACCTTAAAGCGTGAGATGTGGCAGATTGTGCAGCAATTATTCTCTTCAAAAATGAAATAAGTGAGTCAGAAAGCTTGATTTTTGCTGGTGCAGGGCTGGACCCCAGCACATGCGGTTTCAGGCACCCTGCCTTATGATCACAAGGAGTTTCACCCTGGTGCCGCGCTGACGTGGAGAATGACATCGCTGTAAATATTCAGTGGGCGCTCAGACGAAGGTGTCCCCTGTGGAGGTCTTTCACAGGCGAATATGGGACGTTAAAATGAATGGAAAGTTCAAAGAGGAGCTTTCACCTATCTGTAAGGCAGGAAACTGTGCAACAGAGTTCGCGTCTCCCCGGAACCTCGGCCACCCATTATGACGAGCCTCCGAGGCGCGAGCATGCTGAGCGCCCGTCCGTGCGGGCGTGCGATTTGGCCTCACCGATCAGTCACACGCTCTGGATGACGCAGTCGCTGTCGGAGGCGGCGGCCAGGCTCGCGGACGACAGCGAGGCGGTGGTGGTCGTGAACTTCTCGTCCCAGCCGATCGGTGTGATCACCGAGGCGGACCTGAAGGACATTGCTGCCCGTGAGCCGAATTCGTGGACGTGGAAGCGGTGCGCATGCCTCGTTCCGGAGCTGAGGCGGTGGGTGCGGCCTGATGCTTCTCTGACGGACATTCTTGCCTGGTATCAGCGGGAGCAGGTCTGGCCCTTGCTGGTCTTCGATGGTCAGAGGGCTGGAGGGATCATCTATCCCAGCACAGTGTTCCAGTGGTGCGCTGAGCACGACCCGGAAGCGTGGGAGTCTCTCGGCCACGGCACCGAAGCGGCATCAGAGTCCTAGGACACCAACAGTGCGGTGTCATTCACATGAGCGCCCCGCCCGACGCTTCGATACGCTCTCCTGTCACCCAGCGCAGCTCTTCGGAGATCAGCGCGACGATGGCGTCAGCGATCTCCTCCGGGTCTCCGACGCGCCCAAGCGCGGTCTGCTGAGAAAGAGCATCGCGCATGCCCTCATCATCGCGCATGGCCCCGCCGTTGAAGTCTGTAGCTGTCGGACCGGGAGCGATGGAGTTCATCCTGATCCCCTGAGGACCGAGCTCCAGGGCCAGGCTCCTCGTCATGGCTTCCAAGGCCTTCTTTGAGGCGGCGTAGACCGAAGTTGCGGGACTTGAGTGTCGACTCAGCGAGCTGGATACGTTCACCACCCGCGCGCCTTCTGCGAGATGCGGCAGGAGCGCCTGGGTCAGGAGCAGCGGACCGCGCACGTTGATCGCGAAAGTCGTGTCGAAGTCATCGGCCGTGATCGCGCCCAGCGGGGCGAATAGGCCTACACCGGCGTTGTTGATGAGGATGTCGATACTGGCTGCGTCCCACTGACGCTCGATAGCGGCGAGCAGGGCCGCGCGCCCGGCCTCAATCATCGCGGGGTCGCCGACGTCAAGCCTCAGCGCAATAGCCTCACCACCGGCGGCTTCGATCTCTTCGACCACGTCGGTGGTTCCCTCGCGTGAGGACGCCACCACGCGGATGTTCTTCTGGCCCAGGGCTATAGCCGCGGCTCGTCCGAGTCCACGGTTCGCTCCGGTCACCAAGGCAATGCGAGTCATATTCTCTCCTAGATAAGTAAATGAATACTTACCACTAAGCTAGACCTCTGCATCTCCCCCGTCAACTGGAATCAGGAGCAGGTCGCTATGGCGCGAGACGCGGACGCCACGAAAGAGCGCATCCTCGAAGCGGCTACCGCTGAGTTCGCTTCCCACGGCTTCGCCGGTGGACGCGTGGACCGGATCGCCACGCGTGCCAGAAGCAATGTCCGGATGATCTATGCCTACTACGGCGGCAAAGCCGAGCTGTTCGACGCGGCGCTCGGACAGGCTCTGCGCCGCATGGCGGAGAACGTCCCCCCTCGAGCAGAGAACCTTTCTGAGTGGGCAGGCGAAGTGTTCGATCATCATCAGTCATACCCCGAGGTGCTCCGGCTCAGCATGTGGGCGCAGCTCGAACGACCGGAAACCTTGGCCGAGCCACTCGAGATATATCGTGACAAGGCACTGGCCGTCGCAACGGCCGAGGCCAGTCCGCTCTCGCCGGTGGACGTGCTCGTTCTTATCTATGCCATAGCTCAAGCGTGGGAGTTGTCACCTGAGGGGCTGACAGGGCTCGAAGGTGACCCTCGCAGCTATGAGCGGTTAGCGGCACACCGGGCTTCTATCGTCACGGCAGTTGAGAGAATGCTCCGGCAGTAAGTCCAGGTGTGATGAGGGCCGCGGTTTCTTCAATGGGCGCAGATTTCAGCGTCCTCCGCCGGGCTGCACTTATCGCTCGCCCGCGAGATGCTTGCGCAGTGCGGCGATGTCTTCTTCGAGGTGGTCCCGGTGGGCTTCGAAGGTGGCCAACAGGCGGCGTTCGGCGGCTTCGATGCGAGCTTCGGTGCCCTGCAGCGTCCCCGAGAGCTCCTTAAAGCGCTCTGCCGTGTCAGCTTCGAGCCGCCGGAGCTGACCGAGCTCTTCACCCGCACGGGTCTGGTGGTGAATCTCCCGGACCTGCTGACGGGTCAACGACGCGATGCGAGTCATGGCAGCCAGAGTGAAGACCAGCAGGACAGACAGCAGCCCGAGGCTGATGATCCCGGCCGCGGCCGCCACGGTCCACGCCCCGGCGAGCACGGCGATGAGAGTGGCCAGCAGCGCGATGCCGTAGGCGCCGATGACGGCGATCTGTTTGGTGGAGAGGCCTCGGGTCATAGGACTGCATGCTCCTGCGCGGGTTCGATGAGGGTCTGCATCTGTTCACGGTATGCCTGCGGATCCTGAGCGCGGACGAAAGCCACACTTCGGGCGGACTGCTCCACATACCGCTGGGAGTCTCCCCAGATGTCTCGGATGAGCTGCTGGGTCTCCCCCGGCTCTGCGTAGACGGCAGCATCCCCGTAGAGGTTCTCGAAGGACGGCGGGAGGATGACGATGCATCCGGCGGCCATCGCTTCGAGCACGGGAGTCTCGTACCGCCCCGCGGGCTGCTTCTGGGGCTGGTGCGGGTAGAAGTCGAGCATGCGGGTGTAGGCGGCGCGGCTGATCTCGACGGGGTCGAAGCAGAGCCAGTGGGCGGGCAGCCGGGCGAGGCCGAGGGTGCGCAGCACACTGGAGGGGTCCCCGTAGAGGCGTATGTCGACGCTGCCGTCAGTGGGCAGAACCTGCTCGATGGCGGAGGCACCGCGTGGCCACTCTTCCGGCCCGGTGCCGGCCCACCGTCCGATCACGGGCCGCACTCCGCGTCGGCGGCGGCGCGCCCCGGCGAAGCCCTCTGGGTTCATGGTGGCTGCGGCGGGCTGTGCGTGGATCTCTTGGCCGGGGATCTCGTGTTCGAGGAGTTCGCGGATGCGCGCGGAGCCTGGGATCCATGTGGGGCGCAGTCCGAAGTGTTTCTCCGCGTGCTTGGCTGCGTCGTCGGCGAGGTAGCCGGGCCAGGTCTCTCCGGGCTCGAAGGGGGCGGAGTCGGCGGTCACGATCAGCCGGGCGGGCGTGAAGGACGCGGGCTTGTGCGGCATGAACTGCAGCAGCTGCGGGCTGCGGACGAGGACGGTGCCGATGCTGTGGTGGGTTTCGTCGTCGAGGACGCAGGTGATGCGCCCGTCGTTGATGAGCTGCTGGATCTCGGGGAGGAGCATCCGTGAGTGCTCGGCGAGGTGCACGGCGTTCTCCTGGTGCTGGACGCCAACCCGATAGCCGGCCTCGAGGAGGGTGTGGATCTCGTCGATCCCGGTGAGTTGGCTCTCTCCGTATTCGCACCAGTCGGCGATGACCAGCACGTCGATGAGTGAGGGTTCCTCGGGGGCTTGGGTGAAGCGCGTCGGCACGTGGATGGGTGAGGCTTCCCCGTTGAGGGCGAGCTCTTCGGGTGCGGCGACCTGGTGCCAGTACTTGTAGGCGGACCAGAACGCGCGGCGTGCGGGGTGCTGCCACCCTGGGCGGAAGTCTGCCCGGGAGAGGGAGTCGGGCAGGATCCGCATGAAGATGAGGGGGTCTTTGATGCGGGCGACGGGGGTGCCGGCGTAGGTGCTGATGCGTCGGAGGAGCTCATTGTCGGCTGCTTTGCGTGCGGGCAGGTAGCCGCCGACGGCGCGAAGGATCTCGGCCCGGTACATCACGGCTGGTGCACTTGGGATGAAGGGGTGGTAGCCGCGGCGGGTGCGGACGAGATCTTCACTCATGTTGAGCGTGTAGACCTGGTTGCCGGGGATGCTGGGGTGATTTTCGAGCTGCTGAACCTGCTGGGCGATGCGCTGCGGGTGGGAGAAGTCGTCGGCGTCCTGTCCGGCGATGTATTCGCCGCGGGCCTGGCGGATTCCGGTGTTCCGGGCCCGGTAGGTGCCGCCGTTGGATTCGAGCCGCAGCACGCGCACCCGCGGGTCGAGCCGTTCGAGCTCGTCGAGCACGGGGCGGAACGCCTCGGGTGAGGCGTCGTCGACGATGAGCAGCTCGAGGTTCTGCCAGGTCTGGTTGAGGATGGAGCGCGCGGACTGCAGAGCGTCGGCGCGCTCGGGCTGGAAGGTGGTCATGATGACGGTGACCAGCGGCCCGTCGGTGATGATGTGTTCGGCGGGGATGGTGGCGCTGAGCCGGTTGAAGGGGACGCCTGCACCGGAGCTGATGGTGAGTGGGAGCAGTCCGGTTTGGGTGAAGGGCCGGTTGAATCCGCGCAGCCAGCGGTCGATGGGCCGGGAGGTGCTGTGCCCGCGGGCCCAGGGGTTGGTGGCGTCGACCCGCAGGTACCCGTGGTATGCCCGTCGGAGGGTGGGGTAGCTCTCGAGGACGTCGAGGACTTCGTCGAACCTGCGGAGTTCGATCAGCATTTCGGCGAGGAGCCGCCCGTACCGGTGCTGCTCACCGATGAGGAGGTGCGGCAGGATGAGCCGCAGCCCGGCGATGGCGAAGTCGGTGTCCTGCTGGTTCTGGTTCTGGAGGGCGACGACGCGGCACAGCCGGGCGGTCCATTGCGGTTCCAGTGAGTATGCGGAGACGGTGCCGTGAAGAATGGCGTGTTCTAGCTGGTGCTGGGTGAGGGTGCCGTGGGTGGCCCGGTGGGCGAGGATCTCCCGCATCTGCACGGACTCGCTGCGCAAAGTCACAGCAGCGAGTGCTCTTCCTCGGCCCTGAACTTGGTCTGCGTAGGCCTGCAGGAGGGCAGGCGTGCCGAGCTCGCGGGTTTGGACGCTCATCGGCCGCACTCCCCACGGGCGTGGAGGCAGGGGCGGCTGGTGTCACCCGCGCAGTCTATAAGCACCCGCGCTGATCCGACTCGCGTCTAGTCCTTGCGAATGTGGTGCAGTATGGCGTCGAATGTCGCTTCGTCTTCGCCTGCGGCGTGACCGGAGGGTCGGCGAAGGTATGCACGGTGAGCCGATCGTCAGCGTTCTGCTGGGCCACGAAGTTCAGAAACGGGTTGAAGTGATTGTCCATGTGTTCCTGGTCTTCGGTGTTCTGCGCGTAGAAGATGTGGCGCGCGTTCTTGAGAATCTGCGGGTCCAGTGCGGTGAACCGACCCTGGTACCGCTCAGCAATGTCTTCGATCTTCTTTCGCCCGTAGCAGTTTTGGGCGAATCGCCTCGTCCACTTGGGACCGTAGGCGGCCAACTGGGTCTGAGGGTTGATGGCGATGACGTTGAGGCCGTCCCTGTATAGGGCGGAGCGGAGGGCGGCGTAGCCTCCGCCGCTGGAGCCGTATGCGTATACGTTCTCGGGTTCAACTGGGATGCCCCCGGGAGTAGGCCCACGCGTTATGAGAGCCGCGGTTTCTTCAATGAGTGCAGATTTCAGCATACTCAGCGGGGCTGCGGTATCCGAGCGCTGAGTGGCGTCTGATCGTGTTGTACTCCTTCTTCCAATCAGTGATGATCATCCGGGCATGGGCTAGGGACCAGAAGCTGGTGATGTTCAGGCACTCGTCCCGGATCCGGCTGTTGAAGGACTCCACGTAACCATTGCGCCACGGGGAACCGGGCGGGATGTAGTGGAGCCCGGTGGCCTCTCCAGCCCAGTCAGCCATCGCCTGGCTGATCAGCTCCGGGCCGTTGTCGCACCGCAGGACCTGCGGTAGCCCCTGCTGCGCGGCGATAGCGTCCAGGTGGGTGGTGAGATCATCACCGGTGATGCTGCGGGCCACGATCCCGCCCAGACATTCGCGGGTGTGCTCATCAACAATCGAGGCGATCTTGATCGCGCGGCCGGTCTCATCGGCGTCGAACTGGAAGTCCACTGCCCACACCGTGTTCGGCGCACATGCCGGCGGCGCTTCCGCGGTGGAAGACCCAACGCGCTTGCGTCGGCGCTTCACCGGCACCCGCAGGCCTTCTTCACGCCATAGCCGTTGGACCTTCTTGTGATTGACCGCCCAACCCTCGGCCCGGGCGTCATGGTAGGCCGTCGGTAGCCCCACCGCGGGTGGGCCTTCGCATAGGCGCGAAGCCACCTCGCAGCGCGGCGTCAGGGTCAGCAGTGGTCTCACCCTTGAGTCGGCGGCGGAACGCAGAACGAGAAAGCCCGGTCAGCATCGTGGACTTGCGCTCGGAGAGGCCCATCTTTCTCATCAGGTGATGGACCCCAGCGCGGCGCCGATCCGGGCTTAGAAGTTTCCCTCCGCCAGCTCCTTCAGCGCCGCCTTCTCCAACTCCGCATCAGCCAGCAGCCGCTTGAGCCGGTCATTCTGCTTCTCCAGCTCCTTCAGACGCTTCGCGTCCTCGGCCTTCATCCCGCCGTACTGGTTCTTCCACCGGTAGTAGGTGGCCTCGGTTACTCCGAGTTCTCGGGCCACCGCGGCGACATCCTGGCCTTCGGCCTGGAGTTTCTCCGCATCTTGGAGCTTCCGGATGATCTGTTCCGGGGTATGGCGTCGTCTCTTCGAAGTCATAGTCACACCAGTCTTCCTGCCCGCTCCCACGGGCGCTAGTGCAACTCTCATAACCAGTGGACCGAAACTAGGGGGTCACTCCACAACGCCAAGTTGGTCTGCGATGCGGTCGACGATGCCCCAGATGTGTTTGAGATAGTCCTGTTCGGCGGCGCCGGCGTACCAGGTGAGGCCGAGAGTTTCGCTCCTATAGAGGGCGGGGTCGGACATGTAGAGGCAGTGGGCGGGGAACTTGTCGGCCCAGCTCCACCGTTGGAAGACCGGCGGTTGGAACTTGTCACGTCGGGCGTCGCCGGAGAAGAACACGATCAGCCGGTGGGCCTCGCGCCGAGGCGAGAGGATGAAGTCGTAGCGCTCCCCATCGTGGGTGTGTGGGTAGAGCACCCGCTCATTCGTTCTGACTAGGGCGTGGGCCTCCCAGGACTTTCGGGGCAAGTCGTTGAGTGACGTAATGGATGTCTTTGTGGCTTTCACAGGGCCTCCTCACTGGAGGGACCGTACCCCTGCAGACCTGGAAATAACCCTATGGCACTCCCAACACGGGGCCTTTTTTGGCATAGTGCGCTTTGAGATCGAGGTACTCCTCGTAGAACGGTTCAAGCTGCTCTGGACGCACAAGACCAACGAAGTTCTCTTGAAACCTCTGGCGAAAGAGACGGGCGTCTTCGCGTCGAAAGTTGCTGGCTGCGCGCTCGGAAGAGCGCGTGTCCTTGTGTGGGTCATGCTCCACGAGAACGCATTCGGGTGCGTAGATGAACTCGTCTTGGGCTTTTGCTATGGCCGTAAGCTCGTTGTCTGCGCGATGCGATTGGTAGCCCTCATACAGCACTTGGTCTCCATAGAGGCCGTAGGCCCATGACTTTTTGACCATCCCGAAGGCAGCGACGCGACCGTGCCACTTGCCGCAATTGAAGGCAAGCAAGCTCGAGTCCGTTGAGCTCAGTCGCGCGTGGGCTTTGCGCAGCCACGCGTCCCCTGGGAGAGCGTCCTCGGCGAGGTAGACGACCCAGGATGCGGAGCTGCGTCGCGCGACGTGGTTGAGGGTCGGGATGAATCCTTGGCGCTCAACGTCATGAGCGATCACGATGTCAGCCCGCATTCCCGCACGCTCGTGAAGCAGCTGCGCGGTGTAGTCGGCACGGTTCACATCAATGCTTGGCATGATGACACAAACCTCTTCTGCGAGGTGAGGGCCGCCCTCATGATTCTCCCCACGACCGACCTCAATCACGTGAATGTTGCTTGGCACCGGGTCGCTGGAGGCTCTTCCGTGATCAACTTCGCTGGTCAGCGCAAGCAGGAAATTCGGGGCCTCGACCTTCTTCGCCTCTCCGAAGTTTCCGTTTTGGAGGACCTCTGAGAGCAGGCTGGGCTTTGCCATGGTATTCATCCACTGGGCTGTCTTGGCGGGCACTGCAGTGTTGGCCAAGACAGCTTCTGCCCCATGGCCAGTGAGCGAGTAGTGGGCATGGCGGAGCCAGTCCCGGGCCGGGAATGTATCTTCTGAAACGATGAGGGCGTATCTGGCCGTGGACGTACGGAGAATGTAGACCAGTGCGTCAGCAGTAGATGCGGTGCCCTCGAGAAGGGCGAGGGCGCCGACACGGTGGTTCGCGCGTTTGGCTAGGAGCCGAGCCGCTTCTCCCCCGCGGGCAAAGGTCTGGGTAAGCACGATGATGAGCACTTCGTCGGAGGGCAGCGATTTCCCTGTGGGCGGGTGAAGCGTCGATGCCGCAATGACGGTGCTTTCGTCGTCAGGTTGGAGGGTGCGGCTGAGCCAGCGGACGTTGAAGTTGATGTGCTCCGCCAGCTCGGGCATGGCCTCACTCGCAGCCGCGTAGAGGGTCACAGCCTCTTCCAGCCGGCCATCTCGCAGCGCCTTGTTCGCCGAGGTCAGCGAGGAGGCCTCTATACCCATGCGAGTGATGTTCTCACACGCTACGAGACGGGAAGAACCTGGACTCAGAGTTCAACGATTCCCTTTTCGAGCATCGCTTCGCCGAGCACAAAGTCTTCGGGCCAATCGATGTCGTGGCTGACGAGCTTGTCCAGGGCGTACAGGTAGGGACTATCGCCGATGCGGTCGTCGAGGTTCTTGTAGACCTCAGCCGGTGCAAGGAAGACGGCGCTGTTGACTTCGTGGACGGGTTCCAGCGTTTGGGTGCGCGGCCACTTCTCGACGCTGCGGTCGTAGTTCATGGGTTTTTCGTTCTGCCAGAGAAACCCGTGGATCTCGGTGGTTGTCATCAAGGAGTCGTACCCGGCCGCTCGTTGGGCCTGGTAGGTGGTGATGATCTCGTCGTAGTGCGCGGCGGTGACGAACGGTGAGGTGACGTGGGTCCACAGAATGTCGCCTTTAGGGATGAGCTCGTGGGCGTGTGCGACCAGAGCATCAGTGCTCGTCAGGCTCGAGGAGAGCTCCTCGGCACGACGGTGAAGCCGGATTTTTGTGCTCTGCAAGGTTTCGGCGAAGTCGAGAATCTCTTGATCGTTCGTGGAAAGAACGATCTCGTCGATCTGATCGGCAGCCACGAGCTGCCGCAGCTTGATCTCGATAAGTCCGTGCTCGACGTGCGCGAACGGTTTGATGTTCTTGCGGGGCACTCGCTGACTGCCCTGACGGCAGGGAAGGAAGCATGTGACCTTGCTCATCACAGCATTCCGTAGACACTGGTCTGCACGACGTCGTATGTGGTCGGGGTGATCGCTGTCACGGGTACGGACTGTGGGTGGTCGGTGTACTGGTTGAGGATCTTTTGTGACTGGTTGTTCCGCATGTCGCCGGCGGGGAAACCGTCGAAGCCGGCCAGGTAGAGCGAGTTGGCCTCACCGCTGGCGACCGCCGCGAAGACGTATGCCATGACCAGAGATGTGGGCGCTACGCAGTGCTTCTCGTCGAATGCGAAAGTGTCTGCCTGCACTTGGAGTCCGAAGTCCAGGACCTTCTTGCTGCCGAGGGATGCTTTGGCGTCTTCGGGAAGCATGGAGAACGGCGTCAGGAGGGGCTGTGGGAGTTCGGCATGGATCTCGCTGTCGGCCAGCAGACGGATGGGGTGCGAGGCAGCGCGGATGTCGATGAGTTCGGAGGAGATGCCGGTCTGGGTGTTCAGCGCAATGACCAGCGGCTTGGTGGTGCGGATGAACTGTTCCAGGGGTTCCCGGTAGGTGGCCACACCTGGGCCTGTGCCGAGGAGAAGGACGTCGCGACCCTTCATCAGCTGGTTGGGGGCCCACTCGCCGGTGGGATCTGCTCCGTAGAACTCTCTGGCGGCATCCATGGTGTGCATGTCGTACTTGGCGCCGCCTTCGATGCGGAGGTGGTCGATGACGGCGAGGATGTCTTCCTCGTCGTAGCGAGCGTCGCCGAGCATGGTTTGGATGTATGTGGGGTGGATGCTGTATTCGGCAGCCATGTAGTAGTAGGGGTTGGTGCCCCAGCCGTAGTGCTCCTGCATGGGCTTAAAGTGCTTGCGGAGAAGTCCCATGAGCGGCACGTAGTTGATGTCTTGGCCGCGGTGGGAGGCCATTTCGATGGCGAGCTCTTCGGTGCGGGCATTGCCGGGCCCGCGCCCCATGCCGGTAACGGTGGAGTCCACCCAGGTCACGCCTTCTTTAATGGCGCGCATGGAGTTGGAGAGGGCGAGCCCCTTGTTGTCGTGGGTATGGATGCCCATAGGGCCGGACCATTTGGTGCGCATCCATTGGATGATCTGTGCGGCCTGGTCGGGGTCCATGGACCCGAAGCTGTCGGCGAAGTAGAGGACGTCGAGGGGGTATTGGGCTGCGGCCCGGGCGAGGGCTTTGACCTCTTCCTCGGTGCGGTCGGAGACCTGCATGAGGTTGTAGCCGACCTGGTATCCGCGTTCTTTCAGCCAGTTGACTGCGGGAAGAGCGCGTTCGAACTCGTGGACGTGACAAGCCACGCGGACCAGGTCAACGGGTGAGGAGTCCGCGGTGTTGGGGAAGAGCCGCTCGAGCACCTCAAGCTGGGGGGTTTCTCCGACCAGTTCGGCTCCGTTGACCATGACGGCGATGGTCTTGTTGCCGGGCAGCGGGAGCGTTCGGAGCCATTCGTCGGTCGTGTAGGCAGCCGCCCCGGCGAAGCCTTTGGTCTTCAGGGAGCGGAATCCCATTTCGAGCACGTCCACGCCGGTGGCGGGCATCGCTTCGAGGTAGTCGAGCACTGTTTGCGGGGAGAAGTCCCACGAGTTGTAGTACCCGCCGTCGCGGAAGGTGCAGTCGAGGAAGATCGGCTGAGATGCGGGGGCTGGGTGGTTCATCGTCTTCAATCTGTGGTGGGGGTCTGCGCGGGCTGGGTGTCAGGGGTGACGAGCTCGGCTGCGGCGAGGAAAGTCTCGTGCATTGTTTCGAAGGCCTGGGGGTACGTGTCTTCGGGAATTCGGAGGGTCCGCGACAGGGTTCGTCGGACGAGAGCGTCGTCGGCGCTCTTGGTTCGGCGGGAAAGTCTCATGGCTTCGAGCGCGTGTGAGTGGGTGTAGCCGACTTCTTTGAAGTGGTTAAAGTTTGAGGTGGAGTCCCGGACGCTGAGCTGAAACATCTCCAGTGCGAGATCGGATGTAATTTGGGCGGCTTTGACGTCTCCTCGGCGCACCTGCAGGAGAGTCAGTGCACGGAGTGAGAGGGAGACGTTGAATCCCAAGTTGAAGAAGGAGTGAAACTCTTTCTTGGCCACCATCCCGTGGAGGGCATCAATGGTCCGGAGGAATTCGAGCGGTTTGCCGTTGGCGAGGTAGAGGTGCCAGAGGGCACAGAGCACCGAGATGTGCAGGTGCTCTTTGTTGAGGCGGACGCTGGCGTTCACGTCGCCAGTGGGAAGGACAACCAATGATTGAAGAAGCATTTTCTCTGCTTTTTCCATCTTCAGCTGGTGCTGGAGTTCGGCACTCTTATATGCGCATATGACGGCGCAGGAGACGCGGTACCCCATGTGTCCACGGAAGTGATCAAAGTCTGCGATGCGATGAAGTAGTCGAGGTGGGGGTCGTCTGGTCGTGTCTTTCTCGACTTAAAGCCGCCTTCGAAGTCCTTGTTCGTCGAGAAGTACAGATCCGGCAGGGTCACAACCGCTTGCCCAGTGGCGCTGTCCCGCAGTTCGACGGTCGCTACGGGTAGTGCCTGCGCCAGATCGAAAGTCAGGGCGTGACCGTCGGGTTCGGTGTCTATCGCCTTTGAAGTACCGTCCTCAGAGTGCACGACCAGCTCAAGCGAGCTTAGACTCTCGGGGCTCTGATCGGCTTCGAAGACAATGCGCCCATCGGCCAGGTCGCATAGACGGACAGCAGCGCTAAACCGCGCCATGGTCCCTTCACCATTCTCAGTCATCGCCTTTACGTTATCGCACTACGCACGTTGGCAGGACGAAGCCCCTTTAGCTCTATGGTCGAGACCGATCTGGCGTTCGCGTGACCCTTGACGCACGGGCAAAAGGTCGCGCTGGCAACCATCCCAATCTAGTCCGGATAATCGCGGTGGGCACTTCTTCCGGGCGGACCAGCCATCTGCTAACCGCGACGAGCATGCACTAAGACTGCAAGTTGCTTATTGCGGGCCCCAACCGTGCATAGTGTGACTTGAGATCTAGATATTCTTCTCGCAAGTCCTCGAGTTGTTCGGAAGTCACGACGCCGCCGAAATTCTCCTCGAACCTTCTCCTAAAGAGCCGGGCGTCGTCACGTCGAAAGTTACTGGCCGCGCGCTCCGATGAGCGAAAGTCCTTTTCCAGATCATGTTCAACAAGGACGCATTCAGGGGCGTAGAGGAATTGGTCCTGCGCCCTCGCGATCGCCGTGATCTCGTTGTCCGCCCGGTGTGATTGGTAGCCCTCATACATTATGTGAGGTCCGTAGAGCTCATACGCCCAAGATTTCTTGATCATCCCGAACGATGCCACTCGGCCGTGCCATTTGCCGCAGTTGAAGGCGAGTAGGCTTTTCTCGTTCGCAAGCAACTTCGTATGGGCCCTCCGAAGCCAACCCGCTCCCGGAATGGCATCCTCCGCGAGATAGACGACCCATGAAGCGTCGCTCCTTAACGCCACCTGGTTAAGAGTCGGGATGAACCCTTGAAGCCCTACGTCGTGGGCGATAATAATGTCGGCTGACATTCCCGCGCGATCATGAAGCAGCTGCGCAGTACGACTCGCCCGGTCGATATCAACGCTCGGCATAATCACGCACACATCTTCAGCGAACCTAGGCCAATGTTGGGCCTTCTGGTGCGCGGACACTTCGACCAGGTGGACACTACTCGGGTTACCCGATTTTGATAGGCCAGCTCGAGAGGCTTTGCCCACGTCCGCCAGCAAGAAGTCAGGACAAACGACCACCTTCGCCTCACCGAAGCCCCGCTCTCCAACGCTTCCACGAGAAGACTCGGTGGCGCGAGTACGTTCATCCACACAGGCGCGCCCGTTGCCATTCCTGTATTGGCTAGAACGCCGTCGCCGTTAAAGTGCCTTAGGGCATTGTGGGCGTAGCGTAACCAATCCCGAGCGGGTAGCACCCCTTCATCGACGATCAGCGCAAACTTCGCGCCGGATGTGCGAAGCGTCTTCGCGAGCGCCTCAGGGGCTGGATCGCCATCGTCGAGAAGTGTAACGATCCCTACGTGGTGTAGCGCACGACGCGAGAACAACCGAGCCGTTTCTCCTGCTCGAGCAAGCTTTCGCGCTCGCACGATGACCAGCACCTCTCCCGAGGGCAGAGCTTCTCCACAGGTGGTTCTAACGCACTTGCCGCAACGACAGAGTTCTTCTCGCCCTTCTGTAACGTCAGGCCCATCCAGTCGACGTTGAAATCGATAGTTCCGGAGAGCTCTGGAACCTCTTGACGGGCGACCGCGTAAAGAGCCAGGGCATCTTCGAACCGACCCTCTCTAAGCGCACTGTTGGCGGCCCGCAGAGAGGAACACTCCATTCAGGTTACCGCACTTCCAGTCGGGTACTCAGGCGCGACAAGTAGGAAGATACCATATACTTAAACTTCTCCTGGCCATGTTTCCGCAACGAGCAGTCTAAAGTTTTAATGCTGAGTCGCTAACAGTGTTGCGATTTCGCCCTAATCGCACCGCCGAAACAAGATCCGCGTGCGCGTGAAAATGCGAGTGTCTCGCAAATATTCTTTGAACTTCACGTCGTTCTTGTCCGCGTTCTGGAGACCCATCCTGAAGGCTTCCCGTATTGCCTCATGAGACGCTTCCAAAACCCCGAGTTGGGACTCCCCGTTAGTTGAAAGCTCCGCAAGAGAGCGTGCAGCCAAACATCTAGATACATTAGTACAGGTCTGGAAAAGGCCGGCCCGACCTCAGATTCCCTCGGTAGATCAGACATCGCAGCCCCTGTGACGTTGACAAATTCCCACCAGTCACGTTGGTAGAGCGCCAAATGATACAAACAAGCGTAGGTGGAAAACTTCACGTGAACGCGGTCTTCTCTAATCGACTCCGCGAGAGGCAAAGTTCCAACATGTGCGAGCTGACCGACGAGAGCAGAAAAACTCTGGGAAACGGCCCCACTGTCCATGTTCTCCATAGCCTTATGTCCCGCCGCAACGCGCGCGGTGAAACGCAAGGCCAAAGGAACTCCCTGATGATCTGCCAGGTGTGAGAGCAGCAGGTACTGATAACCCAAATCTTGCGGCCTGAAGTCCTTATTGGCGATCACTTTTCGAACGAGTCCGAAGTTACCAGCCTCGATGACCGCCTCTAAGGCAGAAAAATAGTCCTCATGGGCTCGCCCCCCTGCAGAGTCCGTTAATATCGAAACTGCGTCCCGCAACGTCCCTCTCACTTCCTCTTAACCGGCGCTAGCCATCGGGGTCTGTAAGCCAACCCACTAACCGTCGAGTCTTGCAGCTCGCCTGTCTTCGAGACCATGGTAATCCCTGAACCACGCTACGAACCTTTTCACTCCAGTGGAGATCGGTGTTGTCGGTGAATAGCCCGTGGCGGCAATGAGTTCCTCAACGTCTGCGTACGTATCCGGCAAATCACCGGGCTGAAGGGGAAGCATTATCATCTCAGCTTCAGCGCCAACATTCTCCTCCAACTCATGAATGAAAGTCAGGAGTTCCACGGGTTCCTGATTCCCGATGTTGTAGATACGCCAAGGTGCACTGCTCGAGTCAGGGCCATAACTATTGACACTACCAACTTGCGTGTCGAGGGGCACAGCATCCAAGACACGCTCTACGCCCATGACAATGTCATCAATGTAGGTGAAATCGCGCCTGTGGCGACCATAGTTGTAAACATTTATGGGATCCCCGGAAAAGATCGAAGATGTGAACTTATAAGGTGCCATGTCAGGTCGACCCCAGGGCCCATAGACCGTAAAGAACCTGAGTCCAGTAGTCGGTATACCGTAAAGATGACTGTACGCGTGAGCCATCGACTCATTAGATTTTTTCGTTGCGGCGTACATATTGAGGGGGTGATCTACATTGTCTTTCGTGGAGAACGGCATACTTTCATTTGCCCCGTAGACGGAAGAGCTGCTCGCGTAGACCAGGTGCTCAACGGAAAAAGCGCGACATCCCTCCAGAATATGCGCGAAACCCAGAACGTTGCTCCGAATATACTCTAAGGGGTGAGAAAGCGAGTAGCGAACACCTGCTTGCGCCGCTAGATGTACCACTCTTTCTGGCTTGTACTCCGCAAACACATCTTGCACATCACCGTTGTTAGCTATATCGGCGTACACGTGCGAGTACTTTGGATTATCGATGTGCCGTTCGAGTCGAGCACGCTTAAGCGCCGGGTCATAGTAGTCGTTCATGTTATCAATGCCCACGACCTCATCGCCCCGCTTAAGAAGCTGCAGAGTCAGCTCGGAGCCTATGAAACCAGCGGAACCAGTCACAAGTATTCGCATGCCTACATCCCCATCGCGCGTTTGAAAATATCTCGGTACTCTCCGACCTTTGTTCGCCAAGAGAAGTGCTCTTCGGCCGCAACACGAGCAGCAGTGGAGAATCTCTCATACTCGTCTTTGTCATTAAGCAACCTCAATACGGACGCAGCCATGCCGTCTATATCACCGTGCGGGCGTATGAAGCCGTCCACACCATCACTAATTTTCTGCCGATTAACAACATAGTCAAACTCAACACAAGGCAGTCCCGAGGCCAACGCCTCGACCGTCACATTCCCAAACGTTTCTGTCTTGGCCGGGAAGACAAAGAGGTCAGCACCAGCATAGACACTCGGCATGTCGAAGTAGCTTGTCTCACCCAGTTCATAGAACCAATCAGACTGATTCCGTTCGACCGCGTACTCGCGAAGATTCAAACCGTTACCCGCCTTGCCCGCATGGACGAGGACAACGGAGGGATCAACCTCGCGCACTCTAGCCAATACGTCTATGGCAAGGTGCAGAGTCTTCTTCTGGACGTTTCGCCCTACGCACAAGAGAATCCGATGACCGTCAGGCACACCAAGATGCTCTCGGAGTTTCGAATCGACTTGCGGTCGAAAATGGTCCGTGTCTACGCCATTGTGGATAAGCTGCACAGGACCGGAGGTCAATGAGCGCACCTCATCTTCTATGTGAGGGCCGATAACCACGTTGTAGTTCACTCGCTCAATGTTGCGTTCTATAATCTCTGCCTTAACGGGATCCAAGCGATACCCATAACCAGACTCACGGTCAATCTGAATGTCTTCTCCGTGCGTACGAAGCACGACCGGTATACCCAGCTCCTCACCAAGCTCTGCTGCCGCTGACGCCGGAAGGTACGCACCCTGAACGTAAAGCACATCAAACGGGAGAACGGTGTGGTGCTGTCGGAACATATCCTTCATGTGGTTGAAGTGCTTATATCGCCGAACGATGTACTGCGCCCTAATCTCCGCGAACTCACCTTTGGGTTTGGGCGCAAATAGGACTACGTCATCGCCTGCGGCAGTCAGTTGACTTGCGAGATTATGGACCATCATCTCCATGCCAGCTTGCTGGGGCCAGAATCCTTGGGTAAGCACTCCAACGCGCAACCTTGAGTCCGTGAACAAGGTAGCCCGCGCGGCCAAACGTTGAGGTCTGGGGTCCAAGAGATAGATGTCATTTAATACTCGACTCGATAGCCCCGCCCGGTTAGCCCAGAGCTCGAGGTTCTCGGCAGATACCGCTTCCTGCACGTGGCGTTCTAACCAAGCACGCTTCGAAAGCACAAAAGCTCCGATCCCGTTTTCAGAACCAGAGCCCCTCTTAATCAGCTCGTTGTCTCGCCAAGAGTCAGACAGGCCCCCTACCGCATAGGCACGATGATCGAGGAAGTTGGTACCAGCAGGCGCGCGCTCGTCAACAGCGTTGTCATTCAGTAGCGCCGTGCCAAGGTTGCGGTCCTGATCGAAGTATTTGCACAACTTTGCGTACCAGTCTTTGTGTGCAAACACTCCACGTGCTGGCACGAAGACCCCAAATTCATGATCTTCAAGAAGGTTCATGTATCGCGCAACCTCCTCGATCGAAAGATCGCTATAAACGAAGTTGCGAAGCTTGTGATCTTCTGAACTCAGCTGAACGGTCTCGTCGACAGGGGGCGGTTTTACCGCATGCGAGAGGTCGTTATCGGCTCGGTAAAAGTGGTACACGTACAAACCCGGGATGAGATACACAGGATCACCAGCCGCGCGATGCGACAAATGCATCTTATTGTCGACTTTCAAGAAACCATCGGCGAACTTGTGCTTTTGCCAGGTCTCTTTGCTTAGGCCGATCACTACACCCGACGTCGATGGCAGCTGCGCAACATCGAGTGTTTGGGCGCCGAAGCGGCCCGCCATCGCACCACCGAAGGCTTCGTGGTCACTGAGACTATGGTTTGTCTCAAGAAGGCTAACCCGCTGATATGGATTGTTGATGCGGTTTGTGACCGAGGTGAACAGGGCGACTTCGTTCCTATGTTGCTTGAAAACAGAACGTACAAGGTCCCGCCATCCATCATGAGTGAATGCCGCATCGTGATCGATAAAGAGCGCCTCTGATCCTGCCGGCAGTCGCTCCATATAGTCGTTGTAGGTACGACCGAGGTTCATATCGTAGGAACTAGGAGCGTAAGCAATGAAGACATACGGATCCCGCGTCTGGCCTTCCGGCTCCTGAACTGGAGCGGACGTTGAGGCCATACTTGAGGCGCTTGACCCAGAACGACTCGAAGACTTGTATTTATGCTTGAAGAACTCAACGTAGGGGTTGTTTCGAAACTGCTTGCCGACGCGTATTGCGTTAGGCTCAATATTATTGACCCACAACGAGTACATGAATACAAACTGATCGCGCTCGGTTCCCGCAATATACTCATTCCACCACGTATCGTTCAATGACGCGATGGCAGTTGTGTTTCGTCTCACAATAAGGGCGTTTTCGAACAGGCCGTTTTTTCGGGGGTAGCCTACAGCTTCATACTTCTCGATCGCCCTCAGGCAGAGCCCCTTGTCACCTACGAAACGGTCAGACGAATGCATGACGAATTCGATTTCGTCGTACACGCAGTCACGTTTATAGTGCCTGTATAGGGCAATCTGTTGCCCTTCCAAGCATTCGGCTGCCATGAGGCGCACGTCCTCGGCTTGGAGCTCTAGGCTCGAGTCGATATAAATGCTGATGTCGTGCTCAGGTAAGTATTTATGCGGCAGAATTTTTGCTAACCGAGACGCGCGCCGCGGGTCCTCTAGTTCGCCAGCAAGAACGCATTTCTCCCAAAGACCGCTCTCCAGCTCAGCATCATCCGTGAATAGTATGTACCGCACACTTGGGTCCACGTATTTCGGTTGCTTGACTGATTCGTAAGCCCCAAAATTGCATGTATAGACTACGATGCGGCTATCTTCAACTGTACTGCGGAGGCGCTTCCGTGTGTGTTCCAGGGAAAACTGCACTCCTGGGATCCGATCGCCGTACGTCTCGGAAGCAGCGACGTACAAGTCCGCAGCTCCGACGTAGTCACCCTCGGCAAATTTCTTGTTTGCCTGACGGAGCACATCATCGGTCGTCTTACTCATTCGTTAACCTCCCGGAAGAACGTCGCCATCCGAACGCTCATATTCTTGTTCGATAATTGCGTCGGCATCACGACCTTCGCGACTCTCCTCCGCCCGGACCGGGCCAGCTGCAGCCGTCCGCAGCGCCGCCTGGTGAACGTCCAACACCCAGGCCGTGCATTGCTCATCTACAAGGACATCATCGCTCAGCGGCTGATCGGAGAACTGCATGTATAAACTCAGGACCTGATACTCGTCCCACCTTTTGGAATCGATGAGAGGCTCACTGTGTCCAGTCTCCTCGTTTGTCAGCAAAAATGTTCGCTGAGCCAGCGGATCGTAGTCAGGTGCCGCGAGAGCGGCTGCACACATTCGCCCTCCTGTAGCCGTGCCAGCGTACAGGACATACGCTGTGTCCTCTTGATCTAGAACGATTTGAGGCCTAGTCATGGGAATGCTGAGCGTCCCACTCCCGCTGAGATCGAAATCGTCCCCCTGGGCGGAGATCACGTTGCGTTTCCACGATTGACCATCGAACCAAAGGTGCTGATACTGGGGGACCCCATCCGAGTCGTCGGCATAAAACACGACGTGAGGTTGGTCGAATGAATCTAAGGTCATCCCGCACTGGTTCATCAAGTTACTTCCTGGCGGTACTATGGCGATAGTCTCTGAGTTTACTTGTGTTATCGGTAACTCAAAAGGTCTTTCGTCGCTACTGTACCAAGTAAACCCGTTGTCGTAACTTTTCGCATAGCAGATGTCAATGTTATTTAATTCCAGGCTGCCTGGAACGTAGTGGGTGCGCCACGTGAAACTCACATGTAAGGTACCGTCGCGCCCGCGAACGGGCGTGTTCCAGTAGGCATTGCTTGTCCATGGAGCCTGATTGAGTCCGCTTAGTATCGGGTCGGGATTATCTTCCCATTGTTGGCATGACTCGCTATATATCTTCATGCGCGCTTCGCCCGCGTTCCACGTTCCATCGCGATAGATGATTATCAGCGGTTCTTCGTTCTTCGGGAGAACGAACGTAGGGTAAGTTACCTGGTGCTCTCGGGCTCCCGTCATCGGGATCTCGTCAGTCCATTCTTCGATACTGTTCGGGACCGTGCCGCGCCTGTATCTTAATGCACCACCATGGCTATCGTAAGCCAGATGCAGATATCCATCCCGATCGAGCCCCAAACTAATTGCGTTGTGGGCGTCGGCCAAGTTGAAATGACCTTCAATCACGCACGAAACGACGTCGTCAGTGGACAAATCACGACAGACAATGCGCAGTTTGCTGGCGTCCTCGTAGTACGCAATATACTGTTTTGCATTGTGAGTCAGCAGAGCGTGACTGCGAAATATTACGGTATTTACGGTATTTCCACTGTGAGCTAGACCTATTTTCTTGATATCTGCATGCACGGAGCTAAGGGATGCGCCAGGTTCGACCGGCCCTCGCTCGACCGCTTTGTAGCGGAACGTGCCAGATCTAGATGCCGCTCAATCTCTTCCATTGCTTTGAACAGTTCAGGCATCGGAGGTGGGTTCTGCAGTTGTGTCGATCGCACTCTTGAGACGAGTTAGTCGAGACTCCGCTGCTGAGAGTTCTGACCTGAACGTGCTCTGTCGGCCTTCCAGGTCTTGTACCCTCATCAGCAGCTCTTTATTTGACCTGCGAAGATCCCCGTTCTGTTTGGCCAGGGTCATGCGACTGCGTTGATACTGATCCATTTTTTCTTGTGCTTGTTAAGATTGTCTTTCAGTTTTCGATCTCTTGGCTTTGAGCGAAGGCCAGATCAGCCTCTGATCGGAGTTGATTAAGCAGCGTCTCAAAATCGGATATCTCTCTAAGACTCTTAGCCGCTCAAGGAGCGTCCAGACACTGCCAGCCGTAATTTCGGGCCCGCGAGAAGCCTCGGAGCTCTGTGCATCACGGGATACATGGGATGGTCCGTCATCGCTGGGCAGTCCGTTCTCAGATCGTCGGCCCCAATTCAGTTCGGCGCGCTCAGGCGTGGTTCTGCCTTTGCGTCGGGCAATGAACGTTTTCAAGGACTCATGATGAGTCACATCTACTGAATCGAAGCCCGCGTCCGTGAATGCCCGAGTGATCTCGTCGGCTTCAGGTGAGATGCCAACAAGCACAGATAAACCTGAGGTTCGCAACACTACCGTGTCGAATGACCCATAATGGCCCTCGGCCAGAGACCGCAGAACGTAACGGTCGGTACCCGCCCCTCGATGACAAGGAGTCTCTTGGTCCCTTGCTCACCAAGAGATGAAAGTTGTTTTGGGCTTATGGATGAAACCTCACGACCGTCATCTGACCCCCACCCGGGAAACCCTGCGCATGTTCGGCTTGTCGAACCACGTGATTCAGGTGAGGGGGTCCGAAGCTCGAAAACTGCAAGCTGGGTCGTCGCTGTCCAACAGCACAGCGTTCCGGACTTCAACACGGGGTTGCCTGCATGTCTAAGCTGGAGGACGGTCGCGAAGTCGTAGTCAGCGGCAAGCACAATGATCTTGCGCAAAGCGATAGCTTCGAGCTCGCTCATGAGGTACGGCTCCCCGAGCGTGACATAGACCACCACGTCGGCGGAGAGTTCGCTGGAGCGATCAAGCTTCACAGATGTGTACCATTCGCTTTGCGCAAGAACTCAGTATACTTCCAGCTTCTTGAATTTTTGATTCTACGAAGCTCGTGTCCTAAGTGCTTGACGTCGTCTTGGCTCCGAGAGTTCATCTCTTGGGAGGTCCTTAACTCAGTTCGCAATCTTCTAGCTTCTTGTCTATGTTGTTCGCGAACGCCCCGTAACCACTCGACCTTCTTTTCGCTTTCCGACAGACTTTCTTGTAGTTGCTGTATTCGCTCATCGCGCCATTTCTTCCCTCGCCGCAGCGCAATCAGCTTATGTTCGAGCTGGCGAATTTTGCTTTTTCGGTACGCCCTACCCCGACGAAGCTCAGCAAGCTTCGAATCTTTGACCTTCTGAGCCGCTATCTGACGTTCGAGTTGTTCCTGAGTCTTGTGCAGCCCTTGAGCGCTAGCTCTACTTCTGGTGAGGCCTGGTGGTGTGCTTCAGTTTCTTTTTCGCCTTCTTGAGGTTCGCGAGTTGGCGCTTGAGCGCCACTAACTCGGATTCCTGCGTCTCCGTGATTTGCAGATACTTCTGAACGACTTCGGGAACAAATGGCTCTGCGTGAGCTGCGATAGTTATAGACCTGAGCTCGCCAACCAGCGCACGGGGGCGCTTCATCGACAGGAGCTGACTTACAGCTAACTCCATGCCCGGCTGCCTTAGACCGTTCTCAGCGCCATCAGCGACAGAACCTTCCGGTGCGACCTCTATACGATCCTTCACCCGCTGCCCGCGAGCCTGTCGTTCAACGTGACGAGATCGTCAGTCGTGGGATGTTCGCCGATAAGCGTCACGCGGTTCCAAAATTTGCCGACCATGGATATGAGTGAAGATGCGAAGTCTTGCCAACCCACCAATGCCGTCGCAGGC
The DNA here is from genome assembly GCF_007922635.1 of Nesterenkonia sp. NBAIMH1. Classification (NCBI taxonomy): domain Bacteria; kingdom Bacillati; phylum Actinomycetota; class Actinomycetes; order Micrococcales; family Micrococcaceae; genus Nesterenkonia; species Nesterenkonia sp. NBAIMH1. The sequence continues at coordinate 611,949 of NZ_CP042335.1, forward strand.
GTTGCGCCCGCAAGGAGGCGCTCGCTCAGGAAGTCATATGGACTCGTGTACCCGATCACGCAATAAGCAGTCTCATCTTCTTCGAGGGCGACCTGGATCTCTTCGAGGCTGCTGAGCCTCCTAGACTCTGATCCAGCGAGCTCACTTAGTGATCGAAGCCACTGGGCTCCGCACGGTCGTTCAGATTTGCTAGTAGTAACGGCACCGTCGGTCCCCATCGTTTCCTGTCAGACGAAACCGTGGTGGCCTAATCGAATGGCCTGGCCTCGAAGTTTCGATGTTAACAGAGCGCACGTGGGCTCCGGGTTACCGACAGCGGCGCATCGCTCTCACTCAAATGCGCGGTGTTCTACGGACCTCTGATGATCGCGTCGAGTGAGCCGATCCAGCCACCGCGGACTAGCCTTATCTGCGCGCGACCGCTCAGAGAGCCCGCGGCCCCCTATCTTGTGCCGCGAACCTATGGGGGAGGTACTGAAACGAGCCGTCGAGGCACGACAAGGATCGACTTGCGGCATACAGAATAATAAGGCAGTCCAGACCACAAGTATAACTCTCAGAACTTGGCTCTCTCCTGGAGATACTTGCCATAGTCAGTCTTTTGGAGATTCTTCCCGTGCTCCGCGAGTTCATCTGTCGTAAGCCAGTTATTTTGCCACGCGATTTCTTCCAGGCACGCGATCTTCAGGCCTTGACGGTGCTCTACGGTCTGCACGTACTGGGCGGCCTCGAGAAGAGACTCATGTGTACCTGTGTCAAGCCATGCGAATCCGCGACCGAGCTGTTCGACCTCAAGGTCACCGCGCTCCAGGTAAGCGTTGTTGACGCTCGTGATCTCTAACTCGCCGCGCGGGGACGGTTTCACCTGCCTGGCAATCTTGATAACGTCGTTGTCGTAGAAGTAAAGACCCGTGACGGCATAGGGAGACTTCGGGTCTGTGGGCTTTTCCTCGATAGATATAGCTCTTCCATCTTCATCAAATTCCACTACTCCGAAGCGTTCAGGGTCTTTAACCAAATAGCCGAAGACAGTTGCCCCACTCTTCTGGGCCGCCGCCCTCAGCAATTTGTCCGTGAAATGCTGGCCGTGAAAAACATTGTCACCCAGCACCAGGCACACGCTATCGTTACCGATGAAGGTTTCGCCGATCAGGAAAGCCTGAGCTAGACCATCTGGAGACGGCTGAACCGCATACTCGAATCGCACTCCGAAGTCCGAGCCGTCGCCAAGAAGCCGCTCGAACTGCGGAGTGTCCTCCGGAGTCGAGATGATCAGGATCTCGCGTATTCCCGCGAGCATAAGAACCGAGATCGGATAGTAGATCATCGGCTTGTCATAGATCGGTAGTAGTTGCTTGGACACCCCTCGGGTGATGGGGTGGAGCCGGGTACCAGATCCTCCGGCCAGAACAATGCCTTTACGTGTCATAGGTTGACCTTCTCCCCGGTCTTATCGTCAAGTTCGTGTGCATGTCACCCTACCGACTCCAAACCCATATGCTGGATAGATGAGCACATTGTTGGTGACCGGCGGCGCTGGGTTCATCGGATCGAATTTCGTACACTTTTTGGTCGACAGCACGGCGTACAACGTTGTTGTGTTGGACAAACTGACATACGCGGGGGACATTGACTCTCTCTCAGACCTTCCTCCCGAGCGCGTTGAACTAGTTGTTGGGGACATCGTCGACAGGGATCTCGTAGACTCCCTGGTGGCCAGCTCGGACGCCGTGGTTCATTTCGCAGCCGAGTCCCACAACGACAACTCACTTCAAGATCCCTCCCCCTTCCTGCACACCAACATCGTCGGCACATACACTCTCCTGGAAGCCGCCCGTCGTCACGGAACGCGCTTCCATCACGTCTCCACCGACGAGGTCTACGGGGACCTCGCCCTCGACGACCCCGCGAAGTTCACGCCCGAGACCCCCTACAACCCGTCGTCCCCCTACTCCTCGACCAAAGCGGGCTCGGATCTGCTGGTGCGGGCGTGGGTGCGCTCCTTCGGACTGGAGGCGACCATCTCCAACTGCTCCAACAACTACGGGCCGCGGCAGCACGTCGAGAAGTTCATCCCTCGCCAGATCACCAACATCATCGACGGTGTCCGGCCCCGCCTTTATGGGAGGGGAGATAACGTGCGTGACTGGATCCACGCGGACGACCATTCATCTGGCGTGCTGACTGTCCTTGAGCACGGCAACTCCGGGGAGACTTACCTGATCGGCGCCGAAGGTGAACGCAACAATCTTCAGGTGGTCCAAGCCATTCTCACGGAGATGGGGCTGGACTCTGATGCTTTCGACCACGTTAAGGACCGTCCAGGTCACGACCTTCGGTACGCGATCGATGCGACCAAGCTCCGCGAGGAGCTCGGATGGAAGCCGCTTTACACCGATTTCGAATCCGGACTGAGGGACACCATTGTCTGGTACCGGGATAACGAAACCTGGTGGCGTAGCCAGAAGGCCCAAGCTGAAGCTAAGTATGCGAAGGCGGGCCACTGATGGGCACGCTGCCGACCGGTAAGACGCTAAGCGTCCACGAAGCCCCCATCCCCGGACTGAAGGTCATCGATTTGTCTGTGCACGGTGACGCCCGCGGCTGGTTCAAGGAGAACTGGCAGCGCGAGAAGATGACCGCACTCGGCCTGGAGGACTTCGGGCCGGTTCAGAACAACATCAGCTTCAACGCATCCCCCGGGGTCACCCGCGGCATCCACGCCGAACCATGGGACAAGTACATCTCGGTGGCGACGGGCCGGGTGTTCGGCGCCTGGGTGGACCTGCGTGAGGGGCCCACCTTCGGCGCTGCCTACTGGTGTGAGATAGACCCCACCGTGGCGGTGTTCGTACCCCGCGGGGTGGGCAACGCCTTCCAGGCCCTCGAGCAGAACACCGCCTACACCTACCTGGTCAACGCCCACTGGTCCGCCGAGGCCCAGTCCGAGTACACGTTCCTCAACCTCGCCGATGAGACAGCTGCCATCCCCTGGACGATCCCCCTGGACAAAGCGGTGCTGTCCGAAAAGGACAAGGCCCACCCCCGGCTGGAGGCGGTCACCCCCATGCCGCCGAAGAGGACATTGGTGATCGGCACGAACGGTCAGCTGGGACGAGCGCTCAGCGCACGCTGGGCAGGACGCTCCGATGTGGACCTGGTGGGCCGGGACACCGTGGACCTTTCCGTCCAAGACACCCTCGACCGCATTAACTGGTCCCAGTACTCCACCATCGTCAACGCGGCCGCCTATACGGCCGTGGACGACGCCGAGACGGCAAAGGGTCGACGGACGGCCTGGGCCGTCAACAGTGCAGGGCCTGGCGCCCTGGCTCGCATCGCCACCGAGCACAGACTTACTTTGGTGCATGTCTCCACGGACTATGCCTTCGACGGGACGCAAGAGATCCACACCGAGGATGAGCCGTTCAGCCCCCTGGGCGTCTACGGACAGTCCAAAGCCGCCGGTGACACAGCCGTCGCCACCGCGCCGCAGCACTACATCCTGCGCACCTCATGGGTCATCGGAGATGGTCCCAACTTCGTCCGCACCATGGCATCCCTCGCCGCACGCGGCGTGGACCCGTCCGTGGTCAGCGACCAACTGGGCCGGCTTTCCTTCGCTAATGAGATCGCCCGCGCCATCGACCACCTACTGACCACCGGCGCCCAGTACGGGACCTACAACGTCTCCAACGCCGGAGAACCAGCCTCATGGGCGGACATCGCGAAGAAGGTCTACGAACTGACCGGACACGACCCTGAGAGGGTCACCCCTGTCACCACCGAGAAGTACTTCGCGGGCAAGAGCGGCATCGCACCACGCCCTGCACACAGCACCTTCGACCTGAGCAAACTAGAGGCATGTGGCTTCACGCCCCGAGACCAGTTCGAGGACCTAGCAACGCTCCTTGGACGCTCCCTCTGACAGCACTCGCCCAGGGAGCCTAAAGCCCAGTCGCCTCAAGTCCTTTGGGGATCCCTGGGAACGGCGACGCCTAGGTTACTGATACGTCGCAAGTACGCCTCGGGCGTGCAATGCTGCTCGACGAACTTCAAAGCTGTCTGCTGCTGGGCCGCATATCTACCCTGATCCCAAAGAGATGACACCACCTCCTGAACTTCACCCGGTTCCGCGTAAAGAGCAGAATCTCCGAAGACCGGTTTAAAGTGCTTCGGCAGGATGCAAACCACACCATAGGTCATCGCCTCCAGGATGGACATTCCAAAAGATTCGAGCCAGCCGTCCGAGTGAAAGTACACGAAGAAGTCGAGCTTGTGGGCTAGGTACTCCTCCACATCAATCTCGTTGAAGACGTACACCTCCCAACCCTTAGGTCGCGGCGGGAGATAGCCAAGCTTCGTCGGCACCTTCGCCCCACCCAGAATGCACACCTCCGCAGAACCATCCACCGGATACACCTGACGGAACACTGTCCTGTCAGAAGGCCACTTTGCCGCATCGTCGCGTGCATGGCGGCCAATCACAGGTTTGCGGGAGGGATCGAACCGGTTCCGGCTCGCGTGCTCTTCCTTCAGCGTGATGATGCCCTTCCACGAGAAGTCCGCCAGATCCGACGCAGGCATCATAGGCTCCAACATGGCTCCAGTTTGTTCACTCTGAGGAGCCCACAGCGGCCGCACCCCGAATACGCGCTCCACATTGCGGGTCACCTGTCCCACGTCATAGCTGCGCCGCTGTCCTGACGGCTCATACGGAGGATGGTTCGCCACCACGACAACTCGTCCCGCTTTCAACCGGGCAGGCGTATCCCGCACCGCCTGAACAGCTGTCGGCCACCGGACGATCAACAGGTCCGCAGACGCCTCAACGTCCAAGGAAAGGCGATCTACTTGACCCGACAAGACCAGGTCATCCACCTTGCGGTTGAACTGACGCCTTGACGCGGAAGGAATCAGACCATTCTGGATTGGAATCACCCCAACCTTCATGCCAGCGTCCAGACACACCGATATCTCGGTGAACAGCGACGTCGAATTGCCCGCCAAGAAGCCGAACTCCGAAGCGAACACCACGTCGTAATGCGGGGGCTCACTGGACCTCTCTGGCAAGAAGGAGGGCGGTGCCACGAATGTGCGCTCCTCGGGCGTCTTCGGCATGAACGCATGAGCACCCTCCTCGCGAATATCACGATGCCAGCGCTTATAACCGCGCAGATACGCGCGGCGATCAGGGGCCAAGTACCCCACGCCCATGTCCTCACGCGTCAGGTTGGCGCCATCCATCAACGCGAAGGCCAGAGGAGCGTCGATGACAGGCTCAACCTTCATGCCGTAGAAGTTCTCGAGACGGCTCTTGAACTCGGAATCGCCGGACTTCCGCACGGTGTCCCAATAACCCAGGTCCTGCAGGACCTGCTCACGCCGGAACATCAGCGACGGGAGCGACGGGTAGACCACCTTGCCGGTAGCGGAACGCATAATGAACTTCAGGTTCTCATCCACGCGGATCCAGTTGCTCTCATTGGCCACCATCTCGGGGTTCGCCACGAGCTGCTTCGCCTGCGCCTCGATCTGCTGCGGGTGGTGCCAGTCATCTTTGTCGGCCACCGTGACGAATTCACCACGAGCCAGATCAAGGCCGTCATTGCGGACGGAGTACGCACCACGGTTCTGCTCATTGAACACCACCCGAACCCGACTGTCGCTCGCCGCGTAGCGCTCCAACTGTTCGCGGTACCCGGTGGGATTGCCCTGCTCATCGGTGGCAGGCGAGCAGTCATCCACAATGATGACCTCAAGGTTGCGCCAGGTCTGGCCCAGCAACGACGCCACCGCAACATCCGTGGCACGGCTCGGCTCGAAGATCGGCACAATGACGCTGACCAATGGGCCGTCCTCAACGGGCGCGTGCGGGCCATCAATCTCAGACATCAACGAGTAGAAGGAGACTTCCCCCGCGTCCAAGTGGATGCCCGACGCGCCGCCCTGGGTAAGGAGCTCATTGAACTCGCTGCGCCAAAGCTCCGGCACATGCGTATCCGAGTTGACGTGCGGATTCACAGCATTCAGCGCCAAGAGATTCTGTGAGTAGTCGTAGACCGGGTCCGGATCAGTCTCCGACAGTACTTCAGCAGCGCGGGTGAACTCGCCGCGCCAGATCAGCAGATCACCGTAGTAGGACCGGTTGGTATCGGTGATGCGGTCCAAGCCGCGCCACCGTGCCAACATGTCATACAGCGTAAGTGAGTCCAGATAGTCGATCTCGTCCCGTGGTGCGCTGTACAGGTATCGCGCAAGAGAGAGGACCCCAGAGGCCCAGTAATCGCGCTGCAGCTGGTTCTCCGCGGCCTCCCGGAACAGCTCAATGCGGGCCGACTCCAGCAGGCCATGCACCTGCGCGAAATCGAGACGACCCTTCGTCGCGGCGTAGGCCAGTAGGTCTCGTGCATCGCCCATCCGGTTTCGCACAGCCGTCTGGGTGAACCAGTCGATGCGCCCCGGGTTGGCGCGCAGCTCCTTCAACCAGTACCAGATCGCTCCCGAGGAGGGTTCCAGGACGTCACCGGTGGTCTGCGCACCGGCGCTGAGGCCCTCGGTGATGTCGTCCAGGGTCAGGTCCGCCTGCCCGTACTTGTACGTCCCGAGGAACGACTCGACGAAGTTCTTGCGACCGGCCTGACGAGCTCGCTTCACCAGGTCCGTCGCCTTGCTCCGTGACGAGGTGTTGAGACTCTGGGTGAGAAGGAACTGATTCTTGGGGTAGAACTCCGGGTCTTCCCAGAGGACCTCCTCGTCCCTGGCGTGCACTGCACGCAGGACCAGATGCGAGGTCTTTCGACGAAGCACCTCCACTGGCAGCGGCAGGCTGTAAGAACCCGTCGCAACGCCGTATCGCCGGAGAACCTGCTTGCTGCCCTGTGATGCTTCGACCTGGGCGAGGATCTGCGAGCCGTCCGACGTGAGCTCCTCCAGGACGACCTGCACAGGTACGTCCAACGCCGCGGTGTGGAAGGCATGACCTTCGAAGGTCCCCGCATCGAGTTCAGGCGCGGAGACCACGAACTCGCCGTCCTGATCCTCCACGAGTGTGCGCGGCAGCCCGAAGGCCGCCTACCGCCCTCGTCGCCGAGGCGCAGGTCAAAGGTGGACGTGAGCGGCTCGCTCACCGTGGCCAGGCTCAGCTGCTCGAAGCCCACACCGGCGGATATCTCAGCCGCGTAGTGCTGCGAATGGGTCTCGTGGAGGCAGGTTCCCGCGCGGCTCCGCCACGGGGTGCAGCACCGCGACTTCCTCACCCACCCTGAGAAGAACACGTGTGTGGAGCCCTTCACCTGTCAGCGTCGCCTGAGCGTAAGAGGCTGTTACGCTCAGCATCTCCAACTGGATGGCTGCTGCCTCAGAGCTCTTCTTGCGCCAGGGCTCGAAGGCATCCGACTCCGAAGCAGCAAGACGCTCCGCCTCTTCAGCTGCGTGCTCGCGGTGTGCAGATACGAGTCGCGGCGTGGACTGCGCCACGGTGGTCTCGGTGGCGTTGACCCGGACCTCGACGAAGTGCTGCTCGTCGTCGAAATACTCCGGCGGCACCTGGGCAGAGAAAGCGAACTCTGGCGGAACGGTGAGGTCGAAGTCCTTGCCGCTGAATCGCAGCTTCTTTTGGTTCGCCCGACCTTTGAAGATCTCTTGGCCGTCGACCAGCACCTGAACGGTGGTGCGGTCACCCGCACGGGATACCCAACCGGCAACCTCGCCGCGTTCAGTAATCCGGACGTCCCCCGCCACGTCAGCCTCCGCGGAGATGCGGACATCAGGGGTGTCGAGGGCACCCTCCGCGAACGTCTGCCCGGACACCGGGTCCTGCAAACTGACTTGGTACGTCTCTCCCGTCCACAAGTTCGGAGGCAGGGAGCCGAGAAAACCCACATTGCGTGTGGGGAACTCATCGCCTGAGAGCTCACCGCGGAACACGTTGCAGGTCAGGGTGGTGGCTGATTCGCCATTGACCACCACGGCCAACTTCTGCCGCACCTGAGGCGCATCGGGGTTGAACAGCCAGCCGCTGATGCGGTCGGCTCGGAAATTCACGACCTTGTATTTCATGGACCTGCTGCTGTTCGAGGGAAGGGAAGGCACGGGTGCCACTGGTGACGTTATCAGAGCGTGAACGCCCGATCAGGTCTCTGGAGACGCTCAGGCCGCGGTGTCGCCGGTGCTTTCCCAGAATGCTTCCGCAGTCCGAAATGCATCCCGGTTCTCCCCGTGGCGATGACCTCCCGGATGGGTGAACTCGTGCGTGCGGACCTTCCAGGCCGCTCCACTCTCCTCGACGTGGGCGACGAACGGTGTGTAGTGATTCTCAAAGTGGAAGGTATCCGCCGTGTTCTGCAGCACCAGGATGCGGCCCGCGTTCTCCAGCACGTCTGGCGACAGCACGGTGAAACGGTGCGCGAATTCATCGGGCAGCTGGAGACAGGGAATCCTCGCCGAACCTCTCCCTCGCCACCCGGTTCACCTTTTCCTGCCTGTGAGCTGCCAGGTGGGTCTGCGGGTTGATGGCAATATGCGCGGCACCGCGCAGGTGCTGCGCGATGCGAAGCGAGGCCATGCCTCCCGCGCTGGAGCCGTAGGTCACGATGTTCTCCGGCAGAATGCCGAGCCTTTCCGCCAGGTCACGCACAAACTGCGCAATGACCTTCAATGAATCTGTCTGTCGGGAGCCTGTGTAGTAGCTCGTGGTCAAATTACCGGAACCCATGAGCGCAGGGTCAGAGAAATACACGCAGTGCCCGGGGAACTTCTCCGCCCACGTCCACCGTTGAAACACGGGCGGCTGCACCTTGGAACGGTCCGCATAGCCGGAGAAGAACACGAACAGCTTCTGGGCCCCCGCCTTGGGCAAGAACAGGAAGTCGTGCTGCTCGTCCGCCGCCAGCGCTAGGTACTGCGACGGTTGGGCGGGGTCGACTTCCGCCGCACTTCTCCATATGCGACGCGGAAAGGTCAGCTGACGCTTGGCCTGCGCCTCGTCCTTCTTGGCCTGCTCGGCGTCCTCGCTCCGACGGACGCCCTCCAACTGGTTGAGCTGCTTCAGCCGCGTCAGCGGATCCGCGGCGCGTTCGTCCGTGAAATCCTCAAAGCCTTCCACCCTGATGCCGCTGTCAGCCAGACATCGCGGGCTGCCAGACTCACCGATGCTCGCCCCATCGTTGCGTGGCGGATGTGCTGCGTGCTGAGAGGCTCCCACGGGGGCGGGCTGCTGGGCGCCACCAGCCCTCGAATGTGCTCCTTCGGCTGCAGCCCCTTGATGTATCCGTCTGCTCGGTGTGCCACGGACCCGGGCAGGTGATGGACAGCGTCCTTTCCGTAGCTGGTGAGCATCAGGTCAACGGCCGCCTCCATGGCCAACTCCTCATGCCCAAGGACGGAGAGGACTGTTGCGTAGATGTCCGGCAGGCGGCTGCGAAGGTGGCTGCTTCGGAACAGGACAACTGAATGCTCCGGCCGGCGGCGCTTCGGCACCGAGATGCCCAGAGCCTCTCTCACCTGGCGGCGATGAGCCCCCTGCAGCCGGTAATCCACCGGCCGACGAGCATAGGCCACCGGGTGACCGCTGCGCATCGGCTGCTTCAACGGATTCATGCTCTGCAGGAACACCATGTCCGGAGCCACCCTCAGAGAGAACCGAACACCGCGCTCAGCCAGGAGATGAGGGACCATCCACTCGTACAGCGCCTCTGGCAGAGCATCTGCCCGGGACGCCACCTGGCCCGTATCCAGCACCTCGATGCCGGAGGAGCGCAGACGCTGCGCGTCCTGCTCACTGAGCGCCTGCGCGTCCGTCAGCAGGAGGAGGCCAAACTCCGGGTGGTGCTCCCCCAGAGTGTGCAGGGCGACCACGGCGGGAAAGACACGCTCGGGCGCTGCGTGGGTGAAGGCGACGACCTGCGGGACCCGAGGCGGCTGCACCTTGGCCTGCGGCGTGGGGAAGAACTGTGCGTCGGGCACGCCTGAGAGTTCGTGAAACGGGGCTGGACACTCGGGCGATCATACAACTACGCGGCCCAGAGAGCCGTGCGCGTCTATGCTGGAGCCCATGTCCGCCCATCCGGGAATCTCCGCAGCAGCGTCCTACGCCTCCGAACCGATGGCAGCGTTCATCACCGAGCACGTAGCTGGCAGAGAGCTGAACACATGGGAGCACCCCATTCGGACTCGGCAGATGCTCCAGGACGACGCGTCGAAGCGGCGCCACATGAAGCTCACCCAAGTCGCAGGAACCTACCTGCTGCAGCGTCCAGGCATCACCGTGGGTGGACTGGCTGGCAACTACACCACCCTGGTGAGTGAACAGTCACAGCGAGCCACTCAGGTGCCGTCGCTTGTTCAGGCGTACCTGGAAGCGTCCGGTGTTCCGCATGCAACCCGCCCCACCTTTGAGGGTGTGAAGGTGCGGATTCACGTAGTCGGCGAGCAAGCCACCGCCGCAGTGGTACGAGTGCCGTGGAGTGTCATCGGTGATGGCACGCAGACCGTGCGACAGCTCGCCTCCGCGGCCCGCCAGAGGCTCAAGGCATGTGCCGTGCAGCGCGAACGCCTCCCGAAAGGCACAGACACAATGCTCGATGCCGCTGACGTCGACGGGGAGATCATCCCCGGCGAAGGGGAGGTCGTCTTTCTGAGCAGTGCGGAAACCGGGCGCGGCGCCGTCACTGTGGATGTCTACGAGCAGTTGCCGCGTGAGCTTGTCGAGCTCTCCCTCGACGCCATGTGGGCCTTTCCTGCCCTCGCTGCCACCACTGTCGAAGTGCTGACGCCGTCACTGACACAGCCCGACGGTGCGGTCGTCCTGAGTGTGGAGCCCGGCGCGGACCTCACTGAATACCTCTTCCCTGCTTACGGACAGTACCGCCGTGTCGGCCTGCCGATGCTCGAGCACATGTACGATCTGGCGCGGAAGAAATGACTCGCACGTATTTACGGCGTCCTCCGCGCGACATATAGGAGGGGTCGATGGCTGTCACGATCCCCGAAAAGACCCTCGAGCACTGGGTGAGTCAATACATCAACTACCGCTATGCATCAAAAGCTGGCTTATGGTGGCCCGCCGCCGGCGAGGACATCAGCGTAGATCACTTACCTCGCGCGCCCGGCAAGGCCCTGCAGCTCGAGATGAAGACTTCCACCGAAGATAGCAAAAGCACCCGTTCTGTCTCCGTAAGCTACCCGCAGCTGTGCCATTACCATGCTCGCCCGCGGCACGAACAACCCTTCTATGTTTTTCCAGAGCCACGGTGGCCGGTACAAACGCTTGTGGACTACTGCAAAACTCAGAACCAAGACATAACAGAACTCGGATTCCGTCGGGCCGGACGACTTTGGTTCGCCACCTGGTTGCGTGTGCTCACGACAGATGAGGTCGCACGCGCAGTAGGTCATCCACAACACCCAGTGCAGAGGGAGCCACCAGTTGCCCCATGGTCGCAAAGAACGCCAACCAAGCTGCCAAGACAGCTGACAAGTTGATCACCTACACATATCAGTCTGGGACCTCTGTACCGACTAGTTCCTCGCTACGACCTCCTCGGCCTCCAAAACCTCCGACGCCTATAAACTTCCTCGACTTCTGAATCAAATAGATGCCTGCGGGCAAACGGGGTGGCCACAGTTTGTACGGCTCACTAAGGGTTCAAGTCCAACCACCTGGCAACAAGCCACAGACGCAGCTCGGACGCAAGCACGCGACCCAAGCGCAGAGTTCGAAACGTTTGCCAGCGGTGACGACGAAACGGTCGCGCGAGTAGATCTCACCGGTGACGCCCGCCCTCGGTCAGACCCGAGGTACACCGAGACAGGCGAATCAAATCGACTGGTCGTACACCTGTCTGAATTGGGATGAGTTTGTCGTCGAGCTCTCGGCATTCGACGCCAGGTGAGGCTACGAGAACACTGTCAGCCTTGCGAGATGCCAACAACCCTGCCCAGCGGCCGAAGCGAAGTCTGCGATCAGCGCGTCAGTACTTGTGGTGCTCGGAATCGGTGATGTGCTTCTGCGTGGAGCCCACGTGCACCTGCGCCTGGCGGACCTGGTCCACGTACTCCCGGAAGTCGTCAGTGAGCAGATCCACCGCCACCGCGTCGAAGTGAGCCCATTCGGTGTTTCCCAGCTTCACATGCTTCTCCACCATGCCGGCCCCGGCCGCGACGGCCAACGCTGAGGCCATCCACCCGAAGTCGTGGCTCGAATAGCCCGGCACAATGCGCGGTCCTGGTTTGTCCGCCTGCCGCTCCGCCAGATCCGCGTAATGCCGGACCACACCGATGTTGGTGTGCTCATCCGGGGTCGGGTACGCCGAATTGCAGTGCAGCAGATACAGGGTGTCCTGCTTGGTGAACGTTGAGAGCAGCCACTCCTCATAGGACTGGTCCGTCATGCCCGTCGAGATCACCAACGAACCTGTGTAGTTCTCTGCCACGTAGCTCAAGTAGTCGCGCTTCTCCGAGATCGTGGAGGGAAGCTTGATCAGTGGAGCATCCATGTCCATCATGAACTCGAAGCTCGGCTGATCCAAGACGCTGGCGAACCAGCCGATGCCCAGGTCCTTGCACAGCTCGTCCAGGAATCGGAACCCTTCACGGTCCAGCTCCAGCTGCCGGCGGTAATCCCCGAACGTCGTGCCGAACGGCGACTTGTACGCCCGTGCCAGCTGCTCGGGGGCGTAGAAGCTCTCCACCTCACGCTTCTGCACCTTCACCCAATCCGCACCGGCCGCGTGCGCGGCGCGCACCAGACGCTCCAGGCGCCCCATGTCACCGAAGTGGTTTGTCGTGATCTCCGCGGTGATCTCCACGTGCGGGATCTCCGGCTCCGGCTCATCGCGAATCGCTGGGATCTTGCCGGTGGGCTCCGAAATGAGCATCCGGAACTTCTCGTTGAGGTCCTCCACCGTCAGGCTCGAGAACTCATGGGTGCCCACGTGGTGGACCGTCAGATTCGAGTCCTCCAACACGTACAGCGCGTTGCGCAGGATGTACTGCTGCAAATGGATGCCTGCCCCACGGCCGGAGGTCAGGTGCGGTGCGTACTGGGTGGTCGCCGCCCGGGCCATGCCGGCCTTCGGTGTGAAGTCGAAGCCCACCATGTACACCGTCTGCGGGCGTCCCTTGTGGTCCGCGATCGCCCTGGAGATCTCCAGGGCGGTGAGGAACATGGCCTCCTCAATGACGACCTCCTCTCGGCTCTGGAACCGGGAGAGCATGATGTCTTCCTCATCATTGGCCAGCGGCATGAATGGCAGCCTCACCACCGTCTTGCCCGGCACATCAAAATCCGTGGACGTCACATAGGCATGCGAGCGCAGCCCCTCATCCAGGATCGACTCCGCCACCCACCGCTCGTGGAAGATCGTGATGTCGGTGGGCTGGATGCGCTCCGCGTCATTGACCCCAATGACCGTATGGTGCTGAAAGATCCGGCCGGTGGCCTGATCCGCCGAGGGCCCCTTGCCCAGGATGACGATGGTGTCGCTGGTGGACCGCTCCGCCGCCTCCGCAACAAGATGCTGCAGGCCCCCAGGGGCTGCCTGCGACGACGGTAGCCCTGGCAACGTCTGACCGCTGGTGATTCGCTCGCTCATCGCCCCCGAGTCTAGCCCTCCCCCTCGGCCACCAGTGTCAACAGGTACTGCCCGTAGTCCGTCTTCTTCAGCTGCTCACCCTGCAGGGCCAGCTGCTCGGTGCTCACCCAGCCGTTCTGCCACGCGATCTCCTCCAGACAGGCGATCTTCAGACCCTGACGGTGCTCTACCGTCTGCACATACTGCGACGCCCCCAGCAGCGACTCATGGGTGCCGGTGTCCAGCCATGCGAAGCCGCGCCCGAAGCGCTCCACCTTCAGGTCCCCGCGCTCCAGGTAGGCGCTGTTCACGCTGGTGATCTCCAGCTCCCCGCGCGCTGAGGGCTTCACATCGCGGGCGATCTTCACCACGTCGTTGTCATAGAAGTACAGGCCCGTCACCGCAAACGGGGACTTCGGCCGCTCCGGCTTCTCCTCGATCGAGGTGACGTTGCCCGCCTCATCGAACCCGATCACGCCGAACCGTTCAGGGTCCTTCACCTGGTAGCCGAAGATCGTCGCCCCCCGCTGCTGCTCCGAGGCGCGCAGCAGCTTCTCCGTGAAGTGCTGCCCATGAAAGATGTTGTCCCCCAGCACCAAGCACACACTGTCGTCACCGATGAACTCCTCACCGATCAGGAACGACTGCGCCAACCCGTCCGGCGAGGGCTGCTCGGCATACTCGAAATGCACACCGAACTCCTCCCCCTCCCCCAGCAGGCGGCGATACATGGGGAGATCATCCGGAGTTGAGATGATCAGGATCTCCCGAATGCCGGCCAGCATCAGCACCGAAATCGGGTAATAAATCATCGGCTTGTCATAGATCGGCAGCAGCTGCTTCGAGACCCCCCGAGTGATGGGATGCAGGCGCGTGCCCGTCCCACCGGCGAGAATGATGCCCTTCCGTGCCATAAATCCCCCGATGCTCCTCGGGGCCGCCGCGCGAGATGTGGCGGCCTGACCGCATCCTACCGATGAAAAAGCCATATGCTGAGGCAATGAGCACCATTCTGGTGACCGGCGGCGCCGGATTCATAGGATCCAATTTCGTTCACCACCTCATACAGAACACCGATTATGAGGTGGTCGTACTCGACCGGCTGACCTATGCCGCCAATACCGAATCCCTCGCAGCCCTCCCACCCGAGCGGTTCAGACTCGTGGTGGGAGACGTCGCCGACGCGGACCTTGTTGACTCCCTCGTCGCCGAGGCCGACGCCGTCGTGCACTACGCCGCAGAGTCCCACAACGACAACTCGCTGCAGGACCCGTCCCCCTTCCTGCACACCAACATCGTCGGCACCTACACCCTCCTGGAAGCCGCTCGACGGCACCACACACGCTTCCACCACGTCTCCACCGACGAGGTCTACGGCGACCTCGCCCTCGACGACCCCGCGAAGTTCACACCCGAGACCCCCTACAACCCGTCGTCCCCGTACTCCTCGACCAAAGCAGGCTCGGACCTGCTTGTGCGGGCCTGGGTCCGCTCCTTCGGGCTGGAGGCCACCATCTCCAACTGCTCCAACAACTACGGACCGCGGCAGCACGTCGAGAAGTTCATCCCCCGCCAGATCACCAACATCATCGACGGCGTCCGCCCCCGCCTCTACGGCACCGGCCACAACGTGCGCGACTGGATCTACGTCGACGACCACTCCTCCGGGGTCCACACCATCCTTGAGCACGGAACACCCGGCGAGACCTACCTGATCGGCGCCGACGGCGAGCGCAGCAACCTCGACGTCATCCGAGGCATCCTGCGTGAGATGGACCAGCCCGAGGACGCCTTCGACCACGTGACGGACCGCCCCGGCCACGACCTCCGCTACGCCATCGACGCGACCAAGCTCCGCGAGGAGCTCGGATGGGAGCCCCAGCACACTGACTTCGACGCCGGGCTGCGGGACACCATCGACTGGTACCGGGACAACGAACCATGGTGGCGCGACCGCAAAGGACCCACTGAGGCGCAGTACGCAAAGGCCGACCACCCATGAGTGAACTGCCCACCGGCAAGGACCTGCGCGTGAACGAGACACCCATCCCCGGGCTGAAGGTCATCGACCTCCCCGTGCACGGAGACGCCCGCGGCTGGTTCAAAGAGAACTGGCAGCGCGAGAAGATGACCGCACTCGGCCTGGAGGACTTCGGACCGGTGCAGAACAACATCAGCTTCAACGCCCAGCCCGGGGTCACCCGCGGCATCCACGCCGAACCATGGGACAAGTACATCTCCGTGGCGACGGGCCGGGTGTTCGGGGCTTGGGTGGACCTGCGCGAAGGGCCCACCTTCGGCGCTGCCTACTGGTGCGAGATAGACCCCACCGTGGCGGTGTTCGTGCCCCGCGGAGTCGGCAACGCCTTCCAAGCGCTCGAGGCGAACACCGCCTACACCTACCTGGTCAACGCCCACTGGTCCGCCGAGTCCCAATCCGAGTACACGTTCCTCAACCTCGCCGACGAGACCGTCGCCATCCCCTGGCCGATCCCGCTGGAGGACGCGGTGCTGTCCGAGAAGGACAAGGCCCACCCCCGCCTGGCGGCGGTCACCCCCATGCCGGCGAAGAAGACGCTGGTCATCGGCGCGAACGGCCAGCTGGGACGAGCGCTCAGCGCACGCTGGGCTAAACGCTCTGACGTCGAGGTGCTGGGCCGGGACACCGTCGATCTCGCCGCACCGGAGACCCTCGACCGGATCAACTGGTCCCAGTACTCCACCATCGTCAATGCCGCGGCCCACACGGCCGTGGACGAGGCCGAAACGCAGGAGGGCCGACGAGCCGCGTGGGCGGTCAATGCTGCAGGGCCCGCTGCCCTGGCGCGCATCGCCGCCGAGCACCAACTGACCCTGGTGCATGTCTCCACCGACTACGTCTTCGACGGCACCCAGCAGATCCACACCGAGGATGAGTCGTTCAGTCCCTTGGGCGTCTACGGACAGTCCAAAGCCGCCGGGGACACTGCCGTCGCCACCGCGCCGCAGCACTACATACTGCGCACCTCATGGGTCATCGGCGACGGTCCCAACTTCGTCCGCACCATGGCATCCCTCGCCGCACGCGGCGTGGACCCGTCCGTGGTCAGCGACCAGATGGGCCGACTCTCCTTCGCCGGCGAGATCGCCCGCGCCATCGACCACCTGCTGACCACGCGCGCCGCGTACGGGACCTACAACGTCTCCAACGCTGGAGAGCCAGCCGCATGGGCGGACATCGCAAAGAAGGTCTACAAACTCACCGGCCACGACCCGGAGAGAGTCACCCCCGTCACGACCCAGGAGTACTTCGCGGGCAAGAGCGGCATCGCACCACGCCCCGCACACAGCACCTTCGACCTCACCAAGCTCCAGTCCACGGGGTTCACACTCCAGGACCAGCACGACGCACTCGCGGATTATCTGTGATGTCCGGACTCGAGGACGGATGGTGTCTGAACCGTTCGAGTGTGGTCATTCGACGATCGTGTTCAGTAGTTACCAGTGTTCAGTTAAACTGAACAAGCCAAACTACTGAACGGAGTCAGCAATGGAGATCCTCGCTGAGCACCTACAGAACCAGCTGGCCGGCTACGACCTCGAACTGAAAACGCCTCAACCCCTTGGCCTCTACAAAGAGTACGAGTTCGAAAGAGCGGGGCAGCTGATCCGCGGAAGACAAAGTGAATACGTCACAGCGGTCTATCTGCCGAAAATGACCCTCACCGCTCTCGCTCATGCGATTCCGCCTCCTGTGCGCCGCAGCGCTCCCGTCTTCGCATTCGGCCCCCGCATCATGCCCCGAGCCGCTGACGCATTCAGAGAGGACGGAATCAACTACCTGGACGAGGCCGGCAACGCCCACATACGTTTCGCTGACGTCCTCATCGACGTACGCGGTCGAATCCCCAAGCCCTCCCTCAAAACCAGCATGCGCCCCGGACCCCAGAAAACTCTCTTCACGCCCCGAAGAGCCCAGGTCATCTTCGCCCTGCTTACTTGGCCGGAACTCCTCAGCGCTCCCCTCCGGGATATTGCCTTCTACAGCGGCGCATCCACTGGCCAAGCACATGACACGATCAAACTCCTCCGCGAACGCCAATTCATCACCAACAGGAACGACGACGCCCTCACCCACCGCGATGAACTCATAGACATATGGACTTCGGAGTACCCCAGCGGACTGGGATCACCTACCAGGGAACGCCGCTTCACAGGTGACCCCCAACACCTCGTGATGGACGACGACACAGTTGCATATGTAAGCGGGGAGGCGGCCGCCTCAGAAATACGCCATCTCACCCTTACTCTCTACACGTCGGCATTCAACGCAAGAATTGCCGCTGCCAACAGATGGAAACGCACAGAGGCCGACGCGAACATATTCGTGAGACCTCAGTTCTGGCTCGACCCTCGGCGTCGCTCTGAAGAGATCCCTCAGGGCACCGTTCAGCGTGCACCCGAACTGCTCATTTATGCCGATCTCATGGCATCCCGCGAACCTCGACAGATCCAGATGGCCAAGGAGCTTAGGCATGCCACTTCCCTCCAAACACCCAGCTGACCCACAGCTCCTCCACGCGCCCCTACGCATCGCCCAAGAGCTCTCAAAAGTCGGCACCGATCCAACGCAGCTGATGCTCGTCGGCGCCTCGTGCCGCGACATACTCCACTCCACAATGGGCCACGACTTTCCGCTCCGTGGCACCGAAGACTGGGACTTCGGCGTCGCCGTCGCAACCTGGGATCAGTACGACAAAATTGCAGGCAGTTTCCCCGAGGCCGGGACAAATGGTCTACGTCGAAGAATTGCAGGCCACGCAGTAGACCTCACACCCTTCGGACCAATCGAAGACGATCACGGCCTGGTCATAAGGCCCCCGGTCCAACACATCGATGTTTTCGGCTTCCGTGATGTCTACGACAAATCCGATACGCTCCCCCTCGGAAACGACCTCACCGTGCGAATCCCCCAACCGCAGGGCTACGCCGCGCTCAAGATGCGCGCTTGGATCGACCGGTCCCAGCCCGGTCGGGGCGAATACAAAGACGCGGTCGACATTGCTACGGCCATCGTGTGGTTCATCGCCTCCGAAGAGATCGAGACATGGCTCTACGAAGAAGACACAGACAACGTCCTACTGCAGGCTGCAGACTTTGACCCCACGCTGGCCGCAACTTTGCACTTAAGCGCACAGATCCAAGCTCATCTGTCTCCTAGTGTGGCGAAGGAGCTGTTCCGTCAGTGGCGTCAGACGAACTTCGAACTTCTTCGCAGAAACATCCGCTCCCATGAGCTGCCAAACTGGCCCACTGCGAAGGCGCAACAGCGCAACCTGCTGACAGCAATCGGTCAAGGACGCCTCTAGATCGCATCTCAAGGTAACCCTCTTCCGCTGGGTGGTCCGACGCACTACATTCAGGCCATGACCTTCGCGAACGTGGGCACCCTGGAGACCAAGCCGGGCCAGAGGGACGCCGTCATCGACATCCTCACCCGGCCCAACCCCTCACTGGCAGAGGCCGGCTGCCTGTTCTACGAGGTCGGAGCCTCCGAGGACCAGCCGGACACCGTGTTCGTCACCGAACTCTGGATCTCCGCCGCCGCACACCAAGAATCCCTCCAACTCCCCTCCGTGCGCGAAGCCATCACTGAGGCGATGCCGCTGCTCACCGGAAAGATGGACGGATTCCAATACGACGTCACCGGCTCACCCCTGCGCGAATAGCCCCCACCCCCGGCACCACCACATAGGAGCTCCGTGACACAGCACTGGACAGAGCAGGACATTCCCAACCAGCACGGCCGCGTCGCGATCGTCACCGGCGCCAACACCGGCCTCGGCTTCGAAACCGCCCGCGCCCTCGCCAACCACGGCGCACACGTCGTCCTCGCAGTGCGCGACGTCGCCAAAGGCGAGGCAGCTGCCGCCCGCATCGACGGCGACGTCTCCGTCCAGGCCCTCGACCTGGCATCACTGGACTCAGTACGCGCCGCAGCCGCTGACCTGCGCGCCGCACACCCCACCATCGACCTGCTCATCAACAACGCCGGACTCATGTTCCCGCCCCGGAGCACCACAGCCGACGGCTTCGAACTCCAGATCGGCACCAACCACCTCGGCCACTTCGCCCTCACCGGGCTGCTGCTGGACCACCTGCTGCCCGTCCCGGGCTCCCGCATCGTCACGCTGAGCAGCAACGGCCACCGCTTCCGCGGCGCCGACATCCGATTCAACGACCTCCAGTGGGAACAGAAATACAGCCGGGTGGGCGCCTACGCCCAGTCCAAGCTCGCCAACCTGCTGTTCACCTACGAGCTGCAGCGACGACTCGAACCCTCCGGCACCACCATCGCGGTCGCCGCCCACCCCGGGGTGTCCAACACCGAACTCATGCGCCACACCCCTCGCCTGCTCCAGAGGCCGGTCTCCGTGCTGGCGCCCCTGCTCACCCAGCCGGCACAGATGGGGGCACTGCCCACCCTGCGCGCAGCCACCGACCCTGCCGTCACCGGCGGCCAGTACTACGGCCCCGACGGCCGCGGCGAGGTGCGCGGACACCCCGTGCTGGTCAGCTCAAGCGCCGCAGCCAACAACGAGGACGTCCAGAAACGCCTCTGGGCCGTCTCCGAAGACCTCACCGGGGTCACCTACTAACGACCCTTCACACGGGCCTGCAGGTGAGATGGAAGCACCCGCTAATCCCAAAAGTGCGGCCTTTCTGGGATTCGCGGAGTCCCAGATCCCACGACGTCCCACGACAAGGCCCCGCCGGTTCATGACCGACGGGGCCTTGCCCACCTGCTCGAAGAGGCGGCTCAGTAGCGGTAGTGGTCCGGCTTGAACGGCCCGGCCACATCCACGCCGAGATAGTCCGCCTGATCCTTCGACAGCTCCGTGAGCGTCACGCCCAGTGCGTCCAGGTGCAGGCGTGCGACCTTCTCATCCAGCAGCTTCGGCAGCACATACACCTGGTTCTGGTACGCATCCACCCCGTCGTAGTCAGCCTTGTGGGACTTCGCGAACAGCTCCACCTGGGCCATCACCTGGTTGGTGAACGACGCGCTCATCACAAAGCTCGGGTGCCCGGTCGCGTTGCCCAGGTTCAGCAGACGCCCCTCCGAGAGCACAATGATGCTCCGGGTGCCCGCCTCATTCTGGTCAGCCTGCGGCCACACGAACTCATGCACCTGCGGCTTGATCTCCACACGCTTCACACCCTGGAGACGCTCCAGCCCGGCCATGTCGATCTCATTGTCGAAGTGGCCCACGTTCCCCACAATCGCCTTGTCCTTCATGCGGCGCATGTGATCCAGCGTGATGATGTCCTTGCCGCCGGTGGTGGTGACGAAGATGTCGCCCTGCTCCACCACGTCGTCCAGCGTCAGCACCTGGAAGCCGTCCATCGCGGCCTGCAGCGCGTTGATCGGGTCCACCTCAGTGACCACCACACGGGAGCCCTGGCCGCGCAGAGCCTCCGCGGCGCCCTTGCCCACATCGCCGTAGCCGCAGATCACGGCCGTCTTGCCCGCCAGCAGCACATCGGTGGCGCGCATGATGCCGTCCGGCAGGCTGTGGCGGATGCCGTACTTGTTGTCGAACTTCGACTTGGTCACCGCGTCATTGACGTTGATGGCCGGGAACAGCAGCTTGTCCTCCCGGGCCAGCTGGTACAGCCGGTTCACGCCCGTGGTGGTCTCCTCCGTCACACCCATGAGCTGCTCCGCCACGTTCGTCCACCGCTGCGCGTTCTCCCCCAGGGAGCGGCGCAGAGTCTCCAGGATGATCCGGTACTCCTCCGGGTCGTCCTCCTGGCCAGAGGGCACGCCCCCGGCGGCCTCAAACTCCACGCCCTTGTGCACCAGCAGGGTCGCGTCCCCGCCATCATCAAGAATCATGTTCGCGCCCTTGGACGGGTCCGCGTCAGCACCGGGCCAGCTGAAGATCTGGGTGGCCGTCCACCAGTAGTCCTCCAGCGTCTCGTTCTTCCATGCGAACACCGGCACGCCCTGAGGGCTCTCCGCGGTGCCGCCGGGGCCCACCACCACGGCCGCCGCAGCCTCATCCTGAGTGGAGAAGATGTTGCAGGAAGCCCAACGGACCTCCGCGCCCAGAGCCGTCAGCGTCTCAATCAGCACAGCCGTCTGCACCGTCATGTGCAGCGAACCAGCAATGCGGGCCCCCGCCAGCGGCTTGGACTCCCCATACTCCTCGCGCAGCGCCATCAGGCCCGGCATCTCGTGCTCAGCCAGCCGAATCTGGTGGCGGCCAGCCTCATGCAGCGAGATGTCAGCGATCCTGTAGTCAAAAGTCGTCATGGAGCCAGCCTATCCGGCCCGCGCGCGGGTACTCTGATCCGGTGACTTCCAACGCAATGCGCCTGTTCAGCTCCGAATCGGTGACCATCGGCCACCCGGACAAAATCTGCGACCAGGTCTCCGACGCCATCCTCGACGCACTCCTCACCGTCGACCCCAACTCCCGGGTCGCCGTCGAGTCGCTGACCACCACCGGCCTGGTCCACGTGGCCGGGGAAGTCACCACCTCCGGCTACGTCGAGATCCCCTCCATCGTCCGCGACACCATCACCGGCATCGGCTACGACTCCTCCGCCAACGGGTTCGACGGCGAGCGCATCGGCGTCTCCGTGAGCATCGGCCAGCAGTCCCCCGACATCGCCGGAGGCGTGTTCAACTCCCTGGAGGCCCGCGGCGGCGCCGTCGACCCCCGCGACGCCCAGGGGGCCGGGGACCAGGGCATCATGTTCGGCTACGCCACCAACGAGACCGACACCTACATGCCCACCCCCATCGCGCTGGCCCACCGGCTCTCCGCACGCCTCACCCAGGTGCGCCAGTCCGGTCTGCTGGACCACCTGCGCCCCGACGGCAAGACCCAGGTGACCGTCCGCTACGACGGCGACAGGCCCGTCGCCCTCGACACCGTGGTGGTCTCCACCCAGCACACCGCCGAGACCACCCAGCAGCAGCTGCAGGCCGAGATCAGCGAGCACGTCATCGCCCCCGTGATCCAGGGCGCAGACCTCGACATCAGCAGCGTCGACGAGATCATCAACCCCTCCGGGCCCTTCGTCATCGGCGGACCCGTCGGCGACGCCGGGCTCACCGGCCGCAAAATCATCGTCGACACCTACGGCGGATTCGCCCGCCACGGCGGCGGCGCCTTCTCCGGCAAGGACCCCTCCAAGGTGGACCGCTCCGCCGCCTACGCCATGCGGTGGGTCGCGAAGAACGTCGTGGCCGCCGGGCTCGCCGACCGCGCCGAGATTCAGATCGCCTACGCCATCGGACGGGCCCACCCCGTCGGCGTCTACGTCGAAACCTTCGGCACCGAGAAAGTGGACCCCGGGCAGATCTCCGACGCCATCCGCGAAGTCTTCGACCTGCGGCCCCTCGGCATCATCGAAGACCTCGACCTCAAACGGCCCATCTACGCCGAGACCGCCAAGAACGGACACTTCGGCCACACCTCATTCCCCTGGGAGCAGACCAACCGGGTCGACGCCCTCCGCTCCCACTTCAACGCCTGACGCCCGCGCCCTCCAGCCAGAACCAGAGCCCATGAGCACCCTCGGCTACAAAGCCTCCTTCACCGACATCTACACCGCCCCAGACCCCCGCGGCTACCTGCGCGAACTCTCCCAGTACGACTACCAGGTCCCCCAGAACGCGCTGCCCTGGATCCTCCCGCAGCTGCCCGCAGGCCAGCCCGAAAGCACCCAGGTGCTGGACCTCTGCTGCTCCTACGGCTTCAACGCCATGCTGCTGAACCACACCGCCTCCCTCTGGCAGCTGCGCGCCCGCTACCAGGATCCGTCCCTCGACGACGTCGCCCCCGCCGACCTCATCGCCCAGGACCGGGACTTCTACGCCTCCATGCGCAGCAAGCGGGCCCAGATCCGCGGCCTCGACATCTCCCAGCCCGCCATCGACTACGCCACCGGCGCCGGCCTGCTGGAGGCCGGATGGGCCGAGAACCTCGAAGAGCACGCCCCCTCTGCGAGCCTCGCCGACGGCATCTGCGGCACCCAGCTGATCACCTGCACCGGCGGCATCAGCTACATCACCGACGCCACCATCACCCGGGTCCTCGAATGCCTCGAGCGCCCCGGCGAGGTGCGCGCAGCCCTCTTCGCCCTGCGGCAGTTCGACATGGGCCCCATCCAGGAAGCCTTCGCCCGCTTCGGCGTCACCCTCACGCGCCAGCCCGGCGCACACCTACGACAGCGGCAGTTCGTCAGCGAGGACGAGCACACCCAGGCCGTAAAGGAGACCGAGAAGCGGGGCCTGGACCCCACCGGGCTGGAAGCCGACGGCTGGTACTACGCCGACGTGTTCCTCACCCAGCCCTGACGGGAGCTCCAAGTGACTGACCTGCAAGCATTCGGCTGACGGCCAGGTCCGTTCACCAGGATGAGGGACGTGGCCGGCACTGACCTCGACCGAAGGACCCCCTGATGCGCTCACTGTGGTTCGACACTCATCCCGTCACCACGCCCACTGAGACCCTCACCTCCGGCACCCACTACGACACTGTGGTCGCGGGCGCCGGGCTCACCGGGCTCATGGCAGGGGTTCTGCTCGCCCGCGCGGGCCACCGGGTCGCCGTCCTCGAAGCGCGCACCATCGGCGCCGCCGCCACCGGCAACACCACCGCGAAGGTCTCCCTGCTGCAGGGCACCAACTTCGCCAGCATCCGCAGCCACCAGTCCGACGAGGTGCTCCAGGCCTACGCTGAGGCGAACCGAGAGGGCCAGGCCTGGCTGCTGCGCTGGATGGACGACCACGGCCTCCAGTACCAGCGGCGCACCGCCTACACCTACGCGAACACCGACGAGGGCCTCCCCCACCTGGCGCGCGAGCTCGAAGCCGCCCGAGCCGCCGGCATCGGCGCCTACTGGGTGCAGGACACCGAACTGCCCCATGAGGTGGCAGGCGCCATCGCGCTCGACGACCAGGCGCAGATCCACCCCACCGAAGTCCTCGACGCCCTCGCCGGCGAGCTGCGCACCCGCGGCGGGACCATCATCGAGAACACGCGAGTCATTGACGCGGACTCCGCGCAGCCCACCACGATCGACACCACCGCCGGGCAGATCAGCGCCGACCACCTCATCCTCGCCACCGGAGCGCCCATCCTCGACCGCGGCGGATACTTCGCCAAGATGAAGGGCCAGCGCTCCTACTCGCTGGCCTACCGGATGCCCGAAGGCACAGAGATCCCCCAAGGCATGTACCTGGCTGTGGACTCCCCCAGCCTCAGCACCCGCACCGCCACCATCGACGGCGAGGAGCTGCTGCTGGTCGGCGGCAACGGCCACGTCGTGGGCCGCGCCGAATCCCACCAGGCCGCCGTCGACCAGATCGACGAATGGACGTTCGCCCACTTCCCCGGCGCCGAGCGCACCCACGCCTGGTCCGCCCAGGACTACCGGCCCGCCGACTACGTGCCCTTCTTCGGGAAGCTGCCCCTGGGCGGTGAGAGCACCTACGTCGCCACCGGCTACAACAAGTGGGGCATGACCAACGGCGTCGCCGCCGCGCTGGCCATCTCCTCACAGATCCTCGAAGGGCAGACCCACTGGGCCGAAGCCATCACCCAGCGCTCCGCCACCGCCAGCGGCATCGCCACCGGGGTGAAGGACAACCTCGAGATCGGCGTGCAGATGACCAAAGACTGGGCCGGCGCCGAACTGCGCTCCCTGCCCGCGCAGGCCCCGGCCGACGGGCACGGCATCGTCGGCCGGGAGAACGGCGCCCCCGTGGCCGTCTCCACCGTGGACGGCACCACGCGCAAAGTCTCCGCCGTGTGCCCGCACCTCGGCGGCATCCTCAGCTGGAACGACGCCGAGTGCACCTGGGACTGCCCCCTGCACGCCTCGCGCTTCGACGCTGAGGGGAACATTCTTGAGGGCCCCGCGCTGCGCGGCCTCACCACGCTGGACACCTGAACACCCCACACAAGGAGAACAATGAGCGAACTCAACGCATCAGACCTCATCGACCGGATGAACGACATCGGCACCTGCATGTTCACCACCGTGGACGCCTCGGGACTGCTGGTCTCACGCCCCATGTCGATCTCCGCGATCGACGACGACCACCACGTCTGGTTCTTCACACCCCTGGACTCGGACAAGGTCGCAGAGGTCCTCGGAGAAGGCCAGGTCAACCTCGCGTTCAGCGCTGACAAGACCTGGATCTCCGTGGCCGGCACAGCAGACGTCGTCAAAGACGAGGAGAAGCGCGAGCAGCTCAAGGACATGGGCGCCGAAGCCTACTTCAGCGACGCAGCAGACGACCCCCGCGCCGCCCTGCTGCGCGTAACCCCCGAGTCGGCCCACTACTGGGAGGGCCCAGGAAAGGCCGTGCGCCTGGTCAAGCTCGCCGCAGCCGCCGTCAGCAGCGGACAGCCCAACATGGGCGACCAGGGCTCAGTGAACCTCTAAAGCCCCACCCGCGCAGGGGCGCGAAGCCCCGCAGCATCAGGCACCGTCAGGCTGACCCGAGGATCAGTCGGCGGCGCCTTTCTGCTGCCTGCCGTGCACCGCCAGAGGGACCGTCCACGCGCGCCGCAGCGCCACGAACCGGAACACGAACACCGCAGCCGCCGTCCCCACCGCCGCGAAGCCGTTGAAGAATCCCAGCTCCAGCGCCGTCACCGTCACTGCGGAGCCCAGCATGGCCGGCACCGCATACACGCCCTTGGGGTTGAAGATCTCCGGGATCTCGTTGGCGACCACGTCCCTCAGGATGCCCCCGCCCACCGCTGTGGTCAGCCCGAGCAGGCCGGCCGCCACCGGGTTCAGACCCGCCGCGAAGGCGATTGAGGCGCCCATGACGCAGAAGACCGACAGCCCGACCGCGTCGAAGACCAGCAGGGTCCTGCGCAGCCGATCCTCCCGGATGGCGCGGACATAGACGGCCGTCACCGCCACCACCACCGGGATCAGGTACTGCGGCGCCGCGAAGGCCGTCGGCACACCCTCGTTAAGGATGACGTCACGGATGACACCGCCGCCGAGGCCCGCCAGGCTGGCCAGCAGCAGGGAGCCGATGATGTCCACGCCCTTCTTCGCCGCCAGCAGCGCGCCCGAGACCGCAAACGCGAACGTGCCGATCAGCTCAAGAGCCAGCAGAACCTCCGCCAGAGGCATCGGCCTCCCCTTTCATCGCATAGGAAGGCCGGGACCCCCGAAAGGGTCCCGGCCGATCCCGAATCGAACAGTGAGCCGGTGCTTACTCGGCCGGCTCCTCGTTGACCTGGTTGACCGACTTCTTCTCGCCGGCCTCAGAGGCGTCCTCGTCCACCACAGGGATGAGGGAGAGCTTGCCGCGGTCATCGATCTTGGCCAGCTCGACCTGGATCTTCTGACCCACGCCCAGGACGTCCTCGACGTCCTCCACGCGCTTGCCCTCGTTGAGCTTCTTCAGCTCAGAGATGTGCAGCAGGCCGTCCTTGCCCGGGGTCAGCGAGATGAACGCGCCGAAGGTGGTCAGCTTCACCACCGTGCCCAGGTACCGCTCGCCCACCTCAGGAACCGTCGGGTTCGCGATGGCGTTGATGGCTGAACGGGCAGCGTCAGCGGACTCGCCGTCCGTGGCGCCGATCAGGACCGTGCCGTCATCCTCGATGGAGATGTCAGCGCCGGTGTCCTCCTGGATCTGGTTGATCATCTTGCCCTTCGGGCCGATGACCTCACCGATCTTGTCCACGGGCACGGACACCGAGATGATCCGAGGCGCAGTGGCCGCCATCTCGTCCGGTGCGTCAATCGCAGCGTTGATCACGCTGAGGATGTGCAGCCGGGCCTCGCGGGCCTGCTTCAGCGCTGCGGAGAGCACCGAGGCGGGGATTCCGTCGAGCTTGGTGTCCAGCTGGATGGCGGTGATGAACTCGCTGGTGCCGGCGACCTTGAAGTCCATGTCGCCGAACGCGTCCTCAGCGCCCAGGATGTCGGTCAGGGCGGCGTAGCGGGTCTCCCCGTCCACCTCGTCCGAGACCAGGCCCATGGCGATGCCGGCCACCGAGGCCTTCAGCGGCACACCGGCGTTCAGCAGCGACAGGGTCGAGGCGCAGACCGAGCCCATCGACGTGGAGCCGTTGGAGCCCAGCGCCTCAGAGACCTGGCGGATCGCGTAGGGGAACTCCTCACGCGAGGGCAGCACCGGCACCATGGCACGCTCTGCCAGGGCGCCGTGGCCGATCTCGCGGCGCTTCGGGGAGCCCACGCGGCCCGTCTCGCCCGTGGAGTAGGGCGGGAAGTTGTAGTTGTGCATGTACCGCTTGGTGTTCTCCGGGGAGAGGCTGTCGATGGTCTGCTCCATCTTCAGCATGTTCAGCGTGGTGACACCCATGATCTGGGTCTCGCCGCGCTCGAAGATCGCCGAGCCGTGCACGCGGGGCAGCACCTCGACCTCAGCGGTCAGCTGACGGATGTCCGTCAGGCCGCGGCCGTCGATGCGGAACTGGTCACGCAGGATGCGCTGACGGATGACCTGCTTGGTCACCGCGCCCAGAGCCTTGCCGACCTCGCCGCCGCGGCCCTCGAACTGCTTGCCCTCGCCGGCGAGCTCCTCGACCAGCTCCGACTTGTACTGAGCATCAGCGGACTCGCGCTGCTGCTTGTCAGCGATCTGGTAGATGCCGGTGAGCTTCTCCTCAGCGGCGCTCGTCACGGCCTCCAGCACATCGTCCTGGTAGTCCTTGAAGATCGGCACGTCGACGGTGTCCTTGCCGGCGCGCTCGACCAGGGATGCCTGCGCCTCGCACAGCACCTTGATGAACGGCTTGGCGGCCTCCAGGCCCTCCGAGACGATGTCCTCGGTGGGAGCCTGCTTGCCCTGCTCCTTGATGAGCTTCCAGGAGTCGTTCGTGGCCTCGGCCTCAACCATCATGACGGCGACGTCGTCGCCGACCACACGGCCGGCCACCACCATGTTGAAGATGGCGGTCTGCAGCTGGGAGTGCTTCGGGAAGGCGACCCACTCGGCGCCCTGGCCGTCATCGATCAGCGCGATGCGCACGCCGCCGATGGGGCCGCTGAACGGCAGGCCCGAGAGCTGAGTGGACGCGGAGGCGGCGTTGATGGCCACCACGTCGTAGAGGTCGTCCGGGTTGATGGAGAGGATCGTCTCCACCACCTGGACCTCGTTGCGGATGCCCTTGGTGAAGGCCGGACGCAGGGGACGGTCGATCAGGCGGCAGGCCAGGATCGCGTCCGTGGTGGGCCGGCCCTCACGGCGGAAGAAGCTGCCGGGGATACGGCCCGCGGCGTACATGCGCTCCTCGACGTCCACCGTCAGGGGGAAGAAGTCGAAGCCCTCGCGGGGGTGCTTGCCCACGGTGGTCGCCGAGAGCAGGGTGGTCTCCTCGTCGAGGGTGACCAGCACGGAGCCGGCGGCCTGCTTGGCCAGGCGGCCCGTCTCGAAGTGGATGGTTGATGTGCCGTGGCGGCCGTTGTCGATGACGGCCTCGGCGGTGTGAACCTCAGGGGCTGCAGCCTGTGCAGTCATAGGGGTTTCCTCTCATGTTCGATTGCATAACGATGCACACGAGAGCGGACCTGCTGACGGGGCGGCATGACGGTCTTCGATCGAAGCCCCAGGACGTATCTCCTGAAGCCACTACCGAGGACCGGACATACCCGCACCCTGCCCGCAGCGAAGGCGGGCCGTACATGCCAGCCCCATAGGAGAGGCCGACGCAGTGATGCTCTCGGTGTGCTTGCTCCCCTTCAGGGAACAGTCTCAGTCTGGCACAAGAAACGGGCGACCCCAACTGTGTGGGACCGCCCGTCGCTCAAGCGCAGTGCTGGTGGCTCGCCTAGCGGCGAATGCCCAGACGCTTGATGAGCGCACGGTAGCGCTCGATGTCATTGCGCTGCAGGTAGTTCAGCAGACGACGACGGCGACCCACCAGCAGCATCAGGCCGCGGCGAGTGTGGTGGTCGTGCTTGTGCTCCTTGAGGTGCTCGGTCAGGTCAGAGATGCGCTTGGTCAGCACAGCAACCTGAACCTCAGGGGAGCCGGTGTCGCCCTCTTTGGTGGCGTACTCCTTGATGATCTCCTGCTTCACAGCGGAATCCAGAGCCATGGGTGTCTCCTCAGACGTTGTACCGCGATCAGACGACGGCCCCGAGGGGCCGGCTGCCAGCCGCCGCGGACTGCAGCAGGCAACTTCTCAACTGTACTGGAGCCGGTGCACCGGAGCAACGTGGACCGCGGTGATCATCGGCACCTGCACCGGGGCCTCATCGCCCAGGCCCAGCTCCCCCTGCAGGTAGTCGCTCAGGTTCCGCCGCCTGCGCTCACGCTCGCCCTCGTCGGCGCTCAGCCATGAGCTCAGCGTCTTCGCATAGCCGACGATCTCCTCCACCGTCATGCGGCGGCTCCACCTAAGCTCCGTCGTCTGGGCAGACCCGAACAGCGAAGCCTCCAAAGCAGGCGCCCACCCAGGCCGATACACATCACCGGCCCGCATGATGCGGGTCAGCCGGTGCGCGGTCTCATCCGAGGTGTCGATGTAGTTCCAAAGCAGAGCCAGCCGGCCACCGGGCGTGAGCAGCCGTGCGGCCTCCTGCTGCGCCCGAAGAGGATCGAACCAGTGCCACGCCTGCGCGGCGGCCACCACGTCGAATGATGCGCCGGCCAGCCCGGTCTCCTCCGCCGGGGCGTTCACCACCGTCAGCGGCCCGGGCCCGGCCTGCTCGGCCAGCACGGCCGTCATCGACACGCTGGGCTCCACCGCCGTCACCCGCGCCCCGGCCGCGAGCAGCTGCCGGGACAGGATCCCGGTCCCCGCCCCCAGATCCACGGCATCAATCCCGAGGTCTGCCTCATCAGCTCCGTGATCAGCGCTCTGATCAGCACCGAGCCGCTCCCCCAGCACCGCAGAGACCGCAGCATCCGGGTAGTGGGGGCGCAGCGCGTCGTAGGCCTGCGCCTGCTGAAGATCCTGAGCCGAGAACGATTCGCCGAGGGTACGACGACGCTCAGCGCTGGTGATCTGCGGGGCAGCGTCCGTGCGAGCCTTGGGCCGCCGCGGTGAGCTCACGGCCTCACCTCACGCCGAGAGCTGGGCGAGCACCCGGCGGGTCTGCTCCACATCCTCTGCCATCTGCACGCACAGCTTCTCGATCCCCTCGAAGGCGACCATGCCGCGCAGACGCTCGAGGAACTCCACGCGCACGTGCTGACCATAGAGGTCGAAATCCTCAATATTGGCGTCGCGGCGATCAATCACGTGTGCCTCGACCACACGCTCCACCGCCTCGAACGTGGGGTTGGATCCCACGCTGATCGCGGCAGGCCACTGGGTTCCGGACTCGTCGAAGAGCCACCCGGCATACACACCGTCGGGCGGGATCATTCCTTCGGAGTCCGCTGCCAGATTCGCCGTGGGGAAGCCCAGCTCGCGCCCCCGGGCGTAGCCGTAGACCACCTCGCCCACCACAGCGTGCGGCCGGCCCAGCATGCGCGTCACCGACGCCACCTCGCCCTCAGCCAGGGCCGAACGGATCGCCGTGGAGGAGCACCGTGCGTGCAGCTGCTCCCCGTCCGGGCCGGTGATCTCCAGGTCGTCCACGCCGACCACATCGAAGCCGTACCGGCCCCCCAGATCGACCATGGTGGTGAAGTCGCCGTCGCGGGCGCGGCCGAAGTGGATGTCATGGCCCACCACCACCGCCGCAGCGTTGAGGGCGTCCACGAAGTACCGGGAGACGAACTCCTCCGCGCTGAGCATGTAGAGCGCCTCGTTGTACGGAAGCACCAGGGCAGCATCCACCCCCGCGGCCTCAATGCGGGCGAGCTTCTCGCCGAGGCCGGTCAGCAGCTCCGGAGTGGACTCGGGCCGGTGGACGAACGCCGGGTGCGGGTCGAACGTCACCGCCACAGACCGTGCCTCATAGCGGGCAGCCTGCTCCCTCAGCGCGCTGAGGACCTTCTGGTGCCCCAGATGCACGCCGTCGAAATTGCCGATCGTGATCGCTGAAGGCTCCGGCTCAGCAGGAAGCTGCTCAAGACCGCGGTAAATCTGCACGCGCCTACCCTACGCGCTCCGCGGGCGGTGGATCATAAGCCAGAGAAGCCCGACGAACGGCAGGATCAGCGGAATGTAGCCGTATCCCGCCCCGAAGTGGCTCCACACGGTGCTGCGGTTGAACAGCTCAGGCTCCAGCACCGTCCACAGGCCCACGCCGATCACGCCGATCAGCTCGACCAGCACCGCCGCCAGGGCCACCTTCCACCACAGCACACTGGTATGCGCCAAGGCGTAGGTGGCCAGAATGTACACCGCCGCCGCGAAGGCGCTCAGCGAGTATGCGACCGGGGAGGCCTCAAAGTTCGTGGAGATCTGGTACAGCGCCCGAGCGAAGCTGGAGATCGCGAACACACCGTACGCGGTGATGATCAGCATCCCCACACCACGGTTCCGCGGCGTCTTCTCGCCGAAGCCGGGATCCACAGCAGCGGACCCCTCCGAGGGGCTCCCGCCCGCACGCTCAGACCTGCCGCTCACAAAGCGCTGCCGAACCATATCTCCTCCAAGCGGTAGATCATGACGAAGACCACCAGACCGACGAAGCTCATCACCAGGTTGGACCAGCGGGTCCTGTCCAGCACAGCCCAGATGAGCACACCCACCGGCAGCAGCACAGCGGTCAGCACGTAGCCCCAGAACTCCCAGGCCTCACCGACGATGCCCACCCCGCCGAAGGCCTGCCTGATGCCGGCGTAGATCCCATAGACGATGAGGAAGAGCTCAATGGTGGCCACCGAGACGATGCTGCTGTCCGCCGGGCCGGGGCTCAGAGCCGTCATCACCCAGCAGATCAGGGTGGAGAGCGCACAGATCGCCGTGCCGATGACGAACATCACCGTGGGATCCACAAGCCGGCCTCCTTCCGCTGAACCGCCAGAATTCTACTCCCCCAGAAGTGTGTCCCGGGACGGATTCCTCAGGGCGCGAAGACCAGCTCCGGCTTGGCGTGCATGGCGTGCGGGATCGTCGTCGCAGCAGCCGCAGCGTCCGGGGAGGATGACGCCCCGGGCTTGGCAGGAATGTCCCGCAGCAGCGCCACCAGCTCACCGTCGGGTCCGTAGGCGGCCGTCAGCTCCTCGGAGCCGGAGGCAGTGATGCGCCGCCCATGGCCCAGGTGCTCAGCCTCCTCCGCACCCAGCGTGCGTCGGGGGAAGATCTGCCCGGCGGCCTCTGCCAGACCGATGTATCCGAAGTCCTCGCTGAGCTGCTCGATGCTCAGGCACTGGCCCTCCGTGTAGGGGCCCACGGCGGTGCGCCGCAGAGCAGTCAGGTGCCCGCCGACGTCCAGCATCTCCCCCAGGTCACGGGCCAGGGCCCGCACGTAGGTGCCCGAAGAGACGCGCACCTCCACATCCAGGTCCATGAACCGTCCGCCGTCGATGTGCCGGATCTCCTGCACGGCGAAGCGGTGCACCGTCACCGACCTCGCCTCCAGCTCCACCGACTCGCCCGCACGGGCCCGGTCGTAGGCGCGACGGCCGTCGACCTTGATGGCCGAGACCGTCGACGGCACCTGCATCAGCTCACCGGTCAGCCGGGAGACAGCCTCCTCGACCCGCTCGGCCGAAACCTCGTTGGCGTAGCGGGTCTCCAGGGCCTCGCCCTCAGCGTCGTCGGTGGTGGTGGCCTGGCCCAGGCGGATCGTGGCCGTGTAGGTCTTGTCGACCCCGACGATGTGGGTCAGCAGCCGGGTGGCCTTGTTGATGCCGACCACCAGCACCCCGGTGGCCATGGGGTCCAGAGTGCCGGCGTGGCCGACCTTCCGGGTCCCGGCCAGCTTGCGGACCTTGCCGACCACGTCGTGGCTGGTCCAGCCCGCGGGCTTGTCCACCAGGACAAGCCCGGAGCCGACCTCCAGCTCCTCAGGCCGCTGCCGCTTGCCCAATCAGCGGTCCTCAGGAGAGGGGCGATCGCCCTCGGCGTTGGCCTCGCCCGCATCAGCGTCGGAGCGGTACGGGGACTCGGAGGACGCCGGCTCGGCGTTCTTCCGGAGCTCGCGGACCTTCTCGTCCTGCTCGCGCGCCTTGGCGAGCAGGTCCTCCAGGTGAGCCGCCGACTCGGGGATCTCGTCGGCGACGAACTCCAGGGTGGGGGTCAGCCGGACGCTCAGCTGGCGTCCCATCTCGCTGCGCAGCAGCCCCTGGTTGACCCGCAGGAGGTGCTCAGCGGCACCCCTCTCATCCTCATCCGCGGTCATCACGGTGTAGTAGATGGTGGCGTTCTGCAGGTCGTTGGTGACGCGGGCGTCGGTGACGGTGATCAGCTCAGCCCGGTCGTCCTTGATGCGGGAGCGCAGGGCCTCCGCGATGATCACTTTGATGCGGGACGCGAGCCGGGATGCGCGTGCGGGATCTGCCATGGTGTCTCTCCTCTCAGAGGGTCTGGATCCACCCTATCGGCGGATCCCTCACAAAAAGCTGGGATGTCAGACGGAGGCGGCGCCCGCCGGCCGCAATGGCCGAACGGACGCCGCCTCACCGTCGGGACGGGATCAGGTGCGCGGGATCTCGCGCATCTCCCAGGTCTCGATGGTGTCGCCTTCCTGGATGTTGTTGAAGGAGCCGAGTCCGATGCCGCACTCGAAGCCGTCGCGGACCTCGGTGGCGTCGTCCTTGAACCGCTTCAGCGAGTCGATGACCAGGTTGTCGCCCACGACGCTGCCGTCGCGGATCAGACGGGCCTTGGCGTTGCGGCGCATGATGCCCGAACGGACGATCGAACCGGCGATGTTGCCGAACTTCGAGGAGCGGAAGACCTCCCGGACCTCTGCGGATCCGAGCGACACCTCCTCGTACTCCGGCTTCAGCATGCCCTTCAGCGCCGACTCGATGTCATCGATGGCTGCGTAGATCACCGAGTAGAAGCGCATGTCGACGCCCTCCTCCTCGGCCAGCTGGGTGACGCGCTCCGCAGGACGGACGTTGAACCCGACGATCACGGCGTTGTCGACCGTGGCCAGGTTGACGTCGTTCTGGGTGATCGCACCCACGCCGCGGTGGATCACGCGCAGCTGAACATCGTCGCCCACGTCGATCTGCAGCAGCGCATCCTCCAGGGCCTCCACGGCACCGGAGACGTCGCCCTTGAGGATGAGGTTGAGGGTGTCGATCTTGCCCTCGGCCACCACCTGGTCGAAGTTCTCCAGCGAGACGCGCTTGCGGCGCTTGGCCAGCAGGGCGTTGCGCTCAGCAGCCTCACGCTTCTCAGCGATCTGGCGGGCGGTGCGGTCATCGTTGGTGACCAGGAAGCTGTCACCGGCGCGGGGCACCGCCGACAGACCCAGCACCTGCACGGGCCGGGACGGGCCCGCCTCGTGCACAGCCTCGCCGTGCTCGTCGAACATGGCGCGCACGCGGCCGAAGCCGTTGCCGGCCACCATGTTGTCGCCGACCCTCAGCGTGCCGGACTGCACCAGCACGGTGGCGACCGGGCCGCGTCCGCGGTCCAGGTGCGCCTCGATCGCGACGCCGCGCGCCTCCTTGGCCGGGTTGGCCGTCAGCTCCAGGGCTGCGTCAGAGGTGAGCAGGACGGCCTCGAGCAGCGCCTCGATGTTGATGTCGTTGCGCGCGGAGACGTCGACGAACATCGTGTCGCCGCCGTACTCCTCGGGCACCAGCTCGTACTCGGTGAGCTGGCCGCGGATCTTGTCGGGCTGGGAGCCCTCCTTGTCGATCTTGTTGACCGCCACCACAACCGGCACGCCGGCCGCCTTGGCGTGGTTCAGTGCCTCCACCGTCTGCGGCATGACGCCGTCGTCGGCGGCGACCACCAGCACGGCGATGTCCGTGACCTTGGCACCACGGGCACGCATGGCGGTGAACGCCTCGTGGCCCGGGGTGTCGATGAACGTCAGGGCACGCTCTTCGCCCTCGTGCGGGACCTCCACCTGGTAGGCGCCGATGTGCTGGGTGATGCCGCCGGCCTCACCCTCGGTGACCTTCGAGGAGCGGATGGCGTCCAGGAGGCGGGTCTTGCCGTGGTCGACGTGACCCATCACGGTGACCACCGGAGCGCGCTCCTCCAAGTCCTCGCCGGACTCGTTGGCCGCCTCGTCCTCGAGGTTGATGTCGAAGGATTCCAGCAGCTCGCGGTCCTCGTCCTCGGGGGACACGATCTCGACCTTGTAGCCCAGCTCCTCGCCGAGCAGCTGGAAGGTCTCCTCGTCCAGGGACTGGTTGGAGGTGGCCATCTCGCCGAGCTTCATCAGCACTGCGATGAGCGCTGCGGGCTCTGCATTGATCTTCTCCGCGAAGTCCGCCAGGGAGGAGCCGCGGCGCAGGCGAAGCACGGTGGTGCCGTCGCCCTTGGGGACGCGCACACCGCCGACCTCGCGAGTCTGCTTCTCCTCAAGCTCTGCGCGCTTGGCGCGCTTGGACTTGCGAGCCTTCGACTTTCCGCCGCCGCGGCCGAATGCGCCGGCCGCACCGCCGCGACGAGGACCGCCGCCGCGACCACGGGGCGGGCCGCCGCCGGGACGGCCCGGAGCTCCTCCGCCTGGACCGCCGCGGCCCGGGGCCGCAGGCGCCGGAGCCTGACCGGGCATCATCGAAGGCTTGGGAGCCCCCGGCTTGCCGTCAGTGCGTGCCGAGGGTGCACCGGCGCCGGGACGCTGCCCGGGCCGCGGTGCGCCCGCTGGACCGCCCTGACCGCCGCGCGGACGAGGTCCGCCCGTGCCGCCGGGACCGCCCGAGCCGCGCATGCCCTGCTTGGGCGCGAAAGGGTTGTTGCCCGGACGGGGCTGACCGCCCCGGGGGCGAGGAGCCGGCTGACCGCCGGAGACTCCGAAGGGGTTGTTTCCGCCGGTGCGCGGAGCAGGCTTGGGGCCGCCCGGCTTCGGCGCAGGCTTGCCCTGGCCGGACGTCGGCGCATCCGCAGCCGGAGCCTCGGAGGGCGAACCGCCCTGGGCCTTGGGCTCAGGCTTGGACTCGGCGCCGGTCTCGTCCTTCTGGACTGCAGGCTGAGCTGCCTGGCCCGGTGCGGGCTGAGCAGCCTGCGGGGCTTCCTGGGGGGCCTCCTGGGGAGCCGGCTCAGGAGCGGGCTCGGGCTTCTTCGGCCCGGGCTTGGGACCGCCGG
Source organism: Nesterenkonia sp. NBAIMH1 (assembly GCF_007922635.1). NCBI lineage: Bacteria > Bacillati > Actinomycetota > Actinomycetes > Micrococcales > Micrococcaceae > Nesterenkonia > Nesterenkonia sp. NBAIMH1. Next base: position 648,643 of record NZ_CP042335.1, read on the forward strand.
GCTTCGGCGCGGCGGAGCCCGGCTTGGGCGCCGACCGCGGGCCGGGTGCCGGCGCGGAGCCGGACTTCTCCGGCGCCGGGGCAGATTCCGCCTTGGGGAACGCGTTCCGGAGCTTCTTGGCTACCGGCGGCTCAACCGTCGACGACGGGGACTTGACGAACTCGCCCAGCTCTTCGAGCTTGGCGAGCGCTTGCTTCGATGTGACACCGAGTTCTTTGGCGATCTCGTGTACGCGGGCCTTGGCCACATTTCTCCTAGTCTGGCCCGCTCGATGCTCCGCTGAATGTCACAGCGGAGCTGTGGCTCTCAGCGGCTCACCGACATGGGCCGTTGAACGTGCTTAAGATTTCCCGGCAGGGAGGGTGTGGGCGTCATTGGGCGCTCATCCTGCCGCTTTCATCGGGTGTTCATTCCTTCAAACCCGTTCTCTTGTCGGTGGACACGTGTGCTGCGACGGCGTCGTACTCCAGACCTTCAGTGCTCACAGCAGCTCGGAACGCTCTGCTGAAAGCCCTGCGCTTCAACGCGGAGTCGAAGCACTCCCGACTCAGGTGCAGCCATGCCCCGCGGCCGGGCATCCGGCGTGCGGGATCTGGACGCACCTGACCGTCCTGAAGGACGAATCGGACGACGTCATCCTGATCGGAGCGCCGGCGACAGCCGACGCAGGTCCGAACTGGGACCAAACCAGTCTACACCCCGCTCTTTCGGTCAGCGCGCGGCGGCGTCGGAAACGATGTCGATGCGCCACCCGGTGAGCTTGGCCGCCAGGCGCGCATTCTGCCCCTCTTTGCCGATCGCAAGGGAGAGCTGGTACTCCGGCACCACAGCTCGTGCGGAGCGCTGAGCCTCATCCAACACGGTGACAGAGCTCACCTTGGAGGGCGAAAGGGCGTGTGCGATGTAGGACGCCGGCTCGTCGTCGAAGTCGATGATGTCGATCTTCTCGTCGTTGAGCTCGGTCATCACAGCGCGGACCCGGGAGCCCATGGCGCCGATGCAGGCACCCTTGGCGTTGATGCCCGGCTGGGTGGCCCGGACCGCGATCTTGGTGCGGTGGCCTGCCTCACGGGCGATGGACGTGATCTCCACCGTGCCGTCGGCGATCTCCGGCACCTCGTGGGCGAAGAGCTTCTTGACCAGGCCCGGGTGGGAGCGGGAGAGCGTGATGGACGGACCCTTGAAGCCCCGGCGGGCCTCGACCACGTAGGCGCGCAGCCGCGAGCCGTGCGTGTACGTCTCGCCGGGCGCCTGCTCCTGGGGAGGAAGGACCGCCTCAATGCCGCCGATGTCGACCTGCACCATCTCAGGATGGCGTCCCTGCTGGACGATCCCGGAGATCAGCTCACCCTCACGGCCCTTGAACTCGCCGAGCACCTGGTCATCCTCAGCATCGCGGATGCGCTGCATGATGACCTGGCGGGCGGTTGAGGCGGCGATGCGCCCGAAGTTGCTGGGGGTGTCGTCGAACTCCCCCACGATGCTGCCGTCCTCGTCGAGCTCCTTGGCCCAGATCGTGACGTGGCCCGTCTTCTCATCCACCTCAGCGCGGGCACGCTGCATAGCCCCCGGCGACTTCTGATAGGCCAGGAGCAGCGCCTGCTCGATGGCCGGCATCAGCCGCTCCAGGGGAATGTCACGCTCAGCGACGAGCATGCGCAGCGCGCTCATATCGATATCCACTTGTTGCCTCCCAGCCTGCCGCCCGTCCAAACCGCGGCATGCCCAACGTCGTTACTCCTGGTGTGAAAACTCTACCTGTACGCGTGCTCGAGCCACCGAGGACATCGGCACGCGTGTTTCCGGCCCCTGCTTAGGGGTCATGCCCTTCTTGGGGGGCTCGATGATCTCCTGGACCGTGATGCTCTCGTCGTCCACGTCCTTGAGACGGCCGACCATGGGCGACTCGCCCTCCCGCTCGACCTCAATCTTCCGCCCGAGGTTCCGGCGAAAGTGCCGAGGTTCGGTCAGCGGCCGGGACGCGCCCGGGGTCGAGACCTCCAGCTCATAGGCGGCCACCTCGGCCAGCGGCCCAGACTCAGCGTGCTCATCCAGGACCACCTCCATCGCCTGCGAAAGGCTCGCGAGCGTGTCCAGATCGACGCTGTCGGTGCCCGAGAAGTAGTCGACCACCACCTGCAGGTGGCCCGTGGCCCCCGGCTTCAGCCGAAGCTCCTCCAGGTAGAGGCCGTGCGCCTCCACGGTGGGTTCGATCAGCCCGGCGAGCCGCTCGGCCCGCTCGTCGGGGAAGCGGCGATCATCTCCAGCGCGCGGTGGTACAGCCATGCCGCCCATTCTGCCAGGGATATGCGCCGCCGCCGTCCAGCGGGCTCAGCGCTGGGACGCGACGCGCTCCGCGATCCGCGTGGCCGCCTCATCCGACGGCAGCTCTGTGACGTCACCGGTGCGGCGGTCCTTCAGCTCGACCGTGCCGTCCTTGAGGCCGCGTCCGACCACCACGATGTTGGGCACGCCGAGAAGCTCAGCGTCGCCGAACTTCACGCCCGGGGAGACCTTGGGCCGGTCGTCGTAGATCACGTCCACGCCGGCCGCCTCCAGCTGGCGCGCCAGCTGATCCGCATACTCGAAGATCTCCTCGCCCTTGCCGGTGGCCACCAGGTGGACCTGTGCAGGGGCCACCGCCAACGGCCAGATCAGGCCCTTGTCATCATGGTTGGACTCCGCCAGCGCAGCCAGCGCACGGGTGACGCCGAAGCCGTAGGAGCCCATCGTCACCGTCTGAAGCTTGCCGTCAGCGTTGAGCAGCTGCAGGCCCAGCGCCTCCGCGTACCGGCGGCCCAGCATGAAGATGTGGCCCATCTCGATGCCGCGACGGGTCTCCAGCGGGCCGGACCCGTCCGGTGCGGGGTCGCCGTCGCGCACCACCACCGACTCGATCGTGCCGTCCCAGCCGAAGTCGCGGCCGGCGACCAGCCCGAAGACATGCTGATCCTGCTCGTTCGCCCCGGTGATCCACCGGGTTCCGGAGACGACCCGCGGATCCACCAGGTAGGGGATGCCCGTCGCCGACTCGGTGGGAAGCGACGCTCCCAGGTGAGGCGCGCCCGTGGAGATCCCAGGGCCGATGTAGCCGCGCACCAGACGAGGATGCGCCTTGAGGTCGGCCTCGTTCGCCGCCTCCAGCTGGACCTCCCCCTCCACTCCGAGCTTGGGGCCGATGGTCGCCTCGGCGCGCTTGAGGTCCACCTCGCGGTCGCCCGGAACGCCGATGACGGCCAGAAGCCGCTGGCCCTCCGGAGTCGTCACCGAGACCACCACGTTCTTCAGCGTGTCCGCGGCGGTCCACGCGCGGTCCTCCCTGGGGTGATCAGCATTGGCCGCAGCCACCAGCGTCTCGATGGTGTCCGTGCCCGGCGTATGGTGCACCTGCGCCGCCGGGGCGTCGCCGTACTCGATCGGCTCGGGCGCAGGCGTCGTCACGGCCTCCACATTGGCCCGGTACCCGCCGGCCGACTCCACGAAGGTGTCCTCGCCGACAGGACTCGGATGCAGGAACTCCTCCGAGGCGGCCCCTCCCATAGCGCCGGACTGCGCGCTCACCGGCACCGCCGGCAGGCCCAGCCGCTCAAAGATGCGCACATACGCAGCGCGGTGAGCGTCATACGCCGCCTGCTGGTCCTCCTCCGTGAGGCAGAAGCTGTAGGAATCCTTCATGATGAACTCCCTGCCCCGCAGCAGGCCCGCACGAGGACGTGCCTCATCCCGGTACTTCGTCTGGATCTGGTACAGGTTCAGCGGCAGGTCCTTGTAGCTGCCGGCGATGTCCTTGACCAGCTGGGTGAACACCTCCTCATGCGTCGGCGCCAGCAGGTGGTTCGGCACCCGCACGGTCTGCGTCTCCCCGTCCTGGTCGGTGTACTCGACCTGCTCCGCCTTGCGGTCCGGCACGCGGAAGATGCCGTCGCCGTACTCCTCCCAGCGGCCTGTGGCCTCATACGGCTCCTTGGGCAGCAGGGCGGGGAAGTGCACCTCCTGGGCCCCGATGGCGTGCATCTCCTCGCGGATGATCTGCTCGATTCTGCGCAGCACGCTCAGGCCCAGCGGCAGCCAGGTGTAGATGCCCGCACCCGCGCGGCGGATGTAGCCGGCGCGGACCAGCAGCTGGTGGCTGGCCACCTCAGCCTCTGAGGGGGCCTCGCGCAGCGTGCGCAGGAACAGGTGGGACAGGCGAACGGTCACGGAGAACCTCTTCAGACGGTGGCGGCAGAAATCTGTGGGGAGTCTACCCGCGCGCAGAGGCGGGGCCCCGCCATCAGGGACCCCGCCTCTGCGCTGCCTGCAGTCGGATCCAGGATCAGGCTGCTGACCTCAGGCTCTGCAGCGTGGCACCGTTCTCCGGCCTGTAGGGCCGCTCCTCCTCGTCGCCTCCCTCGGCGGAGGCGTCCAAGGAGATGACGCCGTAGGTCCAGCCGCGGCGGCGATAGACAGCCGAGGGCTGGCCGGTCTCCACGTCGAGGTAGAGGTAGAAGTCGTGGCCGAGCAGCTCCATCGCGTCGACCGCCGCATCCACGCTCATCGGCTCCGCCGAGAACACCTTGCGCCGGATGCGGATGGGCTCATCGGCGTCCTCCTCAGCCGGCGGGGCGTCATCGGCCCGCTCAGCATCGGTGACCTGCTCATAGATCGGACGATCCGGATCCACCGGCGTCAGGCCGGCGAGTGCGGCTCCGAGGCCCGGAGGCGTGTGGCTGCCGCCGTTGGCCCGCCCGCTTCCATTGCCATGAGCCTTGGACTTCTTCTTGTCGCGCGCTCTGCGGAGACGCTCGCAGAGCTTGTCCCACGCCGTCTCGAAAGCGGCGAACTTGTCAGCCGCCTGAGCCTCGGAACGGATGATGGGGCCTCGTCCGATGACGGTGAGCTCCACCACCATGGTGGTCTCCGCGCTTCGGTGCCCGGTCTGGGAGGAAAGCTTGACCTCCATCCGCTGCCCCTTATCGGCCAGGGAGGCGGCTTTGTCGCTCTTCATCTCGACATGGTCTCTGAAGTCCTGCGGAACACTGATGCCTCGTCCGGTGTAGGTCACCTGCAGGGTCATTTCCGGTCCTCCTCGCTTTCGCGCGTGTCGCGCACTGACGGGACCTTGAGGTGCTTTCGAGGCCACCGCCGGTGCGATGGGTCTCGTCTAAGTGATACCCATACTTGACCCTATGCCCGAGCAGACCTCGGTGTGAAGAGCATTCCCAACATTCCTCGTGGGCGCCGAGAATGACGGGCCTCACCGTGCCGCTGCGGCCAGCACCACGCCCCCTCGCACCTGCGCTCCTGCGGCGCTGAGCGCCATGCTCAGCCGCTTCAGCGTGGACCCAGTGGTGAGCACATCATCGGCCAGAAGGACGGTCGACCCCGGCAGCACCCGGCGTCCCTCTGCCGTCAGCCGCGGCACGGGGCGCTGCTGCGTCGGCCGGCTGCGCTGCGGCCCTTCTGCCCAGCGCCCGGCCGCAGCGAGGCCGCCTCATCCGTCGGCCCCCAGCGCACCAGCCCGAAGGCCGGCGTGACAGCTGGCGGCAGATCAGCCGCGACGAGCAGCTCATGCAGAGGAGAGCGCCCGCGGCGGAGCCGAGAGGCCAGGGTTCCCGGAGGGGTCACCAGCAGCGCCGACTCATGCGGGGCCAGCAGTGAGGCCGCAGCCAGGCGCGCTGCCCGTCCCAATGCCGGCGCCAGAGCTTCCCGCAGCCTGACCCGCTCGTGGTCCTTGAAGGCCACCACGGCCTGCGAGACCACCCTGCTGTACGCCGCTGCGCTGAGCACAGGCAGCACGAACAGCCCGTCCGCACCAGCCCCCGGATGAGCATCAGGCAACCCCTCCAGTCCGGCTCCGGCAGGACAGGGGAGCGCGCGGGCGCCCTCCTGCGCCCAGAACGGCGCCCTGAGCATCAGCCGCAGATCCTCTGCGCACTCCTCGCACAGCACGCAGGCAGGGGCCCAGCAGCCGCCGCACTGCTGCGGCATGATCAGGTCTGATGCCGCCGCGCAGGCGCCGCGCGCCGCGATCCCCGCCGACGAGAACCACAGGGCGTCCAGGGTGGCGCCGAACCCATGGCCTACCGACATGGGACCAGCGTCCCCGGGCCGGACCGTGCGACGCACCCCCTGTGGAAGAGGCAGCCCGGCCTGCGGGGAGGCCGGGAGGTCAGCCGGGGTAGGCGAAGTCGCGGATCTCCACGTCGTCGTTGGGCTCCCACTGCTCGCCGAGCTCGTTGAGGAACGGGTTGATGCTGCCCTCGACGTAGATTCTCTGGCCTCCACCGGAGCCTTCACCGGCGGCCACATTCTGCAGGCCGGCCACGCCGTTCTCCAGCACCTCCTGCTCGCCGGTCAGCCAGACGCGCTCAATCTCTCCGACATCCGTGGGCGGATCGTCCGACTCCGGATCCCCCGGGACCGGGTCCCACACCAGAAGGCTGTCATTGGTCGCCCAGCGCACCTCGCTGATGTCCAGGGTGGGCTCCAGCACACGGCCCGGGCCGATGCTTCGCGGAGTGCCGGCGGAGTTGCGGCCGATCGCTGCCACGTACAGCGTCCGCACCCCGCCGTCGTCGACGACCAGCGCCACCCGGGTGCCGTCCTGGGCCACGCGCAGCGAGGTCACCGTCCGGCCCTCCAGCCAGTCGGCAGAGACCGACTGAGGAGCCGACTCCCCATCGCCGTTGTGCTCAGCAACCTGCACCGATGCCTCGTCGTCCTCGTTGTCCACCGTCCAGGTCCAGCCGTAGTTGTCCATCGAGGGGCGTGTCAGATCCTCACCCTCCACCGCAGCGGTGGGCTCATCGTCCCCCAGCCGCACGTGATAGAGCGTCTCGGCATCGCCGTCGAGGAACCCGAAGACCTCGCCCTCCTCATCGCGCGGGTGCGCCGGCGCCTGCGGAGAGTATGCGCTGAGATCCGGAAGCTCGGACAGCTCCAAGGTGGTGGTCCCCTCCTGCAGAGCAATCTCGTCGCCCACGATGCCCACCATCGTGGAGGTCGTGTACGGCGTCTGCTCGATCTCGGGGCGCTGCTCCGCCGGCACCTCAGCCTCATCAGGGATCGCCACCTCGGCAGCCCCCGTGCTGATCTCCACACTGGAGACGGTGTTCAGCTGGGTGAGCGCCATCTCCAGCTGCGACTGCATCAGAAGCAGCTCAAACTGGCTCGCACCCCCCACAGCCGACGGGTCCAGCCCCACCGTCGCCACCTGGCTGTCACGGTTCACAGACACCGTGGGCGGCGTGGCGTCGTCCGGAGCGCCCAGCGCAGAGACCACGGCGCCGCTGAGCCACTCAGCCGGGCCCTGCTGCAGGCGGCCCGCGATCTGGGCAGGCATGCCCGGGCGGTTCAGGAACCAGCGCGTGTCCGGGACCGCGAACCGATGCTGCGGGTCGAAGAAGTACATGGTCACATCGGTGAAGATGGCCCGGAACTGCGCGTCATCGAGGATCGTCATGTCAGGCGGGGAGGCAATCCGCCACTCACCCTCGACCTCCTCCATCTCCAAGGAGAAGGACTCCGCGCTGCGCGGGTGGCTCATCGTTCCGACCGCATCCACCGATGAGTCCACCGGCACCTGCAGCGTGAACGCCGAGTCACCATCAGGTATCAGCTCCGGCTCATCGGAATAGACCCGGGTCCCCTGGTCGGGAACCCACTCCTGGGACGCCTCCGGGGTCAGGTACTGCCGCGCCACGGCATAGTCGTCCTGAGGCCCCGCCCCCGCCTGGAGGAACCCCTCGACGATCTCCTCGGGCGAGGCCCCCTCTGCGGGAGGCTCCGGGTTGATGTTCACGCTGAACTCCGGCAGCGGCGCCGCCTCCGAGGTGCTCACCGGGCCCTCCGTGGGAACCGCGGGGGCGCAGGCAGTGCCCGTCAGCAGCGCCGCGGCAGCCGCCAGGGCCGCCCAGGTCCGAGACCTCATCGCACTCCTCCCTCATCATCGTCCTCAGCCGCACCGGGCTCAGGGGCGTCCTCGGCCCGAGCCGCCGCGCTGAGCGGCTGGTCATTCAACGCCTGCTCATGGACCCTCTCGTGAGCCGCCGCCGCGCTGATGAGGTCCCGATCCTCGACACTCTGCCGCTCATGGGTGGCGTAGCTCGGCGGCAGGGCCAGCGGCGCAGCCCGGTAGGGAGCCTCCTGCGAGCGCGGAAGGACCAGCCGGAAGCAGGACCCCTGCCCCTTCTGGCCCCACGCATCCAGCGAACCGGAGTGCAGCCGTGTGTCCTCCGTCGCGATGGCCAGGCCGAGCCCGGACCCTCCCGTGGTGCGGGCCCGCGCAGGATCAGCCCGCCAGAACCGGTCGAACACCCGGGAGACCTCCTCGGAGGTCATGCCCACGCCATAGTCACGGACCGCCACACCCACCGCCGTCGGCGACGCAGCGATCACAATGTCCACCGGCCTGCCCTCAGAGTGCTCGATGGCATTGTTGATGAGGTTCCGCAGAATCCGGTCGATCCGGCGGTGGTCCACCTCAGCGCGGAAGTCCTCGCCCTGCACCACCAGATACACCGGAGTCTCGGACTGGTCCGCCAGGGGCTTCGCCGTGAGAAGGACCTCCTTGGTCAGGCCCAGCAGGTCCACCTCGTTCAGGGACAGCTCCGCGGCCCCTGCGTCGAACCTCGACATCTCCAGCAGGTCCGCCAGCAGGCCCTCGAAGCGCTCCACCTGATGGTGCAGCAGCTCCGAGGTCCGCTGCGTCATGGGATCGAAGTCCTCGCGCGACTCATGAAGCATGCTCGCAGCCATGCCGATCGTGGTCAGCGGGGTGCGCAGCTCATGCGAGACGTCGGAGACGAACCGCTGCTGCATCTTCGACAGGTTCGCCAGCTGGACGATCTGATCCTGCAGGTTCGACGCCATCCGGTTGAACGACTGGCCCAGCCGGGCGATCTCATCCTCGCCCACCACGGCCAGACGCTGATCCAGCTGGCCGTCCGCGATCCGCTCCGACACCTCCGCAGCCTGGGAGACCGGCCGCACCACGGTCCGGGCCAGCCACAGGGCGATCGCAATGTTCAGCACCAGCAGGATCCCCACACCGATCATCAGGATCCGGAAGACGAAGTCGATGTTCTCCTGCACCGAGGAGAAGTCGTAGATGAAGAAGGTCCCGTACGTGCTTCCCTGAGGAAGCGACGTGATCCGCAGCCCGAAGATCACACCGGGAACCGTGTCGCCGTTCTCGTTGACGTAGCTGATCGACTGCCAGTACTGCTCCTGACCGCCCAGGACCGCATCCCGCATCTCGTCCGTGATGACCTCGTCAGGCTCCACCCCACCCGTGGCCCGCGGCTGCACAGCCAGGTTCTCCGCATCCTCCAACGGCACCAGCATCGTCTCCCGGGGCAGGCTCGTCGCCCCCGAGATGTCGCTGAAGGTGCTGGTCACATAGTCATTGACCGCAGTGGTCTCCGTGGAGGGCAGAGTGTCCAGACTGCTGCGCACATAGCCCAAGCCGCTCGTCGCCTCGGTCTCCACCTGCTCGAAGCGCTCCTGAAAGAACCCGTCCGTCACCTGCGAAATGAGGAACGAGGCCACCAGCCCCGTGCCCAGCAGCGTGAACAGGCCGGTCAGCAGCACCGCACGAAGGCGAAGCGACCGGGTCCACAGGCGGTGCAGGTTCAGCACCCGCTAGGACGCCTTCGCCTTATAGCCGACGCCGCGAACCGTCTGAATGATCTCCGGGCTCTCCGGGTCGCGCTCGATCTTGGAGCGCAGCCGCTGCACGTGCACGTTGACCAGACGAGTGTCCGCCTGGTGCCTGTAGCCCCAGACCTCCTCCAGCAGCTGCTCGCGGGCCCACACCTGAGACGGCTTCTTCGCCATCGTCGTCAGCAGATCGAACTCCAGCGGCGTCAGGGAGATGCGCTCATCGCCCCGGCGCACCTCATGGCCGGCGACGTCGATGCTCAGATCCCCCACGGTCAGCAGGGTGTCCGCGTCAGCCTTCGGCGCCAAGTCCGAGGGGCGCAGACGCGCCCGGACCCGGGCCACCAGCTCAGCAGGCTTGAAGGGCTTGGGCACATAGTCGTCAGCGCCCGCCTCCAGGCCGCGGACCACATCAGCAGTGTCGGACTTCGCGGTCAGCATGATGACCGGCGTATCAGCCTCATCCCTGATCTCCCGGCACACCTCGATGCCGTTCTTGCCCGGAAGCATCAGATCCAGGAGCACCAGATCAGGATCACTGGCCCGGAACGCCTCCAATGCCGCATCGCCGGTCTCGCAGAACGTCGGATCGAACCCATCATTGCGCAGAACGATGCCGATCATCTCGGCAAGCGCCTCATCGTCGTCGACCACCAGAATCTTTGCTTTCATGGAGCCCTCAGCAACCTTCCTCGCATCGTATCGACGCCCAGGATATATGGTGGTCACATGGTGGGCGCGCGCATGGAGACCGGCCGGGGCTCCCTCAGCGCACTCCCGCCCCAGGAGGCCGGGACGAGCAGCGTCTACCCGCTGCGGCCGCTCAACCTCAACGAGATCTTCGCCGCGGCCCTCGCCATCATCCGCCACTCCCCCAAGGCCGCGCTCGGCATCCCCTTCGTCGCGGGGACCATCACCCTGCTGCTGACCCTGCTGACCTACGCCGTCGCGCCCTCCTCCATGAACCGGATCCTGGCCGATCCGCTCGCCTACGAGGACCAGGAGATGGCCCTGTCACTCATGGGGGAAGCGTCCTTCCTGGCCGTCACCGCCCTCACGGGCTTCGTCTCCTCCCTCCTGTGGGTCGCCGCGGCCACGCTGCTGATCATTCCCGCACTGCGCTCAGGGCTGGGGCTGAAGACCAGCTTCGGCCAGGCGCTCCGGCACCCCCCGGCCGTCTGGGGCTGGCTGAGCCTCCACCTGCTCATGCTGACCGTCCTCCTGTTCGTGGGACTGATGGTCGGAGCCTTCGTCGCGCTCTTCATCATCATCATCACGCTGTTCATCGGGGCGGTGGTCGTCGTGCCCGTGAGCCTCCTGGCGCTGGCATGGATCACCACCGCGCTGCTGCATGCACCCTGGTGATCATCACCGAGCGACGCACCGCCTTCTCCGCCGTCGCCCGCTCATTCCAGCTCAACCGCGGACTCTGGTGGAGGAATATGGGGGCGGTCTCCTGCTGCTCGTCATGGTGCTGATCATCATCAGCATCGCAGCAGTGCCCCTGGGCATAGCCTCCGGCGTCGCATCAGCCGCAGACCAGGGGCAGGCCCCGATGAGGGCGCCGCCGTGTGGATGATGATCGGCCTGCACGTCTTCGAAGCCGCCCTCAACGCCGTCGGCGTGGCGCTCATGGGCGCCGGCGTCGCGATGATCCACATCAGCAGCCGCATCCGGCAGGAAGCCCTCGACGTGCGGCTCAGCCGCACCGTCCGGCAGATGCAGGCCGACGGAGACGAACCATCGCCTGCGGCGCTCGCACAGACATGGAGGGCACCATGACCCCGGCGGCCTCCCACACCCCGACGAGGCGCGCGAACTGCTGCGCAGCGAACTCTCAGAGGCCCAATACCAGCGCGAGCTCTCCGGGCCTCTCCGCGAAGCGTTCGACGACTTCCTGCGATGGCTCGACGCGCGATTCGCCGACGCCACCGGCCTCGACGTGCCCTTCGGGCCGCTGCTGCTGCTGGTGCTGGCTGCGGCGGCCGTCATCACCGTGGTGCTGCTGATCCGCCCCGCCTGGAGCGAGCACCCTCGGCCGAGCCGCAGGTCGACATCGACCCGACGGCGAGCGCAGCGCAGCTGCGGAGCCGGGCTGAGGAGCACGCCCACCGCGGCGAGCATGCCGAAGCCTTCCGCGACACCTACCGCGCGATGGCCCGCTCCGCGGAGGAGCGCGCACTCGTCACCGCGCAGGCAGGCCGCACCGCCACCGAGATTGCGCGGCCCTGGACGCCCGGTTCGGCTCCCGCGCGGGCCGTCTGCAGCAGGCCGCCGAGGACTTCAGCCGCTCCCTCTACGGGGCGGGACGCTGAGTCGGGAGCAGTACGAGGCCCTCCGGCAGCTCGACGAGGAGCTCGCAGCCGCCGAGCCCGCCGCGGCTGCCTCCGGCCCGAGGCTGGTGGCGCCGCAGTGACAGCACCCGCTCCCACCGCCGTGGGCCTGGGCTCCGCGGCGCGGCGCACCCTCGCCCGCGGACAGTTCTGGATCATCCTTCTGGTCCTCGGCGCGCTCACCGCCGCGGCGATGCAGCTCATGGACCAGGGCGAGGCCCGCCCCTACGCGCTGGGCAGCACCGAGCTCGACGGCTACGGAGCCTTCGCGGCCGTCATGGAGGACGAGGGCATCACCGTGCATGCCGCCTCCTCCGGCACTGAGGCCCGCGAGCTGATGGGGCAGCTGCCCGACGCCGGCGTCGTCACCATGCTCCCTCCCAACCTCGGACGAGGCCCCGAGGGGCAGCTGAGCGAGGAGCTGCTCAGCCAGGTCTCCGACGGTCAGCGGCAGGCGCTCTGGATCCTCGGCGACTCGTGGGCCGCCGAGCATGTGCCTGAGGAGCTGCCCCAAGGTGCGCTGCCCCTCGAGACCGGCCCGGCCGGCACCGCCCCCGAGATCCCCGCCGGATCCGAATGCCAGATCGACGCGGCCCAGTCGTCCGAGAGCATCCAGTCCCCGGAGTGGTCATCCCGGGCGACGAGGGGTGCTTCCCCGTGGACCCCGAGGGCCACCTGCTGGCAGACACCCCTGAAGGACTGGTCCTCGGCGCCCCCGACGCCTTCGCGAACCGGCAGATCGAGCGCGCCGGAAACGCGGCCCTGGCCCTCAGCCTCGCCCAGGACCTCTCCGGCGAGGACGACCAGCTCATCTGGTACACCCCTCCGCGGACGACAGCCCCGCCGGGAGGAGGACTGGCTGACCCCGGTCAGCTCCTCGACGATGGATGCTGCCGCTGATGGGGTGGCTGGTGCTCGCGGCCCTGATCGGAATCCTCGCCGCCGGCCGTCGCTACGGGCCCGTCGTCGCCGAGCCCATGCCGGCCAACGTGCCCGCCGGGGAGCTCACCGAAGGCCGTGCCCGGCTGTATCAGCGCGCCCACGCGCACAGCCGTGCCGCCGATGCCCTGCGGCAGGGAACGCTGCGTCGGCTCGGACGCACCCTGCGGCTCGGCACCCATCCCGAACCCCACGCAGCGGCCCGCGCCGCCGCGCACCGCACAGGACGCGACCCGCAGGAGCTGACCGCGCTGCTGGAGCATCCCCGCGTGGACAGCAGCACCGACCTGGTGACCTATGCTCAGGCACTTCAGACGCTCGAGCAGCAGACCACCACCGTGAACACCCCGACGGAGGAGAACAGATGAGTGATGAGGCCCGGCAGAAGCTGGCCGCCGTGCGCGAGGAAGTGGCCAAGGCCGTCGTCGGCCAGGATGCCGCCGTCACCTCGGTGACCATCGCACTGCTGGTGCGCGGCCACGTGCTGCTCCAGGGGGTGCCCGGTGTGGCCAAGACGCTGCTGGTGCGCGCTGTCTCGGCCGCCCTGAGCCTGGACTCCAAGCGGATGCAGTTCACCCCGGACCTGATGCCCTCCGACATCACCGGGTCCCTGGTCTACGACGCAGAAGGCGGAGACTTCTCCTTCCGCAAGGGGCCGCTTTTCACGAACCTGCTGCTCGCCGACGAGGTCAACCGCACCCCGCCCAAGACCCAGGCCGCGCTCCTGGAGGCCATGGAGGAGCGGCAGGTCTCCGTCGACGGCGTCAGCCGAGCCCTCCCCGACCCCTTCCTGGTGGCCGCCACGCAGAACCCGCTCGAGTACGAAGGCACATACCCGCTTCCCGAGGCGCAGCTGGACCGGTTCCTGCTGAAGGTCCACCTGGAGATGCCCGCCCGCGACGAAGAGATCGAGGTGCTGCGCCGCCATGCCGCCGGGTTCCGCCCCTCAGACCTCGCCGCCGCAGGCGTGCGGCCCGTGGCCGGGGTCGAGGATGTGCTCGCCGCCCGTGAGGCAGTCGCCCAGGTCGCCACATCCCCGGAGGTCTCGGCCTACATCGTCGACATCGCCCGGGCCACCCGCGACGCCCCCAGCTTCCAGCTCGGCGCCTCCCCCCGCGGAGCCACCGCCCTGCTGAACGCATCCAAGGCCTGGGCCTGGCTCTCCGGACGGGACTACGTCACCCCGGACGACGTCAAAGCCCTGGCCCTGCCTGCGCTGCGCCACCGGGTCATGCTCTCCGCCGAGGCGCACATGGACGGGGTCTCCTCCGACGACGTGCTCCACGGCGTGCTGGCATCGGTCCCGGTGCCCGGCGTCCACAGCCCGGAGGGCCGGACCCCCAGCCCACAGCCCGCATACGCCCCAGCCCCTCAGCGGCAGCACTGAGTCCGCGCCCGCGATGCTCCTGACTCGGCGTGCGCTGTGGGCCGCCCTGGCCCTCGCCCTCCCCGTCGTCCTCCTTCCCGGGGCCTTCTGGTGGTGGGTGGGGCTGCTGGCCGCCCTGACCGCAGCAGATGTGCTCCTCTGCGCCTCGCCCCGGCGCATCACGGTGACACGTGAGCCGGTGCGCCCCATCCGCCTCGACGAGCACGCCGAGGCCGTCACCGTGCTGCACAACGCCGGGCGGCGGCGCCTGCGCGGATACGCCCGAGACGGCTGGCAGCCCAGCGCCCGCGCCCAGCAGCCGCTTCACCCCGTGAGCATCGACCCCGGCGAGGCCCTGCAGATCCGGACCCGCCTCACACCCGTGCGCCGCGGGCACCTGCGCAGCGAGCACATCGCCGTGCGCAGCCTCGGGCCCCTGGGGATCGCCGGACGCCAAGTCACCCACCGGGTGCCCCAAACCCTGAGGATCCTGCCCCCGTTCCGGTCCCGGAAGCACCTGCCGTCGGCCCTGCGCCGCATCCGTGAGCTCGACGGAAGCTCCGCCGCCAGGAGCCTTGGCGCCGGCACCGAGTTCGACTCCCTGCGCGACTACGTCCGCGGCGACGACGTGCGCTCCATCGACTGGCGGGCCACCGCACGCCGCCGCGCCGGAGGAGCCGACCGGGGCGAGCACCTGGTGGTGCGCACCTGGCGGCCCGAACGCGAACGCCGGGTGATCCTCTGCCTGGACGCCTCCCGGACCTCCGCGGTGCGGATCGGCGACGAACCCCGCATCGAGACATCCATCGAGGCCGCCATGCTGCTGGGCACGCTCGCCGTCTCCGCAGGCGACCGCACGGACCTGACCGCCTTCCACCGCGAGCAGGTCGCACGGGCCTCCTCCGCCGCAGCGGGCTCCTTCAGCCATCACATGGCCGAGCAGCTCGCCTCCGTCCAGCCCGCCCTCGTCGAAGCCGACTTCTCCCAGCTGCCCGCCCGGGTGGCCGAGGTCAGCACCCGGCACGCGCTGGTCGTGGTGCTCACCGCACTGGACGCCGGTGCGGTGCTGGAGGGGCTGCTGCCCGTCCTTCCGACCCTGGCCTCCCAGCACACCGTCGTCGTCGCCTCCCCCCAGGACCCGGAGCTCCAGGCGCGGCTCGATGCCCGGCAGAGCGTCTCCGACGTCTACTCCGCCGCCGCAGCAGAGCGGCAGCTCTACGAGTCCGCCGCAGTCCGCGACGAGCTGACCGCTGTGGGGGCCGAAGTCGTCGAAGCTCCTCCCCGGCAGCTGCCCGCCGCACTGGCCGACACCTACATCCGCCTGAAGGCCGAGGGCAGGCTCTAGCTTCGGAATATCCGGATGAGCGCCTACGCTGGATACCGCGATGAAGGTACTAGCAGCAATGTCCGGCGGCGTGGACTCAGCCGTCGCCGCAGCCCGCGCCGTCGACGCCGGCCACGAGGTGGTCGGCGTGCACCTGGCCCTGTCCCGCATGCCCGGGACCCTGCGCACCGGCTCCAGAGGCTGCTGCACCATCGAAGACTCCTCCGACGCCTGGCGCGCCTGCGAGAAGCTCGGCATCCCCTTCTACGTGTGGGACTTCTCCGAACGGTTCAAAGCAGATGTGGTCGACGACTTCATCGCCGAGTACGCCGCCGGCCGGACCCCCAACCCGTGCATGCGCTGCAACGAGAAGATCAAATTCGAAGCGCTGCTGGACAAGGCGATCGCTCTGGGCTTCGACGCGGTCGCCACCGGCCACTACGCCCACATCATCGAGCAGCAGGACGGCACGCGCGAGCTGCACCGCGCCGCCACCTGGACCAAGGACCAGTCGTACGTGCTGGGCGTGCTCAACGAGAAGCAGCTCGCCCACTGCTACTTCCCCCTCGGCGACACCCCCTCCAAGGATCTGGTGCGGGCCGAAGCCGCCGAGCGCGGCCTCTCCGTGGCGAAGAAGCCCGACTCCCACGACATCTGCTTCATCCCCGACGGAGACACCCGCGGGTGGCTGGCCGAGCAGATCGACCTGCAGCAGGGCCCCATCGTCGACCCCGAGGGCGAGCAGCTCGGCGAGCACGACGGCGCGCAGGCGTTCACCGTGGGACAGCGCCGCGGCATGAAGCTGGGACGGCCCGCCCCGGACGGCAAGCCCCGGTTCGTGCTGGAGATCCGCCCCAAGGAGAACACCGTCGTCGCCGGGCCCCAGGAGCTGCTGGAGGTGGACTTCATCACCGGCATCCGGCTCTCATGGGCCGGCCGGCCCGTCGAGGAGGCCGCCGCGGGCACCCCGTTCGACATCGAGCTGCAGATCCGCGCCCACGCCGACCCTGTGCCCGCCCGGGCGCGCGTGCAGCATGACGACGACGGCTCCCCCCGCCTGCACGTGGAGCTGATCGATTCCCTCAAGGGCGTCGCCCCAGGCCAGACCGCTGTGATGTACCAGGGAACACGGGTGCTGGGCCAGGCCACCATCGACACCGCCCGCAGCCGCCACTACCAGCCTGCCTAGCCGGATTTCGCTAGGGTGTGAGGATGAGCACCCAGCAGCCCTCCTACGACCGGGCCGGCGAAGCCGGGAAATACGTCGACCCAGAGATTCTGCAGGAGCTGCTGTCCATGCGCTCCTCCATCGACAACATCGACGCGGCGCTCATCCACATGCTCGCCGAACGGTTCAAGGCGACTCAGCGCGTCGGGCGGCTCAAGGCGCGGCACAAGCTCCCGCCCTCAGACCCCCAGCGGGAGAAGAACCAGATCGCCCGCCTCAAGCAGCTGGCGGCCAATGCGGAGCTCGACCCGGACTTCGCCGAAAAGTTCCTGAACTTCATCATCGAAGAGGTCATCCGGCACCACCAGGCGCTCTCCGCCACCGAGAGCGACGGACACCCCCCGAACCGGCCCGCGGCTCCGCAGGACCCGGACGCGCCCTTCGACTGGGCCACCGAAAGCTGAGCTCCCTCAGCCGGCTGCCATCCCGGCGGTGCGCGCCTGCCTGATGATGCCCGGAAGCGCCTGCCTCAGCGCCTCCACATCCTCCTCGGCAGTGGTCCAGCCCAACGTCAGACGCTGGGCGCCCCGGGCCTCCTCCTCGCTGAGGCCCATCGCCAGCAGCACGTGAGAGGGCCGCGGCACCCCGGCCGTGCAGGCCGAGCCCGTGGCCGTGTCGAAGCCGGCCATGTCCAGCATGAACAGCAGCGAATCCCCCTCCGCCCCGTCGACCGTGAAATGAAGATTGTTCGGCAGCCGCTTCTGCGGGTGGGTGCGCGGATCCGGGCCCCGCAGCCTGACCCCCTCCTCCTGCTCCACCGCCTCCAGAAGCCGGTTGCGCAGGCCGGCCAGGCGAGACGACTCCGCCTCCAGAGAGGCCACCGCCTCCTCGGCCACCGCAGCGAAGGCCGCCAGCCCCGGCACATCCAGGGTGCCTGAGCGGATGTCGCGCTCCTGGCCGCCTCCGTGCTGAACAGGCATCAGCTTCACGTCTCGGCGCACCAGCAGCGCCCCGATGCCCACGGGCGCGCCGATCTTATGCCCGCTGATGGCCATCGTGGAGGCCCCGGACTCGGCGAAGCTCACCGGGATCGACCCGAAAGTCTGCACGGCGTCAGTGTGGAAGGGGACCCCAGCGGCGGCGCACAGCTGACCGATCCTGCCGATCGGCTGCACCGCGCCCATCTCGTTGTTGGCCCACATGGCCGTCAGCAGGGCGATGCTCTCCGGAGCCTCGGCGAGCATCGCCTCGAGCGCGGCCAGATCCACCACACCTTCGGCGTCGACCGGAATGATGACCAGCTCGGCCTCCTCGTGGGCCTCCAGCCATTCGGCGGCCTCGAGAACCGCGTGGTGCTCCAGCGCAGGCAGCAGGATGCGGCGGCGGCGCCCGTCCTCATGCCGGCGCTGCCAGTACAGCCCCTTGACGGCGAGATTGTCCGCCTCGGTGCCTCCGGATGTGATGATCACCTCACTGGGGTCAGCCCCGGCGGCGGCCGCCAGGCGAGCCCTGGAGGAGTCCGCAGCCAGCCTCGCCCGGCGCCCCGAGCCGTGCAGCGAGGAGGGGTTCGCCAAGCCGCTGTGCTCAGTGATCGCCTGCACTGCAGAGGGTTTCAGAGGAGTGGTGGCGGCATGGTCGAAATAGCGGGGCATCACCCTCGATTCTACGCCCGGCCGAGGCCCCGGATCCGGGGTGTCACAGGGATCGGGGGGTTAAGGCATGGAGTTATGCTGAACGTCTGATGAACGAGCCAGATCACTACACCGTGCTGGGGGTTGAGCCCGGTGATGATTTCAAGACCCTGCGCGCTGCCTATCGCCGCCGCCTGCGTCAGACGCACCCGGATGCCGGAGGAACGGCCGAAGCATTCCATGAGGTGCAGCTGGCATGGGAGGTGCTCGGCGATGAGGACGCCCGCGCCGACTACGACGCTGACATGTACGGCCCGGCGCCGGAGCGCGAGCCTGCTCCGAGACCGGCGGCCGAACGCGACCGCAGCGCTGCCCACTACGAGCCTGCCGCGGAGGCGGACCAGGGGCTGTACACGCCCCAGTCGTTCTCCAGCCGCGGCTCCGCCGCCAACACCGGCTCCTCGGAGCCTGCCGGGCAGGACCGTGCCCGACGCGGGGGCACAGACGTCGCCGACCTGGCGGTGGAGTACTTCCCGTCCCTGAAGGAGCCCCAGCCGCTGCCGCTGCAGCTCACCAGTCAGCGCATGCACGGAACCTTCAAGCGCTCCGGCCTCTTCGGCGGCGGCGCCGCCAAGCGCGGCAGCCGCGTGGCGGCCCTGCTGGAGGCCCACGTCTTCCCGCGGGTTCCTGCGGCCCGGCTGTTCAACGACGTGTACGAGGCCGCAGTGCAGGTGGACCGCCGCGGGCGCGCCAAGCCCACCAGCAGCGACCGTGTGCCGCACGTCCTCATCTGCGGCCACCGGCTGGTGGTCGTCGAGGCGCTGGAGATCGGCGGTGAGGCCGCAGCCTGGGACGGCGGCCAGCTGCATGCCCACGGCCGCAGCCACAGCGTGCCCAACCTTCAGGCTGAGGCGAGGAGGCTCCGCGGGGCAGTCCAGGAGGCCATGCGAGCCACTGCCTCCAGCGTGCCCACGCTGCGCGTGGACTACCAGGTGATCCTCCTCTCCCCCAGCGACGACCTCTTCAAGCCTCTGGTCCAGACCGTCGGCGGCGCATCCGACCTCGACGCTCCCGTGCCGGCGGCGCGCGCGTTCCGGCAGATCACCGATCTGCTGACAGACCAGGAGCAGCCCAACCTGGTGGATCGTCACCTCATGGCGGCCCTGAGGCGGCAGCTGGTCCAGCCGGACGAGATCTAGGGGCACCCAGTGCGCCTGAACGTCATCCTCGACCAGCCCGAGATCCCCGGCAACACCGGCAGCCTCATCCGGCTGGCGGCCGCCGTGGGCTTCGAGCTGCACATCGCTGGGCCCACCCTCTTCGAGTTCACCGACACCCGGCTGAAGCGGGCGGGGCTGGACTATCACGACCTTGCCGTCATGACCGAGCATCAGAGCCTCGACGCCGCCTACGCAGCCCTGAGGCCGCGCAGAGTCTTCGCGTTCACCGGGGAGGCTGCCGCCCACCACACCGACATCGAGTACCAGGACGGTGACGCGCTGCTCTTCGGCCGCGAGTCCACCGGTCTCGACGAGCACGTCAAGCACGACCCCAGGGTCACCGAACTCGTCCGGATCCCCATGCGCCCGGGGATCCGGAGCCTGAACCTTGCGAATTCGGCGAGCGTCGTCGTCTATGAGGCGTGGCGCCAGCACGGATTCGACGGTGCGGTGTGACCGGCAGCATCCCGCTCCGGGACTATCATCTGCGGGCCTGCGGGGCGTCGCGCCGGGCCTGCGCGGACTGGCTCACTAGACTCGCACCATGAGCACCCCGAACGGAACGGACGAGCCCGACCAGGACCCGCAGCAGGAGGTGACGCCTGAGGGCGAGCACCTGGAGGACGCGGCACCCGGTCACAGCGAGTACGGCGCTGAGCTGGGCACGACTGACACTGACGATGAGACGGCCGCACCGGCTGAGGACCCCACCCTGGCGGAGCTGCTGACCGGCACTGCCCGGGGCGACCAGGCCGCATTCTCCCTCTTCTACGAGTCCACCTCAGACGTGGTCTACGGGCTTGCCCTGCTGATGCACGCGGAAGCAGACGGTGCCGCGGCCTCAGCACAGGCGGTCTACCAGCACCTCTGGGACCAGGCCGAGGCGCGCGCCCAGGACCTCAGGCTCCAGACGAAGGCCTCCCAGACGCTCACCGACGAGTACGCGGGCTTCGAGCCTGAGATCAGCACCGGTGAGGCCGGGCAGGAGGCGCACTGGCGTCCCAACGAGTACGAACTGGTGCTCGAGTGGCTGGTGCCTTTGGCCCACCGGATCATCGCCGAACGCTTCCGGGAGGGCCTGGCCGAGCCGCTGCCGCTCGTCCCCGTCCCCCAATCCGAGGGAGGCGGCGTCGCCGGACTGCCCGAGGAGGTGCTCGAGGACCTCCTGCCGCTCTCGGACTCCCAGGTTCAGTCTCTGGCGCTGACGTACCTGGCCGGGCGGAGCCATCAGATGGTCGCCCAGGAGGTGGGCGCAGCCGTCCCGTCGGTGAAGTCCCGGCTCCGCGACGCCATGACGCGCCTGCACAGCGCCCGCCTCGAAGGTGAGCAGCGGGGGCACGAGGGCGAGGGCGACCCGATCCTCCGAGCCGCCGTCACCGCAGATGACATCGCCCGCGGCACAGCCGTGAACCGCAACTTCACCAATGAGGTCAGCGCTGACCTGGACAAGGGCCTGCTGACCGAGCTGGCCGAGGCCTACGCCCTGGACGCAGTGGACGATGCGGAGCGGGCGCTGCTGGACGAAGCCGCCCTGACGGCCGAAGCCTCCACCGCGCAGCGGTGGGACACCCGTGTCCTGGCCACCCGCAGAACCCTCGCCGAGATCTTCGCCTCCCACCCCGTCGCACCGCCGTCGGGCCTTCTCGACGCCGTGCTGGGATCGGTCGCCCACAAAGAGGTCGGCATGGGCATGGTGGAGACCGCCGGCTTCGACGCCGAAGAGACCGAGCGCCAGGTGCCCAAGGCCAAGCGGTGGATGCTCATCGCCGCCTTCGTCGGGGTGGTGCTGGTCGGCCTGCTGGTGTGGCTCATCATCACCGCAGCCAGTGACACCCGCAGTGCGGTGGAAGCCGATGAGGACGCGTACACCATCGAGCAGGAGATGAACGACGGCGGCGAGGTGCGCGCCGTGCTCTCCGAGCAGGAGGACGTCGGGTTCATCGAGTTCGAGGACGTCCCCGAGCTGGACGGCGAGGCCACCTACCAGGTGTGGCTGCTGCCCGTGGGCGAGTCGCCCATCTCATCCCTCGGCAACTTCACCGCCGACGAGCTGGAGTCCGACGGCATCGACGTCAGCGGCCTGGCCCAGCACCGGATGCTGCAGATCACCGTCGAGCAGGTGCGCAACGAGGAGACCCCCCAGGGCGACACAGTCACCGAAGTGTCCCTGCAGGTGCCCGAGGAGGGCTAGAAGCCCGAGATCGTCTCCGGGGAGTTCACCACCACGTGGTGGAACTCCTCGGCGAAGCCTCCGCCCCCGTGGATGCGGCTCATCTGGTCAGAGACGAACCCGA
The DNA here is from genome assembly GCF_007922635.1 of Nesterenkonia sp. NBAIMH1. Lineage (NCBI taxonomy): Bacteria > Bacillati > Actinomycetota > Actinomycetes > Micrococcales > Micrococcaceae > Nesterenkonia > Nesterenkonia sp. NBAIMH1. The sequence goes on from NZ_CP042335.1 coordinate 670,560, forward strand.
CCATCCGCTCCGCGTCGCGATGCTGCGTGAAGTGACGGCTCAGCGCCTCAATCTTGCGCTCCTGCAGCCCGGTCACATCCACTCGCAGGTTCACCCGATCAGCCGGGGCGCCCATGAGGAGCAGGTGCTTGATCTTGAACGCCTCCAGGCCCTGCTGGGCGAGCTCCGGGTAGGCGAAGGGGTTCTCCACCGCCGGGTAGGCGGCCCGCACCACAGCCTCGCCGCAGGCCAGGTGGTCCGGATGCGAGGCCTGCAGCCTGTCCCAATTCCGTTCGGGGTGGAAGGAGAGCACCGCGTCGGGACGGTAGGTCCGCATCAGGCGGACCACCTCCCCGATCAGCGCCTCGTCGGGCTGGACGAAGCCGTCCCGGCCGTCCAGGAGGACGACCTCCCGGATGCCCAGCACCTCGGCTGCCGCCTGCTGCTCCGCCAGACGCACACGCGCGGTCTCCTCCGCGCTGCGTGCGGCGTCGAAGCCCCCGGCGTCGCCGGCGGTGAGCAGCACCAGCGTGACCTCCGCTCCCCGGTCCGCCAGAGCGGCGAGAGTCGCCGATGCGCCGAAGTCGACATCGTCAGGATGGGCGCCGAAGGCCAGAGCACGGCCGATGCCGAGGCCCTCGATGAGCTCCTCGGGAGTCAGCAGGTCCCCGCCGGACCTCATTCCATCTCTGCCAGCGTCGCCTCGGCCTGCTGCTCCTCGCCGTCGCGCAGCACCGTCAGTGTGATGGTCTCCCCGGCGCGGAACTCCCGGATCGTCGCCGACAGCGCCAGCTGCCCGTCGATCCTTCGGTCCTCCACCTCGGTGACGACATCCCCGGCCTGCAGGCCGGCCTCATCCGCGGGTGAGCCCTCCAGCACCTCAGTCACCAGGGCGCCGGCGGTGAAGGCATCGCCGCCGATGGGAGCAGCGCTGCCCTCATTGAGGATCTCTTCGTTGATCTGCGGGTCGTGCGAGGCGTCCGTGCCCATCAGGCCGATCTGCCCATGGGAGGCGCTGCCCTGCTCGATGAGGTCCTCAGCGACCCGCTGGGCGTAGTCGACCGGGATGGCGAAGCCCACCCCGATGCTGCCTCCGGCCTCTCCCAGCATGCCGCCGGAGGACGCGATCGCCACGTTGACGCCGATGACCCGTCCTTCCGAGTCCACCAGCGCACCGCCGGAGTTGCCCTGGTTGATGGCCGCGTCAGTCTGGATGACGTTCAGGAAGATGGAGCCGCCCGGGCTGGGCGCAGGCTGGCCCTCCTCCTCGTCACCCTCGCTGTCCGGGAAGAAGAACTCGAAGCCCTCACCGTCGCCCTCGCCCTCAGGGGCGTCTGCGCCCGGGTCCTCGACCTCCGAGGAGGCCACCGTGATGGTGCGGTCCAGCGTGGAGACGATGCCGTCGGTCACCGTGCCCGAAAGCCCCAGAGGCGCTCCGATGGCGATGGCTCGATCGCCCACATTCAGCTCGCTTGAGCTGCCCAGCTCGGCAGGCGTGAGATCCAGCTCTTCGGCACCCTGCAGCTGCACGACCGCGAGATCCGACACCGGGTCGGTGCCGACGATCTCAGCATCCACCGACGAGCCGTCGAAGAGCTGCACCTGGATGAGCGGGTCGGCGCTGGCTCCGCCCAGCGTCACCACGTGCGTGTTCGTCAGAACATGTCCCTGGTCGTCGAGAACGATGCCGGAGCCGGAACCGGCGGCGCCCTCGTCGGCGACCGCCAGCGTCACCACCGACGGAGACGCCTCGGAGGCAGCCGCCGTGACGATCGTGGCGTCATCAGGGCTGTTCACCTCAATGGCCGAATCGCCGGCCTGCTCCTCCACGGATCCCTCTCCGTCCGCCTGGGGCGAACGGTCGGCGAGCGCGGCGATGCCTGCCACCAGCGCGCCGCCGATCAGAGCGGCGATCAGGGTGCAGGCCAGCAGGGCAAAGAGCCCCACGCTGCGCTTCTCCTTCCGGACGGCCGACTGAGGATGATGCGGCTGTCCGGCCGGTGCGCCCGCATAGGGCTCATCGGATCCGTAGGCAGGCCCCTGCGTGCCGGGTCCAGCAGGCTGCGGAGGCATCTGCGCGGTGTGCTGGTGCCCCGCTCCGCCCTCCGCAGGCGTGGGCTCTGAGGGGTCGAAGCGCTGCTCGTGCTCATGCTGGGCGGCGTGGGCGTAGCCGCCGCTGGGAGCGCCCCAGCCCGGGGTGGGCTGCGCCGGCTCGGACGCCCCGGGCGGGGGCGGCTCGCTGGGCGCAGGGCCAGTGGGATTCGACTCGGCGGCCTCGTCCTCGGGGCGGTCGCTGCCGGGCTGGCCGTGGGGGTCCTGGGTCATGAGGGTCTGCCTCGATCCTGTGGATGGACACTGATGTGTCCTGCTTCGTTCTATAGACTCACGGACATGGTGCCAGAAGCTTCTGCATATTTCCCGGTCGCCGTTCCGCCTGTGGGCACGCTGGTGGGTCCGCTGCTCATCGGTGCAGCTGTGCTGGCCCTGATCGGCCTCGGAGCGGTCTGGGTCTCCGGCATGGGGAGCGGCTCCCGGCGGATCTCCTCGGGGCAGCGAAACCAGCAGCTCTCCGAGGCCAAGCGCGACCCCCTCGACGAGCATGACACCGACGAGCTGCGCAAGCAGGCGGGGTCCCTGCTGGTCAGCGCCGACAACGCCGTGCAGGAGTCTGAGCAGGAGCTGCTCTTCGCCTCCGCCTCATACGGCGATGAGAAGGTCCTTCCCTTCCGCAGGGACATCGATGAGGCCAAGGAGCAGCTGAGCGAGTCCTTCCACCTGCAGCATCAGGCGGATGCGGCGCGGGCCGGACGTGAGGAGCTCGACGAGGAGACCGTCCGCGAGAAGCTGAAGACCATCATCCGCAGCTGCGAGCAGATCAGCGAGACGCTGGACTCGCACCAGGACGAGTTCAACGAGCTCCGCAGCCTGGAGCGCGACCCGGGCCCAGCCATCGAGAACCTCGCGTCGAAGATCGCCGAGCTCACCCCGCGCCGGCAGGAGCGCGAGCAGGCGCTCGAGGACCTGAGCAGCAGGTACAGCGACGATGCGCTGAAGCAGTACCGCGACAACCTCACACAGTCCGCGCAGGCGCTGAAGGCCGCGGAGGAGGCCAGGTCTGATGCGGCTGCGGCAGCCGAGCAGGGCGATACGTCCGAGGCTGTGCTGGCCCTGCACTCCGGGGAGCAGGCTGTCGCGGACGCCGGCGAGCTGGTCGACTCCCTGGAGCACTCCGGCGAGCGGCTGCGCACCGCACGGAAGAACCTGGAGACGGGCATCGCCCAGACGGAGTCCGACATCGCTCAGGCGCAGGCCATTCAGGACGCCGGGCAGGCCCATGATCTGGCCGGCCCGATCGCCGCCGCGCAGACTGCGGTGCGTCGAGCCAAGAGCTCACTGGCCTCCGATGAGCGCATCGACCCGCTGGAGCTTCTGGAGGGTCTCGAGATCGCTCACCGGGAGCTCGATGAGCCGCTCAACGCGGTGCGGGACAAGCAGGCCAAGGACCGCCGGGCACGGGAGGTGCTGGACCACGAGCTCCTCGCCGCCCGCAATCAGGTGCAGTCTTCGGCTGACTACCTCCGTTCCCGCCGGTACGGCATCTCCGCGACCAGCCGCACCCGCATGGCCGAGGCGGAGCGCTGTCTCGCCGAGGCGGAGAGCCGCGCCTCCTCAGAGCCCGCCCGTGCCGTGGACTCGGCCCAGCAGGCCAAGCAGATGGCCGTCCAGGCTGCGCAGATCGCTCAGCGGGAGCAGGCCGAGTCGAACTTCTCGGGCGGCATGGGCGGCGCGTACCAGCACCCCTCCGGAGGGCCCGGCGGCCGCTACGGCACCGGCGGAGGCTTCGGAGGCGGCTTCGGCATGGGCACCGGAATGGGCATGGGCTACGGCCGCCGCTCCCCGATGGGCAGCACCATGCGCACCGCCAGGACCGTCAGCCGCATGACCGGCGGCGGCCGGCGCCGCCGCGGAATCCTCTGAGCAGCCCGACGTTCGCCGTGGGCGACAAACTCATCCCTGGGGCTGACGCCGTGCCAGCCCCTGCGACTAGGATCGAGGGCGTGATCGTGCCACCGCGATGCAGCCTGATAAGGAGAAGGTGATCACCGTGAGCAAGCAGTCCATTTTCGGTCGGATGTCCCAGCTCATCCGAGCCAACGTCAACACCATGCTCGACCGGGCCGAGGACCCCGAGAAGATGCTGGACCAGATGGTCCGGGACTTCACCAACAACATCCGTGAGGCTGAGGAAGCCGTCGCCCAGACCATCGGCAACCTGCGGATGATGGAGGACGACTACAAGGAGGACCTCGACACGGCTCGCGAATGGGGGCAGAAGGCCCTCGCAGCCTCCCGCAAGGCAGACGACTTCCGCGGCGACGGCGAGGAGCAGTCGGCTTCGAAGTTCGACAACCTGGCCAAGGTCGCCATCCAGCGCCAGATCGACTCCGAGAACTCGGCGAAGGCCGTGGAGCCGACGATCCAGTCGCAGCGGGACACCGTCGAGCAGCTGCGCACCGGCCTGGAGCAGATGAAGACCAAGCGCCAGCAGCTCATCAGCAAGCGGGACGAGCTTGTGGCCCGCTCCAAGGCTGCCCACGCCCAGTCCCAGGTCCACGACGCCGTGAAGTCCATCGACGTGATGGACCCCACCTCAGAGGTCGGCCGCTTCGAGGAGAAGATCCGCCGCGAAGAGGCTATGGTCCGCGGTCAGAACGAACTGGCCGCCTCCTCGCTCGACGCACAGTTCGAGCAGCTGGAGGACCTCGGCGAGCAGGCAGAGGTCGAGGCGCGCCTCGCCGCCCTGCGCTCCGGAGCCGGCGAGTCGGAGCCCCGCTCGCTGGAGGCAGGCGGGGACCAATCAGCCGTCGACGAGTCGGAGTTCGCCTCCCTGGAGACTGAGAAGGACAAAGCCTGACCCGGAATCGGAGCTGAGGACGGGCATAAACCCGTCGTCTTTGGTGTAATGGAGGGTGGACTTCTTCAGTTCGCCCTCCATTCACCTCTTCTAGGAGATCTACGTGACCGTCAACGGCTCTGACACCGGCGCATCGACAAGCACCGGCACCGTCAACAAGGGACTGGCCCAGATGCTCAAGGGCGGTGTGATCATGGACGTGGTCACCCCCGAGCAGGCCCGGATCGCTGAGGAGGCGGGCGCGGTCGCCGTCATGGCCCTGGAACGCGTTCCCGCCGACATCCGCTCAGAGGGCGGCCTGGCCCGCATGAGCGACCCCGAGCTGATCAGCTCCATCGTTGACGCCGTCTCCATCCCCGTCATGGCCAAGGCCCGCATCGGCCACTTCGTCGAAGCTCAGGTGCTCGAGCACCTCAAGGTGGACTACATCGACGAGTCGGAGGTCCTCTCCCCCGCCGACGAGGCCCACCACATCGACAAGACCAGGTTCAGCGTCCCGTTCGTCTGCGGAGCCACCAACCTCGGCGAAGCCCTGCGCCGCATCGCCGAAGGCGCATCCATGATTCGCTCCAAGGGCGAGGCAGGCACCGGCGACGTCATCGAGGCCGTGCGGCACCTGCGCACCATCAAGGGCGAGATCGCCCGCCTCTCCGCCCTGGACGAGGTGGAGCTGTTCGCCGCCGCCAAGGACCTCGCCGCTCCCTACCCGCTGGTCAAGCAGGTGGCCGCCGAGGGCAAGCTGCCCGTGGTCCTCTTCGTGGCGGGGGGCGTGGCCACCCCGGCCGACGCCGCCATGATGATGCAGATGGGCGCCGAAGGCGTGTTCGTCGGGTCCGGCATCTTCAAGTCCGGCAACCCTGCCGCTCGGGCCCAGGCCATCGTGAAGGCCACCACCTACTACGACGACCCCGCTGTCATCGCCGACGTCTCCAAGGGTCTCGGCGAGGCCATGGTCGGCATCTCCGCAGGAAACCTCCCCCAGCACCACCGTCTGGCTGAGCGCGGCTGGTGACCCGAACCCCCACCATCGGGGTCCTGGCCCTTCAGGGCGCGGTCGCTGAGCACGAGCGCGCCCTGAAGGCCGCCGGAGCCCACACGGTGAAGGTCCGTCGCGCCGCCGAGCTCCAGGGGCTCGACGGACTGATCATCCCCGGCGGGGAGTCCACCGCTATCGCACGCCTGGCCGCGCCGGTCGGGCTGATGCCGGCCATCCGGCAGCGCCACGACGAGGGCATGGCCCTCTTCGGCACCTGCGCGGGCCTGATCCTTATGGCCGACCGGGTCCTCGACGCCGAAGCGCTCGAAGGGTTCGACCGCGTCCGCGGCCTGGACGTGGTGGTGCGCCGCAACGCCTACGGCAGCCAGCTCGACTCCTTCGAGACCGAGCTGGAGACCCAGCAGATCCCCGACTCCCAGCGCCGCCTGCCGGCGGTGTTCATCAGGGCGCCCATCATCGAGGACGTCTCCGGCAAGGACGTGGAGATCCTCGCGCAGGCCGAACTGGGCGCCGGGGGCTCCCACCCGGTGGTGGTCCGCCAGGGCAACCGCCTGGCCGCCAGCTTCCACCCGGAGCTGACCGCCGACCACCGCCTCCACGATCTCTTCGTCACCCTCTCCGGCGAATAGACCAGCGCCCGCAGGGCACGTGTCAGGGCGCGGGAGCGACACCCACCTTGCACTCAGTGAGTGTTGGGGAAAACGTCAGCGTTCGGCAAGTGACCCGTGACACTCTCTGGCGGTATGCCGGACTTTGACCTCAGTGCGCTCGACCTGGGCGTCATCGCGTTCTTCATCATCGGGACCATCCTCATCGGCTGGTGGTCCGGCCGAAAGACCAAAGACTCGGACGACTTCTTCCTCGCCGGTCGCGGCATGGTCTGGCCGCTCGTCGGCTTCTCGCTGATCGTCACCAACTTCTCGGGCACGCAGTTCCTCGGACTCGCGGGCGCCGGCTACGACACCGGCATCGCCGTCTGGAACTACGAATGGATGGCCACCCTCATCCTGGTGGTCTTCGCCATGTTCATCCTGCCGATCTATCTGCAGTCCAAGATCACCACGGTCCCGGAGTATCTGGAGAAGAGATACGACCGCCGGTCCCGGCACGCCTTCTCAGGCTTCACGGTGGTGACCGGCATGCTGATCGACTCCGCAGGCGGCATGTTCGCCGGCGCCCTGGTGCTCAGCCTGCTCTTCCCCGACGTGCCCCTGATGGTGCACATCATCACCATCGCCATCCTGGGCGGGATCTACGTGATCCTCGGCGGACTCCGTGCGGTGATGATCACCGACACGATCCAGGGAATCCTGCTGTTCGTGGCGGCGGGCGTCATCTTCGTCTTCCTGTTCCAGGACTTCGACTGGGACTGGATGGCCTTCCCGGAGATCGCCGGCGACGAGGACTTCTCGATCGCCCGGTCGGCCGACGACGACTTCCTGCCCTGGCCCGGCATCTTCACCGGTGCGATCTGGCTGGGCTTCTATGTGTGGGTCTCCAACCACATGGTGGTCCAGCGCGTGCTCGCCGCGAAGAACATCGACCACGGCCGCTGGGGCGTGCTCTTCGCCGGCCTGATGCAGCTGCCGCTGCTCATCCTGCTGATCTTCCCCGGCATCCTCGCCCGAGACGTCTTCCCCGACCTCGACGACCCAGACATGGCGTGGCCGTCGCTGGTCTTCGAGTACCTGCCCCAGGGGCTTCGCGGACTGGTGGTCGCCGCCCTGATCGCGGCACTGATGTCCACCCTCGACTCGGTGCTCAACGGCGCCTCCTCGCTGGTCGTCAACGACTTCATCAAGACCCGCAAGAAGCAGTACACCGAGAAGCAGCTGCTGCTCATCTCCCGCGTGCTGGTCGGCGTCTTCATGGTCATCGCCGTCCTCTGGGCTCCGGTGATCCTCACCTTCGACACCATCGTCGAGTACTTCCAGAGCTTCCTCGGCTACGTCACCATGCCGTTCGTCGTCGTGCTGCTGGGCGGCATCTTCTTCAAGCGGGCCACCGCCGGCGCTGCCTTCTGGACCCTGACGATCATCGCGCCCCTGGGCATGGTGGGCTTCATCACTGGGGAGCTCCTGGACCTCCACGGCGTGCACTTCCTCTACGCCACGGGCATCATGTTCCTCATCTCGGCGGTCATGTTCGCAGTCATCACCCTCTCCCAGGAGGCCCCCGACCCGGAGGACATCCGGGAGGTCATCTTCAGCCGCGAGGTCTGGGACCGCGAAACCGCGGAGCAGGCCCAGAAGCCCTGGTACAAGCGGTACCGCTATGCCGCCATCGGCATGGTCGGGCTCACCGTGGCCGTCGTCATTCCATTCATCTGAGGCCTTGAAGCCGCCGATCAGCGTCACGTTCGTCCCTTTTGGGCGTCATGCCGCGCTCCTGCCCGTCCGGCGCACTACTCTCAGTCCCAGGCGCGGCCCCGGGCCGCCTGAGGAACGAGATGAGGGCTCTGCATGGGACTGCTGGAACGGCATTGGCGCATCATCTTCGGCATCGCCCTGATACCGGGCATCTGGATGATCTACAACGGCTCTGTGCGCGGCATCGAGATCGGCGAGTTCAGCTACGGGCCCGACGGTTCCGACTACACCAGCTCCTACACGAGCTCATCACCCGCATCCTCATCCCCGGCGCCATCAGCGTGACGATTGCCGCCCTCGCAGAAGTGGGACGGCGGCGCAGCCTGGACAGGCCGGAGCACACACCCACGGACGCTCGCGCCCCCGGGGTACCCCCGCCACAGCCGCAGCCCGAGCTGCAGCGTCCGCCGAAGGCCAAGCCTGAGCCTCGCGCCCCCGCACCGAGGGGCCCCTGAACCCCGGAGCCTCGAGGCGCACGTGGCTGATCGCGGGCATCGGCGCCATGAGCGTCGCACTCCTCGCTTCAGCCGCACTGCTGGTGGCCGCGATCATGGTTCGAGACGGCCCGTATCCGCAGCGTGCGCTCACACCCTCGGAGCTGGAGCAGATCATTCCCGCCGAGCATGCGCTGCCGGGCACGCTGCGCGCAGACGCCCCGACCAGGCCGGTGCCGACACCTTCTTCTTCGACGCGGAGTGGGCCCAGCAGGAGCTCAGCGAGGAGCCTCGTACTCGGAGAACCTGCAGGAGCAGATCAGAGCAGGCGATCCCCGCCCCCAGGATGCGGACGCGTGCCTGGAGGCAGTCCACGCGCGCGACGACTTCTGGCACGACCGTGCCGACTCGATGGCGGAGCAGGGACCGGAGGGCCTCGGCACGGAGGCAGAGCGCTCCTTCGCCGGACCCGGGGACCTGCGCGTCACCGCACGCTACCAATCGTATGAGGCATTCCAGGGATTCGGCGACGTCTGGGAGCAGCAGTCCGCGGTGTGCCTTCCCGTGCTGGCGGAGATCGACGGCGGAGCTGCCGAGACTCGGATCTTCGACGAGGACGGAGTTCAGGGACACATCACCGTCTTCGAGTATCCGGAGCATTCCGGCGTCTCGGTCAACCTCTACCAAGTTATGGGATCCTCCAGCGTGCAGTACTGGGCCCAGAGCAGCGACCCCCAGGATGAAGAGTTGATCGTCGACATGGTTGTCGAGCTGATCGAGCACTCCGAGGCGAGCATCCGGGCCATGGGCCGGTAGGGCAGGAAGCGGCGAAAAGCGGTAGGTTTCCGCACAGACCTGTTCAGACACGAGGAGCATGCAGGACATGACGGACGGACCCAAGGGCCCCCGCGCCCAGGCGCAGGACCCGAGCACCAGCGCACAGGAGCTGTACGAGCTGGCCGCCTCCCACCCCGAGGTGAGGCCCCAGATCGCCGAGCACCCCAACGCATACCCGGGGCTGCTCGACTGGCTCGGCAGCCTCGGCGACCCCGACGTCGACGCAGCGCTGGCGAGCCGCTCGGGTCCCGGCGAGGACCAGCCCACCCAGGCCCTGTCCACCGGCTCCTCCGATCCGCAGCAGACCGAAGAGTTCGGCGCCGTCCACCACGGGCAGCCGGCACCCCACGGCACCCCTCCCTGGGAGGACCAGACCGCCGCCTACCCGGCCCAGCAGCACGCGCAGGAGCATCAGCAGCAGGGCTACTACCCCGCCGCTCCGGTGGGAGCGCCCCCTGGCCAGTACCCGCCCGCCGGCTACGAGTCCGTGGAGCAGCCCTCGCGTGAAGAGCGCCGCAGCCCTGCGGGCATCTGCGCGATCATCGCCCTTCTCGTCCTGCTGGTCATCGGGGCCCTGGTGGCCCTCTGGGTGCTGTTCTTCTCAGGCGACGACGAGGACGAGCCCGTGGACGATCAGGCGCAGGAGCAGCCCGAGGAGCAGGACGAGGAGCAGGAGCTCTCGCCTGAGGACGGGCAGGAGGACCCCGACGCCTCCCAGACCGTCACCCGCAGGAGGTCAGCTTCGACGAAGAGGACGGAATCATCACGATCCCCGACGTCGAAGGGATCCAGTACCTCGTCGACGGCCAGCCGGTCAGCGATGAGGTGGGTGTGGAGCCCGGCGAGACCGTCACCGTCAACGCTGAGGCCATGGACGGCTACGAGTTCTCAGAAGGCGCCACAACCGAGTGGCAGTTCACCGCCGAGGAGGTGGACGAGGAGCGCCCCGCACCGGCGAACGCGGCCAGCGGCAGCTCCTTCACCTCCCCAGCGGCAACATCCACTGCCAGCTCGGCAGCGATGACGTCACCTGCACCATCGACGAGCACAACTTCAGCGCCCCCGCCGGCTGTGACGACGGATCCACCTTCACGGTCAGCAGCAGCGGAAGCTCCGAGCCGGACTGTGACTCGTCAGTGGGTGGACAGCCGGCGAGCCTGAACTACGGACAGGCGATCACCAACGACGACTTCGCCTGCACCTCTGCCGAGACCGGCGTCGAATGCTGGTCCGTGGACACCGGCAACGGCTTCACGCTCGCCAGGGAGAACGTCGACCTGTACGACTGGTGAATTCGCCCCAGCAGTAGGCACGCGCCGCCGTTGGCCATAGGCTGTCTCTCACACTGATCAGAGGGGGGCTCGCATGAGCGACAACCAGCCGCTCGGTGCTGCTGACGGCAGGGGTCAGTGGCAGCCCGGATTCCACGACGCCCAGGGCCTATGGCACGGCGGATTCTACGACCCGGACGGTCAGTGGCAGCCCGGATTCTACGACGCCGAAGGCGCCTGGCAGGCCGGCTTCCACGACGCTGAGGGCGGGTGGCACCCCGGGTACCGCACCCCGACGGCACCTGGAACCCGCTCGACGAGCCCGCGCACCCGCAGACGGTCGGCTCAGACGGAGACCGCCCCGCAGCCGCGTCCGCGCAGCCGGCGAGCGCATCCCCTCAGGGCGAAGCCTCCGACGCCGGACGCAGCAGAGGCATGTGGGCGGTTCTGATCGTTCTCGGCGTCTTCACCGTCGCCATGCTGGGGACCGCTGCGTGGCTGCTGCTGTCCAGGCCCGGAGGCGACCCCGCTGCTGACCAGCCGCCTGCCGCGCAGGAGGCGGAGCAGGAGGAGCTGGACGAAGGGGAGGCGAGTCCTGAGACGACGGCCGAACCAGGGCTGTTCATCCAGGCCCCGCGCAGGAGGACTTCGAGCGCGGCAGGGATCTCACGCTCCCTCCCCCCTCCCAGCACCGGTGGGCACCGTCACCATCGACGACTTCGCGGAGGTGGACAGCGTGCAGACCGACGGCCAGACCGCCGTCGCCGCCGAGGGAGAGCAGCTGCGGTACGTGGAGTGGAGCTACGAACCCGCGGACGACCCGTGGTCGGAGGACGGCGAGCTCAGCGTGCGCATAGGCGGCGAGGAGCAGTCCGGAGCGCTCGCCGGTGAGGAGATCAGCGGCAGCTTCATCGCCTCCGTCGCGGAGGGCGACGCGCTCGTCCTCCTCGGCGCACGGCGTGGAGCAGGGGAGATCAGCCTCGCCGAGGGGCGAGGCCACGGATCCTGAGGCAGCCGCACTCTTCCACCTGCCGGAGATCCCCCACACCCTCGAGGTGGGTGAGACGTTCGTCTTCCCCGACCAGACGCTCTACAGCGGCGACGAGGGCTCCGAGCACAACGCGCAGCTGATCATCAACAGAGCGATGCTCACCTACGAGCACGACGAGCTCGAATGGGACCCGGAGGCGTACCAGGACGGCTACAACTGGGAGAACCAGGATGCCTGGATGCTCTACGGGCTCGACAGCACCGGCCCCGCGGAGCCCGGCAGCATCTGGCTGATCCTCGACATGCGCATCGAGATCCAGGGACCGGACGGGGTCCTGGACTTCGACGGCGGCACGTGGACCCTCACGGCCGTGGACCAGGACGGCGGCAGCACCCAGCACGAGTACACCTCTGAGGCCTCCGGCATCGACCAGTGGCCGTACGGGGACTACGGCGCGGCCTTCGAGATCCCCATCAGCGCCGCCACCGTCGACCTGGTCGCCTCGCTCGAGGTGGAGTACGAGGGGCAGAGCAGCACGATCGAATCGGCCATACCGATCACCCTCGACCTCCTCCCGGAGAACTGAGGCGCAGCCCCGCCCGTCTACAGGGCAGTGCTGAGCGCACCGGCAGCCACCACGGCCGCGGCGCCCACCAGCCCGGCCCACCCACGACGGGTCGGCCGCTCCCCAGCAGCACCACCGCCAGCAGGATCGGCACCGCCGGGTAGACGGCGACCGTCGCTGAGGTCGTCGCCAGCCCCACCGCCGAGGAGCTGAGGTGGAACAGCAGCATGCCCGCCGCGCTGAACCCGCCGGCGAGCACCACCAGCGCCCCCTCCCCGACCCCTGGGGAGCACCCGCACACCGCGCCGCACCGCGACCAGGCCGAGCATCACCAGGAACGAGGCGGCCGCCCATGCCAGCAGCCCTGGGTGAACGATTCCCCGGAATCTGGGCCACCCCCACCAGCTCCACGGCATAGCCCAGCCCTGCGCACAGAGCCAAGGGCGCGGACCCGCGCCCGGGCGCGTGCGCGGAGCCTGAGGCAGAACAGTGTCCGGACCGACGATCGTCATCGACGAGGTCACCACCGGCAGAGGGGAGGTCACCACGGTCACCGCACGGTCATCCCTGCGCTGGGAGACCAGCAGCCACACGGTGAGCATGGCCAGGCCGATCAGCGCGAACCGGATGGGCTCGGCGCCCTCGCCCAGGAGCAGCATCGCCACCAGTCCCGGGGTCACCGTGGCCGTCACCGTGGACGCCCCTGACGGCAAGGGGTGAACGTGGCGCGGGAGAGCGGCGTAGAGGCACAGGGACCCTGCGATGCCGCCCAGGGCGGCCACCGTCCCCACGTGATCGCGGAGAAGCTCCAGCTCGGCGGAAACGGCTGGGTGAGCAGCAGCATCGCGGCCACCGCGACCACCCCGTACTGGGTCCAGTAGGCCACCGCGAGAGGCCCGGCGGTGCGCGCGACTGTGCCGCTCATGTAGTGGCCGGCACCGAACATCGCTGCTGCTCCGACCGCGAAGAAGATTTCCATACGGACAACCATCCGGCCTCGGGACCCTATGCGTCCACGGCACAATAGTCAGCTGTTCCATTGCGATTTCAGCAATGGTTGACTGGAGGGGTGGCGACTCCCCTGATGGATGATGCGGTGCCCCTGCTGGAGGCTGTGGCGGAGTACGGCGGCGTCACTGCCGCCGCTGACGTGCTGGGGCGAAACGCCTCAGGCATCTCACGCAAGATTCAGCGCCTGGCCTCGGACCTCGGCGTGCCCCTCCTCGAGCGCCGAGGACGCAACGTGGAGCTCACAGCCGCGGCAGAGGCTCTGGTCCAAGCGGCTCCCCACCTGCACGCTGCCGACGAGGCGGCGCGGATGGCCGTCGCCGATGCGGCGGATCCGGCCGTCGGCGAGGTGCGCGTGGCCTCCCACGTCTTCGCCATCTCTTCCATCGTGCTGCCGGCCCTCGGCCGGTGGCGGCCCGCCTGGCCGCAGAGCCCCTGGCGCGTGCGCGAAGTGGAGCCGTCCCAGGGCCCGCGCCTGCTGGCGGGACGGCAGGCCGACATCGTGATCATGCCCGCCGGGCCGCACACCCCGCCCGACGACCACCCGCGCTTCTCCGTGCGGCGGCTGGTGACCGAGCCCGTCGACCTCATCGTTCCGCGGGGGCACCCCCTCTCCGCGCGTGAGGATGAGGTGCTGCTCAGCGAAGCGAAGGAGGACCCCTGGATCCTCGGATCGCCGTGGCAGGGGTCGCGTCAGGAGATCCTTGAGCAATGCTCCAAAGCCGGCTTCACACCCTCTGAGGGCCACCACGCCCAGGACTGGACGGCCGTGTCCACGCTGGTGGCCTCGGGGCTGGGGGTCTCGCTGCTGCCGCGAATGGCGCCCACCCATCCCGGCGTCGTGAGGGTGAGCCTCGGCGGTGCCACCGCTCCAGCCCGAACCGTCCTCGCGGCGGCGCGGCGCGGATCCGAGCGCCGCCGGCTCATTGCGGCGGCCCTGGAGACCCTCGCGGCGGCGGCGAACGCCGCGGTGACCAGCCAGAACCCGCTGACGGGCCTGGACTGACCGCTCGCGGAACGGCCCTGATAGTATCCCTTCATGACACGGCTCACACCGCTGGAATGGCCCGTCATCCGCCAGCTCCGCTCCCGGGACTCCTCGGGCCGCGGCGCAGCCGTGACGTCCAAGAAGACGCGTCAGACGGCCCCCCGCACAGCGGACGCCGACACGGTGGTGCAGAGCGTCTGCCCCTTCTGCGCCGTGGGATGCGGCCAGAAGGTCTACGCCAAGGACGACCGCGTCATCCACATCGAAGGCGATCCCGACTCACCGATCTCCCGCGGGCGGCTCTGCCCCAAGGGCGCTGCGAGCGAGCAGCTGGTCAACTCCGTGGGCCGCCAGACCACAATCCTGTACCGCGCTCCCCGCTCCCACGAGTGGCAGGCGCTGGGCCAGGACGAAGCCATGGACATGATCGCCGACCGGTTCGTCGAGTCCCGCCGACGCCACTGGCAGGACCATGACGAGCACGGCAACCCGGTCAACCGCACCATGGGCATCGCCAGCCTCGGCGGCGCGACGATCGACAATGAGGAGAACTACCTCATCAAGAAGCTGTTCTCGGCCGCCGGCGCGGTGCAGATCGAGAACCAAGCTCGCATTTGACACTCTTCCACGGTTCCCGGTCTGGGAACCTCGTTCGGGCGAGGCGGAGCCTCACAGCCCCAGCAGGACCTGGCGAACGCTGACTGCATCGTCATTCAGGGCTCCAACATGGCCGAGTGCCACCCTGTCGGATTCCAGTGGGTCACTGAGGCGCAGAAGCGCGGCGCCCGCGTCATCCACGTCGACCCCCGCTTCACCCGCACCAGCGCCGTGGCCGACAAGCACGTGGCTCTGCGCGCAGGCAGCGACATCGCCCTGCTGGGCGCCCTGATCAACTACGTCCTCAGCAACGACCTCTACTTCGAGGAGTACGTCCGCCACTACACCAACGCGGCGACGATCATCTCTGAGGACTACCGGGACACCGAGGACCTCAACGGGCTCTTCTCCGGGTACGACGAGGAGAGCAGCTCCTACAGCCCGGCCTCCTGGTCCTACCAGGCCCGCGGCAGCGGGGAGAAGGTTGAGGAGAAGGGAGCTGACGATGAGGGCGAGACCGCCGACCCGCAGGGGTACGGCGAAGGAGGACCTCCTCTCACGCACGCGGACCTCGCCCACGACCCCACCCTGCAGGACCCCCGCTGCGTGTTCCAGGTGCTCAAGCGCCACTACTCCCGCTACACCCCGGAGATGGTCGAAGAGACCTGCGGCATATCGGCCGAGGACTTCCAGTACCTCGCCGAGTCGGTGACGCAGAACTCCGGGCGCGACCGCACCACCGCGTTCTGCTACGCGGTCGGCTGGACCCAGCACGCTCAGGGCGCGCAGTTCATCCGCACCGCCGCTGCCCTTCAGCTGCTCCTGGGCAACATGGGGCGTCCCGGCGGAGGCATCATTGCCCTGCGCGGCCACGCCACCATCCAGGGCTCCTCCGACATCCCCACCCTGTTCAACCTGCTGCCGGGCTACCTGCCGATGCCCGAAGCCGGAACGCACAACACCCTGGCCGAGTTCACCAACGCCATCGGATCCAAGCACCAGAAGGGCTTCTGGGCCAATGGCGATGCGTACGCGGTCAGCCTGCTCAAGGCCTGGTGGGGCGATGCGGCGCAGAAGGAGAACGACTACGCCTACGGCTACCTGCCGCGGCTGACCGGCCCCCACGGGACGTACCAGACGCTGGAGAAGATGCTCAAGGACGAGATCGACGGCTACTTCATCGTCGGCCAGAACCCCGCCGTGGGCTCCGCGAACGGCAAGATGCAGCGGATGGGCATGTCGCACCTGAAGTGGCTGGTGGTCCGCGACTTCAGCCTCATCGAGTCGGCCACCTGGTGGAAGGCCGGGCCGGAGATCGACAGCGGCGAGCTGCGCACCGAAGACATCGACACCGAGGTGTTCTTCATGCCGGCGGCGAACCACACCGAGAAGGCCGGCACCTTCACCCAGACCCAGCGGCTGGTCCAGTGGCGCCACCAGGCGGTGAACCCGCCCGACGACGCGCAGAGCGAGCTGGAGTTCTTCTACGAGCTGGGCAAGCGCATCAGGGAGCGGGTGGCCGACTCCACCGACCCGCGCGATCGTCCCCTGCAGGACCTCACCTGGGACTACCCCGTCGATGAGCACGGCGAGCCCGACGCAGAAGCCGTCCTGCGTGAGATCAACGGCTACCACCTCACCGGTGAGGACGCTGGCAAGCCGCTGTCGAGCTTCACCCAGATGCGCGCCGACGGGTCCACCTCAGGAGGCTGTTGGATCTACACCGGCATCTTCGCCGACGGCGTCAACCAGTCTGCCCGCCGCAAGCCCGGCCAGGAGCAGGACGAGACAGCATCCGAGTGGGCGTGGGCATGGCCCGCCAACCGTCGCGTGCTGTACAACCGCGCGTCCGCCGACCCTCAGGGCAAGCCCTGGAGCGAACGCAAGAAGTACATCTGGTGGGACGAGGACCAGGAGAAGTGGACCGGCAAGGACGTGCCGGACTTCCCCATAGGCCTGAAGCCCGGCACGGAGGCCGACCCGGACTCAGGCGGGCCGGACGCGCTCGCCGGGGACGACCCCTTCATCATGCAGTCGGACGGCAAGGGCTGGCTCTACGCGCCCAAGGGCATGGTGGACGGTCCGCTGCCCACGCACTACGAGCCGCCCGAATCCCCGATCACCAACCCCCTCTATGGGCAGCAGAGCAACCCTGCGCGGATCGTCTTCCAGCGCCGGGACAACCTGCTGGCTCCCTCCTCGGAGCAGCCGGGGGCAGACGTCTACCCCCACGTCTTCACCACCTACCGGCTCACCGAGCACCACACAGCCGGCGGCATGAGCCGCTTCCTGCCCTATCTGGCGGAGCTTCAGCCGGAGATGTTCTGCGAAGTCTCCGAAGAGTTCGCAGAGCTGGTCGGGCTGGAGAACTACGGCTGGGCCACCATCATCTCGCCCCGCTCCGCCATCGAAGCCCGCGTCCTGGTCACCAACCGTGTGCGTGCGCTCACCGCAGGCGGACGACGGATCCACCAGGTGGGACTGCCCTACCACTGGGGCAGCGGCACCGATGCCGTGGTCGAAGGCGACTCAGCCAACGACCTCCTCGGCATCGTCCTTGACCCCAACGTGCAGATCCAGGGATCCAAGGCCGCCCAGTGCGCCGTGCTGCCGGGACGCCGCCCCCGCGGCCCCGAGCTGCTCACCCTGGTGGAGGAGTACCGGCAGCAAGCCGGCCTCTCCGTGGAGACGGGCAACACCCGGCTCACCGTCCCCTACGTCGAGTCCGACCGGACCACCAGTCAGGAGAAGACATGACGGATCATCTCGTCGAAGACCCGCAGCGCAGCGCCGAAGCCCACGGCGACGCGGCTGAGGCGCGCAAATCGTTCTTCACCGACACCTCCATCTGCATCGGCTGCAAAGCCTGCGAAGTGGCCTGCAAGGAGTGGAACCGCAACCCGGCCGACAGCGACCTCGAGCTCTCGGAGTCCTCCTACGACAACACCGAGGGCCTCGGCGCCAACACGTGGCGCCACGTCGCCTTCGTCGAGCAGGACCAGGAGCGCATCGAGACCGCGCGGGAATCCGGGCGGAAGCTGGTCAGCCTCGGCATGCCCAGCGTCGGCCCGCCGCCGCCCTCAGAGACCAGCACCGGCACCGCTCCCCCGGACACCGACGAGTTCCGCTGGCTGATGTCCTCGGACGTGTGCAAGCACTGCACCCACGCCGGCTGCCTGGACGTCTGCCCCACCGGGGCCCTGTTCCGCACCCAGTTCGGCACGGTCAAGGTCCAGGAGGACATCTGCAACGGCTGCGGCACCTGCGTCGGCGGCTGCCCGTTCGGCGTGATCGAGCGGCGCGACGAAGGCATCATCCGCGCCAAGGTCGAGCGCAACCAGTCCAAGTACGCGCAGGACATCCCGAACGAGGGCACGGCCAACAAGTGCACGTTCTGCCACGACCGCCTCGTCGACGGCCAGACCCCTGCCTGCGCCCAGACCTGCCCCACCACGTCCATCAAGTTCGGCGAGCACACGGACATGGTCGCGGACGCCCGCGCCCGGGTCGCTGAGCTGCACGCCCAGGGCATGACGGAGGCCCGCCTCTACGGCGCCAACCCCAAGGACGGGGTGGGCGGCACCGGATCGGTGTTCCTGCTGCTGGACGAGCCCGAGGTCTACGGCCTGCCGCCCGACCCCCGCGTTCCCACCAAGGACCTTCCACGGATGTACAAGCACACCGCGATGGCCGCCGGCGCCATGATCGCCGCAGTCGGGGCCTCCTTCGCCGCGTCCTTCGCCTCAGGAGGCCGCCGGTGACGACCTCCCAGCACGACGCCTACCGGCCGCCGGAGCCCCCCGCCTCGGGAGGGCGAAAGAGGAAGACCGACGAGGGCGGGCGCGAAGTGCCCGTGGTCGAGAAGCCGAACTTCACGTCCTACTACGGACGGCCCGTCGTCAAAGCCCCGCCCTGGGGCGACGAGATAGGCGCCTACCTGTTCCTCGGCGGCCTGGCAGGCGGCTCCTCGCTCCTCTCGGTCGGCGCCCAGCTGACAGGCCGGCGAGTCCTTCAGCGCAACGCAAGGCTCACCTCACTGGGTGCGGTGAGCCTGGGGACAGTCGCACTGATCCACGACCTCGGACGGCCCGAGCGCTTCCTCTACATGCTGCGCACCTTCAAGCCCACCTCGCCGATGAGCGTCGGCAGCTGGCTGCTGAGCACCTTCAGCACCATGGCAGGCGTCACGGCAACCATCGAAGCCGACCGTCTCCTCGGCCACCGGCTCCCGCTGGGGCCCGGCCGCCGCATCCTGCGGCTCGCCGAAGTGCCCGCCGAGGCGGGCACGGCCCTGCTCGCCGCCCCGCTGGCCAGCTACACCGGCGCGCTGCTGTCCGACACCGCAGTCCCGACGTGGAACGCCGCACGCGACGAGCTGCCCTTCGTGTTCGTCTCCTCCGCCTGCATGGCCGCCTCCGGGGCAGCCATGGTGACCACGCCGACGGCGCAGACCGGCCCGGCCCGCTCGCTGGCGGCCGTCGCGGCGGTGGGCGAGGTCGTCTCGATGAAGATCATGAAGAAGCGCATGCACCCCGCCGAGGCGGAGCCTCTGGAGCAGGGCCCAGCGGGCACCATGCTGAAGTGGGCGGAACGGCTGACCATCGCCGGCGCCGCAGGCTCGACGCTGCTGGGCGGCCGGCGGACGGCCGCGGCGGCCAGCGGCCTCATGATGCTCAGCGCCTCAGCGCTCACGCGCCTGGGCATCCTGCGTGCCGGCATCGCCTCTGCGGACGACCCGCGCCACACCATCGAGCCGCAGAAGGCCCGCCTGGCAGCCCGTCGGGCCCAGGGCATCGTCGACGACTCCATCACCACCGTCAGCTGAGCACCGGCCGGGGTCAGCGGAGGCTGATCCCTCCGGCGCGGCCATCCGGACCGCTCGGCACCGTGTATCCGATGACGGGGTAGCCCGGCACCTCGCCGACCACCAGCAGCCCCCCGGATGTCTGAGCGTCGGCGAGCTTCAGCAGATCGTCCTCACCGATGCCGGGCCCCGCGCTGAGATGGTCTCGGACCCAGTCCAGATTCCGGCGCGTGCCGCCCGAGACGTAGCCGTCCCGGAGGGCCTCCGCCGCGCCCTCCAGCATGGGAACGGCCTGCGCATCGAGCTGCGCGCCCACTCCTGAGGCCCGGCACATCTTGAACAGGTGGCCCAGAAGCCCGAAGCCGGTCACATCGGTGGCCGCCCTCAGGCCGGCGGCCACGACAGCCTCGGCGGCGTCCCGGTTCAGGGAAGCCATCGTCTCGACCGCCTCAGGGAAGACCTCAGCAGTCGCCTTGTGCCGGTTGTTCAGCAGCCCCAGGCCCAGCGGCTTGGTGAGCGTCAGCGGCATGCCCGGCTCGGCGGCATCATTGCGCAGCAGCTGGTCAGCCGGCGCGATGCCCGTCACCGACAGTCCGTACTTCGGCTCCGGATCATCGACGGTGTGCCCGCCGATCAGTGGACAGCCGGCCTGCTCGGCCACGGCGAGACCGCCGCGCAGCACCTCGGCGAGCAGCTCCATCGGCAGTGTCTCCCGGGGCCACCCCACCAGATTGATCGCCACCTTCGGAGTGCCGCCCATGGCGTAGATGTCTGAGAGGGCGTTCGCGGCCGCGATCCGGCCCCAGTCGTAGGCATCGTCGACCACTGGGGTGAAGAAGTCAGCAGTGGAGAGCAGCGCGGTGTCACCGTCGAGCCGCACCGCTGCAGCGTCGTCCCCGTTGTTGAGCCCCACCAGGACTTCGTCGTGGTGCGGGGAGGGCAGGCCGCTCAGCACCTCCTCAAGCTCCCCCGGCGGAATCTTGCAGGCGCACCCTCCGCCGTGGGCGTAGGTGGTCAGACGGGTTGCCGAGTGTGCAGACATGGGGCGAGTATAGGAGCGGCGGAGACCCGGGTCACAGCCTGGGGCCGTGGAGGCTGCGTCCGCCTCTGACCTGGGGATGCGTGTCCCCAGCGCCGTGGTAAGTTGCTTGCGGAGGTGTATGAGTCCTGGTGGGCTCCACGGTCTTCAAAACCGTTGAGACCGAGTACCTCGGTCTGGCGGGTTCGATTCCCGTCCACCTCCGCCACCACCGGCAGGAGGGAGGCACGACATGGTCGGAGACGATCCCCGACGCTTCATTCCCTCGACTGCCGCGCTCCTGGCCCACCCGCGCGTGCGCAGCGCCGCCCTCAGCCAGCATGTGATCGACCAGACCATTCACCGCGCCCAGGAGCGCGCCCGCCGCGGTGAGCTGCCCCCGGGCCAGGTCGAGGCGGAAGTTCTTGCCCGCCTGGACAGCGCCCGCCCCTCCTCCATGCGGCCGGTCATCAACGCCACCGGCGTGGTGGTCCATACCAATCTCGGACGAGCGCCGCTGTCTGCCGCGGCGCGCGACGCCATCGTCGACGCGTCCGGCTACGTCGACGTGGAGATGGACCTGGAGACGGGCCGCCGCTCCCGACGCGGCGCCTCCGCCCGCAGCGCTCTGCTCGCCGCCTGCCCGCCGGCTGAGGACGCGCTGATCGTCAACAACGGGGCCGCCGCCCTCGCCCTGGCCTGCGCCGCACTGGTGGGCCGAGGCATCGTCGTCATCAGCAGAGGCGAGCTCGTGGAGATCGGGGCCGGCTTCCGTCTGCCCGAGCTCATCGAGTCCGCCGGGGCGCAGCTGCTCGAGGTGGGCACCACCAACCGCACCCACATCACCGACTATGCCCGGGCCCTGGGCCGGATACCCGAAGGCACCCCGGCCTGCGTGCTGAAGGTCCACCCGAGCAACTACCGCATCAGCGGATTCACCGCCGGAGCGACGGTGGCCGAGCTGAGCGAGCTTTCCAAGCACCACGGACTTCCGCTGGTCGCCGACATCGGCAGCGGGCTGCTCACCCATGAGCCGGCTCTGCCGGAGGAGCCCGACCTCAGCACCACCCTCTCCGACGGCGCAGACCTCGTCATCGCCAGCGGGGACAAGCTGCTCGGCGGCCCGCAGGCCGGCCTGCTGCTGGGCTCCTCGGCCGTCATCTCTCAGCTCTCCGCACACCCGATGGCGCGGGCGATGCGCACCGACAAGCTCACCCTCGCCGCGATGGAGGCCACCCTCAACGGAGGGAGGACTCCGGTCAGCGACGCTCTGCACGCAGACCCCGAGGAGCTGCGCCGGCGCACCGAGGGCATGGCCGAGTCTCTGGATGCGCGCACTGTGCCCCATGACGGCCGCGTGGGAGGCGGCGGGGCCCCAGAATTTCCGCTGCCCGGGTGGGCGGTGCAGCTGCCCCAGGCGGCCGCATCGCTGCTGCGCCGGCACGAGCCGCCCGTCCTCGCCCGCACCCACGACAAGACGTGCCTCATCGACCTGCGCTGCGTGCCCCCGGGCGACGATCCCACCGTCCTGGAAGCAGCCCGCTGGGCACTGGAGGAGCTCTCCTCAGCACGCGGGAGTGATGCCTGAGCATGTTCGTCATGGCGACCGCAGGGCACGTCGACCACGGGAAGTCGACTCTGGTGCGCGCCCTCACCGGAACCGAGCCTGACCGGTGGGACGAGGAGCACCGTCGCGGGCTGACGATCGATCTGGGCTTCGCGGCCACCGCCCTGCCCTCGGGGCGCGTCGTCTCATTCGTCGACGTACCCGGGCATGAGCGCTTCCTGGGAAACATGCTCTCCGGGCTCGGCCCGGCCCCCATGGTGTGCTTCGTCGTCGCCGCCGACGAGGGTTGGCAGCCGCAGTCCAGCGACCACCGCGACGCCGTCGCAGCCCTGGGCATCGACACCGGCCTGATCGTCATCACCCGCGCCGACCGTGCCCCCGACCGCGCCCAGCACGTGCTGGAGCAGGCGCGCGAGGAGCTCTCCTCCACCGGCCTGGCATCGGCGCCGGCCGTCGTGGTCTCCGCCGCCACCGGTGCAGGACTCGACGAGCTGCGCACCGCCCTCGACAGCGTGCTCGCCGCATCCCGGCCGCCCGCAGCCGACGGCCCGGTGCGCACCTGGGTGGATCGGGCCTTCAGCGTCGCCGGGGCCGGCACCGTCGTGACCGGCACGCTCGCCGCCGGCCGGCTCCATCGCGAGCAGCGGCTGCGGCTGGTCGGCGAGCAGGTCGACGAGACGGTCGTGGTGCGCGGCCTGCAGGCCCACGGCTCCGACGTGGACTCCCTGGCAGCCGCCCAGCGGGCGGCCGTCAGCCTCCGAGGGGTCGACGCGGAGCGCACAGGTCGCGGCGATGTGCTGCTCACCCCAGGCGACTGGCACCTCACCGACACGATCGATGTGCGGCACACCAGCGGCGACGACTTCTCCCACACTCCGCAGAGCGTCACCGTCCACGTGGGCACAGCTGCGACGGCCGCGAGGTGCCGTCCCTTCGACGACGCGCATGCCCGGCTCTCCCTCGACAGGCCGCTGCCCCTGCAGATCGGCGATCGTGTGCTGCTGCGCACCTCCGGCAGGCGCACCGTGCTGGCAGGTGCGCTCGTGCTGGACCCGGACCCGCCCTCGCTGAGACGGCGGGGTGAGGGAGCACGCCGAGCGGACGCCCTGGCACAGACGTCACCCGAGGGCGACCTCATCGGTGAAGTGCGCCGCCGCGGAGCAGTCCGGTCCGAGGCGCTGCGCCGCATCGGCGTGGAGGTGCCGGAGGATCTGCCGGAGCAGGTCCGCCGCCTCGACGGCTGGCTGGTGGAGGCCGCTCAGGTGACCCGCTGGAGCGAGACGCTCCGGGCCGCCGTGGAGAAGCACATGCGCCAGGACCCGCTTTCGAAAGGCCTGTCCCAAGGCGCTGCCGCCGACCTGCTGGACCTGCCCGAGCCCAAGGTGCTGATCCCCCTCGTGGCGGAGGCTGGGCTCCACCAGTCAGCCGGGCGCATCACAGCCGGCGACGCAGAGCGGGGCCTGGGCCCGGCCGAGGCCTCGATCGCCGCTCTGGAGCAGGACCTCAGCCGCAGCCCCTTCCATGCGCCCGAGGCTCACAGGCTCGCAGAGCTCGGCCTCGGCGAACGTGAGCTGGCCGCCGCCGAAAGCCGTGGACGGCTCGTGCGCCTGGCCGAAGGCCTGGTGCTGCTGCCCAGTGCACCCGCCCGCGCGATGCGGGAGCTTGCGGCGCTGGAGCAGCCCTTCACCCTCAGCGCCGCACGGAAGGCGCTCGGCACCACCCGCCGGGTGGCTGTTCCCCTGCTGGAGCACCTGGACTCCCGGGGCTGGACGCGCCGCGTCGACTCCTCACTGCGCGAAGTGGTCCGCTGAGGCTGAGGAGGGACGCTGCTTCCGCCGTACCGCCGCCCGGCGTGCACCGGCCCAGGTAAGGAGCGCGAGAACGGCGACGCCGGCGATCAGGAGAATGTCGGCCGTGGGACCGGCGGCTGAGATGCTGAGGTCCTGCAGCCGCTGCTGCGTCTGATAGGGAACCAGCGACGGTGCTGTCACCAGACCGTTGGTGGTCCAGAACAGGACCCCCACGCCGGCGATGACAGCCCCCGCGATGACTGACGTGCTGTGCAGCCGCCGCCCGAGGAGCGAGAACCCGCGCCCTCGGATGAGCGTCATGGACCGAGGCCCGATCCGATTCCACAGGGCGGCCAGAATCACCAGCGGGAACACCATCCCGACCCCGTAGACCGCCAGCATGAGGCCTGCCTGCACCACACTGCCCTGCGCGAAGGAGAGCGTGAGGATCGCACCAAGGATGGGACCCGCGCAGAAGCCGGCCACCCCGCTGGCCGCGCCGAGCAGAAACGTCCGAAGCCATCCCCTGCGGGAGTGCGCCGCCTGCTGCAGACGATCAGTCCCCGGCAGAGCCTTGGAGAGATCGAAGCCGAACCCCGTCATCTGAACGACTCCCAGCGCCACGAGCAGCGCCGAGGTGGCGATGATGAGGCCTTCGCGATGCTCCGTGAGCAGCGAGCCCATGGCGCCCAGGCCCAGTCCCAGCGGCACCAGCGTCACGGAGAGCCCGACGTAGAAGACCGCTCCGTGGACCAGGAGCCGAAGACGCGCACCGATGGCGGAGGCGAAGAATGCCGGCAGCAGCAGTGCGCTGCAGGGGCTGAGCAGCGCAAGCATCCCGCCCAGGAACGCTGTGACGAGACTGATCTCCATCAGTCCGCCTCGTCGAGGCCGCGGTCCACGGCCTCGACGAACACGCCTGTGGGCTGCGCACCTGCAATGGGCTCGCCCGCCACGATGAATGACGGCGTCGAGAAGGCTCCGATGGCCATGCCCTCCTCTTCTTTCTGCGCCACCTGCTCGGCCGTCTCCGGCGAATTCATGTCCTCGTCGAACTGAGCGGCGTCCAACCCTGCCTCGCGTGCGAGTTCGGTCAGCCCGTCCTGGCTCAGCTGCGACTCTGGGAGCGTCTCGCCGTCAGGGAAGAGCAGCGCGTGATAGCTCAGGAGCTCGTCCTGCAGCGCTGCGGCGTATGCGGCGCGGGCTGCCCGCTCCGACGCCTCGCCGAAGACGTTGACGTCGCGCCATTCGATTCTGAGGTCGCCGTCCTCGACATAGTCCATCAGCACCGGCAGCGTCTCCTCGTGCCAGACGGCGCAGAACGGGCACTGGAAGTCCGTGAACATGACGATCGCCGCCGGGGCATCGGCGGGGCCCACGGCCAGGGGATCATCCGGGTCGCGACGTTCGACATCACTCATATCGGGGACTTCCTCGGCCTCAGGGCCCGCTGCGGGGCCTTCGGCCTCTGGGCCGGCGTCCTCTCCGCCAGGATTCGCAGCGCCGGGGTCCGCGGCCCCTGGACCTTCGGAAGGGTCGGCCTCAGGAGCATCCGCGTCTGTCGGCTGCGCCCCGAGCTCGAGCTCAGTGCCCTGCGCTGCGCCCTCGGGATCCTGCTCTGCGGGGCCGCCGGTCGCTGCCTGCTGCAGCACGAATGCGGTCAGCGCAACGGAGACGACGATGACAAGGATGGGAATGACGACGGAGAGCCGCAGGGGCTGCCTCTGCCGAGTGGGGCTGTGGTCAGGCATGGTGGCTGGGCCTTTCGCGAACGGAATATTACTAAGACACATAGTAACTATTGAACGTAGTAACTATGCAAAATAGTAGAAGTGCGGCAGAGTAGGCCCATGATCCGTTCTGCGACCCGCCTCAGCACGTGGCGAATCACCGCGCTTCAGGCCGCACAGGCCCTGCGAGCGTGGACTCCGCGCCAGATCGTCGTGGCCGCGGCAGCTTCGGCCGTCGTCGCGCTGGCCATCGGCATCGCCACCGTGCTCATTCCCAACCCCATGTTCGCCCGGGACATCCCCCCAGTGTGGTGGAACTACCCTGTATGGCTGATCACATCGGTGCTGAGCGGGATGCTTCTGGCGACCTACGTCCGGGCATCCGCACCAGCGGGGTCAGGAGCGACGCCTCAGCAGGACGGCAGCGCAGCCGATGATGCGCCCCAGGGACGGCGCAGCAGCCGCCTCGGGCTCGCGGGAGCCTTCATGGCATGGTTCGCCGTCGGCTGCCCGGTGTGCAACAAAATCGCCCTGGTGGCCCTCGGCTACTCTGGTGCGATCACCTATTTTGCGCCCATCCAGCCCTTCCTCGCCGCAGGCGCCATGGTGCTGACTGCTGCGGCCCTCACCTGGCGACTCAAGGGTCAGGTCGCCTGCACACTGCCCGCACCACAGAGAGCATTCGCCGCATGACATCGGATGACCGGGCCGAATCCGCCGGAGCCCGACTCGGACCGCTTGAGCAGCAGGTCATGGACCTTCTGTGGGACAGCGGCTCCCACACCGTGCGGGAGGTGATGGACCAGCTGCCGAGCCGGCCCGCCTACACCACCATCGCCACAGTGATGACCAATCTGGACCGCAAAGGGTTCGTCGTCGCGAGACGTCAGGGGCGCTCTGTGCAGTACGAGCCGCGCATTGCCCGCGAAGAGCACACGGCTGCCCTGATGAGCCAGGCACTGAGCGTCAGCCGTGATCGACGGGCCTCCATCCTGCACTTCGTCGACTCCATGCCCGACGAGGAGCGCGGACTGCTCCGCGCCTACCTCGACGACGAGGCGCGCCGGAGCGACCCATGAGCTCCCTGACCCTGGCCCTGCTGATGGTCGGCGTCGTCCTGGCGACGGCCTGCCTCGGCAGCCCCCTGATACGCGCCGCAGCGCCGACCCTGATGCGCTTCCCGCGCCTGGCCGTGATATCCCTCGGCGCCAGCCTCATGCTCTGGATGGCCTCGGTGATCGCCGCAGGCCTGTTCCTCGCCTGGTCGCTCACCGGGCCGAGCCCGCTGCCCGAACCGATGGCCGAAGTGTGCCGGCGCTGCCTCGACGCATCCAACCCCTTCTCCTCGGGGATGGCTGCGGAGAGCGCCGTCCCCTCCGTGGTCTTCCTCGCGGCCCCCGCGCTCGCTGTGGCGGTTGTGGCGGCGGTGGGCCTGCGCTCGGTGCTGACACGTCGCCGACGCCTCCGCGGAACGTGCCGATCGCTGCTGCCGAGCGGACGCCGGGAAACCATCGGCGGCCGCACGGTGACGGTGGTCGCCGACCCTCAGCCCTCAGCCTTCGCGCTGGGCCGAGGGTGCGGGATCGTCGTCTCGACGGGCCTGCTGGAGGCCCTCAGCGCTCCAGAGGCGGAGGCCGTCGTGGAGCACGAGGCCGCCCACGTGCGCGAGCGGCACCACCTCATCCTCGACGTGATCGAAAGCCTCACCGGCCCCCTGCGGTGGATCCCCTTCGCCGCAGCCATCGCCGACTCAGTCCCGCACTACCTGGAGATCTCGGCGGACCGGGCGGCTCAGCGACGCGTGGGCACGCGCCCCTTGGCCTCTGCGCTTCTGACGATGGGCCAGGACAGCCACGAGCGGCGCAGCGCGGCGCGGCACCTCGGCCCGGACCGCATGATGCTGGCCTCAGGGCCGGAGCGGGTGCGGCAGCTCGTCCGCCCCGCCGACCCCCGGCGGGGCGCGCTCGGCGCCGCCGCGATCGTGGCGCTCATGACGGTGCTCATCGTGACCAGCTCCGCGGCGCATGGGGCCGCACTGGCAGCCGTGCTCTCCGGCTGCGTGCTGTAGCAGCCCCCCAGCGAACGACCTCTCCACCCGCAGGCATTTCGGGGCAGACCAAGGATTTTGTATACCCCCATGGGTATATGTCATACTCGTCTGCATACCCCCTAGGGTATCCAAGAAATGTCTACGGAGAGGGAACTGTCCCATGCTTCTGGAACGCATCTACGACGAAGACCTGGCCCAGGCGAGCTACTTCATCGGCTGCCAGGCCAAGGGCGAGGCTGTCGTCATCGACGCCCGCCGCGACCTCAGCGACTACTTCGACCTCGCCGCCCGGCACGGCATGCGCATCACCGCGGTGGCCGAGACCCACATCCACGCCGACTACCTCTCCGGCACCCGCGAGCTCGCCGCCGCGACCGGCGCCGAGGCATACGTCTCCGGTGAGGGCGGTGAGGACTGGCAGTACGGCTTCGACGCCAACCGGCTCAAGCACGGCGACGCCGTCTCGATCGGCAACATCCGCATCGAAGCCCGCCACACCCCGGGCCACACGCCGGAGCACCTGGTCTTCCTCGTGACCGACGGCGCATTCAGCGACGACCCCGGCTACATGATCTCCGGGGACTTCGTCTTCGCGGGAGACCTCGGCCGGCCGGACCTCCTCGATGAGGCCGCCGGCGGGCAGGACACCCGCTTCGAGGGCGCGCAGCAGCTGTTCCGCAGCCTGAAGAACGAGTTCATCACGCTGCCCGACCACGTCATGGTCCACCCCGGCCACGGATCCGGCAGCGCCTGCGGCAAAGCCCTCGGCGCCCTGCCCTCCACCACCGTCGGGTACGAGCGCGAGAATGCATGGTGGGCTCAGTACGTCGCTGACGACGACGAGCAGGGCTTCATCGACGAGCTCCTCGACGGCCAGCCCGATGCCCACGCCTACTTCGGACGCATGAAGCGGGAGAACAAGGACGGCCCCCACGTGCTCGGCCCCCAGGGCCCCCTCGTGGAGATGACGGCTGACCAGGTCCGCAGCGCCCTCGAAGAGTCACGCGCGATCTTCGTGGACACCCGCAGCCAGGATGAGGTCAAGCACGGCACCCCCGTGGGAGCCCTCAACATCCCCGCCGGAGGCAAGACCGCAAGCTTCGGCGCCTGGGCCTACGACCCCGAGCGCGAGACCCGTCCCCTCATCCTTCTCGCCGAAGACGGCGAGCAGGCGGAGTCCCTGCGTGAGCACCTCATGCGCGTCGGCATCGACCGGGTCAAGGGCTACATCACCAGCCTCGAGGGCCTGCAGAGGACCCAGCCTCCGACCATCACCCCCGCCGAGCTCGAGAACTTCGAGCCCGCCCTGCTGCTGGACGTGCGCAACAAGTCCGAGCACGCAGAAGGCCACATTCCAGGGTCTGAGCAGCTCAGCGCCGGACGGGTCCTCTGGCACCAGGACCAGCTGCCCACCAGCGGTCCTATCGTCACCTACTGCCAGTCCGGGACCCGGAACTCGGTGGCGGCGAGCGCGCTGAGGCGCGAAGGCCACGACGTCCGCGAACTCGTCGGCAGCTACGCCGGCTGGACCGAGTGGAAGCAGTCCAACTGACATGTCATCCCGAAAGGAAAGCACCTCTATGCCCGCATCCTCTCACGCCGCACCCATGAGCCCCGCAGAGCTGGCTGAGAAGCTCCAGTCTCAGCAGCCCCCTCTGCTGGTCGACGTCCGCACCCCGGCGGAGCACGAGTCGCTGCGGGTCCCCGGATCCCACAACGTTCCGCTGGACCTGCTCCAGAAGAACAGGGAGACCCTGGCCGAACAGTTCACCGGAGACATCGTGCTGATCTGCCAGACAGGAAACCGCGCCAACCAGGCCCTGCAGCACCTGCGTGCCGCAGGAGTGGACACCGCACGGGTCCTCGACGGCGGCGTCGTCGCCATGGAGTCGCAGCACAGCCAGCACACCCGCCGCGGTCAGCAGCGCTGGGCCATGGACCGGCAGGTGCGCATGGTCGCCGGGTCCTTGGTGCTCACCGGCTTCGTGGGCGGGAAGCTGATCTCCCCCAAGGTGGGCTATCTCGCCGGAGCGATCGGCGCCGGCCTGACCTTCTCCGCGCTGACCGACTCCTGCGCGATGGCCGCGGCACTGAACAGGATGCCGTGGAACAAGGTGGAAGCTGACCCGACAGTGGAGAAGCTGCTGGCCGAGATTCCCCAGTCGCTGCAGGTGAAGGTCCCGCAGCAGTCTGCGCAGCGATGACCACCGGACTCATTCTGGCGATGGTCCTCGCCGTCGGGATCGGGCTCTCCCTGGGCCTGCTCGGCGGCGGGGGCACCATCCTGGCCGTCCCGCTCCTGACCTACGTGGCAGGAATGCCTCCCAAGGAGGCGATCGCCGCCTCGATGTTCATCATCGGGGTAACCTCAGCAGTCAGCGTGATCGCCCACGCGAGGCGCGGGACCGTGCAGTGGAGAACAGGGTTCATCTTTGGGGCCGCAGCCATGGTCGGAGCCTTCGGCGGCGGCCTGCTGGGCAGCCAGCTTCCCGCCGTGGTGCTCATGGTCGGCTTCGGCATCATGATGGTCGCCACCGCACTGGCGATGGTTCTCGACCGCAGGGCCAAGCAGTCCGGGGCGCCCCAGAAGAAGCTCCCGCTGGTCAAGATCCTCCTGGAGGGACTGGTGGTCGGGGCGGTGACCGGCATGGTCGGCGCGGGCGGCGGGTTCCTGATTGTGCCCGCGCTCGTTCTGCTCGGCGGGCTCTCCATGCCCACCGCGGTGGCGACCTCGCTGCTCATCATCTCGCTGAAGTCGTTCACCGGCCTGGCCGGCTACCTGACGACGGTGACGATCGACTGGGTTCCGGTGCTCATGATCACCGGCGTCACCGTGCTCGGGGCGCTGGTGGGCTCCGCGCTGGTGAAGCACGTGCCGGAGAAGGCTCTGAAGAAGGCGTTCGGGTACCTGGTGCTCGCGATGGGCATCGTGGTGTTCCTCCAGGAGCTGCCGCTGAGCGTGGGGCTGGGGGCTGCGGCAGCGGTCCTCATTCTCCTCGCGGGACTGATGCTCCGGGGACGCCGACGAGCAATAGGAGAAGGAGGAGCGGCAGCGTGAAAGAAGCAGATCCGGAGACGCAGCGACGCATCGTCAACCGGCTCAAGCGGGCCCGCGGGCAGCTCGACTCCGTCATCTCCGCAGTGGAGAGCGGCGACGGGTGCCGTGACGTGGTCACGCAGCTCTCGGCAGTGTCCACCGCTCTGGACCGTGCGGGATTCGTGGTGGTCTCCTCCGCGATGCAGTTCTGCATCACGGACCCGGAGGCGGCCGCCGCGTCCGAGGACGGACTGACCGTCGAGGAGCTGGAGAAGCTCTTCCTCTCCCTCTCTTAGGCACCCTCTCTGTATACAGAAACGATGCGAAACCGGCGCGATGCGGGAGTATTCGCCCTCCTGGGTTCCGCCAGGCCCTGTTTATGTATACAGTGAGGCTATGCGAGCAAGTGATGCGGCGTACACTTCCCTGCAGGAGGAGATCCTCGAAGGTCACCTCGCACCCGGGACTGTCCTGGGCGAGGTGGGCCAGTCCGAACGCCTCGGCGTGTCTCGCACCCCTATCCGAGAGGCTCTCTCTCGTCTGATCGCTGCCGGCTTGGCCGTACAGCAGCCAGGGCGCGGAACCGTCGTCAGCGAGATCTCGCTGGAGGACGTGGACCTGCTCTTCGAAGCCCGCATCCCGCTGGAGACTCAGGCCGCCGGCCTGGCCGCCGCACGAGGCGCCCCCGACGCGTTCCTTCACCTGGCAGACGAGTTCCAGCACGCTCAGCAGTCAGCTGAGGCGGAATCTCACTACACGCTGGCATCCCGCATGGATCAGGCGATCGACGAGGCGGCGCAGAACCCGTATCTCAGTGCGATGCTCGCCAACCTCCGGGTGCACCTCATCCGTGTGCGCCGCATGGCAAAGAACCAGCCGCAGCGGCTTGCGCAGTCAGCCGCTGAGCACCGCGAGATCTGCCTGGCCGTCGCCTCCGGCGACGAGCAGATGGCCCAGGCGGCCACCACGCTGCACCTGCGCCGGAGCCTCGCCTACATCTCCGCGCTCAGGAACTAGAAGGATCAGCCCAGCCCATGAGAGGACGCCCCCGTCGATGATCGAGCACACCGTGAGAGTCCGTCCCAGCACGGACAGCCTGCCCCGTGAGGACCAGCTGGCCCACAAGATCGCCCGCGTCGCCCGCGACGAGGTGCCCGTGGAGGCCGACGTCGCAGACATGGTGATCAACAGAATCATCGACAACGCCTCCGTGGCAGCGGCGTCCCTGGCCCGAGCGCCCGTGGCATCCGCCCGCGCCCAGGCCCTCGACCACACGGTCTCCGCCAACGGACGCGGCGCGTCAGTGTTCGGCACCTCCCAGAGGACCTCCCCCGAATGGGCGGCCTGGGCCAACGGAGTCGCCGTGCGCGAACTGGACTTCCACGACACGTTCCTCGCCGCGGACTACTCCCACCCCGGCGACAACATCCCCGCGATCCTCGCCGTCGCGCAGCACACCCGGCGCTCCGGGGCAGACCTGCTGCGCGGAGTGGCCACCGGCTATGAGATCCAGGTGGATCTGGTGAAGTCGATCTGTCTGCACAAGCACAAGATCGACCACGTGGCCCACCTGGGCCCCTCGGCCGCTGCAGGCATCGGCACCCTGTTGGATCTGGACACGGAGACGATCTTCCAAGCCGTCGGGCAGGCGCTGCACACCACCACCGCCACCCGCCAGTCCCGCAAGGGCGAAATCTCCACATGGAAGGCCCACGCCCCCGCCTTCGCAGGCAAGATGGCGGTCGAGGCAGTCGACCGGGCCATGCGAGGTCAGACCTCCCCCGTCCCGATCTATGAGGGCGAGGACGGAGTGATCGCCTGGATCCTGGACGGCCCCGACGCCGAGTACACGGTCCCCCTGCCCGGCCCCGGAGAGCCCAAGCGAGCCATCCTCGACACCTACACCAAAGAGCACTCGGCCGAGTACCAGGCCCAGGCCTGGATCGACCTCGCCCGGAAGCTGCACCACCAGCACCCTGAGCTGACCGACCCTGCGAACGTGGAGTCCGTGGTGATCCGCACCAGCCACCACACCCACTACGTCATCGGCTCCGGCGCGAACGATCCGCAGAAGTACGACCCGCGCGCCTCGCGCGAGACCCTCGACCACTCCATTCCGTACATCTTCACCGTCGCCCTGCAGGACGGCGCGTGGCACCATGCCGACTCCTACGCCCCGGAGCGCGCAGGACGACCGGACACGGTGGAGCTGTGGCAGAAGGTCACCACCGAGGAGGACCCCGAGTGGACCCGCAGGTACCACTCGGCGGACATTGCGGAGAAGGCCTTCGGCGGCTCCGTGGAGATCCGTCTGACGGACGGCCGCACCATCACCGACGAGATCGCCGTCGCAGACGCGCACCCCCTGGGCGCGCGCCCCTTCGAGCGCGAGCAGTACATCGCGAAGTTCCGCTCACTGGCCGAAGGCATCATCGACGACGCCGAGATCCGACGCTTCCTCGACACCGTGCAGCGCCTCCCCGAGCTCTCACCGGAGGAGCTCGACGGTCTGAACATCGCAGCCGCCGGCGGAATCCTCGACCAGTCCCCCGCGCCGAAGGGCCTGTTCTGATGCTCTACGCCGCGACGACACCTCAGCAGAAGCGTCAGCACCTGCGCGAGATCCTCACCCCCGGAGCTGCCCGGCAGTTTCCGGGTGCGTTCACACCGCTGAGCGCACCGCTGATCCAGGAGAAGGGCTTCGACGGCGTCTACGTCTCCGGGGCGGTGATCGCCAACGAGCTGGGACTGCCGGACATCGGGCTGACCACGCTCACCGAGGTCGCGCAGCGGGCAGGGCAGATCGCACGCATGACCGACCTGCCGACCCTCGTCGACGCCGACACCGGCTTCGGCGAGCCCATGAACGTGGCGCGCACCATCCACGAGCTGGAGAGCGCGGGCCTGGCCGGCTGCCACATCGAGGACCAGGTCAACCCCAAGCGCTGCGGGCATCTGGACGGCAAATCCACCGTGGACGCGGAGACCGCCGCCCAGCGCATCCGCTCCGCGGCCCAGGCCCGGCGGGATGAGGACTTCCTCATCATGGCGCGCACTGACGTCCGCGCTGCCGAAGGCCTGGATGCCGCAATAGAGCGCGCCAAGGCCCTGGTGGCCGCAGGCGCCGACGCGATCTTCCCCGAGGCGATGAAGGACCTGAGCGAATTCGAGGCGATATGCCGCGCCGTGGACGTGCCCGTCCTGGCGAACATGACCGAGTTCGGCAGATCGGCCCTCTTCACCCGCCAGCAGCTGGCTGACGCGGGGGTGGCGCTCGTCATCTACCCGGTCACCTCACTGAGGGCAGCGATGGGCGCGGTGGAGCGCACCCTGGACACGCTGGCCGCCGAAGGCACCCAACAGTCTGCAGTGCCGCAGATGATGACCCGCGCCCGCCTCTACGAACTCGTCGACTATGAGGGATACAGCAGCTTCGACTCCGACATCTTCACTTTCGATGTGCCTGAACCGTTCAATGACGAAGGAGCTCAGACGTGACCGACACCGATGTTCACAAAGGTTTGGCCGGCATCGTCGCCGACCGGACCGCCGTCTCCAAAGTGAACCCTGACACGAACTCTCTGCTCTACCGCGGCTACCCCGTGCAGCAGCTGGCGGCAGGCCTCAGCGTCGAGGCCGTTGCCCTGCTGCTGTGGAGCGGGGAGCTGCCGAGCACGCAGGAGCTCGCTGAGTTCGAGGAGTTCGAACGCAGCCACCGCGGTCTGGACCCCAAGGTCCGCGAGGCCGTCGACCTGCTCCCGGCCGACTGCCACCCCATGGATGTGGGCCGCACCGCCGTCTCTGTGATGGGCGCGAACGACCCGCACGCACAGACCTCCGACCCGGCTGCAGAGCTGCAGAAGGCCAAGAAGCTGTTCGCCGCGTTCCCAGCGGTCCTCGCCTACGATCAGCGGCGCCGGCGCGGTCAGGACCCGGTGGCTCCTCGCGATGACTTGGACTATGCGCAGAACGTCCTGTGGATGACGTTCGGCGAGGAGGCGGCAGCCGAGGTGGTGAACGCCTTCCGCGTCTCGATGGTTCTCTACGCCGAGCACTCCTTCAACGCGTCCACGTTCACCGCGCGCGTGGTCACGTCGACGCTTTCGGACCTGCACTCGGCGGTGACCGCGGCGATCGGCGCCCTGAAGGGCCCCCTGCACGGCGGCGCCAACGAGGCGGTGATGCACACCTTCGCCGAGATCGGGATCCGCCCGGGCGAGACCCGCGAAGAGGCTGCCGCGCGGTCGCGGGAATGGATGGAGAACGCCCTGGCTGAGAAGCGCAAGGTCATGGGATTCGGCCACCGGGTGTACAAGCGCGGGGACTCACGGGTCCCCACCATGAAGGAGTCCCTCGATGCAATGGTGGAGCACTATGGCCGCCATGAGCTGATGGGGCTCTACGAGGGATTGGAGTCCGCGATGGACGAGGCCACCGGCATCAAGCCGAACCTCGACTACCCAGCAGGGCCCACCTACCACCTCATGGGGTTCGACACCGAGATGTTCACTCCGCTGTTCATCGCCTCGCGGATCATGGGGTGGACTGCGCACATCATGGAGCAGCGCGCGGACAACACCCTGATCCGCCCGCTCAGCGAGTACAGCGGCCCGGACGAACGCTCACTGTAGCCCCGCACAGGCTGCCCGCTTTTCTCAGCGCAAATGTCATGACAAACTGTCATTTATGCTGAAGGAGAGCCCTCATGGTTGACCTGGACATCGCGCTGGACCGATCCTCACCGGTGCCCCTCTACCACCAGGTCGCCTCAGCCTTCACCGCAGCGATCCGCGAAGGCGTCCTTCCTCCCGAGACGAAGCTCGAGAACGAGATCGCACTGGCCAAGAGGTACAGCCTCTCGCGCCCCACGATGCGCCAGGCCATGGACCAGCTCGTCCGCGACGGACTGGTGATGCGGCGCCGCGGAGTCGGCACGCAGGTCATCGGCCCTCCCGTGCGGCGAAACCTGCGCCTCTCCAGCCTCTACAACGATCTTCAGGACGAGGGGGCAGAGCCTCAGACGCGCGTGCTCTCGCTGGAGACCGTGACCGCCGAGCAGGAGGTGTGCGAGCAGCTCGGCCTCCCCGAGGGCTCGGAGGTGCACCACCTGCGACGCCTGCGCCTCGTCGACGGCCGACCTCTGGCTCTGATGGAGAACTGGCTGCCGCTCACCGTCGCCGAGCTGGACAGCAGAAGCCTTGAGACCGACGGGCTGTACAACATTCTGCGGCGCGCCGGCGTCGACTTCCGCATGGCACACCAGAAGGTCGGCGCCAGGATCGCCGATGCCGAGCAGGCTCGCCGCCTCAAGGTGGAGCAGGGCTCCGCGCTGGTCCTGATGGAGCGCACAGCCCTCGACAGCAGCGGAGCGCCCGTCGAGTTCGGCAAGCACGTCTACCGCGCCGACAGGTACTCCTTCGACATCATGCTTGTG
Organism: Nesterenkonia sp. NBAIMH1; assembly: GCF_007922635.1. NCBI lineage: Bacteria > Bacillati > Actinomycetota > Actinomycetes > Micrococcales > Micrococcaceae > Nesterenkonia > Nesterenkonia sp. NBAIMH1. Next base: position 706,941 of record NZ_CP042335.1, read on the forward strand.
GATTAGACCCAGACCCCCATCGGAAGGCAGCGCGCCCATGTCCGCTCACACATCAGCGACCCGACAGGACCCGAGGGAAGCGCCGTGGGTGCACCCCTCCGGCACGGCCAGCACGGCTGACTGGACCGTCGACGTGGGGACCCCTGACTCCGAGGTGCAGCCGCCCGGCTGGACGCACACCGGGCTGCGCGTCACCGGCCTCGCCGCCGGGGCCTCGGTGCGGCTGGCCGCCCAGCCGGAGGAGCGCATCATCATTCCGCTGTCCGGGTCCTTCGAGGTGCGCATCGACGGCGACACGTACGCCCTCGGCGGCCGCCCCTCCGTGTTCCACGGCCCCAGCGACGTCCTGTACACCGGGATCGAGACAGCCATCACGCTCTCCTCGGAGCGAGGCGGGCGGATGGCCGTCGCCTCTGCGCCCGCGAGCGCACACCACCCCATCCGGCACATCGCCCGGGAGGAGGTGCCCGTGGAGCTGCGGGGAGCCGGCGTCGCGTCCCGCCAGGTGCACAACTTCGGCGCGCCTGCGGTCCTGGAGGCGGACCGGTTCATCGTCTGCGAAGTGCTCACCCCGGCGGGCAACTGGTCCTCCTACCCGCCGCACAAGCACGACGAGGAGAAGGAGGGCGAGACCTCCCTCGAAGAGATCTACTACTTCGAGATGCAGCCGACCGAGGGCGCCCCCGTGCCCTCTGCGGCAGACGGCGGACCCGATGTGATCGGCTACCAGCGCGTCTACGCCTCCGATGAGCGCCCGATCGACGTCACGGCAGAGGTCCGCACCGGCGATGTGGTGCTGGTCCCCTACGGCTGGCACGGCCCTGCCATGACCCCGCCGGGCCACGACATGTACTACCTCAACGTCATGGCGGGGCCGGGGCCCGTCCGCCAGTGGCTGATCAGCGACGACCCGCACCACGGCTGGATCCGTCGCACCTGGGACGAATCCGCCATCGACGACCGGCTTCCCTTCACAGGCTGATGAAGCCCCTGGCCAGGGAGGTCGCATGCCGCCCACTGCTGTAGGACTCGTCGGAGCAGGCCGCATCGGGACGATGCATGCCGCACATCTGAGCCTGCTCGCCCCCGACGGCGTCGAGCTGATCGTGGCCGACATCGACTCCGCGCGGTCGCAGCAGGTCGCCGGGCAGCTGGGAGCGCGTGCCGCACCCTCGGTCGACGCCCTCTTCGACATGCCGCTGGACGGGCTCGTGATCGCCGTGGGCACCGCCCACCACGCACCGCTGATCGTGCGGGCGGCGCACGCGGCCATCCCGGTGCTGTGCGAGAAGCCGCTGGCGGAGTCGACCGCCGCATCGGAGCAGGTGCTGCGCGTCATCGAGGAGACCGGCGCCGCGGTCCAGGTGGGCCATCAGCGCAGGCTCGACGCCGGCTACGTCCAGGCCAAGCGGGCCTACGAGAACGGGGACCTCGGCTGGCTGCACACGATCCGTGCCATCACCGCCGATATGCGGCCCCCTCCCGTTGAGTTCATCGCCGGATCAGGCGGCCTGTTCCGCGACTGCTCCGTGCATGACTTCGACGCCCTGCAGTGGCTCACCGGCCAGCAGATCGTCGAGGTCTGCGCGCGGGGGTCCAACAACGGCGACCCCGCCATCGGCGAGGTGGGGGACGTGGACTCGGCCACCGCACTGATCACCCTCGACGACGGAACGCTGGGGTCGGTGTCAGCGACCCGCTACAACGGAGCGGGCCACGATGTTCGCCTCGAACTGCACGGGTCCGCCGGCACGGTGCACGTGGGACTCGACGCGAGCTACTCGGGAGTCTCCGCGGAGCCCGGGTTCGTCTTTCCCGCCGACATCCCGCACCGCACGTTCCATGAACGGTTCGCTGAGGCCTACCGTGCGGAGATCCGAGCCTTCGTGCAGCTCGCGCGCGGAGAAGGCCCGAACCCCTGCCCCGCGGCGGAGGCCGTGGATGCGTCACGGGTCGCCGATGCCGCACAGCTGTCCCTTGAGACAGGCCGAGCCGAGCGCGTGCGACGATGAGATCGCCCCAGGCGAGTCCGGCAGGCATCAGCGCACCGCGGTGTCCTCCGAGCTCGGAGGCGCCCGTGGGGTCTGTCTCGGAATGTGACAGGCGTTTTGCCCGCTCTGACGGCGCGGACGTAGTCTCGGGAATGAACATTTCGACCGGCTCTGCGGTCTGGCTGCCGATACGAGCGATGGGAGTTGATCGGTATGATCACCGCTGCCCGTGATGACGGCGCCGAAGACATCCCCGCGCCTGCGGAGTTCGACCCGTTGGAGCTCAGAAAGGCCCTGGGGCAGTTCCCGCAGGGCATCGTCGCGGTGGCGGCCGAAGTCGACGGACACCCGGAAGTCCTCGTGGCCTCCAGCTTCACCGTGGGGGTCTCCCTGGAGCCCCCGCTGGTGACCGTCGCGGTGCAGCACACCTCCTCCACCTGGCCCAAGCTGCGTGACCGGGCGTCCCGCTTGGGGATCTCGGTGCTGGGTGCGCAGCAGTCCGAGCTCACCCGCCAGCTGGCCTCCACGGATCGTGCCGGCCGCTTCCACGGGGTGGAACGCAGGATCGACGGTGAACGGGCGCTGGTCCTGGAGGGCTCTCCGCTGTGGTTCACCACGCGCATGCACAGCCAGTTCACCGCCGGCGACCACGACGTGGCCGTCCTGGAGATCCTCGACTTCGGCTACGACGAAGCCTCCGAGGGGCTGGTCTTCCACCAGAGCCGGTTCAAGGGCCTCACCCCGCTGGAGTGAGCTCAGCAGCCTCACCGAACAGGTCGGCGCAACGGCGCGCAATATATGTGCTCGCATTTTGTTCATGCGCGGCGTGTGAACGTAGAGTCTCCGCTGTAACCATCCAGAGCGACTGAGGGACCTGGCCCGACGACGACGCAGCAACCTGGATCTCCGCATTGCCCTCATCGGCTGCGGGAATCCTTCGGTGCTAACGCCAGGACCGATGGAGAGTGCTTCATGATTTCGCTACGCCATGTCTCGACTGCCTTCGCGGCTCGCGGCAAGGAGCCTGTCCGGGCGGTGCAGGACGTCAGCCTGGAGATTCCCCGCGGCAGCATCCAAGGCATCATCGGATTCTCCGGCGCCGGAAAGTCCACCCTGCTGCGCAACATCAACCTCCTGGAGCGCCCCACGGAGGGCGAGGTCTGGGTCGGCGGCACCGAGCTGACCGGGCTGAAGCACGAGCAGCTGCGCCAGGCCCGCCACCAGATCGGCATGGTCTTTCAGGGCTTCAACCTGGTCAACAACCTCACCGTGGCCCAGAACGTGGAGCTCTCACTGAAGTTCGCCGGCCAGAAGGACAAGAGGCAGCGCCGGCGTCGGGCCGCCGAGGCGCTGGAGATCGTCGACATCTCCCCCAAGGCGAAGAACTACCCCGCCCAGCTCTCCGGCGGCCAGAAGCAGCGGGTGGCCATCGCCCGCGCGCTGGCCACCCAGCCGGACGTGCTGCTGTGCGATGAGCCCACCAGCGCCCTGGACCCCTTCACCACCGCCACCGTGCTGCAGTACCTCGCTGACGTGAACCGTGAGTTCGGAATCACCGTGGTGATCGTCACCCACGAGATGGAGGTCATCAAGGCCTTGGCGGACCACGTAGCGGTCATGGAGGACGGAGCTGTGGTGGAGCAGTTCCCCGCCGCAGAGCTCGGCCGCGAGGACTTCGCCCCGAGAACCTCCATCGGGCGGTATCTGACCTCCGACGGCATCAGCGTGAATCGCGACGGCCGCACAGTCCCCGCCGCCGCGGCTGAGGATGATCAGGACACCTTCGAAGAGATCGCCGACGAGCGGGACCAGAAGATCTTCGCCGCCGTCGAAGGGGGTGTTCGCTGATGAACCTCCAGCTCATCATCGACCGCATCCCGGAGATCAACCACGCGATGCTGGAGACGTTCGCCATGATCGGGGTCTCCATCCCGCTGGCAGTGCTCCTGGGCACCCCATTGGGCATCTGGCTGTGGAGCCACGCCCCCGGCGGGCTGAAGCCCACGCCCAAGAGCCACACGGTGGTCTCTGCGATCGTCAACATGGTCCGCTCCTTCCCGTTCCTCATCCTGCTGATCGCCCTGATCCCGTTCACCCGGTTCATCGTGGGCACGTCGGTGGGAACGGCCGCGGTGATCGTTCCCCTGACGATCAACGCCATCCCATACTTCGCGCGTCTCGTGGAGCAGAACATCACACAGCTGGGCTCCGGCGCCGTGGAGGCCTCCCGAGCGATGGGTGCCACCAGCGGGCAGATCATCCGCAGCGTGCTGCTGGTGGATGCCAAACCCGCCCTCATCGGCTCCATGACCATCACCACGGTCAGCTTCATCTCCTACTCCGCGATGTCCGGCCTGGTGGGCGGAGGCGGCATCGGCGACCTCGCCATCCGCTACGGCTACTACCGGTACGAGACCGAAACCATGATCGTGGCCTGCATCCTCATGGTGCTCCTCGTCAGCATCGTCCAGTACGGCGGCACCCGCATCGCCCGCATGACGGACAAACGCGTCTCCGCCTGAGAGACATCCCTCACTCGCCCCGCAGAGCAGCAGAAAGAGAACACCCCTATGCCTTCTTCCGTCCACCGTGCCCACCCTCGGCTCCTCAGCATCGCCGCCCTGACCGCGGCCGGAGCCCTGACCGCCACCGGCTGCGGCCTCGTCGAGGATGAGGACACCATCAGCATCATGGTCACCGAATCCGCCCCCTTCCAGGAGCCCACCGAGATCGCGGTGGAGCTGCTGGAGGACGAGGGCTACGAGGTGGACGTCAACTACGTCACGGACATCAATCAGCCCAACCAGGTGGTCCACAACGGCGAGTACAGCGCCAACTACTTCCAGCACCTGGCCTTCCTGAACAACTTCAACCAGTCCAACGAGACTGAGGTGGAGCCGCTGTTCAGCGTCTACTACGCACCGGCCGGCCTCTTCAGCCTGGAGCACGACTCCCTGGAGGATCTCCCCGACGGCGCCCAGATCAACCTGCCGGTGGACCCCTCCAACAATGGCCGTGCCCTCCAGCTCCTGGCCGATGAGGGCCTGATCGAGATCGATGACGAGGTCTCCGTCATCGAACTGACTCAGAACCACATCACGGAGAACCCCCGGGGCTTCGAGTTCGTCGAGACCGACCAGCAGCAGGGGGCCGCCTCCCTGCCCGATGTCGACGCCGGGTTCGCCTTCGTCCGCCTCGTCGCCGAAGCCGGCCACGATGTCGACGACACGCTGCTGGCCATTGAGGACGGACGCGACGAGGTGCGCATCCCCTTCACCTGTGTGGTGGCCGCGGCGCCGGACAGCGTGACCGATGAGCAGGCCCAGGCCCTGCAGGACGCCTTCCAGTCGGAGGAGGTCGAGCAGTGGTTCCATGAGTACCAGGGCGGCGTGATCGACTACGTCGACGACATCACCCTGGAGAACAGCGACGAGATCTGGACAGAGTTCACCGAGGGCGACGCATGAGGGCCGACGCTCCCAGCCGCAGGCCACCGGCACTGGCTGCCGCCGCTGGTGCCGCCGGTGCCGCGTCCCTGGCCGTCACCGGCTGCGGACTCATCGACGGGGATGACCAGACCATCACGATGGTGGTCACAGAGAATGCGCCCTTCCAGGAGCCCACCGAGATCGCCGAACAGCTGCTGGAGGAGGACGGGTGGGACGTGCAGACCACGTACGTCACTGACATCATCCAGCCCAACTACACGGTCGACAACGGCGAATACGACGTCAACTTTTTCCAGAACCTCACCTATCTCCTGCAGTTCAACGAGGACCACGACCTGGATCTGGAGCCGATCCTCTTCATGTTCGAGCAGCCCTCAGGCATCTACTCCCAGGAGCACAGCTCGCTGGAGGAGCTCCCCGACGGGGCGCAGGTGGCGCTGCCCGTGGACACCGCGAACAACGGGCGCGGCATCAGCCTGCTGGCCCGCGCCGGGCTCATCGAGGTGGACGAGTCCAAGAGCACTCCGGAGCTCAGCGTGGACGACATCGAGGAGAATCCGCGCAGCCTGGAGTTCATCGAGGTCGACCAGCAGTCCGTGGGCACGGTCTATGACGACGTCGACGCCGTCTTCGGCTTCGCGCGGCTGCTCGCAGAAGTGGACGTCATGCCTGACGAGGCCCTGATCATCGAGAACGAGGACGAGGCGCTGCCCTTCGCCATGACGATCGTGGCGCAGCCTGGGTTCCGCGAGCAGGAGCCGGAGAAGTACCAGGCCCTCAGGGAGGCCTACCACTCCGATGAGGTCAGGGACTGGTACCAGGAGTACCTCGACGGCCTCCTCACCCCGGCATTCGACCGCGACATCGACCAAGCATGGGAAGAGGCCAACAGCCGATGACACTCGCAGCCGCACCGACCGCCTCAGCCCAGCTTCCCAACCACGTGCTGGAGGACATCGCCTCCGGGGCCGTTGAGCGGGAGCTGCACCGAGTGCTGCCCTTCGAGCCGGTCCGCCAGCTGGACCGCCACGGCTTCGGAGCCCTGAGAGTGCCCGAGGCGTTCGGCGGCCCGGGCCTGAGCATCGAGGAGCTGATCGTCGACGTCATCCGCCTGGCGCAGGCCGACTCCAATATCGCCCATCTCTACCGCGGGCACTTCGGATTCGTGGAATCGCTGCGCTTCCAGCCGGAGGAGATCCAGCAGACCTGGTACCCGCGCGTGCTCGCCGGCACCACGGTCGGCAACGCCTCCACCGAGAAGGGCGGCAACGAACTGGGGACGCTGAACACCAAGCTCACGACCGCCGCCGACGGCACATGGCGGCTCAATGGTGAGAAGTTCTACTCCACCGGAACGATCTTCAGCGACTACACACGCGTCTCCGCCTCTCAGGAGGAGGGGATCGAAGGCCGGCGCTTCGCCGTCGTGCCCACCGACGGTGAGGGGGTCACGGTGCATGACGACTGGGACGGCTTCGGCCAGAAGCTCACCGGCACCGGCACGACGGTTCTGAACGACGCCCCGGTGGAGAGTCTCGGCATTCTCCGCCGGGTGCACGGATCCCATGAGGCGGTGCACGAAGCGGCGTTCTTCCAGCTCTACCTGCTGGCCGTGCAGGTCGGCATCGCCCACGCCGCAGTGCGCGACGCCGCCGAGACGCTGCGCAGGCGCACCCGCACCTTCAACACCTCAGCGTCCGGGGCCGCGTTCAAGCAGGACCCGCTGATCCAGCAGATCGTCGGGAAGATGGCCGCGAAGGCCTATGCCGCACAGGCCATCGTGGCCGAGACCGCCCGTGCCCATGATCGGGCCCTTGAAGCAGGCTTCGCCGCCGGAACCTGGAACCCCGAGTTCTCCGGTGAGCTGCCCGAAGGGGTCTACGAGTCCGAACTGGCGGTGGAGAAGGCCCAGATCACCGTGCCCGAGCTGGTGCTCAGCATCACCCAGGAACTGTTCGACACCGCGGGCGCCTCTGCAGTGCTGCGGACCAAGGCGCTGGACCGCCACTGGCGCAACGCCCGCACGATCGCCACCCACAACCCCATCGTGTTCCGCGCCCGATCCGTGGGGGACTACGAGATCAACGGAACCCTGCCCGAGGGCCTCAACGCCATCGGCGATGCGAAATCCGAGGAGAGCCGATGACCATCCACTTCAACGCCTTCGACATGCTCGTTCCGGTTCACCAGAGCCCTGGGCTCTGGCGGCACCCCGAATCCCGGATCGACCAGTTCGACCAGTTGGAGTACTGGACCGGGCTGTCCCAGACGCTGGAGCGCGCCGGCTTCTCCAGCCTGTTCCTCGCCGATGTCCCCGGCGTCTATGACGTCTACGGCTCCAGCCATCATTCCGCGGCGCGCGGCGGGGTGCAGTATCCGCTGCTGGACCTGCAGGTTCTGGTGCCGGCGCTCGCAGCCGCCACCACCCACCTGGGGTTCGGCCTCACCGCCTCGGTGACCTACGAGCAGCCCTACCTGCTCGCCCGCCGCTTCGCGACCCTTGACCACCTCACCCAGGGGCGAGTCGCATGGAACGTGGTGACCAGCTACCAGGACTCCGCGGCCCGCAACCTCGGAATGCAGGGGCAGATCCCCCACGATGAGCGCTACGACCGCGCCGATGAGTTCATGGAGGTCATGTACAAGCTCTTCGAGCACTCCATCGACGACGACGCCGTCATCGCCGACAAAGAGTCAGGAGTCTTCACCGACCCGGAGAAGGTCCGCGGCATCGAGCACGAATCCACGTGGTTCTCCGTACCAGGGCCCATGCTCACCCACCCCGGCCCGCAGCGCACGCCCCTGCTGTTCCAGGCCGGCTCCTCCGCTCGCGGCCAGACGTTCGCCGTCGACCACGGAGAGGCGATCTTCGTCATCAACGCCAGGCCGGAGAAGCTGGCCCAGCAGGTCGAATCCACCCGTGCCCAGCTGACCGACGCAGGCAGAGACTCGTCCTCGGTCATCTTCTCCGCGATGGTGACCATCATCGTCGCGGACACTGAGGCTGAGGCGCATGCCAGGTTCCAGGAGTACGCCGCCTACGTCGACACGGAGGCCGCGCTCACCCTCTTCGGCGGCTGGACCGGAGTCGACCTCTCCGATCTGCACGAAGACGACGATGTGGCCGACGTGCAGACCGAGGCGAACCAGTCCGCGCTGGCGATGTTCACCAAGGACCCCAGCAGGAGGTGGACGGTTCGGGAGGTCGCGGAGTTCATCTCCATCGGAGGCCGAGGCCCCACCATCATCGGCGATCCCGTGCAGGTCGTGGACCAGCTCTTGGAGTACCAGCGGATCTCCGGAGTGGACGGCTTCAACATCTCCGCCGCCGTGCGCCCGGCTGACTTCGAACGATTCGAGCAGTTCGTCACCCCCGAGCTCCGCCGCCGCGGCCTATTGCCGGAACGCCCTGAGACTCCGCTGACCCTGCGAGAGTCGCTGCTGGGCGCTGGGCCCCATCTGGCCCAGGACCACCCCGCCCGCCGGCTTGCCCGGGCGGATGCCCGAGGTCCTCGCGCGGACGAGAGAGCGGGGCCGGCCTGACATGCGCCCGGGCCGCCCCGCTCCTTCGCCGACGTGCTCTACTCGGCTGACTGGTCCTGCAGCTGCTCGAGGAAGTCCTCAGCGTTGTCGCCGGTGACGAGCGTCGCGTCGATGGCGATCTCCTCCTCGACCGTCTCGCCCTCGATGACCCGGACCGCCTCTTCGATGCTGCGGTGGCCCATCTCGTAGGCGCCCTGGGCCATGGTGGCATCCAGCTCACCGGCGATGATCGAGTCGACCGCGTCCTCGGTCCCGTCGACGCCGACGATGAGGAAGTCCTCAAAGTCCAGGCCGGCGGCACGCACTGCCTCGACTGCCCCGAGGGCCATGTCGTCGTTGGCGGCCACGATGATGGACAGGTCGGGGTTCGACTGCAGCGCGTCGCTCGTCGCTGCACGGGCCTGCGCTCGGTCCGAGTCGGCGGCCAGCTCCGCGACCACTTCCACGCCGCTGTCCTCGAGGACCTCCATGGCACCGTCGATCCGGTCATCGGTCGATGGGTTTCCGGGAACTCCGCGGATCGCGAGCATCTCTCCCTCGTCGCGCTCCTCCAGGACGAACTCCCCGAGGGAACGGCCGAGATCGAGGTTGTCGGTGCCGATGAAGGTCTCGGCCCCGTCCCAGCCGGGAACGCTGGTGTCCACCAGGACCACCGGAACGCCTTCGTCGGCCGCACTCTGAAGCACCGGCTCCAGCTGCTCGGCCTGCGTCGGCGAGACCACCAGGGCGTCAGGCTCCCTGGTCAGGTCCGTGTTGATGCGGTCGATCTGCTCCTGGACCTCGGACTCCTGGGTGGCGCCGCCGATGGTCACGTTCGATCCCAGCTCCTCCGCGCCGTCATCGACACCGCCCATGACCTGGAGCCAATAGGGCGAGGTGGTGGTCTTCAGCACGACCGCAATGTCGTACTCCTCATCGGATTCGTCGCCCGCGTCGGCATCATTGCCGCATGACGTGAGGACGAGGGCTCCCACGCCGAACAGTCCAGCGAAACGCATAAGTCTTGTGGACATCGTTATTCCTCTTTCTTCTTCTGGGCCCCCACGATCATGGCGACCATCTGCTCCATAGTGTCTGCGTGCGGCTCAACCTCTCCGACGACCCCTCCTTGCCTCAGGATCATCGCCTTGTCGCACACTTCGACAACATGATCCATATTGTGTGAAATAAGAATGATGGAGATGCCGAACTGCTCCGGAAGCCTCTTGACCGCATCGAGAACATTCCTGGTCTCGCGGAGGCCCAGAGCTGCCGTCGGCTCGTCGAGGATCAGCACCCGGCTGGCGAAGGCCACCGCACGGGCGACCGCCACTGCCTGGCGCTGACCGCCGGACATGAGGCCCACCGATGCGTTGAAGCTCGGCAGGTGCACCTGCAGGGAGTCCAGTCGCCGGCGTGCATCCTTCTCCATCGCCTTCTTGTCCAGCCAGCCCAGGGCCCGAAATCGGCGCGGCTTGGTGAGCTCATTGCCGAGGTACAGATTGTTGACGATGCCGAGATTGTCGAACAGCGCGAGGTCCTGATACACCGCCTCGATGCCGAAGGCGCGTGCATCGTTCGGGCTGCGGATGTGGGCGCGCTTGCCGTCGACGAGTATTTCCCCGTCATCGATGGTGTGCACGCCGGTGATCGCTTTGATGAGCGTGGACTTGCCGGCGCCGTTGTCGCCCAGCAGCCCCAGGACCTCTCCCTGCTCCAGCCGGAGATTCACGCCGTTGAGCGCCTTGACGGGCCCGAACATCTTGCTCGCGTTCCTCACCTCGAGCACCGGGGCCGTCGGGGCCGCCCCCGCCGCTCTCTCAGCACCCATGTTCTCTGTCGAGGTCATTCCTGCGCCTCCTTGCGCTCGAGCTTCTCTTCGACCTGCACCGACCGCAGCCGCGTCTCAAGCCGGCTTCGGACGACGTCGAGTTCGACGGCGAGGATCACCACGACGCCGAGAGCGACGTACTGCCATGACGGGTTGACGTTCAGAAGGTTCAGTCCGTTCTGGATGACGCCCAGAATGAGGGCGCCGACGAGGGCCCCGAACACGGTGCCGCGGCCGCCGAAGAAGCTGGCTCCGCCGATGATGACCGCGGCGATGGAGGAGAGCTCGAGCAGGTTGCCGGCCGTGGGGTAGGCCGAGTTGGTCTGACCGCTGACGACGATCGCGGCTGTTCCGGCGAAGAAGCCGCTCATCACGTAGACCGAGATCAGCACACGGTCCACGGGGACTCCGACGCGCCTGGCACCTTCCTTGCTGGCTCCTACGGCGTAGATCCACTGGCCCCAGGTGATGCGCGTGAGCAGCAGGTGGACGAGCACCGCGAGCACCAGCACGACGATCACGGCCAGAGGGACTCCGAACAGCCGGTAGGTTCCGACCAGCCGCACCGATTCCGGCATTCCTGTGATGGGCTGACCGCCTGAGATCAGAAGGGCCGCGCCGCGGGCGATCATCATCATGGCCAGGGTGGCCAGGAACGGGTGGGGCAGCTTTCCCTTGACGAAGAGCGTTCCGCTGACTGCTCCCGCCAGGGCGCCGCCGAGCATCATGGAGGGGATCACCAGCCACCCCTCCACCAGCTCCAGGTCTCGGACCCACAGGGCACCGAGGACGCTGGAGAGCGCGATGAGGGAGCCTACCGAGAGGTCGATGCCTGCAGTGATGATGACCAGCAGCTGGCCCAGCGCCAGCAGGGCCACCACCGAGGTCTCCAGGCCGATGTTTCCGAGGTTGCGGCCCGAGAGGAAGACCGGGCTGAGCAGGCTCAGCACGAGGACGATGATGAGCAGCATCAGCGCCGGCCCCATACGTACGGCCGTCAGCGCCAGCCGAAGCTGATGACTGCTTCCAGTCCTTGCACTCATATCAACCATCCTGTCTGTTGCTGCTGTCCCGAACAGCCTCTCAGTCCGAGACAGCGTCAGCGTGAGCCACGAGACAACGCTAACGTGAGCCGAGTCACATTTTCCTGATGAAATGTAGGCTATGAGTCGTTAGTACTAATGTCAAGACATATGGTCAGGAAAGGGGCAGGTTCTCTGGGACGCCGGCCTCTCTCCTGACAGCGCAGAGCGGGAGGGCCTCAGGCAATCTCAACCGTGCGGCCCGTTCGGACCGACTCCTCCGCCGCGAGCGCGACCTGCAGGGCGGCCAAGCACTGCCTGGGAGGCGAGGTGCTCTCGGCGCCCAGCACGAGCCTCACGAACTCGTCCGTCTCGTTGAGGTAGGACTCCTTGAAGCGGGTCATGGCGCTGGTGAACGGCTCGCCCTGCTCCTCATGCCCGTCGAGGCGGTGAGTGCGCGAGCCCGTGGCCGCGACGTCGGTGCTCTCAGAGCCCTCCGTGCCGTGCACCTCCATCCGGGTCTCCTGCCTCCACCCCATGCGCCGGCCGCACAGCAGGGTGGCCACGGCGCCCGAGGAGAACTTCAGCACGGCCGAGGCCGTGTCGACATCTCCGTGGCGCCCATACATGGGGTTCTCCGCCACGGAGCTGTGCGCGGACACGGAGACGATCCGGTCATCGAAGATCCACGCCAGGGCATTGAAGTCATGGACGGCCAGGTCGCGCCACAGGCCCCGGACGAGGGGCACGAACGCCTCGTCGGCGTCCAGATAGTCCAGGTTCACCGCCACGGCACCCCGGGGGTTCCCAGGACGCCGGAGAGCACCCGGCTGCGCAGCTGCCGGTGAGCGTCGTCGAAGCGCCGGTTGTAGCCCATCATCGCTCGGATCCCGCGGGACTCCATCAGCCGGATGAGCTCGAGCTGCTCCTCCACGGAGGCGGCCAGAGGCTTCTCGATCAGCAGCGGGATCCCAGAGGCGACAGCCTCGGTGATGAGAGGCCCGTGTGCCTCCGTGGAGGCGGCCACGACCAGTCCGTCCAGTCCCTCATACGCCCCGACGCGCCCTGCGGACTCCGGGAGCACGCGCGGGCGAAGCTTCGCTGCGACCTGCTCCTGATCGGAGGGTCGCGGAGCCTCCTCGGCGATGCGCAGGATCTCCGGGAGCGCGCTCTCCAGCCGTCCCTGATCCCGGCCGAGCAGCACGACGGCGCCGACCTGCGGATGCATCGCCATATGCGCGGCATGGATGCGGCCGATGCGCCCTGCTCCCAGCACTCCCAGCGTCAGCTCTGAGGTGTCCTCCGACATGGTTGCTCCTCACTGCGACAGCGCGCCTGATCACGCTGCGGGGTGACCATCACCCGTAGAACTCCGGACGTGCCGCAAGCTCCACGCTGACGATACCGTCACCGCCCTGGCTTGCCACGCCTGCCGCGCAGCAGGCCGCCGTGGCATAGCCGTCCCATGCGGAGGGCCCGGCGATGCGGCCCTGGTGCACCGCATCGACCCAAGCCTGCACCTCGACGTCGTAGGCATCCCGAAAACGGGAGACGAAGCCCGCGTCCACGGCAGTGCCGCGGCGACCATCCGCGGTGACCTCCAGCTCCCCCGCTTCGCCGACGGCCACCACGCCGCGCTCGAACACCGCCTGCGTCCGCACCTGGTACCCGAACTGGGCGGAGCAGAAGATCTCAACGTCCGCCAGCAGCCCGGAGGAGGTCTGGATCACCACCTGCTGCGGATCCTGCAGCCCGGGAGCAGCCAGCGAAGTGGTGCGGCCGACGCGGACCTGCACAGAGTCGATCTCGCTGCCCGTGAAGAAGCGGACCGCATCGAACTCGTGGACGACCGAATCGTTGATGATCATCTCGTTGGTGAACCCAGGGGGCGTGGAGGGGTTCCGGTGCTGCAGGTGCAGCATCAGAAGCTCCCCGTACTCGCCGGAGTTGATGACGGCCTTCAGCTGACGGTACCCGGCGTCGAACCGGCGCATGAAGCCCACCTGGATGAGCTGCCGGCCCGAGACGGCCTCCGCCTCCATCACCCGCATCGACGACTCCGGATCGGGCGTCAGGGGCTTCTCGCACAGCGTGGGGATGCCGGCGTGGATCAGGCGCAGCAGCGCCTCCTCGTGCAGAAACCCCGGCGTGGCCAGCACCACAGCGTCCACCGCATCGGCGTCAAGCATCTCCTGGAGCGCGGTGAAGCTCTCCGCTGCCGGAGCCGTCTGGGCAACCTCGGCCGCTCGGAGCGGATCCACGTCCACCACCGCGGACACCCGCGCGCGCAGGATGTGGTGGGCCAGCCTGTCGACGTGGTCGGCGCCCATCCGGCCGGCACCGACCACTCCGACGCGCAGCTCTTCCTGGGTCATGATGATCCTTCCTCAGCCGTTGGACGGAAAGTTCAGGGACGCCCCAGATTCGTCGTTCTGGGCGGGCCAGCGCTGGGTGACGACTTTGCCCCGCGTGTAGAAGCGCACCCCGTCGGGGCCGTAGATGTGGTGGTCGCCGAACAGCGAGTCCTTCCACCCGCCGAACGAGTGCTGGGCCGCCGGCACAGGCACCGGCACATTGACGCCGATCATCCCGACAGTGACCCTGCTCTGGAACGTGCGCGCGGAGTGGCCCGAGCCGGTGAAGATCGCCGTGCCGTTCCCGTAGGGATTCGCGTTGATGAGGGAGATGGCGTCCTCCAGCGTGTCGACGCGCACCACGGCCAGGACCGGCCCGAAGATCTCCTCCTCGTACGCGGACATCGCCTCCGTGACCCTGTCCAGGACCGTCGGCCCCACGAAGAAGCCCTCCTCGTGCCCCGTGACGACGAGGTCCCGACCGTCGACGACGACGGCCGCTCCGTCCTGCTCAGCCTCCGTGACGAGCCGCCGCACCCGATCCTGCGACGCCGGGGTGATGAGCGGGCCCATCTCCACTCCGTCCTGGGTGCCCTCGCCCACGGTGATGGACCGGGCCCGCTCGCCGACCTTCGCCACCAGCTGCTCCGCGGCGTCGCCCACTGCCACAGCCACGGACACGGCCATGCACCGCTCGCCGGCGGAGCCGAACGCCGCGGCGGAGAGGTGATCGGCTGCGAGGTCGAGGTCCGCGTCGGGCATGACCACCGCGTGGTTCTTGGCGCCCCCGAGGGCCTGCACCCGCTTTCCGTGCCGCGTGCCCGTCTCATAGACATGCCGTGCGATCGGGGTGGACCCCACGAAGGAGATCGCGTCGACCAGCTCGTGGGTCAGCAGACCGTTGACGATCTCCTTGTCCCCGTGCAGCACTTGGAAGACGCCGTCCGGCAGCCCTGCCTCCTTCCAGAGCTCGGCCAGCAGCAGCGACGCTGAGGGGTCGCGCTCCGAGGGCTTGAGCACGAACGCGTTGCCGGTGGCGATGGCCAGGGGCGCCATCCACAGGGGAACCATTGCAGGGAAGTTGAACGGCGTGATGCCGGCGACGACGCCGAGCGGCTGCCGGAAGGAGAAGACGTCGATCCCGGAGGAGATCTGTTCGGTGTACTCGCCCTTCAGCGTCTGCGGCAGGGCGCAGGCGAACTCGACGACCTCAAGGCCGCGTCCCACCTCGCCGGCAGCGTCGGAGAGCACCTTGCCGTGCTCAGCCGTGATGATCGCAGCGAGCTCCTGGGTATGGCTGTGGACCAGTTCGCGGAACTTGAAGAGGACTGCCATGCGCCGGGACAGGGAGGCCTCCGACCATGAGTCGGCGGCGGCGCGGGCCGCCTCCAGGGTCTTCTGGAGGTCGCGCTCATCTCCGAGGTGCAGACTGCCGCTGACCTCGCCCGTCGCCGGGTTGTACACCTCCTGCCGGCGCTCGCCCTCGCCGGGGTCCGGCGTGCCGCTGATCCAGTGTGTGATGTCGGTGATGCTCATGAGCTCTTTCCTTCCTCGCCCAGCAGGTGACGCTGCCGGGATTTGAATTCTGCGTAGGTGGTGCGGGCGGAGATGGTGGAGTCCAGCTCTGCGACGTCGGCGACGGGCACGTCCCACCAGGACTCGGAGTCCGGGGAGTCCAGGTACAGGTCGGAGTGGATGTGGATGAGGACCGGGCCGGATCCTTCCGGCCGGGCCTTCGCCTCGGCCACCGCTGCCCGCAGGCGGTCGACGGCATCGGCGCCGGGCTCCACGCGCAGCACGCTGACGCCCAGCGATGCGGCGTTGGCGGCAAGATCGACGGGAAGAGCCTCCCCTTCCCCGTCGGCGGGGCTGCCCTGCTGCGCGTACCGGTACTTCGTTCCGAATCGCTCTGAGCCCACAGATTCGGAGAGGGAGCCGATGGAGGCGAACCCGTGATTCTGCAGCAGCACGACGATCAGCTTGGTGCCTTCGGCCACTGCTGTCACCAGTTCGGTGTGCATCATGAGGTAGGAGCCGTCGCCGACCATCACCACCACATCGCGCCCACCGTCGGGGCTTCCCGCCGTGGCGAGGGCCTCATGCAGCGCGGCACGCTTGAGCCCCAGGCCGCCGGCGATCTCGTAGCCCATGCAGGAGAACGCGTACTCCACGTGATATCCGTAGGGGTCCCTGACGCGCCACAGCTTGTGGAGGTCACCGGGAAGGGAGCCCGCCGCGCAGACGACGACGTCGCGATCATCCATGGCCGCGTTCACGGCGCCGATGATCTCGGTCTGCGCGGGGAGCGGCTGATGGCGCACGCTGAAGGACTCGTCGACGGCCGCATTCCACCGGGCCCGTTCCCTGCGCACCAGCTCCGCTGCCCCCGTCGGCAGCCGGAACCCCGCGGCGCTGAGCCCATCCTGAAGCTCGGGGAGCGTCTTGCCTGCATCCGCGACGATCTGCACCGACGCCCCGGCCTTGTAGGCATCCATGCCCGCGATGTTGACGTTGACGAATCGGACATCCGGGTTCTGGAACGCAGTCTTCGAGGCTGTGGTGAAGTCTTCGTACCGGGTGCCGATCCCGAGGATGACGTCAGCGTCCCTGGCGTACGCGTTCGAGGCCGTCGACCCGGTGGACCCGATCGCGCCCAGGCACAGCTCGTGGTCCCACTCCATGCTTCCGACGCCGGACTGGGTGTACGCGACGGGAATGCCGGTGGCCTCCGCGAACTCCCGGAGCCTCTCCGCTGCGAACGCGTAGTGCACTCCCCCGCCGGCGATGATGAGCGGCTGCTTCGCATCGCGCAGCGCCTCAACGGCCGCGGCGATGTCCTCGGCCTCAGGACCGGGCCGCCGGATGCGCCATCGGCGGGGAGCGAGGAACGCCTCCGGGACCTCCAGCCGCTCCGCCTGGACGTCCTGGGGAAGCGCAATCGTCACCGCACCGGTCTCGGCCGGGTCCATCAGGACGCGCATCCCGCTGAGCAGCGCGGAGAACAGCTGCTCGGGCCGCTGCACCCGGTCGAAGTACCGACTGATCGGCCGGAAGATGTCGGCACACGTGACGTCGTAGGAATGCGGCAGCTCCAGCTGCTGAAGCACCGGGTCCGGGGCACGGGTGGCGAACTCGTCGGAGGCGAGCAGCAGGGCGGGCAGACGGTTGGTGGTGGCCAGGGCGGCACCGGTGGCCATGTTCGTCGAGCCGGGGCCTATGGAGGCCGTCACACCGTAGGTCTGCCGGCGGCGGGTATGCCTGGCGTAGCCGACCGCCTGATGCACCAGAGCCTGCTCATTGCGACCCTGGTGGTAGGGCATGAGGCCGGACGCCTTGACCTGCGACTGCTTGAGCGCCTGACCGACTCCGGCAAGATTGCCGTGGCCGAAGATCCCGTGCATGCCCGGAATGGTGCGAACCTCGACGCGTTCGCCGTCGACGACGTCCACGGTCCACTGGTTGGCGAGGAACTCCACCGTCGCCTGCGCGACGGTGAGGGTGCGGGTGCGCGTGCTCATCGGGTCTCCTGGGTGGTGTGAGTCAGCAGGGATGCGGCGGTCTCGACGGCGGAGGCGACGTCGCCGTCGTCCGGGTACAGGAGGGTGCGGCCCACGGTGAGCCCCTGCACTCCGGGAAGGCGCAGGGCGCTGCGCCACGACTCGAGCGCCTCGTCGGTGCTGCTGCTGGGGTCGCCGCCGAGGAGAACCGTCGGAAGAGTGGTGGCGGCCATGACCCGCTCCATCTCCTCGACCACGGGCAGCTTCATCCAGGTGCGCGCCGAACGCGCGCCCAGGCCCTGGGCGATGGCAACCGACTGGATCACCGCCTCTGTGGTGAGCACGTTGGTGACACGCTCGCCCCGGGCGGTGGAGAGGAAGGGCTCCACCATGGCGATCATGCGCCTCTCATGCAGCGAGTCGACCGCCCGCGCCGTGGCCTCGAGGGCCGCGGTGGTGTGCTCGGAGTCGAAGGCGATGCGGGTCAGCATCTTGCCCCCGTCGGCTCCGATCTCGGCGAGGGCCTCAGCCGTGTGGCCGGTGAACCGGTCATCGATCTCGTTGACCAGACCGGGCAGCCCGCCGCGGTTCATGGAGCCGAACAGCAGCTTGCCCTCCAGCGCCCCGATGAGGAGCAGGTCGTCCAGCACGTCCGGGGAGGCGAGAACCCCGTCGACCATGGGGTTGGCCAACGCGATGCGCAGGCGGTCCAGCAGGGACCGGCGGTCGGCCATGGCGTGGACGTCGTCCTTCACGGCGAGCGCGCCGCGTGCCGGATGGTCGGCGGCGATGATGAAGTTCTGCCGTCCGCAGACGGGCCCCGGGTGGGGGCGACGGGCCCGCGCGGCACGGAGCACGGCGTCGGGATCTTCGAGACGGATGCGGGTCAGCGCTTCGTAGCGCGCGGGGCTGTCATCGCCGGGTTCGCTGAGGGTCAGGGTCTCGTTCGTCATCGGCTCAGCCCTGACCCTGAGGCGCCGACGGCTGGGCTGCGGCGGTCGGAGGAAGTTCGCGGCCTCGCCCCTGCAGCATGGCGCGCAGCTCGGCCTCTGCGGGCATCGCTTCGGAGCATGCGATCCGGGCCGCCACGTGCGCCCCGGCGGCGTTGGCGAAGTCGAGGATGCTGCGCAGCGGCCAGCCGGCCAGAAGCCCGTGGCAGAGCGCGCCGCCGAAGGCATCCCCGGCCCCCAGGCCGTTGACCGTCTCCACGGGTATGGGCTCCGAGACGACCCGCTCGTCAGGCGTCGCCGCCATCACGCCGGCGGAGCCCAGCTTGACCACCGCCAGCTGCACCCCCGCGGCCAGGAGCCGGTCCGCCTGCTCGTCCGCCGTGCCCTCGCCGACAGCGACGGAGCACTCCTCGGAGTTGCCCACTGCGACCGTGACGAAGGGCAGGATGCGCTGGACCTGCTCACGGGCCTGCTCCTTGGACGACCAGAACATCGGCCGGTAGTCGAGATCGAGGATGGTGTGCTGCCCCTCGGCGAGCATGTCCCGCGGACGCACCCTGTGCATCGCGACCTGGGCCTCGCGGGATGCTGAGCGCACCATGCCGGTGACGGTGGACCAGAAGATCGATGCCTCGCGCACCGCTTGGTAGTCCACCTCAGCGGCGTCGATCTCCCAGTCCGGTGCGGTGGGGCGCCGCCCGTAGAAGTACAGAGGAAAGTCTTCGGGCGGCTGGATCGCACAGAAGGTGACGGGGGTCTGCAGGTCCGGCACAGGCGTGGCCCACTTTGGGTCCACGCCGTAGCGGGAGAGCTCGGACCGGAGAAAGTCTCCGAAGGGGTCGTCCCCGGTCCGGGTGATGAGAGCTGTGCGACGACCGTGCCGGGCCGCGGCGACTGCCACGTTGGAGGGGGAGCCTCCGAGGTACTTGCCGAAGGTTTCGACGGACCCGAGGCCGACTCCGATGTCGTGGGGGTAGATGTCGACGCTGATGCGACCGGTTGTGATGACGTCGTAGTTCAACTGTCTCTCCTCAGCGGATTCGGGTGCGGGAGCCGCAGCCGCAGAGATAGCGGCGCGTTCGTGCGGCGATGGGCAGCGGAGCGTCGAAGGAGGAGACCGGGTACATGTCCTGCTCAACAATGCTGAAGAAGCTGCGGCCGAGCTTTTCGAGCTCCTCGACGATCTCGGACAGGTCAGGCAGCCCGGCCGGCGGCTCCACCATGACCCCTGCCCTGTTGGCCTCTGCCCACGTCATGCTCTCGCGGCGAACAGTCTCCAGAACTGCGGGGTCGACCTGCTTCAGGTGCAGGTACTCCACACGCTCCGGGTGCTGTGTGAGGATCTCCGCGGAGGATGCGCCGCCGTATTCGGCATGGCCGGTGTCCAGGCACAGCGTCACGAACTGGGGATCCGTCCCCTCCAGGAACCGGGTGATCTGATCCTGGCTGCACACGTGGGAGTCGGCGTGGGAATGGAACTGCTGCCGCAGGCCGTACTCCTCCTGAAGAACCCTCCCGAGCTCGTTGTGGCCGGCGAAGAGACTCTCCCACTGCTGTGGGCCGAGGTGCTCCTCCTCGACGGCTTCGCCGGTGACGTCGTCGCGCCACATCGCGGGAATCACGACGATGTGCTGACCGCCGACGGCTGCCGTGAGCTCGGCAACCTCGTGGACCTGCCGCCAGACGGCCTCCCGCTCCTCAGCGTCAGTGCGGTGGAATCCGGTGAAGACGGTGCCTGCGCTCACCTGCAGATCGCGTGCGGCCAGCTCGTCCCGCAGCCGCGCCGCATCGGTGGGCAGGTATCCGTAGGGGCCGAGCTCCACGTAGTGGTATCCGGCTTCGGCCACCTCATCGAGAAAGCGGTGCCAGGGGGTCTGGAGCGGGTCCTCGGCGAACCAGACTCCCCACGAGTCGGGGGCGGTCCCGACGAGGAGGGGCGATGCCGTGCCGTCCTGCGCCGCGGAGGGTGTGTGCGTGGGCTTCACCGTCACCGGAGACCTCCTCGGATCCGTCCTCAGGGATGCCGCGCCGGGGACGCGGACATCACAACGTGTCGTAGAACACTCTCCACTTCGTGATGTCCGGTTGTCAAGACAATTAGGTGACAGTGCCCGCACTCCCCTGCCGCGGGTCGAACGACTGCATGCCATCCGACGGCGCCAGCGTGCCGCTCAGCACGGACTCGCCCAGCAGAATTGGTTCCGCACTCGCCGGGCGGACCGTCGACCTGAGGTCGGGGCGCCCCCCTCAGAAGCAGTCACGCCCGTCTCCCTCGAGAGGCCATGGCGCATTCGTGCAGCCTCAGAGCCCTTTCACGCTCGCAGGACACCCACGCGCTCAAGGACGCCAGACGCGGCTTTTCGCCGCTGACCTGCGCTTTTCGATGACTTACCAGAAAAGTCCAGTGCGGCACCATAGCGACCCTCTGCACGTACGTGCAGTTTCGTTGACTGTCGAATGTGAGCCTCCTCACAATAGTCATAGGCGAATTTTCGCTCCCAAGAAATATCAATCTAAGGACGATCATCTTGAGTGTTAAGAGTTCGCATTCATCTGATTCTCAAGATGTTTTTCGTTCGTCCCGTCTGCGCCCGTCGGCGGAGGCCCTCGCCTCACGGCCTCACGCTCAGGTTCTGGTCATCGGCGGGGGCATCAACGGGGTCTCCGTCTTCCGCGACCTGGCTCTGCAGGGGGTCGATGCGGCGCTGGTCGAGAAGAATGACTACTGCAGCGGAGCCAGCGGCGCCTCGTCACACATGATTCATGGGGGCATCCGCTACCTGGAGAACGGCGAGTTCCGGCTGGTGTCGGAATCCGTGGACGAGCGCAACGACCTGCTGAAGACCGCACCGCACTACGTCAAACCCCTCAAGACCACCATTCCCATCTTCACGACCTTCTCCGGACTGCTCTCCGGTTCCGTGGGCTTCCTCTCGCGTCGCCGCGCAGAGCGCACCGAACGCGGCGCCGCGCTCATCAAAGTGGGCCTCACCGTCTACGATGCCTTCTCCCGCCGGCGCGGCTCCGTGCCCCGTCATCGATTCGTGGGCCGCACGACCGCGCTGCGCGAGATGCCCATGCTGCACCCGGGCCTCCGCTACGCAGCCACCTACTTCGACGCCTCCGTGCACAACCCGGAGCGACTCACCCTCGACGTGCTCTCCAGCGGACTGGAGGCGAACCCCTCGGCGCGGGCCTCCAACTACGTGAGCGTCCGGTCCATGGGGCCCGACGGCATCCTCCTGCGGGACGAGAGCACCGGGACGGACTTCGGATTCACCGCTGATGTGATCCTGAACGTCACCGGCGTGTGGGTCGACGAGACCAATGCCGCCTCCGGCAGCCCCACCGCCTACATGGGCGGCACCAAAGGTTCGCACATCGTCCTGGACCACCCGCTGCTGCTGAAGGCCTGCGCGGGCCGGGAGGTGTTCTTCGAGCACTCCGACGGGCGGATCGTGCTCATCTACCCCATCGGCGAGCGCGTGCTGGTCGGCACCACCGACATCGAACCCTCGGAGGACGAGCCTGTGGGCGAGGCGGTCTGCACCGAGGAGGAGATCGACTACTTCTTCGACCTGATCGCACACGTCTTCCCCGCCATCACGGTGGACCGCAGCGCCATCGTCTACTCGTTCTCCGGAGTGCGCCCCCTGCCCAGCCACGAGAATCTCGAGCCCGGGCTGATCTCCCGGGACTACCGGCTGGAGCGCAACGAGGAGACCGCTCCGAAGGGCACGCAGGCCATCATCAGCGTCGTCGGCGGCAAGTGGACCACCTTCCGCGCCCTGGGGGCCCAGCTCGCGGACGAGGTGCTGCCCATGCTCGGCATGAGCCGACAGACGACCACCCAGGGCCTGCCCATCGGCGGCGGCCGGGACTACCCCGTCTCCCCCGACGAGGCGGCCGTGTGGATCGATCAGCACCTCTCCGACCGTGTCAGCCGCCCACGTGCCGTTCAGCTCTTCGAGCGATACGGCACACGCGCCCCTGAGGTGCTCGACCACCTGCAGCGCCACGACGACCGGCCGCTCGCCTCAGCCCCGGAGCTGGGCACCGCCGAGGTCATACGCATGATCGAGCGCGAACAGGCCCTGCACCTGACCGACATCCTCCAGCGGCGCACTGACCTCGCCTTCACCGGACGCGTCAGCGACGAGCTGCTGGACGAGCTCGCCTCGCTCATGGGTGAGCACCTCAGCTGGAGCGACGCCGAGAAGGCATCCGAGATCGCCACCACCCGCCACCTCCTGAGCCGACGGCACCATATTCGGCTCTGATCAGCACAGCCCCACACCTTCGATGAGATCGGAAAGCACATGTCACTGCTAGAAATATTCATCTCCGAAATGTTCGGAACCGGGATCCTGATCCTGCTCGGCTGCGGCGTCGTCGCCAACGCCGTCCTGACCAAGACCAAAGGCAACAGCGGCGGGTTCCTGATGGTCAACTTCGGCTGGGGCCTGGGTGTCTTCGCCGGCGTCTACGTCGCCTTCGCCTCCGGCGCGCACATCAACCCTGCTGTCACGATCGGACTCCTGGTCAACCCTGACACCGCCGAGTACGCCCCCGGGGCCGAGATCACCGTGGCCACCACCCTGATCTACTTCGCCGGCCAGATGGTCGGCGCCACCCTCGGCGCCGTCTTCGCATGGCTGTCCTACAAGCAGCACTTCGACGCCGAGCCGGACCCCGCCGCGAAGCTCGGCGTCTTCTCTACCGGGCCAGCGATACGGTCCAAGGGCTGGAACATGGTCACCGAGATCATCGCCACGTTCGTCCTGGTGTTCGTCGTCATCATGTTCGCCAACACACCCAGCGGTCTCGGCCCTCTGGCCGTCGCGCTGCTCGTCGTCGGCATCGGCGCCTCCCTCGGTGGACCCACCGGCTACGCCATCAACCCGGCCCGTGACCTGGGCCCCCGCATCGCCCACGCCCTGCTGCCCATCAAGGGCAAGGGCGCCAGCGACTGGGGCTACTCCTGGGTCCCCATCGTCGGACCCGTCATCGGCGGCGCCATCGCAGGGCTCACCGCACCCCTCCTCACCATGGCCAACGGCGGGTGATCCATCTCGCCCCACAGCACCGCATGACCTGAATGCCGCGCGATGCCCCGCGTCGCATAACCCGAGACCCTAAGGAGAGCACCATGTCGAACTACATCATTGCCATCGACCAAGGCACCACCAGCACTCGTGCGATCATCTTCGACCACGAGGGAACCATCATTTCCAGCGGGCAGAAGGAGCACGAGCAGATCTTCCCGCACGCCGGCTGGGTGGAGCACGACCCCGCCGAGATCTGGGCCAACACCCGTGAAGTCATCGGACAGGCCCTGTCCAGCGCGAACCTGACGCGCCACGAGATCGCCTCAGTCGGCATCACCAACCAGCGCGAGACGACGGTGATCTGGGACCGCCACACCGGAGAGCCCGTCTACAACGCCATCGTCTGGCAGGACACCCGGACCCAGCACATCGTCGACGAGCTCTCCGCCGACGGAGGATCGGAGCGCTTCAAGGACCGCGTCGGGCTGCCGCTGGCCACCTACTTCGCCGGAACCAAGATCAAATGGATCCTGGACAACGTCGAGGGCACCCGCGAGCGTGCAGAGGCCGGCGACCTGCTCTTCGGCACCACCGACAGCTGGCTGGTGTGGAACCTCACCGGAGGCACAGACGGCGGAGTGCACATCACCGACGTCACCAACGCCTCACGCACCCTCTTCATGGACCTGAAGACGCTGGAGTGGGACGACGAGATCCTCGACATCTTCGGGGTTCCCAAGTCGCTGCTCCCTGAAATCAAGTCATCGTCTGAGGTGTACGGCACGGTGCACGGCCGCCAGCTGCTCCGCGAGGTGCCGGTGGCCGGCATCCTCGGGGACCAGCAGGCGGCGACGTTCGGCCAGGCAGCCTTTGAGAAGGGCGGCGCGAAGAACACCTACGGCACGGGAAACTTCCTCATCGTCAACACCGGCGAAGAAATCGTCCAGTCCAAGAACGGGCTGCTCACCACTCTGGCCTACAAGCTCGGCGACCAGAAGCCGGTCTACGCCCTGGAGGGCGCCATCGCGGTGACGGGCTCGCTGATTCAGTGGCTGCGGGACAACCTGGGCCTCATCAGAACCGCCCCGGAGGTCGAGGAGCTCGCCAGGACCGTCGAGGACAACGGAGGCGTCTACATCGTCCCCGCCTTCTCGGGCCTCTTCGCCCCCTACTGGAAGGGCGACGCTCGGGGCGTCATCGTCGGGCTCACCCGGTACGTCAACAAGGGGCACATCGCTCGGGCCGCCCTGGAGGCCACCGCGTTCCAGACCAGGGAGGTCCTCGACGCGGCGAACGCCGACGCGGGCGTGGACATGGAGGATCTGCGCGTGGACGGCGGCATGGTCGTCAACGACGCCCTCATGCAGTTCCAGTCCGACATTCTGGGAATCCCTGTCATCCGACCGAAGGTCGTGGAGACCACGGCCCTGGGCGCGGCCTACGCAGCTGGGCTCGCTGTGGGCTACTGGGAGACCACCGACGCGGTGACGGCCAACTGGTCCGAGGACAAGCGCTGGGAGCCGCAGATGGACGCAGCGGAGCGCGAGCGGCAGCTGCGGCTGTGGAAGAAGGCCGTGACCCGCACCTTCGACTGGGTCGACGACGACGTCAGGGGCTGACCCCATCCTCTGATGCGATGAGGGGGCTGCGACGCACCGGCGGGCGCCGGTCGTCGCGGCCCCCTTCGCAACTACTCCACGCGCTGCCGGTACGGGTCGTACTGCGGACGCTGATAGGAGAATTCTCCACCCTGGCGGCCCCCGAAGGGCCTGCCGTGATCGGCGTACTCCTCACGGAAGAAGATGATTCTCCACGGCCCGATCTGCAGGCGTGAACCGGTCCGCAGGACGACTCGGTCCGTCGAGTCGGCGTTGACGCTGCCTGTGGTGACGCCGCGACTGACCACGATGTACTCGTCGCGCTCATCGTGGATGATTTCGGCGTGCTCGGCGGAGATGTCGCTCAGCTGAAGGTCGCAGTGGTCCGCGCTGCCGATGAGGGTGCGGCCCTTCTCGAGGTTGAACTCCATCAGGGGCCCCGGACCGAGCTCCGGATGGTTCTTCACCAGTCGCAGCCTGGGACGGCCCGAGCCGGGGGCGCTGTGGGTGGTGGTGACCCTGCGACGGATGCGGCGGTTGACCGTGGGCACCAGGGGCCACGGCGTCGGCGGCGGCAGGAATGCTGCCCCGGCGGAGTCGTCGTCGGCGCTGGGCTTGGTCATCCGCGACAGGGTCCGCAGCGACTCGTAGCGGACCCATTTGGAGCGGGAGAGGATCCGCTGGGGCAGTCGCGCCGAGACATCGCCGATGGTCAGAACCTTGCCCTGAGGCACCACCAGCGAGAGTGTCATCCCCTGACCGGCCAAGCCTTCAGCCAGCGTCCGCACCGCCTCGGTGAGAGCCCGAGACCTCTGCAGGACGGGACCTTCGCTGGTCAGGGTGACCGTGATGTGCTTCCCGGAGGCCGTGATGGACCCTTCCAGCGGTGCCGGGGTGCGCCCATTGGTTTCAGGCTCAGACCAGCTGAAGGTCATATCGATGTCCAGGCGCACCATGGGTCACCTTTCGGTCCAGTGATCGGAAGGATCAGCTTTCGTTGTCAGTGGTGGACACGCGCAGAGTGCCGTCGAACTTCCAGACGGCTCGTGGTGCGTCAGGCCCGATATCGCGGGGAACCTCCACCGTCATATCGACCAGCGTGTAGTCCACCATTGCTCCGCGGCCGGTGAGATAGGCCCACATCTCACGTCCCAGATCGGCCCAGTCACCAATTTCATGAGGCTGGTTTGATTCGTTTCCCTGAAGGTTTGATTCCGTCATGACATTCCCTTCGATCAATGAAAAACTCTCACCAAAAGAGCGTGCAACCAGTCAACTAAACCCAATTGCCGATTGAGTATTGTCAACGGTATCACCAGTTAAGCCTCTTGGGAACGGTGCAGAGCGCACTCGCAAGGGGTCCGGCTCGGGTGCTCGCGCCGGACCGTCCGTGAGGAGAGCCTCACCCTCCCTCCGAGCCTTCTCCGAGCTCTCTCTCCGGGTGGGGGCCGAAGGTGAAGTGCCTTCCGCTGATCTCGGTGGGCCGGATCTGCACGTAGTAGTCCTTCAGAGTGGACACCCAGGGCTGCAGCCCCAGCGACTCGGCCTGCTCGATCTCCGCTGCTCCCTGCAGCCAATGGGCGTGCCCTCTGACGATGACGGACCAGCCTTCATCTGTGGAGATCTGATCCGCCTCGAAGAGGACTTCATCGTTGACCGTCAGCTCGGCCAGCTTCTTGCCCGGCGCTGTCCTGAAGATGAGCGTGCGGTCCGGGGCCACTGCATAGTTCACAGGAAAGATGTCCGCCCTCGACCCGACGACGAGGACGAGTCGCCCGACCCGGGCGCCCTCGAGTCGATTCCATGCCTGTTCGGCGTCCAGCACAAGCACCGGCTCGCCCTTCTGGCGCTCGGGGCTCATGATCGCTGCTTGTGAGTGGGCACCACGAGCACGGGGCATGCTGAGCGGTTCAGCACAGACTGGCTGACCGATCCGAGCAGCAGCCCGGCGAATCCGCCGCGGCCGCGTGTGCCGATCACCACCAGCCCCGCGGTCCGGGAGGCCTCGGAGACCGCCCCGGAGGGTGAGCCGTCGATGAACTGCCACCGCACCGCCACATCCGGGAACTTCTCGGCCACGTACTGCGCCATCTCCTGCAGGTGGGCGGTGTACTGGCGGCGCAGGCTCGGCAGCTCAAGGTTGTACTGCACCGGGTTGGGGTACCAGTGCGCCCCGTCGAGCGGTGCTGCCGAGACCAGCGTGAGGGGCCACTCCCACAGCTGAGCCGCCTGAGCCGCCGCATCCACCACGTCGGTGGAGGCGCTGTCGACGTCGACGCCTGCCACGACCTCTGAGTCGAAGTTCAGATTCTGGACGACATTGGAGAATCTGCGGCGCTGATGCGTTCGAGGTGCGGATTCCTCCATCGAGGTGATCGGCTCATCCGGGGCCCCCTCAGCAGCGGGGTGCTCCTGGGCCGGGGCGAGAAGCTCCTCCGCGGACCCGGCCTCCCACTTGGCCGGTATGACGAGCGTCGGACAATGGCTGTGCGCGGCCAGCTTCGCCGAGACGCTGCCGAGCATGCGCCCGGTGAACCTGTTCCGACCGCGCTTGCCGACCACCGCCACCTCTGCGGAGCGGCTCTCCTTCACCAGCGCTGCTGCCGGGTCGCTCTTCACCGCGAGGATGGTGACCTCAACGCCGGCCTCCTGGGCCTGCGCCGCGTATGACTCAAGCACGCTCTTGGTTGCTGTCGCCATTGTGTCGAGGAACTGGTCCACCTCGGGCACGTAGTCAGCACCAACCACTGCCGGGTACGCAAAGGCTCCCACGAGCCGCAGGGGAAGTCCCCGCTTCTCCGCGATCCGCAATGCGGCGCGGAATGCTCGCTCGCTGTCTGCAGAGCCGTCCAGCCCCACCAGGACGCCGGGGGTGCGGTCATCATGTGCTTCGTTCGAAGGATCCATAGCCTGACCGTAGACCTGCTTCGAGGCTCGGAGTAGGGTCCAAAGTCCTTCGGCGAGAGATGATGTCAGCGCCGAGCAGCGAGGATGACCTTCAGCGCCTTGGTCTCTGCCGCGCTGCTGAACGTGGTGTAGGCGCTCTCGATGTCGTCCAGCGAGAAGCGATGGCTGATGAAGGCGCCCGCATCGAGCCGGCCCTGCGCAAGCAGCTTGATCAGCATCCGCGACGTGTTGGTGTTGACCAGTCCGGTGGTGATCGTGAGGTTCTGGATCCACGCCGACTCCAGAGGGAAGCTCACCGGCTTGCCGTGCACCCCGACGTTGGCGACGTGACCGCCCGGCCGGACGATCTCCAAGCACATGTCCCACGTGCTCGGCACCCCGACTGCCTCAATGGCGACGTCCACTCCCAGCCCGTCGGTCAGGGCGAGGATCTGCTCCTTCCACTCCGGGTCCGACGAGATCACGCCGTCGCTCACGCCGAAACGCTCTGCCTGCTCGACCCGATTCGCATCGATGTCGACAGCGATCACCCTGCTCGGCCCATAGAGGGACGCCGTCATCATCGCAGCGAGGCCTACGGGGCCCGCGCCGATGACTGCGACGACATCGCCCGGCTTCACGGCGCCGTACCGGATGCCTATCTCATGGCCCGTGGGGAGAATGTCACTGATCATCACAGCGTCCTCGGCCGCGACGCCCTGCGGCACCCTGTGGAGCGAGGTCTCCGCGAAGGGCACCCGCACGTACTCGGCCTGCGTGCCGTCGATGAGGTGCCCCAGAAGCCAGCCCAATCCGGATGCTCCTTCATCAGCGAGACAGTGGGAGAACATTCCGTCTGCGCAGTAGCTGCACTTTCCGCAGGCCGAGATGCACGAGACGATGACGCGGTCCCCGACGGCGATCTCGGTGACAGCGGCACCGACTTCGGTGACAGCACCGACTCCTTCGTGGCCGAGGACCCGTCCGGGCTCCACGGTTGGGACGTCGCCCTTGAGGATGTGCAGGTCTGTTCCGCAGATCGTTGTGGCTTCGATCTTCACGATCGCGTCCGTCGGCTTCCGTATCTGGGGAGTGGGGTGCTCCTGCCAGACGAACGAGCCGGGACCCTGATGCACCATTGCTTTCATGATCGCTCCTTATGCGTCTCTGCGGTGAGATTCCCATCGTCAGCCCCGAGCCGTGCGGGCGACAGAGACCTTGGTCCCTCCGTGGGTGCCAGTTCGTGGGCCAGTCGCGCGACGTCCTCCGCCCTGCACACGCCCGTGCCGGGCATCATCGCGGCAGCGCTTCCGGCCGCTACGGCTGTGCGGAAGGCACGCGGGAGGGGGATGCCCTCTGCGAGCCGCAGGACCATTCCGGCCAGGAAGGCGTCGCCGGCTCCTACCGTGCTGGCGACCGTGACTCTCGGCGTCGGCAGCCGCAGGGCGGCATGCGAGGTGACCAGCAGCGCTCCCTCAGATCCGAGCGTCAGGGCAACAGCCTCGGCCCGCCCCTCGGCGACGAGTCGGCGGGCAGCGTGAAGCTGCTCGTCCGGACTCAGGTCACGGTCGGCGCCCACGAGGTCGGCGAGCTCGTCGCGGCTCGGCTTGATGAGAAAGACCCCGTGAGACAGTGCGGCCTCCAGCGGCGGGCCCGAGGCGTCGACCGCAAGACGAACCCCCCGCGCCTGTGCGATGCCGGCCAGCGTGGCGTACAGATCCTCGGGCACCCCAGGGGGGAGGCTGCCGCTCGCGACGAGGAAGCCGCCGGGTGACAGACGGTCTGCCGCCGCGGAGAGGCACGCCTTCCACTCAGCCTCGGAGAGGACCGGTCCAGGCAGGACGAACCGGTACTGCTCCCCCGTACTCGTCTCATCCACGGTGAGGCTCTGGCGCGTATCGCCCGCTATCGTGACCACATGCCCCGCGATCCCTGAGTCCGCCACGAACCGGCTGTATGCGTCGCCAGTGGGGCCGCCCAGTGGGTATACAGCGGTGGAGCTGCCCCCGAGGCTGCGAATCGCCCGCGACACATTGACCCCGCCCCCACCGGGATCGAAGCGGGCCGGACCGCACCGCAGTTTGCGCTCGCCGCGCACTCGATCCACCGAACTCGACACATCGAGGGCCGGATTCATCGTCAGCGTGAGAATGGGTGCCTGCATCTCCTGCTCCTTCGCTCGCGTCCGTACTCCGGCTGCCAGCGGAAGCGTCACGAACGACGAATCCTGAGCCTGTTGGCGCCGTGGCAGCTTTCCTTCGGCTGGCTTCACCATGCCGGGCGGGGTACGTCGCAGGTAGGGCCGGAGGTCCTGCCGGAGGGACCATCGTCCCTACCGGATGACCGCCCGGCCAGACATGGTGGGAGGGACGCTGGTGCCAGGAGACACGCTTCGCAGCGGATTCGACGAGACCGGAAGAGGGCCGCTGACGTGAGCCGAGAAGGAACCCGGTCAGGTGAGTCGGGGAGATCGCCAGCGGAGCCGCATCGACAGGCGTCCGCGGCGTGGGGCTCCTTGAGCTCGCCGCATGCTCAGACGGCTGCAGGGGTGCTCGACGGACTCGCCTCCGCCCGGTCGGGTCTCACCTCGGACGAAGCGGAGCGCCGGCAGGCGCACTTCGGGGCGAACAGCCTCCCCGAGCCGTTCCGCAGCAATGCGATGCTGCGGTTCCTTGCCCAGTTCAACAACGCCATCATCTACATCCTCTTGGGTGCGGCGGTCATCAAGCTCGCGACTCGCGACTACATCGACGCGTCGGTGATCCTGGCCGTCGCACTGATCAACGCGATCATCGGATTCGTCCAGGAAGGACAGGCGGAAAAGGCTCTGCGCGGCATCCGCCGGATGCTCGCTCCGAAGGCGACTGTAAGACGCGACGGAGAATGGCATGAAGTCGCCGCCAGCATCCTCGTCCCCGGCGACATCATCCGCGTGCACGCGGGAGACCGCGCCCCTGCCGATGCGCGGCTGATCGAAGCGCGCAGCGTCTTGGCAGACGAAGCCGCGCTGACGGGCGAAGCTGTCCCGGCTTCCAAGCATCCCCTCCCAGCGGCGCGTGACGCGCCCCTTGCGGACCGGCACAATATGCTCCACGCCGGGTCAGTAGTGGTCGCGGGCCGAGGTGTTGCAGTGGTCACCGAGACCGGCAGCTCCACGGAGCTCGGACGCATCCAGAGGCTCGTCCGCGATGTCGAGCGCACGGACACACCTCTCATCCGCTCCATCAACCGCCTCGGGCGTCAGCTGACGGTCACCGTGCTCATACTGTGCGTCGTCATGGTGGGCCTCGGCTTCGTGCTGCACAGCGAGCCCCCCGAGCTGCTTCTCTCCTCCGCCATTGCGTTCGCAGTCGCCGCCGCCCCGGAGGGTCTCCCGGCGGTCGTGACGATCACCCTTGCTCTCGGGGTACGGCACATGGCTGCTCAGCGAGCCATCACCCGTCGCCTGGCCGCCGTGGAGACCCTGGGATCGGTCACCGTCATCTGCTCCGACAAGACCGGAACGCTCACCAAGAATGAGATGACCGTGCGAGCGGCTGCGACATCCGACTCACGGTATACGATCACCGGCGAGGGCTACGGTCCCGCGGGGATGATCTCGCCCCACGGCGAAACCGATTCCGGGAGCAGAGCAGACGTGCGCGAACTGGCTCTCGCGCTCACTCTCCCCAACGACGCTCGGATCGACCGCACTGGAGCCGAAGGGTGGCGCGTGGTGGGGGACCCCACTGAAGGCGCTCTCATCGCCTTCGGCCGCAAGGCCGACGCCGATGCCTCCGAATACACGCGTATGGACGAGATTCCCTTCGATGCTGAGGCGAAGTTCATGGCCACGCTCGAACAATCGGCCTCAGGCAGGCGGCATGTGTTCGTCAAGGGTGCCCCTGACCGCCTGCTGACCTTCTGTGAGCATGAGCGCACTGCGGACGGAGGGCAGAGACCGGTGGAGCGTGATCGATGGCGTGCACTCGTCGATGAGTACACGGCGCAGGGGATGAGGGTGCTCGCCGCAGCTCGCGCCGACATGCCGGCCGATGCTGCGGCCCTGAAGCCCGAGCATCTGAGCGGACTGGTGATGCTGGGCATAGCAGCCATCACTGACCCGCCGCGGCCCGAAGCGACAGCCGCGATCTCCGAATGCCAGGAGGGGGGCGTACGCGTGAAGATGATCACGGGCGACCACGCCCGCACTGCGCGCGCGATCGCCCGTGAGATGGGCCTGGTCGAAGAGGGCGCACCCGTCCTGAGCGGGGCCGATATCGATCGGATGGGCGACGTGCAGCTGCGGGACCGTCTCGCGGACGTTCATGTATTTGCGCGGACGAGCCCAGAGCACAAGCTGCGCATTGTCGCCTCGCTCCGATCGCGCGGCGACGTGGTCGCCATGACTGGCGACGGGGTCAACGACGCTCCGGCTCTGACCCAGGCCGATGTCGGCATCGCTATGGGCATGAAGGGAACAGAGGCCGCAAAGGACGCCGCCGACCTCGTCCTTGCCGACGACAACTTCGCCACCATCGAGCGGGCCGTACGCGAAGGAAGGCGCATCTACGACAATCTGCGCAAATCTGTGGTGTTCATCCTCGCCACCACTCTTGGGCAGTCCCTCGTGGTCTTCACCGCCGTGGCGGCAGGCTTTCCGGACCCTCTGCAGCCGACCCAGATCCTATGGGTCAATCTCATCACCGCGGTGGCTCTCTCGCTGGCCTTCGCCTACGAACCCGCCGAACCCGAAACCATGAAACGAGCCCCCAGACCGGCCGGGGAGTCCCTCCTTTCGGGCGGCCTGCTCCTGCTCGCAGGAGCCGGCGTCGTCGTCGCAGCCGCAACCACCACGGTGTTCTTCGTCCACATCTCAGCAGGCGCGGACCTGCGCACCGCGCGCGCCGCAGCAGTGACCGTGCTCGTCGTCGCCCAAGTCGCGGTGCTGTTCAACGTCCGCCACCTCGGGCGCTCCAGCGTCACCTTTCGGGTGCTCACCGGGAATCGGGCCATCTGGATATGCATCGCCACGTTCGCGATGCTGCAGATCGCCTACACGTACCTGCCCCCGTTCCACCGATGGTTCGGATCCGCACCCCTCACCCCCGCAGAATGGGGAAGTGCGCTTGGATACGCACTCGCATGCTTCCTCATCATCGAGGCGATCAAGGCAGCCGGACGGAGCGTGATGGCCGCACACAGCCACCACGCTCACAGCGGCTTGCGGCGCAAGTGATCAGCCCACCACGTGTCACCGAGGGCGGCGCCATCGAGCGCGCATATCAGCGACCAACCCCCGAGCCCCCGTCGTGCCGCTCTGCAGAGAACCCATGTGACCAATGGCCCTGGGACAGACGCCGCGACGAGTCCATTGTGGAGGCGTGCCCGCACACCATGGGCATGGGAGACCCAACGGGGTTGAGCAGCGAGACGGTCCCGTGATGCGTCCCTGAGCAAGCCCTCACACACCTTCTGATTCACCGCAAGGAAAGGACAAAGACATGACGCATAGCCTCATTCGATTCGATCCCTTCGCCGGCCTCGACACGCTCCGTCGTGAGCTCTTCGACGACGGAACACTTGTCATCCACGCCGAGCGGCACGAGCGCGAGGAGGACAGGAAGAAGACGTACGTCCTGCACGAAAGCAGCAGCAGCTTCTACCGTCGAGTCGACCTTCCCGAGCAGGCCGACAGCCAGAGCATCAAGGCCACCTTCCGCAACGGAGTCCTCAAGGTCGCTGTGCCGCTGAAGGGACTCACGCCTCCCACCAAAATCGCCATCGAGACCGGCAGCACGGACTAGTCGATCTGCCCCGGGAGAACCACATGCTGGACTGGACCTACTTCTGGAGCGCGATGTGGAACTTCTTCTTCTTCTGGTCCCTCATCCTCACACCGATACTCATCGTGAGCATCGGCTTCCTGCATCGCTCCGCGAATCTCAGCGATAAGCGGCAGCCCAGACGATGAAAGTGGCTGCACCATGAAACTTCTGTCACAGAGCAGGCGCATACTGCCCATAGTCCTCGCCCTGGGACTTCTGGGGCTCGTGTCAGCCCCTTTGGCGATAGGCGCATCCTCAGAGACGGCGCTCGTGCCCGCTTCGGCATCGACTGCGGATGAGACTGACGAGAGAGAGCCAGGACCGCAGTTCTACAGCGGATCCGTCCTGGACGTCGACGGGGAGATCGAAGGCGACGTCTACGCCTCGGGGCAGAGCATCACCATCAGCGGAGACGTCGACGGTGATGTGATCGCCGCCGGACAGACCGTCAGCATCACAGGAGACATCGATGGTGATGTGCGGATCGCGGCGCAGAACGTTTCGATCATCGGTGCCGTGAGCGGCAGCGGCACCGTGCTCGCCTCAACGATCAGCATCCCGCAGGACGGTTCCTTCGGAACCGACCTGGTGGGCGCAGCCACAGAGATCAGAATCAGCGGGGACATCGGCCGCGATCTTCTGGTCGGCGTCAGCAGGCTCACCCTGGTCGGCCCCGTCGGCGGGGACGTGACCTACTACAGCGATCGCGAAGCGACCATCGACGGTGCCGTGGCGGGTTCCGTTGAACGTGTGGAAGCAGCCCCCGCTTCGGAGGCGGGGCCTGATTCTCCGTGGGAGAGCGTTCTCGGCTGGCTTCTCGGGCTGCTCTACTCCCTCGTCGCGCTGAGCCTCATCACCGTGCTGGCTGCCGCGCTCATGCCGCGGCAGCTGAGCCGGGTGACAGACCAGCTCTTCCGCACACCGTGGAAGGCACTGATAGTGGGCTTCGCCGCCTCCCTCCTCGTTCCCCTGGTGCTGCTCTTCCTCCTCATCACCATCGTCGGCGCCCCGCTCGG
This sequence comes from Nesterenkonia sp. NBAIMH1, assembly GCF_007922635.1. Taxonomy (NCBI): domain Bacteria; kingdom Bacillati; phylum Actinomycetota; class Actinomycetes; order Micrococcales; family Micrococcaceae; genus Nesterenkonia; species Nesterenkonia sp. NBAIMH1. The sequence continues at coordinate 741,912 of NZ_CP042335.1, forward strand.
CCTTGCCGGCATTCTGCTGTGGACGGTTCTCGTGCTGGCGACGTTCGTGTACGGCTCCCACTTCGTCGGCCGAGTCGTGCTCAGGAAGACATCACGCCCTATCCCGCAGACCCTGGTGGGCGGGCTCCTTCTGATCCTTGCGCTGAACATCCCCTGGGTCGGCATCGCCGTGTGGCTTGCGATGCTCTTCTTCGGCGTGGGCGCTCAGCTCTTGGACTTTCACAGTCGACGCGCGGCAGCGCGCCATGAATCGGTCGCAGAACAGTGACGTCGCTGCACGCCGCCTATTCTTCGCGATCTAGGAATACCTGATGTCAAAGTACGAGAGCACTCCGATTGAGCTGTCGGCACTGCCCTGCGGTCCGGATAAGGCGCTGTCCTTCTTCTTGGAAGACTATGCGCAGTTCAAGGGCTTTTCGACTCGCGAAGAGTTCTGGTGGCCTCTTCTCGTCCTCCTGGCGGCGCATTCCGTCATCGGTCTCTCCGCGTGGATGATCGCAGGCTGGCTGCTCTCCGAAGATGCTGGCCTGGGAGACACCAGCTCGGCAGAGCTGCTCGCTCCGCTGAGCCTCGACGAGCCCGAAGCCCTGGTGGTGTTCGCCGCCGCAGCACTGCACCTGACCCTCATCGTGGTGACCCTCCTTCCCCTGCTCGCGGTCACATGGCGTCGGCTTCACGACTCAGGCCTTCCTGGAACGGCATTCTTCGTCGGGCTCATCCCCCTGGTGGGGTGGCTCATCGTGCTCATCCTCCTCGCCCGACCTTCGGCACCGCAGAAGCACCTCGAGGAATGGGCCCACACTCCTTTTCTGCGCTCATAGGCATGCAATGAAAAGCTTTCCCTATTCATATATTTTTTAATAATAACGAGGAGTGAAATTTCAGTCATGAGGAATTCATCGTCAGCTTCAAAGACCGAGATTCTGGACGGACGCGAGTGCTGGGAGCTGCTGCGGGCCGAGTCGCTGGGAAGACTGGCTGTCTGTCCCGATGGGCGGCCCGAGATATTCCCTGTCACCTACTTGACCGAGCGAGAGTCTGTTGTCTTTCGCACAGGGCCGGGGACGAAGCTGACCGCCGCGATGAGCGATGCACCCGTCGCCTTTGAGACGGACGGAATCGACACTGCCAGAAACACAGCCTGGAGCGTTGTCGTCAAGGGCACTGCGATCGCCCTTGAGCACACCGATGAGTTCAAGGACAGTCCGGCCTACCGCCTTCGTGCGTGGCAGGCAGGCCCTAAGGACCACTTCGTCCGCATCGTGCCCGACGAGGTCACTGGCCGACGGTTCACCATCGGAGCGCCGCACGCCTGGGATCTCTCGCTGAAGGACGCGACTCGGTCCGGGCTTGAGTAGCCGACTGACGGGACCTTCGGCCCTACACGTGCACCCCCCGTGGGGGCAGGATGAGCTCAGCGGCAGCACCATCCACTCACATAAGGGGTTCGGGTCATGAGCAGCACAGCTGGGATCGCCTGAGCCATGACCAGTGCCGCGAACGTCTCGATCTCGGCCTTCTTCGTGTCCGATCAGACCGGCATCACTGCGCAGACGATGGGGAGCGCGCTCCTGGCCCAGTTCCCGGATGCTCACGTCGTGCGACGGACGTTTCCCTTCGTCAATTCTCCGGAGCGGGCGCAGCGTGTGCTCGCAGAGGCCCGCGCCTCGGATCGGGTCACGGTCATGCTCACGACCGTGCGGATCCCCGAAGTGGCGACGGCCCTGAATACGGGTGAGTGCCTGGTGATGGATCTGCTGAGCGCACATCTCAGAACGTTGGAGGCCGCCCTCGGCCTGAGAAGATCCGAAGCCCCGGAAAGACACCATGGTGCCGGTGATGCGGACCACTATCGTTCGCGCATCCAGGCGATCGAGTACACCATGGAGCACGACGACGCCCAAAGCGTGAGGATGCTCAACCTGGCGGACCTCTTCCTCATCGCTCCGTCGCGGTGCGGAAAGACTCCGACGGCGATGTATATGGCGCTCCAGCACCGCCTGCGGGTCGCAAACTATCCCCTGACCGAAGACGACGGACCGGACCTTGAGCTGCCGATGGCGATCGCACCCTACGCCGCGAAGTGCTTCGGACTCACCAGCACTCCCCAGCGACTCAGCCAGCTGCGGGAGGAGCGCCGCCCCGGCAGCGAGTACGCGAGCCTGGCCCAATGCCGACGAGAGCTCCGCTGGGCCGAGAGCCTCTACCGCAGACACGGAATTCCCAGTGTCAGCTCCGCAGGCACGAGCGTCGAAGAGATCGCCGCGACGATCCTGCAGGCCATGAACCTGCGCGGCGTCAGCATCCCCAGTCCAGCGATGAGGAGACGATGATGAAACGCCTAGTCTGGTTCAGCAGCATCTCTCTGGCCGACGTCGGGCAGGTCGGCGGCAAGAACGCCTCCCTCGGAGAGATGGTGGCGAACCTCTCGGAAGCAGGTGTGCGGGTCCCCGGGGGCTTCGCCACCACAGCTGACGCCTATCGCGAACTCCTCGCTGCCGACGGACTCGATCAGCGCATCGAGAGAGAGCTCAGCGCATTGGACATCGAAGACGTCGCCGAGCTCGCACGCGTCGGAGCCCGGATTCGATCGTGGGTTCAGCAGCAGCCCTTCTCCGCCGAGTTCGAGAACGACGTGCGCCGAGCCTATGCCGAGCTCATCGCGGAGGACCCGGAGCCAGACTCCGTGACGTGGGCTGTTCGCTCAAGCGCCACCGCGGAGGACCTCCCCGAGGCCTCGTTCGCGGGCCAGCAGGAGACTTTCCTCAATATTGGAGGTGCCGACAATCTTCTGGACGCCCTTCACCGCGTCTTCGCCTCCCTCTACAACGACCGGGCCATCGCCTACCGTGTGCATCACGGGTTTGAGCACCGTGAGGTCGCCCTCTCCGCCGGAGTGCAGCGCATGGTCCGTTCCGACGTGGGAGCTTCGGGGGTGATGTTCACCGTCGACACAGAAACCGGATTCGACCGTGCGGTGCTCATCACAAGCTCCTACGGACTGGGCGAAGCTGTCGTTCAGGGTGCGGTGAACCCCGACGAGTTCTACGTGCACAAGCCCGCACTGCGAACGGGCCACCAGGCCATCCTGAGCCGAACCCTCGGCGCGAAGGCCGTGGCGATGCGCTACGCAGGCGGACGAGGAACGCACAGCAGCACCGTCTTCGACGACGTGGCGGCCGCAGACCGAGCACGCTTCTCCATCACAGATGCGGAGGTCTCCGAGCTGGCTCGCTGCGCCGTGGTGATCGAGGACCACTACGGGCGACCCATGGATATCGAATGGGCGCGGGACGGGATCGACGGCAGGCTCTACATCCTCCAGGCACGTCCCGAAACGGTGGTCTCCCAGAGCTCGCAGCAGGCAGTCCGCCGCTTCGTCCTGCACGAGCGAGGGACGGTGCTGACAACCGGCCGGGCGATCGGGGAGCGCATCGGCACCGGGCGTGTGAAGGTTCTCAGATCTGTGCAGGACATGGATCGGCTGCAGCCGGGCGATGTGCTCGTTGCTGAGGTCACGGACCCTGACTGGGAGCCGATCATGAAACGTGCGTCTGCGATCGTCACGGAGCGAGGGGGGCGCACCTGTCACGCTGCGATCCTCGTTCGCGAACTGGGGGTGCCCGCCGTGGTCGGCACCGGCGACGCCACCCAGAGGCTCGTCGACGCAGAAACGGTGACAGTCTCCTGCGCCGAAGGCGACACAGGCGTCATCTACCGGGGTGAGCTTCGATTCGATGAGGAGGTGACGAACCTCGACCAGATGCCTTCGCCACCCGTGAGGATGATGATGAACGTGGCCGCGCCTGATCGAGCCTTCTCATTCTCCCGACTTCCGCACCAGGGAGTGGGCTTGGCCCGGCTGGAGTTCATCATCAGCCACCAGGTCGGAATACATCCGCGCGCCCTGCTGGAGCATGACGAGCTTCCCGCCGAGATGCGTGGGCTCATCAGCAGCATGATCGGTCCGTATGGCTCCCCGAAGGAATACTTCGTCCGCAGAGTCGCCGAAGGTGTGGCCACCATTGCAGCCAGTTTCGCGCCCGAGCAGGTCATCGTCCGGTTCAGCGACTTCAAGACGAACGAGTACGCGAATCTGCTCGGCGGAGAGCGCTACGAGCCGAAGGAGGCCAACCCGATGCTGGGCTACCGTGGCGCGTCCCGGTACGTCTCCGAGGGCTTTCGCGAGAGCTTCGCGATGGAATGCGAAGCACTGCGCTTCGTTCGTGACGACATGGGCCTGGACAACGTGTCCGTCATGGTGCCGTTCGTAAGAACCGTCGACGAAGCCCGCGCCGTCCTTGACCTCATGGCCCGGAACGGGCTTCGCCGCGGAGACCATGGTCTGAAGATCATGATGATGTGCGAGCTGCCCAGCAACGCCCTGCTGGCGGAGGAGTTCCTGGAGCACTTCGACGGTTTCTCGATCGGGTCCAACGACATGACCCAACTGGTGCTGGGCGTGGACAGGGACTCGGACCTTGTGGCGCATCTGTTCGACGAGCGCGACCCAGCGGTGCTCAAAGTGCTCTCCTCCGTCATCGCGACCTGTCGAGCCCAGCAGAAGTATGTGGGCATCTGCGGCCAGGGGCCCTCAGATCACCCTGACCTGGCGAAGTGGCTGGTGGACCAGGGCATCGATTCGCTCTCCCTGACACCGGACACGGTCGTCCAGACCTGGCTGGCGCTGTCCCAGGGGAAGCAGCTGCACTAGGTCTTAGGACTCTGGCGGAGCCCCCGCGAACGCGCTGAGATGAGGCCATGAGCGCAGGTGCACCCCAGCACGGTCCGAGGCGGGCTGCTGACGCGGAGGAGCGGCCCGACTTCGAGGTCAGAGATCCTGCGGAAGCCCTCGAACGACTGCTCCTGGATCTCCGATCTCGCCCCGCCGGCCTGTCCAGCAGGGAAGCCGCCCGCCGTCTGCAGGCCGCAGGCCCCAATCACCTGATCCGCGGGGAGACGCGCCGGCGGTCCCGAGAGCTGCTGAAGCAGCTCATCCATCCCTTGGCCCTGCTTCTGTGGGCGGCCGCACTCCTCTCCGCCGTCACAGGCACTGCCGAGCTCGCCATCGCCATCGTCGCGGTGATCCTGCTCAACGCAGTCTTCGCGTTCGTCCAGGAGCTGCACGCAGAGAGAGCAGTTGAGGCTCTGGCGTCCTACCTTCCGGAGCGGGCGCAGGTGCTGCGCGAAGGAGAGCCGACGGTGATCGATGCCGTCGATCTGGTCCCCGGAGACGTGGTCCTCATCCAGGAGGGGGACGGCGTGTCAGCTGATGCAAGAATCATCAGTGGGTCGGTGGAGATAGACATGTCGACGCTCACAGGGGAATCTCAAGCGGTGCTGAGAACCCCCGAGGTCGGACTGCGCCCGGGGACTCCCCTGCTGGAGGCGACCGACGTCGTCTTCAGCGGCAGCACCTGCGTCGGCGGCGAAGCCACTGCAGTGGTGTACGCAACCGGCATGCACACGGAGCTCGGGCGCATCGCGGCACTGTCCAAACGGGTGACGAAGGACCACAGCCCCCTGGAGCACCAGGTCAATCGAGCGGCCCGGATGATCGCGCTCATAGCCATCGGCATGGGCGCAGCGTTTCTCCCCGTCGGCCTCCTGCTGGCGGACCTTCCGCTGACTGACACCGTCACCTTCGCCATCGGCCTCCTGGTTGCCAACGTGCCGGAAGGCCTCCTTCCGACCATCACCTTGGCGTTGGCCGTCGGGGTGCGAGTGCTCGCCCGAAGCGGTGCGCTGGTGAAGCGCATCTCCGCTGTCGAGACGCTGGGCTCCACCAGCGTCATCTGCACAGACAAGACCGGAACTCTCACGCTGAACCGCATGCAGGTGACTGCCTTCTGGACGCCCGCCGATCTGCAGAGCACTGCCGCTGCGCCGCTGAACGGCAACGAGTCAGGACATACGGCGTCTGGGATCGCCGCAGCAGACTCCCTCGCCCGGCGCTTCGCGCGAGCGTCTGCGGCCTGTTCGAACGCTCGCCTGTCCCACACAGCAGCAGCCACGGCTGCGCTGAACGCGCGCGAGGCTCCTGCTGAGGCTGGCCCGTCCGAGCCGCAGGATTCTGAGAATCGGGACAGCGGGGACCCCACGGAGGTCGCGATGCTGCGTCACGCGGTGAGCCTCGGCGCCGTCGGCGACCGCTCGGACGTCGAACGGATCACCCACTTCCACTTCGATCCTGTCCTCAGGCGCATGTCGACTCTTGACCGGGTCGGAGAGGAGGCAGTGCTTCACACCAAGGGAGCCCCGGAGGAGGTGCTCCGACTGTGCACCCGCATTTCGGACGCAGAAGGAGATCGCCCTTTAGAGGACCGCGACCTCCGCAGGCTGTCCGCCCTCATCGATGAGTGGGCTTCAGAGGGGCTGCGGCTGATCGCCGCTGCAGACCGGACGATCCGCAGCAGCGACCCGAGCATGATGTCCCGCGAAGACGCGGAGAGGGACCTGACGCTCCTCGGCTTGGTCGGGCTCTCCGATCCCCCCAGACCAGAAGCCGCGGACGCCGTCAAGCGATGCCACACCGCGGGCATACGACTCATCGTCGTCACAGGGGACAGCGGACTGACCGCCGCAGGCATTGCACGACAGGTGGGCATCGGCTCTGAGGGTCTTCACGTGATCAGCGGCTCTGACCTGGACCTCATGAGCGAAGCCGAGCTTGACGAGATTCTGGGAGGGCCCGAGGAGCTGGTCTTCGCCCGCACATCGCCCGAGGCCAAGCTGAGAATCACGGACGCTCTGCAGAGTCTGGGCCACATCGTGGCCATGACCGGCGACGGCGTCAACGACGCACCTGCTCTGCGCAAGGCTGACATAGGCGTCGCGATGGGACGGTCTGGGACCGACGTCGCACGCGAGGCGGCGACGATGGTTCTGACCGATGACAATTTCGCCTCCCTGGTGGCTGCGGTGGAGGCTGGCCGACGGGTCTATGACAACGTCCGGAAATTCATCGTCTATATCTTCGCCCACGCCACCCCGCAGGTGATCCCCCTGCTTCTCTACGCGGTCTCGGGGGGAGCGATCCCGCTTCCGCTGACCGTCATGCAGATTCTCGCGATCGACCTCCTGACCGAAACGCTTCCCGCTCTGGCCCTGGGTCGGGAAGACGCTGAGCCCGGGCTGATGGATCGAGGGCCCCGTCCGCGCGACGAAAATGTGATCAGCTCTGACATGCTCATCCGTGCGTGGGCGGTCATGGGCGGAGTCTCCGCAGCTCTGGTCACGTCGCTGTTCCTGATGAGCCTCCACGTCGGCGGATGGACGTTCGACGCCGCCGCTTCGGCCCAGCCCGAGCGTCTGTGGCAGGAGGCCACCACCATGACCTTCCTGGGCATCGTGTCGTGCCAGATCGGCACCGCTATGGCATCCCGAACTCATACTGAGTCTCTCCTGAGAATCGGCCCACTGAGCAACAGACTCCTGCTGTGGGGCATCCTGTTCGAAGTGGTCCTGGCGGCCGCCATCGTCGGCATCCCCCCTCTGCAGGCCGTCTTCGGGACTGCTCCCCCTCAGCCCTGGCTCCTCCTTCTGCTGATTCCTCTGCCCTTTCTCGTGTGGGGAAGCGATGAGATCTACAAGCGTCTGCGGCGTCTCGAACGCGCCGACCAGTCAGGTGGTCGGTGACAGCCCGGCACACGGCCCGGTCGCGTCACTGGGCGAGGCGCCCCGCGGGGTGCGCCTCTCGGTCCAGCAGCGACTGCTTCAGGCCTGTCCCCCATGCGAAGCCGCCGAGGGATCCGTCGGCACGCAGGACCCGGTGGCAGGGGACGAAGAGGGCCACCGCGTTGCGGGCGCAGATCGACGCCGCTGCTCGCACGGCTCCTGCGCTTCCGAGGAGCTCGGCGAACTCGGTGTAGCTCACAGTGAGACCGGGCGGTATCTCGCGGAGCGCGGACCAGCCTCGCTGCTGCAGGGCGGTCCCCCGATGGGCCACCGGCACGGCGGCTGCGGCCTCGGTGTCTCCCGCATAGTAGGCGCGTACTGCCTCTGCCGCGGCAGTGGCCCCTGCGACCATGCTCTGCGGTCGGAGGCTGGGGTGGATCCGCTGCGCTGCTGCGTGCGGATCGGCGGTCCAACCTGACGCCAGCACCTGCCCCTGAGCGTCGACGATCAGGGTGAACGCGCCGTCGGGCGTATCTATGGTCTGGGCAATCGCGCTCTCGGCCATCAGGTCACTTTCTCTCTCGCTGGTGGTGTGGGGGACGTGGTCTGGCGAGGGCTCAGGGCCGCACGCCAGAGGTGGGCGGTGACGTAGCTGCGCCACGGCGCGCTTCGCGAGGCCCACTCGGTCAGCGCCTTGGTCTCAGCGGGCAGGCCTGCGCGGCGCGCCCCGCCGCGCATTGCACTGTCGCCGGGCAGGAACACATCCGGGTCATGCGCCACCCTCATGCGGACGTAGTCTGCGGTCCAGGGTCCTATGCCTGGCTGTGCGAGGAGTCTGGCGCGCAGCTCAGCCGAATCGTCGGCCACCCCGAGCGTCAGTGTGCCGTCGGCAAGGGCCGCTGCAGCTCGCGTGATCGCGCGGATTCGGGCAGCCGGCCCGCGCAGCGCCTCGTGGCCCCGCTCAGCGATCGTCTCCATCGACGGGAAGAACCGCTGCGGCTCGCCTGTCCCGTCCTCGCCGACGTCCCCGAGGCTGTGCACGAGCGAGGTGACCATGGTGCGCGCCGCGGCCACGGAGATCTGCTGGCCGATCATGGCCCGGATCAGCATCTCGTGGGGGTCGCTGACCCCCGGCACACGGATGCCGGGAGTGCGTGCGACCAGCGGGCTGAGCCGCGGGTCGCCCGAGAGTGCCGCGTCGATGGCCAGCGGGTCAGCGTCGAGGTCGAAGAGGCGTCGCGCCCGAGCCGCGAGCATTCCGACATCGCTCAGCTCGGTGACGTGCATCTGCAGCCTCAGACGGTCGGTCCTGCCGGGATCTTCGCGCAGTGCGAACCGCGCGGGTCCGCCCGGCAGAAGGAGTGTGCGGGCGAAGCCGGTCGCGTCCGCAGCTTCCATGCCGGGGATCGCTCGGTCGGCCATCCAGCGGAGTGTTCCCCTCAGGTCGAACGGCTCACGAACCGGAAGGACGAGGTGTATGGAGCCTGGGGCTGGGGCCGGCCCGCGGCGGCGTGCTCGGAGCTCGGTGGGGGTCATGCCGAAGACTTCGCGGAGGGTGTCATTGCACTGTCTGATGCTGCCGAAGCCTGCTGAGAACGCGACGTCGGCGATCGTCAGCTCTGTGCTGGTCAGCAGCAGCCGCGCAGAGTGCGCTCGGTGGGAACGGGCAAGAGCGAGCGGTCCCGCTCCGAGCTCTTCGGTGAGCAGGCGGGTGAGGTGCCGGGGAGAATACCCGAGTCGAGCGGAGAGCGCGTGCACGCCGTCACGCTCCACGACCCCTTCAGCAATGAGCCGCATCGCCCTGCCGACGGTGTCCTGCCGCACGTTCCACTCCGGGGATCCGGGGACCGCATCCGGCAGGCAGCGCCTGCATGCCCGATAGCCGGCTTCGTGCGCGGCGGCGCTGGTGAGGTAGAACTCCGCGTTCTCGCGCTTCGGAGTACGCGCAGGGCACGACGGACGGCAGTAGATGCCGGTGGTCCGCACAGCCATGATGAACTGACCGTCGAAGCGGCTGTCACGTGCCTCGACAGCCCTGTAGCGCTCGTCAAAGCTTCGCGGGACCATCGTCATCCCATCAACATCTCACGGATGCATCCGCTCCACTAGCGGGAATCGGACACGGCGGTGGTTCGGCGAGCGCGACGGCCTTCCGTCGGACGAAACAGTCCCTGGCCAGCCGTCCCTCGGTGCCCCAGAGTGGTCACACAGCGGTGAAGCACATCCGCCCGCCGTCACCGTCCGCACCCGACGCCCCTCGACACATGACTGGACTGATCACTATGACCACCCTGCAGCTCCGGCGCTCAGGTGCCACCTCATGAGCCCCCGGGTCGCGCTCGTCACCGGCTGCGGGAAGGCTGATGGCATAGGACAGGCCATCGCCCGGAATCTGGCCGCGAAGGAGATCAGCGTTGTCGTTGCTGACCGGCAGGCTGCTGGGATCCCCAATCACGCGCAGGCCGCGCGCGATCAGCACAGCGATTGGCAGGGCGTCGATGCTCTGGCTCAGCAGATACAGGACGCCGGCGGCAGAGCCTTGGCCGTTCTGGGAGACATCTCTGAGCCGGAGGACGCCGACCGACTCATCGCGGAGGCGGCTGACTTCGGCGGCAGACTGGACATTCTGGTCAACAACGCAGCGGCGCCCCAGGGACTGGACCGACAGGATATCGAGGAGATCCCGCTGGAGCTCTGGGACCAGCAGATGCAGGTCAACCTGCGCGGAACGTATCTCATGTCGAGGGCTGCGGTGCGCGTCATGCGCCGTCAGCGGTATGGCCGGATCGTGAATATCTCATCCATGGCGGGAGTTGACGCGGCGCCGCACTCGACTGCGTACTCCGCCTCCAAGGCAGGAGTGCTCGGCCTGACCCGCTCCCTCGCGATGGACGTGGGCCCCTGGGGTGTGACCGTCAACGCAGTCTGCCCTGGACTGATCGGGACCAGCCGGGCCTTTCTTCGACAGAATCCAGCAGATCTTGATGTTGACTCCTACCTGGCCAGCAGGGGACGGAAGATCCCGGTCGGTCGGGTGGGCACGCCGGAGGACGTCGCCGCCGCCGTCTCCTATCTCTCCTCCGAACAGGCCGGCTATGTCACAGCCCAAACACTGATCGTCGATGGCGGAGGGCTGACTCCCTTCCCCCTCGCCCAGCCTGACGAGCCGGCGTAGGCGCAGCGGGCCCACCATCACGGCGGTCCGGCCAGGCTCCCGTCGGCCTATTCCCTCTCGCGCGGCCACTGCTGGTGCACCAGCTGCACCACGCTGACTCCGCGTCGTGCGGCCTCGCGCTCCAGAGCAGCCACCAATGCGGGGTCGAGCGGCTCACCAGGGCGGCTCACGGGTTCGCGCTCGACGGCGGCGCCCTCTGCCATCGGCGGCTCGGCGACCGCGTGGCCCGGCCCGGGGGTTCGGCCTGCGCGCTTCCGCAGGCTCGAGAGCAGGGGCGCCAAGACTCCGCACAGAACAGCGAGGATCAGCACCACGCCGTACAGGCGCGGAAATGATTCCCCCTCCCATCCGGAGTCCCATATGAGCAGCAGCGTGAGAAGGACTGCCACCGCTGTGAGGCCCAAACATGCTGCCAGCAGGAGGCGGATCAGCTGGTCGCGGTGGGCCGTCGACGCCACCACCAGGTTCGCGAAGCTCAGCGCGATGGTCAGCGTGATTCCTGAGAAGAGAACCTGGAACGGTTCGAAGTCCCAGCTCCACTCTCTCCAGATCAGCACGAGGCTCCACCCCAGGGTGAGCATGCTGACGACCACGCCCGCCACCCCGAGGGATCTGCCGGCACGAGCGAAGGTGGCCCCGCAGCAGAGCATCGCCAGGCTGAAGAGTCCCACGGTCACGGTGCTCAGCAGCACCTTTCCCCCGGTCTCCCCGAAGCTCACTCCGAGGAGGACCAAGATCCCTGCGCCTGCCGCCACGCAGAACGAGACGACCATTGCCCAGAGAAAGACCCGCCGAATCCGCAGACCTACACCCCGCTCATCCATTGCGCCACCATCTCCCCCGGCTCAGCGACATATCTATGGGCTGAGACTACCCCGCAGCGCACGTTCAGCCGGTTCGACGGCGAGCACGCGGTGCTGGGCGACGCCGCGCGGGGGGCAGCGCGTGCGGGTGCCGCGCTCGACCGACAGTGCCCACCAGCTCTCCGAGGCCCTCCACGACCATGCGCACTTCGTCGTCCTCAGACAACGGCGGGGGCACCAGATCTCCTCCGGCCTTGCCCCACAGCTCAGCGAGACACCCGCCGTTGCCGACCGTTCCTGAGCCGAGCACATCGCCGGGGACCACTCGCGACGCGCGGGATGCGTAGGCGATCAGTTCCGGGAAGGTCCAGGCCATGTTTGAGACGAGGTCTTCACCGACAAGTTCGTCGTTGACGTAGACCTCGGCGCGCACGGCGAGGAACCCGTCGGCATCACGGTGGACAGCCATCTCATCGGCGGTGACGATCCACGGCCCCAGGGATGTGGCGAAGTCCTTACCCTTCGCGGGCCCGAGGCTGTTCCGCATCTCAGCAGCCTGGATGTCGCGGGCCGACCAGTCATTCATGATGACGTAGCCGAACACATGCTCCTCGGCTGCCTCGACATCCAGGTCCTCCCCGGAGCGGCCCTCGACCCCTCCGACCACCACCGCAGCCTCCAGCTCGAAATCCAGCCTCTCGGTGGCCGGCGGCCGAATTCGACGACCCGTCCCAAACACCTGGTGCGGATTCGTGAAGTAGAACGTCGGAGCTTCGTACCAGGCGGCGCCGACCCGCGGATTGCCATTCTCATCAGCGCTCATGCCCTCAACATGCTCCTCGAAGACGGCGAAGTCACGAATCGATGCAGGGACCAGGGGCGCCAGCAGCGTCACCGCTGAGAGCGGGGTCGCCCGGTGAGGGTCGGCGCGGGAATGGAGCTCCGACGCCGTGCCGAGTCCCGCCGAAAGAACGTCCGCCACGGTGAAGCCGTCAGGGAACGGCACGACCCCGTCATCGATCACGAAGCCCTCACCCGTGGTGCCCGCGTGGTTCCAACGCGCGATCCTCATCGCTCATCCCTTCTCTTCGGCGCTTCGAGCGCAGCCGCGTTGTCACCGAGGACAGCGCGCTCGGCCTCGGCGCTCAGCCCGCTCGCTCGGACGAACCCGACGGGGTCCTCGCTGCCCATATCGAATGGGTAGTCGCTGCCCATCAGCACCTGAGACTCTCCCGCGACCTCGATCAGCTGCCGCAGAGCACGGGGGTCATGCACCACAGTGTCGAACCACATCTTCGTCAGGTAGTGAGAGGGCGGATGCTGGCACCCCTGAGCATCGGCCCGGACTCGCCACGCATGGTCAGAACGACCGATCGCGGTGGGCACGTAGCCGCCGCCGTGCGCCGCCACAATCCGCAGGTCCGGATGGCGGTCCAAGACGCCCGAGAAGATGAGATGCGAGAGCGCCACAGCGTTCTCCACCGGCTGACCCACGGTATTCGCAAGATAGAAGCGATCCAGACGCTCATCGAGGCTGCACCCGAAAGGGTGGATGAAGACCGGAGCGCCGAGTTCGGCCGCCCGCTCCCAGAAGGGCTCCAGACGTTCATCTGAGAGTTCCACGTCTCCGGCGCCTGAGGAGATCTCCACACCGAGCAGCCCACGTGCGATGACGGCGTCGTCGAGCAGCTCGCGCGCGCGTTCGGGCCACTGCAGCGGTACGAGGCCGAGCCCCAGCAGCCGCTCAGGTTGGTGGGCCGCATGTTCGGCGATGAGCCGGTTGGCCTCCCCGCAGGCGAACACGGCCAGCTCCTCCCCCGCCCATGGGTAGTAGTGATTGGGCGAGGCGCTGACCCACTGACGATCCACTCCCTGCTCATCCATCACGCGCAGCCGCTCCGCGACGTCGATCAGACGCGGAATGCGCGCGGCGACCATGGGACCGGAGACGCGTTGGCTGGCGGCTCCGTTGCGGCGAGTGTCGAGTTCCGCTGCAGCAGCCACACCCTCGGGCGCTCGAGACTCGACCTCAGCATGAAGCGAGGGGAGCAGGACATGTGCGTGAACGTCGACGATCATGCCGGCACCGCCACTCGCTGGGCCACCGACGCCAGGAGCTGGGGCACGTCGGAAGAGTGGTCCTCGCCGTCGCGCTGCCACTCCGCGAGTTGGACCGAGGCATTCACAATGGCCGCGGCCCGCTCGACGCGTCGCTGGTGGAACTGATCCCACAGGTCCTGATCCACTGCGCTGTGAGCGAGAAACAGCTCCGTCAGCACCAGCGCATCCTCCAGGCCCTGGGCAGCTCCCTGCGCGATGGTCGGCGGACACGAATGGGCCGCATCTCCGATGATCACTGCACGGCCCCTGTTCCACTGCCCGGGGACGACGTGCTTGGTGAACCAGGTGTAGTTCACCTGCGCGGCTCCGGCGGTGAGGTCCGCACGCACCTGCTCCCAGGGCCCTCCGTATCCGCGACTCTGCTCGATCACCAGTTGAGCTGCATCATCGGGGCGCATGTCGAAATGGTCCTGCGCGTCCGAGACCAGGAAGGCATACATCGAATCGTGCCCAGTGGGTGTATACCCTGCGATGTAGCAGGGACCACCGTAGTACAGCTCGGTGCATTCGACCTCAGCAGGGCGAGATACGAAGGCGCGCCAGATCCCCATCCCGGTGCGCTCAGGCCCGGATTCGATGCCCATGGCCGAGCGCACCGTGGAATGGATGCCGTCTGCCCCGATGAGGAGGTCGTAGCGGCCCGCCGAATCCGCCTCGAGGATGACCTCGACGGAGTCCTCGTGGTTGATCAGATCGACCACCCGCCGGCCGAACTTCACGTGTGCCCCGGCGCGGACGGCGTGCTCATAGAGGATTCGGGTGAGCTCCGCGCGAGGCATCCCCATGGCCGAGGGCAGTCCCGTCTGAGGGTGCTCTCCGTCCTTCATGCGGGCGATGGCCGGAGCCTCTGGACCGGGGGCGCGCAGACCCATCCCATCGAAGGGGAAACCCGCATCGCGGGCCTCCTCCCAGACCCCCAGCTCTTCGAAGGCGCGCAGCGCATTGCCCTGCAGAGAGATTCCCGATCCGACAGATGTCAGTTCGTGGTGGGCCTCGAAGACGTCGACTGCCACGCCTCCTTTGGCCAATTGGATGGCGGCGGCAAGTCCACTCACGCCGGTGCCGACGACGGCCACCTTCTTTGCTGCGGTCATGACGGGAACTCCTTCGGATTCAGGGGTGCTCAGAGTGTTGCGATCGGGTTGATCGGCGAACCGACCGCCCCGGTGATGGGGAGCGGCTGGGCCGAGAGCAGAAAATCAAAGCGGCCACGTTCAGCACATGCCTGCCCGATCCGTTCCAGGTCCCACATCTCGCCGACGGTCAGTCCCATGTTGGGGATGACAATCTGATGCAGCGGCTGGAAGGACTCGTGGAACTCATTGGGACGAACTTCGAACCCCCACGTATCGGTCGCGATCGCGGCGATCTCGCTCCGGTAGAGCCAGCGGGCCGTGGTGATCGAGAGGCCCGGCGCAGGTCCCCCTGCGTAGTCGCCCCATCCCTCGCGACGAACCCGCGCGAGCTGGCCGGTTCGAACAAGCAGAATGTCGCCGCGGCCGACCGCGGAGGAGGCTCCCTGGGCAGCGATGCACGAGTCCAGATCCTCTTCAGTGATGGCGTACCCGTCCTCGAGCTCACCGGTCTCCGGACGCAGGTGCCGGCCCATGTCGAGCAGCACCCCCCGCGAGACGATGACCGACGCTGCCTTCTCGATGCCGGTCACCCCGTCGCCCTGCGTGGTGACGACATCTCCGGCTCGACGGCCGTTCCACGCGTAGCCGCGGTCGAAGATGTGGCCGAGCCCATCCCACTGGGTGGAGCACTGCAGCGGCATCATGATCAGGTCATCCGCACCTCCGATGCCGTGGGGAAAGGCGTCGAGGCTGCGCTCGGCATCCAGACCGGTGCCGGTCATGGTGTGCACCGGGTTGTTCCGCTTCTTCCATCCCTTCTGCGGGCCGTCCTCGTTGAACTCCTGACCCAACGAGACGGTGATGCCCTCGGTCACCAGTCGGGCTGCCTGGGTGCGTTTGGCGCTGTCGATGAAGTTCAGGGTGCCCAAGACATCGTCTTCGCCCCAGCGACCCCAGTTGCGGTACGCCTCTGCGCGAAGCGTGACCTCCCCTGCGGGATCGTTCGGGTCCAGGTCTGCCGGATCAGTGGAGAATGAGCTCATGGTGTGCCTTTCTGCGCATCCTCTGCGATGCAGCGAACCGTCTGGGTGCCGAGACCTTCGATGGAGCCCTCCATCACATCCCCGTCCCTGAGCAGGCGCCCCCAGTGGGCGCCGTTGCCGGCCGGACTGCCGGTCAGCAGCAGGTCTCCTGGATTCAGCGGCATATTGAGCGACGCTGCGGAGATGAGCGCCGGCAGATCGAACAGCAGATCGGAGGTGGAGGCGTCCTGCATGCGACTGCCGTTGAGATTGAGCACCACCCCCAGATCCTCCGTATCGACGAAGTGTGCGGGGACCAGGAAGGGACCGGTGGGCAGGAAGCCGGGCGCATTCTTCGAGCGGTACCAGTCGGCGCCGAGCCCCTTCGAATCCTCACGAAAGACCCGATCCCGCGTGGTGATGTCATTGCAGATGGTGTAGCCGGCCACGTGCGACATCGCGTCCTCGCGGGTGATGCGGAACCCGCCCCTGCCGATCACCACGGTCAGCTCCAGCTCCCAATCGTGCTGGTCGCTGTAGGCCGGGAGCTCCAGGGGAACGTCATCGCCCACTACGCATGCCGGAAGTCCGATGAAGAAGTACGGCTCGCCAGTTGCCGTCCGCTCATCCATCATGCGGGCGGCAGCCTCGCGGATCTCCGTCTCCGAACGCGAGTCGTCCTTGCGCATACTTGCTGCCACCAGGTCGATGACGTGGGTTCGGTAGTTGGCGCCGGTCTGCACGATCTGCTGCGGTTCTACCGGGGCCGTCAGGCTGACCTCGTTGAGCGACCTCCATGGTCCGCCGGTGTCCACCAGCCGTTCCAAGCGGTCCCAGTCAGGCGCTGCCAAGAACTCATTGAGGCTCTCCGCGCCAAGCTCTTCGGCGCCGAGCGCATGGATCTGCTCTCCTGCGACGAGGCCGAGGCGCACTGCCTCACCGTCGCGGAAGCGTGCCAGCGCATAGGGAGCGGTGAGCCCCGGAGTGAATGTCACGGCTGCCGTCCTCTCAGCGATCACTCGAGGATCCGGCGACCAGCTGGTCACGGACTTCCTCCGTGATGCCCTCCTCGGTGGCGCTGGGGCCGTCAGCCGGCGGGAAGGACTCGGACAGCGAGGCATGCATGGTGCCGTTCTGATAGATGTCGTAGGAGCCCTGCGACGTCTTCCAGGTGTTGGGCTCCCAATCCGGCACGTAGTTGCGGTATCCGCCGGTGTTGAGCTCGATGCGCATCGTGGACGGCTCGCGGTAGTAGAGGAAGGACTGTTCGCCGATCCCGTGGATCGTGGGGCCGTATTCGATGTGCACACCGTCTTCGATGAGCGTGTCGGCGGCGATGAGCATCTCTTCGCGGGTGTCGACCCAGAAGGCGAAGTGATTGACGCGACCGGAGCGGCTCGACCCGTCGAGCACGATGCCGAGATCATGGGACTTCTCATTGGTGGTGATGACCGAGAAGACCGAAAGCGGAACGTCCTCGAGAACCGTACGCGCCATGATGCGGTAGCCGAGCACCTCGCTGTACCACTCGGCGAAGGCGTCCACGTCGCTGGCGCAGATGGTGACGTGGTCCAGATAGCGGGGAGCGCCGGCGACCTTGCTGCGTTTCTGCGGGCGGTCGGGGAAGACCGAGGCGTGCTCTCCCTCCTCGAAGCGGAAGTGCCGCGCGTCCCAGTGCAGCGTCATGCTGTGGCCCCAGGGCCCCACGAACTGGTAGGCGCGACCGATGTCCAAACCATCGAACCACTCACCTGTGACACCCGCCGCCTCAATGCGGCTGACGGCCTCTTCGAGAGCCTCAGCGCTGGAGGTGCGCCATGCCATGGTCGCCAGAGCCGGCTCCTCGCCGTGCTCGATCACCAGACTGTAGGTGTAGTAGTCGCCCCAGCAGCGCAGATATACCCTGCCGTCCTTCCGCGCAACCTCCGTGAGACCTACCTTTTTGACGTAGAAGTCCACCGATGCCTCAACATCAGGACTGACAAGCGCCACGTATGACAGGTGGGAAAGAAGTGTGATCATTCTCGGTCCTTTCGGTGACCCGCAAGGGGCAGCGTCCCCGAGTGGGCCGCGTGACTCTCATAGTGCCCTGCGTCACACTCATTAGGAAAGCCGCTATTCTCTATCCTCACTATCAGAAAATCCGATAGCCAGGTTTGGACCGTGGAAGGATGCACCTCATGCCTGACGAACGTCTGCTCTCCCGACTGGACCTCAATCTGCTCGTCGCCCTGGACGCTCTGCTCGTCGAGCGAAACGTCACGCGGGCGGCTGAACGGCTGCGCCTCAGTCAGCCCTCGCTGAGTGCAGCGCTGGCCAAGCTGCGAAGGCACTTCGACGATCCGATTCTGGCCAGACGGGGCAACCAATACGAGCTCACCCCATTGGCGGCGCGGCTCGCAGAGCACACGACCATGGCCCTGGAGGCGGCGCGACGAGTCTTCGACAGTCAGTCCCAGTGGGACCCGTCGGAGTCCGAGCGTGAGTTCGTCATCCATGGCTCGGACTATGCGATGGCGACCATAGGACCGCGAGCCGCGCGGATCGCGCACGAGCAGGCACCCGGCGTTCGCCTGCGGTTCGTGCCCACTACCCCTGAGACGATCGATGACCTGCGCATGCGCCTGCCTTCGATCGACGCACTGATCCTTCCCCACGGCGTGCTGTCTCAGCTCCCGCACATGGATCTCTTCCACGATGATTGGGTAGCACTGGCAGCTTCGGAGAACACTAGAGTCTCGGGCGGCCTAACGATGAAGACCCTCGCGGAATCGCCCGTGGTGTTCACGTACCACACCCGGTTCGCCTTCACCTCAGTGGGGCGCCAGCTTGAGCAGCTTGGAGTGGACCCCTGGGTCGAAGCCAAGGTGGAGAGCTTCGTGATGCTGCCCCTGTTCGTCGAGAACACCCCACGTCTGGCGCTCATTCAGCGACACCTCTCCCCGCTCGCGAAGCGCATGGCGGACATTCAAGTGCTGGAGCTGCCCTTCAAGCCAGTGCCCCTGCTGAACGCCCTCTGGTGGCATGCGGTGCACGAACCCGACCCAGAGCACCGATGGCTGCGTGAGGTCTTCGCCCAAGCAAGCACCGAGCTCAGCATCGCCGGCGCGGAGCCGACGCCTGCAGGCGCCTCGGACGCGGCCCTCAGGTGACCGGCTCCGGGCCCCCTAGAGCTGAATCTCGTTCAGCACGTGGGATCGAAGCTGGATGAACGCGGGCTCAGCTCGAGTCGTGATCTGATCTCGCTCACGACCGAGTGGAACATCGATATCATCGACGATCCGAGAAGGGCGGCCTCCGACCACGACCACTCGGTCTCCGAGATACACCGCCTCGTCGATGTCGTGGGTCACCACAACGATGGTGATGCCGAAGTCCCTGCGCAGCTGGAGCACGAGATCTTCCAGTTCGAACCTCGTCTGCGCGTCGAGTGAGCCGAAGGGCTCATCCATCAGGAGGATCGGCGATTCGTACGCGAGCGCTCGCGCGATCGCGACGCGCTGCTGCATACCGCCGGAGAGCTGCCACGGGTAGCTGCTGATCTTGTCCGACAGCCCCACGACGGCCAGAGCCTCAGCCGCACGGGAGGTCCGTTCGGACTTGGAGACTCCTCGTCCCTCCAGAGGAAAAGCCACGTTCTGCAGCACCTTCATCCAAGGCATCAGCGAGCCGCGGTAGTCCTGAAACACCACGGCGATCTGCTCAACGGCCCCCGTGATCGGCACACCGTCCATCGAGACCTGCCCTGAGGTCGGCGAGGCCAGCCCGGCGAGCAGTCGCAGCAGGGTCGTCTTGCCCACCCCGGACGGTCCGACCAGACAAGTCACGTCCCCGGAACGGATGCTCAGATGGAGGTCTTCGATGACATCCACCCTGTCCGGTCCGGAGCCGAAGGACTTGCTGACGTGTGTCGCTGAGAGCGCGACGGGGCTGGTGAGAGTCTCACGGGTCATGGTTTGGCTCCTCTTCGAGTGAGTGGGGGCGAGTCATGCATCCTGCTGGTGGTACCACCGCAGCAGGCGATCTTCGACGACGGCGTACAGCGCGGTGAACGCCCAACCGATGACACCGATGACGAGCGTGCCGGCCCATGCGGAGGACAGCTGGAAGCGCTGCGCACTCTGCAGGATGAAGTAGCCGATGCCCTCCGTGGCACCGTACATCTCGCTGACGACCAGCATCACGATTCCGATGGTGATCGCAAGGCGCACGCCCACGACGATCTGCGGCAGCGCGCCGACGAGCACCACCTTCGGAATGCGCAGCCGCAGCGGAATTCGGTATGCGTCGGAGGCTTCGAAGATCCCCGCGTGGATCGACCGTACGCCCACGATGGCGTTGAGCAGGATCGGCCAGACACAGGCCAGGAAGATGAGGAACACCTTGGGCTCACGTCCGATGCCCAGGGACAGGATGATGATCGGCACAAAGACCACGACGGGCAGCGAACGCAGGAAGTCCAGGAACGGGTCTAGGACTCTGCCCACTTCTGGCATCAGCCCGATGGCTATGCCGAAGCCGAGTCCGACGAGAAGCGAGAGGAAGAGCGCGAGGAAGTAATTCGTGAAGCTGTACACAGCGTCATTCCAGAGCTCCCCGCTCAATGCCCAATCACCCATGGCGCTCAGAATCTCCGTCAGCGGCGGCCAGAACGCCGAGGTCGAGGAGGCGGAGAGCAGAAACCACAGAACGATCAGACTGACCGGCAGCCATGCCTGCAGCAGAAGTGACGTCGCCGGGCTGTAAGACCTGCTGTTCATCTCATGCCCCCGATCCGGTCGTCTGCCAGCGCAGCAGTCTCGCCTGCACGCGCCCAAGGCCTAAGTTGACCGCATATCCCAGCAGGCCTCCAGTGACGATGTAGGCGTAGGCGAGCTGCGGGTTGCCGCCGACCTGAGCGTCCCCGATCCGCGCGCCGATTCCGGGGATCCGGTCAGGACCTCAACGGAGATCGTGACCAGCACGGCGACCGAGGCGGCCAGCCGCGGCAGGCCCGCCATGATGGACGGGGCGGCACTGGGCAGCAGCACCTTGCGAACGAAGAGCCCACTGGGGATCTGGAAGGCCTGGGTCGTGTCCACGATGGACGAACTCACGCTCCGGACACCGTGCTGGGTCTGCAGGATGATCAGGAAGACCACCGCTACGAAGACCAGCACCGCCTTGAGCTCTATACCCCGTCCGATCATGAGCACGAGCACCGCGACGAGGGCGATCGCAGGGAACGCCCTGCCGAAGTCGACGAGAAAGCGCAGCGAAAGCTCGGCCGCGACGAACCGTCCTGTCAGAATTCCAACAGGAATTCCGACCACCACACCGAACGCCAGACCGACCAGCGCGCCAGCCACAGTCTCCCAGAGGATGGTCCAGTAGGTCGCCGTCAGCAGCGCCTGAAACAGCTCGGCGCCTACCGCGATCGGGCTGGGCAGAAGCGAGTCTGGGAGGGACCCGCTCAGGTGGACGAGATGCCACAGGGCCAGCATGCCGAGGAGGATAAACATCTGCCATTGCCGGACCCCTCGGGGCTTCTGCCGTGCCGCGGATGGGCGGGCCGGCGCTCGTATGTCTTTGGTCAACGTCACGAAGATTGCCTTTCATTCTGAGCTCGGAGCACAGGGCGACAGCGGGCCCCTCAGCGGGCACCCTCCCAGACGACCTCCTCGTAGGTGAGCTCCTCCTCGAGGTCGCCCTCCTCCTTCATCACCTCAAGGAGCCGGCTCCAGCCCTCCTCGTCGAACTCGACGTTCAGGGTGTCGAGCACCATCCGTTCGTCGATGAACGCTGGAGGCAGCTCGGTGTGATCGTGGTAGACCTGTCGCGCTGCATCAGGGTTCTCATTGCCATACTCGGTGCCCTGTTCGAGCCCCGAGTGGAAGCGTTCGAGAGCCTCTGAGTTCTCCTCCGCGAACTGTTCGCTGGCGATCCACACGACCTGCGGCGCGTTGGGGAGGTACTCCCGCACGCCCGTCCCCACTCGAGTGAACCCATTGTCCACGGCGCTGAGCAGGAAGATGCTGAAGGAGAACACGGCGTCGACCTGACCGCTGGCAGCAGCCTCGACCAGCGCATCCGTCGGCAGAGGGACAAACTCGACGTCGTCGATGTCGACCCCGTTCTCCAGCAGTCCCGTCATCGTCGCCATATGGGGCAGCCCCCAATTCCGGCACACCGATCTTGCTGCCTTTCAAGTCGGTCCATTCGGTGATGTCGCTGTCCGGGGGCACGATGACCCCGTCGGAAGCCTCTCCTTCCTGGTCCGGATCGGCGGACTTTGTGCCGGCCACGACTTTGATCGGCATGTCCTCAGCCACTGCGCGGATGGCCGTGACGGCATCAGTGGCCGCCACATCGAACTCACCGGAGATGACGGCCGAGTTTGCCGTCGCGCCTCCCATGCCGGCCGTCTGGATCTCGCTGATTTCGAGCCCCTCTTCCTCGAAGAACCCCTGCTCATGAGCCAGTAGGACATTTTCAATGCTGACGCCGCTGCGAGCGACGCCGAGTTCGATGGTCTCCTCTTCGGCCGCTTCTTCTGCTTCGGCTCCTCCCTCAGCCGTGTCCGCACATGCTGCGAGGCTCAGGAACAGTGCCGCTGCGGTCACGACAGCCGCAGTCTTGGAGGTGCGACGAGGATTCATATCAGCTTCCTTAGATGAGGCAGGGTCATCCGCACCGGACGGTGCCGAACAACCCCAATGTGTGAGGTGGATCACTACCAGCATCCCTAGACACGAACAATAAGGGAACGTGCTATCAGCTATCGCCACCATCGGAATCGCTGATAGCTCTGTGCTAGCAGGGCCGCCCACAGGCGCTCGTTCATCGCACCGACATCGACCCACTCTGACGCAGCTTCTTGGTCAGCTCATGCGCGTGATGAAGGAGCAGACGCCCCATCTCGGCGCGTCGCTCCGAGCGGAATCGAGATTCGATCCCCGTGAGGCTCAAAGACCATGCAGGCTGGTCGGCCTGATCGAAGACCGCCGCACCCATCCCCCAGCTGCCCTCCACAATCAGCCCGGGATTCAGCGCCCAACCGTCGCTGCGCGTCTGAGAGATGCGCTGCCGCAGCGACTCCGGAGCATGAGCCTCGCCATATTCAGCGCTGAGATCGCGGCTCCCGAGATACCTCTCCATAGCGCTCTGGTCCATGAAGGACAGCATCACCAGTCCCGCCGAGGCCACGCCCAGCGGAAAGCGCACACCCTCGTAGAGCACGAAGGAACGGATCGGGAAGGCACCGTCCTCGCGCAGCAGGCACACCGTCTCATCTCCGCGCCGGACTGAAAGAAAGGCGCTCTCACCCGTGGCGGCGGCCAACCCTGCCACGTGCTCGCGAGCGATCGAGGTGATGTCATAGCGCTCGGCCGCCACCGCGCCCATCAGGTAGACCTCAGGGCCAAGCATCCACCGTCCGCTGCGATGGTCCTGGTCGCAGAAGCCCTCTGCCGCCAGCGCCCCGAGCAGACGGTGAACCGTGGGTCGCGGCAGGCCGGTGATCCGCGAGGCCTCGATCGCGGAGATCCCCTTCGGCATCCCGCTGCTGACCGCGCGCATCACCGCTGCGAGCCTGCCGACCATCTGAGCACCAGGAAAAGAACCACTCATGTTCACATTATGAGCGCTCCGAGCTCATCACGTCATGCATCGAGCAGTATGTGCGCGAAGAGCTCGATCCTATTGCCCGCCGTAGCAGCTGAAAGCTACCTTCATGCCATCACTGCTGATGTTCGCAGCGTGGACATATGAGAGGAACGAACCCATGAAATTCGTGGATGATGCCGTCGAGGCGCTGGGGGCGGTCGTGACCGACGGCATGACCATCGCCGTGGGAGGCTTCGGGCTCAGCGGCATTCCCATACGCCTGATCACGGCCCTGCGCGATTCCGAGGCCAAGGGACTGACCATCGTTTCGAACAACATGGGCGTGGACGGCAAAGGTCTCGGCCTGCTGCTGGAGAACGGCCAGGTCTCCAAGGTCCTGGCCTCCTACGTGGGCGAGAACAAGCTCTTCGCCCAGCAGTTCTTGAACGGTGAGCTTGAGGTCGAGTTCGTGCCCCAAGGGACGCTGGCGGAGCGGCTCAGAGCCGGAGGCGCAGGCATCCCGGCCTTCTTCACGCCTACAGGTGTGGGAACGCCGATCGCAGAGGGCAAGCCCGTCCAGGAGTTCGACGGTCGCGCAGCGATCCTGGAGCGCGGCATCGTCGCAGATGTCTCCCTGGTCCGCGCTCATGAGGCGGACGTCGAGGGAAACCTGAGGTACCGGATGACTGCCCGAAACTTCAACCCTCTGGTGGCCATGGCCGGTCGGATCACCTTCGCCGAAGCTGAGGTCATCGAGGCTGACTACCTGGACCCCTCACTGGTGGACACTCCCGGCATATTCGTCCAGCGCGTCGTCGAGGCCGACAGGACGAAAGACATTGAGAAGCGGACCGTGCGCGTCCGCCAGGAGGCGTAGACCCATGTGGACACGAGATGAGATGGCAGCCATCGCGGCCAGCGAGCTGACCGACGGGCAGTATGTGAACCTGGGGATCGGCATCCCCACGCTTGTCGCGAATAACCTGCCGCCGGGGGTGCAGGTCACGCTGCAGAGTGAGAACGGACTGCTGGGGATGGGGCCTTTTCCCTTCGAGGGGGACGAGGACCCGGATCTGATCAACGCGGGAAAGCAGACGGTGACCCTGCTGCCCGGCGGCAGCTATTTCGATTCCGTCACCTCCTTCGGCATGATCCGCGGCGGCCACGTCCAGACCGCGATTCTCGGTGCCCTGCAGGTGGCCTCCAACGGTGACCTTGCGAACTGGACGGTGCCCGGCAAACTCGTGAAGGGCATGGGTGGGGCCATGGACCTCGTCGTGGGAGCACCCCGGGTGATCGTGGTGACCGACCATACAGCTAAGGACGGCACCCCAAAGATCGTCGAGCGCTGCACCCTGCCCCTCACCGGGGCCGGAGTGGCGGACCGGATCGTTACGGACCGAGCGGTCTTCGACGTGGTCGATGCCTCCCTGGTGCTGCGCAGCGCAGCACCAGGCGAGAGCCTCGACTCTCTCCGCCGGGTGACTGGGGCGGAATTCGCCGTGGATCCGACAGTGGAGCTGGCCCGTTGAGCGCGCAGATCGCAGGATATGCCCGGACTCCTTTCGCCCGCTTCAACGGCGCATTGGCCACGGTGCCCGCATCCGCGCTGGGCGCACACGCAGCTGCCGCCGCGCTGGAACGCGCCGGGATCTCCCCCGATGCTGTGGAGCGCGTCCATGCCGGCCAGGTGCTTCAGGCGGGGGCCGGCCAGAATCCCGCCCGGCAGGCTGCCGTGGCGGCGGGCATCGGGTTCACGGTCCCGGCCCTGACGCTCAACGCCGTCTGCCTCTCCGGGGCCGAGGCAGTGATCGCCGGAGAACGGCTCATCACCGGCGGTGAGGTCGACATCGTCGTAGCCATCGGACAGGAGTCGATGTCACGTGCGCCTCACGCGCACGCGGCGCGAGCGGGAACCAGATACGGCGCCATCGAGATGATCGACACGCTCGAGCTGGACGGGCTCACCGACGCATTCGAGTCTCAGTCCATGGGCGCTTCGACGGAACAGGGCAACACGAGCAGGGGCATCACCCGCGAGGTGCAGGACGAATGGGCCGCTCGCTCGCACCGTCTGGCCGTGGCCGCGTCGTCCTTTCACGCTGCGGAGATCGCTCCCCTCACACTGGATACGCGCCGCGGTGAGGTTCGCGTCGCCGGCGACGACGGCGTACGTGCCGACACCACGTCGGAGACCCTTGCGAAGCTCAGCCCCGCATTCAGCAGCGCGGGGACCATCACTGCAGGGAACTCGTCTCAGCTCAGCGACGGCGCGGCGGCGCTCGTCCTCGTCAGCCAGCGAGCGGCGGACAGACTCAGCGTCACTCCCGTGGCTGAGCTTGTTTCGCACTCGTTCGTGGCCGGACCTGACGTCTCGCTGCACGAGCAGCCGTCCCGCGCCATTCTTGCGGCTCTGGAGAGGACGGGCCTGGTAGCACGGGACTTGGACGCTCTGGAGATCAACGAAGCATTCGCCGCAGTGAGCGTCCGTTCGGCCGAGGCCTTGGAGGTTGATCCATCACGGGTCAACAGGATGGGAGGAGCCATAGCACTTGGTCATCCCATCGGAGCCTCCGGCACCCGGATCATCGGCACCCTGGCCCGTCAGCTTGCCCAGATCGGGCCCGGGGCCGTGGGCGCCTCAGGGATCTGCGGTGGGGGCGGGCAGGGCAGTGCGACGATCCTGCGTGCGCTCTGAGGTCAGCTCTTCCCCTCAGCACCGAGGCTGCTCAGTGCTGCGCGCAGCCGTTGCTCTGCGTCTTCGGCGACTTCGCGGACCGCAGGTGCGCCGCTGAGCTGGACCATGGTCTGCGGGTCGATCGCGTCGATGGTGGCGTGATCCTCGTCGGCTCCTCGCCGGACCACCACGTTGCAGGGCAGGAGGGCGCCGAGCTGAGGCTCAGCGGCCAGCGCTTTGCTGGCCAGGGTCGGGTTGCAGGCGCCGAGGATGACGTAGTCCCCCACAGCGTCGCCAGTCTCCTCACCGAGCTTCTTGGTGAAGGTCGCCTTGACGTCGATCTCGGTGAGGATCCCAAAACCCTGATCCGCCAGAGCTTCGCGGGTGGCCTCGACCGCCTGGGCATAGGACATCGGCACGGTGATCGTGTGGGTGTAGCTCATGACCTGCTCCTTCGACTCTCAAGTTCACGACCCTGGATCGGGACGGTGGGATTCAGCACGGCTCAGTTCGATGCGGTCCGGTTCAGGTTCTCACATGGCGCCGCTGCAGACTGCGGCGGCCAGCAACGTGGCCGACGCACGGGTCTGGGCGAGGCACGGGTGGGACACCAAGGGTCTACGTTCCCCCAGACGCAAAACAGGGCCGCTGAGCTAGTTGTACTGACCTGTCAGGTCAGTACAACTAGCGGCGGACGGTCTCCACGTAGTCTGAGGTCAGGCCGACAATGCTGGTCGACGCGCGGACGGATTGCCCCCTGAGGAGGTGAACCACCGCGGTCGCGGCTCACTGATCCAGCGAGCGGTGCCGTGATCGCCTGATCATAAGGACCGTGACTCCCGCAAGGACGAGTAGTGCCCCTGCTCCGAGGATGACGCCAATAGAGCCGTTGGCTCCGGTGGCAGCCAGGGGACCACCGGACGAGTCCTGACGAGAATCGCCGCCAGAGTCTGCGGTGGTTCCTCCGGTCTCCAGTGACGTTTCTGGTCCTGCGGCAGCATCCGTCGAAGTTTCCGACGTCACGTTTGTCGGGCTGCTGCCCGCTCCACTGTCTGAGGCACCTGTTGGGGAGCCACTGGAATCGTCGGTGGGGCCGGTCGTTGGACCCTCCGAAGGACCGCCCGAAGGACCGCCCGTTGGGCCCTCAGCGGGACCCTCCGTGGGACCGTCGGTTGGCGCGTCCGTGGGACCCTCCGTTGGGCTCTCCGTGGGAGCCTCCGTGGGTCCGTCGGTGGGACCGTCGGTTGGCGCGTCCGTGGGACCCACAGTTGGACCTTCCGTGGGGCCCTCAGTTGGACCTTCCGTGGGGCCCTCAGTTGGACCTTCCGTGGGGCCCTCAGTTGGACCTTCCGTGGGGCCCTCCGTTGGACCTTCCGTGGGGCCCTCAGTCGGACCTTCCGTGGGGCCCTCAGTCGGACCTTCCGTGGGGCCCTCAGTTGGACCTTCCGTGGGGCCCTCAGTCGGACCTTCCGTGGGGCCCTCAGTGGGACCCTCCGTTGGACCTTCTGTGGGGCCCTCAGTTGGACCTTCTGTGGGACCCTCCGTGGGGCCCTCAGTCGGACCCTCCGTGGGGCCCTCAGTCGGGTCTTCACTGGGATCCTCGGTCGGTGGCGCGGCAGTGTCGCAGCCCGGATCGACGAATGTGTTGGTGTCCAGGGTGACTGCGCCGGTGCTTGCCAGGGCGCGTCCCTCCACTGCAGCTCCCGTATTGGCTGTGATGGAGGCCAGGGCAAGAATGGACCCCGCGAACGTGGAGCCGGTCCCCAACGTTGCGGAGCTTCCAACCTGCCAATAAACATTGCAGGCCTGTGCCTCATTGGCGAGCAAGACGTTGCTGGATGAGGCCGTGATCAGCGTCGACCCCGCCTGGAAAATGAAAACTGCATCAGGATCTCCCTGAGCGTCCAGCGTGACAGTGCCAGTGAGGCTCAGTGCTCCCCCTGAAGAGTAGACCCCCTCCTCGAAGGTCTGTCCGCCCAGGTCGCCGGTGACAGTCGCCGTGGAAGAACGGCCCGCGAGATCATCGTAGGCGATCCCCAGGTCTGACTGTGCCTGCGCGGCTTCGGCGCTGCCCTCATAGATGGTGCCGCCTACTATCCCTGGCGGAAAGCCTGTGACCGCTGTTCCTGGGCTCACACCCACGTCACTGCTCAAAGTCGTGAGCCCGGTGTTGGTCACAGTCTCCGCGCCGAGCACTGAGAACGAGGCCGCCGTGCCGAGATTCGGAGGGGTAGTCGCTGCGTGAGCGTCAGAGGTGAACGGCGACAATGCCGCCATCGACAAAAGGACGGCAAGAACAGCAGTGACAAGAGCGACTGGCCACGCACGGACAGTAAGCCTCCGTCCTGTCAACGCACGTTGGTTGGAGTCGGCATGCCTATTCATTTTTCCTCCAGAATGAGACACGCTACGCGCCGGTCAGCCCTGGTGCTCCTAGATACTGTGACAGTACGGCCCCAGCGAGTGATGCACAATAGGCAACTTTTCAGAGACACGACATTCTGCACCGATGGGAGCAGTCGCCGGAGTCCTGCTGACCTGCCCGTCATGAGCAGCCCATGCATGAGAAAAGCCCCCATCCGATGGATGAGGGCTTTTCCTGCTGCTTCAGTTGCGGGGGCAAGATTTGAACTTGCGACCTCCGGGTTATGAGCCCGGCGAGCTACCGAACTGCTCCACCCCGCGTTGGGTTTCCCTGAACGGGACTTGTCTATCTTACATACACATGAACAGCACACAAAATCGGGGTGCTGATCGGTTCTGGGAGCAAGGAAGCGCCCCGGAGCATACGTGCTCCGGGGCGCTTCCAGTCAGCTGGTGGCGGGCTCTATCAGCCCTCCTGCTGCTCCAGCATCTGCTCGATGACCTGGTCCAGCTCGTCCTGGGCCTCTCCGTAGGCGGTCCAGTCCGACTCGGACATCGCTTCCTGCGACTCGTTCATGAGCTCACCGGCGCGCTGGAGGAGCTCCTCCATGTCACCGTCGATGGGCTCAGCAGGCGCTGCCTCCTCGGCAGGCTCGTCGGCGTCGTCATCCTCGTCCTCCTCAGGCATGACCGCTTCCTCGTCCTCGACGGCCTCAGGATCCACGCCGTCGAGGTCCTCCTCGACAGCCTCGGCGTCGACGCCGGCACCCTCGGCCGCCTCAACCCCTGCATCACCGTCGAAGATCATGTCCAGCGCCTCCTGGAGGGTGTCGCCGTAGCCGACCTCCTCGCCGAAGGCGACCAGCACCATGCGCAGCGCCGGGTAGGCGGCGCCGGTGCCGGTGGCCTGAACGTAGATCGGCTGAGCATTGAGGATGCCGTCACCGGCAGGCATGGAGATCATGTTGCCTCGGAGCACCTCGGAGCCGCCGAGCTCCAGGATGTTCAGCTGGGACGCGATCGTCGAGTTCGAGTCGAAGTTCGCCTGCGTCTGCCCCGGTCCAGGGATCGCCGTGTCACGCGGGAGCTCCAGCAGTCTCATGTCACCGTAGCCCTCGTTCTTGACGCCGTCCTCGCCTGTGCCTGCATCCCCGGACGCTGCCAGGAACCCGTAGAGCACGTTGCGCTGCTGGCCGTCCGCCTCAGTCGCCGGAATGAACGTGGAGGTCAGCTGGAAGCTGGGGTCCTCCTGCCCAGGCATCTGCATCGTCATGTAGTACGGAGGCTGAGCCATCGCGTCGTCGCCCCCGGTGGGGTCCGACGGAATGGACCACGCATCGTTGCCCTCGTAGAACGTGCCGGGGTTGTCCACGTGGTACTCAGTGAGCAGCTGGCGCTGAATCCGGAACATATCCTCCGGGTAGCGGATGTGGTCCAGCAGCTCGGCCGACATCTCCTCGTAGGACTGCAGGCTGCTCGGGAACACGTCCTGCCACGCCTGGAGGATCGGGTCCTCGTCGTCCCACGCATAGAGCTCAACGGAGCCGTCGTAGGCGTCCACGGTGGCCTTCACCGAGTTCCGCATGTAGTTGACCTGGCCCGTCAGCGCCGGACCGTCCGTCAGTGCGTCCTCCGTCGCCGACTCCAGCTGCTGCTGAGTGGAGTACGGGAAGCTGTTGGAGGTGGTGTACCCCTCGATGATCCACTTCACGCCGCCGTCGACGATGGCGGGGTATATGTTCTGGTCCACCTCCAGATACGGAGCCACCTCCATCACACGCTCACGCGGGTGACGGTTGTAGAGGATCTGCGACTCCTCGTTCATATCGCCCGAGAGGAAGATCTCCGGGGAGCCGAACTCCATGGCGTACACCAGGCGGGAGAACAGGTTCCCCACCGAGGGGCCGCCGTCGCCCGTGAAGGTGTACTGCGTGTCCTGGCCGTCGTCGCCTTCCTCAACAGCCTCGCCGTCCTCATCCTCGACGATCTGAGCCGCCGGGCGGTCCAGCTCCATCGGTGAGGTCCCCTCAGGAGCACCGGCGATGGAGTACTGAGGAGAGTTCTCGCCGAAGTAGATGCGGGGCTGGTAGTCATCATCCGATGCCAGCTCGCCCGTGGTGGGGATCCCCTGGAGCGTGAACTCAGGACGACCCTCATCCGTCACCGTGTTGGCGCTGGCCGCCACCAGGCCGTAGCCGTGGGTGTAGATGAGGTGCTGGTTGACCCACGAGCCCTCCGTGGGCGCATTGACCTCACGTGCGGCGATCACGGTGTCGTGCATCTCGCCGTCGATCTCGTACCGGTCGAAGCTGAGCGTGTCCGGGAACTGGTAGTAGGGACGGAACTGCTGGAACTGCCGGTACGCCGGTGAGACCAGGTTCGGGTCCAGGAGGCGGAGGTTCTCGATGTTGGCCTCATCGCCCGCCAGGGCGCCCTGCTGGGCCTGGGGAGTGGCCTGGTAGTCCTCCTGCTCGAGGTCGTCGAGCCCGTAGGCGAACCGGGTCAGGTCCATGTTCCGCTCAATGTACTCGGACTCCAGCGTCTGCTCGGTGGGGCCCACCTGGTACTCCTGCACCAGGAAGGGGTAGACGCCGGTGCCGACGATCGCCGTAATCACCAGCATGGCCGCACCCACCAGGGAGAGCCTCCACCGCGCGGTGATCGCTGTGACGATGAAGATCAGCGCCACCAGCACCGCGGCCACAGCCAGGATGGTCTGGGCGGGGATGACCGCGTTGACGTCGGTGTACATGGCGCCGGCCCAGTTGCCGCTCTGGTCCTGCAGCGTGCCGAAGCGGCCGAGGAACCAGTTGGCGCCCTGCAGAAGCAGAAACAGCGCTGCGGCAATGGCGATGTGCCAGCGGGCCGCCTTCTCCACGACGAACTTGCCCGACTGCTCGATCCGGATGGAGCCGAACAGGTAGTGGCAGAGGATTCCGGCGATTCCCGCCACCAGCAGCGCCGAGATCAGGAATCCGACGACGAACGTGAGGAAGGGAAGCGTGAAGACGTAGAAGCCGTAGTCCAGGCCGAACTCCGGGTCAGTCTGGCCGAAGGGCTGCTGGTTGAAGAACAGCAGGACCCCGTCCCAGTTGGCCTGGGCTGCGGTGCCGGCGAAGACGCCCATCAGGGCGGGAAGCCCGAACATCAGCAGGCGACGCATCGAGGTCAGCGAGCGCTGGTACTGCGCCACCGACTCGCTGACCTGCCGCACCCCGTCCGGCCTGTATTTGAAGGCGATGAAGAGGGAGAGCCAGACCAGCACCGCCATGATGAGGAAGGCTGCGGCGAACACGGCGACGCGGGCGATGCGTTCGGTCCAGAAGACTTCCTGGTAGCCGAGCTGGCTGAACCACATCACGTCGGCGTATATGCCGGCGAAGAACACGAACGCGGCCAGCAGGGCCACGATGATGATGATCGTCAGAATCAGCGCAGAGGGCCTGCGGAATCCTCCTGACTCATCGGATGAGGCGCGGCCGCCGCCGTTGGAGCCGCCCTCACCGTCACTGCCGCGGCCGGGGCCGCCGGAATTGCCGAAGATGCCCCTGCCGAAGGGGTTCTGGGAGCCGAAGCCCGGGTTGGAGCTCACGCGTGTGTTGTCCTCTATCTTTTGTACTTATTCAAGGGGAGTGATCTGCGAACCCCTACTGCCTCATCTAGCGTCCGCAGGATTCCAATTGTCTCAAAAAGTTCTGATCGTCGTCACGAACGGCCTCCAGCACGTCCACTGCCTCATCGACCGTCTCGATGCCGTAGACGTCCAAGCCGTCCACAAGCCTGCCGTTCAGCTCATCACAGTTTCCTCGGGGGGCCAAAAAGTGGTCCGCTCCGGAGTTCCGGGCGCCCACAATCTTCTGCGGGATGCCGCCGATGGGGCCCACTGTGCCGTCCGGGTCCACAGTGCCCGTGCCCGCCCAGCTCTCGCCCCCGGTCAGGGACTCCTCACTCATGGTGTCAATGACACCGAGTGCGAACATCAGCCCGGCAGAGGGCCCGCCCACGTTCTCTGAAAGCCGGATCTGCGCCTCGACCGGGAATTCGAACTGAGTGCCCATGAGGGTTCCGATGTAGTACTCGCCGTCGGTCTCCTGGTACGTGGGAACCTCCACGTCGATCTGCTCGCCCTCGCGCTGCACGCTCAGCCGAACCGGCTCGCCCGCAGCGTCATTGACCGCGCCGCGCAGACCCTCAATGCCGGTGATCTGCTCTCCGCCGGCGCTGAGGATGCGGTCTCCCGGCTGAAGCTGATCGCCCACGCCGGCCTCCTCCGCCTCAGGGGTGAAGCCCTCGACGAACAGCTCCAGGCCGAAGTCGATGCCCTGCTGGTCCAAGGCTGCGGCGAAGGCGAGATCCTGTGAGGAGGCCATCGCAGCAGTGTTGCGCTCCCGAACCTCCTCGGCAGTGGTGCCGGAGGGATATACAAGCTCCTCGGGGATGAGGTCGATGCTGGGGCTCACCCAGCCTCGCACCGCGTCGGGCACGAAGAGCGTTCCGGTGGGGGCGCCGTTGACGTAGACGGTGGTCAGGGCCAGGGCGCCGTCCGTGTCGTATGTCTCCGCGCCCGCGACTTCGATCACCGGCTCGGCGCCATCTCCGTCATTCTCCAGCTCCACCTCTGCGGTGGTGTTGAAGATCGGGCCAGGCGCCTCGCTGATGTACGGAGCAGGAAGGGCGAGCGCGACGATGCCCCCGACGGCTGCCACAGAGGCCGACCCCCATTGGACGGTCCTGCGAAGACCCACTAATCGTCCTTGCCGGGCTCGCCGCCGAGCTCATCGTCGAGAAGCTTCTTGAGCTCATCGTCCATGCTGGCACTGGCCTGTTCCTGCTCCTTGCGGCGCGTGTAGAACGTGGAGGGGTCGTCCAAATCAGCCTCGTCCGGCTGAACGTCGGGGTGCGACCACACCTCGTCCCGGGCCTCGATGCCGCCGCTCTCGCGCAGGTGCGCCCACAGGGCGGCAGCGTCGCGAAGGCGCTGCGGGCGCAGCTCCAGGCCGACCAGGGCCGCGAAGGCGTCCTCAGCTGGGCCGCCGGTGGCGCGACGGCGGTTCATCATCTCCCGGAGGCGCTCGGCCGACGGCAGGTGGGCACCCGCCTGGCCGACCACATCGTCGACCCACCCCTCCACCAGCGCCACGGTGGTCTCGATGCGCCGCAGAGCTGCCTTCTGCATGTCCGTGTGCTCGGCGAAGAGGTCCACCCCCAAGTCGATCTCGAGGGTCTCAGGATCCTGCGGGTCGATGCCCTGGGCGATCTCCTCGAGGCGGGTCATGTCCACCCGAAGATCGGCCGCGAACTGGACCACAGCGTTGAACAGGTCATCCGTCAGCCACGGCGAGTGGGTGAAGAGCCGAATCCGGGCCGCTTCGCGAAGCGCCAGGTAGAGCATGACCTCCTCGTCCTCGACATCGAGGCCCTTGCTGAACTCGCGGATGCTCGCCGGCAGCAGGACCGCACGGGATCCGGCCATCGGCAGGCCCACGTCCGAGCCTGAGAGCACCTCGGCGGAGAGCTTCCCGATCGCCTGGCCCATCTGCCCGGCGACGGACATCCCCGTCATGCGCTCCATCATGCTTGTCATCTGGCCCAGAGCCTCGGGAGGAATCATTCCTTTGAGCTCCTCCGGCACCTGAGGACCACCGTTCTCCTCCAGCTGCTCACGCATGACGCTGCTGAGGGCTTCCACGGTGGAGTCCGCCACCGGCTGGCTCAGCCGCTGCCATGACTCGGAGGTCTGCTCGATCCACTGCCGGCGTGTCCAGCCCTGTCCGATCTGGCTCTGCGCCTCGAAGACCGTCGACTCATTGAGCCACATGTCAGCCAGTCGCAGGGCGGAATCGATCTGGTGCTGCTCGCCCGGAGTGACCGACGGGTCGTCCTCCGCAGCCGCCGAGAGTGCCGCCGATTCGGCGACCTCCCAATTCACCGGACCGGAGCCCTCATCGTTCTGCATGGCGGAGAACATCGCCTGCACCTGCCCCATGATCTGCTGCATCATCGGGTTGTTAGGGTCCATTCCGAACGGTCCGGATCCGCCGAGCATCGAGGGGTCGAACCCTGCGAAGGGGTTCTGCTGACCGCCCTGCGATCCCCCACTGCCGGGGGTGCCGGTGAAGCCCATATTCGGGCCCCGGCTCTTTCCGCTCTGCTCGGAGTCCTCGTCGGTCTTCGACTCCTCGTCCGGCTCGTCCTTGTCCCCGTCGGGGAAGGCCTCGCCGAAGAGGCGCCGCAGCATCTCCTCGGGGTCCTGGCTGTCCCCTTGGCCTGGGTTCTGGCTGTTGTCGCTCACGCGTCACGCTCCTTGAGGCATTGGTCTGGGCGTGCTGACCTCTGTGACCAAGGGTAGCCCCCACACCCGAGGCACCGCCTCTCAGTTCGCCGAAGGGATAAGCCGCAGACCGATCACCCCTCAGAGGCGAGCGAACAGACAGTCGCAGCGATCGGCGGCCTCTGCCTCCGAACAGCCCAGCCGTCCCGACTCCAGACCTCCCCACAGCGTGTGCTGCTCCACCGCCGCCGCGGTGCTGCCGTCGACCAGCCGCAGCGCCTGCTGAGCCACCGCAGCGGCCACCAGCGAAGCATCCGCCTCGTCCAGCCCCCCGTGCGGATCCTCCGAAGGCGCCGCCTCCGCCAGCAGACAGTCCGGACAGACGCCGCCCTCACGCGTCAGAAGCGGGCCGATCCGCCATTCCCGGCCTCCGATCACCACCGGCAGCGCCCCTGCCCCTCCTCCACCGCTGGGCGCACACGGCCCAGAAGCTTCTCGAGGGAGTCGCCCAGAGCAATGTGCAGATCCACACCCGCGGTGCCGAAGTCCTCCGGCGCAGCCAGCACCGCGGCGTCGGCTCCCACCAGCTTCAGCTCCTCCACGGCCGCATCCTCACGCCGCCGCCCCTGATGCAGCGCCCGAAAGCCGAGAGCGCCTGCAGCCTGCCGCAGATCCGCCGCTCCCACCGGGGCTGCGTCGCGCAGCAGCAGCGTTCCGAGCCCTGAGCGCGCCAGGTGCTCCGCGACCCGCAGGCCCACCGGCGATGCCCCGTCGATGAGGACGGTGGCCAGTTGGCGGCGAGCATGGACACGGGGCGCGGCGCGAGGAGTCATGAGGACATTCTGGGTCGAAACGGCCTCCGCCGCCGTCGCTGTCCACAGGCACTACAGTGGGCGGCTGTGACCGCAGAGAGGCAGAGCGAAGAGCGCATCACCGTGGACGGCGCCGACGTCATCATCATTCGGTCGGCACGTCGCCGACGAACAATCTCAGGCGACCAGGTCCGGGGCGTGCTCCGGCTCCGCGTACCTGCCCGCACAAGCCGCAGAGAGATCGAGAAGCACGCACGGGCCTTCCGCAAGCGGCTCAGCGCCCGGGGCTCCGGCGGAGCAGGCGGCGATCACGCCCTGGCCGAACGCGCACGGCGGCTCTCGGCCGAATATCTCGACGGTGAGGCCGAGCCGGCATCCGTCACCTGGTCCGCCCAGCAGCTCCGCCGCTGGGGCTCCACGACGTCTGCCTCAAGGACCATCAGACTCTCCTCCCGTCTGAAGGAGATGCCCGGGTGGGTGGTGGACTCGGTGCTCGTCCACGAACTGGCTCATCTCATCGAGCCGGGCCACGGGCCCGCGTTCGTCCGTCTGGTCGCCAAGTACCCGCGGACTGCCGAGGCCGACGCCTTCCTCGCCGGGGTCAGCTGGGCGGAGCAGCACCTCGACGCGGCGCCGACGCAGGCGCACTCACCGTCCTAGGCCCCCGAGCTGCTCGAAGTACTCCATCGACTTGTCCGAAGAGTTCACCAGAGCCCGATAGCGGGCGCCGGGCAGGGCCCCGGGATGACCGGGCGGAAGATAGGATGCACGAAGGGCACCCGCGATCCCCCTGGCCGCCCGCTTCAGCAGCTCCACATAAGGACCTGCCGGCTCGTCATCGTTGGCGACCACCACCCCCAATGCGGCCACGACCGCCCCGTCGCTGCTGCGGATGGGCACCGCAATGCCGCGCGCGTCGGGATGGACCAGACCGTTGCCGACCGCGTGGCCCTGGCTCTTCACCTGGGCCTGGATGGCCCTGATCTCCTCGACCGTGGTCGGCGTCTTGGAAGTCAGTCTGGGGACGCCCGCCGCCACGAGCCGCTCCACAAAGTCCTCGCTCATCTGGGCGAGGAGGACATGGCCGCTGCTTGAGGCGGCAAGGGGAATGCGGCCCCCGATCACCGTGGCGTTGACGACGGCAGAGCGAGCGGAGAGCCGCTCGAGGAAGAGAACGTCGTACTCGCTCATCACGCCCAGCTGCACATGCTGCCGCACCTGGTTGTGGGCCCACTGCATGAAGGGCATGGCGATCTCGCGCAGGCCCAGCGCCCCGGGCGTTCGGCTGGCAAGCTCCCACAGCCTGATGCCCAGCCGGTAGCTGCGATCGGGCATCCGCTCCACGAGCTTCTCGTGCTCAAGGATGCCGATCAGGCGATGCACGGTGGACACAGGGAGCTGCGTGCGCGCTGCTATCTGGGACAGGGTCAGGAAAGCGGCATCCATGTTGAAGGCGTCCAGCACGCGCAGGTGGCGGGCCAGCACCGACTCGGACTGCTCAGCTCCGGGCATCAGGATCCCTCCGGTCTTTCCGCTCAGTCGAAATCGACCTATGCGCAAAGTGTGTCACAGCTCACACTCAGGAGTACATGATCGGCACGCTCAAAGGAGAGCACCATGACAAGCAACCACCGGACGCTGCGCACCGCAGCATTCGTCAGCATCGCCTCCCTCGCCCTCACGGGCTGCTCCGACGCCGTCGCAGATGACGAGGAGGAGATGCCTGCCGAAACATCAGAGGCAGCCGTCGGATACTTCCCGCTGGCCCACACAGCTACGGCCGTGCACGGGGTCGAGAACGGGCTCTTCGACGCGCACAACCTCGACGTCGAGCTCGTCGAGACCGAAGGCGGAGCCGAAGCGATCGCGGCTCTGGTCTCAGGCCAGTACGACATCACCTACTCGAACTACACCTCGGCGGTCCTCGCGAACGCTCAGGGCCTGCCGCTCGTCATCGTCGCCGCCAACGACGTCGGAGCCGATGACCACGGAGTGTTCGTCTCCCCCGACTCGGACATCGAATCCCTCGACGACCTCGCAGGAACGACCGCGACGGTCAACAACCTGCAGAACATCGGGACGATCGCCTACTACTCACACATGGAGGCCGCAGGAGAGTCGCCGGAGGACATCAATCTCGTCGAGATGCCCAACCCCGATATGCGCAGCGCCCTGGACAGCGGCAGCGTCGACGCGATCTGGCAGGTGGAGCCCTTCCAGACCATGGCAGCCAACGAGGGCTACAAGCGCATCGACAACCTGTTCTCCGGGGAGATGGAGGGAGCGCCCGTCGCCGGATGGGTCACCACAGAGGAGTTCGCCGAAGAGAACCCCGAGATACTCCGCGCCTTCCAGGCAGCGATGAGCGAGTCCACCCAGGAGCTCAACGACGACGGCGACATCACCCGCGACCTGGTGCCCACCTTCACCATGCTCGAGGAGGACCTCATCGAAGACATGGAGCTGCCGCAGTACCAGTCGGATCTGGACCTCGAATGGCTTCAGCGCATGGTTGAGCTCATGGAGGGCTACGGCATGCTCGATGAGAGCTTCAGCATCGAGGACATGGTGTTCGAGGCCGAGTGACCATGACCATTGCTCCTCACCCCTCCCCGTCGGCCGATCGCACCTCACCGAAGGCCTCGGCCGACACGCTCACGGTGCTCAGCCGGAGAACCCTGACGTCCGACATCGTCGAACTGACGCTGGGCAGGCCCGAAGGGGGCCGACTGCCCGACTGGACGCCCGGATCCCACATCGACCTGATCCTGCCCAGCGGCAGTGTGAGGCAGTACTCACTGTGCGGCGACCGGATGGATCCCCTCTCATACCGGATCGCCGTGCTGCGCACCCCCGACGGCCGAGGCGGCTCCGCCGAGGCCCACACCCTGACTCCGGGGACGGCCGTGCGATTCGGCGGACCGAGGAACAACTTCCGCCTGGGCCCCGCCTCCAGCTACCGCTTCATTGCAGGGGGAATAGGCATCACACCTCTGCTGCCCATGATTCGGCAGGCCGCGGAGCTCGAAGCAGATTGGCGCCTGCTCTACCTGGGACGCCGCAGCTCCGCACTGGCCTACCTGCCGGAGCTCGCCCCTCACGGGGACCGGGTCCAGGTCCACTGCTCGCACGATGCCGGACGGCAGGACATCGCCGCATGGCTGGGCGAGATGCCCGATGACTGCCTCGTCTACGCGTGCGGCCCCAACCCCCTGCTCGACGACGCGGAGGCCCTCCGTGACCGGTTCTCAGGCCCACGCATCCGCACCGAGCGGTTCACGGGACGGGCACAGTCCCAGAGCATCGACTCCTCCCCCTACGACATCACCCTGGCGCAGAGCGGCCGGGTGATTCGCGCCGAAGCGGACCAGACGATCGGCGAAGCGCTGCGCGCCGGCGGCACGGAGGTCGTCATGTCCTGCGGCCAGGGAGTATGCGGCACCTGCGAGCTCTCCGTGCTCCGCGGGGAGCCGGACCACCGCGACAGCATCCTGGATGAGCAGGAGCGCGACGAGGGCGCCTGCGTCTACCCCTGCGTCTCCCGGTCGCTGTCCAAGACCCTCGTCCTCGACCTGTGAAGGAGCTCCCATGAGCCTCGCCGCCGAACAGCACACCCGCCCAGCCCCGGTCTCGGAGCTGGACCCGTTCATTCCTGAGAACCTCGGGGCCCCCGGTGCGATGCACCATCAGCTGCGCGAGCTCGGGCCCGTGGTGCACCTCTCCGCCTACAACGTCTACGCCATGGCTCGGTACGAGGAAGTCAGGGAGGCCCTCGAGAACTGGCAGGAGTTCTCCAGCGGAGCCGGCGTCGGCCTGTCGAACTTCCGCTACGAGAAGCCGTGGCGCCCGCCCAGCGTCCTGCTCGAAACCGACCCGCCCCGGCACGATGCGCCGCGAGCGGTCCTCTCCAAAGTCCTGGGGCCCCGTCAGCTGCGCCGGTTCAGGGAGTCCTGGTCGCAGACGGCCGAGTCCCTCGTCTCCGAGATCATCGACCGCAGAGCGCCCTCCGGCGGAGTCCTCTCCCTGGAGGCCGTCGAAGACCTCGCCGAGGCGTACCCCCTGCGCGTCTTCCCACGAGCAGTGGGGCTCGACGGCAGCGGCCTCGAGCACCTCCTCCCCTACGGCGACCATGCCTTCAACGCCTTCGGACCGGACAATGAGCTCGTCGCCCAGCGCGCAGAGCAGCTTCCCCAGCTGATCGGGTGGGTGAACGAGCAGTGCCGCCGCGAACGGCTGAGCGACAAGGGCTTCGGCGCGGACATCTGGCAGGCCGCTGACCGCCTGGACATCACAGAGGAGCAGGCCCCCCTGATCGTCAGATCTCTGCTGACCGCAGGAGTGGACACCACCGTGTACGGCATCGCAGCGGTGCTCTACCACCTGGCGACGAACCCGGAGGAGTACCAGAGGCTGCGCCGCGAACCGCAGCTGGCGCGAGCGGCCGTCGAGGAGGCATTCCGACTGGAGTCGCCGGTGCAGACCTTCTTCCGCACCGCTCTGAGCGATGTCCGGGTCGGCGACGTCGTCATCCCCGACGGGCACAAGATCCTGATGTTCCTCGGCTCCGCGAACCGGGACCCCCGGCGATGGGAGGACCCGGACCGATTCGACCTGTCACGCGACCCCTCCGGACACGTCGCCTTCGGCAGCGGGCTGCACCAGTGCGTCGGACAGCACGTCGCGCGGTTGGAGGCCGTCTGCCTCCTCCAGGCCATCCTGCCCCGGGTCGAGAGCCTCCGCCTCCCCGAAGAGCCCACTCGCCACCTGAACAACACGCTCCAGGGGTGGGAGCGGCTCCCGCTGGAGATGACGCTCGCATGAGAGGAGCCGACCCAGCCGACGCACTGTGGTGGGAGTTCAAGCCCTCCTTCACCCAGTACATCGAGGCGCTCCCCGACGGAGCCGTGACACACACGGGAGCCCGCCGACGCGACGAGGAGTCCGGCCTCGACCTGTTCTGCTTCGAGGGCCGCCCGCCGCTGGGGCCGCAGGACGAGCGGTTCTCCGGCACGCTGCGATTTACGGGTCATCAGCAGATGCTCGACGTATGCCTGTCAGACCCCCGCATCGAGGGTGAGGGCGCGCAGAGGATGCTCTTCGTCGGGGACGGCGGCGATGACGGCTGGGAGCTGCCTCTGGCGCATATGAGGCCGCAGGACGGGCCGAGCGGAGGCCCGGGCTGGTGGGAGGCCATCCTCACTGAGGAGGGCACCGACCTCTTCATGGGCAGGTACCTGCCCGGCGATTCAGTGGGCCGTGTGCTTCGGGCCCGCTCGTCTATGCGACCTCGGGAGCATGCTCCTGCAGCACGCTCTTGAGGCCGTCGCCATGCGCCTCAAGCTTCTTCGGGCCGATCCCGGGGAGCTTCAGCAGCGCCTCATCGGAAGCCTCCGGCCGGTGCTCAGCGATGATCTCCAGCTCCGCGTCCGCGAAGATCATGAACGCCGGGCGGCCCGCCTCCTGAGCGGCCTGCCGCCTCCACTCCCGCAGCGCCTCGAAGAGCTCGGGATCGTACCTGGGCGGACAGTCCTCGCAGCGCTGGCGGCGCACCTGGGTCGCGGCGGTGAGCACGGTCCCGCATGTCGCACAGACGGCCGTCTTCTTCCGCGACGCCGCATTCGGGCTCGGCCGTCCTGACCCGGGCGCGATCTTCCGCACAGTCGGCTCCAGTCCCAGCTCCGCGCGGAGCGGCTCGAGGAAGCGCGAGGGCTTGCGCCGCCCCCTGCCGCCCGCATGACGCGCCGCGGATGAGCTCAGCGACAGATGCTTCCGCGCCCGTGTGATGCCCACATAGAGAAGGCGCCGCTCCTCGTCCACCTCAGCCTGCGTCTGGGCGAAGCTGATCGGCATCAGGCCCTCGCACAGGCCTGCGAGGAACACAGCGTCCCACTCCAGGCCCTTGGCCGAATGCAGCGAGGCCAGCGTGACCCCCTCCACCGTGGGCGCATGCTGAGCCGCGGATCGCTCCTCCAGCTCAGCGAGCAGATGCCGCATCGTGAATCCCTCGCGCTCAGCCGAGAGGTCATCCGCCAGCGAGACCAGTGCGGCCAGAGACTCCCACCGCTCACGCACCGCACCGGCGGAGGTCGGTGCCTTCTCGGCCCAGCCCAGCGAGGACAGCACCGCCCGCACCGCCTGGGGCACCGTCTCGTCGGAGTCCACCATCGAGGTGGTGCGCAGGGCCGCCAGCGCCTCCCTGACCTCCCGGCGCGAGAAGAACCTCTCGGAGCCGCGCAGCTGGTACGAGATCCCGGCGGTGGCCAAAGCCTGCTCGAAGGTCTGCGACTGCCCATTGGTCCGGTACAGCACCGCAACCTCGCTCAGCGGCGTCCCCTCCTCGGAGAGGCGGGCTATCTCCGAGGCGATCCAGGCGGCCTCCGCATCATCGTCGGGGTGCTGGGTGATGCTGGGGTCCGGGCCCGCGTCGCGCTGAGAGATCAGCTGCAGCGGGTCGGGCCACTCGGGCGGGTCCTCTGCCTGCTCGCCCGTCGACCGCTTCCAGTCGGTGCGGCGCTGAAGCCTGGGCTGCTCGGCGCTGCGCTCGGCCAGAAGAGTGTTGGCCAGCTTCACCACCTGGGGCGTGGACCGATAGTCCCGCACCAGCTTCACCACCTCAGCCTGCTGGTAGCGCCGGCGGAACTCCAGGAGGTACCGCGGGCTGGCCCCGGTGAAGGAGTAGATGGTCTGAGCCGCATCGCCCACCACGCAGATCTCCTCGCGGCCGCCGAGCCACAGGTCCAGGAGCCGCTGCTGCAGAGGGGAGACGTCCTGGAACTCGTCCACCACAAAGTGTCTGTACTGCTGCCGGACCTGGGCGGCGACACGCTCGTCCTCAGTGAGCATCCCGGCGGTCAGAAGCAGCACATCCTCGAAGTCGATGACGTGCTGGTCGTCCTTCAGCTCCTCATAGGCGGCATAGAGGCGGGCGAAGCTCGCATGGTCCAGCCCTGCCGGCTGATCCCGGCCCGCTGCCGCCGCCGCGTAGTCCTCCGGGGTGATGGTCGAGACCTTCGCCCACTCGACCTCCGAGGCGAAGTCCCGCAGGGAGGCCCTGTCCGTGGTGAGCCGCAGGCGTTTGGCCGCCTCGGCGATCAGCCGGACCTTGTGGTCCAGCAGCTGCGGCATCTGGCCTCCCACCGAAATGGGCCAGAAGTACTGGAGCTGCCGCAGGGCGGCTGCATGGAAGGTGCGCGCCTGAACCCCGGGCGCGCCCAGACCCGTGAGCCGTGACCTCATCTCTGCGGCAGCGCGAGCGGTGAACGTCACGGCCAGCACGCGGTGCGGATCGTAGACGCCCGCACGGACCCCATAGGCGATGCGGTGCGTGATCGCCCGCGTCTTGCCCGTCCCCGCCCCGGCAAGGATGCACAGGGGCCCGGTGAGAGTGGATGCGGCCGCGCGCTGCTCGTCGTCGAGTCCGTGCAGGACTGCTTCGGCTGATTGCATGGCCTCTACCGTATCCGCCGCAGCTGACGAGCTGCCGGGTCGATCCACAGGCCCGCCCCTCTCCACTGCACGCCCCCTCCCCGGCGTTTCAGCCGAGCACGGGCCCTCCGCGCTCCTAGGCTTGCATCCGTGCGATGGACATCGATGGAACTGGCGGCGCTGGCGACGCGCGCTGTGCCGGGGCTCGCCCCCACCGGGGTGGCCTCCGCGGCTGACGACGCCCGTGACTTCGCCTCCGCCGTCGTCACCGATGCCGCCGAGAACCGGTGGCGGGTCCGTGCGCCTCAGCATGCCCAAGCAGCTATGCGTCTGGAGACCGAAGTCCAGGTCCTGCGCGGCTTCTCCACCTCGATCCGCGCGGAGCTTCCCTTCCGCGTGCCGAGCGTGGCAGGAGCGGCGAGGGTCGATGAGATGCGCGTCTTCGTCTACAACCATCTGCCGGGCAGCGCTGAGACCCTGGACGAGCTCGTGGAGTCGCCCGAGGCTCTGGTCGACGACGTCGGGCGCACGCTGGCAGCGGTGCACTGCCTCACCGAGGCCGTCGTGGACCATGCTGAGCTGCCCCGATACTCCTCGGAGCAGCTCAGGCAGCGCCGCCTCAACGAGCTGGACAACGCTGCCGCCACCGGCGAGGTGCCGGCCGAGCTGCTGCGCCGGTGGGAGCACGCCATGGAGGACAAGGAGCTCTGGGACTTCGCGCCCACCGTCGTCCACGGCGATCTGCACGAGGACAACCTCCTCGTCGAGGGCGAACGCGTGGTCGCGGTGACCGGATGGACCGACCTGCACCTCGGGGATCCGGCGCTGGATCTCGCATGGCTGGTCTCCTCCCCCCAGCAGAGCTTCGTCGACACCGTGCTCGCCGCCTATCGCACGCATCGGACCGAATCCGGCGCCGGCGCGGATGAGCATGTGATGCGACGCGCGGCCCTCTCCGCCGAGTTCTCCCTGGCCCAGTGGCTCGTGCGCGGCCGAGCCGAGCAGAACGATGACATGGTCGCTGAGGCCAAGGCCCTGCTGGAGAAGCTCGCAGCGGACATCGACACCTACGGAGGCCGCGAGATCTCCGCCACTCCTCTGGAGGGCGAGGACGAAGGCCCCGCAGGCCGCATGGACTCCCAGCCGGTGGCTCGCGCCGGCTCCGCCGCCACGGTGGCAGGCTTCGGGGAGCCGGAGGACGACGGCGAGCCGGCCGTCATCACAGACTCCGACGCATACGGCCTCTCTGCCGACTCGGCCGAGGAGCACGAGGACTACGACGAATACGCCGATGATGCTCAGCCCACCGACAAGGTGGCACCTCTTCGGCCCCGGCACGGACGAACCTTCGATGAGGATCCCCCCACTGAGGAGATCCCCGCCTACGTGGACGATTCGGAGTTCGACACCGGTGAGGCGCCGGTCATCGGGAACTCCGCGAACGGCGAGCCGCTCCCCATTCAGCCTGACGCGGTGAGCGAGAAGCGCGCCAAGCAGAAGAAGTTCTTCCCCACCTCCGCAGCATCGGCAGGCTCTGCCCGATCGGCGGAGTCCGCGCGCTCCACCGGCTCCGCACAGTCGGCCGGGTCGGCCCAGTCGGCTGCCTCTGCGCGCTCGGCCGGCTCTGCGGCGGACGCCGGGAGCACCGCCGACGAGACGCCCGCGGCACCTGCCGACGCGGGCACGGACGAGACCGCCGACGATCAGCCTCAGGACGCGATGTCGCGTTCAAACCCCTCTGGCATCTATGATCGTCACCCGGGCCTGCGCCCGCCCGGCGCCTAAAGCTTCTAGGATCAGCCGGAAATTTCTGCGCGCATTGTGCGTTGAAGCAGTTCGTGTCGATGGCGACACCCCCTTTTCGATGAACGCCGTACCGAAGGGTCGAGCCAGACATGCCCAAGACGAACAAGCCCGATTACAGCAACGTGGAGCCCGAGACCTCACCGATCGGGCCCATGACCAGCCCGCTGTCGATCCTGACCGGG
The DNA here is from genome assembly GCF_007922635.1 of Nesterenkonia sp. NBAIMH1. Classification (NCBI taxonomy): domain Bacteria; kingdom Bacillati; phylum Actinomycetota; class Actinomycetes; order Micrococcales; family Micrococcaceae; genus Nesterenkonia; species Nesterenkonia sp. NBAIMH1. Next base: position 786,847 of record NZ_CP042335.1, read on the forward strand.
TCCATCCCAGCGGTCACCGGGGCGATGCGCACCGTCTCCGGGCGCACGGGCCCGCAGTACTCCACCAAGCAGATCGTCGTCGCCGTGATCGCGCTGGCCATGGGCGGATTCGCGATCGGTGTGACCGAGTTCGCCATCATGGGGCTCCAGCGCGATGCCCGCGCGGACCTCGCAATCAACGAGTTCGAAGGCGGACTGCTCATCTCCTTCTACGCCTTCGGCGTGGTGCTGGGCTCCCCGGTGCTGGCGCTGATGGGTGCGCGCCGGGAGCGGAAGTCCTACGGGATGTTCCTCCTCGGGTTCTTCGCCGTCGCCCACCTGCTGAGCTTCATCGCCCCGAACTACGAGATGATGCTGGTCTCCCGCTTCCTCTCGGGGATGCCCCACGGCGCGTACTTCGCCACCGCCGCCCTCATCGCCGCGCATATGGCCGGTCCAACCCGGCGTGCCCGGGCGATCGCCGCCGTTCTGTCCGGACTGACGATTGCGAACATGGCGGGCGTGCCCCTGGTGGTCTGGCTGGGCCAGCTGTGGGGCTGGCGGACGATGTTCCTGGTGGCGGCGCTGATCGCGATCGGGACGATGGTGGCCGTCGGCTTCGCCGCGCCCCGGCAGCCGGCCGCACCCGGCGCCTCCGTCGCCTCTGAGCTCAAGGGCCTGAAGAATCAGCGCCTCTGGGTGGGCGTCTTCCTGGCTGTGTTCGGCTTCCTGGGGATGTTCGCGGTGTACTCCTTCATCGCAGACATCGCCGTGGACCTTGCCGGGTTCAGCGACTCGAGCCTGCCCTTCGTCACGTTCATCTTCGGCACCGGCATGGTCATCGGCACCTTCGTCGGCGGCTGGCTGACGGACAAGTCCGTCCTCTACACCGTGCTCGGCATGGCCATCGCCGTCTCCATCTCCATGACCCTCTTCGGCCTGCTCGCCAGCGTGGGCTGGGTCATGATCCTGCTGCTGCTCCTTCTCGGCGCTGCCTCGGCCGGCCTGGGGCCAGCCATGCAGACCCACCTCATCGACACTGCGCCCAGGGCGCCGCAGCTGGCGGCGACCTTCCAGCACTCGGCGTTCAACGCCTCCAACGGCCTGGGCGCCCTGATGGGCGGACTGGTGATCGACATGGGACTCGGGCTGCGCGCCCCTGCCTTCGCCGGCGCGCTCTTCGCGGTGCTGGGCGTTGTCGTTACGCTGTATGCAATCCACCTGACGAAGCGAGAAGGACTGAAAGTCTGAGCAATCCCCAGGGGCCTGAGGGCTCACAGAAGCCTTCAGGCGCGCGGTCCGGCGCCTCCATCGACGCCCGCAGCGGGCCGGTTCCGCTTGTCACCGGTTCGGTGCCGGCGATCACGGGCCAGGAGCCCGCCGCGCCGGGCAGTCAGACGCCCTATTCGCGCAGGCAGGTGATGGTCGCGATCCTCGCTCTGGCCCTCGGAGGGTTCTCCATCGGGGTCACCGAGTTCGCGATCATGGGCCTTCAGCGCGAAGCCGTGGAGGACCTGGGGATCTCGATCTCGCAGGGCGGCATGCTCGTCACCTTCTACGCGCTGGGGGTGGTGCTGGGCTCACCGGTGCTCGCCCTGCTGGGCGCCAAGCGTGAGCGCCGGTCGTTCCTGCTGATGCTTCTGGTGCTGTTCATCGCCGCTCACATCATCAGCTTCTTCACCGCCAGCTTCGAGCTGATGCTCGTCGCGCGCTTCCTCTCGGGGCTGCCGCACGGCGCGTACTTCGCTGTGGCCGCCCTGATGGCCGCGCAGATGGCGGGTCCCGCGCAGCGAGCGAAGGCCATCGCGACGGTGCTCTCGGGCCTGGCGGTCTGCAACGTCATTGGTGTGCCCGCGGTGACGTGGCTGGGCCAGAACACTCATTGGCGTGCCATGTTCCTGGTCACGGCGGCCCTGGCTGTGGTGACCATGGTGGCCATCGTGCTCTTCGCACCCAAGCAGCAGCCCCCTGCGGGCGCCTCCCTTTCGGGAGAGCTGCGCGGGCTGGCGAACGCGCGCCTGTGGGTGGGCATCGCGATGGGCGTCATCGGCTTCTCCGGCATGTTCGCCATCTATGCCTACATCTCTCACATCGCGGTGGACGTGACGGGCCTGGCGGAATCGGCGCTGCCCATTGTGGTGCTCCTGTTCGGAGTGGGCGGGCTGCTGGGAAACTTTGTGGGCGGCTGGATGTCGGACAAGTCTGTGCTGTGGACCGCGCTGGTCGCGATGGCCCTGGTGGCGGTCTTCATGACGGCGTTCGGCCTCTTCGCTCATATTCCGTGGCTGATGATCACTCTGCTGGTGCTGGTGGGGATCTCTGCGTCGAGCTTGGGCCCGACCCTGCAGACCCACCTGATCGATGTGGCGCCGAAGGCGCCGCAGCTCGCTGCGACGTTCCACCATTCGGCGTTCAATGCGGCGAACGCGATGGGCGCCTTCGTCGGAGGAATGGTGATCGATCTGCAGATCGGCGACGAGCCGCTGCGTTCGCCTGCCTATGCGGGTGCGATCGCCGCGGCGGCGGGCGTCGTCATCGCCTTCATTGCGATCCGGATGGCCCGCCGAGGGGGCCACCCGGTCTGAGCCGGTGTGGCCTCTAGTCTCTGAGCTGCTGCTGCATCTGGGTCATGAGGACGAACAGTTGGGGCAGGAGCCGTTCGAGGCGCTCCTGGGCGGGGACGTCGCCGGGTTCGCCTGCGACGCAGATCAGGTCGAAGTAGACCCGGCCCTGGTGGTCGGGCAGGGCGCGTCCTCGCGCTCGGATGGTCATGTCGTCGAACTGCTGCTTGACTGTGACGCTCTCGAGCTGGTCGGGGTCCGCGGTGATGGGCTCGGTGGGGTAGCCGACGAGGTGGATGCGCTGGGGCACCACGCTCGCGGTGTTGCGTATGACGTATTCGGCGTCTTCGACGGTCACGGTGATGTCGTTGAACGGGCCCACCTGGTGGCTCAGGCTCTTCGCCTCGAGGGCGGAGGTGTACCGGTCGATCCAGGATGCGCTGATGGTGATGGCAGACATGCCCTGCACCCTAGCGGATCTGGGCTCAGCCGAATGCTGAGCGCGCCTCGAGGATGAGTGCTTCGAGCTCGTCCTCGGTCTGAAGGGCCTCGGGGGTCAGCGTCTGCCCGTGGTCCAGGTACACGAAGTGGGTGCGTATCTGCTCGACGGGTACCCCGTAGAGCCGGCTGAAGGCGAGCCGGTACACGGCCAGCTGCAGCTGCTTCTCGTGGAGGGTCCGTCCGGTGGGCACCCTGCCTGTCTTCCAGTCGACGAGGTCCCATGTGCATTGGGCCATGGCCGCGTTGCGGTCGGCTTGGGGCAGCCGCTCCCAGCGGTCGTAGTCGGCAGTGCCGAGCTGCCGCCCCTCTGGGTCTGTGCCGAAGACCGCGTCGAGGCGTCCGCGCAGGGTCACTCCGGCGACGGAGACTTCTACGGGGATCTCCATGGCGTAGACCTGCCGGCGCGCCCATTCGGTGGCCCGGAAGCTCTCCCGGACGGTGTCGAGATCAAAGAGGCGCTCGAGATCCTTATCGGCTGAGACAGCGTCGTCGATCTCGGGGAAGGGCGCTGTGGCGTCGAACTGCTGCTCCACCCAGGCGTGGACGACTGTGCCGCGCCGGGCTGCTCGCGAGGGCCGCCGGGGCACGGGGCGCCGCACCTGCTCCGCCACCTCGGCGGGGTCTTGGGCCAGGGCGATGAGCCGTGAGGCGCTGAGGTGCTTGGGCAGGTCGGGCCGCCGGGCGCCGCGACGTGCGAGCTCGGCCCGTCTGATCACGTGGTGGACCCGCTCCGCCCAGGGGTTCTCGGCAGGCACGTCCGCGCTGCCGACGGCTGTCTGCGCGTCGCGCACCAGCTGCGCGGCGGCCTCCAGGGCGGGCCGTCGGGTCTTGGGGACGGGGGCGTCATCCTCCAGGTCCACGTACTCGTCGATGGAGGTGGGGTCCTCCGGGTCGGCCTGTCGATGCTCGACACGGCGAATGGTCACCTCGGTGAGCGGGTCGTAGGGCCATTCGGCGACGGCCAGCTGCCCGGCGTCTGGGTTCTCCGGCTGATCGTCGGGGTCGTACTCGTACCAGCTGAGCTCGGCGAAGCCCTCTCCCCCGGCCGCTTCAGCAGCCTTCCGGATCTCGGCGAGGAACTCGGAGGGCTCCTTGCCCCCTGCCGAGCCGTAGAAGCTGGCGCCGGTGCACAGCAGCAGCCGTCGGGCTCGGGTGAAGGCGACGTAGGCCAGGCGGCGCTGCTCCTCCCGTGCGAAGGAGACGCAGTCCTCCTTGAAGATGCCTCCTTCGTACTTTGTGGAGCTGGCCACCCCTGCGGAGCAGGCCCAGAACTGGGCGGTCTCCTGGTCGGAGTCCCACTGCGGGATCGATTCCCGGTCTCCTCGAAGGGGCCAGGGCAGATTCGCCTCACTGTTGAGCCAGTTCTGGGCCTTGCCCTTGGGCTGGGGGAACTTCTCCTCGCGGAGGCCGGCCACGGCCACCACGTCCCATTCGAGGCCTTTGGAGGCGTGGACTGTCAGCAGCTGGACCGCACCGGGCATCGGATCTTTGGGAGCCTGCTCCAGGCCTTTCTCCTGGGCAGCGGCGGCGTCGAGCCACTCGAGGAAGCCGCGGAGATCTGTGGGATCGGCGCCGGAGCTGTAGGACTGTGCCTGCTCGATGAACGCGTCGATCTGGCGAGTCGCATGGTGCTGGGCCTCCCAGGGGCGGGAGGCAACCTCCACGTCGAGGCCGATGTGCGCCACGAGACGCTGGATGAGGACGCCGAGTTCGAGGCCGACGAGTCCGCGGAGGGCGCGGAAGTCGTCCTGCGCCTGCAGGAGGCGCTGTGCGCCGGTCTCGCTGAAGCGGTGCTGCTCCGTCAGACGCACTGGGTCTCGCGGGAGGGAGTCAAGGGCTTCGACGAGGCTGGAGAGCTCGTCGATCTCCAGCTCGGAGGTCGGGAGCCGCTCGGCGTCGTGGGCCTCGTCCGTCTCGGGGCGGGGCTGGCGCCGCCGATGGCTCTGCAGGCCGGATGCGTACTGTCCGAGGGTGCGGAGGTCCTTGGGCCCGATCCGCCAGCGGGCGCCGGCAAGGATGCGGATCATGGCGTCGGACCGGCTCGGATCTGCAAGGACCCGCAGATGCGCGAGCGTCTCGGCGACTTCGGGAACGTAGAGCAGGCCGCGCAGCCCGAGGAGCTCGTACTCCAGGCCCGCCCGGCGCAGATGCTCGGCGATGTCGGCAAGCTGGCTGTGGGTGGGCGCCAGCACCGCACACGAGGGCGGTTTCTGTCCCTGACTCCGAGCAGAGTCGATCTCGTGGGTGAGGTGAGCGGCGATGGTCTGAGCCTCGTCGGCGTCCGAGGTGAAGAAGCCGTACCGGACCTCGCCGTTCGGGACGCTGCTCTGAGGGAGGATGCCGGCCGCGTCGGGGGTGCGCAGGGGCTTGAGCTTCTGCCGCAGGTGAGCTGTGGATCGATGCCATCGCTGCTGCGGGCTGCGCGCATCCTGTGCGAAGCGCTCCACAGCGGTGTTGGCGATGCGCAGGATGGCGCGGCCGTTGCGCCAGGCAACGGTGAGCTGCCGCAGCTGGGCGGGGGCACGTGCGCCTGTGCCGGGATGGACCGTGGGGAATCTGTGCGAGAAGTCGAAGAGCTGCCCGGCCGAGGCGCCCCGGAAGCCGTAGATGGACTGATTGGGGTCCCCGACCGCGGTGACCGCAGTGCCCGCGCCTTCGCCGTAGAGCTTCGCGAAGAGCTCCAGCTGCGCGTAGGAGGTGTCCTGGAACTCGTCGAGCAGGACCAGCTTGTACTTGCTGCGTTCGGCTGCCGCGGCCGCAGGCACGTTCTGGGCGATGCTGACTGCGTGACGGAGCAGGTCGCCGAAGTCCATGAGCCCTTCGGCCTCTTTGGCCTGGTGGTATCGGCGCACCAGTTCGGGCAGCTCTCGGCGGGTGCGCAGCAGGTCGAGGAGGCGCTGCTCTCCGTTGGTGAGAGCCTTCCCCTTCTGCTCGGCCAGCCGCTCGCCTCGAGCAATCTCCTCGTTGAGGTGCTGGGTGACCTGCTCGGGGGCGACGAGATGCTCAGCGCAGTCGCCGGCGAGTGTGAGGACCTGCTTCGGCAGTGAGGAGGCAGCTGTTCCCGCATCGACGAAAGCCTGCCCCCGCTCGTAGCGGCGGATGAGGGGGGTGACGAGCTGCCATGCTGCGGCCTGGCCGATGAGTGCCGTCTCGGGCTCCAGCCCGATGTGCATGCCGTGCTCGGCGACGAGCGACTGTGCGTAGGAGTGATAGGTGGAGATGACGGGTGCGACGAGCCCTTCCGGATCGAGCACCACGTCTTCGCCCAGGGTGTTTTCGGGCAGGAGCGCGTCGCGGTCGACCATGCCGACGCTGACGAGCTGGCTGAGCTTGTGGACCACACGTTCCCGAAGCTCGCCGGCGGCCTTGCGGGTGAAGGTGACGCCGAGGACCTGGTCGGGGCGGACCATGCCGTTTGCCACCAGGTAGACCACCCGGTCCGCCATGGTTGCGGTCTTGCCGGATCCGGCGCCTGCGATCACCAGTGTGGGCTCAAGGGGCGCCTCGATGACGTCCTTCTGCTCGGGCGTGGGCGGGTTCGCTCCGAGCCGCTCAGCAATCTCAGCGGATGTGTATCGCGGTAAGGGGGGCTGAACGCTCACGGCTGGGTCACCTGCTTGTTCTCATCGGCGAGGGGGCTGAGCGGACTGACGGCCTGGCCGGGCCCGCTCCAGCCTCCCCCTGGAGTGCGGCGGGAGACGAAGCGGGCGCCCGTCATCACTTCTGCGGCGGAGCGCAGCATGCGGTGCGGCCACGCCTCGGGGTTGTCGAGGGGCGCGGCATCCTGCTCTCGGGTCGTCGGGTTCCTGTTCACGCCGACGTACAGCAGGGCGGCCTTCTCCAGCGGAGCGCGGAGACCCTCGGGAAGCTCTGCATGGGCAAGCAGCAGCTGATAGGTGCCCAGCTGGCCGTGGCGGGCGGTCGCCTGGGCGGTGGCCGCACTGCGGCCGGTCTTGAGGTCGATGACCCACAGTCCGCCCTCAGGGGTTCTTTCCACGCGGTCGATCATGCCGCTGATGATGACGTCCCGCTCGCCGTGGGACAGCGTGAGCGTGGTGGCTGCAGCCGCTTTGAGCTCGACGTGGGCCAGCTCGCGCGCAGCGCGTGACTCCCGGTGATACTGGGCGAGCTGCCGGAGCAGGTCCTGGGCGCGCGCCCATTCGGCCTCTGCCTGCCACCCCGGGTCGAGCGCCAGCTGGCTCCATCGAGAGGCGAGCGCGGCGCTGAGCTCCTCGGGGTCGGTCTCCTCCGGGTGGTTCTCGGCGACTTCGTGGATGAGGGTGCCCAGCATGCGGCTGAAGTCGGTGGGCTCGGTGCCGCCCGCCTCGGCCGTGAACCATCCGAGCGGATCGGCGACCGCGCCGCCTACGCTGGAGGGTGAGACTCGGACCTCCTCATCCGGGTCGAGCAGCGGCCCATCGTGGCTCAGCGGATGGAGGCCCCACCACTGCAGCGGGTCTGCTCCGCTGATGCGGTGTTCGGCGAGCGCTGCCAGCGCTTCGGCGGCGGCACGATCCTCTGGGTCTGCCTCGAGGCGGCGTCTGAGCTGGGCGACCAGCCGTGGGCCCGTGACGGGGTCCGGAGCAAGTGCGGTGACGGGCGGACGCTGGTGGGCGGGCGTGATCAGGTCGAGGAACATGCTGGGCTGCTCCTCCTCCGCCTCCACCGCAACGGAGAAGATGCGGGCGCGCGCCCGGGACGCCGCGGCGGCGAAGAGACGGTATTCGTCCTGCAGCGTGCGGATGCGGCGCACCAGCGGGCTGCTGTCCTCCGGCGAGGCTCCATGCTCCACCACCTCGACCAGGTCCGTGCTGCTGAGCATCTGCCCGCGCGGCTTGAGATTGGGCCAGACGCCTTCCTGGAGGCCGGTGAGAATCACCGTGTCGAACTCCCGGCCCGCCGCGGTCGCGGGGGTGAGGAGGTGAACGGCATCATCTGGGGCGGCACCCTCGGCCAGGGTGTCCATCGGCAGCTCGAGACGGTTCATGTGATCGGCGAAGCTCGCAGCCGACGCTCTGGGATTCTGGTCGGCGAAGCGCTCCGCAGCATGGAACAAAGCGAGCACGGCGTCGAGATCCTGATCGGCTCGCTCAGCCTCCCATCCGGTTGCCCGCGTGGTCTCCGCCCAGCGGTCGGAGACGGCTGCGGCCTCCCACGCGGCCCACAGAACCTCCTCGGGGCCGACGCCGTGCGGATTCGTCTCGACGATCTCTCGGGCCGCGCGGATCATCCGCGCGACGCGGCTGATCCCGTAGGCCATGCCGGGGAAGCTCTCTGCCACGTCGCGCAGCACCTCCGCGTCCGGATTGTTGCCGGCTTCGACGAGCAGCGCATCCGAGTCCCGTGCCGAGGCCCCGGCTTCCTGGACGCGGCGGCGCTCCGCCTGGCGCAGGAGCTGCCGCAGTCGGCGCTGCTTGAACGGGTCCGTGTCCCCGTACCGACTGCCGAGCAGGTCGATGAGGCTCTCGAGCTCCACGCGGAAGCTCGGCACGTCGCTCTCCTGGGCGAAGGGCAGGGTGTCGGCGGTGACGAGCTCGAGGATGCTGAGCAGGGGCGCCACCGCGGGCTCCTGCTTGAGGACGAGTTCGCTCATGGGCTGGATCACCGGGATGCTGTGCGCACGCAGGACCTGCCCAAGATGGTGAGCAGCTGCGCCGCTTCGCGCAATGACCGCGATCTGGTCGAACGGGACCCCCGCATCATCGGAGCGGGTGAGGATCTCCGCAACAAGGGCCTGTTCGGCCACGTGGCCGCTTGCGGCGGTCACCGCTGACGCCGGGACATCGACTCGCTCGTCAGCGGCAGCGAGGCGGGGGCGGCGGAGGCTTGCCGGCCCGACAGCTCCGATCCGCTGCACAGTGCGGGCATAGATGTCCGCCAGTCCCGGGCTGAGGCGGTAGCCGGTGCTCAGTGTGAGCACGGAGGCTTCCCTGCCCGGAAGCCCTGCGGCAGCGTCGGGCTGCATGGCTCCCGCCTGACCGGCGGCGGTCCATTCGCGGAGCCTGTCGGGGCGAGCGCCGCGGAAGCCCTGGACGGCGGCGTCGGGGTTGGCGAAGGCGACGACGGGCCGGCCGGCACCGATGAGGCGCAGAAGTCGGAAGGTGCTGGCCCCTGCCTCCTGCAGATCATCGATGATGATGAGCTGGAGCCGCTCGCGCTCAGCGGCCAGCAGCTCAGGACTGTCCTGAAGCAGCCGAACTGCCGCATTGATGAGTCCGGCGGGGTCGAAGGCGTCGGCGTAGGCAGGGCTGCTGAGAACCTCTGCGTATCGGCGGCAGACTTCAGCCCCTGCTTCCCATTCCGGCTTCCCATGCTGCTGTCCGAGGCGCGTGAGGAGCTCCGGGGAGATGCCGTGCTCCGAGGTGCGATCGATCAGCTCACGGATCTCTTTGCGGAAGCCCTCGGTGGTGGCCGCGTCGGCGAGCGATCCCTTCCAATGCTCGGCCTCAGCCGTATGCATGTCGGTGAGGATCTCCCGTATGATCCGGTCCTGCTCAGCGCCCGAGAGCAGCCGGGGGCTCCTGGCGGCGAAGTTCAGGATGCGACGGCGCCGCGCCTCGCCGAGCAGCCAGAAGGCGTAGGAGGCGAAGGAGCGGGAGGGCTGGTCGCTCAGCGCTGCGTCCGGGGTCTCGGCAGCCCATCGATCTTCGATGCGCTCCCGCATGCGCGCCGCGGAGGCTCGGGTCGGAGAGAGCAGCACCGTCCGACGGGCATCGTGGCCCTGGGCCAGGAAGCGCACGCAGAGCTCCTCGGCCAAGGTGCTCTTCCCGGTCCCGGGGCCGCCCCACACCAGCACTGGGCCATGCTCAGCGCCGGACAGCTGAAGGACCTTCACCTGATCAGCGTCCGCCGTCCTGCTCTCGCTCAGCTCAGCCACGCGGCTCCCATCGACGCTTCCCATGGCACACCACAGTAGACGCCCCTACGGACATCTCCTCCGACGCACAGAGCTGCAGGGGCCGAACCGGTCGCATCGGCTCCGTCCCTCCGCATGCTCAGGGCCCCGCCGAGCATCAGAGATGGTGCGTGATGAGGAACTCAGCGGCGTCGTCCAGCTCCCTGCGATAGCGGGGCTCCAGCCGCCCGCGAATCATGTTCAGCGCCGCCCGGTTCCTCGGATGCCGCAGGCCGATCACTGCGCCGCCCAATGCCGCAGTCGACGTGGAATCGCCCCGAACTGAGACCAGCCGGCGCAGAGTGGGGATGACCGCTTCGCCGGCATAGACCGACGGCACTCCCACCGCGCTGTAGAGCGTCGCATCGGCTGCTTCTCCTTCGCCGAACACCGTGCTCACATCTGCCTGCGGGCTTCTGGCCGGGTCAGGGTCTTCTCCACGGCGTACCAGCGCGCCGCGAAGCCGAGCAGCTCCCGCTCCAGGGCATCGAGCTCCTCCACCATCACCTGCATCAGGGGCGAGTCCATCTCACGGACCTCGTCGACGATCCTCGCCGCATGCAGCAGCAGCTCAGGCTCGGCAGGCGCTGAGACGCGCCCGTTGAGCAGATCGTTGATCAGCAGAGTGGTGACTGCCGCAGCGGCCCATCCCCTGGGGTGCCCGTGGGTGGTCTGCGCCTGCAGCACCGCAAGGCTCATCAGGGTCGGCCGGGTGTAGGGCAGCAGCCCCAGCCAGGGCGCGCGGGTGACAGCGCCGGAGCCGAGGCTGCTGTTGTCAGCGCCCTCGTCGCCGGTGATCTTGTCCATCGCCGCCTCGTAGCCGGCGAGCGCCGCCATCTCCGTCGCTCCCGTGCCGCGGTCATTGTCCGGGTCATGGGCGAACTCGAGGTAGGCATCCGCGAAGGCCCGCCGCACTGTGTTCTGCATTCCGGCGTCGGTCGAGAGCCCCTCCAGCGTGAAGCCGCGACGGCGCAGCGTCCTGATGGCATCGAGCGTGCAGAGTCCCATCTGCGTCTCATCGGTGATCCTCAGCTCCTGGGGAACCGGCGGAGCGCCGGCGACCGGCGGCTCATCGGCCGTGACGGAAGGAGCTTCCTGCCCCATGCGTCTCCCAGAGCGAAGAGCAGCACGCAGCTGCGGATCCGGCTGTTCCGGCGAGCCACGAGCTCCGCCTCCACCGCCTCAGCCTTCTTCGCCGCCTCGGCCATAGCCTGGGGGTCCGCCGAGGCAGGCAGCGGCGCGCGGGACTTCTCGAAGGTGCGGCGCACCCAGGCAAGGTCGGTGCGTCCGGCGGCGAACTCTGCCCAGGCGTTGGGGTTCTCCTCCCGCACCCATTCGGCGGCATCGAGGGCCTGCAGGATGGTGACCTCGGGGTTGCGGAGAGGCTCCCCGTACCCGCGGGGGCCGAGTGCGGCCTCTATATCGCGGGCCACCCCGTCATCGGCGGCCTCCAGCCGCGCCTCCAGCTCGGCGCCCTGGACGCCTGCGGCCTCAGCGGCAGCCTCTGCGTCGTTCCAGATGCGTTCCCGGAACGCCAGCAGGTGGGTGATCTTCTCCGCTGATGCGCGATGCTCATTCTCCTGAGCGCGGGCCGCTGCCACCAGCTCGGGGACGCCGCGCAGGCGTCCGGGGACATCAGCGCTCACTCATGCCTCCTCAGTGTCGAGGACCTGGGAGCGGAACCAGGACCACTGGTCGGCCGTGATGAAGAACTGGTGGCCTGTCCCGTGGTCGAGAACGACCATGACGTTGGCCAGCGACTGGACCACCCCTGCCCCGGCACTTCTGCGACGGTCTCGACCTGCTCCCGCAGCTCTGCGGGGACCGCCTCGTCCGAGGTGTACACGGGGAGGATGGGCCCGCCGTCCAGACCCTTCATCAGCAGCGGCGAGAACCCGTCGTCATCGGCCGCGCTCACGCTGGGAATGAATACGTCCACCTGGAGGAAGGAGGTGAAGATGGCGCTGATGTCGTCATCGAGGTACTGCTTGCTGTTGGCATCGGCATTGGCGGCGGAGGCCACCAGGACGCTCCTGAGGTCGGAGAGGTCATGGTCAGTCTCGGGGTCTGATCCGTCATGCTCCCAAACCTACCGTGGGGCGGCGGGCACACGGCCCACCGCCCCACGGTGAATGGTTCAGCTCAGCGCTCACTCGGCTGCGTCGTCGCCGGCTGCCTCACTGATCTGCTGACGGATGGCTGCCATCTGCTCCTGGCTCAGCGGGAACTGGTGATCTGCGCCCGGGTCGATGACCACGCCGGCGTTGTCCACCGACTGCAGGATGGCCACTCCAGTCACCACTGCAGTGTGCGGGGCGCGCTCGGCGTACTCCGCCGGGATGGCGTCCTCGGAGCTGAAGAGCGGCATCACCGCGTTCTCCTCAGTGTCCTGGAGCATCAGCGGGTTGATCGTGCCGTCCTCAGACGCCTGCTCCACCGTGGGCAGGTAGACCTGCGACTGCAGGAAGGCGTTGACGACGTCGACCAGCTCCTCCGTCTTGGTCTCACCGTCTGCTGCGGTCAGCAGGGCCTGTTTCAGATCTGGCTGGGGAGCTGCAGTTTCCTGGGACATCTCAATTACCTCATAACGGTTCGGTTCAGCGCGCTCAGTCTTCTTCTGCACGTCTCGGTGCTCACCACGCTACGCCAGGCCCATGCCTGTGTGAAGCGGCCTGAGCCCACTTCGCCGCGCGCGAATTGCGCACACACTCGGAGCTGCCTTGCGAGTCCTGCGGCATGTCCCGGCCGCGCTGTAAAGTGCTGGATCATGAGCGATGCCCTGTTTGAGATCACTCCCGCCGCCGGTTCGTGGCACACGGGGCGGGTGGTCGGGTTCGACGTGGAGACCACGTCCCGGCACCCGGCCCAAGCGCGCATCGTCTCCGCTGCCCTGGCTGAGCTCGAGCCCGGCGCTGAGGCCGTCAAGATCCGCGAATGGCTGGTGGACCCAGGGGTCGAGATCCCCCCGGAGACCACTGAGATTCACGGAATCAGCACCGAATACGCCCAGGCAGAGGGTATGCCTGCGGGCGAAGCTGTCCGGCAGCTCGTCGTGGAGCTGGCCAAAGAGTTCGATGCGGGAGCCGCTGTGGTGGCGATGAACGCCCCCTATGACTTCACTGTCCTCAAGCACGAGGCGGCCCGGCACGGCGTGGGCTTTCCGCTGCCCTTCCCCGTCATCGATCCTCTGGTGATCGATAAGCAGGTGGACAAGTTCCGCCGCGGCAAGCGCACCCTCGGAGACCTGTGCGGGGTGTACAAGGTGGTCCTGGACGCAGCCCATTCAGCAGCCGCCGACGCCGCAGCCGCCGTGGAGGTGGCCATGTGCCTGGCGAAGCAGTACCCGCAGCTTCAGGTCCCAGCTGCTCAGCTCCACGAGATGCAGGTCAGCTGGAAGGCGGAGCAGGCCGCCGACTTTCAGGAATGGCTGAGGCGGGCCAAGCCGGAAGCAGTCGTGGACCCTGCCTGGCCCGTGCAGCAGGAGGTGTCAGCCGCATGAGCAACTACCCGCACCTCAACGACGACGATGAGCGCCCCGAGGAGGACACGGGCAAAGGGCTTCCGGTGAGAATCATCATCCTCGCCGTTCTGGCATTCATCGGCCTCTACCTGCTGGTCAGCGGCTGGCTCGGCGACCGCGTCGACTACGGCCTGCTCGGCGCAGCCGCCGAACAGCTCAGCCTCCCGGCCCTTCGCTAGCCGGCCTGTGCGGCAGCCTTTGCCGCCGTGGGCAGCGCTTCCAGGATCCGATCGACAGCGGCCTCATCGTGGGCCGCGGACACGAACCATGCCTCGAAGACACTGGGCGGCAGGTACACCCCAGCATCCAGCATCGCGTGGAAGAACGGGCCGTAGCGGAAGGCCTCCTGCGCCCCAGCCTGTGCGTAGTTGCTCACACCGCTCTCCGAGGTCCCGAAAGCCACCGAGAACAGATTGCCCACCTTCTGCAGCGAGTGGTCCACCCCGGCCGCGGTCAGGGACGCAGTGAGTGCGTCAGCGACAGTCCGAGCCGTCTCGTCGAGATGCGCATAGACCGCAGCATCGGCGTTCTCCAGCGTGGCCGCCCCGGCAGCCATCGCCACTGGGTTACCGGACAGGGTGCCCGCGTGATAGACGGGCCCGGTGGGCGCCAGGTGCTCCATCAGCTCGGCGCGGCCTGCCAGCGCCGCCGTCGGAAGACCTCCGCCGATGACCTTCCCGAAGGTGAACAGGTCGGGGGCCCACCCCTCGACACGGCCGGAGGCTCCCCAATAGCCGGCCTCCGTGATGCGGAAGCCGGTCATGACCTCATCGAAGATCATGAGGGCGCCGTGCTTCTGCGTGACCTCACGGATGAACGCGTTGAAGCCCTCATCGGGGGGCACCACGCCCATGTTCGCGGGGGTCGCCTCCGTGATCACCGCAGCGATGCTCTCGCCGTGCTCAGCGAAGACCTGCTCGAGGGCTCCCCGGTCGTTGTACTCGATGACGATCGTCTCGGAGGCCTGCGCCGAGGTCACTCCCGCAGATCCCGGCAGGCCCATGGTGGCCACGCCCGAACCTGCCGCGGCGAGCAGCCCGTCAGAGTGCCCGTGGTAGCAGCCGGCAAACTTGACCACGATGTTTCTGCCGGTGGCGCCACGGGCCAGCCGGACCGCCGTCATTGTGGCCTCCGTGCCCGTGGAGACGAACCGCACCCGCTCTGCGCCCGGCACCCTGTCCCTCACCAATGAGGCCAGCCGGGCCTCACCAGGGTGCGACGTGCCGAAGCCCAGGCCGGAGTCGACCGCCGACCGCACCGCCTCGATCACCGCAGGGTGCCTGTGCCCCAGAAGGGCAGGGCCCCACGACCCCACCAGGTCCACATAGGAGCTGCCCTCGGCGTCGGTCAGCCAGGCGCCATCGCCCGCGACCATGGACACCGGGGTGCCTCCCACGGACCCGTGGGCCCGCACCGGGGAGCTCACCCCGCCGGGCATCAGCGTCTGCGCGGTCTCGAACAGCTCAGCGTTGGTCGTCATGGTGTCTCCTTGATCCATCGAGCCGCCTCAGCGGCGTAGTAGGTCAGCACAGCGTCGGCTCCTGCACGGCGGATGGCCATCAGCGACTCCATCGCCACCTGCTTCCGGTCGATCCACCCTTGGGCGGAGGCGGCCTCGATCATCGCGTACTCCCCCGACACCTGATAGGCAGCAACGGGCACATCGGACGTCGCAGCGACATCGGCCAGTATGTCCAGGTAGGCGGAGGCAGGCTTGACCATCACCATGTCCGCGCCCTCGGCAAGGTCCAGTTCGACCTCCTTGAGCGCCTCCCGGCGGTTCGGGGCATCCATCTGATACTGCCTGCGATCTCCCTTGAGCTGGGAATCCACTGCTTCCCGGAAAGGTCCGTAGAAGCCGGACGCGTACTTCGCGGCGTAGGCGAGGATCGGCACGTGCTGGAAGCCGGCGTCGTCGAGAGCCTCCCGGATCACTGCCACCTGGCCGTCCATCATCCCTGACGGCGCCACGACGTCAGCACCCGCCCTGGCCTGCTCCACGCCCATCAGCGCGTAGATCTCCAGGGTGGCGTCGTTGTCCACATACCCAGTCTCATCCACGATGCCGCAGTGCCCGTGGTCGGTGAACTCATCCAGGCACAGGTCGCTCATCACCGGCAGCTCCTCTCCCACGGAATCCTTCACAGCGCGGATCGAGCGGTTGAGGATGCCGTCGGGATCGGTGCCGGCGCTGCCCTGCGGGTCCCGCGCGGAGGGAATGCCGAAGAGCATGATGCCGCCCAGGCCCAGGTCACGGGCCTCCCGCGCAGCATCCAGGAGGGTCGCCTCAGTGTGCTGGACGACGCCGGGCATCGAAATGATCGGCGACGGCTCCGAGAGGCCCTCCCGCACGAACATCGGAAGAATGAGGTCAGCGGGGTGCAGGCGCGTCTCGGCGACAAGCCGGCGAAGGGCAGGCGTCCGGCGCAGACGGCGGGGACGATCAGCGGGGAAAGGCATGGGCTCAGCCTAACGATTCGACCGCCGCGAGCACGCCTGCGGCGGTCGGCTCTGCGAGAACAGCATCCGCCGGTGCGCCCAGCTCGCGCAGACTCCGGGCGGTGGGCTCACCGATAGCCAGGACCGCCCGGGCGCTGAGACCACGGCGGACCCACTCGTGAGCCGCCGATGAGGCCGTGACCAGAACGACGTCCTCGGCTTCGGGCCGCCAGGGCAGAGGTCCCTGCACGGGGACCGTCTTGTAGGCGGGGGCCGAGACAACCTGCCAGCCCCTGCTCAGAAGACCATCCGCAAGCAGCGGCCGGGCCTGGGCCGACTGCGGAAGGAAGATCCGATTCGCTGCGCCGGCCTGCCCGAACTCGTCGAGGATTCCTTGTGCGCTGTGGAGCGCGGGCACCCATGGGCGGTCGATCTCCGTGAGCCGGGCCAGCGCCTGGGCAGTGCCGGGACCCACCGCACCCACTCGGGTGCCCGGGGGGACGGCGCCCGCCCACCCGGCCTCGAGGAGGAACCGAACAGTATTGCCTGAGGTCAGCAGCAGCCAGTCACATTCGCCGGCGGCCAGGCGATCGATGCCCTCGGTGAGCCGACTCCCGTCCTCGGGGGGCGCTTGGCGCGTGAGCGGCAGGTGGGCCGGAACGAGGCCCGCCTGTTCGAGCCCGTCCTCCAACGGCCCAGCACCGGACGCCGGTCGCGTCAGGACGATCCGGAGACTGCCCATCAGCCGGCCTCGTCGACATGTCGTCTCTGCAGAATGTCCGCAGCGTGCGGCGCCGCATCACCCATGCGCTGCTCCTCAGGTGTCGATGACGTGCTTCAGCAGGCCTCTGTCCTCGGCGAGGAGCGTCTCTGCGACGCGCGTGCCGAGCTTCGCAGCGGCGTCCATCCCGGCCTCTCGGGTCAGCCCTGCCTCCATGGTGATCTCCTCACCCGCGCGCTGGACGTCCGAGCCGTCCGGTGCGCAGACCACAGTGTCCAGGCGCAGGCGCACCCCACCGTCAGGCTCATCGACGCAGCGGCTCAGCCCACCAATAGGGGCGGAGCACCCAGCGTTCAGCCGGGCGAGCAGAGCCCGCTCCGCTGTGACCTCCAGGCGCGACGGGATGTCCTCCAGCTGCGCCAGCGCCATGCTCAGACCAGTCATGCCGCCGGCATCAGGGGCCCGCACCTCCACAGCCAGGGCGCCCTGCCCTGGCGCGGGGGTCATGACCTCCGGGTCGATGAGCTCAGAGATGTAGTCCTCCAGGCCGAGTCGGCCCAGACCGGCGCCGGCCAGCACCACGGCATCCAGGTCGCCGCGTGCAGCATCGGGAGCCTGCGAGGACGCCTCCGCCGCGTCTTCGAAGCCGCGGACCCGTGCAAGCCGGGTGCCCACATTGCCTCGGATGTCCACCACATTCAGGTCCGGACGCGCGGCCCGGAGCTGCGCAGCCCGGCGCGGGGATCCGGTCCCGATCGTCGCGCCCTCGGGAAGCTCCTCCAGCATCATGCCCTCTGCTGCGCACAGGGCGTCGCGCACCTCTTCGCGCACCGGAACCGCCGCGATGGAGAGGCCCTCGAGGTCCTTGGACGGGAGGTCCTTCATGGAGTGGACGGCCACGTCGACGCGCTCATCGAAGAGGGCCTGCCGAAGGGCCGTCGCGAAGACTCCGGTCCCGCCCATCTGCGAGAGCGGACCGGTGAGCACATCGCCCTCGGACCTGATGGTGACGAGCTCGTACTCCTGACCGGCCAGATCCGACAGTGCGTCAGCGGTCGTGCCCGTCTGCTTCAGGGCAAGCCTCGACGCGCGGGTTCCCACGCGCAGTGCGGCACCGTTGGGGCTCATGCGGCCGCTTCGGAAGACGCAGCGAGCAGGACGATCACCGGAGCACCTCCAGCAGCTCTGCAGCGGAGCCCAGCCGACGCCCGGTGTAGAACGGGGTCTCGTCGCGCACGTGATAGCGGGTCTCCGACTCCCGGAGCCGGCGCATCATGTCCACCAGATCGCGGAGCTCCGGGGCCTCGAGCGCCAGGAGCCACTCCCAGTCGTTGAGGGCGAAGGCGCTCGTGGTGTTCGCCAGGACAGAGGGGAACTCCTGGCCCAGCTCGCCGTGCTCACGCAGCAGCGCGCCGCGCTTGGCCGGGTCCATGAGATACCAGTCGTATGAGCGGTTGAACGGGTAGACGCACAGCCACTCCTCAGCCTCGACGCCGCGCGCGAAGGCCGGCACATGGCCGCGAGCGAACTCGGCAGTGCGGTGCACGCCCATCGCCGAGAACGCGATCTCGGTGCGCGCGAGCAGGTGGGTTCGGTGCAGAGCGCGCAGGGCGGCCTGGATGTTCTCCGCCTTGTGCCCCACCAGCCAGACCATCACGTCCGCGTCGGCGCGCATCCCGGAGACGTCGTAGACGCCCCGAAGCTCCACAGCGTCGTCGTCGCGGCCCAATCCCTTGCCCGCGAAGGAGGCGACCTCGGCGTCGAACTCCTTGACGTGCTTCTTCCGGGGCAGGAGCTGAGACGGCAGCCGTCCCTGCCCCGCCAGGGAGCCGCGCCAGGAGGCGCGCTTGAACACGGCATAGAGCGTGAACCAATCCTTGCCGGACGAGTTGACCTCTTCGGGAGTCCGCTGCGCATTGCGTCCGTAGCTCATAGGGGGCGCCTCCTTCGGCACAGGCTTTTCTGAGTTATTCGCAATTCGTCATTCTAGCGGCTCTTCTACGTCACGTAGAAGAGATCCGCGCGATGTCCGTCGCCACTCTACGCGCGTGAGGGACGACGCGCGCCAGGCCTGTTCCGGCAAACCACGTTCCCGCCAGATGCAGCCGAGGACGGCCGGTCCCGGACATCCTGCCGCTGCGCCGCAGCGCCGCCTGCACCTCACGGAGCCGGGCCGCCTGGACGGCGCTTGTGCCCGGCAGCGCCCTCTGCCATCGCGCCACTCGGGCATCAAGGATCTGCTCCCCAGAGATCGGGCCTCCCACAAGATCCTGGCCGAAGAGGGTCACCACGTCCCGTCGCGCCAGTGCGATCAGCTCCTCGTCGGAGGAGCCCCGACCGGGGCCGTGCGGATCCTCGATGCGGCCGTAGGACAGTCGCACGGCGTGATGACCAGCTCCGAGCTGCGCGTCGAGCTCCTCCTTCGCCCACCCCCACTTGGCGGAGATGTGCGTCATGGCCTTCGCCGTGATGCCCTCCGCCTTGGGCGAGACGAGCATGCCTGTGCCGCGGGGCCTGGCATCGAGCTGAGGCGCGTTCAGCAGCAGCGTGACCAGGGCGACTCCTCGCGTAGCGTCATCGATGAGCCACGGAGGGAGTCCGCTTCCGCTGGACCGCGGGATCGTCGTGCCGAGGCCGCCGAACGCGGACGGCAGGGGAGGGAAGCTCAGCGCCCTCGACAGCAGGTCCGAGGCCTCCGGTGCGTCGAGGGCGATGACGATGTCTTCGCAGTCGGAGATCTCAGCAAGATCCTCGATGCGCCGACCGCGCTCGATCCTGACCCCTGCGGCGAGCAGCTGCCGCTCCAGCACGTCGACCAGGCCCCAGAGCCCTCCCCTGAGGGACTGCACAGCGGACCCGGCCTTCGCCGCAGCCTCCTGCCGCCCCTTCTGCGCGCCCACGGCACGCGCCAGCGAGCCCTCCGTGAGCATCGTCTCGAACAGCCCGGGTGCGACCGTCCTCAGATCCAGGGCGTCCGGGCCCGCGGAGTAGACCCCAGCAGTGATGGGGGCCACCAGGGTGTCGGCGAGCGCATCGCCCATGCGATCCCTCACCACGGCTCCGACCGAGGGGCGGTCCTGTGCGGTCCACCTCATCGGTGCGTGCAGGTCCTGCGCCGCACGCTCGGCGGCTGCGTCTCCGATGAGGGCACGCACATCCTCAGCCTCAGGATCCGCGGGGATGCCGAGGATTCCGGCGAGCGGCAGAGGCCCGGCGGTGTGCGGGAGCTGCAGCCACGCGCCGACGGGGTGGGGGTCGGTCAGCAGGCTCTCCAGGCCGAGCTGCTCGACGAAGTCCCGCACCTCGGGCCCGCGGGTGGCGAACGCCTCGGCCCCGGCGTCCAGGGTCACGGAGCCGAACCGCAGAGGCGCCAGAGCCCCGCCCAGCCGGTCAGATGCTTCGAAGATCACGACGTCGCGCTCGGAGGTGCGCGCAAGCTCCCAGGCGGCCACCATTCCGGCGACCCCGCCCCCGACGACGGCGACGGTCACAGGGAGTGGATCAGCTCTACGACGCGGGTGAGGACCTCGGGGTCAGTCTCGGGAGGCACACCGTGCCCCAGGTTCAGCACGTGCCCGGCTGCGCCGGACCCTGCTTCGGCGACCGCACGCACATGGGCCTCGAGGACCTCCCAGGGCGCCGTCAGCAGCGCCGGGTCGATGTTCCCCTGCAGCGGGGTCTGGGCCCCGAGGCGACGAGTGGCCTCCGCCAGGTTCAGGCGATAGTCCACGCCGACCACGTCAGCTCCCGCCTCCTTCATCAGATCCAGGATCTCGCCGGTGCCGGTGCCGAAGTGCACCAGGGGCACACCCAGGTCCCTGACCTGCGAGAGGGCAGCCGTCGAATGCGGCATGACATGTTCGGCGTAGTCGGCTCGGCCCAGCGAGCCTGCCCAGGAGTCGAAGAGCTGAGCCGCGGAGGCTCCGGCCTTCACCTGGGCGCGCAGGAACGCGCCGGAGGCGGCTGCAGCCCACTCGGCGAGCGCCCTCCAGGTGTCCGGGTCGGCGTGCATCATGGTGCGCGGCCCCAGGTGGTCCCGTGAGGGCCGGCCCTCCACCATGTAGGCGGCGAGGGTGAACGGGGCCCCTGCGAATCCGATCAGCGGAGTGGAGCCCAGCTGGGCTGTGGTGAGCTGCACGGCCTCGACGATGGGAGCGAACGCGTCCTCATCCAGCTCCGGCAGCTTCGCCACATCTGCGGCTGTGCGCACCGGGCTCCCCAGGACAGGGCCCACGCCCGGCTGGATCTCCACGTCGATGCCTGCCAGGCGCAGCGGGATCACGATGTCGGAGAAGAAGATCGCCGCGTCGACGTCGTGCCGCCGGACCGGCTGCATCGTAATCTCTGAGGCCATCTCAGGGTCGAGGCACGCACCCAGCATGGTGGTGTTCTCGCGGAGCCTGCGGTACTCCGGGAGCGAACGTCCCGCCTGCCGCATGAACCACACCGGGCGACGGTGCGGAGCTGCCGTCTCACCGGCTGCGTCGCGACCGCCGCGGTACTGGTTGAGCAGCGGGGAGTCTGCGGTGGCACCGGAGGCGAGCGGGTGGTTCTCAGGGAGGCCGGTCAGAGTCATGGCGCCCATTCTGCCAGTGCACGCTGGCCCCCGGCGCGCGTGCGCCCCTGAAGTGCCCCCGGGAGATCGAGGAGTTAGACTGTAGGACGCCGTGGTTCTGTTCTCACTTGTCGCAACCCACTCCGACCTCGACCTCGAGACCGTCGGAACCCTCTCGTCAGGAGCGGCCGATGTCGCCGCTTCTGTATCTCTGCCTGCCGTCACCCTGGCCACGTGCAATCGTCTTGAGATCTACGCGGAGTCCCAGTCGGACACCCCCGAAGGCATCGACGCATCCTGCCGCACCCTCATCGAGGCGGTCGCGGAGTCCTCCCAGCTGGACACGGAGACCGTCGCCCGAAGCTTCAAAGTGCTCGTGGACGACGACGCCGTCAGCCACCTCTTCGAAGTGGGAGCGGGCCTCGACTCCGCCGTCATCGGGGAGCGTGAGATCGCCGGGCAGGTCAGGCGCTCACTGACGGAGGCGCAGGAGGCCGGCACGGTCTCGGCCAATCTGACCAAGCTCTTCGAAACCGCCACCCGCACGGCCAAGGATGTGGGCGCCCGCACGGCGCTCGGAGCGCGCGGCCGCTCCATCGTCTCCGTGGCACTGGACATCGCCGGGGACATCCGCGGCGGATCGGACGCGTTCTATCCCGCCGCCAACGCACTGCTCATCGGCACCGGCGCCTACGCAGGGACGACGCTGGCCCAGCTCGCCGAGCGCGGCGTCCAGGACATCTCCGTGTTCTCCGGCTCCGGACGGGCCGAGGCGTTCCTCGCGGAGCGCGCGGTGCACCTTGCCGCCCGAGGAGGCTCCGCCCGTCACCTGCAGATGCACGAGCTGGCCCCCACCCTGGCCGGCGCTGACGTCGTCATCGGAGCGTCCGGCGGAAACCGGCGGATCACGGCAGGCGAGATCCGCAGCCTGGCTCAGCTGGAGCGCCGCCAGGCTGAGGGCCGCCCCCCGCTGATCGTCATCGACCTTGCCCTCTCGCACGACTTCACCCCGGACGTGGCCGAGCTGCCCGGAGTGGAGCTCGTCACCCTGGAGTCGGTGAAGCTCGCAGCCCCCGACGAGACCTCCGCCTCGGTGGAGCAGGCCCGCGCGGTGGTGGCGGACTCGGTGCAGCAGTACCTCGCCGCCCGCAGGGAGCGCACCGCAGACCAGGCCATCGTCGCTCTGCGCAAGCACACACAGTCCCTCTTCGACGACGAGATGGAGAAGGTGCGCAAGCAGCACGGCTGCACGGCCGCCGCCGAAGAGGTGGAGTTCGCCGCCCGACGGATCGTGCGGAAGCTCCTGCACACCCCCACAGTGCGTGCCCGCGAGCTGGCCTCCGAGGGGCGGACGAACGAATACGTCGCCGCCCTCGAAGCCCTCTTCGGCCTCGCGGTGGACCCCCCGGAGGAGTCCCAGCGCACCGCGCCCGCCAGGCGTCGCCGCGTGGAGGACTTCTCCGCCGCCGAGCTCGCCCAGATGGCCTCCTACCTCCAGCAGGTCCCCGAGGGCGGCTTCTGCCGCTTCCACAGGCCCGGAGAGTTCTCCGTGGACCGCCTGCCTGAGCTCGGCCTGCTGCGCCGCACAGCCTGACCCGCTGGGCCCTGGTCTTCCGGGCGCCCCAGCCGCCGGCGTCCGCGAGCTTCCTCACACCGGCCTGTGCATCCAGCAAGCATCCAGGATTCTTTCACCCGGTGCCGACCTCGGTCTCCTAGCGTTCCCCACAGTTCACATACGTCACAACGAAAGGTGGATCGCATGCAGCTCTCCGAGATTCGCGGCATCTACGAGGCCGAAGGCCCCTTCGCCACCGTCTACCTGCAGGCTCAGCCCGCATCCGCAGAGGCCGAGCACGAGGTGCGCCTGCGCTGGGACTCGCTGCGCGGACAGCTCGAGGATGCCGGCGCCCATGACGAGGCGATCGAGGCCCTCGACGACGCCATCATGACCGAGAACATCACGGCCGTTCAGACCGAAGGCCGTGTGCTGGTCGCCAACCGCGACGGCCTGCTGCTGGAGCGGGACTTCGACTCCACCCGCGACAGCGGCGACTACGCCATCCTCGGCGAACCCGCCGCCCTGGGCGACTACATCCGCCAGCGGGCCCGCTCCGTGCGCGCACTGGTCGTCATCACCGACCAGGAGAAGGCAGTGCTTCGCCGCGAGGTCTTCACCTCCGAGGAAGTCCTTGCCGCCGCTCCCGAGACGCAGGTCGAGGGCTCAGCCACCGAGAGCGTCAACAAGCCCCGCGAGGGTGCTGAGCACCACCGCAGAATGCAGCAGCGGGCCGAAGAGGCAGCCGCGCTGAACATCCGCGACATCACCGAGCGGGTATCCAAGGCCGCCTCGGCATGGAACCCCGACGTCGTCGTCGTGGCCGGCGAGGTCCAAGGCCGCAAGCTCCTGCTGGATGAGCTCCCCAACGACCTTCAGTCCATCGCCCGCGAGGTCGAAGCTGGAGGCGGCATCCCGTCGGACTCCGCGGATGAGGGCGTTGAGAACTCGCTGTACGAGAGCCTCGGCCGCATGGCCCGTGAGATCACCCTGGAGCGTGCCCGTGAGGTCACGGAGCGCTACAAGGAGAACAAGGGCAACGGTCAGGCCGTCGAAGGATACGACGAGATCATGAAGGCCGTGCAGCTGGGAGCAGTCGACACCATCCTGCTGCGCTACGACGCACCGGCCGAGAACGAGGACACTCTGCTGGCCGCTGCGGCCAGTGTGGACGCCTCGGCCGCCCTGGTCGGGGCCAGCGTGACGGACAACGTCGCTGCCATCCTCCGCTACCAGGCACCGACGGACCAGATCGACTGATTCGCACGCACGCCTGATAGAGCAGACGCAGAGAGCGGGACCGGACCGAATGGCCGGTCCCGCTCTCTGCGTCTGTCAGAGCTCCACGGTTCTCCGAGCCGCCTCCACGGTCGACGGGCCGTAGCTCCCGCCGAACAGCAGCCAATGCGTGGCCAGGTAGAACAGCTGGTGCGCAGGGATCCGCTCCTGCCAGCCGTCGGTGAGCGGCCAGGCATCCTGGTAGGACTCGAGCACCGTGTCCAGGTGCGGAAGCCCGAACAGCGACAGCATCGCGAGGTCCGCCTCCCGGTGTCCCGCATGCGCGGCGGGGTCGATGAGTACGACTCCCTCTGCGCTCCAGATGACGTTTCCAGCCCACAGGTCACCATGAATCCGTGAGGCCGGCTCCTCGAAGTCCAGCTCGCCTGAGGCGATCCGGTTCCGCGCCTTGGCCAGAAAGGCAGCGTCCTCCATGCTGATGCTGGCGCTCAGCCGCTCCAGCACCGGATCGAGCCGCTCCCTGGCGTGGAAGACGCCCCAGGATTCGTACGCATCGGCACCCACTTCGAACAGGGCGTCAGCCGGACCGAACAGCGGAGGCACGCCCCCCGGGTGCTCCGTCGGAAGCTCGCCGAATTCGGCCTCCTCCGGCAGGGATCCGTGCATGCGGGCCAGCGCCTGCCCGAACGCTGCGGCAGCCTGTGAGGAGGGCCCGTCCGCCGAAACAGTCTCTATGACCAGGCGGCCGTGCTCCGCTGCGATCACCTCCGCGATGCGGGGCCCGCCCTGGGCCTCCGCCTCCTTCAGCCAGCGCAGGCCGGCTGCCTCCACACGCGCGGCCTCAGGCGGCTCAGCGCTCTTGGTGAAGCTCATGCCGGATCAGAGACCTTCGGGGCGCGGACGCAGGCGGTCATGCGGAACGCCCAGGTTCCCGGCGATCGTCCAGTCCGGGTGCTCATTGCCGTTGACATGGGCGGGCCGTCGCATGGGCGTGCCCGCCTCCTCGGCGATCACGGCGGCCGCAGCCCAGTCGTGCTCCTGAATGCCGTACTCCGCGTAGGCGTCCATGGTCCCTTCTGCGACCATGCAGATGTCCAGGGCGGCCGCACCCAGCCGGCGCATATTGCCGAACTGGGCCAGCATGTCCGTCACCGCTGCGGCCTGCTCCTCGCGCCGCTCCGCGTCGTATGCGAAGCCGCTGGCCAGCAGACCCGCCGACAGC
This sequence comes from Nesterenkonia sp. NBAIMH1, assembly GCF_007922635.1. Taxonomy (NCBI): domain Bacteria; kingdom Bacillati; phylum Actinomycetota; class Actinomycetes; order Micrococcales; family Micrococcaceae; genus Nesterenkonia; species Nesterenkonia sp. NBAIMH1. Next base: position 812,034 of record NZ_CP042335.1, read on the forward strand.
TCCCCGCTGGGGCCGTGCATGCGCACCGGCTCGGAGGTGTAGGACGCCGTCCAGGCGCCCTGACCTGCGGAGGCCCACCACATCTTCTGCAGGGCGGGGGCGTCCACGACCCCGACGATCCACGCCCCGTCAGGCGCCTGAAGCCCCACGGAGGTGCCGTAGTAGGCGATGCCGCGGACAAAGTTGGTGGTCCCGTCGAGCGGGTCGATGGACCAGCGGTAGCCGGACGGGTCCGCCACCTCGGTGGTGCCGTACTCCTCGCCCGAGATGACGTCATGGGGCCGGTAGGAGGTGATCACATTCCGCACAGCGTCCTCGGCCTTCTTGTCGAAGTCCGTCACGAAGTCGGCCGCTGAGGTCTTGGTCTCCAGGCCGGAGTTCTCCGCGGTGAGAGGAATTCCCGCCGGAGCTGTCTGTGCCCGCCCGGCGAGCACATCCGCTCCGGCGCGGGCGGCCTCGCCTGCGATCTTCAGCAGCTCGTTCAGCGTGCTCAGGTCAGTGCTCATGCGCTTTCCTCCAGTCCTTGGGGACCCTGCTTCAGCAGAATCTCAAATTGGTCCTCATCCAGGACGGGCACACCCAGCTGCTCCGCCTTGGCAAGCTTCGAACCGGCGGAGCCGCCGGCCACCACATAGTGGGTCTTCTTCGACACCGAGCCTGAGGCGCGGCCCCCTCGGGCGAGGATCGCCTCCTTGGACTCGTCCCGGGAGAACCGCTCGAGCGAGCCGGTCACCACGACGGTGAGCCCCTCGAGGGTGCGAGGCATGGACTCGTCGATCTCATCCTCCATCCGCACCCCCGCGGCGGCCCAGGCGTCGACCAGGCGGCAGTGCCAGTCCACGTCGAACCAGTCGCGAATGGAGGAGGCGATGATCGGGCCCACACCGTCGATCCCTGCCAGCTCCTCCTGGCTGGCAGCGCGGATCTTCTCCATCGAACCGTAGGCGTTGGCAAGAGCCCGCGACGCCGTGGGCCCCACGTGCCGGATGGAGAGGGCCACCAGGACCCTCCACAGGGGCTGCTCCTTGGCCTTCTGGAGCTCGCTGAACAGGGTGTTGGTGTTCTCGCGGGGCTTGGAGGGCTGACTGACCTCACCGCTCCCTCCGTACTGCGGCTTCGTCCAGAAGTAGAGCACCGGGGCGTAGCGCCCCGTCGGCTCGAACTTCCCGCTCTGCGAGGACTTCTCCAGCACCTCACGCCACCGGTAGACCCCCTTCAGAGCCTCCGGGGTCAGGTCGAAGAGGCCAGCCTCATTGCGCAGCACCGGAGTCTGCGGCAGAGGCTCACCCTCATCGTCGAACTCCACCGGAGCTCCGGACTCCGCCGTCTTCTCCCGGTGGATCAGCTGCGCCGGGGGACGCACATCCTCAGGATCCGGGTTGGTCAGCGCAAGTCCCGACTCCTCGCCCAGGGCCTCGATGTCCAGTGCGCCGCGGGAGCCGACGTGGATGACCCGCTCAGCCAGCTGCGCAGGACACGTCTCGGCATTGGGGCACCGGTAGTCCACGTCGCCCTCTTTGGCCGGCGCCAGCGAGGCGCCGCAGGCAGGACAGAGCTCCGGGAACACGAACTCGCGCAGCAGACCCTGCGCCTCGCGGCGCTCACGCTCGGCCGGCACGGGACCCAGGACCTCAGGGATGACGTCGCCAGCTTTGCGGACGGTGACCCGATCACCGATGCGGACGTCCTTGAGCTTCACGACCTCCTGGTTGTGCAGCGTGGCCTTCTCCACGGTGGAGCCGGCCACCTTCACCGGCTCGAGCATGGCGAACGGAGTCACCCTGCCCGTCCGGCCCACGTGCACTCGGATGTCCAGCAGCTCCGTGGACGCCTCCTCCGGCGGGTACTTGTACGCCGCCGCCCAGCGCGGCACCCGAGAGGTGTGCCCCAGTGCCCGCTGACCCTCGAACCCGTCGACTTTGATCACGACGCCGTCGATCTCGTGGAGCAGGCTGTGCCGGTTGGCCTCGTGCTCGTGGAGGTATGCCTCGAGCTCCTCGAAGGTCTCAAGGACCTTCGTGTAGGGCGAGACAGGGAGGCCCCACTCGGCGAGCTGGTCGTAGGCCTCATGCTGACTGTCCAGGGAGAGGCCTGAGCGGGCGCCCAGGCCGTGGACGAACATCGACAGGGGCCGTTCGGCCGTCTTGGCGGGATCCTTCTGCCGCAGCGAGCCTGCGGCGGCGTTGCGGGGGTTGGCGAACTCCTTCTCGGAGGCCTCCCGAAGCTTTTCGTTCAGGGCGGCGAACTCCTGGGTGGGCATGAAGATCTCCCCGCGGACCTCGAGCTCCTCGGGGTGCCCCTCGCCCGTGAGCCGCTGCGGGATGTCGTCGATGGTGAGCACATTGTGGGTGACGTCCTCACCCGTTGCTCCGTCACCGCGGGTGGCGGCGCGCACCAGCTCCCCGCGGCGGTACACCAGGCTGACGGCCAAGCCATCGATCTTGACCTCCGCCAGCCAGCGAGGCTGCTCGTCCGGACGCATGCGAGCCAGCGACGCCACGGCCCGGTCGTACCAGACCCGAAGCTCCTCCAGCGAGAACAGGTCCTCCAGGGAGTACATCCTCTGCAGGTGCTGCACCGGAGCGAACGCTGAGGACGGCGCACCGCCCACCTGCTGGGTGGGCGAGTCCGCGGAGATCAGCTCAGGATGCTCAGCCTCAAGCTGGCGGAGCCGATGGACGAGCTCGTCGTAGTCCGCGTCCGGGATCTGCGGTGCATCCTCGACGTGGTAGGCCACCTGGTGGGCGCTGACCTGCTCGGTGAGCTGGGCGTACTCCTCACGCAGGTCCTGGCCGGGAGGCTGTTCGGCGTCGCCGTGCTCTTCAGTCACCCGGGTCATTCTAGTGCTTCACCCCGACGGCGCGAGGGAGCAGCCAGGCCTATGCGACTCCGTAGGCGAGCAGGCCGTCTGCCCACTCCTCGATCGCCGGCCAATCCCGATAATCCGCGTCGGAGGGCTGCTTGGCCACCTTCAGCTGGAGCTTCTCGAAGAACGACAGGGTCTCCTCGGTGATCGCGCCGCGGAAGTAGGTCACCTCCCGCGTGGGAAAGCGGCGCAGCTCGGCAGTGAGCTCCGGGGCGAGCCGCGGACCGCCGCCCACCGCGAAGATGAACAGAGGCTTGCCCTGCAGCTCCGTACGATGCGCGTCCAGGAACAGCGGCCCCTCGCTGAGGAACTTCTGCCGGTACACGGGGAAGCCGACGATCACGTTGTCGGACTCGTAGAGCCACGCTCCGGCCTCGCCCACGTCCTTCACGTGGGCGGCCACGCCCCGGGCAGAAAGCGTCGAGGCGATGCGCTCGCCGATCTCAGCCGTCGAGCCATGCTTGCTCGCCACCACGACCATAGTCGTCATCGTCTTCTCAGCCTTTCGCCGGGTCCGGGTGCTGAACCCCAGCCTAATCGACGCGGGCGCGCCCGGCTCACTTGACTCCGCGCAGGTCAAGCTCCAGGTGCGACTCCCCGCCTTCGCCCAGGACGACGGGGATGCCCCAGTCCTGCTGGTACAGGTGGCAGGCGGCATGCATCGGGATGTCCTCGCCGGGCGCGCCGTCGCATGCGGCGGCGCGCGCTGTGATGTGCAGGACGCCTTCGACGACCTCCGGGTTCAGCCGCAGCGTGCGGCGGAGCCCCTCCGAATTGCCGCCGCCGTCGGTGATGAGCTCAGGCGGCGTCGATGAGATCTTCAGCTGCGTGGGGTCCCCCCAGCGGTCATCCAGCTTCTGTCCCGCCGGCGCGCTGAACCCGATCTGGAGGTCGAACTCGCCGGCTGCGACCTGCGTCGCGGGCCGCTGAGTCTGCGCAGCCCCCTCATCGACCGTGAGGTAGTGCTCCGGCACGGCCACCCGCACCAGCTGGTGGGCATTCGTCTCGACAACCAGCAGGCTCGTCCCGTCGGCGTCGACCATCACGTCGCTGGGCTCCTTCAGGCCCCGCGCCACCGTGGAGACCTCTGCGGGCAGCTGCTGACCATCGGCGGCGGTGCGGGCCGGGGCGTAGCGCCTGATGGCACCGTTGTACGTGTCTGCGATCAGCACGGACCCATCCGGCAGGGCGGTGACTCCGAGGGGGTGCTGCAGGCGCGCCTGCGAGGGATCCCCGTCGCGGAAGCCGAAGTCGAAGAGCCCCTCCCCCACCAGCGTCTCGGTGATCGGCGCATCGGGGCTGGCTGCCGCGCGCATCACCCGCAGGCTGGAGGTCTCGGAGTCCGCGAGCCAGATGTCGCCCGCAGCATCGACGGCCAGCCCGGAGGTCTGGGCGAACCACGCCTCCTCGGGGGCTCCGTCCGTCAGGCCCTCCAGACCGGTGCCCGCCCAGAGGGACAGCTCACCGGCGATCGGCTCGTAGGTGAAGATCTGATGGGTGCCCGCCATCGCGACGACCACTCGCTGGAGCTTCTCGGACCACACCACGTCCCAGGGTGAGGACAGCGACACCTGCGCCGGGGCAGTGCCCGTCTCGCCGCCGGCCAGCGGGCCGACCGACTCAGCCTGGTTCTCCTTGGCCCGGTCGCCGTCGATCAGACGCTGCACACCGTTGCCGGCCAGCGTGAGGATCTCACCGGTGGCTGTGCTCAGGGCTCGCAGACGATGGTTGACGGTGTCGGCGACCAGCACGTCGTATCCGACCTGCTCCGCCACCGCGGCGGGCAGCACTGCGAGTCCCTGAGGCTCGTTCAGGCGGGCACTCTCGGCAGGTCCGTCCAGGTGGCCGCGCTCGCCCGAGCCCCAGGCTCGAACCACGGTCTGGAGATCATCCTCGAGCTCGACGATTCTGTGGTGGCCGGTGTCCGCGACCAGGAAGCGTCCCTCGCCCCCCGGGGACTCCACCGCCTTGCTCGGGAAGCGGAGGGTGCGCGAAACCGGCTCGGGGGGCACATAGACCCCCTGTCCCCGGTGCAGGGTGCCCTTGGCCTCGTGCTCGGCGACCAGCTCCTCCACCAGGGACGTCAGGCCGGCCACGTGGCCCTCGCCCGCGAGGTTCGCGGCGATGTAGCCCTCGGGGTCGATGACGACGAGGGTGGGCCATGCGCGCGCCGAGTAGGCCTGCCAGGTGGTCAGCTCGGGGTCGTCGAGCACCGGGTGCTCGATCTCGTAGCGCTCCACCGCGGCGGCGAGCGCGTCGGGGTCCGCCTCATGCTCGAACTTGGGCGAGTGCACGCCGACCGTGACGAGGACGTCGTGGAAGGCCTCCTCCAGCGGCCGCAGCTCGTCGAGGACGTGGAGGCAGTTGATGCAGCAGAAGGTCCAGAAGTCGAGTATGACGATCTTCCCACGCAGGTCCTCCAGGGAGACCTGCTCCCCGCCGGTGTTCAGCCAGCCTCGGCCGACCAGCTCCGAGGCGCGGATACGGGTGCGCGGCATGGTGCGCTCTGCTGCAGTCTCAGTCATAGTCGTTCCCAACTCCGGTGGTGCGGTGCGCATTCCTCATCGGCGCGCGTCGTGCTCAGCCATCTCTTCGAAGACTCGGTTGTACGCCTCAAGGTCGGCGTCGCCCGTGCGGTCGGCCTCCCGGTCGACGCGCTTCATCTCGCGGGTGTCGTCCTTGGCCCATTGGATGCAGGCGATGACGCCCAGGACCACGGCAGGAATCTCACCCAGTCCCCACATCAGCTCCGCGCCGTTGTGCTGGTCCTGGATGGCGGGGAACCAGCCGTGGCCCATATTGCCGAACCAGCTGGCCTCGATGAGCTGCTCGGCCTGCATCAGGGCGATGGCGAAGAACGCGTGGAACACCATGGTGGCCAGCAGAATGATGACCCGGACGAAGTGGGGCGGCCGCTGGGGCAGCGGGTCCCGCCCGATGAGGACGAGCGCGAAGATGTACCCGGTGATCAGGAAGTGCGCCACCATCAGGACGTGCCCCAGGTGGTATTCGAGGGCGAAGCCGAAGATCGGCGTGTAGTAGAAGACGATGATGGAGCCGGCGAAGTTCACGCAGGCGACGATCGGGTGCGTCACGAACCGGGACCATCGCGAGTGCACGAGCCACAGGATCCATCCCCTGGGGCCGCGGGAGCCGTCCGTGCGGGAGGTCAGCGCACGCATCGCAAGCGTCACCGGTGAGCCGAGGACCAGGAAGATGGGCACCACCATGGTCAGCGTCATGTGCTGGATCATGTGCCCGGAGAACAGCACCATTCCGTACACCGCGGGCCCTCCGGAGGTGACCCAGAGCAGCACCCCCAAGCCTGTCAGCCAGGACACGGTCCGCATCACAGGCCAGGCGATGCCGCGTCGGCGCACGCGCAGGAAGGCCCGCACATACCAGACGGCGAGGAGCAGAACGACGGCGGTCCAGAGCCAATCGATGCGCCACAGGGTGAAGTACTCGGCCAGTCCGGGCTCCGGAGGCAGGTCGTAGCCGGTCAGCGTGCGAGCCGCTGAGGCGTCGTCCGGCAGCTCCTCGGGCACCGGCGGGGAGGTGCGGCCCAGCACTGCAGAGACGGCCACGACCGCGGCCATCAGCGCGACCTCGACGAGGATGAGCTGCCACAGCAGGCGGCTGGTGCCGTAGGAGGTGACAGGCTGCCCGCTTCCGCCGGCACCCGCTCCTCGGGAGTCCCCGGCCAGCCGCGGGATGATCCAGGATCTGTGGGCCCAGCCGATGAGCGCAAGAGCGAGGGTGAGCACCGTCTTGGCCACCAGCATCAGGCCGTAGGGGGTGCTGAAGAGGTCCGCCAGCCCGAAGACGCGCAGATCGGCGTTGATGACCCCGGAGACCGCCACCAGCACCAGAGCGATGCCGGCCAGCCCCGAGTACCGGCGCAGGACAGTGCCCAGCAGCTCGGCACCGCCCTGATCCCGGGCGGACAGCGTGAGGGCGCTTCTGCGCAGCTCAGGAGCCAGCAGCGCGAGGACCACGACTCCCCCGACCCAGATCACCACACCCACAAGGTGCAGCAGCAGCGAGTTCACCGCGGCGATGTGATCATCGCCGGAGGCCGAGTGGCCCACCATCGCCATGGGGATCAGAGCGCACAGTCCCAGCAGTGCGACGAAGCCCAGGCCTGCCGGTTGGCGCACCGCCGTGACCAGTGTGGAGAAGAGCCCCGCCAGGATGACGATGCCCAGCCACGCCTGGCCGGTGGCGATGTTGGTGGCGTAGTCGAAGAAGCCTGCGGAGAACTCCTCCTCGGCGGTGACGGCCATGCCGGCCAGCGAGGAGAAGGAGAGCACGAGCACCGCGATCGCCGCGACCGTCCAGACGATCGAGGCGACGGTCGCTATCTGCAGAGTTCTGGAGTAGAGCGGGTGCTCCGGCGCCCCCTCCGGGCCGCGGGATCTGCGCTGCTGGCGGCTGCGGGGCCCGGTGCGAGGCGGCACGGCCACGGCGGCGAGGAGGGCTGCGGAGACTGCCGCGGCCATTGCGATGTGGTGGATGTACCGCGCGATGGGAAGACCCCAGCGCGTAGCGGCACCGGGGTCCTGGATGCGGTCGGCGTCGCCGAGGCCTGTGAGCATTCCGGTCGCAGCAAGGACGAGCAGGCCGAGGCAGAGGGCCGCCGCGGTGAGGGGCAGCGGGGCTGCCCAGAGCTTCGGCTCAGTCCTCGCGGTCATGTCCGGTGCCGTGGTCGTTCCCCTCGGTGTCCTCTTCGGCCTGGTGCCACTGCTCGTTGGTCCGAATCTTCTTCCACATGGTCAGCAGCACGACCACCATGAACGCGAATGCACCCGCAGCGAAGAGGATGGGCGCCCACGTGGGGCTGTCCGGCTGTGCGTTCGCTGCCGCGGAGGCGTGAAGAGCTGCGAGGTGCATGGTGAGAATTCTACCGGCTCCGGACGCAGAAGAGCCCGTGACGATCTTCACGTCACGGGCTCTTCTGCACCCTCCTCAGCACGGCTGAGGGGGCACGCTCGGGCGGATCACTTGCCGGAGGCGGCAGCCTTCAGCTTGGAGCCGGCGGAGAGCTTGACGGAGTATCCGGCCGGGATCTCGATGCTCTCACCGGTCTGGGGGTTGCGGCCGGTGCGGGCGGCGCGCTCAGTGCGCTCCACGGACAGCCAGCCGGGGACGGAGACCTTGGAGCCGTTGGAGACCTCTTCGGAGAAGACCTCGAAGACGGCGTCGAGCACACCGTTGACGGCGGCCTGGGAGTTGCCGGACTTCTCAGCGACGGCGGCGACGAGCTCGCTGCGGTTAAGTGCCATGGTGATTGTCCTCCTGGACTTGTTCCTCAATAGGTCCCGTGGACCGCCGAATTCCGCATGATTCCGCGGATCTCGGCCCAGCGGGCTGTCAGAACGGCAACTTACCACCACCGCCTGAGCCTGCAAGCCCGAAACGCGCTGGTGCGGCGATTCGGCGGGCTTTTCCGCTCCGAGCTGAGTGATTCCGACACTTTCAGGGCAAAGAAGAAGGGACCCTCCCTCGGGAGGATCCCTTCTGAACGGCTGCTCGCCTAAGCGGTCACCAGGAGGACTTGGTGATGCCGGGGAGCTCGCCGTTGTGAGCCATGTTGCGGAAGCGGATGCGGCTGATGCCGAACTTCCGGAACGTGCCGCGGGGGCGGCCGTCGATGCTGTCGCGGTCGCGGACGCGGACGGGGCTTGAGTCGCGGGGCAGCTTCTGCAGACCCACGCGTGCGGCCTCACGCTCTTCGTCGGAGGCGTTGGGGTCAATCAGGGTCTTCTTCAGCTGGGCGCGCTTCTCGGCATAGCGCTCAACGATGACCTTGCGCTGTTCGTTCTTTGCGATCTTGGACTTCTTGGCCATGATCAGCGCTCCTCTCGGAAGTCGACGTGCTTGCGGACGACCGGGTCATACTTCTTGAGCACAATGCGGTCAGGGTTGTTGCGGCGGTTCTTGCGGGTCACGTAGGTGAACCCTGTGCCGGCCGTCGACTTCAGCTTGATGATCGGACGTACGTCCTTGTCCTTTGCCATTAGAGCTTCTCACCCTTCGCAAGCAGGTCGGCGACGACGGCGTCGATCCCGCGCACGTCGATGGTCTTGATCCCCTTGGTGGAGATGTTCAGAGTCACCTTCCGTCCGAGGGAGGGGACCCAGTAGGTCTTCTTCTGGATATTCGGGTCGAACCGGCGCTTGGTGCGGCGGTGCGAGTGCGAGATCTGGTTGCCGAACTGCGGCACCACTCCCGTCACCTGGCAACGTGCTGCCATGATCACTCCTTGAGCTGATGAGTACGTAGATGCTGTTTTTCGGTCCGCGGTGCGAACCGCTTCACTGGCACCGGTACGAGCGACCAGGCTGGGTGAGATCCAACCGAAGCTGCCTGCGGACGCGCGGAGACCACGCGGACGGTGCAAAATTTTGGCGCCTGAGCTGCTTTCCGGGCGCTGAACCCCGCGAAGGGGCACAGCACAGCCAAGCGGACAACGACTCATACTACGCGGGAAGCGGACCGGCTGCAAAGCCGCTACGCGCCGCCCTCACGGGGGGGGGCGGGGCACGCTGAGCGCCAGCGACGCCACGGCCGCAGCGCCCACCGCAGCCAGCACCACGTACATCAGCTCCCAGCTTCCCAGCAGCTGAGCTCCCCACGCACCGGCGGCGGGCGCGACCGCGATGGCCAGCATGACCGGGGCGTTGAACACCCCGGAGAGCCGTCCGTAGGCCCGCGGCCCCCAGCGATCCGTCACGGCCGTCGCCTTCAGCAGGGTGGACAGCCCCCGACCCACGCCTGCCCCGACTGAGACGATCACCAGCCACACCGCATTCGAGGCATCGAGGGCAAGAAGCCCCGTGGCCACTGCCGTGATGCCGTAGATCAGCAGGGTCCGGGCGCGCACGCTCATGCCTCGCTCCATCGCCCAGTAGAACAGCCGCCCCAGCACCTGGCCGGCGCCTCCCAGGCCCAGCACCCACGCGGCGAGCGTCGAGGACACCCCTCGGTCGATGAGCATGGGCACGAGATTGATCATCGCCGCGAACATCGACAGCGCCCCCAGCGTCATGCCGACGGTCATCAGCACGTACGACGGGGAGCGCATCACGGCCCGCGCGTACTGCTGGTCGGTCTCGTCCGCTCCCTCGGCCGATGATGCGCTCTGGTCCGAGGGCCACGCGCGGTTCAGGACGACGGCGTGCAGCGGCAGGGTGATCAGGGCGTAGATTCCGGCGAGCACCAGATAGACGTGCTGCCAGGGAAGGCTTCCCGCGAGCGCCTCCGTCACCGGAGCGAAGACCGTGGAGGCCAGACCGCCGATCAGCGTGATGACGGTCAGGGCGAACACCCGCCGATGTCCGTACCACCTCGTCACGGCCGCGAACGCCGGAGGATAGAGAGTGCCTGCCATGCCGACCCCGGCGAGCAGCCAGCCGGCCACGAAGACGGGGTAGTTGGGGGCCGCGGCGATGATGACCAGAGCAGCGGTTCCCGCGACGGAGCCCGCGGTCATCACAAGGCGCGGTCCGCGCCGGTCCAGCAGCCTGCCTGCGGGGATCCCCAGCAGAGCCGACACGACGAGCCCGGCGGAGTATGCGGCGGTCGTCTGCGCCACAGTCCATCCGGTGTCCTCTGCGATGCGCGCCGAGAGCACGGGGAAGGCGTAGTAGAGCGTGCCCCACGCGGTGACCTGTGTGATGCACAGGCCGGTGAGGACCGCCCTCAGCGAAGGGCGCACGGAGCCCCGCCTGCCGACTGCCCGGCTCCTGTGAGCCTGCCCATGGGGTCAGGCTCTGGGCCGGGCGAAGCTGCTGCCCTCCAGCTGCTCGTAGGCGGCTGCGGCCCGCAGCACTGCGGCGTCCTGGTTGCGCGCGCCGACGAACTGCAGTCCCACCGGCAGGCCGTTGTCGGCCACTCCGCAGGGCACCGAGACGGCGGGCTGCTGCGTCATGTTGAACGGGTAGGTGTAGGGGGTCCAGGAGGTCCACAGGTCCGAGGACCAGCCCTGGGGGGACTGCCGGCTGCAGTCGAAGGAGGTGATCGGCATGGTGGGAGTCACGAGCAGGTCGTACTTCTGGTGGAAGGCGCCCATCTGCACGCCCATGTTCATGCGCACCTGCACCGCCTGCAGGTAGTCGCGGGCGGTGGCGTCCTGATACTTTTCGATTCCTTCCCGCAGGCCCGGATCGATCTTCTCCATGGCGTCGTCCTCATAGGCCTCGAGGACCTTGCCGGCACCGGTGAACCAGAGCACGTGGAACGGCTCCACCGGGTCCTCGAAGCCGGGATCCACCTCCTCGACGATCGCACCGCCCTCCTCCAGCGTCTTCACGGCATCCCGGACCAGGCGGTCCACCTCAGGGTCGTTTGTGCCGAACCCGAGGTCAGCGCTGAAGGCGATGCGCAGCCCCTTCAGATCGCCCTCGAGGCTCTGCACGAACGAGGTGTGCGGCGTCGGCAGCGAGGACCAGTCCCGAGGGTCGTACCCCGAGATGACATCAAGAAGGAGCGCAGTGTCGGTGACGGTCCGGGTCATCGGACCGGCGTGCGCGAGGGTGCCGAAGGGCGAGGACGGGTACATCGGGATGAGGCCGTAGGTGGGCTTGAGCGCCACCGTCCCGGTGAAGGAGGCCGGGATTCGGACGGAGCCGCCGCCGTCGGTGCCCACCGACCACGGACCCATGCCGGCGCCCACCGCCGCCGCCGACCCGCCGGAGGAGCCGCCTGCGTGGGTGGACGCGTCCCAGGGGTTGGATGTGGCGCCGAACCGACTGCAGTCCGTCACGCCCTTCCACGCGAATTCCGGGGTGGCGGTCTTCCCCAGGAGGACCGCGCCGGTCTCACGCAGGCGCGCCACGCACGGAGCGTCCCACTCCCAGGGACCTGCCTCATCGATGAGGGTGGTGCCGCGCAGGGTGGGCCACCCTTTGGTGCCGAAGATGTCTTTGATGCTGGTGGGCACCCCGTCGCCGGGGCCGAGCGTCTCCCCCGATCGCCATCGGGCGGCGGACTCCTGCGCCGAGGCCAGTGCGGACTCCCTGTCCACCAGGACGAAGGCGTTCAGGTCGCCGTCCCGCTCCTCAATGCGGGTCAGGGCTGCCTCCGTCGCGTCGACAGGTGTGAACTGTCCCGACGCATAGCCGTCGAGCAGCTCCGCTGCGGTCAGGTCTGCCAAATCGGTCATGGGGGCCTCCTCGATCAGGGTGTCGCCGAACACGTTCTGCGGTCAGTGTGCCACGCGGCGCGCCTGTGCCCCGCCACGGACACAGACCAGTCACCGGGGCTGGGGCACGTAGCCCTTCTCCTTGTCCACCACGTTGTTCAGCGACTGCCCCTCGAGCCACCTTTCGGCGTTGTCGAGGAACTGCTCTGCGAGGGTCTCCTGCCACCCCACCACGTCGCCTGACATGTGCGCGCTGATGAGCACGTTCTCCATCTCCCAGAGCGGCGAGGACTCAGGCAGCGGCTCGGTCTCGAACACGTCGAGCGAGGCGAAGCCCACAGGCCCCTGCCGCAGCGCGTCAGCCAGTGCGGCCTCATCCACCGACTGGCCACGGCCGATGTTCACAAAGTGGGCCCCAGGCTTCATGGCGCTCAGGACGCCGCGGCCGATCAGCCCGTGCGTCTGCGGGGTCAGAGGCGCAGCGTTGACGAGGATGTCCGCGTCGCCGACGTGCTCCTCGAGGCTCTCTGAGAGCACCACCTCGCCGAAGTCCGGGTCGCCCTGGCGGGCTCTCCGGCCTGCGCCGCGCACCTCGATGCCCACAGCCTTCAGCAGACGAGCCGTCTCGCGTCCGATCGCGCCGGTGCCGACCACGATCGCTGAGAGCCCCTGCACCCGACGCGTCTCACGGTGCTTCCAGACCTTCTGCGACTTGTACTCGTACCCGGCGGCGAAGTCCTTGGCCTCGGCCAGAACTGCCCCGAGCACCCACTCTGCGATGGGCCGGTCGAACGTTCCCTGAGCGTTGGTGACCGTCACCTCGGATGCGGCGAGCTCGTCGAAGATCAGCTTGTCCACTCCTGCTGCCGCCACGTGGATCCAGGCCAGTCGGTCCGCCTGCGGCCATGCGTCCTGCACAGCCTCCGAGAAGAAGTCCCAGAGGAAGAGCGCATCTGCTCCGCGGACTGCCTCAGACAGGCCCTCGGGGGCGGTGAGCCGGATGTCGGCCCGCCCCTCGAGGCGCTCCAGACCAGGGGGCACGGCCATCGGCCCTGAGGCGTCGGCGGGGTGCAGGACTGTGATCACAGGAAGCTCTGCCATGAAAGCAACCTACCAGCGACCCAGTGCGGGACCGAGGGCGCCCGGGGGCGGCCCAGAAGGGGGAGACTTTGCCGAGGGCGTGGCCTACGCTGGCGATCATGGAGTTCAGACACCTCGGCAATTCCGGCCTGAAGATCTCAGAGATCACCTACGGCAACTGGCTGACCCACGGGTCCCAGGTGGAGAACGAAGTGGCCGCGCAGTGCGTGCACGCCGCCCTCGACGCAGGGATCACCACCTTCGACACGGCGGACGTGTATGCCAACACCATCGCCGAACAGGTTCTCGGCGATGCTCTGAAGGGCCAGCGGCGGGAATCCCTGGAGATCCTCACCAAGGTCTACTTCCCCACCGGCCCCAAGGGCCCGAACGACACCGGCCTGAGCCGAAAGCACATCATGGAGTCGATCAGCGGCTCGCTGAACCGGCTCGGCACCGACTACGTGGACCTCTATCAGGCGCACCGGTTCGACTACGCCACACCGCTGGAGGAGACCATGCAGGCCTTCGCCGACGTGGTGCGCCAGGGCAAGGCGCTCTACATCGGCGTCAGCGAGTGGACTGCGGAGCAGATCAGGGCCGGCCATGCACTGGCCGAGGATCTGGGCATCCAGCTCATCAGCAGCCAGCCGCAGTACAACATGCTCTGGAGGGTGATCGAGGAGGAGGTCGTTCCGGCCTCCGAGGAGCTGGGGGTCAGCCAGATCGTCTGGTCTCCCATTGCCCAGGGCGTCCTCACCGGCAAGTACAAGCCCGGGGAGCCGTATCCGGAGGGGTCCAGGGCAGCCCACGAGGAATCCGGACACTTCGTCGAGAAGTACCTCAACGACGAGGTCCTGCGCGCCGTCCAGCAGCTGCGCCCCATCGCCGAGGACCAGGGTCTGACGATGGCCCAGCTGGCCATCGCGTGGGTCCTGAACCGGCCCAACGTGGCCTCAGCGCTCGTCGGCGCCTCGCGGCCCGAGCAGATCGCCTCGAACGCGGCCGCCGCAGGTGTGACGCTGCCCGCAGAGACCATCTCAGCGATCGAGGAAGCCGTGGGGCACCTGGCCCAGACCGACCCGTCGCTGACTGCGTCCCCTCCGGAGCGTCTCGCGTGATACCAGCTGTTACTGGCCTGTAGACTCCTCGGCGTGCGTGCACGTCCAGCTGCGGCAGCTCCCCTCCTCGCCGCCCTCCTCCTGATCCCCGGGGCAGCGGTTTCGCATGCCTCTGAGACTGCGGAGCCGACGCCCGCTCAGACCGCCGAAGGCACTGAGGACGGTGTGTCAGAGGACGAAGAGGACGATTCCGTGACGCAGGACGATGAGGGGGCTCCCGAGCCCACCGTCGACGCCTCCCCAACGCCCACACCTACTCCGACGCCTACGCCGGAAGAGCCTCTGGAGCCCGAGCCCGAGGAGGCAGATGCGGAGCCGGAGCCGGAGCTCGAGACCGACCCGGCGGAAGACACTGATGTGCCGGATGAGACCGAGCCGGAGGAGCCCGAGGCGTTCAGCTTTGAATGCCCTCGCACCAGCATCAATGCCGGCGAGCAGGCCACTCTGACGATCAACGCGCCGAGCGGAACGCAGCTGAGCCTAGGCCCCGGCGGCTCCTCCCTGGGCGCATCCGTCTCGCTCAGCGGCAGCCAGCTCACATACACGGCCCCTGAATCAGTCACCGGCACCCAACAGGACACTCTGACGATCAACGGGACCTCCGCGGACGGGGAGACGTTCCGGGTGCTCCGCCGTCATCACCGTCAACGGCGACGCCGCAGCCAGCCCAACGCCGGAGACGGAGACGGAGCCGGAGTCCACTCCCACACAGACCCAGCTCGACGAAGACGCCCAGACCCCCGACACTGAAGGGCCGGACGCCACCGTCCCGGAGGACGGTGAGGACGACGAGACCGACACCGCCGACGACGCGGTCGCGGCTCCGACGCCCACAGAGGAGGGGCCGCAGGGCACTCCTTCGTCCCCGGCCGCAGGACTTTCGCTTCCTGGAGCGCCCAACCCCGCACCTGAGGACAGCCTCGAAGTTCCGGAGGGCAGCTACTCGCTGACCATGCCGGGGATGACCGGCACACTGAACCCCTTCACCGGACTCCAGCAGGGCGCGCGAGCCGGCGAGGACGCTGCTGAGGGGCCGTTCGAGACGGAGGGCACGCAGGCCAGCGAGGAGATCGGTCTGGCCCAGACCGGCGCCACCCTGTGGGCAGCCATACTCGCCCTGCTCGCCCTCTCGCTGGGACTCGGGGCCGTCAGGGCCTCACGGCGCGCTCAGTCCGAGGCCGGCCGCAGCACGTAGCCGGCGCCCCGAACGGTGTGGATCATTCGGGGCATGCCGTTCTCGATCTTCTTGCGCACGTACGAGATGTACAGCTCCACCAGGTTGGCCTGGCCAGCGAACTCGTACTCCCACACCTCCTGAAGGATCTGAGACTTGGGAAGCACTGTGCGCGCGTGGCGCATCAGCAGGCGCAGAAGCCGGAACTCCGTGTCGGACAAGTCGATGTCCACACCAGCGCGCGTGACCGTCCGGCTGTGGGCGTCAAGCTCAAGATCTCCGATCACCAGGCGCTCGCCGTCCCTGCTCTCAGGTATGCGCCCGGTGAGCAGGTGCAGCCTCCGCAGCGACTCGTCGACACCGATATGAGCAGCCATGTGATCATCTGCGGAGGTGCACAGGCTGAGGATCTCGGCGTCGGGGGCATCCGAATCGAACCACAGCAGGCCCGCCATCTCGGCGCGCCCCTCGCGCAGACGAGCGACCGCGTCGTCGAGCTCCGCGATCCGACGTGACGCGCGGGCGTCGGCCACCACCAGATGCACGTCCTCCTCCTCGGCGAGCTGCACCGCCGCGTCAGCGGCAGAGGCAGTGAGCACCTTGACGTCGAGGCTCCGAAGCCGCGCCGTCAGCTCACTCGAGGCGGGGGATGGTCCGGCCAGAATGAGCACCGGTGAGGAGATGCGCAGCCCGACGCTGAAGCCCTCCTCAACGCTCTGCATTCAGCCTCCCACCAGTAGAAATATTGTCCCGATCATATAAGGATCACTATGCGGACTCATGGGCACCGCACCAGTGCGGGGCTCGCATACAGTCCTAGGCTGTCACGGAAGCCGCACTGTCCGCCGAATCGAAGGACGTACCCGCGTCGTGACACACACCAGCCAGAACCCCGCAGCTGACGCATTCCGCACCGCACGCGACCAGCTGGTGGACTGCCGAACGGACTACGACCGGGCTCGCGCAGAGTTCCGCTGGCCCGAGATCCCGCACTTCAACTTCGGCCTCGACTGGTTCGACGTGATCGCTGCAAGCCCCGAGCGCCGCGACCAGGATGCCCTGGTGATCGCCGAAGCAGACGGCTCAGTCCTGCGGCGCACCTTCGCCGAGCTGGCCGACAGATCGAACCGGACGGCCACCTGGCTGCGCGCAGCCGGAGTCCGGCGCGGGGACCGAATCATCCTGATGCTCGGCAACCAGGTGGAGCTGTGGGAGATCATGCTCGCCGGCATCAAGCTCGGCGCCGTGCTGATCCCCACCGCCACCCAGATGGGACCGGCCGACCTGCAGGACCGCGTGGCGCGCGGCAGAGCTCAGTGGGCCGTCGCCGGTGCGGCAGACTGCGAGAAGTTCTCCGCGGTTGAGGGCGACCTCACGCTCATCCACGTGCCCGGGCAATACACCCCGGATGCCTCGCTCCCGGCGGTGGACTCCCCTCAGGGAGGGGCCCGGCGCATCCTCTCGTTTCCGCAGGCATACGAGGCATCCCCGGAGTTCGCCCCCGATCGGGCCACCGCAGCCGACGAGACCCTCCTGCTGTACTTCACCTCCGGGACCACGAGCCTGCCCAAGCTGGTGGAGCACACGCACACCTCGTACCCCGTGGGGCATCTGACCACCATGTACTGGATCGGCATCCGGCCGGGCGATGTGCACCTCAACGTCGCAGGCCCCGGGTGGGGCAAGCACGCATGGTCCAGCTTCTTCGCGCCGTGGATCGCCGAAGCCACGATCTTCGTCTACAACTACGGCCGCTTCGACCCGGTCGCTCTCATGCAGACCATGGAGAAGCACGGCGTCACCAGCTTCTGCGCACCGCCCACCGTGTGGCGCATGCTCATCCAGGCCGATCTCGCCCAGCTGACCACTCCCCCCAGGGTGACCGTCTCCGCGGGCGAGCCGCTCAACGCCGAAGTGATCGCACAGGTGGAGCGAGCATGGGGAACCACCATCCGCGACGGCTACGGCCAGACGGAGACCACTCTGCAGGTGGCCAACACTCCGGGGCAGGACGTCGTGCCCGGCTCCATGGGGCGTCCCCTGCCGGGCTACGAGGTCGTCATCGTGGACCCCCAGAGCGGCGAGGCCTCCGATGAGGGTGAGCTCTGTCTGCGGGCGGAGCGGGAGCAGAGCCCGGATCGGCCTGCGGGCCTCTTCAAGGCCTACTTCGGAGACGAGGAGCGCACCTCGGAGGCCTTCCGCGACGGTGTTTACCACACCGGCGATGTGGTCCGACGGGAGGAGTCGGGCGTGCTGACCTACGTCGGGCGCTCCGACGACGTGTTCAAGTCCTCCGACTACCGCATCTCCCCGTTCGAGCTGGAGTCGGTGCTGGTGGAGCATCCTGCGGTCGCCGAGGCAGCCGTCGTTCCCTCTCCTGACGCCCTGCGGCTCTCTGTCCCCAAAGCTTTCGTGTCCCTGACCCGGGATGCGCAGTGGAGCAGGGAGACGGCCGCCTCCATCCTTCAGCACTGCCGGGACTCTGTGCCCGGATTCAAGAGGGTGCGCAGGATCGAAGAGGCAGAGCTGCCCAAGACCATCTCGGGAAAGATCCGGCGGGTGGAGCTGCGTGATCTCGAGATCCGGCGGGCATCCGGCGAGGAGCCTGCCGAGCCCGGTGCGGAGTTCGCCGAAGCTGACCTCGATCTCAGGAGGAGCTGAGCACCCGGCTTGAGGCACGTGCGTCCTCAGCCGGTGCGCTCAGGCCGCTCAGTACTCCACTTCGGGTTCGATCTCGTTGATCTGCAGCGGCGAGTCCTCGCTGATGCCCAGCTGCTCGGCCAGGCTCGCGCCCTCGAGGAGGACCTCTGCCTCATCCGCGCCCGTGGCCATCCGGGCTGTGGTCTCGATCTGCTTCAGCACCTGCCACGCCTGGCAGCCGCCTGCTGCCGGGGGCTGGCCCGAAAGCTCCACCGTCACGGTGCCTCCCGAATGCTCGACGCTCTCGATGCTGAGATCAGTGACGGCCAGGGCATTCACGAACTCAGGGCTGCCGTGCTGGCCGTACTGGTCCTCCAGCAGAAACTCAAGGGCCGCTCCGGCGGGGTCATCCACCACCATCGGCACCGTCTGGATGACCGAGATGCGGTCCTCACATCCGAAGGCGTCCGTTCTGGCGATCTCCGTCAGGTGCGGCTCCGACTGCTCAGGCTGGGCCTGAAAGGGATCGCCGGGAGCGTCATCAGCCTCGCCGATGCCGCCGTCCTCCAGCGGTGCTGCCTCGTTCTGCCCCACCGGGCTGATGAAGCCCAGAGGCAGACGCACTGAGTCGTCATCCTCGTACTCCGGGGCAGGCACCGGGTTGTCGTACTCCTGCTCCTGGGAGCCCTGGTCTCCGCTGCCCTGCGAGCTGCTTCCGTCGTCCTGACCTCCTCCGCATGCGCTGAGGGTCAGCGTGAGGCCGAGAGCAGCACCGAGAATGGATGAGAGCCGGCAGGTAAGCACCGGAAAAGAGTACGTCAGAGGGCCCTGGGGCAGGAAACCGCCGCGGCACAGGCGCAGCCTGACGCGGGTGGTCTGCGCGAAGAAGGGCGGGCGAGGTGGGGGCGGTGAACGGGGGCCGCCCCCACCTCTGTTGAGAAGGAGTCCGGATGCCGCACGGAGGGGGTGGGATGGTTGGCACCCAGCCTCAACTTCTCAACTATTCAGAGTGTGACACAGAGGGAACGGATGCTCTGAGTCACGTCTGTATCCAGGGGTAACGAGAACAACGTAGAAGTCATTCCCGCGGATTTCTTCAGAGTCTGAAGCACCCGCTGTGGACTAAGTGTGCGGCGCTGGGAAGGGGTGTGTCAAGCAGAAGGTGCCGCTCCACGAGCTCCCCTCAGGCTAGGCTGGAGGCATGCCGATCCGAAACCGCCGAGCTGCCGCTCTGCCCGCCAAACTGTCGCGTTCGTGGCTGCTGATCAACGCCTCGAGGGAGGACGATTTCGCACCGGGGCTGGCATCGGAGGCGGACTCGGTGATCTTTGATCTGGAGGCGTCCGTTCCCGCTGACGGCAAGGCGGCGGCGCGGGAGTCGGTGCTCGGTGCGCTGAACGGCGGGATGACTGCATGGGTTCGGATCAGCCCGACGACCTCCGAGCACTGGGAGGATGATGTCAAGGCCCTGTCGAAGGCGGACGGCCTCCGGGGCGTGATGCTCGCCGAGACCGAGCGGCCTGACCAGGTGGCCTACACAGCGATGCGCCTCAGGGCGGGCACCCCAGTCATCGCGCTCATCGAATCCGCTCTCGGTGTCGAGAACGCCGTTCAGATCGCCTCTTCGCCGGGTACGTTCCGTTTGGCATTCGGAACAAACGACTTCCGCAAGGACGTCGGCGTCTCATCCGACCCCATGGCACTGGCGTATGCACGCTCGCGCCTGGTCATCGCCTCTCGTGTGGGCGGCCTGCCCGGGGCCATCGACGGACCCGCGGAGGCCAATGCCTCTGCTGAGGCCGTCGCAGAGGCCTGCCGAGTCACCGCCGAGATGGGAATGACCGGCAAGCTTTCGCTGAACCGCACCCAGGTCGAGCAGGTGAATCGAGGGCTGGCCCCTTCGGACGAGGAGCTGCAGTGGGCCAGGGAGGTCATCCAGGCTCATGAGTCGGGTGCGGCGATCGGGGACGGCTCATACCTTCCCCGCCTGGCTCGGGCGCAGAAGATCGCAAGCCTGGGTGACAGCTACGGTCTGTGGAACGCCTGACCGGGAGCTCCGCCCCCGACAGGAGCATGGCTTCTGGGCAGTGACCTCAGTTGATGAGCAGGCCGGGCTGCTCCATCACCGAGGCCACATCGGAGATGAAGGCCCCCGCCTTGTCGCCGTCGATGAGGCGGTGGTCGAAGGATCCCCCGATGACCATCACATCGCGCGGAACAATCTGGCCGTCGACGACCCACGGCTTCTTGCGCACTGCACCGAGTGCGATGATGCTCGCCTGGCCGGGCGGAAGGATGGGGGTCCCTGAGTCCAGCCCCAAGGTTCCGATGTTGGTGATGGAGATGGTCCCGCCCTGCATTTCGCCGGGAGTGGTGCGGCCATCCCGCGCGTCGACGGTCAGCTGGGTGATGGCTGCCGCGAGGCCCTGCGTGTTGTAGGTGTGGGCCTCGTGGATGACCGGGACCACCAGTCCGCGAGGCGTCGCTGCTGCGACGCCGAGGTTCACATAGTTCCGCAGCGTGTAGTGCGTCTCGTGCCAGGTGGCGTTGACCTGGGGGTTCCGGCGTGCGGCCCAGATGATCGCCTTCGCGGCGAAGAGCATCGGTGACACGCTCAGGCCCTGGTAGGAGGGGTCCTGCTTCAGGGCTGCCCGCAGCTCCATGGTGCGTGTGACGTCCACCTCTTTGAACACCGAGACGTGGGGCACGTTCTGCGCCGAGGCGGCGACATTGAGCGCCGTAGCCTTGCGCACGCCGCGCACCTGCACGTTCTCCTCGCGAGGCCCGTCGTAGAGAAGGCCCACCTCCTGCGGCGTCGGCGGCCTGCCCTGGGGTGTGGGGGCGCCGGCACGGGGCGTCTGGCCCTGGTCCTGCTGAGCCTTCTTGGCGCGAGCCTGCCGTTCGACGTCATCCCGGGTGATCTGACCGTTGCGCCCGGAGCCGACAAGCTCCCAGACGGCGACGCCCAGCCTTTTGGCCAGGGCGCGGACGGGAGGGCTTGCCCGGGAGACGATCTCCGCCAGGTCGGTGGTGTGCAGACCGGGGGCCCGGGATGCCGGGGCCTGCTCCTCCAGCCCCAGCGCCGCGGCGTCGATGACGTCGGGGGACGTGGGGCGCAGCCGCCGGCGGTGCTTGGCGGGGTCTGCCTTGGGGCCTGAGCCGACAAGGGCCTGCTCCCCCTCGCTGGAGTCTGCGGCCTCTGAGCCCGTCTCGACGCTGCGGTCCGAGGCGGGCTCGCTGCTGTCGTCGCCCTCCCCTGCGATGCGGATGAGGGGCTTGCCCACCTCGACGGTCTCCCCTTCTTCTGCGAGGAGCTCCGCGACTTCGCCGGCGAACGGCACCGGGAGCTCAACCAGAGACTTGGCCGTCTCGATCTCGCAGATGATCTGGTTCACTTCGACGGTCTCGCCGGGGGCGACCTTCCAGGAGGTGACCTCAGCTTCGGTGAGGCCCTCTCCGACGTCGGGCAGCATGAAGGTCTGCGTCATCGCGCGGCTCCCTTCTGGTACGCGAAGGCCCGTTCGACGGCTTCGAGCATCCTGTCGATGTCGGGCAGGTAGCGGTGCTCCTGCCCTGAGGGCGGGTATGGCATGTGGAAGCCGCCCACGCGCAGCACCGGGGCGGTGAGCCGGTGGTAGGCGCGCTCGGTGACGCGGGCTGCGATCTCTGCGCCGAAGCCGCCGAAGGTCGGCGCCTCGTGGGCGACGATCAGGCGCGTGGTCTTGGCCGCTGAGCGGGCGATGGTCTCGTCGTCGAGCGGGCTGATGGAGCGGACGTCCACCACCTCGATGCTTCGGCCCTGCGCTGCGGCCGCTTCGGCGGCGGCGAGCGCCACGGGGACCAGCGGCCCGTAGACGGCTATGGTTGCGTCGCGGCCTTCGCGCAGGATCTGGGCGCTGAATGCGTCGGGGGCCGGGTTGGCGGTGTCGACCTCGCCTTTGAGCCAGTAGCGGCGCTTGGGCTCGAAGATGATGACGGGGTCGTCCGAGACGATGGCCTGACGGGTCATCCAGTAGGCGTCCTGGGCGGAGGAGGGGGTGATGATGCGCAGCCCTGCGGTATGGGCGAAGAGTGCCTCGGGCGACTCTGAGTGGTGCTCGATGGAGCCGATGTGCCCGCCGTACGGTATGCGCACGGTCACCGGCACTCGCACCGCACCATCGGTCCGGTTGTGGATCTTGGCCAGCTGGGTGGTGATCTGGTTGTAGGCGGGGAAGACGAATCCGTCGAACTGCATCTCGGCGACGGGCCTGTATCCCCGCATGGCCATGCCGATGCATGCTCCGATGATTCCGGACTCGGCCAGGGGGGAGTCGATCACGCGGTGCTCGCCGAAGTCTGCCTGGAGCCCGTCCGTCACCCGGAATACGCCGCCGAGGGCTCCGATGTCCTCCCCGATGAGGAGGGTCTTCTCGTCGGCGGCGAGCTCGTCGCGCAGGGCGGCGTTGATCGCCTTGGCCAGCGGCATGGTCCGTACGGCGGTGTCGGGGGCTGGGGAGCTGCCCGACGCCTCTCGGCGGGGGGCTTCGGCCTGAACGGCGGACGACTGCTGGGGGCTCATCGGCCTTCCTCCTCGTCTGCGAAGCCTGCCTCGTAGTCTTTGAGCCAGGCCTTCTCCGTCTCGACCTGCCTGTGCGGCTCGGAGTAGACGGTGTCGAAGACGCGTTCGATGTCTATGGGGCGCATGGCTGGAACGATCCGGCGCAGCTCGGAGGCGAGCTCCTCCGCCTCGGAGTCGATCTCGTCGAAGAAGCTCTGGTCGGCCTTGTCCGATGCGGTCAGCCAGGTGCGGTACCGGACCAGGGGGTCTTTGGCGGACCATTCCTCGACCTCTGAGGCGGGCCGGTACTTGGTGGGGTCGTCTGCTGTGGTGTGGGCGCCGATCCGGTAGGTCACAGATTCGATGAGTTTGGGCCCGCTGCCTGCACGGATGCTGTCGGCGCAGGCCGCGGCCGCCGCGTAGCTGGCCAGCACGTCGTTGCCGTCGACCCGGATGCCTTCGAATCCGTAGCCGGCGGCCCGGTGCGCCAAGGGTGCTCGCGACTGAGTGCGGCTGGGGACCGAGATGGCCCAGTGGTTGTTCTGGATCAGGTAGAGCAGCGGCAGCTCGTAGGAGGAGGCGAACACCATGGACTCGTGGATGTCCCCCTGGGACGAGGCTCCGTCGCCGAGGCAGGCGAGGACGATCTCGTCGGCTGCCCGGTCTCGGGGCACCGCATCAAGCCTGAGGTCCTGCTGGATCCCCATGGCCCAGCCCGTGGCGTGCAGCGCCTGAGAGGCGAGGACGATGGCGTAGAGGTTGAAGTTGTAAGCGTTGGGGTCCCACCCGGAGTGGGCGGTGGCGCGGAAGAGAGT
This sequence comes from Nesterenkonia sp. NBAIMH1, assembly GCF_007922635.1. NCBI lineage: Bacteria > Bacillati > Actinomycetota > Actinomycetes > Micrococcales > Micrococcaceae > Nesterenkonia > Nesterenkonia sp. NBAIMH1. Next base: position 835,415 of record NZ_CP042335.1, read on the forward strand.
CATCATCTCTTCGGCGCTGATGCCGCGGTAGAGCGCCATGGCGTGCTCGCGGTAGGTGGGGAACACCATGTCGGTGCTCTTCAGCGCCGCGATGGTCCCGATCTGCGCGGCCTCCTGGCCGGTCGCGGGGGCCCATAGGGCGAGCTGCCCCTGGCGTTGGAGGCTCGTGGCTTCGGCGTCGAAGCGACGCTCTACGGCCATGTGCCGGTAGAGGTCCCGCAGGAAGGCGTCGTCGAGCCCTTCGAGGTAGGGCGTGTACGTCTCGTGCTCCTTCAGCGTGCCGTCTTCGGCGAGCAGCTGGATTGGCTGCACAGGTGGGGCTCCTCTCGGCGACGACGGCGGTCCCGCTCACCCTCTCATAGCCGATCGCGGCTTCCAGGTGCTGACAAGGTACAAACCATTAGGATCGTGGCTGTGAGAATCCTACTGGTGATCCTTCTGAATGCCTTGGCCGTCTGGGCCGCCACGCTGGTGCCCGGCATCTGGGTGAGCGGGTGGAGTCAGGATCCGCTGATGGTGGTCCTGGCCTACTTGGTCGTGGGGGCCGTCTTCGGCGTGATCAACGCTGTCATCAAGCCTGTCCTGTCCCTGCTGGCCCTGCCGATCACGTGCCTGACGCTCGGCCTGTTCGCGATCGTCATCAATGCCGCCATGCTGATGCTCACCGGGTGGCTTGTCACGGAGTTCATTCCGGGGGTCGAGTTCGTGATCGACGGCTTCCTCTGGGCCGGCGTCCTCGGGGCGATCGTTGTTGCGCTGGTCTCCGCGCTCCTGGGCCGGTTCCTGCAGCCCGAGCGCGCCTGAGGGGGTTCACGGCACGGGCTCCCAGCCGGTGTCGTAGGCGGTGACGGAGGCTGAGCCGCGCAGCAGCGCTTCGAGCTCGTCGAGGTTCAGGCGGTCCTCATCGCTCAGCTCCCCGTGCGGGTCAGACTCTGTGGACCGGATGCCTTCCACGTTGTGGCCGTAGTCGTGGGAGAGGAAGTCCAGCGGTCCGGAGTCCGAGTCCTCGGCCGCTTCCTCCGGGCGCCTGTAGTCGTAGCGGTACTCGTGCCGGTCGGATGAGACCCCGTTGAACCCGCCTCCGAGCTTGGGCACGGGATCCTTCTCATCCAGGAAGTGGCTGATGGGTGACTGAGAGCTGATGTGGCCGCTGACGGCGGGCGCCGCGACGGTGGCCGTGTGCTTCACGGAGTACTTCTGCGACACGGCGGAGGAGCCGTCCGCCAGCTTCACCGCCGCCAGCCCTCCTTGACTGTGCCCGGTGAGGACCACAGAGGCTCCGGCGGGCGCACCCTGCTGTCTGAGCGCCTCGAGAACAGCGTCGCCCAGGCGATCAGCGTCGTTGAAGAACGCGTCGGTGGTGGTCAGCGCCCTCGTCCGGATGAGCGATCAGCGCTGCCGGGCGTCACCGCCTCAGGGTCCAGTCCGGGCAGGTGGACGACATAGACATCGTCCTCCTGACCCTTGTCCACTGTGCTGATGACGATGTTTCCGCCTCAGCGGCCCCTCGACGCTCTCCAGGTAGTTCGACAGGGGCCCGGTGTAGGCAACCTGCGGCAGCTCCTCGGCGCCTTGGACCACCAGCCGGTTCCGACGCATCAGGTCCTCTGTCCACCGGCCGGCTCCGGCGCCGGCGATGCGAAGAGTCCCCTCCGCCTGCATCGCTGCGGTGTGGGCCTGGCGTCCCATGGGGATGAATCCTCCGAACAGGGCCGCAGCCTCTCGAACCCCATAGGTCTCCTGGATCACGGACGAGGCGAGCCGATCTGAGTCGTACTCGTCCGACCCGCCGCCCTGAAGCCGACCCCAGAGCTGCGCCGGAAGGCTGCCGCGAGTCAGCTGATCGATCCAGCGCTGCGCTGAGCTCTCCGCCTCGCGATAGGCCTCGTGCGCGGCCTCGACACCGATGAGCGTCTGCTCCATGCTCCACTGCCCCGTGGTCACCGCGCTGCACAGCAGCAGGAGCCTCGTCTGAAAGCCGACGCATCGCCACACCGGTGCCGGCAGGGAGGCGCGGTCTGCGTCGATGAGGTGGGTGCGCTGCTCGTTCATCACTGTGACTGCTTCGCCGAGATGCACTGAGGCGCTGATGAGCGACTCCCAGTTGAGGTTGATCCGGCTGGGGCCGCCGCGGGCGGTGACGCTGAAGCTGCCCTCCTCGTACGTCGAGGACGACGGCTGCCATGCGGACGACAAAGGCATAGAGGAACCCTTTCTCAGAGGACCTGGGCGCCGAGGCGCTGCAGTGTGAGACGAAACGAAGCGGAGGCATCGCCTGAACGAACTCCACGAAGGCTTCGGATGAGCTCATCGCACCCTCCAGTGCGGCCCGAGCGGCGCGGGCCTCAGCTCCTCCGCGGCCGTGCCGAGGAGTCCGCTGATGTCGATGCCGCCGAGGGCGCCGAGGACTGCCTGCCAGTGCCTGGCCTGGTCGGCCAGGCCTGCGAGCTCCTGGGAGATGAGGAGCGCCTCCGCGGCCAGAGCCTCCGCCTCATCCCGAGCGTGCTTGCTGCCCGCCGCCAGCGGCAGGAGCGCATTGCGGAACAGACCTGCGGCCTGAGACTCCCACTCGACGGTGAAGGCCTGCACCACGTGGCCCTGCTGCTTCTCATACAGGCCCGCCGCCTCCAGCAGCTTCTGCGCGGCCGTGGCGTAGTTCTGCGACAGCTGCTCCAGCTGCTGGACCGCCGCGCCTGCCACCATGCCTGCCCTCCCGAGCCCCTTGAACCGCGATCATTGTGCGGTGCCAGTCTCGGTGCGATCGGCGGTGGAGAAACGGGACGCGTCCGGGCCTGGGGAGAACTGCGCATGTCAGGTCTGCCAGCAAGCAGGTGTGGAAGGTCCAGCTTGGGGCATGACCGGTGAGGAGCTTCAGACCAGCGATCCGGCTGCGCGAGGCGGTCCTGAGGAGCCTCCTCCGCTTGATACGAACCCTTAGCTCAGACCCAATTGCTTCATCGACATCTCGGAAGAATTCACCATCTGCCGGTATTTGCCCCCGGGTGCGCACGGGGTGATCCGGCGGCAGGTAGCTCCGGCGCAGCGAGGCTGAGATCGCCGCGCCCGTGCGCCGCAGAAGAGTCAGATAGGCCTCCAGAGAGGGCGACTCGCTGGCTACGACCAGCCCGACAGCCCCCACAACGGCATTCTCAGCCCCGAAGACTGGCACAGAGACAATCATGGAGCCGGGATGGATGAAGCCGTCAGCAGCGATGAACCCGTCATCGCGGATGCGTGCGAGGGCAGACCGCAGATGCTTCTCATCCTGAATGCCTGCCGTTGTCACGGGATCCAACCCGCGCTCCAGCACCGCCTGCACCACCTCCTCTCCTGCATGGGCCAGAATGGCGAGCCCTCCCCCGGAGTGCTGCATAGGGATGCGCCCGCCCACCACAGAAAGGTTCACCACCGCATCCCGCGCCGAAAAGCGCTCTACGACCAGAGCGTCGAGGTCCAGTCGGGTATGCAGCAGCACGTGCTGACGGACGGCTGAGTGCAGGCCCTGCAGATGAGGCAGGGAGGTTTCCCGCAGACCTAGGGCACCGGGGGTGCGCGTGCCGAGCTCCCAGAGGCGGTTTCCCAGGCGATAGGTGTGGTCGTCCATCCTCTCCAGCAGACCTTGGGCCTGCAGTTCACGCACCACGCCGTGAACGGTCGAAAGAGGGAGGCTGGTGCGCTGCATGATCTCGCTGAGGGTCAGATATGGGGCATCCAGGGTGAACGTATCCAGAACCCTGAGAGCACGGCTCAATGCCGAGACTCCCCCAGATGATCGCGCCATCCCGCTCGTCGCCCCTCGTCGTCGCGTCTTGATTTCGTATCAAGCGAATCCCACATCGTCGTGTGACCTGTGCCACTCATAGTCTCGTGGCCGAACGCTCATTCACAAGGAGGACACGTCAATGACCATCGAAAGCTTGGATCAGGCCATCACCCGTCAGGGAAATCCTGTGGAACTGCTGCGAAATGCTGATTTTCGCGCCTTTACCTTTCCTGTGGCACCGGAATTCAGCAACTGGCGGAGCGAGCAGCGGGCCTGGCGGCGCTCAGCCGCGCTGCTGGACCAGTCTCACCACATGACTGATCTCTTCCTGCGCGGAGAGGGGCTCATCGAACTGCTCAGCAGCATCAGCGTCAACAGCTACCGAAACTTCCGGCCGGGAGTGGCCAAACAGATGATCTCGGTCAATGAGCAGGGATACGTCATAGGCGACGGCATCCTCTTTCACCTGGGGGACGGCGTGGATCTGGTCGGCCACCATGTCTTGGCCGACTGGGTCAAGTATCAGGTGGAGAAATCCGGCTTGGAGATTGAGGTCACCGAAGACCCCAACTCTGCGGTGCGTGACGGCGACCCCGTGTTCTACCGGTATGAGCTTCAAGGCCCCCGCGCCTACGACATCATTGAGAAGCTCACGGGAGAGCAGGTTCCCCAGGTCAAGTTCTTCCACGTCCACGAGTTCACGTTTGCAGGGACGAGCGTCCGCGGCCTACGGCATGGCATGGCAGGGGAGCCGGGGTTCGAGTTCTTCGGACCCTTCAGCGAAGGCGCTCGCATCCGGGAGGCGATTCTGGATGCGGGGGAGGAATTTGGGATCCTGCCCGTCGGCTCCAAAGCCTATTCCAGCGCCTCCATCGAATCGGGCTGGGTTCCGACGCCCCTTCCCGCCATCTTCGGGGACGACCTCCGGGACTACCGGACGTGGCTCCCGGCCTCACGCGTCGGATCTCTGGGCGGATCTCTTCGCTCTGCGGACGTGCAGGACTATTACCTCACCCCGTATGACCTGGGCTACGGGCGCTCGGTGAACTTCGACCATGAGTTCATCGGAAAACAGGCCCTCCAGGACATGGCGTCGTCTCCGGCCCGACAAAAGGTCACGCTGATCTGGAATCCCGAGGACGTAGCCGAGATTGTCACATCTCAGCTGCGGGATGGTCTGCCCGCCAAATTCCTGGACTTTCCCAAGTCCCGCTACGCCTTCCACCAGTTCGACGAAGTCCTGGCCGGCGGAAAGCGAATCGGAGTGTCCACCGACCCTGGATACGTCGCCAACGACAAGGTTTATGCGTCACTCGCCTGCGTCGATCAGGCGCATGCCGCTTCGGGCTCCGAAGTCGAGCTTCTGTGGGGCGAGGACCCGAACTCCGACAAGGGCTCTGTCGAAGAGCACCGGCAAGTGCGCGTCCGGGCCACCGTCGCGCCGGCGCCGCTCCACGACTACGCCCGCACCGCATACCGGAGCAACACTCGCCTGTAAGCGAGCGCTCGTAACAATCATCCAGAAGGGGTCGCGTCAATGGATCTGAGACAGAAGATCGAAACCTCACCGATGGGCTTCCACCAATGGCTCATCATCGGAGTGGTTGTGCTCCTCAATGCGCTCGACGGCTACGACGTCCTGGCGATCTCGTTCACCTCCAACGCGGTGACGGAGGAGTTCGCCCTCAGCGGCACCGTCTTGGGCATGGTGATGAGCGCAGCCCTAGTGGGCATGGCCGTAGGCGCCTTCGGGCTGGGCAATGTGGCCGACATCATGGGACGCCGATGGCTGACGCTGATTTCGCTGGTCGTCAACGCAGCTGGACTTTTCCTCACAGCCACGGCTCAGAGCGCCGAAGAGCTTGCGCTCTGGCGCTTCGTCACGGGACTCGGCGTCGGAGGAATTCTGGTCGGCACCAACGTCATCGCCTCGGAATATTCCTCGCGCCGCCGGCGGGGACTGGCGATCAGCATCTACGGGGCCGGCTTCGGAATCGGCGGCGCTCTCGGCGGCTCCACCATGATCTACCTGATCGACGCGTTCGGGTGGCGAACGGTCTATGTCTTCGGCGGCATCATGACAATCATCGCCATTGCCCTGGTGCTGTGGCTCCTGCCCGAGTCTCCCTCTTTCCTCTACCAGCGCAGACCACCTGGTGCAGAGGCAAAGCTGCAGAAGATAGCCCGGCGACTTGGGCACAGCGAGCCGGTGGAGCTGGACGCTCGGCCCGAGCAGGGGAGCAGCAGCCTGGCTGAGAAGGTGAAGATCACCAAGCTGCTCGCCGCTGATCACCGGCGGGCGAGCGCAGTGATCTGGATCGGCTTCTTCATGGTGATGTTCGGCTACTACTTTGTCAGCACGTGGACCCCGAGGCTCATGAGCCTGAGCGGCCTGGATGACTCACTGGGGCTGTATGTCACCGTGATGCTCACGGTGGGAGGCACTGTCGGCTGCGTGATCTTCGGGATATCAACGTCCCGCTGGTCCACCCGGCTGGTCCTGACCTGGTTCACTGTGCTCGCCGGGGTGCTCATGGCAGTCTTCGTCTTCACCACGCAGTGGACACCGCTGATGCTCTTGGCCGGGACCGCGGTGGGCTTCTTCGCCCAGGGGTGCATCGCCGGCCTCTATGCACTGACGCCCCAGTCCTACCCCGTCATGCTGAGGGCAACCGGCGTGGGAGCGGCGTTGGGCATCGGCCGAATAGGCGCGATCGTGGCACCGACAGCAGTGGGAGTCATGACCGACGCCGGCTGGACCCCCACGGCGATCTATATGTCTGTAGGCGGGGTCATGCTGATCGCGACCGCGGCCCTGCTGAGCATGCGGCACCTGAATGTTGAGGCCAATCGCTCCCCCAGGGAGGACCTGGAGCCCGTTGCACCGGCACCGGTGACCTAGAACTCGGCCGTCGCAGCGGCAGCCGTGGCAGGCAGGCGCTTACATGCCCCGACTTCACGGACTGAACGGCCCGCTCGCCCGGGGTGATGAAAGAATGGCGCTCATGCTGACCTCCGCTCACTCCGCCGCACAGAACCGCGTCTCCCTGGCCGACGCCGAGCCGACCATCGCGCTCGGAGCCCTCGACGGCCGGTACCGTCCAGCCGTCGCTCCGCTGGTGGACCACCTCTCCGAGGCTGCGCTGAACCGCAACCGGATCCACATCGAGGTCGAATGGTTCATCCACCTGTGCCAGCAGCAGGTGCTGCCGGGCCTCCCCCGCCTCACCGACGAGGACATCGAGGGCCTGCGCGGCATCGTCACCGCCTTCGGGCCGGAGGAGATCGCCGAGCTGGGTGCTATCGAGGCGCAGACCGTCCACGACGTCAAAGCCGTCGAGTACTTCATCGCCCGGCGCCTGGACGGATTGGGGCTCGGCGAGCTCAAGCCCTTGGTGCACTTCGCCTGCACCTCGGAGGACATCAACAACCTCTCCTACGCCGTGGGCATCAGAGACGCCGTGCAGCAGGTCTGGCTGCCGGCCGCCGCAGCGATGCTCGAGGGCCTCAGCGCACTCGCCGAGCACGCCGCCGACGTGCCGATGCTCTCCCGCACCCATGGCCAGCCGGCCACCCCGAGCACCCTGGGCAAGGAGATTGCGGTCTTCGTGCACCGACTGGGGCGCCAGGTGCGGCGCATCGAGCAGCAGGAGTACCTGGGCAAGATCAACGGCGCCACCGGCACCTATGCCGCTCACCTCGCCGCCGCTCCCGACGCCGACTGGCCGAGCATCGCGGAGAGCTTCGTCGAAAAGCTGGGCCTGAGCTTCAACCCGCTGACCACACAGATCGAGTCGCACGACTTCCAGGCAGAGATCTACGCCGACATCGCCCGCTTCAACCGCATTCTGCATGGGCTCTGCGTCGACGTGTGGAGCTACATCAGCATCGGGTTCTTCAAGCAGATCCCCGTCGCAGGCGCCACCGGGTCATCCACGATGCCGCACAAGGTCAACCCCATCCGCTTCGAGAATGCCGAGGCGAACCTGGAGATCTCCAACGCCCTGCTGGACGCCCTGGGCGCCACCCTCGTGGAATCGCGGTGGCAGCGGGACCTCACCGATTCGTCCGGCCAGCGCAATATCGGAACCGCCCTGGGCCACTCCGTGCTCGCACTCTCCAACGTCACCAAGGGCCTCAAGCAGCTCGACGTGGCGGAGCAGACGATCGCCGCCGACCTCGACGCCAACTGGGAGGTGCTCGGTGAGGCGATCCAGACGGTGATGCGGGCTGAGGCGATCGCAGGCACCCCCGGCATGGAGGACCCGTACGAGCGGCTCAAGGAGCTCACCCGCGGACGCCGTGTGGACGCCGAGAAGCTCCAAGAGTTCGTCGGGGGGCTGGGTCTCTCCCCCGGCGCCGAGGCCCGCCTGAAGAGCCTCACCCCCGCCGAGTACACCGGCCTGGCCGCCCACTTGGCACGCCGGTTCGGCTGAGTCGCATGCTCGAGCTGCAGGGCATGTGCCGGTCATATTCCGGGCGGCAGGTGCTCCACGACGTGTCCTTCAGCGCAGGCCGGGGTCAGCTGACGGGCTTCGTGGGCGGCAACGGTGCCGGAAAGACCACAGCGATGCGTATCATCCTGGGGGTCCTGCACGCGGATTCGGGGCGAGTGCTGCTCGACGGGGAGGAGCTCTCGCCCAGCGCGCGCACCCGGTTCGGGTACATGCCCGAGGAGCGCGGCCTGTACCCGAAGATGCGCCTGGGCGACCAGCTCTCCTACCTCGCGCGTCTTCACGGGTACTCCCGGGCGCATGCGCGCGGACGCGCCGAGGCCCTGCTTGAGCGGCTCGGCCTGGATTCGCGGATGAAGGACCCGCTTGAGGCGCTGTCCCTGGGCAATCAGCAGCGCGTCCAGATTGCGGCGGCGCTGGTGCACGAGCCGGACGTTCTGGTGCTCGACGAGCCCTTCTCCGGACTGGATCCCCTCGCGGTGGATGTGGTGCGCGGCGTCCTTCAGGAGCAGGCCGCCCAGGGTGCGGTGGTGCTGTTCTCCTCCCACCAGCTGGATGTGGTGGAGAGGCTCTGCGACGACCTGGTGATCATCGGCTCCGGCAGGGTGCTGGCCGCAGGGCCCCGCGAGGAGCTTCGGCGTCAGCACGGCACCCGACGTTTCGAGCTGGTGATGGACGAGACTCCGACGTGGCTGTCCGGGATGCCGGACATCTCGGTGGACACCATGGAGGACGGTGGTGCGCTCTTCCGCGCATCCGACGAGGCGGCGCAGCATGTGCTCTCCGCTGCCTCCCAGCGGGGTCCGGTCCGCAGCTTCCGCCCTGTCCTGCCCACCCTGGCCGAGATCTTCAAAGACGTGGCCGCCGACGACGCTCAGGAGGCGCACGCGTGAGCACCCGTTCCGCCCCGGAGCCGCCGCCCGCATCCCGGCCCGGCCGAGCACTGACCCCGTGGAGGGCCTCGCTGCTGGTCGCCGAACGTGAGCTCACCAGCCAGCTGAGGTCGAAAGCCTTCCTCATCAGCCTGGGCGTGATCGTGACCGTCGTGCTCGGCGGGATCCTGCTGATGTCCGCGGCGGGCAGCAGCGAGGCCGAGGATTCTCGTGTCGCCGTGGTGGGACTCTCCGAGCCGCAGCTGGAGAGCCTGGACGATCTGCCCCTCAGCGCAGAGCCCGCCGACACGCGCAGCCAGGCCCTCGACCAGCTCGACGGGGGCTCGGTGGAGGCAGTCATCACCTCACGCGGGGAGTCGCCGACCGGCCTGCATGTCATCGGCCGCGACTCGGTGCCGATCGGCATCGTGACCATGCTCTCCGAGCAGCCCACCACGGAGACGCTCCGGGACTCCGAGGATCAGGGGGCCATGAGATTCCTGATTCCCTTCGGCTTCGGCCTGGTCTTCATCATGCTCGCGATCGGATCCGGAACGATCATTCAGCAGAACACCATCCAGGAGAAGCAGTCCCGCGTGGTGGAGATCCTGCTCTCCGCCATCTCGGCACGCTCTCTGCTGGTCGGCAAAGTGCTCGGGAACACGGCGATGGCCATCGGCCAGGCTGCCGTCATCGCCGGTGCAACGGCGCTGGGACTCACCCTCACCGGGCAGACGGACCTTCTCGGCGTGCTTTCGGCGCCCATGCTCTGGTTCGTCCTGTTCTTCCTGCCCGGCTTCGTCCTCGTCGCGGCGATGTACGCCGCAGGCGCCTCCCTGGTGTCGCGGCAGGAGGATTCAGGCCCAGTCATGCTCCCGACCATGATGGTCGTGATGCTGCCCTACTTCCTCGTGCTGTTCTTCTCGCAGAACGAGCTGGTGATGCGCGTGGCCTCCTACGTCCCCTTCACCGCACCGGTGGCGATGCCGGTCCGGCTCTACTTCGATGAGGTGGCATGGTTCGAGCCCGTCGCGGCGATGGTAGGACTCATCGCCTGTGCGGGCCTGGTCATGATGCTGGCGGCCAGGATCTACAGCCGCTCGCTGCTGCGCACCGGTCAGCGCGTCCCGCTGCGCAGCGCGCTGGCCTCCGACCCGCTGTGAGCACGCAGCAGCAGGCGGTCCAAGCCTAGGAATCCCAGTGCCAGGATCAGATAGAGGGCCAGGATCGACACCACGTAGACGCTGATCCCGCTGTAGCCGAGGGTCGGGACGTCAAGGATCGTGTAGGGGTACCAGTCCAGCCGTGGTCCCCGCAGGAGCGTCGCTGCCAGCCAGGCCACTGGAATCGCCATGGAGGCGAGGACTATGCGTGCGCTGAGTGTGCCGTGGGGGCCTATGGCCGCCCAGACGAGCGGCACGAGCACGGGCACTGCAACGTGCAGCACTGTGTCGTTGAAGAGCATGACCCCAGTCAGGGGAACCGGCTCGCGCAGAAGCACATTGAACACCAGGCCGGTGATGATGACGCAGACCAGTCCCGAGAGCCGGACGGTCCTCAGAACCGCGGACGTCGAAGCCGGCCGCAGAGCCGTCCACACGGAGCTGACGAAGACCATCAGGGCCGAGATGAACGTGAAATAGGCCAGCTGGTTGAGCATGTGCTCCCAGCCGGCCGCGAAGCTGTGCCCGTATCCGACCCCCACCGGGAGGTCGCTGTCCCGGGTCCAGCCCAGGTGCAGAGATGTGACCAGCCCGGTGAGGGTCAGCAGCGCTGTCAGCGCGTGGAGGATACGAACAGTGATGGAGCGCTGCCACAGCATGCGCTCAGGCTACCGCTGTGCGTGCGGCTCAGATGTGCGTCTCGACGTCGGCCTCGTCGCGCAGCTGCTCCACGTGGCTCTGAGCCGCCTCGTTCTGCCGCTCGTTCACGAGCTGCTCCTCGAGCTCCGCGCGGACATCCTCGAACTCAGGGGTCTCGGCATCGTCCCCGCCCTCAGCCTCGGGCTGGGCCGCGACGGCCTCGTCATAGGCGTCCTCGACCTCTTCATCCGTGGGCTCGTCGTAGTCGAGGTCTTCGATCAGCTGCTGGACGCGCACCTGCTGCTCCACGTCGTCGCGGAGCTCGTCCTCGCTGACGCCCTGCTCCTCAGCGAGCTCATAGAGCTCCTCCACCGAGGAGAGGCCGTTGTTCTCGGCAGTCTCCTCCAGCTGCTCCTCGACGTCCTCCTCGGAGGCCTCGTAGCCCTGGTCCTCAGCGTCCTGGATCAGCAGCTGGTTTCCGATGAGCTGCTCCAGGGTCTGCTCCTGGAGCGCCTCCTCGTCCGGCTCCTCGCCCGTCATCTGCGACTGCATCTGGGCATTCATGAACTGCGACTCGTAGGCGGCCTCGAAGTCCTCCCCGGAGATGTCCTCGCCGTTGACCTCAGCAACGACGTCCGGCACATCATCCAGCTCAGGCTCCGGCATCTGGGCGTCACCTTCGGCGCCCTCGGGCTGGGTCTCCTCCTGGCCCTGGTCCTGCTGGGCCTCGTCGGCGTCACCCTCGGCGTCGCCGTTGCCGCATGCTGCGAGACCGAAGAGAAGGCCCGCCAGGGCAAGACTGGTCAGCGGTGCTTTCTTCATGACGAAAGTGCTCCTTAAAGCGTGTGGTTGAACGGGCACGTTAGCACTGACACCACAACGCACTGCTCAGCCGATGTTAAGCCCTTCGGAGCGCCCATAGGCCGCCCGCTAGGCTTGCCTCTATGCACCCCCACCCCCAGCGTCAGGCCTCTGAACGTTCCGGCATACCCGGCTTCGAGGTGATGCGAATCGTGGGGCGCATTGAGGAGCTTCGTGCCGCCGGCAGGGACATCGTCTCCCTCACCGCCGGCGAGCCCGGCGGCGGTGCCCCTCCAGGCGTCAACGAGGCGGCAGCCCGGGTCCACTCCGCCCAGACCGTGCTGAACTACGCTCCCGCGCTCGGCCTGAGGCCGCTGCGCGAATCCATCGCCGCCCACTGCCGGGACTGGTACGGGGTCGATGTGCCTGCGGAGCGGGTTGCGGTGACCACCGGCTCCTCGGGCGCCTTCGTGCTGAGCTTCCTGGCCGCGTTCGACCACGGGGACCGCGTGGCCCTGGCCCGGCCGGGCTACCCTGCGTACCGAAACATCCTGAGCAGCCTGGGAATCATCGTCGAAGACCTCGACTGCGGCCCGGAGGCACGCTTCCAGCCCACCGTGGAGCAGCTGAGCGCCGTCCACCGCGAAAGGCCCCTGAAGGGCCTCGTCGTCGCCTCCCCGGCGAACCCCACGGGCACCATGCTGGACCGCGATCAGCTCAGCGATCTCAGCCGCTGGTGCACCGAGAACGGGGTCCAGCTGATCAGCGACGAGATCTACCACGGCATCAGCTACACCCAGCCCTCGGTCAGTGCACTCGAGACGTCCGAGGACGCCATCGTGGTGTCCTCGTTCTCCAAGTTCTGGGGCATGCCGGGTTGGCGGCTGGGGTGGGCCGTCCTGCCTGAGCATCTGACGGATGCGGTGGAGCGGCTGGCCGGGAACGTGACCCTCTCAGCCCCTCACGGCTCGCAGCTCGCTGCGGCGGAGGCCTTCAGCGCGGAGTCGATGGAGTTCTGCAGGACTCAGGCGGCCGGCTACGCCCAGGCGCGGCAGCACGTGCTCGACGCCCTGCCCGATCTCGGATGGGGGGATCTGGCTCCGGCCGACGGCGCGTTCTACGTCTACGCACACCTGGGCAAGCACCTGGGCGAGGACCCAGGGCAGCACCGCGACGCGACGGCCTACGCTGAGGCCCTCCTGGAGCGCGGAGGGGTGGCTGTGGTCCCGGGAACCGACTTCGACCGCGTCAACGGTCACGAGTGGATCCGAGTCTCGCTGGCACCCGGCCCGGCGAAGGTCGCTGAGGGCCTGGAGCGCATCCTCAGCTTCCACGCACGCGGCTGAGCACTCACTGCTGCGACTGCGGCCGCCGTGAGTAGGCGGCGCTGATCACGATGACTGCGACCCCGATCAGCAGCAGGGAGAGCGCGACGGCTGCATCGGGGTCCGTCTCCCGCTGCAGGTAGACCTCCAGGGGCAGCGTTCGTGTGACCCCCTGCTGATTGCCGGCGAAGGCGAGGGTCGCGCCGAACTCGCCCAGGCTGCGGGCGAAGGCGAGCACCGCCCCGGAGGCAAGGCCGGGGCCGATGAGCGGCAGGATGATGTGGCGCAGGATCCCGGTCCGTCCGGTGCCGTCCACTGCGGCCGCCTCGAGGACCTGACGGTCCATGCCTCGCACGGCGGTCTCCACGCTGATGACGAGGAAGGGCATAGACACGAACGTCATGGCCAGCACCACGGCGATGGACGTGTACGCGATCTGCACCCCGAAAAGATCCAGGGCACCCGAGAGCAGCCCCTGACTGCCGAAGGTGTAGAGAAGCGCGAGGCCGCCCACCACCGGCGGCAGCACCAGCGGCAGCAGCACCAGGGAACGGACGACCGTCAGTCCCCGGAACCGGGCGTGAGCGAGCATCAGCGCCAATGGCAGTCCGAAAATGACGCACAGCGCGGTGGCCGCCGACGCTGTCCAGACGGACAGGCGCAGTGCGGCCAGGGAGGACTCGGAGGTCAGCAGGGCAGGCAGCTCGGACCAGCTGATACGAGTCAGCATGCCGGTGACCGGCAGCAGGATCAGCGCAGCGCCCAGCAGACCGGGCACCAGGACCCAGACCGGCGGACGGCTGATGCTCAGCGCACTCACCGGGGCTCGCCGAACCCAGCATCGTGAAGGACCTGCTGGGCGTCCTCGCTGCCGGTGACGAAGTCCACGAACTCTCGGCCCGCCTCCGGGCTCTGAGCGTTCCGCAGCAGTGCGATCGGATACTGGTTCGGCTTCGCATCGGCGCCTTCGATCTCGATGCTCTCGACCTCGTCCCCGGCCTGCATGACGTCCGTCGTGTAGACGAGGCCGGCTGAGGCTTGTCCGCTGCGCACCCTACCGAGCACATCCGTCACGGACATCTCCTCCGAGACCGGGGTGACGCTCACACCGTGCTCCGCGGCGAGACGCTGCGATGCTGCGCCGCAGGGAACTGCCTCAGCGCAGAGGACTGCATCCACTGCGTCAGCCTGGAGATCCTCAAGGGCCTCCACCTCGGCAGGGTTCCCTGCGGGAACTGCGATCACGAGGGTGTTCGACGCGAAGAGCTCGGCCTCCGCAGCGAGGAGGCCGCTTTCGGCGGCTCGTTCCATGCTCTGCTCGTCTGCAGTCGCGAGCACATCGGCGGGCGCACCGTGCTCCAGCTGCTCGACCAGGCCGGAGGACCCCGCGACGCTCAGCTCGACCTCGGTGCCGGTCTCCTGCGTGTACAGGCTCCCGATCTCTTCGAACGCTTCGTTGAGACTCGCAGCGGCGAACACCGTCACAGTGTCCTCATCCGAGGCCTGGGCGCAGCCCGTCAGAGCCAGGGCGGCCAGAGGCAGCAGAGCAGTTCGCCGCCTCAGCCGCGCCTCAGGACCTTTCGACGCTGACATTCGTGGCCTTCATCGACGCGGTCGCCACGACTCCGGGCTCCAGGCCCAGGTCTCGGACGGCCTCCGTGCTGATGAGCGAGACGACGCGGTAGGGCCCGCACTGCAGCTCCACCTGGGACAACACTGCGTCGGAGGTCACCTGGGTGACCAGCCCTACGAACCGGTTGCGGGCCGAGGAGGCGCCCTCAGGGTGAGGAAGCTGGGCGCTGCGCCGGCGTGAGAAGCGCGCGAGCTCCGCTCCGTCGACCACCTTCCTGCCGGCATCGTCGGTCTGCGCGGCAAGATCCCCCGCGGAGATCCATCGGCGGAGGGTGTCGTCGCTGACACCTAAGAACTGAGCGGCGTCACTGATCCGTATATGCGGCACGGATCCAGACTATCAACCGCACATGCGGCTATCCTGCACTCAGAGGCACAGGCCGTCGTCGGTGACACCCCTGCGGCAGAGATTCGTGGCCTCCACCTGAGTGAGCTCATAGCCGTCCGCACTCTCCTCAACGTAGACGAAGAGGCGATCGCCCATCTGCGCGTCGTCCCGCAGGCCGGTGGTGTCGATGCGGTAGAAGTCCTCGCCATAGTCCGCCGGGGCAGAGATGAGCGTCCAATCAGGTCCTGCCTGCTCCCCGTCGTCGACATCCTGTATGTCGGCCCCGAGGGAGCGTTCGGCCACGCCTTCCGCGATCACCTGCGGGTCTTCAGCCGGCGGCACGTCGTCGATGTAGTTCGACGTGACATCGTCGGTTCCCCCGAAGTGGCTGAGGTCCCCATCGACCCAGCCGTATCCGTCAGCGAGTTCGATCTCAGCCCACGTTCCGAAGTCGTCGTCACCAGGGCTATGACGTTCGCGGCCGGTCATGATGACCGCGTCGGTGGGATGAAGCCCTCCGACTACCTCAGCCTCACCGTTGGGTGCGGGCGCGGCGTAGACCTCCAGGGGCGCATCCTCCGGGTCGAGTCCTGCGACGCCGAGCTCATCGCCTTCTTCTCCGTAGAACAGGGTTTCCGGCTCCCCGTCGCCGGGCAGCTCCTCGTCGGGGACCTGCTCCGCACCGCCCTCCGGGTAGTCCTGCTCCTCAGGCGGCAGGTCGCTGCGGTCCGGCGGCTCCTCTGCCTCAGGTTCGGTCGGCTCGGCCTCCGGCTCCTCGGTGACCGTCTCCGTCTCGGCCGGCTGCTCAGTCTCCGGCGCCGGGGTGGCCGTCTCGGTGACTGTCTCCTGGGGCTCTTCGGGCTGGGCGGCCTCCTCGTCGGGTGCGCACGCGGCGAGCGTCACGACACTGACGACCCCGATCCCGGCGGTGATGCTTCGCGTCATACATTCCACCGTCCCACTCCGAGCACCTCGGCCTCAATACCCCATGCCCCCTGCATCCGATAGCGTGCAGACATGATGCTGCTGGCGAGTCCCCTGATGCCCACCGCTGTGGAGACCCTCATGCTCGTCCCTGCGGTCGCGGCAGCAGGCTGGGCTCTGCTCGCGCTGATCCTTCGAGCCAAGCACCTCAGCTTCGCCAACAAGTTCGCCCTGGGCGTCCTCAGTGTGATGCTGCCCTTCTCGGACCCATGCTGACTCTGATCGTCGCCTATGAGAAGCCCAGTGAGCTCATCCCTATGCAGGAGCGGGAGGAGCACCGGCTGCAGCGCATGCGCTCAGCGCAGCACAGCCCCGCCGAGCAGGGCACGCGCGGAGACGACTGAGCCTTCGGACGGTCACTCGTCCTGATCGGAGCGTTCGGCCCTGCGGATCCTGCGTCGTTGAAGATGTGTCCACAGAGTCAGCGCACGACAGGAAAGAACTATTGCCCATACGACGAACGCCGAGTCAGTGGGCTGCGTATCAGCGGCGATCCCTGCCTCGAAGAGGGGACGGTCGGCGAAGATGGGGGCGCCCCACGCCACAAACAGCAGTGCGACCAGCACGATGGCGCTCCACACGATGATCTTGTCTCGTCGACTGTCGCGCAGCTTCATGGGATCCACTCCGCGCCGCATCGAGTACCAGGCGGCGCCGGCGTCTGGTACCACCATGGCGAACAGCACCACAAAGGAGGCGACAAAGTGCCCGATGCTGGCGAGCGCCACGCTGAGCACCAGCGCAACGAGGGTGCCCAGAGTATTGGCGAAGGTGGCAGATTCGTTGTAGACGGCGCGCTCGCGCTCGTCGAATCGTGAACCCTCACGGGTGTCGGCCAGCCTGGCGGCGGCCCGGTCGATCGCGTTCAGCTTGGTCATGGGTGATCCCCTTCAGTGGACGGCGCTCCGCCGAAGAGTTCCTCGACTGTGGATCCCAGCTCGGCTGCGATGCGCAGGGCGAGGTATACCGACGGCGCGTAGTCGCCGCGCTCCATGGCAATGACGGTTTGGCGGCTTACACCTGCCGCATTCGCCAGCTGAGCCTGAGTCAGCCCGCACGCCTTGCGCGCTGCCCGCACTCGCGGGGCAGCTTTCTCAGCGACCTGCGAAACCATGACTCCATGCAAAGCTCCTTTGACATGCGATGTCAAGAGAACTTGTCATTTTTTCGAATCGAGGCTCCGGTGCTCCGCCCTCTCTCGGCACCTCCGTTCACCCCATCAGGGGTGCCGCAGAGGCTCAGTCCTCGGCTGCGGCCAGCTGGCCGCACGCACCGTCGATCTCCTTGCCGCGAGTGTCGCGCAGCGTCGTCGGGACCCCGGCGGCGTTGAGGCGGCGGATGAACTCTCGCATGACGGCGGGTTCAGAGGAGGTCCACACGGAATTCGGCGTCGGATTCAGCGGGATCGGGTTCACGTGCACCCAGCCCCGCCCGCGGGCGTTGAGCTTCTTCGCAAGCAGATCAGCCCGCCACGGATGGTCGTTCATGTCCTTGATCAACGCGTACTCGATGCTGACGCGGCGGCCCGTGCGCTCGTAGTACTCATAAGCGGCGTCGATCGCCTCATCAGCCTTCCACCGGTCGTTCACGGGGATCAGCTCGTCCCGCAGCTCGTCATCCGGAGCGTGGAGGCTCAGTGCGAACGTGATGGGCAGATCCTCCGCGGCCAGCTTCCGGATCGCGGGCACCAGACCCACAGTAGAAATCGTGATGCCGCGGGCGGACATGCCCAGTCCGTCAGGGCCGGGAGAGACCATGCGCCGGACAGCGTTCATCACTCGCTTGTAGTTCGCCAGCGGCTCCCCCATGCCCATGAAGACGATGTTGCCGACCCGCTGCGGACCACTCCGCTCCCCGTCTGCGGAGGCTGCCTGCCCCTGCTTCAGCGGGGAGATGTCGGAGTCTGCGAAGTCGGTCTCCTCGCCCAGACCGGCGTGGTCAGCCTCCTCGGCGACCTCGGCCGCGTTGGGTGCGTCGAGCTCGCCGGCGGCGATGACTCGGTTGGCCTGCACGATCTGGTCCACGATCTCGGCTGCGGACATGTTGCGGGTCAGTCCATTCTGGCCCGTGGCGCAGAAGGGGCAGTTCATGCCGCAGCCGCACTGGGACGAGATGCACAGCGTGATGCGATTGCGGTACCTCATGAGCACCGACTCCACCATGGCCCCGTCGAAGAGCCGCCAGAGGAACTTGATGGTGGCGCCGTCGTCAGTCTTCAGCCGACGCACCTCGGTGAGCAGCGGCGGCAGGAACTCGTCCACGAGCTCCTCCCGGTCAGCGGCAGGAAGATCGGTCATGGCGTCCGGGTCAGCGGTGTAGTGCTGGAAGTAGTGGACGCTCAGCTGCTTGGCCCGGAATCCGGGCAGTCCCATCTCCTTGGCCTTGGCGATCCGCTCGTCCAGGCTGAGGTCCGCCAGATGCGTCGGCGGCTGCTTGATCCGCTTGGACTGGGCGAACTGCAGCTTGGGCCTGCCCTCAGCATCCAGGGCCTGGGTCCAGCCCTCAGCTTGGGGGCGGACCTGCGGACGGGCGTCAGAAGTCTCAGACATCCCTGCCATTGTCCCACGGTCACGCGCTGGGGGCTCCCCACAGGCCAACGATCGTCGCGTTGGACGATGCCGGTTAAGGTATCGCTAATGGTTACGGGTGACGTGCGCAGCAAGGTAGACCGGCTCTGGGATGCGTTTTGGTCCGGTGGTATATCGAACCCTCTTGAGGTGATCGAGCAGATTACGTATCTGCTGTTCATCCGCAGGTTGGATGAGTTGCATTCTTTGAGGCTCAAACGGGCTCAGCGGACCGGCGAACCGGCGGAGAACCCGATCTTCTCCTCGGACCAGGACCGTCTGCGCTGGTCGAAACTAAAGGAGCTGGATCCTGGCACGATGCACGAGGTGATGGCGGAGGAGGTCTTCCCGTTTCTACGCTCCCTGGGTGATAACCAGTCTTCGGCAGGCGCCTCCACCTATTCGGTCCATATGCGGGACGCGCGATTCACTATTCCAACGGCTGCACTGCTGGGCCGTGTAGTGGACATGGTGGATGCGATCCCTATGGACAACCGGGATGCCACTGGTGATCTGTATGAGTACATGCTCTCGAAGATCGCCACTTCAGGGACTAATGGACAATTCCGGACTCCGCGGCACATCATCGAGACGATGGTGGCGATGATGGACCCTAAACCTGGGGACCGGATCATTCATCCGGCCTGCGGAACGGCGGGATTCTTGGCGTGCGCTGCCGATCATGTTCGTGAGCGCTATGAGCCGGAACTGTTGCGCCCGGAGAATCGCGACCAGTTCCACCAGCGGATGTTCCACGGCTATGACTTCGACTCGACCATGCTGAGGATCGGTTCGATGAATATGATGTTGCATGGGGTAGAGGCACCTGATATCCGCTACCGAGATTCGCTGTCTGAGGGCGCGATCGGTGAATCTGAGGACTTCACGATGGTGCTGGCGAACCCTCCGTTCGCCGGTAGCCTGGATTACGAGTCGACGTCTCAGGACCTGCTTTCGGTGGTGAAGACCAAGAAGACCGAGCTCCTGTTCATGGCGCTGTTCCTGCGCCTGCTGGCACCAGGCGGCCGTGCCGCGGTGATCGTTCCTGACGGCGTGCTCTTCGGCTCATCGAAGGCACACAGGGATCTGCGTCGGGCTCTCGTGGAGGACCAGAAGCTGGAGGCTGTAGTCAAGTTGCCTTCAGGCGTCTTCAAACCGTATGCGGGTGTTTCCACGGCGATCCTATTCTTCACCAAGACCGACACCACTGGCAGCGAGTCCTCCACGGATCATGTGTGGTTCTACGACGTGACCGCGGATGGTTTGAGCCTGGACGACAAGCGCCAACGGCTGCTGGATGCGGAGAGGATCGGCCCGGCCGCTGAGCTCACGGAAGAGGAGCACAGGAAGAACAACCTGCCGGACGTGGTGCATCGCTGGCAGCAGAAGGACGATGCGGAGCGAGATCGCGCACGCACGGACCAGTCCTTCACCGTGCCGCGTGAGGAGATCGCTTCCAACGACTACGACCTCTCGATCAATCGATACAAAGAGGTTGTCTTCGAGGAGGAGGCGCACCGGGACCCAATGGAGATCATCGCCGAGCTAGAGATGCTCGAGGACGAGATGCGCCAGGGCCTCGCCGACCTCAAGGAGATGCTGAATTGAGCGAGCTGCCCACGGGGTGGACCTCGGCCAAGCTAAAGAACCTCGTGATTTCCGCCGATCCAGGATTCGCCTACGGCAAGCACGAGGAAGAAGGCGTCTTCCAGTTCCGTATGAACAACATCCGCCGGGATGGCTCACTCGACCTCGGCAAGGTGCGTCGGGTTCCGACGTCGGCGCATAAGAAGTTCGAAAAGTTCCTCCTGGAAGACGGTGACGTCTTGTTCAACGCGACGAACGGCCCCGGGCTTGTCGGCAAGACCCTCCCTATTCGCAACCTCCCTGAACCTGCAGTCTTCAGTAATCACTTCGTGCGGCTCCGCCCATACAAAGACGCGATCCTCGGCATCTTCCTCGCCAAGTGGTTGCAGTGGCAGTTCAACCGCGGCTTCTTCAATCCCATGACTCAACAATGGGTGAACCAGGCCTCCCTAAAGCGAGAGCGCCTTCTCGATATTGATGTCCCAGTCCCTCCCCTCCTCGAACAGCGTCGTATCGCCGCCATCCTCGACAAGACAGCGGAAATCACGGAAGCGGCCACCCAATATCGCTCATCTCTGCACACATTGTGGGAAACCACCTTCAACTCCCATTACTCGACCCTCACAGACGTCGCACAAGTGCCCCTCGACGACTGCTCCGTGATCGGCTCGGGAATCACCAAGGGGCGCAAGACCTCGCCCTCGAGAGAGTTGTATGAGACCCCATATCTCACTGTGGCAAACGTGCAGGACGGGCACCTCGCTCTCGCTGTCGTGAAGACGATAGCCGCCACCAAGGCTGAGCAGGATAAGTACCGACTCGAACATGGGGATGTCCTGCTCACAGAAGGTGGCGACCCAGACAAACTCGGCCGAGGCACCATATGGCGTTGCGAGGTCCCGGGGGCGATTAATCAGAACCACATCTTCAGGGTCCGCCCCAACAGGAACGTGGTTGACCCTGCGTATTTGGCGATGGCATTACGCGCTCCCGAGTCCCGGGCATATTTCCTCCGGCACGCGAAGCAGACCACGGGCATTGCCACCATCAACAAGACTCAGTTAGGAAGAACGCCCGTAAGGATTCCCGCTCTCGAAGTCCAACGAGACATCGTTCGAAGGTGCGAGGCTGTGACGAACGAAGAGGCTGCAAACGACAGCAGAGCCTATACCGTCCAAGCGTTAACCGCCTCGCTCCAGTCCCGCGCGTTCCGTGGGGACCTGTGAACCCTGACTGTTTCCAAGGGAGACCTGAAATAGACATCCGCCGGAGGCGCGCAGCGCACGCCTGAGCACCTCCAGAATCAGGTGTGGACTGAATACGACGTCACTCGACCTCGCGTGGATGTCTAGAGTGCTGGCCGGACCAAATGAACGCACAGAACCGCCCGCTGATGCGGTCCCCATCGCCTGGCTGCGCTACCCCCGTTAGCTTCTAAGGTAACCAGTTCTCCGGCAGGACAAGTTGTGTTGTCCTCTCCGGCTTCTGGGCATGATCGTTTGCTCCCAGTCCCGCGATGATCCGAGGTGAATACGCCGACCGCGGCGGCAACAAGAGATTGAAATCATCCCTGTTCAACAGCACCTTCGCAGCCCTGCACCACCGGCCATCAAGGGCCTACTACGATAAGAAACGCGCCGAAGGAAAGACCCACATACAAGCCGTCATCGCCCTGGCCCGCAGACGCCTCGGCACCCTATACGCCATGCTGCGCGCCGGGTCCTTCTACCGAGACCCAGAACCCCTCAGAGGCGGAGCCGGGTACGCGCTGGCAGCTTAACGAAAAGCATAGAGCCCCCACCGTCACACACTAAGCATGCTCTTCAGCGTCAGAAGCGGACCGCTCTGCACGGGCCCATAGCGGCAGTCAGCCGTCTCCAACCCCCGCGCTGCGATAGATCGAACTAAGCCAACCATCGGCGGAAACGCTTACCCCTCTGATAGTGCCAACGGCCTTCAGCAGGGCCTGTGACACGGGAGAGAGTCTGCGGGACATACGAGGCAGGGCTCGAGCAATCGTCTCCATCTGCTCCAAATCTGAATCAGGGAGCCCTCTAGTGGATTCCTCCAGGTCCGCGGCGAGAGCGCTCAACTCCGCGGCAGGCACCTCTTGACCCGAATCGTTCGCAATGGCCACGAATGCTGCAATGTCTTGAGTCATCTGATCCCAGTCCTGCTGGACCTTCGCCGCGGCGACCTCCAGCCTCTCTGAGGGACCCTGCAGGGATCGTCGAGCTCGCTCAGCCCAGTTCAGGAGATCGCGTGCAGTGGCTGTTTTCGATAATGGCTGCTGAGTAGTGGTCGTCTGAAATCCAAGGCTCAGCTCCTCAAAGGATTCACTAAACTTCACAAGATCAGCTTCGAAGTTGGACTGAAGCTCTTCAATCGACCCGAGAACTTCAGTTAAATCCCGGGAATCCTCATTCAGGGGCCCACTCGTTTCGTCGGCACGAGCGCTCTGGGCTCGTTGCTCAAGGATCTCCGCCAACCCCTCAGCGACCGCGGTAATAACTGTGAGGTACTCCTGGGACCCTCGAGGCTTTGTCCGGGCGTCCATGGCCTCAATGTAGATGGTGCTACGCACCCGATCGAGGACCGGGTCGTTGCTCGACTGTTCACGAAAAGCCCTCGGAGGCGTCCAGATCACAGGTAGAACCAAATTCATTGCCGCTGACTGGAGTGGAACGTTGGCACGAGCTGCGGCGTCGGAGAACTGCACGAATTCTCGGCGGCACCATTCACTGCGGACATAAGAGGGAGAGACGAATGGGATGAAGAGGGCGGAGTCCGCCAGTTCCTTCTCGATGCGCGCCTCAAGATCGTCGCCCCATTTCATGAAGGTTTCATCCCAAACGATGTTGGCCGACCACTCGTGCTCAAGCTCAAGAACTTCACGTACGTCCTCTACGAACTGAGTGATCTTCCCCTCATAAAGCCCCTCGTTATCCCGATGCGCATAGCTGACAAAAATTTGTGTATCTGAACTCGGCTGGTCACTGTCTCGGTGCGATGAGGGACTTGGGGTCATTCCAACCTTTTCAGCTCGTTCGGTCTTCGCTTGTGGTGGGTCCGGAATATCAGGTCCAGATGCAGGCAAGCGAGGTTCCCCCCACGCGTCGCGGTCACGGAGAGCCGCCACAGGCAGGGCCCAGAGGTCATCGCCGAATTTAGCAGGGGATCCTGCAGGGGAAATGACGAAACCGCGCGCGAACCGGTCAGGGTACTGCTCTCGAAAGTTTCGGATGCCGTTGAAGTCCTGCGTGCGAGGCTTCAACGAAGATTCCACCTCGATGGCAGTGAGTGAGCCGTCTGCTGCCTCAATAACGAGATCGACTTCCTTCGTTCTCCCCTTACGCGTGTCGCGCCAGTGGTAAAGAGACACACCGTGAGCCGACCACGTCATGTGCGCACGCAACTGCTGGACGACAAAGGTCTCGAAAAGGTGTCCTCGCTCATCGTCATCAAGTTGATCAAAAGACTGAGCGGCGAGCCACTCAGCACTGAGCGACGTATCAGCAGGATAGAGTTTCGCCGTCACACGAGATGACGTCTTGGACGAGCGCAGGAAGTTGGGAAGCTCATGGGTCAAGAAACGCCTCTCCAGTACATCGAGATAGCGGTTCACACTTCTGGGGTCGAGCCCAAGCATGTCAGCGATGGTCTTCGCTTTGACCTCTTCGGCCGGTTTACGCAAAACGTAGTCCAGCACCCGTTTCGCGTTCGTGAGGTCAAATCTCTCTCCCGGGAGGACATCATCCGTAAGAATTGCCTCCACACCCGCCCGAATCCTATTGGACCGCTGTCTACGAGAGCTACGGCTCTCATCGAGCCGCACAGAGGGCATCCCGCCCTCCCAGAGACCGGCCTTCCACCACGACGAGTCTTCGACAAGCGCATTCACGTGGGGATCCTGAGAAATCAATGCATCAACTGCGGACCAAGGCTCGCTGCTGGTGGACTGAGAACCCCTGAGAGGATGGATTTCAGCTTCGGTCAAAGGTTCGAGGCGGATACGTTGCGCTCGCCTCGCGAGAGGATCGCTGCCACCGAACCCTCTCCGTCCGATTTCGGCAGATCCCGTGAGAAGTCCACTCAACTGATCCTGCCGTTCATCGAGGAGGCGCTTAAGCGCCAACGGCAACTCGGGGAGGAGCTGCGCTTCATCAATCGCGAAGGGTTCCGTGAGAGAGCGAAGCCAGCCATCTATGTCTGTCTCCGCCGCGTTTCGCACCTCAGGGGTCGTGAGTGACTGAACCGTATTGACATAGCCGCGCTCCCTGAGCGCCAACAGCAAGCTCGTCTTTCCGACGGCTCGAGCACCTTCAACGATCAAGAGGGTCCGGTCCTGAAGGGCCTCCACCACGAAGGGTTCGATGAACCTCTGCACATACACCATACGTAAAGGATCGAGCCTGACACCCAAAAAGTCAACATGCGATGCATAGAATTATCACCACCCCATGCAGACTTTTATCACCCCTGCACCTCATGTCCCATTCCTTCGCGCGTGATCCCCAAGCGCGAAAAGTGCCAACGGCCACATAATGCCAAGGCCATCCGATAGCGTGAGCTGAAGATCACCGCCCGGTCAGAGAGGGGAAACATGGCAGGGCAGAGCAATTTCGCGTTCATCGAGGACGAATGGCCGCAGATCTACCAGTCGAGCCTGCGCGCTGAGGAGTACATCCGTACAGACCCCCGTGCCGCCTGCTTTCACGCCCGCTACGCCACCGAGCAGCTGATCCAACACGCCTACACCTGGGCCCGCCTCCCCGAGCCCTACCGGGACGACCTCGCTGCACATATTCACGCTGACGCCTTCGTCCAACGCGCCGGCCAGACCATCGTCCAGAAGCTCAACCTCATTCGGAAGGTCGGCAACCAAGCCGTCCACAGCCACAACCAAATCCGCTCGGACGTCGCCCTCCAAGTCCTGCGCGACCTGCACTACGTGATGCTGTGGGGCGCCCAGCACTACTCCAGCGCACCCCACAAAGTGCCCGCCGCCGCCACCTTCAACACCGAAATCGCTGCCAGACGGCAGCCCATGCACTACGAAGACCTGCAGAAGCTCGCCGTCAAAGTTCAAAAAGAGCAACAGGACTACAAGAAGCAGCTCGAAGAATCAGCCGCCAAAAACGCTGAACTCGAAGCCGAGCTCGAAAAGCTCCGCGCAGCCCACGCCGAAGCCGCCCGCACCGCACAAGCCCAACAAGCCGCCCAAACCTTCGAACAGCGGGACACCGACGAAGCAGGCACCCGCCTCAAACTGATCGACGTCGACCTCCAAGCGGCCGGTTGGCGGCTCGACGGCCCCGAAACCACCACCCCCGACGCCACCCGCGAGCACCGGGTCACCGGAATGCCCGACGCCACCGGGACACGCACCGGCACCGGTTACATCGACTACGTGCTGTGGTCCGACGACGGGCTCCCCCTCGCCGTCGTCGAAGCCAAACGAACCCTCCGCAAAGCAGAAGCCGGCCAAGAGCAGGCCAAGCTCTACGCGGACGCGATGGAACGCGACTACGGTCAGCGCCCCCTCATCTTCTACACCAACGGCTACCGGACCATGCTCTGGGACGACGCCGCCTTTGGCGACAAGGGCTACCCGCCGCGCCGGATCGACGGGTTCCTCACCAAAGCCAACCTGCAGTGGCGCATCCGCTCCCGAACTGCCCGGACGTCCCTCGCCGAGACCCCCATCAGCGGCACCATCGCAGGGCGTCCCTACCAGGAGCGGATGATCCGCAGCGTCGGCCAGCAGTTCGCACAGATGCGGCGGCGTTCCCTGCTCGTCATGGCCACCGGAACCGGCAAAACCCGCACCGTCATCGCCCTCGCCGACCAGATGATGCGGGCAGGCTGGGCCAAACGAGTACTGTTCCTCGCCGACCGGGTAGCTCTGGTCAACCAGGCCGTAGATGCCTTCCGGCAGCATCTTCCCGACGCTCCCCCCATCAACCTGATGACAGAGAAGACAACCGACGGCCGAGTCTTCGTCTCCACCTACCCGACCATGATGAACCTGCTGAAGCCCGAAAGCAGGATGTTCGGGCCTGGGTTCTTCGACCTGGTCATCGTGGACGAAGCACACCGTTCTATCTACGCCTCATACAAGTCACTCTTCGACTATTTCGACGCCCACCTCGTTGGGCTCACCGCCACCCCGGTCGAAGACGTGCACCGCAGCACCTTCGAGTTCTTCGGCCAGGAGAACGGCGTGCCCACCGACACTTACCCACTCGAAGAAGCGATCGCGGAGAAATGGCTCGTCCCCTACATCCCGCGGGCCGCCGAAACCCAGTTCCTCAGCCACGGCATGCGTTATGAGGAGATGTCTGAGGAAGACCGGGAACAGTGGGAAACCGTGGAATGGACCGATCCCGGCACCGACGATGCGGGACTGATCCCCGAGGTTGTCCGCAAACAGGACATGAACCGAAAGGTCATCAACAAGGACACCAACAACAAAGTGCTCGCGACCCTCATGGAGGAAGGCATCCATGTGGCCGGCGGGGACCGGCTGGGCAAGACCATCATCTTCGCCCAGAACCAGGAGCACGCCTACGCCCTATACGAAAGTTTCACTGAGCAGTACCCTCACCTAGGCGGAAGCTTCGCACGAGTCATAACCCATGAGGTGGAACGGGTCCAGGAGCTCATCAGAGATTTCTCCAAACGGGACTCCGAACCTCATATTGCAATCACCGTGGACATGCTGGATACCGGCATCGACGTCCCATCCGTGGTAAATCTCGTGTTCTTCAAAACCGTGTACTCCAAGGCTAAGTTCTGGCAGATGGTGGGGCGCGGCACCCGGCTCAGCGAGAACCTCTTCGGGCCAGGCCAGGACAAGGAGAACTTCCTGATCCTCGACTTTGGGGACAATTTCGCGTTCTTCGACGAGGAGCGAGAAGAAAAGCCGCGCCCCCGCCAAAAATCTCTCAGTGAACGTCTCTTCGAGTCACGCCTGCGCCTGCTGAACTCCCTTGACGAGGGACCAGGAGAAGCCCTCTCTGAAGACCAGCGAAAGACCCTCCGGGAAAACGTCCTAGACCGTACACTTAAGCACCTCCGCGGCATGAACCCTGACTATATCCAGGTCCGCCCCCACCGAGATCTGCTCGTGCAATACACCCCTCGCGAGAAGTGGCGGCACGTAAGCGCGGAGGAAGTTCAGCACCTGTCCCAGACATTCGGTCCGCTTCCCTCAGCCTCTGCCCAGGAGAAGGAAGAGGCAAAGAGCTTCGACTACACCATCCTTCAAGCCCAGACCGCCCAGGTAGAAGGCGATGCCGAGCTGTTCGCTGCCCAACGAGACAAAATTCAGGACGTCGCCGAGGACCTCCTGACACGTCGGAGCATTCCGGCAGTGGATCAGCACGCATCGCTTCTTCACGACCTGACGGATGAAGCGTGGTGGGACGGGGCGAACTGCGTGCGGCTGGAGAGAGTGCGCACATCTCTGCGCAATATCGTTCACTACGTCGAACCTCGAACATGGAAACCCGTTCACACGAATTTCGAGGACACCGACGTCACGGTTGCGGATGCTTCCCTGCGGCATACGACGCCGGCTACCGATATGGCCCGGTTCCGACAAAAGGCAGAGCAGTTCCTGCAGAAGCACCTGAACCATGTCGCGCTGCAGCGCGTGCGATTCAACCGCCAGCTCACCGCTCAGGACATTGAAGTTCTACAGGAGATGCTGGTCGACTCGGGCGTCGGCACGCGTGAAGATGTCGAGGCTGCAGCCCAGGAGGCTGAAGGCCTCGGCCTCTTTATCCGCAGAATCGTCGGCGTGGACAAGAGCGTTGCCAAGGAGGCCTTCGAGAAATTCATCCAAAACGCCAACTTCTCTGCAGAACAGCTGCGATTCATCGAACTGATCGTGGACTACGTCTCAGTCAACGGCACCATGAAGGCCGCCTCCCTCTACCAATCGCCCTTCACAGACTACGCACCGAACGGGCCCGACGAAGTGCTCGGAGAAGACCGGGTGGACACCGTCGTCACGATCCTGGAGGACTTCAGGGAGAGAGCACTCGCCGCCTGAACTCCTGAAGTACGGTCACGCGCTGGGGCGACCCTGCTTCCAATAGCCCATGAACGAGACCTGCCCCCGGGAGAGACCGATCTCCTTCACGAGGTGCCGCCGCAGACCGGTGATCACGCCGGACTCGCCGGCCAGCCACGCGTACTCGCGGAACCCCTCAGGTTCGGCGACCTCCCACACAGGGTCCTCAGGGGCCAGCTCGCGGTAGTCCTTCGACGCGGCAGGCGCCCCGACAGGGGACAGCCCCGGCGCCCAGGCAGCCCGGCGCGCCTCGAAGATGATGCTGCGACGCCTGCCCCAGTCCTGCACCGCCGCGCCGAGCAGTTCGCCCAAGGGTGCGCCGTCCCGCGGAAGCCAACGCACCACCACCCCCGAGGGCGGGTTCACGTCCAGCACATCATCGGCTGTGGGCACCTCGATATAGGCCTCGCCGAAGAACACTCGCGCCTCATCCGAGGCCGCCAGGGACTCCAAGATGCCGCAGATGGCGGGCGCGGCCGTCTCGTCCCCGGCGAGCATCACCTCACGAGCAGTCCCGGGGTTCCACTCGATGCCGCCGCCGGCCTGCTCCGACCGGCGGTCCGGACCGATGACGATCAGCTCATCTCCCACCGCCGCGGAAGCCGCCCAGGACGCGGCAGGCCCCATGCTCCCGTCCGGCTCCTCATGGAGCACGAAGTCCACATCCACTTCGCGGCTGAGAGGACGAGCCGACCGCACCGTATAGGTACGGATCGGGTTCCGCTCCTCGTCCGGAAGCTGCCGCCAAGCGGTGTACCACTCCATCATCGTCGGTGCGGGCTCATCGAAGAGCCCCAGCTGCGGGTAGGTGCCGTCGGCACGCGGAAGGAACAGCTTCACCCGCTGGTCCCATGCGGGAACCCGTTCCGCCGCATCCGGTCCACGGGCGGCAGAGGGGCCGAAGTCAACCAGGGACTCCCCGGCGACGGTGACGCGCACGAAGTGCGCGCTCAGGCGGGAGACCCGTGCCACCGTGGTGCGGTAGGCGCGGGTCGCAGGCACGGCAGCCACGGCGGCGGGCGAGGGCATCAGTCCAGGTTCTCGAGGGCCTCGGCGAGCTGCTCCGGCAGCTCATCCAGCACCACGTCGATGCTCAGCGGAGAGCCGGCGGAGAATGCCATCACCAGATCCCCGTCATCGGGCAGCAGGACCGCGCGGTCCTCCTCGACGACGTCCAGCGAGGACAGCAGCGGGTCCTCCTGAAGCTCATCAAGGGTGTAGCCGATGGGGAAGAGCACGGCGACCTCAGCATCGAGCACCTCCACCTGCTCTTCGGAGACGTCGGCGAAGAAGCCCTGGTTGGGCTCCATGTCCGCGGCGGGGCCGTACATCTGGAAGCCGAGCTCCTCCATGACGTCCCAGCGCATGTCCCCGCTGTAGCTCAGCCCGTAGGCCTCCCCGAACTTGGACCCGGTCACGGCTTCCACACCCTCGAACTCCGGGTGCTCCTCGCGTGCGGCGGAGAAGCTCTCCTCGGTGTCGGCGACGAGCTGCTCGCCCTCCTCCGAGAGGCCCAGGGCGTCAGCGATCAGCTGGGTGTGGCTCTCCCAGCCGGGGTTGAAGTTCTCTGCCCCCTCGGGCCCGGAGACCGTCGGCGCGATCTCGGAGAGCCGGTTGTACTCGCCCTCCTCATAGCCGGAGTTCACATTGAGGATCAGGTCCGGCTCCATGGCCTGGATCTGCTCATAGTCCAGCTCGTCGTCCGAACGGGGAATCACCTCAGGGTCGCCTTCGATGAGGTCAGCGGCCCAGGGCCCCACACCGTGGGTCTCCTCGCCGAAGCCGAGCCAGTCGTGCACGGCGATGGGCTCCACGCCAAGTGCCAGCGCCACCTCAGCGTCGGACCAGCCGAGAGCGACGACGCGCAGCTCGCCGTCCTCCGGCAGCTCAACCTCCGTGGCGCCGTACATGTGCTCGGCCGTCGCGGTGCCGGCGCCGTCGTCGCCGGTCTCCTCAGCAGCGTCGGTGCCATCGCCGCCGCAGGCACTCAGCGTCAGGGTCAGGGCTGCAGCGCCGGCGATGAGCGGGTGGGCATTCTTCATAAGGTTCTCCTTCAAGGTGGCAGTCCGTGGTGCGCGGACCGGGTGATGCTGGGTGCGAAGCCTCAGGACAGGCCCAGAGGGACGGGGCGCGCCGCGGCGGGCGCACGCGGGATGACGAGCGGACGGCCGGTCTCGGGGTCCTCGATGATCCGGGCCTCCACCCCGAAGACGCTGCTGACCAGTTCCGAGGTGGCCACCTCCTGGGGGTGGCCCTGGGCGACGATGCGGCCCTCATGCATCGCCACCACGTGTGTGGCGTAGCGCAGCGCCTGGTTCAGGTCATGCAGCACCGCCACCATGGTGCGTCCCTGCTGCTGCAGGCGGGTGCACAGCTCAAGGACTTCGATCTGGTGCGCGATGTCCAAGAAGGTGGTCGGCTCGTCGAGCAGCAGCAGCGGGGTCTGCTGAGCCAGCGCCATGGCGATCCATACCCGTTGGCGCTGACCCCCGGAGAGCTCGTCGACGGGGCGGGACGCCAGATCCGCAGTGCCGGTCAGTTCGAGGGCCTCAGCCACTGCCCGCTCGTCCTCGGCGCTCCACCGGCGCAGCAGGCTCTGGTGCGGGTGCCGCCCTCGGGAGACCAGATCGGCGACAACGATGCCGTCGGGAGCGGTGGAGGACTGGGGCAGCAGGCCGATGGTCCGCGCCAGCTCCTTCGCCGGCCGGGCGAGGATGGCCTGCCCGTCCAGGAGCACATGCCCGGCGGTGGGGCGGATGAGCCGGGCGAGGCTTCGCAGCAGGGTCGATTTTCCGCACGCGTTGGGCCCCATGATGACGGTGAAGGAGCCTTCCGGGATCTGCACGCTGAGGTCCTCGAGGACGGCCCGCTGATCGTATCCGGCACTGAGCTGCTCCGCCTCCAGGCGGTGGTGGGGTGCTGTCATGCCATCCTCCTTCTGCTCATGCTGATGAGAAGCCAGACCAGGTATACCCCGCCGAGGATGAGCGTCACGACGCCGACGGGAAGGTTCGCGGGCATCGGCTCAGTGCGTGCGACGGCGTCTGCGGCGGTCAGCAGCAGCGCACCCATCGCTGCGGCGGGGAGGAGCTGGACGCTCCCGGCGCCGGTCAGGCGAAGGGCCACCTGGGGAGCCACCAGGGCGATGAACGCGATCGGCCCCGCCCCCGCTGTCACCGCAGCCACCAGCAGCACACCGCAGACGAACTGGACCAGACGCACACGCTCAGCGCCGATCCCCAGAGCGGAGGCAGTGTCATCGCCCATTTCGATCAGCGTCATGTCGCGCGCATGCGCCAGCATCACGGGGAACGTCACCGCGCAGAGCGCCACCAGTGGCGCTGCGTGCGCCCATCCCACCGTGTTGACCGACCCCGATCCCCAGCTGGCGACCGACATGGCCGTCTCAAGATCCAGCACCGTGACGAGGTAGGTGTTCAGCGCACCCAGGAAGATGCTGATGCCGATGCCCACCAGGATCAGCCGCATGCCCGCAGCCCCCATGCCGCCTGCGCTGCGTCGGACGGCCAGCAGATAGACGGCGGAGCCGGTGGCGAGTCCGCCGATGATGGCAGCGAGGGGGGCGGTCCAGATGCCGGCGATGCCGATGGAGGCCGCGGCGAGCACCCCGGTGTAGGCGCCGGTGGAGAAGCCGATGATGTCCGGACTGCCCAAGGGGTTCCGGGTCTGGGATTGGAAGACGGCCCCGGCGACGGCGAGCGCGGCTCCGCCGATCAGGGTGAATACCACCCTGGGGGCGCGCCACTCGAGGATGACGCGCGCGGTGCCGTCGTCGGCCTGGCCGGTGAAGGCGGCGAGCGCCTCGGCGGCGCCCAGTGATGCGGATCCGCTGATGAGGTTCCACCAGCCGACGCCCGCGGCGGCTGCCGTGAGGATCAGCACGACGACGAGGGTGCGCAGGTGCAGCCGCGCGCTTCGTCCCCCGCTGCGCAGCGTGAGCAGCCCTGGGACCGTCACCTGCTCTGTGGGATCGGCGCCGGCATGCTGCGGGCGTACGAGGCTCTCCGGGGCGGCGCTCACAGCTCCCTCACTGCCCTGCGACGAGTCAGCCAGATCAGCATGGGCGCTCCCAGAAATGCCGTGACCACACCGGCGGGAAGCTCCGAGGGTGCGGCGACGCGCGCCAGGATGTCAGCGACCAGCAGCAGCGCCGGAGCGGCCAGGAGGCTCAGCGGCAGCAGCCACCGGTGATCGGGGCCGACGAGCATCCGCAGGGCGTGCGGGACCATCAGCCCGATGAAGCTCAGCGGCCCGGCGGCGGCCGTGGCTGCCCCGCAGAGCAGGGTCACGGAGATCAGACCGGCTAGGCGTGTCAGGCCGGGGCGCGCTCCCAGCGCGGAGGCGGCGTCGTCACCGAGCGCCAGGGCGTTGAGGGCGCGAGGAAGGAACAGGGCGATCAGCAGCCCCACTGCGAGGAATGGCAGCAGGGCCGTGACGTCGTCGCTGCCGCGGCCTTGGAGCGACCCGGCGGACCAGAAGCGCACCCGGTCGAAGACCTCGGGCATGGCCAGGGTCACGGCGAAGCTGACCCCGGAGAGGACGGCCCCGATCGCGACGCCTGTGAGCACGAGCTTCGCCGGGTTGGCTCCCATCGTCCCAGAGGTGCCGATGACGTAGACCGCAGTTGCCGTGATGAGGGCCCCGAGGACGGCGAGCCAGACGTGGCCGGTTCCCACGCTGGGCCCCATCACGGCGGAGCCGAAGACCACAGCGGTGTAGGCGCCTGCATTGACGCCCAGCAGGCCGGGGTCTGCCAGGGGGTTGCGAGCCAGCGCCTGCATCACCACTCCTGCCGCGCCCAGCGCAGCGCCTGCGGCGAGCGCCAGAGCAGTGCGCGGCAGGCGGCGTTCGAGCACCAGAAGCTCTGCGGTGCCGCGAGACTCCGGGGGAAGTTCGCCTGCGATCCATGCACGCAGCGTCTCTGCGGTCTGGGCGGCGGGAAGGTCGCCGGATCCGACGAAGAGGCTGAGGACGGCAAGACCTGCCAGCAGGGCCAGGCCGGCCGGGATCACGGGGAGTCGTCCGGCGCTGCGGGGAGCCGCGGCACGCGTCTGCTGCTCCGCGGCAGCTCGCTGCGGAGCAGCAGACGGGAGGGCTGGGGCGCGGCTCCGCAGGGGTGCGGTCTGGACGGACATATTTCCTCGGAGATTAGAGAAGCTTCATATGGCCGAATGCGGCCTACGAATAAGCTACGAGGTCCATGGGCATGGTGCAATCGATGCATAGCGACTCCTCCTGTCGCATTTGCGACACTTCCGGGGATTGTCACATCAGGATCCGCCTCATTCACGGGCAGCAAGGTCAGGGAAGGCTTAGCTCATGCGGTGAAATCGGGGCGCAGTCCTGCACGGACGACGTCCCTCACGTGGGTCTGTCCTGCGGCCGCGCTGACAGTCCCGGGGTCGCGCCGGTGACGCGCTTGAAGGCCGAGATGAAGGCGCTCGCGGAGGAGAACCCCACATCCTCGGCGGTGTCAGCCACGCTGAAGCCGCCGCTCAGAAGCTCTCTGGCTCGATGCACCCGCGCTTCGGCCGTCCACCGGGCGTAGCCCACGCCCGTCTCGGTCTGGAAGCTGCGCGTCAGCGTGCGCCTACTGATGCCCAGCCGCTCCGCCCACTCCTGAGCGGAGGGCGCGGAACGAACATCCTCCAGCACCGCCCGGGCTGCCGTGCGTGCAGGGTCCCTTGCTGGAAGGCGGAGGCTGACCTGCGCGCCTGAGGGACGGATCAGATCCGGGACCACTGCCTGCGCCCGACTTCGCTGCTCATCGGTGAGGTCCTGCGCGTCGATGTGGTCAAGCAGGCTGGTCAGCAGCGGAGTCATCGTCACTGCTGCGACATCCTCAGGCATAGCCTCGACTGCTTCCGGGCTCAGAAGGACCGCGCGATACAGCGTCCCGGCCCCAGCCCATCCTGAATGCTCGGTGCCTGCCGGAATCCAGAGCCCGTCGGCGCCGGCGACGGTCCAGAGCCGAGACCCTACGGCAATGGTCGAGGCCCCGCGCGGGTTCCACAGCAGCTCATGGAACGGGTGCGCATGCGCCTGCCACTCCACCGAGCGGAGCAGCTCCTCGCCCATGCCGCCGATCCTGAAGCCGATCTGATCCGGCGTCTGCTGCTCCACACGGCGCACCTCGACGCTCACCGACGGCACCTCACGGCGCCTCTCCGCTGAGCAGCAGGATCAGAGCCGCCAGGCCGATGCCCATCACTGCGGCCGTCAGCCCCAGAACCGAACGCACCGCAGCCGGGTAGCTCTCATCGAGGATGCCGTGCACCGCTCGTCGGTAGCGAGCGCGCTCACCGACGAAGATGCCCAGGGCCACCAGGGAGCAGCCTCCCACCAGTGTGAGGACGGCCGCTCCCTGGTAGGGAATCCAACGCAGCAGAAACCCCGCCAGGACGAGCAGAAGCAGCAGGGTGCGGGTCCAGGCCAGCAGCGTCCGCTCCGGCTGGACGCCGGGATCCTCATGCAGCGGGAGATCGGCGGAGCTCATCGGCGGCTCAGACCGCGATGATCCAGATCACCAGCAGAGCGGTGACCACAGCCACTCCCCCGGCCAGCAGCGGCGCGATGAGCGGCACCGGAAGCGACCGTCGCCGCCTGAGGCTGCGCTCCACGTTCAGCCACCGGACGAACGAGCCGGCCGCCAGCAGCATCCCGAGCACCAGGAGACTGGCGGCGAGCGCCGTCCGCAGAGTCTCTGAGAAGACGGCCTGAGTCAGCGCCTCCACCGCCACGCCTGCGGCGACCAGAGCCATGGCGGTCCGTATCCATGCCAGGAACGTGCGCTCGTTGGCCAGAGTGAAGCGCGGATCGGGGTCCTCGCCCTCGCCCAGCAGCCGCTGCTGCCAGCCAGGAAGTGTGCTCATCGTGCCGGATCTGAGATCTTGCCGTGCTCCAGCGCCGACCAGAAGTCACCGCGGACGTAGCGCTGCTCGGGACTCGGCGCGAAGTCGAATGCCCGATGCTCTCCTGTGGCAAGCGCGTCGGCGACCAGCTGACGACGACGCTGACTGGCCAGGACGTCGTGCTCCAGCGACTCCAGGCCGTAGCGGCTGTGAAGCTCCTTGCGCATCAGCTCCAGCTGCTCGGCGTGCTCGGGGCTGTCGGCGAGGTTGGTCAGCTCCTCAGGATCCTCAGCCACGTTGTACAGGTGATCCGGATCGCCAGGGCAGATGGAGAGCTTCCAGCTGCCACGCACCAGTGTGAGGTGCGGACGGTGGGTTCCCTCTGCCAGGTACTCGATGAGCACGTCCCGCTCCTCGGGCCCCGCGGCCGCCTCCTGGTCGGCGAGGACGTGCAGCGGACGTCCCGGAAGCTCAGCCTCACCCTGATCGTCGAGGGCGAGTGCGCTGAGTGTCGGCGCGACGTCGAGCAGCGAAACATTCGTGCTGAACCGACCTCGGGGCACCAGCCCCTCTGGCCCCGTCATGATCATCGGCACTCTGGAGGACCGTTCGTACGGACTCATCTTGTACCAGAGTCCCTTCTCCCCCAGCATGTCGCCGTGGTCGGAGGTCACCATGATCACGGTGTTCTCCGCCAGGCCGAGGTACTCCAGCCGCTGGGTCACAGCAGCGATCTGATCATCGATGTAGCTGACTGCGGCGTAGTAGGCGCGGCGGGCCCTGCGCACCTCGTCGGCGGAGGGGTCCCGCTTGTCGAAGCCGCTCATGGCACGCAGCCGGTGGGTGTGCGGGTCGGCCTCGGCGTCCGGAGTCTCAGGGTGGGCAGGGTCAGGAATGTCGACATCGTCGAACCGGTCCCAGTGCTCCGCCGGGGGCTCGTAGGGGTCGTGGGGGTGGATGTAGCTGGTGACCATGAGGAACGGCTGCTCCTGGCGGCCTTCGCGCCGGTCCCTCTGGTTGGCCCGCGCCCGATCGTTGAGGTGGCGCAGGGTCCGCCAGGTCACCTCGTCGTCGAAGTCCTGCTGCACCGTGGCTTTGGAGGCTCCTGCAGTGAAGACCGCATCAGCGTCGTGGTACCACTGCAGCTTCTCCTCCATGGGCAGGTTCCAGTCGGGAACCATGTCCAGATCGGCCGGGTACACGTCCGTGGTCAGACGCTCCTCGAAGCCGTGGTGCTGGTCCGGGCCGATGAAGTGCATCCGTCCGATGAGGGCGGTGTGGTAGCCCGCCCGGCGCAGGCGGTGGGCGAAGGTGGGCTCTGAGGTGGTGAAGTCATCCCCGTTGTCGTAGCAGCCGATCTCGCTGGGCAGCCGCCCCGTCATCATGGAGGCCCGGGACGGTGCGCACAGCGGAGTGCTGCAGTAGGCGCGGTCGAAGACTGCCCCCTCTTGGGCCAGGGCGTCGATGGTGGGCGTTCGGGCTGCCTGGTCTCCATAGGCGCCCAGAGACTGGGCGGCCATCTGATCCGCCTGGATGACAACGATGTTCGGCCGTGCCGGCGCGCCCTCTTCAGGAGGGGACACAGTTCCGTTGTTCTGGCTGATCTGAGGACCGTCGCCCTGCGGGTATGCGGCATCAGACATACTGAGTCCCTCCTTCGGGAGTTTGGGTTCGTCATAGCGCGGAGACGGCACGCCCATGTCGGGACGGGTCTCCAGCCCCTACAGTAGCTGTGCGAAGAAGTGTCGAGGTGGAGGTTACGGATGAGCGCCTGCTGCGGACCTGCCCGCAACGAGGTCAGGGACGAGCGCGACCCCGTGAACGCGCTCCGGACTGCGGAGGACTCGGACCTGGTGCGGCGCATTGCGTCCTCCGCGTCCGAGGACCTGCGGTTCGTCGGCCTGTCAGGAGGAAGCTTCCGCATGGGCTCGGAGGATGCGCTGGCCTACCCCGACGACGGGGAGGGCCCGGTGCGCACCGTGGAGATCGCGCCGTTCGCCGTGGCTTCCACCACCGTCACCGTGGCACAGTTCGCCGCGTTCGTCGCCGCCACGGGTCACACCACCGACGCGGAGAAGCACGGCGACTCACTCGTCTTCGCTGGACTGCTGACCGATGAGCTGAGGGCGTCCTCCCCCTCCGTAGCCGGCGCCACCTGGTGGCGCCAGGTGTCGGGGGCCTCCTGGCTCCGGCCCGAAGGCCCGGGATCGGCAGCCCTGGGACGTGAGGATCACCCCGTCACCCATATCTCTCAGCGCGATGCTAAGGCGTACGCGGCGTGGGTCGGTGCACGCCTGCCCGCCGAAGCGGAATGGGAGTTCGCAGCCCGCGGCGGACTCGATCAGCAGCCGTTCCCGTGGGGATCGGTCAGGGAGCCCGACGGAGAGCCCCGCATGAACACCTTCCCCGGAGAGTTCCCGGACCGGCCGGGATCGGCGGTGGGCACCGTGCCGGCCTCCGCGTTCCCCGCCAACGGATACGGGCTGCACAACGTCACCGGCAACGTGTGGGAGTGGACGTCCAGTCCCTGGTCGGAGACTGATCCCAGGCCGGTGGTGAGGGGCGGAAGCTACATGTGCCACGCCTCCTACTGCCGCCGCTACCGGACCTCAGCCCGCACTGCCTCCACCGCCGACACCAGCCTCGGCCACACCGGCTTCCGGCTCGCCGTAGACCTCGGCTGACCTGCCCCGCACCATGAGGCCAATTTCCGCAGCATCTTCGGCCTCAGCCGCCCCAGATCCTGCTCAGACAGGAGATCGCGAGCCCGCTGCGTCACCTGCAGAAGCGGCTGACCCTTACAGCGCGTAGTGGGTGAAGCGGCCTCCCACCAGGGTCGCGGCCACCGGCATGGTGCGCAGCTCGTCCCGGTCACAGTCGAAGGGGCTCCGGCCGACAACGGCAAGGTCAGCGACGTCTCCCACCTGAACATCCGTGCGGCCCCGGGCTGAGGACCTCAGCGCGGTGCGGATGTCGATGCTCTGCTCCGGGTGCCAGGGCTGCCGGTCATCGCGGCTGCGGTGCACCGCAGAGGCCATGGCGAACCACGGGTCCAGCGGAGAGACAGGGGCGTCCGACCCCATACGCAGCTCAACCCCAGCGTCGTGCAGGGACTTCAGGGCAAAGGCCCGGTCAGTGCGGCCCCTCCAGTGCGTGTCGGCCACATCTCGGTCATCCATCGCGTGCTCGGGCTGCACACTGGCGGCGAGGCCGAGCTCGGCGAAACGAGCCACATCCTCGTGCCGCAGCAGCTGGGCGTGCTCCACCGAACCCGTCATCCCCAGGGTCTCGAAGGCGTCGAGCACCCCCGTGTTGGCCCGGTCGCCGATGGCATGGATGGCTGCGCCGATGCCGGCGTCCCGCGCCCGCTGCATCAGGCCTCTCAGGTCCTCGATCGGGACCGACTCCATGCCGCAGGCGTGCGGGTGCGCCGGGTCCAGCCCTGGGTAGGGGTCCCAGCACCAGGCGGTGCGGGTGTTCAGGGAACCGTCGACCACCACTTTGAGCGGCCCCATGGTCACCAGACCGAGCCTGTCCAGGGGGTCCCCCGTCTTCACCCCGCACGCGATCGCGCCGTCCAGCTTGTCCGGCCACACGGAGATCTCCACGCGCAGCCGGTCCACACCGTCGTCCACCCGCTGGGGCCAGAGCGTGATGTTCTCCGTGTTCTCAAACTCGACGATGCCGACCACTCCGCGGGCAGCGGCGGCTTGGGCAGCGGCCCGGTACTGGTCCGAGGTGAGCTCGCCGGGGCTCTGAATCTTCTCCAGGGCGCCGAACCAGGCCTCCTCCCGGACCAGGCCGTCGGGATCTGCCCGGACGTCGAGCAGCCTCTCCGCCGCGCTGCTGATCCACGCGCAGTGCAGGTCCCCGGAGACCATGACCGCCGGAGCGTCCCCTGCGGCCTCGTCGAGGTCCTTCTGGGAAGGCTCATCCTCCCACAGCCCGTCTCGAAACCCGTACCCGACCAGGGGCTTCCCGTCCACGGGCTTCTCTGCGGCACGCACCAGCTCCAGGACCTCGGCCGCCGAGCCGGCCGCAGACAGGTCGAGGCGCTGCTGCTGAGCCACCCACTGGGTGAAATGCACATGGTTGTCCCAGAGTCCCGGGACGAGGAACCGTCCTCCCAGGCTGTGCGTCTCAGCACCGGCAGCCGGCTCGGACCCGGCCGCAAAGATGTCGACGACGACGCCCTCCTCGATCATCACATCGAAGGTTCCGTCCCGGTCGAGCAGCCGGGCGTCGGTGAGCATCAGCGAAGCAGGCACAGTGTCCTCTCAGGGTCAGTTGTTCGTGCGGGGCCGCGGGGCCAGTCAGAGGGACACTTTCCCGAGAAGGTCTCTAGGGTCGTCCGAGGTCATCGCTCCCAGATTCACCGAGGTGATCACTCCCTTCTCATTCCTGTTCACCCGGACGCTACTAGGAAAACTCGAGGGCTCCTACTAGTAATTTGTGAGCGATTTCCCTCGAAAACGTTCACCAGCACCCTCGGATTCGTTCACATGTGATCCTGCCGCTCTTAGGACGCTCAGGACCAGAGCCTGTCGATGGGCATCACGTGAAGCCTGTCCTCGTAGGTGTAGGAGCGTGTGCCCGTGCTCAGTGCTATTCCCGCGGCGAAACGGTCGCCCACTGCCTCCCGCATCTTTCGGAGCCCGGCGAAGTCCTTGCCCGGGATCCGCTCAGAGGCCTTGACCTCGAAGGCCAACACGCGGCCGTCACTCAGCTCCAAGACGAAATCCACTTCCTCGTCATCACTGGTGCGCCAATGACCGAGCACATAGGGCTGCTCCAACCATGAAGCCTGCGTGCGGAGCTCCCCGACCACGAACGTCTCCATCAAGTGACCAAACTCGGTCTGCACCGTGGTATCCAGCGAGGCAAGCTTTTTGGCTCCAATGCGATGAAGATGAGCTGCCAGCCCTGAATCCACCACATGCACTTTGGGCTTACCTGTGCTTCTGGCACTGAGCGTCTTCCCCCAAGCGGGAAGCCGGTGGACCAGGTAAAGGTCCTCCAGGAGACGAACATAGTTCTCGAGAGTCTCCCTGCTGATGCCCACACCCTCACCGACTTTGGACAGGTTGAGCACCTGAGCCGTCTGCCCGGCGAGTCGGTTCAGAATCTCCGCGAGGGCCTGCCGCTGACGCACCCGGAAGAGCTCCACCGCATCTCTTTCCACAGAGGTGCGGACATAGTCGTCGAACCAGCGAGCACGCGAAGCCTCCCGACGCTTTCGGGGAGTGGGCAGCCCTCCTGCGCACAGTCGCTCCACATACTCTTCACGACTGGTGGTGGAGTGAGGCTGGGCAGACACCGTCCCGCTCGGGTCCTCCAACAGGCCTTCAAGGAGCGACCTCTCTCGCCCCTCGATCTCACACTGGGCCAGCGGCCAAATAACCATCGAGTGGAGACGCCCCGTGAGCGCCTGGGCCGTGCGAGGCAGGGCGTCATGTCTCGTAGATCCCGTGAGCACAGCGGTGCCCGGTTCACTGCCCGTGCGGTTCAGCCGAGCCTTGATCGCATCCAGCACCTCAGGCAGGTGCTGGTACTCGTCGATGCACACCGGCGGGATCGGGACTTCAACAGCAGCTGAAGGGTTACGCGCCACCGCGTCTCGCACCTCGAGATTGTCGAGATCGATGACATCAGCCTGGTGCTCAGCTGCAAAATCATGCAGAACTGTGGACTTCCCGACTGAACGCGGTCCGTGCAGAGCAATGACCGGCTCCTCCTCAGAACGATCCTCCAACAGTCCCCTGATTCGACGGGGAACCAGACCCCTCTTACTCTCTGCCATACAGGGATACTAGCAAAACGCGAGGACTCCTACTAGGAAAACTCGAGGAGTTCTACTAGTAATTTTCGAGGAGCTCTACTAGGAAAACTCGAGGGCCCGCCTCGAGCTGCCTACTGCCCCTTCAGCCGCTCGGCCAGAGCCTTGAACTGGGAGCTGGAGTTGCCGAAGCGGTGAAGCGTCATCGAGACGGACTGCTCCTTCACCCAGTGGCGAAGCTCCACGCGTCCTGACGCAGTGATCGGGTCATCCAGCAGGGCAATCTCGGGCCTGTGCGAGACAGCCTCCCAGACGCTGCGGCTGAGCGACCCCACGGCGCGGACGCGAGCCCCGAGGCCCTGGTCGTATCGCCCCTCGGCGAGCGCCGCGGCGAACTCGTCCTCCGTCTCGTTCTTCTCCACGTCGATGCCGAATGCCTTGGCGGCGAGCTTCACCGCGCGTCGGACCTCCTTCGACGCGTCCTTGTCCACCGAGACCACGGCCGATGCTCCGGCCCGGTGCCCGGCCAGCAGCGTGCGCAGAGCATGGTGGGGCTCGGCGTCCGCGCCCACACGCAGCACGACGCTGGTGGGGAGGTACCGGAAGATGTTCGCCTCGGAGCCCAAGCCTGTGGGGTCGGTGGGGGTCCCGAACTCTGCTTCCCATGCCTGCGCATCCGATGCGGCCGCGGCCTTCAGCCAGGCGAGACCGGCCTCGGTGAGCGCATTCTTCTCCGAGGCGCTGCGCAGAAGGTCTCCGGCCGCACCCGCGGGCATCGGCAGCTGGGCCGCTGAGGCGATGTCGTTGCTGTCGCTCCATCGGCCGAAGAGCATCACGTAGTTGGGTCCGCCGGCCTTGGAGCCGAGCCCCACGGAGGACTTCTTCCATCCGCCGAACGGCTGCCGCTGCACGATCGCGCCGGTGATCCCTCGGTTCACGTAGGCGTTGCCGATCTGAACCTCATCGAGCCACCGCTCCACCTCGGAAATCTCCAGGGAGTGGATGCCGCCGGTGAGGCCGAACTCGACCTGGTTCTGCAGGGCGATGGCCTCGTCGAGGTCCTTGGCCTCCATCAGGCCCAGCACGGGGCCGAACACCTCGGTGAGGTGGAAGAAGCTTCCCGGCTTGACCCCGGACTTGATGCCCGGGGACCAGAGCCGTCCGGTCTCGTCCAGCTGGCGGGGCTGCAGAAGCCATTCCTCGCCGGGCTCCAACGTGGTCAGGGCCCGCCGCAGCTTGTCGCTGGGGTCCTCGGTGAGCGGACCCACCGTCGCGGAGAGGTTCTGCGGCCAGTCCACCACCAAGGAGGAGGCGGCGTCGACGAGCTGGCGCCGGAACCGCTCGGAGCTGTAGACGCTGCCGACGAGGATGCCCAGTGAGGCCGCCGAGCACTTCTGCCCAGCATGCCCGAAGGCTGAGGTGACCAGGTCCGCCACGGCGAGGTCCCGGTCAGCCGCGGGGGTGACGACCAGGGCATCCTTGCCTGAGGTTTCGGCGTTGATGGTCAGCTCCGGCTTCCAGGAGCGGAACAGGGCCGCTGTCTCGGAGGCGCCGGTGAGAATGATGCGGTCAACCCCCTCGTGCGAGACGAGAGCCCGGCCTGCGTCGCCCTCGTCCGGGTGCATGCCGAGCAGGACCTCCCTCGGCACTCCTGCGTCCCACAGGCATTCGAGGATCGCCATGGAGCAGTGCGGCGTCGGCTGGGGCGGCTTGTGGATCACAGCTGCCCCAGCAGCCAGGGCGGCCGCCGTGCCGCCGGTCGGGATGGCCAGCGGGAAGTTCCAGGGCGGAGTGATGAGCACCAGACGGTCCGGGGCGAAGGACGCCCCCTCCACCTGGTCCAGTTCAAGGGCCCGGTGGGCGTAGTAGCGCATGAAGTCGATCGCCTCGGAGATCTCCGGGTCGGACTGCGCCAGGGATTTGCCGACCTCAGCGGCCGCGATCGAGGCGAGGTGACCACGACGGGCCGCCATGATGTCAGCAGCCCGGTACAGAATCCCGGCACGCTCCGCCGCGGGCCGAGCCGCCCATTCGGCGCCGGCGGCGCGGGCACCTGCCACGACGGTGTCGACGTCCGCGGCCTCGATGACGGCCGGCACGGCCTGCTCCGCGAGCCACTGCGGGGTGGCCCTGGCCATGACCTGCTCGGTCCAGCGCTGGTTGGGCTCCAGGGCGGGGTTGGTGTCCGGCTCGTTCCTGAAGGGCGGCAGCTCAGCTGCTCCTGCCTCACTCGCAGCAGGAACCCCTGCCTGCTCCTCAGCCAGCCGGCTCTGCGTGTGGTTCGGAGCCGGTGCGTCCTCGCCGTCACGCTCCAGGATCTCTCCCAGAGCGCTCACGGATGCGCGGAAGCGGCCCTCCTCGCGGATGAACACGTCGCTGCCGCGTCCTGTGCCGTCCACGCTGAGCTCAAAGATTCCGGACATGAAGTTCTCGCTCGCGGCGTTCTCCTCGAGCCGGCGCACCAAGTAGGAGACGGCCACGTCGAACTCCTCCGGCCGCACGGCCGGGACGTAGAGCAGCAGCTGGCCCACGTCCTCGCGCAGCGTCTGCTGCTGCTCGGCGGCCATGCCCTGCAGCATCTCGAACTCGAGCCTGGCTGAGACGCCGCGCCGTGCGCCCAGCAGGTGGGCGAAGGCAATGTCGAAGAGGTTCTGGCCGGCGACTCCGAGGCGGACGCCCCGCATGCGCTCTGCGGTCAGCAGCCAGTGCAGGACCCGCTTGTAGTTGGCGTCGCTGGCCTCTTTGGACTCGCAGGTGGCCACCGGCCAATCGTGGATGTCGCCGTGCACCCGCTCCATGGCCAGGTTGGCACCCTTGACCAGGCGGATCTTGATGCCGGCGCCGCCGGCGTCGACTCGCTCATTGGCGAACGCGGTGAGCTCCTGGACAGCGCCGAGGGCGTCGGGCAGGTAGGCCTGAATGACGATGCCGCCCTCGTAGTGCTTCATCTCCGGCCGTGAGAGCAGCCGCTTGAAGACCTCGATGGTCAGGCGCAGGTCCCCGTACTCCTCCATGTCCAGGTTGATGAACTTGGATCCCGCCGGGGCCGCAGCGGCCTCGCTGTAGAGCGGCACGAGCCGGGAGGTCACGTAGTCCACGGTCTCCTCGAAGCCCCACATGCTGATCTGGCTGGCGATGGAGCTGGCCTTGATCGAGACGTAGTCGACATCGTCGCGCCGCAGCAGCCGGACGGTGTCCTCGAGGTGCTTGTCGGCCTCCTGCTCGCCGAGCACCGCCTCTCCGAGCAGGTTGATGTTGAGCCGGTTGCCGTCCTTCCTGATCTTGGCGACGGCCTTGCCGAACTGCTTGTCGCGAGCGTCGACGACCATGTGCCCGACCATCGATCGCATCCTTCGGCGCGCAGCAGGCACGACGACCTGCGGCAGGGCCGTGCCCAGCGCCGACCCGGCTCGGATCTGCGCCAGTTCGAGGGCGTCGAGGGTGTCGGGCGCGAGCCCGCCGAGGTCCTTCAGAGCGGACGCCGCCGCCTTGGTGTCTTCGGTGCGGATCACGCGGTCCACGAACCCGACGGTGAAGTCGAGGCCGGTGGGATGCGAGAGGACTGCGGAGAGAGTCTTGGCGGCCTTGTGAGGCTCGGCGCCGACAGCCTGGGTGCGCTGGAGCCAGCGGCGGACCTGCTCAACGGCCTCGCCGGCCAGGGCGTCCAGCTCGGTGCGGGT
This sequence comes from Nesterenkonia sp. NBAIMH1, assembly GCF_007922635.1. Taxonomy (NCBI): domain Bacteria; kingdom Bacillati; phylum Actinomycetota; class Actinomycetes; order Micrococcales; family Micrococcaceae; genus Nesterenkonia; species Nesterenkonia sp. NBAIMH1. Next base: position 879,938 of record NZ_CP042335.1, read on the forward strand.
CTCTTCGAACGTGATCTCACTCATAGCATCAAGAGTAGGCACCCCTGCGCCGCTTTTCGACAGAACCGAAAGGTCCTTCCCGGTGGCGTCGGACAATCAGTAACATCGACGTCATGCTCAACCTCCACAGGCTCCGCCTGCTGCACGCGTTCAGGCTGCGCGGAACGGTCTCTGCCGCTGCGGCTGCGATGGGGCTGAGCCCCTCCACCGTGTCGCAGCAGCTCAGCCAGCTGGAGCTTGAGGCCGGAGCCGAGCTCTTCCACCGCGGCGGCAGGTCCCTGCGGCTCACCCACGCAGGGCTGAGGCTCGCTGAGCACGCACAGGCGATGCTCGACCTCCAGGACGAGGCGATGCGCTCGCTCTCCGCAGGCGAGCCCGAGCTCTCAGGCGTCCTGCGCCTCTCAGTGTTCCAGTCCGTCGCCCTGGCGCTGGCGCCCCAAGCGCTGAGCAGCATGAAGGCCGACCACCCCGGGCTGCGCGTCGAGATGGTCCAGGCTCCGCCCGAGCGGGCGCTGTTCGACCTGGCCGGGCGCCGGCATGATCTGGTGGTCGCGGAGCAGTACCCGGGAGTCAGCAGACCGCGTCAGCCCGAGTTCGACATCGAGGAGCTGGGGAGCGACCGGCTGTGGCTCGTGGTCCCGGAGCAGCTTGCAGGCATCGAGCCGGAGGACCTGGACGCCTACCCCTGGGTCATGGAGCCTGCGGGAACCGCCTCCCGCGAATGGTGCCTCCAGCAGTGCCGCTCCCTGGGCTTCGAGCCCGACGTCCGCTTCACCACCGATGACCTCACGTCGCACCTGCGGCTGATACGCGCAGGGCTGGCAGTGGGTCTCCTGCCGCAGCTTCTGCTCACCGATCAGGACACCGCCGGCACGGCCCTGCTGCCGCTGCCCGACGCGCCCGCGCGCACCATCTACACCACGGCACGCCGCGCATCGGCAGAGACTCCGGCCGCTCAGGCGTGCCGGGCAGCCATCCGTGAGGCGTTTCTGAAGGCCTCTCCGCAGACCTAGAGCCGGGCCCGCTCGCCTCTGCTCAGCGGAGCTCGCCGCCGCGGTCAGCGACCATCTCGCGCAGGTGCGTGAAGGTCCGGCCGGAGGCGATGCCGTCGTGCTCGAATTCGTTGGTCACCCACCCTTGGGAGCTGCCGATCCGGCTCAGCGTGTCCAGTGAGAGGCCTGCATCGACGAACATGTCGTCGTAGTAGACGGCGGCGGCCACCGGAACTTCGTTGGCGGCCAGCCGATCCAGGTCGTAGAGGGGCGTCCAGTCCTGCTTCTGGTGCAGCGCCTCCACGGCAGGACGAAGCGGCTTCAGCGCGCGGATGTCCTCGAACATCCAGGGGAACGACATCTCCCCGGTGAGCAGCAGCGGCCGTGCGTCCTCCCGGAACTGAGGCCTGCGGCTCCTCTCCGCCTGGGCGGCCCACGCGGTGGGGCCGGAGTCAGCGTCCGCGTAGATGGCCTCCTGCAGCGTCCAGTACAGGACGCGTCCGGCCTGCGAGGTCTGGATCTGGACCTCCTCGAGGAAGCCCTCCGCGAGCCGGCCGGGCCGGGCGAAGGCCGTCTCAAGCAGCCAGTGCATGCGCTCGAAGCCCGGCTTCATGCCGAAGTCCTGGCCCAGGGACTGAAGGCGGCGGACCGTCAGAGCGTCCCCGTCGGGCAGGCGCACATCCTGCTGGGCGAGCACGTCGGCCACCGCTGCGAGGGTCTCGACGTCCTGGGGGTAGCGGCTGTAGTACTCATGGGTCTTGGCCTCCACCCGCGGGAAGGTCCGCGCGTACACCTCAGATGCCTGGGGAGGCGTGCCGGGCACTCCCCCGGTGATGTAGCAGGCCGTCAGCGCTTCGGGGTGCATCGACAGGTACGTGAGAGTCAGGAAGCCTCCGTAGGACTGTCCCAGGGTTGCCCACCGGCGGCCGCCGAAGAGGGTGCTGCGGACGCGCTCGAGGTCTCGGACGATGGAGTCTGCGCGGAACAGAGACAGGTGCTCGGCTCCCGCCTCGGCGTCGCCGCGGCCCGAGACGTCTTCAGCCTCCAGCGGGGTGGAGCGTCCTGTGCCGCGCTGGTCCACCAGCACGATGCGGTAATGCGCCAGCGCCTCCTCGATCCAGGAGCCGGGGCGGGTCGGACGGGGATTCGCGCCCCCGGGCCCGCCCTGGAGGAACAGCAGCAGCGGCAGGTCCTCGCGCCGCTTCTCCGGTGCCACCAGCTCCCGGACGAACAGGTCGATGTCCTCCCCGTCGGGGCTCGACCAGTCCAGCGGCACTCTCAGCGTGTGCTCCTCAACCCACATTCCCGGCATGGGATAGCCCATCGTTCTGCTCCTTCAACGGTCTGCCGATGCTCCTGCGGAGAACCCTAAGCCACGTCCGCGGCGACGGACCGACGCCGAAGCTCATCGGCCCGGGCGAGCATGCGTGGTCGCACCGCTTCGAGGAAGTACATTCATCGAATGTCGTTTCTGTCGCTGATCGCCTTCATCCTCGCCGGCGCGGGCACCCCAGGGCCGAACAACGCCATCGCGCTGGCGTCCGGGGCCAACTATGGGCTGCGTCGAACGGTGCCGTGCATCGCCGGGGTGAACGTGGGGTTCCCGCTGATGATCATCCTGGTGGGGATGGGGCTCGGCGGGGTCCTCGCCCAGTGGCCGTTCGTGCTGGACATACTGCGTCCCATCGGCGTGGTCTACCTGCTGTGGCTGGCATGGAACATCGCCGCGGCTCCGACGCACGTCCAACCCGGCACGCAGGGCAGGCCTCCGGGCTTTGTGAAGATGGCGCTCTTTCAGCTGGTCAACCCGAAGGCCTGGACCCTGGTGATCGCGGCCCTGTCGACCTACACGGGGTTCTGGGGCTCGTTCTTCGCCGAGGTGGTGGTCATCGCGCTGTTCGCGATGGTCTTCGGCGCCCCCTGCACCACAGCGTGGGCCGTGATGGGGGTGGGCGCCGGCCGCATCATCAGCAGGCCGGCCCACATGCGCGTGTTCAACGTGGTCATGGCGCTGCTGCTGGTGGCGTCCCTCATCCCCGCATTCGTGGAGATCTGGGAGTCCGCACAGCCGCTTCTTGCCTGACCCGGCGATTGGCGGAGAGGACGGAGGCGCACCAGGCGCCGGCGATGATGAGGCCGCAGCCGAGCAGCTGCCAGACGGTGGGGATCCGCCCGAAGATGATCACATCGAGCACCACGGCGAATACGGCGCTGAGCAGCATCAGGGTTGAGGAGGTCACCTCCGTGATGCCGGTCATGGCAATGTTGAAGCTCAGGTACGTGATGACCTGCCCGACGAGTGCGAGAGCGGCGAACCACGCCCAGCCCTCCCATCCTGCGGGCATGACCAGACGGCCGGTGCCCGCCGCAGCGGCCAGGCTCACCAGGCCCGCCGAGAGGCAGACCACCGCCAGCACGGTGAACGGGGCCGGACGGACAGTGCGCGGGGCGGTGCGCCGGATGATGGCCAGGTACGCCGCGTAGCAGACGCCGGCTGCCAGACCGGCTGCGACCCCGCCCCAGTTGAGCGCCTCGTCCCCGAAGGCGCCCGCGGCAAACGCCACCCCCAGCAGCATCATCGGAACGATCCACAGCAGCGAGCGCATGGGCCGTACGCCTTCGACTGCCCATGCCAGCAGCGGCAGAACCACCAGCTGGATGTTGATGAGCACGGTGGCGATGCCGGCGCCGATGACGACGATGGAGGTGTTGTAGAACGCGTAGTCGGCGCCGATGGCGATGCCTCCGATGACAGCGCCCAGCAGCGTGCGCCGCGGCAGGGCGGCCGCACGGTCCACGCGTCGCAGCTCCCACAGGGCGAAGGGCAGCAGCATGGGGCAGGCCAGCAGGCAGCGCCAGGCGGCCACGCTCATCGGCTCCGAATCGATGGCGGCGATCATCGCGGCGGACGCCGCCAGCGCGAACGTACCGACCAGCATCAGCAGCACACCGCGCCCCGGGGAAATCACCCCGGAAGTCTATTGCTCCTGCGCCTGCCGATCAGCCCGCGACGAGTGAGACCCTCTTCACACAGCTGAGAATCGGCGCAGGCGCAGGGAGTTCGCCACGACGCTCAGGGAGCTGAGCACCATCGCGGCACCGGCGAGCATCGGGCTGAGCAGCCCCAGGGCGGCCAGAGGCAGCGCCGCCGTGTTGTAGAGGAACGCCCAGAAGAGATTCTCGCGAATGGTCCGCAGGGTGCGGCGGGCCAGCTTCAGGGACTCTCCGACGCTGCGCAGGTCACCTCGGATGATGGTGATGTCCGCCGCATCGATGGCCACGTCGGTGCCGGTCCCCATGGCCACGCCGAGATCCGCTTGGGCCAGGGCCGCGGCGTCGTTCACACCATCGCCCACCATGGCCACGCGGCTGCCCTCCGACTGCAGCCGCCTGATCGCAGCCACCTTGTCCTGGGGCATCGCCTCAGCGAGCACCTCGTCGATGCCCACCTCGTCGGCGACTCGTCGGGCAGCCCCTTCGTTGTCTCCGGTGAGCAGCAGCACCCGCACCCCCTGCGCCTTCAGCTGCGACACCGCCTCGGCACTGGTGGGCTTCACCGCGTCAGCAACGATCGCCACACCGGCGAGCACACCGTCGACCGTGACGAGCACGGGGGTGCTGCCGCCTGCCTCGGCCGCCGCAGCGAGCTGTCCGATGCCGGCGGGGATGCCCATCCCCTGCGATTCGATGAGGGCGCGTCGCCCCACCATCACGCGCCGGGCAGCGCCGTCGGCGCCGAGGACTTCGCCGCTCACTCCATGGCCCTCGTGGTTGGTGAATGCTTCCACCGCAGGGAGGGTTCCGGCGCGCGAGCCGTGGGCCTCGCGGGCCGCATTCGTCACCGCTCGGGCCACCGGGTGCTCCGAGTAGGACTCCAGCGCCCCGGCCAGACGCAGCACCTCGGGCTCCGAGAAGCCTTCGGCGACGTGGAGCGCGTTCATGTGCATCGCACCCGTGGTGACCGTTCCGGTCTTGTCGAGCAGCACCGCATCCAGCCGGCGGGAGGACTCGAGCACCTCCGGCCCCTTGATGAGGATGCCTCGCTGCGCGCCGCGCCCGGTGCCCACAAGCAGGGCGGTCGGCGTGGCCAGCCCCAGGGCGCATGGGCAGGCAATGATCAGAACAGCCACGGCCGCGGTGAACGCCGCCTCCCCCGAGGCGCCGAGGACCAGCCAGCCGATCAGGGTGATCAGCGCGAGCAGCAGCACTGCGGGGACAAAGACGCCGGAGACGCGATCCGCCAGCCTCTGCACCGCAGCTTTGCCGGACTGCGCCTTCTCCACCAGTTTGGCCATCTGGGCGAGCTGGGTGTCGCCGCCGACCCGGTCCGCCCGGATCAGCAGCCGGCCGGAGGCGTTGACCGTGGCGCCGACGACGGCGTCGCCCTCTGCGACCTGCACCGGCACCGACTCTCCTGTGAGCATCGACATGTCGACTGCGGAGGCGCCGCTGAGGACCGTGCCGTCGGTGGCGATCTTCTCTCCCGGGCGGACGACGAACTCGTCCCCCACGGCCAGGCTGCTGGCCGGGGCCTGGACCTCCTGCCCCCCGCGCATGAGGGTGACCTCCTTGGCGCCCAGATTCAGCAGTGAGCGCAGGGCCTGTCCGGCCTGGGACTTCGCGCGCTTCTCGAGGTACCGACCCAGGAGCAGGAACGCGGTGACGGCCGCGGCCACTTCGAAGTAGACGTGGCCGGCACCGTGGGTGCCGCCGCCGGCCCAGATGGGAGTGTCGAAGAGGACGAACTCGTGGCGCAGCTGGGGATCCCCGGCGGCGCCGAAGAGCATGGCGTACAGGGACCACCCCAGCGCGGCGAGGGTTCCTATCGAGATGAGGGTGTCCATGGTGGCAGTCCCGCTGCGCGCGCTGAGCGCCGCCGCCCGGTGGAAGGGCCACCCGGCCCACAGCACCACCGGGGCAGTGAGCGCCAGGGAGGCCCAGGCCCAGTAGTCGAACTGGGAGGCGGGAACCATGGCCCACAGCACCACCGGCACGGAGAGCACCGATGCGATGATGAGCCGCAGCCGCAGAGACCTCATGTCCCTGCGCGACCCGTCGCTCTCCTGCCCGACCCCGCTCTGCGGGGGGCGCTCAGCGGTGTAGCCCGCCTTCTCCACCGTGGTGATCAGCTGGCTGACGAAGTCTTCTCGGACATCGTCAGCTCCACCAGAGATCCATGCCTTCTCCGTCGCATAGTTGACGTGCGCGGTCACGCCGTCGATCTTGTTCAGCTTCTTCTCCACCCGCTGGGCGCAGGCCGCGCAGGTCATCCCGCCGATGGCCAGCTCGATCCGTTCGCCCTCGGCGGGCGCATCCGTCGTCTGCTCCTTCAGGCGGCCGGTCATGCTGCCCGCACCGCCGTGTAGCCGGCCTCCTCGACGGCCGCCTCAACCGCTGCGTCTGCGACGGGCGCGTCGGGCTGCGGGGTCACCTCGAGGCGTCCGGAGGATGCGCTGACGCGGACCTCGGCGATGCCGTCGACGTCCTCCAGCTCCTCACGCACTGCGGTCTCGCAGTGCGCGCACGACATTCCCGTCACTGTGTACACCTGTGGGCTGGTCATACGCTCTCAAACGTCAGGCCGTCGCGCGGTGTTCCCTCTGCGACGGAAGAGCGGCCCCCGGCTCCCGAGATCGGGGCCGAAGGCCGCTCACCGTTCCCCTTATCGCACCTGACAGAGGAGGTCTTGGACGAGGATCACTCAGTGATCGTGGTCATCCTCGTGGTCGTGATCATGGCCATCATCGTCGTGGCCGTGATCGTCGTCGTCGTGGTCTTCGTCGTGATCATGGTCATCATCGTCGTGGGCGTGATCGTCGTCCTCATGGTCCTCGTCGTAGTCGGAGGACACGCCTCCGACGGGGCGGCCGTCGATGACGATGATCTCGTTGGGCTCGAAGTCGAACTCGGCGGTGGTGATCACTTCGCCCTCGGTCAGGTCCAGGAGGTGGATCTCCTGGCTGTCCGGGTCCGTGACGTAGACGAGGTCATCGTGGGCACGGATGGCCGGACGCGGCTCCTGCCAATCCTCCGGCTCGGTCCACTCGTCGATGACGTCGATGTGCTCCAGGTGCTCGCCAGTCTCCGGGTCGATGATGTGGAGCTGGCCGTCCTCGGTCAGCACCAGCGCCTCGCCGTCGGGGCCGCGCTGCAGGTTCCGGAAGTTATAGGGGGAATCCACGTTGACGGTCGAGATGTCGCCGGACTCCGTGTTGACCAGGGCCACCTCGGTCATCGGCTCCTCGCCGTCCTGATCCGTGCGGTAGTCGCCCAGGAAGATGGGAGAGCCCTCCGAGGGGAACAGGTTTCCGATGCGGGAGTAGTCCTCGCCGGTGTCATGCTTCTCGAACTGCTCGCCGTCCCAGACCAGGACGCCGTCCTCACAGCCGACCGCAATGACCCCCTCCGGCCCGGCCGCCTCGCCGTGGACGCCGGGGCAGTTCTCGTTCCGATCCATCTCCTCGCCGTCAGCGTCGAGGAAACGCGCACCCGAGCGGTCCTCGAGAGTTTCGAAGCGTGAGCCGTCCTCGAGCACCACGGCCACACCATGGTGCTCGCCTTCGCTCTCGTAGCTCTCGGTCTCCAGGCTCTCCGCCTCGACGTCCAGCTCCGCCAGGTCGAAGGAGCGGTACTCTCCCGTTCCGTCGAAGAACAGGGTGCCGATGCCGTCGTGGGAGACGACGTGGGCGGGCGTGTCCCCGTCCACCGTGACATCCGAAAGATAGGGCTCGGTGGTGTAGTAGTGGTTGTGCTCGCCGTGCGGCTCTCCCCAGGTCCCGGCGTCCAGGAGGCGGAAGCTGCTGCCCTCAGTCAGGAAGGCATGCCGACCGTCCCCGGCCTCGTTGATCCGGAGGAACCCGTCGGCGTCGAATTCGTCGATGACGTCCAGGGAGACGCCGTCCAGGACTGCCGCGCCTCCGTCATAGGTGACGGCCACGCGCGGCTCAGCGCCGCCGGCCTCCTGCTGCTCACGCTCGGAGGGGTCCATGTCGTCCTCACCCTCAGCATCAGCGTCGTCGTCAGCGTCCGCAGCTCCCTCCGCCTCATCGGCGCCGGTGTCCTCTGCGGCGGCGTTCTGGTCTGAGTCGTTCTGCTCCTCAGCCTCCTCGCCGTTCTCCCCGGCGCAGGCGCTCAGCGCCAGGGCGGAGACAAGGGCAAGAGATGTCACAGTCTTCGATGCGGTGTTCATGCGAATCATTATCATCAAAAAGTTCCACTCATCGCAAATCGTTCTCAATAACGAGTTGCGCTCCGAATCGTGAAAACTCGGCAACACCTGCTTTACACCGCCGACAAGGGCGAGAAACGGCACCCCCCTAGCCTGAGTGCGGAGCCGCAGCCGCTGCCCCGAACCCCCTGTAGGAGGCGAACGCTGCTTCTCTCCGCAGGCAAGAGACCCCAAGGCGGTGATCGTGGAACCCCCGGCCGAAGTCATCGCAGACGATCAGTTCCTGCGCGTGAAGACCGCCAGCGGCGTCGTGGAGATGACGACGAACACGGTCACCCTTCCGGGGTGCCCGCCGATCCGGCTCGCCCCGGGACCCATGGCCGTCATGCGGGTGCTGGCTCGGGCGCAGGGCGCAGTCATTTCGCGCGAGCATCTCCTGCGCATGCTGCCCCAGTGCGGCTCTGCGCACGGACTGGAGATGTGGATCTCTCGCCTGCGGCACGCACTTCCGGAGGCCGCAGTGGTCCAGACCGTGGTCAAACGGGGCTACCGACTGGCCCTCTGAACAGGTGCGGGGCCGAGGCTGCTGCCCCGGCCCGCACCTCAGAACGGCTCGATCAGCCGTTGACCCAGGATTCGACCGTGTCGGCGTTCTCCTCAACCCAATCGGCAGCGAGGTCCTCGACGTCGACGTCCTCATCCTCGTCCTGAAGCATCGCCTCCTCGATGTCCTCGAGGGGGATCTCGAACTCCTCCAGCATGGCCACGAACTCGGGGGCCTCGTCCCGCAGGTCGGTGTGGGCTGCCGTCCAGCCGGAGAGCTCAGGGCTGGCACAGTCCTGCTGGCCCCCGTCGAAGCAGTCCTCGTTGTACTCGTTGGGCTCGTCGAGCTGCACGAGGTCGAGCTGGCTGAACAGCCAGTGCGGCTGGTAGAAGAAGAAGAGGATGGGCTCCTCGTCGCTGTAGTGGCTCTCCACCTCGGCGATCAGCGCCGCCTCGGAGGACGTCAGGTGCTCCAGATCGAGGTCGAAGCCCTCGAGCCGCTCCGCATTGTGCTCGGTGGTGACCCAGCCGGCCTCGGCGTCGTAGAGCGTGTTGCCGACGGCGTCGGCATACTCCGAATCGGAGAGCTGGTCCACGGATTCCAGCCCGGAGAGCTCGCCTTCGGCGGCATACTCGGGGATGAACCACCCCTGGGCAGCACCGCCGTAGACCTCGGAGACGATCTCGACGGTGTCCTCGTTCTCCTCCGCGAAGCCTTCGTGGTTGGGCATGATCACGTCGACGAGCAGGTCGACGTCGCCGGAGCCGAGCCCTGTCCAGCCCACGGCGGGGTCGAACTGCGTGGTGCTGACATCAGAGATGCCGAGCTCCGGGTAGTCCTCGATGATCTGGGTGATGACTGCGCCCTGGAATTCGGAGGCGAGCCAGTTGAACTCTCCGAGCTCAAGGGTGATGCCGTCGGCGGCCTCGGCATCCTCGCCGGATTCTCCGGCGTCGCCGCAGGCGCTGAGCGCCAGTCCGGAGGCCAGGGCCAAGGATGTCAGGGCAGTAAGGCGTGCAGTATTTGTGCGCATTGTTGAAATTCCTTCATCAGGTGGTCTTCGAGCATGGGCGTGCGAATGTCAGCGAGGACGTCGCTACGGCTCGCGGCCCCACCATCCGATGGCGTCAGGCTCCCAGGAGTCGTTCTCCCACCCGGCGGCGCGGTTCGGAGCACACTTGCGTGGACGGTTCGCCGGAGGCAGAGGCCGGCGCCTCTGCGTCAGCAGTATCAGTGTCGCGGTCATACGATTCAGCTCCGCGGCGTCTCTGCATCCGGAGCGCCCTCGCCCTCCGGCTCCTTGGGGTCAGAGTCCTGCTCGGCGATGATCGCCTTGAACTCGCCGGTGGCAGGATCCCAGCCGTCGCCCCATTCGCCCGTCCTGTAGTTGTAGTCGACCGGCTCACCGTCCGCATTGGTGCGCTGGTACCAGTCGGTGTAGGCGGAGTCGGCGGAGTCGATGACAGCCCCGGCGCCCTGGCCGGGCTCGCTGGGCACCACTTCAAGAGCGAAGTTGTCCCCGTAGCGGTCCACGCCGTCGATCACGGCGTTGCGCATCGCCCGGTCGGCGTAGCGCAGCCGGATCGCTCGGGGGTCGGTCCGAAGCTCGCTGAACCAGGCGACGATGATGAGAAGGATGATCACTGCGAAGGGAGCAGCGGTGATGATGACCAGCTGCTGCAGGCCTTCCAGGGCAGACTCGTCTCCGAGCAGGAGCATGACCAGCGCGATGCCGGTCATCACCAGCCCCCAGAAGACGACGATGATCGAGCGGGGGTTCTGGCTTCCCTTGGAGGACAGCATGCCCATGACGGTCGAGGCAGAGTCCAGTGCGGTGATCGCAAAGACGAGCAGCACCGCAATGCTGAGGAGCGGAACCCAGGCCGCGAGCGCGGGCAGGTTCTCCACCACGGTGTAGAAGACTTCCGGCGGGGCCAGAGCAAGGTTCCCGTCCGCGTCGTCCTCGAACCCGGGATAGCCCTCGCTGCGCATCCACATCGCGGTGCCGCCCAGCACCCCGTAGGAGATGACCAGCAGCAGGGTGGGAATGGTGATCACACCCAGGACGAACTGGCGGATGGTGCGGCCCCGGGAGATGCGGGCGATGAAGATTCCGACGAACGGCGACCAGGAGATCCACCAGGCCCAGTAGTAGACGGTCCACCACGACTGGAACTCCTGCGTCTCTTCGCCCCAGGACGCCGAGCGGCTCATCATGTCAGGCAGGTTCCCGAGGTAGGACATCAGCCCGGACGGGAGCAGGTTGGCCAGGAAGAGGGTAGGCCCTGCGATGAAGACCAGGGCCACGACCCCCAGGGTCAGCACGATATTGATGTTCGAGAGGTAGCGGATGCCGCGTGCGACGCCCGATACGGCAGAGAGGATGAACCCGACGGCGAGCACGGCGATGATGACGATGAGTGCCGTATTTCCGGTCTCACCCCACCCGGTCACAATGGTCACGCCCTGCTGGACCTGCATCGTGGCGATGCCGACGGTGGCAGCCGTGCCGAAGAGCGTGGCGACGATCGCGAAGATGTCGACGATCTGTCCCGCGAAGCCTTCGGTGCGCCGCTTGCCGAAGAGCGTCTCGAAGATCGAGGACATCAGAAGCACCCGCCCGCGGCGGTAGGCGGCGTACGCGACGGCGCCGCCCACCAGGGCGTAGATCGCCCAGGCGTGGAAGCCCCAGTGGTAGAAGGTCTGCCCCAGCGAGTAGTGCAGGGCCTCTGTGGTTTCGGCCTCGTTGGTCATCGGCGGCGGGTCGGTGTAGTAGTCGAGGGGCTCTGATGGGCCGAAGAAGAGCACTCCGATCCCCAGTCCGGCGGCGAAGAGCATGGATATCCACGCGAAGGTGGAGAATTCCGGCTCCTCGTCGTCCTTGCCCAGGGGGATGCGCCCGTAGGACGAGAAGGCCAGGATGAGCATCACCACGAGGATGATGGCCGCAGTGATGTTGAACAGCCAGGAGACGTTGTAGGTGACCCAGGTGAATGCTGCGTCGGCGACGGAGGCGACCTGGGCCGGGGCGGTGAGCCCCCAGATGACGAACGCTACGGTGAGCGCTCCGGCGATGATGAGGACCAGCTTGTCCACGCTGTACCAGCGTCGCTGCTCGTCGATGCCGATGCCTGGCACCAGCGCCGGGTGGGTGTCGTGAGGGTAGTTCGGGCGCCTGTAGTCGAGCGTTCTCAGCATCCCGCCTGCACGGCGTGCTTCGGCTCCTAGACGACCGCGCCTGCTGGGGTCGGTATTATGCAGTTTTTCGTCCGACATTGTGCTTCTGACCTCAAGTGCGTGTGATTCTGAAATTTCATCCGGGGCTTCAGCCCCTGACTATACACAGACACGTGTGAACGTCAGATCAAATGACTTTCTCCCTGCCGCGCCTGCCTTGGCTTCGAAATCGGTCAGCACACGCCCGGCGAAGCGCGGCGCCCACCCGGCGTGCTCGTTGGCGAAATCGGGCGATTCGGTGAGGACTCGCCGAATCTGGACCGCATAGTGCGGCCAGTCGGTGGCCAGGCGGATGCGGCCTTCGGGCCGCATCGCGCGGGCGGCTTTGGCGGTGAAGGACGGCTGGATGAGCCGCCGTTTGTTGTGCTTCTTCTTGTGCCAGGGGTCGGGGAAGAAGATCCACAGTTCGTCCAGGTAGGCCGTGGGGATCAGATTGTCGAGCAGCTCCACCGCGTCGAGGCAGGCGACGCGGACGTTGGTGAGCCCTTCGCGGCGCACCCGCGCGGCCAGCTGGGCGGCTCCGGGCCTGTAGACCTCTGCGGCGATGAAGTCCCGGTGGGGGTTGGCCGCGGCTGCGGCCGCTACGGCCTCGCCGGAGCCGGATCCGATCTCCACGGTCAGGCTCCCGCCTGAGTCGACACTGTGGCTGCGGCCGAACTCCTCCTGCCAGTCGATGGTGAACCCTTCGGCCACGGAGGTGTCCCGGCTTCCGGCCGGAACATCGAGCAGCTCTCGCCCCAGCGCTGCGTCCCAGGCGCGCTGGTAGCTGGGCTTGAGCTGGTTCGAGCGGCGGACGAAGGAGAGCGGGCGGCGGTAGTGCTGCGGCGACGGCTCGGACGCGGGATCGGGTGCGGAAGTCTGTGGCATCAGTCGTCGAGGATATCCTGCGCGCCGACGAGGAACTCCCGCAGCAGGGGCCCGTTGTCCGTTGAGCCCCACTCTCCCTCCTCGAGGAAGATCGCTACAGCCAGGTCTCCTTGGAATCCGATGACCCAGGTGTGCGGCAGGTCCTCCCCGGACTCGGCGGTGCCTGTCTTGGCGTAGACACGCGCGCCGGGGATGGGGTCGAGGAAGTCCAGCGTGCCGTACGAGACGGTGCCCGCCATCAGCGCCTGCATCTGGGCGCCCTCCTCCTCGGTCAGGCCCGGTCCCGCATCGTCGTCCGGCTCCCCTGAGCCTTCCACCAGCCATGGGTGGACGGTCCGAGCATCGGCGATGGACGCGGCCACGGCCGCCATGCCGAGGGCGGAGGTCTGGACTGTTCCCTGCCCGAAGAGGTTTGCGGCGTGCTCGTTGAGCTCTGCGTCCTCAGGAACGGTGCCTTTGATGGCCGGCAGGCCGATGCCCACATCGTTGTTGATGCCGAGGTCCATTGCGGCCTGCCGCAGGTCCGCTGAGCTGACCTCGTCGTGGGACGCCGCGAACACGGTGTTGCAGGAGTGGGCGACGGCCTCTGCGAAGGTGATGCTTCCGGTCTCGTCGTATCCTGCGACGTTGCGGAACTCCTGGCCGTGCACGGTCACGCTGGTGGGACAGCTGATGGTCGAGTCCGCGCTGAGACCGTCTCTGAGCATGGCCAGTGAGGACACCATCTTGAAGGTGGACCCCGGCGCATAGGCCGATTGGGTGGCCGCCTCCACAGCCGACTCATCGGGGCTGTGGCTGGCCGACGCGAGGATCCCCCCGTCGGAGGGTCGGACGGCCACGATTCCTGCGGTGGTGTCCTGGTCTGCGGCAATGTCCTGTGCGAGATTCTGCAGACGCGGGAGGAGGCTGGTGCTCACGTCTCCTCCGGCCTCCGGCTCAGTGGAGAAGAGAGTCTCCTCCCCGCGGTAGATCCTCACTCCGGGGGTGCCCCGCAGGGTCTGCTCGTGGACGGCCTGGAGGCCCGACGTGCCCACCGTCTGTCCGACCTGCAGCGTGGGATCCTCCTCCAGGTGCTCGGCCGTCACGGGGCCGACCCGGCCCAGCAGCAGCGGGGCGAAGTCCGGACTGTCGGCCAAGGACATCTGGGACTCCTGCCAATGCACCCCCGGGATGTCCTCCACATCGTCGACCGTCACATGGCCCCCCTCGCGGCGCACGGTGATGGCCTCGACGAAGGCCTCATCGCCGTAGGCCTCAACCTGCTCGGCGTAGGATGCGGCGTCGATGCCGACAGCGTCGGCCAGCTGACGGGCCGACGCCTCCAGCTCGTCGTCCTCATCCGCTCCGAACTGGGTCTTGTCCACGCCCAGGATCACCACGTCGCGGTTGTAGACCATCGCGCGGCCCTCACCGTCCATGATCCGTCCCCGGTCGGCTGCGGCGGTGCTGACGCCGATCTCCTCGTGCCCCTGATACTCCGGAAGGAAGAGGTCGTACTCTCCGTCCAGATACCAGGTCTCAGACTCCTCGTGGTATGTCAGAGCGGCTTCGGTGACGTAGTCCCACTCCTCGTCCTCGACGCCGAGGGCCTCGAGGTCCCAGGCATGGAGGTAGGTGACGACCGCACTCGGAGCCCGCGGGGACTCCTCGGGCGGAACATCGAGCTCCGTCTCCTGGACCTCGACCTGCACGGACAGCTCGTCGAGGGAGTCATGCAGCCGATCGGCGGCGGTGTTCAGGGACTGGAGATCGCCCGAGGCGAGCGGCACGCCTTCGAGGTCTCCCTGCTGAAGAGCGTCGGCGAGCTGCTCGGCCGCAGGGCCGAGGCTCTCAGCCGGATCAGGCTCCTCCGAGCAGGCCGACAGCAGCGCAGATGCGGCCGCGGCCGCGGCGAGCAGTGGAAGTCGTCCCCACGAAAGTTTCACCTGACCAGTATGGGCCAGCGGACGGACATGCCGGCGCACCGTTGCGGGGCGTCGGAGGGCGGGCTACGCCGAGCGGCGGAAGAGGACTATCTCGCGGCTGGCGGGACGGGGCCGCTGCCCTCGGGCCATGGTGACGACGTCGCCGTGGGGCCCGACGGCGAAGACCCTGGACCCTCCGCTGCGCTGGATCTCTCTGAGCTGGTTCTGCAGCTCAGCGACTTCGTCCTCGAGCTCTTCGACGTGGTTCTGGAGCGCGATGATCCGCCGGATCCCCTCCAGCGAGACTCCTTCTTGGGAGAGCTGCTGAATCTGGCGGAGCTGGTCGATGTCGTAGGCAGAGTATCTGCGGTGGCGGCCTCCTTGCCGCTTGGGCGTGACCAGGCCCATGCGATCGTACTGCCGCAGGGTCTGAGGGTGCATGTCGGCCAGTTCGGCCGCGACGGATATGACGAAGAAGGGCGCGTGACGGTTGGACCTCGCATGCGGGGGCATCGAAGGCTCAGGCCTCACAGCGCCGCCCTCCCCTCCAGACCGGACCGGGGGTCGATGCCGGATGTGGCGTCCTGATATGCCCTGACCGCTTCCATCGCCTCGTCGGGCAGGTCCTTGGGCACCGCCACATCGACGACGACCAGCATGTCGCCCTGATGCTTCTTGGTTCTGATCCCTTGGCCTTTGAGCCTCAGGGTTCGCCCTGAGGAGGTGCCGGCCGGGATGCGGATCCGGACCTTCTCTCCGTGGACCGTCGGGACTTCTGCGGTGGCGCCGAGGACAGCTTCGTCGAAGCTCACGGGCAGGTGGATGCGGATGTTGTCGCCGTCGCGCTCATAGAAGGGATGCGCGGTGATGGAGACCTCGACAAGAAGATCTCCGCTGCCGCCGGGGCCCTGAGAGCCTTTGCCTTTGACCCGGACCTTCTGTCCCTCTTTGACGCCCGGAGGAATCCGGACATCGATCACGCTGCCGTTGGGCTCGCGGAGCCCGACAGTGGTGCCGCGCACGGCACCTTTGAACGAGATGGTGGTCTTCGCGGTGCGGTCCGACCCCTTCGGGGCGGCTCCGGCACTGCCGAAGCGTCCGCCGAAGAGGTCCTCGAAGCCGCCGCCGGAGAATGTCCCGGCACCGCCGCTGCGGCCGAATCTGTCTCCGAAGAGCCCGCCGAACATGTCTTCGAAGCCGCCTGCTGAGCCCGGTCCGGCACCGCCCGAAAAGCGGGCGCCGGAGCCCATGGCGCGGATCTGGTCGTACTCGCGCCGCTTCTCCGGATCAGACAGAACCGTGTGCGCTTCAGAGATGTCCTTGAACCGCTGCTCAGCGCTGGGGTCGTCCGGATTCTTGTCCGGATGGTTCTCGCGGGCGAGCCGACGATATGCCTTCTTGATCTCTTCGGCCGTGGCGTCCTTGGAGACGCCCAATACTTTGTAGAAATCCTTTTCGAGCCACTCCTGCGAAGCCATCAGGCGCCTCCTCTCTGCTGTACGGGGTCTTCAGCTGAGCTCCCGCCGGCCCGATCAGCGGATGAGCCGCTGTGGGGGGCCGGCGGGCTGCTCAGCTGCGATCGGCTCATTCCGAGCCGGAGCTGACGATCACCTGAGCTGCGCGCAGCAGCCGATCGCCGATGCGGTAGCCGGAGCGGACGACGACTGCGACGTGCTCAGCCTCAATCTCATCGCTGGCCTGCTGCATGATCGCCTCATGCTCGTTGGGGTCGAAGGGAATGCCCACTTCGCCGACCCGCTCGAGGCCCTGCTGAGCCAGGACGGTCTCCAGGCGCTCCGCAATGTGTGCGAACGGACCCTCCTGGAGCTCTCCGGCCTGACGTGCTCCGGAGATGTCGTCCAGGACCGGCATGAGCTCGGAGATGAACTGGCCCTTGACCCGCTCCTTCTCCGATGACCGGTCACGGTCCACGCGCCGCCGGTAGTTCTGGTACTCGGCGGTGACGCGGCGGAGGTCCTCCTCCAGCTCAGCCTCGCGGCTGTAGCCGGACTCTTCGAGCATCTCCTCCGCAGCCTCGATGCGCTCTGCGGGCTCGGTCTCGACTCCGCCGGCGACCTCGTCAAGGCCCACTTCGCGCAGCTCCGGGTCCTCAGCGAGCTCCGGGTTCTCGGCGAGGGGGTCGGGCTGAGTGCCCTCCTGGCCTGCCGCCTCCTGGTGAGCCTGCTGGATCTCTTCGGCGCCCTGCGGCGCGTCCCGGAGAATCCGTTCGGCTTCAGCCAGGGGGTCTGCCGCCGGGTCGGCGGCCGCGGCCTGCTCGTCGTCGAAGCCTCCCTGGCCCTCGGCCTGCTGACCGTCGGAGGGTGCGGGGTTCTCCGGAATGCCGTCTTCGCCCTTTTCGGGGTTGAACTGGTCCTTAGCCATGCAGGCTCTCCTTACTTGTTCTCGGACTCGGAGGACTCGTCCTCGTCGACCACTTCAGCGTCGACGATGTCCTCGTCCTCCTGGCCGGGAGCGTCCGCCCCTGGTGCGCTCTCAGCGCCTGCTTCGGCGCCCTGGGCGTAGAGGGCTTCGCCGATCTTGCCCTGCGAAGCCTGGAGCTTCTCGAACGCGGCCTTGATCTCTTCGTCGTTGTCCTCGCCCTCGAGCGCCTTCTTCACGGCGTCCACGTCGGCCTGAACCTCGTTCTTGACGTCCTCCGGCAGCTTCTCGTCGTTCTCCTTGATCAGCTTGTCGACGGAGTAGGCGGCGGACTCTGCCGCGTTGCGCTGCTCGGCAGCCTCGCGGCGCTTCTTGTCCTCCTCGGCGTGAGCCTCGGCGTCGGCCACCATGCGCTCGATGTCCTCCTTCTCCAGGGAGGTGCCGCCGGTGATCTTCATCGACTGCTCGGTGCCGGTGCCCTTGTCCTTGGCGGACACGTGGACGATGCCGTTGGCGTCGATGTCGAAGGTGACCTCGATCTGCGGCATGCCGCGCGGTGCGGGGGCGATGCCCGTGAGCTCGAACGTGCCCAGTGGCTTGTTGTCACGGGTGAACTCGCGCTCGCCCTGGAATACCTGGATGGCCACGGAGGGCTGGTTGTCCTCCGCGGTCGAGAACACCTCGGACTTCTTCGTGGGGATGGCGGTGTTGCGCTCGATGAGCTTGGTCATGACACCGCCCTTGGTCTCGATGCCGAGCGACAGGGGCGTGACGTCGATGAGCAGCACGTCCTTGCGCTCACCGGAGAGGACGCCGGCCTGCAGTGCGGCACCCATGGCCACCACCTCGTCCGGGTTCACGGTCTTGTTCGCGTCCTTGCCGGAGAGCTGCTTGACGAGATCTGCGACTGCGGGCATACGCGTCGAGCCTCCGACGAGGATGACGTGATCGATCTCGCTGATCTTCACGCCGGCTTCGGTGATCGCATCGTTGAACGGCTTCTTGGTGCGCTCGAGCAGGTCCGAGGTCATGTCCTCGAACTTGGCGCGGGAGAGGGTCTCGTTCACGTGCACCGGGACGCCGTCGTTCTGGGTGGCGTAGGGGATGTTGATCGTGGCGGAGGTGGCGGAGGAGAGCTCCTTCTTCGCACGCTCAGCCTCCTCCTTCAGGCGAGGCACGGCGATGGAGTCCTTGGAGAGGTCAACGCCCTCCTTCTGCTTCACCTGCTGAACGAGCCAGTCCATGATGCGCTGGTCCCAGTCGTCGCCGCCGAGCCTGTTGTCGCCGGCGGTGGAGCGCACCTGGATGGTGGAGAAGTCGTCCTCGTCCTTGGCCACCTCGAGCAGGGACACGTCGAATGTGCCGCCGCCGAGGTCGAAGACGAGAATGAGCTCTTCCTCGTTGCCCTTGTCCAGCCCGTACGCAAGAGCTGCTGCGGTGGGCTCGTTGACGATGCGGGAGACGTTGAGGCCGGCGATCTCGCCTGCCTCCTTGGTCGCCTGACGCTCGGCGTCGTTGAAGTATGCGGGGACGGTGATGACGGCGTCCGTCACGTCCTCGCCGAGGTAGGACTCGGCGTCGTGCTTGAGCTTCATCAGCGTGCGGGCGCTGATCTCCTGCGGGGTGTACTTCTTCTCGTCGACCTCGGTGCTCCAGTCAGTGCCCATGTGGCGCTTGATGGAGGCGTATGTGCGGTCCGGGTTGGAGACGGCCTGACGGCGGGCGACCTCGCCCACGAGGACCTCGCCGGACTTGGAGAAGCCGACGACTGAGGGGGTGGTGCGCGCACCCTCGGCGTTTGCGATGACGGCGGGCTCGCCGCCCTCCAGCACGGAGACCACGGAGTTGGTGGTACCCAGATCGATTCCTACTGCACGTGCCATGTGCGGGCTCCTTTCGAAGAGACTCAACCATGTATTGAGCGGTACGAGCTCAAGTTTTCATCCCGGGAATGGGAGTGTCAACTCGACTTGAGCCGACCCGACTCAACTTTGCTCTGACACGAACGGAACGCCGTGCCTCGCGGGTTTATTTCCCACGCACAGGTCCGGCCAGGACCACCTCACATGCGCACTGCTCTGCCGACCCAATCCGGCCGGCCGCTCCCGCACATCGCCATACGCTCCCGCACCTCGCTGGGGAAAGGCTGAGCGCCGGCAGGCTCCCCGCCCACGTGCACGCCGAGCATCTCCTCGGTCGCCACGAGGCGGCCGGAGTCGTCGTGCATCTCATGGGCGAGGTGGAGCTTGCGGTCCCCTGTGCCGACGATCGCTGTGCGGACAGCGAGCCCGGCACCCTGCGGCACCTCCTGGAGGTACCGCACGTGGGTCTCGACGGTGTACAGGGAAGCACCCTCGCGCTGCCGGTAGGCGGCGTCCATCCCGAGGGCCTCCATCGCCTGGTCGGTGGCAAAGCCGAAGACCAGCACGTAGTAGGCCTCTGAGAGATGCCCGTTGTAGTCGATCCACTCCTCACGGACCGCCGTGCGGTACTCAGGAAGGTCCACGGCGCATCCCCTCAATCATGCGACGCAGGGCGATGATCCCGCGGTCCCGCTCCTGCATCAGCTCGGTGACAGGACGAGCATCTTCGACCGTGCAGCCATCCACCACATCGTCCCGCAGCCGCTCCGTGAGCTCAGGAGCGTCCAGTCGCGTCCACGGAGACTTCAGGGACGGTCCGAAATGGTCCAGCATGTGCGCCATGCCGCCCTCGCCGCCGGCCAGATGGAAGGTGAGCATGGGCCCCTGGAATGGCCAGCGAAGCCCGGGACCCTCGGTGATGGATCGGTCGATCTGCTCCACCGTGGCCTCACCGTTGTCCACCATGTGCAGGGCTTCCCGCCACAGGGCCTCCTGGAGCCGGTTGGCGATGAAGCCGGGCACCTCACGGTCCATGGTGATCACTGATTTGCCGATGCGCTCGTAGAAGTCAGCCGCCCACTGGACCGCCTCAGCGGAGGTGCGCTCACCTCCGACCACCTCCACCAGGGGAATCAGGTAGGGCGGGTTGAAAGGATGGCCCACGACGAACCGCTCCGGACGCTCAGCGTTCAGCGCCATCTCCGTCATCGAGTATCCGGAGGTGGAGGAGCCGATGACGATGCCCGGATCCGCCGCAGCGTCGAGCCTTGCCAGCAGCTGCTGCTTGAGCTGCAGCACCTCCGGCGCCGACTCCTGAACGAACTGGACGCCTTCGAGGGCCTCCCTGAGGTCCGTGTGGAAGCTGAGACCCTCCCGAGAAGCGTCCTCGTGCAGCCCCAGCTCGGTCAGCGCGGGCCAGGCGGCGTCGATCAGCCGGCGAAGCTTGGCCTCGGCCTCCGGGGACGGGTCCCAGGCTTTGACCCGGAAGCCCCGCGCGAGAAAGTATGCAGCCCAGCCGGCACCGATGGTTCCGGCGCCGGCGCAGCACACGGCGGTGACCTCATCAGGGGCGGGAGAGCCTTCTGGGGTGCGAGTCATCAGTGCACCTCCAGCCCGAGCATCTCGCGCGCCTCATTCGGCGACGCGACCTTCCGGCCGAGTGAGTCGACGATTCTGCCGGCCTCTGCGGTGAGCTGTGCGTTGGTGGCCTTGACGCCCTTGCGCAGGTAGAGGTTGTCCTCGAGCCCCACGCGCACGTGTCCGCCGAGAAGCACCGACTGGGCCACCCACGGAAGCTGATTGCGGCCTATGGCGAAGCTGGTCCACTCCACACCTTCTGGCACCATGTTCACCATGGCGCCGAGCAGTCCCGGATCGGCGGGGGCGCCGTAGGGGATGCCCATGCACAGCTGGTACATGGGCGGGTCGGCCAGGAGGCCCTCCTGAAAGAGGGTGTTGGCGAACCACAGATTGCCGGTGTCGAAGAGCTCCAGCTCCGGCTTCACGCCGAGCTCCCTGATCCGGGCGGCGCCCTGCCGGATCATCTCGGGGGTGCCCACGTAGATCTGGCTGCCGTCGCCGAAGTTGAGGGTTCCGCAGTCCAGGGTGCAGATCTCCGGTCGGATGACCTCCACATGCTTGAGCCGCTCCAACCCGGAGACGAGGTCGGTCCCCTCGACACGGCCCAGGCTCTCCGCAGGGCTGGAGGGGTCGATGGCGAGGTCTCCGCCCATGCCTGCCGTGAGGTTGATGACCGGATCCACGTCGGATGCACGGACGCGAGCCACCACCTCTTCGTAGAACGCTGTCTCGCGAGAGCCCTGCGTCGTCTCGGGGTCGCGGACGTGAATGTGGATCACCGAGGCACCTGCTCGGGCAGCTTCGATGCCTGATTCGGCGATCTGCTGAGGCGTCACGGGAACGTGCTCGGATCTGCCGGCAGTGTCGCCGGCGCCGGTGAGCGCACACGTGAGGATGGTGGGCTTGGGCATGGCGGCTCCTCCTTCAGGATGGGAATGGGGTCCCGGCCCATCGTTCCGACAGGCTGAAACATGCACAAGCAAACTTTTCGCACGTACTGTCAAGCATTGCTTTACAGTAGTGGGATGCCCAGCTTCGACCCCGACGTAGGCCGCCTGCGCACTTTTCTCGCCGTCGTCGCCGAAGAGTCGATCAGTGCGGCCGCAGACAATCTGCGCATCAGCCGAGCGGCCGCGAGCCAGCAGATGCAGGCGCTGCAGCGAGAGACCGGGCTGACCCTGCTGGAGCGGCGCGGGAGAGGCATCGCCGTGACGGCGGCCGGGCGGCAGCTCTCGGTCCGGGCAGAGCGGCTGCTGCGAGAAGCCGGGAAGCTGCAGGGACTGGCAGCGGACCTGCAGCAGGGACGCACCGGATCCCTGCTCATCTCGCACTTCGTCTCGGTGGGAGTCGCATGGATCCCGGCGCTGGTGGCCGCGATCTCCTCGGAGTTTCCGGAGCTGCGCATTACGATGCGCCTCTGGGATCTGGAGGAGGCGGCCGCTTGGGAGCCGGACGCGGAGATATTCGTCCGGCACCCGGACGTGGCGGACCGTGCCGGCTACCGCACGACGGAGCTGATGCAGGACTCCTATGCAGCCGTGCTCCCCGCCGGGCATCGCCTCGCTGGGCGAGAGCGCATCGGGCTGGAGGACCTGCGCGGCGAAGTGTGGGTCGACAACGACTACACGCGCGGGCCCAACCGCAAGATCCTTATGCAGGCCTGCGCCGGGGTGGGCCTGGCACCCGACTTCAGGATCGAGACGCAGGACTATGCCGCCGCCGTCGCATGCGTGGAGGCCGGAGTCGGCATCACGGTGATGCCGCAGCTGTCCTGGCAGACCGTCGCCGGCATGGTGAGCGGGGTGCAGGCCCTCCCGCTGGACGAGCCCGGCCTGCACCGCGTGCTGGCCGTGCGCACCAAGGAGGCGTCGGACAGCGCTCCCGCCGTCCGACGCCTCCTTGAGCTGCTGCAGGCCAGAGTCAGCCAGCAGCCTTAGGCAGTGCGGCTACATCGCGATCCCGATGTACTTGGTCTCCAGGAACTCCTCGATGCCGGTGTCGCCGCCCTCGCGGCCCAGTCCCGACTCCTTGATCCCGCCGAAGGGCGCCGCCGGGTTGGAGACAGCCCCCTGATTGATCCCGACCATGCCCGACTCCACCTGCTCGGCCACCCGCAGGGCCCGGTTCAGACTTTCGGTGAAGACGTAGTTGACCAGGCCGTACTCGGTGTCGTTGACCCGGTCGATGACCTCCTTCTCATCGTCGAACGGCGTCAGCGGGGCCACCGGTCCGAAGATCTCCTCGGACCACATGCGCGCGCCCTCGGGAACGCCGGTCAGCACCGTCGGCGGGTAGAAGTACCCCTCACCCGCGGCCGGCTCCCCACCGAGGACGACCTTCGCCCCGGACCTCACAGCGTCCTCCACGAGCTCAGCCACCTTGTCGCGCTGACGCGCGTCGACCATGGGGCCGACAGCGGTCTCCTCATCGACTCCGCGGCCCGTCTTCATCCGTCCGAGACGCTCCGCGAGCTTCTGGGAGAACTCGTCCATCACCTGGGAGTGGACGAAGATGCGATTGGCCGCCGTGCACGCCTCGCCTGAGTTGCGCATCTTCGCCAGCACAGCGCCCTCGACAGCCTTGTCCAGGTCAGCGTCCTCGAAGACCACGAACGCCGCGTTGCCGCCGAGCTCCATCGAGGTGCGAAGGACCTTCTCGGAGCACTGCTCCAGAAGTCTGCGGCCGACGGGGGTGGATCCGGTGAAGCTGAGCTTGCGGGCGATGCCCGAACGGATGAGCGGCTCGATCACCTCGCCTGCGGAGGAGGTGACCAGAATGTTGACCACTCCGGCCGGGACCCCCGCCTCGCGGAGAATGTCGGCGAGCGCCAGCATGGACAGCGGCGTCAGCTCGGCCGGCTTCAGCACACTGGTGCAGCCGGCGGCGATGGCAGGGCCGAGCTTGCGGGTGCCCATCGCGAGGGGGAAGTTCCAGGGGGTGATGAGGATCGAGGGCCCGACCGCCTGCTTGTGGATGAGGAACCGCGACCCTCCCGCGGGGGCCGTCTGGTATCCGCCGCTGATGCGCGTGGCCTCTTCGGCGAAGTGCCGGAAGAACTCGGCGGCGTAGTTCACCTCGCCGTACGACTCAGCCAGCGGTTTGCCCATCTCCAGGGTCATCAGAAGGGCCAGGTCGTCCTTGCGCTCATGCATGAGCCGGAACGCGTTCATCAGCATCTCGGCGCGCTCACGGGGAGGCGTGCGCTCGAAGCCCTTCTGCGCCGCCTCGGCCGCCTTCAGCGCGTCCCAGCCGTCCTCGGGGGAAGCATTCGCCGCACGGGTCAGCACTCTGCCCGTGGAGGGGTCGAACACCTCGAGGGTGCGCCCTCGCCGCGCATCCCGCCACTCACCGTCGATGAAAAGCTGGGTGGGGGCGGCCTGGACGACTTCGTTCTCACGGTCGGCTGTGATCGGTACGCTCATGCGGGGGTCTCCTGAGGGGTGGTGTCGGGTGCTGGCACGGTGTCGAGGAAGCGCAGGCGAGCGCTCTCCAGATGCTGCTCCAGCCAGAGGCGCCATCGGTCGTCGCCGGTCTGGAGCATCCTGGGGAGCGCCGCGTGGTCCTCTGCGCTCACTGCCAGATTCTCTCCGGGGTGGGGGTTCAGTGTGAAGAGCGCAGCCAGGGTCGGCTCGAACAGGTGCCACACGGCCTGGAGCCGCTTGCCGCCGCCGATCTGCAGGACTGAGCGGTGAAAGTTCAGGTCCGCTTCGGCGAAGGCGGGCTGGTCCCCGCGCAGGGCCGCAGCCTTCATCTCCGCGGCCCTCTGCTCCAACGGAGCCCAGTCGGCCTCTGCGGCGAGCCCAGACTCGATCGCAGTCCTTTCGGCCATGTGCCGAATGGCGAAGATCTCGTCGACGTCCTGCCGGGCGATCTGGGCGACACGGTGGCCCTGACGGGCGGAGTAGATGATGCCTTCGTGCTCCAGCTCCTTCAGCGCGTCGCGCACCGGGCCCCGGCTGACCCCGTACTGCTGGGCCAGGCGGGACTCGACCAGGTGTGCGTGCGGAGGAAGGTCCCCGGCGAGGACTTGGAGCCTCAGCTGCCGGGCAAGCCGAGCGCCCAGCGGCGGCGATGCCAGCAGCGCTGCGGGTTCGAGGGTCACCGGCCTGCACCTGCCATCAGCTCAGCCAGGTGCAGGGAGGGAGCATCCGCCAAGTCGTCAAGCTGCACCCGACAGGACATTCCGTCGGCGAGCACCACGCGGCGGGGGGCGTCCTCACGCCCCTGCTGCGCGCGCAGGGCCGGCAGAAGGTACGTTTCGGCCACCGCCACCGAGGTCTCGTAGTGCCCCTTCTCCATGCCGAAGTTCCCTGCGAGTCCGCAGCACCCCGACACCTTGGTCACGACGGCACCGGCCTTCTCCAGGAGCATCTGGTCAGCGTCCCAGCCGATGATCGACTCCTGATGGCAGTGCGGCTGGGCCACCACGTCGACCCCTGACAGGTCAGGCAGCTCGATGCGGCCCTCCTCGAGCAGCCGGGCGAGCAGCTCGGAGAATGTGAGAACGCCGTCGGCGACCACGCCCGCGGCGGGAGCATCCGTCAGCTCACGGGCATCGGAGCGGAGGGTGGCCAGGCAGCTGGGCTCCATGCCGATCACCGGAACGCCTGAGCTCACGTAGGGCTCGAGCATCTCCACGGCCTCTTCGATGCGCGCCCTCGCCTGGTCCAGCTGGCCGGTGGTGATCCACGGCAGGCCGCAGCATCCCTTCTTCTGGATGACGTGGGCATTGAGGCCCTGGGACCGAAGGAACTCGAGGGCGGCGTGGCCGGACTGGGGGAAGAAGTGGTCGGTGAACGAGTCCGCCCACACGTAGACGTCCGCCGGGGCGGCGAGCGCGCCCGACCTCTTCCTCTCCGCGGCCTTCAGCGTCCTGCGGGCGAAGGCTGCCACCCCGCGCCGCTGATCGATGCCCGCCGCCCACTTGACCAGCGCTGCGACCGGCGGAATGCGCATGCTGAGGTTGGCCAGCGGCGCCGCGGGGGCTGTGAGCGCCGCCCACTGGGGCAGGCGGCCCATCGCGTAGTGGCTGCGCGGCCGCAGACGCCGCTTGGGACGTCCTTCTGCGTCGCGGTCGTAGGTCTGGTGGAGCGCTTCGGCCTTGTAGGCGGCCATGTCGACCCCGGCGGGGCAGTCCGAGGCGCATCCTTTGCAGGACAGGCACAGATCCAGGGCTTCGTGCACGGCCGGGTCGGCCAGGCCATGCACCAGGGAGCCGTCCATAGCCTCCTGGAGAATGCGGCCGCGGCCGCGCGTGGAGTCCTTCTCCTCCCGGGTGGCCATATAGCTGGGGCACATGACCCCGGCGGCCTTGGGCGCCACACAGCGGCCCACGCCTGAGCAGCGGTGCACCGCTGCGCCGAGATCGCCGGCGTCGTGCGTCATCCGCATACCGGGGAAGGGCAGGCTGACTTTCGGCTGTGTCGGCTTCAGGCTCTCGAACGGTGAGGCGATGCCGACCCGCTCACTGCCTCGCGGTTCCGGGGAGGCGATGATTCCGGGGTTCAGCAGGTTCTGCGGGTCGCAGATCTCCTTCGCCTGGGCAAAGAGGTCCAGCGACTCAGCCGCGTACATGGTCGGCAGCAGCTCCGAACGGACCCGTCCGTCGCCGTGCTCGCCCGACAGTGAGCCCCCGTAGACGGCCAGGCGCTCGGCGCAGGCGGCGAGGAACTCCCGGAAGACTCCGGTGCTGCCGGGGTCGCCGTGCTGGAAGGGGAAGTCGATGCGGCAATGGATGCATCCGTCGCCGAAGTGGCCGTAGGGGTAGCCCTGCAGCCCGAACTCCACCATCAGACCCTCGAACTCACGCATCCAGCTGCCCAGATGCTCAGGAGGAACCGCCGCGTCCTCCCACCCCGAATGCGCCGGAGTCTCGAGGCTGATCCCCGCCAGGCCCGCCCCGTCCTCGCGGATCTTCCAGAGGGCGGCAGCCTCTCGCGGATCGTCGATCGCGCGATGGCCGACGGCTTCGGAGGCCGTGCGGACCGCGTCGAGGACGCTGCCCGCACCGTCGCCGGCAGCCTCCACGAACAGCCAGGACTCCCCTCGGGGAAGGGTGGGGACGCGCTTGCCGGCCCCGCGCACCAGCGCCACCAGACGGGAATCCATGCCCTCGCAGGCGATCAGGCGGCCGTCGCCAGCGGCAAGGATGTGCGGCACAGCGTCGGCTGCTTCCGCCACCGAAGGGAATCCCAGAACCATCAGACGCCTGCCCGGGTCGTCCTGGACCAGGTTCACCGTGGCCTCCAGAATCGTCCCCAGGGTGCCCTCCGAGCCTGCCATGAACCGCTCCACTCGGCCCCGGTTCTCCGGAAGCAGGTGCTCAAGGCTGTAGCCGGAGACCTGCCTGGCGAACTGGCCGAAGCGCGTGCGGATATGCCCGAGGTTCTCCTCGGCGAGCTCCAGCAGCCGCACGGCCGTCCGGCCCTGGGCGCCGCCCACCCGCGCATCGAAGCTGCCGATCTCCCCGTTGCCGAACAGCACGGTCGCGGCCTCGATGTTGTCCGCGGTGCGCCCATAGCCCAGGGCCCGGGAGCCGCAGGCGTTGTTGCCGATCATGCCGCCGATGGTGCAGCGCGAATGGGTGGACGGATCGGGGCCGAACCTCAGTCCGTGAGGCGCCGCGGCCCGCTGCAGATCCGCGTGCACCACACCGGGCTGCACGGTGGCCGTTCCCAGCTCGGGGTCGATGCTGACGATCTGCTTCAGATCGCGCAGGTCAAGAACGATGCCCTCCCCCACCGCGTTGCCGGCGATGGAGGTGCCAGCACCGCGCATCGTCAGCGGAACGCCCAGCTCCGTCGCGACCTGATGGGCTGCGTGCACCTCGTCGATGTGCTGAGGACGAGCGACCGCCTGGGGCAGCACGCGGTAGAGGCTCGCGTCCGCTGCGTACATGCCGCGGGTCAGGGGCGAATCGTCCGCGCTGGGAATCCCTGCCCGGTGCAGGTGGTGGAGGAGCTCGGACGAAGCGTGCGCGCCTGCGGACGCGACGGCAGGTGCACTCACCAGTGAGCCTCCTGATCGGTGGGGAAAGCCTGTGCACGAAACTGTTAACAGTTTACGGGTGGTGCTACCGTAGCACCGCACGCCCCCTTTCCCCGCGTTTATTGAGGAGCCGAACATGGCGCAGCTCTCGCCCCAGCTCAAGCAGGCCACCCCCGTCGTCGCCGACCGCGGCGAGGGCGTATGGATCTACGACGAAGCAGGGAACAAGCACCTGGACTTCACTGCGGGGATCGGCGTGACCTCCACAGGACACTGCCACCCCAAAGTCGTGGCCGCAGCGCAGGAGCAGGTCGGGAGCCTGATCCATGGCCAGTACACGACCATCATGCATAAGCCGCTCCAGCGTCTCACCGCGGCGCTCGGTGAGGTGCTGCCTGCCGGGCTGGACTCCATCTTCTTCTCAAACTCGGGCTCGGAGGCCGCAGAGGCCGCCCTGCGCCTGGCCCGCCAGGCCACGGGACGGCCCAACATCGTGGTCTTCCAGGGAGGCTTCCACGGCCGGACCGTGGGTGCGGCCTCCATGACCACCTCGGGCACCAAGTTCAAGGCCGGGTTCTCTCCGCTGATGCCCGGTGTGGTCGTCTCTCCCTTCCCGAACCCTGCCCACTACCGGCACTACGGCTGGGACGCGGAGCAGGCCACGGACTTCGCGCTGCGCGAGCTGGACCTCGTCCTGCAGACTCAGTCCCACCCGGCCGACACGGCCGCGTTCCTCGTCGAGCCGGTGCTGGGTGAGGGAGGCTACGTCCCCGGCAATGAGCGGTTCTTCGCCGGGCTGCGCGAGAGGGCCGACCGGCACGGAATCCTGCTGGTGGTCGACGAGGTCCAGACCGGCTTCGGCCGGACCGGCGCCTTCTGGGGCCAGGAGCACTTCGGCCTCACCCCCGACATCCAGATGTTCGCCAAAGGAATCGCATCAGGCTTCCCGATCTCAGGGATCGCAGCCTCCGAGGCTGTCATGTCCAAGGCATGGCCGGGCTCGCAGGGCGGCACGTACGGGGCCAACGCCGTCGCCTGCGCAGCGGCGGTCGCCACCCTGGAGGTCATCCAGGAGGAGGGCCTGGTGGCCAACGCCGCGGCCCGGGGCGCCCAGCTCAAAGCAGGACTGGAGGAGATTGCAGAGAAGTTCGACGCCGTCACTGCGGTGCACGGACTCGGCCTGATGCTCGCCGTGGAATTCACCGACAAGGACGGGGAGCCGGACGGCGCCGCCGCCTCCAGAGCTCACCAGCATGCGGCCAAGAACGGGCTGCTGCTGCTGACCAACGGCATGCACGGTCAGAACGTCCGCTTCATCCCAGCCCTGGTCGTGAGCGAGGACGAAGTGAATCACGCCCTGAGCCTGTGGGAGGAGACCCTCAGCGCTGTCCTGTGAGCTGCGGGCCTCCGGGTCACCAGACCCTTGAGGTGAGCGTGGGGTACTTCGCGTCGAGGTGGTCCCCGCTGGATCTGCGTGTGATCCGGCGGCGCACCCACGGAGCCAGGTAGTCCCTGGTCCAGGTCAGCTCGTCGTAGACCTGCCGGTGGAGCGCCGCAGGCGGCTTCTCCTCCATCTCCGGCTCGTCGATCTCGTCGGGCTCGCCCAGGACGCGAAGGACCTCCTTGGCCATCACGATGTGCCCCTCGATGGACAGGTGCAGCCGATCCGCGTCCCAGTACCGCCAGTCCTGGAGGTGCTTCATGTGCCA
The DNA here is from genome assembly GCF_007922635.1 of Nesterenkonia sp. NBAIMH1. Lineage (NCBI taxonomy): Bacteria > Bacillati > Actinomycetota > Actinomycetes > Micrococcales > Micrococcaceae > Nesterenkonia > Nesterenkonia sp. NBAIMH1. The sequence continues at coordinate 909,168 of NZ_CP042335.1, forward strand.
GAAGTCGACGAGGTCCAGGCCGAGATCGGATGCGATCTTGCGCACCGCTTCGTTGTAGATGGCGGTCCGTCCGCGGGTGGCCCTGAACATGGGAGCTTTCCCGGAGTCGAAGCCGGTGAACAGCAGGACCCGGGCACCGGTGTCGGCAAGCCGCTCCGCAGCCCAGCGGTAGCGCTGCATCAGCGCGTCCAGGTTCACCGCGGGCCGCAGGATGTCATTGCCGCCGGCATACATCGTCACCAGGCTGGGGTTGAGCGAGACAGCTGCGTCGAGCTGCCCGTCAATGACCTGCTCCAGCTTCCGACCGCGCACAGCCAGATTGGCGTACCCCCAGGAGGGGTCGTTGCTGATCAGCTGCGCTGCGACCCGGTCCGCCCATCCGCGCACCCCATTGGGGCTCGAGGGATCGATGTCCCCCACTCCTTCGGTGAACGAGTCTCCGACGGCGACGAACCGCCGGCTGAACGGTCCGCTCAGCTCATCCTTCGCTGACATTGGTCCTCCCCTGTATCGATGATTCCTCCGCTGCGTGGCCCGCACAGTGCGTGCACGGCCGTGATTCTTCTCAGCACTTCCGACTCAGGAGTGGAGCGGGTTCGCGCCCGGAGGCTGCTCCTCCGGGGCGACTGGACCCGGGGCCGAGGCGCCTTCGGCGAACGGTGCGCCGCCCAGGTTCTCGCGTCCGTGATCCGAGAGCCACGAGCTCAGCTCCGGGCCCTTCGGCACGATCTGAGTGGGGTTGATGTCCTCGTGGACCTCGTAGTAATGGGCCTTGATCTGGTCGAAGTCGACGGTGTCGCCGAAGCCGGGGGTCTGGAAGAGGTCCCGGGCATAGCCCCAGAGGTTGGGCATCTCGGCGAGCTTGTTCCGGTTGCACTTGAAATGCCCGTGGTAGACGGGGTCGAAGCGGACAAGCGTGGTGAACAGACGCACGTCGGCCTCTGTGATGTGGTCCCCCATGAGGTAGCGGCGCGTGGCCAGACGCTCCTCCAACCAGTCCAGAGTCTCGAACAGCCGGTCGTGGGCCTCGTCGTAGGCCTTCTGGGAGCCGGCGAACCCAGCCCGGTACACGCCGTTGTTCACCTCGGTGAAGATCCGCCTGATCACCGGGAGCATCTCGTCGATGAGCTCATCGGGGATCAGGTTCGGCGCGCCCTCGCGATGATGCTCCGACCACTGCGTGGAGAGGTCGAAGGTCAGCTGCGGGTAGTTGTTCGTCACGACTCCGCCGCTGGGAATGTCCACCAGGGCCGGGACGGTGATGCCGCGCGGATACTCCGGGAAGCGGGCGAAGTAGTTCTCCCGCAGACGCTCGGTGCCCAGGACGGGGTCCCGGCCGTCCTCGTCGAGGTCGAATGTCCACGAACGCACATCGTGCACGGGTCCAGGCGTCCCCAGGGACAGCACGTCCTCCAGGCCGAGAAGCCGTCGAATGATGATGGTGCGGTGCGCCCAGGGGCAGGCCCGCGCGGCGACCAGGCGGTACCTTCCGGGCTCGACCGGCCACGCCTGCGCATCAGCGGTCAGGCCTCCGATCCTCGGATCCCCGATCTTCGAGGACTCCTCCTCCGGGGCCGAGCTCACGGCGTCAGGATCACGGACCACACGGTCCTCGATGTAGTTGGTGTCCCGGGTGAACTCACCGCCGGTGACGTATGCGCCTTTGGTGGAATGCTCGGTTCCGAACGTCTCCTGCTTGTCCTCAGCCACAGCTGCTCTCCTCGCCTCGGGCGCCGCCTGACGGCGGCCTGTTCGCCCACCACCCTAGCCGAGGCCACTACGATGGACCTATGGCATCTCATACCGCACTCGTCACAGGTTCAACCGCCGGTCTGGGGGCAGAATTCGCCCGCCAGCTGGCCTCGCAGGGGTACGGAGTGGTGCTCGTCGCTCGTCGGGAGGACAAGCTCACCGAGCAGGCCGAGCACCTGCGCCGCCGCTATGACACCGACGCCGAGACCATCGTCGCGGATCTGATGACCGAAGACGGTGTCGCTGCCGTGCAGGAACGCCTCAGCGACGAATCGAACCCTGTTCACGTGCTGGTGAACAACGCCGGGCACGGGTTGGGAGAGCCGTTCATCGAAAGCAGCCTGGATGCCGAGCGCGGGCTGGTGCGGCTGCACGTCCAGACCACCATGGAGCTGACCCACACGGCCCTGCGCCACATGGTGGCACGGCGCGGGGGCCGCATCATCAACGTCGCCTCGGTCGCCGCCTTCACCCCCACCGGCACCTACTCCGCGGCCAAGGCGTGGATGCTGAACTTCTCCAAGGCCCTTCACCAGCAGCACAAGCACGACGGCGTGCTCATCACTGCCGTCTGTCCGGGGCTGGTCCGCACCGAGTTCCACGAGCGCGGCGGAATCCACATCGCAGGCGCGAAGAAATGGATGTGGCTCGAGCCCGACGACGTGGTGCGCCAGGCGCTGACCGACAACGCCCAGGGCGCAGCCCAGTCGGTGCCCTCGGCCCACTACCGCGCGCTGACCACCGGCCTGCGGTTCGTGCCTGACCGGGTGGTCCACTGGGTCACCGAGCGCGGAGTCGGAATCCCTGGGCAGGACAGCTCTGAGGAGAGCACGGACGAGTCGGAGAAGGACTCATCCCCGCGCGCCGACCGATCCTGAGCTCCTGGGGAGGCCGGGACGGGCCCCGCCCGATGAGCAGATGGGCCGCTACTCCTTGTGCTGGTCCTCCTGGCGCTCTTTGCGCTCGCGGTAGGCGTCCTCTCCAGGTCCGACCAGGTCCCTGCTGCGCTGAACGGCGCTGATCGACCCGGTGAACAGCCCCACGCCCTCGCTGGGGGTGGGGGGAGCCGACTGGATCTCCGGCGCCGTCTCGCTCCGGCTGCTGTCCGGCACTGCGGTGAGCGCCTCCTCGCTGCTGTAGAGCATCCTCTGGGTGAGCAGCGCGTAGGGGTGCTCAGTGCGGATGAAGCTGACGAGATCCTCACGGATCAGGCACCGCAGGTCCCACAGATCCGCGGAGTTGCGGGCAGATACGACCACACGGGCCTGCACGTGGCCCTCCGTGGCCTCGGTCAGCTGCAGGTTGTACGTATCGCCGTCCCACAGCTCACTGGCGCCCACGGTCTCCTTCAGACGCTGCCGCAGGGCGTCCATCGGCACCCTCCAGTCCACATCGAGCTCGACGGTGCCCATCAGCTCAGTGCCCACGCGGGTCCAGTTCTCGAAGGGGGTCGCGACGAAGTGCGCGCTGGGGTAGATGAATCTGCGCCCGTCCCATGACTTCACCACGACGGCCGAGAGCGTGATCTCCTCGACGTTGCCGAAGTTTCCCTCGATGACGATCACGTCGCCCACTCTGATTGAGTCTGTGAAGGCCAGCTGGATCCCGGCGATCACGTTCGACAGGGTGGACTGCATGGCCAGGCCTGCCACCACAGAGACCACACCTGCTGAGGCCAGCACACCGGCGCCCAGACCCCGCAGATTCTCGTTGAGCAGCAGCACGGCGGCCACGGCGACGGTGATGATGATCGCAGCAAGGATCCTGCCGATGAGGTCCACCTGGGTCTGCACGCGCCGGCCTCGACGGTCCTCCGGGTCGGGCTCGTCCTCCCCCACGTACTTGGACAGGATGATCGCCTTGACCACCTGGACGGCCCTGAGCGCCCACCACGCCACGCTGACGATGAACGCGATGAGCAGTGCCACGTAGACGGGGCCCTGCCACCATGCGTCAAGGGCGAAGTAGACGCTCAGGGCAGAGCCGGAGAAGAGCAGCACGCAGAACAGAGGCAGCCGCGTTCGGCTGACCGCCCGTCGGACGGCGGGTTTTCTGCGGAAGATCTGCTTGAAGACCGCGTGGATCGTCAGCGTGACAGCAGCGGCGAAGAGCGCGACGATCGATGCGCCGAGCAGCACCCCCATGAGAGGTCCCGCCTCGGAGACGATCTGTTCGAACTGCTCGGGGACGTGCTCCTCCATCTGGGTGACGGCCTCGTCGAGCACATCGGGCTCGCCGCCTTCGCCGGGCGCAGCCCCCGCAGAGGTCAGGTTCGGATCGGCATTCAGCATGGCTGCATCCTGCCACGGCGCTGTCGCTGGCGGAAAGAACACACGAATGCTGGAACAATGATTCTGATCACCCCGCCCTGCCACGTCCCAGGAGATTCGTTGCTGACCCTCAAAGACCTGCGCGGCACCGCCGTCTCATCGCTGACGCTCAGCCCCGACTCCGAGCTGCTCCCGCGCGCCGGCACGGACATCACCGGCACCACGGACGCTGTGGCGCCCATTCTGCAGGAGGTGCGCACGCGCGGGACCGCAGCCATGATGGACTTCGCGGAACGCTTCGACGGGGTCAGGCCCAGTGCCCTGAGGGTCCCCGCGGAGGTGCTCGCAGAGGCTGCAGCAGCCCTTGACCCCCAGATCCGGGAGGCCCTGGAGACTGCCATCGCCCGAACCCGGGAGGTGCACTCCGCTCAGCTGCCCGCCGCCTCCGTGATCACCCCGGGGCCCGACGCCAGGGTCACCAACCGGTGGGTGCCGATGGCGCGCGTGGGACTCTATGTGCCGGGCGGCCAGGCGGTGTACCCGTCGTCAGTGGTGATGAACGTGGTTCCGGCCCAAGTGGCGGGCGTCGAATCTTTGGTGATCGCCTCTCCGCCCCAGAAGGATTCCGGGGGGTGGCCGCACCCCACGATCCTCGCGGCGGCGCACCTGCTGGGCGTCGATGAGGTGTACGCGGCCGGAGGCGCCCAGGCGATCGCGATGCTGGCCTACGGGGCGCGCAGCGAGGCGGGCGAGCTCGACTGCCCCCCGGTCAGCTTCATCACCGGGCCGGGCAACATATTCGTCGCGACGGCCAAACGGGCCGTCCAGGGCGCGGTGGGCATCGATTCCGAGGCCGGCCCGACCGAGATCATGGTGCTGGCCGACGAGACGGCCCCGGCCCACCTGATCGCAGCCGACCTCATCTCTCAGGCCGAGCACGATGAGCTCGCCGCCGCCGTGCTGGTCACCCCCTCGGAGAGCCTGGCCCAGCGCGTGATCGAGCACGTGGAGACGCGCGCCGCGGTCACGAAGCATGCCGAGCGTGTCCGCTCCTCGCTGACAGGCTCGCAGTCTGCGGTGCTGGTGGTGGATGACCTGGACGCCGCGATCGCGGTGGCCAACGCCTACGGCGCCGAGCACCTTGAGATCATGACGGGCGACGACGCCCGGGTAGCGGAGCGGATCACTGAGGCCGGCGCGATCTTCGTGGGCCCCTACACGCCCGTCTCCCTGGGCGACTACTGCGCCGGGTCGAACCACATTCTGCCCACCGGCGGCGCGGCGCGCTATTCCTCAGGGCTCAACGTCACGGCGTTCATGCGGTCCCAGCAGGTGGTCCACTACGGCAGAGAGGGTCTGGGCATGGTCAGCGCCCACGTGCGGCGCCTCGCCGACGAGGAGGGGCTGCCGGCGCACGGCGACGCAGTGGACGCCCGCTTCGGCTAAGCCTGGGCCGACTCCGGGTGCGGGGTGCCGGGGTGAAGGTAGAGGACGCCGTCCTCCACCGTGACCAGGTGAGTCCTGACCGGCTCGAGCGCCGGAGGAGTCTCCGGCACGCCCGTCTTCAGGCAGAAGCCGGAGGCGTGCATGGGGCACTCCAGCACACCCTCCTCGACGAAGCCGTCCGAGAGCGAGACAGCCTCGTGGGAGCATTCGTCGTCGAGGCCGTAGTAGCCTCCCTCGGCCGCGTGCACCACCGCAATGTCTTCGCCGTAGCCGGTGTCCTTGCCCGAAGCGAGCATCACCTCGCCGGCGGGCAGCTGGTCGGCAGGTCCTAGAGCAACTTTGTCAGACATGCGCGACAGTCTACTGATCCGGGCCGTACCTCTTGGTGTATCCGCGAAGCAGCTCCAGTTGGCGGCGTTCCTTCTTGGAGGGCCGGCCGGTGCCTCTCTCACGCCGGGGCAGACCCACATCCCGCGGCCTGATCTGCTCCGGCGAGTGGTCGCGGTACGCCTGATGCGCGACGGGCGCTCCCACTCGTTTGGCGTGGGTGTGCACAGCCTCGAGGATCACTGTGTAGCCGGGCCTGGAAATGTGGACATAGGTGCCGGGGGTGATCTTCAGCGCGGGCTTGGCCGCCTCACCGCCGATCTTGACCTTCCCGGCACGGCACGCCTCAGTGGCTGCGGACCGGGTCTTGAAGACCCGAACTGACCACAGCCACGCGTCCAGACGAACGGGCGAGACAGGTCCCTCAGTCATAGTGATCCAGTGTACTGAGAGGGCGCCGGGCAGAGAGAAGCCCCCGGTCCGGCTGCGTGAGGGGGACGCTTAAGAATGCCGGCCCGGGGGCTGAATCACTCGCACCTTGAAGAGGCACTCTCTATATTCGGCGGCAGACCTTGACGGGACCCCCTGTTTTCACTGGGCATTCGCTGTGAGTCTGTCAGCCCGCCGAGCCCCCGTTTCTAGGCAGACGCACAGGCAACCACATGAATGCCGCCTTTCTGACCTTAAACCTGTGCTTGAGCTGTGAATCGCATGAACGCGCGGGCTCTCATTACGCTGGCGGCGATTGCCGAGGGCTGTGCTTCCCATCGCGCACCTGATCCCTCAGCAGTCCGAACGGGCTTCCGCCGCGGCACCTGCCAGCGGCGGAAGGCCCGTGCATCGGGTGCCCAAGAGTGAGGAAAAGACTGTGACTGCCCAGAAGAAGCTGGCTCCGGCCATCATCGGAACGCTGGCGGCCGGAGCCGTGGTGCCGCTGAGCGCTGCCGGAGCATCCGCCCACACCGATGCCCCAAGCAGCGGAGCGGGACCCCAACACCTCAGCTCGTCTCAGTTCAGCACTCCCCAGCTGGCCGGGACGTCACTCTCAGGGGCATCGAATTGCGCGTTCCTGCTTCAAAACCGACGTCCCGCACCGATGACAGTGTGAACGAGCGCCTGCGGGTCACCCAGCCTCTGAACGTCCGAAGCGGCCCCGGTATGCAGCACCCCGTGGTGGACGGGATGTTCACCGGAACTGAGGTCACCGCCACGGGCCGCAGCGGCAAGTGGGTCCAGTTCGAGCGCAGCGGCCGCAGCGTGTGGTCTCACGGCGACTACTTGGAGCCGGCCGGCGAAGCTAGGGCCGCGAGCACCTCCACGAACGCTCCCTCCAGCAGCTCCTCAAGCACCGGTGAGCGCCTGCGCGTCACCACGCCCCTGAACGCCCGGAGCGGCCCAGGGGTGCACCACCCGGTGCTCCAGGGCATGCCCGCCGGCACTCAGATCACCGTGACCGACCGCAGGGGCGATTGGGTCCAGTTCAGCCGCAACGGCCAGGAAGTGTGGTCCAACAGCTTCTACATGGCACCGGTCGGCGGCCAATCCTCGGCTTCGGCGTCCGAGGACGCCTCGGCCCCCGCCAGCTCTCGGGACAGCTCCGGCGGAGACACGGCGACGAGTTCGCAGGGCACACGCTCGCAGAGCTCCCCGGCCCCCTCCCCGAGCTCGGGATCGGGATCGGGATCGGGATCGGGATCGGGCGAATCCTCGCAGAGCTCAGGCCAGGCGCGGTCAGCATCGCGCGACGACGCTCAGACGGGATCGTCTGCTCCTGCATCGCCCCAGAGGGAGACGGACAGTGGGAGCTCCAGCTCCGGATCCTCCGACTCTTCCCGCTCCTCCTCGCAGTCGTCCGAGCAGGGACGCAGCGCAAGCTCCTCCGCAGACGGCTCATCCTCCGCTTCACGGTCGTCCGGATCGAACTCATCTTCATCGTCCTCGTCCAGCGATGAGACCGCCAGCTCCAGCGCCTCCCTGGGGACGGCGACGACCACGACCACGCAGAATCTGCGCTCCGGAGCCGGACTGAACCACGGCGTCGTGCGAACTGTCGCACCCCAGACCGAGCTGGACATCCTGAACGAGACAGACCACTGGGTCCAGATCAGGCACCAGGGCACCACAGGATGGTTGGCGAAGTCCCTCCTGGAGCTCCCCGGCACAGAAGACGCCGCGTCCGCCGAATCAGACGAGGACTCCAGCACTCCGAGCACCAGCGCAGGCACATCGAGCTCCTCCGCTGCAGACGACGCTCCCAGCCGAGACGACTCAAGCGAGACTGACCCCTCAGCATCGGAGAGCCCCGCCAGCGGACCGACGGCAAGCACAACAGCGGCGCTGAACTTCCGCTCCGGTCCCAGCACGCAGCACGGCGTGATCAGCACCCTTTCCCGAGGAACGGATGTGACGGTCCTCCAGCAGAGCTCCGGCTGGGCTCAGGTTCAGCACAGCGGCCGAACCGGATGGCTCTCCACTGCTTACCTGAGCGGACTGGACTCCAGCTCCTCCTCATCCAACGACAGCACCGGGCAGAGCAGCAGTTCGAGCTCGGGTTCGAGCACATCCGGATCGAGCGGCTCCGGATCGAGCGGCTCGAGCACCTCCAGCTCAAGCGGCTCTGGATCGAGCGACTCCGAAGGTTCAAGCAGCTCTGGTTCCAACGACTCAGACAGCTCGGGCGGGTCACGCAGCTCCGGCTCCTCAGACTCGAGCAGCTCCGGTTCCAGCGAGTCCAGCACCTCCGCCCCGTCGGAGTCGACCGCATCCGGATCGAACGAGTCGAGCGCCTCCGGATCCAGCAGCTCCGGCACGAGCTCCTCCGGGAGCTCGAGCGGCAGCACGACCCCCGCCCGGCAGGGGCCCAGCAGCGGCATGCACCGCCAGTCCCCGCACGGCCCGTACAGCCGGGCATGGGACGAGCTGGCGCAGTGCGAGTCCTCCGGCAACTGGTCGATCAACACCGGAAACGGCTACTACGGCGGCCTGCAGTTCTCCCAGCAGTCCTGGGAGTGGGTCGGCGGCACCGGCCGACCCCACGAGGCCTCCCGCGCTGAGCAGATCAACCGCGCCTACGCGCTCTACCAGCGTCAGGGCTGGGGCGCGTGGCCCTCCTGCTCACGGCAGCTCGGACTCCAGGGCAGCCCCGGCGGCTACGGCGACAGCTACTTCGCCGAGCACGGTCAGTAGAGCCGCCCAAAAACTCACAGCGAATGTTCAGGGGTTTTGGGGCATCCCTTCAAGGTGGGCCCCTACATTAGTAAGCACCTCATCAAGGTGCGAGTGATTCAAACCCCCGAGCCGGCTATCAAGCGTCCCCCTCACGCAGCCGACTCGGGGGTTTTCTCATGCGCTGCTGCTGCGCGGCAGGCGGCGCCCGCCACTAGGCGGCCGGAATGCGGCGGATCACCAGCCAGTTCGCTCCCGTCATCACCAGGGCTCCAAGCGTCAGCCAGCCTGTCCACGTCAGAGCGTTCTGCTCAACGACCCAGCTGAACACGGCACCCCAGCCGCCCGCCGCGGTGATCCCGGCACCGCCGACCAGCAGAACCACGGCGGCCAGCCCGTAGACGATGAGCATCCTCGCCGTGCCCAGCCGACGATAGAGCATCGGCGCCAACAAGCCGTTCATCATGAGGAACATGGTCGTTGCAGCGATCACCAGCCCCAGTCCCCACGCTCCGGCGGGCTCCATGAGGTCAGGGATCGCCAGCATGGATTGCCCGGTGCCGAACGTGTCCGTCAGCTGCTCCAGGCCGATCACTGCGGCGACGAGCGCACCGGCAGTCAGTGAGGACGCGGCGAACACGAGGACAAGCCCTGCCAGTGTGACCCTCCGGCTGTAGCTGAGGCTCAGCGCGTGCGGCACCCCGTAGGCCCCAGCCATGGCTGCTGTGACGACGAGCGCTCCGATCACGGCGCCGTAGACGCCGCCCACATTGCCCCCACCGGGCATCTGCTCATTCTGCAGCTGCAGCCAGGAGACGATCCCCAGCTGAATGATGTACGCGATGGGCAGCACCATCAAGGTCATCGTGATGACGTTGCTCTTCGGCAGCAGGTGCAGCCGCGCTGCAGCGATGATGCGCTTCATGCTCCGTTCTCCTTTCCGCTCGAAGTCTGCTCCCGGGTGGTGAGATGCACCACCAGATCCTGCAGGCCCACAGGAAGCACGTCGACGTCCAGCTCGGCCGCCCGTCGGCGCTCCGCGTCGCTGAGCGCACGCTCGACTGTCACGCGGACGGTTCTTCCCATCTCTTCGCGAGTGAGGACCTCACGATCACCCGCGATCAGCGTGACAGCATCATCCCTTCCGACCAGGGTGACGGCACGTTCGCGGATGTCGTCGGCGGCCTCATGAAGCATCACCTGCCCGTGGTCGATGAGCACCACATTCTCGATCAGATGCGCGATCTCATCGATGAGATGGGAGGAGACGACGATGGTCCGAGGGTGCTCGGTGTAGTCCTCCAGCAGGGCCCGGTAGAACTGACTGCGGGCCACCGGGTCCAGCCCCACATAGGGCTCGTCGAAGAGTGTGAGCTCAGCACGGGAGGCGATGCCGGTGATCACTCCGACAGCAGACCTCTGGCCGTGGGACATCTTCTTGATCTTGGTCTTCTCCGGGACCTGGAATTCGTGGATCAGACGCTCGGCCAGGTCCCAGTCCCACCGTGGAAAGGCATCCGCCGCCGCCCTGAATGCGTGCACCGCGCGAATGTCGTCCAGGTATTGCTGGGATTCGCGGATGAAGCAGATCTTGGGAAGGATCCCCTCATTCTCGTGAGGATGCTCGCCGAAGATCCGCACTTCACCCGCAGTGGCATACTCCTGGCCCGTGGCGATGGACATGAGAGTGGACTTCCCTGCGCCGTTGCGGCCCAGCAGCCCGTGCACCTGCCCCGCCGCCAGGTCCAGATCGACGTCGCGGAGAGCATGCGCCCTTCCGTAGGTCCGTGTCAGTCCTCGTGCGCTCACTGCGACGCCCTCGTATGGCTCCGCCATAGCCGCTCCTCCTCTACTCGTGACGCTGCGCTCGCTCGCGCAGCAGCTCGATCAGCTGGTCATCTGTCATGCCGAGGTGCCTGGCCTCAGCCACCATCGGGTCCACGTAGTCATGGGCGAAGCTCCGACGCCGCTCGGAGCGGAGAATGTCGCGCGCGCCGTCGGCGACGAACATCCCCAGTCCGCGGCGCTTGACGAGGACCCCCCGGTCGACCAGGAGGTTGATGCCCTTGGCCGCCGTTGCCGGGTTGATGCGGTGGAAGGCCGCCAGCTCATTCGTCGAGGGGGCGCGCTCGCCTTCGGCCAGGGATCCGTCAAGCACGGAAGCCTCAACCTGCTCCGCAATCTGCACGAACAGCGGACGTCCTTCTTCCACCCATTCACCGCCTTAGGAGGTCGTGGTCATCGGCTCAGCGCCTCCGCACCAGAACTTCAATGGTTAGTTACCTAACTAATGAACCATGGATCCTGGGGGTCGTCAACCCTGTCGCCCTCTTCCGCCGCCCCATAGGATGAGGCCATGGAGCGAGATGCGAACATCGAATGCTGGCTGACCGATATGGACGGGGTCCTCGTGCGGGAGTACGAGGCTCTCCCCGGCGCGGCCGAGCTGCTGGAGCAGTGGCGCCGCCGGGACCTCCCCTATCTCGTCCTCACCAACAACTCGATCTACACCGCGCGCGATCTCTCCGCTCGGCTGAGGAACTCAGGGCTGGTGGTCCCTGAGGACCGCATCTGGACGTCGGCGCTGGCGACTGCGACCTTCCTCGCACAGCAGGTAGGCGGGGAGGCCAACGCGGCAGGCACCTGCTACGTCGTGGGCGAGACCGGGCTGACCACGGCGCTTCACGAAGTCGGCTTCATCATGACCGAGACCGACCCCGACTACGTAGTCGTCGGCGAGACCCGCAACTACAGCTTCGAAGCAATCACCAGGGCAGTGCGCCTCATCAACGGCGGGGCGAAGTTCATCGTCACCAACCCGGATGCCACAGGCCCTTCGCCCGAAGGGGTCATGCCCGCCACAGGCGCCATCGCCTCGCTGATCTCCAAGGCGACCGGCCGGGATCCATATGTGGTCGGCAAGCCGAACCCGATGATGTTCCGCTCTGCGCTCAACCGGCTCGGCGCCCACTCGATGAACACGGCCATGATCGGCGACCGGATGGACACCGACATCGTCGCCGGCATGGAAGCCGGAATGTACACCGTGCTGGTCATGACCGGGGTCTCATCGCAGGCCAGCGTGGCCGACTACCCCTTCCGCCCCAACCGGATCATCGACGGCGTGCATGAGCTCGTCGAAGACCCTCTCCTGAGAACGGAGCCGGACCCGGACGACTCATAGCTGCGAGGCGCCCTGCCGCTCGAGCTTCGCACCCTCCACGTCGACGTCGGGCAGGAGCCTGTCCAGCCAGCGCGGCAGCCACCAGGCGGCCCGCCCGACGAGCGTGAGCACCGCCGGAACCAGCAGCAGGCGCACCACGAAGGCGTCGAGCAGCACGCCGACGGCGAGCCCCAGCCCGATGGAGGCGACCATCGGGTCCGGGGTGAAGATGAAGCCGGCGAACACGGAGCCCATGATCAGCGCCGCCGCGATCACCACCGAACGGCCTGCCAGCAGCCCTTGACGGACCGCCAGGCGCGCCTCCGTGCCGTGGGCGTAGAACTCGCGCATTCCGGAGCCGGTGAACAGCTGGTAGTCCATCGCGAGCCCGAACAGGATTCCGACCATGATGATGGGCAGGAACGTCAGGATCGGACCGGGCTCGGTCACTCCGAAGAGCTCGCCGAACCACCCCCACTGGAAGACGGCCACCACGACGCCGACTGCCGCCGCGAACGAGCCGACGAACCCGAGGGTTGCCACCACCGGCAGCACCAGTGAGCGGAACACCATGATCATCAGCAGCAGCGAGAGGCCCACCACCACCAGCAGGTAGAGCGGCAGAGCGTCCGCGATGACGCCGGAGACATCGATATTGGCGGCCGTGATGCCGGCGACTGACAGCTCCACGCCGTCGATGCCGCTTCCTGCCAGAGGGTCTCCGTCGCGGAACTCATAGACCAGCGCCTCAGTGGAGGCGGCCGCAGGCCCCTCCTCCGGGATCACCTGGAAGACGGCCGCAGTGTGCTCGTCGTTGAGAGCCGCAGGCACGGCTGCCGCGATGTCGTCATGGTCCGAAAGAACCCCGGCGACGTCAATCTGATAGTCGGTCGCCTCCTCCTCACTGAGCCCTTCAGGAAGGTCAGCGAGGACTGCCAGGGGACCATTCATGCCTTGGCCGAACGCCTCCTCGGTCTCGGCATAGGCCATGTAGGCCGTGGAGTCGGCGGCCTCCGAGCTCGCGTCGGGAAGCCCCAGGCGCAGGTCAGCCGCAGGCACAGCAAGGATCCCCAGCCCCACCAGGGACAGTGCGGCGATCCCCAGCGCCTTCCGCCCGGACATGGGTGATACGACCTGCTGAGAGCTCTCGGGCGCAGCGCCTTCACGTTCGTGCTGGGCAGCGGCAGAATCGGCGCCGCTCACCGCGCGCCGCTCCTTCCGGCTGAGTATCCTCTCCCCCACCAACGAGAGCATGGCGGGGGTCATCGTCACGGCCATCAGCACAGCGATGACGACGCAGGCAGCCGCCACGGTGCCCATGAGACCGAGGAACCCAAGCCCCGTCGTGTTCAGCGCGAGGAGCGCAATGACCACGGTAGCGCCTGCGAAGACCACGGCATTGCCGGCTGTTCCGACGGCCAGGCCGATGGAGTCTCGGACACCCATCCCGCTCTTGAGCTGCCGTCGGTGTCGGTGCAGGATGAACAGGGCATAGTCGATGCCGACGGCCAGCCCGAGCATCAGACCCAGGATCGGCGTCACCGACATCATCTCGACTGCGCCGGAGAGCGACATCGCACCGGCCACGCCGATTCCGACGCCGACCAGTGCGTTCAGCAGCGGCAGTCCCGCGCCCACGAAGGTGCCCAGCATGATCAGCAGCACCAGGGCCGCAACCATCAGGCCGATCACTTCGGCCACGCTGAACAGGTGGGGCATCTCCTGGGAGAGCTCCGAGGACGGCAGGATCTCCACGCCGTCGATGCCGGCTGAGGTGAGCTGCTCGTCGATGGCAGAGAGCTCCTCGAGCCCCATGTTGGCGAATGAGTCGGAGAGGCTCACCATCATGACGGCGACGTCCTCGTCCTCGGACACCAGCGCAAGCTCCTCGGTGAGCTCGAGCATGGCCTCGCCTCGATCCAGCTCGGCCTCTCCGTCTGCGAGCTCCTCCTCAGCATCTTCGATCTCGACGAGGGCTTCGTCGAGCTCCTCCTGGGCCGCGTCGAGCTCCTGCTGCTGGGTCTCGAGCTCCGGTGCGGCGGCATCGTAGTAGCCTCCCGCCTCTGCCTCGGCCACGGCGGCGTCCAGCTGCTCCTGGGCGGCGTCCAGCTCATCGCGGCCCTCGTCCACCTCGGCCCGCGCCGACTCCAGCTCATCGGCACCGGACTCCAGCTCGTCCCTGCCTTCTGACAGCTCATCCCGCCCCTCAGCCATGTCAGACTCCGCGGCGAAGGGATCCGTCACCTCAGCAACAGCGTCCCGCTCCTCAAGCTCGTCGACGAGCGCAGCGACCTCCTGCTCCTGCGCCTCCGAGAAGGCGGAGCCGTCCTCAGTCCTGAGCACGGCGCTGGCACTGTCGCCGCCTGCATCGGGAAGCTCCTCCGCCAGGCGATCGGCCACTTCAGTGGTCTCCAGATCAGGCAGTGTGATCTGGTCTGTCAGGTTCCCCCCGAACGCGAGGAAGGACGCTGCGGCCAGCGCGAGCAGGGCGAGCCAGGCGGCGATGACGGTCTTAGCGCGGCGCGCAGCGAGCAGCCCGAGCCGAAAGAGGAGCTTTGCCATGCCACGAGCATAAACGGGACGCCGCGTCTCAGAAGAACGAATCGAGACGCAGAGACTCGAAAGTGATGAACTTCACATCCTATGGGGCCAGTGCGCCGTTCAGCAGGATGTCGATCAGACCCCTCATCCATTCCGGGTCCGGGTCTCCGACGGTGATCATGCGCAGCACCACCGGTCCCATCAGCGCCGAGGCGAGCATCGACGGCTCCACGCTGTCGCGGAGGTGGCCAGCCTCTGCGGCGGCCCGGAAGCGGTCCGCGAGGTGGGTGTTGGCCCACGGCTCGGCCTCGGCCATCAGCGCCTGAGTCTCCGGTCCCGCGGTCACGATGGCCGCCATCAGGCTGCGCACCATCGTCGGCACGTCGTCACCCCGGTGCCCCTCGTCCAACCACGCGTGCAGGTCAGCCCTGAGGTCCCCAGTGTTCGGCACCGGGTCGAAATCGAGTCTCAGATATCCCGTCAGCAGCGCTTCCAGGATCACCGCAGCCTTGTTCTGCCACCACCGATAGATCGTCTGCTTGCCCACGCCGGCCTCGGCCGCGATGCCCTCGACCGTGACCTCCTCATACGGGCACCGCTGCTGGTCGAGGAGGCGGGCAACTGCCTCCATGACGGATCGGTGCGAGCTTTCGCTGCGCGGACGTCCTCTCTTCGTGCTCGTCATATGCGTACCTCCTCCCGCTCTGCCGCCTCGGAGCCGCTCGGGCGCGGCTCCGGCTCGATCAGCCGTGCGCCTTCGACGTCGATGTCCGGAAGCACACGGTCCAGCCACGCGGGCATCCACCAGGCGGCGGAACCCAGCAGGGTCAGCACGGCCGGCACCAGCACCACACGCACCACGAACGCGTCCAGCAGCACGCCCACGGCCAGGCCCAGACCGATGGAGGCGATCATCGGGTCGGGAGTGAAGATGAACCCGGCGAACACCGAGGTCATGATCAGAGCGCAGGCGGTGACCACGGCCCGGCCCGCATGCAGACCGCGACGCACGGCCAGCCGCGCGGGCACACCTTTGGCATAGGCCTCGCGCATGCCCGAGGCGGTGAAGAGCTGATAGTCCATCGCCAGGCCGAACAGGATGCCGACCATGAGGATCGGCAGCATGGTCATGATCGGTCCCGGCCTGCCCAGTTCGAGAATCTCAGCGCCCCAGCCCCACTGGAAGACGGCTACGACGATGCCCACCGACGCCGCGAGCGATCCCACGAAGCCCAATGTGGCCACCACCGGCAGCAGAAGCGATCGGAACACCATGATCATCAGCAGCAGGCACAGGCCGATGACCAGGGCGAGGTACAGCGGCATGGCGTCCGAAATGATGTCGGAGATGTCGATCTCCGCTGCGGTCACGCCGGCCACGGATATCTCTTCGACTCCCTGCTCCTCCACGGGGTTCGAGTCCCGCAGCAGGTGGACGAGGTTCTGAGTCGACGCTCCTGCGGGGCCCTCCTGCGGAATGAGCTGGTAGGCGGCCATGGTGTTCTCATCGTTCATCGCAATGGGGACCACCGTCTCCACCTGCTCCAGGCTGCCCAGCTCCTCCGCCACGTCGAGCTGCGTCTGCCCCGCCTCCAGGTCCTCCATACCGGCGGGGAAGTCGGAGACCACGAGCAGCGGACCGTTCATGCCTTGGCCGAACGCGTCCTCGATGGCGATGTAGGCCTGGTGCGCCGCGGTGTCCTCCGCCTCCGAGCCGGCGTCGGGGAACGCAAGCCGGATGTCCGCGGCCGGCAGGGCGAGCACGACCAGCGCCGCGATGCTCACCGCTCCGTAGAGCAGCGAGTGGCCCACGGAGATGGGCTCGGAGATGCGGCTCTCAGCGCTGCCCTGGGACGTCCAGTCAGCACCGATGTAGCGGCGCTCGCGCGGACTCAGGATCCGTCGCCCGGCCAGACGCAGAAGCGCAGGAATGATCGTGGTGGCGAGCATCACCGCGACGACGACGCAGAAGGCTGCCACCGAGCCCATCATCGCGAGCATCGGGATGCCGGTGACGTTGAGCGCCAGCAGCGCGATGACATTGGTGATGCCTGCGAAGAGCACCGCGTTGCCGGCGGTGCCGTTGGCCAGTCCGATGGATTCGTGCAGCTCCGCACCCCCCTTGAGCTGCTCGCGGTGGCGGTGAATGATGAACAGGGCGTAGTCGAGGCCGACGGCCAGTCCGAGCATCAGCCCCAGAATCGGCGTGATGCTGTTCATCTCGATGAACCCGGAGAGGGAGATCGCCGCGGGGACCGCAATGCCGACGCCCAGGATCGCCGAGAGCAGGGGCAGCCCCGCGCCCACAAAAGTGCCCAGCATGATGAAGAGCACCAGTCCGGCCACCAGAAGACCCACTGCCTCGGCGAACCCGAAGAGCGGGGGCACCTCCATGGAGAGGTCACCCCCGGGCAGCACGTCCAGGCCGTCGATGTCCGCGCCGGTCAGCTCATCGGAGACAGCAGCCAGGGCCTCGGTGCCCACCTGCTCCATCGGCACGTCGAAGCCCACCATCAGCACCGCGACGCCTTCGTCCTCGGAGAGCAGCTGGAACTCCTCGTTCAGCTCCAGCTGACGCTCGGCCTGATCCAGCTCCTGCTCCGCGTCGCCCGACTCCAGCTCCTCGCGCTGCTCCGCGAGCTCCTCCTCACCCTCTTCGATCTCGGTGAGCGCCTCCTCAGCGGCGTCGAGCTCCTCCTGCTGAGCCTCCAGCGGCTCCAGCGCCTGGAGCTGGGCCTGAGCCTCCAGGAGCTCGCTGCGCTGAGCTGCGATCTCCGCACGCTGAGCGTTCAGCTCCGCCTCCTGCTGAGACCACGTGCCATCAGCCAGAGCCTGCTCCACCTGTGCGTCCAGCTCGGCGTCGGCGGCATCCAGCTCCGCCAGTCCGGCTTCCACCTCCTGGCGCTGCTCCTCGGCCTCCTCAGGTGTGATGCCGGCGTCATCCCACGCCTGGTCCACCTCCGCCTGAGCCTCTTCGAGACCTTCGCGGTCGAGCCCGTCGAGCTGCTCACGCGCCTGGTCGAGCTCGGCCTCAGCCTCATCCAGCTGCTCCTGGCCGTCCTCCAGCTCGGCGCGCCCCTCCTGAAGCTCCTCCTCGGCCTCGGCCAGGTCCTCCTGCGCCGCCCACGGGTCGGTGATCTCGTCGATGACGTCATGTGACTCCACCTCGGCGATGAGATCCTCGACAGCCTCACGCTGCTCCTCAGTGATCGCCGAGCCGTCCTCGCTGCGCACCACAGCCGTGACGGAGCCGCCCCCAGCATCGGGGAGCTCGTCGGCCAGCCGGTCGGCGACCTCGGAGGTCTCCAGGTCCGGCATCGAGATCTGGTCAGTCAGCTGCCCGCCGAAGCCGGCGAACGCAGCTGCGGCCAGCACAAGCATCGCGAACCAGAACGCCAGGACCGACTTCGCCCTCCGTGCCGCGAAGAGACCCAGCCTGTAGAGAAGACGTGCCATCAATACCCTTCGAAAGTCATCGCTGCAGACCAGATCTGCCAGAACATATTGTGCCCGGCTCGTCTCGTTTCGGCAGACGCGACCCTGAACCCCGTCATGAACCTGCGCGGCCCCCGTGCGCGCAGAATAGGATGGCCCGCATGCCTGACCGCGCCTTCGCCCTGTTCGAGGCGCTGAGCCGTCAGCTTCCCCCGGGGCCGCAGGCCTTCCTCGACTCCTCGGACGCGGCGCATATGCCTGCCTCGAGAGGGCGCCGAAGCCTGCTCGCCTTCGGCACGGAGACCGCCGCGCCGTCCGCCGAGGAGCTGCCCGCATGGCTCGAGAGCGTCTGGCCCGGTGGGGCGGACTGGTTCGGCATGATCGAGTACGAGCTCACCGGATACTTCTTCAGAGCCGAGCGGAGCGTGATCGTCGACCACAGCACCGGCGGCCTCGAGATCCGAGGAGAGCCCGGCTGGCATGAGCTGGTCGAGGCAGCCGTCGCAGATCTCGTCGTCGAGGAGCCTCAGAGCGTCACTCCCGTCCTGACCGACCTCTGCGTCCGGGACTCCCGCGCGGAGTACCTCAGCAAGGTGGCTGCGGCGAAGGAGGAGATCCGCCGCGGGAACTCCTACGAGGTATGCCTGACCACTGCGGTCTGCGGGACCCTCCATGGAGACGCGATGAGTGCCTACCGTCGGCTCCGGTCCGCGAACCGAGCGCCGTTCACCCAGCTGCTGATCCTTCCCGAAGCCGACGGAGGCACAGTTGAGGTGCTGTCGACCTCACCGGAGCGATTTCTCAGCGTCGCCCCGGACGGCACCATGCGCTCGGAGCCGATCAAGGGCACGCGCCCCCGGGGCTCCACCCCTGAGAGTGATGCCGCTCTGCTCGAGGAGCTGCGGACAGACCCCAAGGACCGGGCGGAGAACATCATGATCGCAGACCTCGTCCGCAACGACCTGTCCAAGCATTCGCAGGCCGGGACGCTCCGCACGGAACGCCTGTGCGCTGTGGAGAGCTACCCGACGGTGCACCAGATGGTCTCGACGATCAGCGCCCGGCTGGCGCCCGGCGCATCGCGCGCGGCTGCGGTGCTGGCCGCCTTCCCGCCGGGGTCGATGACCGGTGCGCCGAAGATCTCGACGATGGAGATTCTTCGCCGCTTGGAGGGCGGAAGCCGAGGGCCCTATGCGGGAGCCGCCGGGCACTTCGGCTCCGACGGCAGCTGCGACCTCTCCGTGCTGATCCGCACGGCGGTGCTGCGCCGAACGCCAGGAGCCGAGTCGGCCTCGTTCCATCTGGGAGTCGGAGGGGCCATCACCTCGGACTCTGTCGCTGAGCGCGAATGGGATGAGGTGCTGGTGAAGGCTCGCGGCGTGCTCGGCGCCCTGGGAGCCGGCTTCCCGGAGCGCTAGCTAGCCCGCGAGATGATCCTGGATCTTGTCCTCCTGGGCGTCCAGCAGGTCCACGAAGGTGCTCCGGTCCATATTGACGGCGCTGAGCATGACGGTGTTGGGCCCCACGTCGGCGGTGGCTGAGAACACATCGATCTCGGCCGCGTCGTCGCCGTCGCTCATCGTGATGGTCAGGCTCATTCCGGTGAAGAGCTCATCATCGCTGGGCTCCAGGGGCTCGACGCTGATGGTGTCGCCGCCGCGCTCCAGATCGTCCTCGCAGGATGCCGCGAGATCCTCCCAGAGCTCCGCGGTCTCTCGGGAGGTGTCCGCCGGGTAGGCCAGTGCCCAGACCACCAGCGTCTCCGTGGCGGCGTCCTCGGCATCGCCGTCGTCCTCGCCCGTCGTGCGCTGGTACTCATGGGCAAGTCCCTCCTGAGCCTCCTCGCCCACGAGGTCCACATTGATGGTGTCCAGAGCGGAGGCGCATTCGGATTCGCCGAAGGCATCGGCGTAGGCGGTCGATTCCACTGCGAGCTCTTCGGTGAACCAGTCGAGTCCCGTATGAGTGGAGTGCCCGGTGGGCGTCTCCGGCAGCTCGCCGGACGTGAGGAGGATCTCCGTCATCTCCTCGCCGCTGAAGGGCTCGGGCTCGCTCGGCTCGTCGTCCTCCGCCGGGCTCTCCTCATCCGGACTGGCCGTGGTGCCCTCGGTGGCCTCGGCGGTGGGCTCGGGAGTCTCATCCTCGCCGTTCGGGGTCTCATCGGCACCGCAGGCGCTGAGGAGACAGACCGCCGAAGCGGCGGCGACAGCACTCACCGTCCGTGAGAAGCTGTGGGCTGGTCGAGGCACGCGCACCAGGGTAATGGAAAACACGTCACTGCAGTGCAGCTGTGAGCCGACTCACATTGTCGAGGTATCGCGTGGCCAGGCTCCGTCCCGCCCATGCCTCGGCGGTCACCTCCGAGGATATGGCGAAATATTGCGCCAGAATCTGGTCGAACGCCCTGACAGTCTCCTCGTCGACCACCATCAGCGTCACCTCGAGATTCAGCGTGAAGGACCGCATGTCCATGTTGGAGGAGCCGAGGACGGCGGTATCACGGTCGATGACCATGAACTTCGAATGCAGCACATCGGGCGCGGGGTACCTGAGAATTCGCACTCCGGCTTCCAGCAGCGCCTGGTAGTAGGACTGCTGGGCGTGCTGCACCAGCAGCTGATCAGCCTTCTCCGTGACGAGGACGACGACATCCACGTTCCGGTACGAGGCGTTCGTCAGGGCGTAGAGGAGGGAGTCGTCGGGGACGAGGTACGGAGTGCAGACCACGATCCGGTCGGTGGCCTGATAGATGAGGTCGTTGAAGAGCCGAAGGTTGTTCTCATCGGGAAAGCCGGGGCCGGAGGGCACCACCTGGGCCAGTGAGCCGCCGCGGGCTGCCTCGTCGGCTTCGATGTCGACCATCAGGGGGTGGCCGTGGCGGGTGAGAGCCAGGTTCTCGTCCGACTCTGCGTACCAGTCGGTGGCGAACACGATGTCCAACCCTGAGACTGCCGGGCCGGTGATCCTCGCGTTGAGCTCCACCCAGTGTCTGCCCAGGCGTCGGGAGGTTCTGCGCAGGTACTGAGACTCGATCAGGTTGGCGCTGCCGGTGAAGGCCGTGTGCCCGTCGACGACGACGATCTTGCGGTGATTGCGCAGATCGGGCCGCGAGAACCGCAGGCGGAAGGGTCGGATGGGCAGCACACGGTGCCAGTTGAAGTGATCGGGCCACCGGCGCCCTGCCATGCGGAGCCGCCGCACCAGTCTGCGGTAGCCGTTGGTGCGCATGCTTCCCACATGATCGTAGAGAAGCCTGACCGTCACGCCACGGGCTGCTGCACGCTCCAAGGCATCAAGGACCTTGCCGGCGGTGTCGTCAGCTCCGATGATGTAGAAGAGCACGTGGACGTACTGCTCCGCCTCATCGATGACGTCCGCCAACTGGTCGAAGTAGTCGTCATAGTCGGAGATCAGGTCGATGCTGTTTCCGTCCTGCACAGGGAAGGCCCCCAGATTTCGGTTCAGCGCAGCCGTGCCGCCGAGCTGCTCGTCGAGATCACGCAGCTGGTCCGAGAGGTCCATGCCCCGCGTGGCCTTCAGCACCTCTTCGTTGATCCTCGCCTGACGACGCTGCCGCCGGGCTGAGAGTTTGGCGCTGCCGATCAGCAGGAACAGCGGCAGCGCGAGCGCCGGGATGAAGAAGATCGCGATGAGCCAGGCCATGGCAGTCTGCGGACGCCTGTTCTCCGGGATGAAGCCGAGCACGGCCAGGCGGACGCCCACTTCTACGGCGAGGATGAGCGCCACCGCCCACGTGGGGAAGTTTTCGATCCCCAATCCGCTCAAAGGCCACAGCATCATCCCAACAATACGACCATTCCTCCCCGACGGGGAGCAGACTGCGCGCGACAGAGTACGCTGGTCCCTATGGCTGAGCACTTTCAGGACAGCTCCGTGTCCGCCGTGGCTGTCCGCATCGACCCTGAGCACCCCGAGGGCTTCCTCTTCGACCCCCACCAGCCGCAGCTGCGCGTCACCGATCTCGGCGCCGTTCGCGGCGACGGAATCTTCGAGACGATGCTGGTCCGCGAAGGTCACGTGCGGAAGTTCGACGCGCATCTGGCTCGCCTGCAGCGATCAGCAGACATCACCGATATCGGCATTCCTCCGGCCGAGTCGTGGCGGGCTGCCGTTCGTCGCGGCCTTGACGAGTTCGAGGCCCGCGGAGGCCTTCCCGCAGAGGTGACGGTACGGCTCTCCGCGACTCGCGGCGTGGACGGTGAGCCCGCAAGCGATGACCCTCTCTTCGCCGGGACGTACTGGGCGCTGCTGACCCCCGTGCCTGAGGAGACCATCGCCAAGCGCTTCTCCCCCATCTCCGTGATGCTGCTGGATCGCGGGTACGACGCGGACCTGGCCGACCGCGCGCCGTGGCTGCTGCTGGGGGCGAAGACGCTCTCGTACGCAGTCAACATGGCCGCGCTGCGGCATGCGAAGGCCAACGGCCACAACGACGCCATCTTCGTCACCCCGCGCGAGCAGGTCCTCGAGGGGCCTGTCTCGTCTGTGCTGATGCTGAAGAAGAATCCGGCCGACCCGGAGCGCCCGCGGCTCATCACCCCCATCCTCGAAGCCGGAATCCTTCCGGGAACCACGCAGGGCGCGATCTTCGCGGCTGCCAAGCGCCAGGGGTGGGAGCTGGGCTACGGTCCGCTGACCCCCCAGGACCTCTACGACGCAGACCACGTGTGGCTGGTCGGATCGGTGGCACTGGCCAAGCCGATTGAGCTCATCGAGGATCAGGGCGGAGCCCAGCACCGCCTGAGCACCGACGAGCACTGGACCCAGAAGCTCAACGAGTTCCTGGACGAGGACCTCCCGGTCCAGCACCCCTCCTGACCGGACGCGGCTCCAACGTCCGGCGTCACCTCAGGTCGCGAGCATTCTCCAGGACGGGGATCCGCTTCCGCGCCTCCTGAACGTCGGCGGGATCGATGTCTACGATCAGCAGTTCGGGTCCTTCGCCGGCCTCAGCGATCACGCTCCCGGTCGGCGAGACCACCAGGGAGTGCCCCACACCGGTCGGCGCGGACGCCGGCTTCTCCGGGTCTGTCCCGTTGGGCAGCGCCTGCCCGCAGGCGATGATGAACTGCGTCGAGTCCAGGGCCCTGGCGGTGACGAGCGTCTTCCACTGCGCGACTTTGCCCGGTCCGGACTGCCAGGAGGCGGGCAGGATGGTCGCTGATGCACCGCGGCGCGCGTAATGCTGGAAGAGGTGGGGAAACCTCACGTCGTAGCAGGTGGCGAAGCCGACGGTCGCACCGCTGACCTTGACGGTGACGGGCTCAGCGCCGGGCTGGACGGTCTTGGACTCTTGGAATCCGAAAGCGTCGTAGAGGTGGATCTTGTCGTAGCTGACCTTCAGCTGCTCACCGTCGCTGATGAGCAGGGTGTTGGTGACGCGCTCAGCTCCTTCTTCGCTGGGCTGGCCGGGGGTGAACATCCCCACCACCACGAGCACCCCGTGCTCCTCCGCGATCTTCTCGACCTGTTGGGCGAACCAGCCGTCGAGCGGCTCGGCGATCTCCTTCAGGGGGTTGCCGAAGGCCCGCTGGGCGGCCTCCGGGAATACGACCAGCTCGGCCCCCTGGGCGGCGGCATCCGCGGTCCATTCGGCGATGAGGTCCAGGTTCTGCTGAACCTCGGCCCCGGTAGTGACCTGTGCGACAGCGATCCTCATGCGCCCATCCTACGTAAGGGCGTTGGCCCAGGTTGCCGGTCACCTGGAGAACCTTGCTTTACTCCGCATGACAGAGCCCCATTTCCGCTGCTGGAGCCAGGAATGGCGTTCGATCGGGCAGCCAGCATCCAGCTGGCACCACACACCTCCAGTGCAGCCAGGGCGGTGGCGGCGACAAGGAGAGCCGTGTGATCAATCATGACGCCGAGTCCCGCATGGTGCCGGTGACTCCCCTGACCAACTGCTTCGGGGGCGATCATCGACCCCGGCTCAAGAAGAAGCCAGATGTGAAGAAGCAGCATGCCAGCGTTCATCACACCGATCGTTGCCGCTGTGCGCCGCGACGGGACTCGCCATAGGTGTCCTGCGCAGGGAAGGCAGACCACAGCGAGCCCCGCCATGAGCATGCTGGACCAGAACGTTCCGTGCCCGAGCATCAGCAGGTGCAGCAGCGCCGAGGTGCCCGCCCCCACGGCCAGACACCGGCGTACAACGCGCGGGACCCTCATCGCTCCCAGCGCCTCTCTCAGTGACAGGACTCACCAGAGCTGGCACCGGTGTGGCACGAGGCGTCATCCTTCTGGGTCGGAAGGTCCAGCATCGGGTTGCCGTCGAAGAAGCCGGATGGCTTCAGGTGCAAGCCGACGGTCGCCACCGGCATGACGGGCCAATCCTCAGGGCGGACCACATGGTGGGCACAGAGGATCGGCCATAGAACGAGGTCTTCACCGTCGAGGGACCGGTTGTGCTGCGTGTAGGAAGGGAGACCTCCCGATGCAGGATTCTGCGGAACGTACTCACCAGCTGCGTAGCGCTCACGCTCGGCGAAGGGCGTAGCCCAGAGGTGCTTGCGGGTGAAGGCGCCGCGCGCGTGCTGCTGCGAGCCGGGCTGAGAGAGCGGCAGCGCGAGAGTGCCCCCGAGCTCAAGCTTGTAGCCGACGTCGCCGCCGAGAGTGTTCTTCTTCTCCGCATGAGTGACCAGCCATGAGCGCCCACGAAGGGGGTCGGCAATCCGCTGCGCTTCGGATTCGGTCTTCAGCTGGGTCTTCGTTTCGTACCAGGCGTTGCCCCAAGGGTTCTCCTCCGGCTGGGCCGCTTCGGCTTGCAACTCGTAAAGCTTGTTGGCAGGGCCGTCCACGTTCATATCCAGGCGGACGGCGAAGAAGTGCTGGTGGTTGGGGCCGTAGAGACCCGGGGCGATGACCTCGCCGAACTTAGGTGACTGGCCGTCACCGAAGGCTCCGGTCGAGAGGATGCCGGTGAGCTTAGATTCGAACTCGATGGAGCCGTCCAGGTAGAGGTACCAGTAGAAGCCATAGTCGTAGTTGCCGACGGTGGCGAAGAAGGAGATGACCAGGCGCCGATTGCGGCGGACCTCCCCACGGCCGGTGCGGAAGTCAGTGTGCTTCCAGCCGATGCCGGCGTCCTCCTCGTGGATGCAGACCGCGTTGGGGATGGTGGCCGGCTGACCCTCCTGATCACAGACTTGAGCGTCCACGTAGGTGATCTCCCCCAGGCAGTCGCAGCCCAGCTCAAGGGAGTTGGCCAGCCCGCCGAGTCCGTACTCACCCTCATCGAAGACGTTCTTGTTCCAGTGGGTATCGCCAGGGTCGCCGTAGGGAACGTACATCTCGGCGAGCGACGCGCGGTAGAGCACGGATCGCTCCGTGCCGCGATCGTCATAGGTTATGTCGTGCAGGACCAGCCCTTCGCGGGCCGTGAATCCCAGGCGCAGCTTCCATTTGGCCCATTCGATTCCGTGGCCTTCCATGCGGAACGACGGCCCCTCGGGCTGAGTGATATGAATGGGCTTCATCGGTTCCCTCACCTCGGGGAAATGCGGGGAGTTCTGGGGGTCGGTGACGCGCTCGGCAGCGTAGTTGCCCTTCTTCGAAGGGAGCTCGACGACACCGGTGTCTTTAATGTCCACGATCTCGTTGCTGTCGAGGTCAACGGTGACCACGAGATTCTCCACCGGCCGGGCATAGGCGTTTGCATCGTCCTCGCCCTGGATGAAGAGGATCGGCCGCGCAATGCGCCGCGAACTGGGAGCGTCAGCCTCCATGATGTGTCCGGCCGCCCATTTGTCCACCCAAGCTTTGGAAAAATCCTGCACCCCGCGCTTCCGAAGAGCATCCTGTACGCGCGAATCCTCGCGGATCATGTTTTCACAGGCCAGGAACTCCTCCTCCGTCATGGGCGGCTGGGAGCCTGGCAGCTCGGTGTAGCTGGTCACGGTCTCCGCAGTGAGATCGACAACGGCCTCGAGACTACGGCGGCCTGCGTGGTCGCGCAGTAGAATGAAGGCCTCGCGGCTCCAGTTCGCACGGCGGCTCTCGACACCAGCATCGAAGGCGCGAACGGTCTCCTTGCCGGGCTCTTTGAGCTCCACAAAGACGAAGCGTTGGGCAGTTGTGAACTCGGGATGCTGGCGCAGGAGGGTGCTCGCTCTGCTGATCTCCTCCGACGTGAGCGGCTCGAACGGATGGATAATCGTGAAAGCCTCACCGGTGGGCTGAGCGGCTTGCTGTGTCACGGGATGTGTCCTCTCAAGGGTTTCGAGCGTTCTTCACGTATCTGGTGGTTAGGTGTGCGCCTTAAGATCCAGAAGGTTCTTACCCTCGAGGGAACCCCAGAGGATGTCTGCGTGGCATGCTTCGAGAACCTCATACGCAGGAACTCCCACTGAGCACATGCCTGCGGCTCGAACTGCTGCAAGCCCTCGGAGGGAATCCTCAACGCCGACTACTGCTCCCGGCGAAACAGCAAGGAGCTCTGCCGCACGAAGGTAGACGTCGGGGGCGGGTTTCTCTCTGCTGACATCATCACCGGTCACTACGGCGGCGAATCGAGGCGCCTCCGGAGCGGCGAGCACCTGTTCCACAGTCGGCCTATGCGCCATCGTAGCTACCCCGATAGGCAGCCCCTCCTTCTGCAACTCTGCAACGAAAGCCAGGGCGCCCGGCCTCCATGGCACTGCTGCGGACAGCCGGCTTGTCACCTCCTCGACGATCCGGTCGACGATTTCCCCGCTGCCGAGAGACACCCCAAGATGCTGGAGCAGAGCCGCCAGATCCTGAAGACCCATCCCCACTGCTTCGAGATCTTCGTCCTCCGTCCATCGACCGCCTGCTTCCTGGACGATCCTCTGTGCAGAGTCGCGGTAGTGGCCCTCGGTATCAATCAGAGTGCCGTCCAGATCAAAGACGACTGCCCCCACGGACCGCCTTGCGTGCATCACGCTGAGCCTCCGATCCGCGCTGCCCCCGCAAAGAAGGTTTCTTCTATGGGACTCTCGCTGTTCGGCGCGACTGGCCAACACATTTCCACGGGCCGGTTTGCTTCCAACCACTCAGAGATCCCAATGACGCGTTCATCGTCAAATCTCTTTCCTAGGACCTGCACTGCGACGGGCAGCCCTTTCTCCATCCCGAACGCCACACTCGCTGCCGGTTGCCCCGTCTGGTTGGCCCAGCAAGTGTAGGAGCAGTGGGCCAGGGGGCGTGAGTGATCCAGGCCTACCATCTCAGCGAGGTATCCCAACCCAGGAAGAACCGGCGAGAGCACGACGTCGTACGCATCAAAACGTTCGATGACCGTAGCCGCCGACCTCAGCACGGCATGCTGATCCGATTCGTGCTGAACGGCTGTGAAACCGTCAGCCTCCGCGCACCACTCACTGATAGCCGGCAGGACTTGAGAGCGCTTTTCTTCAGGGATACTCCACCATTCAGTACGAGCGCGAACCTGAAAGAGCCGATCCAGCGCCCGGTAGGGGTCCTCCGAGAAGAGCGGGCGCATTTCAGCCACCTGCGCTCCACCTTCCTGAAGCGATTCAGCGGCTTGCCTCACCACGCGTTCAACAGATGGGTGAAGAGTCTCGCCGTAGCCAATATCCAGCAGCAGTCCTACTTTCAGGTCACGGATGTCCTCCTGAGCAAGTTCCCTTGCACCTTTCTCGGACGACGGAGGAAGGCTTAGGTAGTCCCGACGGTCCGGTTGCGTGAGCAGCTCGAACAGTTCAGCGCCCTCTCTCACCGAACGGGCCATGGGACCCGGCGATCTCACGGTGCTGGGGGCCAGATGCGGGATCCTTCCTTGAGTCGGCTTCAGGGCAAAAAGTCCGCAATGCGCGGCGGGCAGGCGGACTGACCCGGCGATGTCCGTGCCGACGCCTGCAATCCCTATCCCTGCAGCCAAGCTGGCACCAGCCCCCGCGCTTGATCCCCCAGGACTGAGGCTGAGATTCCAGGGATTGCGCACAATGCCGTACAAGGAACTCACACCAGAAGCTGCCATCCCGAAATCAGGCATCGTCGTCTTCGCGAAGACGACCGCGCCGCCTTCCTTCAGCCGAGCCACAGGTGGGGAGTCCACTGCTGCCGGGGGCACCTGTTCGTGACCTTGAGAACCATGACGCCACGGGGTGCCTACAGCGTTGATACTGTCCTTTATCGAAATCGGCATGCCGTCCAGCGCACTGAGAGGGGCACCCTTCCGCCACCTTCGGGCTGACGCTTGGGCCTGCTGATAAGCCTCGCTGTCGTTCCGGAAGGCAATTGCGTTGATATCACCGTTTACCGAGTCGATACGCGCGAAGGTGTCCTCGAGCACCTCGACGGGACTCAACGATCCCTCGGTGTAGTTCTGCCTCAGCTCTTCCGAATTCATGCCGAGCGGCGACAAGGATGAGGGTGCCGCGATGCTCCCGTCCTTCATCACTCTGCCCCCTCGTCAAGTATCCCGTGTTGTACCAGGCGACTAACGAGACCGGTGACCAAGCGCAGGCCGTTGAGCATGTCGGAGTCGCTCGAGAATTCACGTTCGCAGTGCGAAATCCCATCTGCGGAGGGCACGAAGAGCATGACCGTGGGATAGATCCTATTCAGAGCTACTGAATCGTGACCGATCAAAGTTGTCAGTCGCTGGGGAGTCAGGCCTTCTTCATGGGCAACCTGCTCTGCAAGCTCGACTCCAGCCGCCGTATACGGCTGGCTCGGACGAATGGTGAATTCTTCAACATCAACGTCTACATTGTGGTTCTTCGAAATCTCGCCGAACTCGGCGATGAGACTGCTCCGAGCGCTTTCTACGTCCTTCTGGTACAGCCCACGGACGTCAAGCAGAAGATCAACCTGACGGGCGATAACGCTCGGAGAATTAGGGTGCACATCGAATTTGGCGACAGACGTGATGAACTCATCTGCCCGATGCCTATGGGCTTCTCGATGTGCTGCGGTCACCACTTCGGCGGCTGCCAGGAGTGCATCCCGACGATCAGCCAAGAGCGCGCCCGCGTGCGCCTGCTCGCCGCGGACATGGACGAGCAACTTCTGGGCGGTCCAGTTTCTTTCGACGATCCCAACATGTGCTCCGGATCGTTCGAGTCTCCGCCCCTGCTCGATATGTATCTCTACGCAGACGGCCGTATGGAACTCCACCGGTTCGCCAAGGCGGCCGGTATCTCGCAGAGCACTGCGCACTGAGATTCCGTCGGCATCACGAACGTTGAGCGCCTCCTCGAGCTGCAGCGCTCCTGTGTACACGGAGGATCCCATGATCGAGGGGCCGAAACGTGCACCCTCTTCATTGAACCAGTCCACCACTGCCAGATTGAACCGCGACGGCACAAGACCTGCTTCTACCGCTTTTTCGACAGCTAAGGCCGCGTGGAAGGCGGCGATAACACCGTAGGCCCCGTCGAACCTCCCGCCCTGGGGCTGGCTGTCGAGATGGGAGCCCAGAAGTATGTATGGCTCCCCAGGAACAAATTCCTTGAGGGCAAATATGTTTCCAATTGGATCGGTCTTTACAGAAAACCCGCGCCTCTCCGCCTTCTGCGCGAACCAGTCCCGCACTGCACCGTGCTCTGCCGTTCCTGCTTGCCTGTCGATTCCTTGGTTTGGGGTAGCGCCGAAGTCTGCTGTCCGCTGAAAGTCCTTCAAAAATGCATCAGCGTTGAGAAAGGCGGCGGCTCCCGACTCTGCCGGGAATGAGGTTCTTGTCATCTTTGATGAATCCTTTGTTCAAAAGCGTCGGAATCAGACGGCTTGCAACCACTGCGACCAACGAGGGTCAGCCATCTGCCCCCGTGCCCGCAGGAGTTTCCAGACCCCGTATTTGTGATAGTCAAAGTCCCAGCTCGTGTTCAGCTGGTGATTCACGCAGCCCCAAAGGCCCCATTTCACGTCCGCTAGAAAGCGGCAGAGCTGCACACGGGAGACCACTTTCCAGTTAGTGCTCCCATAGGCCGCCTCGATGCAGGCCATCGCCGTCGGCTCGTCGTAGAAGAACTCGGCCAGGATGAGCGCGAGGTCGTATGCGCGTTCGTTATTGGAGGCGAATTCGAAGTCGACCAGCTTCATCGGCCCATGTTCGCTAATGAGAAAGTTCCCCGGCATTGGGTCGTTATGGCATGGAACGAGATCCAAACCTGAGGCTTGCAGCACCTCTTTCACGATCCCGTATTCGCGCAGGAGCACCGAAGCGAAGGGAGGTAGTTGAGCACCCAACTCAGCGCCCTGCGCCAGATGTTCGTCGATAAGATCGAACATCGTCTTGGTAACGGGAAGGGGTTCAGTTCCGTGGAAGGCGTCATACAGGCGCAGAACGTCCTCCGTGATAGCCCATTCCTTCATGTCTCCGTTAGTGCATGCTCGGTACCCTTCTAAAAACTCACAGACCTCAGCACCAGAGGCGCCGTCGAAATGGGCCACCCTAGGGCTGATTCCCAAGTCACCGGCTCGCTTGGCCGCGACATTCGCCACTCCCCGGTCTATGAACGCATCGGTTCCTGCGCCCGGCACCTTGAGAAAGTAGCTGCGGTGGTCACCTGGGACTGTCACACGCCAATTGCTGTTCTGGAGACCTCCTATTACCGGCGCGTATTCAACACCCAGGCCACCCCACTCGGGGACGGACCTCAGATGCTCTTCCACTTCTCTTTCAGCCGCAGTGCTGGCTTGGCCGAGTACGTTACTCATTTCACCCTCCTCAGGTGGTCGTCAGTTACATAGGCGGAGAGCGCCACTCTTGCGCGTAGGAACATCCAGTCGGCGAACTTGGAGTACTCCTGCATGCCCGGGTCGACGCGATCCAACCACACGCC
This sequence comes from Nesterenkonia sp. NBAIMH1, assembly GCF_007922635.1. Lineage (NCBI taxonomy): Bacteria > Bacillati > Actinomycetota > Actinomycetes > Micrococcales > Micrococcaceae > Nesterenkonia > Nesterenkonia sp. NBAIMH1. The sequence goes on from NZ_CP042335.1 coordinate 940,055, forward strand.
AAGGAGGGCACCTCTGACGGCTTCCGCTGCTGCGTATAGACGCGCCCGGCAGTAGAGGCCTTCTTCGAAGGAGCCCCAGAAGAGTTCGAACACCTCCCTGCCCTGGTATTCGGTGAGCCCAAATTCGAGGAGCGCAGAGCCGACATCCTGCAGGGGATCTGCCTTGCTGGCCCAGTCGAAGTCGAGGAGCAGGGCACTGTTGTCCTTGCGGTTGAGGGCTACATTGGAGCAGTTGGCATCCCCATGGATCGGCGCCTCGTCGGCGCCCAGCGACTGGATGAGACCTGCGATTTCAGCGACCAGCGAGTAAATCCACTCGACATCGCTAGGCATTCCTCCGGTGCCGTCCCCAAGAGCGATTGAAGGGATTCGATGTCGTCGAAGACCGAGCAGGCCCGCAGCACGGGCACTTCGAGTTGCCAGAGCCTGCGCCTGACACCGAGGTATTTCACCAGGACTTCTTCATCCAGGAAATCCGCCATCGTGGATGTCCTATGGGTTTCGGTGAGGTCCTCCAGAAGAAGTTCAGGGGGGCCATACGAGGCCCCGATAACTTCTGGGCCAAGTCCCTCTTCCCCTGCTTTCTTTGTCGTGCCAAAGACTGAGGGAAGGTCCAAGTAGCCGCTCGCATGCTGGGTATGCGCTTTGACGAAAACCGATGCGCCGCTTTCGTGCCGTGCACGCCATCTGACGGAATCAGCGCCCCACCAATGGGGACTCGCCATCGTAGGAGGTGGCGGAGAGAGGGATTCGTCTTTGGTGATGCCCATAGCTGTTCCTTTCGTGGACTTGATAGTCAGAGTTTCTGCCGAAGGTACATACGCAGTGCTTCGAGCCCTGCCGCGCAGATCAGCACGATGCCGGAGACGATGTTGACCATCTCGGACCCGACGTTCATGAGGGTCAGACCATTTCGGAGCACAGCGATGAACCAGACACCGAGAAGCACACGCCATAGGCTGCCTCGACCTCCGGTGAAGGGAATGCCGCCGAGGAGCACTGCGGAGAGCACCGTTACTTCGAACCCGCTTCCCAACGTCCCTGCGGGCGCTGAGTCCAGACGCGTCACCAGGACGAGTCCGGCGATGCCTGCGGCCACACCAACCCCGATGTACAGGGCGAAGACAGTGGTCTTGACCTTGATACCCGTTAAGAAGGCAGCCCGCTTGTTAACCCCTATGGCAAGTACGTGTTTTCCAACGGCTGTTGTTCCCATAATGAAGATGCAGATCGCAGCGACTCCGATGGCAACCCATGCAATATAGGAAATGCCGAGGAAATCCCCAGAGCCGAATGCTTGAGCTCCCTCCCCGAAGCCGAAGAGAGGGTCCGGTGCCAGAGCCATTGCGGTGCCACGTCCGGCGGCGAGCATTCCTAGGGTGACGACAATGGGAGAAATGGAAAGGTAGCCGATCAGAGTTCCGTTAATTAGGCCTACCGCGGCACCTACTGTTATTGCGACCAGGCTTCCGCCCAAAAAACCGAGTGGGCCGAAAGCGATCGCCCCAGTCACACCCGCCACGGCCATAGTTGAACCCACGGATAGGTCCACGTAGCCGGCCATGAGCAGCATGGCGAAAGCCATGGAAATGATAAACAAGGGAGCATTTTGCGTGATTACGGTTAGCAGGTTTGCAACCGTCAGGAAAGATGCGGTATTCAAGGTGAAGTAAACCATTAGAAGAACGGTTGCCACTGGCATGACAGCGGCAATGGCGGTGAGCAGAAAGGAACGAGTATCGGTCCTCTTGCCCATCACGGAGATAGTTGCTGTGCTCATGAGGCGTTTACCTTTTCGCTCTGAAGATCGACTGACTGTGCTTTCGAGAGGAGAGTCTCTTCGTCCACTTCCGGGCCGAATACATCCGTGATCTGCCCTTCGTGAAGCACCACGATGCGATCAGCGAGGGCGACGGCTTCTTCCGGGTCAGAGGTCGTGAAGAGCACGGACCGGCCGGGGGCCTGAGCCGCGAACTCTTTGACCAAGCGGTAGATCTGCTCCCTGGACCCGATGTCCACACCTTGTGTCGGCTCGTCAAGCAGCAGGAGCCGGGTTTCGCCGAGTCCGGCAAGCCAACGTCCGACGACGATTTTTTGGGCATTCCCACCGGAAAATGCGCTGGCATTAGCATCTGCGGCGGGAGGAGACAGTTGGACTTTCTCCGCAACTCGGTTGAAGACCCCTTTCTCCTGACGTGGAAGGCGCAGACCGCGGGACAGATACCGGAAATGCGGCATCAGCAGATTGTCCAGAGCTGACAGTTCAGCGAAGAGGGACTGTGCAGGCCGATCCGAGGCGACGAGAGATATTCCACTACGGGCTGCTTGTCGGGGTGTATAGGCCTTCGCGTTGCGACCGCCCAGCGTCAGCCTTCCCCCTCGAGGCCTTCTTGCACCAGCAAGCGTCTCCAGCAGATTTGTCCTTCCCCCGCCCATCATGGCGTAAACGCCCACGACCTCCCCTTCACCTATGCTCAGGTCCACGGGCCCACAGTATGAAGTGCGGTAATCACTGAAGCGGACGTTCTCCGGCCCCGGAACATAGTCAGTCCGTCCGCTGCCGCCGGTGGCGGACGGAGAAATGCCGGAGACAAGAGCCTCCAGAGTCACGTCCTGCCGCTGTTTGGACCAGAGGACCCTTCCATCCCGCAGAATCGAGACGCGATCCGCTGCCTCCATGACTTCGCCCAGAATGTGCGTGACGAAGACGACGGCAATATCGCGCTCGTGGGCCAGCTTGCGAACCAGGGCCAAGAGAGAATCGACTTCTGCCTGCCCCAGAGCTGCGGTTGGCTCGTCAAGGATGAGAACAGACGGCTCCCGACGCAGTGCACGCGCGATCTCCACAATCTGTTGCTGCCCGATCGAGAGCTTCTCAACGGGGGTGCGCGGGTCTAGCTCCGTTCCCAGACTCTGCAGCAGCTCTCGAGCCACCTGATCTTGTACACGTCGGTTCAATACCCCAGCTACACCCAGCTCATCTCCCAGAAAGATGTTGTCGGCGATTGAAAGCGAGCCAGCCAGCTGAAAATGCTGATAGATGATTGCGATTCCAGCCTCAAAGGCTCCCGTCGGAGAGAACCCTTCGTATGCTTTGCCACCTATAGTGATGCGGCCGCTGGTCGAACGATGTGCACCGCTGAGGCAGCTGAGAAGCGTCGACTTCCCGGCCCCGTTAGCTCCCAAGAAAGCGTGGACCTCTCCCCTTCTGAATTCTAGGTTGACGCCCTTCAGCACTTCGACAGGGCCGAACTTCTTCCGAAGGTTCTCTACGAGAAGGCCGGTGCTCATTCGAACTGCGCCTTCATCTCATCAAGCAGGTCCTGATCATCGGGGTGCACGAGATGATAAGGAGACTCATCGTCAGGGTTTCCCTCTCCGACGATTGCCGCCAGGGAGTTGTCGACGATCGAGTGTGCCAAGTGTTCGATGTCGATGGCTGCGCTGGCCTTATAGTGCGTATCGCTTTCAATGGCTTCGAAAGCTTCGGGAATGCCGTCATTGCCTGCAATATAGGTCTCCTCCGGCGGGATGTCGGACGCCTGAAATGCGCCAAGAGCACCGACAGCTGCGTCGTCGTTCGTCCCGATGAAGATCCGGACATCATCGTGCTCCGCGATAACATCCTCGGCGACCTGCCTGCCACACGATGTGTCGCCACAGTCCTGCAAGGACACGATTTCAATCCCACGCTCTTCCAGCAGCTCGGCCGGAACCTGCCAGCGACCGGCAAGCGGCGGCAAAGAGGGAATCTCGGCAATTGCTGCGGTGATGTCCTCGGTTCCATCGGAGTAGTTCTCATCCAGCCACTCGTCCAAATGGTCCGCAATCATCTGCCCGGAGTACTCGTTGTCAAAGCCGACACTTCCGTCCTGGCCATCCATCTGAGAGGAATACGTCAACCATGCAGTACCGTTGTCCTGAGCCTGAGACTGCAGTCCCGCGAAAGCACCGACGTCCGCCGGCCAAAGGACGATCGCGTCAATACCCTGGTTGACCCAACTTTCGATCGTCTCCCGCTGTGACTCAAGGTTGCTCTCGATGGTCCCGTCGAGCAGGACATCCACACATTCAGTCTCCGCACCGTACTCCTCGGTATAGCTTTTCAGAGTGTTGACGAAATCCACTTCTCCCAGGGGATGGCTGAAGCCGATCGTGTAAGTCTCCTCACAGTCTTCATTCGCTGCCGCTGCATCTCCACCATCTCCATTACACGCGGTGAGAAGAATTGCGGAAATAGCAGCGAGTGAGCCTGCCGTAAAATAGGTTTTCGGGAATTTGAACATGAATTAAACCTCCGTAAGCCAAGGTGCTCGATGAGTGACACCATCAAGCTACCGACACTGGAGACGCTTATCCATACGTCAAATAACGGAGCTTCCTAGAGGTTTAGTTAAATGTTCTCCGGAAGCTTCATGCCAGTTTTACATCCCCGAAACACTCTTCAATAAAACTGGACATCTGAAGGTCACACAATCCCACGCATAGGACGCCCCTGACCCATGGAAGTCAATCTCAAACATTTCCCACAGAGTCTTGCGGACGCCATTGGCCAGGATCCCCAAACCCGCACTGAGGGCGCACTGCGGCTGTCACGCCACATTCTTGGCGTCGACGCACTAGCACTGACCCTGGTCCCTCCATTCGACAACAAGCCCCGCTTGGTGGCACACGATGGATATGAGGCCGATGTTGCAAGGGTTTACACCGAAGAATGGTTCGGACTCACACCACGTCGCATCAGGCGCCATCAGCACGACCCCAAGCGTCTCTACCCATGGGATCGCTCCGAGTTCGCAGACACGCCGTATGCATCAGAGACCCTCATGCCTGCTGGATATCGCAACGGGATCACCTACCCGCTGACCAGTACACATGGCATTATATTCGGATTCATACATACGAATATAACGAGGCTTAAGTTTGAAACCGAGACGCAAGAAATGCTACGAGAAACTGCAGATCAACTGGCGGACGCTGCATACGTGCTGTACGAGCGTTTCAGTACAGGACTAACTTCTCGAGAGCGCGAAATAATAACTTATATACGAGAAGGATTAAGCAATCCTGAAATTGCTTCGACTCTTTATGTGTCACCCCGAACCATCAGTACTCATGTTGACCATATTCTTAAAAAGACCGGTTCTATCAATAGATCTCAGGCTGCAGCCTGGGCAGTCAGACATGGATTCTAGGAGACTAGCTTAGTAGACCGTTTATTCTATTATCCAAACCGACGAACATAGGTACTGGTTCGCCACGTTCACGGTTCCGGGGACCTGAGCAGCCCAGATCGCCGGTGGTAGTGCGTCCTCACGGTGGGTGATGGTCCACCCCAGCATCGTGAGTCCGCGCAGCATGCTGAGCGCACAGGCGTGACCGATTTCCTTGTCACTCAGCTCACGGACCTCCTGATAACCCTTGAGCCACTCCTTGGCGATCCGGGGCGCATACGGTTCGTGCTCGATGAACGAGAACGCGGAGGCGAGGTCATAGAGCAGCCAGCCGTATCCACAGTCATCAAAGTCAATGACCGTCAATGTGTCGTCGTGGATCATGATGTTCGAAGGCCGGAGATCTGCGTGGATCAGGCCCCAGCCGGCGCCCCCTGGCTCCAGACCAGAGACTTGCTCCAGGGCCCGCTCTTCGGCCTGCGGCAGCACTGTGAACTGTGTGCCAGTGAGCTGAGCTCCGCGCCAGTCTCCCCAGCGGCTCGACTCTCCCAGCATGTCAGCTATCCCCCATTGGAATCGCCCGAATCCCTGCGGTCTCAGCCATTCCTGCTGATGGTCGTGGAACACGGCAGTCGTCGCGCCGATGCGGCGATAGTAGGAGGCAGGGTCCTGCAGAGTGTCAATGATGTCCTCGAGAACCTCCCCTTGGATGAAGGCGAAGGCCACCACGTGCCACGGAGCTTCAGCCGCGGCAGCACCTTCGGCCTCGCTTCGCCCGAAGGTGAGAACCAAGGAGTCGTCGACCAGGGGCAGGACGCTCGGCACTCTGACATCCATGTCGTTACCCAGCGCGCGCACCCACTGGAGCTTCGAGCGGATCTGCTCCGGTTCCACATAGCCGGGACGGTGCACGCGCAGCACCGCATAGGGGGAACCATCGATCTCGACCCGGAAAGTCGCGTTCTCTGACACGGAGATGAGCTTCAGGCGCGTGCGCTCGGGGGGTAAGCCCCACCCGACAGTGACGCGGCGAATGAGCCAGTCCGGGGCCATATCCCCCTTGCTCATGGCTGCGAACGCCGCAAAAGAATGATTCGACATGATCAGGTCCGGCGAAGCGGTGCTCAGCAATGGAAGTTCTCCTCGTTCAAGTGAGGAGGGCTGGGTGCCTCACCTTCAGACTGCCATGAGCGTCAGTCATCTGACGACTAAAACGGGCAGCTCCACCGAGTCTTTACACAGCTTTCACGCAGCGCCGTTTCTGTAATGGACCGTTTATCTGGAACGCAGATTCTGTAACGCTCCCGAAACGTCAACGGTTCCCGCCCCGACCAGCTGCTGGAACCATTGAAGATCTCACACTGCAGCACACGGAGGGCTTGGGTGCCCCAGGCTGCCGGCTTCATATCCGATCTCACGAAGAAGGAACCCATGGCGATTCGATCCACCATCATGGACAACAACAGCTTCCGTGCTGAGCACGCCGGTGAGCTCGAGCCAGAGACGCTGAGACTCACCCAGCGTCGTGAAGACGCGCTCGGAGGTTCCTACCGCCTCTTCTACCGCAAGCCCGTCCACTTGGTCCGCGGAGAAGGCCAGTATCTCTGGGACGCCAACGGCACAAAGTACCTCGACATGTACAACAACGTAGCCAGCATCGGACACGCTCACCCAGCCGTGGTCGAGGCGGTCCACTCTCAGATGCAGCAGCTGAACACCCACACTCGGTACCTGCATGAGCGCATACTCGACTACACCGATGACCTGCGCGGAACCCTTCCCGGGTACTTGGAATCAGCAAGATATAAAGCCATGTACATGTGCACTGGGTCTGAGGCCAACGACCTCGCCCTGCGCGTAGCCAAGGCCCACACCGGCGGCAGCGGGCTGATCGCGACGACTGAGGCCTACCACGGAAACTCCGAGCTCAGCTCCTCCGTCTCCCCAGCATTAGGGAGCGGACAGCCCATCGGCGAAAACGTGTGGCTTCTGCCCGCTCCTGACTCCTACCGCACAGGCGTCGAAGAGATCGAACCCTGGTTCGCTCAACAGGTCCGTGACGCCATAGCGGACATGGAGTCCCGAGGGGTCAAGCTGGCCGGCTTCCTCGCCGACTCAATCTTCTCCTCCGACGGCGTGCTGCCCGGCAACTACCTCAAAGAGGCCATCGAGGCTGTGCACAGCTCCGGCGGGATATTCATCGCCGACGAGGTTCAGCCCGGGTTCGCTCGGACTGGTGAACAGTTCTGGGGCTTCGCCGCCCATGGCGTCGCTCCAGACATCATCACCACCGGAAAGCCCATGGGTAACGGCATTCCCGTTTCGGGGCTGCTCGCCCGCTCCGACGTGCTGGCTTCCTTCAGCGACACCACCCCCTACTTCAACACTTTCGGCGGAAACCCAGTCTCCATGGCAGCCGCTCAGGCTGTGTTGGATGTGATTCGCAGGGAAGGACTTCAGCAGCACGCGGCGGAGGTGGGCGCAGAAACGCTCAGGACCTTCCAGCTCCTGGGTGAGACGCACGACGCCGTCGGTGACGTGCGCGGCGCAGGCCTTTTCATCGGCTTTGAGCTGGTGAAGGACCGCAGCACGCGGGAGCCGGACCGCGACCTCGCACTGGCCATGCTCGAAGAGCTGCGGTCTCGCGGAGTGCTCACTTCGGTCGCCGGCCCGCACGGCAATGTGCTGAAGCTGCGCCCTCCGCTCCCGTTCCAGCGGGACGACATCAGGTGGGCCTCGGCCGCCCTGGACGACTCTCTCAAGGCCCTCTCTCACTAGACTCAAGGGATGACACGGGCTGAGGAGATCGAGCAGCGACTTCTGCGTCTGCTGAGCGAAGGTGAGTTCCGTCCAGGTGAGCGAATCGGCACAGAGCGGTCCCTGGCCGAACAGCTCGACGTCAGCCGCAGCCTCCTGCGTCAAGGATTGGAGCGTCTCGAGAACCAGCAGAGGCTGCGCCGCTCGATGGGGCGCACCGGAGGGGTGTTCGCAGACGACGGCAAGATCCAGCGTCATCTCAATACAGTGCAGGGTGTACCCGAGATGGTTCGGCGCCAGGGGCTGACGGTGCGGACCACTGTGATCCGCGCAGAGCTGGCCTCCCCCTCACCATCAGAGCAACGCGCCCTCGAGATGCAGGGGAGCTCACCTGTCTTCCGAATCGTGCGAATTCGGCATGCCGGCTCCGCCAGCTGGTCCCTCGACACGTCGGTGCTGCCCGCCCGCCGCTTCCCACGACTTCTCAGCCAGGATCTCACGGTGTCCCTCTATCGTCTGCTCGGTCGAGAATATGAGCTGACGATCGACCGAGCGGAGGAAACGGTCGAAGCCACGCAGGCGACTCGCGAACAGGCCGAAGAACTTGAAATCCCCATGGGTGCTGGCCTGCTGGAGATCCACCGGGTCACCTATGACGAGTGCCACTTGCCAGTGGAGTATGCACACGATCTCTTCCGCGCGGACCGGACACGCATCCATACGCAGAAGGTCGGGTCCAGTTGGAAGCGCGCTCGGAATTTCTAGACCCTGCCTCTATGATCGCGCGGTAAGGTGACCCCATGGACAAGCTGATTGAAAAGGGCATGACCACAGCCATCTCCCTGGGCGCAGGGCTGGTCGCCACGAAGATCTTCGACCTGGCGTGGAGGCAGATCACCGGCGAGAACCCGCCGAAGGACGACGAGATCGACGCCGTCGACATCAAGCGGGCGCTGGTGTTCGGCATCACCTCAGCTGCCGTGAGCGGCGCCGTGCAGGTTCTCTCCCAGCGGGGCGCCAAAGCCGCCACCCGCAAGGTGCGGGGCGGCTACGGCCGCCGAAGCGAAGTGTGATCAGAGCTTCTTAGCAGGACGGTCGCCGGCCGCCGCACTCCCGGCGGCCGGCTTCTTTCTGCCGTTCCCGTCACGGCCCAGCAGGTAGGCGATGCCGATCGCAGAGACGACCGCGGCACCGAAGGCGAAGCCGGCCGTCACGCCGGGCTCCGTCTCCATCAGGCTCATGATGCCGGCTGTGACCGTGAGGATCGTGATGAGGCCCAGACCAATTTTGAGGATCATAGGTCCAGCCTAAGACTAATCAGGCCTCCGCGGGGATCGAAATGTCCGGTCACGTCTCGGGGCCGTGCTCCGGTCCCCTCAGCTCCCGGCGCACACTGCCGTGACGGGACAGCCGGTCCACCGTCAGGGCCAGCTCGTCGTGAGTGAGCAGATCCGTGCGCAGATGCTTCGTCCGATAGCCGGCGCGCCCCACCACATGGGCGCTCACCGGCGCGGTGAGAAGCATCAGCGACCAGACCAGCAGGCATATCGCCAGCCAGGACCATGACCTCCACATGATTCCTGCGGACAGGAGCATCATCAGCAGGCCCAGCACCTGCGGTTTCGTGGCAGCGTGCATGCGCGAGTGAAGGTCCGGGAACCGAACCAGCCCCACCCCGGCGGCCAAGGACATCAGGCCGCCGATGACCATGAAGACCGCCGCCGTCCCGTCGAGAATCTCACTCCAGTCCATCAGCGATCACCTCCGCTTCCCGTGCCATCATCCTGCCGCAGACCCTCATCCTGGCTCTGATCGTCACCGCGGGCACGGGGGCGGTAGCCGGACCGCGTGAGATGGGTGAACCAAGCGGTGGTCTCATCCTCCTCAGGATCGTCCTCCTCAGACCCGTCAGGGGCCGGACGCGGATACGAGCGAGCGCCCGGGACTTCCACGGTGTGCTGCTCCGTGGCCTCCTCATGCAGCCGGTTCTCGTCCTGAATGTCAGGCGGAGTGGTGTCTGCAGGGACGCCCGGGTCCCCCACCTGAGGCACCTCCCCTGTACCGGGCTCCCCCTCGGGGGTGCGCACCACCACGTACCGCGCCAGCGCCACTGCGCCCAAGAACCCGATCACGGCAGTGACGACGACGAAGATGATGTGATCCTGATGCCGGTTGTAGGCCATATCGGTCAGCATCACGGACGCGACCACGATCAGGATGACGTCCAGGCTGATCACCCGATCGAGCACGCTGGGGCCCCGGTACGCGCGATACACCGCGCCGATGAGGGCGGCGGCGAGCAGGCCCTGCGTGATCCAGTAGGCGTAGTCGAGCATCATGGCTTGCCCTTCCGGCGAGGCGTCCTGCCGCTCATGTCGGACAGGCCGGCTCCGCCGCGGCCGAGGACCCTGATATCGGCGGACTGGCTGGCGACCGGAGCTTCCCGCTCCGTCTTGGAGAGCCCGGCCACGCGTCCGAGACGCTTCTCCGCCTTCACACCGGCCAGGTCAGACCGGGTGCCGAGCACCCGAATCAGCAGCGCCTCCGTGGCCAGGGCGTCCTGCCTCACGCGTTCGGCGTCCGCATCGTCAGCCACATTGAGCACATGCAGGTAGAGCGTGGCCGTGGTGCGATCCACGTCGATGACGACTGACCCCGGCACCAGGGCCAGGGAGTGGGCGGTCAGGGTGACCAGCAGATCATCGTGGCTGCGCAGCTGGACCGAGGTGAGCGAGTTGCGGACCCGAGGGCCCTTGACCACCGCGATCCAGGAGACCTCGAAGCTGGCCAGAACCATCTTGCCCAAGAAGCGCACGAGAAACACCACGCCCCACACCGGGTTGATGCGTCCCGTGCCGCGAAGCGGCGGCAGATAGAACACCCGCACAAGGATGGTCCCGTAGATCAGGCCGATGATGAACGTGCCAGCATCGAAGGACTGCCAGAGCGACATCCAGATCACACCCAGCACAAGGATCAGAGGCAGCTCCATCCGAAGAGGTGTGCGCGGTCTCCTCATTCTGCACCTCCTTCGTCCACATCGGCGCCGTCCTGGTCGTCGCGCATATCGGGCTGCACCGAGGTGTCGATGGGGGCGTGCTCATCGGCGCCGCCGTCCTGGGGATCCGGATCCAGGTCCAAACTCTCCGTGAACTCCTCCAGATCCCCGCGGACCGAATCCACCTGCGCTTCGCCCAATACCGCATCCAAGTAGGGAGTCCTCTCGTACATGTCCTGGGCCGCGGCGCGCGAGTAGTCCATCAGCGGGCCGGCGAAGACCGTGAAGGCCAAAGACACTCCCACCAGAAGTGCCGTGGGCCCCACCATGGAGGCAGGCAGAAGCCGCTTGTTGGCCGCCCGGGCGTGAGTCAGGGTCTTCGGCCTCAGCAGCCGAGGCGTGTTCTCGGCGTCCTCAGCGCGGCGCCAGAACGACTTGGACCATATGCGCGCCACCGCCAGCAGAGTCAGCAGGCTGGTGAGCGCGGAGGCCACCACGAGCGTCCACGTGATCCACGTGTTCTCAGCGATGCCGCCGGCCATCATCCCGACCTTGCCGATGAAGCCGCTGAAGGGCGGAATGCCGGCCAGGTTCAGGGCGGGAAGGAGGAACAGGACGGCGAGCACGGGAGAGATCTTCGCAAGCGAGCCGAGGCGGTCGACGTTGGAGGTCCCGGCGCGACGTTCGATGAGGCCCGTCACGAGGAAGAGGGTGGTCTGGATCGTGATGTGGTGGGCTACGTAGAAGATGGTGGCCGCCATCCCGATGATGCTCGTCAGGCTCAGCCCGAACACCAGGTAGCCGATGTGGCTGATCAGGGTGAACGAGAGCATCCGCTTGATGTCAGCCTGGGCGAGGGCCCCGAGTATCCCCACGATCATCGTCAGCGCGGCCACGATCATCAGCGCGGTGTTGATCCGGTCCCCGGGGAACAGCAGGGTCTCGGTCCGGATCATGGCGTAGATCCCCACTTTGGTGAGCAGGCCGGCGAAGACGGCAGTGACCGGCGCCGGCGCTGTGGGGTACGAGTCCGGCAGCCAGAACGCGAGCGGGAAGACGGCCGCCTTGATGCCGAGCGCGATCAGCAGCATCACATGGAGGACGAGCTGAGTCCCGGGCGGCAGCTCATTGATCTTCAGCGCGAGGTCTGCCAGGTTCACCGTGCCGGTGGCCGCGTAGAACAGCCCGATGACGATGAGGAAGAGGGAGGAGGAGACGATCGAGACCACCACATAGGTGACGCCTGCCCGGATGCGCGACTCACCTCCCCCGAGGGTCAGCAGCACGTAGGAGGCGGTGAGGAAGATCTCGAAGCCTACGTAGAGGTTGAACAGGTCCCCTGCCAGGAATGCGTTGGACACTCCGGCCACCAGGATCAGGTAGGCGGGGTAGAAGATGCTGACGGGGCCCGAATCGTTCTTCTCCTCTGCGGCGCCCTGACCCACGGCGTAGAGGAGCACTGCCAACGTGATGATGGAGGAGGTGACCAGCATCAGCGCGGCGAAGCGGTCGATGACCATGGCGATGCCGAAGGGAGCCGGCCATCCCGCAAGGTGCACCGCGTAGGTCCCCCCGTCCCAGACCTGGCTCAGCAGCGCGCTCTCCAGGATGAGAACTGCGATGAGGGTGCCGATGGTGATCGACTTCTGCAGCGACTGGTTGCGGTAGAAGGCGAACGCGAAGGCGGCGCCGAAGAACGGGATGAGCACCGCCAGCGGCGTCAGGGCGAGAAAGTCCAGCTCCATCAGCGCTCACCCCTGCGCCTGAGACGGTCCGCCCGGCGGCGACGGTCGCCCTCTGAGCGCACATCGGGGGTCGCTTTCTCCGGCCCGAACTCCGCGGCTTCAGGGGTGTCCCTGGCCTCGCGTGAGACTGGACGCACAGAGCCGGTGTTGGGGTCCTCATGCTCGGCGAACTCGGAGGTCTCGGAGACCACCTCGGCGTCCTCCTCAGGGTCGTACGCTCCGACGGCCGCGGCGACGCGGCGGTCCTCCTCGTCATCGGTGAGCTCGTCCTGCCGCGCCAGCACCCAGGACCGGTAGATCAGCGCGAGCATGAACGCCACTGTGGCGAATCCGATCACGATGGCTGTGAGCAGCAGAGCCTGCGGCAGAGGGTCGAGGTACTCACCAGCGTCCACGCCCTCCTCGTACAGGGGGGCCCTGCCCGCGCGGCCAGCCGTCATCAGCACCAGCAGGTTGGCGCCGTTGGACATCAGGATGATGCCGAGGAGCACCCGCGTCAGGGAGCGCTCAAGCATCAGGTAGAGGCCGATCGCGAACATGGCGCCCATCACGATCAGCAGCGTCAGATTGATGGTCATCGGGCCACTCCCATCGACGTGCGGGAGTGGCTGCTGTGGCCGATGTCGGACTCGATGTTCTCCTGCTCGCTGCGCACATCGATCTCAGAGCCCAGCGACCGCAGCACATCCACGATGAGGCCGATGACCACCAGGTAGACGCCCACGTCGAACAGCAGCGCTGAGACGAAGTGGTGCTCCCCGATGAGGGGCAGCTGGAAGTCCACGACGAACGACTGGAATGCCTGACCGCCCGCGAACAGGGGAAGGACTCCGGTGAAGCACGCGATGGCCAGCCCCCATCCCATCAGCGCCCCGGCCGAGAAGGGGATGGCGGCCTCCAGCTCGTAGCGTCCGCCCGCCAGATAGCGCAGGACGAAGGCGAGGCCCGCGAGGAGGCCTCCTGCGAATCCGCCGCCCGGGGTGTTGTGCCCGGCGAGCAGCAGGTAGACGGAGATGAGGATGATGGGGTGGAACATCAGGCGCGTGATCACCTCGAAGATGATCGAACGGTGCTCGGGCGCCAGGGTTCTGCCGGCCACCAGCCATGCCTCACGCGCCACCGTGGAGAAGGAGCGCGCCACCTGGATCTCCTTGACCTGGCGAGTGGAGAGCTCCCGGTCGGAGAGGATCCGTCCCACGGAGCCCGTAGGGACCTCGTGCAGGCTCCGCCGCCGGACGTCTCGCCGCTTGACGAAGATCAGGCTCGCGACGCCCGTGGCTGCGGCGGCGATGACGGTGATCTCGCCGAAGGTGTCCCACACGCGGATGTCGACCAGCGTCACATTGACGATGTTCGCCCCGTGGCCGATGTCGTAGCTCATCCATGGGTACTCGACGCTGACGGGCTCGGCCACTCGCCCACCCATGGCCACGGCCGCCGCCACCATGATGAGGAGGCCGAAGCCGGCGCCCAGCGCCGCCCGGCCCAGTTTGAAGCGGGTGGGGTTCTGCGTCCACACCCGAGCAGGAAGGCTGCGCAGGGCCAGGACGAAGGAGACCAGAATGATCGACTCGACCAGCAGCAGGGTCAGCGCCAGATCCGGCGCACCTTGGATCGCGAACATTCCGGCGATCCCCCAGCCGCACAGGCCCATCATCAGAACGGCCATAAAGCGTTTGGGGGCCAGCACCGCGCCGACGCCCCCAGCAATGATCAGGGCGCCCAGTCCGACCTGGATCGGCTGCTCGGCGACGATCCAGTGCTCGGGCATCTGGTGCTCAGTCATCAGCATCAGAACCCCAGGGACGACCGTCGCCACTCCGAAGATGATGGACAGGTACCAGCCGAGGGAGCCGCGTTGCGTCTTGGAGGTCACCCACGCGGCCACGTCGTCGAGCGACCGCAGCACCAGTCGATACATCCGTTCCGAGTCCAAAGGCGCAGGAACGGCCCGCTGCGGGTTCAGCGAGCGGCCGATGAGCCAGAAGATGCCCAGTCCCGCACCCCAGGTGAGGACGGAGAGGCCGAGCACCGGGGTCACCCCGTGCCACAGCGCCAGATATGTGGGAGGAATGTCCGCGTCGGCCGGCGCGAAGGATTCCGCGAACGGAACGACCATCGCTTGGATCGGGGCAGGCCATACGGCGAACAGCAGAGTGGCCCCGGCAAGGAGCATCGGCGCTGCCAGGAATACCGGCTCAGGCCTGCCGTGGAACTCAGTGGGCTTCAGCTCATGGCCGTACCCGTCCCTCTTGGCTGCGAACGCGCCCCACAGGAAGCGCAGCGAGTACGCGACCGTCAGCGCCGAGGCGACCGAGACACCGGCCAGCACCGCCCACCCGGCCGGACCGCTCACCTCCGCATAGCCGTAGAGGGACTCGAAGACAACCTCTTTGGCGACGAAGCCGAACAGCGGCGGCAGCCCCGCCATGGACGCCGCTGCGATCACGGCGGCAGCCAGGAGCGTGCGCTGGCGGCGGCCGACGCCGGAGAGGACTCTGAGGTCTCGTGTGCCGGCCTTATGGTCGATGATGCCGACGATCATGAACAGAGAGGCCTTGAAGAGGCCGTGGGCCAGAAGCATGGCCACGCCCGCCAGCGCGGCGTCGCGGGTGCCCAGGCCGCTGACCATCACCAGGAAGCCCAGCTGGGAGACGGTGCCGTAGGCGAGGATGAGCTTGATGTCAGTCTGCCGAAGAGCTCTGTAGGCGCCGATGAGCATCGTCGCCAGGCCCAGGCCCAGCACCAGGGGCAGCCAGAGCGCCCCCTCATGGAAGCCTTCGGCCAGGCGCGCCACCAGGTACACGCCCGCCTTCACCATCGCGGCGGCGTGCAGGTAGGCGGAGACCGGGGTGGGAGCGGCCATGGCAGAGGGCAGCCAGAAGTGGAAGGGCACCAGAGCCGACTTCGACAGCGCCCCGACCAGGATCAGAGCGGCAGCGCCGTCCGCTGCCCACTCTCCCGAGAGCTCGCCTCCTGCCGCCACAATCTCGGAGAGCCGGTAGGTTCCCGCCAACTGCCCCAGCCACAGCAGTCCGATGAGCATGGCCAACCCGCCGAATGTGGTCACCACCAGGGCCTGGACCGCTGACCTGCGGGCGAAGACACGGTGGCCGGAGTAGCCGATAAGCATGAAGGACAGGACAGTCGTGAGCTCCCAGAAGACGAAGAGCAGCACAATGTCGTCCGAGAGCACCAGCCCCAGCATCGCCACCGCAAAGGCGAACAGCTGAGCCGCCAGCGCGCCTTGGAGCCGCTCCCCCTCGGGGAAGTACCGGGCGCAGTAGAGCATGACCAGGGCCCCGACGCCGGTGATGAGAAGCACCAGTGCATAGCTGAGCGCGTCCAGGCGCAGCGCGATCTCGATGCCCAGCTGAGGAATCCACTCGTAGGTCTCGGTCCGCGGGGAGTCCAGGACCGCACCGCCGTAGGAGAGGGCCACGACGAAGACGCCGCCGAGGATCCCGGCCAGCACGTAGAAGACCTTCCGCCCCACCACCGCGAACAGAGCCGGTGCTGCGATGCTCGCTGCAGAGAGCGCAGCAAGCATCAATAGCATGTAGCGCCCTTTCGGCGGGAGAACGGAGAAGTTGACGTTATGTTATCAGCGCCCGTGTACTATCCGACTGTGATGAGCACCTCACCGACAGGGCCCCGAGCTGCGGCGACGTCCTCATCAGAGCGCAGCGAAGGGCCCACGCAGCCGCTGAGCCGAAAGCTGGTGGCCTACTGGTCCATGTGGTCCTGGGGCAACTCCACGGTGTCAGCCGTGATGACCACATTCGTCTTCGGCACCTACATCACCTCCGAAGCCTTCGGCCCCGGTAACCGAGGCGCCCAGTATCTCGCGGTCGCCACCGCAGCGGCCGGCGCGGTCGTCGCCCTGACGGCGCCGGTGATCGGACAGAGGACGGACAAAGCAGGGCGCCGCCGCCTCTGGCTGACCCTGAACACCATCATGGTGGTCACGATGGTGGCCGCGTGCTTCTTCGTCCGTCCGGAGGAGGGGTACCTGCTCCTGGGCGTCACACTGATGGCGCTCATGGGGATCTTCGACGAATTCGCGAACCTCAACTACAACGCCATGATCACGGACATCAGCGATCACAGCCGCATGGGCAGGGTCTCGGGGATCGGATGGGGCGCCGGATACCTCGGCGGGATTGTGCTGCTGCTGATCGTCTACATCGGGCTGATCGCCGGGGAGCCTCCGCACTGGTTCGGCCTGGGCGAGGAGGACGCGATCAACATCCGCAGCGTCGCCCTGCTCGCCGCCGCCTGGCATCTCATCTTCGCCCTGCCGCTGCTGCTGACGAAGATTCCCACAGCCGACCAGGACCACGTCGAGGACAAGGTCACCGTCGCAGAGTCCTACCGACGGCTCTTCCGGGTGATCGCGGGGCTCTGGCGCAACGACCGGAACACCCTGTGGTTCCTGCTCTCCTCCGCCATCTACCGCGACGGCCTCTCTGCGATCTTCACCTGGGGCGCTGTGCTGGGAGTGCACGTCTACCAGATCGAGGATGCTGACATCCCGTTCACCCAGATCGCCGGCAGCGTCCTGCTCTTCGGAATCGCCGGAAATGTCGTGGCCGCGCTGGGCGCGTTCGCCGGCGGCTGGCTCGATGACAGGATCGGCCCGCGCCGTGTGATCTCGATGAGCATCATCAGCCTGCTGAGCATTGCGATCCTTCTCTGGGTCATGATTCAGCCCCGTCAGATAGGCCCGGCCGCGATCACCCCAGTGGAGGCGTTCTGGCTGTTCGGACTGCTGCTGTGCCTGTTCGTCGGACCGGCTCAGGCGTCCTCGCGCGCGTTCCTCGGCCGTCTGGCGCCCCCTGCACGGGCCGGAGAGCTCTTCGGGCTCTACGCCACCGCAGGACGGGGCATGTCATTCCTCACGCCCGCACTCATCGGAGCTCTGATTGCTCTGGTCGGCGGGCAGGTGATGGCGATACCAGGCATCGTCATCGTGCTCGGGACTGGGCTGGTCCTGCTTCTCACCCTGGTTCGAGACCCTCAGGGCCCGGCCTACATGACCGAGCATGCGCTCAGGCGATGATGGTCCGGTGGAAGTTTTCGTGGCTGCGCGAGGCGGTGGGGCCCCGCTGCCCCTGGTAGCGGGACTGGTGGGCGCCCGCGCCGTACCCGTGCTCCGCCGGTGAGGTCAGCCGGAAGAAGCACAGCTGGCCGATCTTGGAGCCCGGCCAGAGCTTGATCGGCAGGGTAGCCATGTTCGACAGCTCAAGGGTGACCTGCCCGGAGAAGCCGGGGTCGATGAAGCCGGCCGTGGAGTGCGTCAGCAGGCCGAGCCTTCCCAGCGAGGATTTGCCCTCCAGGCGCGCGGCGATGTCGTCCGGCAGCGTGACCGTCTCGTAGGTGGCGCCGAGGACGAACTCGCCCGGGTGAAGGATGAAGGGCTCGTCCGGGTCCACCTCCACCAGACGGGTCAGGTCAGGCTGAGGCTCGGAGGGGTCGATGTGCGCATACTTGTGGTTGTCGAAGAGCCTGAACATGCGCTCGAGCCGCACATCCACGCTCGACGGCTGGATGAGGGAGGTCTCCAAGGGATCCAGCCGAACACGGCCGGCGTCGAGCTCGGCCCGAATGTCGCGATCTGAGAGCAGCACGCAGACAAACTACCAGGCGAGCCCTCGGCGTAGGCTGTGGGGCGGACGAGAGCGAACGATGCCGGAGGGTTCAGTATGGGTGCGGTGCTTCAGGGCTTCACCGTCATCTGGATCATCATCGTGGTGGGCTTCGCCATCGGCCGCTGGGGCCTGCTGGGGCCCGACGCGAGGCTCATCCTCTCCAGGCTCACCTTCTTCGTGGCCTCGCCGTGCCTTCTGTTCACCACGATCTCAGCCTCACCGATTGCTGAGGTGCTCGGGCCCCAGTTCGCCGTGGCAGCCCTGAGCGCCTTCGCCACCCTGGGGGTCTTTCTCCTGCTGGGCACGGTGCTTCTGCGCGGCCGCAGGGGCTCGGAGCTGATGATCGCAGGGATGGGCGCCTCCCTGGTGAACGCGGCGAACCTCGGCTTCCCGATCGCCGAGTATGTCCTGGGCGATGTTCGGCTGGCCGCACCCATCGTCATGTTCCAGCTCGCCTGCTACGCGCCCCTGTACGTCATGGTGATGGATCAGCTGACCCGACGAGAGCGATCAGGCCCGGAGGATCGCCCCGTCCACCCCCGGCTCGCGGTTCTCCGCTCGGCCGGAATGTCGATGCTGAACCCTGTGATCGTCGCGTCCATGCTGGGCCTGCTCTTCTCGTGGCAGGGGTGGTCGTTCCCGGAGCCTGTCAGCGAAGCGATAGAGCTGCTGGCGGGGGCATCCATCCCGCTGATGCTGCTGGCCTTCGGACTGTCCCTGGTGGGCGTGAAGCCCTTGAACAAGGAGGGCGGACGACGTCGGGACGTGACGCTCGCCTCCGGCATCAAGCTGCTGGTGCATCCGGCGGTCGCCTTCCTCATCGCCTACTTCCTCTTCGGGCTGGAGGGGAACATGCTTCTGGCCGCCGTCATCATGGGCTCGCTCTCCACCGCGCAGAACGTGCTGGTCACCGCCGTGCGCTACCGATCGGGTGAGAACATCGCCCGCGACACAGTGCTGGTCACCACGGTCCTCGGCATTCCGTCGATGGTGCTCATCGCCCTGCTGCTCGCCTGAACCTCCTGCCCAGGCCTTACCCTATTCCGGTGACCTCCGCACCACCGCCCCCACCGAACGAGCAGCACGGCGAGGCTGCAGACGCGCCCATATGGGAGCAGCCGCACCGCCCTGCGCGCGGAGATCAGGCAGGGGGCTCGAACGGTCGAAGCTTCGCCGGCTGGGGCTGGCTCGCGGCTGTGCTCATCGCCGTGGCCGGCACTGTGATTGCCGTCTGGCAGGTCAATGAGCAGGTCTACACCCCGGAGAGCGCCGCCGAGGACTATTGGGAGGCCCTGCAGGCCGGCCGAGGCAGAGTCGCGCTGGGACATGTGGAGCAGCGGCCGGAGTTCCTGTCCGAGGAAGACCTGGACCATGTGCTGCTCAACGGGGACCCGCTGGCTCGCAGCGCAGAGCTGATGGAGGCTTCCCAGCTGACGGTGGCCGAGGAGGAGGGCGAGGCCGCCGCCCAGGTGGAGTTCGTGCTCGGAGACGACAGCCACAGCACCAGCCTGCCCGTGGAGCGCACGGGAACGACCTGGGGCTTCTTCGACGAGTACAGCATCGATTCGAGCGCGATGACGTGGTTCGAGATCGACGTGCCGGGGGCTCCGCAGGGCGGGATCGGGCAGGTCAGCGTCAATGGGACTCCCGTGAATCTCGACGGCGAGACCGCACGGCTCTCCGCCTTCGCGCCCGCCGCAGCAGAGGTGGAGGTGGACTCCCAGTGGCTCATCGGGCGGGCCCAGCACGCCGTGACCGCCCAGGAGGACCCCCAGGAGCAGCCGGCCGGAGTGACGCTCGATCTTGAGGCCAGCGACGATGCCGCCGAGGTGCTCCGCAGCGAGCTCGCGGAGTACTTCGAGGGCTGCGAGCAGGAGGTTCTGATGCCCTCAGGGTGCCCGGTCGGGACGTCCACCCCTCACAGTGTGGATCCCGACAGCATCAGCTGGAGCTTCCCGGACCCGGAGGACTTCGAGCTCAGCTTCGACGCCGACGGGTGGAGCGTGGACCATGGTGAGCTGACCGCGGACGTGAGCTTCGAGGCGGTGCACTACTTCGACGGAACTCAGATCAGCGAGACCGAGACGGTTCCCTTCGCCCTGGACATCACGGTGGGCGCCAGCGGAGAGGACCTCATCGTGTCCGTCAGCAGCTCCGAGGGGCGGCAGGGCGTTGACCAGGAGTCCCTCTGAGGCTCAGCCGCGCGGCCTATACACTCGATGCGTGACGGAACAGGACTCTGCGCCTCCCCAGCGCGGTCGCGCACCTGAATCCAGCCCCGACTCCCCCGAGCTCACCCCGGAGGAGCGGCGCTCGTCCGTCAACCCTGAGCTTCTCGAGCGCCACGGCCTGAACTCTGTGCAGGTCGGCGAGCGCCAGAGACTCGGGCTTGCCAATGTGCAGCCCCGGACCACGTCACGCTCCATCACGGAGATCCTGCGGACGCATCTGCTGACCCTCTTCAACGGCATCATCTTCGCCTGCGCTCTGATCATTGTGCTGCTGGGCCGGTGGCTCGATCTGCTCTTCGCCGTCGCCGCGGTGGGCAATGTCGTCATCGGCCTGGGGCAGGAGTACGGCGCCAAGCGGAAGCTGGATGCGATCGCACTGCTGCACCAGGACCACATCCGTGTGCTGCGCGATGGCATGGTCGTGCTGATCCATCGGGAGCAGATTGTTCTGGACGACGTGGTGGAGCTGCGCCGCGGCGATCAGGTTCCTGCGGATGGGGTGGTGGTCTCGTCATCGGACTTGGATCTCGACGAATCGATGCTGACCGGTGAGGCCCGGGCGGTGCCGAAGCATCGGGACGACCGGCTGCTCTCCGGCACGGCGGTTCTGGCCGGCACGGGGAGGTTTGTGGTCACGGCAGTGGGCCCGAAGGCTCATGCCGTGCAGCTGGCCGCTCAGGCGAAGAAGTATCTGAAGATCAATTCGGAGATCCGGCGGGCGCTGGAACGTATCGCGTTCTGGCTTTCTCTGGCTCTGATCCCCATCACCGCGGTGGTCTTCAACGGCCAGATGCAGGCCCACGGCGGGTGGGCCGAGGCGTGGGCTTCGGGCGAGTGGCAGGAGGGGCTGGTCACAGCGGTCTCTTCGGTGACCGCCATGATTCCGGCGGGGCTGGCGCTGATGACGACGATCAGCTTCGCCCTGGCGGCCGTGAAGCTGGCACACAATCATGTGCTCATCCAGGAGCAGCCTGCGGTCGAGATCCTGGCGCGGGTCGATGTCGTCTGCCTGGACAAGACCGGCACGCTCACCGACGGCACCATCGCCTTCCACGCCGCCTCGGAGATGGACGAGGGCGGCAGAGCCGGCCCCTGGCGCCGCGCCGAGGAGCTCTCCTCCGGCGAGCTGCAGCCGTGGCAGCGCATTCTGGCTCATTTCGGAGCCGATGAGCAGGCGAACCCCACCGCGGCGGCGCTGAAGGTTCCGTTCCGTGACGTTCCCGGCCACCATCCCGCCTGGAGGGTGCAGTTCTCGTCGATGCGCAGGTTCTCGGCAGTCAGCTTCGCCGAGACCGCAGGCGACCTCTCGGGCCAGTGGATCCTCGGGGCCCCTGAGGTGCTGCGGGAGGCCGAGGCTGTCGAGGGCGTCGACACATCCGAACTTCTGAAGCATGCGGACGCCGTCTCTGCGCAGGGCCTGCGCACCGTGGTGCTGGCGCACGCGCCCAATGCCGCTCCCCCTGACTCGGAGGAGACGGTGCCGCTGCGCCGCGGTGAGCAGCTTCCGGGCCCGCTGCGGCCCGTGGCTCTGCTGACGTTCCGGGAGAATGTCCGCCGCGACGCCGCGAGCACCTTGGAGTACTTCCGTGAGCAGGACGTGGGGCTGAGAATCATCTCCGGCGACAACCCCCATACGGTCTCCGCGGTGGCGCGGGAGGTTGGTCTGCCGGTTCAGGGCGAGGCCGTGGATGCCGCCCAGCTGGGCACGGATCCGGAGACTCTTCGCCCGCTGATGGCTCAGCACACTGTCTTCGGGCGGGTCAGTCCGGAGCAGAAGGCGGCGATGGTCCAGGCGCTGCAGGCCAACGGGCATGTGGTGGCCATGACCGGAGACGGGATCAATGATGCGCTGGCGGTGAAGCGTGCCGACCTCGGCATCGCGATGGGCTCAGGCGCCCCGGCCACCAAGGCCGTGTCGAAGCTGGTGCTGCTGGACGGCAGGTTCGCCCGCCTGCCGGGGGTGCTCGCCGAGGGCCGGAAGGTCATTGCCAACGCGGAGCGGCTGGCGCACCTGTTCCTGACGAAGACGGCGTTCGGGGTGGGGCTGGGACTGGTGTTCGCCCTCATGTTCTGGCCCTTTCCGTTCCTGCCGCGGCAGTTCTCCACGGTCGACTTCATCATTGTGGGGGCCCCGGCGTTCTTCCTTGCGATGATGCCGAACCCGCAGCGGTATCGCCGCGGCTTCCTGCGCCGCTCCGCGCTGTTCGCG
Organism: Nesterenkonia sp. NBAIMH1; assembly: GCF_007922635.1. Taxonomy (NCBI): domain Bacteria; kingdom Bacillati; phylum Actinomycetota; class Actinomycetes; order Micrococcales; family Micrococcaceae; genus Nesterenkonia; species Nesterenkonia sp. NBAIMH1. Next base: position 962,820 of record NZ_CP042335.1, read on the forward strand.
CTTCCGCCCTCGGTGGTGGTCGTGGTCGCGGTGGTGACGGTGTCGTTCTTCGGGAGGCTCTTCGAGGACGCGGCGGCGCAGATCCAGACAGCGAGCTTCATCACCCTTGCCCTTGTGGGTCTGTGGATCCTCAATCTGGTGCTTCGTCCGCTGAACGCGGCCCGGATTGCTGTGGTGACGGGCCTGTACCTGCTGCTGGCCGCGGTGCTGCTGCTGCCGATCAGCCAGCAGTATCACCTCTTCCAGCTGCCCGAGGCTGAGCTGCTGGCTGTCGCCTTCGTGACCAGCGTGCTGGGCTGCGGCGCCGTAGAGCTGGGGCACCGCGTCTACACCGCAGCGGTGGACCGCCCAGCGTCCCTTTGAGGGAGGTGCGGGGTGCAATAGAATCGCCCCGCGATGCTGAGAACTCTGATGAGCGGGAAGATTCACCGGGCCACGGTCACCCAGGCCGATCTGCACTATGTCGGCTCGGTGACGATCGACGCTGACCTCCTGGACGCGGCGAACATCGTGGACGGTGAGCGTGTGCAGATCGTCGATGTGACCAACGGCGCTCGCCTGGACACCTACACGATCGCCGGCGAGCGCGGCTCCGGGGTGATCGGCATCAACGGGGCGGCTGCCCACCTGGTGCACCCCGGCGACCTCGTCATCATCATCTCCTACGCCATGGTCGACGACGCGGAGCGCGCTCAGCACTCCCCCCGTGTGGTCCACGTCGACGAGCGCAACAGCATCGTGGCCCTGGGCAGCGATCCGGCTGAGCCTGTGCCCGGCTCAGCCGATCAGATTCCCAGCCGTTAGGGCCTGGCTCCGGATGTCCTGACGGGCGGCCTCTCAGTCGTCCTGCGGCAGCTCCTCGAGGCTGAACGTCGCACCGGCTGCCGCTTTCACTGCCACGAGCATGTGAGGTGCGAGTCGTTTCCTGGCCCGTGAAACGCGTCCCCGAAACAGGTCAGGCTGTCCGTCCTCCGGCTCGAGAATGTGGCCGTCTGCCCATGCGTGGGCTCCTTCGACTGCACCCCCGCCCAGGCGCACCGTCACGCTCCAGAAGGGCCCGTCAGACTCGATGCGGACAGTGAATGAGATGGGTTCCTGCCCCCGTGCCGGCGTCGGTGCGATCTGGCTGCTGGCCAGTGTGGGAGTCAGGAACGCCTTCTGCCGGCGACGGCTCGCCTTCTCATAGGCGAGCGCGTGGGTCAGAAGGGTGTCATCGCTGTAGGCAGGGCCGGCGAACGTCAGCCCCACGGGCATCTGAATGTCCGCCATGAATCCCATGGGCACCGTGACGGTGGGTATGCCGAGGTGGCGAATGACCCGGTTGCCGTTGGAGTAGACGACCCCGTTCTGCGACGCGTGGTCCAGACTTTCGGGCCGAGAGAAGAGGTCGTCGCGTCCCACGTCGCCGACAGCAGGGAAGACCACCCCATCGAGCCCTTCGCGGAGCATCCATTCCTCAAAGTCGCGCGTGCGGGCCTCTTCAAGCCCCTGGAGAAGATGCTCGATCCCTGGAACGTCGTCGTAGGTCGACGGCAGGCCTGCCTTGGTGAGCTCGGAGAGGCGCTGCCAGTCGAAGCCGCCCCGGGCACGGGTGATCCATACGTGCGTCGGCGCATCATCTGAGGGGAAGACGGACTCTGCGTCCACGTCGGCCCATGTATTCAGGGTGGGATCGCCGTTTCTGCGCAGGAAGCTGTCCAGGGCCATGGCCGTGATGGTTCCGCCCTCGATGTCTCTCCACTGCGCAGGCACCAGACCGCGTGCAGGAAGGCCATCAGCGCCCGGGCGATCCTCCTCATAGTTGGATACTGCGGGGAAGTCAGTCTCGACGACCTCGGCGCCGAGACTGCGCAGGTCGCTCGCCGCCTGCTCCCACAGGGCACGGACAGTCGGGCGCATCGCCGGAGGAACCAGGAGGTCGTCATCCCGGCCGATGTACATGCGCGGCACTGCGAAGCGCAGCCCGTCGAGTCGCTCGGGGCGCTCCCGCAGCACAGGCTCGGGAAAGACCTCCGCAGGTGAGGGAAGGTCGATGACGCGCTGCTCGCGCCAAAAGTCTCCGGCCGTCTCCTCGTCCTCCGCTGCCAGGACTCCCACCAGGTGCAGGAGGTCCTCCACGGTGCGAGTGTGGGGCACTACGACGTCGCACGTCGGCCTGAGCGGCCAGTTCCCGCGGATGGAGATGACTCCGCGCGAGGGGGTGTAGGCCACCACACTGTTGTTGGAGGCCGGCGAACGGCCGGATGAGACCGTCTCCTCCGCCATGCCGAAGGCGCAGAAGCTCGCCGCGACGGAGACTGCCGACCCGCTCGAGGAGCCGGATCCGTAGGCCGCTGCGATGTACTGCGGATTGTAGGGGCTCCTCGGATAGCCGTAGACGCCCGGTTGGATTCCTCCTGCGGCCATGGGCGGCATGTTCGTCTTGCCGATCAGCACGGCCCCGGCCTGGCGAAGCAGCGCGACGGTGGCCGCGTCCGCCTGCGCCACCAGGTCCTTCAGCGCTGGGCTCCCGGAGGCCACAGTGAGGCCGGCGGCCATGTAGCTGTCCTTGACGGTGAAGGGGACGCCCTCCAGCGGGCCGGCCCGGCCGGAGCGGCGCCGAGCGTCTGAGGCCTCCGCCTCCGCGAGGGCCTCAGGATTCAGGACGGGGACTGCATTGAGGCAGAGCCCGGTGCGGTCGAACCAGGCGATGCGGTTGATATAGGCGCAGACCAGATCCACGCTGGTCAGCTCACCTGCCTTCAGAGCATGGAGCATCTCAGCGATGCTCATCTCGACAACATCACGGTTGGGCTCGGATTCGCTTCTTCGCACCAGGGCTCTGCCTCTCTTCGTCGGTGTTCGTCACGCGGCCCGGGAACGACCCCTCAGCCTTCGAACTCAGTCTCTTCGTCGAAGGACAGCTCCAAGGGCTCCCAGTTCTCTCCGGTCAGATCCAGATCCTCATCCTCCAGGTCCGCCAGCGCCTGCTCGATGTACTCGTTCGTCCACGCGCTGTCGCTGGGCTCCTCCGTGATCGGCTGCGCACCTTCTTCATTGGTCGCGCTCATCGCGGCCTGGACCGTCTCATCCCACGCGGCCTCGTCGATGACGCCGAAGCCGTCCTCAGCGGGCCAGATGAGTCGGTTGGTCTCATTGACCATCCACAGCTCGTGGGGCTGGTCCCACCCGGAGCCCGCCTCGATCGTCATGTCAGCCGCCTCTTCGGGATTCTCTGCGACCCAGGCCCATCCACGGATGACGGCGCGCAGAAAGGCCACGGTGTCCTCGGCGTATGCCTCGTCCGTCTCGAGGCGCTCCGTGTCGGCCCAGATGGCGTCCTGAAGCATCGCGCCGCCGGTCTCCTCGTACTCGATGACGTTGAAGTCATCCTCGGTGTAGAGTTCGCCGGTCTCTGGGTTCTCCGCCTGGAGCAGCATGGCGTATTCGTTGTAGGTCATCGCCTGGGCAGCGTCGATGTCGCCTTCGAGGAATGCGTTCATGTCGAAGGACTGAGTGATGATGTCGACGGTGCTGGAGTCGAGGTCGTACTCGGCCATGGCCGCGAAGATCTCCCATTCGTTCCCGAACCCCCAGGATCCGATCCGCTGACCCTCGAAGTCCTCCACCCCCTCAATGTCGGAGTCCGCCCACGCGACCTGCACGGTGCCGGACTCCTGGAACGTCTGAGCGACGTTGGTGAGCTCGGCCCCGGTTGCTTCCAAAGTCTCGAGGACCTTAGGCACCCACGCGATCGCATAGTCGACGTCTCCGCCGGCGAGAGCATCCTGAGGAACGATGTCGCCTCCCGACTCGATGATGCTGACCTCCAGGCCCTCCTCTTCGAAGAACCCCTGCTGGTCCGCAGCGAAGTAGCCGGCGAACTGCCCCTGCGGCAGCCACTGAAGCTGCAGGTCGATCTGGGTGAGCTCTTCGCCTCCGGCAGTCTCACCGTCGGCGCTCTCACCGCCGCAGGCGGTCAGGGCAAGAGCGGCAGCGGCGAACAGGCCGATGCCTTGGACGGGTCGGTTGAAGCGCGGTTGTGAGTTCCTCATTGTCTTCCTTCTTCCTTGTGATGGGTGCGGGTGGTGTCAGGCGATGGCAGCTCGTCCGCGGTTGGCGAGCTTCTCGAGGCCCAGCGCGGCGAGGTAGAACAGCAGTCCGAGCACGATGGAGGCCAGCACATAGGCCCAGGCCCTCGGATACTGGCTGGAGGCAGCCGCGGCGGAGATGATGCCCCCGAGACCTCCCCTGGGCCCGCCGAAGTATTCGGCGACCAGGGCGGAGATCACGGCCAGGGAGGACGCCAGCCGGACGCCGGTGAACACGTAGGGCAGGGCGGTGGGCAGCGTGATCGTGCGGAAGGTCTGCAGGCCGGTGGCGGCATAGGTGCGCATGAGGTCACGGTGCTCGGGGTTCGTCTGCCTCAGCCCGCGCAGCGTGGAGACGAAGACGGGCACGAAGCTGGCGAGTCCGGCGATGGCCTGCCGGGGAAACTGGGTGGTGCCGAACATCGTGTTGAGGATGGGCGCCAGGGCGACGATCGGGATGACGGCGAGCGCGGCGACGATCGGGTTCACCATGGCGTCGACCGACTTCGACGAGGCCGCGAGCGCTGCGAGACCCACCCCGAGCAGAGAGCCGATCACCAGCCCGACCAGGGAGTTCCAGCCGGTGATGCCCGCGGCGGCGACGATGGAGTCGGAGAACTCCAGGGCCTGATCGAGGATGGCAGCGGGCGTGGGCAGCAGATAGGAGGAGAGGCCCAGTCCGCCGACGATCAGCTGCCACAGGAGCAGCACGACGACGCCGACGATGACCGGAGCGATGATGCGGCCGAGGTTCTGCTGCTGCGGGGTCAGGGCGCTGGTTCCCATCAGCGGGTCTCCACGGCACGGCCGGCGGGCGCGCCGCCGTGGAGGGCCTCACGCACGGCGGTGATCATCTCGAAGTAGCTGCTCTCTTCGCGCAGATCCTCGCCGCGCTGCGACGTGTCTGCGAGCTTCATATCGACCACCTCGGCTATGCGACCGGGCCGCGGTGACATGACCACCACTCGGTCGGACAGGAACACCGCCTCGGGGATGGAGTGGGTGACGAAGACGACGGCAGCGCCTGTCTCTGAGCAGATGCGCAGCAGCTCGGTCTGCATGCGTTCGCGCGTCATCTCGTCCAGCGCGCCGAAGGGCTCATCCATCAGCAGCAGCCGGGGCTTCTCTGCCAGAGCGCGGGCGATGGCAACGCGCTGCTGCATGCCGCCGGAGAGCTGATCGGGGTGGTGATTCCCGAACTCCTCGAGCGCCACCATGTGCAGCAGCTCCTGGACACGTTCTCTGCGGGCCCTCCTGTCGGCTCCGTGCAGCTGCAGAGGCAGACCGATGTTGTCGTTCACGGTGCGCCACGGCAGCAGGCCGGCCTTCTGGAAGGCAATGCCGTAGTCCTGGTCGCGCCTTGCCCGGTCCGGGCTCTTGCCGAAGACGGTGAGCTCACCCGCGGTGGGCTGGTCGAGGTCTGCGATCAGCCGCATGAGAGTGGACTTGCCGCAGCCTGAGGGGCCGATGAGGGATACGAATTCTCCGGCGGCGACGTCGAGGGTGATGTCGGAGAGGGCGTGAACCTCTCCGGAGGTCGTCGGGAAGATCTTGTCGACGCCGGCGGCGTGAACCGCGGTGCTCATGTGGCGGTCTCCGTTCGTCGGTAGGTGCGCAGGGTCAGGCCGAGGATGGCGATGGATCCGGCCGCGACCAGTCCCAGTGCTACTGCCCCGAAGATGGGGCCCCACGCCTTGGCAGGATCGTTGGAGGCCTGGCCCGCGAATTGGATGAGGATGCGTCCGATGCCGCCTCGAAGGCCTGTGGAGACTTCGGCGACCACCGCGCCGATCACAGCGTTCGCAGCTCCGAGGCGGAAGGCCGAGAGCAGGTATGGCACCGCGGCAGGCAGACGCAGCCGGATGAGGGTGGCCCACCAGCCGACCGCGTAGGTCTTCAGGAGCTCCTCGTGGGCGACCTCGGGAGACTGAAAGCCCTTCAGCGCCCCGACGGCGATCGGGAAGAACGCGAGCCAGGAGGCGATCACCGCTACGGACATCCAGTCCTGCCATTCGATGAAGCCCAGCTCGAGCTGGTTGCCCCAGGAGCGGACGACGGGCGCGAAGGCGATGATCGGCACCGTTTGGGACAGCACGATCCAGGGCAGCAGCCCCCATTCCGCCACACGCCAGCGCAGCATCAGCAGCGCCAGTCCGACCCCGACTATCACTCCGACGCACCAGCCGGCGGCAGCTATCCCGAGACTGAACAGTGCGGCGGAGCCGACCGTCAGCCAGAGCGGATCTGCGGTCGAAGCCGACGTCTCCCCTTCGAACAGGCGCGCGACCATGTCCCAGATATGCGGCATGGCCAGGTCTGAGGTCCGGGGAAGGATGCGCGTCTCTCCCACGAGGATGCCGTCATCCGGTCCGACGAACTTGTAGACCTCCCAGAGGGCCAGCAGGGACAGGATGCCCAGGACTCCCCATCCCCAGGGGCCCAGGCGCGTCTCGCTGCCCTGCTTCAGGCTGACCTGTGTCGGTGCCGCAGTCACCGTCCAGCCTCCAGCTTCCTCGCTGCCATGGCGTGGAGGCGGGGGGCCAGGTCAGCTTCGAACGCCTGAAGGAACCGCCGCTGATCCTGCCCGGGTGCGTGGAATACCAGATGGTTGAACCCGGCATCGACATATTCGCCGATACGAGCGGCGACCTCGTCGGGGTCGGATCCCACGATCCATCTCGAGGCGATCTGCTCGATGGGCAGCGCGTCGGCGGCAGCCTCCATCTCGACGGGGTCGGTGATGGAGTGCTTCTGCTCGGGCGTCAGGGACAGCGGCGCCCAGAAGCGCGTGTTCTCCAGGGCCTGCTTCGGGTCCCGGTCGTAGGAGAGCTTGATCTCGATCATGCGATCGATCTCTCCGACGTCGCGCCCGTTGATGCGGGCGCCCTCCGCGACGGCCGGCATGAGCTTCTCGGTGTAGAGCTCCATGCCTTTGCCGGAGGTGCAGATGAATCCGCTCCCGACGCGCCCGGCGTACTTCGCCACGGTCGGCCCTCCGGCTGCGATGTGCACGGGGATGGGGTGCTCGGGGCGGTCGTAGATGGAGGCGTCGCGAGTGGTGTAGTAGTCCCCGTCGAAGGTGACCCGCTCCTCGGACCAGAGCTGACGGATGAGGCGGACGGACTCGCGCAGGCGGGCGAACCGTTCCCGGAAGGCGGGCCATTCGCTGCTGCCGGAGGCGCCGTTCCATCCCGTGGCGGACTCGTTCAGCGCCTCCCCCGTGCCTACCCCGAGAATGATCCTTCCCGGATACAGGACCCCAAGCGTTGCGAATGCCTGGGCGATGACCGCCGGGTTGTACCGGTAGTGCGGAGTCATCACGGAGGTTCCGAGCCGGATGGTGGAGGTCCGCTCCCCCACCGCGGTGATCCATGCGAGCGAGAAGGGGGCGTGGCCGCCGGTGTGCCGCCACGGTTGGAAGTGGTCGGAGATGAAGGCAGAGTCGAAGCCGTGCCGCTCGGCGGCCACGGCAAGCTCCACGAGCTCCCGTGGTCCGAACTGCTCCGCGGAAGCCTTGTATCCCAGTGTCAGGGTGCTCATAGATCCTCAGGACTTCGCAAGGACCTGCTCGTCGTACTCGGGGATGATCTTCTCCCCGTAGACGCGCAGTGTCTCTTCTTTGTTGTCGTGGGCAAGGTATCCGGCGAACTGGGTCATGCCGACGGCTTCCAGCCGCTTGAGCTTCTCGGTGTGCTCTTCCGCGGTGCCGATGACGCAGAATCGCTCGACGATCTCGTCGGGGACGAAGTCGACATGGTCATTGCCTGCCCTGCCGTGCTGGTTGTAGTCATAGCCCTGTCGGCCGGCGATGTAGTCGGTGAGCGCTTTGGGCACGTCGGATTCGGTCCCGTAGCGGGACACGATGTCTGCCACGTGATTTCCGACCATTCCGCCGAACCACCGGGACTGCTCAAGAGCATGGGAGCGGGACTCCTGCGACCCGTCCGTGATGTAGAACGGCGCCGCCACGCAGAAGCTCAGACTGTCGGGGTCCCTGCCGGCGTCCTCCGCGGCGGTGCGCACGGCCTTGATCATCCATTCGGCGATCTCGACATCTGCGCACTGCAGGATGTACCCGTCGCCGACCTCGCCGGCGATGGCCAGAGCTTTGGGCCCGTAGGCGGCCACCCATACCTCGGTGTGGGACCCCTTGGACCATGGGAATCGGATGGTCGCCTCATTCACCTCGGCCGGCTGAGAGCTCGCGAGCCCTCTGATGACTTCGATGGAGCGTCGGAAGTCCCGCAGCTTCACCGGACTGCCGTTCATGACCCGCACGGCCGAGTCGCCTCGTCCGATGCCGCACACGGTACGGTTTCCGAAGTGCGCGTTGAGGGTGGCGTGGAGGGAGGCGGTGACCGTCCAGTCGCGGGTGGCGGGGTTGGTCACCATCGGCCCGACCCTGATGGTGGTGGTCTGGTCGAGGATCAGGGAGTAGAGGACGTAGGGCTCCTGCCACAGGATGTGGGAGTCGTAGGTCCAGAAGTGGTCGAAGCCGTGCTCCTCGGAGAGTCGTGCCAGCGCGAGCGTGCGCGCTGCGGGCGGATTCGTCTGGGCGACGACGCCGAATTCCATGATGATGTGCCTTTCCGTTCAGATCAGGTACTGCGAGAGGCCGCGCTTGATGAACTGTCCGTGGCCCTTGGTGCCCTTGTAGGCGCCGTCCTCCACAAGCACCTTGCCCCGCGAGATGGTGACGTCGACGTGCCCGTCGATCTCGAAGCCTTCCCATGCGGAGTAGTCCATGTTCATGTGATGGGTCTTGTTCACGCCGATGCTGGTGCGGCCGTTCGGGTCGTAGACGACGACGTCGGCGTCGGCTCCGGGCTGGATGACGCCCTTCTTCCCGTACATGCCGAACATGCGGGCCGGGGTGGTGCTGATCAGCTCCACCCAGCGGGGAAGGGAGATGCGACCGTCGACGACCCCCTGATAGAGCAGGTCCACGCGATGCTCCACCGAGCCGATCCCGTTGGGGATCGAGCGGAAGTCGTCCTTGCCGAGCTCCTTCTGGTCCTTCATGCAGAAGGGGCAGTGATCGGTGGAGACCATCTGCAGATCATTGGTCCGCAGCCCCTGCCACATGGCCTCGAGGTGTCCCTCCTGCTCACTGCGCAGGGGCGTCGAGCAGACCCATTTGGCACCCTCGAAGTCGCCCCACTCCTCGGAGGATGAGCCGAGCTGCTTCTCCAGCGAGAGATACAGATACTGGGGGCAGGTCTCGCCGAAGACGTTCTTGGCCTTGTCGCGGGCCCATGCCACCTGCTCAACCGCCTGCTTGGCGGACATGTGAACGATGTAGAGGGGGGCGTCGGTGAGATCGGCGAGCATGATCGCCCGGTGCGTGGCCTCCTCCTCCATCTGCCAGGCACGGGCGATGCCGTGATAGTAGGGGGCGGTCTTGCCCTGGGCGGCGAGCTGCTCAGCCAGGACGTCGATCGCCGGCCCGTTCTCAGCGTGCATCATCGTCATCAGCCCGAGGTCGCGGGCCTTCTGCATCGCGCGCAGTATCTGTGCGTCGTCGGCGTAGAACACCCCGGGGTAGGCCATGAACATCTTGTAGGAGCTCACGCCCTCGTCGACGAGCCTCTCCATCGCCTTGAGGGAGCTGTCATCCACCCCGCCGATCACCTGGTGGAAGCTGTAGTCGATGGCGCATTCGCCGGCGGCAAGACCGTGCCAGGTCTCGAGACCGTCCTCCACGCGCTCGCCCTGCTTCTGGATAGCGAAGTCGATGATGGTGGTCGTGCCGCCCCATGCGGCGGCGCGGGTGCCGGTCTCGAAGGTGTCGGAGGCGTTGGTGCCGCCGAAGGGCATCTGCATGTGCGTATGGGCGTCGATCCCGCCGGGGATCACGTACTTCCCTGCGGCGTCGATGACTTTGTCGGCCCCGGCCTCGAACGTCCCAGGGGTGAAGAGAGCCGAGATCTTTTCGTCCTCGATGAGGACGTCGGCGTGTCCGGTTCCCGTGGCGTTGACCAGGATGCCGTTGGTGATGAGGGTCTTCATGGTGCTGCTCCTTCTCAGGGGGCGGTGATCGCGTCGTAGGTGTCGGGGCGGCGGTCGCGATAGAACTGCCAGTCCTCGCGAACTTCGCGGATCATCTCCATCTCGATGTCACGAATGAGAAGCTCCTCGGCGTTCGATGAGCCGGGCTGCCCCACGAAGTTTCCGCGCGGGTCAGCCACGTAGCTGGTGCCGTAGAAGGTGACGGCCTGGTCCCCGTACTCGTTGTCCTCCCGCCCGACGCGGTTGGGAACCACCACGAAGTACCCGTTGGCGGCCGCCGCAGCGGGCTGCTCGAGCTCCCAGAGCCGGTTGGAGAGTCCCGGCTTGGACGCGTTGGGGTTGAAGACGATCTCGGCCCCCGCGAGGCCGAGCATGCGCCAGCCTTCGGGAAAGTGCCGGTCATAGCAGATGGTCACACCGATGCGGCCGACCGCAGTGTCGAAGACGGGCCAGCCGAGATTGCCCGGCCGGAAGTAGAACTTCTCATAGAAGGATTCGACGTGCGGGATGTGATTCTTGCGGTACGAACCGAGGACGGTCCCATCGGCGTCCACCACGACGGCAGTGTTGTAGTAGACCCCGGGCATGGCCTCCTCATAGATCGGCAGGACCATCACCATCGAGTGCTCAGCGGCCAGCGCTGCGAAGCGTCGGACGACGGGACCGTCAGCGGGCTCGGCGTATCCGTAGTACTTCTTCTCCTGCGTAATGCCGAAGTAGGGGCCGTAGAAGAGCTCCTGGAAGCAGATCGCCTGCGCCCCCTCTGCTGCGGCGCGACGGACGAAGTCTTCGTGCTTGGCCAGCATGGACTCCTGGTCGCCCGTCCAGGTGGTCTGGCTGAGCGCGATGCGGACCGCGGTCATGGAAATGTCCCCTCATTTGTTAAATTTGCGTTACATCAATCTCACAATTTTTGGATCTTCTCTCGAATTGCGTTGATCATTCCAGAGCATTGAGCAGGCCTCCTGATACATAGTGTCAAGCCAGACTCATAGCGTTTTTCCACTGTGTAAACTGAGTACACGCAATACGGAATATAGTCTTCTGCGGTACCCGGAAGAGCCTGGCGAGGGAGGCGCAGCGTGCAGATAGGCCGTGCAGCGGACAGCGACGGATTCAGGCTGGTGGTTCCTGTGCGCCGGCCCTCGAGCGGCAAGACCCGGCTCGCCGCCGAGCTGGGCAGCCCCCCTCTTGCCGGTGAGCTCGCGGAGGCGGCCGCGCGAGACACCCTTGAGGCCGTCTCGCGGTGCCCCCGGGTGCACAGCGTGCTGCTGGTCACCGACGATGCCGCCTGGTCGGCAGGACTGCCCTGCGACGTTCACGTGCAGGCCCGGGCGGGCCTCAACGCAGCTGTCCGGGCCGGCCTCACCTGCCTCGGAGAGACCCGGCGCACCGCCGTCATGCTCGGCGACCTCCCTGCCCTGCGGCCGGATGATCTGGGCGAAGCGCTGGACCGCGCTCGATCGGCTCCGCGAGGCTTCGTCTCGGATCGGTACGGCACCGGGACCGTGCTCCTCACAGCATCCGCCGGCGCGCGCCACCGGCCGCGATTCGGGACCGGATCGGCTCTGCTCCACCGCACCTCCGGCTACACCGAGCTCACGGTTCCGGCAGCTTCAACGCTGCGGCATGACGTGGACACGCTCGCCGACCTGCGGCGCGCCGCGGAGCTCGGTCTGGGCCCGCACACTGCGAGGGTCGTCGAGCAGGGCGGCCTGCAGGTGGGCCGCGCGGAGGGGATGGTCGCATGAGCCGAGTCGCGGTGAACATCGAGCTCCCGCATCGCAGCACGAGTGGGCCGCTCCCCCAGTCCGCGGCCCGCAGGGCCCTGGCCTACGCCGAGGCTGGGGGTGAGCCCACTCTCGAGCATGCAGAGGCGCTGCTCTCCTCACACGGACCCCAGCTCGAGCGGCTCCTCGCCCTCGCAGGTCACCTGCGCGATCGGGGTGCCGCCTCCCGCGGCGACAGCTCAGGACGGCGCATCACCTACTCGAAGAAGGTCTTCATCCCGCTGACCACCCTGTGCCGCGACAGGTGCCGCTACTGCACCTTCGTGGACACGCCGCGGAGTCTTCGGGACCAGGGCCGGCAGCCGTTCCTCAGCCCTGAGGAGGTTGTGCTCATCGCCCGCGACGGTGCTGCGACGGGCTGCAAGGAGGCGCTCTTCACTCTTGGGGACCGTCCGGAGGATCGATGGGAAGCAGCTCGCGACTGGCTCGCCGAGCACGGCTACGCGTCCACGCTCGACTATGTGAGAGCGATGGCAGAGCTGGTACGAGATGAGACGGGCCTGCTGCCTCACCTGAACCCCGGCGTCATGACCTGGACAGAGATGCAGCGTCTGCGCCCTGCTGCACCATCTATGGGCATGATGCTGGAGACGACCTCCTCAGCGCTGTGGTCACAGCCGAGCGGCGCCCACTACGGCTCCCCGGACAAAGACCCGGCCCTGAGACTGCAGGTGCTCGATGACGCAGGCCGCTCCCGAATCCCCTTCACCACCGGGATCCTGCTCGGCATCGGGGAGACCCTGAAGGATCGGGCTCAGTCCCTCTTCGCCATCCGGGACGCCCATACGAGGTGGGGGCACATACAGGAGACGATCGTCCAGAACTTCCGCGCCAAGCCGCGGACCGCGATGCAGAACCAACCCGATCTCGGAACCTCCGAATACGCGGCCGCCGTCGCCGTCGCGCGATGGGTGATGGGACCCGGGGCCCATATCCAGGCCCCGCCGAACCTGACCGACCCCGAGGAGCTGCGACTGCTCATCCGCGCCGGCATCGACGATTGGGGCGGCGTGAGCCCGGTGACTCCGGATCATGTGAACCCCGAGCGGCCTTGGCCGCAGATCGAGGATCTCAGCCGACTCACATCCCAGGCGGGATACGACCTGAAGGAGCGCCTCACCGCACACCCGCGGTGGACGGCCGATCCCGACTATTGGCTCGACCACCGGCTTCATGATCCCGTGAGCCTCCTGCTGGAGGCCGCCCCTGGGGCACCAGCAGCCCACTCCCATGCGGGCCGGGCCCTGCTGCGCCGAGCCGAGGCCGATTCGTCGGCCCTTGCAGAGCATGAGTGGGCTCATCTGCTCGAGTCGGACGGGGAGAGCCTCGAGCAGCTGGCCTCCTCCGCCGACGCGGTCCGCGCTGAGCGAGTCGGCGAGCAGGTCACCTACGCGGTGAACCGCAACGTCGACGCATCGCTCTATGACCCGAGCCGACGGAGAGGGGGGCTCACCGACGAGGATCTCCGCCTCATCGCCGCAGAGGCCGCAGCCCGCGGAGCCACAGAGATCTGTGTCCAAGGAGCAGTGGATCCCCTCCTGCCGGGGACCGCATATCTGGATATCGTCGATGCCCTGCGCACTGGAGCCGAGGGCGCGGGGGCAGATCTGCACCTGCACGCGTACCGCCCTGCGGAGATCCTTGATGCCGCACAGCGGCTGGACGTCACCACCGGCGAATTTCAGCAGCAGCTGCAGTCCCACGGCGTCGGTTCGGTGCCGGGCACCGCGGCCAGGATTCTCGACGACGACCTGCGGCGGACGCTCAGCGCGGACACAGACATACCTGCTGCCCAGTGGCTGGACCTCATCCGCAGCGCTCACCGGGCCGGACTCCGCTCCACCGCCACGATGGTCTATGGGCACGCCGAGACGCCGCTTCAGATCGTCCAGCACCTCCTTGCGCTGCGCAGGCTGCAGGAGGAGACAGTCGGATTCACCGAGTTCATCGCGATGCCGCTGATCCCCCAGGACTCCCCCGTGCTCGTGCCCGGAGTCTGCCGGATGGCCGATGACCGGACGACGCGGGCCGTGCACGCGGTGGCCCGGCTGCTGCTTGACGGTGAGATCAGCCACATTCAGGCCGCCTGGCCCAAATTCGGCCTGGGGTGCGCACAGCGGGTCCTCTCCGGCGGCGCGGACGACGTGGGCGGCGTGCTGCTCGACGGAACGCGCCCGGAGGCCGACCCGGAGGCAGGGCGGACGCTCAGCCTGGACGACGTTCGCCGCACGGCAGCTGCCCTGGGACGCACGTCGGTGCAGCGCAGCACACTCTACGAGCGGCTCGACGGCCTCGGGACGGCCAGCCCGTGACCGGCCTGGACGGCACGCATGTCCGCGTCCTCGTCGTGGGGGCAGGCTTTGCCGGCCTCGGCGCCGCCATCCGTATGCGCCGCAGCGGGGAGGACTCCTTCCTCGTCCTGGAGCAGGCCGATGAAGTGGGTGGGACGTGGCGGGACAACACGTACCCGGGCGTCGCGTGCGACGTTCCCTCCCACCTGTACTCCTTCTCGTTCGCGCCGAAGTCCGACTGGAAGCGGCGGTTCGCCGGCGGGGAAGAGATCCGCCAATATCTGCGCAGCTGTGCCGAGGAGGTTGCCGAGCACATTCGCTGCGGCACCCGCCTGCTCTCCGCCGAATGGAGGCAGGGCCCGCGCAGCTGGAAGGTCACCACCAACGCAGGGACCATCACCGCGGGCGCGCTCGTCCTGGCATCCGGCCGCTTCTCGCGCCCGGCTCTGCCGACGCTGCCCGGACTGGTGACGTTCCCCGGCAGGGTGTGCCACACAGCCCGCTGGGATCCTCGGATCGTTCCCGAGGGCGCACGCATCGGAGTGGTCGGCTCGGGCGCCTCAGCCGTCCAAGCTGTCCCGGCGCTCGTCGGGCGCGGCGCCCAGGTCACCGTCTTCCAGCGCAGCGCCCCGTGGATCCTCCCGAAGCATGACGCGGCGTACGGGACCGCAGAGCAATCGGTCTTCGCCGCGGACGACGACGTTCGCCGGGATCACCGTGCCGAGATCTTTGACGAGTTGGACAGTGCTTTCGAGGCACGAGTGCTCGGCAGCACGGCGCACACGGAGCTGCGCCGTCGGGCGCAGGACCATCTTCGGCGCAGCATTCCTGCGGGACCTGTGCGCGAAGCGCTGACTCCTGCGGACGAGGTCGGCTGCCGAAGGGTGCTGCTCTCCGACGACTTCTACCCGGCCGTGGCTTCCGGCGCCGCCGCTGTGGAGCCCTCTGCCCCACTCGCGGTGCAGGGCAGAGCCGTCCGGGCCGCGTCCGGCAGGACCTACGAACTCGATGCGCTCGTCTTCGCCACAGGGTTCGACGCATCACGCCCGGCCATTGCCTCCAGCATCGTCGGGCGCGGCGGCGAGACTCTCGCTGAGCACTGGGCGGACGGCATGACCTCCTACGGATCCACATCGGTCTCCGGCTTCCCCAACTGCATCATCCTGGGAGGCCCTCACGCCGCCCTCGGCCACAACTCGGCAGTGGCGATGCTGGAGGCTCAGTTCGACCAGCTTCTGAGCGCTCTCGCGTCCGTTCCCGCCGGCGGCGTATGGGAGGTCCGCGCGGAGGCGGAGAAGGCCTACACCGCCATGATCGACGAGCGGGCGGCATCGACCGCGTGGGTCTCGCCCGGCTGCCGCAGCTGGTACCGGCACGGAGGCACAGGACGAGTCACTCTGCTCTGGCCGGGAACAGCGCAGGAGTATCGGCGTCGCTTCGGAGTCTTCCACCCGGAGCAGCACACCATCGAGCAGGTGGCGCTGGGATCCTCATGCTGAGAGTCGCTGTGATCGCCGGAGGGGTGGGAGGCGCCAAGTTCGTCCGGGGACTCCGCTCCGCGCTGACGCCTGAGGACAGGGTCGACGTGGTGGTCAACACGGGCGACGATATGTGGCTGACGGGGGTGCGAGTCTGCCCGGACCTGGACTCCATGATGTATGCCCTGGCGGGCGTCAATGACGCCGTGCGCGGCTGGGGCAGGCAGCATGAGAGCGAACGGGTCAGCGCTGAGCTGACTGCCTACGGCGTGGGCTGGCCGTGGTTCACCCTCGGAGACCTGGACCTCGGCACCCACCTTGCCCGCACCGCCATGCTGCGTGAGGGCAGAACGCTCTCCGACGTCACCGACCGGCTGTGCTCCCGATGGGCGGACGCCTTCAGGGAGCCGCAGACGCGGCTGCTGCCCGCTTCGGATGACGAGGTGGAGACCTGGGTCCGCACGGAGGATGCGGGAGAAGCCACGGAGATGCACTTCGAGGAGTGGTGGGTCCGCACCCGGGCGTCCGCCCCGGCGCAGCGGTTCATCCAGCGGGGAGCCGAAGAGGCCGTCGCCGCCCCGGGGGCTGCTGAGGCCCTCGGGGCGGCGGACGTGATCCTGCTGGCGCCGTCGAACCCCGTCGTGTCAGTCGGCACGGTTCTGGGCCTCTCGGGAGAGGGAGGGCAAGCGGGCCTTCCGGGAATCCCAGGGGCTGGTGAGGCGCTGCGCACCGCAGCCGCTCCTGTGGTGGGAGTGTCTCCGATCATCGGCGAGGCCCCCATCCATGGGATGGCGCGTGAGTGCTTGGAGGTGCTCGGCCATGACTGCTCAGCCGCAGCTGTGGCGCGGGCCTATGGCGCCCGCCGTGCGGGCGGACTGCTGGACGGCTGGCTGGTCGATGAGCAGGATGAGTCCTGCCTTGCCGAATTGGAGGCGACCGGGATCCGGGCGGAGTCAGTCCCGCTGCGAATGCGGGACGAGCACACCAGCCGACGCCTCGCTCAGGACGCGCTGTCCCTGGCGACCGCGCTCTCTTCATAGGCTCGGCGATAGCCTTCAGCGATGGCCTCGTCGGTCCCGAGCCGGAACATGTCCTCCGGTCCGGTGCGCACCAGACTCCTAGCGCCGGGGGCGTCGGGGTCGAGGAGGTGGCCGAGGCCCCGCACCACGGCGACGGGCAGCCCTGCGGCTTTGCCTTTGACGAGATCTGCCGCGGCGCAGATCTCGTCCCCGGCTGCGATCGAGGTGGCCGTCAGCTCCTTGCCCGCGGAGTCCGTGCCCCCGCGGTGGTCGTAGAGAACCCGCACGCCTGAGGCGCCGATCGCCGCGTCCGTCTGCCCCATCCTCCAGGCACGGCCGAGCGTGTCCGAGATCAGCACCCCGACGCTCACCCCGAGGCGCTGCGCCGCTGCCAGGCGCAGTCGCGCCGCAGACGCGTCAGGATCCTCAGGGAGCAGCAGCACCGTGCCGTCGGCTGTGTTGCTGGCGTCCACTCCCGCCGCCGCGGCGACAATGCCGAGTCTGTTCTCGACGATGCGGATGCGCCCCTCACCGTCCGCGCGGGGACGTGACGCCACCTCGCGAACAGTCTCCGCAGTGATAGCGGCTTCCCTGTCCTGGGCTGCGATGACTCTGCCCTCTGCCTTGGAGACGACTTTGGACGTCACCACCAGGATGTCGCCGTCGGCGAGCGCCCCCGCGCTGGTCTGCTTCGCGAGAGCATCCAGAATGAGGTCCGGGAGATCATCGTGCGGCCTCACCTCAGGGATGCCGGGCACCGCCCAGGCGGTGACGGGCCCGACCGCCTGATGATCAGCCACTCAGACGACCACCTCGTCAGCGAGGCTGAGCACCTCGTCGAGAACGTCCAGGCCGAAGCGGATCTCGTCCTCTGAGGCGTTGAGCGGCGGGCAGATGTGGATCCTGTTCATGTTGATGAAGGGCAGCACACCCCGCTCTTTGGCCGCGGCGACGATCTTCCCCATCACCTCGTGGGTCTGGCCGTAGGGCGCCAGCGGCTCCCGGGTCGCGGGATCCCTGACCAGTTCGATCGCCCAGAACGCGCCGAGTCCGCGCACGTCGCCCACTGAGGGGTGGTTCTGCCTGATCTGCTCCAGCCGGGGACCGATGACGGCCTCCCCCAGATGGGCCGCGTTCTCGACCATCTGCTCGTCTGCCATGGCACGCATGTTCGCCACGGCCGCCGCCGCAGCCAGGGGGTGGCCTGAATAGGTCAGGCCCCCGGGGTACGGGTGCGTGGCGAAATTGGCGAAGATCTCGTCATCCATCGCCACGCCGCCCAGGGGGACGTAGCCGGAGTTGACGCCCTTGGCGAAGGTGACGATGTCCGGCTCAATGCCGAAGTGCTGGTGGGCGAACCACCGTCCGGACCGGCCGAAGCCTGCCATCACCTCGTCGAGGATCATCACAATGCCGTGCTCGTCGCACAGCTGGCGCACCCCTTCCATGTATCCCGGCGGGGGCAGGTAGATGCCAGCCGTTCCGGGGATGCCCTCGAGCACGATGGCCGCCACGGAGGTCCCGCGCTCAAGCTCCAGGACCTGCTTCAGATGGGCCAGGGCAGCCTGCGACTCATCCTGCTCGGTCCACGAGCCGCGCTGCGAGTCCGGGGCGAAGTAGGAGCGGTAGGTGTAGGCCGGAAGGAAGTGCACCACACCCGCGTCGTCATCGTTGGGGATCCGGCGAGGGTCGCCGGTCATGTTCACCGCCAGCTGCGTGCCCCCGTGATAGCTGCGGTAGGCGGAGAGCACCTTGCGTCGGCCGGTGTGGTGGCGCGCCATCCTCACCGCGTGCTCATTGGCGTCGGCTCCCCCTGCGGTGAAGAAGACGTGGCTGATGTCCTCGGGCAGGCGCTCGACGATGAGTCGTGCGGCTTCGGAGCGCGCGTCGTTGGCGTGCTGAGGGGCGACGGTGCAGAGCTTCTCCGCCTGGTCCCTGATCGCCTGCACCACGGCAGGGTGCTTGTGGCCGACGTTGGTGTAGATCAGCTGCGAGGTGAGATCGAGCAGCGGCCGGCCCTCTCCGTCCCAGATCCAGGACCCTTCGGCGTCCAGGACGGTCAGGGGCGACAGGGTCTCCTGCGCGGACCACGAATGGAAGACGTGCTGACGGTCCAGGGCGTAGGCGCTTCGGCCCGCTTCGAGCTCCTCAGAGGTGAATTCCCGGTGGGGCGCGAGGGCGGCGGCGGTGGGCGTGACGGTCATCTCATGCGCCTTTCTTTGCGATCTTGCTGCTGCTGGCCTGATCGCGGGGGCGAACGACCATGAGGTCCACATTGACATGCTCCGGCCGTCCGAGGGCCCATTCGATGGATTCTGCGACATCCTCGCCGTGCAGGGGCTGGTATCCCTCGTAGACCTTCTTGGCTCGTTCGGCGTCGCCGGAGAACCGGGTCAGGCTGAACTCCTCGGTGGCCACGGCGCCGGGGGCGACCTCGATGATCCGGATCGGTTCGCCCACGATCTCCTGGCGGAGCGTGGTGGACAGCATGCGCTCGGCATGCTTGACCCCGGTGTAGCCGGCCCCGCCCTCGTACGGCTCGTAGGCCGCAGTGGAGGTGACCACGACGATGTCGCCCCCTTCGGCGGCGCGCAGCAGCGGGAGCATCGCCTTGGTCACCCGCAGTGTGCCCAGCACGTTGAGCTCGTACATCCAGCGCCACCCGTCCACGTCGCCGTCCTCAACCCTGTCGAGGCCGAGGGCGCCTCCGGCGTTGTTGACGACTCCGTCGAGGCCGCCGGTGGAGCTGAGGTGCTCGGCCAGCGCCGCGACGTCCTCATCCGAGGTGATGTCCAGCGGGTATGCCTCCACACTGCTGTGCGCCTGGGCGAGGGCTTCCAGCCTCTCCCTGCGCCGAGCGGCTGCCACCACCCGATATCCCTGGTCGGCAAGACGACGGACGGTCTTCTCGCCGATGCCTGTGGAGGCTCCGGTGACGAGGATGCGGCGATCGGTTCCAGCAGTGGCCATAGAGCTCTCCTTAGGGTGGGGTCCGCCACCATGATGCGCGGCATCGGCGTGCGAGGCCAAAGCAGAGTGTCAACTGAGACGCGGCAGTTCTTACACAGAGTAAAGTCTGCGCATGGTCGATTCGACGCTCAGCGTGCAGGAGAGCCTCCAGCTTCGCCCCATGGCGGGCGGAGAGCCGGAGCTGCTGACTCCGTCCGCTGGCCTGGCACGCACGATCCGTTGGGTGCACATCATCGGTCAGGACCGGCCCGGAGCCATGCTGCAGGGGGGCGAGCTGGTGCTGTCGACCCTCCCACGTCTGCACGAAGGCCGCCCGGACCTGCTCGACGCGGTGCGCGGCTACCTGGAGGACCTTGACGCAACAGGGGCTGCTGCGCTCGCTGTCGAGGTTCTTCCGGACCGCCCTCTTCTTCGCGCCGCCCTGGAGGAGGCAGCGGCGGAGCGGGAGAGCAGCCCGGCCGCTGGGAGCCTCGTTCCCCTGCTGCGGTTCACCAACGAAGTTCGCTTCGTCGAGATCACCGAAGCGCTGCACCGCGAGCTGGTCTCACGGCAGCTCGGTGCGTCACGGTCTGAGCCCTCGTGGGACCCCATCGTCAGCGCCACCACGAACCTCTTCGATGACCTGGCAGCGCCCGGAGGTCTGCCCAGCCAAGAGGTGGCAGCCCGAGCCAAAGCATTGGGCATGCCTGCGGGAGCTCGCTTCACCCCGATGGTCTTCACGACCCACGACGACGCCGGCGCCGCCACTGCGGCCGAACGACAGGCGCCCTCCCTGGCAACCCTGATCCGGAGCTCAGCGAATACGCTGAGGCTCCCGCGCTGGTGGGCGCCGGAGGCCAGAGGATATCTGGGTCGTCATCGCCCACGGAGACCCTCGGAAGCTCTGCGCCGCCGTCCGTCAGGCCGTTGTCCGACGCCGCACCCAGGAGCTCATCCCGCGCTACACCGTGGGCGCAGAGCTGGACTCGATCAGCCTGGAAGACGTACCCCACGTACTGCCGCGCACTGCCCGCACAGCCTCGGCCGCCTCGGCGCTCAGCCGCCTCGGGAGGCTGCCGGCGAGCGCCGACTCCTCCCGAAGGCCGGCTATTGGACCGCGGCCGACTTGGGGCTCTCCGGGCTGCTGGTGCAGCTGGCCGCCGATCCCTCGACGAGCTGGTTCATGCACCATTTTCTGGCCCCCTTTCGAGGTGCCGAAGGCGATTCGATGCGAGATCTCGTCGAGGCCGCCGTGCGCACCGGAGGAAACAAGGCCGAGCTCGCGCGAGCGTTGGGCATCTCCCGTCCCACGCTCTACTCACGCATCGCGCGACTGGAACGAGCCCTCGGCCAGCCCCTCGATGGAGAGAGATCCTCGCGACCCTGCACACCGCGCTGCTTCTGGAGAGGCTCAGTGCATGAATCAGGGTCGCGTCAGGGACACCACCTGATGACAGCCCTGCCGCGTGCCGCTAGCTTTGAGAGCACATCGAACCTCATCAGAAAGTGAGAGCAGCTATGGGACTCATCTCCCTGGGCGCCGGCGTCGCGATCGGCTACGCCCTCGGCACCTCCAAGGGCCGCGAAAGGTCGACACCGCCCTCGACACCGCCAAGAGGAGAGCTGAAGAGGCGTGGAACCGCCCTGACGTTCAGGATCTGGTGTCCAAGACATCGGAGCGGGCTGAGGAGCTGGTCCATGAGGTGGCCGTGCAGGGCCGCAGGGCTGCCACCTACGCCTCCGACGCGGTGAGGAGCGCATCCGAGCAGGCCGATGCCGCCGCCGGCGAGCGGAGGACATCATCGACGAAGCCGAGCAGACCGGAGACGAGAACGGCGGCCAAAGCGGCAATACGTCGCCCTGACCTATTACGCTGAGCGGGTGATGGATCTGTCCCGGCTCGTCTCCGAGCGCATCGCCCCTGAGCGCGACTCCTTCCGCACCGCGGGAACCTGCCCTCGGCCCAGCAGCTGCTCGGCCAGGCTCTGGCAGAGCGGCGCATTCGGCTCCGACGGATCACCGAGGGCCGGTGGGTCTTCATCTTCGGGGACGCCGTCATCGGCGGGTGGTCCCAGGGCGTCACCACGCTGGTCAGCGCCCACGGCCGCCGGGTGCTCGCGAAGCCGGAGAGCGTCGCCGCCCACCTCGACCTCATGGACATACCTCACCGCATCGGCCGCGCGGACGCTGAGCCGGCCGGCCGCACCCTGAGCTCCGAGGACCCCGCCGAGGAGGACGAGGAGCAGGACGACGACGATCCTCCGCAGACCCTGACGCTGGAGGTGTACACGGCCGGCGAGCATGCCGTCAGCGTTCTCGCCCTGGTGGACCGGGACCTCCTCCCCGATCCCCAGCCCTCCGAGCCGCCCACCATCGCCGTGGACGTCACCGACCTCGTGGCGGAGGAGCACAAGCAGCTCCGCACCGACGCCCTGCGCGCAGTGCCCGGGGTCCTGGCCGGGGCGACCACCCTCTCCGCCGCCTCGCTGGACTCAGCCCAGCACGCAGCCGTCCTCGACGTATCAGCAGAGGCCTCGCCTCTGCCCCACACCTATCCCACCCTGGGACCCGGACGGCCCGTCAGCGCCGCGATCGCGGAGCAGCTCCTCGCCACAGCAGCGGTCTGAAGCCGTTAGGCTGACCCCACGATGAGCTCTGAGCCGCACACCTTCCCACTCGGCGCGAGGCGCCCCGGCCGCACACGCCCCGCAGCCGGGACCGACCCTCAGCCGGCCTCAGACGTCCGCGCTGCACCCTCCCCCGACGCCGAGACGACTGCCCCATCCTTTCCGCTGCCCCCTCGCGCCCGCCCTGCCGACGCTGCTGCCGACGCGGATCTGCCGCAGGAGCACGACGAGCGGGACGCGGACCGCACCGCCTCCGAGGTGCGTCCTGCCGCCCGCCTGGAGGAGAGCGCCTCAGTCACCGCGCGCTTCATCGTCGAGCACGTGGAGCCGATGTACGACGAGCTCAGGCAGTGGTCCTCGACCCTGCCCCACCAGGAGCTGCTGCAGCGCGCCGCCCGCCGCAAGAGAATGACCATCAAGATCATCTCCGAGGCCAACCAGCTGTTCTTCCTCTCCGGTGTGGTGGTCGGCGGGATGGACGGCGTCATCACCTCCCTGGTGTCCCATCAGGCCCGCCGCCTCTCACGCTCCAAGGCGATGACGAAGAAGTACCTTCAGACGTCCGAAGTGCCCACTCCCAGAGGCAAGGCCATCAGCCCTACGGAATTCTCCCGGGCCGTGAAGACCATGAAGTCGCTGGGCAAGCGCGTCGCCGTCAAGCCCTCCTCCGGACGAGTCGGCAAGGGCATCACACCGGACATCACACGCGAGTCTCAGCTGCGGGCCGCATGGGCCAAAGCGATGGCAGCACGGTCGGCCACCTCAGACTCGCGCTACCTGATCGTGGTCGAGGAGTACGCGCCCGGCCTGGACATCCGCGCCTATGTGGTGGGCAGCCGCGTGGTGGGCGCGGTCGCTCGCATCCCGCTCTACGTGATCGGCGACGGCGTCTCATCGATCGGCCGGCTCGCCGACGACGAGATCGCACGACGGCGCGGCAACGAATACCTCAAGCCGCGGCAGCCCGAGGTGACGGACCAGTTCCTCGCCCCTGCAGGTCTGGACCGCACCGCGGTGCCGGCCATGGGAGAGCTCGTGATGCTGACCGAGATCGCCGACACCGCCCGGGGCGGAGGCCTGGCCGTCGACGTGCTGGACCACCTCGCCGGCGAGCTGAAGGACCTGGCCGTCAGCGGCCTGCAGGCTGTGCCCGGACTCGGGGCAGCCGGCGTAGACCTGCTGGTGCCCCGGCTGGACTCCGCTGAGGGAGCAGTGGTGCTCGACGTGAACCCCTATGCCAACATCGCGCAGTTCCACTACCCCAGCTACGGGGAGCCCCGGAAGGTAAACGACGCCGTCATGGACGAGATCCTGGAGCAGGCCTCACGCTAGTTCCCCGGCCGCCCGCCGGCAGGGCTACTCCTCCGGGATGCTCTCGGCGCCGAAGGCTGCCGGCCCGAATGCCTCAGGGGTGATCCACTGCATGGGGTTCGCGTGGCGCGAGTTGCCGACGGAGAGCATGATGCGCCCGGCGATGTAGCGGTCGCTGGACCACTCCAGCGACCGTCCGGCCGAGTCGCGGGAGACACGGTGATGGACCAGCAGCGCGGAGCTGCGCCCCACCCCGAGGTGCTCGGCGTGCTCGCGCTTGGCCCGCTCCGCGCCGAAGATGTGCTCCGCGTGGCTGAAGTGCACCCCATGCCCCTCCTCCAGCAGCGAGGTGACGGAGGGCGCATCCGCCGGAAGGCCCTCCACGATCTCCCCCAACCACTCGGGATAGTGTGTGTGCTCAAGCATCACCGCCTGACCGTCCAAAGAGCGCAGGCGCAGAACTCCCAGCACCCGCCGTCCGCGCGGGACGTCGAGCATCTGCTCATCCTGCGCATCGGCGATCTGCCACCGGGAGGAGATCACGGCACCCCCAGGCGACATCCCCTGGCGCCGGGCCCACTGCGCGAAGCTTCGGAACTCGTCGAAGGATGCCTGGCGCTTGGGCACCTGCACCACGCGCTTGGGCCGGCCGCGCGTTCCGTCCACTGTTCCTTCGGCCACGAGCTCGCGCAGCGCCATTCTGACAGTCCCCGGGGAGACTCCGAAGCGCTCGGAGAGCTCCCGCTCTGAGGGCAGCAGGGCGCCCGGCCTGTAGACCCCCTGCTCGATGTCCCGGGCGAGGGCACGGGCTATCTCTGCGTAGGCGACTGTTCCCACCGGCGCTCCTCCTGATGCTGATCTCTGTCCACCCAGAGTTTACGCAGAATTCATCATCACTAGTGACGTAACAGTTGACCACGAGCACTTCACTAGTGAGGATGGAGAAACAGAGGGCCGCTCCACGGCGCTTCCGGCACGTGAGCACCACAGTGCCGACCATCTGCAACCAAAAGGACAGAGACACTCGCATGATCACTCGCACCCGCATCATGATCGGTTCCGCCCTTGCCGCAACCCTCGGCCTGACAGCCTGCGGCGACGGCGGCGAATCTGAGGCATCGCAGAACTGGCGCGAGGCCGGGTCCGTCGAGGACGGCGGCGGCATGGACCAGCTCGTCGAGGACGCCCAGGCCGAAGGGCAGTTCAACGCCATGGGGCTCTACGAAGACTGGGCCAACTACGGCGAGCTCCTCGAGGCGTTCTCCGAGGAGTACGACATCGAGATCACCAACGACACCTCCACCGGCTCCAGCCAGGACCTCATCAACGCCGTGGTGAACCGCCAGGGGCAGGACAACTCCCTGGACTATCTCGACACCGGCGTCAGCTTCGCCGAAGAGGCTGCCGAGGACGGCCTGCTCGCCGAGTACTCACCCCAGACCATCGACGACATCGACGAGGAGTTCGTCTCCGAGTCCGGCACCTGGATCAACCACCTCGGCGGCACCGTCGCCATCGGGTGCGACACCTCGCGCGTCGAGGACTGCCCCGAGAGCTTCGAGGACCTGCTGGACGAGCAGTACTCCGGCCAGGTGGCTCTGCCCTCGAACCCCACGGCCTCCGAGGGCTCATTCATGATCGTGCACGCCGCTGCTGAGGCCAACGGCGGCAGCTTCGACGACATCGAGCCAGGCATCGAGTTCTTCGGCGAGCTCTCCGGCATGGGCAACCTCGTCCCCGTCGAAGCCGACGCAGGAACCATCGAAACCGGTGAGACTCCCATCGTCATCGACTGGGACTACCTGCTCCAGCCCATCGCCAACGACCTCGAGGAGGACGCCGGCATCGAGATGGACATCAACCTGCCCGAGGACGGTCAGGTCTCCTCCTTCTACGCCGCCTCCATCAACGACGATGCGCCCCACCCCGCAGTGGCGCGGCTGTTCTACGAGTTCCTCTTCTCCGACGAGGGCCAGAACATCCTGCTGGAGGGCTATGTCTCCCCGGTGCGCCTGGACGCCATGATCGAAGAGGGCACCGTGAACGAGGACGCGCTCGCCGAGCTGCCCAGCCAGGACGGCATCGAAGCTCCCCAGCCCACTCTGGAGCAGCGCGATACCAACCAGGCCATCGTCAATGAGCAGTGGGACGGCACTGTTCAGTGAGTCTGCCGATCACCCAGCCCGCTGGGGCTGGCCAGCCGCAGGCCCCGGACGGCGCCTCAGCGCCGGCCGGGGCTCGGCCCCCGCTGCTCAGCAGAGAGCGGTGGAAGGGGGTGGGATCGGCACTGCGGTCTCCGGCTGCCCTCTCGCTCTTTCCCCTGGGACTCATCCTGGGCATCTTCTTCATCCTTCCGATCGTGGGGATGGCCGTCATCGCCTTCTCCGTCACCGCGGAGGATGGAGGAACGAGCATAGGCCTGGCGAACTTTGAGGCGCTGACGAGGGGCTCCCACCTTCAGGCGATCGCCAACTCGGTGCAGGTGTCGCTGGTGGGGTCGACGATCGCCGCGGCGGTCGGCTCCCTCACCGCGTTCTGCATCGCTCAGATCCGGTCCAAGGCGCTGGACTCCGTGGTGGCCGTCTTCTCCTCAGTGCTGGCCAACGACGGCGGCGCGCCGCTGGCGTTCTCGTTCATCGTCACCCTCGGCAATGCAGGGGTTCTGTACGCTGCGCTGAATCTGGAGGCCACGGGCTTCTCGCTCTACTCGTGGCAGGGCCTGGTGGTGATGTACCAGTACTTCCTGATCCCTACGATGGTGATGGTCACACTGCCGACGTTCATGGGGCTGCGCAAGGAGTGGCGTGAGGCCAATGCCGCCCTCGGCGGCTCCCCCAGCACGTTCTGGCTCCGCGTGGGCCTGCCGGTCGCCGCACCGGCCCTGCTGGGCGGCTGGATTCTGTGCTTCGGCGCAGCGTTCGCCACCCACGCCTCCGCGGCGGTCCTCATCGGCGCGGGCGGATTCCCGCTCATTCCGCTGAACATCTCCTCGCTCCTGGGCCAGTCCCCCTCCAGCCAGCCCA
This sequence comes from Nesterenkonia sp. NBAIMH1, assembly GCF_007922635.1. NCBI lineage: Bacteria > Bacillati > Actinomycetota > Actinomycetes > Micrococcales > Micrococcaceae > Nesterenkonia > Nesterenkonia sp. NBAIMH1. Next base: position 989,387 of record NZ_CP042335.1, read on the forward strand.
TCGCCATGGCGCTGGGCGTGACGATGGTGGTCATCGCCGTCACCGTGCTGTTCGTCTTCAACCGCCTGCAGAGGAGGTCCGCCCGATGGGTGCAGTGAGACTCTCCCGCTGGCTGCCGGTGATCGCCGTCGGCCTCTACGTCCTCATTCCGGTGCTCTGCGCCGCCTACTACGCCGTGTTCCCCGGGGGCACCTTCTCGCTGCGCGCCTACTCGGTGATCACCGAAGATGCCAGCCTCGCCGCCGCCGCAAGCCGAACCTTCATGATCACCGGGCTGACCATCGTCACGCTGGTGGCCACACTGGTCCCCGCGCTCGTCGCCGTCCACCTCTGGGCTCCTCGGCTGCGCCCGATCCTGGAGATTCTGTGCACCCTGCCGCTGGTGGTCCCGCCCATCGCGATCGCCGCCGGGGTGGTGGCGCTGCTGCGCTGGGGCGCTCAGCAGGGCCGCGGCTCCCTGGCCAGCGAGGTCAGCCAGTTCATGCAGAGCCCCGACCTGCCCCTCATCCTGGTGGGCACCTATGTGGTCCTGTGTCTGCCCTTCACGTTCCGCTCGATCGACGCGGGGCTGCGCACGATCCCGCTCAAAGCAATGGTGGAGGGCTCAGCGATCCTGGGCTCGAGCACCTGGGGGACCATCTGGCGAGTCGTCATCCCCAACATCAGGGGCTCCATGCTCTTCTCCGTCTTCTTCACCACGGCCCTGTGCTTCGGAGAGTTTTCGCTGGCCGCCACCCTGGGCCAGCAGACTGTGCCGGTATGGCTGTTCGACGTCTCCTCGAACAACTTCCGCGCCTCCATCGCCATTGCCGTTCTCCTGAACCTCGCGACGTGGGCCCTTCTGTTCGTCGCGACCCTCTCCGCCGACCGGTTCTCCCCGGCCGGACGGGCAGCCCGTGCCGAACGCTCCCTACAGAAAGCTGCATCATGACCTCCACCGCCGGCGCAGGCCCGACACAGACCTCCAATGAGGTGGTGCTTCAGGGCATCTCGAAGACCTTCGGCTCGACCCCCGTGCTCCACGGCCTGGACCTCACCATCGGCGCAGGCGAGCTGATCACCGTGCTCGGCCCCTCGGGCTGCGGCAAGACCACCGCCCTGAGGATCCTCGCTGGGTTCGAGAAGCCGACCACGGGCACGGTGCGCGTCGGAGGCCGAGACCTCACGCAGGTGGCCCCCAACCGTCGGGGCATCGGCATGGTCTTCCAGGCCTACAGCCTCTTCCCCAACATGACCGTCCAGGACAATGTCGAGTACGGGCTGCGGGTCCGCAGGATCGACCGGCAGAAGAGGCGCGGCACCGCCCAGGAGATGCTGGAGATGTGCGGACTGGGCGAGTTCGCCTCCCGGTTCCCCGCCCAGCTCTCCGGAGGTCAGCAGCAGCGCGTCGCTCTGGCCCGGGCGCTGGCCACCCAGCCGGAGGTGCTGCTGCTCGATGAGCCGCTCTCCGCCCTGGACGCCACCGTGCGCGTCCAGATCCGCGAAGAGATCAGACGGCTGCAGCAGCAGCTGGGGATCACCACCATGTTCGTCACGCACGACCAGGAGGAGGCCCTGTCCATCGCAGACCGGGTCGCCGTGCTGCGCGACGGCGTGATCGACCAGGTCGACGAGCCGCGTCGGGTGTATCAGTCGCCGGCCAACGAGTTCGTCGCCCGGTTCGTCGGATCCGTCACAGAGGTCGGCGTGGAGCCGTCCTTCCGAGGCGGCGAGCTGCCCATCCACGCCCCCTCCGAGCGGCTCGACACACTCTTCGTGCGCCCCGAGGACATCACCCTCGCTCCCGACGAGGAGGGGCAGTCGACCGTGATATCCCAGACCTATACAGGCGAACGCACGATGATCCGTGCCGTCACGCCCGTCGAGGGCCTGGAGATCATATCGTCGGTGTCGGCCGCAGAGGCATCCGATCTCACGCCGGGCTCGCGCGTCACCCCGTACGTGAACTCGGCTCCGGCGCTGCGCGTCGGGGCCGGCTCGTCGACCTCCCTCTCCGCCGCATGAGCAGCCACTCCTCCGACCCAGGGACGCGGCCTCCGATCACCGCCCCGCTGAGCATCCGCGCCGGTGGGCTCCGTGCTGACCTGTGCATCCAGGGAGCCGTCTTCGACTGCGACGGGCTCCTCATGGACTCCGAGGACACGTGGCTGCGCATGCTCAGCAGCTGGCTCAGCGAGCACGGCCGCACCCCCGAGGAGGCCGAGCGCTTCCACGGCTTCGCCTCGGCAGACACGGCTGAGCGGCTGGGCGAGCTGACCGGCCTGCCTGCGCAGAGCACCCTGCAGGAGATCAACGCCCGCTACTCCGAGATGCTCTCCGACGGCGTGGAGCTGATGCCGGGAGCGCGCCGGCTGCTCACCGAGCTCGCCGCCTCGGTGCCCACCGCCGTCGCCAGCAACGGGCTGCGCCGCGACGTCCGGACGATGCTCGACAGCGCAGGGCTTCTGCGCTCCCCCGGGGCGGTCTGCACGGTGGAGGACGTCGCGGCCGGCAAGCCCGCCCCCGACCTGTACCTCGAGGCCTGCGAGCGGCTCGGCGTGGATCCTGCCGCAACCGCAGCGTTCGAGGACTCCCCCGCGGGCGCCCAGGCGGCCGCGGCAGCCGGGCTCATCGTGATCGGGGTGAACCAGGACCCGCATCTCGAGCTGCCGTGCCGCTACCGAATCTCCAGCCTGGAGGAGGTCCTCCTCCCGACAGCCGAGCCCGAAGCCCCCATCGACGATCAGGAGCACCATGACTGAAGCAGACCCGCAGCAGCAGATCCGGCGCCCTCAGGACACGCTGGCGGACCAGCCCCTGGACCAGCAGCAGGCGGACGGGATGACCCCCGAGCAGGCCGTCGAGCAGAAGCTCCGAGAGCTGCGGACCCTGAAGGTCTTCACCTGGAACCTCTGGTTCGGCGGCAGAGAGGTCGACGACTCCGCCGCCAAGCAGGCAGCTGTGCTCGCGGCCGAGGACGCCGACATCGTTCTCCTGCAGGAGTGCTATGGCACCGCAGGCATCCGCTTGGCGCGATCGGCGGGGATGACCGCAGCCCAGCAGGACTTCAACTGTGCTGTGCTCAGCGCCTCCCCCATCCGGCTCCTGCAGACCAGCACGGAGCCCTTCGCGACGGCAGCCGCTGTCCAGACGCGTCTCGGCGAGGTGCTGGCCTGGTCCGTCCACCTGGCCTCCTCCGACTACAGCCCGTACCGACGAGATGACCTGCCCCGTGCGGCCGAGTCGGTCTTCGCCCAGCCGGGCGAGGCCCAGCGCACCCAGCAGGCGCAGCAGATCCTGGCCGAGACCGATCGGCTCCTCCAGGAGCTCGGCGACATGCCGGTCATCATCGCCGGAGACTTCAACGTTCCCTCACCCCTGGACTGGGACGGCTCCCACCGTCCTGCGGCTCAGTGGCCCGCCACGGACGCGCTCCTGAAGGCCGGCTTCACCGACGCGTTCCGCGCAGTGCATCCCGATCCCGCTCGGGCGCCGGGGCTGACCTGGTCCCAGATCGAGTCCCTGGAGACCGAGCCTCGCGATCGCATCGACTTCATCTTCGCCAGGGGTCTGAACGTGGTCGCAGCGGACCATCTGGGCGGGGCGGCAGACGCGTCCGACACCGCCGCAGATGAGGGCTTCTGCGACTATGGGGGTCCAGCGCGCCACATCCCTGACCAGAGGGGCAACGCCTTTCCGTCCGATCATCTGGCCGTGCGGGCGACGCTCGACCGTCCCTCATGAGTCGACGACCGTGTGAGGGAGCATGGACCAGACGCTGAGGCCACACTCAGACAGGTCTGCCACCTTGTGCATGACACACTCCGCATGATGTTCGAGGAGAGGCCGAGCGATGAGCACCACAGACCGCACGACAACGGGTCCTGATCGGGCGACGACGGAGGAGCCGCGGTTCCGCACCGATCCCGCCGAAGAGGATCTCGAAGCCGTGCACGACGACGAGATCACCGTCAACGGCCAGGAGATTCACCTCAACGACATCCGTGACGCCATGAACTCGCACGAGAGCGTGCTCGAATCCGGCGTCTGCTCCATCGGCGACGCGGAAGCCGGCACGATCCCGGTGGCGTTCGTCGTGCTGACGCCCGAGGCGCGCGAGGAGGTCAACGCCACCCGACTGCCGCCCGACGACGGCTCCCAGACCCGTTCGATCCCCCCGGGCGAGCGGAAGATGGTCGACTCCGTCCAGGCACTGGTCGCCCAGAAGGTCTCCGAGGAAGCGGTGCCGCGGAAGATCATCCCCGTGCTGGACATGCCCAAGGACAAGGAGCACCAGGTCATCAGCCGCGTGCTCGGACGGCTCTACGCAGGCGAAGACCCCGAGGACGTCTCCGACGTGCAGAATCAGAAGTGCCTGGCGTCCATCAAGAAGATCTGCGAGGAGATGGACACCGCCGGGCGGAGGCGCACGGGCAGCACCAGCGCTTCCAAAGGCTGGCCCGTGACCCGCGGGCAGCAGTAGGCGGCAAGCCCCACGACGCGTCTGGGGCGGGGCGTGGTCCTCTGCGGGCCGCGCCCCGCCCCAGACGCGCAGTGTGACGTTTGTGACCCGGTTTTTGTGCGCGGACTCGGCTCTGGCGTACAGTCATAGGCGTATCCATCCGGAGCGGCTGAGAGATCTGGCTCGACGACGCCGCAGCAACCACTGCAGAGCTTCTCTGCGGGCTCGGTGCTAATGCCAGGGACGATGGGAGTGAATTCTCGCATGACTGCTTCTGCGACCCTTGAGGCGCCGACCTCGCCTGGGGAGCCCTCAACGCATTCCGCCGCCCCGCAGGCCGCCTTCGATTCGCTGAACGTCCGGTTCGCCGGTGTGGGCCGCAGCTTCGGCGGCCGCCCCGTGCTGCGCGACATCAGCCTGGAGATCGCCCCCGGCGAGGTCCTCGCGATCCTGGGGACCTCAGGCTGCGGCAAATCCACCCTGCTCCGCGCCCTGGCGGGTCTCGACACCGGCTTCACCGGTGAGCTGACCATCGCGGGGAAGCCCGTGCAGCCCTATGACGACCGCACCGCCGTCGGATTCCAGGAGCCTCGCCTGCTCCCCTGGCGCTCGGTGCGCAGGAACATTGAGCTCGGACTGCCCCGCGAGCTGTCCAAGGCCGAGGGCAGGGCCCGGGTCGACGAGCTGCTGGAGCTGGTCGGGCTCGCCGAGCGCGCGCATCTGAAGCCCCGGGAGATCTCCGGGGGCATGGCCCAGCGGGCCTCGCTGGCCCGCGCCCTGGCACGCCGGCCCGGCGTTCTCCTGCTCGACGAGCCCTTCGGCGCACTCGATGCCCTCACCCGGCTCAAGATGCAGGATCTGCTCCTGGACATCCACGCCCAGACAGGGACGACGGTGCTCCTCGTCACCCACGACGTCGACGAGTCTCTGCAGCTGGCCGACCGGATTCTTCTGCTGGGCAAGGACGACGGCGCCGCGGCCGAGGGAGCCACCGCCAAGCGGCTGCTGACCGTGCCGGGACGCCGCCCCCGCGATCGGGCCTCCGCCGACCTGGCCGAGCTGAAGTCGCAGCTGTACGCAGGCCTCGGCGTCGACGCCCACTGACCACGCCCGCACACCCCTCTGCATTCTTTGGGCCTGCCTCGCACAGGTCCGCCCACCTCGCCGAACGACACTTTGAAAGGCTCCCCCATGCCCACCTCCTTCTCCCGCTCCGCCGCCTCCGTCACCGCACTCGGGACAGCCGCGCTGCTCGCGCTGTCCGCCTGCGGCGATGACGCAGACGGGGAGCTGGACACCCTGAACATCGACTTCGCCACCTACAACCCGCTGTCCCTGGTGATCCTGGAGCACGGCTGGCTGGAGGAGGAGCTGGAGGAGATCGGCACCGACGTGCAGTGGATCCAGTCCCACGGCTCCAACCAGGCGAACGAGTACCTCCGCGCCGATGAGCTGCACGTCGGCTCGACCGCAGGCTCCGCCGCCCTGCTGAACCGCTCCGTCGGCGCCGACACGCACACCTTCTACGTGGAGTCGCAGCCCGAGTGGTCCGCACTGGTCACCAGTGAAGACTCCGACATCGAGAGCGTGGAGGACCTCGAGGGCGCCTCCGTGGCGGCGACGCTGGCCACCGACCCGTTCTTCTTCCTCGCCCGTTCGCTGGACGAGGCGGGCCTCTCCCTCGACGACATTGAGGTTCAGGCCCTGCAGCACGCAGACGGCCGTCAGGCGTTGGAGAACGGCGACGTCGATGCCTGGGCCGGCCTAGACCCGATCATGGGCGACGCCGAGCTCGGCGGAGCCGAGCTGTTCTCCAGGGAGGTCGACTTCAACACCTACTCCACCGTCAACGCGACCGGAGACTTCCTGGAGAACCACCCGGAGGTCGCTCAGACGGTCGTCAACGTGTACGAGCAGGCCCGGCAGTGGGCCGAGGAGAACCCCCAGGAGACCGCGGAGATCCTCGCCGAGTACGCAAGCATCGATCTCGACGTCGCAGAGCTGGTGATCGCCGACCGCGTGAACTTCGACATCAGCCCGGTGCCGGGCGAAGACCTGCGCGCCGCCCTGGAGCCGGTGGGCCCCTTCTTCGTCGAGACCGGCGACGTCGACTCCGAGGAGCAGGTCGACGAGGCCCTCGAGGAGCTCTTCTGGCCCGAGTACGCGGAAGCGGCTGAGGCCACCGATGCTGAGGGCACTGACGACGCAGCCGAGCAGGCGGAGATTCAGGAGGACGAGGACGCATGAGCCCGGCCCCCACCGAGCACACGCCTCCTGCGGCTGCGAGCACCGCCGGGTTCGCAGCCGCGCCCGCGCCGGCCACGGCTGATCAGGGGTCGAAGCCGTCGCGCTCCCGCTCCGGCCTCAACGGGGCCTCAAGGGTCCTTGTCGGCGCGATCGTCCCGGTGGCGCTCGTCGCCCTGTGGTGGCTGGTCACGGACGCCCTGGGGATCTTCACCCCCATTCAGCTGCCCTCCCCGGTCGCGGTCGTCGAAGCCGGTCAGGCTCTGCTGGAGTCCGGCGCCCTCGCAGGCCATATCGGCATCTCCGTGCAGCGTGTGCTGGTCGGCTTCGCCCTCGGCGCCGGGGCGGGACTGGTGCTCGGCTCGCTGCTGGGCCTGTCCCGAGCGGCCGATGCGCTGCTGCACCCCACTGTCGGGGCCTTCCGTGCCGTGCCGTCCCTGGCATGGGTGCCCCTGATCCTGCTCTGGATCGGCATCGGTGAGGACGGAAAATACCTGCTCATCGCCATCGGCGCCTTCTTCCCCGTCTTCACCTCGGTGCACTCGGCGCTCCGCCACGTGGACGCCCAGCTGGTGGAGGCCGGCCGCGCCTTCGGGTTCCACGGAGTGCGTCTGCTGGCGACCGTCCAGCTGCCCGCCGTCGTGCCCCCGGTGTTCTCCGGGCTGCGGCTGGCGCTGGCACAGTCCTGGCTGTTCCTGGTGGCCGCTGAGCTGCTCGCCGCGGCCGAAGGGCTGGGCTTCCTGCTCACGGAGTCGCAGAGCAACGGTCGCGTGGACCGGCTGCTGCTCGCCATCGTGCTGCTGGCCGTCCTGGGCAAAACAACAGATGCGCTGCTCGGCCTGGTCGAGCGCAAAGCGCTCAAGACCTGGGCCTGAGCCGAAGGAGGCCGCACATGCCGGACGCTGCCCGCACTCACCACCACCCCCTCTCTGCCGATGTGCTCTCGTGGCCCGAGCCCTCCTCCGAGGCGGAGCGCCTCGCGCACTGGGAGCGTGCGGCCGGGCTCCTCGAGTGGGACACCGGCTGGCATACCCTGCGCACATGGGAGCCGCCGAACCCGGAGACCCGACGGGGTCCTTCGATGCGCTGGTTCGAAGGCGGCAGGCTCAACGCGGCGGTGAACTGCGTGGACCGTCACGTGGACGCCGGACGCGGGGACACCGTCGCCCTGCACTTCGAGGGTGAGCCCGGCGACCGGGAGACGGTGACCTACGCGGAGCTTCAGCGCCGCGTCTGCCAAGCGGCCAACGCTCTGGAGGCCCTCGGCGTCGGCCACGGCGACCGGGTGGTCATCTACCTCCCGGTGCTGTTGGAGACGATCGTCATCACCCTCGCCTGCGCCCGCATCGGCGCGGTGCACCAGCTGGTCTTCGGCGGATTCTCGGCCCAGGCCCTGCGCTTCCGGGTGGAGGACACCGGGACGAAGCTGCTGGTCACCACGGACGGCCAATACCGCCGCGGTCAGGCTGTGCCGGTCAAAGAGAACGCCGACGCCGCCGTGGAGGGTCTCACCCTGGGAGGCGGCGGCGCGGTGGAGCACGTGCTGGTGCTGCGACGCACCGGCTCCGAGATCAGCTGGGACAGCACCGACCTCAGCGGCGACGGCCTGGGCCGCGACGTGTGGTGGCACGACGTCGTCGACTCCGCGTCTGACCAGCACGAGGCTCCCATGTTCGATGCGGAGAACGAGCTGTTCATCATGTACACCTCAGGCACCACCGGCAAGCCCAAGGGCCTGGTGCACACCACGGCCGGGTATCTCACCGGCAGCCTCTACTCCTATCTGCGCCTCTTCGCCCACCCGGACCCGGCCGAGCGCGAGCATGACGTGCACTGGTGCACCGCCGACCTGGCATGGGTCACCGCCCACACCTACGAGATGTACGGGCCGCTGGCCGCCGGCGCCGCCCAGGTGATCTACGAGGGTGTGCCGAACGCGCCCCACCCGGGCCGGCACTTCGAGATCATCCAGCGGCACCGCGTGACCAGCTACTACACGGCCCCCACGCTGGTCCGCTCCCTGATGGGCTGGTGGCCCGACGGCATCCCGGCCGAGTACGACCTCTCCTCGGTGCGGCTCGCCGGCACGGTGGGCGAGGCGGTGAACCCGGAGGCATGGTCCTGGCTGCGCAGCCAGATCGGACGGGACACGTCTGACGCGGCCGGCAGGCCCGCGCTGCCGATGGTCGACACGTGGTGGCAGTCGGAGTCCGGCTCAGCAGTCCTCTCCCCCAGACCCGACGACACCTCCTTCAAGCCGGGCTCCGCGACCCGTCCCCTGCCGGGCTGGGGCGCGAGGGTCGTGGACCAGGACGGCCAGCCCGTCGCCCCCGGAGTTCAGGGAAGCATCGTGGTCACCGAATTCGGACCTTCGATGGCGCGCGGCGTATGGGGAGATCCGGAGCGCTTCTACACCTCGTACTGGGAGGCGCACGTCGACCAGGGATGGTTCCTCGCCGGCGACGGCGCCAAGCAGGATGAGGACGGAGACGTCTGGATCCTGGGACGCATCGACGATGCGATCAATGTGTCGGGCCATCTCCTCTCCACCATCGAGATCGAGTCGGCTCTGATCTCCCACCCCGATGTGATCGAGGCCGGAGTGGCGCCCTGCCACGACGAGAAGACCGGCCACGCGGCAGTTGCCTTCACCGTCCTCAGCGAAGCCGCGTCCTCCCGCCTGGCGGCCGACCCCGACGCCGAGGCCGATCTCGCCTCACTCCTTCGCGAGCATGTGGCGACGGTGATCGGCCCCGTCGCGAAGCCGCGCACCGTCATTCCGGTCCCCGACGTCCCCAAGACCCGGTCGGGCAAGATCATGCGCCGACTGCTCGCCCAGCTGCACGACGGCGACCGGCTCGGCGACACCACCAGCCTGCAGAACGAACCATGCGTGCCGCAGATCGCCGAGATCTGCGCAGCACGCAGCACGGCACCACCAAGGAAAGAGGCAACACGATGAGCAGCGACCGCCAGTTCGGATTCCGCACCCGCGCCCTGCACGCAGGCGCCGTCCCCGACGCCACGTACGGCACACGTGCAGTGCCGATCCACCAGTCCACCAGCTTCGTCTTCAAGGACAGCGACGATGCGGCGAACCTCTTCGCCCTGCAGAAGTTCGGCAACATCTACTCCCGCATCGGCAACCCCACTGTGGCGGCCCTGGAGGAGCGCATGGCATCCCTGGAGGGCGGCATCGGCGCCGTGGCCACCGCCTCGGGAATGTCGGCGGAGTTCCTCGTCTTCGCCGCCCTGTGCCAGCAGGGAGACCACATCGTGGCCAGCTCCAAGCTCTACGGCGGCACGATCACCCAGCTCGACGTCTCGCTGCGGCGGTTCGGCATCGAGACCACGTTCGTGAACTCGGACGAGGCGGCAGACTTCAAGGCGGCCCTGCAGCCGAACACCAAGCTCATCTTCACCGAGGTCGTCTCCAACCCCAGCTCAGACGTCGTGGACCTCCCCGGCGTGGCTGACGTCGCCCACGAGCACGGGATCCCGCTCGTCGTCGACTCCACGCTCACCACCCCCTACCTGCTGCGGCCGATCGAGCACGGAGCGGACATCGTCACCCACTCGGTGACGAAGTTCCTCGGCGGGCACGGCACCACACTTGGAGGGGTGATCGTCGAAGCCGGCACGTTCCCGTGGAACAACGGAAACTTCCCCCAGATGACCGAGGAGGTGGCCTCCTACGGCGGCCTCTCCTGGTGGGGCAACTTCGCCGAGTACGGATTCCTGACCAAGATCCGCGCCGAGCAGCTCCGCGACTTCGGCCCGTCCCTGACGCCGCAGGCTGCCTTCCAGCTGATCCAGGGCGTCGAGACCCTCCCCCAGCGCATGGAGGAGCACGTGGCCAACGCCCAGACGGTCGCCGAGTGGCTCAACGCTGACCCGCGCGTGGACTACGTCAACCACGCCGGCCTGCCCGAGCACCGGCACCACAGCCGAGGCAAGGAGCTCCTGCCGAAGGGGCTCGGCGCAGTCTTCAGCTTCGGCATAGCCGGCGGCAGGGCCAACGGCCAGCGGTTCATCGAGTCGCTGCAGCTGGCCTCGCACCTGGCCAACGTCGGCGATGCGCGCACCCTCGTGCTGCACCCTGCATCCACGACCCACCAGCAGCTCTCGGAGGAGCAGCTGGTCGCCGGCGGAATTCCCGATGATCTGATCAGGATTTCTGTGGGCCTCGAAGACGTTGAAGACATCATCTGGGACCTCGACCAGGCCCTGGAGACGGCGACCAAGGGAGAGAACTCATGAGCACCAGCACTGTTGAGCACCCGAACGGCGTGTGGGAGGAGCCGGGTCCGGCGCGTCGGCTTCAGCTGCTGCGCGCGGCGAAGTCCGTGGCGATCGTGGGCATGTCAAATAAGCCTTCCCGGGCCAGCCACTTCGTGGCCACCTACCTGCAGTCCGACTCCAGCTACAGGCTCTACTGGGTGAACCCGGCCCTGGTGGGCAAGACCGTCCTCGGGGAGCCCGGCTACGGGTCCCTGCAGGACCTGCCCGAGTCGCCGGACATCGTCGTCGCCTTCCGCAAGCCGGAGGATCTGCCGGACCTCGCCCGCGACGCCGCAGAGGCGGGGGCGCAGACCCTGTGGGTGCAGCTGGGGATCCATTCGGAGGAGGCCATGCAGACGGCCACCGATCTGGGCCTGAGCGCCGTGCAGAACCGGTGCGTGAAGATCGAGCACGGCCGCTTCCACGGCAACCTTCACCTCGGCGGCTTCGACACCGGTGTGATCAGCGCCAAGAGGCAGCTCAGGGACGCCTAGCGCCCTTCGCGCACGGAGGCCGCGAAGGGGGTCCTGCCGCTCGGAGGAGCGCCGGGGCCCCCTTCCTCACTGCGGGGCCCTGCTCCGACGGGCGAAGGCCCACCTGATCACCTTCACCGCACCGAGGATCAGCAGCACCTTCGGCATCGCAAATTTCGCCAGCACGCGTGCTTTGAGGAATGTGACGGCCATCTTCTTCAGCGCTGCAACCATGTCGCCGACCCTAGCCAGGGCCCCTGAGCGGTTCCTCAAAGCCTGGTTGGTAGACTCCTGACGGCCAGTTCACCAGTTTTCAAGGAGCCCCGCTATGCCCGCCATTGTCATCGTCGGCGCCCAATGGGGCGACGAAGGGAAGGGCAAAGCTACTGACGTGCTCGGCTCCCGTGTCGACTACGTCGTCAAGCCCAATGGGGGCAACAACGCCGGGCACACTGTGGTGGTCGGCGGGGAGAAGTTCGAGCTGAAGCTCCTGCCTGCGGGCATCCTCTCCCCCAATGCGGTCCCGGTGATCGGCAACGGCGTGGTTGTGAACCTCGAGGCGCTGTTCGAGGAGATCGAGGGGCTGGAGGCCCGCGGCGCAGACACCTCCAAGCTGAGGATCAGCGCCAACGCGCACTTGGTGGCGCCGTACCACCAGACCATGGACAAAGTCACCGAGCGCTTCCTCGGCAAACGCGCCATCGGCACCACCGGCCGGGGCATCGGCCCCACCTACATGGACAAGGTCGGACGGCTGGGCATCCGCGTCCAGGACATCTTCGACGAGTCCATCCTGCGTCAGAAGATCGAAGGGGCGCTGCGCCAGAAGAACGAGCTGCTGGTGAAGCTCTACAACCGCAGGGCGGTGGAGGTCGACGAGATCGTCGAGTACTTCCTGAGCTTCGCTGAGCGTCTGCGCCCCATGGTCGTCGACGCCACGAACCTTCTCAACGATGCGCTGGACGAGGGCAAAGTGGTGCTCATGGAGGGCGGCCAGGCCACCTTCCTGGATGTGGACCACGGCACTTACCCGTTTGTCACCTCGTCGAACCCGACCGCGGGCGGGGCCTCAGTGGGCTCGGGGATCGGCCCCACCCGCATCGACCGGTCCATCGGAATCATCAAGGCCTACACCACGCGTGTGGGCGCTGGCCCGTTCCCCACCGAGCTCTTCGACGAGTGGGGCGAGTACCTGCAGAAGACCGGCGGCGAGTTCGGTGTGAACACGGGCCGTCCTCGACGGTGCGGCTGGTACGACGCGGTGATGGCCAAGTACGCCGCACGCATCAACGGCTTCACGGACTACTTCCTCACCAAGCTCGATGTGCTCACCAACATCGAGTCGATCCCGGTCTGCGTGGCCTACGACGTCGACGGCGTGCGGCACGACCAGATGCCGATGACCCAGACCGAGCTGCACCACGCCACGCCCATCTTCGAGCACTTCGACGGGTGGACCGAGGACATCACCGGCGCCCGGACCATGGATGAGCTTCCTGAGAACGCTCAGGCCTACGTGCGGGCCCTGGAGAGCCTCTCCGGCACCCGCTTCTCAGCGATCGGTGTGGGCCCGGGCCGGGACCAGGTGGTTCAGATCCACGACCTGATCACCTGATCCTCGGAGCGCAGCGCCGCCGTCATCGGCGGATGGCTGCGATCTTCTCCTTCGCGGTGGGGTCGCAGTCGTCCAGCAGGTTGTTGATCCGCACGACCTCCGGCTCCTCTCCGATCGCGGCCGCGGCCTGACCGAGGGAGTAGAGGGCCCGGAGGAAGCCGTGGTTGGGCTCGTGGCTGTGGGGGACCGGGCCGGTTCCCTTCCAGCCGTTCTGGCGCAGGGAGTCCAGGCCGCGGTGGTAGCCCACACGCGCGTATGCATAGCCCTCCACGGTGTATCCGCCGTCCAGGGCGTCCTCGGCCAGCAGCGCCCACACCAAGGATGAGGTGGGGTGCTTGGCGGCGAGGTCCACCGGCTCCTCGCCGGCGGCCAGCGACTCAGTCACCTCCGGCTCGGGAGGCAGCAGAGTGGGTTCAGGCTCCATCAGGTTCTTGCCAAGCATAGACATGGGCCCAGCCTAACGGTGAAGCGGCTCAGATCCGCACGGCGGCTGCCTGCTTCTTGTCTGGGCCCGCACCGTCGCCGGGCTTGGCGCTCTTCTTCTGCCGCACTTTCGCACCGTGTATCACCCGGTGCCGGACGAACCCGGAGACCTGGTCCACCGCCATGGTGATCACAATGATCACGAAAAGGGTGATGCCGATCGCCTCCCAGTCGTACGGGCGCTGGCCGAACAGACCGTTGGGCGGGCTGATGAGCCGCCCGATCCCGCCTGCGCCCAGGGCGCCGAGAATGGCCGAGGCGCGAATGTTGACTTCGAACCGGTACAGCCAGATGGCCAGCACCTCCGGCAGAACCTGAGGCAGCACCGCCCAGCGGATCCGCTGGACGTGGGTGGCTCCAGCGGCCGTCGAGGCCTCCAGCGGGCCGGGGTCCACCCCTTCGATGGCTTCGGAGATCAGTTTGGAGAGAGTGCCGATGCTGCTGATGCCCAGCGCGAACGCACCGGCCATCGCCCCGCCCATCTGCGCCGGACCCACTCCCAGGAGGGGGATGAAGATGGCCACGGCGAACACCAGCTCGGGCACGGCACGGATGACAGAGAGGATGAAGCGCATGGGGATGTAGATCGACAGGGGCGCCATGTTTCTCGCCGCAAGGATCCCGCAGGGCAGGGAGAAGAGCGCCCCGACGACTGTGCCGACCCAGGCGATGGCCACTGACTCCAGCATGGCGTCGAAGGCGAGCGACCAGTCCTCGCGAGCCTCCTCGTCGGGGACCTGAGCGACCCCGCCGACCATCTGCACGCTGAACTCCCAGATGCGCGCAGGCATGTCCAGCAGCGCAGACAGCGTCATCCCCGTCCCAGCGGCCGAGGAGATGAATACTGCTCCGACCAGCAGCAGCGCCATGGTGTACCAGAACTTCACGGGCCTGACCGGCCGCTCATCGAGGCGATCGGGGGCGAAGCCTGCGCCTCCCTCGGAGAGACGCTGCTGCTCCTGCCTCTGCTGCTTGGCGGTGCTCGCATACGCCAGGCCGTAGATGCCCACCCCCAGGGCCGCGACGGCGCCGCAGAGGGCGAAGCCCCACAGGCCGCGGAGCAGCACGTCAGAGGATTCGGCGGGAGCCGAGTAGGTCAGCAGGAAGCTGCCGGCAGCCAGCAGCAGCGCACCGGCCACGGCCGCGATGATCTTGTGTCCGTGACTCACAGCAGCTTCCTCCGGATCCACAGCGAGAACAGGTCCACCATCAGGACAACAGCGACAAGTGCCCAGAGGATCGCCCCCACGTTGTCGTAGCCCTGCGACATGCGTCCGATCTGTCGGCTCAGCTCCCCGCCGATGCCGGCCACGCCGACCACGCCGAGGGCAGCTGAGGCCCTGATGTTCAGCTCGAACACGTACAGGCTGTACGAGATGAAGCTCGGCATGACCGCCGGGAGGACGGCGACGCGGTCGCGCTGCATCAGGTTCGCACCCGTCGCGTCGGCGGCTTCCAGCGGCCCGGGGTCGACCGAGTCGATGGACTCGCCGAGCAGCTTCGCGACGATCCCGATGTTGAACATGATCAGGGCGAGGACTGCGGCCAGGGCGCCGAACCCGTAGGCGGTGCTGCCGATGAAGGCTGCGAAGAGCAGGGCCCAGGCAACATCGGGGATCGAACGGACGATCGAGTTGAGGCCCTTGATGCCCTGACTGCTGAAGCGGTTGGGGCTGGAGACCGGCGAGGCCAGCATCGCCAGGAGAAGTCCGATGAAGCATCCGATGATGGTGGCCACGACCGCCATGCACAGCGTGATCAGCCACTCCCCCCAGATCGGACGGGAGGTTCCGGCGACGTTGGAGAGCAGCAGGTAGGACCAGTCCGGGCTGAAGTATCCCAGCAGCTGATCACGGGTGCTGCCTCCTGTCAGGCGGCCCGGCAGCTCGGCGATCCTGTCGAGGAAGTAGATGCTGGAGCCGGCCCAGTAGCTGATGATGACGAATGTCAGCGCCCCGAAGGCTCCCATGGGGCCCACGCGCGTCAGCCAGCAGAGCCCCAGGACCCCAAGCATCGTCAGGAACCCGATG
The DNA here is from genome assembly GCF_007922635.1 of Nesterenkonia sp. NBAIMH1. Classification (NCBI taxonomy): domain Bacteria; kingdom Bacillati; phylum Actinomycetota; class Actinomycetes; order Micrococcales; family Micrococcaceae; genus Nesterenkonia; species Nesterenkonia sp. NBAIMH1. The sequence continues at coordinate 1,004,954 of NZ_CP042335.1, forward strand.
AGCGGCCACTGGGGCGCCCACAGGGTGGTGAAGCCCAGAGGCAGAAAGAGGACACCGGTGGACTCGCGGGTCCACCAGAAGAAGGCGAAGGCCAGAACGGCGACGCCGACGAGCATCAGGTAGTTGGCCAGCGGAGGCTTAGGAGGTGCCGGGCGGGGCGCCGGCTGCGAGGCGGTCCTGGCCGCAGCCGGGTCGGCGACTGCTGTCACGCTCAGGACTCTCCGGCCCGTCCCGCGGCGACGACCTCGACACTCTCATCGGCAGGCTTCTCCGCGGCTGCCTCCTCCTGGGAGAGGGAGCGCTGGTAGACCTCTTCGATCACCGCGTCGGTCGCCTCCTCAGTGGGACCGTCGAACACGACTTCGCCGTTCCGCATGCCGACGATCCGGTCCGCGTAGTCGCGGGCGAGGTCGAGGTGGTGCATGTTGACTATGCAGGTGATGCCGAGCTCGCGCTGGATGCGGCGGAGGTCTCCGAGGACTTTGCGGGCAGTGGGCGGGTCGAGCGACGCGACCGGCTCGTCGGCCAGGATCAGCTCCGGGTCCTGGGCGAGCACCCGCGCGATCGCCACTCGCTGCTGCTGCCCTCCGGAGAGCGCCGATGCCCGGCTGTAGGCCTTGTCGACGATCCCCACCCGCTCCAGGGACTGGAAGGCGACTTCCTTGTCCTCGTGCCCGTACCAGCCGAGCAGCGAGCGCCAGGTGGGGGTGACGGATGAGCGTCCGATCAGCACGTTGTTGAGAACGGTGATGCGGCCGACGTTGTTGAACTGCTGGAAGATCATCCCCACGCGGGACCGCAGCCGCCGCAGCTTGGACTTGTTCTTCGGGTCCACCACCGTCTCCCCAACCGTCAGCGTTCCTCCGGTGTAGGGCACCAGACCGTTGACCGCCCGGATGAGAGTCGACTTCCCCGCCCCGGAGAGGCCGATGATGGCGACGAACTCGCCCTCGCCGATCTCCAGGCTGATGTCGTTCAGGCCTCTGAAGCCGTTCGGATAGACGACATCGACGTTCTCAAACTTGATCATAATGAAAAGTTCCTGACGGCCGTGGTGCGGACCGCGGCCCTGTGCCGCAGCCCGCACCCCAGCATGCCAGAGAATTCCTCTCAGCTCAGAAAAGCCTCAGGGTCACTCGCCGGCTTCGTCGCCGAAGTCGTTGTAGACCTCACGGGCCACGTCGAGGGCCTCATCGTCGGCTGGCGTCAGACCGTTGATCTCGTAGACGTCATAGAGCGGGTCTCCCTCGTCCAGGTCACCGGACTCAGCGAAGCTCAGCCATGCGTCCTCAAGCGTCTGGAGCTCTTCGTCGGTGAACTCGTTCGACGCGACGATCCCGTCGTTGGGGATGGGACCGGCCCATGCGAAGACGACGAGCTCCTCGCCGACGTCTGGGTTGTCGTCGACGACGTTGGTGCGGGCATCGTCGAACGAGGTGCCGATCTCGAATTCGCCGTTGTAGACGTTCAGCACAGCATCGTCGTGGCCGCCTGCGAACTGGGCGTCCACCTCGACGCCGAGCTCGTTGAGCTGGGTCTGCGGGAAGTAGAAGCCCGACGCGGAGCCCTCCTCCACAAAGGCGACGGGGGTGCCGTCCTCGATCTGGGCCAGGGAGTCCTCGCCCATGGGGCCGTAGTCGGCAAGCTCGCCGGACTCCTCATCGTAGATACCGTTGCAGAACATGTAGCCGTCCTCATCGGCGACCGGCTCGTCCTCGCAGTAGGTGTCGGGGTCGTTCGTGAACCACTGGGTCACGTACGTGTCCGCGCCGTACCGGATCGACTGGAGGATCGGGGTGCCCTCGGCCTCGTCCTCGGCCTGAATCATGCCGATGGGGCCGGACATCACCAGCTGCACGTCGCCGGACTGCATGCCCTGGATGACGCCCAGGTACGAGTCTGCGAAGAAGATGTCGACGTCGAAGCCGCCGAGCGACTCGGACAGCTGGTCCGCCAGCGCATCGGCGTTCTCCTCCTCCGCCTGCGTGGCGGAGTCGGTGGCGGGGACCAGGCCGATGGTGATGCTGTCCACCGACTCAATCTCAGCGCCGGCCTCCCCGTCGGCCTCCTCGCCGTTCTCGGCGCCCTCTCCTGCGGCGTCCTCCTCAGTCTGGTCCTCAGCGTCATCGTCGCCGGTGTCGATGTCACCTTCGTCCCCGGCGCACGCGGCCAGTGAGAGGGTCAGCACAGATGCCAGCGCGAAGGCTGACGTGGTGTTCAAGCGCATTGCGAACGTCCTTAGTCCATAGATCCAGGTGCAAGTGCGGGCCTCTGCGCCCGGCCAGCCGATAGGGTGATCTGCGGCACGGAGGTCCGATGCTCACTCTATGGGCGCGCTGAGCAGCCCCTCAACTTGTAACCCGGCAGTTTTCACAGTCGTCACTCAGAATTAACCCGGCGTTGGCGCATCCGCCCAGGTCCGCATCATGCTGACCGCCTCGTCGAAGGACGAGACGCGATGATCTGGGGCGCCGAGCCCGGTGCCGAAGCGGTCGATCAGGACGGTCTCTCCCCCGAGGTCCGCCACGGGGGCAAGGTCGTTCTTCCAGATGTCGCCCACGGACAGGATGCTCAGCCCGTTGAGATCGTCGTGGCGGGCGGCCTGCTGAAGCGCCTCCGGCATGCCGTAGGGCTTGCGGGCACTGTTGATGACCTCATCGAAGGACTCGTGCAGGCCCAAGGCGTCCAGCCAGCGGTCGAACCCCTCGGCCGGCGAATTGGTGATCAGCACGACCCTCACCCCTGCGGCCCGCATCTCTGCGATGAGCCGACCGGCTTCCTCCGGCGCGTGGACATCAGTCTGCTCCAGCCCGTCCCTCACGATGCGGCGGCGCGCGGCCATGAACGCCTGCCCGGTCTGAGCGTCGTTGAGACCGGCCTGGCGGCCCAGAAGCTGAACCAGCTGATACCCGTCCTGCAGCGGCCATGCCACCGGATGCGCACCCTGAACCCCGAAGGACTCCCGCAGGAGGGGCGGCTCGCCGTTCCCGTCCACCTCGATCTCCGGGATGGCCAGGGAGTCGGATGAGAGTGCCTGCGCCACGATCCGGGCAATGCTGCGGCCCAGCCCCGGGAGCCCGTGCTGAGCGATCAGCTCATCCGCCTCATGGGCGTAGAGCATGGCCGGTTCGTCGCCGAGGCAGACCGTCCCGTCGAAGTCGAGGATGAGCAGCCTGCGCCGGTGATCGGAAGCTGAGGAGCTGAGCACGATGATGAGCCTTAGGGGACGGGAACGAGGGGAAGGGGCGGAAGTCGCCATGGACGCATTGTCCGCAGTGGAGAACTATAGGCGACGCTCGATGCTCCCGGAGGCTCCGCCTCGCTGACCGGCCGATGATGCGCGGAGACCCCGCAGGCGCGGTGCCTGCGGGGTCCCTGTGCCGTGCATCCGACTACCTGATCGTCTTCCCTGCGCTGCCGAGGGACTGTGCCGCCTCGACGATGCGTGCGGCCATCCCCTCCTCGGCCTTCTTGCCCCACACGCGGGGGTCGTAGGTCTTCTTGTTGCCGACGTCGCCGTCGACCTTCAGCACGCCGTCGTAGTTCTCCAGCATGTGCCCGGCCACCGGGCGGGTGAAGGCGTACTGGGTGTCGGTGTCGATGTTCATCTTGATGACGCCGTAGCTGACGGCATCCTCGATCTCCTGCTGGCTGGAGCCGGAGCCGCCGTGGAAAACCAGGTCGAAGGGACGCGCCGAGCCGTACTTCTCGGCCGTCGCCCGCTGAATCTCATCGAGGATCTCTGGGCGCAGCTTCACGTTGCCGGGCTTGTAGACCCCGTGCACGTTTCCGAAGGTCAGAGCGGTGATGTAGCGGCCGTGCTCGCCGGTGCCCAGAGCCTCAAGGGTCGCGATCGCATCGTCGACGGTGGTGTAGAGCTTCTCGTTGATCTCGTTCTCCACACCGTCCTCCTCGCCGCCGACGGTTCCGATCTCCACCTCAAGGATCTGCTTGGCGGCGGCCGAGCGGGGCAGCAGCTCAGCGGCGATCCGCAGGTTCTCCTCGAGGGTCTCCGCGGAGCCGTCCCACATGTGGGAGTTGAAGATGGGGTCGCGTCCGGCCTTCACCTCGGCCTCGGAAGCCTCCAGCAGGGGCAGGACGAAGCTGTCGAGCTTGTCCTTGGGGCAGTGGTCGGTGTGCAGGGCGATGTTGACCCCGTAGTTCTTCGCGACCTCTTTGGCGAAGGCGGCGAACGCCCTGGATCCGGTGACCATGTCCTTCACGGACGAGCCCGACCAGTACGCGGCGCCGCCGGTGGAGACCTGGATGATGCCGTCCGACTCTGCGTCGGCGAAGCCTCTGATGGCCGCGTTGAGCGTCTGGGAGCTCGTCACGTTGACCGCGGGGTAGGCATATCCGCCGGCCTTGGCCGCGTCAATCATCTCGGTGTACTTGTCCGGGGTTGCAACGGCCACGTGATGCTCCTCTGTCGGTGAAGTCGGTCGGGGAACGCCCTCATGCACGTTCTCCGCACCCATCCTAACGAGACGCGAGCCACACGTAACCCTGTGCGTCTCGATCAGGGGAAGCCGAGGAGCCTCAGTCCGGCAGCTGCGAGGGCGCCGATGACCACGACGAGGATGAAGGGAGCTCTGAGCATCAGCGCCGCGGCGGCAGCGACGAGCGCTCCGAGACGGGAGTCCAGAACGAAGCCGCCGTCGTAGGAGACCGCGTTCATGGCGACCAGCGCCGCGAGCAGTCCGATGGTGAGCATCCCCGAGATGCGCACCACGGCCGGACGGGCCAGCCACGCAGCCGGCACCAGGTAGCCGAGGATCTTCAGCGCGTACGCTGCGACGCAGGCCAGCACGATCCATGCCCAGACGCTCATGCCGCTCGCCGCTCCCTGCTCCGCTCGAGACGCGCCGCGACCGTGCCCCAGAGCACGGTCACCGCAGCGGCCAGCAGGATCGGCACCCCCGCGGGCACCACCGGCATCGCGATCACCGTGACGAGAGCCGCGACGACGGCGAGCGCCCAGGGCTCTGCTGCCTTCAGCCGGGGCCAGAGGAGACCGAGGAACGCCGCGACCACCGCTCCGTCGAGGCCGAGTGCTTCGGGGTCCGCCATCACGTCTCCGAGGAGCGCGCCGATCACCGTGGCCAGTGACCAGCCGATCCAGATGCCCATCCCGGTCAGCCAGAAGCCGCGGCGCTGCTCGGGGCCCGCCTCCTGGGCCGTCGCCGCGGCCATGCTCTCGTCGATCGTGACCTGGGCCGCCAGCAGCCGCTTCAGCCCCGAGGGGCTGAGCATCGCCTTGATCTGAGCCGCGTAGAGCGTATTCCGAACCCCGAGCAGGGTGGCGCTGGTGAATGCGGCCGCGGGAGAGCCGCCGGCGGCCGCGACGCCGATGAAGGCGAACTGCGAGCCTCCGGTGAACATCAGCACGCTCAGGGCCACGGCCTGCCAGACGCTGAAGCCGGCGGCCACTGCCAGTGCGCCGAAGGAGATGCCGTAGAGGGAGACGGCGAGTGTGATGGATGCGGCCATCCTGCTCGCGGGGGTCACCCGCAGCAGCGCCTCACCGTCCTTCCGCCCCTCGCAGCCCACCGGCACATCGTACGCAATGCCGTGCGCGGCGAGTCGACCCCCAAAGCGCGCCCACAGGGGTACGGACCCGGCTATGGTTTCTTCGATGAAGATCGGCGTTTTCGATTCTGGGCGCGGGGGCGAAGCAGTCGCCGTCCGTCTCCGCGAGCTCCTGCCCGACTCCGAGGTGCTCACCGCCCACGATTCGGCCAACGTCCCCTACGGGAGCCGCTCCGAGGCGGAGGTTCAGCGCCTCACCGAAGCCGGCATCCGGCCGCTGCTGGACGCCGGATGCGACACAGTGGTCCTCGCCTGCAACACAGCCACCGCCGCGGCCATTGAGCATCTGCGGCGACAGATCCCAGGCATCCCATTCGTCGGCCTAGAGCCAATGGTCAAGCCCGCCGCGGCAATGAGCCTCAGCGGCGTCATCGCCGTCTGCGCCACACCCGCGACCCTGGACAGCGCGCGCTACGCAGCTCTGAAGGACCGGTGGGCACCGGGTGTTGAGGTGGTGGAGCCTGACTGCCGCGACTGGGCCGCAAGCATTGAGCGGGATGGTCCCGAGAGCGTGGACCTCAGCCCCCTGGTCGAGACGGTGCGCAGCTCCGGTGCCGACGCGGTGGTGCTGGCCTGCACCCATTACCACTGGATCCGGGACCGCATCGAAGGCCGGCTGCGCGCTGACCTGCCCGATCGTTCGGTCACCGTCCTCGAGCCGTCCGATGCGGTGGCCGGCCAGGTCGCACGGGTGCTCTCCCAGTCGGCGGGACGCGCTCGGGGTGCGGCCTCAGCCGAGCGGGGCCCCGTGGTCTGAGCCGTCTGCGCCGCCGGGCGCTGCGTGCTGCCGGACCCATGCGTGCATGGCGATGCCGGCAGCTACGCCCGCGTTGATGGAGCGGGTGGAGCCGAACTGGGCGATCGAGAGGGTCGCCGCGGCGGCGTCGCGGATCTGATCGCTGAGCCCGGGGCCCTCCTGCCCGAAGACCAGGACGCAGTCGCGCGGCAGACTGAAGGTCTCCAGCGGGACCGAATCGGGAAAGAGGTCCACCCCGAGCACCGGCAGCCCGGCGTCCTGCGCCCAGGCGACGAAGTCCTCGACGGTGGGATGGTGCCGCACATGCTGGTATCTGTCGGTGACCATCGCCCCCCGTCGGTTCCACCGCTTCTTCCCGATGATATGGACTTCCTGGGCCAGGAAGGCGTTCGCGGTGCGGACGACGGTGCCGATGTTGAAGTCGTGCTGCCAGTTCTCGATCGCCACGTGGAATCCGTGGCGTCGCGTGTCCAAGTCGGCGACGATGGCCTCACGGCTCCAATAGCGGTAGGCGTCCACCACATTGCGACGGTCGCCGTCGCGCAGCAGCTCCCCATCCCAGTGCTCGCCGGCCGGGAGGGGCCCTTCCCAGGGGCCTACGCCGACTTCGCGCTGGAGCTCCTGAGGCCCGAGCTCGTCATCTTTCTCCCCCGGACCCTGACTCATCCGGCTGAGCGTACTACGCTCAACGCATGGGCCAGACAGCAGAATCTCCTGACAACCCGCTTGAGCAGCTCTCCCTGGAGCAGCTGCGCCACCGCCGGTCTGCGAAGTGGCGGGTGTTCGGCGACGACGTGCTTCCGCTCTGGGTGGCCGAGCAGGACACCCTTCTTGCCGAGCCCGTCGCCGAGGCGCTGCGCCGTGCGGTGGAGATCGGCGACACCGGCTACCCCACCACCGCACCCTTCGTGGAGGCCTTCTGCGGATTCGCAGCGCAGCGGTGGGGCTGGGAGGTCTCAGCATCCCAGGTGCGCCCCGTCCGCGATGTGATGAGCGGCGTGGTGAACGCGCTGCATCTGATCACCGAACTGGCGGACACCGTGATCGTGAACTCGCCGGTCTATCCGCCGTTCTTCAAATATCCCTCCTCCGGAGGACTGCGCGTGGTCGAGGCCCCGCTCGGAGCCGACGGACGCATCGACTTCGAGATGCTGGAGGAGTCGTTCAACCTGCGCACCTCGGGCGGCAGCGCGGCCATGCTGCTCTGCAACCCGCAGAACCCGACCGGCGTGGTCCACACCCGCGAGGAGCTCGAGCAGGTCGCGGAGCTCGCCCACTCCTACGGAGTTCGGGTGGTCGCCGACGAGATCCACGCGCCCCTGGTCTACGACGAGCACAGCTTCACGCCGTACCTGACGGTGGATCCTGCGGGCCTGTCCCTCATGTCCGCGTCCAAGGCCTGGAACCTGGCGGGCGCGAAGGCAGGCCTCCTCATCGCCGGCGACGACGCCGTGGGCGAGCTGCAGAACCTGCCCTCCGAAATCGCCTACGGGCCCAGCCACCTCGGAGTGCTCGCCCAGACAGCGGCCTACAGCGAGGGCGGACCGTGGCTGGACTCGCTGCTGACGGGGCTGGATTCCAACCGCAGGCTCCTCAGCGAGCTGCTCCAGAAGCACGCGCCGCAGGTCGGCCACACGATGCCGGAGGGCACTTACCTGGCATGGCTGGACTTCTCCGCCTACGGGTTCGAGACGGATGAGCCGACGGGCGGCACCGAATCGCCCATCCAGGGCCCCGCGCGGCACCTGCTCGCGGAGGCCGGAGTGGCGCTGAGCGGCGGGCACGGATTCGGCACCGGCGGCGAACGGCACGCCCGGCTGAACTTCGCGTGCTCGCAGTCGACGCTCACCGAGGCCGCAGAGCGCATCGGCCGGGCGCTCGGCTGAGCTTCTCGGCTACCCTCTGCAGGGTGACTGAACCGATCATCCGCGACGCGCAGACCGCAGACCTCGACGCTGCGGCGACCATCATGGAGCACTATGTGCTCAGCACTCTGGCCACCTTCACGCATCGGGCACCGACCGCCGCTGACTGGCAGGTGCGCATGGAGCGCATGCGGGAGGACGGCCTGCCCTTCCTCGTGGCCGAGCTGCACCCGGAGGCGGAGAGCGCGGACGAGGCGCCCGGCGAGATCGTCGGCTTCGCCTATGCGGACTGGTGGCGCCCGAAGTCCGAGCACCGCATCACGGTTGAGGACAGCATCTACCTCAGTCCTGCTGCCGCCGGCCGCGGCGTCGGAACCGCGCTCCTGAGCGCTCTGATCGAGCGCTGCGCCGAAGCGGGGCACCAGCAGATGATCGGCGTGCTCACCGATGAGGAGAGTGAGGCGTCGTTCGCCCTGCACACCAAGCTGGGCTTCCGTCCCGTCGGCCACCTGCCGCAGGTCGACGTCAAGCACGGCAGGACGCTGGGCACATACCTGCTCCAGCGCCCCCTGCGCTGAGGCGGGGTGCTCACTCCAGGCCGAGGTCGTCCTTGGTGTAGGCGTAGAGATAGGGAACATCCGCCTGCTGCGCAATGTGATCCCCGGCCCCGGTTGCCCGGTCCACGATGACGGCCACAGCCTGGACGATGCCGCCCGCTGCGCGGACTCCCTCCACTGCTGTCAGCGCCGAGCCTCCTGTGGTGGAGGTGTCCTCCAGGACCACCACTCGGCGACCCTCCACTGAGGGGCCCTCCACCTGGCGCCCCATTCCGTAGTCCTTCTGCTGCTTCCTCACCACGAACGCGTCCACGCTGCGGCCCTGCTCCCGCGCGGCGTGCATCAGAGCCGTTCCGACCGGGTCCGCACCCATCGTCAGCCCTCCTGCGGCGTCGACGTCGATCCCCGCCTCGTCGAGGAGGTTCAGCATCACCCGGCCCACCAGGCCGGAGGCCTCGTGGTGGAGTGTGACGCGGCGCAGGTCGACGTAATAGTCGGCCTCTCTGCCCGAGGAGAGGGTCACCCGACCGCGCACCACGGCGAGGTCGCGGATGAGTTCGTTGAGACGGTCGCGGTCAGCAGCAGAAGTCATACAGGCATCCTATGATCCGTCGTGCCGGGACTGTGCGCGCCCTCCGTCAAGGCGGCGTTCAGCCGCCATTCACATCTGGGTCACGAAGCCCCGGATACACTGCGCAGTATGGGTCATCTGCGGAATCAGATTCTGGAAGAGATGGGCGTCAGCCCCACGATCGACCCCACCGAGGAGGTGCTGCGCCGCACGACGTTCCTGGCTGAGTACGTGAAGGCCGCGGGAGCGGACGGCCTGGTGCTGGGCATCTCGGGCGGGGTGGACTCCTCGTTGGGCGGACGACTGTGCCAGCTGGCCGTCGAGAAGCTGCGCGAGGACGGGTATGAGGCGACCTTCCATGCGATGCGGCTCCCACACGGGGTCCAGCATGATGAGGAGGACGCCGAGCGGGCGCTCGGATTCATCGGCCCGGACCGCCTGCACACCTTCAACATCGAACAGGCCGTCGCCGGGATGGATGCGGCCTTCGCCGAGGGCCACGGCCGACCCCTGAAGGACTACCACCGAGGCAACGTCAAGGCGCGCCTGCGCATGGTGGCCCAGTATGCGGTGGCCGGCGAGAACAACGCTCTGGTGGTCGGCACCGATCACGGGGCCGAGGGCATCACCGGCTTCTTCACCAAGTACGGGGACGGCGGCGTGGACGTCGCCCCCCTGTTCACGCTGAACAAGCGGCAGGTCAGGCAGATCCTGAAGCACCTGGGCGCGGAGGAGAGGCTCTACACCAAGGCTCCCACCGCCGATCTGCTGGACGACAGCCCAGGACAGCTTGACGAGACGGAGCTCGGCATCACCTACGACGAGATCGACGACTATCTGGAGGGCCGCGAGGTCTCCGCGGAGACGGCAGCCCGGCTCGAGAACCAGTGGCTGAAGACGCGCCATAAGCGCACAGAGCCGGTCACGATCGCCGACCAGTGGTGGAAGTCCGAGTCCTGATAGCGTTCTGGCGATGCGCATCGCTACATGGAACGTCAATTCGCTGCGGGCCCGGGCCGACAGGGTCGAGGAGTTTCTGGAGCGCCAGGACGTAGATGTTCTGGCCATCCAGGAGACCAAGTGCAAGGACGAGAACTTCCCGTGGGAGGTCTTCGAGCACAACGGCTACGACGTGGCCCACTTCGGCTACGACCAGTGGAACGGCGTCGCCATCGCCTCGCGCGTGGGCATGAAGGGCGTGGAGAGGACCTTCCCCGACCAGCCCCCCTTCGGGAAGGCGGGAAAGGACCCGGTTCAGGAGGCCCGGGCGATCGCTGCAACATGCGGCGACGTGCGGGTGTGGTCCCTCTACGTCCCCAACGGCCGCTCGCGCGACGACGAGCACATGACCTACAAGCTCGGCTGGCTGGACCGCCTCCGCGACCATGCCGAGGCCTGGCTGACGGAGACGCCCGACGCGCAGATCGTCCTGGCCGGCGACTGGAACGTGGCGCCGGAGGATGAGGATGTGTGGGACATCGACTTCTTTGAGAAGAACCGGCTGACCCACGTCACCGACGAGGAGCGCGCCGCGTTCCAGGGGTTCCTGGACGCCGGCTACGCGGACGTGGCCCGCCCCTACACTCCGGGGCCCGGGGCGTACACGTTCTGGGACTACACCAGCCTGCGCTTCCAGAAGAGGCAGGGCATGCGGATCGACTTTCTCCTCGCCTCCCCCGCACTTGCGGACCGTGCCGCAGACGCGTTCATCGACAAGGACGAGCGACGCGGCAAGGGTGCCAGCGATCATGCGCCGGTGATCGCAGACTTCAGCTGACCGCGGGCAGTACGCGGCGCGGCCTCACACGGACCGCAGCCGCGTCCTCCTCGCCTCATCTGCGGGCGTTGAGCCGCTCCAGTTCGTCGACGGCGATTCCGGTGTTCTCCGCTGTACGGATGGCAGCGATCATGAACTCAAGAACCACGCGCAGAACGATCAGCTGCACGGCAGACCAGATGGTCCCGCCGATGACGCCGCCGAGGAACATCAGGACGGCCAGAACCCCGTTCTCCTGGGCGACAGCAACTGTGAGCACCAGCGTCGCAATCATGGCGATGATCCAGCCGATGGCGATGGCGACCAGCAGGATCACGTAGATGAACGACGCGAACTTGATCGCGACGAAGCTGCGGAACGTCAGGTCGAACAGGGCACCGAAGAACCCTTTGCGGCGGGCCGGGTCCCGACGCGGCTCTCCTGACCCGTCCGAGCCTCCGCCGGGGCCGGTCGGCGGCTGGTACGGGGGCTGATACCCCCCGCCGCCCGCTGGCGGGCCCGGGTAGGGCGGACGCGGGGGCGTGGGCCCCTGCGCCTGGTGCTCAGCAGCGGCCGGCTCCGGCCGGTGCGGCTCGGCGGGATCGGGCCGGTGAGCTTCGTTGGGCTCGGGCCGATGCGGTTCGGCCGGCTCCGGGGGATGCGGGTCTGCGCCTTCGGACTCCGGTCCGTGGGGCTCCGGCGGTTGAGGGGGCTGAGTCATGAAGAGTCCTGCCTCTGCACAGTGGGGTCAGCACGATCGGCTGAACGGCTCTGTCAGCCGTCTGAGGCTCATCCTTTCAGCCCCGAGCCCAAGAGACGAGAGCACACTCGGTTGTGACGCAGATAGCCCCCGCACTCCGAAGAGTACGGGGGCTATCTATGACACCGGATTGGTGGCTCCGACCGGCGTCGATCCGGTGACCTTTCGATTTTCAGTCGAACGCTCTACCAACTGAGCTACAGAGCCTTCACTGAATCCGATGCCTGGCGACCCTGACGGGACTTGAACCCGCGACCTCCACCGTGACAGGGTGGCGCGCTAACCAACTGCGCCACAGGGCCATATTTTCAGTTGTACCGGCCATGACGGCCGAGGAAGAACGTTACCAGTGCTTTGCCTGCAACGCCAATCCGTACCCCCAACGGGATTCGAACCCGTGCCGCCGCCGTGAAAGGGCGGTGTCCTAGGCCGCTAGACGATGGGGGCCTGCTCCATCGCGTTCGAAAGCCCACGATGAGGACCTGATAAGAATAGTCGCTCCGGCGCAGCCGCATCAAATCAGTGCCGACGCCCCTAGAGTGGGGACATGGTCCCTGCGATGTCAGACGAGGAGTTCGACGAGGCCGTCGGCGTCGCACTGGAGTCCATTCCGGAGCGCCTCGCCTCGAAGATCGACAACGTGGCGGTCTTCGTCGAAGACGTCTACACCCCAGAGCCGTGGGAGGACCCGGAGACCACGCTGCTCGGACTCTACGAGGGCATCCCTCTGACGGAGCGCGGGGAGGCCCCCTGGGCGATGCCCGACCGCATCACGCTCTACAAGGAGCCGATTCTGAGCATCTGCAGCAGCCGCGAAGAAGTGGTCGAACAGGTTCGCATCACCGTGGTGCACGAGGTCGCGCACTACTTCGGGATCGACGACGAGACCCTGCACCGCCTGGGCTGGGGCTGAGCCCTCACAGTGCGGCCCCCAGCGCATGACTCCGCCTAGCACAGGCCTGTGACAAACCTGGGCAATGGCCAACCTTCAAGTAGCTTGAAGGTTCATCGAGACTGATTTGTGACCCTAGATCCGCGTCACCATGCGGATCTAGGGCTCACAGTTCAATCACAGAAAAAGCGACACACCTTGTCGTCGTGACCTTTTCGCAATTAACGTGAGCGGAGCAGCACCACGACAGGACCCAACCGGTTCAGAGCTTTCCCATCGCTCGACACCGGATGAGGAGCTTCCCATCGCTCACCCTCATCCGCTCTGTGCCGACCCGGCCCCCACCTGGAGCCCCGCTGCGCCCGAGGAACAAAGTGAGGAACTGCTGTGAACAACCGTAATCTTGCGGTGGCGGCCGTCACCGCCGTGATCGTGACCACCGCCCTGGTCGGAACGACCCTGCCCGACATTGTCGCCGACCGCACCAACAGTGCAGCCGAGCAGCAGGAGCAGGGCGGCACCGTCGAGGGCGGCACCACCACGGCCCTGCCCGCCAACCCGTCCGTCGACGACATCTCCGGCGCCAAGAGCGACCGCGAGGCCAGCGACCGCATGATCGCTGACATCGCCGGCCGCATCGACCAGGCCAGCGCTCGCGCTGACGAGCTGGAGCAGAACCTGATGCGCCAGCAGGCTGAGGCGTCTGAACGCCTCGCCGCTGCGGAGGAGGCCGAGGAGACCGCTGAGCAGGCGCGGACCGAGGCCGAGGCCGCCATGGCCGTAGAGGACACTGAGGACGACGACACCTCTGCCGCAGATGTCCTCCTTGGTGACGAACACGCTCTGGCCGACGACGCCACGGACCAGCAGCTCGAGGACCGCGCCGAGTCTGACGCCGTCGCCGCTGAGCAGACGGCCCGCGAGGCCGAGGCTGAGGCGGAGCGCCTGGCGGAGGAGGCCCGCGAGGCCGAGGCCAGCGTCGACACCAGCAGCAGCTCAACCGTCGAGGACGTGGAGGAGCTCGGCGCCAACGTCCACCGCCAGATGGTGGCTCTGCACGAGCTCGAGGGCGAAGGCTACTCGCTCCAAGAGTTCTACGAGATGGTCCTCGGCAATTCCTGACTTCCTCGACGACGACGGCGATGTGGACTATCAGGCCCTGGCCTTCCGCGTGCAGCAGCTGCGCGCCGAGGCAGAGCAGGCCGAGGTCCGCGACGAGGACGTGCAGGCTGAGCCCGCGTCCAACACCTCTTCGGAGGATGCGGAAGGGGAAGCCGCATCCTCCGAAGATGAGGAGGAGGAGGAAGCGTCGGAGGAGCCCAGCGAAACAGCTGAGCCCACCCCATCCGCAGAGCCGACTCCCACTGAGGAGCCCAGCGAAACAGCTGAGCCCACCCCATCCGCAGAGCCAACGCCTGCCGAGGAGCCGACTCCCACTGAGGAGCCCAGCGAAACAGCGGAGCCCACCCCTCTGCGGAGCCGACGCCCACCGAAGAGCCGACTCCCACTGAGGAGCCCAGCGAAACAGCTGAGCCCACCCCCTGCGGAGCCCACCCCCACGGCGGAGTCCACTCCCACTGAGCGAGCACGCCCGGCCCCGCACCGTTCAGCCAGCTCTCATCGAGCCAGCGGGACCTGCTGGCCGAGGCCGCAGAGCTCGAGAACATCTCCAGCGCCTCGAACTACTACACGCTGGCGCAGAGCAACGACACGTTCATGTCCTCAGACGGCTCGTTCAACTTCGACGCCATGTCTGACCACGTGCGCTACCTCGAATCCAACGCGTCACCCACCCCGTCCTCGACACCGAGCCCGTCCCAGACGAGCTCCTCGTCGAACAGCAGCTCATCCGGCTCCTCGTCGAACTCAAGCAGCAGCTCCAGCTCCTCATCGAGCAGCAGCTCCTCGTCGAGCAGCTCCAGCTCATCCAGCTCGTCGTCGAGCTCGAGCTCGTCCTCGAGCGGCAGCTCCAGCTCCTCGTCCGCTCCATCGATCCCCTCCTATGGGAACCTCAGCGGCGATCTGCGCCGACTGATGGAACGAGGCGCGGAGCTGGAGCCCAACTTCTCCGGCTCAGGCAGCGACTACTACCGAGCGGTGCTGAACAACGATGCGCTGACGGACTCGAGCGGCCGTGCTTCGCAGGTGGCGATGACCTCGCACGTGAACATGCTCGAGTCCCGCCACGGCAGCTCCAGCTCCTCGAGCAGCAGCTCCGGATCCAGCTCGAGCCCGTCAACGTCCAGCAGCCCCACCCAGTCCAGCTCCCCGAGCTCGAACTCGACCAGCTCCGGCTCGGGTGCGACCCCGGCCTCAGCGCCCGCTCCGGGTGGGGGCGCCACCGCGGCGGTCAGTGCGGCACGCAGCATCGTGAACACCCCCGGTGTGTTCTACCGGCACGCCGGCAACGGTCCGACCGCCTACGACTGCTCCGGCTTCACCACCGCAGCCTTCCGCGCGGCAGGGATCAGCCTCCCCCGGACCGCCGCTCAGCAGTCCACGGTGGGGACCACCGTCTCCATCAGTGACCTGCAGGCCGGGGACCTGGTCTTCTGGGGCGGCCGCGGAAGCGCCTACCACGTGGCCGTCTACGCCGGCGGCGGCATGATCCTCGACGCTGGCACTCCGGCCTCCGGTGTGACCGAACGTCGCATGTTCGGCGGCGCCTCCCACGGTCAGCGCGTGGGCTGACGCCAGAGCCTCACCACGCAGGTGGGCCCCGGGGATGTCATATCCCCGGGGCCCACCTGCGTCTGGCGTGCGATATGGGCTCAGAGCCCCCCCCCTATAGAACGGGCCCGAACTCATCGCGGTTAGCAATGCGACGATCGGAGTTCTCCGGCACCACCATCAGCGGGCCGGCCGCACGCTGGATCACGCCTTGGGATGTGGAGCCCAGCAGCATGCCGGCGAATCCTCCGCGGCCCCGAGTGCCGAGGACGGTGAGCTGAGCATGGCGCGTCTGATCGACCAGCACGTCCACCGACGTGCCGGACTGGACCTCATAGTCGATGTGCAGCGACGGGTAGTGATAGTTGAGCCAGAGCGCGCCGGCGTAGAGCTTGCCCCTCAGCTCCTCGATCGCTTCAGCATCGTCGATGTGAGTAGGAGCCCACATGGTGATGGCGCTGACGGGCGGCAGTGCGCACACCAGCCTCAGCGTGGTGCCGCGCTCAGACGCTTCTCGGGCGGCGGTCAGTGCGGCCACTCGGCCGTAGTCGGATCCGTCCACTCCTGCGATCACCGGCCGCGGGTCCCGCTCACGGATGGGCTTGGCGCCCTGCTCCACCAGGCTTGCCGGCGCAGCAGCCCCTGGGCCGTCCGACTCGGAGACGATCGGTATGGCCCCGGTTGCCGAGGTCACGGCATTCTCTGCCTGCGACGAGAACTGCAGAGGCACGAGAACGACCGGCGACTGCGCGTGCGCGGGCAGCGCTGACGAGACGGAGCCGAGCAGCCGGCCGAGGAACCCTCCCCGGCCTCGGGTGCCGATCACGACCAGCTCAGCGGTCCGCGACTCCTCGAGGAGCACCGTCGAGGGATCCCCCGATTCGACGCGGTAGGTCACCTCGGCCGGGTAGTCCCGGAGGAACTCCCTGGCCTGCTCGATGACGCCGTCAGCTCCGGCGCGCAGGCCGGAGTCATCCATCATGGCGTAGCCGCCGTCCATGGAGGAGGCGGCAAAGGCCGGCATCGAGTATGCGGTCAGCACCGAAAGCGGCAGGCCGCGTCGGTAGGCCTCGGCGGCGGCCCAGTGCGCGGCGCGCAGAGACTGCTCCGAGCCGTCCACTCCCACCACCACCGCGCCGCTGGGGCTCGTGCTCCCACGTGCATCCGTCATGAGTGACCTCCCTCACTGAGTACGGTCTCCTCATTCTACGCGGAGAGGATCCGGCCCGGCAGGAAGCCATGGCCCAGCTCTCAGCTGAAGCTCGCCTGCGTCGAGACCTCATTGACCATCCGACCCGGAAAGTTCGTCGTCAGCTCCTGGACCCCCAGCGACAGAAGGAGCTGCGCGTCCTCGGGCTCATCCACGGTCCACACGCGCAGGTGCGCGCCCCGGGCGATCCAGGCTTTGGCCTCAGCACGGTGCGCGCGCACGAAGCTCATCCCCGGGCCCGCGATGCCGACCTGCCTGTTCCACACCAGCGCCTCGGCGTCCTTGACAGCGCCGCGCATCACTGCGGAGATCAGGGGCCTGAATGCCGTACCCAGGGGCGTGCGTCCCGCGCGAGCACCGACGTCCTCGGATGTCACCGGGGCGAACAGGGCGCACAGCTTCTCCGCCGGCACCAAATCAGCCAGGTGCATGAGGGACCCCGGGTGAAAGCTCATGAAGGACACTTCGACGGCCTGCCCCTCCTTCACGCCTATGCGAGACGTCTCGGGATCCCACCCGTAGGACAGCAGCGTACGGAGGACGTGATCTTCGAGCTGATGGCCGAAGGGCGACGGATGCTTCAGCTCGATGGCCAGGCGCACGCTTCGACCAGCAGTGAGCAGCAGCTCCAGAGTGTCCCCAAGGGTCATCAGCTGGCTGCGGAGCCCGCCGTACTCGGCGGGAATCGCTGAGGTCTTCCAGCTGCAGACGTCGAGTCGGCGAAGCTCAGCCAGGGTCCGCTCCGCCACCAGGCCTCGGGCGTCGGTGGTTCGGTCCAGAGTCTCGTCGTGGAAGCAGACCACCTGGCCGTCCTTGGTGAGATGCACATCGATCTCGAGCCCATCGGCTCCTTCTGCCAGGGCGTGGAGGTAGGCGGCGCGCGTGTGCTCGGCGAATGCTCCGGAGGCACCGCGGTGGGCGAAGATCTGCGCGCGTCGCCTGGTCGGCGCGGAGGCGGGGGCTGTGGACTGTGCGCTGAAGAGGCCTGTCGTCACACCCCCTATGCAAGGCGATGAAATCAACCGGGGAGGGGCAGCGGGTGAAACCCGGACAGAACGTCAGGTGAACAGTGGGTGAACCGGTCTAGGACCCGACTTCTCGCAGCTCCTGGCCGTCCTCGTCGTCGGACTCGGCCTCTGCTGCGCGCAGCGCTCTGCGCTGGGCACGCTCCGACCGACCCTCGGCCTTCAGCGCCTTCCTGCGCTGGCGCCGCTCCCGGCGTTCGGCCCGGTGCTTATCGCGTTCGAGCCCCCGCCGAAAGTCCGCTACGAGTGCGGCGGGCGTCCCCTCCGGCAGCTCGCCGAAGGTCTTGTGGGCACTGTCGATGACTCGTGAGCCCAGGGCACGGTTGCCGAGCCCACCGACGGCGGCGCCGATGCCGAACGGTATGGCGCGGGCGAACATGGATGAGCCTTGGCGCACGAAGAATCGCTTCAGGAACTGCCGCTTCAGCTGGTTGGCGACCAGATTGCCCATGGTCGAGGAGCCCGCGGAGGCTGACCCCCATGAGCTCAGCGGAACCATGGAGCTGATCGGCCCGGCTCCCTTGCCGCCGGCCTGAGCGTTGAGCTCAGCCAGCAGTTTGCGGCCGTCATCGCCGAGCATCACGCCCATGACCAGCAGCTTGGCCTTCTGCGGGTCCTCGGTGGTGATTCCCGAGAGTTCTGCCATGGATTGGGCGTAGAGGGCGCACAGCTCCAGAAAGCCCCCTGTAGCGGCTGCGGAGATGCCCAGCGCAGCCGCAGTGCCCACTCCTGGAACAGCAGCTGTGGCACCGATTGCCGCCCCGGAGCCGGTGAGGGTGCGCTTGAACTCTCGGTCGAGCTCATGGGCGAGCTGCCGGTTGGTGTGGGTGGGGTGCGCTTTCCGGAGGCGGCGCAGGTTGGCCAGGACGACGGGCCGCTGAACGGTGACCGCTCGTGTGAGCCATTCCTCCGCTGTCGGTGTGAGACGACCGTCCTCGGAAAATGTTTTGCGGGAGACCATGCTGAGCCCCTTGGCCGCCGCGTAGCCGCCGGCGGCGCTGCGCAGCACAGAGCCGGCGCCCTGCTTGGTGCTCGGCGACCTGCTGGGGACCGGCGGGTGATCCTGGGGGTCGTAGCCGCCGGAGGGGATGATGCTCATCGAGGCCATGCCCGGAAGTCTACGGGCCGCCCAGCTGGGGAGTCACCCCACCCCGGACGTTCTCAGTGCGGGGCGTGGACATCCAGCCAGACGAGGCGGTCGTCGAGGGCGTTCGAGGCGGTGGGGTCCACCGTCCTATGACCGAACTCGCCGTCTCCCGGCCAAAAGACGCCTGACTGGATGAAGCTCAGCCCTTTCGAGGGCACGGCGAAGGACGCTCGCAGGTCCTCTCCGCCGCTCACCCACCGGGTGGCGGTCTCGTCAGTCTGCGAAGGTTCGCCCGGACGTTCGCTCACGTCGGTGTCGGTGACCGCTTCAGGCTCGGGGTCCTCCAGCGCCGGGTGGCTGATCAGCTTCTCGGCCCCGGCATCTTCATGGATGAACGGCTCCCCGACGACGATGGCCTGAGCACCGGGGCGCAGCCCGCCCTCGACTCCCTCGTCGTCATACAGATACCAGGCTTCAGAGGACACGTAGTCCGCCAGAACCTGAGCGAAGTCCTCGGACCGAGCCCGATCCGCGGTGCCCGGCTCGTCGGAAGCCGCGGTCGCCGAAACGATGAGATGAATGGGCTCATGACCTTCGACGAGCACGGGAACGTCCCACAGGCTCGTTGTAGCCAGCCGCAGGATCGACTCCTCCGCCTGTGTGAAGCCCTCGTCCGAGAGGGAGGAGCCGGGCATGTCCTTCCACAGAAACTCCTGGAAAGTGCGAGCACCGTCAGTGTCGAGCGGCTCCTTGGAGAAGATGATCATCCCCTCCTGGCCCGGGTAGGAGCCGTACCCCATGGCGTCACCGGAGCCTCCGACGGTTCCGTCTCCGTCGAGATCCACGCCGGAGTCCACACCCGAGTTCGTGGGCGCCGTGAACACGTGGGGGTAGTGCTTGCTGGACTGCCCGTTCTGACCGCTTGCGAAGTACTGGTTCTGCAGGATCTCGGCGATGCGGCCGTCCTCGTCGTGGCTGACCCCCGTGAGGACCAGCACATCCGGCTCATTGATTTGGACGGTCTCGGCCAAGGTCCTCGCCTGGCCGTGGTTCCCGCCTGCCAGGTCGCTGATGAGGCTGTCGAGGGGATCGCTGCCTTCGGGGTTCGAAGCAGTGAGCCCGGCGTGCAGAGTCGCGACGCGGAGACCGTCCTCCTCGTTGGGCACAGCAGTCACCTCAGCCTCGGAGCCGGGCTCGCTGGAGGCAGGCTGGCCAGGTGTGGGGTACAGAGGCGTCAGCGCGGCTGCGTAGGACGCGTCCGGGGCGGGCGACGAGTGAGCTGCCGGAGCGGCCGCGAATGTGAGGGCCGCGACGGCGGCAGCAGAGGTGCTGGCGGCGCATATCCCTCGAAAACGGCGCGCAGGAGCAGTAGAGCCTTCAGGCATGCCCACCACGGTAACCAGGTCGGCTCAGGGTGCCAACCCCGCTTCTCAAGATTTGAAGAAATGTTATAAAGCCGTGACGTTCCTGTTCTCCCAATGCCGCGGACATTCCGGCCGCACCGTTCAGTGGGCTTTAAGCCCTGACCTGTTGTTTTTTCCAGCAAGAGTATGGTGGGCGCAGGAGTGCATCACTGAACCAATGAGGAAGGACAGACAGCTATGGCTGTGGAGCCCGAGACGAAACTCCGGGACTGGTCGCCGTCAGACGTCTGGCGCGGACTGAACAAGCCCGTATTCATCCCTGCGGTGATCATCATCATCGCCGGCCTGATCTTCGCCACCTGGTGGGGCGCCGAATACGGCGGGGAGGGCTTCGAGGAGCTCAACAACACGGTGGTCGAGACCATCGGCTGGTGGTACGTGATCATCACCGCCGTCTTCGTCGGCTTCGCCTTCTGGGCCGGACTGTCCAAAGTGGGCAACATTCGCCTGGGCCGCGACGACGAGAAGCCCGAATTCGCTCTGGGGTCGTGGTTCACGATGCTCTTCGCGGCGGGTATGGGCATCGGCCTGGTCTTCTGGGGTGTCGCAGAGCCTCTCTGGCACTTCGTCGCACCGCCTGAGGCAACCGGAGACGCCACCAGCGAGGGTATGGCCACGCAGTCCGACATGATCGGATCGGCCTTCGGCGCAACGGCCTTCCACTGGGGGCTCCACGCCTGGGCCATCTACGTCGTCGTGGGGCTGGGCCTTGCCTATATGACGTTCCGCCGCGGACGCCCTCTGTCCGTCCGCTGGCTGCTCGAGCCGATCTTCGGCCGCAGGCTCATCGAATCCTGGGTCGGCCACCTGATCGACATCGTCGCCATCACGGGCACCGTCTTCGGCGTCGTGACCTCTCTCGGCTTCGGCACGCAGCAGATCGCCGCAGGGCTGGGCTTCATGGGCTGGGTCGAGGACGGCTCAGACCAGTTCCTGCTCACCATGGTCGTGGTGGTGGTCATGGGGATCGCCACGATTTCGGTCATCACCGGCGTCAACAAGGGCCTCAAATGGCTCTCCAACACCAACATGATCGCTGCAGCCTGCCTCGCACTGTTCGTGTTGGCGGCCGGCCCGACCCTCTTCCTCCTGCAGTCGTTCGTGGCCAACATCGGCGAATACATTCAGATCTTCCCGCAGATGCTCTTCGAGTCCTCGATGGACTACGCCGGATCCGGCGGGGAAGGGGTCACGGAGGACGGCGGCCTGCTGGGCTCGTTCTCCGTGGACTGGACGGTCTACTACTGGGGCTGGTGGATGTCCTGGGCGCCCTTCGTCGGCATGTTCATCGCCCGCATCTCCCGGGGACGCACCATCCGCGAATTCGTCCTGGGCGTGCTGCTGGCCCCCACCATGGTGGGGCTCCTGTGGTTCTCCATCTTCGGCGGCACCGGCCTGTGGTTCCAGATCACCGAGGGCACGATGGTCAGCTATGACGACGAGGGCGCTGCCGAGATCGGCACAGAGGAGTCCCTCTTCCTGATGCTGGAGCAGCTGCCCATCGCGTCCATCGCTTCGGTCATCGCCATCCTGATCGTCACGCTGTTCTTCATCACCTCAGGTGACTCGGCATCCCTGGTCACCGATGTGCTCTCCTACGGCGGACGCACCGAGACCCCGAAGCTGACCAGGACGTTCTGGACCGTGCTGATCGCCATCACCGCGATCGTGCTGCTCTCCGCGGCGCCCGATCCCGAGGCGTCCATGACCGTGCTGCAGATGTCGGCGATCATGGCAGCAGCACCTCTGTCGATCGTCTATGCGCTCGCAGTGATCGCGATGCTGCGCCTTCTGCTCTTTGAGGGGCGCACCTCATCGAAGTACGTCCGAGTCCGCCACCACGCCACGAAGGCGGCCATGGTCAAGGCCGCTCGAGAGGCGGCCGGCGCAGAGAATGGCACAGCGGTCCAGCGCAACCTGCTCAGCCTGCTCAATAAGCAGGCGACCTCCCTGCGCACTCTGTTCGGCGGCGCATCTGCGACGCTTGCAGGCCTTCCGGCGCGCTCCAGCGAGCGGAAGCTGGCCGAGGGCGTCGCCAATGACGATCTCGTGCTGGCCATCCAGGACGTCCCAGGCCAGGCCACCACCGTCAACACGGAGACGGGTGTTCTGGGCTGGAACCGAGAGCTTGGATATCGCGACCCACTGCCGGACACCGAGTTCGATTCCGAGGAGTACGCACAGTCCTACGAGGGCTGGGAGAGCGAGTCCGAGGAGTTCTTCGACGAGACTGTCGCCACGGGGACGATCGAAACGGTGGAGCCGAACACGAAGCCGAAGGACGAGAACAGCTCGTAGCCTTCGCCCTCAGTCAGACGAAAGAGCCCGCCCTGGGTCTCCGGGGCGGGCTCTTTCGTGCAGGGCGGTGCTTGCCCCCTCTATTCAGGCGAGGCAGTCCGCGTGGCCGGGACGCCCAGCCGAGCACGGAGATCGCGTGCGCGTCGGCGAGAGACCCCGACGCGTGAGCGTTCGCGATCCCCCATGATCAGCGTCAGGGAGCCGCCGAAATCGGGAGTGAGCTCCCGGACCAGATGCAGGTTCACCAAGCATGAGCGGTGAGCGCGGAAGAAGTGGTCAGGGAGCCTCCGCTCGAGCTCAGAGAGTGAGAAGGAGACCAGGTGCCGCTCGTCGCCGAGCTTCAGGCGCGCGTAGCCGCCTGCGGCGTCGGCAAAGACGATGCGTGAGGCGTCGACCAGCACTGTCCGCCCCTGCCGCTGCACGGGGATGCGGACCGTTTCGGCCTCGGGCTCGTGGCGGGGAGCAGCGGGAGTCCCGCTCTGCTCTGCGGTGATCAGCACATTGGCGCCGAGGCGATCGAGCAGAGCCATCGCCTCTTCGGCGCAGCTGACCTCCCCGATGATCTCTACGCCCCGAGCGGGGGCGAGGGAGCGGCGCAGCCGGTGCCGGGTCAGGGGGTCCCGGTCGAGGATGAGAGCTCGCGCGCCGGACATCACGCCACGGCCTTCTGAGCCGGCTTCTCCCAGCCGCGGATCATGCGAACCGCTGCGTGCAGGAGCAGCGCCACGGCGCCCGCAGAGAGCACCAGGCCCATGCCGGGAAGGAATGACCCCCACGCGGTGGCGGCGGAGGCGCTGAGGATGTTCCACACCTGCCATCCGACGACGAGGCCGGTCAGCCCCCCGGCGATGAGAGCATGCGCGATGGCCAAGCGCCTGCGCGGGAAGAACCCGCCGGCGAGCGCCAGCACGCCCATGCAGATGGTGACGATGCCGGGGCCGTCGGTGCCGCGCAGGACGAAGGCTTCGCCGATGATGTCCTGGGTGAGCGTGACGTAGACCCAAGGGGAGAACGTGGCGATGAGGAGCATGAAGCCGGCGCCGAGCATGGCGAAGCTCCCCATGTGGAAGACGCCGAAGCCGTCTCGGCTGCCGGCTTTGAGGCGCTGGGCCACGCCGGCGAGTCCCTGCAGCTCTGCTGCGGACTGGATGCTGCCGGCGTTCTGTGCTTTCGAGGTTTTGGACTGCTGTGTCGCTGCCATGGCCTCAGACTAAGGTGAGGCACATCACATAGCTATGTTTTTGC
Source organism: Nesterenkonia sp. NBAIMH1 (assembly GCF_007922635.1). NCBI lineage: Bacteria > Bacillati > Actinomycetota > Actinomycetes > Micrococcales > Micrococcaceae > Nesterenkonia > Nesterenkonia sp. NBAIMH1. The sequence goes on from NZ_CP042335.1 coordinate 1,028,660, forward strand.
TGGGAATCGTCGATGAGCGGCATTTTTCTGCCCCCGAGTGGTGGTCAATCCCGATCAAACGGCACAGGACCCTTCTGCATGAGCCACTGAAGAGTTCTCAGTGACCGCTGAAGGAAGAGTGGCTTCCGTTCATGCCTCTCAGCTTGTGACTGCCATCACATTCAGTGTTCTCTAACTTCAGGCCCTGACGCAACAGTGCGCTGGGTAACGCACGCACCACCCTTGTGAAGAGAAGGAGATCACTATGTCCGACGTGGACCAGCATCAGGAGGCCGGCAGTCCGCCGCCGGACCTCAGCTGGCGGAAACGCTATTGGAAGAAGAACGTGAGAGTGCTCGTCGTCCTCCTGAGCATCTGGGCGTTCGTCTCACTGGGCCTGAGCGTCCTCCTCATCGAGCCGCTCAACAACTTCGAGATCCTCGGCTTCCCGCTGGGACTGTGGTTCGCCCACCAGGGATCCATCATCACCTTCATCCTGATCACCCTCGTGTACGCCGTCTGGATGGACCGCATCGACTCAGAATTCGGCGTCTCAGAGAAGCCCGGAGGTGACAAGGCATGAGCGCTATGCAGTTCTGGACCCTCTTCTTCCTCATTCTGACCTTCGGCATCTACATCGTTATCGCCTGGCGGGCACGCGTCAGCCAGTCGAAGGACTTCTACGTCGCCTCCCGCGGCGTCTCCGCCATCACCAACGGCGCGGCCGTCGGTGCTGACTGGATGAGTGCGGCAAGCTTCATCGGCATGGCAGGCATGGTGGCCTTCATGGGCTCCGACGCCTCGGTCTACCTGATCGGCTGGACCGGCGGCTTCGTGCTGCTGGCCCTGCTGCTCGCTCCGTACCTGCGCAAGTGGGGGAAGTTCACCGTTCCTGAGTTCGTCGGCGACCGCTATTCGGACTCCGTCCGCGTCGTGGCAGCAGCCTGTGCGATCATCGCCTCCTTCACCTACGTGGTCGGTCAGATGACCGGCGGCGGCGTGGTGTTCGCCCGCTTCCTGGGCCTCCCGGCGGAGTGGGCCGTCATCGTTGCGGCAGCTGTCATCTTCTTCTACGCCGTCCTCGGCGGCATGAAGGGGATCACCTACACCCAGGTGGCCCAGTACATCGTGCTGATCACCGCCTACCTGATCCCGGCAGTGGCTGTCTCGCAGAGCCTCGGCGGCATCCCGATCCCCCAGGTCACCTTCGGCCAGATCCTCAGCGAGCTGGACGGACTCCAGAGCGACTTCGGGCTCAACGAGTTCACCGATGCGTTTGGCGGACGCCCGGGCGGCATGCTCGACGTGTTCCTGGTGACGCTGACCATCATGCTCGGCACCGCCGGCCTGCCTCACGTGATCATCCGCTTCTACACCACGCGAACCGTCCGCGGGGCGCGCTACTCGGTCTTCTGGGCACTGTTCTTCATCGGTATCCTCTACCTGACAGCTCCTGCCGTCGGCGCGTTCACCAAGCTGAACCTGCTCCGCGGCGCACAGGGCTCCACGGCGGATGAGCTGCCCAGCTGGATCGAACCGTGGTCGACCGCCGGATACGTCACCCTGAACACTGACGGCATTATTGAGACCGTCTCGAACCAGGCCGCCTCCGGCGCTGACCTCATCGTCTCCAACGACATCATGGTGCTGGCCTCCCCGGAGATCGGCGGACTTCCGGCTCCGATCATCGGCCTGATGGCTGCCGGCGGCATGGCAGCGGCGCTGTCCACTGCGGCCGGCCTGCTGCTGGTCATCTCCTCGGCAGCCAGCCACGACATCTACTACCGGATGATCTCCAAGGAGCAGGCATCCAACGCCAAGCAGATGCTCGTGGCCCGCATCGCCATGGGTGTTGCAGTGGTCATCGCTGTGATCGGCGGCCTGAACCCGCCAGGCTTCGTCGCCCAGGTGGTGGCGCTGGCCTTCGGCATCGCAGCGTCCACACTGCTGCCGGTGCTGATCCTCGGCGTGTTCTGGAAGAAGGCCAACGCCAAGGGTGCCGTCACCGGCATGCTGGCCGGTCTGATCTTCTCGGTCAGCTACATGATCTACACCCTGGAGATCTTCGGGACGGCCGCCAACGATCACGTCTTCGGGATCTCCCCCGAGGGCATCGGTGTGATCGGCGCAACGATCAACGCCGCCCTGATCATCATCATCTCGCTGGCCACCAAGCCTCCGACCCCGGAGATCCAGGAGATGGTCGAGGAGATCCGCTACCCGCAGGCCCGTACGGCTGACCAGGTCATCGGCTCCTGACCCACCCTCAATGAGACCTGTGGGTCCAGCTCCTCACCCAGGAGCTGGACCCACAGTCGTCTGTCCCCCTGCTGTCGGAGCTGTCCGTCGGCCCGTGGTTTGATGGGCGCATGGCACCGGAGCTTCCCGCACGAGTCCGACTGAGCCGGTCCGGACTCACCGCGACGCTGGAGCATGACTCGATCACCGAGTCAGGCGTCGTGCTCACGATCGGAGCCGCCGAGCAGTCGCACGTCGAGGCCCAGGACCCGGCTTTCCTGCTCCACGACTATCTGCGCAGGATGCGCTCGGTGCTCACCGCCTTGGAGGCCTCTCGGGGGCAGAGTGCTCGGACCGCTCTGCATCTGGGCGCCGGTGCGATGACCCTGCCCCGGTGGCTGCTCGTGACCTGGCCCGGCATCGAGCAGACGGTGGTCGACTATGAGCCGGAGCTCGTCGCCTTCGTCCTCGAGCATCTGCCGATGGCTCCCCCGCCGAGGAGCATCGTCGCCGACGCGGCAGAGGCGCTCTCCACGTCCCTCAGGGACGCTCAGTTCGAGCTCCTCGTCATCGACCTTTTCAACTCGGCCCAGGCACCGCCGCACCTGACCGAGCCGGCGTTCTTCCGCCAGGCGCTGGCTGCCGTCCGGAGCCCCGGGACTCTGCTGATGAACTTCGGCGACGACGCTGACCTCACCTTTGCCCGCAGACTGGTCGCCTCTGTGCTTGCCGCGGCCGACGGCTGCAGCAGCCGGATGCTTCTCTCCGCCCCGCATGAGGTGATGAGCGGATCCGCCGAAGGCAACCTCATGCTCGCGGTCGACTCCGCAGGGTTCGCCGACGCTGAGGTGCGTCGCATCCGGGCGGCAGGGCCTCATCCGGGAGACGCCCTGAGCGGCCAGGAGCTCGAACAGTGGCTCGACGACGAGGACGTCTGTGCGACGCGGACCTGAACGAGCCGCCCTGCCCCATGTCATGACCAAGCGCTAGGATCAGTGTCACAACCGCAGACAGACGACTTCAGGGGTAAGCATGTCCGAGACGCAGCAGCCGTACGAGCCTCAGGGCCAGCGCCCCGCCAACCACTGGAGCAGCACCGAGCCCACGAGTTCACGACCTGCATGGCTCCTGCCCGTCCTCGTTCTGGGAGCGCTCGTGGTGCTCGCCGGCGGCGTCATGGTGGCCATCGTGGGCTGGCTGCTCCTGGGCGGCGACGACGAACCCCAGCCAGAGGCGGTCGGTGACGAGCAGGAGGCCGAAGCCCAGGACGATGAGGCTGAAGGCGAACCGGCCGACCAGTCCCCCACGCCGCCGCCGAGGGCTACCTGCAGGCCCTGACCGCGGGCGACCTCCCAGCCGCGGAGGATCATCTCTCCGGCTCATTCGGCGACTTCACCCAAGAGATGCTGGACAGATCGCTGGAGATCGCTCCCCTCGAAGGTCTCGAGATCGCGGAGGCGCCTTCGGAGGACAGCTACGCCGACGAGTACAGCGTTCCGGTGGACTACACGTGGACCGTCGGGGTGAGCAGCACTCCGGCTCGATCGACACAGTCCAAGATTTCCAGTCCGAGACGTGGGAAGTGGACGACATCTACGCGCTCACCGCAGTGACTCTGCCGCAGAGCGGCGGCGACCTTGAGTACACCGTCAACGGCGAAGGCGGGCACGGCGATCGTGCGGAGCTGGTTGCCGGACTCGCCTATGAGGTCGATGTCGACCACGAGAACTTCGAGCTCGCGGCCGAGCAGTCGAATGACGAGGGCTGGTTCGTCCTCGAGGCCGACGACTGGGTGACATTCAGCTCGACCGACCTCGCTCCCCACCGAGGAGGCTGAGGAGATGTGGCGCGATCTGATCATCGCCGACGTCGACGAGTGCCTCGACTCCGGGGAGGCCGCGCCCGGGTGCGGGCTCGACATCGTCTATGACAACGACGACATCGAAGAGCGCTCAGTGCAGCGCAGCATGAGCACCAGCAGCCGTCAGAGCCTCGAGAGCATCGAACCCGAGATCGACTACAACAATCCCAACCTCGTGGGCACATGGATCAGCGGCGTCACCGTGGACACGCTGTTCGAGGGCACCGTGGACGGCGAACGCAGCATCTACGAAGTCACCATCGGCCCGGAGCTTCGTCTGGATGACCCCATCGTCGACATGACCGATGAGAGCCCCGAGGTGACGTGGGAGGGCTACGGCGCCTCATGGGACCCCGACAGCGGCGAGGAAGCGCCGGATGATGAGCCCGACGAGGAGAGCGAGTTCCTGCCCACGGGCATGCTGCAGTAGAGGCCCGGCCTTGGAGGGCGCCGCGGCCCTCCGAGGCCGTGTTCAGGCGTTGAGGAGAGGTCCGCCAGTTCCGGGTGGGGTTCTGTTCAGCGGGGTGAGGTTGGCTTCCACAGTCATCGAAACCACCGAACGCGCAAGGAGCCTCATTGGGCCGCAACATCTTCGTACTGGGTCTGGACGACCTGAACCATCGAGCGCTGCAGAAGCTGCCCGGCGCTGAGGAGTACACCTTCCATCAGCTGCTCACCTTCGATGAGCTGCAGGACTCCTCCCTCACCGTCACTGGGCTGCTGGAGAAGGCCGAGGACCAGCTGAACGGCTTCGACGGCACGATCGACGGCATCGTCGCCTACTGGGACTTCCCCGCCACCGCGATGGCCCCGGTCCTCGCCCAGAAGCAGGGACTCCCCTCCGCCAACCTCAAAGGCATCGCCACGGTGGAGCACAAATACTGGAGCCGGCTCGAGCAGCAGCGCGTCGCCGACGAGGAGATCCCCGGGTTCGGGCTCGTCGACCTCAACGGTGCTGACCCCGCCCTGCCGGAGGGAGTCAGCTACCCGGCATGGATCAAGCCCATCAAATCCACCTCATCGGAGGGCGCATACCGCATCACCGACGACGAGTCCCTCAAGGCGGCCCTCGAGGAGGAGCGCCAGGCTGTGAACCGGCTGGGAGGCGGCTTCAACGAGATCCTCGAGCGGCTGGACCTGCCCGCCGAGATCGGCGGCATCGGCGGGAGCGCCGCCATGGTGGAGGAAGAGGCCTCCGGGTCGATGCTCACCGTGGAAGGCTTCAGCTACGAGGGCGAGGTCGAGGTGTACGGGGTCATCGACTCCCACGTCTACGACGGCACCTCAAGCTTCCTCCGGTACCAGTACCCATCCCAGCTCCCGGAGGATGTCCAGGAGCGCATCGTCAGCGTCTCACAGCGCGTCATCGAGGCAGTGGGTCTGCACCACAGCACCTTCAACATCGAATACTTCTGGGACGCTGACGCGCAGAAGCTGCGGCTGCTGGAGATCAATTCGCGGCATTCGCAGTCCCACGCCCAGCTCTTCCAGCTGGTGGACGGGCGTCCCAACCACGCATGCATGGTCGATCTGGCTCTGGGCCGCCGTCCCCAGATGCCGGCGCAGAACGGCGAGTTCAAGGTGGCGGCCACCTGGTTCCTCCGGCACTTCAAGGACGGCTGGATCCGCCGCGCTCCCACCTCGGAGGAGGTCAGGGCCATCGAGGAGAAGTATCCCGGCACGACGATCCAGGTCGACAAGGGCGAGGGACGACGGCTCTCCGGCGACGTGGCTGAGGACAGCTACAGCTTCGCGCTTGCTGAGATCTTCACAGCAGGGCAGTCTGAGGACGACATGATCGAGACGTACAACAAGGTAGTCGACGAGCTGAACTTCGAGATCGAAGACCTCTGAGGAGTCCCTTTTGCACACTGTCACAGAACTCCCCCACCAGGTCGAAGAGACCGAGAACCTCTTCATCACCCTCTCCGACGGCACGCGCCTGGGTGCCCGGCTCTGGAAGCCCGCCGACGCGGAGGGCAGCCCGGTGCCCTGCATCGTCGAAGCCATCCCGTACCGCAAGCGGGACATGACCGCCGAGCGGGATTCGGTGCACCACCCCTATATGGCAGGGCACGGCTACGCGTGCCTGCGTGTGGACCTGCGCGGCTCCGGCGACTCCGAGGGCGTGCTGGAGGACGAATACCTTGAGCAGGAGCTCCAGGACGTCGAAGAGGTCCTGGAGTGGGCCGCCTCGCAGCCGTGGTGCTCAGGGCGCACCGGCATCATGGGCATCTCCTGGGGCGGCTTCAACGGCCTGCAGGTCGCTGCGCGTCGCCCGGAGTCACTCGGCGCCGTGGTCACCGTGGCCTCCACGGACGACCGCTACGCCGACGACGTCCACTACATGGGCGGCCTCATGCTCACGGACAACCTGTCGTGGGCATCGACCATGTTCGCCTACACCACCTGCCCTCCGGACCCGAACGTAGTAGGCGACCGGTGGCGCGAGATGTGGCGCGACCGCATCGAAGGCTCCGGCCTGTGGCTGGAGAAGTGGCTGCAGCACCAGCGGCGGGACGACTACTGGAAGCACGGCTCCATCAGCGAGAACTTCCAGGACGTCGACGTTCCCGTCTTTGCCGTCAGCGGTTGGGCCGACGGCTACTCCAACTCGGTGTTCCGGCTCGTCGAGAACCTCGACTCCCCCACCCGCGGCCTCATCGGCCCGTGGAGCCACAAGTACCCTCACCAAGGGGAGCCGGGCCCGGCCATCGGCTGGCTGCAGGAAGTCGTCGCCTGGTGGGACCACTGGCTGAAGGACAAGACCGACAATGGGGCGATGGACGGCCCCGAGCTGTCGGTGTGGATGCAGGACACCGTCGAGCCTGCCACCGCCTACGACGAGCGGCCCGGCCGGTGGGTCGGCGAACCGTCGTGGCCCAGCCCGCGCATCGACGAGGTGCGACGCCCCCTCAGCCGCTACGGGATCCTCGAGCCCGGCGAGTCTGAGGACAGCCCTCCGGTCAGCATCCAATCGCCCCTGACCGTCGGCCAGTTCGGCGGAAAATGGTGCTCCTACAACGCACCCCCGGACCTCCCCTACGACCAGCGGGAGGAGGACGGCGGTGCGATGATCTTCACCACCGAACCCCTGAACGAGCGGCTCGAGCTGCTGGGGGCGCCCGTCGCGGAGCTCACCGTCGAAGTGGACAAGCCCATTGCCCAGGTGGCAGTGCGCCTCTCCGACGTCGCCCCCGACGACGCCGCCACACGGGTCAGCTACGGCGTGCTGAACCTGAACCACCATGACGGCCATGACAGCCCGCAGCCCCTGCAGCCGGGCGAGAAGCGCACCATCCGTGTGCAGCTCAACGGCATGGCGCAGTCGTTTCCGCCCGGCCACCGGCTGCGCCTGTCCGTGTCCACCTCCTACTGGCCGGTGGTGTGGCCGTCGCCTGAGCCGTTCCGGCTCACGGTGCACCCGCAGGAATCAGCGCTCCTGCTGCCGGAGCGGCCGGTCTCCGAGGAGGAGGACTCCGCCCTGACCCCCGTCTTCGGCGAGCCCGAGGGGACGCCGGCTCTGCCGGTCAACCAGGTCGTTCCCGGGGAGAAGGACTGGAAGGTCTCCCGAAGCCTGGTGGACCTCTCCGGCGCCCTCGAAGTGGTCAAGGACCTCGGTGTCGTCCACCTTCCGGACATCGACCTCAACCTGACTCGCCGCGCCTTCGAGAAGTACAGCTTCGTCGACCGGGACTACGACTCGGTCCGCGGCGAGACCGTGTGGACCATGGGCTTCTCCCGCGGGGACTGGAGCACCGAGATCCGCACCAAGACGGTGCTGACCTCCACCCCCACAGACTTCCACGTCTACGCCGAACTGGACGCCTACGAGGGCGAGGAGCGGTTCGCGTCCAAGACCTGGGAGACCACCATTCCGCGCGATCACGTCTGAGCCCTCAGGCACGCGGGTCCTGACGGCCCCGCTGATCTCAGTCCGGCGAGTCGATCCACTCGACGCCGGCAGGGGTCAGCGGGGCCGTTCCGCCTGTCACGGCCGCCGCATGAGCGGCGAGCTGATCAGCGGCGGCGCCCGCATCCAGGGCCGACAGGCAGATGACGGCAGTGCCCTCCGCGGTGTACTCCACCCCCGCGATGCGGGCTCCGCGCCGTCGCAGCTCGTTCTCCCACTGACCGGAGAGAGCAGGAGGCGCCTCGAGCGTGAAGAGCCGCTGCCGCGAACGAGTGACGAACGCGCTGCGGGCCTGGTCCAGGGCCGCGCGAGCGGCATCCGAATAGGCGCTGACGAGTCCGCCGGACCCCAGCAGAGTTCCGCCGAACCAGCGCACCACCACCAATACGGCGTCTGAGAGGTCGCCCCCGCCGCGCGCGGTGTCAGCTCTGGTCAGAGCCTCAAGCATCGGAGCGCCGGCTGTGCCGGACGGCTCACCATCATCGTTGGCGCGCTGCACTCGGCGCTCCGGCCCGATGACCCAGGCGGAGCAGTGATGGCGGGCCCCGGGGTGCTCGCGCCGCAGCTCCTCCACCAGGCTCTGCGCCTCCTCGGCGGAATGGACCCTGGTGAGCACCGCAAGGAAGCGGGACTTCTTCCGCTCCACCTCAGCGGCGGCGCGGAATCCTTCGCGGAGAGCCGTGTACTGAGCATCCATGCGAACCCCTCAGCCGTTGCTCTCAACGGCCCGCCAACGGCGGTACGCGATGACCGTCAGGACGATCACCACAGTCCATGCCACGAGGACAGGCAGTGCGGTCATGACAGTGGGCTCGGCGGCGAAGGCCCCGACGGACACGAGGGAAACCTGACCGGGAATGATGCTGACAAAGCTGGCGGTGAGGTATATCCGCTGCCGGACGCCGAAGGCCCCCGCGCCGTAGTTCACGGGCCAGTAGGGGATCCCGGGCATCAGACGGAGCATGGTGATCGCTTCGAAGCCGGCGCGGCCGAGATGGCCCACGAGGCGTTCCCGATACCGCCCCAGCATCCTCAGCACGGTTCGCTCCCCCAGAAGCCGCGCCAGCCAGTACGCGCCCCAGGCTCCGAGCGTCACCCCGATCACCGCGACGATGCTGCCCAGCGCCACCCCGTAGAGCACGCCGGCGGCTGCGGCCATCACGGTCACAGGAATGGGGGTCAGCCCCACGGCGGCGTAGAGACCGATGAAGGCGAGGATGCCCAGCAGGCCCCAGTCTGCCGCCATCTGCTGCAGGGCGTCCACGGAGGGAAGGTCGACGTTGAAGACCAGCCAGATCATGAGCAGCACGACACCGCCCAGGGCGGCGTTGCGCAGCAGACTCAGCCATGCAGGCTCTGCGCCGTCCTCCGCCTCAGAGGTCATCGGGCGGCGCCGGACACCGCATCGACGAGCGCATCCACATCCTCCGGGGTGGTGTCGAAGGAGCACATCAGACGCACCAGGCCAGGGCGGCCAGGCCAATCGTAGAAGTGGAAGGCCTCGCGCGCCCGACTCTTGGCCTCCGGGGGGAGGACGGCAAAGACGACGTTGGCCTGCGTCGGGAGGTCCAGGCCCACCTCCGGGATCTCCTCCAGCCCACGGCGGAGCCGAGCGGCCATCGCGTTCGCATGTGCGGCTGAGCGGTGCCAGAGGTCACCCTCATAGAGCGCCAGCAGCTGTGCGGACAGGAATCGCATCTTGGAGCCGAGCTGCATGTTCGTCTTGCGCAGATACTCCATGCCGAGTGCAGCATGCGGACGCAGCACCACCACCGCCTCGGCGCCCATAAGACCATTTTTGGTGCCGCCGAGGCTGAGGACGTCCACCCCGGCGTCGGCGGTGATCTCGGCCAGGCTCGCACCCAGGTGCGCAGCCGCGTTGCCGAGCCGGGACCCGTCCATGTGCAGCACCATGCCGTAACGATGCGTGCACTCCGCCAGCGCGCGGACCTCATCCGGCGTGTAGCAGGTGCCGAGCTCGGTGCTCTGCGTGATGGACACTGCCAGCGGCTGAGCCCGGTGCGGGTCGCCCCATCCCCAGGCGCGCCCCTCGACCAGCTCCGGTGTGAGCTTTCCGTCGGGCGCCTCGAGGGCGAGCAGCTTCAGCCCTCCGGTCTTCTCCGGAGCGGCCCCTTCGTCGTTCTGAATGTGTGCGGAGCCGGCGCAGATGACGGCGCCCCACCGCGGCAGCGCGGCTTGGAGGCCGATGACGTTGGCCCCTGTGCCGTTGAACACCGGATGCACCTCAGCCTCCGGGGCGAAGAGGCGGCCGACGAGCTCCTTCAGCTGAGCCGTCCACGGATCGTCGCCGTAGGCAGGGGCGTGGCCGACGTTCGCCTCAGCGAGAGCGGCCATCACCTCAGGGTGGGCCCCGGAATAGTTGTCGGAGGCGAACGTGCGCCGGTGCTGATCTGTGTCGGGGAGGGAAGAGATGCTCACCCTGCGAGTCTAGGCCGAACACACCGAGGCGGAAGTGCTCAGCGCGTCTCGGACGAGACCCAGTCGAGATAGCCCTCACTGCCGTCGGTGATGGGAAGCACGATGAGTTCGGGCTCATCGTAGGGGTGCTCCCGGGCGATCAGCGACTTCAGCGCCGACACCGCGGGCGAGGCCGTTTTGCAGGTCAGGAGCTGCTCGGGAGAGCTCTGCACTCCGTCCCATCGGTAGTAGCTCCGCACCTGCGTCACCTGAACGCAGGCGGCGAGGCGCTCCTCGATGATCCGTCGGGCCAGCGCTTCCGCCTCAGGCTCCGAGGAGACGGTGGTCTGGACGGCCGCGAAAGGGTGCTCATGCATCCCCTCAGTATGGCCTGAGGGGCGGGGCTGATGCGGCAGCCGGCGCGGCGGCCTCTCCGGCAGAGGGTAGACTCTCCGACCGGGACGGCGAGGAACGACGTCGTCCTATCACTCGAACTTCCCACTGAGGACCCCTAATCACATGATGCCCAAAATCCCTCGCGCCGGAACGGTCATGGCGGCGGCGAGCATTCTGACTGTCACTGCCTGCAGCTCGGCTGCGGAGGAGCAAGTCTCCGAAGACCCCCAGGTCCGTCCTGCCGACGCCGACTACGGCGCGTGCCTGATCTCAGACTCCGGAGGCTGGAACGACGAATCCTTCAACCAGTCCGCCTATGAGGGCCTGATGCGCGCGGTGGAGGACCTTGAGATCGGCTACGACGAGGCGGAGTCCACCTATGAGTGGGACTTCGAGCCCAACATGGAGGAGATGCTGGAGGCGGAGTGCGACCTCATCTTCGGCATCGGCTTCAACCTGCAGGAGACGCTGAACACCTCGGCCGACGCGCAGCCGGACACCGACTTCGCCCTGGTCGACGACGTGTTCGCCGACGAGCATGAGAACGCCAAGGCACTGGTCTTCAACACCGGTGAGGCCGCGTACCTCGCCGGCTACCTCTCCGCCGGCATGTCAGAGACCGGAACGGTCGGCACGTGGGGCGGCATGCCCATCCCGTCGGTCACGGTGTTCATGGACGGCTTCTCGGACGGCATTGATCGCTACAACGAGGACAACGACGCCGACGTGGATCTCGTCGGCTGGGACAAGGAGACGCAGGAGGGGTCCTTCTCCGACGACTTCGCCGACCGTGCGCAGGGTGAGCTCGTCACCGAGCAGCTGATCGCCTGGGGCGCGGACATCATCATGCCCGTAGCCGGCCAGTCCGGCCTGGGGGCCGGTGACCCGATCGCGGATGCCGGCGCAAAGATGGTGTGGGTCGACTCGGACGGGTACATGTCCACCCGATACGGCGATGTGGTGCTGACCTCCGTCATGAAGAAGATCTCGGAGGCGGTGTACGACACCATCGAAGAGGGCGAAGCGGACCAGTTCGGCAGTGAGACCTACGTCGGCGACCTCGAGAACGAAGGAGTGGGGCTGGCACCCTTCCACGAGTTCGAGGACGATGTGCCGCAGCAGCTCGTCGACGACCTGGACAGGCTCCGTGAGGAGATCATCTCGGGCGAGACTGTCATCGAGAGCGAGAACGCGCCCACATAGGCGGTCTTCGGAGGGCCCGGCCAGGAGTAGTCTCAGCAGGTGCAATGGATCGAAGCGATCATTCTGGGCCTGGTGCAGGGCCTCACCGAATTCCTCCCCATCTCCTCCTCGGCCCATCTGAGGATCGTCGGAGAGTTTCTGCCCAGCGCAGCGGATCCCGGGGCGGCGTTCACCGCCATCACCCAGCTCGGGACCGAGGCGGCGGTCCTGGTGTTCTTCTGGCGCGACATTCTCCGCATTCTCGGTGCGTGGGGCCGCGCAGTGCTGGGACGGGGTCCCCACAGCTCCCCGGACGCCCGGATGGGCTGGCTCATCATTGTCGGAACGATCCCGATCGTGGTGCTGGGGCTTCTGCTGGAGGACTACATCATGTCCACCTTCCGCAGCCTGTGGCTCGTGGCCACGATGCTCATCGGGTTCGGAATCCTGCTGGGGTTCGCGGACAGGATAGGCAGCCAGCGGAAGCCGCTGGAGCGGCTGAGCGTGCGTGACGGTGTGATCTTCGGCTTCGCTCAGGCGTTGGCCCTGGTGCCCGGGGTCTCACGCTCCGGCGGAACGATCACCGCGGGGCTCCTGATGGGATACACCCGTGAGGCCGCCGCTCGGTACTCGTTCCTTCTCGCGATTCCGGCGGTGTTCGGCTCAGGCCTCTATAAGCTGATGGGCTCGTTCGGGGACCAGACGGGGCCGTACACGATGGGGCAGACGATGCTGGCCACGGCGGTCGGCTTCGTCGTCGCCTATGTGATCATCGGCTGGTTCCTCGCCTACGTGTCGAGGAACAGCTATGGCCTGTTCGTGGGCTACCGCATCCTGCTGGGCATCAGCGTCTATGTGATGCTGAGCTTCGGCATCATCAGCGCCTGAACCCGGCTCAGGCGTCGCCGCCCGGAAGGAGCTGGTCGGCGAGCCTCTCGGTGCGAGTACGGATGTCGTCCCGGACGAGCTCCATGCGCTCGCGGCCTTCGATGCCGCGCTCCGAGGGCTCATCGGTCTCCCACCTCTCGATGGTCACGCCCTCGACTTCGGGGACCTCCGCCTCCGCGCCCAGGATCACAACCCTCCCGGCCTCCTGCATCGCCTCGGGCGTCAGCTGGGTGGGCGTGCGGTCGGCGATATCGACGCCGACATCAGCGAGGACCTCTGCTGACAGCGCGTTCACTGCGCTTCCCGGCTTCGTGCCGGCGGAGGCGACCCGCACCGCGTCGGACTGGCCGCGCTCTTCGAGGCCCTTCTCGAAGAGGCCTGCCGCCATCTGCGACTTGCCTCCGTTCTTCACGCAGACGAACAGGACGCCCGGAGTGCTGCTGCTCATACGTTCACTGTCTCCTTCGCGGGTTGGTCGGCACGGTCGTCGACGACGGTGCCGGGCATCAGGCTGCTGAGGGTCTGGCTCAGCTCCTCCAGGGAGCCTGGCACCACTGAGTAGTAGGACCAGGTTCCGCGCTTCTCGCGGGTGAGGTACCCGGCGTCGACGAGGATCTTCAGGTGGTGCGAGACGGTGGGCTGCCCGAGGCCCACAGGCTCCGTGAGATCGCAGACGCAGGCCTCTGCGTTCTCCCCGGCAGCCACGAGTGAGAGCAGAACGAGCCGGTTCGGATCGCTCAGCGCCTTCATCCTGGAGGCGACCTCCACAGCGGTGTTCGCATCCACTGCGGGATGCCCCGGAGGGACGCTGCGGCACTCGGCAGGCTGCGGCTCGCCGTTCTGTGCCATGATCGACCTCCTTGGATTGACGAACATCGATGTTTGAGAGAATACTCTCATATCGACACCCATCGATCTAGATGAAGGATCCGGCTTCTCATGAACTCCACCCCGGTCGACACAGCGCCCGTGGCCGCACGGCTGTCGCTGCTGGACAGATTCCTGCCGGTCTGGATTCTCGCAGCGATGGGACTTGGACTGCTGATCGCCGTCGTCGCTCCATGGGTGGGGCAGGCCCTCCACGCCGTCGAGGTGGCCGGCGTCTCGGTGCCGATCGCAGTCGGACTGCTGGTCATGATGTACCCCGTCCTGGCCAAGGTGCGCTATTCCGAGACCCATCTGGTGCTGCGGGACAGGAAGCTCCTCATCACCTCGCTGGTGATCAACTGGCTCCTTGCACCGGCGTTCATGTTCGCTCTGGCCTGGATCTTCCTGCCCGACCTGCCCGAATACCGCACCGGGCTGATCATTGTGGGCCTCGCCCGCTGCATCGCCATGGTCCTGATCTGGAACGACCTCGCGTGCGGCAACCGTGAGGCCGCCGCCGTCCTGGTCGGCATCAACTCCGTCTTCCAGGTCTTCATGTTCGGCGTCCTCGGCTGGTTCTACCTCCAGGTGCTCCCCACGTGGCTGGGCCTGGAGACGACGACGGCGGAGTTCAGCATCTGGGCGATCACGGTCTCGGTGCTCGTCTTCCTCGGAATACCGCTGGCGGCAGGCTTCCTCACCCGCGTCGTCGGCGAGCGTCGCAAAGGCCGCGCCTGGTATGAGGAGCGGCTGCTGCCGAAGCTCGGCCCGTGGGCGCTCTACGGCCTTCTGTTCACCATCGTCGTCCTCTTCGCCCTGCAGGGTGAGCAGGTGCTCAGCCAGCCCCTGGACGTGGTGCGCATCGCACTGCCGCTGCTGGTCTACTTCACGGTCACGTTCATCGCCTCCATGGCGATCGGCTGGATGCTGAGGATGGGATACGAGCGCTCCACCACACTGGCCTTCACCGCGGCGGGCAACAACTTCGAGCTGGCGATCGCGGTCTCGATCGCGACCTTCGGCGCCGCATCCGGGCAGGCGCTGGCCGGAGTCGTCGGCCCGCTCATCGAGGTGCCGGTCCTCGTCGGCCTGGTCTACGTGGCCCTCTGGGCCCGCAAGCACTTCCACACCGCGGGCGAACGCGGCCAGCGCGTGATGGCCCACACCCCGCCCACCACTCTCTGAAGGAGCGAGCATGAACGAGCAGCTGCCCGTCGCAGTCGTCGGGGCCGGGCCTGTGGGGCTCGCAGCTGCGGCTCACCTGATCGAGCACGGCATCGAACCGCTCGTCTTCGAAGCAGGCGAGCACGCGGGAGCGGCCGTCAGCCGGTGGGGGCACATCCGGCTCTTCTCCCCCTGGCAGTACAACCTCGACGCCGCCGCCCGCCGGCTGCTCCAGGCTGAGGGCTGGACCTCTCCTCGGCCCACCGCTCTTCCCACCGGAGCCGAGCTCGTCGAGAACTATCTCACGCCGCTGGCGGACACCCCCGCGCTGCGCGGGCACATCCGGTGGGGCACTCGCATCACCGCCATCGCGCGCACCGCCGCAGCGGAGGGCGCCGGAGCGTTCCTGCTCAGCGGCGATCAGCACGGTGCTCCGACGCAGGCGCAGGCCCGGGCGGTGATCGATGCCTCCGGCACATGGGACAGGCCCAACACACTCGGCGCTCCCGATTCGCCGGTTCCGGGTGAGCACGACCCGAGCGTCCAGCGGCACCTGCTCGGAGCCCTGCCCGATGTGCTCGGCCGGGATCGCTCTCGGTGTGCGGGTCGACGGGCGCTCGTCGTCGGATCGGGCCACAGCGCTGTGAACTCGCTCCTCAGCCTGGCCGCGCTCAAACGGGAAGAGCCCCGGACGCAGATCCTGTGGGCCATCCGCGGACATGATCCCGAGCGCACCTACGGGGGCGGGGAGGCGGATCAGCTGCCCGAGCGCGGGGCGCTGGGGCAGCGTCTGCGCCGTCTGGTGGAGAGCGAGAAGGTGGAGCTCCTCACCGCAGCCGGAGTCGACCGTCTTCACAGCGACGCAGGGTCTCTGACCGTCACGTTCACGGACGGCCGGACGGCGAGCGTCGACTCGCTCATCTCTGCGACCGGCTTCGGCCCGGACCTGGGCCCGCTGAGCTCCCTGGAGCTGGATCTGGACCCTCAGCTTCTCGCGCCCCGATCGCTGGCCCCGCTGATCGATCCGGCCATCCACTCCTGCGGCACCGTGCCCGCTCACGGCGCGGACGTCCTCTCTCACCCGGAGGAGGGGTTCTTCACCGCGGGCATGAAGTCATACGGCAGGGCGCCGACCTTCCTGATGGCCACCGGCTATGAGCAGGTCCGGTCCATCGCAGCGGAGCTCGCCGGCGCGGACTCTGTCGCTCGGGACCTGAAGCTGCCGCGCACTGGGGTGTGCTCCGGCTGAAGCGGGCCTTCAGAGGTCGGGGCAGCGCTCGATGCGCGTGAGGCGGCAGCGCAGCACCACGTACCCGGCGAACAGGGAGCCGAGTCCTCCGGCAGCCATATCGCCGATCGTGTCCGCGTAGGTGACGTAGATGTCTTGGGTGACGTATTCGAAGCCCACCCATTCGACCATCTCCCACAGGGAGGCCATGGCCAGGCCCAGTGCGACGGTCAGGCCTACGGTGGCGATGGGGCGCGGGTCCCCCGGCTGCGGGAGCACGCTCTGGGTGACGAGGAAGGCGTGCAGCGCGGCGGCGAGCACGCCGTTGAGGACGAGGTGGACGACGATGTCCCACCACCAGATGCTGGTGTACAGGTCGAACACGTTGCTCCAGGCCGCGATCAGCAGCGTCACGGAGACCGTGATGTCCAGGGAGGGCCGCAGGCCGATGAAGCGGGGCGCGAAGACCCCCGGCAGGGCGAAGGCAAGGATTCCGGCGTCGGTCACGTCGAAGAGTGCAAACGCGAGGATGACTCCGAGCACACCGATGACCCGGAGGGCATCAGCGGCGGTCTCGGCGTAGGTCTCCGGCGGGCGCAGGAAGCGGTCCATCATCGACGCGGCGGTCTGCGGCGGCAGGGTCATCGGGACGCCCCCTGCCTCAGGAGCCTCGTCCACCGGCGGGGAGGGAAGTCCTCCGGCCAGTGGATCGTGACCGTGCGCATGCCTCTGCTGAATCTCTTCATAAATGCTCGCCCATCGTAGAACGGTCGCATGGACATGCCCATCACCGAGGCTCCTCGCAGGTATGCGACGCGGTGCTCTGCGCCGATGTGGAAGGAGAGGTCCATATCGTCATGTATCTCCTGGTCGCTCCGATGCACACCGTCACGCACCTCTCGCCACGCAGCGCGCCGGATGCCCATGTTGGATCCGAAGAGGGGCCGATGCCCCAGGGCGGCGGATGAGACGACGACATAGGCGCCCAGGTAGCAGGCCACCAGCGGTCGGCGCAGAGCAGCGGGGCCGTCATAGAACTGGGCCGGCCCGGTCAGCGCCGCTGCCCGCGGGTGCTCGTCGAACCCTGCCGCCATCTCTTCGATCCACAGGACGGGCGGGATGCAGTCCGCATCGAGCCGGAGGATGAGATCCCCGGAGGCGGCATCGTAGCCGGCGGCGCTGGCCGCGGGAATGCCGGGCTCCTCGCACCGCACCACCCTCGCTCCGGCAGCCTCGGCCACGGCGGCGGAATCGTCGGAGGACCTGTTGTCCACCACTATCACCTCATCGGCGAGGACCGTCTGCTCGGCCAGCGCTGCGAGGCATACGCGCAGCAGTCGAGCATCGTCCTTGCAGGGAATGACCACGGAGACGGTGCTGGAGCTCACGCGCGCTCCCAGTCGGCCGGCCCGCCCGGAACCACGGTGAACAGGGGGTGCGCCGGCGGATGCTCGCGTCCGGCCCCGACGGGTCCCGCCACGAGGGCGTCGGCGGCTTCGAGCCGCTCCGGGGAGCGCGCGGCGATCTTGGCCCGCAGGTGCTGCCACTCAAGATCGAGCTGACCGGCGGTGACCTCGATGGGCGACGGATCAATGCCGGCGGCGGCGCTCTCAGGAGGTTCGGCGATGCGGCCGGCGTCGAACCTGTAGCCCCTGACCACCGCCTCCTCCCGCACCCCGTGCAGGAAGGCGACGATGGCCTGCACCGGCTCCGGATGCTCCCGGAACCGGTGCAGCTGCGGGTGGCGGGTGTACCCGCGCGTTCGGCCCAGCAGCACTGCTTGGGCGAGCAGGGCCTCACGCCAGGAGGCGATCAGTCCCTGCCGGTCCAGGGCCGCAGGGTGCAGAGACCACAGGCGCACCGTTAGGGCTTGACCCCGGACGCGGCGGGCTTGAAGCCGAGCCGGACGTTCTCGCAGCATCCGGGGCGGCAGACGTCGAACCAGGGGCCAAGGTCTGTCATGTGGGGGCGCTGGTCCACCGGGGTGGCCTGCATCCTCTCCTCGATGAGGTCCACGACGCTGGAGACGAAGTCTGCGTGGGAACCGGGCGTGGGGGTGCGCACTGCGTGCAGGCCGGCCTCCTCCGCTGCTTCCATGGCCTCCTCATCGAGATCCCACATGACTTCCATGTGGTCGCTGAGGAAGCCCAGGGGAACCACGGCCACAGCCTTGGCCCCCTCGGCGGGAAGCTCGGCGATGCGGTCGCAGACGTCGGGCTCCAGCCACGGCTGGGAGGGCGGGCCGGAGCGTGACTGGTAGACGAGCTCCCACTGGGTCTCGGCGCCGGCCTTCCCCTCCTCGCGCAGCTGTTCCATGATCTGCCCGCCCACGGCCAGGTGCTGGGCGGCGTAGGCTCCGCCTTCGCCCAGGCCGAGCTCCTGAGGACCGGACCGCTCAGCATCGGCGGTCGGGATCGAGTGGGTGGCGAAGAGGACGCGGATGTCCTCGGGGGCGACCCCCTGATCCGCGAATCCCTTCAGCGCATCGGCAACCCCGTCGGCGAAGGGCTTGACGAAGCCGGGAACGTCGAAGAACTGGCGCACCTTGTCGATGCGGACCTTTCCTTCGAGCCCGTTGTCCAGGATCGCTCTCGCGAAGTCCTCGCGGTACTGGCGGCACGAGGAGTATGAGCTGTATGCGCTGGTCGCCACTCCCAGAATCCGGGTGTGGCCGGCGTCGGCGGCCTCCTTGACCTTCTCCTCCAGGTAGGGGGCCCAGTTGCGGTTGCCCCAGTAGATGGGAAGGTCGAGGCCGCGGCGGCGCATCTCGTCCTCGATGGCCTGGCGCAGCTGGCGGTTGTGCTCGTTGATGGGGCTCACGCCGCCGAAGTGGCGGTAGTGCGTGGCCACCTCCTCGAGACGCTCGTCCGGGATGCCTCGGCCGCGGGTGACGTTGCGCAGGAAGGGGATCACATCGTCCTGACCCTCCGGACCGCCGAAGCCGGCGAGCATGATGGCGTCGTACTCCTGCGGAACCGTCACGTGCTTGGGTCCGTGGAGTGAGGCTTCGTTGGCGAAGGGGACCTGGGTGGTCTCAGACTCGCTGCTGTTCGCAGCGGCTGAGCTCAGACCGTTCTCTGACATGGTGCCTGTCCTTTCATACTGCGCTTGGGGCGATTGTTCGGTGTTCAAGAAGCAGGAGCGTCAGTGCAGCCCCGGCCACGTAGTTGATCCAGAGGAAGTGACGCCACCCGCTGTGCGCTCGGGCGGCGGTCTCGTCGGTGAGCCGGGCGTGGGGCGCAGCCGCCAGAAGATAGGGCAGGGCGAGCAGGCCGGCGAGCGCCCAGGGCCAGCCGGCGCCGAGCATCAGCACCCCGGCCGCAGCCCACAGTGCCAGGGAGATTCGGACGGTGAGGCGGGCGCCGAGCGCTGTGGCGATGGAGCTGATGCCGGCGGCGCGGTCCGGGCCGATGTCCTGTACGGCGCCGAACGCGTGGCTGGCCATGCCCCAGAGGAAGAAGGCTCCGAGGGCGCAGGCGACGGCGACGCTGACCTCGCCGCCGGCCAGTGCGACCGCGTAGGCGGCGGGCGTGACGAAGTGCAGGCTGGAGGTGACCGAGTCGAGGACCGGGATCTCCTTGGTGCGCAGCGGCGGGGCGGAGTAGGCGACGACGGCCAGGAGGCTCACCGCCAGCACCGCCCAGGAGGCCGGGTTCCCGAGCGCGACCAGCACGATGACGAAGGGGGCGGCGAACACCCCGCTGGCGATCAGTGTGGGCCGGTGGAGAGAGGTGTCGAGCAGCGCCCCCTCGGCACCTCCCTTGCGAGGGTTGGCGAGGTCGGAAGCATAGTCGAACACGTCGTTGATGCCGTACATCGCCAGGTTGTACGGGATGAGGAAGAAGAGGGAGCCGACAATCAGCTCCGCGCCGACGTCTCCCCCGGCGAGCAGCCAGGCGGCGGCGAAGGGGTAGGCCGTGTTGATCCAGCTCAGCGGGCGGGAGGAGCGGAGCAGCTCAGCGATCATCGCGCTCCCCTGCGGATCCGAGGGGCCTCAGCAGGACCCACAGCGCCGGCAGCAGGATCACACCCGCCAGGGGGTAGGCGAAGTCTTCGATCGGCGCGAGTCCGATGCGCAGCCCGGAGATGACGGATTCGTCGTAGGCGACAAGGCCGATGCCGATGATCACGTTGTCGAAGATGGCGGTGAGCGCGAACAGCACCCCCATGGCCAGGGCAGCGGCGGCGACGAGATCCCGCGGCCGCGCCTCGGCGTGCACGCTTCCGCTCGCACGGCGGCGCAGGTGAGCGCGTCGGGCAGTGACCGCGGCAGCCGCGCTGATCAGCAGAAAGGGGATGCACAGCACCGCGTAGGTCAGTTCGCCCATGCTGACCTCCGATGCTGGAGGAGACGGTGTGCGCCCAGGGTGAGAACCATCGTCAGGTGGCAGAGGAACGTGAGGAACACGACCTCCTCAAGCGGCAGCTCCGGGGCAAGGACTACACCGGTCATGTAGGGGCCCGTGCCCTGGAAGAAGATGCCCAGGGCAATGCCTCCGGCGTCCCACAGGAGGAAGAAGGCGACGCCGATGACCAGCACCGCGGCGGCACGCATCGGGTTGCTGAAGACGAACAGCGAGAACCGGTGATCGATGAGCAGCATGCCGCCCAGCGAGAGGATCAGGCCCGCCAGATAGACGAAGCCGATGAGGGCCTCAGGCATCGGTGGGCCTCCCGGCGGCCCGTCGCAGCGACATCCGCACCAGTTCGGCGCTGATCAGGCACATGGGCACGCCGATGCCCGGCATGGTGGTGCTGCCGGTGTAGTAGAGCCCGTCGAGCTTCGGGGAGCGGATGGGGCCGCGGAAGAACGCGCTCTGGCGCAGGGTGTGGGCCGGTCCGAGCGCCCCGCCCTTCCAGGCGCCGTACTCGCGGGCGAAATCTGCAGGGCCGATGCTTCGGCGAACCCGCACACGGTCCTTCAGACCGTCGATGCCGGCCCACGCCGCGATCTGGTCGATGGACTCGTCGACGATCTGCTCCACCTGGGCGTCCCCCGCTCCGTCGACGCCGCCTCCTCCGAGACTCTCATCGGCGCGGACAGGCACCAGGACGAAGAGGTTCTCGTGCCCCTCCGGTGCGACGTCATCGGTGGCGCTGGGCCGGCACACGTACACGGATCGCGGGGGCCCGGCGGGCGCGCGGACCCCCGCGATCTCGTCGAAGCCCTTCTGCCAGTCCTCAGTGAAGAACAGCGAGTGGTGCGCCAGCTCCGGAAGCTCGCCCTCCACCCCGAGCAGCGCCAAGACGGCCCCGGGGCCGGGATCCCTGCGCGTCCAGCCGCGGTCGGAGCGCGTGCGGTGCTCCGGGGAGAGCAGCCGCGTCTCGGTGTGGTGCATGTCTGCGCTGGTGACCACCGCGTCGGCTTCCAGGAACTGCCGTCGTCCCTCGGCATCGGTGAAGTGGACTCCGGTGGCACGGCCTTTGGACGCAGCGATGTGCTGGACTCTGCATCCGGTGCGCACGTCAGCGCCGTGGTCTTCGGCCAGGCGAGCCGCAGCCTGCACGATGGCGGTGAACCCTCCGCGGGGATAGAGAACCGACTGATTGATGTCCAGATGGCTCATCAGGTGATAGAGGCTGGGCGCGTCCTTCGGCGAGGTGCCCAGGAAGACGGCCGGATATCCGAGCACCTTCTGCACGCGTGAGTCGGAGGTGTGCCTGCTGATGAAGCGTTCCATCGGTTCGGCCAGCAGGCGCAGCAGCCGGGGCAGATGGCGAAGCAGAGCGGGGTCGGTGAAGTCCTTGAGCGAGCTGTACGTGGAGTAGAGCAGCCGGTCCGTGGCGAGACGGCAGGCCTCGGCGGCGGACCGCATGTACTCGTCGAGGGAGCCCGGCTCCTTCTCCAGCGCCTTCAGCGCCTGGAGGGAACCCTGGTCCGGGAGGTCGAAGGGGTCAGGGTCCTCTTCGAAGAAGACCCGGTAGGCCGGGTCGAGGGTGACGAGGTCCAGCTGCGCCTCGGTGGAGGTGCCCATCTGTTCGAAGAAGCGGTCGAAGACCTCGGGCATCAGGTACCAGGAGGGGCCGGTCTCGAATCGGAAGCCCTGCTCGTGCCACTCGCCGGCCCGTCCGCCCAGAGTGTCGCGGCCTTCGAGCACCGTCACATCGATGCCGTCTTTGGCGAGCAGGGCGGCCGTAGCGAGGCCTGAGAAGCCCCCGCCGATCACGATGGCGCTTTTGGTCTCTGTGCGTCCGCGCTTCATCGCAGGCCTCCTGCTGCTTCGGCCGCGAGAACTGCCATGAGCAGGCGCAGCTTGGTCCGTGGGGGCACGCTGACGCGCCGGCTCTGCAGCTCTTCGGCCGGAGTGGTTCTGAGCCTGGCCGCGAGCTCCCCGAAGAGGGATGCAGCCAGGGCGGTGGCCCTGCGCGGCCCGGGCGGCAGGAGCGGCAGGGCTTTGCGCGCCGCTGCGAGGTCCGCCTCGATCTCGCGCAGGAACGCGACCTTCTCCGACTCGCTGAGCTGCCCGGGCACGGTCCCAGGAAAGTACGCCCTGCCCCTCTGATGGGCGTCCTCCCCGAGGTCGCGCAGGAAGTTCACCTTCTGAAACGCGGCTCCGAGGCTGGAGGCGCCCGCCTCGGCGTCGGCGCGCTCCTCCGGGGTGAGCGTCTCGTGCATCAGGAACACGCGCAGGCACATCAGTCCGACGACTTCGGCGGAGCCGTAGATGTAGGTGCTGTACTCCTCACGGCTCAGCGACTGCACGGGCTCCAGATCCCGTCGCATGGATGCGAAGAATGCGGTCACCAGCGAGGCTTCGAGCGAGGACGCGCGGGCCGCGACCGCGAAGGCGTGGACGACGAGGTTGGCGCTGAACCCTCGCTCGAGGGCCTCGAGGGTCTCACTCTCGAGCGCGTCGAGGACCTCGCGCTGCTGCTCCGCGTCGAGCCCCGCCTCCTCTGCTGTTCCATCGACGATCTCGTCGGCGACGCGCACCAGCGCGTAGATGCTGCGGATGCCTGTGCGCGTCTCAGCGGGCAGCAGGCTGGTCGCAAGGCCGAAGGAGGTCGAGTAGGCATCAATCACTCGCGCGGCCGCGGCCTGGGCGGAGCTGGTGTAGAGGCCGAGATCGCTGCTGGCGGGCACGACGCTCATCACACCCCCGGGGACGCGTCGCTGCTGGGAGTGCCTCCGTAGAGGGGCATCTGTGGAATCTGCAGCACCATCCAGGGGCTGAAGGCCCACGGTGCGGCCTCCACGGCGCTGCGCAGATCATGCGGGGCCACCCATGCCGTCTCCACGACCTCGTGAAGGTTCGGCTCCGGAAGATCCTCGGCGGACGCGGTGAAGACGGGGCATATCTCGTTCTCCACCACGCCGGAGGCATCAGTGGCGCGGTACTGGAAGTCAGGCAGCGCAGAGACGACCTCATGGATGGCGAGCCCCAATTCCGACATTCCGTGGCGTCTGACCGCGTCCTCCCACCCCTCGCCGGGGCCCGGGTGTCCGCAGAACGAATTGGTCCACACGCCTGGCCAGGTCCGTTTGCTCAGCGCCCGGCGCGTGACCAGGACGCGTCCCCGGCCGTCGATGACATGGCAGGAGAAGCCGAGATGCAGCGGCGTATCGGTGCCGTGGGCCTCACTCTTGAGGAGGGTTCCTCGTGCTTCGCCCTGAGGAGTCACAAGGACCACCTGGTCTGAGATCGCAGGCTCCATAGATGCTCCTCAATCAGCTAGTCTATCTAGTAATTAACTTAGCTAATCGTAACTGGGGATCTCCTATGATGCACGTTGCCGAACCGCTCGGGCCCGCCGAAGAGCCGATATCTGAGCTCCTGGCGATGGACCCTGAGAGCACACGGCTCAGCCGGGGCGCTATGACGCCCGAGGAGGTCTCCGAAGCTGCCGCTGTGCTGGATGCTATGCGCCGGTGGCGAGCCGCCGAGCGGCGCATGAGCGAAGCCTCACGCAGGCACATGGAGCTCGGCGAGACGGACATGCGTGCCATCCGATTCGTCATGGCGGGCATGAGCGCAGGCCGGGTGGTGACTCCGAGCGACCTGGCCAAGCACCTGGGGGTGTCCACGGCCTCGGTGACGAAGATCCTCGACAGACTTGCCGCGAAGGACCACATCCTGCGCCTGCCGCACCCTGCGGATCGGCGGAGCACCGCGGTGGAGGTCACCGAGGAGACCCGTCGAAGCGCTCGCACGCTGGTGGGGAAGACGCATGCTGAGCGATTCCGTGTGGCCGCGGAGCTCACGTCGCAGGAGCGCCGGACGATCATCGGCTTCCTGGATGACCTGTGCGCTACCGAGCCTCGGCCTCAGCCGTGAGCCGCGCGACCATCTTGCGGAAGATGATCGCGTGGAACGGCGCCAGCGCCAGCCAGTAGGCCCGGCCCCCGAGCCCCGAGGGGAAGAAGATGGCGCGTTGGGTCACGATCGAACCATCGCCGTCGGGCTCGACGCGGAATTCGAGCCAAGCCTGCCCCGGGGTCTTCATCTCAGCTCGGAGCCGCAGCAGTCTGCCTGGGTCCAGGCTCTCCACCCGCCACCAGTCCACCGCGTCGCCCAGCTGCAGCTCCTCCTTGCTCCGGCGGCCGCGGCCGAGCCCGACGCCGCCGATGAGCTTGTCGGCGAGTCCGCGCAGACGCCACGCCTTGGACTGGGAGAAGTAGCCCTTCTCGCCGCCGATGCTCTCGATGACGCTGAAGACCGCCTCGGGCGAGGCGGTGCTGGTGGCTTCCCGCTTGTCGATCAGGACGGTGCGGCCGGACCAGTCGGGGTCGGAGGGCAGCGGTTCGGAGGGAGTCTCGAGCGGGTGGGCTCCGGCCCACGTGGTCTCGACGAGGTCGGCGGACATCTTCTCCAGCGCCAGACCCACGGCGGTGTCATAGTCCGTCAGTCCGGAGTCCGGAGGCGGAATGAGGTCATCGATCCCGTTGTCCTTGACGAGGCAGTCGTGCTGCAGGGACTGCACGAGCGGGATGGCCAGCGAACGCGGGATGGGGGTGACGAGGTTGACCCACTGGGCGGCCAGCCACGGCGTGAGCACGGGCAGCGGCATCACGATCGGCTCCCGGAAGCCGGCGGCGCGCGCGTAGCGCTTCATCAGTTGGGCGTAGGTGTGCACGTCGGGGCCGCCGATGTCACGACGGACGCTTTCGGTCAGCTCCAGATCGGCTGCCTGGGTGAGGTAGTGCAGAGCGTCCCGCACGGCGATGGGCTGCACCCTGTTCAGGACCCAGCGCGGCGACGGCATTGCAGGCAGCACGTCGGTGAGGTGGCGGATCATTTCGAAGCTGGCCGAGCCGGAGCCGATGACCAGACCGGCCTGGAGGGTGAGCACGGGTACGCCGCTGGCCTCGAGGATCTCGCCGACCTCGACGCGCGAGCGCAGGTGCGGACTGAGCTCGCCCTCGGGGTGGAGCCCCGAGAGATACACGATGCTGCGCACACCGCACTCCTTGGCCGCAGATCCCACCGCCTCAGCACACTGCTTGTCGACGGCGGCGAAGTCGGAGCCGCCCGTCATGGAGTGGACGAGGAAGTAGACGACGTCCATGTCGGTGCAGAGCTCGCGAGCGCGCTCAATGTCTGACAGATCGCCCTCGACAACCTCCACGTCCTTCCGCCAGGGAACGTCCCGGAGGGACTCTGCGCGCCGCGTGAGGACGCGGACAGTGTGCCCTTCCTGCAGCAGGTGGGGCACGAGGCGCCCGCCTATGTAGCCAGTTGCTCCGGTGACCGCAATACGTGCCATGTGCTGTATCCCACCATCTCAGCCTGTGTCCCAGCCGAACGGCTGAGGCTCCGAGCGAACGCCTGGATCAGTGGCCCCGGGAGCGCCAGAAGCTCCACACGTTTCCGGTGTCCGTGGTGTGCTCGAGGCTGTCGAGGATCATGGTGGAGATGGCAAGGCCTCTGCCCGACTCGGCCATCGGATCCGGCATGCGCACACCGTCGAGAACCACCTCGGCCTCCTGAGCAGTGTCGCTGAGGGTGCCGGTGAGACGGTCCGGCCTGACGCACAAGCACGCGTTGATGCGGACGCCGGAGGCATCGTCGGTCTCCCCGTGAGTGATCATGTTCGTGAGCAGCTCGCTGACCGCCAGGGAGAACTGATCCCGCTCATCATCGCTGACCTCCCCCACGCGGGCGCACAGGCTGCTGAACTCGTCGAGGACGCTGTCGACGAGCGCCAGCTCGGCTTCGCCGCTGACCCGGCAGCAGTTGTCGAGGTCACCCATCGCCGAAGGCTGCCTCAGGCGAGGCGTAGGTGCGCAGCACCTTGTCGAGGTTGGTGAGCTTCAGCACGTTCATCACCGCGGGGGTGGCGGCCGCGATGCGGAGGTCGCCCCCGGCAACACGCGCTGCCTTCAGTCCTCCGATGAGAGCGCCGAGGCCTGAGGAGTCCACGAAAGAGGTCTGAGAGAGGTCGATGACGATGCGGGTGCTGCCCTCCTCGAGCAGACGGTCCACATTCTTCCGCAGCATCGGCGCTCCCACGGCCGTCAGCCTCCCCTGCGGGCTGAGCACGGCGTAGTCGCCTGGGGTGGTCACGCTGATGTCCATGATGTTCCTTCGGGGTCGTCGTCGAGGGCCGCTGCCGGGCCGCGGTATCGGGCTGCCTGAATTATCACACTGAGAACGATGAGGATGTACGCCACCCAGATCGTGTTGACGAGGGTGCCGGTGCCGTCCGCCGTTCCGACGGCCAGACGCGCGAGGCCGACGATGAGCGCCACGGCGAGCAGCACGATGAAGGTGAGCTGCGGCCAGATCTCCCGCCAAGGAGGTCCGCCCTCCGCCTTGCCGTCCTTCTTGGTGACCACGAAGCCCAGCGGCTGCCGGAAGACGACGTTGAGCACCGTGGTCACACAGGCCTTGATCCACAGCGGGAAGAGCGCCAACGAGTACTGCTGGCCCCGCCACGTGCTCATGCCGCGGGACACATAGATGAACAGGATCTGGTTGACCAGGAAGTACGGGATGAAGCGGGCGAAGAAGTCGACGCTCCACGCGTTCACCGGCAGCACGCCCAGCGTCAGATAGAGGATCGGGGCGGTCATGTAGGCCAGTGCGGCGAAGCCGGAGAGGTAGCTCCACATGGTGCCGAAGTACATGAGGCGCTGGCCCGCGGAGAGGCCCTTCTTCACCAGAGGGTTGTCCCGCAGCATCACCTGCAGCGTCCCCTGGGCCCAGCGCAGGCGCTGCTTCAGCATCGTGGTCAGATCCTCAGGCGCGAGCCCGCGAGCGAGCACCTCGTGGTGATAGACGCTGCGCCACCCCATGGAGTGCAGCTGCATGGCGGTGGCCATGTCCTCCGTGACGGAGATGGTGGCCAGCGGCTGGATCGGCTGCGCCTCACCGGGTCGGTCTACGCGCAGCTCATCGAGCAGGGCTGCGACGGATTCGACGGCGCCCAGCGGTGAATGCTCTCGAGCGATGAGGGCCTGCAGCCCCGCGTCGTCGATGACGATCCCCTCCAATTCTCCGTCCCGTTGGACGGGGAGGTGCTGGAGCGATTCCAGGTCCGCGCGCATCTGCTCCACGTCCTGCGCAGAGAGTCTGCGGGAGGCTTTCTCCGCGGCGTCGTGGACCCGGTATACGAGATCTGCGGAAGGTTCGCCCTTCTTCAGGTCGTCGAGGGCGGCGGCGGTGATCTCCCGCAGCTGGGTCAGCTCCGCCTGCAGCGCGGGAGCTGAGCGGTGGCGCTTGGCCTCGCGGCTGAGCAGCGACTCGGCGGCGCGCAGGGTGCGCCGCGTTGAGCTCTGAAGGTCGTGCACGTAGCCGACGATGCCCAGCTGCATGAGCGCCTCACGTCGGAGCACCGCGTTGGATCCGCAGAAGAAGGCCGCGTTCCACCCGTCCTTGCCCTGCTGGATGGGTCCGTAGAAGAGGGGCGCCTGGCTGCCCAGCGGGTCGGTCTCCCCCACGTTGGTGAACCATTGGGGGGTCTGCACCAGTGCCACCTCGGCATCGTCGGCGAAGTACCCGAGGGTGTTGTGGAGGATCAGCGGATCAGGGATCTGGTCGGCGTCGAGGATGAGGAGGAACTCGCCGTCCGTCTGGAACAGGGCGTTGTTGAGGTTGCCGGCCTTTGCGTGGCGCGGCTTGTTCTGCCAGTCCTGCGAACGGGTGATGTAGCCGAGGCCCGCCGAACGCGCCGCCTCGGCCATCTCGGCGCGGTCCCCGTCGTCGAGGATGTATGTGGTGTGGGGGTAGGCGATGCCCTTCGCGGCGAGAGCCGTCTGCACGACCATCTCTATGGGTTCGTTGTACGTGGTGATGAGCACGTCGACGGTTCCCTGCGGGGGCGAGGACGGCCGCTGCCGCTCTTGGGACTTCCACATGGTCGCGGCGAAGAGGAAGGTGTCGATGAGGCTGTACGTCTCCGCGACGATGAGGGGCACGGCGATCCACCACGCCTCCCAGTTCACGGACTCCAGCCAGCGCCAGACCACATAGTTGATCCCGAGCAGCACTGCCAGCACTGCCAGGACGCGAATGATGATGAGGCGCCGGCTCATGCGTCGCGCCTGATGATCACAACCGTCACGTCGTCGGCGTCCTTGGCAGCGCGAGCCAGATCAAGCACGGTCTCCACCGCGTCTGCGGGCTCGACGTCGCGGAAGATCCGCTCGACGTCTCCGGTGGGATCGTCCAGGTCAAGGAGGTCCAGCAGCCCATCGCTGCTGCAGACGAAGGTGTCGCCGGGCTCCATGTGGACCACTGCCTCTTCGTGCTCGGACGCCAGCCCCATCCCGAGCGGCAGTCCGCTCGTGCGCGCTCTGTGCTGGTTCCCCGAAGCGCGGAAGAGAACCCCCAGGTTGTGGCCGGCGTCCACGAACCGCAGGGTGCCCGTGGAGGTGTTCAGGTCTCCATGGAAGGCGGTGACGAAGATGTCGATATCGCCCAGGTCCTCGGCAAGCAGACGGTCCGCCTCAGTCATCGCCTCCACGGGGGGCCGCTGTCCGAGAGCTCGCAGCGTGGAGCGCAGCCCTGCTGCCACGATCCCCGGGCCCAGACCTTTGCCCATGACGTCCGCGACAGTCATTCGCAGGCCGTCCGCGGTCAGCTGCAGATCGTGAAAATCGCCGGATATGGCACGCGCCGGCTTTGCGCCTGATGCCACGGTGTAGCCAGGGATGCGGGGCAGCTTCCGGGGGCACTGAGCCCGCTGAATCAGCTCGAGGTCATCCAGCTCGGCACGGCGTGCGATCTCAGTCTGGACCCACTGGGCCAAGTCCTGAAGAAGCGCCTGCTGGCGCGTGTCCAGGCTCCGCGTGGCGCTGTCCATGATGCAGAGGGTGCCGATGGGCTCCCCGCCGGGAGCTCGCAGAGGGTGCCCGGCGTAGAAGCGCAGGTGGGGGTCCCCGGTGACGAAGGGGTTGTCGTGAAAGTGCTCATCCTGAGAGGCGTCTTCGACGATGAGGGTATTGGGCTGGCGCACAGTGACGTCGCAGAATGCGTGCTCGCGGCCAGCTTCTCGGCCGCCCAGCCCGATCTCGGACATACGCCACTGACGGTCTTTGTCCAGGAGGGTCACGCTGACCATGGGGACCTGGAAGAGCTCCTGGGCCAGTCGCGTGACGCGGTCGACGCGCTCATCGGGCAGCGTGTCGAGGACGTTCAGCTGTTCGAGCGCTCGTTGGCTGCTCGCTTCATCGTAAGAATCCATTGAGTTCCCTGGGCGACGTCTTTGGGCACACTCTACAGAGCGGCGGGTGCTGTGCACGATGTACGTCGCCCGCGCTGAGCTGGGGTGACCATGGGGACGGTCAGCGCCCGAGGACGTGTCGAAGTGCGCTGTCCAGGGTGGGGTGCCTGAATCCGAATCCCGAGCTGAGCACGTGCTCGGCACTGGCTCGCTGGTCGGCCATAGCCACTTCGCGCGCGCCTTGGCGTCCGAGGAGAAGCTTGGGGCCGAAGCCGGGCACGGGCACGGCAGCGGGGCGACGAAGCACTGCGGCGAGCTCTTTGGCGTACTCCTTGGCCCGCACGGGGTGGGGGGCGGTTCCGTTGAGGGGGCCCTCCACGGTGGGCTTCAGCGCGGCGTGGACGATCATGGATGCGATGTCGTCGATGCTGATCCAGCTCTGCCACTGCTCGGATCCCAGCGGTCCGCCCAGTCCCACGGCGAAGAGCGGGAGCATCTGCTGCAGGACGCCTCCTGCGGGCGTCTGGACGATTCCGGTCCGAATCATGGAGACCCTGACCCCAGCATCCCGAGCGGGAGCTGTGGCCTTCTCCCACTGTCGGCAGACGTCTGCGAGGAAGTCGGTGCCGGCCGGCAGGTCTTCGGTCAGGATCTCCTGGTGGTGGGCCCTGTCGTGCGGCGTGGCGCCGTAGAAGCCGACCGCAGAGCCGTTCACCAGGGCGCGCCCGCGATGGTCTGATGCCTCGAGGCGAGCAAGGGTTCGAGCGATGAGGTCAGTGCCGTCGACACGGGATGCGCGCACTTTGCGTTTGTGGGAAGCGGTGAATCGTGCCGCGAGCGGGTGTCCGGCCAGGTGGATCACCACGTCGACGTCTTCGAGGTTCGCGGGGTCGAGGGTCTGGGCCTTCGGGTCCCAGGGGATGGTGCGGCGTCCGCTGGAGTCTGTGGAGGTTCGCGACGTCGCACCGGAGCTGCGAACCATGGGACGGACTTCGATGCCTGCCCCGCCGAGGATCGCGCACACGTGCTTGCCGATCATCCCGGATGCCCCCGAGACCGCGACGACCCGGACGCTGGGTGAGTTCTCTGAGGAGGTCAGGGTGCCGAGAGCCTGGTGGAAGGCGAGCTCCTCGGCGGTCTGCCTCTCCCTGTATTCGAAGATGCGGCGCATCTCGGCTTCGAAGCGGGAGTCGGCGATGCCCGCAAGCGCTGCGGGCGCTCGGCTGACGAGGGGCAGCTCGTAGTGGACCTTCTCGGTGAGCCGTGTGCCCTCGCCATCGTCCGCGAACTCTCGCTCGTGGTGCCATTCGGAGATCGGCCCGGAGACGATGTCGTCGGAGAAGCCCTCTCCGGGGACATAGTCGCTGTGCCGGGCGTCCCACTGCATCCAGGTCCGCAGCGGCAGGTGGGTTTGGGCGCTCACCAGTCCCGCGCCTGCGGTGAGGCTGGTCCCGAGCAGCCCAGGAAGGTTGATGCCGAGCGTGGACTCGGATCCGTCCTGCAGTCCGTTGGACGGCTCGCTGACCACGCGTCCGGAGAACGGCGGGTGGAGACGCACGAGCGCACCCGGCCGGGAATACCAGTCGAAGACGTCCTCGCGCGGAAAGGGAAGATAGGACCGATATTCGAAGACTGGCATTGAGACCACCTCGGGGACTGAGCTGTCGGTTTGCGGCGGAACGACTCGGCTAGCACCTCCAGGGAGGTTCCCCTGAGTCTAGATCATGGGGTGCGGCACAGCGCGGGCGTCCCCGCAGCCCTCAGGCGCCGGTGATGCGTTGGTAGTGCTCCAGGGCTTCGGCGCGCGAGGCTTTGAGGTCCACGACGGGCTCGGGATAGTCCTCTGTGCCGAATTCTGGGATCCACTGGTGGGCGTACTCGTCGTGGGGGTCGAAGCGTTCCCGCTGCCGCTCCGGGTTGAGGATGCGGAAGTAGGGGGCGGCGTCCATTCCGGAGCCGGCCACCCATTGCCAGTTAGCGGGGTTGGAGGCCGCATCAGCGTCCACCAGTGTGTCCCAGAACCAGGCCTCTCCGTCGCGCCAGTCGATTCCCAGGTTCTTGATGAGCAGGCTGGCCGCGGCCATGCGCACCCGGTTGTGCATGTAGCCGATGTCCCACAGCTGCCGCAGACCGGCGTCGACGAAGGGGAAGCCTGTCCTGCCGGCGGTCCACGCTTCGAAGACCTGCGCCTCGTCGGATGCGCGCTGCCACGGGTAGGCGTCGAACTGTGAGCGGAGGTTCTTCTGCGGCAGCTCGGGGAAGTGGAAGAGAAGATGCCAGCAGAATTCGCGCCACCCGAGCTCTGAGCGGAAGGCCCGGCGGCTCTTCTCCTGGGGCACCTGCGCTGCCGCGTCCCAGATCTGGAAAGGGCTGAGCTGGCCGAACCGCAGATAGGGCGACATGCGGGAGGTGCTGTCGTATGAGGGGACATCTCGCCCGTCGGCGTAGTTCTCGGAAAGGCTCTCTACGAACTCGCCGAGGCGCCGGTGCCCTCCGTCGATGGTCGGATCCCAGGCGTCGCGCAGCCCACCGGCCCAGTCAGGGGCGGTCGGCAGCAGATCGAGGTCACGCAGCTCCCCGAACGGCTCCTGTGCGCCGGAGAGGCGCCCCGCCGCTGCGGAGATGCCGCCCAGCGGCTCGGGCACTTGGCCCGGCTCCCGGATCATGGAGGAGCTCAGGGCGCGGTAGAAGGGTGTGAAGACTTTGTAGGGCCCGCCTGAGTTGGTCTGGATCGTCCACGGTTCGTGCAGCAGGCTGCCCGGGAAGCTTTCGACACCGATTCCACGCTCGGGCAGATGCTGCTTGATCTGGGCATCGAGGGCACGCTCGCCTGGTCCGTATCGTCGGGACCAGTGCACCCGATCGGCGCTCAGAGCCTCCGCCAGCTGCGGGACCAGCTCCGCTGGGCTGCCGGCGCGAAGGATCAGGGGCACGCCGAGCTCGCGCAGTTCGCGCTGCAGAGACTCGAGGGCATGGTGCAGCCACCAGCGGGACGCGCCGCCCAGCGGGCGGATGCCTTGGGTGGTGTCATCCAGAATATAGAGGCCGACGACATCGCCGGGCTCTTCGGCGTGCTCGGCGGCCACGGTCAGGGCCGGGTGGTCCTCCACTCGGAGGTCGTCCCGGAACCACACAAGTGTTCGTGCCATGGTGCCTCCTGGTCGAGGGGTGAAAACTCTTCGGCAGTCCACGCTCAGCGCGGGTATGGGGCTCAGCTTTCGGGATCGGTCGCCGGAGGAAGGTCGGCGGCCGCGACAGTTGACCCATCGTCGGCGTGGATCTCAACATGACTGACGTCCTGCCGCATGACGGCGGCGTTCATGCGGCACTCGATGAGGAGCTCCGAGCCGAAGAAGGTGCCGGAGGGGTGCTCCACACCGTCCTCATCGACCAAGGTGACCGTGAACGTCCGCTCAGGCGCGAGACCGTCGATCTCCAGGACGGTCTCGGTGCCCCAGGTGTGGGCGATGATGCTGGCGTCGATCTCTGCCTGCGGGGTCGCTTCGTCGAAGGTGACCTCCTCCACCATCCCGTACGTGCCAGGCGGGCCGTCTGGTGGTCTGTCCATGGTCTGGTCCAGCACCGCGGTCAGGCCGGCGCCGGCGAGGAAGCTGCCCGCTGCTGCCAGAGCGAACCAGGCGGCCAGCCGTCGACGGCGCCCACGCGCGCCGTCCGCGGGGGAGGCTTCATCGACCGCGCTGGGTGAGGGATCCTCTGCCGGGGCGGCAGGTGAGACCGTGTCGGCGAGGCGGGCGGGCGGATCTGCTTCGTCCCAGGCGCCCACGCTGCGTTCCAGTCGGGCGGCCACCGGGGCGAGCTCATCCCAGGCCCTGCGCACGCTGTGGTCCTCGACTGCGAGGGCTTCGAGCTCGGCGCGCTCTGCGTCGGTGGTCTCGCCGGCCAGTTCGGCGGCGATCAGCTCCTCGGCTCGCGGCGGGAGACTACGCATGATCGGCCTCCTCCATCAGACGTCGAAGTGCGCTGAGCCCGTGGAACGTTCTGGAGCGCAGCGTCGAGACGGGAACGTTCACGGATTCGGAGAGTTCAGCGTAGCTCCATCCGAGCACGTGCACGGCCACCACGGCTTGACGCTGCTCAATGCTGAGCTGGGCCAGCGCTTCGATGAGCTCAAGCCTGTCGTGGATGCGCGACGGTTCGGACGCACCGATCCCGTCAGCGGGGTTGGGGGTCGGCTCGGGGATGCGCGCGCTGCGCCGATAGGCATCCTTGATGACATTGCGCGCTATGGCGAACAGCCATGTCCTGACGCTGCCGTACCGGCCGTCGAATCTCTCTTGGGACCGCCACGCCTTGGTGAACGTCTCTTGGGTGATCTCTTCGGCAGTACCGGCGTCGGAGACAGCGTTGCGGGCGAACAGGAAGAGCTCCCGGCCATGCTGCAGATAGGCCTCGGAAAGGTCGAATGCGGGGATCTCGTCATGGGAGGGCTGCTGCGCACCGGGAGCCTTGCCTCTGCCCATGCGGCCTCCCCGCTGTCTCTCGAGGTGCGACGGCCCGGCGGGCTGCCTCTCGGGCAGCCGTGCTGAGCGGTTCTGGAAAAAAGTCGGGTCGCCTGTTCAACGGAACCCGCGCTTGTTGCGTAGACCACAGTAGCAGGGCGCATCAGCGGCCTGTTCCATCGGAGAGAGGACGCGGCAATGACTCGCAGCACAATCAGACGGACAGGCTTCATCGGTGCAGGCGTGGCCCTCACAGGCGGCGCATCCCTGCTCTTGGCGGCGCCCGCTCAGGCGATGAATGAGGCGGAGTGGCCGGAGGAGTTCACCAGCGCCTACAGCGTCATGGCAGTGCCGGAGGAGGTCATCAACGACGAGGGCGAGCAGGAGACCGGAGAGGAGGGCGCCACGGGCGACTTCATGCTGTGGATGAACTCCGACACAGACACCATCTGCTACGAGATCACCCTGAACGGCGTCTCGGGCGACTACGAGAGCCCAGCGATCAGCGCCACCCACATTCACGAAGCCGCACTGGGCGAGTTCGGCCCGCCGCGCGTTGCCTTCGAGGACCCTCAGCCCGTCGGCGACGGCAGCCGTGAGTCCTCGGGCTGCATCGAGGGTCCGTTCGTGACCGGCGTTGACGACGATGAGGGCAATGACCACGGTGAGGGCTTCACCGTGGCGCAGATCGAGGAGGACCCCGCAGCCTTCCAGGCCGACACTCACACGGACGACTACCCGGCCGGAACAGTGCGCGGTCAGCTGATGCAGGTGCCGCTGGACGGCGTGGAGACAGGCGGCGGCGGGTCTGAGCAGTCTGCCGTGGCCCCGATGCTGGGCGTCGGCGCTCTGGCCGCTGCGCTCGGCCTCGGCACATTGGCGTTCATGCGCCGTCGTGCTGAGCAGGCCTGAGTCGGGATGAGTGCATCGCGTGCAGCGCACTGCCGGGGCCGGCTTGCTCCGGCAGTGCGCCTGCTCGCGGCCGCTGCGGTGATGCTGGGGGTCAGCGGGTGCGCGGCTCAAGGAGCCCCGGGTGAGCCAGGTGCTGCCGCAGAGCCGGAGGCGGCAGGGTCGGAGAGCCCGGCCCCGGACGCTGAGACAGCATCTCCGCCTGCGCAGCCGCAGGGTCGCTCTGCCTCCTCCGCCTCCGGCGCGGAGGAGCGCGGCCCCGCTCCCGAGCGGGTGACTGTCCCTTCCATCGACATCGATGAGCCCATGATCGACCTCAGCATCGACTCGTCAGGCCGGCTCCAGGAGCCTGAGGACTGGGACGAAGTGGGTTGGTTCGCGGAAGGCAGCCGCCCGGGCGAACGAGGCCCCACGGTGATAGCAGGCCATGTGGACTCGCTGGCCGGCCCGGCGGTGTTCTACCGGCTCCTGGAGATGCAGGAGGGTGACCTGGTCAGCATCGCCGGCGAGGACGGTGAGATCTACGAGTACGAGGTGACGCACACAGCTGATTTCCCGAAGGATGACTTCCCCACGCAGGAGGTGTTCGGCCTATCCGCCGATGATGAGCTGCGGCTGATCACCTGCACCGGCGTCTTCGACGAGCAGAACG
The DNA here is from genome assembly GCF_007922635.1 of Nesterenkonia sp. NBAIMH1. Taxonomy (NCBI): domain Bacteria; kingdom Bacillati; phylum Actinomycetota; class Actinomycetes; order Micrococcales; family Micrococcaceae; genus Nesterenkonia; species Nesterenkonia sp. NBAIMH1. The sequence goes on from NZ_CP042335.1 coordinate 1,064,420, forward strand.
GCCGGCACCTGGACAATCGTGTGGTGTTCGCCGAGGCGATCGGCTGAGCGGCTTCTGTCAGAATGCTGACGATGCGTGCACTCGTGATTGACCAGGCCCAGGGCGTTCCCGCCGTCAACGACGTCGAGCGGCCGAGCCCGCCTCCGGGCGGGGCGGTGATCCGAGTGGAGGCCACGGGTCTGTGCCGCAGCGACTGGCACGCCTGGGCCGGCCATGACGATGGTGTCGCGTTCCCTCACGTGCCGGGCCATGAGCTGGCGGGCGTGGTGGTCGAGACGGCGCCGGAGGTGAAGAGCTGGCAGGCGGGCGACCGGGTGACGGCACCCTTCATCTGCGGCTGCGGGCAGTGCTCCTGGTGCCTGCAGGGCGATGCCCAGGTGTGCCCTGATCAGCAGCAGCCCGGCTTCACCCATTGGGGATCGTTCGCGGAGTATGTGGTGCTGCATGCGGCGGACACCAACCTCATTGCGGTGCCGGATGGTGTGAGCATGGCGGCCGCCGCAGCGCTCGGGTGCCGGTTCGCGACTGCGTACCGCGCGCTGGTCGGTCGCGCTGCGGTGCAGCCCGGCGAGTGGGTCACGGTGATCGGCGCAGGCGGTGTGGGCCTGAGCACGGTGATGATCGCGAAGGCGCTGGGGGCTCGCACCATTGCAGTGGATCGCCACCGCGGTGCTCTTGATGCGGCCTCGGGCCTAGGGGCCGATCATGTTCTCCTGGCTGAGGGGCAGGACATTCCGGCAGCAGTCTCCGCGCTCACGGACGGGGGCAGCCATGTGGCGGTGGATGCTGTCGGCAGCGAGCAGACGAGTGCGGATGCGGCGCTGAGCCTTCGGCGCCGCGGCCGTCACGTGCAGGTGGGGCTCCTGGCCCCGACCGGGGGGCACCCTCGCATCCCCTTGGACCGGGCGATCGCCTGGGAGCTCGACATCCTTGGAAGCCATGGCATGGCCGCAGCGGACTACCCGGCGATGCTGGAGCTCATCGCCCGGGGGGAGCTGGCCCCGCAGCGGCTCATCGAGCGTACGGTGGGGCTGGAGCAGGCTGCCGAGATGCTGCCGACCTTCGACACCGCCACGGTTGCCGGCATTACGGTCATTGATCCGCGCGAGCGAGGCTTGGAGGCTTGAACAGCTCCAGCGGCGCTGCAACCTCGCGTGAGGGCAGCCCCAGCAATCAGTAGGGCTGCTGCTCCAGCTCGGTGGCGAAGACACGGAACTGGTCCCGTTCGGTGTGCATCTGCCAGAGCTTCTCTGCCAGCACGTCGGGGTCCTTCTGCTCGTCACCCGGGATGATCGCTCCGGGGATTATCAGCTGCCCGACGTAGATCGGCTCATCCTTCATGGCCTGAGCGAGCATCTCGATGTAGGCGGTTTCACCGGCGAAGCCGATGGACGTGCCGGCGAAGTGCTGGACCGGCTGGACTGCGGAACCGCCGTTGACGAACAGCACGGTACCCCGTTTGAGAAAGCGCATCCCCTGAAGGACCTGGTGCACCGCGGCGACAGGTCCGTAGACGGAGAACTCCACAGCGGCCTTGATGTCGGTGACGGTGGACTCAAGCAGGGGGCGCAGGAACTCCTTCTGCGGCAGCGGGCTGTAGCTGAGGACCTCGATGTGCCCCAGCTCCTGGCCGGCCTGGTCCAGCGCCGCAATCAGCGACTCAGGGTCCCGCACATTGGCCGAGTAGCCCTGTGCAGTGAATCCATCAGCCTGAAGGTCGGCGGCAAGCGCGTCGAGCCGCTCCTGGCTCCGAGAGATCAGGGCGAGGCTGTAGCCCTCTTTGCCGAAGCGGCGAGCCAGGGCCTCTCCGAGGTTCCTGCCGGCTCCGATAATGGCAACAGTGGTCACAAGCTGCTCCTTCTGCATAGGTCATACTCATCGCACGCCCTGAGGAGTGGCGCGCACTTCACTCGTCAGCCACGGGCACGGTGCTGCTATTCCCGGGTTTCAGGATGCTGTGATGGGTCCTGCGTGGACTGCGGGCCTGGGGCTGGCTGCGAGACCTTGGCTGAGGATCTTGGACTGCTGGACTCTCATGTGCAGCCTGCGGCAGGCGATGATCACCACGATCAGCGCCAGCAGAACAAGGGCCACCGTCAGGTATGCCTGGGCTGTGGCTATGGCCGCGGTCCTCACAGTCCAGCACCTTCCAGCTCGTCCCGGTTCAGGGTCCGACCGGAGGGAAGGACGAAGCTGATGTCCTGGGAGGCGAACACCAGATCAAGGATCAGCTCCATATTGGGCACCACACCATTGATGATGGTGCCCATCACCTCGCGGGTGTCGTCCTCCTCATGCAGAGTGCACCGCAGACCCAAGTCCGGAGCCCTCAGTGCTCCCGGAGATCTCCACGATCGCTGAGGCCACCGCCGGGTGGGCCATCAGCCCGGCCGATACCGCCTTGGCCGCCTGGTCCAGCCGTACTCTCTCATCATCAGCGTCCTGGCCCGCACCTTCGGGGGCCTGAAGTGCTGCGCTCACCTTATGATCCTGTGCTTCTTCGACCTGCTCGCTCATCGTCTTCTCATCTCAAATTCATCTATAAGGTGTACAACTTTAGACAGCCTAACAGTTAATGAGGTCAACTGTTAGGCTCCTCACTGATCAGTTCGGACAGCCGCCGCATCCGGCGAAGACCTGAAGGAACCATGAAGGACAAAGAGACCCCCACCCTGCAGCCCGCCCAGGCTCAGCCGCAGCAGGCAGTGACCAACCCCGAGGCCGCCTCCGGCACCGGCTACTGGTACCTACGCACCCAGGAGTCCTACTCCGCCATCGACCTGCTGAACCTGCTGCGCAGCTACCGCGACGAAGAAACAGCCATGCGCGCACGCACCCAAGGCTCGATGGGCATGAAGGACACCGACATGAAGGCCCTGAGGTTCCTGCTGCAGCAGCACACCGCCGGGCACACCCCCGGCAGAAGGACCTCGCCGCGACACTGGAGCTGACCGCCGCATCAGTGACCGCCCTGGTCGACCGCCTCTCCGCCCACGGCTACGTCCAAAGAGTCCCCCACCCCGAGGACCGCCGCTCCGTCGGGCTGAAAGTCCTCCCCGCCGCTGACCGAGACGTACGAAGCACCCTGAGCCGCATGCACACAGACATGATCACCGCCGCCGAAAAGCTCACCCCCACCGAACGAGCCGGCGCCGCAAAATTCCTCGAAAAGCTCATCCAAGCCGTCAGCACACACGACGGCGACGAAACTCGCTGACGCTGCAGCTTTCGTCGGCACGGTAGGTGCGGCCGCGGGGGGCAGTGCCGGCAATGCGCCCGTGCACCGCGCGCACGATGCCGATCGCTTGCTGGGCGTGCTCGGCGGCGCCGAAGGTGGTGGTCGTTGCGCGCACCCGAGGTCATTACTCCAGTTTGTCCGCCGGGTCGGCACCGCACGTAGGCGCCTCCTGAGCGCGGGCGGCGCGGTGCAGCTCCTGGAGCCAGCCTCGCAGCTCCTCGCCTTCGGCGAGCAGCCCGGGAGGCGGATGCCGTCGCGTTCCCCAGCACGCTGGTTGATACTCCGACCCACCCGCTTCAGAGCTGGCAGCCGGCTCATAACCGAGGCGGACTGAGCGGGCGCCGGGACCAGCAGAGCGACGCTGCGGCTGTCCCTAGTCACCTCCTGGACCTCGCGCCAGGCCACAGCGACTTGGTCGATGTGCACCCCGTCGCGCTGGATCACTACGGAAGTGGGCCGCAGGATGCGGGCGGCGGCCCACAGAGCGCAGGACAAGCATCCCAGGGCGCCCAGCGCCATGATCGCCCGAGTGAGCGGAGTGTTCCACGGGGAGAACGGGGCCCCGAGAGCGAACAGTGCGGTGGCGCCGCAGATCGCGGCGAGCACCAGGAAGAAGACGACGGCGACGGCAGCTCCCGTGCGGGACGTCCGTACGGTCACCTGCCCGTCGTGGACGAGCTGGGCGTTCCACTCGGCGTGCCTGGCCGACTCGGGCGCGCTGCCTGGCTCTGACGCGGACGTGGGCTCCGGGTAAGCGCCTGCCGGGCGGGCGGAGTCGTCGAGCCGCGCCTCACTGCCGGCGAAGGTGGCACGTGCTTCGGCCAGCCAGGGGCCGGCCTCGTGCAGCTGGGGGTTGCGAGCCGGGGTAGGCGCAGGGCTACTCCGTCCAGCTTGGCGCGGGTGCCGCGCAGTGCCTCCTGGCCGTGCTCGTTCACCTCGAGGCTGATGGGGCGGCGTGAGGCGTCCACCCGCACGACGTCGAATCCGTCCCAGGGAAGGGTCCAGTACGACGGGCGCCTGCGCCGTGCCGAGCGCTGGAGTGCGACGCCCTCGCGGGTGAGCCGCAGCTGCGGGCCGGCGCTGGCGCCGTAGCAGCTGAGCGGGAGGCCGAGAAGCCCGAAGCCGAGCAGCGCGAGCGTGCCGGTGAGGAGCTCTCCTTGCACGAGCAGCCCGACACCGGCGAGGGTGGCCAGCACACAGCCCCAGACGTAGGGGCTCCGCAGCGGGCGCAGCGGCGCGACGGTGTCGATGACTGTCGCACGCTTAGCGGTGAGCTCCCAGCGCTTGTAGGCCGTGCTGATGGACAACGGCCGGCCCATCGCCGTGTGACCTTCGAAGGACTCGGGCTCCTGGTGCTGGCTGTCGATCATGCCTCCCCTTTCTGGCGACTGCGCGTCATCGGGCAGGTGGGTGGAATGTCGCCGTCCGCGGGGCTCGATGGCCCGTGGAACCAGCATGGCAAGAACGAAAACGAGGCAAGCAGCCGGAGACGTCGGCGGCTTGAACAACGACGCTTCGGTGGGCCCTGCGGGGCTCGAACCCGCGACCAATGGATTAAAAGTCCAGTGCTCTACCAGCTGAGCTAAAGGCCCCTTCCCTGCCCGTCAGGCAGGGCTCAACCTTATCGCATCGCCTGCGGCTGGTCGTAGTCAGCGGTCGAGTGCGCACGCACGGCGGCGCGAGCCAGTCGTCGGCCGACGGTGATCGGCGACCCCGGCACACCGCTCAGGAATGAGGCGAGAGCGCCGGTGTATGCCACGTGGACCTGATCGGCGAGCTCCTGCGCGCGATCCCCCGCCAATGGGCGCGAGAAGTGCAGGAGGCGGGAGGTCAGCAGCTCTCTCTCCTCCGCCAGGATCGGCGTCACGTCCGGCGTCGTATCGCCCAGTTCGTGCGCGGCGGTCAGGAAGGCGCACCAGCGTGATGCATGGCCTGAGCCCTCGCGGTACTCCGCCAGCGCATCGAAGACGGAGAGCAGCCGATCTTCATCGGTGTTCACGACCGCGGCGCAGCGATCCCATATCGCCTGCCAGTCGGCGAACCGAATGCGGAGCACTTCCGCCGTGAGCGCATCCTTGCTGCCGAAGTGCGTGTAGAGGCTCGCCGTGGAGACTTCCGCCTCACGCAGCACATCGTCGACGGCCGTGACGCGGATGCCCCGCTGAAACAGGAGGCTGTCCGCGGCGCGCAGCAGCCGGTCTCGGGCTGAGAGGCGTCCTGCAGTACTCACAGAGACAGTCTAGAGGCCCAGTAAACAAAACGCACGTTTTGGTGTACTGTAACGCTCGTTCTATTTTTCGACGAAAGGGCAGACGATGCGCGGATTCGTGCTGAGCGGCATGGCGCTGATCGCCGCGACCTACGGTTTGGCGCGCTTCGGCTACGGACTGTTCCTTCCCCGCTTCATGGAGGAGTTCGGCATCAGCTCCGCCGTCTCGGGATTCATCCAGGCCGGGAGCTTCCTCTCCTTCTGCGTCGCTGCGTTCATCGCGACTCTGGTCAGCACACATCCCAGGCGCGTCGTCATGACGGCCGGTGCGACCGCCTCACTCGGATCGTTGGGAGTGGCGCTGTCCCCGAACGCCGGCGTTCTTGCGGTGAGCATCGTCGTGGCTGGGGCAGGAGCCGGCTTTGCCACTCCGGGCCTGGTCACCCTGGTGCAGAACAACGTCTCTCCGCAGCGTCGCGAGAACGCACAGACCACTGTCAACGCCGGCACCGGCGCAGGGATCGTCATTGCTGGGCTGCTGCTGTTCGCCACTGTCTCCCAGTGGCGTCTCGGATGGGCAGCGATCGCCCTGGCCGCCGCTGCGGCCGCCGTCTCCACCCTGGTCACAGATCGGTCCCAGGCGCAGCATCCGTCCGGGGGCCGGTCGCCGTCGATGAGCCGATCCCACTGGCGAGCATTGGCATGGCCCTTCGCCGCCGCGATTCTGGCGGGCGCCTCAAGCGCCGGCATATGGACCTTCGGCCGCACCATCATGGCGGAGACCTCGGGCGGCGGGGAGGTCTACTCGGTCATCGCGTGGATGCTGCTGGGCGGCTTCGGCGTGCTGGGACTGGGCGCGGGACATGCCGTCCACGCACTGAGTCTGCGCACAGCGTGGAGCAGCATCACGTTCGCCATGGGGGCCGCGACCGTGGTTCTCGGCTCAGCGCCGGGGTCGATGGCAGCCGCGTACGTCTCTGCTGCCGCGTTCGGCGCGACCTACACCGCTGTCTCGGGACTGCTCATCGTTTGGGCGGAGCGGGCTGTGCCGGATCGCGCCTCGACCGGCACCGCTGCGCTGTTCATCGCCCTTGCGGTGGGTCAGGCGGCGGGCTCCGCGATTCTGGGGGTGCTGCTGGATCCCGCCTCCCCAGCTCCGGCGTTCATCGTTGCCGGGCTCTTCGCGGTGCTGGCCATCCTGCCTACGCTTCTTCGCAGTGAGGCTGGGCTGGGGCTGACCCGCCGGGCCGAGCCGGCCGCACTCTGACACGCCGTCACTGCGGCCGGTCGTTCTCCGTGTCCTGATCGTCAGCGTTCTTGTCCTGCCGTTGAGAGCCGCTCCCCTGGCGGTGCTCCGTCTCTTCGTCGACATCTACGACGCGCGACTCGTCCGTCTCTCCTTCGAGGAGCTCCTCAGCCGGCGTCTCCTCCGTCCGCTTACGCGAGTGGTCGCCGGGCTGGGGCAGCTTGCTTCTCTGATGGTCCATCGGAAGGATCCTCCTGGTTGCGGCCTCGCGCCGACGACATAGTGCTGATGTCATGCTGACCGGTCGGTGCCCGCCGGTCAACAGCCGGTCCGGCATGAGGCGTCCGACATGCAGAGGATGCAGCGCAGGAAGCCCCTGCCGTCGCACTCGATGGCCCTAAGGGCGTCGGGAAGCCTGTTCATCGATGAATGGCAGAACTATCCCGACTCTTGGAATGCTGTGCGCCGTGCCGTGGACAAAGGGGCAGGGCCTGGACGGTTCATTCTCGCGGGAAGCGCCACACCTCAGCCGGGGACTGGAACCCACAGCGGCGCCGGTCGAATTCTCTCGGTGCGCATGCGCCCCATGGGCCTGCATGAGCGAGGACTCACGCAGCCGACCGTGAGCCTTGGCGACATGCTCTCTGGAACGGCCCCTGAAATTGCCGGTTCCACCGACTTCTCCATCAGCGACTACTACGACGCGATTGTCTCCAGCGGCTTCCCGGCTATCAGCAAAAAGCCACCACGGATACAGAAGAGCTACGTGGACTCATACCTTCAGAGAGTCATCGACCGAGACCTTCCCGAACAGGGCCATACAGTGCGCCGTCCCGGCACTCTGCTGCGCTGGCTGAAGGCTTATGCCGCCGCATCATCCACCACTTCCACTCAGCAGAAGATCCTCGACGTGGCAGGCGAAGACGGTGAGCGCCCCGCACGGACCACCGCGAACACCTATCGAGAGTTTCTGACCAAGCTGCGGCTGCTTGATCCCATTGAAGCGTGGACCAACGAGTCGAACCCCTTCAAGCAGCTTCAGACGGTGCAGAAGCATCAGCTTGCCGACCCTGCCCTGGCAGCAAGGCTGATGGGCCTGACCTCCCGCCGTCTCGAAATGCCGGCGGCCGCGGATAAGGCCGGGAAGCTCTTCGAATCCCTTGCGGCATTGACCGTGAGGGTCATCGCAGAGGCTCACGGCGCGTCCGTGAGGCACCTCCGCTCGTATGACAACAGGGAAGAAGTTGACCTTATTGTCGAAGGCGACGAGGGCCAGCTCGTCGGCATCGAGGTCAAACTCTCGCCAGACTTCAGGGACCACGACCTCAGGCACCTGAAGTGGTTCCGCGAACGCATGCCCGACGACGTCGTCGACCTCGCGGTCATATCGACAGGCGAGAAGGCCTACCGCCGCGCCGACGGAATCGCCGTTGTGCCGCTGGCGCTCCTCGCCGCATGACCTGTTCCTGCCTCAGCCCCGCAGGAGAGCCCGCGCGGCCCTCCCGCCCAAACTTGACCTTGGACCGGTAGGAGGGTGGATCGTATACCCATGACATCGCACCTCCGCCTTGCCGCAGCCGCCGGTGCCGCCGCGCTCCTGCTCGCTGCCTGCGGGGACGACGCCGAGGACGGCGCGGCAAACACCCCAGCCGCCGCCGACGACGCCGAGACCATCACCGACACCACCGACACCCTCGAGAGCGAACGCCCCCAGCCCTGGACCGGCGTCGAAGAGTCCGGGGAGGCCGAGCTGCGCTTCACCACCTGGATGGGGAATCCTGAGTGCTACGGCATCCGCTACGAGGCGGAGGAGGACGACGACGAGGTGGCCGTCGCGCTGATCACCGGGGTCCTGCCCGACTCCCCGGACGTGTGCACCACCGAAGTCGTGGAGGCTGAGATCACCGTGGAGCTTGAGGAGCCGTTAGGGGACCGCGAAGTCGTCGAGCTCGAGGATCTCGACATAGAGGACAGCCGCGTCGACGCCGAATACCCCGAGCAGGACGACGAGAACGAGGATACCGAGGTCCAAGACCCGGCCGAGGCGGATCAGCCCTGATGGCCTCCCGCTCCCACCACCGCCCGTCACTGTCCGACCCCGCCAGCTTCGACCGCAGAGAAGGCGGAGCTGACCCTGCCGCGATCTCCCAGGCGGCCCATGACTCTGCCCACGCCCTGGTCGACGCCGGACGCAGCGCAGGCGACCCCGACCTCACATCACGCTTCGTCCGCCTCGCGGAAACCGAAGGCATCGACGCCGTCGCCGAGCTGTGGTCCCACTCCTCCGCCCACTCCCTGGCCGGCTCGCTGTGGCGAATCTACGCGCTGCGCACCGCCGTCCACGCCTCCCCCGAGCGCATGAGCGAGTACTACCAGCTGGGCCGCTCGCACTCGGCCCCGCACGCGATCGCCGGAATCGCCGATCCGCCCACCGCCGAGGAGATGACCCGGCTGGCCGACCGGGTGCTCAGCGGCATGCACGACGGCGACGTCGACGTGGCCTTCGACCGAGCTGCCGCGTTCTGCCGGGTCATCGCCCGCGGTCAGGCCCTCTGGGCCGATCATCACGGAGTCTCCGCCAGCGACGCCCAGCGCCTGACCTCCCGAGCCAATCAGCTCGTGCGCACCGCCGAGGAGCTGGAGCTCTCGGCCCGCTCCTACCGGGCAGGCACCCTCGACTGATCGGGCGTCAGCCTCGTCAGGCGACGTCATAATGCGGTCGACAGCGTCCAGATACATCGGAGAAACACATCCGGACGTAAGATGCTCTCCATCGCTGCGTGGAACGGCGCAGCCATCACTCACACCGCACCACCTGAGGAGCCCACCATGAAGCCCATCACCGCCCGAGCCGGCATCGCCCTGGCCGCCGCTGCCGCACTGACGCTCTCCGCCTGCGGCGAAGCTCCCGATGAGGAGAACGGCGACGGTGAGAACGGCGAGGCTGCCGAAGACGTCGACTACACCGCCTGCCTGGTCTCCGACGAGGGCGGCTGGGATGACCAGTCCTTCAACCAGTCCGCCTACGAGGGCCTGCAGGCCGCCATCGATGACTTCGGCATCGATGACCAGACCGCAGAGTCGCAGTCCGAGGCCGACTACAGCAGCAACGTCGACGCCATGGTCCAGCAGGGCTGCGACGTCGTCTTCGGCGTGGGCTTCCTCCTCGAAGAGTCCCTCAACGCCGCAGCCGAGGCGAACCCTGACACGGACTTCGCCCTGATCGACGAGGTCTTCTCCGAGGAGCACGAGAACGGCAAGCCGCTGGTGTTCAACACTGCAGAGGCGGCATACCTCGGCGGCTATGCGGCCGCCGCGATGACCGAGAGCGGCGTCGTCGGCACCTGGGGCGGCATCCAGATCCCATCGGTGACGGTCTTCATGGACGGCTTCGCCGACGGCGTGGAGCGCTACAACGAGGACAACGACGAGGACGTTGAGCTCGTCGGCTGGGACAAGGACTCCCAGAACGGCTCCTTCTCCGGAGACTTCTCAGACCAGACCCAGGGCCAGCAGGTCACCGAGCAGCTCCTGGCTCAGGACGCCGACATCATCATGCCCGTCGCCGGCAACGCAGGCCTGGGCGCAGGTCCGGCCATCGAATCCGCAGACGCCCGCATGATCTGGGTCGACTCCGACGGCTACGAGTCCACCGAGTACGGCGACATCATTCTGACGTCGGTGCTCAAGCAGATCTCCCAGGCCGTCTACGACACCATCGAAGAGGGCGTGAACGAAGAGTTCAGCAGCGAGCCCTACGTCGGCGACCTGGAGAACGACGGCGTCGGCCTGGCGCCCTTCCACGACTTCGAGGACGAGGTCCCGGAGGACGTCATGGACGCCCTCGACCAGATCACCGAGGAGATCATCTCCGGCGAGACGGTCATCGACAGCGAGAACGCCCCCTCCGAGGATGACGCCGAAGCCGAAGAGGGCGACGCCGACGAGGACGAGTGACGAGTCTGCACAAGCACCGGGCCGAAGCACGCGACGCATAGGGCGCCTACGTGAAACTTGAGCTGCGGGACGTCACCAAGAGGTTCGGCTCCTTCACCGCCAACGACAGCATCAGCCTGACCGTTGAGCCTGGGCAGATCCACGCCCTGCTCGGTGAGAACGGAGCCGGCAAGTCGACCCTCATGAACACCATCTACGGCATGCACTCCCCCACCTCGGGGGACATGCTCCTGGACGGCGAGCACGTGAGCTTCGACGGACCCGGCGACGCCGTGGCGGCCGGGATCGGCATGGTGCACCAGCACTTCATGCTGATCCCGGTCTTCACGGTGACCGAATCTGTGGCCCTGGGCTACGAGCCCACCTCCGGCGTCGGCATGCTCGACTTCGCCGCCGCCCGCCGCAGGGTCGAGGAGATCTCGGCACGGTTCGGCTTCGATGTGGACCCCGACGCCACCGTCGAGGAGCTTCCCGTCGGCGTCCAGCAGCGCGTCGAGATCATCAAGGCCCTCGCGCGCGACGCGAAGGTCCTGATTCTCGATGAGCCGACCGCAGTGCTGACCCCGCAGGAGACGGACGAGCTCATCAGCATCATGCGTCAGCTGAAGGACGCCGGCACCTCCATCCTCTTCATCACGCACAAGCTGCGCGAGGTGAAGGCAGTGGCGGACACCATCACCGTCATCCGCAGGGGCGAAGTGGTCGGATCCGCGCCGCCCAGCGCATCCGAGACAGAGCTGGCCTCCATGATGGTCGGACGCGAAGTCAGCCTGACCACGCAGAAGGAGCCCGCCCAGCCGGGTGAGCCCGCCCTGCAGATCCAAGGCCTGACCGTGCTCTCCAGCACCGGCAAGGTGACGCTGGACAACGTCACCCTGGACGTGAAGGCAGGAGAGATTCTGGCCGTGGCCGGTGTGGACGGAAACGGCCAGACCGAACTGACGGAGACGATCCTGGGCGCCCGCCAAGCCGCCTCGGGCGACATCCTCCTCAACGGCACCAGCCTCAGGGGCCGCAGCATCAAAGAGCGGCTGAACGCGGGCTTGGGCTTCGTGCCCGAAGACCGATCGACCGACGGGGTGGTGGCAGGCTTCTCCATCACCGAGAACTTCGTGCTCGACATGTATGACCAGCCTCCCTATGCCTCCGGGCCGGCCATGAGGCCCTCGGTGATGCGCGCGGCCGCCGAGGAGCAGACCGCACGCTTCGACGTGCGCATGGGAACCGTCGACGACCCCATCAGGACCCTCTCGGGCGGCAACCAGCAGAAAGTCGTGCTGGCCCGGGAGATGAGCAGATCCCTCAAGCTCTTCGTCGCCTCCCAGCCCACGCGCGGGCTGGACGTCGGCTCCATCGAGTTCGTGCACCGCACCATCATCGAAGAGCGTGACAGAGGCACCCCCTGCCTGATCGTCTCCACCGAGCTCGATGAGGCGCTCAACCTGGCCGACCGCATCGCCGTGATGTACCGCGGACGAGTCGTCGGGATCGTCGGCCCGGACACGCCCCGGGACGTCATCGGGCTGATGATGGCCGGGGTCCCCGCCGATGAGGCAGCACGCACTGCCGCAGAGCACCAGACCGCGCTCTCCGAGGTGGACGAGGAAGTGGACGGATGAGTCAGGAACACGCCCCGAAGAAGCCCGAGCAGGGCGGCGCCGCCCTCGCTGACGCCGAATCGAAGCTCGCACGGGCCCTGCGGGAAATGGGTCAGTCCTCGGCAGTGGTCTCCCTCCTAGCGGTTGTCATCGCCCTGGCGGTGGGCGCGCTGCTGATTCTTGCCGCGGACCCCAGCGTCCGGTCCACGATGGGGTACTTCTTCGCCCAGCCAGGCGACTTCTTCCTCACCAGCTGGACGACCGTCTCGGAGGCCTACACCGCCCTCTTCCGCGGCGCTGTCTTCGACTGGACTGCGCCCGAGCTCTCCCGTGCGGTGCGGCCCTTGACCGAAACGATGACCAACGCGGTGCCGCTGATCCTGTGCGGGCTCGGCATCGCCATCGGATTCCGATCCGGGATGCTCAACATCGGCGGCCAGGGCCAGATCATCCTGGGCGCCACGTTCGCCGGGTTCCTGGGCTACACGGTCAGCATGCCCGTAGGCGTCCACATGCTCTTCGCCCTCTTCGGCGGACTGCTCGGCGGGGCCATCTGGGGCGGCATCGCGGGCGTGCTCAAGGCGCGCACCGGTGCGAACGAGGTGATCGTCACGATCATGCTCAACTACATCGCGCTCTACCTCCTCGCCTGGCTCCTGCAGCAGCAATGGTTCGTCCAGACCGGCTCCAACCAGCCTCGATCCACCGGAGTGGACGAATCAGCTCGTCTCTTCGGACTGCTCGGCGACGGGTTCCGCCTCCACGCCGGATTCCTCCTGGCCATCCTTGCCACCGTCTTCGTCTGGTGGCTGCTGGAGCGCTCCACCCTCGGATTCGAGATGCGCGCCATCGGCGAGAACCCTGATGCGGCCCGGACCGCCGGCATCTCGGTCCCCAAAGCCACCGCGATGGTGCTGATCATCGGCGGCGGGCTCGCCGGGCTGGCCGGCGCCGCCCACGTGCTGGGCACCCAATACTCCCTGACCGGCGGAGTCGCCGGCTCCCTGGGGTTCGACGCGATCACCGTCGCCCTGCTCGGCCGCTCCAAGCCCCTGGGCACCTTCCTCGCCGGACTTCTCTTCGGCGGACTGCAGGCCGGAGGCGTGCTCATGCAAGCCTCCACCGGAACCCCGATCGACATCATCCTGGTCGTCCAGTCCGTCATTGTGCTGCTCATCGCAGCACCGCCGCTGGTGCGCGCCATCTTCTTCCTTCCTGATCCGCAGAGGCCGGGCAAAAAGATTCGACGCGCCGGCGCCAAGCGCTCACAGGAGGTCTCCGCATGAGTGCGACCGCCCAGGGGCAGGCCACCGCAGCCGCCCCGCTCCAGCCGATCAGCTGGAAGTATCCGATCACCTACCTGATCCTTGCGCTGGTGAGCGTGCTCTTCCCGCTCTCCGTATCGACAGACAGCACCACCGTGTTCCGGGTCGCCAGTGCCCGGGACTTCGTGGAGATCCCCCCGATCACCGTCCCGTCTCTGGTGGGCGGCATCGTCTGCGCGGCACTGCTGGTGGGCCTCGCCGGCTACGCGTTCAAGCGGGCAGCGGCACGGCAGAAGACGCAGCTCCTCGTCCCCATCCTCTTCGGCGTCACCTTCGTGCTCGCCTTCCTGCTCTGGGCCGGCTCCGGCCGCGGAGCGGTGATCCCGCTCACCACGATGCTCACCGGCGCCCTGGCCCTGTCCGTGCCGCTGATCTTCGGGGCGCTCTGCGGGCTGGTCGGCGAACGCTCCGGCGTCATCAACATCGCCATCGAAGCTCAGCTGCTGGCCGGCGCGTTCCTCGCAGCCGTGGCAGCCTCGCTGGTCACCAACGCCTACTTCGGGCTCATCGCCGCCCCGTTCGCCGGAGCTGCGGTCGGTGCGATGCTGGTCTTCTTCTCAGTGAAGTACCAGGTCAACCAGATCATCGTGGGCGTGGTCCTCAACGTCCTCGTCATCGGCCTCACCAGCTTCTTCTACTCCACCCTCCTCACCGAGAACCCCGGTGTGTGGAATGCTCGGCAGCAGCTGGATCGGCTGCCCATTCCGCTGCTGTCCGAGGTGCCGGTCATCGGCCCCGTGCTCTTCAACCAGACAGTGCTGGTCTACCTGATGTACGCGGTCGTCATCATCCTGCAGATCATGCTGTTCCGCTCACGATGGGGGCTGCGCATCCGCGCAGTCGGAGAGCATCCCAAAGCGGCTGACACTGTCGGCATCAACGTGAACAGGACCCGCGTCCGCAACGTCATCCTCGGCGGTGCGATCGCTGGACTCGGAGGAGCTGCATTCACCATCGGGCAGGGACTGGCCTTCGGCCCCGAAATCTCGGCCGGACAGGGCTTCATCGCCCTCGCCGCGATGATTCTGGGCCGCTGGAAGCCCTTCTCCGCCCTGCTCGCGGCCCTGCTCTTCGGCTTCTCCACCTCCTTGGGAAACACGCTCTCAGCGATCGGCACCCCCGTCGCCTCAGAGATGCTGCTGATGCTGCCCTACGTCATCACCATCTTCGCGGTCGCAGGATTCGTGGGCAGAGTGCGTCCACCCGCAGCCAACGGAACTCCGTACATCAAGTAGACAGCCGCCGCGTGCCCGCTGCCAGGGGGCAGAGGGCCGCCTCAGACCGCTTGACGGCCTGGGATCAGAGGCCCCAGACTGTATGGGCGGTGCCGGGCTGCTGGTAACCCCCGGGCTCCAACCATTAGCCGCTTCGAGCGGCCACGCGCCGTGAGGCGTTCCCAGCCCGGCACCCACCCCTCCCCCTCATTCGTTCACCTGCGGGCTATAGACTCAGTACCCGTAGTTCATCTGATATTCATTCCTAATGCTGTGGGGACGCATGATTGCTCTGAACAGGGCGCGCCATGATGGGCCGGCCAACCTGCTCGCGGAAATAGCCGACGAGCTCCAATCCGGCACCGCACTCTTAGCCGAGCTGCTCGGCACCTCCGCCTCAGAACGCCTCTCGCGGCGCGAAGGCCTGCTTTCGCTCGAGGGCCGGGCCATGGACAAGCACCTGGCGCTGATGACCCAGATCCGGAGCGTCTTCCTGACCCCGATCCCCCGTGAGGACGTCTACTCGATCTCCGCCGGCCTCAACCGTGCCATGGAGCACCTGATGGCTGTGGGCGACCTTCTCATCACCCGGTCCGGGCTGGCCCTGCCCGAGCAGGCCCACCAGCAGCTCGAGGTCCTCAGCCGCGAGGTGGAGCTGACCGCCTCCGCCCTGCGGCGCCTCGACGATCTCGACCATCTTGAGGAGTACTGGTCGCAGACCCAGCGCCTCACCAAGCAGGCGAACCGCGGCCATCGCGAATGGTCAACCTCCACCGATGGGGCCCTGCAGCCGGGCGTGGCGCTGCAGCACGCGGAGCTTGCCTCAGAGATCCTCGCCGCCATGCACGCGCTGCGCGACGACGTCGCCACAGTGTGCGGCTCCATCGTGGTGCGGGAGTCCTGAGCAGGTGGAGCTCCTTCTGCTGACTCTGGTGGGGGCGCTCATGCTTCCCACCCTGTACCTGGCGGGCCTGCATGACGTTCCCAACGCCATTGCGATCCCTGTCCGCACGCGCGCGCTGACCGCCCGAGCTGCCACGCGGCTTGCCGCCGCCTGCACCGCCGCAGGCGTCCTCACCGCTCTGCCGATGGGCCTGTACCTGTACAGCTGGTTCGACGTTCCGGACATGCCTCCGGCAATGACCCTGAGCGTGGTGCTGGCAGCGCTCATCACGGCCCTGAGCTGGCAGACCCACACGTATTTCCAGGGCATGCCCACATCGAACACCCATGTGCTGCTCTCCGCGCTGCTGGGCGGAACACTGGCCGCAGGGCTCATCTCCGGGGTGGATGGATCAGAGATCCTGCACCTTCCGTGGCTCAACCCCCTGATGACGCTGATCATCTCGCCTGTTGCGGCGTTCCTCGTGGCCTATCTGCTCGTCTTCGCCGCCGCCCGGCTCGTGCGCGGCGAAGAGGCCGAGCAGATCAACCGCACCTCGCGGGCGGCCCAGTGCGTCAGCGCCGGACTGACCAGCTTCGGCACCGGGATCCAGGCAGGGCAGCGCTTCCTCATCGTGGCGCTGATCGCCATGAGCGCCGCTGACATTCCGCAGGGCGCACCGATCCTGGCCGCCCTCACCCTCACCTTTGCTCTGATGCTCGCCCTGGGCTGCCTCAACGGGGGATGGAGGATCGGGCATGTGCTGGGCCACCGGCTGGTAGCCATGGATCCGCTGCGCGGCATGGTCAGCACCACCACCACAGCGGGGCTGCTGGTGGCAGGCTCGCTGGCGGCGGCGCTGCCGCTGTCCACCTCGTTCACCGCCGCATCAGCGATCATCGGCGCCGGATCCAACCAGCGATTCGCCACCGTGAACTGGCGGCAGTTCCGACGCATCGTCCTCTACTGGGCCATGACGCCTGTGGTCGGAATCGCCGCGGCAGCAGGCATCACGGCCGTGCTGAGCACCCTGCTCTGACGGCAGGCCGCCACTCAGGCGGGAGACAGGCTCTTCCGTCCGGAGAGATCAGACGCGCTGCCCCTTCGACGTGCGAGAGCCGATCAGCCTGGCGACCACGGTGATGACCAGAATGATGACGAGCAGCGAGAGGGCACCGCCCCAAGCTCGTTCGATGCCGGCATCGAAGGGTTGGCGTGCGCCGTCGTAGATCTGAAGAGGAACAGCGCCGATCGCAGTGTTGAAGAAGGCGTAGACGATGTTGACGTTCCCGAAGGCGGTGAGGATGAGCGGAGCCGTCTCTCCCGCGCCGCGGGCCACAGCGAGCATAATGCTGGTGGTGAGCCCGGGAGCGGCCGCAGGAAGCACGACCCGCAGTGTGGTCTGCCACTTCCTGGCTCCGAGGGCGAAGGCACCGCGGCGAAGATCAGCCGAGACGGTCTTGAGGACCTCCTCGCAGGAGCGGACGATGATCGGGAGCATCACGATGGCGATGGCGACTGCGCCCGTGAAGGCCCCAAAGCCGAAGAACTGGCCGGTTCCCAGGATGAGCAGGGCGTAGATGGCCAATCCGATGAAGACCGAGGGGATGCCGGTCATCACATCGGTGACGAATCGGATGACGTTCGCAAAGGCTCCCCGTCCGTATTCGACGAGATACACTGCGGCTGCCAAGCCCAGCGGCACGGAAATTCCGATAGCCATGAGCATAATGATGCCCGTTCCGACGAAGCCCGCCGCATAGCCGCCGCCCTCCCTTGCGGGAGGGTTCTCCCGTTCCGTGAAGAACTCCCACGAGATGACGCCGGCGCCCTGTCGGATCACCTCTGTGAGGATCAGGACGAGAGGGATGGCAGCAACGATCATGAGCACCAGAAGCACGACGGCTACTAGCCGGTCCCACTGTTTGCGCCGGACGGCCTTGCCGCTGCGGTCGCGCAGGCTGACGCGCTTCGGCGACTGAGGCTCCTGCGATGTGGGCTGAGGACTGGGAGCGGTGAGTGTCATAGAGCATCTCCTGCGGAGGACGAGCGCGCGAAGCGCCACACGATCAGTCGGGCCACGATGTTGACTGCCATGGTGAGCAGGAAGAGGACCACGCCGATCCCCATCAGCGCCGTGAGGGTCTCAGGCGCCGCGTCCTGGAAAGTCGCGGCGATATGGGCGGCGAGGGAGTCCCCCGGAAAGAAGAGGCGGGATCCGGCCTGCTGGGAGCCGCCCACAAGCATGAGCACGGCAATGGTCTCTCCGAGGGCGCGTCCTAGGCCGAGCATGGTGGCTCCCACGATTCCTCCGAAGGAACGGGGAAGGACCACTCGGCTGAGGGTCTCGCTCTTGGTGGCACCGAGGCCGTATGAAGCATTCACCTCGTCGGGGGGCGTCGATGCCATGATCTCGCGAGTGATGGCCGTGATGATCGGCAGGATCATGATGGCCAGCACGACGCCGGCGTGGAAGTAGTTCGTGTTGGGAACGCCGCCGCCGAAGAAGGGGATGAAGCTGCCCAGGGTCTGGTTGAGCCAGTTGCTGAACGGCTGAAGAATGTTCGGGACGAACCAGAGCAGACCCCAGAGCCCGTAGATGATTGAGGGAACCGCTGCGAGAATCTCAACGGTGTAGGAGAGGAACGTCCTGAACCGGGCCTGGGCGTAGAAGTTGATGAAGAGCGCGACAGCCACAGCCAGCGGGAGCGCTATTGCGACGGCAATCGCGGAGGTGAAGAGGGTGCCCCAGATGAACGGCCAGGCTCCATAGTTGCCGGTGAACTCGTGCCGAGCGAATCCAGCTTCCCACTCACGGCCGAAGACGAAGGAGAAGAAGCCCTGGTATTCGAAGACGGGATACGCGTCGTACACCGTCCGCAGCACCATGGCACCCAGGATGATCAGCACACTGGATGCCGCGACCATGAGGAAGCCGACGAAGAATCGGTCGCTGTATCGTGCCGCACCGCGAGCGCGCAGGCCATCGGCGCTCTTCTGCGCGCGTGTCATAAGAGGCATGAGAGTGATCCTGTAATAGAGATTCAGCTCCTGTGGGGTGCCGGGGCAGTGCCCCGGCACCCCACAGGAATCAGATGAATGTCAGTCTTCGCTGTTGATTCGGTCGATAGCGTCCTGGACGTCGCCCTGGAGGCTCTCGCCCAGAGGTGCGTAGCCCAGCTCCGTGGCCAGCTCCGTGGCCTCGTCGCTCTGGGTGGCCCAGCTCCAGTAGCTCTTCAGGATCTCCTCGGTGGTCTCGTCGTAGCCGCACTCGTAGGCGAAGATCCAGTTGGCTCCCACGATCGGGAAGCCGTCGCCGCCGACGCCCAGGACGTCGAACTGGAAGTCCTCGGGGATGTCCAGAACCTCAAGGGCCTCAGTGGTCGCCTCCAAGGTCGCCTCGACTGCGTTGCCGTCCTCGTTGACCACGGCGGCCGTCGGCAGGTCATTGACGAGCGCGTACGCCTGGTTGATGTAGCCGAGACCGCCGGCGTTCTGCTCGATGCCTGCGGTCACACCCTCGTTGCCCTGACCGCCGATGGTCTCGGCAGGCCACTGCACCTCGGTGCCGGAGCCGAGCTCCCAGTTCTCCGCTGCGTCCTCGAGGTACGTGGTGAAGACGGAGGTGGTGCCGGAGCCGTCCGAGCGGTGCACGGGGAGGATCTCCGAGTCGGGGAGGTCACGGTCGGGGTTCAGCTCGGCGATCGCCGGGTCGTCGTACGTGGTGATGTCACGCTGGAAGATCCCTGCGATCGTCTCCGCGTCAAGGACGAGTCCGTCCATCTCCTCGTCGCCGAACGCGATGGTCACGGCGCCGAAGAGGACCGGGAACTGGATGGCCTCGCAGTTCCGAGCCTCTTCGGCCTCCTCCAGATCCTCATCGCGGAGGTACCGCTCGGAGGATCCGTAGTCCACCGTGTCCAGCAGGAACTGCTCGATGCCGCCGCCGGAGCCGATGGACTGGTAGTTCAGGCTGACACCGGGCTCGACATTGCCGCCGTACTCGAAGGCCCAGTCCTGGAAGACGGGGTCCGGAAAGGTGGCGCCGGCGCCTTCGAGGTTGCCGCTCAGGTCGCCGCCGCCCTCGCCGCCTTCCTCGTTGCCGCCGTTCTCCTGGTCGGCGGCGGCGTCAGAGTCGTCCGCCGCGTCTTCCGGCGCCGTGTCTGCAGGGCCGCTTCCGCCGCATGCGGCAAGAGTGAAGGCCAGCACTCCGGCGAGTGCCGCTGTGGCCAATCGTGGATTCTGGGCGGGCCGGAGGGCGCGTGTTTTCATCAAGGTGCTTCTCCTGTGAGGGTAGTGATTAGGGCACGAGAAAGTAGGGGGACGGCACGAGGACGGTTCGTCGGCGTTATCCGAAGCGACCGGAGATGTAGTCCTCGGTGCGCTGATCGGATGCGTTGTTGAAGATGGTTCGGGTTTCGTCGTACTCGACGAGAGCGCCGGTGCGCTCTCCGGCCTCATCGTCGATGTCCACGGTGAGGAAGGCTGTCCGGTCAGAGATTCGGGCGGCCTGCTGCATGTTGTGGGTGACGATGATGAGGGTGTACTCCTCTCGCATCTCGCGCATGAGATCTTCGATGCGCAGAGTCGCGATGGGGTCCAGGGCGGAGCAGGGCTCGTCCATGAGGATGACGTCGGGGTCCACGGCGATGGCGCGGGCGATGCAGAGGCGCTGCTGCTGTCCGCCGGAGAGGGAGAACCCGGAGTCCTTCAGCTTGTCCTTCACTTCGTCCCAGAGGAACGCTTTGCGCAATGAGGTCTCGACGAGCTCGTCGAGGTTTCCGCGGTGCCCGTTCAGGCGCGGCCCGAAGGCGACGTTGTCGTAGATCGACTTCGGGAAGGGGTTCGGCTTCTGGAACACCATTCCGATGCGCCGTCTGACCTCGACGGGGTCGATGCCGGGACCGTAGATGTTCTCGCCGTTGTAGATGAACTCGCCTTCGACGCGCGCCCCGGCCACGAGGTCGTTCATGCGGTTGAAGGAGCGCAGGAGTGTGGACTTGCCGCAGCCGCTGGGGCCGATGAAGGCTGTGATCTCCTGGCGCGGAATCTCCATGGTGATTCCAGAGACGGCGGTGAAGCTCCCATACTTCACGGCCGCCTCACGGAGCTCGAAGACTGCCGTGGGGTCCTTCTTCTTCTCGCGGGCGGGCTCGGGGCCCCCGGCCGGGGCGGGCTGGCTCTGCGAAGGTGCGCGAACAGACTCCACGTCCTGTTTCATCTGTGAGCTCCGATCAGTGTCTCTCTGCGGGTGCGATTGCATACGTCTCGTATGGAATGCCCCACATCTGAACGGCAGATGAACTTACGGCCCCTGTTGGGTTAAATCGGTCTGAAACTTCGATGCGTCCGACACGCGGACCGCTGAGCGTGCGAACACGGAGACTGCGGCACCCTGTCAGAGAGTGAGGAACATGCGCGTGTTGCCCAGCGTGTTGGGCTTCACACGCGCGAGGTCGAGGAATTCGGCCACACCCTCGTCCGGTGAGCGCAGCAGCTCCGCGTACACCTCGGGGTCCACGGCTTCCTGCCCTTCGCCGAGCGGCTCGAACCCGTGGCGCGCGAAGAACGCGGTTTCGAAGGTCAGGCAGAAGACCCGCGTGACGCCGAGGCTCCGGGCGCGGTCGAGAAGCTGGTGCAGCAGGGCTGCTCCGAGGCCGCTTCCCCGGGTGGTGGGGCTGGTCGCGAGGGTGCGCACCTCGGCGAGGTCCTCCCACATCACGTGCAGGGCGCCGAAGCCGACCACCTCCCCGTCGCCGTCCTCGGCGATGAGGAACTCCTGAATGTCTTCGTAGTAGGCGACTGCATCTTTGGGGACGAGCACGCGCTGGTCGACCAGGGGCTCGGACAGCGCAAGGATGGCCCGGACGTCTCGGGTCCGGGCGGGCCGGATGCTGTAGGGCGGGGGCGGGTCTGCGCTGCGGCGGCTCATTCGGGATCAGCCCCTTCCACGGTGAAGGTGTGCGGGTAGGAGGTGGTTCCGGAGACGCTGACGGTCAGCTGGTACTCCCCGCTGGGAATCGCTGCCGGGGCGGAGCAGTCTTCGGAGGAGTCGGAGCGGGGCCAGTTGAGGTCCGCACGGACCGTCTCCCCGGCGGCGAAATCGCGCTCGAAGGAGTCGCCCGTGATGTCGCACTCCTCCGTGGTGAAGATTTCGGATCCGTTGTGGGAGATGCTCCACGTCTGTTCGGCGGTGCCGACTTCGATCGCGCACTCGTCGCCGGAGACGTTTCGGACCTGCATGATCATCCGCACCGCCTCATCGGCTGCGTAGGAGTCGGCGTGGGTGTCGGCGGTGACGAGCACGTCGTCAGGGTGGCAGTGCCCCTCGGGCACGTCGTCCGGCTGCTCGGCGTTGCCGGTCTCAGCATCCTCGTCCTGCTCCGAGCCGCTGCCCTCCGGCGCCGGAATGTCGTCCTGGCTCTGGCCGGCGCCCTGCTGGTCCGTCTCGTCGTCACCGGTGCCCATGAGCGCGCTGACGACCCAGATCACCAGGGCGAGCAGAAGCACACCGAGGACCGCGGCCACCAGCTGGCGGCGACGGGCCACCTGGGGCGAGGGACGGCGCGGGCTGCTCATCCCCTCAGGGTAGAACGGCAGCAGCCCCACGCCGCCCACGCCACTCGGCGAACCATCCGATTCGTCCCGTTCAGCTGACCGAGACGAAGACGGTGTCGCCGAACATGTCGGCGGTGACAGCCAGGACCCCGGAGGCCACGTCGTCCGCAGGCACCTGAAGGGCGACATTCCCCGTCTCGGAAGCACCCTCATAGAGGGTGGTGAGGGAGTCGAAGGCCTCCGGGGCCACAATCGCGGCATCGCCTTCGGTGAAGGTGTTCCCCTCGGGCGAGACATACTCGACGCTTGCCCAGGGCATGTCGCCTTCCGAATCGCTGCCGATGTACTCGGCGGTGATGCTCACCAGGATGTAGGTCTGCCCATCCTCGGGGGCTTCGTTGAACTGGTTCTCGGCCAGCACGTCGTCTGTGGCATCGAGGTCCACACTGTTCACGGTGACCGTCCAATCGCCGCTGGACACTTCGGTGCCCAGCGGGAGGGGATTCTCGCGGGTGCCCTCCGCATCGGAGCTGCCGTCCTCTGCGGCATCCTCCGCTTCATCTGCGGGCTCTGGGCTGTCCTCACTGCGCTCACCGTCGGCGTCGTCCGGCGCCTCGGCGGTGGTCTCCGGGCTGAAGCTCTCATCGAAGGCGTCAGCCACCACCGTCAGAAAGACGACGACGCCGACGACGGTGCCGATGACTGAGACGATCACCGCGGCGATGCCGGTGCCGCGGCGCTTGCCCCTGAGGAACAGAGAGACGAGGCCCAGGATGAAGGCCGTGGGAAGCAGGACCCAGCCGACGATGAGCGCACCCGGGATGCAGGCGAATACGGCGCCCACCGCCGCGATGATGAGGGCGACGATGCCCAGGGTGTTTCTGCTGGGGCTCTCGGCGGCGAGCTGGGGGGTCTCGGTCTGGTGTGGGGAGGTCATCATGCACCTGTCTTCAGTAGGGAACGAGAAGTGCGCGGTCTGCGCTGCTGCTCAGCCTGCCCGGATGCCGGCTCCCGCTGGACGGGGGATCAGGCGGACCTGGATGCCCGATCGGGCACGGTGCGCGCCCCGATCCGGCCTGATGAGAGGCTCGGTGCGCTCAGTAGACTGGCGGAATGACCCCCCGCAACCGCCGCCGAGCCGCGCTGCGCGCGCTGCTCTCAGGCGCTGCGGTCGTGCTGATGATCGCTGTCGGCATTCTGCTGCTCACCAGCTCACTGATGACGTCCGTCCGGGCCATCGACCCGCACACGGACGAGGTCACCGACTTCGGCGTGGTCCAGTTCATGCTGGGTACGCTCGTGCTGCTCACCCTCCCCTGGTACCGGCGGCTGCCCAGCCTGCTGCTGTGCGCCGGCGCCGCGAACGCACTCATCGTGCAGGCTGATCCTTTGGTCCTGGCCGTGGGCCTGACCGTATGGATGGCCCGGGCGCGCCAGCGCTGGCATTGGGCGGTGGCCGCAGCGGGAGTCGCCGCCATCCTGGCCAATGCGGCCATCCACCTCAA
Organism: Nesterenkonia sp. NBAIMH1; assembly: GCF_007922635.1. Taxonomy (NCBI): domain Bacteria; kingdom Bacillati; phylum Actinomycetota; class Actinomycetes; order Micrococcales; family Micrococcaceae; genus Nesterenkonia; species Nesterenkonia sp. NBAIMH1. The sequence goes on from NZ_CP042335.1 coordinate 1,088,153, forward strand.
TGCCCTGAGGGGGTGGCCCGACGAGGACTACCAGCGCACAGGCCAGCTGCTGGTCGCCGCGATGGCCGTGATCTGCCTGGGCCTGGTGGTGGGCATCGCGCTCTGGGCGCGGCTGCGCCGCTCGGCGCAGCAGGCTGCGGTCGAGGCCCGAACGGCCCAGGACAGCGCCGAGGAGCTCAGCGGCGAACTGGCCCGCGAGCGCGAACGCCAGGAGCTGGCCCGCGAGGTCCACGACACGCTGGCGGGCAGGCTCTCCGGACTGTCGCTGCAGGTGGGCAGCCTGGAGAAGAGCGCTCAGCGCGGCGAGGTCCAGCATCTCGACGACGCGCTGCGCACCACCCGCAGCTACGCCGATCAGGCCCTGCTGGACCTCCGGACCCTGCTCACTTCGCTGCGGGAGGGCGGCGTCGCCCCCTCGGCTCCCGCCAGGACGCCCGCCGGGGCGCAGGACCTCCAGGACCTGTTCGAAGATGCTGTCTCCGCAGGGCTCAGCGTGCGGCCCTACGTGCTGCTGGACGGATACTCCTCCGCGCCTGAGGCCCTGCAGCGCGGCATCTTCCGCATCACCCAGGAGGCTCTCACCAACGCCCTGCGCCACAGCTCAGACCGTGCCGCAGACTGCCGCATCGTGGGGGATCCGGAGCGCGGCGTGCACCTGGAGGTGAGCAGCCGCAGCAGCGGCCCGAGCACCTTCGCCGGCGGCTCCGGCACCGGGCTGGTCGGAATCCGGGAACGCGCCGAGCTGCTGGGCGGCCGCGCCGACATCACCCACGAGGACCACATGTTTCACCTGCGGGTCGAGCTGCCCTGGGGCCCTCCGGCTCCCTGAGCCTGACCCGCCTGCGGCTCATCCGAGCCAGCCGATAGACTGCCGGGCGTGCAGATCACGGTGGCGATGGTGGACGACGACCCGCTGGTGCTCGACTCGCTCCGCCGCATCCTCTCCGAGCATTCCGACCTCAGCCTGGTCGGCACAGCCTCCACCGGCGTCGACGCCCTGCAGCTGGTCCGCACCGTCAGGCCCGACGTCGTCCTCATGGACCTGCAGCTGCGCGGGGAGATGGACGGAGTGGAGGCGACCCGCCGGCTCCGCAGCTCCCTGAGCCCGCCCGCTGTACTCGCGGTCACCAGCTTCGACACCGAGGTGTACATGCGCGGCGCCCTGGAAGCAGGAGCCGCCGGGTTCCTGCTGAAGAACGATGCCGCCGAACGCCTCGCCTCAGCGATCCGCATGGCCCGGTCAGGGGACCCGATGATCTCCCCAGCCCTGACTTCCCGGCTGATCTCCAGCTACATCGCCCCCCGCACCGATCCGATCTGCGAGCACGCTCGCGCCCAGGCGGAGAAGCTGTCCGAGCGGCAGATCCAGGTCGCTCAGCTGGTCGGATCCGGCATGACCTACGGCGACATAGCCGAGGAGCTCTTCATCTCCCCCAGCACCGTCAAAAGCACGATCAGCCGGGCGATGAGCGCGGTCGACGCCGACTCCAGCGCACAGCTGGCCGTGCTGGTGGCTCAGGCGCGCCTCGATCTCTGATGGAATGGCAGTCATGACGACGACCACTCCGCCGCAGGCCAAGCAGGTGCCCGTCGAGCGCACCCATCACGGCGACACGTTCACCGATCCCTACGAGTGGCTGCGCGAGAAGGACTCCCCCGAGGTCCGTGCGCACCTGGAGGCCGAGAACGCCTACACCGATGCGGTCACCGCCGAGCAGCAGCCGCTGCGTGAGGCGATCTTCGAAGAGATCAGGCACCGCACCGTCGAAACCGACCTTTCCGTCCCATCCCGCCGAGGAGGCTTCTGGTACTTCTCCCGCACCATCGAGGGCGAGCAGCACCCCATCTTCTGCCGGGTGCCCGTTGAGGACCCAGAGTCCTGGGAGCCACCGCAGGTGGAGGCGGGCGTGGAGCTCGACGGTGAGCAGGTCTACTTCGACACCAACGCCGAGGCCGCCGAGCACCCCTTCTACTCCATCGGCGGACTCTCCATCAGCGCCGACGGCAGCCTGCTGGCCTACACCGAGGACACCAGCGGAGATGAGCACTACACCCTGCGCCTGCGGAGCCTCACCACGGGCGAGAACCTGGCCGAGCAGGTCGACAGCGTCCACGGAGGCGGCCTGCTCGAGCCGACGGGCCAGCGCGTCTACTACATGGTGGCCGACGCCGCCTGGCGTCCATACCGGCTCTACCAGCACACGGTGGGCACCGCCGCCGAGGAGGACCGGCTGGTGCTCGAGATAGGCGACGAGCAGCTATGGACCGGGTTCGGCCTCTCCGCGGACAAGAAGGAGCTGGTCATCGTCTCCGGCAACTCGGAGTACAACGCCACCCGCACCCTCGACGTCTCCGACCCCTCCGCCGAGCCGCGGCTCCTCATCCCCGAGACGCGCCGCCTGCTGCACAGCGCCGAGCCCATAGAGCTCGACGGCGAGCGCCGCATCGTCCTGGTCCACAGCGCCGAGGGGCCCAACAACTCAGTCTCCCTGACCACGGCGGAGGAGCTGGAGGCCCAGATCGGCGCTGAGACCTTCAGCCCCGGCAGGCCCCTGCTCTCCCATGAGGACACGGTGAAGGTCGATGAGCACCTGATCGTCACCGCGTCTCAGGTGCTGGTGACCGCACGGGTCGACACGGTCGAGTCGGTCTTCCTGCTCCCCCTGGACACCATCCGGCAGGTGCGCGACGGCGGGGCGCCGGTGGCGCCGTCCTCACTGGACTCTCCGCAGTTTGAGGAGGAGCTGTACACGCTCAGCCTCGCCGCGGCCGAGTATGAGGCTCCGATCTTCCGGGTGGTCTACACCTCCTGGCTCACCCCGCCGCGCATCTACGACATCGCGCACGACGATGTGGCCGCGCCGGCCCTTCGGCGCCAGACGCCCGTCCATGATGTCGACCTCGACGCCTACCGGACCAGTCGCGTGTGGGCCACGGCCGAGGACGGCACCCAGGTGCCGGTCACGGTCATCCACCACCGGGACGTGACCGCCGACGGCACCAACCCGCTGCTGGTGTACGGGTACGGCTCCTACGAGATCAGCATGGACCCGGTCTTCGGCATCGCCCGGCTGAGCCTGCTGGACCGCGGGATCGTGTTCGCGATCGCGCATATCCGCGGCGGCGGCGAGCTGGGCCGGGCCTGGTACGAGGCGGGCAAGAAGCTCGCGAAGACCAACACGTTCACCGACTTCATCGCCGCCACCGATCACCTCGTCGCCCAGGGCTGGGGCGCGGCTGACCGTGTGGCCGCCCTCGGCGGCTCTGCCGGCGGACTCCTGATGGGCGCTGTGGCGAACATGGCTCCTGAGAAGTACCGGGCGATCGTGGCGCAGGTGCCGTTCGTCGACAACCTCACCACCATCCTCGATCCGAACCTGCCGCTCTCAGCCTTGGAGTGGGAGGAGTGGGGCAACCCCATCGAGGACGCGGCGGTCTATGAGCTGATGAAGTCCTACGCCCCCTATGAGAACGTCCGTGACACTGCATATCCGGCGATCGCGGCCGTCACCTCGCTGCACGACACCCGCGTCCTCTATGTGGAGCCGGCCAAGTGGGTGCAGGCCCTGCGCGAGCATCAGCAGGGTCAGGCGCCCATCGTCTTCAAATGTGAGATGGACGGCGGCCACGGCGGCGCCTCGGGACGGTACGAGCAGTGGAGGGAGCGCGCCTGGGACTACGCGTTCCTCGCACATCACTTGGGGGCCGCTGAGCCCGTGCGCTGATCGGCCCGTCGAGGCTCAGACGCGGATGAGCCCGCACCCCCTTCCGGTGGGTGCGGGCTCATCTCATGGAGCAGGGGCGTCTCAGCCCTTGTAGCGCTCGATGCTGCGCTGCAGCTCGGCTTCGGCCTCTTCACGGCCTTCCCATCCTTCGATCTTGACCCACTTCCCCGGCTCGAGGTCCTTGTAGCGGGTGAAGAAGTGCTCGATCTCCTTGAGCAGCTGCTCGTCGAGGTCGGAGAGCTCGGTGATGCTGTCGAAGCGCTTGTCGTCCGGGACGCATATGAGCTTGGCGTCGCCTCCGCCGTCGTCGGTCATGTTCAGCATGCCGATGGTGCGGGCCTCGACGACTACGCCGGGGATCAGGTCGACGCCGGGGATGCAGACGAGCGCGTCGAGGGGGTCGCCGTCCTCGCCGAGGGTGTCGTCGAAGTACCCGTAGTGCGTGGGGTACTGCATGGACGTGAAGAGGACCCGGTCCAGGCGGAGGCGGTGGGTCTCATGGTCGATCTCGTACTTCACGCGGGATCCGGCAGGGATTTCGATGGTCACGTCGCGGACTGTCGCCACGGCTCCTCCTTGGTGTGGGGTCTGAAGACTCGGCGTTCAGCCTACAACGCACGGAAGATCTGACCGTCGCGCGGCATGCCTTCCAGGGCTGACCTCTCAGGCGCCTTGGCGTGCTTCTGCCATTGGGGGTCGATGTCCTCCAGCTCGATGTTCGTCCAGCGCATCGGGATGCCCGCTGCGGCATCGATGACGGGATGGTCCATCAGCTGCACGTGCAGGTGCGGCATCGACGTGTTGCCGGTGTTCCCGAGCCGTCCGATCAGGTCGCCCTGGGCGACGCGCTGGCCCGGCCGCACCGTGACGGAGCCCCTCTTGAGGTGGGCGTAGGCGGCGCAGGTGCCGTCGTCGTGTGCGATCACCACCCGGTTGCCGAAGATGCCCCGATAGCCGAACAGCAGCTCGCGCACCGCCCCCTCGACAGTCATCATCCACAGCAGAGTCGGCCATGTGTTGCGCGCACGCTGGTCGCGCTGGCCGTCCGCCGTCTCCGTCACGGTGCCGTCGGCCATCGCACGGATGGGCGCGCCGAAGCACGTGAACTCCTCAGGTCGGCTGCCCCGCCAGCCGCGCCGGACCAGCGGAGGGTTCTCGTCGTGCTCATGGTGGGTCGGGTGTGTGATGTCCGCGGCGCTCAGCTGCCCCCGCGACCGTGCGCCGCCGTGGCTCGGAATCTTCTGGCCCGGACTGTTCACGGCAATCCATCGTCCTCGCACCGGGGCGGCCACCTCGACGGGCTCCTTCACCGGCGCGCGCGGGGCCACCCCCATGGCGGCGGAGAGCAGCACGATCGCCCCGATCACGGCCAGGACCCATACGAATCCTCCGGGAGGGCTAATGAGCCCCAGCATGTCGGCGAGGATGCTCAGAAGCGCAGCCATCAGCAGCGCGGTCCACAGCCTTCTCAGGCGTGCGATCATCCGCCTCATCGGTCGACCGCCAGCAGAGTGGTCAGCAGGGGGACGACGCGAGCGGCGGGCACCTCGTACCGCCCGCCGCCGACGGAGCGCAGCCATCCTGCGGCGGTGAGCTGCTTGATGTGGTGGTAGATCTGCCCGCTGGTGCCGAACTCGCCAGTGCCCACCAGATCCTGCACCGTGTCCGCGTCGCTCATGAGCCGCTGCACGATCCGCAGACGTGCGGGATGCCCCAGAGCGGAGAGCGCTTCGGCGCGCTCCGCGAAGTCCGAGTCGAAGAACGCCTCAGCAGGCGCGGCCATCTGCCAGCGCGCATTGGCCCCGTTCGGCGTCTGCACGGAGCCGGCCATGAGCACCCCGCCCGGTTCGGGGAGACGGGAACGCAGCCCGTCCAGAGCCCAGAGGGTGCCATCGGCCCCCGACCCGGCCTCAGTCTCGACCGGAGCATGCCGCTGCTCCTCCAGTGCGGCCACCCGCCGCTCCAGGGCAGCTATGCGCTCGTCATGACTCATGGCGACATAATACATGTTTTACGTAATTACGTAATATGCGGAACGCACCTGCCTGCGGTCTCCGGCCTCTTACCTGCAGCAGAGCTCGCCGCGCCTTCAGCATCAGCTGAGGGATCAGCGCCTGGTGAGCCGATGGTGGAGGCCGGCTTTCACCGCGGGCCACTCCGAATCAAGGATCGAGAAGACGACGGTGTCCCGCAGCGTCCCATCCGGCAGGATTCGGTGGTTGCGGAGCACCCCGTCCTGCTTGGCTCCGAGCCTGGCGATCGCCGCACGGGACTGGTGATTGTGCCAATGCGTGCGGAACTCCACCGCAATGCAGCCCAGCTCCTCGAACGCCCGCTGCAGAAGCAGCAGCTTCATCGCGGGGTTGATGCCGGTGCCCTGCACCTTCTGACCGAGCCAGGTGGAGCCGATCTCCAGACGTCGATGAGCCAGGTCAAAGTTCAGATAGGTGGTCATCCCGACCGCGCTGCCGGTGCGACGCTCGACGACCGCCCACGCGGCTATGTCGCCCTCGGCCTGCTTCTGCAGGCGCCGCTCGATCTCCTCCCCCACGGCTTCGGGCGCCGGAACAGAGGCATACCAGGTGCGCCACAGCTCACCGGGCACCACCGCCTCTGCCAGGTCCGCAGCGTGCTCCGCGGCGAGCGGCTCCAGCCGCACAGGCCCGTGCTCCATAGGCGGCGCGGCCAGGCAAAGATTCCACTCACTCATCGATCCCGCCTTCGCTGGGCTGATGCACCATCTGCACGCCCAGCTGGCGGGCGAGTGTGGCGGCGGCAGCTGCGCTGCGAGCTTCTGCGCTGCGCCGCCGGACACCCGGTTCGTGCCAGGTCTGGCCCACCACCAGCTCCCCGGCGATGCGCCGGACGTCTACTCGCCCGATCAGCTCGTTGCCGGAGAGCAGCCCCATGACGTAGTGGCCGTAGATCCGCTGATCGCGGGGCACATACGCCTCGAACCGGTAGTCGAAGCCGAAGATTCGCTGGGCCCGGCCCCGGTCTCTCAGCAGGGGGTCGAAGGGCCCGATCAGCCGCGCATGGCTGACCGGGCCCAGTCCAGGTTCCGGAATGCTGCGCTCCACCGTCTCAGGCGTCACGTATGCGAGATCCTTCCAGCCCTCGACCGCAACCGGCAGCAGGCCTGCCGCCTCCACGCCCCGGCCAGCATCGGCCCGGCTGACGTGATAGTGATGGGCGAAGTCGGCGACTGTCATCACCCCCAGCGCACCGGCGGCACGGCGGGCCAAACCGGCCCTGAGCTCATCGGCAGGCAGATGCTCGGCCTCGCGCACTGCGGGCGGCAGCGCCCGCTCCGGCAGATCGAACAGCCGCACCGCACCTCTGCGCGCCGTGATGACCAGATCCCCCATGCGCACCATGAGCTCCGTCGCCTTCTTCACCTGAGACCACTGCCAGCCGGAGGTGCGCTCCGGCCCGAACTCGCTCTCAACAGTTCCGGTGGCTACGCCCTGCGGGTGCTCGGCCACCAGCTCCAGGATCCGATCGCGCACTCCCGCCTCGACCTTGTGGCCGTGGCGTGCTCGGACCGCTTCCCGGCGCAGACGCAGCAGAGGCCAGTCCTGGACCGGGAAGACGCACGCCACCTTGGTGAATGCCTCGAAGGAGGCAGGGCCTCCGGCGGCCGGGTCCGGCCACAGCGCCCCGTCCACCTGCTCCGCACGCGCACGGCGGGGCAGCCGGGTCAAGCAGGTCAACCGCTGGGCCGTGGACACCCGCGTCAGCGGGTCCAGCTGGATCAGTCCGAGCCCTCGCAGCACCTCAGCGGCGTCGCGGTGCTCGCCCGGGCCGCCCGGGGCGGGGATCCCCTGGGCAGCGACGACAGCCCCGCGGGCCCAGGCGGCGCTGACGCGCGGCGGCGTCACTCCTCTGCGCTCACGGGAAGGCGGCCGATCACCGGGTCAGCGCCGATCAGGTGCGGATCGCCTCGATGGAGCAGCCGGTCCTGGACCACTCACCAGGTGAGAGGAACGCAAGATCCTCCCCGCTGTTGAACGCGTTGGGAGGGCAGCTCATCGGCTCCACGGCCACACCGGCCCGACCGATGCGGTCCCCGGTGTACACCTGAGCCCAAGGGGTGTCGGAGATCATGCGGACGCCGAGGCCCGAGGGCCCATGGGTGAGCTCCGCCGTCCACCCCTCCTTCGGAAGATCGGTGTAGGCGTGATCGATGCGCCGGCCGGTGAGCAGCGGCCCGCCGGTGAGGTCCAGATCCCCGGACACCGGCAGCTTGTCCACCACTTTGCCCGAGGGCTTGGTCTCAGCCACCGTCCGGGCGGGCAGCCGCAGACGGCACTCCTTCAGGGGAGCCTCACCGGCTGTCAGATAGGGGTGGAAGCCGACGCCGAAGGGCGCAGCGGCGAACGCGCGCTCGTCGCCGTCCTGCGGGGCATAGCGGGCCATCAGCGTCACCGCCATGCCGAATGCGGCGCCCACCCGGTAGATGAGCACCACCTCGAGCGGGAACGGGTACCCCTCGGCAGGCGGGATGAAGCCCTGCAGGTGCACCTCGGAGGCCCGGCGCAGCAGGATGTCGAACCGCACGTCGGTGAGCAGCCCGTGGATGGCCGAGCCCGTCTCCGGCTCGGTGATGCTCAGGTGCATCTTCTGCCCCTCGTGCAGATACTTCGCGCCTGCGACCCGGTTGGGCCACGGGGCCAGCACCGCCCCCGGGAAGGCGCCCTCGGCGGCCTGCGCCGGGACCACCAGACTGTCATGGCCGCTGGTCAGCGTCAGAAGCTGCCCGCCCCGCAGGGCGATCTCTGCGGTGTACTCGCCGGACGTGATGGTGACCGTCTTCGCCGTCCTCGACATGTGAAGCTCCTCTGATCTGGGGCCTCCTCCGCTGGGCCGTCAGCATCCAGCGTGAGGAACCACGTGTTCTCCCCGGATAGATTAGTCCCTATGAGACCGACCGAACTGTCCGACCCCACCCGCCCGGCCGACTTCTCCGTTCCTGCTGCGGGCGAAGGCGGCACCTTCGAGTTCGTCGAGGGCACCAGCATGCTGTGCCTGGACGTGGACGGCACCATCGTCGATCACGACGGGCACATGACCGACGCTGTGCGCGAGTCCGGGCGCGCCGCGGTGGCTGCGGGGCACACCGTGGTGATCTCCACCGGGCGGTCCCTGCTGGCCACCCTGCCCATCATCGAGGCGTTCGGCATCACGCACGGCTTCGCGGTGTGCTCCAACGGCGGCGTGACCCTCCGCATCGACACGGCCCTGGAGGACAACTACGAGGTCATCGACCGACAGGTCTTCGACCCCGCTGAGGCGCTCGAAACCCTCGCAGGGCAGCTGCCGACGGCACGGTTCGCCATCGAGGACGCGGCCGGCCACTTCGTGGCCACCGAACGGTTCGAGGACCGGAGCTTCGGGCTGGTCGCCGAGCCCACAAGCTTCAAAGAGATGAAGCGCACCCAGGCGGTCCGGCTGGTGGTGAACTCCGAGGACTCCACCGCCCACGATTTCGCCGACGCCGTCCGCGGCATCGGACTGCAGGGCGTGACCTACTCGGTCGGATGGTCCGCATGGTTGGACGTGGCGGCGCAGGGCGTGACCAAGGCATCCTCCCTGGAGGGCCTGCGAGCGCGGATCGGTGCCCCGCGGGAGGCGACCGTGGCCGTCGGGGACGGGCTCAACGATGTGGAGATGCTGCAGTGGGCTCACCGCGGCGTGGCGATGGGCCAGGCGATCGACGAGGTGAAGGACGCCGCCGATGAGGTCACCGGCAGCGTCCACGAGGATGGGTTGGCGCAGGTTCTGCGCTCCGTCCTCAGCTGACAGGTCCTCCCGGGTAGGCCCCGGGCGCTGACCAGCGGTGCAGTCCCGCCCGGAAGGCAATCCCTGCCGCGACGAGGACGGCGGCGCCGAACACCCACCCGGACAGGGCCATGGCCTGCGTCCCGGAGAGGAGCACCCCGATGGTGCACCCCAGACCGATCATCGCGCCCCATCCGAGCAGCACACCGCCGAAGAGCGCCGTCGCAGAGCTGAAGCCGGTGGCACGCTCGATGCGAGCCCGCCGACCCGGCAGCGCAGCGGCCACGGATGCGAGCATGATGCCGACGATCAGCCACCCGTTGGTGGTGATCGTATCCACCACCATGGCCACACACCCGGCGAGACGCTCATCGAGGCCCGGCATGAAGGAATCCAGCAGCCCGGCCTCCGTCATCCCGGTCCGTGCGGAGGACGAGATCTGCTGAGTGACTCCCAGCGGCTGATCCTTGTAGTAGGCCACCACGGCCAGCAGGCCCACTCCGGCGCCAGTGGCCAAAGCGGGCCAGCGCTTGAAGAACACCAGACGGCGAACCTCCTGCGCATCCACCGTCCGCGTCCCCCGGCCCAGCACCGGCGGGTTCCACTTCAGCAGCCACACGCCCAGACCGGCCAGGACCCCCAGCTGCAGCAGCACGGCCACCACGTAGCCCCCGCCGGCGGGCAGCCATGGGGCTGGGGCCCCGAGGATGAAGCCTGAGTACATGAAGTCCCAGGAGAGGAAGCCGCCGGCGAAGCCGAGGATCACACCCGCCAGGGCCGGGATCGAGCGCAGATGCCCCTCCGGGAGGCGGTAGAGGTGGCCTGCGATGCAGCCCCCGGAGATCACCATGCCGACCCCGAACGCGACCCCGGCGATCACCAGTGCCAGCGAGACCGGGGCGATGTGCGCGTCAGTCGGCACCGTGCTCGACTGCGGATCGGGCACCCGGGTGGAGAAGATGATCGCGTACCCGATCATCCCGACCGCGATCGAGACGAGGATGGCGTACATCCCCCGCGAATCCCCCTTCTCGAACAGGTCCCGGAAGATGCAGAAGAAGCAGTAGCGACCCCTCTCGAACAGGATGCCCAGCCCGGCGCCCACCAGCAGCATCAGAGCCGCGTTCGAGCCGCCGAGCCCCTCGCCGGATGTGGAGTGCAGGTACCAGGCGGTTCCCAGGAGCAGAGCCGCCACGACGGCTGCCACCGCTGTGCGCACCGTGTCGGCCCTGGTCCAGCCCAGTGCCCGATCGGCCCTGACCTCAACCGTCATGCTCGGAGTCTCAGTCGTCATCATGTCCCCTCACAGCCGTGCCGCGCCTGAGCGCCGGCAGAGGCCTCAGGATCCTCCCCATACGCCGCCGCGCTCGCCGCTGGTGTTGGACACAGGCAGTCCCACGCTGTTGCCCCACTCGGACCATGAGCCGTCGTAGACCTGCACGTCCTCACCGAGGATCTGGCTCAGCGCGTACCAGGTGTGGGACGCGCGCTCTCCGATCCTGCAGTACGTGATGATGTCTTTGTCGAAGTCGACTCCGGCGTCGGCGTAGATCTCTCGGATCTCGTCCTCAGGCAGGAACTCTCCGGTCTCCTCGTCGACGATCGCAGACCACGTCACGTTCACCGCTCCGGGAATGTGCCCCCAGATGGAGGCGCCCTCCCCCTCGAAGATTTCTGGGTCCACCCCAATCTCGCCGGTGTACTCCTCGGCGCTTCGGATGTCGACCAGGTTGTAGTCCCCGGCGTTCTCACCGTCGGCCTCCGCATTGGTCGCCGCCACCTCGAGGACTTCGGGCTGCAGCGCGCGGATGTCGTGGTTCTGCGGCTGCGCCTCGAAGGACCCCGCCTCCACTGAGGGCTTCTCCTCGGAGAGCTCGCGGCCGTCATAGGCCTCCCATTTGTGAAGACCGCCGTCGAGCAGCCGGACGTCCTCGGCTCCGTAGAGGTTGAAGACCCACGCTGCGTAGGCGGCGAACCAGTTGTTGTTGTCGCCGTAGATGACCACGGTGGAGTCGTCGTCGATGCCCAAGCCCTGTGCCAGCTCGGTGAACTCGCTTTCGGAGATGAACTCTCGCGTATTGGCCTGGGTGAACTCGCTCGACCAGTTCACGGACTGGGCCTGGGGGATGTGCGCCTCGGAGTAGGGGGTCAGCTCTGAGGAGGCGAGCTCCTCGGAGACGTCCAGGAGCACGATGCCCTGTTCGTCGAGGTCGCCCTCGTCCAGCCGTTCGGCCAGCCAGTCCGTCGAGACCAGCGGCTCGTCGGTGTGCACGTCGTCGAAGCCGCGGCTCTCACCGGCGACGTCGGCGACGGCCACCGTCTCAGCGGCCTCGGCATCGGAGGTTCCCTGGGCGGTCTGCGACTGCGATCCGGCGTCATCGCCGCTGTTGGCCACCAGGTATCCGCCGGTGCCGGCGAGCGCTGCGGCGGCAACGACGGCGATTCCCGTCTTCAGTCCGGAGCCGCCGGACGTGCTCTTCGGCGTGGTGCTGCTCTCTGTGCTCATGAAGGCCCTCTCCCCCGATGGTCTGCTGCCGGCCCATGAGGGGACGGCACTTATATGTTCAAACCTTTCTGAACACCACTATGGAGGAGATCAAGGGAGAGAGCCAATCAGAGTTCACCAAAGTTCACATGCCGTCATATGTTCAGGTGTGACCAGCTGTGTGCTATCGGATGCGCACGGCGAGGGCGTCGGCGCCTCACCGCGAATGCACGGAGACGCGCACCTCCTGGTACCCCAGCTCCGGCATGCGGGTGGGCTCCGGCGGGGCCTCGAGCCGCAGCTCCGCGTCGGCGTCCAGGAGGACATCCAAGGCGATGCTGAGGACACCGCGGGCCAGATGCATGCCCACGCACTGGTGCCGGCCGCGGCCGAAGCCGAGATGCGCCGCAGCGTTCGGCCGGTCCAGCTTGAACTCGTGCGGATCCTCGAACACGGCAGGGTCCCTGTTGGCTGCCGCGTAGGTCATCGTCACCGGCTCCCCCGGCTCAATCCGCCTGCCGCGGAGCGTGATCGGCTCACTCACGGTGCGCGCGAAGCCCCGGTACGGCGAGTACAGACGGATGAACTCCTCCAGCGCCGCTGCGCGCCGCTGCGGCTGAGCCCTCAGCTGCTCCGCAAGCTCCGGGGACTCGAGCAGGTGCACCACCATCGAACCGATGAGCAGCGGCGGCGCCACCATCCCGACCACCAGCGACTGCCGCAGAGCCCCGACGACGAGATCCTCGGCCAAGGGCTCGCCCTCGTACCGCTCATGGAGCAGCGAGGATGCCGGATCAGTGTGGGGATCCCGGGGATGCTGACGCCGATCCTCCACCAGCCAGCGGGCCACCTCGTACATCTGCTCGCTGTGCTGGGTCACCTCCTCGCCGCTCTGCCGCCGCCACGCATCGACCCAGAGCGTGGCCGTCTCGGCAAGCCAGCTGCTCCTCTCCTCCTCCAGCCCGAGCCAGAGGCAGGCGGCCTGAGCAGGCAGGGAGGTGCCGAAGGACTTGGTGATGCTGCCCCCGCCCTCCTGCACGAAGGCTGCGAGGAGATCCTCGGCGATGGGGCGCAGCTCCCCCAGGAGCGACTCCACCCGCTGGGCCGACAGGGTCCGGCTCAGCGCTCGCCGGAACGGAGTGTGCCGAGGCGCGTCGAAGTTCAGAGGAGGACGGCGTATGCCCCGCGGGTCGCTGGGAACCACGGCCTTGACCGAGGAGATGTACGTCTCGGAGTCGGCGGCTGCCCGTCGGATGTCCTCGTGCCGGGTCAGGGCCCAATACCCTCCCTGATCTGCGGTGTAGGCCACCGGACAGCCGCTGCGCAGCCTGTCGTACACCTCATGGGCAGCCGCCGGGTCGTCGGTGCCGAGGGTGAAGTCTGCCGGAACAGTGCGTGCCATCGTTGCCTCTCCTTCTGTGAAGGCTCGTGAGCGTCGAATGCGGGAGGGTCAGAGCGAGATGAACTCCAGGGGGACGGAGTTGGTGCCCCACTCGGCCCACATCGCCATCCCAGGGTTCCCCGTCAGGGAGAACTCCGAGCGGGACAGCGCCTCCTCGAGGGTGACGCGCAGCATGATCCGCGCCAGGGGGGCACCCGGGCAGCTGTGCGTTCCGCGTCCGAAGCTGATGTGGTCGGCGATGTTCTCCCGCTCGAGCACGAACTCATCGGGATTCTCGAAGACGCGTGGGTCTCGGTTGGCCGCGGTGTACACCAGGGCGATGGGGTCGTCCTGACGGATCGTCTGCCCACCGACCTCCGTGTCCTCCCGCGCGGTGCGGGCCATGCCCCGATAGGGGCTGTACAGGCGCAGGAACTCCTCCACCGCCGCCGGGATCTTCTCCGGCGAGGCCCGGAGCTCATCCTGCAGCTCCGGGTTTCGGGAGAGGTGGACGAACATGTTGCCGATGAACACCGAGGGGGCCACCATGCCGGTGACGATCAGCTGCCGCACGCAGCCGAGCACCATCGGGGCGGGCAGCGGAGCACCGTTGTACTCAGCGTCCAGGAGGCCCGCCGTCAGATCCTCCTCGGGGTCGAATCCCCCCTGCGAGCGCGCGTCGATGATGTCCTGAGCGATCTCGTAGAGCCTCTTGCTCAGACGCTTGACCGTGTCGTGGTCCAGCACCTGGATCGCGTCGACATATTCGCCGCTCACACTCTTGATCTCGCTGCTGGTCTCCACCGACAGGTTGAAGAATTCGGCGAAGACGTGGGCGGGCAGCTTCTGGGCGTACTCGGTGGCCACATCGGCGTCGCCCTTCTCGATGAGCGGCGTGAGCAGCTGGGTGGAGCATTCCCGGACCTTCGGCTCCATCGCCCGCATCTTGGGCGGAGTGAAGAACCGGTTGATGACACGCCTGTAGGCCATATGCTCCGGGGGATCCAGATGCAGCGGAGGCCTCACACCGGTGAACGAGAAGGCCGGCACAGCATTCTGCTTGGTCGTGGTGAACCGGGAGATGTCGGTGATGACCTCCAGAAGCTCGTCGTAGCCGAGCATCGCCCAGAAGCCGCCGAAGGCCTGGCTGCGGGCCACCGGACACCGCGAACGCACCTCGCCGAGATCCCGGTGTGCGCTGTCGAAGGTCTCCGGGGCCTGGGGGTCGAAGTCGTGCCGGTCCCGGCCGGCGTCGAGTGCGGTCTGGTGATCCATCAGTTCAGCCCCAGCAGGGAGTTGATCTCGTCCGTGTCAGGATCCTCGATCTCGCTGGTCCGGGTGAACCGGTCCATGCCTTCGTCGTCGTAGGGAGAGATCGCGTCGGTGACATCGTTGAGCAGCGTGCTGCCCTCCTCGCCCATCAGGTATGCGGCCAGAAGCTGCGCCCCTGCCTGGTTGGGGGAGTCGTTGGAGATGCCGATCGCAGCCTCAGGTCCGGTGGTGGGCGACATTTCGACGATCTCCACCGGAGCGCCCTGCTCGATGAGGTTGTTGACTATGGCGCTGACTCCGGGGTGGCCGATCTGGCCTTCGCCCGCTGCCACGGCCTGGGTGACCGGCACGGCGCTGTCCAACCACGTGGGGTCGTTGTCAGCGACCCCCTCGAGGAACTCGTCGCCGAACTCCTGACGCATCAGCCCCCAGAAGGAGGCGTTCGCGGGCGAGGAGTCAGGTTCGGCCAGAAGCAGGCTTCCGGCGAACTCGGGGTCCGCGTAGTCCTCCCACTGCTCCAGAGGCGCACTGACCTCCTCAGTGTTGATCACCGCGTCGGTGGGGATCAGCGAGGCGATGGGAGTGGCTCCCTCATCGTCCCAGAACTCCTCCGGGAGCTCGTCGGCCATCTCGGGCATGTCGAGCTCGTCGACGGGGGTCAGCCACTCGTTGTCGAGCGCCTCGGCGAAGAAGGGGGACTGCGTCATCAGGATCAGGTCTGCCACAGCGGAGCCCGAGTCGGCCTCGGCGGAGTACCGCTGGGTGAGGTCTCCGGTCACCAGCCGGACCGGCCGGACCTCCACGCCGTACTCTTCGGTGAACTCTTCGGCGATGGTCCGCAGCGCGGACTCGTCGATCATGCTGTAGAAGGTGACCGCCCCTGCGTCCTGGGCCTCATCGACGAGCGCCTGGACCTCTTCGCTGTGGTCTCCTCCGCCCTGGTCGGCGGCCTCGGCCTCGTCGGCATCTCCTCCGCCGCATCCGGTGAGGACCAGAGCAGCGACTGAGATCGTGGGGATGGCGATGCGTGGTGTTTTCACAGTTGTTCCCTTCATAGAGCGTGCGAGGACTATTGGGTTTTCGATACGCCGAAGCGCTTTGAGATGACGATCACGAAGAACAGCACTGTTCCCGTGATCAGGACGAGGGTGGACGAAAGGGCAGCAAGTTCGGCGTACGAGCCGCCGTTGAACACCTCGAGGATGCGGAAGCCGAGCACCACGTTCTCCGTGCCGGAGAGAATCGCCGAGGCGGTCAGGTCCCCCACGATGCGGATGAAGAGCAGCGCCCAGCCCCCGACGAGGCCCGGCAGCATCAGTGGGGCGTAGACCCGGAAGAACGTCTTCCAGTCCTTGGCGCCAGATACGGTGGACGCCTCTCCCAGCTCCTTGCCCACCACTGCCACGGACGCATCCGAGGCGATCGAGGCCTGCGGCAGGTAGAGCGCCAGGTACCCGATCAGGAGGATGATCCAGGTTCCGCCGAGGTTGAACGGCTCCCGGCCCAGCAGCAGCAGGATGCCGACGGCGATGACCATGTTGGAGATGGACGCCGGCATCTTGATCGCCACATCGATTCCCTGGGCCAGGAGGGTTCGTCGGCGCTGCACGTAGAGGGACACGAGTGCGGCAGCCATGATGCCGATGAAGCCGCCGACGATGCCCAGTCCCATGCTGTTCATGAACGCTTCCCGGGTGCTGGGGTCCCTCACCAGCGTGGTGGCGAACGCTTCGAAGCTCAGCCCCGACCAGTCCACGTTGGGCGTCCAGTAGCCGTTGAGCGCGACGATGAAGAGGCCGGCCATGGGAAGGATGGTCGACACCAGCACATAGAGCAGCACCAGGCCGCGGACCACGGGCTTCCAGGGGCCCAGCTTGATGATGCCGTGCCGGCCGCCCTTTCCGCCTATGCTGCCGAAGCGTGCGGAGCGAAGAATGCGGAACTGGACGTAGTAGGAGATGCCCACGAAGACCATGACGATGGCGCTGAGTCCCAGGGCAAGGTCCTCATCCGGCGGATAGCTGAAGGTCAGCAGGTTCACGATCCGCACGGCGATGACGTCGATCTGCGCGGGGGTTCCGATGATCGCGGCGATGGAGAACATGCCGAACCCGAACCAGGTGCAGAGCAGGAAGCCGGCCCCGACCGACGGGGCGAGCGTCGGCAGCGTCACCTTCCGCAGGGTGCGCAGATAGCTTGCCCCGCTGAGGCGCGATGCCTCCTCGAGGCTCGAGTCGAACGACGCGAGGGCTGCCGCCACATTCATATAGACATAGGGCACGGCGTAGATCGTGTAGACCATGATGAGGCCGTACCAGGAGTTGATGTCGAAGGGGCCCGACTCCATATGGATGCCGACGAGCGACAGCGCGTCGCGGATCCAGGCGTTGAGCAGCCCTGCGCGCGGTGAGAGCAGCATGGTCCATCCCACGGCGCCCGCCACCGGGGGCAGGAGGAAGGGCAGATAGGGAAGGATGTCGTTGAGGATCCCCAGCCGCGCGTCCGTTCTCTGGTTCGCCCAGGCGAGGAGGAAGCCGATCACCACCGCGCATGCGCTGGAGACGACCACGACGACCAGCGTGTTGAAGACCAGCGATCCGAGGTCCGGAATGGCCAGTGTGCGCTCAAGGGCCTCGAGGGAGAAGCCTCCGTCCTTCCAGACCATCCCCACCACGACCTGAATCAGCGGCACGCACACAATGGCGATGAGCGTCAGGGCGATCAGCAGGGCAACGATGTCCAGCGATGAGTGGCGGCTCCTGAGTGAGGACCCGGGCCTGACCAGCGGCGTGATGGTCTTCATGAGACGACCTCTGCGGAGCGCCCTGCTGCGGACTCGGTGCTCCCAGCCTCATCCGAGGGGCGGCTGTCCGAGGAGTCCTCGAAGACCATGACGCACTCGGGATCCAGAGTGATCCACACGTGATCGTCGACGGAGAGCGACGTGGGCCGGCTGCTCCAGATGCGCATCCGGTCCTCGCCGCACTGCACGATGTACTCCGTGTGCGACCCCATGAAGAGCATGGCCTGCACCGTGCCGCTGATCGCATTCGTCGTGCCTGGGTCCTCCTGGGAGAGGCCGCCGTCCTCAGGCCGCCACAGCAGGTTGGCCTGCTTCGGCGTGGGCCGGCCGTCCCCCACTCGGATCGGCCCATGCGACGTGCGGAACACCCCGGCCGAGGAATCCCACGCACCGGCCATCCGGTTCGTCGAGCCGATGAAGGTGGCGACATATTCGGTCGCGGGGCTGCGGTAGATCTCCTCCGGCGTGCCGAACTGCTGGACCTTTCCCTGGTCCAGCACGGCGATGCGGGTGGCAAGCTCCATCGCTTCGGCCTGGTCGTGCGTCACGAAGATCGCGGTGAAGCCGAGACGACGCTGCGTGGCGAGCAGTTCGATGCGCAGCTGCTCGCGGACCTGTGCGTCGACGTTGGAGAGGGGCTCGTCGAAGAGCACCACCCGCGAGCCGTCCACCAGGGCACGGGCCAGGGCTGTGCGCTGCTGCTGGCCGCCGCTGAGCTGCCCGGGGTACTGATCGATCAGGTCCGAGATGCCGACTGTGGCCAAGGAGTCTTCTACCTTCTCCTGCATCTGGCTGCGAGACATCTTGCCGGCGCGTCGGTTCTCCAAGGGATAGCGCACGTTGTTGCGCACCGTCATGTGAGGCCAGAGCGCGTACGACTGGAACATCATGCTGAGATTGCGCTGCGAAGGCGTGACGAGCACACGCTCATCGCTGGAGAAGACGGTCTTGCCGCTGACTCGGATCTGACCCCGGTCCGGAGTCTCCAGTCCTGCGATGGTGCGCAGCAGCGTGGTCTTGCCGCATCCGCTGGGACCCAGGAGCACGACGAATTCGCCGGGCTCCACCACAAGGTCCGCGTCATCGATCGCTTTGACCAGAGTGCCGTCCCTGCGGGTGAACTCTTTGGTCAGCCGATCGATCTGTACTGCAGGCTCCACTGAAACCTCCGCCTGTCCGAACTGTCCGGAACCAGATGAGATCTGGATCACATTTCGTCGATAATTGTTGTCAACTTTTTGTCGCGCGTCAAGGGATTGACGATTATTGTTGCTCCCATGAGAGTCGCGGAGCAGACCATCGGCAGCAGCGGGCGCACCGGGGAGGACCGGGCGCAGAGGGCGCCCGAGTATCCTCGGACCCTGGAATATCCCGCTGATACTGACGATGAGGTAGCTGTGCAGAAGAGGTTTCTCGAAGGGCTGCGCGCCGAGATGGCCGAGGGCCCCAGGCCTCGCCAGCTGCTGGTCACCCTCATGGCCGACTACTGGATCACTCCAGGGGCGTCCGCGCCCTCGGGGGCCTTGGTGGACCTGCTGGAGGAGTTCGATGTGCCGCCCAGCGGAACACGGACGCTGCTGAGCCGGCTGTGCCGACAGGGCCGCCTCGAATCCTTCAAAGAGGGCCGCCGCACGTTCTACAGCATCGCCCCAGGGTCGCGCCGCAGGCTCGTCTCCGGATTCAGCGCCATCGCCCGCTTCGGCGCGGAGAAGGAGCCCGACCCCTTCATCTGGACCTGCCTGATGTTCTCCGTGCCCGAGGGCATGCGCACACGGCGCCTGCGCCTGCACAAGGGGCTGCGCTGGATGGGCTTCGCGCCGCTCTATGACGGCGTCTGGGTCAGCCCGCAGGCCGCCCGGGAGCAGGTCGATGCGCTGCTGAAGTCGCAGGAGATCAGCTCCGCCACCGTCTTCGAGGCGACCGCCTACAGCGCGGGGCTCACCTACGGGCAGCCCACTGACGCCTGGTCCATTCCGACCCTGCAGGATCAGTACGCCCGATTCCTGGATGAGGCTGGGCAGGCCCTGCAGCGCGTGTCGGAGGGGAAGGTCACCGCAGCCGAGGCGCTGGTCATGCGCACAGAGCTCATCAACGTGTGGCGGTGCTTTCCGCGTGCAGACCCGAGCCTGCCCCTGGGACTGCTCCCCCAGCCCTGGCCGCGCCAGGAGGCCGCCGAGCTCTTCTCGACGCTCTACGCCCAGCTCGAGCCGCTGGCGAGCTCCATGGTCCACAACGCCGTGGAGCGCCATTCACGGGCGCACATGACGTTCGTCAGCAGTCACAGAGTTGCCGATGCAGGTGCCATGGCGAAGCAGTTCGCCAACGAGCACTTGTATTTCACTTACTGACGTTCCAGCACATTTTTGACATGCTTCCGGTACCCTCGTGACCGGATGGCGTCAGACCCCTCACACCTCCTCATCCTGAGTCGCAGCGCGCAGCATGCGGCAGAGCGCACCGCAGCCCTTCGGCATCCGACCCGGGACAGTTATCAATCTGCATGATATTCTTCGTCCACTCATCAAATGTGATGGGGATCACAAATTCAGGAGGCTGTTATGAGAATCGGCATCCCGGCCACGTCGGCCCTCTTCCTCTCCGCAGCGCTGGCAATGACGGCATGCGCTGACGGCGGAGAGGAGACCGACTCGGACTCGCCCGCAGACCAGGGAGAGGCCAACGAGGACGCGCCCCTCTACGACGAGCTGCCCCAGGAGATCAGAGACGCCGGCAGCATCACCATCGCCGCAGACACCCACCCCCCGTACCGCACCATCGCCGACGACGGGACGATCACCGGCATCGACCCGGATCTGCAGGAGGTGCTCTCGGAGCAGCTCGGCGTGCCGTTCGACGTCCAGACCACCTCGGGCCTCGACGCGATGCTCTCGGGCATGCTCTCCGGTCGGTACCACGCATTCAACGGCCCCGTTCGGACCACTCCCGAGCGCGAGGAGGACTTCGACGCCATCGTATGGATGACGACCCGCACGTCCTACCTCTACCTGGAGGAGGCCGCCGACGATCGGGAGGACCCCGAGGCTCTGTGCGGCGCACGCGTCGCCGGGGTGACAGGCTCCGTCACCGAGAGTCAGCTGGAGCTCTACACGGAGTGGTGCTCGGAGAACGGCCTGGACGCCCCCGAGTTCATCGGCCTCGAGGACACCAACTCGACCATCCTGGCCCTGAACTCCGACCGCGCCGACTACGCGGGCACCACCCAGGCTGCAGCCCTGGACATCCAGGGCCAGAGCCCTGACGAGTACGGCTACATCGCACAGTCGGACGAGCAGGGAGCCGGCACAGACCTGCTGGCCATGTTCCTCCCACGGGACAACGACCTGGCCGAGCCCATGTATGAGGCGTTCCAGGCCATCTTCGAGAACGGTGAGTACGAGCGGGTCATGGAGGACTGGAACCTGCAGGACGCCTCCGTCGACGAGCCGTCCCTGAACCCCATGTCGGACGATGACTCATGACGGCCGTCAGCGCACAGCCGCACCTCCGCCACGACCAGGTCGCTGAGGAGCCGGACGCCGCGAACGCCCGCCCCCGCGTGATGCCCCTGCGCATCGTGGGATCGGCGCTGCTGGGCCTGATCACCCTCGGGGTGGCCGCCTTCCTCATCACGAACGAGCGGTTCGAGTGGCCCGTGGTCGCAGAGTTCCTCTTCGCCCCCACGGTGCTGGCCGGCCTCATGATGACGCTGGTGCTGACCGCGGTCTGCATGACGCTGGGGACCCTGCTGGGCACAGTGCTCGCCGCGGGTCAGCTCAGCGACTTCTGGCCCTACCGACTCGCCTGCCTGGTGTTCGTCGGCTTCTTCCGCGGAGTCCCGCCGCTGGTCCAGCTGATCTTCTGGTTCAACCTCGCCTACCTGCTGCCCCGCATCTCCATCGGCGTCCCCTTCGGGCCGGAGATCGCAGGATGGTCCACCAACTCGCTGATCACGCCGCTGACGGCCGCCATCATCGGGCTCTCGCTCCACCAGTCGGCCTACATGGCCGAGATCATCCGCGCAGGGCTCCTCTCGGTGGACCACGGCCAGCACGACGCCGCATCAGCCATGGGCTTCGGCAGATGGCACACCTTCAGCACCATCGTGCTACCGCAGGCCATGCGCGTGATCATCCCGCCCTCGGGGTCACAGGTGATCGCCCTGCTGAAGGGGACCTCCCTGGTCAGCGTCATCGCGATGGGCGATCTGCTCAACGCCGTCCAGACCATCTACAACCGCACCTACGACGTGGTTCCGATGCTGATCGTGGCCGTCATCTGGTATCTGGTCATCGTCACGCTCCTCACCCTGGTCCAGCGGCGAGTCGAGGCCCACTTCGGGCGCGGAACGAACCGTCCCGCACATCACCGTTCGAGAACGCGAGGCAAGACACGTGAAAAGCAGCCCTGACGCCGCCCCCGTCGTCGACGTGCGATCGATGAGCAAGCACTTCGGCGAGCTGACCGCCCTGGACAACGTCGACCTGACCGTCTACGAGCGTGAAGTCGTCGCCATCCTCGGCCGCTCCGGATCCGGCAAATCGACCCTGGTCCGATGCGTCGACCAGCTGGAGGAGATCGACTCCGGAGCCATCTACCTCGACGGTGAGCTGCTGGGCTACGAGCGCACCAGCAGCGGACTGCGCACCCTGAGCGACTCAGCACGCCGCATCCAGCGTCGCCGGATGAGCATGGTGTTCCAGCAGTTCAACCTCTTCCCCCATTGGACGGTGCTCAGAAACGTCACGGAGGCGCCGATGGTCGCCCACGGCCTCTCCAGGGCCGATGCGCGCCGGCGCGGCCTCGAGCTCCTCGAACGCGTGGGGCTGTCCGACAAGACTCACGCCTACCCGCGTCAGCTCTCCGGGGGACAGCAGCAGCGCGTGGCGATCGCACGGGCAGTGGCCGTCGAACCACGCGTCCTGCTGTTCGACGAGCCGACCAGCGCACTCGACCCGGAGCTGGTGGACGAGGTGCTCCGCACCATGCAGGACCTGGCCGTCTCGGGACGCACGATGATGGTGGTGACCCATGAGCTGGAGTTCGCGCGTCAAGTCTCGGACCGCTGCATCTTCATGGCCGACGGAAGGATCGTCGAGGACCGGCCGTCGCAGGAGTTCTTCGAGGATCCCCAGTCCGAGGAGCTCCGCACGTTCCTCGCCCGCAGCAGCCACCAGTCCAGCCGGGCGAGCGCATGAGCACCGTCATGGCGACCGGTGATCTCGTGCTGGAGCGCGACGATCCCGCGGAGCTGCTGGGCGAGGCGCGCCCGCTCCTGCTGCAGGCCGATGCGGTCATCGGCCACCTCGAGGTGCCCCACACCGACGCGTCGACCGTCATGTCCTCCGACGTCGCCGCTCAGCCGGCCCCTCCGCAGGCTTTGGATGCGGTCGCCGATGCGGGCTTCAGCGTCCTCACTCTCGCCGGAAACCACGTGTTCGACTTCGGGGCGCAGGGCATCGCAGACACCCGCGGGCACTGCCGGGACCGAGGCATGCTCACAGCCGGGGCCGGCATGGATCTTGAGCAGGCATGGGAGCCGGCCGTTCAGCAGCTCGGCAGGCGGAGGCTGCTGGTGCTCAGCGTGAACTGCGTCGGCCCGCGAGAGTCCCACGCCGGCACCTCCAAGCCGGGGTGCGCCTACGTCGAGATCGTCACGCACTACGAGCCCCGGGGCGCCAACCCCGGAGGGCCTCCGAGGGTCTACACGTTCGCCGAGCCCCGCTCCCTGAGCGCCTTCGCCGACCGCATCGCCGATCACGCAGGCCTGGGCACCGACGTCGTCGTCTCGCTCCACAAGGGACTGGTGCACCAGCCCGCGCAGATCGCCGACTACGAGTACGAGGTGGCGCACGCTGCCATCGACGCTGGTGCTGCCGCCGTGCTGTCCCACCACGCGCACATCATGAAGGGGGTGGAGGTCTATCGAGGTCGTCCCATCTTCCACGGTCTGGGGAACTTCGCCACCGTGACGACGGCGCTCAGCGGCGACGCCGATCAGACGCCTGAGCGCCGAAGCTGGGCACGGGAGCGGCGCCGCCTGTTCGGATTCGATCCCGACCCGCGGATGCCCGAGTACCCGTTCCACCCGCAGAGCAGACGCACCGCCGTGGCAGAGCTGCGCTTCGGCGACGACGGGCTCACCGGCGCACAGCTCATCCCCTGCTGGATCGACGAGCAGTGCAGGCCGCGCCCGGAGACCCGCTCCGGACGCGGCCAGGACATCGGGGACTACATCATCAGCATTTCCCAGGAAGCCGGACTGCGGACCGGATTCGGCTGGGACGCAGACCGTCTGCACGTGACACTGGAAGGAAACGCATGAACAAGGGGCCATTGCACGGAAAGACTGTCGTCGACCTCACCACCGCCCTGGCCGGGCCGTACGCGACGCTGCTTCTGTCGGGACTGGGCGCCCGCGTCATCAAGGTCGAGAACCCGGTGCGGGGAGGGGACTCCTCGCGCAACAATTCGCCCTATATCTCGGCGGAGGGCCTGAGCGCCCAGCGCACCTCGCCGGAGGATATGTCCGTGTCGATGATGCTGCGCGGACGCGGCAAGGAGTCGATGACGCTGAACCTCAAGCACCCTGAGAGCCGCGCCGTGCTCATGGATGTCATCAGGGACGCGGACATCCTCGTGGAGAACTACAGCGCCGGGGTGACCAAGCGTCTGGGCATCGACTATGCCAGCGTCCGCACCGTCAACGAGAAGCTCGTCTACACCTCCATCAGCGGATTCGGCGCAGGGTCGGACAGCGGGGACCGCAAGGCCATGGACACCATCGTCCAGGCCCTGTCCGGCATCATGACCACCGCAGGGGAGCCGGACGATCCGCCGGTGCGGTTCGGGCTCCCCGTGGGCGACCTCGTCGCTCCGCTCTCAGCAGTGATCGGAACCCTGGGCGCGGTCCTCCACGCGGAGCGCACAGGCGAGGGCCAGCACGTCGACGTGTCCATGCTCGGGGCCCTGACCTCATTGGTCGCCTGCGAACCTTTCGACGCGCTGGAGTCAGTGGGCTTCCCGCTGCGGACCGGGGCCTACGTCCCCCGGCTCGCGCCGTTCGGCACGTTCGAAGCCGTCGACGGGTGGTTCGCCATCTGTGCTCCCACCGACCAGTTCGCCGCGGGCGTGCTCCGGGCGATCGGCCGCCCCGACCTCCTCGAGTCCGAGGACTTCGGAACCCGGGACGCCCGCGTGACCAACTCCAAGCGTCTGCACGGCCTCATCGCAGGGTGGGCCGCGGAGCAGACCCTCGAGGCCGCTCTGGGCGCCCTGGACCGGGAGGGGGCGCCGGCCGCACCGGTGCGCACCACCGCGGAGGCCGTCCGCGACCCCCAGGTGACCGAGCGGCGCGAGGTCGTGCCCCTGGAGCACCCCGAGTTCGGCCATTTCGACGGGCTGCTCGGCTCCGGGATGCCGTTCCGCTACTCCTCGAGCGCGGCCCAGCTGCAGCCCACCGCTCCCCACCTGGGTCAGCACACCGCGTCGATACTCGGCGACCTCGGCTACACGCAGGAGACCATCGCCAGCCTCGGGGAGGACGGAGTCCTATGACCGACGCGGCCTCGGAGACGCAAGGGGCGGAGCAGCCCGTCATCGGCGTGGTGGGCGCGGACGCGCCGCGCCACATCCTGCTCGCTTCGCAGACTCTTCCGCAGCGGATCGTCGGCTCGTGGCAGGCGGAGGTGTCCGAGGAGTCGCAGGAGCTGCTGGGCGCCGCGGATGCGGTGAGCATGCGGGTGCTCGATCACCTGCTCTCCGAGGAGGCCGCCGGATTGGCCGGCCTGGTCGTGTGCAACGACTCGATGGCGAATCTTCGCCTCTTCTACGTCGCCCGGATCCTCGCCCAGCGGGGGAGGCTGCCCTTTCCCGTGCATCTGCTCGACGCTCCGCGCGGCACAGCCCCTCACCACACGGCCTTCGCCGCGAAGCAGTTCGCCCGGCTCGCCGCGTTCGCCGGAGCCGCGGGACGCCCGATGGACGCATCATCGTCCCTGCAGGCAGCTGAGGAGGAGCACCGCCTCGGCGAGGCTCTGGACAGGCTCCGCCGACGCCGCCTGGCCGGCCAGTGCTCCGGAGCCCAGGCCCTGCAGGCATACCGGGCGGCCGGCCGGACAGCGCCCGCGGAGGGAGAGCGACTGGTGGATGCGGCGCGCTCCCCGGAGAGGGCCCCGGCGCGCCGCGTCTTCATCACCGGAAGCTCCCACCCCGACGAGACGCTCTATCAGGCCGTCGAGGCTGAGGGCGCGCTGATCGTCGGTGAGGACCATGACTCAGGGGACGCGGCGTGGATGGGCGTCGCCGTCTTCGAGGAGGCGCCGGAGGATGTGTTCCGAGGGCTGGCGGAGAGGCATGCGATGCGCCCGCCCCTGGCCGCACGGTCCCTCAGCGGCGAGCGCGCCGAGCATCTGGCCCGACGGGTCAGCGATATGCGCTGCGATGGTGTCCTGGCACTGGTTCGCGAGCACGACGACGCGCCTGCCTGGGACCTGCAGCCGCAGAGTGCGGCTCTGCGGGCGACGTCTGTGCCCCTCGCCGCACGCACGCGCATCCGCCCGCACGACGGTCTCTCGGCGGCAGTGTCAGCCGTCCGGGAGCTCCCTGAGCCCGGAGAGGCAGTCACCCCGTGAGCATCGATCGACTTCAGAGCGCCGTCTCCGCCACGGCGTACCAGAAGCAGTGGTTCCGCGAGGTTCAGGACCGGGCGGCGGCCGGGGAGCCCATCGCTATCGTGAACGCCGATGCGCCGCACGAGATCTTCCGCGCGCTGGACATCCCCTATGTGGTGACGCAATGGTGGTCCTCGATCATCGCGGCGAAGGGCGCCGGTCCCGGTGCGCTGGCCGCGCTCGATGAGCAGGGGCTGCCCGACTTCAGCGTCCAGTACGACGCGCTGCCCCTGGGTGAGCAGCTGCTGCCGGAGGCTGAGCGCCCGTGGGGCGGGCTGCCCGTGCCTGCTTTCGCCGTCGCCGAGCGCAGCGGCGACGTGACGCAGAAGATCTTCGAGCAGTGGGGCAGCCGGGAGGGCACGGAGACGTTTCTGCTCTCACGCACCGGCGCGGACCCTCTGCCGGCCGACTGGTGGGAGCTGGTGCCCGAGCAGTGGGAGACCGCATTCGGCAGCGATCGGATCGACCTTCTTCAGGCCGAGATGGAGGAGCTGATCGCGTGGCTGGAGGAGCGCACCGGCCGCCGGCTCGACCGCACCGTCCTCAGCGCCATCATGGACCGCGCCAACGCTCAGGCCGAGTGGAACAGGCGCACCCGAGATCTCCTCGCCCGGACGCGCCCGTCCCCGGTGCTCGTGCGCGACACGATGCCGGCCGTCATGATCCCGCAGTGGCACCGCGGCACCGAATGGGCGGTCGAGGCAGCCCGCAGCCTCTACGAGGAGGTCCGGGACAGGGTGTCCCGCTCAGCAGCCGTGTGTCCGGGCGAGCGCCGCCGCCTCATGTGGATCGGACGGGGCCTGTGGTCCGACATGGACCTCTACACCCGATTTCACGACACCCACGGTGCGGTCTTCGTCTGGTCGATGTACCTGGCGATCGCCGCCGACGGCTATGCCAGATACGGAGAGGATCCGCTGCGCGCACTGGCAGGGCGATTCGTCGGACTCACTGACCTTCTCTATGTGCCGCCGTGGTCCTCGCAGTGGTATGTCAAGGAGGCGCAGACGCACGGCGTCGACGGGGTCGTCCACCTCGTCGCGGACGACACTCCGGGCAGCGGATTCATCACGGAGGCCTTGGAGGACTGCGGCATACCCGTGCTCGAGATCAGGGCTAACAACGCTGATCAGCGCTCCAGCGGTGCGGCGCGCATCCCGGAGAGGATTGCTGAGTTCATCGAAGAGCGGCTCTGAGGCCGGCTCTCAGGAGTGCTCCGGATCGCCCCCGGCTTCGGATGCGCGACGCTTCGTCTGACGCAGGCGCGCCGCAGCCAGGCGGGAGGGCACATGGCGAGGGCGGTTGGTCACGGCCCGCTGCGCCACGGCTTCGGCTTCGGCCTCGTCGTCGCCGAAGTAGCCGCCGGCCAGCGCCTCGGCTGCCGTGTGGACGATGTCCACCAGGGGCGCGCCCGCATCGAGCCGCTCCGTCAGCCTGCTCTCCAGCTCCTCGAGCTCCGCGTAGCAGCGGCTGATGAGGGTCCAGCCAGCTTCGGTGAGCCGCACCAGGCGCACCCTCCGGTTCTGGGGGTGGCTGCTCCGGGCGACCAGATCGGCCTTCAGCAGCTCTTCGAGCACCGAATGCGCCGCCTGGGCGCTGACGAATGTCCGACGCGCCAGCTGCGCGTTGGAGACCGGCAGCCCCTCCGCCAGGACCTGCATGACCAGGAACTGGGAGAGCGTGACGCCGTGGGCGAGCGCCAGGTTCTCCGTGAAGCGGTCGAGCGCCCGGCTCAGGCGGTAGCTGCTGTAGTTCAGGCGCTCCGTGGCAGGCGTGCCTCTCGGGTCGCGTTCGAGTCCATCCACAGTGGCCGACCCTACAGCGCCTGGCCGGGGACGCGCTGTCAGCAGCAGCTGTTCACGTCGTCGAACGGGTCGTGCCGGTGGCCGGCTGCAGCGAGGTCAGCGTCGTCGCCGTCGGGGTTCTTCCGCGCTGCGACCATGGCGATGACGGACTCCACCAGCACCCACGTGCCGGCCACCAGGATGATGGCGTCGAGCACGAAGAGCAGCCAGTTGCCGTCGGCGTAGAAGTCTCCCAGCTGCACGGCTGCGGCGAAGAGACTCATGCACAGCACGAAGCCCATGGGGATGAGGACAGGCAGGAAGGGACGGCGGCGACGAATGAGCATGACGGTGATGATGCCCATGGTCAGTGCGGCCAGGAGCTGGTTCGTCGTGCCGAAGAGCGGCCAGATGAGCATGCCGCCGGACCCGTCCGCGCCCTGCGAGAAGGTGAGGGCTGCGGCCGCGCCGACGGCGATGGCAGTCGCTGCGTAGATGTTGATGCGGACGTTGCCGATTTCGCCGATCTCTTGGACGACGAACCTCAGCAGGCGGATGCCCGTATCCATGGTGGTGGCGGCGAACAGCACGGCCATCGTGGCCAGGATGGTGGCGGACAGAGACTCAGGAAGGCCGAGGCCGGCGTTGACGATCGCGCCGCCCCCGGAGACGAAGTTGGCGACCGGTGCATCGTTGAAGCTGCTGTAGACGTCCTCCCACTGGGCGAGCGTCTGGAAGCCTGCGGTGGTGGCGATGATCGCACCCAGGGCCAGCAGCCCTTCGCCCACTGCGCCGAAGTAGCCGACGAACCGCGCATCGGTCTCCTTGTCCAGCTGCTTGGAGGTGGTGCCGGAGGCGACGGTGCCGTGGAAGCCGGAGATGGCGCCGCACGCGATGGTGACGAACAGCAGCGGGACCAGGCTGGGAGTGCCGTCAGGGGTGCTGGTGTTGATGGCGGGAGCCACGATGGTGGGGGTCGCGATGAGCACCGCGCCGTAGAGGATGCCCAGTCCGATGAAGAGCTGGACCCCGTTGATGTAGTCGCGCGGCTGCAGGAGCACCCAGACGGGCAGCAGGGACGCGACTGCGGCGTAGACGAAGAGCAGGATGATCCACTGTCCGTTGGGGTTCAGACCGAGAACGGACTCGGGCAGGCTCACCGGGACCTGGTTGCCCACCAGGATCAGCCCGTACAGCGCGACGACGCCGACGACGGTGACCATGGCGAGGTTCCACCTGAAGCGGTAGATCATCTGACCGATGATCAGGGCGACGGCGAGCGCGCCCCAGACGGGAATCACCGCGGTGGGCTGGGCGACCAGCAGGTCTGAGATCACGACGGCGAAGGCGCAGATCACCATCAGAAGGAGCAGGAACACCACGACGATGAAGAGGTTGCGTCCGCGGGGGCCGATGTAGCGCCCGGACAGGGTGCCGATGGACTGGCCTCTGTTCCGCTGCGAGGCCCACAGGGCTCCGAGGTCGTGCATGCCGGCGATGAAGACGGTGCCGATGGTGACCCAGAGGAAGGCAGGGAGCCAGCCCCAGATGACTGCGACCGCTGGTCCGACGATGGGGGCGGCCCCGGCGACTGAGGTGAAATGGTGTCCCCAGAGGACGTATTTGTTGGTGGGGACGAAGTCCACGCCGTCGCGCTGGGTGTGGGCCGGGGTCTTGAAGTCCGCGCTGAGCGCGTAGACCCGGCGGGCCAGGAATCGCGAGTACAGGAAGTACCCGCCCAGCAGCATGACGATGCCGATGCCCGCCAGCACCAGCGAATTCAGGCCGTCCATCGGTGCGCCCCCTGGGTGTGTGCACTGCAGATTACTCGTTTGTGACCCAGATCATAGTATCAGCCGACGCCCAGGTGAGGTTGATTCTGTAGGACCAGCAGCGACCACCGAAAGACAAGAGAGCCGCACACCTTATGTCACAGACGCTTCCTGAGAAGGACCAGCCCAGCAGCCGCCGCGTTCCGTCGGTGTCCTCCACGGATGCGAACTCCCGGCAGAACCCCCTTCCGCAGGCCACCATCAGGGAGACTCTTCAGATTCTCCGGGACGTCGAGCTGCCCATGATCGCGAAGGGGCCCATCATCCGGCGCCCCAAGGTGGTGGAGCTGGTGGCCCGCACCGGCTGGGAGACTCAAGCCGTGAAGCGGATGCAGAAGGTGGCGGACCGCTACGGAACCGGCCCCCTGATGCTCTCCACCCCTAAGAAGATGGCCATGGTGCTCGACCCCGAGCACGTGCATCGGATCCTCGACGCATCGCCGGAGCCCTTCGCCACCGCCGAGACTCTCAAGCGGCACGCGCTGAAGCACTTCGAGCCGAAGGTCTCACTCATCTCCCACGGCGAGGAGCGGACCCAGCGCCGCCAGCTCAACGAGGCGGCGCTCGACACCGACCACCCGATCCACCGCATGGCAGAGTCCTTCATGCCGGCGGTGCGCGAGGAGGCAGAGGCGCTGCTGCGCGAGGTCGACGCCAAAGGCGGGACGCTGGAGTACCCGGACTTCTATCAGGCCTGGTTCCGCGTGGTCCGCCGCGTGGTGCTCGGCGACTCCCATCGCGATGACCGTCAGATCACCGACCTCACCGAGAAGCTCCGGGGGGACGGCAACTGGGCCTTCCTGAAGCCGGTGGACAAGGCCGGCCGCAAGGATCTGCTGGACCAGATCGGCGCCGCACTCAGCAAGGCCGAGCCGGGCAGCCTCGCGGCCTTCATGAAGGATATGGACTTCGGCCCGGAGGATCAGCCGGCCAACCAGGTGCCGCAGTGGTTTTTCGCCTTCGATCCCGCCGGCATGGCCAGCGCACGGTCGCTGGCCCTGCTCGCCGAGCACCCGGAGCACATGGCCAAGGCGCGCGAGCAGATCGCCGCCGAGGGCGCAGAGACCGCGCCGATGCTGCAGCATCTGCGGGGCACCGTCCTCGAGTCGCTGCGGCTCTGGGCGACGACGCCCATGATCCTGCGGGAGACCACCCGCGAGGTGGAGTTCGAGCACGGTGTCATGCCGGCAGGCACGTCCGTGCTGATCTTCGCGCCGTTCTTCCACCGGGACGAGCGGAATCTGGACTTCGCACACTCGTTCTCGCCGGAGATCTGGGAGGAGCCGCGGACCAGGGACCAGTGGCCCCTCATGCCGTTCTCGGCGGGCACGGCCATCTGCCCCGGACGGCACCTGGTGCTGCTGCTGACGAGCAACTTCCTCGCCGAGATCATCCGCGCCAAGGACGTCACGCTCACCAGCCACAGCCTGGAGCCCGGAAGCATGCCGGGGCTGCTCAACAACTTCACCCTGGAGTTCGAGCTCACCTCGCCCGCCTGAGCGGCCGCGCCTCCGAGGCCCTAGGCTGCGGGGACCCAGTTCTGCGGGGCGTCGATCACGGCCCGCAGGGCTCGGAGCGCTCCCCCTGTGGTCGCCGGGGAGAGCCCGCTGCAGGATTCGCGGACCCGGAACTCGCAGAACTCCGCCGCGAGCACGCGGTGCTGCAGCTGCGCTTCGATCCCGGGACGCAGCAGGTCCGTCAGCGGGGCGAATTCGCCGCCGAGCACCACACAGTGGACGTCGACCATGTTCATCGCGCCCGAGAGAGCCACTCCCAGTGCCTCACCGGCTTTGCTGAGGGCCGCACATGCTTGGGCGCCCGCACTGTCGTCCCACTCGGTCAGTGAGACCAAGTCGTCGGCCGTGGCCGAGGCGCTCAGCCCTGCGGCCAGCAGAAGGCTCCTCTTGCCGGCATAGACCTCCAGGCAGCCGGTGGACCCGCATCCGCACTGCGGGCCGGAGGGCTCCACGGTCAGGTGGCCGATCTCACCGGCCCAGCCGTGCTGACCCGCGTCGACCACCCCGTCGACGACCACCGCAGAGCCGATGCCGGCCTGGGCGGAGAGGTAGATGAAGGTCTGCTCCGTGCGGTCCTCGGCGGTGAGCTCCTCTGCGACGGCGAGGGCCGCCAGCTTGGCCTCGTTGACCACGAGGGCAAATCCGCCGCGCTCGGGCCAGCCCGCGGTGAACGCATCGACGACGTCCACCGACTTCCACCCGAGGTTGGGCGCGTAGAGCAGCGAGCGTTCGTCAGCTGCCACCAGGCCCGGGATGGCAACGACTGTGCCGACGATGCGGGCCCCTGACTCCTGGGCGCCTGCGGCGACCCGCCCGGCCATCGCTCCCGCGGCGCGGAGCACCTCTGCCGCATCCGAATTGCGGTAGTCCCCCTCGATGATCTCCTCGGCGAGCACCGTGCCGGTGAGATCCAGCGCCCGGGCGGCCATGAAGTCCACATTGACTTCGACTCCGAGTCCCACCAGCGTCCTGCGGGCGGGAGTCAGCGGCACCGCCGGCCGGCCGCGGGTGCCCCCGACCACTGGGGAGCCCTCTCTGACGATCCCGGCCGCCAGGAGCTCGTCGACCAGACGCGACACGGTCGACCGCGTCATGCCGGTGCGGATGCTGAGATCGGCGCGCGAGAGAGGCTCGGCCGATGCGAAGATCTCCTCGGTCAGCACCAGCAGGTTGGCCTCGCGCAGCGTCTCCTGCCGGGCGCCGGGGCGCTGCGCCTCGCCCTTGCGGGGCCGGTCGCGCCGCTGGGGCCGCTGGAAGTCGTTCTTGCCGCCGTCCTGCGCCTCAGCCACCAGTCCTCGGGAGAATGATCGTCGTCCGAGGCGCGCCAGCCGACCGGGCACCGGTGCCGCGGAAGCGGGCGCGCTCGTATGCACCCCGTTGGTCCGCGCGGGGTCGCGCTGTGCTGTGCCCTGGATCACAGACTTGATCTTAGCCTCCGAAGCAATTAGGTTTCACCTAGAAACAAAATGAGTCGGGGATCACATCCCGACAGAGTGGTCACCCGCTGATCCCATCACAACCCTGACACGATTTCTCGGAGGCACCCATGGCAACGACGCCGGCAGACGACTACAAGTTCTCCTTCGGCCTGTGGACCGTGGGATGGACGGCTCGCGATCAGTTCGGCGAGGCCTCCCGCCCCGAGCTCGAGCCATGGGACTACCTCCCCAAGCTGAAGGAGGCCGGCGCATCCGGCGTCACCTTCCACGACGACGACGTCGCCCCCTTCGGCACCGATGACGCTGAGCGTGAGAAGTACTTCAGCCGATTCAAGGACGCGGCCGACGAGGTCGGCCTGAAGGTGGAGATGCTCACCACCAACACCTTCTCCCACCCTGTCTTCAAAGACGGCGGCCTGACCTCCAACGACCGCTCGGTGCGCCGCTTCGGCCTGCGCAAGCTGCTCCGCAACGTCGACCGCGCCGCTGAGTTCGGCGCCGAGACCTTCGTCATGTGGGGCGGGCGCGAGGGCTCGGAGTACGACAACGCCAAAGACCTCAACGCTGCCCACGAGCGCTACGCCGAGGGCATCGACACCATCGCCGGCTACATCAAGGAGAAGGGCTACGACCTGCGCATCGCGCTGGAGCCCAAGCCGAACGAGCCCCGCGGCGACATCTTCCTGCCCACCATCGGCCACGCGCTGGGCCTGATCGCCCAGCTCGACAACGAGGACATCGTCGGACTGAACCCCGAGACCGGCCACGAGCAGATGGCGGGCCTGAACTTCACCCACGGCATCGCGCAGGCCCTGTGGGCCGGCAAGCTCTTCCACATCGACCTCAACGGCCAGCGGTCCATCAAGTACGACCAGGACCTGGTCTTCGGCCACGGAGACCTCATCTCCGCGTTCTTCACCGTGGACCTCCTCGTCAACGGCTTCCCCAACGGCGGACCCACCTACGACGGCTGGCTGCACTTCGACTACAAGCCGTCGCGCACCGACCACATGCAGGGCATCTGGGACTCGGCCGCCGCGAACGTGGAGATGGTGACCCTCCTGGCGGAGAAGGCCAAGGCCTACCGCGCCGACCCGGAGGTCCAGGAGGCGTTCAGGACCGCAGGCATCCACGAGCTCGCCGAGCCGACGATCGCTCAGGGCGAGTCCGTCTCGGACTTCCTCGCCGACTCCTCCGCCTACGAGGACTTCGACGTGGACAAGGCCGCGGAGCGCAACTACGGATTCGTGAAGCTCAACCAGCTCGCACTGCGCCACCTCATCGGCTGACCTGCTCAGACGTGCGACGAAGCCCGAGCTCACCTGTTCAGAGCTCGGGCTTCGCTGTGCCTCG
The DNA here is from genome assembly GCF_007922635.1 of Nesterenkonia sp. NBAIMH1. NCBI lineage: Bacteria > Bacillati > Actinomycetota > Actinomycetes > Micrococcales > Micrococcaceae > Nesterenkonia > Nesterenkonia sp. NBAIMH1. The sequence goes on from NZ_CP042335.1 coordinate 1,122,194, forward strand.
CCTCACATAGACTGACCCCACCTGTCCCACGCCCCTCCAAGGAGACCTCTATGGCACTCGTCGCCGGCATCGACTCCTCCACCCAGTCCTGCAAAGTCGTCATCCGTGACGCTGACTCCGGAGAGCTGGTGCGCCAGGGCCAGGCGTCCCACCCGAACGGCACCGAGGTGAACCCGCAGGCATGGTGGGATGCCCTCCTGAGCGCCATCGAGCAGGCCGGCGGCCTCGACGACGTGGCCGCCGCGTCCGTCGGAGGCCAGCAGCACGGCATGGTCGCCCTCGATGCGCACGGCCAGGTCATCCGCGATGCGCTGCTGTGGAACGACACCCGCTCCGCTGAGGCGGCCGAGGCGCTCATCGCTGAGCGGGGCCACGTCACGGAGGGCTCAGACACTGCCAATGCTCTGGTCAACGGCGCTGCGGCCTGGGCCGAGGCGACCGGTTCGGTGCCCGTGGCCTCCCTGACGGTCACCAAGCTGCGCTGGCTGGCGGACGCCGAGCCTGCGAACGCGCGGCGTGTGGCCGCCGTCGCCCTCCCCCACGACTGGCTGACCTGGAAGCTCTCCGGCTCGGCCTCGCTGGAGGACCTCGCCACGGATCGGTCCGAGGCATCGGGCACCGGCTACTGGGACTCCTCAATGGACCAGTACCGATACGACCTTCTCGCCCAGGCGCTGCGCATCTCCGAGGACGACGCCAGGGCCATCATCCTGCCGCGCGTTCTGGGCCCCAACGAGGCCGCCGGAACCGGCGACTCCAGCCGCGGCTGGGGCGAGATGGTGCTGGGTCCCGGGGCAGGCGACAACGCCGCCGCCTCGCTGGGCATCAACATGGGAACCGGGGACGTATCGATCTCCATCGGCACCTCCGGCGTGGTGGCCGCGGTCTCCCCCAAACCGATTCTGGACCCCACCGGCCTCATCAACGGGTTCGCCTCCGCCACCGGTGAGTACCTCCCCCTGGCCGTGACCCTCAACGGCTCCAGAGTTCTGGACGGGGTGGCTGAGATGCTCGGCGCCGACCACGAGCAGCTGGCCCAGCTGGCCCTGGCTGCCGAGCCGGGCGCGAACGGCCTGACGATGATCCCCTACCTCGAAGGCGAGCGCACGCCCAACCTGCCGCACGCCACCGGCTCCTTCGTGGGCATGTCGCTGGCCTCGATGAACCCCGCCGATGTGGCCCGGGCCGCCGTGGAGGGACTGCTGTGCGGCCTGGCCGATGGGCTCGAGGCGCAGACGGCACTGGGCGTCCCGGTCAGCTCGATCCAGCTGATCGGAGGAGCAGCCCGCTCCGCGGCTGTGCAGCGGATCGCCCCGGCCATCTTCGGCCAGGAGGTCCTGGTCCCGGAGCCGGGCGAGTACGTCGCCGACGGCGCCGCACGACAGGCTGCTTGGGTGCTCGCAGGCGGACCGACTCCGCCCTCGTGGACCGTCTCGGAGCTGAAGACGTTCACCGCTGAGCCGACCCCGCAGGTCCGGGAGCTCTACGCGAGCCGCCGGCACCTCTACGCTGAGCGTCGCTGAGCCGAGGCCCGGGGATCAGCTCAGCTTCCCTTGGCGATCTCCCATTTGAGCTGCGCCTCTGAGGGGGACTGCACCGGGAGGAACAGCGATTCGCGCAGGCGCCGGTTGGCGTCTGAGGTGACCACGTAGCCCTTGCCTCCCGAGGTCTTGCCCTCCAGCGCCGCCAGGGCGACGGCGAGCTGGCCGGCCCTGAGGCGCAGCCGGAGCACGTCCCGGCGCTCCGGCGCCTCTGGCGTGCCGACGCAGCGGGCGTAGTCGCGCAGCGTGCAGCGTGCGTCCTCCAGCTGATCCTGCAGGTCGCTGAATTCGTCGAAGAACACCTCGTTGAGGCCGGGCAGGTTCGCCCGCGCCATGCGGAAGCTCGCTGTGGCCAGCCCCATGCAGAACGCGGACTGGAGGATGCCGAAGGTCGGCCGGCAGCGTCCGAGGAAGTCGTAGAAGTCTGTGGAGAGGACCTGCTGCGCCGGTATCCGCGCATCCTGGACCTTGACGTAGGTGGAGGCCGTGCCCTGCAGGGCGAGCAGGTCAAGATCCTTGCCCACCTCGACGCCCTCGGTGCTGAGCCAGAAGGCGACGACGGTGGGAACCGCTTGGTCTGCTCCCTCGGTCCTGTCCCACGCGGCAGAGACGACGAGCGCGTCCGCGTAGAGGTTCGAGGCCCAGGGAAGGGTTCCGCTGAGCACCACGCTGCCTCCCTCTCGGACCATGCTCAGGTCCAGGGTGCCGGCTCCTGCGAAGGTCTTGAACGCCGAGGCCATGCCGGAGACGCCGGGCACGGTGCCGGCCTGCAGGTCCGGGAGGATCGATCGCGCCCAGTCGGTGTCCGCAGCGGCCAGGTACTCGATGCACATGCGGTGCCCCCAGAGGGCGAACCCGCTGGCGAGCGAGCGCTCGGCCAGCGCTTCGATCACCGCCGCCTGCTTCAGGAGCTCGCCGCCGGCGTTGGCCGGCGCACCCAGGCCCAGCAGCTCGGCCCGCCCGAGGGCAGGGAAGATCTCGCGGGCGAAGGCGTCGCCCTGATCGACCGCCCGGGCGTTCTCCTGAGCGGAGGCGAGCGCCTCTGCGGGGATCTCAACCGAGGCCAGGGGCTCCTCGAGGGTGCGCTGCGCCATGCGGTCAGCCGTGGGAGGAGGCGTCGCCGTCTGCGTCGGCGTGGCCTCCGCCCACGGTGAGGCTGGTGTCGAAGGAAGCGGGGCGGGAGAACGTGTTGACCACCGGTGACCACTTGACGGCGTTCTCAGTGATCGCCTTGAGCGTCTCCTCATCCGCGTCGCCGTCGAGGTATACGTGCACGTTGACGTGGGAGACGCCGAGCACCTTGTCATCATCGAGGTCGCCGACGCCCCAGGTGGCTGAGATGTCGATCTGACCCTCGAGCTCCACCTCGACCTTGCTGAGCGTCACGCCGCGCTTGGTGGCGTTGGCCACGAGTCCCACGGAGATGCACGAGCCGAGGGCGCCGAGGGCGATCTCGGTGGGGTTGGGCGCCTCGTCGTCGCCGAGCAGCTTGGGCGGCTCGGAGATGAGGTAGCCCTCGTGGTCGCGCACGTAGTTGTAGTTCCGGAACCCGGAGTCCAGCACTGTCTTGGACTTGACCACCTTGTGCCCGTGCTCCGGCTTCTCAATGTTCTTGGCGGCCAGGCTGTCCAGGCCCTGCGGGTCGATCCCGTTGAACGTTCCTGTCACCGAGGTCTCAGTCATCAGCGGTTCTCCTGGGGGTCTGGTAGGGCTGATCCTTAGCCGAGATGCTAGTCGCCGCGGCTGTGAGCGCGGAGAATGTCTCCCCAGGTTACGACGACGCTGGCCTTGTATGTTCAGAGTCTCTAGCCTTCTCACCATGAACACACGCCCGGCGGCGGCCGGAGGGGACCCTTCCCTCAGCAGGCTGCTGACGCGGCGCCGTCTGCTCGGCCTGGGCGTCGGGACCACCGCGGCGGCCCTCCTGGCGGCCTGCGGCTCCCAGAGCCCCGGAACCGGAGGCGCAGCAGCAGCCGGGGCCTTCGATCCCAGCCTGCCGGCCCCGGAGGACCTCGAGCAGACCGACATCACCATCGGATTCGTGCCCATCACCTGCGCCTCGCCGATCGTCAATGCGGCGGCGATGGACATCTACGCCCACTACGGCCTCAACGTCACCCTGCGCCGATACACCGGGTGGGGTGAGCTGTGGACAGCCTTCGTCGCCGGGGAGCTCGATGCCACCCAGCTCCTGGCGCCCATGCCCCTGGCGATCCATCACGGGTTCGCCTCAGGCCAGCGGGACATCCGTCTGCCCTACGTCACCAACATCAACGGCAACGGCATCACGGTCTCGCAGCGGCTGGCCGGCGAGGTCAACGGCCCGGAGGACTTCAGGGGCCTGCGCATCGGCCTGCCCTTCGAGTATTCGGTGCACTACCTGCTGGTGCTGGACTACCTCGTCTCCGGGGGCCTCGATCCGCATTCGGATGTGGATCTTCGCATTATGCGTCCGGCGGATATGGTCACTGCGCTCTCCGTGGACCAGATCGATGCGTTCTGCCTCCCCGACCAGTTCAACCAGCGCGCCGTCGCTGAGGGCATCGGCTTCATCCACACCCTCACCAAGGATCTGTGGGAGGACCACCCCTGCTGCAGCTTCGCCGTGGGGCAGGACTTCGCCGACGCCCATCCGAACACCTACACGGCCCTGCTGCGCGCCATCGGCGACTCCGCCCTGTTCATCGACGACCACGACCATCGTGCCGAGACCGCGGAGCTCATGGCCCAGCCCGCGTATCTGGGCCTGCCCGAGCCGGTGCTCACCGCGGTGCTCACAGGAGAGTTCCCGGACGGCACGGGGGCCGAGCTCTCGGTTCCGGAGCGCATCGGCTTCCAGCCCTACCCCCACGAGTCCTACGGCACCTGGATCCTCGATGCGCTGCAGCGGTGGGACCTGACGGGCGGGCAGCAGTTCAGCACCGGTGCGGAGTTCTCCGCGACGGTCTCTGAGGTCTTCGACTCCGACGCCGCGGCCTCTGTGCTCGATGAGCTGGGCGGCATCACCGAGGAGCGCAGCGCTGAGACCGTCCTCGGCCGGACCTTCCGTCCCGAGAATCCCCTTGAGTGGAGCGAGCAGGTCGCATCATGACGAACATCCCCGAGAAGGCCTCATCCCCTCAGGCGGTGCAGGACGCTGCCCGCCGTGAGCGCACCCTGCACCGGGTGCGGACCGCCGCCCTGTTCGTGGTGGCTCTCGCCGCATTCCTGGGCATCTGGCAGCTGCTGACCCTGGGGTATGACGACGGAGGCCTGGCCCCCACCCCCGCAGCCAGCTGGGAGCGGCTCATCGAGGTGCTCGGCGGCGCGTTCACGCACAACCCTCCGAACGATGTGGGCATCTTCTTCCACCTGCTGGCCTCGCTTCAGCGCGTGGCCCTGGGCTTCGGGCTCGCGGCAGTGGTGGCGATCCCGCTGGGGCTGCTGCTGGGCACCCACCGCAGCATCAACGCGGCTCTGGACCCGTTCATCCAGGTGCTGAGGCCGGTCTCCCCGCTGGCGTGGCTGCCTATCGGCCTTGCCCTGCTGCGGGACGCGGAGGGCACCGCCGTGTTCGTCATCTTCATGGCCAGTCTGTGGATCATCCTGCTCAACACCATCGACGGCGTGAGCCGCGTCAGCCCCCTGTATCTGGACCTCGCACGGACCCTTGAGGCCACACCGGCCAACAGGACGCTGAAGATCCTGGTGCCGGCCACCCTTCCGGGCATCGTGACCGGGCTGCGCACCGCCCTGTCCACCGCGTGGCTGGTGATCGTCGCCGCCGAGATGATCGTCGGAAACCGCGGCATGGGCACCTTCGTCTGGACCGAGTGGAACGCGATGAACATCAACAGCATCGTGGTCGCGATCCTCATCATCGGCGTCGTGGGATTCATCCTGGACCGCTCCATCGCCCAGCTGCACCGGCTCACCCCGAAGAGCTAGGAGGATCATGACCATGACCAGCACCGCACCGGCCCTGACCGTCGAGGGCATCACCAAGGGGTTCCCGCGTCGAGGGCGCGGCTTCCAGCCCGTCCTCGGCGAGACCTCGTTCTCCATCGAGCAGGGCGAGTTCGTCACCATCATCGGGCCCTCCGGGTCCGGGAAGTCGACGCTGCTGAAGCTGCTGGCGGGCTTGGAGACTCCCGATGCGGGCACCCTCACGCTCACCGGCGACCCGATCCTTCGTCCCAGCCGCAGGCTCGGCGTCGTGTTCCAGCAGCACGTGCTGCTGCCGTGGATGAGCGCCCGGCAGAACGTGCTCTTCGCCCTGGAGGCCGATGGGCGCTCCGGCCGCTCGGCGAAGGACAGGGAGCAGCTCGCGGACTACTGGCTGGACCTTGTGCAGCTCTCCGACTCGAAGGACATGAAGCCCGGTCAGCTCTCCGGGGGCATGCAGCAGCGGGTGGGGATCGCTCGCGCCTTCGCACTCGAGTCCGAGGTGCTCCTGCTCGACGAGCCTCTCGGCGCCCTGGACGCTCTGACCCGCCACGCGCTGCAGCTCCAGCTGCTCCACCTCTCGGAGCAGGAGAGCCGCACCTTCGTGCTGGTCACCCACGATGTGGACGAGGCGCTTCTGCTGTCCGACCGCATCCTGGTGCTTTCCCAGGGGCCTGAGGCGCGAGTGATGCGCGACGTGCGCGTCCCCTTCCCCCGGCCCCGGGACCGCGACACCGTCCAGGCCAGCCAGGAGTACCTCGCGCTGCGGCGCGACCTGCTGGACCTGCTCACCGCTCAGTCCTGACCGGCTCCTTCCGATCGGTCCGCGCCTTCGGCCAGCCATTCAAAGACACGTGCCGCAGGGCCCTCCGGGGCGCTCCGCCAGCCGGTGCCGGCCCAGAGGTGCAGCCGCTGGGCGTCGCCGGCCGAGCCTGCAGCTGCTCGGATGGGCTTGGTCAGGTGGTGCAGGGCGGGGTAGGCCGTGGGTGCGGTGTCATGGTGACGATCGATGAATCGGCTGCGCAGCGCCCGGGCCGGACGCCCGGTGAACGCGCGGGTGAGCACCGTCTCCTCGAACTTCGGATCGGACAGGGCAGCCCGGTGGGTGGGCGAGGTGCCTGCCTCGTCCGTGCGCAGCAGCAGGGTCCCGACGACGACGCCCTCCGCACCGGCGTCGAGGATCCGGCGCGCCGCATCCGGGCCGTCGACCCCGCCGGCACCGATCACGGGCAGAGGCACGCGGCTGCGGATCTGCCGCACCGCATCGGGCGTCTCGGCCGGTTCGGGCGTTCGGCGCGGGTCATGGACGGCACTGTGCCCTCCCGCCTGCGGCCCCTGGATGACGAGGCCGTCGGCCCCGGCGCTGCGGGCCGACTCTGCCTCCTCGCTCGAGGTGACGCTGATGAGCACGCGGGAGCCGGCGTCCTGCAGGGCAGCGATGTCTGCGGGGTCGGGGATGCCGAAGGTCATGGACACCACCGGGACGGGGTGCTCGGTGAGCAGCTGAAGCTTGGCGCTCCAGTGGTCGTCGTCGAGCACCGGATCTGGGCTGAGGGTGAGACCGTACGCGTCCGCTTCGGGCTGCAGCTCGGCCGCGTAGGCGCGGAAGGCCGCGCGGTCGGGGCTTCGGCCCTCAGGGACGAAGAGGTTCACTCCGAAGTCGACGCCGAGCGTCCGGGCCGCGTCGATCTCCCCCCTCAGCGCCTCGGGGGTCTTGTACCCGCCGGCGATGAAGGGGAAGGCTCCTGCTCGGGCGGCCGCCGCAGTCAGGTCAGGGCCGGTCGGACCTCCGGCCATGGGGGCGGCGGCCAGCGGCAGCCGGGAACTGATCAGACGGTTCATCAGCGAACTTCCTTGAAGGGGCGAGTCTTCTGCGGTCACGATATCCCCTAGGCTCTCCTGGTGATTGCTAAGCACCTGATGCAGATTCCGGGCCCGCCCTGGCTCATCGCTGTGGTCGCAATCTTCTTCATACAGCTGACCTCGGCACTGTCGGTGCCGCTGATCGATATGGTCGGGCCCGCCGGCGCCGCCTGGCTGCGGCTCGGCATGGGTGCACTGCTCATGATCCTGCTGGCGCCCCCTCCACTGCGCCGCGTGCGCCGCCGTGACGTGCCCGTCCTGCTGGGGCTGGGGCTGACGATGGGGGTCACCACCGTGGCCTTCCTCGCCTCCTTGGAGCGAATCCCCCTGGGCACGGCCGTGGCCATCGAGTTCCTCGGGCCGCTGACGGTCGCCGCCGTCCGCAGCGGGGGGCTGAAAGCCATGGTCTGGCCCGTGGGCGCCCTGGTCGGGGTGCTCCTGATGACTGAGCCGTGGGACGGCGAGGCCAACGTGGCCGGCATCGGCCTGGCCCTGATCGCAGGCGTGGGCTGGGGCACCTACATCGTGCTGCTGCAGAAGGTCGGAGACCGGTTCACCGGTGCGGGCGCCCTGTCGATCGTGCTGCCGATCGCCGCAGTGGCCACCTCATTCCTCGGCATACCCCAGGCCGCCGGAAACATGGACCTCCGGGTGCTGGGCATCGCCCTGGGCCTGGCGCTGATGGCCCCCGTCATCCAATACATCCTGGAGATGGCGGCCCTGCGGCGCATGACCGCGACCGCGTTCGGGACTCTGATGGCGCTGGAGCCCGCCGCGGCTCTGCTGCTGGGGCTGATCATCCTCTCCCAGGTGCCGACCGCGGTGCAGTGCGTCGGCATTGCGATCGTCGTACTCACCGGCGCCGCAGCTCAGCGCGGCGGCAAGCGGGAGCCGCTGCTGAGGACCGGCCCGATCCCTATTCCTCCCCAGACACCGCACCCGAAAGGACCAGCCCCATGAGCGAAGCGAAGGTCGGCATCGTCGTCACCGACCAGTATCGGCCCGGCGATGAGGACAAGGACACGGGCCCCCTGATCACCGCGCTGGGCGAGCGGGGCGTCGCTGCGGAGCCCGTGGTGTGGCACCAGTGGCCCGTGGGCGCGGAGCTCGCCGCAGCGTTCGACCTGCTGGTGCTGCGCTCCCCCTGGGACTATCCGCAGCGCGAGCAGGAGTTCCGCTCCTGGCTGCTGAGGGCGCAGGAGCACGTCACGGTGCTCAACCCGCCCGAGGTGGTGATGTGGAACCTCGACAAGCTCTATCTGCGCGAGCTGGAGGACCACGGTGTGGCGACCGTGCCCACACAGTGGGTTACCGGCCCTGGGGAGCTTGAGCCGGCATTGGCTGCTCACGGGAGCGACTGGGTGGTCATCAAGCCGTCGCTCTCTGCGGGCGCGGTGGACACGGAACTGCTGCGGGCCGATTCGCTCGAAGCCCAGGCCCTCGGTGCCCGCATCCTCGGGGCCGGGCGCACGGTGATGCTCCAGCCGGAGATCCCGGAGCTCTCTGAGGGTCTCGAGAAGGCGGTGTACTTCATCGACGGCAACCACACGCACACCATCGCGAAGGGCGCGCTCCTCGCCCGCGGCGGCGGATTCATCGGCGGGCGGTACCTCGAGAATCCGCAGCCGGTCGAGGCCGCGGAGGAGGAGGCCGCCTTCGGCGCTCAGGTGATGCGAGCCGTCGAGCAGGCCACCGGCAGCACCACGCCCCTCTACGGCCGTGTGGACATCGTCAGCACCGCTCAGCACGGCACGGTGCTGCTGGAGGTCGAGCTGTTCGAGCCGGCACTGAATCTGCACCGCGCCCCCGAGGCTGCTCACGCGCTCGCTGCGGCGGTCGCGGCACGCCTGGCTTCCCTCTAGGCGGGGCGGAGCTCGGCGTTCGGGTGGGCCGCCACGCGGACCGCGTCCCCGAGGCCGATGCCCAGCCCCTGCATCTCTGTGCGCGTGAGCTGCACATGCACCGGATCAGGCTGCACGGCGTCGTCCAGGGTCACTTCGAGGCGGACTTCGAAGCCGACTCTGGTCCACCGAGTGATGCGTCCGGCCCATCCGTCTCCCTCGGCCTCGGGGCGGATCACGACGTCGTGCGGACGCAGCAGCGCCCCGCCGAGGCGCGTGGCCTCGCCGATGAACTGGAACACAAAATCGGTGGCGGGCTTGTCGTAGATCTCATCGGGAGTCCCTACCTGCTCGATCCTCCCCTCATTGACCACGACGACGGTGTCAGCCACCTCCAGCGCCTCCTCCTGATCGTGGGTGACGAAGACGCTGGTCACGTGAACGTCCTCGTGGAGGCGGCGCAGCCAGTCCCGCAGCTCCCTGCGGACTTTTGCATCCAGGGCGCCGAAGGGCTCATCGAGCAGCAGCACCGTGGGGTCGATGGCCAGCGCCCGGGCCAGCGCCACTCGCTGACGCTGGCCGCCGGAGAGCTGGGAGGGCAGCTTGTGCCCATGCTGGGACAGCTGCACCAGCTGAAGCAGCTCGTCCACCCGGGTGCGGATCCGAGCCTTGGGCACCTTGCGGATCTCCAGGCCGAAGGCCACATTCTTCGCCACGGACATGTGCTTGAAGGCGGCGTAGTGCTGGAAGACGAAGCCGATATTGCGCTTCTGCGCCGGCAGAACCGTCACGTCGCTGCCGTCGATCTGCACTGTCCCTGAATCTGCCGACTCCTGGCCTCCGAGAATTCTGAGCAGGGTGGTCTTGCCCGACCCGGACGGGCCCAGCAGGGCTGTGAGCCTGCCGGAGGGCACCGACAGGCTGATGTCCTGCAGTGCGACGAAGTCGCCGTAGTTCTTGTTCAGGTGCGAGATCTTGATCCCCATGGGCCTCCTTGTGGTCAGTGCCGCTCGTGCGGACGCAGGATGGTCACGATGCCCAGGGCGGCCACGGCCACCAGTGCCAGCAGAAATCCGAGGGCGTAGGCCTGGCCGGTTTCGAATCCTTGGTGCAGCCGCTGCACAGCGATGGTCGCGGTCTCGGTCTGGCTCACGATGCCCCCCGAGACGATCAGGACAGCGCCGAATTCGCCGACGGCCCGCGCCAGCGTGAGCACCACCCCGTAGGCGACGGCCCACTTGATGGACGGGAGCGTGATGCGGAGCAGCACCTGCCTGCCGGACGCGCCGAGGGACTGGGCAGCAGTCTCCTGGTCGATGCCGACTTCTTTGAGCACCGGAACGACGGCGCGCAGCACCAGGGGCAGCGATACGAACGTCACGGCGAGCACGATGCCCGGGAAGCTGAAGACCATCCGCACCCCCATCTCGGCCAGGGGTGCTCCGAGCGCCCCGTGCACCGGCCCGTAGGCCAGCAGCAGGGCCAAGCCGACCACTATGGGAGAGACCGATGCGGGCAGGTCGGTCAGCGCGGAGAGCAGCCGCCGGCCCGGGAACCGGTACCGCACGAGCAGGATCCCCAGCCCGACGCCGAACACCGTGTTGAGCACCACGGCGCACGCGGAGGCGGCAAGCGTCACGCCTATCGCGCTGCGCAGGGTGGGGTCGCTCAGGGCAATGGCCAGGTAATTCTCGCCGGAGAAGAAGGTCTCGTCGATCACCATCCAGAGCGGCCAGGCGACGAGGAACAGCATGTAGGCGGCGACGATGCTGATGCGCGCCGCGGATCTAGGCGTCATGGCGAGCCACCCTGCGGGAGATCAGGTCCAGGACTCCGATGGCTGCCAGCGCGACCACCAGCAGGAACACGGCGACGGAGGCAGCCGCTGCCGTGTTGTCCGTCTCGATATAGGCCTGGATGCGGATCGGAGCGCCCTCGGAGACGTTCGGACGGTTGCCGGTGAGGAGGATCAGTGCGCCGAACTCCCCCACCCCGCGGGCGAAGGAGAGCGTAGCCCCCGCTGCCACCGCTGGCGTCAGGGACGGCACAATGATGCGCACGAAGGTGGCCGCCTTGGAGGCGCCGAGGGATTCGGCGGCCTGCTCCACGTCCGTGTCCAGCTCCATGAGCACCGGCTCCACGGTCCGGACCACGAAGGGAAGCGTGACGAAGAGGACCGCGAGGAATACGGAGTAGGGCGTGCCCAGGACGTTGATGCCCAGGGGGCTGTCGGGCCCGTAGAGGCTCAGCAGGACCAGACCTGCGACCAGTGAGGGCAGGGCGAAGGGGATGTCGACCAGGAACTCGAGCGCTCGCCTGCCGGGAAAGCTGTCCCGGACCAGCACCCACGCGATGAGAGTGCCCATGACGACGTTGACCGCTGTGGCCGCCAGTGCTGCGGTGAGGGTGAGCCGGATGGCGTTTGCTGTCTGAACGTTGGTGAGCGTCCCCCAGAAGACCTGCCACCCGTCTTCGACGGAGGCGACGAGGACCAGCGCCAGGGGCAGAAGCACCAGCAGCGAGAACCACAGGACCGAGACGCCCAGGGCCAGGCCCGCCGGGCGGGTGAGGGCAGCGGTGCGCATCAGCTGATCCCCGACTCCTCAATGGCCCGGGTGATGGTGCCGTCCTCGGCGAAGAATTCGGCGACCACACTGTCCCACCCGCCGAAGTGCTCATCCACCGTCCAGAGAGTCTCAATCTCCGGGTAGGGATCGGAGGGGTCCGAGGCGCCGCTGACGTCCCCGAGGTCCACCTCGTCGGCCACGTGGCGCAGGGGCCGGAAGCCGTACTGGGCGTACACCGACTGCCCTTCGGGGCTCAGCGCGAACTCAAGCAGATCCTCAGCCGCCGGCGGTGCCTCCTTGGTGAGGGCGGCCGGGTTCTCGATGAGCAGGTTCCGTTCGGGGACGATGTACTCGTACTCCTCCCCGGCCTGCCGGCCCAGAATGGCCTCGTTCTCGTAGGAGAGCAGAACGTCGCCGGTGCCGTCGAGGAATGCTGTGGTCGCGTCGCGGCCGGACCCGGGGAACGCTTCGATATTGGCGACCATGCGGTCCAGGTAGTCGGCCGCGTCCGCCTCGGTTCCGCCGTTCTGGAGGACGGATGCCCAGACGGCCAGGACGTTCCACCGCGCTGCGCCGGAGGAGCCGGGGTTGGGGGTGACGACTCCGACGTCCTCGCGGACCAGATCCTCCCAGTCGGTGATGCTCTTGGGGTTTCCTTCACGGACGATGAGCACGACGACGGATTCTGTGATCATGCCTCCGCTGGGGCCCTCGTCCCAGTCGGCGGACACCACCCCGGCGTCCTCGAGGCGTGTGAGATCGGGTTCGATGCTGAAGTGGACGAACTCTCCGGGGAGCCCGTTGGCGACCGCCCGGGACTGATCGCCGGAGGCTCCGTAGGAGGTGGCGTAGGTGGTGCTCCGCCCCTGAGGCGTCTGGGCGAAGGCGTCCGCCACGGCTGCGTCGGCCTCCGCGGAGACCGCGAAGCCGACCATGGTGATCTGGTCGTCCTCGTAGCCGTCTGTGCACCCGCTGAGGAGGGTCAGGCCTGAGAGAGCGAGGCAGGAGCCGCAGAATCTCTGAACATATTTAGGTCTGAGGTGCACGGATCCTCCTCTCTGAATCGGGCAGCAGCCCCCAGATTAAAGGAGAAAAGGTGTGTGACGCCGCGTTCTGTCACGCAACGTCACACACCTCAGACCTATTTGTTTATAAGTTCATATATTGTGCGGCGCTCAGCTGATGTGTGCGGGGGTGTCCAGCACGCGCGGCCCCGAGACTTCTCGGATCTCTCCGGTGAGGGTCAGCTCAGCCGACAGCGGCAGCTCGCCCGCGCTGGGCCCGGTCCACAGATCGATGAGCCCGGGCTCGACGATCCGGCGGTAGTCGACGCCTGTGAAGGCGAACCGGTCGGCGTGGACCCAGAAGGTGACCTCTTTGGACTCACCGGGCGCCAGCGGGGTCCGCTGGTAGGCCAGCAGCTGTTTGACGGGTCGGGCCACCTGGGCGTGACGATCCCCGAAGTAGAGCTGCACGACCTCCTCCGTGGGTCGGTCGCCGGTGTTCGTGACCGTGACGCGAACGTTGGTCGTTCCGTCCACGGCGATGCGCTCGGCCTCCGTGCTGAGGCCGGAGTACTCCACGGTGGTGTAGCTCAGACCGTGGCCGAAGGAGAAGAGGGGCGTCGGGTCGAGGTTCGAGACGCCTTGGCTGTTCTGTCCGAGCGGGGCGGCGATGTAGCCGCTGGGCTGGCCGCCGGCTCCTGCGGGGATGCCGATGGGCAGCCGGCCGGTGGGCTCAGCGGCCCCGGAGAGCACCTGCGCCAGGGCCGGGCCGCCCTCCTGCCCGGGGAAGAAGCTCTGCACGACGGCCGCGCAGCGCTCTGCGATGTCGCCGAGCGCGTAGGGGCGGCCTGTGACGAGCACCAGGACCACCGGCGTTCCGGTGGCCAGCGCCGCCTCGACGAGCTCCTGCTGGGCTCCGGGAAGCTTCAGGTCCTCCGCATCGCAGCCTTCGCCGGAGGTGCCTTTGCCGAACATGCCGGCCAGGTCCCCTACGGTGATGACGGCGAGGTCAGCCGCAGCGGCGAGCTCGGCCGCGCCGGCGATGTTCGAGTCGTCGTATCCGAGGATGGGGGCACCGGGGGCGTGGGTGATCTCAGCCTCGGCGTAGGTCTCGCGCAGCGCGTCGAGGATGGTGGGGACCGGCACGCCGAGTCCGTTGTGCGGGAAGCGGCCCTGCGGGTACTTCGCCAGCACATGGTTGGGGAAGGAGTAGCAGCCCATCATGGTGCGCGCGTCCTCTGCGGAGGGGCCGAGCACGGCGATCCTCTTTCCGGCTGCATCGGCAGGGGCCAGGGGCAGGGTGCCGTCGTTCTGGAGCAGCACGAGCGACTTCTGGGCGACGTCGCGGGCGATCTGCTTATTGGTCTCCGAGTCCAGGTCCCGGCTCTCGTCGATGGTCGGCTCCCAGGACTCACCCTTGTGGGGAGCGTCGAGGAGACCCAGTTCGATCTTCTGCCGGAGCACCCGGGCGACTGCTGTGTCGATCACAGACTCGTCGAGCAGGCGGTCGCGCACCTGATCCGGAAGCGTCCGGTAGCCGCCGGTGTGCGGCAGCTCGACGTCCAGGCCCGCCGAGACGGCCAGCCGAGCAGCCTCCGCCTGGTCGGCGGCGACGTGGTGCATCTTTTCGAGGAACGCGACGGACCAGTAGTCAGCCACCACGGTCCCTTCGAATCCCCACTCGTCCCGCAGCAGCTCGGTGAGCAGCCAGTGCGAGGCCGCGGGGGCTTCGCCGTCGATGTCGGCGTAGGAGTTCATGACCGAGCCGACCTTGCCGTCGCGCACCGCCATCTCGAACGGATAGAGGATCAGGTCGATCAGCTCGCGGCGGCCCATGTGCACGGGGGCGTGGTTTCGGGCGGCTCGTGAGGCCGCATAGCCGGCGAAGTGCTTCAGAGTGGCGATGATCCCGGCCTTCTGGAGGCCCTTCACATAGGAGGTGGCCAGGGTGCCGATGACGTAGGGGTCCTCGCCCATCGTCTCTTCGACCCGGCCCCAGCGAGCATCGCGCACCACATCGAGCACGGGCGAGAGTCCCTGCTGCACGCCGACGGCCGCCATGTCCTCACCGATGGCGTACGCCATGCGTTCGATCAGCTCCGGATCGAACGTGGCGCCCCAAGCGAGCGACGTCGGGTACACGGTGGCCTGGTAGGCGGTGAAGCCGGTCAGACACTCCTCGTGGGCGATGGCAGGAATTCCGAACCTGTTGCTGTGCATCACCGCCGTCTGGCGTCTGCGCAGGTCCGCAGCACCTTCGGGCACGCTCAGCGGCTTGGTGCCGAAGGTGCGGGTCAGGTGCCCGAGCCCGTCGACGATCTCCTCGTTGAAGGGGAGCTTCCCGGCAGACATCGCATCCTCCATGGGTGCGACATCGCCGTCGGCCTCCTCGTTGCCGTCCTCCATCTCCCAGTGGGCCCCCAGCTGAGAGACCTTCTCTTCGAGGGTCATCTCAGCCAGCAGCGCATCGACGCGCTCGTCGACGCTCAGGGAGGTGTCATTCCAGGGTCCGGTCACGTGATCGGCCACGAGGCCCCTTTCAGGTTGGTCACGGGTGGGACGTGCGGGAGGTGCCCGCCCCTACTTGGAGAAGCCGGCGGTCAGGCCCGCCACGATGTACCGGCGGCCCACGATGTAGGCGGCCAGCAGCGGCAGCGCGGACAGCACCACGGCAGCCAGGGTGGCGGGGGTGTCCACGCCGAACTGGCCCTGGTACTCCCAGAGGCTCAGGGGCAGCACGCGCACGTCTCTGGACTGGGTGAGGACCAGCGGGAACAGGAACCCGTTCCACACCTGCAGCGCCTGGTAGATGCCGACGGTCATCAGAGCGGGCATCGACATGGGCAGCACGAGCGAGCTCAGAATCCTCCACTCTCCGGCTCCGTCGACCCTCATCGACTCGAAGAGCTCGTTGGGGATGTCCCGGACGAAGTTCACGATGATGAGCACGCTCAGCGGGATGGCGAAAGCGATCTGGGGCAGGATCAGGGCCCACAGGGTGTCATACAGGTTGAGGTACTGGATCAGGTAGTAGACCGGGATGATCGTGGCCTGCACGGGGATCGCGATTCCGAGCAGGATCACCTGGAAGAGCCGGCCCCCGCCCCAGCTGGTGGATCGAGTGATGTAGTAGGCGGCCATCACGGACACGCCCAGCACCACCACCACTGTTGCGAGCGTGACGATCACCGAGTTGAGGAAGAAGTGGAAGAAGTCGTTCTCAATGACCCTGACGAAGTTCTGCAGGGTGGGCTCGGTGGTGGGGATCAGCTGGTTGCTGGCCGCAAGGTCCTGCCGGGATCGGAACGCGGTGATGACGATGTAGTAGATCGGCAGGATGATGATGCCCAGCCAGACCCACCCCATGATGCCGGCGGCAACGTTGGGGGACTCGTAGGGCTTTGCAGGCTTGGTGCCCCGGCCCTTGGGGCCGAAGGCCTTGGTGCCCTGGGCGCCGCCCTTGGGCTCTTTGGGGTCCAGGGCCTGTCCGGCCTCGGGCTGGCCGGCCTGCGTGGAAGCGGTGTGGGTCATCGGTTCAGGCACCTGCCTTGTCGGACTGCATCTTGGTCGAGCCGGAGAGGACGTTCAGCATCAGCGACAGGGCCAGGCCGATCGCCACCAGGATGACCGCGATCACCGACGCGTTGCCCAGGTTGTGCGAGCTGAAGCCTTCGATGTACATGTCCAGCGGCAGGATGCGCACTGCGTTGGCGGGTGAGCCGCCGGTCAGCACGTAGATGAGGTCGAAGTAGGTCAGCGAGCCCACCAGCATCAGGGTGGACGAGGTGATGAAGGTGTACCGCAGCTGCGGCATCGTGATGGAGAAGAACTGGCGCACCCGGCCGGCGCCGTCGAGCGTGGCCGCCTCGTACATGCTCTGCGGGATCTGACGGACGCCTGCCTGGTACAGCAGGGAGTGGAATGGGATGAAGCACCAGCCGACCACAAAGATCATCACGAACATGACGATGTTGGGGTTGGACAGCCAGTCGTTGGGCAGAGGCGCCCAGGAGAGCGCAGCCGAGATGCCGTAGTTCGGGGAGAGCAGCGACTGGTAGGTCAGGCCCACCGCCACCGAGCTGAACAGCAGCGGCAGGAAGTACAGCACTGCCAGCAGGGCCCGGTACTTCTGGGCGCCTGCCATGAACACGCCGAGCAGCAGCGCGACCGGCATCTGGAACAGGTACGAACCGACGACGAAGTAGACCGTCAGCTGCAGGGCACGCCAGGTGAAGTCCCGGTTGGACAGCACGGTCTCCCAGTTGCTGGTGCCGACCCACTCCACGGTGCCCCGGACGGTCTGCCAGTCCAGGAAGGAGATGGCAATGACTCCGGCGAGGGGGACGAGGGCGAAGAACCCGAAGAGCGCTACGGCGGGCAGCGCCATCAGGAAGGAGGGGCCCTGTCTGCGGACGCCCGATGTCTTGGGCGAGGGCGAGGCAGGTGATGCCTTCTGCCCTCCGGGCGCCCCGGGGCCCTGTAGGGCCTCCGGGGCGTCCGTGGAGCGGGGTGCGGCAGTCTCAGTCATCAGTGAGGTGTCTTATTCCCGTGTCAGTTGGTTGCGTTGTCCATGTTCTCCGCGAACTCTTCCGGAGTGATGTTTCCGGAGAGGATCTCGGAGAGGTTGTCCATGAGGACCTGCTCGTGCTCTGGCATCACGGCCTGGTCCCAGGACAGCTGGAAGTGGTTGGCGTTTTCGACCTGCTCGTCGGCGAAGGTGAGGAAGTCCTCGGCCTCGGTGCCTTCGATGCGGTCGCTCACGTCGTTCAGCGGCGGCAGCGAGCCGGCCTCGAGCATGGCGTCAACGGCCTCATCGTTGTAGAGGTGCTCACTGATGTAGTCGATGGCGTCCTGCTGGTCCGCTTCGGGAGCGTCAGCGGAGACCGACCAGTAGTTCGCCGGGTTTCCGACCAGGTTGCTCGGGTCGCCCTCGCCGTCCTCCAGCTCAGGGAAGGTGGTGAAGCCGAAGTTGCCGGAGTCTGCGAACTCGGGGAAGTCCATGTTGATGGTCGCGTAGACCCAGGATCCCTGGAGCAGCATGGCGGCCTGACCGTCGGCCAGCAGCTGGGCGTCCTCGTTCTGAGCGGCGGAGACGCCGTTGTAGGTGTCGACGAATCCGCCGTTCTCGCCGAGCTCCTGGATGGTCTCGAGTGCGAAGAGAATGGATTCGTTGTTCCAGGAGTCGCCGTCTTCGATCACTCCGGTGAACTGTTCCTCACCGCCGTGACGGTCTGTGAGGTACTGCAGCCACATCAGCGCTGGCCAGACAGAGCCGCCGGCAAGGGAGAAGGGAGCGATGTCGTTGTCGTTGAAGACCTCGATGGACTCTTCGACGTCGGACCAGGTCTCGGGGACGTCCAGGCCGACTTCGTCGAAGACCTCCTGGTTGTAGTACATGACGACGGGCTGCACGTCGTTGAGCGGCACAGCGTAAGTCTCGTCGTCGACGACGCCGTTCTGCCAGATCGCCTCGTAGACGCGGTCTTCGAGGTCTCCGGTCTGGTCGGTCAGAGGAGCGACTCGGTCGGCCTCCACGTATTCGAGCAGAGCACCACCGGTCCAGCTCATGATGAGGGTGGGCGCTTCGCCTGCGCCGACTGCCGTACGGATCTGCTCCTTGTAGGCGTCGTTCTCGTAGGCTTCGACGCTGATGGCCTGCTCAGGGTTCTCGTCGTTCCAGCGCTCGAAGTCGTCTTCGATCTGCGGCCAGCCGCCGCCGGTGAGGACCCATGCGGAAGCGTCGCCGCCGCCTTCACCGTCGCCGGCGCCGTCGCCGTTTCCGTTGTCACCGCCGCAGGCCGTCAGGGCCACCAGTGACGCGGCCGAGAGTCCGGCGATTCCAGCTTTGAGTGTGAGATGACGCGCCATTGCGTACGTCCTTTCGGATCAACCTGCAGGTCCCCTCAACCGTCCGGCTGACCGTCGAGGTGATCTGACCCACATTTCGTCTTACGGAGAGACTAAATAGCGCGCACAGGTTGTGTCAAGGAGCACAGTGACAGCTGTCACATAGTCAGCGTTCCCGGATTCCCGGGGCCTCGCTGCGTTTGTCCAATGCCCCTCCCACAGCATCCGAATCCTTGAGAATCCGCTGACGAGGGAGCATCGACATGATCGAAAGAGCCCCAGAGCTGCTCCGCCGGCGGCCTGATCAGCCGAATATTGCGCACCATCAGACTGATATGTCGGAACTGACCGCACGGAAGCGGCGAAAGCTCACCGACCCTCGGTGCTGACAGGGCGAACTCGACGGTCGCGCACTCGGAGCTGGGGCCTATTGGCCTACGTTCGGTTCTGCATGAGCAGCTCTCTTTCTGGTGAAAGTATCTCGAAATTTTTTCGTCACTAGCGCCGGTCATTCGAGGCCGATGCTCGCTGCGTGCTTAGAATAGCTACAAGAAAAGCGCGGTCCAACGACTGTCGCGCCGAAAGATTTTCGATGAGTGCCGGAGGCTCCGTTGCCGCAGATCTCACGCCCGACCCTCGAGCAGGTGGCGCGGCACTGCGGCGTCTCGACGGCCACGGTCTCCAAGGTGCTCAACCATCGTCCTGATGTAGCAGCGGCCACCCGCTCTCGGGTGGAGGCTGCGTTGGAGCAGCTGGGCTATGTGCCTTCTACGGGCCCGCGCACCGTCAACACTCTTCACGAAGTGCACGTCGTCGTGAACACAGTGCTGAACGCATATGTGATGCAGGCGCTGGACGGCATCCTTTCGGCAGCGGCCTCAGAGCGCGTTGAGATTCTGGTGGACAGCCTCGATGCGCACGGGGAACCGTCCAGCGCGCCTCTGTCTCAGCGCTGGTGCGAGCATGCGGTGCGACGGGGCCGAGCGGGCGTCATCCTGGTGACGGCGGAGATGTCGCCCGAGCAGCGGCGACGCCTGGAGTCTCTGGGGATTGCAGTGGTGGCCGTGGACCCGGTGGACCCCCTGGACGACGGGCTGATCTCCATCGGGGGAGCAAACTTCACGGGAGGCGTCCAGGCTGCGGGGCATCTGATAGAGCTGGGGCATACGCACTTCGGCTTCGCGGGGGGCCATCACCGATCACCCGCCTGGAGCGAGCGCCTTCACGGGTTCTTGAGTGCTCTGCGCGGCTGCGGCTTGGACGCCGACCCGTCGATGATCCTCGAGAGGCAGTTCGACTTCGAAGATGGGGTACAGATGGGATCGCAGCTGCTGGACGCGCCTGAGCCTCCGACTGCGATCTTCTGCGGATCAGACCGCTCTGCGCAGGGCGTGCTGGAGGCCGCTCGCGTCCGGGGGCTGCGCGTGCCCGAGGATCTTTCGGTCATGGGATTCGACGACACCTACGCCACGATGCCGACAGCTCCGGCGCTCACCACGATCCGTCAGCCCATCTCAGAGATGGGGAGGACTGCGCTGCGCACGCTTCTCCAGATGCATCGGGGGGCGGGCCCGGATTCGCATCATGTTCAGCTGGCGACCCAGCTGGTGGTGAGAGAGACGACGGGCGCCCCCGCGCACATGCCCGTGGGGCCCCGCTCAGCGGACTGAGCGGGGCCCCACGGGGTTCAGTGCTGGCGGCTGCGGATCAGCCCAGCTTCTCGACGTGGCTGCGGATGAACCACTGGAACAGCTCGAGGTCCTTGATCTGGCCGACGAGCAGGTCCTCGGTGATCATGTCGGTGTCTCCGACCTTGGCCATCACCTCGCGGTGGTCCTCGATGACGCCGGTGTAGACCTTGTCGAGCTCCTTCAGGTGGTCCTCGACGGATGCCTTGAACAGCGGGTAGTCGGCCCAGTGACGCTCGGTCACGAGCTCTCCGGAGAGGCCGGAGGGAGCGGAGCCCAGGGTGGCGATGCGCTCTGCCACCTCGTCCGCGAAGCCGCGCACCTTCTCGACCTGAGGGTCGATCATCTCGTGGACGGCGATGAAGTTAGGGCCCACGACGTTCCAGTGAACGTGCTTGAGGGCAAGCTGGAGGTCGTTGAGAGCGTGGAGGCGAGCCTGCAGAAGGCCCGCGAGCTCACGTCCGCTCTCCAGGCTGACGCCGGGCACTGTGTAGTCTGCGTGTTTGTCGGACATATCCATCCGCTCCTTCGCTTAGAGGGGTCAGGTGCTGGCGTACGCCAACACTCAGATCTTAGAAACTCAGAATAAGTCGCGCCAGCAAGATGAGGCTGTCCTTGCCGGGCGCGCTTTCGGAGTTCATGTCTCTTTCGTAACGAGCGAAGGTGAGTGCAGCCTGAGTATTGGCCGAACGTTCGGCCGATACTCGCGTCGGCTCCGGAGTGCTACTGGGGGGCCTGGATGAGCTCGAGGCCGCCGAGGTAGGGGCGAAGCGCCTCGGGCACACGCACCGAGCCGTCGGCCTGCTGGTGGTTCTCGAGGATGGCGACGATCCACCGGGTGGTGGCGAGCGTCCCGTTGAGGGTCGCGACCGGGGCTGTGGGGCCTCTGCTGCCGTCGTCGTTGAGCGTTCTCTCGCGGATGTTGAGCCGTCGCGCCTGGAATGTGGTGGTGTCCGAGGTCGAGGTCAGCTCGCGGTAGGTGCCCTGCGTGGGCACCCACGCCTCGCAGTCGAACTTGCGCGCGGCTGAGAGGCCCAGATCTCCGGCGGCGGTATCGATCACGCGGTAGGGCAGCTCGAGCTTGGCCAGCATCTGCTCCTCCCACGCGAGGAGCCGCTCGTGCTCAGCCTTGGACTCTGATGCGGAGCAGTAGACGAACATCTCCAGCTTGTTGAACTGGTGCACCCGGATGATGCCGCGGGTGTCTTTGCCGTGCGAGCCGGCTTCTCTCCGGTAGCAGGTGGACCACCCTGCGTAGCGCTGGGGGCCGGCCGAGAGGTCGAGAATCTCGTCGGCGTGGTAGCCGGCGAGCGCGACCTCAGAGGTGCCGACGAGATACATGTCGTCGCGTTCGAGGCGGTAGATCTCATCGTCGTGCTCGACGTCGAAGCCGGTGCCGGCCATGGTGTCGGGCCGGACGAGGGTGGGGGTCATCATCGGTGTGAAGTCTGCCTCCAGGGCCTGATCCAGCCCCATCTGCATGATGGCCAGCTCGAGGCGGGCACCGATGCCTTTGAGGAAGTAGAAGCGGGCGCCGGAGACTTTGGCGCCGCGCTCCATATCCACTGCGCCGAGAGCTTCGGCGAGCTCCAGGTGATCTTTGGGCTCGAAGCCTTCGGCGGCGAAGTCTCGCGGTGATCCTTCGTGGCGCAGCGTCGCGAAGTCATCCTCGCCGCCGGCGGGGACGCCCTCGTGGATGAGGTTCGGGAAGGAGGCCTGCAGGCTGCGCAGCTCGTCCTGCGCGTGCGCGGATTCGGCTTCGGCAGTCTTCACGTCTTGGCTGAGCTGCTTCACGGCCTGAAGAAGCTGCTGCTTCTCCTCGCCCTGCGCTTGGGCGACCTTCTTGCCGTTGGCCTTCTGCTCGGCACGCAGCGACTCGAAGCGGGTGATCGCCGCGGACCGAGTCTCGTGTGCGGCGATCAGCTGATCGACCGCCGCCTCAGATGCGCCCCGCGCACGCTGCGAGGCCTTGTAGTGCTCCGGGTTCTCAATGAGGTCCTTGATGTCGATCACAGACTCCAGCCTAATCGACGCCGTTCGGCACCTCAGCAGGCTGAGCGTCGTCACGCGAAGAAAGGTCCGTGGAGACGTACTGATCGCCGTCCTTGCGCTCCTCAGGCGTCGGTCGGAGGGGCGTTTGATTCGATATGGTGAGAAGCGCGTCGTGACCCTCACGGTCCAAAGCGAGGGAGGGAATCACCTGATGCGGTCATTGTGGAACAACAGGGCCGCCTACGAGCGGTGGACGAGAGCAACCGAGTGGCCCATGGTGGGGGTCGCCCTGGTGTTCGTCGGCGTGTACGGCTACGTGGTCATCGGAAATCTGCGCGAGTCGCATGTCGATTGGCCTTTTTGGCTGATGAACGCCGTGTGGGTTCTTTTCGCGATCGACTACATCGTGTCGCTGATCCTGGTGCCCCACACTCGACGGTGGTTCTTCACCCACATTCACGAACTGGCCATCGTCATTCTCCCGGTCCTGCGGCCGCTGCGCCTTCTGCGCCTGGTCACGGTCATTTCGGTGTTCAGCCGCTATGCGGGGGCCGCACTGAGGGAGAAGGTCACGATTTCCACCGCCTTCGTCGCCGGGGTGCTGGTCTTCACGGCTTCACTGGCCATTCTCGATGCGGAGCAGAACGATCCGGGCGCCAACATCACCAGCTACGGGGATGCACTGTGGTGGTCGGTGGTCACGATCACCACAGTCGGCTACGGCGACTATTACCCGGTGACCGGGTTCGGTCGCGCCATCGCGGTCGGCCTCATGCTGTGCGGCCTCGGGCTGCTGGGGACCGTGACAGCGACGCTGGCCACCTGGTTCGTCGAGAAGATTGAAGTGACAGCTGAAGAGAAGCGTCGCTAGGGGGCCGCGAACGCTGAGACGCCTACGCGTCGGTGACTGCGCGGCTCACGCCGTTGACCTTCAGCGATGAAGGGGAAACTCGCGCCTTGACGCCGATGACGTCGCCCACGGCGTCGCCGTCGATCTGGAACATCAGCGGCTCATCCATCTCCACCGTGCAGCTCGGCGACTGCTTCACCGTCATCACCGGGATGTCCTCACCCCATCGCAGCACCGTCTTCGCGACGATCCGGGCCCAATCCAAGGGGTTGCGGGGCGAGAGGAGCACGATGTCCATCTGTCCGTCGTCGAACAGGGCGGTCGGGATGAGCTGCACCCCGCCCTGGAGGGTCCCGCAGTTGGCCAGCAGCACCGAGCGCACGCGCATCTGAGCGGTCTCCCCGCCCTCGAGCTCCACGCGCACATTCTTACGATCGCCGGCCGCGTGCCGCAGCCCCGATTCTCCGTAGGCGAGCCACCCAGCGCGCGCTTTGAGGACCTCGCGCGTATCGGCCATCACTTCGGCATCCAAACCTCCGCCGGCGATCACCAGCGAGATCTCTTCGTCGATGGGACCGTCGGGGCGTCTGAGCTCCAGCTGCAGGGTGTCCACCCAGTGGGGGGTTCCGTGGATGGCCTCGTGGACGCATATGAGCAGGTCATCGTGGGGAAGGCCGATGTTCCGCGCAAAGAGGTTGCCGGTGCCCATCGGCACCACGCCCATCGGCGTCGAGGTTCCCGTCAGCTCCGCTGCGACGGCACGAACGGTCCCATCGCCGCCCACAGCCAGCACGACGTCGCAGCCAGCATCCAGTGCTCGCCGGGTCATCACATGCCCCGGATCCTCCGCGGTGGAGGCCATCACCAGCGGGGTCTCCATCCCGGCCTCGCAGCAGGCGAACTCGATGAGGCGCACCGCCTCAGGAGCCTGCTCCTTCGTCACATTGAGCACAGCTCCGACCAGCGTCATGCTCCCGAGTCTATCCACGAGCACGCGTCACTTCGGGTGGCGCAGGCCCATCTACTCACCTGTGCGGGTCGTCGTCTGCCGAGACCTGATTTCAAATCGACGCCGCGTTCTCTGGGTAGTTGGCGTTATTCGCCACTCCCGCCGGCCTCATGCCTGGACGGCACACTCCGCAGTGCGCTCTTCACGCATCTTCTGGCTGGCCAAGAATTCCGGTGCTTCTGCTTCCTCGTGATATTCGAGCACCTGCACGTCATGTTGAAGAAGCGCGTCTTTCACCTCTGAGGGTGTGGCATAGAAGTACTCTCGGCGCATATTGATCAGGTTCACGCGTCGATCTGCAAAGTGTCTGTGCAGAGCGCTCTCAAGACCCCAGGCATCCTCCGAGAAGATCACCGTGTGCTTATCGAAGTTGAAGGGAACCGACGCGTCTGAGAGTTCTTTGAGCCGCTCTTCGGGGTTGAGACGACGAGTCATCCCGATCTTCACCACCTCGGAACCGAAAGCACCTCGGTTTGAAGCCACATAAACGTAGCCGGCACGCGTGTTTGCCATCGTCGATTCGACATCTTCCAGTTCAGCTTCGGCGTGCGAAAGCGCAGCCGCAGCCTTGGACGCCTCTTCAACATCACCTTGGGCCTGGAGCTGAGCGAGGACGATTCTGCGATGCTCCACTTCCTTTTCCTGTTTCGCCTTGAGCGCCAGAAATTCCTTCTGCGCTTTGGCCTCTTCCCTGACTCGCGCGCGAGCTTCCTTCTCTTCCTCCTTAGCGGCTTTGACTGCCTCGAGATGAGCATGAGTGAGTCTCAGCTCTTCCTCTCGCAGGAAGAGATAACGGCTGCTGATGGTGATAGCCATGGACTTACCGAGCCGCTCGACTTGCTGGGCGGATTTTTCAAGGCGCTTGATAGCGGCGTTGAGGTGGCCGGCTTTGACCGTTTTGACCGAGTTCTCCGCTTCCGCGTTGAAGGCCCGGAGAAGGAGCTTAGTCATGTCCCCGACCATCTTCTGGCCCTTCTTGAGGTTGCCGTCCAAGGTCATAGACGTACTGCCTGTCGCGGCGGTCTTCTGCCGGACCATTTCCCTGATCTCCGCCTGTCTTGTTTGCAGTTCATCTTTGTACCTCACGGAGTCATCTGCAGGGTTCTCGAAGTTATAGAGCCCGTAGTCGTTCAGGTCTGCCATGTCTCTGAGGTCGACGATGTCTTCACGCACCTGTTCCAGGCGTGCCTGTTCTTTGCGCACCAGTTCCGCATAGTTTTGCTGCTGCGCCTCGCCCGCCTCACGTCCAGACCTAAGCTCAGCCTCGACCTGTGCCACTTTTCTCTCACCTTCATCACGCCGAGCCTTGAGCTCGGTCTCAACCCGCGCGATTTCTTTCTCCAGCGCGTTCCGATGCTCTCCGCGTGACAGGTCGTCCATGACACCAAGTCGCTGCGCTTCCTGGCGCAGGAAATGGTTCTCATCCCATAACTTCCGGGCATCAGCAGTGACCTGGTCTCGCTCCTGAGTCAGGCGACCCTGCTGTCTCCACAACGAGGTCGCACGCCGCCGCATGAAGAAGACGTATACGAGAACCGGGGGGATCAGCAGCACAGCGACGAAAGGAACAATGCTGAGAATCAACGCGATGATGACGCTGACGAAGATCCCAGTTCCGAGGGAACCGTCCGGTTGCGGAGTTCTCTCCTCGGAAACTAAGGCCGATCCGGATTCGGACATTTGCGAACTCCCTCAAGTCATGCGAACAGTAGAATAAGCTTACTGATCAGGCATGACATGAATATGTCCGCGCTGCTTGATGCTTTGGGCCGTCAGGTGCGCCGGGTCAGTGAGGCCACCCACTGCGTCGCTGCGTCGAAAGCCTCCTCCGAGACTTCCGGCCTCACATGCTGGGCCTTGCGGTCCGCTCGCGGGTACGAGCCCAGGAAGCGCACAGCCGGCGAGACCCGGTGGATTCCGGCGAGCGCGTCAGCAACGCGCGGCTCGTGGATGTGGCCCTCGAGGTCCATGGAGAAGAAGTAGTCGCCCATGGCGCTGCCGGTGGGGCGAGACTCGATGCGACAGATGTTGACGCCCCGGGTGGCGAAGTGCTCCAGCAGCTCCATCAGGGCCCCAGCGCGGTCCTCGGGCAGAGGGATGGTCACGGTGGTCTTGTCGGCGCCCGTCATGGAGGGGACCTGACCAGGCTTGGTGACGAGGACGAATCGGGTGACCGCGCCCGGAAAGTCCTCGATGCCGGAAGCGATGACGTGGAGCCCCAGCTGCTCCGCCACGAGTGGCGCACAGATGGCCGCGTCTGCCATCGGCGCGGACGTCCGAAGACTGTGGGCGCCGGCGGCCGTCGACGGCGCCGGTATGTACTGCACCCGGGGCAGCACGTTCTGCGCCCACGAGCGCACCTGCGCCCACGCGTGGGAGTGGGTTGCCACGGAGGTGACCTCGGACAGCTCCATGGGCTGGGCGCTGGCCAGCACAAACGTGATGGGCACCAGGGTCTCTGCGGTGATCTGAAGACGGTGGGTGACCGAGACGGCATCCAGGGTGGCGGTCACCCCGCCCTCCACAGAGTTCTCGATCGGGACCACAGCCCCCTCGGCGTCCCCCTCGTCCACCATGCTCAGGGCGGCCAGAACGCTGGAGGCCGGAACGCGCTGAGCACGGTCAGCACCGGGCATCTGGGTCAGGGCGGCCTCAGTGAACGTGCCCTCCGGGCCGAGGAACGAGTAGCGCAGTGTGCCGGTCACAGAGCCAAAGCCTACCGTCAGAGGATCCGGGGCTGGCCGTCGTCGCTCTCCAGCGCCCGGCCGGACGTGACCCAGGCGTCGTACCCTCCTGCGACAAAAAGCACCGAGTACCCCTGCTGGGTCAGCCAGCCGGCCATCTGGATGCTGCGGCCTCCCGTGCGGCAGATGACGAAGTAGTCCTCATCCGGGTCCAGCTCCGCCTCAAACCGTTCCGGAACCTCCTCGACCGGCATGTGCAGGGCCCCCGGCGCCCGGCCGGCACGGAACTCGTAGGCCTCGCGAACATCCAGCAGCCGGGCCTCGTCCGGCACCTCCACGGCTGGCACAGTCTCCACATCGCTCATGGACGTCACGATAGCCTCCCGCCTCTGCCGAGCGCACTGCCTTCTGCATAGAGTGAGCACATGGTCCTCACGCCCAGCTCCCCGCACCCCGTCCCTTCGGCTGAGCACACCACGGACCGCACCCGTGCCGACTTCCGCGCCTCCACGGCCGATCAGTGGCGTGCCGCCATCCTGAACGGCGACGTGACCGCAGTCGAACTGGCCGGCACCGCCCTGACCGCGGCCGCCACCCTCACCGAACTGGGCGCGTTCCTCTCGGTGGATCCCGAGTACGCCCTGGCCAAAGCTGACCAGCTCGACGAAGTGGTGGAGATGGTCCGACGCAGCGGCTCCATGAGCGAACTCTCGACCAGGGCCCCCCTGCTGGGCCTGCCGCTTGCCTTCAAGGACGTCAGCCGAGTCGGGGGCCTGCCTCGCACCCGGGGCACCCTGGCACTTGCCGCAGACATTCCGGCACGGGACGAGCCTGTGGTGCGGCGCACCCACGCTGCCGGCTCGGTGAGCATGGGCAAGACCCAGGTGCCTGAGTTCGCGCTGCACTGCTACTCCGAGAACCAGGTCGGCTCACCCGCCCGCAACCCGCTGGCTCCCGCACGCACCGCCGGAGGCTCCTCCGGCGGTGCCGCCGCCGCGGTGGCCGCAGGCATCCTCCCCTTCGCGCCCGGAAGCGACGGAGGCGGATCCATCCGGATACCGGCCGCAGCCTGCGGGCTCGTCGGCCTGAAGCCGGGCCGCGGCCGTCTGCCCGATGACCGCCAGGCCCACTCCGCCGCGAACCTGGGAGTCAACGGCCCGCTGGCCACCATTCCTCAGGACGCCGCACTGCTCTTCGACGCGATGGCGGGGAATCCGTTCAGCGTCACCTCAGGGTGCGGGGTCGACGGGGCTGACTTGGCGTACGGCCCGGCGTCACGCGCAATCCATCATGCTGAGCGGCATGGGCTGCCGCCGCTGAGCGTCGGGGTCACCACCGAATCGCCCTTCTCCCCCGAGCTGGACATCACCCTCGCGGAGGAGGCGACGGCAGCGCTGGAGGAGGCCGTGGCTCGGCTGCTGAACCGGGGGCACAGCGTCCACGGGACCGCTCCCGCGCAGGGAGCGCAGCGCATGTGGCCAGAAGGCTTCTTCCACGACTTCACCACCCTGTGGACCTCACGGCTGGCCCGCGCCAACTTCGACGATGCCCAGCGGGACCAGATGGAAGCCCTCACCCGCTACTACCTGGAGGCAGCGGAAGCGCGCCCCGAAGCAGAGAACAATGCGGCTGAGGGACGCCTTCAGCAGGCGGCCGACACCGCGGAGAGCATCTTCGGCCACCACGACCTCATCATGACGCCCGTGCTCGCCTACGCGCCGCCCGAGGTGGGATGGTTCGACAGCATGTCACCGGAGGACAATGGGGCAGAGCAGTGCCGCTTCACGCCGTACACGGCCATCATCAACGTCCTGGGGCTTCCTGCCGTGAGCGTGCCCATGCTCACCGACGACTCAGGGCTGAGCTGGAGCGTCCAGCTGATCGGCAGACCCCGGACCGAGGAGCACCTGCTGGCCCTGGCCGCCACGCTGATGCAGCCCTGAGAGACCGGGCACGAGCGACCGCGCCGGGCAGCCTCACCGCCCGGAGGTGTCGTCGTCCCAGCGCCCGCCCGACTCCAGGTGCTCAGCATCGGCCTGGTTGACGGGGGTGGCGAAGTCGGCCTCAGCATCCTCGAATCCGGCGTCCGTGCCGCGCCACCGCGCAATGGCGCTCATGCCGTGGTGGATGACCAGGGCGGCCACTGAGCCCAGAGCGATGCCGGTGAAGACGATCTCGCCGAACACCATCGTGTAGTCGGCGATCGCGACGATCAGCGGGACACCCGCCACCGCAAGGTTGATCGGGTTGGAGAAGTCGACGTTGTTCTGGACCCAGATCCGCACGCCGAGGATCCCGATCATGCCGTAGAGAACCGTTCCGGCACCGCCGAGCACTCCGTCCGGGACTGTGTTGACCAGCGCACCGAACTTAGGCACCAGGGCCAGCAGGATGGCGAAGACTCCGGCCACCCAGTAGGCGGCAGTGGAGTAGACCTTGGAGGAGGCCATCACACCGATGTTCTCCGCGTAGGTGGTGGTGCCTGAGCCTCCGCCGGAGCCGGCCAGCATCGTCGCAGCACCGTCGGCCATCAGGGCCCGTCCGGTCACCGGGTCCAGGTCCCGCTTGGTCATCAGAGCCACCGACTTCACGTGGCCGACGTTCTCGGCGACGAGCACCAGCACCACCGGGATGAACAGCGCCAGCACTCCGATGTGGAAGCTGGGTGCGGTGAAGTCGGGAAGCCCGACCCACCCCGCCTGGGTGATCTCGGAGAAGTCCACCTCCCCGCGGACCACGGCGACCGCATAGCCGACCACGACTCCCAGCAGGATGGACAGCCGGCCGAGCATGCCCCGGAAGAGCACTCCCGCCACCAGCATCGCCACGATGGTCACGGTCGCCGTCACCGGCCCCTCCTGCACGTTTCCCCAGGCCGCAGGGGCCAGGTTCAGACCGATGAGCGCGACGATGGAGCCGGTGACCACAGGCGGCATCAGCTTCTGGATCCACGTGGGCCCGGCGAAGTGCACGATGAGCCCGACGAGGAACAGTCCCAGGCCGGTCATCAGGATCCCGCCGAGGGCCCCCGACATCCCGTACTGGGCGCTGGCGGCCCCGACGGGCGCCAGGAAGGCGAAGGAGGAGCCGAGATAGCTGGGCACGCGCCCGGCGGTGACGATCAGGAACAGCAGCGTCCCGATCCCCGAGAAGAGCAGGGTTGTCGAGGGTGGGAACCCGGTGATCACCGGGACGAGGAAGGTCGCGCCGAACATGGCGACCACGTGCTGCATCCCGACGCCGGTGGTCTGCAGCCAGCTCAGCCGCTCCTCAGGCGCGACCACGTCTCCGGGCCTGATGGTTCTGCCGTCACCGTGGATCTTCCAGCCGAAGCCGGGAACAAAGCTCTTCATCACGGGCGACGATTCTATCCGCCCCCAGGCACAGGAAGGGCCGGAGAGGAGCTGCGTCCTCTCCGGCCCTTCTCAGCGTGAGCTCTGCGCCGGGTCAGTCCTTCTTCAGACCGTCGACGAAGCCTTTGGCGCTGTCGCGCGCATCTCCGGCGGCCTCTTTGACCGACTCAGCGGCCTCCTTGCCCTTGCCCTGAGTCTTCTGGGCCTTGCCGTCAGCCTCGGCGCGCTCGTCGCCGGTGAGCTTGCCGACGCCCTCCGTGACGCTTCCGGCGGCCTTGTCCTTGTTGGCGTCTGCTTTTCCTTCGAGTCCCATCCTTGGGCCTCCTCTCTGTGTCGACGACCTGTTGCCCCCCACGCTACGGAGCGACGGACACCATGTCAGCAGGCTCAAGGACTTTCAGGGCAAGCTATGGGCATCCGTCCAGACAAGGCGGCTCCTCTACCAAAAATGGGCTCCACTTTTCAAGCTTTTGAGTCAGGCTATTGGAATCGGCCACAGGTCTTACTAATCTTGGAGCGATGAGCGACCAACAGAGCAATGAGCTGATCATCCTGCGGTCACCCACGGTGGCTGACGGGGCAGACCTGTGGCGCCTTGCAGAGGGCACCGGAGTGCTTGACACCAATACCCCCTACGCCTATCTGCTGTGGGCGAGGGACTTCGCCGAGACGTCCGTGATCGCTGAGGTCGAGGGGGAGCCGGCAGGCTTCATCACCGGCTTCCGCAAACCTTCGGACCCCAGCACGCTGTTCATCTGGCAGGTCGCCGTGGACTCCCGCTTCCGGGGCCGCGGCCTGGCCAAGAAGATGCTCTTCGACCTTGTCGACCGCGTCACGGCCGCAGGAGCGTCACGGCTCGAGACGACCATCACCATGGACAACGAGGCCTCACAGGCCCTCTTCGCCGCCCTGGCACGCGCCCACGGCACCGAGATGTCCAGAAACCCCCTGTTCACCGCAGACCTCTTTCCCAGCTCGGGCGAGACCGGCGAGGAGCACGCCGACGAGGACCTCTACACCGTGGAGCCGCTGCAGGCACCGGGCTCCTGATCGAGTCCCCGGCTCGTCCCACACTGTGACGTCCTCATCTGTTTCTCTGTTCTCAACACGTTAGGCAACCAGGAAAGAAGCATGGCTACAGACATCTTTGACACCCGCGAATCCCAGGTGCGCAGCTACTGCATGAGCTGGCCCGCTGTCTTCGAAAAGGCAGAGGGCCCCTACCAGTGGTCTGAGAACGGCACCAAGTACCTCGACTTCTTCTCCGGCGCCGGCGCACTGAACTACGGACACAACCACCCTGAGCTCCGCGACCTCGTCGTGGAGTATGTGGCCAACTCAGGCGTCACCCACTCCATGGACATGAAGTCCCCCGCCAAGCGGCGCTTCCTCGAAACCTTCGAGCGCATCATCCTGGAGCCCAGGAACCTGGACTACAAGGTCATGTTCCCGGGCCCCACAGGCACCAACACCGTGGAGGCCGCGCTGAAGCTGGCCCGCAAGGTCACCGGTCGGCAGCACATCCTGTCGTTCACCAACGCCTTCCACGGCATGACGCTGGGCGCCCTGTCCGTCACCGGCAACTCCATGAAGCGCCGGGGTGCGGGCATCCCGCTGACCAACAGCTCCAAGATCCCCTACGACGACTACTTCGACGGGGACATCCCCGACTTCCTCTGGCTGGAGAAGGTCCTTGAGGACTCGGGATCCGGCGTGGACAAGCCTGCTGCCGTGATCGTGGAGACCGTCCAGGGCGAGGGCGGCCTCAACACCGCACGCATGGAGTGGCTCAGGGCCCTGTCCAACCTGCTGAAGAAGCACAGCATCCTGCTGATCGTCGACGACGTCCAGGCCGGCTGCGGGCGGACGGGAACCTTCTTCTCCTTCGAAGAGGCCGGCATCCAGCCCGACATCGTCTGCGTCTCCAAGTCGATCTCCGGCTACGGCCTGGCTATGGCGCTCACCCTGTTCAAGCCCGAGCTGGACGTCTGGGAGCCCGGTGAGCACAACGGCACCTTCCGCGGCAACAACCTCGCCTTCGTCACAGCGGCGCGCGCCCTCGAGCTGTTCTGGGCCGACGGCACCTTCCAGGAGGAGCTGGCCGGAAAGATCGAAGCTCTGCACACCGGCATGGCCAAGATCGTCGAGCACGTGAAGGGCTCCTACATCAAGGGACGCGGCTTCCTCGCCGGCATCAGCTTCCCCGACCCGGATACGGCCGGCAAGGTCGCAGCCGAGGCGTACAAGCGCAACATGCTGGTCGAGACCTCCGGTCCGCAGGATGAGGTCGTCAAGCTCATGCCGGCGCTCAACATCCCGGACGAGGACCTTCAGAAGGGCCTGGCCATCCTGGAGGAGGCCGTCCTGGCCGCCACCGGTCAGATGGGTGAGCCTTCGCGCCTGCGCGCACCCCACTGAAGCCCCTCTTCAGGTCCCCTGTGAGGGACTGTGCCTGACTCTGTGCCAGGCTGGCCCTGTGCCGGCCTGGCTCAGGCATGTCCCACCAGTTCCCCTCAACGCAAGGAGCGTGTATGTACACCCTGCACATCGATGACCTCAACGGCACCGACCGCGACATCAACGAGACCAACTGGCGCTCCCGCCGTATGGTCCTGGCCAAGGAGAAGGTCGGCTTCTCCCTGCACGAGACCACCCTGCGCGCAGGCACCGAGAACGACTTCTGGTACGCCAACCACGTCGAGGCCGTCTACTGCGTCGGCGGCAAAGGCACGCTGACCGACAAAGAGACCGGCAAGACCTACGAGATCACCGACGGGTTCCTCTACCTGCTCGACGGCCACGAGAAGCACCACGTCTCGGTGGAGGAGGAGATGCGCATGGTCTGCGTCTTCAACCCGCCGGTGACCGGCCGTGAAGTGCACGACGAGAACGGCGTCTACCCCCTCATCGTCGAAGAGGACTGAGCACCGCTCGCAGGCACAACCTTCAACCTTTGGGCCCGTCCGCTGTGCGGCCGGGCCCAAAGCGTGTCTACAGTAGGTCTCGTGCTCCACGCCTGGGAGGTAATCAAGCAGCTGGTCAGCCGGGTGGCCAAGTCCTCGCCGCCTCGCACCGCCCTGCTGATCTTTGCGGCGGTGATCATGATCTTCACCGCTCTCCTGATGGCACCCTGGTCCACCGCCAACGGCCGCGCGCCCGCCTTCCACGATGCTCTGTTCACGGCCACCTCAGCGGTCACCGTCACCGGACTCACCTCCGTCAACACCGCCGAGCACTGGTCTCCGGCGGGCCAGATCGTCATTCTCATCGGCATCCAGATCGGTGGGCTGGGCATCCTGACGCTCGCGTCGCTGGTCGCCCTCTCTGTGACGCACCATCTGGGGCTTCGCACCCGCCTCGTCGCTGAGCAGGGGATGTCCACCGGTGCGCTGGGCGAGGTCGGCTCGCTGATCCGCACCGTCGTCATCTGCTCCCTGGTGGTTGAGGCCGCCCTCGCAGCGGTCCTGGTGCCCCGCCTGATGGTGGTGGAGAACGACGTCCTCGACGGCCTGTGGCACGGCGTCTTCTACGCCGTGTCCGCGTTCAACAACGCCGGCTTCGTCGTTCACCCCGAAGGCCTCCAGGGCGCCGTGAACGATCCGCTGGTGCTCTGGGTCATCATGATCGGCGTGTTCCTCGGCTCGTTGGGGTTCCCCGTGCTGCTGGTGCTGTGGCGATTCCGCTGGCACATCAGGCGATGGGGCCTCCACGCCCGCCTCACCATGGAGGTGACGACGCTGCTCATGGTGCTGGGAGCCGTGGGCTACGCCGCCTTGGAGTGGAACCATACGGACACCATCGGAGAGATGACGACGGGCGAGAAGCTCCAAAGCTCCCTGTTCGCCTCCGTCATGATGCGCTCAGGCGGCTTCTCCGTGGTCGAGAACGTCATGGAGCACTCCGAGACGATGCTCATGACCAGCGCGCTGATGTTCGTCGGAGGGGGCTCAGCCTCCACCGCCGGCGGCATCAAGGTGACCACGTTCGCGGTGATCTTCCTGGCGTTCCTGGCTGAGGCCCGCGGCCGCGGAGAGTCGACCGCGCACGGACGGACCATCCCTGCACAGGCGGTGCGCGTGGCCGTCAGCGTGGTCGCCATGGGCGCCACCTTCGTCCTCATCGCCACCATGGCGCTGATCATCCTCACCGGCGAGGAGCTGGAGCGCCCCCTCTTCGAAGCGATCTCTGCGTTCGCCACCGTCGGCCTGACCTCCGGTCTCAGTGAGGAGCTGCCTCCGGCAGGGCTCTATGTCCTGGCCGGCCTGATGTTCGCCGGACGCGTCGGCATTATGACCTTCGCTGCGGCCCTGACCCTGCGGCAGAGCCGCATCCGCTACCGCTACCCGGAAGGACGGCCGATCATTGGCTAGAGAACGACGCACCCCGAATAAGCCGATCCTGGTGGTCGGCCTGGGCCGCTTCGGCATCGCCCTGGGCGAGCAGCTGGTCTCCCAGGACAAGGAAGTCCTCGCCGTGGACAGCGACGGGCGGCTGGTCCAGAAGTTCGCCGACATCTTCACCCACACGGTTCAGGCCGACGCCACCGACATGGAGGCGCTGAAGCAGCTGGGCGCCCACGAGTTCGACTCCGCCGTGGTGGGGGTCGGCACATCGATCGAATCGTCAGTCCTGATTGCCGCGAACCTCGTGGACATCGGGGTGAAGCAGGTGTGGGCGAAGGCCATCAACCCCACCCACGGCAAGATCCTGACCCGCATCGGATGCCACCATGTCATCTACCCCGAGCACGACGCCGGCGTCCGTGCGGCGCACCTGGTCTCGGGACAGATGCTCGACTTCATCAAGTTCGACGATGACTTCGCGATCGTGAAGATGCGTCCGCCGAAGATCCTCCACGGCAAGACCATCGACCAGACTCAGCCGCGCAAGCGATTGGGCGTGAACGTCGTGGGTGTGAAGTCTCCGGGTGAGGACTTTGTCTACGCCCAGCCTGACACTCTGGTCTCAGCCGGGGACACGATCGTCGTGTCCGGGGACGTCAGCAAACTGGAGTACTTCGCTGACCACGTGTGAGGCTGGCATAGGCTTGGCCATGTGAACCGGCCGCCTCTCTCCCCTCCAGCCGCCCTGGTGTGGGATCCTGCGCTGCTGGAGTTCCGGTTCGGGGATCGGCACCCCATGGACCCGGCACGCCTGGAGCTCACAGAGCGTCTGTGCGCGGAGCTGGGACTGCTCGAGAAGGTCACCACCATTGCGCCCGCCCCTGCCAGCACGGATCAGCTGCGCACGATCCACACCGAGGCGTACCTCGCAGCTGTCGAGGCAGCAGGGCGGGACGGGGCGGGCTCGAGGGCGCACGGTCTGGGCACGGAGGACAACCCCGTCTTCGAGGCGATGCACACCGGAGCAGCCCTCATCGCCGGCGGAACTGCGGCGCTTGCCGGGCAGGTCGCATCCGGGAGCATCACGCGCGGCGTGAACTTCGCCGGGGGCATGCACCACGCTCAGGCCGGCTCGGCCGGAGGGTTCTGCGTCTACAACGACGTGGCGCTCGCTGTCAGAATTCTGCTGGACGGAGGGATCAGCCGTGTGGCCTGCATCGACCTCGATGCCCACCATGGGGACGGAACCCAGCAGATCTTCTATGACGACCCTCGCGTGATGACCATCTCGCTGCACCAGTCGGGGGCGAACCTGTTCCCGTTCTCCGGGTACCCGAACGAGACCGGTTCCGGGGATGCGGCCGGAACCAGCGTCAACGTGTCCCTTCCTGAAGAGACGGGGGATGCGGGCTTCCTCCGCGCCTTCGACGCGACGGTGCCGGCCCTCTTGGAAGCCTTCGCCCCTGAGGTCATCATTTCTCAGCACGGCGCTGACGCGCATGCGCGTGATCCGCTGAGCGACCTGCAGATGAGCATCGAGGGGCAGCGGCAGCTCGCTCTGGCCGTTGGGGAGCTGGCGGACCGGCACTGCGGCGGGCGCTGGATCGCCACGGGCGGCGGGGGCTACGCCGTATTCGACGTGGTTCCTCGCACGTGGGCGCACCTGACGGCCATCGTCGCCGGAGATCCCCTGCCGCCTGAAGCGCCCACCCCCTCGGCGTGGCAGGCTGAAGTCGAGAGCCGGGGGACCGCTGCTCCGCAGACAATGGGCGACGGCGTCGATCCGGTCTTCCGCAGCTGGAGCGAAGGCTATGACCCGGAGGATGACGCAGACCGCGCCGTGATCCAGACGCGCAAGGAGATCTTCCCGTTCTGGGGCCTCGACCCGCACTACGACTGAACAGGCCGAACTCCCGACGACGCGCGCTAGTTTCGTGTGATGTGATGCGGTCTGTAAACTACTTCGAGACCATTTTGGCCTTATCCCCCTATAGACAAGGATTGTCGCCCTATGGGTTCAGTGATTAAGAAGCGCCGCAAGCGCATGGCGAAGAAGAAGCACCGCAAACGTCTGCGCAAGACGCGTCACCAGCGACGCAACAAGAAGTAGTGAGCTTCACGCAGGGCCCCGGATTCTCATTGAGAGTCCGGGGCCCTGCTGTGTGCCGAGGGATTCGGCTGAGAGGATGTGCTTGTGACTGACGTTGAGGTTCTGGTGAAGCCGGGCTGCCACTTGTGCGCGGACGCCGTCGCTGTGACCGCTGAGGTGTGCGCCGAGTTCGGGCTGGAGCACCGAACGTCGGACATTTCGCAGGACCCCGTGCTGGCGGAGCAGTTCGCGGAGGAGATCCCGGTGCTGCGAATCGACGGGGTGCCCCGCGATTTTTGGCGCTTCGACGCCGCCCGGCTGCGTCGGATGCTCAGCGAAGCGACTGGCTGATCTCAGCCGCACGTTCGGATGAGGCTTTGGCTCCGGCGCGGATGGTGTGCCCCATGTCGGCCTCGTCGAAGGTGCGAATGGCCTGCTCGGTGGTGCCGTTGGGGCTGGTGACGTTGCGTCGCAGCTGAGCGGCGTCGAGGGCACCGAGGTTCTCGACGAGCATCGTGCCGGCGCCGTAGAGCGTCTGGGCGGCGAGGGCCGCGGCGAGGTCCGGGTCCAGTCCCATTTCGACGCCTGCGGCGGCCATGTGCTCGGCGAGGTAGAAGGCGTAGGCCGGGCCCGAACCGGCGACGCCGGTGAGGGCGTCGATCTGCGGCTCGTCGAGGATGTGCACGCGGCCGGCCGCTGAGAGGAGCTCCGCGACCGTTTCCGCCTGCTCCTGGGTGGCGTGGTCCCCTGGTGCCAGTCCGACCACGCCCGCGCCTACGGACAGCGGTGTGTTGGGCATGGTGCGGATGGCCGGCTGGTTCTGCCGCAGGGCGCTCTGCATCATGTCCAGGGTGACAGCCGCGGCCACCGAGACCACCGCAGCGTCGGGACGGACCGCCTCTCTGATCTCAGTGCAGAGGTCGGTGATCTGGTGGGGCTTGACCCCCAGGAAGACGACGTCCGCTTCCGCCACAGCCTCCAGATTGGCCCCGGGGGCACTCTCCTCGGCCAGCGCGGTGACCCCGTACTCGTCTCGGGATCGCTGGGCGGAGGCTTCGGACCGATTGGTGACGGTCACGTTCTCGGGTGGGACTCCGGATCCGAGCAGTCCGGCCAGGATGGCCCCGTTCATGGAGCCCAGCCCCAGCATCGCAATCTTCACAGAACTCATGCCCCCCACCCTAGAGCGGATTCGGCGGCGAGTCAGAGTTCGATATCGCGCATGAGGATGCTGATGCGGAGCGCCAGATCTTCTATCTCGTCCACTACTCCCAGTTATTTCCCCGAGTGGGAGTAAAGCTCTAGTCCTCTTGGCCGAGGTGGTAGCGGGCGAAGCGCAGGGAGTCGGCGAGCATGCGCTCCCGCTCCCCCACCTGCTTGGCGCTGCGAGTGGACACTTCCACCGCGACCACACCGTCGAACCCTGAGCCGCCGAAGTCCGGCTGACCGATCAGCTCCATCGATTCGGCCACCCGCTGCTCTCCGAGCCCCGGCACGAGGTGGTCGTCCTTGAAGCCGTTGGACCAGCCGTCTGTCAGGTGAACGTGGCGCAGGCGAGAGCCCAGAGCCTTCACCGCCTCGTAGGAGTCGTCCTCGGCCGTGG
This sequence comes from Nesterenkonia sp. NBAIMH1, assembly GCF_007922635.1. Lineage (NCBI taxonomy): Bacteria > Bacillati > Actinomycetota > Actinomycetes > Micrococcales > Micrococcaceae > Nesterenkonia > Nesterenkonia sp. NBAIMH1. Next base: position 1,160,392 of record NZ_CP042335.1, read on the forward strand.
CCGCGTGCGAGAAGTCCCACGTGACGTGCTTGTAGCCGTAGGCCACCGGGTTCCAGTGGGGCAGATACATCTTCGCCTCGCGCCCCCGGGCACGCCAGGGGTACATGTTCTCCACGGCGAACATGATGCCGGTCTCCGCCTCGATCTCATCGACCAGCTCCGGGAAGCGCACCGCGTAAGCGCCCTGCCACCGGAACGGGGGGTGGGCGACGACGGCGGAGGCTCCGACCTCCGCGGCCAGCTGGGCAGACTTCCACAGCTTCTCGTCCGCGGTGCCCCAGACCTGCTGGGTCAGCAGCAGGGTCGGGGCGTGGATGGCCATCACAGGCAGCCCGAAGCGCTGAACAGCCTCGTTGATCATGGATGCCTGCTGGGTCTCAGCGCGGTGGGTGACCATCACCTCGATGCCGTCGTAGCCCAGGTCCTGCGCTATGGCGAACGTCGCATCAAGACGCAGCGGATACATCGATGAGGTGGACAGCGCCACGGGAATGCGAGAGCGGGGCCCACTCATCAGGCGTGCTCCACGGTGATCTGCCGGACGTCCTTGTGATTGGGCCTGCGCAGCTCACGGGCCAGGTCGACGTGGCCCACACCGGGGGCGGACGGCAGGGACACGCCGTTGGAGCGGGACAGCGCATCCAATCGACGCAGGATCAGGCCCTCGCGCAGCGCCCAGGGGCAGATCGTCATCTCCTCGGCCCCAAAAGCCTTCATCGCAGCCTCCGCCGCAATCGCACCGGCGAGCACCTGGGGCGCCCTCGTCTCTGAGACGCCGGGAAGCTGAGCGCGCTCCGTGGCGGGAAGCTCCCCGAGCTTCTTCACCAGCGCCTTCAGATCCTTGTGCTTCAGCGTCCGAGGGACATACGGCCCATCCTCAGACGGGGCCGACCCGGTCAGGCGCGCCAGGGAGCGGAACGTCTTGGAGGTCGCGGTGACCATCGTCTTCGGCGTCGTCGGGATCTCCAGGTTCTGCGGGAACTCACGGCGCGCGGCCCTCACCTCCTCGGCGGCGAAGGCGCGCAGCTCCTTCACCTGTGCCTTCGACGGCGCCTGGTCGCTCAGCCGACCGCCCTCCTGCAGCTCCTCAGGGAGCCATTCGCGGGTCAGCCTCGCCGCACCCAGCGGCACGCTCAGCGCGGTGGAGGGCAGCTCATCCTGCCCGTAGGCGATCTCCAGCGAGCCGCCCCCGATGTCGAAATTCAGGATGTGCCCGGCTGACCACCCGTGCCAGCGGCGCACCGCGAAGAACGTCATAGCAGACTCCTGCGCGCCGGTGAGCTCGGTGAGCTCAATGTCGGTCTCCGCCTGGACCCGCTGAAGCACCTGCTCGCCGTTGGCCGACTCTCTGATGGCAGAGGTGCAGAAGGCCAGCAGATCCTCCGCCCGGTGACGGGTGGCGAACCTCATGGCGTCATTGATGAAGCTGAGGAGCTGATCCTGCCCGTGCTCCGTAATGGCCCCGTCCGCGTCCAGATGCTGCACGAGCGACAGCGGCCGCTTGTGCGAGGCGAACGGCTCAGGCTTCGCGCCGATGTGCGCGTCGACCAGAGCCAGATGGACGGTGTTCGATCCGATGTCGAGCACACCCAGTCGCATGAATCTCCTGCGTCCCCTCAGTGGTCCTAGGACTTCTTCGCGGCGGTCTTCTTACGAGCCCCGCCGCTGCTCTTCTTCTTGGCACCCGTGGCCGGGCCCTTGGCTCGCTTTTCGGCCAACAGGGAGAACGCCTGCTCCTTGGTGAGCTGCTCCAGGGTCACGCTGCGCGGCACCGTGACATTGGTCTCCCCGTCGGTGACGTAGGCGCCGAAGCGTCCTTCCTTGACCACCACGGGCTTCTCCGTGGTGGGGTCAGCGCCGAACTCCGCCAGGGGCGGCTTGGCAGCCTGGCGGCCGCGCTGCTTCGGCTGGGCGTAGATCTTCCGAGCCTCATCCTCGGTGATGCTGAAGAGCTGCTCCTCGGACTCCAGGGACCGGGAGTCGCTGCCCTTCTTCAGGTACGGCCCGAATCGGCCGTTCTGAGCCGTGATCTCCTGGCCGTCCTCGTCGGTGCCCACGGTGCGCGGCAGAGACAGCAGCAGCAGGGCATCGTCGATGGACACGCTCTCCAGCGACATCGACTTCAGCAGCGAGCCGGTGCGCGGCTTGACCGGTTTCGGCTTCTTCTTGGGCTTGGGCTTGCCGTTCTTGTAGTACTCCGTCGGCAGGGCGTCCAGATACGCCTGCATCTCCTCCTCCGTCATCTCGGGGATGACTTCGGTGACGTAGGGGCCGAAACGACCGTCCTTCGCGACGATCTCCCGGCCGGTCTCAGGATCGGTGCCCAGCACGCGGCCGGACTGCGCCGCCTGCTGGAAGAGCTCCTCAGCCTTGTCCGTGGTCAGCTCATCCGGGGCGATCTCCTCGGGAACGTTGGCGCGGAGCATCTTCAGCTCGCCGTTCTCATCCGCCTCACCGTCGGGGTTCGGGCGCTCCAGGTACGGTCCGTAGCGGCCGACGCGAACGTCCACACCCTCGGCAACTCGGATGGTGTTGATCGCTCGAGCGTCGATCTCCCCGAGGTTCTCGACCACATTCTTCAATCCCTCCTCAGCGCTCTCCGCACCGAAGTAGAACCCTTGGAGCCACACCTCCCGCTCCACGTCCCCGCGGGCGATCTGGTCCAGATCGCCCTCGAGCCGGGCGGTGAAGTCGTAGTCGACATACTTGCCGAAGTGCTCCTCCAGCAGACGGATCACGCTGAATGCAGTCCAGGAGGGCACGAGGGCGGAGCCTCGCTTGGTGACGTAGCCGCGGTCCATGATGGTGGAGATGGTCGGCGCGTAGGTGGAGGGACGGCCGATCTCGCGCTTCTCCAGCTCGGCCACGATGCTGGCCTCGGTGTACCGGGCGGGGGGCGTGGTCTCGTGCCCCTTGGCCTCCACGTCCGTGCCGGTGAGGCTCTGACCCTCTTCGAGCTGCGGAAGGCGCTTGTCCTTGGCGGACTTCGCGTCCTCGTCCTTCTTCTCGGAGTCGTCGGCCACCTCTTCGTAGGCGGCGAGGAATCCGGGGAAGGTGATGACCGTGCCGGATGCGCCGAAGGTGGCGCTGCGGCCGTCGGATGCCTCACCGGTGAGGCGCACGCTGGCAGTGAAGCCCTTCGCGTCCTCCATCTGGGAGGCGACTGTGCGCTTCCAGACCAGCTCGTAGAGCCGGAATTCGTCGGCGGAGAGCTCACCCTTGACCTGCTTGGGAGTGCGGAAGGAGTCGCCTGCGGGCCGGATGGCCTCGTGGGCCTCCTGCGCGGTCTGGCTGCGCTTGCCGTAGACGCGCGGCTTATCCGGCACATGCGCGGCGGAGTAGAGCTCGGTGGCCTGCTTCCGGGCCGCGTTGAGCGCCTCATTCGACAGCGTGGTCGAATCAGTTCGCATGTAGGTGATGTAGCCGTTCTCATAGAGCCGCTGCGCCACCTGCATGGTCACGCGGGACGAGAAGCGGAGCCTGCGTGCTGCGTCCTGCTGCAGGGTGGAGGTGATGAACGGAGGCTGCGGCCGGCGGCTGTAGGGCTTCTCCTCGAGGGAGTCCACGGTGAAGCGGGCCTCCAGCAGCCCGTCGGCCAGCGACTGCGCCTCGTCCTGGCCCAGGACGGCAACGTCCTGCCGCGACCTCTTCAGCTGGCCGGTCTCGTCGAAGTCGCTTCCCTGCGCGATCCGTCGGCCGTCGACGGCGTTCAGCTTGGCGGTGAAGCTCTCCTCGGAGGCGGTGGCGAACTCGCCGCTGAGGTCCCAGTAGGAGGCCGGGACGAAGGCCATGCGCTCGCGCTCTCGGTCCACCACCAGGCGGGTGGCCACCGACTGAACACGGCCCGCCGAGAGTCCGCGGCCCACCTTGCGCCACAGCACCGGGGAGATCTCGTAGCCGTAGAGGCGGTCGAGGATGCGTCGGGTCTCCTGCGCATCGACCAGATCGCTGTCGATCTGGCGCGGGGACTCCATCGCACGGGTGATCCCCTCCTTGGTGATCTCCGTGAAGGTCAGCCGGAAGGTGGGCACCTTGGGCTTGAGCACCTCATAGAGGTGCCACGCGATGGCCTCGCCCTCCCTGTCGGCATCCGTGGCGAGGTAGAGCTCGTCGGCTTCCTTCAGCAGCTGCTTGAGCTCCCGGACCTTGGACTTCTTTGAGTCCGAAATCACATAGTAGGGCTCGAATCCGTGGTCGGGATCGACAGCAAATTTGCCGAAGGGGCCCTTCTTCATGTCATCCGGCAGCTCCGATGGCTGCGGGAGGTCACGGATGTGCCCCGCCGAGGCATCCACGATGAAGTCGTCGCCCATGTACTTTGCGATGGAGCGGGATTTAGCCGGGGACTCGACGATGACGAGCTTCTTGCCTTGAGGCACTGATCTCCTTGGAACCTACTGGGGTGCAGCGGTGCTGCTGCTTGGCGGCTGCGCCTCACTATATAGGGTGAGGAATCCGTCGGCGCAAAGGTCCAGAACCTCCGCCTGCAGGGCATCTTCGTCAGCATCAGTCAGTGCGCACACTGCTGTGATGATCTGTCCGGCGGCCAGCTCCCCGTCAGAGGCGGCCATGAAGCCGGCCGCTGCGCTGCTGATGGGACGGGCTCGCCGCAGGCCCGCACCCTGCCGGGCGATGATGACTTCGGGATGCTCAGCGCCGAAGCGCTGGTACCGCTCCTCGGTGACGTCTCCGGCCACCTCGAAGTGCTCGGCCAGGATGCTCCGGCGCTCCCGCGCGGCGCGCTCCGCCGTTCGTCCGATCACCGGTCCCAGCGGCTGCTGAACCTCACCGGTGAGCTCCTCGAACCGGCGCCAGGGCAGGGACCCATTCTCCTGGGGCCTGCCCAGCCAGATCATTCCGAAGCCGACGCTGCGCACTCCGCGCGCCTCAAAGTCACGCAGGTAGGCGGCGTAGCTGCGGCGGTACTCGGCGAGGTTCCGCTCCTCGCCGGCGTCCCTGAGCCACATCTCGGCGTACTGGGCGGGGGTCTGAGCATCGCGCTGGATGAACCATGCGGACAGCCCCGAGTCCTCGGCCCAGGCGCGCGGACGGGCCATCGCATCCTCCTCGAGGATCTCCCAGTTGCCGAGCATCTGGGCAGTTCCGCCGGGCGCGAGCACCTCGGCCATGCCGCTGACCAGCTCCGCCATGAGAGTGTCGCCCTCCCTGCCGCCGTCCCGGTAGGTGTACAGCTCCTCATCCGGGGCACCCGTGCGAGGGGTGATGACGAACGGGGGGTTGGACACGACGAGGTCGAACCGCCGGCCGCCCACGGGCTCCAGCAGGCTTCCCCGCAGGAGCTCCACCCGCAGGTGCAGATTCTGCGGATCGAGCCGCAGCGTCGGCGCATTGAGCAGCAGGTTGAATCGCGCGCACGTCAGCGCCCGCTCCGAAAGGTCGGTGCCGACCACGTGGTCGGCGTGCAGCAGCAGATGCAGAAGCTGGATGCCGCATCCCGTGCCGATGTCCAGGGCAGTGGCCACCTGCCGGCGGTGAGTGGATGCCGCCAGCGTCAGGCTGGCCTGCCCGATGCCGAGCACGTGGTCGTGCGGCAGAGCCCCGGAGATCTGGTGGGAGGAGAGATCGCTGAGCACCCACAGGTCATGCACCGTCTCCCCGTGCTGCGCCTGATAGGGCCGCAGGTCGGCTGTGGGCCGGACACGGTGCCGTGACCCCGAGCGCTGCGGGACGGCCGATTCGGGCCCCTCCTGGGGGGTGATGGCGTGATCCTCGGGGTCCGCGTCGGTGATCTCCGCCAGGCCCAGGCGGACCAGCCCCTCCGTGCGGACGCGGGGAAGGGCGCTGTCCACCTGTTCCGGCGTCACCTCGATGGAGACCAGCCACAGGGCCGTGAGCACCGCACCGGGCGTCGCGCCGGCCTCCAGCAGCTCCAGGATCCGCAGCTGCCCCGGCACGACCTGCTCCCGGTCGAGGGCCTGCACTGCGTCCTCGCCGAGGAGCTCTGCGACGCCGTCGTTGGTGAAGCCGGCAGCGGAGAGGTCCTCGCGCAGGGCCGCGATCAGCTCCGGGGCGTCGCAGGAGGGCGGGGCCGGGCTGGGTGAGAGGCTCATGCGGCAGCCTGGTGGGACCGGCGGGGCTTGCCGAGCGCCCCGGAGTTGGGGTCCGCCGGGTCAGCCTCGAGACGGGCCGCGCAGCGTGCGCACCTGGTCGTCTCCGGGATGTGGGCGCAGTCGTCGCAGTAGAGCTGAAGGGTGGAGCAGCCGCGGTCCATGCAGTTGTAGAAGGTTGAGGTCTCCGCGCGACAGTTCGCGCACTCGCCGATGGTGCGCGCGTTCTCGCTGAAACGAGTGTTCATCCGTCCGTCGAAGACGTACAGCTCGCCCTCCCAGTAGCCGTCGTCGCCGAAGGTCTCTCCGTAGCGGACGATCCCGCCGTCGATCTGGTACACCTCTTCGAAGCCTCTGTTCCTCATCAGCGCCGAGAGCACCTCGCAGCGGATGCCCCCGGTGCAGTAGGTGACGATGGGCTGATCCTTGAGGTGGTCGTACTTTCCGGAGTCGAGCTCGGCGATGAAGTCCCGGGTCGTCTCGGTGTCAGGAACGACCGCGTCCTTGAACTTTCCGATCTGAGCCTCCATGGCGTTTCGGCCGTCGAGGAAGGTGACGTCCACGCCGTCGCGCTTCTTGGCCTCCACCAGCTCATGCACCTGTGTCGGCTTCAGGTGCTCGCCGCCGCCGACCACGCCGTGCTCGTCCACGGCGACTTCGTCGGGAACTCCGAAGGCCACCAGCTCAGGGCGCACTTTGACGCTCAGGCGGGGGAAGTCCTCGGCTCCGCCTTCGGACCATTTGAACGCGACGTCTTTGAACGGCGTGTAGCCGCGCGTCTCTCTGACGTACTGCTTGACCGCCGCCATGTCCCCTCCCACGGTCCCGTTGATGCCGTGCTCAGAGATGATGATCCGTCCCCGCAGGCCGAGCTTCTGGCACAGGGTTCGCTGCCACAGCTTGACCCCTTCCGGGTCGGCGAGGGGTGTGAAATGGTAGTAGAGGACTATGCGCGACTGACTCACATGACCAGGATAGATGGCTAGTGCCACACTCCCTGGTCAAACAGTGACCCATGCCATATTGTGGATTTATGGGAGTGGAACTGAATGATGACCTAGTCAGCACGTGGGTGACCGGATGGGCGCGCACCCACAACTATGAGGTGACTCATGAGGGCCGCGTCCACACGGCTCAGCCGACGACGGACCCCGAGGCCCTCGAGCATGTGCTCTACGCCCCCGATGAGGTTGAGCTGCGCCGCATCGCCTCTGCGGTGGGCCGGTCCCCCAAGCGCCTGCTCACCGTGATCGCCGAGCCCAATGACGAGGTCATGGATCTGCGCACCATCGACGGCCTCGAGCTGATCTCCGACGAGGAGGTCATCATGATCGCCGACATGGAGCACCAGGACGTCGAGGACCCCATCACTCCTGAGGAGTTCACGACCTCCCGCGACGACTTCGACGAATGGACCCTCTTCACGGTCAAGCACGGCGACGCCACAGCCGCACGCGGACGCTTGGCAGTCGTCAACGGCTTCAGCATTCTTGACCGCATCTACACCTCGCCCGACTATCGCAGGCAGGGCTTGGGCACGTTCGTCACCCGAGCACTTCTGGCCATCGCGCACGAGCAGGAGGTCGAGCACGGACTGCTGGTGGCCACCCACGACGGGCGAGAGCTCTATGAGTACCTCGGCTGGGAGCGCGTCGGCGATGTGCACGTCTTCGGTGCGCCCGGCGCGACGGACCGTCGACGTCCGTCGCACTCTCAGCACGACAATATTTGAACATAATGTGGCAGTGACCCCCTCGTTCGGCTATATTTGCGGGCACTGCCACGAAGAGTTCATTTTTTAACGGCCGTATATGCGAGGCCTCGCCTCGGCCGCTCCTGCACGTGGCAGCTTCACGTCCACGACGGAAAGGAGCGGCAATGCCCGCCCATACCTCTCTGACGGCCCGACTCGATGCCGGGCCCGTCATCTGCGCCGAAGGCTTCCTCTTCGAGCTCGAGCGCCGCGGCTACCTCACCGCCGGTGAGTTCGTCCCGGAGGTCGCCCTCGAGCACCCCGAGGCGCTGACGTCGCTTCACGTCGACTTCCAGCGCGCCGGCTCTGACATTGTCCAGGCCTTCACCTACAACGGGCATCGCGAGAAGATGCGCGTCATCGGCAAGGAGGACCTCCTCGAGCCGCTGAACCGATCGGCGCTGCGCATCGCCCGGGATGCGGCCGATGCCGTGCCGGGGAACTTCATGGCCGGCAACATCTCCAACACGAACATCTGGGACCCCGCCGACTCCGCCAAGCAGGCCGAGGTGCGCGCCATGTTCGAAGAGATGGTCGACTGGGCCGTCGAGGAGGGCGCGGACCTCATCATCGGCGAAACCTTCTACTACGCCGGGGAGGCTCTCACCGCTCTGGAGGTCGCTCGAGCCAGCGGACTGCCGGTGGTGCTCACCCTGGCGCCGATGGCCTTCGAAGGCATGGCGGACGGCGTGGGCGTGGTCGAGACGGCGCAGCAGCTGGAGCAGGCAGGCGCGGACGTCGTCGGGCTCAACTGCTTCCGCGGGCCGGAGACGATCATGCCCTGGCTGCGCCAGATCCGGGAGAAGATCAGCTGCCATGTAGGCGCGCTGCCCATCCCATACCGCACCACCCCTGAGGAGCCCACCTTCTTCAACCTGTCCGATGTGCGAGCGACGGTGCCCTCCCCGCACGGACGGACGTTCCCGACGGCCCTGGATCCCCTGTTCGTGAACCGCTACGAGCTCGGCTCCTGGGCTGCGGAGGCGCACGCGCTCGGCATCAACTATCTGGGCGTCTGCTGCGGAGCGTCTCCCATGCACATCCGTCAGGTGGCTGAGGCGGTGGGTCAGACCACGCAGGCCAGCCGCTTCTCCGAGAATATGAGCAACCACTTCATGTACGGAAGCAACGAGCGGCTCCCTGAGAACATCGTCGCTCTGGGGGCACGCGCCTGAGAGCAGCCCCACGCCTTGTAGTTTGGTGGGGTGCATGATGCCGACCCCGAGGACCCGCTGACGCTGCTGCGTGAAGCGGGCCTCGGGGCTGGCCTCGACTCGGAGAGCTCCCCCCTGAGGCATGTGCGCACCCTGCCTGCACGGCAGGCCGCACCGGCGGAGTGGCCCCTGTGGACGCCCGAGCCCCTGAGGGCTGCGTACCGGCAGGTCGGCATCCCCTCGCCGTACGCGCACCAGGCGCTTGCCGCTGAGGCCCTCCACTCCGGGGAGCACGTCATTCTGGCCACGGGGACAGCGTCCGGAAAGTCGCTTGCGGCCCAGCTGCCGGCGCTCTCGGCCATCCTCGGAGCCGAGCCCGGGCCCAGCGTCGCCGCGCACCCCGCCGGCGAGGCCACGGTGCTGTACCTCTCCCCCACCAAAGCGCTCGCCGCAGATCAGCTTGACGGGCTGCGGGAGCTCGCCGAGACGGTCGGCGCCCACGGGCCCGCCGGGGGCATCCGCGCCGAGGCCTATGACGGCGACACCGATCCGCAGTCCCGGGCCTGGGTGCGCCAGCACGCGAACTTCATCCTCTCCAATCCGGACATGCTCAATGCGGGCATCCTGCCGAACCACCGGGGGTGGGCTCGGTTCTTTGCGCGGCTGCGGTACGTGATGATCGACGAGGCCCACACGGCGCGCGGCATCTTCGGATCGCACCTGGCGCTGCTGCTGCGGCGCCTGCGCCGCGTGGCACGGCACTACGGGGCCGACCCTGTGTTCGTGGGAGCCAGCGCCACCAGCGGCGACCCGGCGACGTCGTTCGCGCGGCTGATCGGAGAGACGCCCGAGGCCGTCACCGCGATCACCCACGACGGCTCCCCGCATGGGGCGGTGGACGTCTACCTGTGGGAGGCGGCTGACGCGGTCGGGGTCGCCGGAGACAACGGCGCACCTGTAAAGCGCTCTCTCACGGTGGAGGCCGCCGATCTGATGACCAACCTGGTGGTGGCGGGGCGCCGGAGCCTGGCGTTCATCAAGTCCCGCCGGGGCGCTGAGACGATCGCGCGCATCGCCGAGGAGAACCTCGCCGAGGTGGACGCGTCGCTGGTCGACCGCGTCTCGGCGTACCGGTCGGGCTATCTGAAGGAGGAGCGCCGGGAGCTGGAGCACCGGCTGCGCACCGGTCAGCTCCTGGGGGTGGCCTCCACGCCGGCCCTGGAACTGGGCATCGACATCTCCGGGCTCGACGCGGTGGTCATCGCCGGATGGCCGGGAACCCGGGCGTCCTTCTTCCAGCAGCTGGGCCGAGCCGGACGGTCCGGGCAGCGAGGTGCGGCGTTCTTCATCGGCGGCGATGAGCCTCTGGACTCCTACCTGCTGGCGCACCCGGAGGCCATCTTCGACCGACCTGTCGAGGACGCAGTCACCGACCCCTCGAACCCTCACGTCGCTGCCCCGCACCTGCTGGCGGCCGCGCAGGAGCTGCCCCTGGTGCCTGCCGACATCGAGGACGTGGGTCTCTTCGCGGGGCTCCGCTGGCTGGTGGAGTCGCTGACGGAGCAGGGCCACCTGCGGCGTCGCCCCCGGGGCTGGTTCTTCAACCATGACGATGTCTCGGCCGCGTCGTGGGTGAAGCTGCGCTCCGACGGCGCCGGGCCGTACACCATCGTCAACGCGGAGGACGGCACTGTGGTCGGCGACATGGGCTCCGCTCAGGCCCAGCCGCAGGCCCACCCTCAGGCCGTCTACGTCCACCAGGGCAGGACCTACGTGGTGGAGGAGCTGGACCTGGATCAGAACACCGTCCTGGTGGTGCCGGCGAACCCGCCCTATTACACCCAGGCCCGGGAGACCACCTCCATCAGTGTGATGGAGACGCAGCGAACGGAGGCGTGGAATGAGTTCACGCTGTGCTTCGGGACCGTGGAGGTGACAAGCACCGTCGTCGGGTTCCAGCGCAAAGCGCTCGGCTCCTCGGAGGTGATCTCGGACGAGCCCCTGGAGCTGCCGCCGTCGACTCTGCGGACGCAGGCCATGTGGCTCACCGCTCCGGAGACCACGCTGCAGGCCGGCGGGGTGATCGTGGAGCACGTCCCGGGGTCGCTGCATGCGGCCGAGCACGCCATGATCGGTCTGCTGCCGCTGCTGTCCAGCTCCGACCGGTGGGACATCGGCGGAGTCTCCACTGCCCTGCACGCCGACACTGAGCTGCCGAGCATCTTCGTCTACGACGGCCACCCGGGCGGCGCAGGCTTCGCACAGCGAGGGTTCGAGCTGGCGGCCGAATGGGTGCGCGCCACGGCCGAGGCGATCGAGGCCTGCAGCTGCTCGGACGGCTGCCCCTCCTGCGTGCAGTCGCCCAAGTGCGGCAATCGCAACAGTCCGCTGAGCAAGCAGGGCGCGCTGAACCTGCTGCGCACCGCTCTGAAGCATCACGATGCCGAACGCGCGGGAGAGGCCGGCCGGCCCGTGTGGGGCCACTCCCGAGCCGTCCGCGACTGGAGCCTGCCGGAGGTCACTGAGCCCCCGGAGCTGTAGACCATCCGTGGTCCCGTCTATGCGCTGACCCTCGCCCTTCCACACGCTCCTTCGCACCCGCGCTGCGTGTGCCCCACCTCCACAGGGTCGATCCTCACGCCGCGACCGATGGTCACCGTCGGTGACAGTGAGCGGGTCCGGGCACCCCGCCCGGACACCATCCCGAAGGAGACGCTCATGAAGAACAGCACCACGTGGCCCGACCCGTTCGATCGCAGCCAGGCCGAAGCAGCGCTGAAGGCCCTGCACCAGGATGAGGAGGGCTTGGCGACGGCCGAGTACGGCATCGTCATGCTGGCTATGATGAACGAACTGGGACAGATTCCGATACTGTCAGCCTATGAACGTTCGTGCAGCAATTTATGCTCGCCAGTCCGCCCCCGAAGAGCAGGGCATCGAGCAGCAGATCGCCGACTGCACCGAGGAGGCCAAGCGTCGCGGCTGGACTCTGGTGACGGGCCCGTACCCCGACGACGCCGTCAGCGGCAGCACCGAGCGCGATGACACCACCGCGTGGAAGCAGATGCTCCGGGACTACGACGACGGGCTCTTCGACGCGCTGATCGTCAACGACACCGACCGGATGACCCGTCGGCTGGAAGACGTGCTCGAGGTCCGCGGCAAGAAGCGGAACATGCGGATCATCGTGGTCCGGGGCAACATCGACACCGCCGACGACGACTACATGCTCAAGCAGATGGTTCTGCTGGCTGAGGAGGAGGTCAAGCGCAAGGCCCGACGCGCCCGACGCTACGCCCACACTCGCCGGCAGGAGGGTCATCCGACACCGGGCAGAGCTCCTCACGGCTACGACTGGGTCAGAGCCGTCGACCGCGATGAGAAGCGCACGCGGTATGCGGTCAACGCGCACGAGGCCGAGGATGTCAGATTCATCTTCAGGGAGTTTCTGGAGGCCTCCGACAAGGACCGCTCGCTGAAGCAGATCACCCGAGAGCTCAACACTGCCGGCCGGCGCACCAAGTCAGGCTCGAAGTGGCACTCCTCCACCGTCCGCAGAGTTCTGCTGAACCCCGTCTACGCCGCCAAGCTTCCTCCGGCGCAGCCGACGGGGAAGTTCCGCTTCGAGAACATCGAGCTCGAAGCCTGCGCACCGGGCGCCTGGGAGCCCATCATTGAGTTCGAGAGGGTCGCCGCCGCCCGAGGGATGCTCATCGGCGTGAAGCCCAACCACAGCGGCACGGCGCGGAGATGGCTGCTGGGCGGTATCGCCGTCTGCGGAGTCTGCCGCGGCTCGGTGCGCTCGGCTGCCGGCGAGACGAAGCCAACCCCCAGAAGGGACGGCTCCGGCAGTGCGCCGTCGAAGAGGTATCACGCCTACCGTTGCAGAGAGCACGGTCACTTCCAGCGCAACGGCGACATCATCGACGACTATGTCGCGGAGGTCTGCATCGCCAGGCTCTCCAGGGACGACGCCAACAAGCTCCTGGTCCCCCCGCAGGAGGAGCTGGACCTAGGGGCGCTGCAGACCCGCAGGATGGATCTCGACAGCCGCTACGAGACGATCTTCATGGAGATGGCCGAGGTGGGCAGGCCTGAGGCCGGCAGGAAGGCTCTGCGGAAGTTGGAGGCCAACATCGCCGAGGTCGACTCGCTGATCGCCAGGGCGATGAGGCGGGACCCGCTGGCGGAGGTGGTCCACTCCGAAGATGTGCGTGCGTGGTGGGAGTCCGCGACGCTGGACCGCAGGATCACGGTCGTGGAGACGCTGATGACGGTGGTGATCCACAAGGTCGGCTACGGCAAGAAGGTGCGGAACCTGACTGAGGCGGCGGCGACGGTGAGCATCGAGTGGAAGCAGGCCGAGGAGGCGTAGATGAGGCATGACTGTGGCGCGAGTCACCAAATACGTCGCCAAGAAGCCGTTTGTACCAACCGTGTTCCACTTGGGGTGGAACGCCTCTTCGCCTGTTATGACGCGGGATTCAGAGGTGTACCACCGTGTTCCACTTCAATTTCAAACCGAGACACGTAGAGAGAAGGCAACTGTTCTACTGCAGACTTTTAGAGAAGAGGTGGAACAGTGGAACAGAGGTGGTACATCGCTGGAATGGCGGGGATCTGGCTGTTCCAGCTGGTGTTCCTGAAGTGTTCCATTAGAGGTTCTCCGGTGGAACATGCGTGGTACAGCTCTTCAGGCTGAGACTGCACGCCTCAGACGTGCAATGGATGCGGAGCAAGATGAAGCAGTGCGTTGCGACTGTTCCCAAAGATCCCTGACACACCTTTCCCATGACCGATGACTTGGGTGTAGTGGAGAGCGGCTAACCGCAGTTTCCAGGAGAGGCTCTCTGCTGACAGGGCGATGAGCCCGCCTGTCCGTACACCCAAACCAACGGACGTCAAAGAGATGCGGTGCATCTGTGGCGATGATGGCGGGAACCGTCGCGCATCTGAAGCGCATAGATGTGACGTGACTCCTGCACTGCTGCTCTCTGACTGTCTGATCCCTCGAAGCACGCGGTCTCCCTCTCCATGGCGGGGTGGCTGACTTCCTCAGCAGGGGCTCCTGTATGGGCACCCGGGATTGCCAGTGACACCGCAATCGATCACTTAGGAGTCCCCGCCATGACCGCGGAACCGCGCCACATCGTCGTCGCCGAGACCGTCACGCTGCAGTTCTCATCCGTCTCCCTCACCGGGGATGTCGTCCTCACCCTCCAGTCTGATGCCGACACCCCGCAGCACCTGATGCTCATCACCGCCGACGGTGAGACCGAGCACCTTTGCACCGTCTACGACAAGGAGCGGCTGCCGACTGCGCTCGGGCCTGCGGAGCTCTTGGTCCGCGACTACCCGAGCACTCCGGGCTCCCCTGCTTCGCTGCAGGCCGCCGGCATCGGCACAGTGACCAACCGCTTCCGGCTCCCGCCCTTCGACGCTGAGCTCTGCGCACTGACGCTAGACATCGAAGCCCTGACCAAGGAGGCCGCAGATGTCTGAGACTGCTGAGGCGCTCCAGGCGCAGATCGACGCCAAGGCTTCCACCTGCGCTGACCTGCTCAACACTCTGCGGCATAGCCCCAACGACGTCGATGTCGAGGAGGCCGTGAATCTCATCGAGGAGTTTCCGCTGCACGTCTCGTGGAAGCGGAGCATCACGGTGCTGCTGACTACGGGCGGCCCTCACATCGAACTGACTGCAGATCTAGATGTACTCGGCCGTTAGGTTGTTGACAGTCGGCTGGTCGGTGGAAGACCGTCGAGTGCGGTGTGGCGGCGTTGATTGTTGTAGACCTCGAGCCAGGGGGCAAGAGCGGCGGCGCGTTCAGCGTTGTTGAGGAAGACCTGCCGGTAGGCCCACTCAGTTTGCAGGGTGCGGTTGAACCGTTCGACTTTGCCGTTCTGCCAAGGGCAGTGAGGTTTGATGAACTTGTGTCTGGCATCAAGGACACTGATCGCTGCCGCCACCTCTGCTGAGTGCCGGTAGGAGAAGTGGTTATCGGTGATGACTCGCTGGATCCGGGTGATGCCATGGCCTGCGAAGTAGTCGGCTGCACGAAGGATGAATCCCGCGCAGGTGGCGCCCTTCTCGTCAGCCAGGATCTCGGAGTAGGCCAGCCGGGAGTGGTCATCGACCATCGAATGCACGTAGTCGTAGCCGATCCGGGCTCGCTTCTTCGCCGCTGATGAGCCCATCTGGCGGCCATGGGCTTTCCATCCTCCGCCGTCGGGGATCTTGCCGATCTTCTTGACATCGACATGGACCAGTTCCCGGGCCGGTCGCGTTCGTAGCGGACCGTGGTGGTCTTCGAGGACCGGATCACTTCCCCGGTCAGCGGGTCGCAGTCGCGCAGATAGGGCATCGCGTGCCGGCGCAGAACCCGTGAGACCGTTCGGGCTGGGACGCCCAGCTCGGGGCCGATCCAGTCCTGGCCACGGCGTTGCTGGATGCGCATGGCCACGATGACTTCCTCAGTCTGGGCCGGGGTCTGTCGTGGACGGTGGCGCGGCCGAGAGGAGCGATCGTGGAGACCGGGCCAGCCTTCTTCGCGGAAGCGGTTGATCCACCGGTGGGCGCACTGACGGGAGACACCTTGGGCCTTGGCTGCGTGAGCGACTGCCCAGCCTTGTTCACAGACACGCTCAACAAGCAGTTGCCGACCACGGGCATTGAGTCGGGCGTTACGGTGGGACACGGGAGACCTCCGGACGGTAGACGACTTAGACATCGCCCACCGCACCCGGAGGTCTCCTCTACGTCAATGACCCGACCGGAGTGTCACCAACCTCGTGGCCGAATACATCTAGACGACGACACCAGAGATCTCGTCAACGCTCGTATCCGTGGATGGTGGGGCCATGAACAGGTCGACCGGCCCATCTCCGAGGACGAGGCGTTGTTCCGGCTGCTCGAGGGCCACGTAGTCCACTACTGACCTGAGGCTTCCTCGTTGGCATAGGCCAGCGGGGGAGCTTGTCTTAATCGACGCTCAGCAGAACCTCATCGAGAAATCTGGTTACAGGTGCAGGGCGGTCAACTCTCAGGTCCCTGCCTGGCCATAGGATTGAATCCATGATCGCCGACGCCACATCGCTCGCTAACGCCTTCGAGGAGGAAGTCGTCCACGGGGACGCCCTCGAGGTCATGGCAGAGTTCCCAGACCAATCTGTAGACCTGTTCTTCACCTCGCCGCCGTACGCAGACCAGCGGGCCTACTCCAAGGTGAACCCCGACCGCTACGTGGACTGGTTCCTCCCATTCGCCCGAGAGATGTACCGGCTAACCGGCGAGTCCGGGTCCATGGTGATCAACATCAAGAACCGCGTGGCCGGCAGCGGTCCCCTCAGAGGGCAGCGTCACCCCTACGTCTACGAGCTCGTCCTCGCACTTCAGAACATGGGCTGGCGCTGGATTGAGACCTACATCTGGGCCAAGCCAAACGCCATTCCGGGCAAGTTTGGCCCTCGCACCAAAGACTCTTTCGAGTATGTCTATCACTTCGCCAAAGGTCAGAAACCCCACTTTGATCTCGATGCCGTACGCGTGCCCTACAAGAGCGACATGGCCGAGATCGAGCGACGGATGAAAGACACCTCCGGGCGTCGTGCCACTGCAGCTGGCTTCGGGCGCAACCGCGCCGGCACCTACAAGCACGGTGGAGCCGACCCAGGCAACGTCGTCCATGTCTCCCAGACCTACAACCAGCACAAAGGCGTTGCCCACACCGCAGCTATGCCTGAAGGTCTCGCCGAGTTCTTCATCCGGTGCATGTCTCCGGAGAACGGCCTTGTGGTGGATCCGTTCGCCGGCAGCGGCACCACAGTCACTGTCGCTAAGCGTCTGGGTCGAAAGTCCTTAGGCATTGAACTGCACGAGGAATACGTCCAGGAAGCCAAGTCCCGAATCGCCAGAGGCCTAGATGATGACATCCCAGGAGCTCTGATCGGCTGATGGCCACGATCAAGGAGACTGTCGAAGCTGTAGTCGCGGCGCAGACTTACGACGCCCGTGTGGCTGAGATCCGCAAGATCCCCGGCAAACACGGGACCGACACTCTGCCGGAGATCTATTCGGCCATCGCTCGAGAGCTCTATGTCCCGCATCTACCGCCGGACTTCGCCTACATCCATCCAGTTGAGTTCTACGATCTGCCGCACTTCAGAACCGCGTATACGGCAGCTGCTGACATCACCCAGGGCTTCCAGAAGGTCGATGCCAGCACTGTTGCCCAATGCTTGATCACCGCCCCACAGAGCCTCCTCGCCTTCCGCGCCATCTTAGGACTGACACCGGATGAGCTCGGTCACGCTACAGGACTCATCGACTCAGA
This sequence comes from Nesterenkonia sp. NBAIMH1, assembly GCF_007922635.1. NCBI lineage: Bacteria > Bacillati > Actinomycetota > Actinomycetes > Micrococcales > Micrococcaceae > Nesterenkonia > Nesterenkonia sp. NBAIMH1. The sequence goes on from NZ_CP042335.1 coordinate 1,177,700, forward strand.
GAATGCCATCAGCAAAGGCCGGCTCGACAACATGGAGCGAAAAGGCACCAAACCGACTCCTGAACGAGCAGATCTACTCGCTCAGACAATATGCCGCATCGTTGAGGGGACTCTCTTCGGCGAGCCCGATGCTGAAGTCGTGGTCAAGCAACAGTTCAAGGCTGATACCAAGCACGGATGGGCCAGCGTCCGAGAATTCCACTCCCAAGGGGTCAACTACGCAACCTTTCTGCAGCAGCGTCACTACGGCGGTGCCTTCCGGCAGATACTCGATGCGACCTCCACCAAGCGTGGCAACCTCTACGAAGACGCCGTCGAATCGCTATTCCAGGAACACCAGATCCCTTACATCCGCACAGGAGCGCACAACCAGGCTGATATTGCCAAGCGGTTCGAGCTCACCATTGCTCCTGCACCAGACTTCGTAGTCTTCGACCAGGGTAGCGACACGCTGATGGCCATGCTCGAGTGCAAGACCGCCAACGACGGCGGCACTGCTCGCGACAAGGCCATGCGTTTCAACGGCTTGAAGAGCGAAAGCTCTAGGCTCGGAGGTATCCCTGTCATGGCTGTTCTCGGAGGAGCCGGATGGCACCGCACCAATGACACCCTCGGCCCAGTTCTGGCGAATACCGACGGGCGAGTGTTCACCCTCAACACCTTGGACGAGATGCTCGAAGTCTCACCCATCTCCAAGCTGCGCGGTACAGCAACCCTCGCCGAAGACTAGATGCTATTGCTCCCCAACTGTGACTGCGGGAGACGGCTTGGGTGATCTGTCAGTTGGACTGTGGTGCTGCTGTCCCATCGCAGCGGCGGTGGGTTGCTGTGGGATGTGGCGGACTGCTGGTCTGCCAGGCTGTGAATCCGCTCAGCGCAGTCGACGAACAGGCCATCTGGTCTGCGCAGATGCTGCATCGAACGCGCGGGGTCTTTACGTCGGGCTCGCGTCAGTCGTGATGCAAGCCGTCGTCACGTCCAACCAAAGCCCTACGCGGCAGGCCCAGCTGACAGGGCGCTTCTCCGCTCAAAGGCGGTGCGAAAGCCGACCCGCGACTACTCCTTATCTTTGTGCCACACAGGCGCAGTCAGCTCATCCAAGCCGACTTTGAGGGCACGGGAGAGCTTGAGCCAAGTATTCAGGTCGCCGTAGTACTTGCCGTTCGACAGCTGCACGATCGTCTGCCTGCCAACACCGGAAGCCTCTGCCAGCTGCTCCAGTGTCATCCCTGCGTCAACCCTGGCCTTGCCGATGATGTGCCTCAACTGATCGAGGTCGGGATCAGGCTGAAGCGGCACACCCTTCAGAAAACCCCAAGCAAGGCCGTTCACACAGCACTGGATGCAGTCCTATTTGGATAGGCTTCGTCTAGGTGGCGCATTGCTCACACCGTTCCTGCTCCAACGAATCTAGAAAGTAGAACCATGCACAAATCCGCACTCAAGGGCACCGTGCTCCCCACCGCCCTGCTGCTCGCCCTTTCCGCCTGCGGCGGGAGCGACGACAGCGACAGCGCCAATGCCGACAACGAGGCTCAGGCTGCTGAGCCGACCGTCGAAGGTGAGACCACCTCAGATGAGTTCACCTTCGACTTCACCTCCTCCGAGCCTGCCGGCCCGGCCGAGGAGATCACCATCACCGTCGATGACTCCGTGGCTGATGAGCACTACGACAGCCACAACGTCCTCGACGCCGTCACCGTCCGGACTGCTGGTGAGTGCACCGTTGAGGTCGAGTACCACTGGTCAGACCGCTTCGACGAAGAGGTCACATCCCTTGCCTGGGAACACCAGTTGAGCAACAGCACCGGTGTCGACAGCCAGAGCAACGAGGTCTATGCGTTCTCAGAGGAAGCAAAGCGGGCCCACGTTGTCGACCGGGGCAGCATGTACCAGATCGACATCGACGAATTTGTGCAAGCTGCACTGGACGCTGGCAGCGAATACCCCGCCGAAGAGATTCGGGACTTCTGGGCATCCGCAGAGGAGGACACTCCAGAGAACCCCTTCGCAGATGAGAGCTACTCCACTGCTCTGATCGACACCGAGTGCCCTACCGAGGACCAGGACACCCGAACAGTCGCTCAGATCCCCTTCTCTCAGATCGAATGGAGCGAGGGCTACTGGGACGAGAGCGTAGATGACTGCATGGAGGAACCGTGCCACTCCACGGAGTACTACACTGCAGCCACAGCCGAGGTTGAGCAGTTCAGGACCGCCGTTGTCACCATCGACGACGAAGGTCTGCTTCGTGTGACTGACTGAAGTCAGCTCATGCAGCTATCCCTATTTGAACCGCCTCGTAGCCTCAAGGCTGCGGGGCGGTTCTCGTTTGCGCCACTGCCCACCTGAGGCACCCAGTACCAACTGCATGATCCTTGGAATCGTCCCCGCTCGCGATACTGCAGAGATAGCGGTCCGAGACTCGCATCGGCCGACCGGGACCATACCTCCAAGCCCCGCTTCTGTCAGACCGGGTTCCCCGGGTCACCTCTATTTGCTTGTACCCAGCTTCAGCGAGGAAGTTGTTCACCAGCCCAATCACCCCTTCGAGAAGATCGAACAACGTCGTCTGGGCGTTGCGACCGGGAGGTCCGTCGCCGATCGTTGTCATGGCTGGCGCTATTCGCATCTCAACTCGCGCGTGCTCCGCCTGGAATCCGCGATATTTAGGATCGCCCGCCGGATCTGCGTACATGTCCTTCGGGTTGAAACGAACCTTGTACAGCGGCACGAGCTCAACTGTGGTCCGGTGCTTGTCCTGGTTGCTCAGCTCCAAGAGTTCCGCAGTCCACTCAACCCCGTTGTAGGGCTGGACCGCCTCGATCCACTTGAGGTGATCGCCCTTCACTCCCTGGATGCCGGAGCGCCGTGCCTTATTCCACTTCTCCGGCGCTGTGACCAGCGGGAACTTCGTATGATCATTGGGCTGACCCTTGGCGATCCAAACCGCGTTGTAGGCGCAGTAGTCCAGGCACACCCTCACATGGTGGACGATCTCGCTGGCGAGGAAGATAAGCCGCCGACTGTGTGGCAGCTCGTACCAGCCCCAGTTGCGAAGGCGAATCTCGATCTCCTCGGGCGTGGACAAGGGTGCGCGGACTTCTGGATAGCCGGACCACTCATCTACGGCCTTGACGATCAGCTCTTCGAACTCCTTGTAGCGTTCGAAGGCCTGCATGAGCCGCCATCCGATTATGCCGAAGTCCGGCTCGTTGAGCCGCATAGGCATAACCTCGGCTTCAAACATGTCATCCGCGGTGAAATGACTGTCGGCTATGGGCAGCTTGGTCCGTATGAACCTGCTCGATGGAAGCTTTTCCGGTTTCGCGGCGTCGGGCATACAGCCACCCTACGGTCAGGGTCAGACACAGTATGCGGCCTGCGTGTGAATCGATATCGCCGCTCGTAGTAACCCGGTACGGGATTCGAACTCATCGCGTTTGGGCGTCGAAAGGTCCTTCGGTCAACGGTCCAGCACCCGCCACCATCGACCTCTGCTCGGGAGCGAACCCGGAGAAGCAGGGTGGGCGTCTCTTGATGCCAATCGCCGCCGGTGCAACTGAACCCCTCGCCGGCAGTCTGTGAGTCTCTGTCTGGATCAGCCCTCTTGGATGGCTTGCTGCGGCAGGGCCGGTGCCGCAGCGGGTCCGGGCTGACAGACTTCATTTGGCCGGCAAGGGGCTCATCTCCAGGCGGCTATCTGCGGACGTCAGAGCCGAGCCGAGGTCGAGGGCTGCCGCCCCATCGCTGTCGCGATGGGTTTGCCATAGGGGCATTGGGTTGCTGGTCTGCCGGACCGGGTTCGGTTCATCAGACGGCGAAGAGGTCACCTGCTCTGCGCGCATTCTGCGTCGAACCTGCACCGTTCTTGACTCGACATTGCGCGGTTTCTGCGTGGATCGTGCGTCGGGTCTGCGGCAATCTTGATGCAGTCTTGTACACACTCTGATGCATCCTTGATGCAGTTCTGATGCACATCTGCAGCAGTCTTGCGTCAATCTTGATGCATTCCTGATGCATCGTCAGCGCGTGGGCCCTTCAGGCTTGAAGTCGGGGACTTCGATCGGCCATACAGCTGGGATACCTCGCGGACAGCGTCCTTGAACTCCTTGTCCGTGGTTGGCCTGAAGCCGGCCTTCTGAGCCTCCCGCCACAGGGCGTTGGCGGCATCCACAGCGCGCTTCATCGACTGGCCAGCCGCTAAGTACCACTGCCGGGCCGCGCGGTGCTTCTCCAGGGCCTCAGTCATCTCACGCTCTCGCGCTTCAGCCTCTTCGACAGCCCTCCTGGCGATCTCGTTCTGCCGGGCAGACTCCTCAGCCAGCCGCTGGGCCTCGTCGTCGCGCTCACCGACCTCGGACTCGTACTCGTCAACCATGCGCTCCCGCTGTTCAGCGACCTTCTCCCGCTTGCCCAGACGCATCTCACGGTCGGCGAGCTCGACCTCACGGGCCTTGTGCTGCTCCTGCTCCTCACGCCACCTGGCGTAGTCGTCCTGGTGCATATGGGAGCGGGCATCGCCGATGGGCTGAGGGTCCGCGTCATAGCCCTTCAAGATCAGGAACTGCCGCATCTCGCGGTCGTTCATCGCCATCGCTGACTGTGGGCCGCGGCCGTCGGGGATGAAGCTCTGGTTGCGCACGCGGCCCTCATCGTCGATGGGCGTGATCATCAGGTGGATGTGCGGCGATGTCTCGTCCCAGTGGAAGGAAGCGGCGAGCAGGTTCTGCCGACCGTACTTCTGGCCGTAGCGGTCGACCATCCTCCACGTCATGGCCTCCACCTGCTGCTTGGCCTCCGTGTCGCCGGTCTCAGCCTGAGCCAGCAGATGCTCACACGAGCGGGTCCAGTCAGGGTCCAACTGCAGCACCACGGAGCGGACCACCTTCGCATCGCTGCGGATCTTCCTCTTCCTCACCTCACCTGTCCTCTTGTCCGTGTAGGTGCCGGCCACAGAGTCGAGCCTGTGGTCCAGTTCCTGCAACACATGCTCAGAGCTCTGTAGCGGCTGCGGCTGGCCATCGACGAACAACACGGAGTGATTCATATGCGTCCGCTCTGGCACGATGCGTTCGTTCGAGTGCTGGGTCTCGATCCCGTTGTATTTGTCAACGTCTCGGAACTCGTGACGAACCAATCCGGAGGTGTCTCCGCGGGTGACACCGGCCTGCCTGTGACTGACTGTGTAGGACATCTGAGCTCCTGCCTCTCATCGGTACGCGACCACCTGCCGCACTGTCATCCAGAGCTGATGCAGGGCCGCGGTGTCGACCTGAGGCAGAGTCTGCTTCAGGTGGTCGAAACGGTCCCCGATCATGCTGAGGAAATACGATGATGAAAAGACGAAACGGCTCCGAATCTGATGCAGTCCTCGAAGCCCAGGATCCTCTGCCAATCTAACCCACTAGGCTAGTAAATAGCCGTAGGTAATAATCTTACACATATCTCGTAGAGCTAGCTCATAGAAAGCGTTTTAGCTCATTTATCAGTCGAATCGTGGCTGTAATGGGCACCTTCGTGCCCAGGATCCCAGCGCCGCGAACGCTGCGTAAGTGTTCGTTTATCAGTGGCTCCGGGCCTGTGCATGAATCGGCACTATTTCACGTTAAGGGTGTGCATTTGTGAAGAATTCACGCCTCACCTTGCAAGAGCCTTTTCAAAGCTTCGATTCTGCTCATTTATCAGTGGCTCCGGGTGCGTGCTTAGGTCCAGAACAATCCCTCAGCGCTGTCATCCCATCCAACGACGTAGGTGCCGGCAGCGCCGACCCCGACGACGCCGAGCGCCGCCGCACCGGCAAGCAGCTTCTTCTTCAGACCCCACTTCTTCGGCGGGCCATCTTCCTTCGTCTCGATGCTCTCTGTCATCGCGTCCTCATCTTCCTCTCAAGAATTCTTCCAAGAACGTTTCCCGGAACAGTTCTGCGAAACGTTTCCGGCCCCGACCGGCCTCGCTCAGCGTTCGCGAGCCAGCCGGGAACCGGACTGTCCACGCCGTCTATGCCTGGGGCTGATTGCTCTGTTCCTGCTCGTCTTCGATACCAGGCGTGCCTGGATCGCTTGTCACGCGTGCGATGCCGCGATAGTTGTCCCGCACATCGAAACGGCAAATCTCTCTCCAGCCGCTGGAAGGTGTGGCTGCGCTGTTCATCCAATCTGTGAGGTTGTACTCCTCGATCAGCCGCTCTGGGGCATCCATCCGTGTGCCAGGGCGATTCTTCTTGCGTAAGCCGGAGACATCCCACTCTGCGGAGCTGCTCAGATGAGCCTCGAGCGCGTAGATGAACTCATTGCGCCGAAGGGTGGGCTCTGAGTCCCTGGTTTGCCGGCACCACGCCGTATAGAGGTCATAGAGGAATGCGGTAGGCACGAAATCCCAGATCAGTTCGTCGTGCACCTCACCCCAGAACTCGATCAGATCATCCTCGATACAGGGGCATTAGGTGCGACCCGTTCGACGAAGACGTTGTAGCTGGACTTGACCACCGGACAGCAGCGACGCTGCCAGTCCAATGAGGTCTTCGCGCCTGGGTTCATCCAGTCGGTGAGGTCGTAGGTCTCAATCAGACGCTCCGGGGCATCCATCCGTGTACCGGGGCGCGTCTTCTTCCGCACGAGGTTGAAGCCCGGCTGGTTATCCAGATACGCCTCGAGCTCGTTGAAGAATTCGTTCCGGCCGAGCTTGCTGCCCGTAGGATTCGACCTGTCGAACCACGCCTTGTAGACGTCGTAGAGGAAAGTCCCTGGAAGGAAGTCCCATACGTAGTCGTCCGCATGCTCCAGCCAGAAGGCGACGACGGGGCTGTTTTCTTGCTGGAAGCGCAGAAGCAACGCCTGGCAGGCCGGCGGATTCGAGAAAGCGGTGTGGTCCATGTGCAGCGCCTCTTTGAGCACATACTCCAGCACATCAGAGCGTTTCAGATAGTCATGTTTGATGTACTTGCGCTCAACGCCATCGCCGCCGAAGTGATTGCGGAAGGGCACAAAGAGCTGACGCCGGGCATAGGAGGAGGACTTGTCCCGGGACTTCGGGAAGTCGTTCACACACTGGATGACCTGACCGTTGAAACTCACAGCCAGGGGGTCCTGATACTTGCGCTCCAGGGTGAATTCGTCCCCGGTGATGACCGACTTGAAGTCGCCCAGATCCTTGGCGAAAGCCCCGACAGGGTTCTCATCGACGATGATCGCTGTCGCTTGGATCAGCTTGGCCAACGCGAAGGGTTTGTCGAACTTCGCGATCGGAATCGAGGTGTGCCCATCGGGACCAAGAAGGTTCCTGATCATCGAGCAGTAGGTCCCTTTGCCGTTGTTGCCCTTGAGCTGTGCAGAAAGGCCGCCTGGTCGAAGTTCACACCCGGGCGCAGCGCAGCTGAGGTGATCTCCCAGAGAAGGTGGGGATTCCCTCCTGGACCTCACCGGTGCCAAGGTCGATCGCCAGCTCCTCGATCCAAGAGTCGACATCCCATGACGAACCGTCAGGCTGGATGATGACCGGGCTCTGCGCATCAGCGTGGTAGTCCACCGGTGACTTGGTCAGAAAGACGAAGTCAGAGGTGAAGTCGATGAGCCTCTGCTCCCTGTGATCGAAGATCCCGTTATTCACCGCGATGTAGCGAGCGTCCTCGGTCTTGATCACCTGCGGCGCGTTGGTGCGCACCATCTTGTAGGCAGCCTCGATGCCGCGCTGGGACAGTCCCGGCTCGATGGCGACGAACACACGCTTCAACGCTTCAGAGTCCGTCTCGTAGAGGCCTGTCTTGGCGTTGTAAACGCCGGGCGTGGTCATGTCCGCACCACCTCGGCCGCCGGCCAGGTTGATCGCACGAATCTCATAGCGGGCCAGTGCAATGCGCACAACCAAGTCTTCGGTGAAGTCCTCGACCGGCGCCAGCTGCTTCTCAGCAAACATCTTCTTGCCGTCGACGTAGGCGCCTCCAGTGCGCTTGCGCCGGATGTTCTCGTCCAAAATGGCATCGTTGATGCGGCGACGGGCACCCATGGCCACAGCCACGATGTCTGCATCATCGTCCCGGATCTGGTCCAAGTACTCAGTGAGCTCGGCGTGAACCAGCCGTGAGCGAGAGAGAGATGCGTGGTTGTCGTCGCCCTGATCATCATCGTCGCCGCCGGCAACTCCCTGCTGCTTAGCCCGCCTGCTCCGGTAGCCCGAATCAACAGTGTCGAGCTTGATGCGCAGATCCTCAGCTGCTGCGAAATCACCAGAGTCTGCCGCAGTGCTCATCGCAGCATAGATGTCATGGGCTGAGCCGTATGAGCTGAGAATAGCCGCAGCAGCTCTGTCCTCAGCTGCTGCTTCCGGATCTGCGGAGCGAAGCTGGATCTCAAGTGCCTCAGCTTCAGAGTCCAGGTACCCCTGATCCTGCATGCTACAATAGGGGGTAGCTTCTGAGTCGTTGGAAGTAGCACTTTCTTCGGAGAGGCCCTGGTTCGCCGCCGGGGCCTTTTCTTTTGCCTCAAGCAAGGCGACCACTCCCCGACAAGGGCAGGCTGCGCAGAAGCGGCAGGTGCAGGAGTCGCCACAGCCGCCAGGCGCTGGCGCTGGGCCTCGGTCAGCTCGGGCGCGGCGTCGACGACCTTCTTGATGCAGTCGTCGACGGTCTCAGCAGTCGACTTCCTCGGCGTCCGGCCAGCCTTACGGCGCACCTGGGCCTTGCGCTCGAAGAGGGAGTTGAGCTCATCGCGGTGGACTTCATACCTGCCAGCGCGCAGGCGCGGGGTCAGTAGTCCACGGCGGATGTCGCGGCGCAGGGTGTCCGCGGAGCCGTAGGTGCGCTGACCGTGCTCGTCGCGAATTTCGGTGATCTGGTAAAGGTCCAGCCACTCAGGAAGAGAGTTTTCGGGCATGACAGAGTCATCCTTCTTTCGAAGTGATGACTCCCTTGGTCGGGCAGGAGCTGGAACCTTCTTTAGTCCCCAGGTATCAGCAGACCCTTGGCCTCACGACCTCACCTTCGTATCCCGCAGCCCCTTCTCGACCTCTGCTGAGGTCTTACGGGGGAGTGTTTTCAACTCAGGCTCGCCCTTAATCTGACTAATCCTACCTGGTCGTGCATCCAGATACCAAATGCTACACGCTTACACCCTGTCTTAGGCGTGACTTAGTAGCCGCCGTCGGCTTCGCCGGCCTGCTGACGGTGATCCTCACCTCGGACACTGTTCAGGGCCTGCTCAACGGCGTCGTCGAGTCCGCGCTGAACCACTGACGACATCGATGGGACGCACCCGCGACACCGACGGCGAGCGCGGTTCCGTCACCGCGGAGTTCGCGCTCTCGCTGCCGGCCATCGTCGCTGTGCTTCTGCTGGTGCTCAGCCTGGGCGCCTACGGCGTCCAGGCTGTCGCCCTGGAGTCCGCTGCCCGCGAGGCCGCGCGTCAGCTGGCCCGAGGGGAGCCGCCTGCTGCGGTGGAGGCTGCTGCACGGGATGCTGCAGGAGGCGACATCATCGTGTCTCTCGCCGCAGAGGGTCCCTACACGCGGGTGTCCCTCAGCAGGCATGTGCGCATCGCCGGTTGGGTGGGCATCGACCATGCTCATCAGGCGGAGGCTTCTGCGCGGACGGAGCACGTCTCAGGTGCCCGCCCGTGAGCAGGACCCAGCGTCTTGTCCGAGACGAGCGCGGCTCCGGCACGGTGACGGCTGTAGGAACCATTGCGGGGCTCATGACCCTCCTGGCGGTGATTCACCTGGTCAGCGCAGCCGCCGTCGCGGGAGTCCAAGCCTCTCGGGCCGCCGATCTCGCGGCGCTGGCCGGCGCCGACATCGCCCGCGGGCTTGCAGCGGGCGACCCGTGCTCGGCCGCCGCTGAGACAGTGTCGCGCAACGCTGCAGAGTTCGTGGACTGCAGGGTCGGCGGGGAGTTCGAAACTGAGGTGCGGGTCACCGCGGCCGTCGAGCCGACATTCGTTCTGCTGCCGGCAGGCCTGACCCTTCCAGGAGGCTCCGCTGAGCGCACCAGCCGCGCTGGGCCGCCCGAAGCCCTCGCTGAGGACGCAGACCGGAAGGCACCTCAGCCGCACAGGTGAAGCAAGGGTGACGCAGAAAGGAGCCCGAGCAGAAAGAATCTCTCTCCCCGCTCGGGCTCCGTTTCACGATCCAGCTCCAGGCGCTCTGCTGGGCTGTGCTCCAGTCAAGCGCGGCCACTGGGACCATCGATGTGTCGTGGATCACATTAAGGCGCATTCGGCGGCAAGTCAAGCCGGCTCTGCGTCGCTTGTGTCCGACGAATCCGGTCCTGTCGAGAGCTCGGGAAGGACAGTGGAGTAGGCTCCTGTGCTCTGATGACCGTCTTCATTGATCCGCCGATATGGCCCGCGCACGGCACCACGTTCGGGCATCTGATCTCAGATGCCTCGCTCGTGGAGCTGCACGCGTTCGCGGGGGCGGCCGGCATCAGCCCGCGAGCATTCGATCTGGACCACTACGACGTTCCGGCGCACCACTACGAACGGCTGGTGGTCTGCGGCGCCGTTGAGGTCACAGGCCGGGATCTCGCCCGCATCTTACGAGACTCCGGGCTGCGCATCAGCCAACGGGCCCGCCGCATCCGCCGCGCTGTGGTGTGATGGAAGCATGACAGACGCGCTTGACCTCTTCGATGATTCCGAGATCCGACGCGTGCTGTGCATCGTCGCCCACCCTGACGACATGGAGTACGGCGGCTCGGCGGCCGCCGCGCGGTGGAGCGCGCGCGGCGTGGAGGTCTCCTACCTGCTGCTGACAGCCGGGGAGGCCGGCATGCGGAACGTGAAGCCCCTCGAGGCCTCCGCCCTGCGCGCCGAGGAGCAGCGGGCCGCCTGTGCCGAAGTCGGCGTCGACGAGCTCGAGATCCTCCGCTTCCCGGATGGGATGCTGCAGCCTGATCTGGCTCTGCGCGAGGCGATCGCTCGTCGCATCCGGCAGACGCGGCCCGACGTGGTGCTCACCCAAACCTGGAGTCTGGAGGTCAGCTGGGGCCTGAACCATGCTGATCACCGTGCCGCGGGCCTTGCGGCAGCGGATGCGGTGCGCGACGCGGACAACCCGTGGGTGTTCCGACGCTTGGCGGAGGACGAGGGCCTCGAGGCCTGGGGCGCGGACTGGCTGCTGACCTTCGGCGACGCACCGACTCACCTGATCGACGTCACCGGTGAGCCGCTGGAGCGCGCCGTCGCCTCCTTGGAAGCCCACAAGCAGTATCTCGCCGCGCTGGGAGGCGACTTCGACGCCCGCGGGATGCTCGAAGGCATGACGTCAGCGGCCGCTCAGCGCAGCAGCGATCCTGCAGTCACCCACGCACTGGGCGTCGCTGCCCACCGAATGTAGCGCTCACAGCCCGAGGGCTTCGGGGAGCATGCTGAGAATGACCGGAACGACTCCGATGAGGATGAACGCCGGGAGGAAGCAGGTTCCCAGCGGCAGCATCATCTTCACTCCCAGCTCCCCGGCGGCACGCTCCGCCTGGTGCCGCTGCCGGGACCGCGCCTGGGCAGCGGAGGCCTCCAGCATCTGCGTGCTGGGCGCCCCTGTGGCGTAGGAGAAGCTGAGGTGCTCGCAGTAGGCCTGCAGCTGCGGACTGTCAGCGACGTGGGCGGCAGCCGCCTGCCAGGCGGCGCCCGCTGCCAGCGCCCGATGCACCCTGCCGAGAGGCTCCGCTCCAGGCACAGTGCGCGCCAGACGATCCAGAGAAGCCTCGATGCCGACTCCTGCAGCAAGCAGCGCTCCCGTCAGGTCAAGGAGGGAGGCCGCATCCAAGCTGTCCTCCTGCGTCCGCTCGCGCCCGAAGGGCCGCGGCAGCGCAGGCGCTCGTCGCGGTGCGGCGCGGGGATCGGCCTTCGGAGGCAGAAGCAGGAGGACCAGAGCCGCCGCTGAGGCGCTCGCCGCCAGAGCCGAGATCATAGCTGCGCCCTCATATGCGCGCCTCGACCGCGCGGATCATCGCGCGGCTCCAGAGCCTGCCGGCGCCCAGGAAGAGCAGGCCCAGGGCCAGGCATCCGAGTCCTGCTGCGCTGCTGGTCAGGGCCTGGAGGGGCTGGGCGCCCATCAGGTGTCCCAGCAGAACCCCGCCGACGGGAAGGAGCGTCAGGATCAGCTGGGTGAGCCGGGGCCCGGCGGATGCGGACTGAATCGAGGCGCGCAGCTCCGCGGCATCGTCCAGTGAGGCCGCGAGCCGCTCGATCAGGTGCGCGAGGGGTGCCCCCGTCGTTTCGGAGAGACGCGCGACAGCCAGCAGCCGCCTCAGGGTTCGCCTCAGCTCCGTCTGTCCCCGCCCTTCCTCTCCATTGCCCTCGGCGGAGCCGAGAAGGCGGCTGAGTGCCTCCGAGGTGCCGACCCCGGCAATGTGCGAGGCCGCGATCTGGCGCGCAATCGAGGCGATGGCGTGCTCCGGCTTCGTGCGGGCCCAGTGGTCGCGCAGGTCTGCCCACGCCTGGGCCTCGCCGCGGCCGGAGCTCAGCAGTGCGGAGAGCTGGCGCAGCAGCTGCGCGGCCTCCTCATGGTCTGCGGCCTGAGCCCTCTTTGGGAGCCGACGCGTCAGGACCATGCGTATCTGTTCCCGGGACCGGGGCTGCGCCTGGGTGCCGCCGGGTGAGGGCAGCAGAAGCAGCACCGCGACCGCCCCGAGAGCGCATGCTGCAGCCCCGAGCATCACGGGCGCCCCTCCTCTCCGACCAGGAGCTGCTCCCAGCCCGGCCCACGCTCGACGCCCGAGCCGGTGCTCGTCAGGGCTGGGAGCATGGCGAGCCTGTCCTCGTCATAGGTCACCATGGACAGCTTCACCGGCATCCGTCGGCCGCGCCGACGCTCCACGTGAATGACGGCGTGGAGGGCTGCGGCCGCCTGGATGCGCACTGTGTCAGGGGTGAGCCCCGCCAGCGCACCCATGGCCACCAGCCGCGCCGGAACTGCCTCGGGCGAGTTGGCGTGAATGGTGCCGGCAGCCCCTGCGTGTCCTGTGTTCATCGCCGTCAGGAAGTCCCGCAGCTCCGCACCTCGGCATTCGCCCACGATGAGACGGTCCGGACGCATGCGCAGGGTCTGGCGGACCAGATGACCCATATCGACGCCGCCGGCGCCCTCAATGTTGCCTCCGCGGCCCTGCAGGTGGATCAGGTGCGGGTGAGACGCCTGAATCTCGGTGGTGTCCTCCACGACGATGATCCGCTCATCCGGCGGCACCTCCGCCAGCAGAGCGGAGAGCAGCGCCGTCTTCCCAGATCCGGTCGCCCCGGAGATCAGCACGTTCATGCGGGCGCGCACCATCCCTCGGACCGCCCTGAGCCAATCGTCCGCCCCCTCCCACTGGAGGGCGAGCGCCTCGAGAGAGGCGGATTGGCTGCGCGCGGCCCGCACCGAGATCATGGTTCCTTCGACGGCGATGGGCGGTATGACCGCATGGATGCGGCAGTGCCCGATCCTCCCGTCCGCGCAGGGGTGCCCCTCATCGAGGCGGCCTCCGGAGACGCTGATGAGCCGCCGGGCCAGTGCCCGCGCCTTCTCCTCGGACTCGACCCTCGTGCCGGTGCTCCGCAGTCCTTCGGCGCCGTCCGTCCAGATCATCCCCTGGCCGTCGAGCACCACATCGGTCACACCCGGCTGCTCGACGAACTGCTGGAGAGGTCCCAGGCCGACGAGCTCATCCCTGAGTGCTCGCACCAGCTGCTGGGCCGTGCCCGAGCTCAGAGCCAGACCCTCCGCCCGCACCGCCTCGGCGATGCGCGCCACGGTCACCCCATCCGGACTGGACGTCAGCTGCTCCCGCAGCACCTCGAGGCGCTCCGGGCTGATCAGAGGCGTGGGCTCCGCTGCTTCGACGGCGAACGCGTCAGCCACCGTGCAGTCTCCCGACTGACTGCGAACCGCGTGCCATGAGCCGCTCCAGGAGGTTCCCGATCAGGCGAGCCCCGGGTGCCGCACGCAGCACCTCGTAGGCCTCAGCCGGCTCATCGGCGGCCCGCAGCCAGCGCTGCTCGGCAAGGTCTGCGACGATCTCCGTCCCCAGCTGGTGGGACATCTCGTCGGGCCCCCACCCTGATGCCGGTCTGCCGTTCGTCATCACGGCCACGGGCTGGGGCGGGACGGACTCGATGAGACGGCTCGCGGCCGCTGCGGCGCGAGGCGTGGGCCGGGCCACCAGGAGGATCTGATCAGTCCGCTCGGCGACGGCCTGCGGCAGCGCGCGGCGGCCGACGTCCACGATGACTGCGTCGAAGGCGCGGGCTCCCGCCCGAACGATGCTGCCCATGCGTGATCTGAGCTGATCAGAGTCCGTCTCGGCCCCGCCGGTGAGCAGATGGATGCCGTCGACCACCGGCACGGCTCTGGTGAGGTGCGACGCTGAGATCTCCCCTCCGCCGCGATGAGCTCCGGCAGGGCGAGGCCGCCGGCTGCTGCGCCGCTGACTGTATGGGCCCGCTCATTCACGTGGTGCAGTCCGCTGCCGAACCCGGCATCACCGTCGAGGAGCAGGACTCGGTCCCCTCGAACGGCCGCTTCGGCCGCCAGCAGGTAGGCGATGGTGGTGGCTCCCGATCCGCCCACCGCGCCGGCGACGCTGATCACCGTGCCCTCCGAACGGTTGAGCACCTTGGCGCTGAGGTGCTCGCTCAGCCACGCCTCGCCGGCCGGCAGCGGCACCGGCGACGCATGGGGCGCCAGTGCGGCAGCAGCCCAGAGCGCCTCGGAGTCCGGACCGGCCAGCAGGACGTCTGAGATGCCGGCAGGCGGCGGAGCATCGGGGCCGCAGAGACGAGCCGCCCAGCGATCCGACGCGCTGTCTGCTGCGTCGCGCCACAGCGCATGGACCTCCAAGGAGGCTCCGACGACGGCGGCGATGAGGGCGATGTCATCGCGGAGCCGCTCATCGGCGGTGACCAGCAGCAGCGGGGGCGGCTCCGTCTCAGATCGCATGTCCGACAGAGTCGCCCAGGCCGCACCTGATGCCCGTCCTGAGCGCGCATCATGAGCCTCTGCCCGCGCGCCGCACCGGCACCCGAAGCAGCTGTGGAAGAGCCGGCACGCGCGCCGGCCTCAGGCGCTCAGCGGATACCCCTCCGCCTGCAGCTGCCGCCTGGTGTACCCGGCGCGGAACTTCTCGAGAAGCTCCTCGCGACCGGGCTTGAGCTCATAGGCCAGCAGCTTCTCTGCCTCCTCGGGGTCTGTCTCCCCCGCTCCGAAGCTGGGGCACCATTTCGCGACCGGGCACACCCCGCACGCAGGCCGGCGCGAGTGGCACATGCGACGGCCGTGGTAGACCAGCCGCTGCGACAGGTCCGTCCACTCCTTGGGCTCGAAGAGGGCCCCCACGGCCTTCTCGACCTTGACCGGATCCGTCTCCTCCGTCATGCCCAGCCGTCGCGCGAGGCGTCCGAAGTGGGTGTCGACGGTCAGGCCGGGCTTGCCGAACGCGCTGCCGAGCACCACGAAGGCGGTCTTGCGTCCTACCCCCGGCAGCTTGACCAGCGCCTCCATGGAGTCCGGAACCTCCCCGTCGTGCTCGACGGCCAGAACACCTGCCAGGCCCAGCAGCGCCTTCGTCTTGGAGTTGTAGAAGCCGGTGGGCCTGATGATCTCAGCGAGCTCCTCCTCCCGGGCGGCGGCCATGGCGAACGCGTCCGGGTACGCGGCGAAGAGCCTCGGGGTGACGGCGTTGACCCGCACATCGGTGGTCTGTGCGGACAGGACGGTGGCGACGAGAAGCTCGAAGGGATTCTCGAAGTCGAGCTCCGCGACGGCGTAGGGGTACGTCTCACCGAGCACCCGACTGATCCGGCGCACACGGCGCTTCTTTGCGAGCAGCGTCTCCTCAGGCATCAGCCCATCCTAGAAGAGACGCTCCCCGCCCCTGACCTGCGGACTTCACACTCAACACCCCCCGACGTAGGATCTGTGATGCACACCACAGGCCTTCTGTGAGGAGAGACCGCATGAGCAGCAACGCAGCACCGCCCACGAGCCAGCACGGGCAGGCCGGGCCCTTCCCACCCGGCGCAGAGTTCGCTGCTGCCGCAGTGGCGGGCGCGGACCGCTACGAGGCCTCCGCAGAGGACAGGCTGGCCTACTGGGCGGACCAAGCACGCGATGCTCTCAGCTGGGACGCCGACTTCGACCAGACCCTGGACTGGTCCGAGGCCCCGTTCGCCAAGTGGTTCGTCAATGGCCAGCTCAACGCCGCCTACAACTGCGTGGACCGCCATGTGGAGGCCGGGCACGGCGAGCGCGCAGCTCTGCTCTTCGAAGGCGAGCCGGGCGACGCCCGGCGCATCACCTACTCCGAGCTGGCCCAGGAGGTGGCCCGTGCGGCCAATGCCTTCGAGTCGCTCGGCGTGGGCAAGGGCGACCGGGTCGCCATCTACATGCCTCTGATCCCCGAGACGATCATCAGCATGCTCGCCTGCGCCCGCATCGGCGCACTGCACTCAGTGGTCTTCGGCGGATTCAGCGCCGACGCCCTGCGCTCTCGGGTCGACGACGCGGAGGCCAAGCTGGTCATCACCGCGGACGGCTCGTACCGCAGGGGCCGCCCCACCATGCTCAAGCCCAATGTGGACGAGGCGCTCTCGGAGCCGGGCCACAGCGTCGAGCACGTGCTGGTGGTCAGGCGCAACGGGGAGGAGCTCTCCCTCACCCCGGAGCGCGACCTGTGGTGGGACGAGACGGTCCCCCACCAGTCGGCGGAGCACACCTATGCCCCTCATGACTCCGAGCACCCGCTGTTCATCCTGTACACCTCGGGCACCACGGGCAGGCCCAAGGGGATTCTGCACACCACCGGCGGGTACCTGGCCCAGACGGCGGTGACCACCCGGGACAGCTTCGACCTCAGGCCCGAGTCCGACGTCTACTGGTGCACCGCGGACGTCGGCTGGGTCACCGGCCACAGCTACCTGGTCTACGGGCCCCTGGCCAACGGTGCGACCCAGGTGATCTACGAGGGCACCCCCGACACACCCCACAAGGCACGGATGTGGGAGATCGTCGCCAAGTACGGCGTCACGCAGCTCTACACGGCCCCGACCCTGATCCGTACGTGCATGAAATGGGGGCGCGAGCTCCCGGACGGCTACGACCTCTCCAGCCTGCGTGTGCTGGGAACGGTGGGCGAGGCCATCAACCCTGAGGCGTGGCTGTGGTTCCGGGATGTCATCGGCGCCAACAACGGCCCCGGCCAGCCGCCCAAGAAGGAGCCGGCCCCGATCGTCGACACCTGGTGGCAGACCGAGACCGGCGGCCACATGATCGCGCCCCTGCCGGGAGTCACCCACACCAAGCCGGGCTCCGCGCAGGCTCCGGTCCCGGGTATCGACATCGGCATCGTCGACGAGATGGGCGAGCCCGTCGGCAACGGCGAGTCCGGGTTCCTCGTCATCAGGCAGCCCTGGCCCGCCATGCTTCGCGGCATCTGGAGGGACCCCGAACGCTACCGCGAGACGTACTGGTCCCGATTCGGCACGGACCTCTACTTCGCCGGCGACGGCGCGCGCTACGACGAGGACGGCGACATCTGGCTCATGGGCCGGGTCGACGACGTCATGAACGTCTCCGGGCACAGGCTCTCCACCACTGAGATCGAGTCCTCGCTCGTCGCCCACGCCAAGGTGGCCGAGGCTGCCGTGGTGGGCGCGAAGGACGCGACGACCGGGGAGGCAGTCGTGGCCTTCGTGATGCTCAGCGACGACGCTGCGGGCGACCCTGAGGCCGTCGAAGCGGAGCTCCGAGACCATGTCCGGTCCGATATCGGAGCGATCGCGAAGCCGCGCAATGTGCTGGTGGTCCCGGAGCTTCCGAAGACGCGCTCCGGCAAGATCATGCGCCGGCTGCTGAAGAACGTGGCCAACGGCGACGACGTCGGCGACTCGTCCACGCTCTCCGATCCCTCGGTGATGATTCAGATCGCCGAGGACATGCGCGCCCAGCACGCGCAGTAGAGGCATACACTGCAGGTATGGCTGAGCGTCTGCTGATCGTGCACGGTCCGAATCTGAACCTGCTGGGCACCAGGGAGCCGGAGATCTACGGGTCCACCACCCTGGAGGACATCAACTCCCTGTGCCGGCAGACCGCGCGCGACTGCGCCATGGAGCCCGACATCGTCCAGTCCAACCACGAGGGTGAGCTCGTCGACGCCGTCCAGGCGGCGGCCGGCACCGCAGCGGGCATCGTGATCAACCCGGCCGCGTACACGCACACCTCCGTCGCCATCGCCGATGCGCTCAAAGCAGTGGGCCTGCCCGTGGTGGAGGTGCACCTGTCCAACGTGCACGCCCGTGAGGACTTCCGCCGCCACTCGTACGTCTCGCCGGTCGCCGACGCGGTCATCGCCGGTGCCGGGCCTGCGGGCTACCAGTACGCAATCCGCCACATTGCCTCGCTGGTGGACAGACGCTTGTAAGCTGAGGCCATGGCTGAACAGACCGTGTGGGAATACGCCACCATTCCGCTCATCATTCACAACACCAAGGGCATCCTGGACCAGTGGGGCGAGGACGGCTGGGAGCTCGTCACCGTGCTCCCCGGCCCTGAGGGCAACGCGCCCGTGGCATACCTCAAGCGGCCCAAGCACTAGGGGGAAGCATGTCTCGCGTTGAGGAGCGCCTGGCAGAGCTGGGCATCACCGTGCCCGACGTGGTCCCGCCCGTGGCGGCGTACCAGCCGGCCGTCGTCGTCGGCGACGTCGTCTACGTCTCCGGTCAGCTGCCTCTGGTGAACGGCGAGCTGCCGGCCACCGGGAAAGTGGGCGCCGAGGTCACCGCCGAGGAGGCCTATGAGCTGGCCCGCCAGTGCGGCATCAACATCATTGCCGCCCTGAAGCACGCGGTGGGAGACCTCGATCGCGTCACACGAATCGCCAAGCTCGGCGGATTCGTGGCCTCCGCGCCGGACTTCACCGGCCAGCCGGGTGTGATCAACGGGGCCTCCGAGCTTCTGGGCCACGCCTTCGGCGACGCCGGGCAGCACGCCCGCAGCGCCGTAGCAGCCCCCGTGCTGCCGCTGGACACCCCGGTGGAAGTGGACGCCATCGCATATGTCGCATAGAGGAACCCCGGAGTTCACTCCGGTCATCATCGGCACCGACCTCAACGCGTACCACATGGCCAGCGCCTTCTACTCGGGCTTCGGCGTCAGGCCGCGCGTCATCGGCAAGGTCAATCTCGGCTTCACCGGATACTCCTCGCTCATCGCCTCCACCACCTTGGTGGACCGACTCGACGACTCTGAGGTCTTCCTCCCGGCGCTGCTGGAGTTCGCGGCGGCGCACCAGGACGAAGGACCGCTGCTGCTCGTGGGCACCAGCGACCACTATGTGCGCCTGATCATCGAGCACGCCGAGGCTCTCCGCGCGCACTATCGGTTCAACTATCCGAGCCTCGAGCTTCTGGACACGCTGCAGTGGAAGGAGCTCTTCTACCCGTTCGCGCAGAAGCACGGGCTGCCGATCCCGGAGACGCACTTCCACCAGGTCGGCCAGCCGCTCACCACGGAGATCTCCGACTATCCCGTCATTGTGAAGCCCTCCGACCCGGTGCAGTACAACCGCCACAAGTTCGACGGCCAGGAGAAGGTCTACCGGGTGTATTCCCACGAGGACCTGGCGGCCAAGGTGGCCATGATCGAGGCGTCGGGCTACCGCGCGCCCATCATCATCCAGGACTTCATCCCCGGCGGCGACACCTCGCTGTACGAGTCGGACCTCTACATGCACACCTCCGGGCGGGCCGAGTTCGTCAACCTGGCCCAGGTGGTGCTGCAGGAGCATGAGCCGACCGCGATCGGAAACTTCGCCTCGGTGATCTCTCGGTACGACCGGGACACCATGACGCTCATGAAGGACTTTCTGGAGGAGATCGGCTACACCGGGCTCGCCAACTTCGACCTCAAGTGGGACAGCCGCGACGGCACCTTCAAGATCCTTGAGGTCAACATCCGGCAGGGCCGCTCCAGCGACCACGCCACCGCGCAGGGCCACAACCTGGCCGGCTACCTGGTGGAGGACCTCATCCGCGGCCGCCGTCCTTCAGAATGCGTGTTCGTGGAGGAGCGCCGGCTCTACACCCTCGTTCCCCGCAGCATCCTCACCACCTACGTCGACAGCCCCGAGGTCCTCGCCGATGTGGATCAGATGTACCGGCAGAAGAGGGTCTACAAGCCGATGATCGCCAAGGGCGAGCGGAGCCTCAAACGTCACGCCTGGGCTGCCGTCCGGGCCTTCCGCTACCGGAAGAAGTACGCCGAAGCCACGTGGGCCAAGGGCCTGTAGAGGAGCGGTGCCCAGTGTCCCCAGGCTCCCCTGTGCGCACTGCGCCGCAGCCTTCCGGGCGGGCGATCACCCTTCGCCCCATCAGCTCCGAGGAACACCTGAGGTTCCTCGCGGCGCACCCTGCGGCCAGCTTCATGCAGAACCCCCAGTGGGCGCTGGTGAAGAAGGAATGGGACGGTTTCTCCCTGGGCCTCTTCCGTCACGGTGACGACGGTGCTGAGGCCCTCGCGGGAACGGCCCTGGTCCTCGGCAGGCGGCTGCCCGTCCCCCGCCGCACCCCGGTGCTCGGGCGCAGACGTCTGGCCTACATTCCCGAAGGGCCGATCCTCGACGAGGCGCGCATCAGCTGGCATGAGGCGCTCCCAGCGCTGACGGAGCACCTGTCCCAGGCAGGAGCCTTCCTGGTGCGCATGGGACTCCCCGGACATCTGCGGCGCTGGGGCGCCGAGGAGGTGCGCCATGCGCTGGCCTCCGCGGAGAAGGAGCAGGACGCCCCTCAGGACGTGTCGGCTCTGCCTCCTGCGTGGGAGGGGCCGCACATGCTCCGGACCCGTCAGCAGCTCCTTGATCTGGGGTGGAGAGAGCCCGAGCCGAGCACCGACTTCGAAGCCGGCCAGCCGCAGTTCGCCGCCAGCATTCCGCTGACCACACGAACGGAGGACGGCGCAGAGGAGGCCCTCACCTCCGATGAGGTGCTGGGCAGGATGAGCTCCACCTCGAAGCGGCAGACCCGCAAGTCCGCGCGCTCCGAGCTGACGGTTCTGGATTCGGCCGACGGGGACGTCTCAGAACGGCTGAGCGAGTTCCAGCGCCTCTATGAGGCCACGGCCTCCAGCCAGGGATTCATCCCCCGCCCTGCCGAGTACTTCCGTCGCATGCACGACGCGATGAACCGCGGCGGGCTCAGTGAGTGCCGCGTCCTGTGCGCCCACTTCGAGGGGCAGCCACTGGCTGCAGCCGTGTACCTGCGGCAGGGCGACTTCGGCTTCTACGCCTACGGAGCCTCATCGCATGAGGAGCGCAAACGCTATGCTCCTCGGCTGCTGCAGCTGCATCAGGTCGAGCTGGCGCTGGCCGCCGGATGCCGCTGGTACGGGCTGGGCGGCGTCAGTCCCTCACTGGAGGCCGGCTCCCCGGCGCGCGGCCTCCTCGAGTTCAAGACCACGATGGGCGCAGATGTGGTCCAGTCCTTGGGCGAGTGGGACTACCAGGTGAGTCCCGCTCTGGCCAAGGTCTTCAGCCTCTATATGGCGTCGCGGAGCGTCTAGCGCGAGCGCTGCCGGATGCGCTGGATGTCGAGGATGACGACGGCGCGGGCTTCGAGACGAAGCCATCCGCGCTGGACGAACTCTGCCAGGGCCTTGTTCACCGTCTCCCGCGAGGCGCCCACCAGCTGGGCGAGCTCCTCCTGCGTGAGCTCATGCGCCACCAGGACGCCGTCGGGCGCCGGGCGGCCGAAACGGTCCGCAAGATCCAGCAGAGCCTTCGCGACACGGCCGGGAACGTCGGAGAAGACCAAGTCGGCCAGCGACTCGTTGGTGCGGCTCAGACGCTGGGCGAGGGCGCGCAGCAGCTGCACTGAGACCTCAGGCGCCTGGTGGATGACCTTCTTCAGGTTCTCGTGCTTCAGGCCGGCCAGCACCGTCTCGGAGACAGCAGTCGCCGTGGCTGTTCGGGGGGCGGGGTTGAACAGCGCCATCTCGCCGAAGATCTCCCCGGGGCCGAGAACTGCCAGCAGGTTCTCGCGTCCGTCAGGGGTGGCCCGGCCAAGCTTGATCTTCCCTGAGGTGATGAAGTACAGCTCGTCACCCTCTTCGCCCTCGTGGAAGATCGACTTTCCGCGGGAGAGCTCGACCTCTGTGAGCTGGTCGGTGAGTGTGGAAAAGGCGTCGTCGTCCACTGTTGCGAACAGTGGGGCGCGACGCAGTTCGTCGAGGTCCATGACCGATCCGTTTCTGGTTTGGCGGGCGAGGCAAAACGGGCAGCATCTACTACCGCCCGTAGAAAAGTTATCAGAGTCACATGATATTCCCTTGGGGTGTCAGGCGAACGGTCCGCGCGGTGCGGCACGCGGTGGCATACGCTGGGGTGCGATCTTTTCGACACACCCTGCACACGCGCATCCGGAGGACACGTGGAGCCCACTCTGCTGGACATCGTCCTCATCCTCGTCCTCCTCGGGTTCTTCATCGCCGGGGTGGCCCGCGGCTTCTGGAGGACTCTGGGAGGGGCGGCCGGATTCCTCGTCGGCGCGGCGGCCGCATTCTTCGCGATGCCGATCGTGGGCGGCTGGGTCGATGACCCCTTCTGGCGCGTCATAGCCGTCATCGGCACAGCGATCATCCTCGTGGTGGCCGGCAACGCGCTCGGCGCCGCAGCGGGCCGGGAGGTCCAGAAGCTCTTCCGCGGAGAGACGCTCCAGGCCCTCACCGCAGTCTTCGGAGGGGTTCTGAACCTCTTCGTGGCGGGCCTCGTGCTCGCCGGGCTGAGCTTCTCCATGCAGGGCATGGGCTTCGCCCCGGTGAACCAGCACATCCAGCAGTCCACCGTCCTCCGAGCCCTCGAGGACGCCGTCCCAGACCCCGTCGAGCGCATGTTCGGGCAGCTGCAGGGAGCCGTCGTGGACTCCGACATCCCAGAGCTGGCCCAGCTGCTCGTGCCCCAGACGGAGGAGGCCCCGGAGCTGACCGGTGAGCTCACCGCGGAGGCGGAGGCCGCCTCCGCCTCTGTGGCGAAGATCACCGGAGTGGCTGAGCAGTGCGCGCAGTCGCAGTCCGGCTCCGGCGTCGCCGTCTCCGAGACCCGGGTGGTCACCAACGCGCACGTGGTGGCCGGGGTCCCCGACCCCTCCGTCGAGCTGCCGGACGGACAGGTCGTCACCGGCCGGCCTGTCCACTTCGACACCGCTGCGGACCTCGCACTCCTGGCCGTCGACCCCCTCCAGGCCCCTGCGGCCACCATCGGCGAGCCCCTGGATGCAGGCGACGAGGGCTTCGTCATGGGCTACCCCTCCGGCGGCCCCTTCACCGCCGGCCCGGCTGTGGTGCAGGCTCGAGACACCTCGCAGGTCAACAGCATCTACGGGGACGACCCCACGTCGCTGGAGATCTACCAGATCAGCGCGGACGTGCGTCAGGGCAACTCCGGCGGACCGCTGGTCGATCCTGAGGGCAACGTGGTGGGGGTGGTGTTCGCCCGCGCGATGGAGGGCAACCAGGTGGGCTTCGCCATCACCGCCGAGACCGGAGGCGATGTGCTCAGCAACCCGGGCGCCTTCACCGAGACGGTCAGCACGGGGCAGTGCACCGACCGGTGATCGCCCCCGCGCCTCAGTCCTGAGCCCACGTGCCGGCGGCGTACTTCCGGCCCTGCTTGAGGTGACGTCCCAGCAGGTAGGCGTTGCGCTTCGGCGAGAGATCCTTGGCGTAGTGCAGCGGGTTGAGGTCCTTGCGCTCTCTGACGAGACGCTTCACCTCCGCCAGGACGTCCGGGTCCTTCACGTAGTCGCGCAGCACGTAGCGGGGTGTCACCCGGAAGAGGACGTCGCCCTGGGCAAGGGTCAGCTCCCTTCGGCGACCGTGGACCACATCGTCGACCAAGTACTGCATGAGCGGATGGCCGAGCTGTGAGGTGTAGTAGCTGGAGCGGCCGGGACGGCAATTGATCTCCATGACCTTGTAGACCCTGTCGCGCTCGTCCCACTTCATGTCGGCGTTGGCGATGCCCGTGTAGCCGATCTCCTCGAGAAAGGTGCTGAACCGCGTCATGAGCGCCTCGTCGTACTTGGAGATGACAGCGCTGTAGGTGCCCACGGCATTGGCAGCATGCTCCTGCAGCGCCACCTGGCCCAGCGTCACCAGCTCGCACTTCGCCTCGCTGCTGAGATACAGCACCGCGTCCCAGTTCCGCGTGTCGTCGCCGGGGACGTACTCCTGGATGATCAGCGACTCGCGGTAGGGCGAGTCCTCCACGGCAGCCACGACGTCCCGGACCTCGTCCAGCGTGTCCAGCCGGTAGACCTTCTGATGCCCCCGGATCTTGGTGTGGTGCTCCCACCACTGGTTGGAGTGCGTGGGCTTGATGACCACGGGGAAACGGTCGATCTCGAGCTCGAAGGGCTCCCCACCCGGTGGATCTGGGTGGCCGGGATGTCGAGGCCATGCTGCTCGGCGAGGGCGTAGAACGCCTCCTTGTCCATCAGCTGGGCGCGCAGCTCCTCGTGCGGGCTGTTGAACAGATACAGGCTCTCCAGCTCCTCGGCGTGGCGTGCCACCAGCTCGACGTAGACGTCGTTGCTGGGGACCAGCACAAGCGGGACGCCGTAGGCGGCTCTGAGAGCCCGCGGCGGTCTCGGTGAGGATCCTGAGGAAGGATTCGTCGTCGTTGAGATCCGCGTGCAGCCGCAGGTCGAGGATGGAGGAGGCCCAGGTGTACCCCGTCTTGTTCCGGGCGAGCATGACGGACTTCACCCCGTAGATCTCGTGGAAGCTCCGCGCTGCGGTGTAGCCGTGGATCAGAGGGCCGAGGATCACAGGCACGAAGCCCGCCTTCGCAGGTGAAATCATGGGTGTCACGGTAGCTCAACGACGCGGGGGCGCAGGTCTCCACCTGGTGTTGAGGTCGTGATGAGCTGGAGTTGACCTGGCGTATATCATAGTGCGGATGGCGCCTCGCAAATCTCCCCTCTTCGACACCGCTACCACCGTGGGCAAGATCATGTCCTTCCTCGGTGTGAGCGCGCTGTGCGGCATTCTCGCCGCCGGACTGATCTTCCCCCTGGCTGCGACCGGCGGGGCCGCGGCCGCGGCCGGTTCGGACATCCTTGATGAGATCCCTGCAGAGCTCGAGGAGGCGCCGCTCTCCACCCCGTCGGTGATGCTGGACAGCGAGGGCAACGAGATCGCCGAGTTCTATGAGGAGAACCGGGAGCCGGTGGCTCTGGACGAGATCTCGCAGACCATGCAGGATGCCATCCTCGCCATCGAGGACGAGCGCTTCTACGAGCACGGCGGCGTCGATGCCCGAGGCGTGGGCCGCGCCCTGGCGCACAACCTCACCCGCCCCACCCAGCAGGGCGCCTCGACCATCACCCAGCAGTATGTGAACAACGTGCTCAACAACGCCGTGACGATCACTGGTGAGGGCCAGTACACGATCTCCGGGATCAACGAGAAGACCTACGGCGACAAACTTCGAGAGATGAAGCTGTCAGTTGCGGTGGAGCAGGAGATGACCAAGGAGGAGATCCTTGAGGGCTACCTGAACATCGTGCTGCTGGGCGGCCGGAACTACGGCGTGGAGGCTGCCGCCCAGTCCTACTGGGGCATCCCGGCCTCCGAGCTGGACGTCGCGCAGTCCGCCGTCCTCGCAGGCATGGTGCAGTCCCCCAACGCCTACAACCCACGCGCCAACCCGGACGCGTCGCTCTACCGGCGGAACACGGTCATCGAGACCATGGAGCGCAACGGGTTCATCTCGGCAGACGAGGCTGAGGAGGCCCGGAACTCGGATCTGGACCTGGTCGAAGACACCGGAGAGAGCGCCGGCTGCATCAACGCCACCGCCGCCCCCTACTTCTGCGACTACGTGACCAAGCTCTTCCTGGAGGACGAGCAGTTCGGCGAAACCTGGGAGGACCGGGAGAACCTGCTCAACCGCGGCGGGCTGCGCATCGAGACCACCCTGGACCCGAACCTGCAGATCGCTGCTGAGGACGAGGTCTACGACAACGTCGAGACCGGTCACGAGTCCGGCGCAGTCGGCACGATGACCACCATCGAGAACAGCACCGGCAATGTGCTCGCCATGGCGCAGTCCACGGATTATCACACCGATGATGACGGCGCTGCGGGCCGCACCACCATGAACTTCAACACCGATTTCCAGTACGGCGACTCCGGCGGGTTCCCGGTCGGCTCCACTCTGAAGCCCTTCGTCTCGGCCGCCTGGATCGAGGAGGGCGGGTCTATGGATGACGTCATCGACGCATCCACGGACGAGTACGAGCAGGGCCACCGGTTCGAGGCCAGCTGCCGCGAGGGCGGCAGCGTTCGGCTTCTCGACGACGGCGGCTGGAACATTACCAACGTGATCGAGGAGCTCGACGGCGAAGACACCACCGTGGACTTCGGCCTCTACTACTCGCTCAACACGGCGACGGCGGCCACCGCGGCAGATATGGACCTCTGTGCCATCAACGACCTCATCGAGCGCTCGGGCCTGAATCTCCCGGGTGATCAGGACGGCTACCCGGACTTCACCGAAACGATCTCGGCGATCATCGGCGGCGTCGAGATGTCTCCGATGACGCTGGCCGAGGGCTACACCGCCTTCGCCCAGGACGGTGAGCGGTGCGACAACCGCGCCATCCTCTCGGTGACCGACGCGCAGGGCAACGAGTACCCGGGCCAAGATGTCAGCTGCCACCAGGCCTTCGACGCCGAGGTCGCCGCGCAGGTCAACGACACCTTGGTCAACAACGCCGAGGACATCCCTGACGGGCAGGCGCCCTTCCCGATGCTGGGCAAGACGGGAACGTCGAACAACGGCACCAACACATGGTTCGCCGGCTCCACGGAGGGTCTGACCACTGTCAGCCACGTCGGCACCTGGGCCTCGCAGAGCGAGCAGGACATCCTGTACGACGAAACGTTCGGCGGTACCTTCTACGAGGAGCAGCTCTACGGCGGCACCCTTGCCGCACCCATGTGGTACGACTACATGAGCAGCGTCGCCGACGCCTACCCCACAGGCGACTTCGCCGAGGCGCGGAACTCCCCGTTCGACGAGCGTCGCGAGAACCGGTACTGGCCCTACTCACTGGCCCAGGGCCCCGACGGCGGCAACGGCGGGTCAGACAACGGCGACGACGATGACGATGACGATGACTGATTGGACCGCGTCCTGCCGCTCATGCGCCCGCTAGGCGCGGCGGCCGGGCTGACCCTCACCCTGGGGGTCGGCACGGCCGCCTACGCCGGCGTCGTTGAGCGTCGCCGCTACACACTCCGACGCGCTGAAGGAACCCTGCCCGGACTGCGCGCACCGCTGCGCATCCTTCACATCTCAGACATCCACTACGTGCCCGGCCAGCGCAGGGCCTTCGAATGGCTGCGGCAGCTGGCTGATCTGAAGCCGGACCTGGTGATCAACACCGGCGACAACCTCTCCCACCCGGACGCGGTCGACGAGGTGCTGGACGCACTCGCCGCGCTCCGGCAATTTCCTGGCGCCTTCGTACCGGGATCCAATGACTACTTCGCGCCGCAGCTGAAGAACCCCCTCAAATACCTGGGCGGCCCCTCCCAGCCCCATCAGGAGCATGGGGAGCCCACCCTGGACACCGCAGCCCTGCACCGGGGCTTCGAAAGCACCGGCTGGGCCGACCTGACCAACGCCGGCGCCTCGCTCCAGGTGGGCGAGAGCCGAATCCGCCTCGCCGGCACCGACGACGCCCACATCGAGCGCGACGACTTCCCCGGATGGCCCGGCGAGGAGGAGGGTGCCCGCATCGGCGTCACCCACGCGCCGGTCCGATCAGTGCTCGCCGAGTTCGCCGAGGCAGAGGCCGGGATCGTCTTCGCCGGCCACACCCACGGCGGCCAGGTCTGCCTCCCCGGCGGCCGTGCGCTGGTCACCAACTGCGACCTCCCCGCCCGGCAGGCCAAGGGCCTGAGCCGCATCGACCGCAGCGGCACGCCCTCCCTGCGCGGTCGCACCCTCCTGCACGTCTCAGCCGGCATCGGCACATCCCGAACCGCACCGCTGCGGCTGTTCTGCCCGCCCGAGGCGACCCTGCTGACGCTCACGCCCCCTGAGAGCAGAGCCTCCGGATGACGAGCGGGAAGGCGTCTCAGCAGCAGGCTCAGGCGCAGGGCCAGCAGCGCAGCCTCCGGGAGGCGCTGACCCGCCTCGGCCCATACTTCGAGGGGCTTCGCCTGCGCTGGACGCTGGGCGTGCTCTCCGCAGTGGGTGCAGGCGTGACGGCCCTGGCGATCCCCCAGATGCTGGGCAGGGTCGTCGACGACATCGAGGCCGACGGCGCCGCTGCGCAGGCCGTGTGGCTGGGAGCCGGCTTCATCCTCGCGCTCGGCCTCCTCGAAGCCGTCCTGGTGTACATGCGCCGGTTCTTCGTCATCCCGGTCGCCTCAGACGCCGAGACGAACATGCGCACCACACTCTTCGGCCGCCTGGTGGGTCAGTCGGCAGCATTCCACGCCTCATGGGATGCCGGTCAGCTGCAGTCCCGGGCGATAGCGGACCTGAACATGCTGCGCCGGTTCTTCGCATTCGGGTCACTGATGCTGGTGACCGTCGTCGTCACCCTCCTCACCGGCCTGACGCTCATGTTCGTGAACTCGCCCGTCATGGCGAGCATCTTCCTCTTCGGCGCCGTCCCGGTGCTGGTGTTCGGACCCCGTTTTC
Source organism: Nesterenkonia sp. NBAIMH1 (assembly GCF_007922635.1). Taxonomy (NCBI): domain Bacteria; kingdom Bacillati; phylum Actinomycetota; class Actinomycetes; order Micrococcales; family Micrococcaceae; genus Nesterenkonia; species Nesterenkonia sp. NBAIMH1. Next base: position 1,206,381 of record NZ_CP042335.1, read on the forward strand.
GCCGGCGATTCTCCCGGCTCTCGAGGGCCTCGCAGGATCAGGCGGGCGACGTCGCGACCGAGGTCGAAGAGTCTGTGCACGGGATCCGGGTGCTCAAAGCCTTCGGGCGCAGCGACGAGGCCCAGGCCAGCTTCCGCACCCAGGCGCAGCAGCTGCGCGTCCTGGAGATCACTAAGGCCAGGACCCTCGCAGCGTTTCAGCTCATCATGATCCTTCTGCCGGAGGGCGTCCTGGCGGTCTGCCTGGCCGGCGGCATCTGGCAGGTCAGCGAGGGCAATGTCACCGCCGGTGCGATCACCAGCTTCTTCGGCGTGGCCATCGTGCTGAAGGCGCCCCTGGAGAACATCGGCCAGCTCCTGTCTATGGTGTTCATGGCGAAGACAGCCATAGACCGCCACATCGACGTGATGAGCATCCCGCCCGAGCTGACCTCGCCGGAGCGCCCCGCCGCAGCACCGGAGCGAGGGCTGGTGGAGCTCGAGGGCGTCAGCTTCCGCTTCCCGCACACCTCCCAGGCGGAGCCCGACCTGCTCGATCAGGTCAGCCTGCGGGTGGAGCCCGGCGAGACCCTGGCGCTGGTCTCCTCCACCGGCGGCGGCACCTCGACCCTGCTGAGCCTGATTCCTCGCCTGCACGACGTCACCGGCGGAGCAGTGCGCATCGACGGCGTCGATGTGCGGGACTTCGACCTCGCCGATCTCCGTTCGCGGGTGGCCATGGCGTTCGAGGATCCCACGCTCTTCTCGGCGTCGGTGCGCGCCAACGTGCTGCTGGGCACCGAGCATGAGCGCGAGGAGGACGACCCGCACCATCCGCAGTGCCCCGGGGCACCCGGCACCGATGAGCTCGAACGCGTGATGGAGGAGGCGCTGACCACCGCGGACGCCGAATTCGTGGAGTCTCTTCCGTACGGCGCGGACACTCGCATCGGCGAGGAGGGCCTGAGCCTCTCCGGCGGTCAGCGGCAGCGTCTGGCCCTGGCCAGAGCAATTGCTGCCCGCCCGTCCGTGCTGCTGCTCGACGATCCGCTCTCCGCGCTGGACGTGCGCACCGAGGAGCGCGTCACCGAACGCCTGAAATCCGCCCTCCATGGGACCACCACCATCATCGTCGCCCACCGGCCCTCCACGGTGGCGCTAGCCGACCGGGTGGCGCTGCTGCACAAACAGCCCGGACAGGGAGCGCGGATCGCTGAGACGGGCACCCATACTGAGCTGCTGGCGCGCAGTGAGCTGTACCGCAGTGTGATGGCGCCCCAGCGGGAGCTGATCTGATGGCCGGGCAGCGAGCCGACGCGTCCGGCACCGAGTCGACCCCAGACCCGTTCGCACACCTGCGGGGCACAGCCGGCGAGGAGCAGACCGACCTCACCACGGAGGAGCGCCGCTTCATCCGGCGCCGCTCCTGGAGGCTGCTGGTGCGAGTCTCGGAGGGCCAGCGGCTGCGTCTGCTGCTGACGGCCATCGCCGTGGTGGTCTCCCAGGCCGCTCAGGCCTCCACTCCCATGATTGTGGCCTTCGCGCTGAACTGGGGCATCCCGACGATGCTCGACGGCGACGTCCGCGGCGTGTTCGTCCCGGCCGCGGTGTACATGACCGCTGCCGTCACCGCCGCGCTGCTGCTGTTCTGCTACACCCGGATGACCGCGACCGCCGCCCAGGCGATGCTGTTCCGGCTGCGCGACGACGTCTTCGAGCAGACCCAGCGGCTCTCCCTGGACTTCCATGAGACGTACACCTCCGGGCGGGTGATCTCACGCCAGACCAGTGATCTGGAGTCGCTGCGGGAGCTGCTCGACGGCGGCGTGAACGCGCTGGTGCAGGGCGGGATGTTCATGCTGTTCACCGCCGTGTCGATCGTGGTGATGGATCCCCGCTCGGGGCTGGTGCTGGCGGTGGCCTGCGTGCCCGTCTTCTTCCTCGCGCGCTGGTATCAGAAGCGCTCCGAGGTCGCGTACCGGCGGACAAGGATCAGCTCGGCCCGGATGATCGTGCACTTCGTGGAATCGATGACGGGCATCCGCGCCGTGCAGGCGTTCCGGCGTGAGCATTCCAGGAACCGGCAGTACCGGCAGCTGACCGGCGACTACCGCAATGATCAGGTCCGGGCGATCAGCCTCTTCGGCGTGCTCCAGCCCTCCCTGCTCCTGGTGGGGAACCTCACCGTGACAGCCGTGCTGCTGTGGGGCGGTTTCCGCGCCCTCGAAGGCGACCTCAGCGCGGGCACCCTGGCCGGGGTGGTGCTGGCCACCAAGCGCGTCTTCCAGCCCCTGGACATGATCGCGATCTTCTACAACTCGCTGCAGTCGGCGGTCGCGGCCCTGGAGAAGGTCTCCGGCCTCCTCGAGGAGAAGCCGAAGGTCACCGAGGCCCCTGAGCCTCAGCAGCTTCCGCAGGCGCGGGGCGAGGTCAGGTTCGAGGCGGCCGAGTTCCGCTACACGAACGACGGCCCGGTCGCACTGCGACAGATGGATCTGCACATTCCTGCCGGTCAGACCGTGGCTATTGTGGGCCGCACCGGAGCGGGCAAGTCCACGCTGGCCAAGCTGCTCACCCGCTTCTACGACGTCACCTCCGGGCGCGTGACCCTCGACGGCGTTGACCTTCGGCAGCTGGCCGAGAAGGACCGGCAGCGACACGTGGCCATGGTCACCCAGGAGGCCTTCCTGTTCTCCGGGAGCGTGCGGGAGAACATCGCCCTGGGCCGCCCGAGCGCCACCTTCGAGGAAGTGGTCGCCGCGGCGAAGGTCGTAGGGGTGCATGACTTCATCGAGTCGCTGCCCGAGGGCTACGAGACCGACGTGAGCAAGCGCGGCGGCAGGCTCTCTGCGGGGCAGCGCCAGCTGGTCAGCTTCGCGCGGGCCTTCCTGGCTGACCCGACCGTGCTGATCCTGGACGAGGCGACCGCTTCGCTGGACCTGCCCAGCGAGCAGCTGGTCCAGCAGGGGCTCGAACGTCTCTTGGGCAGCCGCACCGCACTCATCATCGCCCACCGCCTCTCCACGGTGGCGATCGCCGACCGGGTCCTGGTCATTGATGAGGGCACGGTGATTGAGGACGGGACCCCTCAGGAGCTCATCGACGCCGGCGGGTACTTCTCCCAGCTGCACACCGCATGGGAAGCCTCCATGTCCAGCGGCGCGTAGAAGCCCCCTGCCGCCCGGACGTACGCCGGGCCAACACACGTGCTGCGGTTGGGCCGCATCCGGGGGCTCTGCTGACATGATGACTTCGGGTCCTCTGCAGCCTTCCCCTTTCTTCCCCCGAAGCAGATGGCCTAGGAGAACCGCTGTGCCTATGGAACAGCTGGCTGAACGGCCCGCGCCCACGCCCGCCGCACCTCAGCGTGCCCGCCCCACCGGCCTGCGGAAGCGGCGCCCGGCGGAGGGCACCCGTTCCCGCATCCACGGGCTCGACGGGCTCCGCGCCCTGGCCGTGGTGCTGGTCATCGTCTACCACATCAACCCCTCGTGGGCCCCGGGCGGATTCGTCGGCGTGGATGTGTTCTTCGTGATCAGCGGGTTCCTCATCACCTCGCTGCTGATCCGCGAGTACAGGGACCGTGGCCGGATCGATCTGAAGCGCTTCTACGTCCGGCGAGCACGCCGCCTCGTCCCCGCCATCGTGCTGGTCGTGGCCGCCTGCACCCTGGCCGCCGCCGCACTGGGCGGCGACGTCCTCACGGGTCTGGGCTGGCAGCTGGTCGGGATCTTCACGTTCACGGCGAACTGGACGCAGATGGCCGCGAGCTTCGACTACTTCAACGCCTCCCAGGCGGGGCTGTTCGACAACTTCTGGTCCTTGGCCATCGAGGAGCAGTTCTACCTCCTGTGGCCGGTTCTGCTGATCGCCTTCCTGGTCAGGGCTCGGCTGCCCAAACAGGCGTTCGCCCGGATGCGCGCCAACCTGATAGCCCTCGCCGTGGTCTCGACAGTCCTGATGCTCGGCCTGGTCCACTTCGGCCAGGCGAACATCGCCTACCTGGCCACCGTGAGCCACCTCTACGGGCTGCTGCTCGGCGCCGCATTGGCCTTCAGCCCCAAAGCCTTCCTGAAGACGCCCCCCGTCAGCGCCGGCGCCGCCGGAGATGCGTCCGGCCACGCCTCAGGCAGCTCCGGGGGCCTGAAGGCGGAGGTCCCTGCCTCACGCGTCCAGGAGACTGCCGCAGTCGTGGGACGCGGCGGGCTGGCGCTGCTGATGACGGCGGCGGGCCTGGCGGCCATCGGACTGCTCACCTTCTCCGCATGGGCCGAAACCCCCGGCCGCGAGCCGCTCCTCACCCTCGGCGGAACCCTGGCCGGCCTGCTGCTGGTGGGTGCATGCCTCATCGGCCCCGCAGGACTCTCCCGGTGGGGTGACGTAAGCCTGCTGGGATGGATCGGCACACGCTCCTACGGCCTCTACCTGTGGCACTTCCCTCTGATCGTGCTGGCCGACCACCTCATGGCAGCGCACCGGATCCCGCTGCTGGAGCTGCTCGACCAGTATCAGGTGAGGGTGCTGGCCGTCATCGTCGCCGTGGCAGCGGCGGAGGCCAGCTACCGGTGGGTGGAGATGCCCGTGCGCCGACACGGGTTCGGCCATGTGCTGAAGGCTCCTGCGCGGGCCGCCGCGGCAGGAACGATCGTCGCCGCTCTCGTCGCCTCGATTGCCTGGTCGCAGACCAGCTCGCCGGAGTCCACCTCCCTCCAGACCCTCCTCGCCGAGGGCCAGGAGCACACCCAGTCCTTTGCGGGAGAGGACGAGGACGGCCTGCCTGCCGAGGACCCGGCGGATGATCAGCACGACACCGTCACGGAGTCGTTCGAACGAGGCGGCCTGCTTCCCGGAGGCCCGGCTCTTCCGGGCAGCGACGACCGAAGCTCGTCGTCGGCGGCTGACGAAGAGCCGGAGGCCGCTGAGGAGGAATCCGACGAGGCTGATGCATCGGGGCCGGACCCGACGCCTGAGGACGTGCTCGAGGAGGAGCCCGAGGCCGCGCCGAGCGAGGCCGTGCAGGAGGAGGCAGCCCCCTCGCCGGATGCCGGGGAGCCTGAGCCGCAGGACCCCTCACCCACCGACAGCGCACCGTCCCCGACCGAAGAGGCATCCGCCTCCGAGGAGCCCCCCCCGAGCGAGGACCCCACCCCGAGCGAGGAGCCGACTCCTGAGGACGAGGCGACCGACTCCGAGGAGGAGGCAGCACCCGAGGAGGCTCCCGCGGTGGAGAGCGGGAGCGGTGCCAGCATGGTTGCTGTGGGCGATTCGGTGATGCTCGCATCATCCGGCGCCCTGACGAGCCGGTTCGATGTGGTAGTGGACGCAGCCGAGTCGCGGCAGCTGGTCAGCGCCCCGGACATCGTCTCAGCCGCGGTCAGCCAGGTGCCCTCCGCCGAGACGGTGGTGCTCGGCGTCGGCATCAACGGTGTGGGCAGCGAGGCGGATGTGACCCGGGCCGTCAGCGCCGCCGGCGACAGGACAGTCATCCTGGTGAACCTCTATGGGCCGATGGCATTCGTGGACTCGCACAACGCCATGCTGCAGAGCGTCGCCGCGAGCCGCAGCAACGTGCGCGTCGCCGACTGGAACAGCAGGGCCGACGCGAACACGCACTGCCTGCAGGCCGACCAGGTCCACCCCACCGGCGAGTGCACGGCCGAGTACGCGGCCGCCGTCGCAAGCGCGCTCTAGTCGCACCCGGAGACCGGCACAGCAGCACTTGTAGACTCGAATCAGTAAGGGCTGTCTGAACCGGGGAGAATGCTGTGGTCAACGAATGGTGGGAAACTGTCCTGCTGATCTTCGGGTGCGTCGCTGCCCTTCTCTTTCTCCTGTGGGGCATCGGCAAAGTCAGCGGCGACGATGATGACGAGAAGACCGCCACCCTTGACACCACGGCGACGCTCCACCTGCTGGCTGACGTGGCCGCCGAAGCTCACGCCCAGGGCACCGAGGCGCAGCGCGCCATGGAGGAGCTGCGCGAGATCGCCCCGCAGCTTGAAGCAGACGATTGGCGGCTCTTCGAAGATCGCTACCGCGAAACCGTCGAAGCCTTCTCCACGGGCCAGGCTGAGATCAACGACCAGATGGAGCACCTGGAGCGGATCTTCCGCCGCGATCGGGTCATCGGCCAGGCCCGTCGCAGCCTGCGCGACAGCTAGGCGGTGCGCCGCCGTCCCGGGTGCGCTCGGAGACGTCGAGGGTGCCCGGTGGCCTAGAGCTGCGGCTCCTGGCCGGTGAGGCGGCGGTATGCGTCGATGTACCGCTCCCGGGTGGCAGCAACGATGTGCTCCGGCAGCGGCGGGGGTGCGACGCCGGCCTCACGGTCCCAGCCTGAATCCTCACTGGTGAGCCAATCACGCACGAACTGCTTGTCAAAGCTCGGCTGCGACCTCCCCGGCGCCCACTCATCGGCGGGCCAGAACCGGGAAGAATCCGGGGTGAGGACCTCATCGGCGAGCACCATGCCCCCCTGCTCGTCGATCCCGAACTCCACTTTCGTGTCGGCCAGGATGATGCCCGCTTCCCTCGCCCGAGCGCCGGCGAGCTCGTAGATCCGCAGGCTCTGGTCCTTCAGGGCGCTGGCCCGCTCCGAGCCCACCACCTCCACGAGCCTGTCGTAGGTGATGTTCTCGTCGTGGTCGCCCTGCTCAGCCTTGGTCGAGGGGGTGAAGAGCGGCTCCGGCAGCTCGGACCCGTCCACCAGCCCTGCAGGCAGCGGGATCCCGGTGACGGTCCTGCTCTGCTGGTACTCCTTCAGCCCGGAGCCGGTCAGGAAGCCGCGCACGATCGCTTCGGCCGAGACCATGCTCAGGCGCCGAACGATGACGGCCCGGCCCTCCACCGCCGCGGGCACCTCCGTGGAGACGACGTGGTTCGCGATGCCGTGCTTCTCGAGCTCCCGGAACCACCAGAGGCTCATCTGGGTAAGGATCCTGCCCTTGTCCGGTATGCCCGGTGAGAGGACGTGGTCGAAGGCGCTGACCCGGTCAGTCGTCACCAGGAGCATGACGTCCTGACCGTCCCATTCGGAGCCGGGCGCCGGGGTGTAGAGCTCGCGCACTTTGCCGGACCCCGCGTGCACCCAGCCGGGAAGCTGGGACGCGACTCGGATCTCTCCGCCGAGTGCCTTGGCGGCGATGTCGGTGCGGTGCTGGGCGCCGGGCCAGGTGATCTGCTCGACTCCGGCGTATGCGCGGTCGCGCGCTTCGGCGAGGCTGGCGCCGGTCCCGACGACGGCGAGCACCCGTCCGCCTGCGGTGAGAGTGCGGCCAGCATCGTCGGCGGCGGTGCCCGCATGCAGCACAGAGACGCCCTCCAGGGCCTCCGCTCGCTCCAGCCCCTCGATGGGGTCGCCCTTCTGCGGGGTCTCCGGGTAGTTCGCGGCGGCAAGGACGACGTCGACGGCGGCGCCGGGCTTCCAGGCCAGGGGCCGGCCAGTCCCGTCCGGGCCTGCGTTCAGGGCGCCGACTGCGGCGTCGTGCAGCAGCTGGCCGAGCCCGGTCTCGAGCCGCTCCAGGACCGCCTGGGTCTCGGGGTCGCCGAAGCGGACGTTGAACTCCACCACGCGCACACCGCGCGAGGTGACGGCGAGGCCGCAGTAGAGCACACCCACGAAGGGGGTGCCGCGGCGGGCCATCTCCTGAACGGTGGGAGCCGCCACGGCATCCATCACGATCTGGGTGAAGTCCCGGACGGTGCCGGAGGCGTCGGTCTCGGTGTAGCCCTCCAGCCAGTCCAGGGGGGTGTAGGCGCCCATGCCGCCGGTGTTGGGGCCCTCGTCGTGGTCGAAGATGCGCTTGAAGTCCTGGGCAGGAGTGAGCGGCACCAGGCTTTCGCCGTCGGAGAGGACGAAGAGGCTGACCTCGGGGCCGTCGAGGAACTCCTCGATCACCACCGTTCCGCCGACCTCGAAGCAGGCCTGGGCGTGCGCCAGCGCCTCCTCGCGGTCATCGGTGACCACCACGCCTTTGCCGGCGGCGAGGCCGTCGTCCTTGACCACGTGCGGGGCGCCGAAGCGGTCCAGAGCCTCTGCGGCCTCCTGCGGGCCGGCCGCGTGCACCGCCTCAGCAGTGGGCACGCCCGCCGCGGACATGATCTCTTTGGCGAAGGCCTTCGAGGCCTCGAGCTGGGCCGCCGCCCTGGAGGGCCCGAAGGCGGGGATGCCTGCCGCGCGGACTGCGTCGGCGACTCCTGCGGCCAGGGGCGCCTCGGGGCCGATCACTACGAGGTCGAAGCTGCCGGCGAGCGCCAGCTGCGCCACGGCGTCTCCGTCCTGGGCGTCCACCGGCCTGCAGACGACATCGTGTGCGATGCCTGCGTTGCCGGGGGCGGCCTCGACCGTCTCCACGGCGGGGTCGCGCAGCAGGGCCCGGACCAATGCGTGCTCTCGGCCGCCAGGGCCCACCACCAGAACCTTCATGGGCCCAACACTATCGGTCAGTAGGCTTAGGGCTTATGAGCACAGTCGAGACGGCATCCGTCGCTGAGTCCGCAGAGCTGGCCGTCGTGACCCGGGCCGGGGTGGTCGAGTCCAGGCACCTGGGTTCGGCGGTGCTGGTCAGCGCCGACGGCAGCGTGGCCAAGTCCTTGGGCGCACCCGGGCGGACCATGTTTCCCCGGTCCACGCTGAAGCCTCTGCAGGCGATCGCGTCCCTGCGGGCTGGTGCGCTGATCTCCCCTGAGGCGGTGGCGATCGCCTGCGGCTCCCATGTGGGGTCCCGGAAGCATCAGGACCTGGTGGCCCAGACTCTGCAGGCGGAGGGGCTGGATGAGTCGCATCTGCAGTGCCCTCCCGCGCTGCCGTCCGCGCCGCTGGATCTGAAAGTGCACCTGGAGGCGGGCAAGGACGCCACCCCGCTGGCCTACAACTGCTCCGGCAAGCATGCCGGCTTCCTCGCTGCGGCGCGCACGCAGGGCTCGCGCCTGGCCACCTACCTGGACCCGGACCACCCGCTGCAGCTGTCGGTCATGGAGGTCATCGAGGAGTACACCGGTGAGCGCCCCGTCGCAGTGGGCACGGACGGGTGCGGCGCCCCGGCTCCGGCGATGAGCCTGACCGGCCTGGCCCGAGGCATCGGGAAGGTCGCCGGGGCGCAGCGCAACCGCGGGGCGGAGCTGCACGCGTTCACGGTGGCTCAGGCGATGCTCGACTACCCCTGGCTGGTGCACGGCCGCCGCGAGGCGGACACGGTGGTGATGGAGGAGCTGGGGCTGATCTCGAAGCTCGGCGCGGAGGGCGTTCTGGTCCTCGCGGCTCCGGATGGGACGGCCGCGGCGGTCAAGACGCTCGACGGCAGCCACCGGGCCAACTATCTGGTGGGTCTCAGCCTGCTGGCCTCGGTCGGTGCGGTGGATCTTGATCAGCTCTCTGCGGTGCTGAAGAAGATCCTCAAGCCCATTGTCGGCGGCGCTGATCAGCGGACCGTGGGCGCGGTGCGGCTGAGCCAGGCCGTCACGTCGGTGCTGTAGCGATGGCACGACGCCGCATTTCGGCCGCGGAGGGATCTGCGGCGGCACGCAGCTGGGCTCAGGCCCAGGAGGCGGGCGCCGCGACGGACCGTCGCACGCTGGCGACGGCGGTCAGGTACCTGCTGGAGGAGCTGGCCGAGCGGGCTCCGGGCAGCAGCGTGGAGGTCCGAGTGCCGCCCTTCGGCGTCGCGCAGTGCGTGGAGGGCCCCTCCCATACGCGCGGCACTCCCCCGAATGTGGTGGAGATGAGCCCGCAGACATGGATGGAGCTCGCCACAGGCCTGAGCACCTGGCAGGAGGCCTACGCCGCCGGGGGCATCAGCGCCTCGGGCACCCGGGCCGATCTGTCAGGGCTGGTTCCGCTGATCTGAGAGCAGCGCGCTGAGGTCGGCGACTTCGCCGCGCAGTGCCCGGATCTCCTCGTAGAGGACCTCGTTGTCGCGCCGCGGCTCAGCGTCTGCGCTGCCGCGGTCCGTAGGCTCCTCGGCGGACTGCTCGCCGTCCTCCACGCCGTTGACGCTGACGGTCTCCATGGCGCTCTTGGCGCTGGGCATGTCATGCAGGGTGTTCATGGCGTCGACGATGACGGCGATGATGAGGTTCAGCGCCGTGAACGCGGCGAGGATGATGAAGGGGATGAAGAACGCCCAGGCCCATTCGTGCTCGTCCATGGCGGGCCGGACGATGGTCTCCCAGGAGCTCAGGGTGGCGATCTGGAAGAGGCTGAACAGGGAGGCCCAGAAGCTGCCGAAGAATTCGGGGAGCGTCTCGCGGAAGAAGGTGGTGGCCATGACCGCGGCGACGTAGAAGATGATGCCCAGCAGCATGCCGGTGGAGAGGATCCCGGGAATGGCGGCCAGCAGGGCACCGACCACTTTGCGCAGCTGCGGCAGCTGGGAGATCAGGCGCAGGACGCGCAGCACGCGCAGGGTGCGGAGCACCTCGAATCCGTCTCCGGCCGGAACCACGGCGGCTCCGACGACCAGGAAGTCGAAGACGTTCCAGGGGTCGCGGAAGAACCTCCAGCCGAAGGCGACGAGCTTCAGCAGGATCTCGATCACGAAGATGGACAGGCAGATGACGTCCACGGTGATCAGCAGCGGACCGACGGTGTCCATCACATCGGGCGAGGTCTCCAGGCCCAGGACGACGGCGTTGAGGAGGATGACGCCGATGACGAGGCGCTGGACGGGGCTGGACTCGACCCACTCCCCCAGCTGGGCGCGCCAGGGCGCGGCGCCGGGCGGGGATTCTGCGGGGGTGCTCATCGACCGCCAATCCTAGGCCATGCCTGAGGGGCCCGGCCTCCTGTGCCCGCACGCGCGGAAAGCAGTAGACTGGTGGCTATGCCTTCACACGAGCCGCGTGGTCGTGCGCGTGTGCGCAGCACACCCAAGCTCATCCCCTTCATGATCGGCGCACCGGTCGTGGCATTCACCGCTGCGGTCATCACCGTCACCGTCACTCCTCCGGCGGAGGACTACACCACAGGCGCCTCCATCGGCACCTTCACCATGTTCTACACCGTGCCCTGCCTGATGCTGGCTGCTGTCGCCTACCTGGCCACGGAGAAGATCATGCGCCGTCGGGCCACCACGTATGACATGGAGCGCCTGCCGGACAACGGCCGGGTGCCCCACGACGACCCTGACGCTCCCTCCGACGGAAACGAGGCCCCCCGCAGTGCCTGATGCAACCGCGCGGCTGAACTTCAACCTCCTCGACGAAGACCCTCTGCCGCAGGACGAATGCGGCGTCTTCGGCGTATGGGCTCCCGGCGAGGAGGTCTCCAAGCTCGCCTACTACGGCCTGTACGCCCTTCAGCACCGCGGCCAGGAGTCTGCGGGCATCGCAGCGAGCGACGGCGACCACATCAAGGTGTACAAGGATGTGGGGCTGGTCTCCCAGGTGTTCGACGAGGCCACCCTCTCGGCACTGACCGGTCACATCGCGGTGGGCCACTGCCGCTACTCGACCACCGGGGCCAACAACTGGGCGAATGCCCAGCCCACTTTGGGCGCCACCCCTCATGGGACGGTCGCTCTGGGCCACAACGGCAACCTCACCAACTCTGCTGAGCTGCGGGACGCGGTGGTGGAGCGTCACGGCGAGCGCACCTTCGGGGAGCTCGCCCAGGGCAACACCACCGATACGGCCCTGGTCACCGCGCTGCTGAAGGAGGAGCCGGGCGAGTCCCTGGAGCAGCAGATCCTGGCGCTGCTGCCGCGCCTCAAAGGCGCCTTCTGCCTGGCCTTCATGGACGAGAACACGCTCTACGCGGCGCGCGACCCTCAGGGTGTGCGCCCGCTGGTGCTGGGCCGGCTCTCCCGCGGGTGGGTGGTCGCCTCCGAGCAGTCTGCCCTGGCCACAGTGGGCGCCTCCGTGATCCGAGAGATCGAGCCCGGGGAGCTCATCGCGATCGACGCTGAGGGTGTGCGGTCCCACCGGTTCGCCGAGGCGGCTCCTGCGCGCTGCGCGTTCGAGTACGTCTACCTGGCCCGCCCCGACGCCACCATCAATGGGCGCTCGGTGTACGAGGCCCGCGTGGAGATGGGCCGCCAGCTGGCGCGCGAGGAGCAGCACTCCGCTGACATCGTGATCCCTGTCCCGGAGTCCGGCACCCCGGCCGCTGTGGGCTATGCGGAGGCTTCAGGGCTTCCCTTCGCCCAAGGCTTCATCAAGAACTCCTACGTAGGGCGAACGTTCATCCAGCCTTCGCAGACGCTGCGCCAGCTGGGCATCCGGCTGAAGCTCAACGTGATGGACCATGTGGTGGCGGGCAAGAAGGTGGTGGTGGTGGACGATTCGATCGTCCGCGGCAACACCCAGAAGGCCATCGTGGGGATGCTGAAGGAGGCGGGCGCCGCGGAGGTGCATGTGAAGATCTCCTCGCCGCCCATCAAGTGGCCCTGCTTCTACGGCATCGACTTCGCGACCCGTGCTGAGCTGATCGCCAATGGGGCCACCATGGACGAGATCGCTGCGGCGGTGGGCGCGGATTCGCTGGCCTACATCAGCGAGGAGGGCATGATCGCAGCCACCGGCCAGCCGCGCTCCACCCTGTGCACCGCCTGCTTCACCGGCGAGTACCCCATTGAGCTTCCTCCGGAGGATCGGCGGGGCAAGATGCTCCTGGAGCAGCCGCGCCTGCCGGGCATGCCGTACCAGCGCCCGCAGACCGGGTGCGAGCCGGGGCCGGACTCCGAGTTTGAGCTGGACGAGACCGAACCGCCGCTTCGAGAGGAAGTCCCCCTGCGATGAGCACCACCTATGCCTCCTCCGGTGTGGACACCGAAGCCGGGGACCGCGCCGTCGAGCTGATGAAGGCCCATGTGGAGGCCACCCACGGCCCGCAGGTGATGGGCGGAGTGGGCGCATTCGCGGGCCTCTTCGACGCCTCGGAGCTGAAGCGCCTGCCCAAGCCTCTGCTGGCCACCTCCACCGACGGGGTCGGCACCAAGGTCGCTATCGCCCAGGCGATGGACATTCACGATTCGATCGGCTTCGACTTGGTCGGCATGGTGGTCGACGACATCGTCGTCATGGGCGCCAAGCCGCTGTTCATGACGGACTACATCGCCTGCGGCAAAGTCGAGCCCAGCCGCATTGCGGCGATCGTCTCCGGTGTGGCGAAGGCCGCCGCTGAGGCGGGCACTGCACTGGTCGGCGGGGAGACCGCCGAGCACCCGGGCCTGCTGGGCGAGCACGAGTATGACGTCGCGGGTGCGACCACCGGCGTAGTCGACGCCTCCGCTGTGCTGGGTGCCGAGCGGGTGCGCCCCGGCGACAAGGTGGTCGGCATCGCTTCCTCCGGCATCCACTCGAACGGCTATTCGCTGGTGCGCCGCATCGTCGCCGACGCGAAGTGGGAGCTCTCGCAGCAGGTTCCGGAGTTCGGGCGCACCCTCGGCGAGGAGCTGCTGGAGCCCACCCGTCTGTACACCGCACCGTGCCTTGATCTGGTGGAGTCCCTCAACGGGGATCCGGCCCAGGGCGAGCTGCCTGAGGATCTGCCGGTGCGCGGCTTCAGCCATGTCACCGGCGGCGGCCTGGCGGCGAACCTCGCACGGGTGCTTCCGTCCGGGCTGGTGGCGCGCGTGGACCGCTCGACCTGGTCGGTTCCGCCGGTGTTCTCCGTGCTCTCGGAGCTGGGCGGCGTTCCGCAGGCCGACGCGGAGCGCACCTGGAACCTGGGTGTCGGCATGGTCGCCGTGGTAGCCGCTGAGAAGGCGGACGAGGCTGTGGCCCAGCTGACCGCTGCCGGGCAGTCGGCGTGGATCATGGGGGAGGTCGCCGAATACGACGCATCCTCCTCCGACCTCACCGGCGATGATTTCACTCAGGGCGCCAAGGGCGTGGACGGCGGAGCCGTGCTGCTCACCGGCGCCTACTCCGGCTGACCGAGGACTTCTTCGCCCCCGGCTGAGCCAGCCGGCCCACCACGGCCAGCGCCCCGTCGACGGCGAGGGCGAGCCCCGTCACCAGCACCGCCCCCACGAGCACGCGCCCGTAGTCGTAGAGGGCCAGTCCGTCGAAGATGTACCGGCCGATGCCTCCGAGGTTCACGTATGCGGCGATCATCGCTGTGGCGATGACCTGCAGGGAGGCCCCCCGCAGTCCGGCGATCATGCCGGGCAGCCCGTTGCGCAGCTCCACCCCGATCACCTGATGACGGGCCATGCCCATGGCCCATGCGGCGTCGACCACGGCGCGGTCCACGCTGCGCATCCCGGAGTAGACCCCTGCGAGCAGCGGCGGAATGGCGAGGGTGACCAGCGCAAGCACCGGCGGCAGCAGCCCCAGCCCCATGAGCAGCACCAGCAGGGTCATCAGGCCCAGGGAGGGGATGGCGCGCAGGGAGTTGGCGACGGTGACGATGAACGTCTGGCCACGTCCGGTGTGGCCGACGTATACCCCTGCCGGGAAGGCGAGCAGGGCCGCGAGGGCCACGGCGATGAAGGAGTACCAGAGGTGCTCCCCGACGCGCACCGGGATCCCCTGGGCGCCCCACCAGTTCTCGGGGTCGGCGAAGTAGGCGATCATGTCAGCCAGCATGGGCACGCTCCCAGGGGGTGAGCAGCCAGCCGGCCGCGGCGATGAGCCGGTCCATGATGAAGGCCAGCACCATGATCGCCAGGATGCCGGCGAAGACCTGGTCCGGGTAGCTGCGCTGGTAGCCGGAGGTGAAGAGCTCGCCGAGCCCGCCCACACCGATCACGGCCCCTACTGAGACGAGGGAGACGTTCGTGGCTGCGGTGACGCGCAGCCCGGCGGTCAGCACCGGGATCGCCAGGGGAAGGTCCACGAAGAGGGCCCTCCCGAGCTGTGAGTATCCGCTGGCCTGGGCGGCGTCGCGGACGCTGGTGCTGACCGCGTCGAGCGAGTCGAACACCGAGCGCAGGGTCAGCGCCCCGGAGTAGAGCGTGAGCGCGGCGATCACGTTGATGGGGTCCAGCACCTGGGTGCCGATGATGGTGGGGATGGTGACGAACAGCGCCAGGGAGGGAATGGTGAAGGCGATGGATGCCAGGGCGACGGCGATGCGGCGTCCGTAGCGGCGATCGTTGAGGAACAGGCCCAGGGGCACGGCGATGATCAGCCCCAGCAGGGTGGGGATGGTGGAGAGCACGGTGTGCTCCCAGAAGAGCTCCATGAGCCGGGAGAAGTTGTTGAGCGCCCAGTTCACGGAAGGTCAGCCTCCGGGGCGTGAGGCGAGTGCGGCGAAGATGTCGTCACGCTCGGCTGTGCCGATGAGGGCGCCTGAGCTGTCCGTCACCGGTGCCGTGTGCGCCGGGGAGGACAGCACCGCATCGACTGCTGACCTCAGGCTGCCGTCCTCGCTGAGCGTGGAGGTGACCGGCGTCCTCTCCTGTGAGGGGGCCTCCCAGGCATCGGGGCGTCCGGCGTCGTCGACCAGCAGCGCCCAGCCGTCCCTCAGGCTCACGCGTCCGCCCTGCGGCGGCTCCGTGGGGGCGATGCGCACCTGGGAGGCGCTGGCGAAGGCGAGAGAGCGGATGCCTCGCTCACGTCCTGCGAATCGGGAGACGAAGTCGTTGGCGGGGGCGGTGAGGACCCGTTCGGGGCTGTCGTGCTGCTGCAGCACTCCCCCGGGGCCGAACACGGCGATCCGGTCTCCGAGGAGCAGCGCCTCTTCGATGTCGTGGGTGACGAAGACGATGGTCTTCTTCAGCTCGTCCTGGAGGCGCAGCAGCTCCTGCTGGAGGTCTTGGCGCACCAGCGGGTCCACTGCGCTGAACGGTTCGTCCATCAGCAGGATGGGCGGGTCCGAGGCGAGCGCCCGGGCCACGCCGACGCGCTGCTGCTGGCCCCCGGAGAGCTGGGAGGGGTACCGGCCGGCGAGGGACTCGTCGAGGCCCACCCGGGTGAGCACCTCGTAGGAGGCGCTGCGGGCCTCCTTGCGGCTCTGGCCGGTGAGGCGCAGCACGGTGGCGACGTTGTCGACCACGGTGCGGTGCGGCAGCAGCCCGGCGTGCTGCATCACGTAGCCGATGCCCCGCCGGAGCTGGGCCGGGCGGCGGCTGGCAGCGTCGGAGCCGTTGATCTCGATGGTGCCCTCGGTCGGCTCAATCATGCGGTTGATCATCCGCATGGCGGTCGTCTTGCCGCATCCGGAGGGGCCGACGAAGACGGTCATGCTGCCGGCCTCCACGGTCAGGCTCAGGCCATCGACCGCGGAGGTGCCGTCCGGGTAGGTCTTGGAGACCCCGCGGAAGGTGATCACAGCGTGCCGCGCTTCGGCGGCCGCGCTGCGCCGAGCGCACCTCGCACGGTCACCCCTCGATCAGCCCCTGCTCTTCGAGCCAGTCGCGTGCCGCGTCGGAGGGCTCCTGGTTCTCGCTGCCGCTGACCCGGTCGTTGAGCTCGATGAGCTCGTCGGTGCTCAGCAGCTCGGAGACCGCGTCGAGGGTCTCGGCGATGTCCTCGTCCATGGCGTCGCTGCTGATGATGGGGACGACCTGCTGGGCGGGGAAGTTGCTCTCGGGGTCCTCGAGGACGACGAGGTCGTTCTCAGGCAGTGCGGGGCTGGTGGTGAAGATGTTGGCAGCGGTCACGTCGCCGCTGACGAGGGCGTCGACGGTGGCGGGGCCGCCTCCGTCGGAGATGGGGGTGAACTCGGAGATCTCCAGGCCATAGTTCTCCTCCAGGCCGGGGATCCCCACGGAGCGCTCCTGGAACTCCGGCGGCCCGGCGAAGGTGATGTCCTCGGACTGGTCGGCGAGGTCGCCGATGGTGGTCAGGTCCCAGTCCTCGGCGGTCTCTGAGGTGACGACGACGGCGTCGGTGGACTCCGCCTCGGCGGGGGTGAGCATCTCCAGGCCGCGCTCCTCCAGCGCTGCGGGGAGCTCATCGTTGATGCTGTCGGCGTCGGTGGCTTCGGAGTCCTCCTCGAGGTAGAAGAGGAGGTTCCCGGTGTACTCAGGGATGAGGTCGATGGACCCGTCCTCCAGGGCCGGGACGTAGGCCTCCCGGGAGCCGATGTTCATGCTGGTGCTGACCTCGACGCCGCTGTCCTCCAGGGCGTGGGCGTAGAGGTATGCCACCACTTCGGACTCGGGGAAGTCGGCGGAGCCGATGGTGACCGCGCCGCTGGCCTCACCCTCCTGGCCCTCGTCGGCCTCCTCCTCGGTGGGATCGGCGCAGGCTCCGAGCAGGAGGCTGCCGGCTGCGGCGAGGGAGATCCACGCGGCGGGCCGTCGGCGGGCGCGCGGGGCGGTGGTCGGCTGGCTCATGGTCGGTACCTCCGGAGGTGCGGGTGCGATGCGCCGGCATGAGCCGGATCAGACCATCCTATGAGCTGGAGCCTGAACCTACGCTCCATGTGTCTTTTTCTGACCCCCCTGGTCAGGAGCCTGCTTCGCCTCGCCCTCGCTGGATGATGCGGGCCAGGAGCTTCTCCCGCAGCGCGGGCTCCAGCTGCTCATCGGTGAGCGCCTCGTAGAGCCAGAGGCCGTCTGAGGCGAGCCGGGCGAGGAACATGTCGACGGCTCTGTCGTCGGACTCCTCGGGCAGCGGGGGCGCCCACCGCTCGTGCACGGCATTCCATATGGCTTGGGACTCGGGGTCCTCGGTGGCCTGGAGCATCAGCTGCAGCTCGGCGCGGTCGGGGTTCCCGGCGGGTGATGCCGAGCCGCGCACGTAGGCTTCGAGCCGGCTCTGCTCGTCCAGCTCCTCAGGGTGGGCGGGCGCGGCCTCGTCGCTGACCTGCTGGGCCATGTAGCGCTCCCACCCGCCCGAGACGTGCTCGTGGAGTGCTCGCAGGAGCGCCTCGCGGGAGGGGAAGTGGTAGACGAGGCCGCCTTTGGTGAGTCCGGCCTCGGCGGCGACCGCCTCGTAGGACAGGGCGGTGACGCCGTCGCGCTGGACCACTCGGGTGGCTGCCTCCAGGGCCTGCTCACGCTTGGACTGCCGCACGTTGCCTCGCTTCCCCTGTCTTCTGCTGCTGGGCCGGGCTCTCCGGCGGGCGCTGCTGATCCACCTTAGTGATTGTTCGGGTAGGCCTGGGATTCGGTGCCGGGCTTGTAGGGCCACAGGAACGCTGTGACGGCTACGGAGCCGACGATCATCACGGCTGAGAGCGCGGTGAGGACGCTGAGGTAGGCGGTGTCGAAGGCTGCGGAGGCGGCGGCGATGACGTCGGCGCTGCCGCTTTCGATGGCGGCCGCCGGTGAGGCGCCGGCGTACTCCTCGACGCTGGGCGGAAGGATGAGCGTGTGGGTGTAGACCAGCGTCAGCAGGGCTCCGAGGAGGGCGACGCCGAGCAGGTTGCCGAACTCGTAGGACACCTCTTCGGTGGAGGCGGCCATGCCGGCCCGGTGCGGGGGCACGTTGCCCATGATGGCTGTGGAGGCCACGGAGATGGAGCAGCCCATGCCGGCCCCGGCGATCACCAGGGAGACCACCAGCCCGAGGAGCGAGTCCTGGAAGGCGGAGACGGTGGCGCCGATGGTTCCCAGGGCGGCGACGCCCATGCCTCCGCCGATGAGGACGAGCAGGCCGATGCGCTGCAGCAGGGCTCCGCCGACGATGGAGAAGGGCGCGGAGCCTGCGGCGAGCGCGGTGACCAGCAGCCCAGCCTCCAGCGGGCTGAAGCCTTCGAGCAGCTGGTACCGCTGGGCGACGGCGAGCTGGACCCCTGCGGTGATGAAGGTGGCGAGCCCGGCGCCGATGACGCCGCCGGTGAATCCGCGGTTCCGGAACATCCCGAAGTCGATGAGCGGCTCGGCGGTGCGGGCCAGCCGCACCTGCCGTCTGGCGAACAGGGTCAGCACCACCGCACCCACTGCTGTGGAGACGATGGCCACCGGGTAGTCGATGGGCGCTTCGGCCCAGGTCTTGATGGCCAGCACTGCCGCCCCCATGCCGACAAGGGCTTGGGCTGAGGAGATCGCATCCCACCGGCGTGAGGCGTCGTAGACGTTGCGGGGGCCCACCAGGATCATCGCCGCGGAGGCGGCCACCACGATGGGCAGGTTGATGAGGAACACCGATCCCCACCAGAAGAACTCCAGCAGCACCCCGGAGACGATGGGCCCCATGGCCATGGCGACCATGAACGTGGAGGCCCACACGGCGATGGCGATGTTGCGCTCGCGCACGTTGGAGAAGCTGATGCGGATCAGGGCGAGGGTGGCGGGGAGCATGAGCGCCCCTCCGGCGGCCAGCAGCGCGCGGGCGGCGATCAGCACTTCGGGGTTGGGGGAGTAGGCGGCTGTCAGGGAGGCGACGCCGAAGACGACCATGCCCACTTGGAAGGTCCGCTTGTGCCCGAAGCGGTCGCCGAGCGCCCCGGAGCCGGGGAGCAGTCCGGCCATGAAGAGGGGGTAGATGTTGAGGATCCACAGCTGCTGGGAGGCGCTGGCCTCCAGGGCGGAGGTCAGGCGGGGCAGGGCGGTGTAGAGGATCGTCATGTCCAGGGCCACGAGCAGCAGCCCTGCGGAGACGATGACGAGGACGGTCCAGCGCTGCCAGCGGGTGAGGCTGGTGTCTGGGGCTGCGGAGGGGCGCAGGGGGCCGCTGGCACGCCGGTCGGCCCGGGGAACCGGACCGGTTTCGGTGCTCACCCGCTTGCGCCCTGTCAGAGTCCGCATCACATCCACAGTCGCAAACTGTACCGTACGTACGGTTAAGTGTGGGGGGGCTTGTGCCCCGTCTCACAGCTGCCTGCGCCCTGCTCTCTTCGCGAACTGGTCCATCGCATCGATCACCGCCGTGGCCTGCCAGACCTGGTTGCGACGCATGGTGCTCGGCTGTTCGAGCACACCTGCCTCCTCCAGGGATTGGATCGCGTTGCGCGCAGTGCGGTCAGAGACATTCAGGCGCTCGGCCGCCCAGCTCGCGTCGACGACGGGCTGCTCGAAGATATGCTCTGCAAGCCTCCACGCGGCAGAGCCCCGTCGAGCTCTGATGGCGCCCTCCCAGGTGCTGAGGATCTCCCCCAGCTCTGCCCCCAGGACGCGCCCGTTCTGCACAGCGGAGAGGGCACTGTTGGCCATTTCTTGGACGATGGGGTCCAGCTCTCCCTCCCGGTAGGCGGTGAGCGCCTCGAAGTATCTTCGGGTGCTGCGCAGCAGCCCTGCCGAGACCGGCACAGTGGATTCTGCGGTGACGCCCAGTCGCCTCAGCGTGGTGTGCACCAGCACCCGCCCCGTTCTGCCGTTGCCGTCCTCGAAGGGGTGGAGGGTCTCGAACTGGGCGTGTGAGACGGCAGAGAGGACGAGAGGCTCGATGTCGCGCCGATTCGAGAACCTGAACCAGTCCTCAGCAGCCGCGGCTAGCCTCGAATGGTGCGGCGCTGTGAAGTCCGCCCCGTGGGGACTGAAGGAGGACGCCCCGATCCACACTTGGCGGGTGCGCCACCTGCCGGCGATCTCGGGCCAGGCGTCCTTCATCAGAGCATGGTGTATGCCGAGGACCGTCTCCTCAGTCAGCTCGCGCCCCAAGGTGAGGGCTTGGGTCATGGAGGCAGTATTCGCCGCGACTTCTGCTGCGTTCTCCTTGGCGGGGAGCCCCAGCATCGCGACTGCCAGATTTCGGGCCCCAGCAGTGATGTTCTCGATCTGTGAGCTTGAGGCCGCCTCTGTGCGCAGCAGGACCGCCGGCATGGCCACAGGGAGACGTGCCGCGTACTGGTCGAAGCGGATTGCGGCCGCGGTGGCCTCGTGAGCGAGCTCGAGGGTCTCGGGGGAAAGGTGACGTTCAGGGTTCAGCTCAGCGATTTCGGGAGCGAGGGCCGCCTGATAGGGGCGGCTGCGCCGATGCTGCTCGAAGACGTCGAGGTGGGCAGCGACCTGCGCGGGCAGATCCCAGTCATACTGCTCATAGCTCACGGAGGGCCATGCGCTCATCCTTCAGCACCTCTCTTCCTTATTGAAGGTTAGTGCAACATCCTTCAATAAGGAATCGCCTTATTGAAGGTTATGGGCAGATCCTTCAATAAGGCACGTGGAGGCGGCTGGCCGATAGTGTGGGAGTGGAGGAGTGATGCACTGATGACGGACCCGACCCCGGAGGCCCGCCTGCTGAGCAAGCAGGAGTATCAGGGGAGGACGGGCCAGCCCTGGCCGAAGTCCCAGAACTGGCTGCGCGGTGACCCCGGCCGCGCCTGGTGGCTGCCGCTGGTCGCGGCCTTCGGCATGAGCATGTCGCTGCCGAACGCGTTCACGAATGCGGTGCTCGGCAGCTCCTCCGACGGGGCCAGCTACTGGGTGGCCCTCCTCGCACTGGCTGCGTCCGCCGTCATCCTGCCGCTGGGAATCGTCCAGGCCACTTCCGTACGCGCCTTCGACGCGCAGTACAGGGAGTACTGCCGCACCGGCCTGCTCCCGGCCACCACAGGCCGGCAGCGGTCAGAGGGTGCGGCTTAGCTCCTCCAGGGCGGGGGCGATGCGGGTGCGCCAGCGGAAGTCGGCTTTGGCGTCGGCGCGGGAGGGGCCTCCGTTGACGACGGCGATGGGCTTGTTCGCTCGGTGCATCTTCAGCGCGATGGAGAATCCGCTCATCACCGCCATGGAGCTGCCCACGACGAGGAGTGCTGAGGCCTGCGCCACGAGCTCGTCGACGGCGGCTTTGCGCTCTTCGGGCACGCTCTCGCCGAAGTAGACCACGTCGGGCTTCAGGGTGTCGGCGCCGCACGTCTGGCAGCCCACCAGGGTGAACTCTTCGACCCAGGACTGGTCGAGGGTGACGTCGCCGTCTGGGTTGACGTTCTCGGCGGCGACCATGGCCGCTTCGGCGTAGCCGGGGTTGGCGTCCTCAAGCCTGAGGTCCAGGGCGCGGCGGTCTTCGATGCCGCCGCAGGTCAGGCAGGTGACCTGGTCGAGGTTGCCGTGCAGTGCCACGACCCGGCTCATGGCCTGCTGAGCGTCGCGGGGCTGGTCATCGGAGGTGCGCATGCTCAGGGCTGCTGCGGCTTGGTCGTGCAGGCCGTCGACGTTCTGGGTGACCAGCCCGGAGAGCACGCCGGACTGCTGCCAGGCGGCCAGGCAATGATGCGCGGGGTTCGGCTCAGCGGCGCCCATGTGCCGCCAGCCGACGAAGGATCGGGCCCAATAGCGGTGCCGGGATGCGGAGTCGTACCGGAATTCCTGGTAGGTCATCGGCCGGTGACGGTGCAGCGACCCGGCGGGTCCCCGGTAGTCGGGGATGCCGGAGTCGGTGGAGACCCCCGCCCCGGTGACGCAGAGGACTGAGCCCTCGCCGAGAAGCGCGGCAATGCCGGCTCTCGCCGTTTCCGGGGGCTGCGGCTCCGCTGAGTCTTCGACGATGCGGGCTATCGACCTCAGGGCTGCGGCATGCGCGCGCTCAGCCTGCTGAGTGAAAACCGGGGAGCCAGCGTCAGCGCTGGTCCCCTGCGTCATCGGCGTCGAACTCATCGGCGTAGGGGTCGTCATCAGACTCGATCCCGGTGTCCTCGGTCTCTCCGCGGGACTGTGCGAGCTCCCGCTCCAGAGCCGACAGATCAGTGTCCGGGGTGAAGTACTTGATCTCCCGTGCCTGCTTGGTTGCTTTAGCCTTCTGACGGCCACGCCCCATGAGCGGGACCCCCTTAACATCTACTCATGCCGCGGCGGAACGTCGGAAGGTTCACCACGGGCTTGACTGTTCAGATGATGTGCTTCGTGCCCCCTAAGTTAGCATGAGGCGTCCCGTTGCGTCGCACCGATCGGAAGGCTCCGCCTGGATGACTGAGGACTCCCCAAGCCCCTCCGAGAGCACTCCTGCGGCATCGCGCCGGGAGCGTCGCGCGCAGACCGAGCACGGGGTTCAGCTCAACGCGATTCCCTTCCTGATCGCCGGCGGCCTGGTGGTCCTGCTGACCATGGGGCTGCTGTGGTGGTTCGTCATTCGGGAGCCCGCTGAGGAGGAGTCTGAGGGCTGGGACTGGGTGGAGGAGCCGGCGGACGGCGTCCACGCCCGTGACGTTCCTGCCGAGGACTGGGAGACCGGCTGGTGCCTGGTCGGCTATGAGGACGAGGACGAGCCCGCTGACGTGGTGGACTGCGAGCGCCCCTATGACGTGCAGGTGGTGCTGCGGCAGAACATCTCCGACGGCGCCTATCCGGGTGACGTGGAGGTGGCCGACACTGCGCACGAGTGGTGCCACGATGACCTTCGCCTCGATGAGGAGGCGGCCGCCGAGGCTGAGCATGACTTGGCGGTGCGCCTGTGGCACCCCACCGAGTCCACGTGGGACGACGGTGACCGCCTGGTCTCCTGCTTCCTCACCCGCAGTGATGACGGCCCTCTGACGGGCGACTTTGTGCTGGATGAGGAGGAGCAGGAGGACGAGGACGGGGATGCTGAGGCCGACGTGTCCGTCTCAGCTGACCCGCGGGACGATGAGGCGGACGACGCCGACGACGAGGACTAGCTGGCGACCCTTCGCACGG
This sequence comes from Nesterenkonia sp. NBAIMH1, assembly GCF_007922635.1. Taxonomy (NCBI): domain Bacteria; kingdom Bacillati; phylum Actinomycetota; class Actinomycetes; order Micrococcales; family Micrococcaceae; genus Nesterenkonia; species Nesterenkonia sp. NBAIMH1. The sequence continues at coordinate 1,229,740 of NZ_CP042335.1, forward strand.
TGAGCCCGTGCGATGACCCTTCCTGCAGCGCCAGCTCGTTGCGGTCGACCTCGACGGTGTCGCCGTCGACGATCGCGCCGCTGAGCAGGGCCTTGGCGAGCTGGTCGCCGATCTCCCGCTGGATGAGCCGGCGCAGCGGCCGTGCCCCGTAGGCGGGGTCGTAGCCGGTGAAGCCGAGCCATTCCTTGGCGGCGGAGGTGACCTGCAGGGTGAGGCGCCGTGAGGCCAGCCGCTCCTGCAGGGACCTGATCTGAATGTCGACGATGGAGGTCAGCTGCTCCATGCCGAGCGGGTCGAACAGGACGGTGTCGTCGAGCCGGTTGAGGAACTCGGGCTTGAAGGCGCTGTTCACCACGCTCATCACCTGTTCGCGCTTGGTGGCCTCGTCGGTGGTCTGGTCGACGAGGTACTGGCTGCCCAGGTTGGAGGTGAGGATGAGCACCGTGTTGCGGAAGTCGACGGTGCGGCCCTGCCCGTCGGTGAGGCGGCCGTCGTCGAGGACCTGCAGGAGGATGTCGAACACCTCGGGGTGGGCTTTCTCGACCTCGTCGAGCAGCACCACCGAGTAGGGGCGGCGGCGGACGGCTTCGGTGAGCTGGCCGCCTTCGTCGTAGCCGACGTAGCCGGGGGGCGCTCCGACCAGCCGTGCGGTGGAGTGCTTCTCGGCGTATTCGGACATGTCGATGCGGACCATGGAGCGCTCGTCCTCGAAGAGGAATTCGGCGAGCGCTTTGGCCAGCTCGGTCTTGCCGACGCCGGTGGGGCCGAGGAACAGGAAGGAGCCGGTGGGCCGGTCGGGGTCGGCCACGCCGGTGCGGGCGCGGCGGACTGCGTCGGCGACGGCGGTGACGGCGCGCTTCTGCCCGATGAGCCGGGAGCCGATCTGCTCCTCCATGGCGAGCAGCTTCTCGGTCTCTCCGGCCAACAGGCGTCCGGCGGGGATGCCGGTCCATGCGGCGATGACTTCGGCAATGGCGTCGGAGTCGACGCGCTCGGGCACCATGCGGTCCTGCTTGTCGGCGGACTGCTCGGCGGCCTCGGCGGCTTCGAGCTGCTTTTCGAGCTCGGGGATTTCGCCGTAGCGGATGCGGCCGAGTTCGGCGAGGTTGCCTTCGCGCTCTGCCCGCTCCTCGGCGGACTTGAGCTCGTCGCGCTTGGCGCGCAGCTCACCGGCGCTGACGTGGGTGGCCCGCTCGGCCTCCCACCGGGCTTGGAGCTCGGCGAGCTTCTCGGTCTTGTCGGCGAGCTCTGCCCGGAGGACCTCGAGGCGTTCTTTGGAGGCGTCGTCGGCTTCCTTCTCGAGCCACTCCTCTTCGGCTTTGAGCCGCTTGACGGCACGGTCGAGCTCGTCGATCTCGACGGGGTTGGAGTCGATCTCCATCTTCAGGCGGGAGGCGGCTTCGTCGACGAGGTCGATGGCTTTGTCGGGCAGCTGCCGGGCGGTGATGTACCGGTCGGAGAGGGTGGCCGCGGAGATCAGCGCGGCGTCGGCGATCTCGACGCCGTGGTGGGCTTCGTACTTCTCCTTGATGCCGCGCAGGATGGCCACCGTGTCTTCGACGCTGGGCTCACCGACGTACACCTGCTGGAACCGGCGTTCCAGGGCGGCGTCGGTTTCGATGTTCTCGCGGTACTCGTCGAGGGTGGTGGCGCCGATGAGCCGCAGCTCGCCGCGGGCAAGCATGGGCTTGAGCATGTTGCCGGCGTCCATGGAACCGTCGGAGGTTCCGCCTGCGCCGACGACGGTGTGGATCTCGTCGATGAAGCTGATGATCTGACCGTCGGCGGCTTTGATCTCATCGAGCACTGCTTTGAGGCGCTCCTCGAATTCGCCGCGGTATTTGGAGCCGGCGACCATGGCGCCGAGGTCGAGGCTGATCAGGGTCTTGCCTTTGAGCGCGTTGGGCACGTCGCCCTGTTCGATGCGCTGGGCGAGGCCTTCGACGACGGCGGTCTTGCCGACGCCGGGGTCCCCGATGAGCACGGGGTTGTTCTTGGTGCGCCGGGAGAGCACCTGGACGACGCGGCGGATTTCGGAGTCTCGTCCGATGACGGGGTCGAGTTTGCGCTCTTTGGCGAGGGCTGTGAGGTCGGTGCCGTATTTGGAGAGGGCTTCGGAGGTGGCTTCTGGGTTCACACTGTCTCCTGGCTGGCCGGCACGGATGTTCTCTGCGGCCTTGAGTATGTCTTGGGGGCTAGCTCCGCCGCGGCGGATGGCCTCTGCGGTGTCCTGTGCTTCGGTGGCCAGGGCGTGCAGGAGGTGCTCAGCGGAGGTGTAGGTGTGGCCTGCGTTGCCGGCGTTGCGCTGGGCGGCGTTGAGCACTGCTGCGAAGCCGGGGCTCCCCTGGGTGGAGGCGGCGTTGCCGAGCTGGGGGAGCTTGCTGATGAGGTCGGAGGCGTTCCTGCTGACTGCTTCCGGGTCCCCGCCTGCGGCTCGGAGCACCTGGACGGCGAGGGACTCGGGGGTGTCCATGAGTGCTTTGAGCAGGTGGGCGGGCTCAACCCGGGGGTTCTTCACCTGTTCGGCGTAGGAGATGGCGGCCGATACGGCCTCGCGGGACTTTTCGGTGAGCTTGTCAACGTCCATGGCCTTGCGGCCCCCTTTCAGTCATGTCGACAACGACGAGTGAAACTTGAGTCATTCACACTCAACTTAGGGTGCGTCACGTTTATTCCGTCACCGTTCCGCCGAAGCGCCACGATGAGGTGTGGATTCTCGTGCAAGTTGGCAAATTCTCACTTTCGTGGCCACCGTTCGTCGTCGCGGGGACGACTTGGGAACAGCACCCCAGCGCCGCCCAAATTGTTGACGGTCTTCTGTGCCGAACTCCACCCGGCCACGCGAAGCAACGAAGTTATCTCTCTTCTAACAGCTACGAGCCACCGCTGGCTGGTAGACGAGAGCTTTCTCAAAGGTCGCCTACGGGTTGCACGTAAGCCGATCCCTCAGCGGGCACTCCCCCACCCCAAAACCACTCCATATTGCGAGTCGCAGCAATAAGTGGCGGTTTATTCGTAGCCATGAATGTCAGCCCTACTGCGTGTCGGACGATGACCCTTCGTGCAGTGGGGCGGGCAGGTCCGGCTCGCCGGGTCTCCCACACATGGGTTATGGGACACGTCTGCCGCGGTCTGCGGCCAACACCGTTTGGATCTAATGGTGGTCACGACGGTCCCCTATAGCCTGGTTCGCAGAACGCCAACCTCTGACTATTGTTATAATTGGTCTATAACAACTAAAGTTAATTCATGCTGTTTCGGGTGGATACCAGTTCAGGCCAGCCGCTCTTCGAGCAGTTGGCGTCCCAGGTCCGGCTGGCAGTGCTATCCGGTGATCTACCCAATGGTGAGCGCCTTCCCTCGGCCCGGGAGGTGGCAGAGTCGCTTCAGGTCAATCAGCACACCGTGCTCCACGCTTACCAATCGTTGCGCGACGAAGGCCTCATTGACCTGCGGCGAGGCCGAGGAGCGGTGGTCACTGCCAGTACGTCGGACCAATATCAAGGATTGGCACAATCCCTGGAAGCAGTGCGGGAAGAAGCCCGACGCCTGGGAGTGCCACTTTCAGCAGTCGCCAAAATGATCGAGCAACCTACAGGGGAAACTGCATGAGGGCATCAGAGACGACCACTCAGACCCCTGCTATGCCCTATCTGGGCCGGCGACTTGTGTGGGGCGTTCTTCTGCCGGTGCTTGTGACCGGCGCAGCATTCGTGCTGGCATTCCGTTGGTTGCCCCGTCTTCCTGGAGATGTGGCACTGCACTGGGGAGATGAGGTAAACCGCAGCGGGCCGATCGATGAGTTGCTGTGGACCAACGGGGGCATGGCCATCCTGAGTTTGGTGACGCTCGCTGTCTTCGCGCTGACTACCGGGAGAACATCGTTGGTGCGCCGCTTGGTGCTGGGTCTCGCGATGGGCCAGTCGGTGTTCTTCGCAGGGCTCCTGCTGGCTCCCTTGGCAGCTCAGCTCGACACTGAATCCGGCACGGTACCGCAAGGCTTCGACGCATACGTGATGAGCGCCGTAGTTCTCGGGCTCTTGGCGGGTGCCGCGGCTGCCTTGACTGCGGGGAGTGATGCAAGGCTTCCGGCGACGGGGCCAGTAGCAGGAGACAAAGCCGAGCTTGGTACCCACGAACGCGCAGTGTGGATCAAGCGGGTGACTCCGACCCCGAAATTCGTCGTCGTCGGCGCCCTCGTAGGAACCGCCGTCTTGGGGATTCTAGCTTGGACTTCCTGGCTCAGTGGCTCCTGGTTCGGATTCATACTAGGAGTGGTAATCCTGGCCCTGGTGTCCACCATGTTGGTCTGGCGAGTGAAAGTTGATTCTCAAGGTCTGACTGCTCAAGCGATCCTGGGGTGGCCTCGACTCCATGTTCCGGCAGACGAGGTCGAGGGAGCCGAGTCGAGTGGTGGCCAGTCCTCTCCGGGAGTTTGGTGGCTGGGGAATTCGCACCTCACTCCCACACAGCCCAGTGGGACGGTGGGGGTGATCATTCGCGGCGGGGAAGCTGTCGACATCTCTCGAAGTGGCGAGCGGCGCGTGGTCATCACCGTCAATGATGCCTCCACTGGCGCCTCGCTCCTGAGGGCTTTGGCTCAACGAAACCGCGCCTGTCACGAGACTGGGTAGTCGACGGTCCCCGTCCCAGTTCCTTGGTTGTGGGGCGGACCTCACGAGCAGGCTTCCGGTGTGGATCGCAGCGATAAGTGGCGGTCTATTCGCAGCGTTTGATGTCACCCCGCTGCGCGCAAGCCGATCGTTCACCGCACACCGGTGAACGATTAGTTCATGGCGTTCTCGAAGACGCTAACCAGCTCATCGGCGAGGGTTGACGCATCGGCACCGCCGCCTGCGTTCTGCAGTGCGCCATCGCGGACAAGAGCGACGAGTCCGTGAGCGAATGCCCAGCTCACCAGAGCCCGCGCGGGCGGGACAACCTCGGACTGCCTCTCGGCGACCTCGATCGCACTGGTCGCTGACGCCAGGATCCCGATGCTCTCCGCCTGCGCCCGCTTCAGCGCGGGATCCTCCGGATGGAGCTCGTTCGGGCGGAACATCAACTCGAACAGAGCCGGATGCTCCAAACCGAAGCGCACGTACGCCCGCCCCAAATCTCCCAGGCGCGGCTTTTCATCGGCGACGGCCGACCGGAGGGAGTCGGTTAGCTCAGCGAACCCTTCCGACGCGATCACCGTCAACAGGCTCGCCCGGTCACCGAAGAAATACTTCGGTGCCGCATGAGACACCTCCGCCCGTCGAGCGATACCACGCAGACTCACCCCAGCAAGCCCCCGCTCTGCGAGTTCCGCGCGCGCCGCGTCGATGAGCCGAGCACGGGCGTCGGCGGAGGCGAGTTGGGAGGTCATAGGAAGAGTCTCTCGATTTGCGCTTGACACTGTCAACTTCAGGCCGCATCGTTGTATTACTTGACAGCGTCAACCAAACGAAGGGCTCCGTTATGACGACCATCACCGCTACCCGTTCCATCGCCTCCCGCGGCAGCATCCGCTCCATTGCCTCCGCGGCGTCACGCGAGTCGATCGCCTCCGTCGCCAGCGCCGGCCCTGCCGCATCGGCGGCGTCCTTCTACTCCGCCTTCAGCGCCGCGTCATTTTTCAGCGCCGTGTCACTCGGGTCCATGTTCTCCTTCGGCTCCCTCTTCTCGATCAGCTCCATTGGATCGGTGCTCTCGATCGGATCCGTCGGGCAGGTCGGCGCCGTCTTCGGCGTCCCGGCACTCCCCGCCCTTCATGCCGCCGCCGGCCTCGCCGCGTAGCCCCACCTTCAGCCATCGACGTCCACACATACACAGAGGACATCCCGCCATGTACCACGCGCTCGTGAAGCGGCTCGCCGCGAAGAACTTCGAGCTCATCAACACCAAGGGCCACACCGAGCTCCTCGCCTCCTGTACCTCCGACATCAGCCACCGGTTCGGCGGCGACCACGCACTCGGCGGCCAACGCCACAGCAGAGAAGCCCTCGGGAAGTGGCTCGACCGGCTCGGGAGGCTCGTCCCCACCCTCCACCTCACCATCACCGACATGTGGATCAAGGGCACACCCTGGAACACCACCGTCATCATCCGCTGGACCGGTACCGCGACCTTCCCCGACGGGGCCCCTTACCACCAGCACGGCGTCCACGTCGTCACCCTCCGCTGGGGAAAGGCCACCGCCATCGACGCCAACGAAGACTCCCAGGCCGTCGTCCAGATGATGACCGCCCTCGCCGCCACCGGCATCACCGAAGCCCACGCCGAACCCATCCTGAACTGACCCCAACACTGGGTGACAATGTTCAATCGGGGATCCCTCAGCGGGCACTTGGTCGATTCCCACAAGACTTCGAACCTCCACCACGCTGAGCCGCTGTCCTGAAGCCACAGAATGCACTGTCACGAAGCATCTCGGCCGAAATCACACGAGAGACCCGGGGCTTGCACAGGCAACAAGTGACCCCCTGGCCCGACCTGAACATTTGACCCACCCAGCGCGGCGCTCGATGGCACTCCAGCCGCATCGATGATGGCTTCAGACACTTTCTGGACTGCAAGGGACTGGGAGCGGCGCGGATCAACGACAAGTCTCAAAGGATAATCCGGACGCGGCAGTCCCGGTACCCTTGCGATGCCTTCAGGACGAGCCATGCACGCCGCAACTGGGAGCACGGCAAGCCCCAGACCCGCCTCAACACACGCCCGAGCTGCCTCGATGCTGCCGAAGCGAGTCACCCGCGGGGCCCTCGACAGTCCTTCTGAGAGATCCCTGTACAAAGCATCCGAGTAGCCACAGCCGTCCTCGAGCAGATAGAAGACCTCGTCGGAGAGTTCTGACCACTCCACCGATTTCTGCTGCGTCAACGGGTGTCCCTGGGCAGCGAAAACGGCTACCTGCTCATAGCCGACCACGTCGATGTCAAGCCGAGAGGTGGGCGGTGCTTCCTCAACAATGAGGCCAATGTCGAGGCTGCGATCTGAGACCCCCGCCATGGAAGCTCTCGTGTCCGAGGGGACCAAATGCAAGTTGATACGCGGATACTGCTTCCGAATCTCGGCGATCACGGAGGGAAGGCGATACGCACAGATCGACTCGGGAGCCCCCACGACCACGTCACCCTGTGGCTCTCTCTCCTGACCGCGGACCGCTAGTGCCATTGAATGCTCGATGTCCAGAAGCTGCTGCGCCTGTTCATGAATCCGTTTGGCAGCTTCCGTCAGGTGAGCCCCGGTCGGTGTGCGCTCAAACAGGCGCGCACCAAGCTCACGCTCCAGCAGCTTCACACGGGCGGTGACCGTGGACTGCGCCAGGTAAAGCTCGTCAGCTGCGGCTGTGAAGTTTTTCCACCGAGCCACGGAGAGGAAAGTCTTCAGCAACGATGTGTCCATGCACCTAGATTATCGGGAACACTGATGCAGTACATCGGAAACTATCGTTGGATTCGATTGATCAGCTCGAGCAGACTTGGCACATGGACGAGATCCTTCATTATTCTGCTTTCACCTCCGACCCCTCGGGAGGCAACCCCGCCGGAATTGTTCTCGATGCTCAGAATCTCTCCGACGAAGATCGGCAAGACCTGGCGTCACAGGTTGGTTACTCTGAGAGCGCCTTTGTGGACTCCGGCCCTACTGCCGGTGTGTACCGCGTCCGTTTCTTCAGTCCACTCGCTGAGGTGGCCTTTTGCGGGCACGCCACGATCGCAACGGCCGTCGCACTAGCGCACCGATTCGGCGTTGGCGATGTGGTGTTCGAAACGTTGGCAGGGCCCATCCCAGTAACAACCCAGACCGTCGATGGGGTTGTCCGGGCAACGCTGACCAGCACCGAGACGCGGAGTCGACCAGCTTCCGCCTGGCAGATTCAGTATGTGCTCGACGCGCTGGGGTGGTCTGCAGAGGATCTCTCGACTGAATTTCCACCCCATGAAGCTTTCGGTGGGGAAACCCATCTTGTTCTGGTCACGGGGTCTCGTCGACGGCTGGCCGACGTCAAGTATGACTTCGCGGCGCTGAAGGCGATCATGCAGGACTACCGGTGGACGACTGTGCAACTGGTGTGGTTCGAGAACGAACATCTGGCGCACTCCAGAAACTTGTTTCCTGTCGGCGGTGTGGTGGAGGATCCGGCAACTGGCGCTGCGGCCGCGGCCCTGGGAGGTTACCTACGCAGCCTCGGCCGCGTACAAGGGAGACTCGAACTGACAATCCTGCAAGGTCAAGACATGGGCAGACCTAGCCGGCTCGACGTCGTGGCTCAAGCCGATTCCAAACGCGTCACTGTCGCCGGATCCGCGGTGCCGATCACTCAATAGTGGGGCTACCTAGGGAGACCTGACACACGCCTCAGGGCGGTAAGCAAAAGCCCATTGGACGCCTCGCGAGCCCCACCACGATAAGACGCACCGGTCACGGACGGGATCGTGCTTCACGGCGTTCAGCGCACCAGATCCAGAAGCCCTCAGGGGCATGCGAAGCCTTGCCCCCCAAGCCGGTCCTCCACCGAGCGCGAGCCGACTCATCAAGATCTCGCACCCGTGCGACTGCTCGGATGCCCGTTTACCCCGCTCGATGAAGATGCCCGCAGGGGTACGACAACTGCAACAGGTATCGCCGCGCGAGTGACGGCAGTTGCAAAGCAATCACCGTTGCTCGTACCCGGTGATAGGGGTCTCGGAATGTGCCTGGTCTACGCGAAACATCTCGGAATCGACCCAGAAGTGGCCATTGCAGAGAAGTGGTTCCGCCACGAGAAGGTCCCAGCAGCCTCGGCGGAGTGATCTAGCGCTTTGGGACTCTCGAGGAAATAGAGCCACAGCTGTATCCTCAACCCCGGGCGCCTGGCGTATCCCTCCGCATGAGCCTGAGGATTACGACAAGTTCGTGAGACAGACCGCGTCTCAACGAGATCTCGCTCCCCATGTCAGCGGCTCCCCGGTGTGACAAGATCCGCAGGGTCCTACAGCAGATGTCGCATCTCACCGAACGTGTCCTGATCTCATCAACCACGGTCGGCGGAACTGCTGAACGTCGTCTCCCGTGCGCTGCCAATGAGGAAGAGTCGAACAACAGAGGCTCTGCCGCACTGATAGATGACAGCTCCAGTCACGCCGCGAGTGCGACGCCGGTGTTTATGATGGGCGAGGACCACGAGAAGGATTTGTTGAAGGCGAAGGTCCCGCAGGACAAGGTGCTTCGACTTCCAGCTTAGAACGGCACCGCAGCAGCCGCTGCGGCATCAGTGGAGAACTTGGGGGTTTGTGCGTGAGCATGGAGGGCGCGGCACGGAGCTCGCTGTACAGCATCACCCATGCAAAGCAGGACTACCGGCCGTTCAATCGGGAGACGCTGACTCGCATCGGGCGGTTTGCACGCCCCCACCGCGCCCGGCTGATCTGGTTCCTGATCCTCTCGGTGGTCACCGCTGCGCTCGCGGTGACCACTCCGCTGCTGGCTGGACAGGTCATCAATGCGATCACGGGCTCGGCCGACGTGGAGGTCGTCGTCGGACTGGCCGCGCTGATCGCGCTCATCGCCGTCGCCGACGCAGGGTTCAGCATCCTCGGGCGCTGGCTCTCCTCCCGGATCGGCGAGGGCCTGATCCTGGATCTGCGCACCGCAGTCTTCGACCACGTGCAGAAGATGCCGATCGCCTTCTTCACCCGCACCCGCACCGGCGCCCTGGTGAGTCGGCTGAACAACGATGTCATCGGCGCGCAGCGTGCCTTCAGCGGCACCCTCTCCGGGGTCGTGGGCAACCTGGTGATGGTCGTGCTCACCCTCATCGCGATGCTCTCACTGTCCTGGCAGGTCACCCTGCTGGCTCTCGTACTTCTGCCGATCTTCGTGTTTCCCGCCCGTCGGATGGGCAGTCGGCTTGCCCGGCTTCAGCGTGAGGCGGCGAACCACAACGCCGCCATGGGCGACCAAATGACCGAACGCTTCTCCGCCCCAGGCGCCACCCTGATCAAGCTCTTCGGCCGCCCCGAGGAGGAGTCCGCCGAGTTCGAGCGGCGAGCCCAACGGGTCCAGGACATCGGGGTAAAGACCGCGATGCTGCAGTCCACCTTCATCACGGCGCTGACCCTGGTCTCCGCACTGGCACTCGCGCTGGTCTATGGCCTAGGCGGCGTCTACGCCATCGTGGGAGAACTCCAGGCCGGAGCCGTCGTCTCCCTGGCCCTGCTGCTCACCCGGCTCTACGCTCCGTTGACGTCCTTGGCCAGCGCCCGAGTAGAAGTGATGAGTGCGGTGGTCAGCTTTGAACGGGTCTTCGAGGTGCTGGACCTTGAACCGCTGATCACGGAGAAGGAGGACGCCAAGCCAGTGCCGGCGGGCCCTGCATCCGTGGAGTTCGAGGAGGTCACCTTCTCCTACCCCTCCGCTGAGAAGGTCTCACTGGCCTCACTGGAGGAAGTCGCCACTCTGGACCAGCGCGGCGGCGAGCAGGTGCTGCACGGCATCAATCTGCGGGTGGAGCCTGGACAGACTGTCGCGATCGTCGGTTCCTCAGGAGCCGGTAAGTCCACCATCGCCGCCCTGCTGGCGCGGCTCTACGACGTGGACTCCGGCGCGGTGCGCCTGGCTGGGGTGGACGTGCGCGAGACGACTTTCGCGTCGCTGCGCGCCTCCATAGGTGTGGTCACCCAGGACGGCCACCTCTTCCACGACACGGTCCGGGCCAACCTCACGCTGCCGGCCCCGGGAGCCACCGATGCGCAGATCTGGGACGCCATCCGTCGGGCCAAGCTGGAATCAGTGATCCGGTCCATGCCCGATGGACTGGACACCGTGGTCGGCGAACGCGGCTACCGGCTCTCCGGCGGCGAGCGCCAACGGATGACACTGGCCCGCCTGCTGCTTGCACAGCCGCAGGTGGTCATCCTCGATGAGGCCACCGCCGCGTTGGACTCCACCTCCGAGGCCGCGGTGCAGGCCGCGCTGACCGAAGCGCTCGTGGGGCGAACCGCATTGGTGATCGCTCATCGGCTCTCCACCGTCCGCGCCGCCGATGCGATCCTCGTGGTCGAGGCAGGTCAGATCGTGGAACGCGGCACACACCTCGAGCTTCTCGCGGCCGACGGACGCTATGCCGAGCTCTACCGGACCCAGTTCGCCACAGAGGACTCCTAGAGCCCACCCCCTGCCCCGCCTGACAGAATCCGAGGGATCCTGCAGGGGATGCTCTGGTGCATGGCCCTGATACGTCTGCCAGTCGGCGCGTACGCGTCGAGAACGCGGCATATTTCCCTGGTCAGCTCACCAGAACGTTCGCGAACACCTGCCACGCCAGCAGGCTCTTGGCGACAAGGCTGAGCACGATGTACGTGCGCTCTCCCGTGAGGTAGTCCTTCCATCGGCCCAGCTGCTTGTATTGGAGCCACTGGTTGACGGCAAAGATGTTGAAGAGCACGAACAGCGACACGATGATTCCGTAGACGAAACCGGGCGGACCTTCGCCACCCTCAATGCCGACGTTGATGATCAAGTAGGCTGCGGCTGCCAACCACGGGGCAGCTCCGGCAATGCATCCGAACCAGAAGGGCGTCCACCATGCTCGCTCACCACGAGCCGAGCGCCCGTTCTTCTCGTGCATCAGTCCGTTGTTTGCCATTTCCATCAGCCATCCGAAGAGGATCATGGCGACGTTGGCGAAGCCCACACCGATGAGGGCCGCGATGTCGGAGATACCAAGCAGGAGGCTGATGAGGACAATCATGAGCGTCGAGGAGAGGCTGTACTCCACCCAGCGGAAACGGTTTCGACCCTTAGACAGTTCGCCTATGTAGCGGCGAAAGCCCCACGGGGAAATGATGAGGAAGTGGAAAAGAGCCGAAAGGAAGAGAAAGGATGCTGCCGCGATTCCGAGGGGAAGTTCGAACACCAGATTCAGGGTGCCTTGCGAGACCGGCGTCCCTGGCGGACCGTTGAGAGCGAAGGAGGAGACAGGCAGGGCAAAGTCATTGCTGAGAGCGAGCATGGCTGAGCCGGAGACCAGATGCAGCAGACCGATCACAGCGTTGAATATCCGCAGCCTCTTCGCTGCCTGTGACGGCACGTTCACCGACGCGGTGTTCAGTTCTAAAGGGTAAGTGCCCATGTCCACGAGTGTTTCACCGGTCCAGCGGCGTCGTATAGGGCACTTCGACCCATGAGACTGAGGCGTCCGGGACCGGACCACTGATATCTCAGATCAAAGCCCCGTTGGCCACAAGCTGCCGCAGCCGCTGCCCATCACACCGCCCCTGAGGCACCTAGAAGCAGCCCGGCCACATACGTGGCACCCAATGCGAGAGCTCCACCGACGACCAGACGCAGAACGGCTCTTGCCCTGGAGCTGCCTCCGATCTGTGCGGAGACCAGCCCCGTCAGCGTCAATGCCAGCAGGACGGCGAGGAAGGTCACTGGTACCCGCCAAGCATCAGGCGGCAGCAGAATCGCCACAAGCGGCAGGAGCGCGCCCACCGTGAAGGCTGCTGCCGAGGCTGCCGCCGCGTGCCAGGGGTTCACGACATCGTTCTGATCAATATGCAGCTCGGCCGAGAGGTGAGCCGTCAACGCGTCGTGCTTGGTCAGCTCCTCCGCAACCTGTCGTGCCGTGTCTCCGCTGAGTCCTTGCCTGCGGTAAAGGCTGGCGAGTTCGTCAAGCTCTTCCTGAGGCATCTCTGCGAGCTCTCGGCGTTCCTTCACGATCAGCGCCCGTTCGCTGTCGCTTTGGCTGCTCACCGAGACATACTCCCCCAGTGCCATCGAGACAGCACCGCCAACCAGACCAGCGACTCCAGCGGTCAGAACAGGACCGGTCGTTGCTGATGCCCCGGCGACGCCGACCACGATCGCAGCGACAGATACGATGCCGTCGTTAGCACCCAGCGCTCCAGCACGAAGCCAGTTGAGACGCTTCGCCAGACCGGCCTGATGGGGTTCGGCAGAGTGGCTGACGGGACCGCGTGAAGCATCAGCTCCAGTCATACCATCCCCTGATCATCGGTTGCTCCGCAATTGCGGCTGCAGACGATTCGTCCCAGGACGAGTCGCGATGCGCCCTTACACCCTCCATACAAGCGCACCCGCCCTGTCCACGCTAGAGCACAAAGTCCTAGTGCCGCCTCTGCGAGGCGCACTTCGACGGCAAAGACACCACCATCACGATGCGTGACGTCTGGGGTGCGATCCCCGGAACTAGACTTCCCGCATCAGCATCAACTCTTCAGGGGAACAGTCATGAACATCGCGGTCCTGCTCGATGGCACATGGAGAGACCGCGAAGATGGCACCAACATCGCGCAGCTCTGGGAACGCCTGACCCCTGAAGACAGTCTCGCGGCGGCGCAGAGAGTCCACTACAACCCCGGAGTGGGCACAAGCGGCGGCGTATGGAGCCGCCTCACCGGCGGAGCCCTCGGTCACGGCCTCGAAGACGACATCACAGATTCCTACCGCTTCATCGCCGAGCACCACCACTCCGAGGACGATCGCATCTGCCTTCTCGGGTACAGCCGCGGCGCCTTCTCCGCCCGCAGCCTCGCCGGAATGATAGCCAAATGCGGGCTTGTTGACCCGTCGGACATGTCCGCGAAAGAAGTCTTCGCTCGTTACCAGCGAAATAAGGACGCCCCCGGGCTCCAGGAGATGCAGAACGGCGAAGCGCCACCCGTGACGGCTGAAGACCGCCTGATCCTTGAACGATCTCGGCTGGTGCGGATCTCTTTCATCGGGCTCTTCGACACGGTCGGGCGTCTCGGCATTCCCGGCGGCATCGGACGGGCGCTCTCCCGCAGGCGCTATCAGTTCCACGACACTGCGCTGAGCGGGCTGATAGACCACGCCTGTCATGCAGTCGCGATCGACGAGCACCGCAAGCAGTTCGCACCCACGCTCTGGACCGGGGCGCCCACGCCGAGCAGCCATGGCACCCCCACGATCGAACAGCGCTGGTTCATCGGCTCCCACTCCAACATCGGTGGCGGCACCTTCAAGGACGGCACCTCGACCGACGACACGAATACTCTCTCCGCGCTCTCCCGAGAATGGATCGCCGAACGCGCCTCAGCTGCCGGACTGGAGATCAAACCGCCGACATCACCTCTGACGGGAGAGGAATGGCGTGGACCCATCCGAGCCTCATTCAGCCGCTTCCTCGGAGGGTTGGGCCAATTCCTTCCAGGGAACAAACCCTACCTACGGCCAGTTCGCACCGCCGTCGGGGAAACACTCGACAGTTCTATCTTGTCCCGGTGGGGCCCCGAGGACCCTCCCTACCAACCGAACAACCCGAACCTGTCGTCCTGGGTGCAGGAAACCGCTGCCGGAAGGGCCGAATGAGACCCTTGAGACGAAGGGCCTCGACGACGCTTCTCAGCGCGCCGAGCATGGAACGTGCCAGGGTGACCTCTTCCCACATCCGCGCTGAGACCGAACTGCTTGTCATGCTCCCTGTGGGTTCGGGAGCAGGTGCGGATGGTCGCGCTGGACAGTGCGGAACCTCCACGAGTCTCTGAACAGCGCCACGGGGGTCCCGTCGTTGCGGTAGAGGATTTCGCAGTCCTGGCGTTGGCGCAGGATCGCTGCGGCATCCTCGTCAATATCGCGGGCCACCGAGTAGTCCAGCGCGTCGAAGGAGACCGAGGCGCCGAAGTCGGACTCCATGCGTGCGGAGACGACCTCGAACTGCATGGGGCCGAGGGCGCCGAGGACCGGGTGCTGCTGGCCGCGGCGTTCGGAGTAGAACACCTGGATGACGCCTTCGCGGTCGAGCTGTTCGATGCCCTTGCGGAACTGCTTGTGCTTGCTGGCATCCCGGGTCCTGCCGACGCGGAAGTACTCCGGGGCGAATGGCTTGAAAGGAGGGAACAGCACTGGCTGGCCTGCGTAGAGCGTGTCTCCCGGGCGCAGCGTGGAGGCGTTGACCAGTCCGACGACGTCGCCGGGCCAGGCGGTGTCCACGGTATGGCGGTCGCGGCCGAAGACCTGTTGGGAGTACTTGGTGGGGAAGGGCTTGGCCGACTGGGCGTGGGTGGCGACCATGCCGCGTTCGAAGACTCCGGAACAGATGCGCATGAACGCGATCTTGTCGCGGTGGGCCTTGTCCATGCCGGTCTGGACCTTGAAGACGTATCCGCTGAAGTCCGAGGTCAGCTCGTGGGGGTTGCCCTCGGCGTCGGGGCGTGCCTGCGGGGGCGGGCCCTGTTCCCGGATGAAGTGCAGCAGCTCTTCGACGCCGATGTTCTGCACGGCCGAGGCGAAGAACAGCGGGGTGGCCTCCTGCGTGAGGAATGCGTCGCGGTCGTAGAACTGGTCGTCGACCTCCAGCAGGGATGACTCTTCCACTGCGGTCTGCCATTCCTCGGGGTATTCGGTCTCGGCCACCTGCACGGGGAGCGCTTCGGCGAGGGCCTTCTTCGCGCCGCCGGGGGCGCGGGTGTAGCGGCTCATGGTCATGGCATCGGGGTTGAGCAGTCCCAGCATGTTTCCGGAGTCTCCGACCGGCCAGTTGCGGGGCATCGAGCGCATTCCGGTGCGGGTGAGGATGTCGTCGACCAGCTGCAGAGCGGCCTGGCCCGGACGGTCCCATTTGTTGATCACAGTGATCACCGGCAGCGAGCGGGCCTTGCAGACCTCGAAGAGCTTCATGGTCTGGGCTTCCATGCCCTTGGCGGCGTCGATGAGCATGATCACCGCGTCCACCGCCGCGAGCACCCGGAAGGTGTCTTCGGAGAAGTCGGCGTGGCCGGGGGTGTCCACCAGGTTCACGATCGTGTCGCCGACGGTGAACTGCAGCACCGCAGAGCTCACCGAGATCCCGCGGGCCTTCTCCATGTCCATCCAGTCCGAGACGGTGCCGCGCCGTCCGGCCTTGCCGTGGACCGCGCCGGCCTCGGTGATCGCATCGGAATGCAGCACCAAGGCCTCACTCAACGTCGACTTGCCCGCGTCGGGATGCGAGATCACAGCGATGGTGCGGCGAGACAGCGCTTCCTCCAAGATCTGCTTGGCATCTGCTTCCATCACGGTTCAGACTTTACGCTTCCGCATGGGTGAGCTTAATTCTGGGGGACCGCAGGGTCGTCGTGGGTGCAGAAAGCCGCTGCCGGAAGAGCCGAATGAGTTGCATCGAGTCATAGGACCTCGACGGCGCTCCTCAGCGCACTTAGCATGAAACGTGACAGGGATCATAATCTGCGAGCACTGAGGAGATCGTCATGGCGACCGACGAGCTGACCGACCTGCGTTCGACAGTTGTTCAAGACTTGCTGACCAGAATCGGGCAAGAGCCTTACCCGTCTGTCACACAGCTCAATATGGTCGAATCAATGCTGGCCCCGGACGAGGTGCCTGAGTACGTGCAGGTGCTCCTGGAGCGCGTGAAGGGTGACCTCTACCCAAGCCTCGACATGCAGAAGCGCATTATGCGATTCGTGTGAGACGAAGGGGCTGACTCAGCCCTCGGGAACGATCGATTATTGCGGTGCAGTCATGGCCGCGACAAAGGCAACAGCCATGACACTGACGGTGAGAATGGCCCCAACCGCTGCAGCATGGAATCGCAGCTGGTCACGCAGGATCCCGATGAACTCTCGAATCACTGCGCTGGGGAGGAAGTACCAGGCTGTGCTTGACCCGATCACATGAGCTCTCATGCCCAGCTGTCGAGTCAGGAGAGCGGCCCGGAACACGTGATAGCTGCTGGTCACCACCAACACCGGGGCATGCGGGTCAGACAGCAGGGCGCGGGAAAGCTCGAGGTTCTCCGCAGTATTTCTCGAAGCCGTCTCCGCGATGACCCTGTCCGGCTCAGCTCCCCGGTCGATGAGGTAGTCACGCATCGCCCTGCCCTCGGGGACCGGCTCGTCGTCGCCCTGGCCTCCGCTGGTGATCAGCAGCGGCGCACCGTATCGGCGCTGCGCTTCCCATCCCTGATCCAATCGGCCCGCCAGCAGCGGCGGGACCTGCTCGTTGACCAGCCCTGCCCCGAGCACGACGACCGCCTCGGGAGTGAGCCTGACCGGTCGCCACCGATAGAGGAGCGAGGCGACCAGGAAGACCGAGAAGCAGAATCCGAAGTACCCCACGAAGAGCGTTGCTGCCAGGTGCAGCCCATAGCGGATCAAGTACTCCGCATCGTCACGCACCACACCCGTGGGTTCCAGCCATCGCAATGCGGCGGGCAGAACAACCAGCGTCGCCCCGCCGAGCAGAGCCAAGGCGTTGCCGAGAGAGCGGCTCTCCCGGCGCAGCACGGTCACCCCGCTCCACAGGAGGATCACGGTCAGAGCCGGGTAGCCGAGAACATTTCCTGCCACGAGAATCACCAACGCAGCGAGGCCCGTGCCCTGGAGCACTCCCGGGTGGCCGTGCTCCAGGGCGAGGAATCCCCCAGCAACCAGTGCGGCCAGCGCCCCGAACGTGCCCAGGACGAACGCTCCCAGGCGGCGACCGTCGCGGAAGTACCTGACCCACCCCCAGCCTGCTGCCCCGAGCCCCACCAGCAGCAGGGCCCACCATAGCCAGGCCAGTGTCACCCCTGACCTTCCTGGGCAGGAACGGTGGCGCTGCACTCCACACTTTCACCAGAAGCGCTCGACTCCGCCTCCACCAGCGTCTCCGAGTCATCAATGATCACGGCACACCTCAGGACGGCGCCGGGGACACCAGACACGGAGACCGACACCTCATCATCGACCCGACCGAGCGTCTCGAACTGTGCCGACCCTGAGCCGTCGGTCACCGTGGATCCCACCGTCTCCTGGCTGCTCATTCCAGACTCACGCCCGAGGTATTCGACCAGCAGGTTCTCAGCACCGGGATCCCCTGACACGGTCTCGACCTCGTAGGTCACCGCGCGTGACTCCTCGAAGAACCCGCAGCCGCTGAGCACCAGACCAAGAGCCAGTCCAACAGCACCGAGGGACCCCGCCGATCGTGCCTTGCCGGCGGCTTTCAGACCCGTGTCCGCATGGTTCATTGTTTCGGTCATCTCATTCTCCTCAACGCGTATGCAGGGCCGTGCAACTACTGACTGCATCGAGGCTATGAGAGGGGCAGACGCCGAGGAACACCCCTGAGTAGGACTTCTTCTCTCCTCCTGGAGTATGAGATCCGTGCGTCAGCGAAGGTCGGAGACAGCCGCCTCGGCTGCTTCAGCGATGAGCCGGTCATCGTGCTCAGCGTCCGGCTCGTCACGTGACGACAGGACCGCGATCACGATGGGATCACCTTCGGCGGGCCAGATCGCCGCGATATTGCCCCGGCTCCCGTAGCCCCCGCCTCCAGATTTGTCTCCGATGGTCCACTCCGAGGGAAGATCAGCGCGGATCAGGGTGTCTCCGGTTTCGCTGTCGATCATCCACTGGCGGAGCTGGGACTTCTCCTCGTCATTCAAGGTCGTGCCGAAGAGGTACTCCTGCAGATTCTCTGAGATTGCACGTGGCGTGGTGGTGTCTCGGTCATCACCGGGGGCCGCTTCGTTGAGATCAGGTTCGCGGCGCACCACCTCCGTGACGTCGTCGCCCAGCTCCTCCAGGACTGCATCGAACTCGGCTGGGCCGCCGAACTCGTCGAAGAGATAGTTCGCAGCCGGGTTGTCACTCACGGTCACTGCGGCCTCGGCGATCTCCCCGAGCGTGAGCGTCTGACCGACATGATTCTCGGTGACGGGGGCGTGAGGCACCATATCGCTCTCCTGGATCGGAACTTCAGTCTCGAGCCCCTCGAGGCCCACCTGATCAAGGAGCGCCCCCGCGGCGATGGCCTTGATCGTGGAGGTGTATGCGAACCGCTCCTCATCACGCCACGCCACCTCGTCACCGGTCCCTGTATCCACCGCGTAGACGCCGAGCCTGGCGTCATAGCGCGACTCAAGCTCCTCGAAGCTCTCCGCGACGGCCGACTCTTCGGGAGACGGAGGTGCTGAGGGTGCAGTGTCCGGCTCAGCGGCAGAGCATGCTGCGGTGAGCAGCACCAGAGGGAGGGTCAAGCCGAGGGCTCTGAGGCCCCGGTGGTGGGTCGAGTGCATGCAATCTCCTTGCGCGGTGCGCTGATCGTCGGGTCTGAATGAGTGGTGTCCCTAGAGTGCAGAACCGCTGTCTATGCAGTCCAAGCACGAGATCGTCATGATGATGCTGAATCGGCATAGCATGAGCGGGTGGACTTCTTGGGCGCTTGTCGCGCGTTCGTCAGCGTCAGTGACATGGGCAGCTTCACGATCGGTGCCTCTGCGGCACAAATCCCCCAATCGGTGGCGAGCAGACGAGTCGCCGCACTGGAGCATGAGCTCGGAGCTCGGCTGATTGACCGCTCAGGCCGTCGTGCCACGCTGACGCCGTTCGGGGCCAGACTGCTGCCGCGGGCGCGTCGGCTCGTGGAACGTGCTGACGCGTTGCGACGCGACGCGGCTCAGGCCCGCGCGGCACCCCTGCGGTGTGCGGTCCCGAGCGCGTGCGCGGTCAGGGACCTCGCAGAGCTCGGCAGGGCGGGCAGAGAAGCAGACGTGGTGCTGCACCTGTCTCAGGCCGAGCCGGCTGAGCGGGTCGAACAGCTGCGCACCCATGACGTCGAGACCGCGCTCATTGCGGCTGCGGAGGACGAAGCGAGCTGGACGGTTCCGCTGGGGGTGGCCACGGTGTGGAATGAAGGCACCCACCCCCTGCATCTCGATACGCTCAGGGGCCGACGGCACAAGCCTGCAGGGGTGGCCCGCCGCCTATGGCTGCAGCCTGAGGATGATGTGCCGACGGTCCGCGACCGCCTTCTCCACCTTCGCGACGCGGCCGGCCTGGCTCCGACTCAGGTGCAGATCGCAACGACCCTGACCAATGCGCTCACCGAGACGTACAGCGGGGATGACATGCTGGTGTGCTCCGCGCAGCAGGCGGACGAGTTCGGGCTCCACTGGCGGGCCATCGCCCTCTCCGGCTTCAAACGCTCCTACGCCCTGCGAGGCGTATCGGGCAGCGGCGCCGCAGAGCTCGCCGACGCGCTGCACGCACCCATCGGCCGCGCTCTTGGAGCTGATCGCACGAGCTCCCCGATCCAGGACGTATATGCACAGGATGGCTATGAACGAGGAACCCGCTCTCGCGGAACTGATCGATGATCTGCGCGACCAACTCGAACAGGCGGGGTTGGTCGGCTCCTACGTTGTGAGGGACCTCGCCACCGGTGAGGAGATCGGCATAGACGCCGACCGGCTGATGCCGTTGGCGTCGCTGGTGAAAGTGCCGCTCGCACTGGCTGTTCTGGAGAACATTCGGCGTGGAGCACTCGATCCGGCCAGCAGACTTCAGATCCCACCGGGGCGCATCTCGACGGCTGGTCCCACAGGAATCACTCGCTTTCAGCATGTCGCTGACATCGCAGTCGAAGACGCGCTCCTGCTCGCAGTCACGCTCAGCGACAACGCGGCAGCTGATGCCCTGTTCCAACTGATCCCTCCAGCCGAGGTGAGCGCCCTCCTCGCGCAGTGGGATCTCAGCTCCATCATCGTGCGTGACACCCTCACCGCACTGACCCAGACGCCCGCGGAGACGCTGGCACCCCATGACACTGACCTCGCGCACTCCCTGGCCATCGAAAGAAGCACCTCCGGCGGTGGCCACCGGCTGGAGCAGTTTGATCTCAGCCGGACGAATGCCGGCACCGCACGTGGCCTGGTGGATCTGCTCGACGTCGTCTGGACGGCCCTCTCGCCCACAGAGACCCGCCTCTCACGGGGCCAATCATCGATCGACCCCTGGGTCTCGGAACGTCTTCGCAGTCTGATGAGCGCGAATGTGCACCGGCACCGGCTGGCTCCCGACTTCGCCTCCGATGCGAGCCGATGGTCGTCGAAGACCGGGACTCAGCTCAACCTGCGTCATGAGATCGGTGCCGTAGAGCACGCCGACGGATCAGTCATCGCTGTTGCGGCTCTGACGGAATCTCGCGTGGCCGCATCCGTCCAACCCGGAGCTGAGGCTGTGATGGCCGGTGTGGCGCGTCAGCTCCATGATCACCTGCGATCCGGCAGCCACGCCTTCAGCCGAACGTCACGCTGACAGCTGCCCGAGCCTCGCGGTGTGACTGATTTCGAGCGGTCCCGCCTCCGGTCGGAGGATGACCTTAGACAGATAGAGCGGCCGAGAACCCAAGGAAACGGTCTGCGTCACGATCAGAACAGGTGAGGCGGTCCGGGATCGTTCTCGGCACCTCCACGCTCACGGCGCTGCTGTCGCTGATTCCGCTGCCGGACCGATCCTGTTGACCCCGACGCGGCGTCATAGTTTTAGCTCATCCCATGAGATTCCTCCCCGTCGCGTACCTGGCCTCCTACACACTCTCCGCGCTGGGGAACTCCATCGCCGCCATCGTGCTGCCGCTGATCGTCCTGCAGACCACCGGAAGCGCCCTCGCAGCAGGCACCGTCGCAGCCGCCACGATCATCCCCGCCGTCCTCGCCGGCATCTTCATGGGCCTCGTCATCGACCGGATCAACCGACGCACCTCATCAGTCCTCACCGACCTCATCTCCGCCCTCGCCATGGGCGCCCTCCCCGTCATCGACATGATCACCGGGCTCTCTGTCGGCTGGTTCGTCCTGTTCGGAATCATCGGCGCCATCGGAGACGTGCCAGGGATCACCGCACGCGAAGCACTGCTCCCTGCCGTCATCCGCAGCGGCGGGATCTCTGCGGAACGCATCACAGGAACCCGCGAAGCCCTCGGCGCGGTCGCGATCCTCGTCGGCCCCGCAGCCGCCGGGTTCATGCTCACCATGTGGGACGGCACCACAGCCCTGTGGGTCACAGCCAGCACCTCACTGGCCGCGGCGCTGCTGACCCTGCTGATTCCCCACCGCGTGGGAGCACTCGACCGAACAACCACGACGAGCGGGGCCCCAGTCCGCCGCGTCTGGGCGCAGCTGCGAGAAGGGTGGGCCGAGATGATCCGCAACAGGTTCGTGCTCGTCACCACGATCCTGACCACATCGGCAGTCATCGCCATCGGAGGGCTCCAAGGCATCATCCTTCCGCTCTACTTCACCGAGATCGATCGCCCAGGTCTGCTTGGTCTTGTCATGAGCGCCATCGCCGCCGGGTCACTGGCCGGCGGAGGAATCTACGCCGCTGCCGGAGCACGAGGATCTCGTCGTGCATGGTTCGTCACGGGCTCGCTGGGCAGCGTGCTCGGCCTGGCGATCGTGGCCACACTGATGTCGGTGTGGGTGCTCTTCGCCGGGGCGTTCGTCCTCGGCTTCTCCGTCGGGCTCTTCGGAGCCCTCGTGGGGGTGCTCTCCATCGAACGCATCCCCGAGGACAAGCGCGGACGGGTCCTGGGCACCCAGAACACCTTCGTCACCGCAGCCTCACCCTTAGGGATCTTCCTGGCCGGGATCATGACGGAGTTCTTGGGGCTTCACACAGCACTCGTGCTGCTCGCATCATTGTGGGCGACCGGGCTGTTGGTGGCACTGGGCGCCAGGTCGATGCGTAACCTGGAGAAGCCCGCCCCCGCCGGACAGGATCAAGAGATGATGCGTGATGCGTAGCAGCGAACTCGCCAGCCTGGCCGGCATCACCGTGCGGGCACTGCGGCACTACCACCAGATCGGCCTGCTGGAGGAGCCGGAGCGGTCAAGCAACGGATACCGGGACTACGGCACCCATGCGCTGGTCACAGTCCTCCGCATTCGCCGCCTGGCCGATCTGGGATTCTCACTGCCGCAGATCTCCACCATGCTCGAGGGAACCGAACCGCCGCCCGCTGAGGTGTTCGACGCCCTGGACGCAGAGTTCGCATCGCAGATCGACCGTCTCACTCACCAGCGAGAGCTTCTCGCTCATCTCAGACAGTACGAGGCGCTGCCGGATCTTCCCCCTCAGATCGCGTCATTCCACCATCTCCTGCTCCGCTCTGGCCTGACGGGAAGCGCAGCAGCCGTCGATCGCGACCACACTCTGCTGCTGATGCATCTGATGGGCAGCCAGGGCCAGGGCTACCTGACCGCGATCTATGAGCTGCTCAGCCACCCGCACCGGGCCTCGGCCGCCGCGGCTGCGATGACAGCGTGGGCGGACCTTGACGACGACGCGTCGCGTGAAGAGATCATGGCTCTCGCTGAGCAGATCACTGAGCTGTTCCTGCCTGTCGTGGCTGAACTCGCCGCCCAGGACGCGCCCGAGCTCCCTGCCCCGCCGGACGCGTGGTTCAGTCAGCACACGACGGACTATCTCAGCTCCGGCCAGCGGGCCGTCCTGGACACGGTGCGGTCCGCCCTCGAGGCCCGGCATGACGGGACGTCCGCGCCTCCCGACACGTGAGCCGAGAGTCAGGCTCCTCAGCTCTCACTGACGACGAGGAGCAGGTCACCGGCGTCGACCCGCTGCACACCGTCGATCACCGCCCGGGTCACCGTGCCTGCGACGTGGGCGGTGATCCCAGCCTCCATCTTCATCGCCTCGATGGTGGCCACGTTCTGCCCAGCCTCAACCGTGTCCCCCTCCTCGACCGTCAGCGTGACCGCCCCGGCGAAGGGGGCCGCCACGTGGCCCTGGTCGGACGAGTCCGCCTTCTCTGCCGCCGCGACCGTGGCCTCCACGGAGTCGTCCCGGGCACCGACCTGGCGGGCCTGACCGTTGAGAGTGCACATGACGGTCCGCACACCCTTGGCATCAGGTTCCGAGATGGTCTGCAGCGTGACGAGCAGCCGTACACCCTTGCCGAGGGAGATGACGTGCTCGTAGCCGGTGCGCATCCCGTAGAGGAAGTCACGCGTATGCAGAACCTGGACATCGCCGTACTTCTCCCGGGCGGCCTCGAAGTCCTTGGTCGGTCCCGGGAACAGCAGCCGGTTCAGTGTGCGGCGCCGCTCCGCGGCGTCCTCTGAGGCCAACGCCTTCGAGTCCTCTTCGCTGAGCTCCTGATCCAGAGGCTTGACCGTGCGGCCCTCCAGCGCCTTGGTGCGGAACGGCTCGGGCCAGCCGCCCGGCGGATCCCCGAGCTGCCCGGCGAGGAACTGGATCACCGAATCGGGCAGGTCGAAGCTCTGCGGGTCGGCTTCGAACTCATTCGGGTCCGCGTCCATGCCGACCAGCTGCAGCGCCAAGTCACCGACCACCTTCGACGACGGGGTGACCTTCACCAGCCGTCCCAGCATGGTGTCAGCCGCGTGGTACATGTCCTCGATGCTCTCGAACCGCTCCCCCAGGCCCAAGGCGATGGCCTGCTGGCGCAGGTTGGACAGCTGCCCGCCCGGGATCTCGTGCCGGTAGACCCGGCCGGTGGGGCTGGGGAGCCCCGACTCGAACGGCGTGTAGATCGAACGCACGGCCTCCCAGTAGGGCTCCATCGAGGCGACCGCTTCCAGGCCGAGCCCCGTGTCGCGCTCGGTGTGCTCCAGAGCGGCGACCAGCGCGGAGGCAGGCGGCTGGGACGTGGTCGCGGCCATGGAGGCCACCGCCACGTCCACGGCGTCGACTCCGGCCTCTGCGGCGGCCAGCAGCGTAGCCAGCTGCCCGCCGGAGGTGTCATGGGTGTGCAGGTGCACGGGCACCTCGAAGCGCTCCCGCAGCGCGGTGACCAGGGTCTTCGCGGCGGCAGGCCGCAGCAGGCCGGCCATATCCTTGATCGCGAGGATGTGAGCGCCGGCGTCGACCAGCTGCTCGGCCAGGCCGAGGTAGTAGTCCAGGGTGTAGAGGTTCTCGTCCGGATCGGAGAGGTTGCCGGTGTAGCAGAGGGCGGCCTCGGCCACCGCGGTGCCGGTCCTGCGGACCGCCTCGATGGCCGGGATGATCTGGTCCGCATCATTGAGCGCGTCGAAGATCCGGAAGATGTCCACCCCCGTGGCGGCCGCCTCAGCCACGAAGGCGTCGGTCACCTCAAGGGGGTAGGGCGTGTATCCCACCGTGTTGCGCCCCCGCAGCAGCATCTGGATCGGGATGTTCGGCAGCTCCGCGCGCAGCAGGCGCAGCCGATCCCAGGGATCCTCAGAGAGGAACCGCAGCGCGACGTCCTAGGTGGCGCCGCCCCAGGCCTCCGCGGAGAGCAGCCCCGGGGTCACGTGCGCGACGGCGGGGGCGGCCGCCAGCAGGTCACGGGTGCGCACCCGGGTGGCGAGCAGCGACTGGTGGGCATCGCGGAAGGTGGTGTCGGTGACGGCGAGGGCGGTCTGCTCACGCAGCCTCTTGGCGAAGCCTTCCGGACCCTCGGCGAGGAGCACCTGGCGCCACCCATCCGGCTTGGGGTGATCTGAGGGGCCGTCGAACGGGCTCCGGTCCGGTTCGTCGGTCTTGTCCCCGGGGAAGCGCGGAAGCTTGTCCCGCGGATCGATCCCTTCGACCCGCGGGCCGTGGGGCTGGTTGACCGTGATGTCCGCCAGGTACTGCAGGGCTTTGGATCCGCGGTCCTGGGAGCGGTTGATCGTGGCCAGCTCGGGGTGGGCGTCGATGAAGTCAGTAGCGACGTCCCCGGCGATGAACTCCTCTGAGTCCAGCACGTTGAGCAGGAACGGGATGTTGGTGGCGACGCCGCGGATGCGGAACTCCGAGAGAGCGCGGCGGGCCCGGGCGATGGCGGTCTGGTGGTCGCGGCCGCGGGCAGTGAGCTTCACCAGCATCGAGTCGAAGTGGGGGCTGATCTCTGCGCCGGTGTAGATCGTGCCGCCGTCGAGCCGGATGCCGGAGCCGCCGGCGGAGCGGTAGACGGTGACGGTGCCGATGTCGGGGCGGAAGTCATTGGCGGGGTCTTCGGTGGTGATCCGGCACTGCATGGCGGATCCGCGGACGCGCAGGTCCTCCTGGCGGATGTCGAGGTCCTCGAGGGTCTCCCCCGCGGCGATGCGCATCTGCGCTGCGACCAGGTCGATGTCGGTGATCTCCTCGGTGACCGTGTGCTCGACCTGGATGCGTGGGTTCATCTCGATGAACACGTGCTGCCCGGCGCGCTCTCCGGCGGTGTCCACGAGGAACTCCACGGTGCCGGCGTTGCGGTAGTCCATGGCTTTGGCGAAGGCGACGGCGTCCCGGTGCAGCGCCTGCCGGATGCCCTCGTCCAGCTGGGGGGCGGGGGCGATCTCGACGACCTTCTGGTAGCGGCGCTGCAGCGAGCAGTCGCGCTCGAAGAGGTGGACCACGTCGCCCTCTGCGTCGGCGAGGATCTGGACCTCGATGTGGCGGGGGCGGATGACGGCCTGCTCCAGGAAGACGGTGGCGTTGCCGAAGGCCGTCTCGGCTTCGTGCATGGCCGAACGCAACGCTTCGGCGAGGTCTTCGCGCCTGTCCACCCGGCGCATGCCGCGACCGCCGCCGCCGGCGACAGCCTTGACGAAGATGGGGAAGCCGATCTCCTCGGCGGCGCGGGTCAGCTTCTGGGTGTCGGTGGAGGGTTCGGAGCTCTGCAGGACCGGCACGCCGGCTTCCTTGGCGGCCCGGAGAGCTTTAACCTTGTCTCCGGTGGATTGCAGGACGTCGGCGGGCGGGCCGATGAATGTGATGCCGGCGGCTTCGCAGGCGCGGGCCAGGTCGGGGTTCTCGGAGAGGAAGCCGTAGCCGGGGTAGATGGCGTCCACCTCGGCGTCCTTGGCGACGCGGATGATCTCCTCGATGTTCAGGTAGGCGCGAACCGCGTGGCCCTCTTCGCCGATCCGGTAGGCCTCGTCTGACTTCTGGCGGTGGAAGGAGTTGCGGTCCTCGTGCGGATACACGGCGACGGTGCGAGCCCCGAGTTCGACGCCGGCGCGCAGGGCCCGGATGGCGATCTCTCCGCGATTGGCGACAAGGATCTTCGAGAACATGACTGCGGTCTCCCTTACGTGATGGCGCCGCCACGTCATTGTGGCGACGTTGGGGTGATAGTACCGGGCTGGGGCTATCAGCTATGCCCACGCCGGGGGCTGATCCTCTGAGGACGTGGAATCTCGCCGTTAGACTCCGACCAGGCAGCCGCTGACAGGCTGCGGCCGGCGCAGAGGGAAGGAACCGCATGCACCTGATCCCTGAAAGCATCGACACACCAGAAATCCTGATCGACAGGGACGTGCTGGTGCGCAATATCGACCGCATGGCCGCCACGGTCCGCACCAAAGGGCTGGATCTTCGGCCTCACGCCAAGACGCACAAGGTGCCGGAGATAGCAGCCCTGCAGCTTTCAGCTGGGGCTGTCGGCCTCACCGTCGCAACCGTTGGAGAAGCCGAAGTCTTCGCGGAGCACGGCGCAGACGACGTGTTCATCGCGTATCCCTTGTGGGTCGGACCTCAGAAGGCCGAACGACTGCGACGTCTGCTGCACGCCGACATCCGCCTTGCTGTCGGAGTGGACTCCCCAGAGGCAGCGGAGATGATGGCGCAGTCCATGGGAGCCGACGCCGGCCAGATGGACGTCCTTTTGGAGATCGACAGCGGCCACCATCGCAGCGGGATCGCGCCGGAAGCCGCCGTTGCCGTTGCCGAATCAGCCGCGGCCGCCGGGCTGCACGTGGCGGGCATCTTCACGTTCCCCGGCCACAGCTATGCGCCCGGTATGCCGATCAAGGCTGCAGAGCAGGAGGAGGCCGCTCTCGCCGCAGCCTCGAACCTGCTCACCAACGCGGGGTTCCATGTGGAGCGTCTCAGCGGAGGGTCCACGCCCACGGCCACCCTGACGGGCCCCTCCCTCGTCACAGAGGTCAGACCCGGTGTTTATGTGTTCGGTGACGCCCAGCAGCTCGAATTGGAACGGTGCACGCCGGAGGACATTGCGCTGACCGTCGCGGCCACAGTTGTCAGCCGGCATGAGGGCACCGACGGCATGCCGCGACGAGTGATCCTCGATGCGGGCAGCAAGATTCTGGGCAGCGACCGACCAGCGTGGGCAACGGGCTTCGGCAGGGTGATGGAACACCTCGACGCCCGCATCACTGCGCTCTCGGAGCATCATGCCACCGTCGTATGGCCACCCGACGTGACCCTGCCCGCATTGGGTGAGCGCCTGCGGGTCATCCCCAACCACGTGTGCCTCGCCATGAACCTCGTCGACGAAGTCACCGTGACAGCGGACGGCACCATCATCGACCGGTGGCGCGTTGCCGCCCGCGGGCGCAACAAGTAATCAGTCCACGGCGAAGTTCGGGAAGCCCTCTTCGTCGCGGACACCGCCGAAGCTGTCCTCCAACTCGTCCAGAACCTCATCGTCGATGGACATGATGTGCCAGTTCTCCCCGCGAAGATGCTCAATCGTTCCCTGCTCCTCCATGCCCTGAACCAGTGGGTCATCGTCGCTGGATTCGGTGTCGAGGTCGGCGTCCTCATCCCACACCATGAGCGTGTGACCCTCCACGCACATCACCTGCTCACCCGCCTCGTTCGCACCGTCCCCAAGCGTTGTTCCGTCCATGACGCCGCACTCCAGACCTTCGTCCTCCATCGACGAGATGAGGTCCTCCACACCATCGAACGTGGTGGCGGCAGAGTCCTCACCGCAGGACGTCGCGAGGAGAAGCACGGGGACCAGAGCCATCAGGCCCGGCGTGATGAGGGCATTCCGGGTGCGCATAGAATCACCGTCTCACACGCCCCGCGTCAGAGCGCGGCCTCAGCGGCCAGTGCGCTCAGCCGGACCCAGTGCGCGGAGCAGCCCGTGCGTTGTGATCATGGCCCCGCCCATCACGGCCGGCAGGCCGCCTCCAGGGTGGACTGAGGCGCCGACGCGCCACAGCCACGGCCTCGTCAGGCTGCGATGCGAGGGGCGGTGCATGGGCCCGCTCATCCACAGAGGCCGAATCGGCCCATAGAGCGCGCCCCCGGAGGAGCCGGCGCGGCTGAAGTGCTCCGGGTCCAAGATGGTCGTCTCTGCGGCAAACGCGTCGAACCCTTCGGGCAGTCCCACCGTGCTCCACACGCGCCGGAGCTCCCGGTCGACGAATTCGCTGTCCAGGTCGTAGCGCCGTCCGTTCGAGGGCGAGGTCAGCAGCACCGCGAGCGTATCCGCAGTATTCGGACCGGGATCCGACTGCGGATAGTAGTTCAGGAACGCCATGGTCTGGTCGGGCTCAAGCTGAGCCTCCAAGCTTGCGTAGAGCTCCGACGGGTCGTCGGGCAGCACCACACTGTGCCGCGGCATGCCCTCCGGCAGGGGCCGCTTGAGCGAGGAGTACACCGCAATCGCTGAGCAGGACAGCTTCCGCGGCGGACGCGGTGCGCGATCGTTCAGCAGCCCCCCGAGGCGGTGAGCATCCAGGCCGCTGACCACGGCATCCGCCCGGTGCACCTGCTGCGCGGTCTCCACCTCGCCGCGCTTCACGCGCAGGACCGGCTCGTCGAGCCGGATATCCACCCCCGCGGCACGCGCCAGCCGCTCCAGGGCTCGTATGAGTTCATATATGCCGCCCTGCGGCACCCACACTCCCTCTTCGGCCATCACCGCCGGCATGCTGGCGTAGAGGGCTGGCGTGCGGGATGGGCCCACCCCCGCATTGAGCGTGTGGATGGCGATCACCTCGCGGAGGCCCTCGGGCATCCAGGTGAGACTGTCGAGGTAGCTGCGGGTGGTCAGCCGACGCCCGTACAGGCTCCCTAGGCGGGCCAGTGAAGGACGCGCGGCGGGATCCATGACCGCAGTGGTCAGCAGTTGGGTGACGTCGGGGCCGATCGGCCCGTGCATCTCCACGAACCGCTCCCACGCGGGGTGCCAGGGGTGCCCCGGCGGGACCGGAAGGGAACAGGCCTGCCCGCGGAAGTAGTACTGACCCACCTCCGTCAGCTGTTCAAGATGCAGCCCCGCGGTCTCCTCAGCCGGCGCGGCCGTGTTCCCGCTGGAGCTGTCCAGGCGGCGCAGCAGCTCCTGCCACACGGCCGGAAAGGTGAACAGGGATGGTCCGGTGTCGACGCGCTGGCCGCCCACCTCGATCCGGTGGCTTTTGCCGCCCAGAGTGGGAGCTGCTTCCAGCAGGGTGACCGAATGCCCCGCCCAGGCGGAGAGCACCGCTGCCGTGAGGCCGCCCACTCCCCCGCCGATCACTGCGATGCGGCTCATGGGTACCACCCCAGAAGGAGCGCGGCAGCCAGCTGAACGCCCGCCACTGCCCCTGCCACGTAGGGAAAGGCAATGGAGTATCGGTAGAGGCCGTGGGCGGTGTCGACGGAGGGAGATCGGAACAGCCTGTAGAGCAGCCACCCGCTGATGAGCGCGTTCACCACCGCCACCGGAAGGTTGACCAGCGCAAAGCCGACGGTGGACACCGCCCACCAGATGCCGCTCCAGAGCACCACTCCGCGCACGCCCAGCCGAACGGCCGTGGTGACAATGCCGGCGGCCTCGTCCTCATCGATGTCCTGGACTGCGTCGAAAGTGTGCTTGGCCGCGCTCCATGCCATCAGTGCCAGAGCAGCCGCCCAGACCGGGCTGGTTCCCAGCGCCATGGGCACGAACACCATCGGAAAGGCATAGGCGGCGTTGCTGAGGGAGTCCAGGTAGGCACGGGCCTTGAACCGCAGGGGCGGTGCGGAGTAGAAGATGAAGATGAGCAGGTAGAGCCCCATCCACAGCAGCGCATCAGCGGGAAGCGTCCACAGGAAGTACGCCAGGAACGGGATGTTGGTGACCAGGACGCCCACCCAGATCGGCCGCACCTCGCCCGACACGATGCGGGCCCCTTCGAGGGTGCCCTTGCGCGGGTTCAGCGCGTCCGTGTCTTGGTCGAAGATGTCGTTGACGCCGTAGATGAGGAGGTTGAACGGAAGCGTCAGCCAGAGGAGCAGCGCCAGGGCACCCCAGTCCCACAGGTGACCGGCCAGCCACATGGCCAGGACCGCGGGACCGATGGTGTTGACCCACAGAACGGGCCGCGAAATGTGCACCATGCGCTGCAGGACGGGCTGTGCGCCCGCATGAGATTCGACGGTGGAGTCCCTTCCGCCTCGTGAAACGGCTGCTTCTGAATGTCGCATGTGCCTGGTCTCGCCAGCTTCCTGAACCGGTGGCGTCCGGTCGCTGACGGCGGCGGGGCCCATGCTGGCCATGCTACGTCAGGTGGAATTCGGGATTGCATCGGCTGCCATAAAACTGGGTGTTGGCCGAATTTTTCCTCCTCAAAACCTGTATTGTCCTCTTGTCGGAATGATCGGCCGCGGCGGAGAGGTGCAGACACAGTGCAAAGATTCATGACAGGACGCTGGTCTCGTGGCTGGACGGCGGCAGCTGCCGCCGTCGTGGCCCTGAGCACGCTGACAGCCTCGGCAACGCTCTCGGCCGCAGTCCCGGCACCGACCCCACCCGACGACGAGGAGCCACAGCCCTGGGCACAGGCGCTCAGCCAGTGGGTCTCGGTCGAGACCGGCTCTGGGGAATCCTCCCAGGCTCTCGACGAGGGGACGTCACGTGAGAGCCCGGGTGATGACTCCCGCACCGTGCTTCCCAACGAAACGCCGTGGGCCTCGGCCACGATCGACGACGGGCACCCGATCCTCGGACCCCAAGGCTATGTTCGGCTCGCGCCCGGTGAGGAGCGCGCGCTGACCGAAGAGAACGGGTACGCGCTGGCCACCGCCCAGGGCATCACGCCGTCCGAGTCCGACCCTGAAGCACCTGCGGTGGAAGTGGATGTCACGTCGCGACTGATGCTGGTTCCGGGAAACCGCATGGGAGAGTACCTGCCTTCCCGGGTGACGATGAGCCCATTGAGCTGCTTTCGATCGGATCCCGATGCCCAGGCTTACAGCGAGCCTTTCGATGAGCCTTGGGAGGCTCCATGGTGGGCCGTGGAGCCGAGCCCTGGAGCCCCAGTGGTCAGTGAACTTCAGCTGAGCGTCGACAGCATCAGCTCCTCCGCTCGCCTCGACGAGGACGGGCCAGAGCTGGAGAGCTCCCTATGAATATCCATGTCCAACTCCAGAGTCCTCTTCTGCCGCAGGTGGTCGCTGCTTCTCTCGCCGCGGTGGAGGCCAACGTGGAGTCCCCGAGTGAGTTTCCCTCCTTCTTCTCGATCCCAGCCGGCTCTGGTTTCGACGTGCAACAGAATCTGCCGGAGTTCGGATCCACGTTCTCCAATGACGTGGCAGCCATCGACTTCAGCGCAGGCCAAGCACAGATCACTGTTCCCTCACTGTCAGGCAGCAACGACCCAGGCCCAGCGCAAGAGATTCTGGGCGAGCCCTCGGACAGCACGGTTAGAAACATTCTGATGAGGTCTGTGGACCAGTTCGCGCGCGAGCAGCTCACCACGTATGCATCTGAGCACCACACAGAGGACACCGTCACCTGGAATGGAGCAGTCGTCGCACGCATCAGCGCCGACCCCACCGCTGGTGGCGCCGAACAGTGTGCGACGGACATCGAGGTGACTGACCAGCCACGCTGGGAAGAGTTCATCGACCTGCAGTCGAATCAGCCTTCTGGCGGATCATCGCTCACCTCCGAGGAAGAGGTCGGGAGAGCTATCGCGTACGGTGCGAGATCGAGAACGCGTTGCTGGCCGATATGGTCGACTATCTCGAGACCGACTTTTCCGTGGCGGAGATGATCGCGCAGCCGATCGTCGACGTCATGGCAGACACCGTCGCAGTCAGCGCCTCCCACGCGACCCAGGGGCCAGCACTGACGATTTCTCAACGGCTCGCGCCCTGACGGTCCAATTCCCGAGATGCAGAACGAGGAACCCACGACCAGGTCCCTCAATGTCGAGCCGGCGTCCGAGGAGATGGCCGCGACGGTGCACATCGCCACTGCATCGGTCCGGGGCAGCGGTGTGATCGCTCCAACTGAGCCGGAGGAGGAGCCGACCCCGTCGGAGACGGCAACCCCGTCGCCCACTGAGACACAGTCTCCCAGCGCCGCACCGGAGCCGACCGAAACCCCAGAGCCCATCGAGACGAGCTCCGCTGAGCCGACTGACATTCCAGAACCCACAGAACCCGCTGAGACGGAGTCGTTCGAGCCCACGGTGTCGCCTGAGCCCACCGATCCCGGTGCGGTCGAGCCCACGGACCTGCCGGAACCCACCGAACCCACTGAACCTGAACCGACTGAACCATCCGAGCCGACTGAACCGTCTGCCCCAGCGACAGAAGAACCTACAGACTCCGCGACGAGCCCGGCTCCTGCGGCATCGTCCACCCCGAGGCCTCCCAAACCCCAGACCCTTCAACAACCGCTGCGCCCACAGCATCATCTCCCTTGCCGCCGGGCACTGACGGTGAGGACACGTCCAGCATCGCGACGCCTGACGCTTCTCCCTCAGCACCTGCCGCCGCCTCGGGGAGCCCGCCGCG
This sequence comes from Nesterenkonia sp. NBAIMH1, assembly GCF_007922635.1. Lineage (NCBI taxonomy): Bacteria > Bacillati > Actinomycetota > Actinomycetes > Micrococcales > Micrococcaceae > Nesterenkonia > Nesterenkonia sp. NBAIMH1. Next base: position 1,262,958 of record NZ_CP042335.1, read on the forward strand.
TCTCCGACACCCGCAGAGGAGCTGACCACAGCGACACCGTCTGCGGAACCTGCCGCGACGCCGAGCATCAGCCCAGAGGAATCACGGGACGACAACCCGGCCGAGGGCGCAACCGGGGGCGCCACACGTTCCCCGGACGACATAGGCCCCAGCTCCGAACCCGACGTCACAGAGTCCGCGGCTGCCCACCCCACGACGGGGAGCGAACCGATCACGCGAGGCGTGCCCGCAGCCATCGCCCAGACGGGCGCATCAGGAGCTCTGCCGCTCATCGTCGCAGCAGGACTGGTGGTCTTTGCAGGTATTTCTCTGACACTGGCAGCCTCTCGGCACAGGCGGCGCATAAAGACCGCCGACTGAGCGAACCTCAAGGTGCGACGGCTAGCGTCATCCGGTGCTCACCACTGAGGGATCTTTTTCAGACTGGACAGGCCACCCGTGTCGAAAGGCATGGCGATCGTCGGAAGGCGGAGAACTGGCTGGATGAGGTGTGGAACCAGCCCCACACACGCGTTCTGCTCCTCCGAGAGGACAAGGTCCCGACCCTCTCCGCTCCTGGCCCGGACGGGACGTCAGCCGGCGCACTGCGAGTGCTGTTCGCCGCTCCCACAGGAGCTCTCCCGGAGGGGAGCATCTACTTGGGGGAGCTGACCAACGACGGTGCCGGCGCGGATGCGGGGCGCGCCAACCATGTGGTGGCCGTTCCTCATGAGGAGTTCTCCGCGGACATTCAGGCGCATCAAGGCCGCTGGGATGATCTTCTCAGCGCTGGCCACCTTCTGCCCGCGTGGGAGGCGGAGTGTGTGGCGCAGGCAATGGCCCTGTTCGCCTGGCACCGATCGGCCGGCTTGTGCCCATCCTGCGGCAGTCATACCGTGCCGGGCGCGTCGGGATGGTCTCGTCAGTGCGTCCACTGCGCCTCGTCGCACTTTCCGCGCACGGATCCCGCGGCCATCACGGCCGTCATTGACGATCAGGATCGGCTGCTATTGGGGTCAGCCATGAACGGCGAGGCGCGTCGCTACTCAACGTTCGCGGGCTTCGTCGAGGCGGGCGAATCGGTGGAGAACGCCGTCGTGCGGGAGGTTCACGAAGAGGCCGGCATCACTGTGGAACGCGTGGAGTACTTCGGGTCCCAGTCGTGGCCGTATCCACGATCGCTCATGCTGGGATTCTTCGCCTACACCCGGGAGACCGGCGCGGCAGCTGATCGGGACGAAATACGCGATGTCCAGTGGTTCAGCCGCCACGACCTCCGAGACGCACTCGTCGCCGGCCGCATCACGCTGCCCTGGGCATCTGCCATGTCGCATGCGCTGATCACCCACTGGTACGGGGCTGAGCTGCCAGAGGCTCCCTCATAGGGTTTCATCCGGAAGGGTGGAGCCCTATGCAGCGTTGGCTGAGATCGCCTCGCGCCTGTCCTGACGTCGCCGCTTCAGCGTGAGCCGCAGGCTCAGGGCTGTGTAGTAGACGACGTAGCCGCCGGACAGGGCGATGAACCACAGGCTCGGCGACGGATACTGCACCAGGATCAGCGCGTAGAGGCCGAACCAGACGACGGTCAGTGGCATCGTCAGCCACCATGCGGTCTCCGTCTGGGACGGGTAGACGTACTTGATCGGGACGAAGACGAGCACGGTCAGGACAAGCAGTGCGGTGGTGGTGGTGGCCACGCCGGCGCCGAGGACGATGAGATAGAACGCGGCGATGTTCCAGTAGCTGGGGAACCCGACGAAGAAGTGGTCGTCGGTCTTGGCATCGCTGCGGCAGAACTGGAAGCAGGACGCCAGCAGAGGCACTGAGGCCACCACCCCGCCCAGCCAGCCCTCCGGCAGGTAGCCGGTGCTCCACAGCAGCACCATCGGCGCAAAGGCGTAGGTGATGTAGTCGACGATGTTGTCCAGCAGCGCACCGTCGAAGCCCGGCGTCACCTCCTTGACCCGGAAGTAGCGGGCCAGGAAGCCGTCAGAGCCGTCGATGAACATGGCGGCGAGGAACAGCCACAGAACGATCTCGACTTCGCCGGCGTAGGACATGTGCACCATCAGCAGTGCGAGGACCACACCCACAGCCGTGTAGGCATGGACCGACATCGCACTGAAACGACGCCGAAGGCCGAATTGGGGTCCAGACATGGCCTCACCCTAGTTCGTCATGCTGATCAGCCGTCTCAGCAGGATCTGCTGCGCCGAAAGCCCAGCGCGCCCGGCGCCTCGCCCGGCAGTCGGATCAAGTGCTGACAGAACCCCGCCACGATCCATAGACTGAATGGGGGGACGCTGATGGACGCCGCGCACACAACATAAGGGGTAGCGATGAACGCCGTCGTAGAACATGTCCTTGCAGCTCCGTCCCGCTACGTGCAGGGCAAGAATGTACTCAGCAGCTTAGGCGATCGCCTCTCAGCGATCGGCTCGGCTCCGCTTCTGGTGGCAGACGATGTGGTGTGGGAGATCGTGGAGAAGACCCTCACCCATGGGTTCGAAGCGGCCAACCTCCCCGTCACCCGGGTCGGCTTCGAGCAGTTCGCCACCGCTGAAGCCGTGGACTCTCTGGTGGAGACGATCCGAGCCGGCAAGCACGACGTGATCGTCGGCGTGGGCGGCGGCTCCGTGATCGACGCCGCCAAGGCCGCCGGCCACCTCGCCGGAATCAACTGGGCAAGCGTTCCCACTGCGGCCTCGTCCGACGCTCCGACCTCCGCCCTTTCGGTCATCTACACCGAGGAGGGCGAGTTCGTGGAGTACCGGTTCTTCCCCAAGAACCCGGACCTTGTGCTCATCGACACGTCCCTCGTCGCCAACGCCCCGGAGCGGTTCCTCGTGGGCGGCATCGGAGACGCTCTGGCCACCTGGGTGGAGGCGCGTGCGGTCGCCAAGACTCGCGCTGCCACCATGGTCGGCGACGCGCCCACGCACACCGGGACCGCGCTGGCCGAACTCTCATGGAAGATCCTCTGGGAGCATTCCCTCGACGCACTCGACGCCGTCCGCACCAAGTGCGTGACCCCCGCCCTGGAGTCAGTGGTCGAGGCCAACACTCTGCTGTCCGGACTGGGCTTCGAATCGGGCGGCCTCGCCGCCGCACACGCCATCCACAACGGCATGACAGCTGCCCCGCAGACGCACGGCCTGACACACGGCGAGAAGGTCAACATCGGCACCACCACCCAGCTGGTCCTCGAAGGTGCGCCCGCCCAGGAGATCGAAGACTTCATCGTCTTCACCACCAAGGTCGGGCTGCCCAACTCCCTGACCGAAATCGGACTCACACCGGAGGACACCGACGAGGTGAAGGCCATCGCTGAAGCAGCCGCTGCGGAAGGCGAGACCATCCACAACATGCCCTTCACCGTCACCCCCGACCTGGTGGCTGACGCCATGATGACCGTCGAGACCATCTCCCGCCGCGTGCGCCAGGCCCATGGACTGCCAGCACCGGAGCTCTACACAGCGCCCCACTGAGCACGTTCGATGAGCCGCGCCGAGGCTCGGCCCCTCGCGCTCAGCCGGTGCCCGAGGCTGCCGTCCGAATGATCCGCGCCAGGTCAGCCGGACGGCTCCACATCGGCCAGTGCCCCGTCGGGAGGTCTACGACCTCCAGAGTCTCGAAGTTCGCCACCTCGGCGAACATCGGATGCCCTCCCCCGGCCAGCTCCTGCACCTGCGCGCCTGAGATCGAGCAGCACACCAGAGTGGTGGGCACGGCCCAGCGAGCGTCGTTCGTCAGGTCGACCTCGGCTCGCAGCACAGGAGCCGGCTGCGGAACCGCCTTGGCGCGGAACCGGTCACGCGCCGCTTCGCTCACGCCTTCCAGACTCGCCTGCTGCTCGAGCTCATCGAACGAGGGCAGCGGAAGCTCCTTCAGCTCCGGAGGAAAGTCTGGGGCGAACGCGGTCCCAGGCGCCATCGGACCGGAATCGACCCACACCACCCGATGAACCAGATGAGGGTGCCGGTCCAGGACCAGACTGACCGGGGCGTTCGCCCCGCTGTGAGCGACGAGCACCGAACCTCGCCCCTCCGGGTCTCCGCTCCGGATGAGGGCGTTGTGGATCGCGCTCGCCTGATCCTCAAGAGTTCTGGTCGACCGCTCCGGATCATCCGGATCCAGGCCCGGGAGCGTCACCGCGACCGTGCGGTCACGGTCAGGTCCCATGTGATCGAGGACCTCATCCCAGGCCCACGCTCCGAGCCAGTGGCCTGCGACGAGAATGATGGGCGGGGTGCTGTGTGAAGGTGTCATACAGCAAGCTTCGGGGATGCCCCGGACAGCTGTATGTCACTATTTGTGTCATGAATCTGCGGAGTGCAGAACAATGAAGCGGGCGGAGCGGCTTCATGCCCTGTCGGAGATGCTGCGACGCAGCGGGTCACGGGGCTGTTCGGCCGAGCGACTGGCACACGACTTCGACGTCTCTGTCCGCACCGTCAAACGGGACCTCGAAGCCCTGGAGCGCAGCGGCGCCCCCGTCTGGTCCCGCCCCGGCCCCGGCGGTGGATACGGCCTGGCTGCCGGCTCGTCCTTGCCGCCGGTCAGTCTCTCCGCCTCGCAGGCCGTGGCGCTGATGGCCGCTGTCTCCGCAGCGCGGGATGCTCCCTATTCCGACTCGGCCGCGGCAGGTGTGCAGAAGATCCTCGATGTGCTCGACCCCCGCACACGGGCACGAGCCGATGAGCTCGCCGGCCGCGTGTGGGTCAGCGCGCCGCCCTCCGGCTCCCGGGCGATCAGGTCAGCAGTGGAGGAGGCAATGGCCGAGCAGCGCGTCGTCCGGATCCGCTACACCTCACAGGGCGGCACCACGACCGACCGCGACGTCGAGCCGGTGCTGTTCGCCTCCAGGAACGGCCAGTGGCACCTCGTCGGATGGTGCCGCACACGCGAGGCGATCCGTTGGTTCGCTGTGTCACGCATCCAACGCGCCAACGTCACCAGCACACCGTGCACGGGCCACACCGTGGACGAGGTCGGGGAGCCGCCATCGCACGCCAGAGCCGTCCACGGCCAGCCGGACTAGGAGACCAAGTACCGTCCGGAGCGGTGATTCAGCGCCAGGGTCAGATTCATCACCGCTGCGCCCAGCGCGGAGAGCACCACCATCATCGGGGAGACGACGGTGAGCGCCGCCAGAACGATCGTGACGTCGAGCCCCATCTGCACGTAGCCGGCGCGCCAGTTGAAGCGTTCCTGGAGAATGAGCACCAGGATGTTGAACCCCCCGAGGCTGGCCTTGTGGCGGAACAGAATGAGCAGTCCGACCCCCGTCAGCAGGTTCCCACCCAGGACCCCGTAGAGAGGCGCAATGGTGATCTCGCCGATGACGGCGGAGTGAACGGGCTCAAGCACGGACACCAGCACCACCGCGCCGATGGTGCGCAGCGTGAAGTCCCACCCCTTCTTCCACACCGCCAGCACGAAGAACGGCGAGTTCACGGCGATGAATATGATCCCAAAGGGGACATCGACGGCATAGCTGACCAGCAGGGCCAGCCCGGCTGTGCCGCCGGTGACGGCCTGGCATGACTTCAGCAGAAACAGGCCCAGGGAGACGACGAAGCATCCGGTGAGGATGCCCAGGATGTTCTCGACCGCCGAGTGCCGAGGCGCTGATGTCGGCGGGCGGACGGGGACGTCGGCAGCGGGACTCTGCGATGTCGGTGCGCTGCTCACTGACTCCCGAACCTTCCGCGCTCAGCCAGCACGGCAAGCACCCGATCGTTGGTGCCACGGTCAGCCAACGTGATCCGGACTCCGTCATCCCTGTAGCCGCGGGCGAGGATGTCCGCGTCCGCCAGAGCAGACAGGATGGCTTCCCGGGTCTCGTCCCCGCAGCGGAGCCAGACGAAGTTCGCCTGGCTCTCCGGGACGGTCCAACCGGCACCACGCAGGGCAGCGATCATCCGTGTGCGCTCGGCTCGCACTTCGGCCGTGCGGGCGCGCATCTCGTCGTGGGCTGCCAGTGAGGCTGCGGCCGCTGTCTGCGCCATCCGGTTCACGCCGAAGGGAATCGCGGTCCTGCGCAGCCCCTCAGCGAGCGGTGCTCGAGCAATGGCGTAGCCGACGCGCAGCCCGGCCAGCCCATAGGCCTTCGAGAAGGTCCTCAGCACGCAGACGTTCGGATAGCGGCGGTAGAGCTCAAGGGCATCCACCGCACCGGCCTCATCCTGGAACTCCACGTAGGCCTCGTCGATCACGACCAGCGCATGCGAAGGCACCCTGCTGAGAAAGTCCTCTGTCCGCTCAGCGTCGAGGGGCACGCCGGTCGGATTGTTGGGAGAGCAGAGGAGGACGACCCGCGTCTCGTCGGTCACTGCTGCGGCCATCGCGTCGAGATCATGCTGCTCATCGGGAAGCAGCGGCACCCGCACCGGCTCGGCCCCGGCGACAGCAGCCAGGATCGGGTACGCCTCGAAGGACCTCCACGCGAAGATCACCTCGTGGCCTGGGTCGCAGACCGCGGACAGGATCTGCTGCAGCACCCCCGAGCTGCCCGGGCCCACGGCCACCTCATCGGCCGATACGCCCACATGGGCGGCGATCGCCTCTCGGAGGTCTGCGGAGGCCATGTCCGGGTAGCGATGGATCCGTGAGGTCTCTGTCTCCATGAGGCTGGTCACCGACGGCAGGGGCGGGAAGTGGCTTTCGTTGGACGCGAGCGCAGCGGTGAGGGCCGTCTGGGCGCTGCGGCCAGCAACGTAGGCAGGCAGGCCGTCGACGACGGACCGCACGCGAGGAGCACTGGGAAGGTGGGACGCACTGGGCATGCAAGGATGTTCAATCACGCCAGCGCTGTGCGCAACACAAGCATCGGGCGTAGGACAGATCAGGTGCTTTTCGGCTTAACGGCTGACAAAATGCGCAGTATGCACACCATCGACTCCCTTGATGCCAAGATCCTCCTGGCTCTGGACCGGGACCCGCAGGCGACCGTCCTGTCCCTGTCGCGTGAGCTCGGCGTCGCGCGGAACACTGCCCACGCCCGACTGCGCAGGCTGCTGACCGACGGAAGCCTCGGCCCGTTCAGTCAGCGCGTCAGGACCGAGGCGCTCGGGCTGCCCCTGATCGCGTTCATCTCTGTGGCGATCAGCCAGTCAGCCAGTGACAGCGCCATCGAGCAGGTGCGCACGATCCCCGAGATCATCGAGATGCATGCGACGACCGGCGATGCCGACCTGCACGTCAAAGTCGCCGCGAGGAACCCTGCAGACCTGCATGAGATCGCCAACCGCATGCTCGCCATCGACGGCGTGGAGCGGACAAGCACCGCCATGTCCCTGGTGGAAGTGATGCCCACCCGCACCCAGCCGCTGCTCGAATCCGTCGCCCTGGACGAGCGAGGCGCCTAGGCTTAGTCGGACGCGGCGGTCCTACGGGACCAGAACCAGCGCCCCGGAGGTGCTTCCGGTTCTGCCCGGAGCGTTGCCGGAGTTGTCCGGGGCCTCCCCAGTTCTTCCCGGTGCGTTGCCGGAGTTCCCGGGGGCTTCACCGCTCCTGCCCGGCGCGCTGCCCGAGTTGCCGGGGGATTCGCCGCTCCTGCCCGGCGCGTTGCCGGAGTTCCCTGGGGCCTCGCCCGGAGCGTCGCCGAAGGCAGACCGGATGAACTGCTCGATGTTGTCCCAGGTCGGGGCGGGCTCCTGGCCTGTCACGATCTGGCCGCCGGGGTTGGCGCGGAACACCTCATAGGAGTCGGCGTTGATGATGTCGCTGACAGTGTGGCCGGCTCCGTCGACGAGGGTGTAGGTCGCCTCAGACCCTGCGGCGATCAGCCCTTCGAAAAGTGTCTGGGAGGACCCTGGCGGCAGGACAGAGTCGTGTGTGCCGTGGAAGATGTGCATCGGGGGCTCGTCACCGGTGACATAGGTGAGCGGGTTGACCTGGGCAGCTTCCTCCGGGCACGTCTGAATCGGGCAGCCGATGATCATCGAGGCCGGGGAGTCGGGGGCGTCGTGCACGAAGGGCGGATCGAACGGGAGGTCGTAGGTTTCGTGCTGCGCATCGGTCTGCTCGTCGAGGCGAAGAAGATCGACCGGTGGGAAGAACGGGACGGCGGCTTGGACGGCGCTGGAGACCCCGTCGGTCGCCGGCTCACCGGGAAGCTGGTCGGTGCTGCTGGTGGTGCCGGCGATCGCGGCTACCCAGCCTCCTGAGGAGTCGCCCATGATCGCCATCCGGTCCTGATCAATGTTGTGCTCGTCAGCGTTGCTTCGCAGCCACCTGATGGCGGCGCGGACGTCGTGCAGCTGACCGGGAAATTGGACCTGGAAGCTCGACCGCACGCTGACCCCAGCCACCGCGAAGCCCTTGTCATTGAACACCTCGGCGATTGCTGCGGCTCCGTCCTTGCCGTTGTCAGCCATCCACGCTGAGCCTGAGGACCAGATCACCAGAGGCGTCGGCTCCCCGTCGGTGTCCTCCGGCAGGTAGAGATCCAGCAGATTCCCTCTGGTGCTTTCGGGGACAGGGTCGGTGTACGCAATGTCCGATATGACCTCGACTCCCGAGCTGGGTTCAGGCTCATTGCTGGCGCTTGCCCCGGGCGCAACGAACCCTGTCCCGAACAATGCGACGAACATGGCAATGGCGACTCCCCGCGCCCTGCCGCCCTGCAAATCCCTGTGGGCGTGACTGTCAGTCATACGGTTTCCTTTGTCAGCCTCTGTGCGAACAGTTGTACGCACCCAATAGAGGCTAAAATGTGATCTAGATCACGTCAATGAAAAGATCACGGTGCGATCAGTCACCCCAAGCCCCGTTGATAATGCCCCAGACCATCGCGTGAGGCCCGTTAGGGATCGGAAAATCGGCTCGCAAAGCCCGGTCAAACGTGTCCCGCGGTCTTCAACGACGAGCCACCTCCGGCGAGGCCAATCACTCAATCTGAAGATCCCACGAGGTGGGTGCGCAGCTGCGTTCTAGCGGGTGAAACGTGGTTCATCGAGACAGCGTCAATATGGGAATCTACCCGTGAGCATGCTCAAAGCCCCAGGTCATATCGGTGTCACACTCGCGGTGAAGCAATTCCGGACCGGTAACTTGGCCCCTGTCCACGTCAAAGAAGGGTGAGCCCGTTGGTCAAGGCGCAAGAAGTAAGTCTGCAGAAAATTCTTGAGGGCAGTTACCAATTTCAAGTCCCGCTGTATCAGCGCCCGTATCAGTGGAGCAAGGGTCAGTGGGATGTGCTCTGGACAGACATCCTGCGCCTGGCCCAGGAACGGCACGGAGAGGGAGCCGTAGGGGCTAACCATTTCATCGGTTCACTTGTGCTGGCCCCAGCGCCAGGCGTAGTAGCTGGGGGATTGACCAAGTTCATGGTCGTTGACGGCCAACAACGGCTCACTACCCTTACGCTCGTCCTCGCGGCTATCCGGGACCACATCCTCGCCTCGGGAGAGGAGGGAGCCCTGAGACGTGCTAGCCGCCTTGAGCACACCTTCCTAGTCAACCAGTACGAGGAGGGCCCTGAGTACTACAAACTTCTGCCGACCCAGCAGGACCGTGACGACTACACGACCATTCTGGACCAGGCTCGCGTCGCACGGGGGAACTCTCGCATCGTCGAGGCTTACCAGCACTTCGCGTCACTGCTGGATCTGGCCGAGGGGGATGAGGAAACTCCTTCAGTGAAAGAGATTGAGGACGCGGTTTCGCATGGATTGTCCTTGGTGTCAATCTCGACTGAGCACGACGACAACGTCTACCGAATTTTCGAGTCCCTGAACAACACCGGCCTAAAACTCACCCAAGGGGACCTGGTCCGAAACCATCTATTTATGCGGTTGCCCACGAGGAGCCAAGAGCTCTATGACCGACACTGGCGGTCTTTGCAACGTGCCCTGGAGAACGAGCACATCGAGACGATGCTCTGGATCGACTTGGTGCGTCGAGACCCAGTGGCTCGCTTCAAAGACACCTACGCTCGGCAACGTCTCCGTCTGGAAACGATGCGCACCGAGGATGAAGTTGCCGAGGAAGTCAAGAGGTTAGCGCACCTCGGCGCCCTTTATCGGTTGGCTTGGCACCCGGAAGAAGAGTCGCACGCAGGGGTGAGGCGTCAACTCACTCGTTTACTCGATTGGGGTGCGACCGTCACTGACCCTCCGGTGTTGCAGCTCCTGATCATGCGAGACCAAGGCCGGGCAACTTCAGAGGAAATCGCTCAGGCGATGCTCCTTATCGAGTCCTACCTGGTCCGCCGAATTCTCGCGGGTCGGGCCAGCCAGGGCATCAACCGGCAACTGGCCACGCTCTCAAACGAACTATACGAGGACACGACCGGGGAGCCGGCCGATGTGCTCGTGCGCAATTATCTGACCCGGCAGGTGCGGCAGTTCGTCAGCGACCAAGGCCTGAGGAACGCTGCGGGCACCTCCGCGTTCTACTACTCCGGGCGTGCAAAACAGCGCAAACAGGTCCTGCTGTGGCTCGAGGAGCTGTTCAACAGCCAGGAACGGATCGATCCGGACGACCTCACCATCGAGCACGTGATGCCTCAGACCCTTTCGGCCGAGTGGGAACAAAGCCTGGCCGAGCATCATGATGAAGTCGCAGAGCGCCACACAGCACTCGTGCATACCCTTGGCAACCTCACCCTGACCGGCTATAACGCGCCTCAGTCGAATCGGCCTTTCGCGGAGAAGCAAGCGTATCTGAGGGGCACCAGCTTGAAGATGAGCCAGGAGATCGCGGACGAGTCGGTCTGGACTTTCGACTCGATCGAAGCCCGGACAGACCGCCTCATCGACTTGGCCGTGCAGTACTGGCCAGGACCCCTGGAAGGCATCGAACCCGCTCCCGACAAAGAGCACTGGGTGAACCTGCGTTTCATCCTGTCGGAGATGCCAACAGGCACCTGGACCACATACGGCGACCTCGCAGCGGCAATCGGCGTTTCAGCCCAGAGTGTTGGGAACTATTTGGCCCACAAGCCAGCCTCGAACCCACACCGCGTCCTGAAAACAAACGGTGCCGTATCCGATCAGTTCGCTTGGGTAGGAGACAACCAGTCCGTCGACCCCCGAGACTTGCTTCAAGACGAGGGAATCACCTTCGACTCTCGGGGACGAGCCGATGCAAAAACGCGCCTCCGAGCCGATGCCCTGGTGGAGCTCATGCCAGGTGCCGAATAGTTCGTGAGTGCATACTCACGGTTGCTCGACTCCAAGAACTCGACGCGGGGCCTTGAGCGAGCGCCTATCAGCGCCCGGTCACCAACCCGCCGCGGCTGAACACGTGGCTGATGGCCGTCTCCGGATCGCTCAGCACTGTGACATCGTCGAGAGGGTTCCGATCCAGAAGGACAAGGTCCGCGTAGGCGCCCTCCGCGAGGACTCCGAGGTCGCCCTCGCTCTGCAGCAGCTTCGCGGCCGTGGTGGTGGCTGATCGCAAGATGGAGCCCGGCGACTGAACACGGGCGCGGATTGAGAATTCGTGGCTCTGCCAGCCCCGCATGCCGCCCAGCAGGTCAGAGCCATAAGCAATATTGACGCCGCCCTCATCGGCCAGACGCAGCGCCTCCATGCCCGCGTGAAGAACGTTGTCGACCTTGTCCTGGCTCTCCTGGGGCAGCCCGTTGGCCGCACCGTCCTCCTTGAGCCGCTCGTAGGTGACAAGGGTGGGGACGAGGAACGCGTCGTATTCGCGGAACAGCTGCACGCTCTCCTCATCGAGGAGATTTCCATGCTCAATGGAGCGCACACCGAGCCGGAGCCCACGGTTGATGGCCTTCGCCGTGTAGGCATGCCCCAGCGCGTAGCGGTTCGCAGCCTCGGCCTCCTCCACCGCAGCCCGAATCTCCTCATCGGAGAATTGTGTGGAGTCCACACGGTCAGTCGGGGAGGCGACTCCGCCCGAGAGCATGAGCTTGATGTGATCCGCGCCGGTGCGCAGCTGATGGCGCGCAGCCCGTCGCACCTCCGACACCCCATCGCATACGACGCCCATGTGAGGGCAGCACTGATGCGAGTCCATGACCGAACTTCCCGGTGCGCGCATATCCGCGTGGCCGCCGGTCTGCGAGATCGCCTTGCCCCCGTAGAACAGTCTCGGGGCAGGGAACAGGCCCTCCTCCGCCGCACGGGCAAGGCCGAAGTCGGCACCGCCTGCGTCGCGCAGTGTGGTGAATCCCCTGCCCAGCGCGTCCTGCATGGAGTTCATGGCTGTGATCGCAAGATAGGAGGGAGACTCATCGCCGAGCCGCCCCAGGTCTGCCGTATTGGCCAGCACATGCACGTGGCAGTCGATCAGGCCCGGCATCGCGATGCGCCCGCCGGCATCCAGAGCCTCGTCGCCAGACTCGGCCGTTCCACCGATCGAGACGATACGATCGTCGGACATCCGAAGCGTCGTCGGCTCGGAGATCGTCTCGGTCTCAGGATCGAGCAGACGCACGTTGGTGATCGCACGGTGGGAATGGTCGAGCTGCATCAGACTCCCTCAGTTGGTTCAGACTCCGCAGATCATCATCGCGCGGTGTGATCAACGTAACGATATGCAAAGGACTTTGCAAGCATGAGTCAGAGTGTCTCCGCCTGGGTGGACAAGCTGGTCGAAGGCCGCGCGCCCTCGCCAGCGCTGGGCCGGGTGGTGGAGCTCCTCCGAGCCGACCCCGAGCTCTGTGCCTTCGCCACCACGCAGCAGCTTGCCGACGTCGCCGGGGTCAACATCGCAACGGTGACGCGAACGGCGCAGTTCCTCGGATTCTCAGGATGGCCGGACCTGGTGCTGGACTATCGGGGGCGGTACCTCGCCACACTCACCGCCGACCGAATCCTCAGCGCCTCGGGCTCAGGCGTGAAGGGACTCGCGTCGATCATGGAGGACGTGCGCGCGCTGGAGTCGCTCAGCACAACCCTCGATGAGAGCGTCATCGACGCCGCCGCCGAACTCATCCGCCGGTCAAAGCGCACCGTGGTGCTGGCCACAGGAATCTTCGCAGGGCCCGCCGCCCAGCTCGCCCACGGCGCGCAGCTCCTCGGCTGCGACGTCTCGCTGCAGACCGGGGCAGTCTCCGCGCAGATGACCGCGGTGCGGCAGCTGAAGGCCGACGACCTCGTCATCACATTCAACATCTGGAAGACCACCGAGGCCATCAACCAGCTGGCGATCATGGCCGCCGAGCGCGGAGTCCCGCTCCTGGCCATAGCCGACCGCTCCACGCCGGTGGTCCAACGATCCGATGTGGCCATCACCGTGCCAAGTGAGTCCGCGCGCTACCTGCCCTCGACAATCCCCGCGACCGCAGTGATTCAGGCGCTCCTGATGGGCGTTGCCGAACAGGACCGCACCGGTGCTGAGGCCAGCCTGCGCGAGGCCGATGAGATGTGGAAGCGGGTAGGCGTCGTCGTGGAGTGACACGACGGCCACCTGCGCACGTGACGGGCAGGGCGGCGGCGAAACACGACGGTAATGCAATGAATGTTGCAATGCTGACTGTGGGCCGTCACTATTGATGAGTTCCACGTCACACTCACCGCCCGGATGGAGCACCGCACCGTGACCAACATCGTCGTCCTCATCTGCTACCTGCTGCTCATGGTGGCATTCGCCGCCTGGCTCGGAAAACGAGCCAAGATCAAGACGGGCACAGATTTCGTCCTCGCCGGACAGTCGCTCCCCGCCTGGGTCCTTGCAGGCACCCTGCTCACGACGTTCGTCGGCTCCGGCTCCATCATCGGCGGCGCCAGCTTCGTCTTCCAGAACGGCCCGCTGGCCGGCATCTTCTTCTTCCTGGGCACCCTGCTGGGCGCACTGACCCTCGGCTTCCTGGCGCAGAAGATCCGCCGCAAGTCCTTCCACACGGTGCCGCAGCTGCTGCGCACCCGCTTCGGCAGGAACACCGGCACCATCGGAACACTCATCGTCCTGGTCGCCTTCATGGGCATCGCCGCTACACAGTTCACAGGCGCCGGCTACATTTTCAGCCTCATCACCCCTCTGAGCCAGACCCAGGGCGCAGTGGTGGCCGTTCTGCTCATCACGTTCCTGGCCCTCGCCGGCGGACTGAAGTCCGTGGCCTGGACGGACTTCCTCTCCGCGATCATCATCATCGTCGGTCTCGTCGCCGCGGTCGGCTTCGTCTTCGTCCAGGACATCGGCGGCTTCGGAAGCTACGTCGATCGGCTCGACCCCGCACTCAGCACGCTCACCGGGCCGCTGACTCCGCTGCAGATCCTGGGCTACTTCCTCCCCCTCTTCCTGCTCTGCCTGGGCGACCAGAACATGCACCAGCGACTCTCGGCGGCAAAGAGCCCGAAGACTGCCCAGCGCGCCGCTCTCCTGTTCTTCCTCGGCGGCCTGACCATGATCATCCCCATCATCCTGCTGGCCTCCTCCGCAACGATCGTGAACCCGGGGTCCGAGCCGGACATGGCGGTCCTCGGCCTGGCTGCGGGCGGATTCACCCCGGAGCTGGTGGGCGCCGTCATCCTCGTCACCGCACTGGCCCTTATCGTCACGACCGGCTCCTCGTACCTGCTGACCTGCTCGGGGAACATCGTCTACGACCTGATCTTCCGCGATAGGGCCCGCCGCGAAGCATCAGCCCCCGGCAGGCAGGTCCTCACCGCCAGGCTCGCCGTCATCGGCATCGCAATCTGCGCGTACATCCTCGTCCAGTTCTTCCCCACCCTGCTGGACCTGCAGATGTACGCCTACACCATGTACGGCGCCGCGGTGACCCCTGCAGTCCTCGCCGCGCTCTTCTGGAAACGAGTCAGCGCCGCCGGCGCCGCAGCCTCAATGATCACCGGCGGCATCGTGACGGTCCTGTGGGAAGTCTTCGGCGAAGGCGTCAACTCCGTGGTCGTCGCGTTCCCGGTCGCAGTGGCAGCCCTGGTGCTCATCTCACTGGCCACCAAGCCTGCTCCGGCACTGGAGGACAGCACCGCCGCGGAGCGCGAAGCCTCCACCGTCTGAGCGACGGATGACCGCGCCTCACCTGGGGCCACCACACGTCTGGTAAGAAACACCGTGTGAAGAGTCACCATGAACGGGGGTCTCCGCACCGGCGCGTGCCGGCAGCAGCAGTCGCCCTGGTGACGCTGGCCGTCGTCGTCACCGTCCTGCTGCTGTTCACCACCATCGGTGACCCATACGTCGGTGGCAGCGGCCTCCGGTTGGGCGCGTTCCTCCTGCTGCTTCCACCAGCACTGCTCCTCGCCGGCGCGGCCGCTGCATGGTGCGACCGCGCCGTGAGAAGTCAGGACAGGGCCAGGTGGGCTCTCGCCTCCGCTGCGCTCGGCGTGATCTGCGTACCGGCGGTGCTGGTGCTGGCGACAGTCATCTCAGGCCCTTAGCGCTGAGGCCGAGCTACTGTGCATCGGCGTAGGAGTAGTCGATGACCACTCGACCGTCGATCTTGCCGTGGTGCATCTCATCGAAGACCGCGTTGATGTCGCTCAGCGGGCGCTTCGAGTACGTCGGGTGGATGAGTCCGCGCTCGTAGAACTCAAGGGCTTCGACCATGTCCTGGCGCGTCCCGACGATGGAGCCGCGGATGGTGAGCCCCTTCAGCACGATGTCGAAGATGGGTGCAGGGAAGTCCCCTGGGGGCAGGCCGTTGAAGACGATCGTTCCGCCGCGCCGGGTCATGCTGATCGCCTGCCCGAAAGCGCTCGGGTGCACCGCAGTCACCAGAACCCCGTGGGTGCCTCCAACCTGCTGCTGAATCTCATGCGCCGGGTCCACACCCTTCGCGTTGAGAGTGATCTCAGCGCCGTGCTTCTTCGCCAGCGCCAGCTTGTCATCAGCGATGTCCACCGCGATGACGCGCATGCCCATCGCCACCGCATACTGGACGGCGATATGACCCAGGCCGCCGATCCCGGAGATCGCCACCCACTGGCCCGGGCGCACCCCGGTCAGCTTCAGCCCCTTGTAGACGGTCACCCCGGCGCACAGCACCGGTGCGATCTCGTGCGGGTCAGCGCCCTTGGGGATCAGTGCGGCATAGCGGGCGTCGACGAGCATGTACTCGCCGAATGATCCGTCGATCGAATACCCGCCGTTGGACTGCTGCTCGCAGAGGGTCTCCCAGCCGGTGCGGCAGTATTCGCAGGAGCCGCAGGCCGACCAGAGCCACGCGTTTCCGACCATGTCCCCCACAGCAACGTTGGTCACGTCGCTGCCGACCTTCTCGACGACGCCGACACCCTCATGCCCCGGAATGAAGGGCGGAGTCGGCTTCACAGGCCAGTCGCCGTCGCGGGCGTGGAGGTCGGTGTGACAGACGCCTGAGGCGATGACTCTCACCAGCGCCTGGTGATAGGCAGGCTCGGGCACGGGGTACTCGGTGACGGCCAGCTCTCTTCCGAAGCCTTCGACGACTGCTGCGTTCATGGTGCTCATGGCGACTCCCTCGTCATAAATTTCTTGTAGGTGATGTGCCTCACACTAGGGACTCAGAGGTTGCATGCACGTTGCCCCGCGCTGCGCGTCGACCGAGACCCGTAGGGTGGGCGTTGAGTGCCGAACAGGGACTCACCTGCACGAAGCTCTCCGCATACGGGAGGAAATCGACAGTGTCAGCCATCCACAGGTGCAGCGTGCTCCTGCTGAGCTCTCTCTGCGCGCTCATATCGGCCGTCATGGACTTTCCGCTCATGTCCCCGAGCTTCGAACTGATCTCCGTTTTTGCGTTCCCTCTTGCGCTAGCAGTGGTCTGGTGCGCGCTGCGATCCACCGAGAAGTCCGCCGGCTACGGATGGGCGGCACTCGCGGCGACAGCTGCAGGCGCGTTCATCCCGCTCTCGACAGTTTTGGGCCGATCTTCCCCATAGTCGTTGGACTGCTGACGCTCGGCGCCTCAAAGCGCGATCCATTTCTCCTGGCCGGCGCCCTTGCATCACTCCTTGCGTTCTGGACTGCCGACGCAACTCTTCGCATCCTTCTGGGAGCGCCTATCAGGAATATGCAGCCAACCCCTGACCACACCGTGGTGTACGGCATTCTGGCAGCCGTGCTCGCTGCGATCGCCCTGCTCTCGATGGCCGGCAGGATCGTTTCAAGGCGGCCCGGGAAAGCCGCGACTGCACACGAGGCAAGCCAACAGAACCGGGCGGTCGGCAAAGACGATCGGCAGGCATGATGCGCCGCGAGGCTACCGGATGCAGCAGCCCGAATCGGAGAACTCCGAACGAAGCCCCGCGACAGCAGATCAGGCCGGCGAGGGACCGCGCTGCGACAAAGCTGCGCGCCCCGAAAGGACGACGTCGGCACGTCCGCTGATCCAGATCCCCTCATCGTCGCCGCCGACGTGGACACGGCCGAGACGTCCCATCGCAGTGCCCTGAGCGGCCACGTAGGGAGTCGCGGCACGACCGCTGCCCACCAGCCATTGGGCGGCCGCAGCATTGAGGCTGCCGGTCACCGGGTCCTCACGCAGCAGGCCGTCGTCTTCTGTGAAGAACGCACGGACCTCATACGCAGTGTCCGCGTCAGCAGCGTGGGCCCCGATCACACCGATAGCCCATGGCCCCCCAGCGGGCGAAGCCTCTGGCCGCAGGGCGAGCACAGCATCAGCGTGGTCCAGCAGAACCCCCACCCAGCCCGGGCCGTTGTCCAGCCACTCCGCATCGACGACCCGGTCGCGCTCCACCCCGAGGATCTCTGTCAGAGCTGACAGCAGGTCAGGCTCAACGGGACCCGATCGCAGCCGATCAGGCGCGGAGAAGGCGAGCCGGTCACCCTCGATGCGGACCGGCACCAGCCCGGCACCGCACTCCTGCACCACAACCCCGGGCGTCGCAGGGCTGCCGCCGGCGTCCAGCCAGGCGCGCGCGGTTCCCAGAGTCGGGTGCCCGGCGAACGGCAGCTCGGTGCTGAGGCTGAATATGCGCATCCGGTAGTCCGCGCCGGGGTCCGTAGGCGGCAGGACGAACGTGCACTCCGAGAGGTTGGACCACACCGAGAACCGGCGGAGCGCCTCATCATCAAGCCCCTCAGCATCGAGAACCACTGCCACGGGATTGCCGGTGCAGGGCTCCTGGCCGAACACGTCAACCTGCCGAAATCGCCTCATGCTCCCACCATATTTCAGCAGCAGACGCGCCGCTGAGTCACCGACTCTCTTAGAGTGGGGGCATGCCCACCGCATCTGCCGTCCTGAGCAGCGTTGGTCGCCGTCTGGCACAGGACCCATGGACTCAAGCGGCGGTGATCGGCCCGCTCTCCGTCATCCCCGCCCGCACGTACCCGCAGTGGCTGCGACGCACGCTGATCTGGGGGCCGACGGCGGGCGTGGCAGCCATGGCCGCTGCCCCCGGTGCGACCACATGGGTTCTGCATAAGGCCAGCGCGTGGCAGGGTGAGACCCTCGACACCACGGAGCTGCCCGAACTGACCCCCGCCGCCAGAACGGCCTACGCCCTCACCGCCGGCGCTGCGACATACCTGGGGGCTCGCTTCTGCTTCTGGTTCGACGCTGCAGCGGAGAAGACGCTCCGGACGCTTCGCGTGCCCGCCCCGCGTGCGGCCATGGGGTTGGCCGCTGCGGCGGGCGCCTACGCCCAAGTCAGCTCCCACAGCAGGGCCCGCGCAGGGCCTACTTGATGCCTGAGCGCATGAAGCTCTGCACAAACTGGCGCTGCATGACGATGAAGAAAATCAGCAGCGGAATCACGATGATCAGCGTTCCCGCCGTCAGAGAGGCGTAGTCGACGCCTGACTCCGGTGCCAGGAACCGCACCACACCCACTGTGACGGGACGCGCTTCGTTGGTCCGGGTGGCGATCAGCGGCCACAGGAAGTTGTTCCAGTGGAATGAGACCGACACCATGGCGAAGGCGGCCACGGTGGAGCGGCACAGCGGCAGGTAGACGCGCCACAGCACGCGCATCCGGCCCATGCCTTCCATGACCGCAGCCTCCACCAGCTCCTTCGGCACGGTCTTGAACGACTGCCGCAGAAGAAAGATCGCAAAGGCGCTGGCCGCGTACGGAATGCCCACTCCCAGCAGGGTGTCGTCGAGCCCGAGACGAGTGATCATGAAGAAGTTCTCAGACAGCATGATCTCCGGGTAGATCACCAGCTGAGCCAGGACGATGAAGAACAGCGTCTGGCTCCCCGGGAACTCGAACCGTGCGAACGCGTACGCCGCCAGCACCCCCAGCACGATCTGTGCGGCGGTGAGCCCCACCACCAGGATGAAGCTGTTGCGCAGATACGTCTCGAAGGCAGCCGCTCCCCACACTCGAGTGATGTTCTCCAATGTCCAGCCCTCGAGCAGCGACAGGTTCGTCGGGGAATCGCGGAACGCCATGACCAGCACCAGCACCAGCGGAAAGACCCAGAGCACCGCCATCGCCCACGCGAGGATGACCATAAGCCTGTCCGGCACTGAAGTGTGAGGGGCAGTGATTGTCGTTGTCATAGCGCGCCTACCTGTAGTGGATCCGCTTGTCGAGCAGACGGATCTGGACGATGGCGATGAGCAGCAGAATGATCACCAGCATCACCGTGATGGCCGCTGAA
This sequence comes from Nesterenkonia sp. NBAIMH1, assembly GCF_007922635.1. Lineage (NCBI taxonomy): Bacteria > Bacillati > Actinomycetota > Actinomycetes > Micrococcales > Micrococcaceae > Nesterenkonia > Nesterenkonia sp. NBAIMH1. The sequence continues at coordinate 1,282,428 of NZ_CP042335.1, forward strand.
TACTCTGCCCGGAACTGGCCGAAGGCGGTCTGCCAGACGTAGTAGAGCATCAGGTTGGTCGAATCGGAGGGCCCTCCCTGGGTCATGACGAACACCAGGTCCACCTGCTTGAACGAGTTGGCCGTTGCGATCACCCCGACGAACAGCGTGGTGGGCATCAGCAGGGGCCACGTGACCCGTCGGAAGAACGTCCAGGACCGGGTTCCCTCGATGCGGGCCGCTTCCCGCAGCTGCGGGTCCTGAGTGAGAAGCGCCGCCAGGTAGAAGATGACGAAGAGCCCCGCCTGCTGCCACACGGCGACGACCATCATCGCTCCCAGCGCGGTGTCCGAGGTTCCCAGCCAGTTCACTCCCGGCAGGCCGATGGCGCGCGCGATGCCGTTGAGGACCCCGAAGTTGGGCTGGTAGAAGTACACCCATATGGTCCCCGCAGCCACCACCGGGAGGACCGCCGGAGCCAGGAAGGACACTCTGGCCAGGGAGCGGCCCCTCACCACCCGGGCGCCCAGGACGGCGAGGAACAGGGAGACGGCGATGGTCGCAGGCACCGTCACAGCGGTGTACACCAGCTGGTTGGCGATCACATCATGGAAGACGCCGTCGCTGAGCATCCGCTCGTAGTTCGCTGCGGTGAACTCCCCCGCCGGAGATCGGACGCTGCGCCACACCGAGAGAAGGAACGGCAGCACCGTGAAGCCCAGCAGAATGATGAAGGCAGGCGTCAGAGCGGCGTAGGAGAAGAGCGCGTCCGAGACCCGGCGTCTGCGCAGAGCCTGCGCGCCGGGAGCCCCCGTCGCCGGGGCACTGTTGGGTCGGGAGCTCGCTCTCGCGGACGTGTTGGGTTCAGCAGTGGTCGTCATCGTCTCAGCGGTACTCCTCAAGGACGCTGTCAGCCTGCTGCTGGGCCTCCTCCAGGAGCTCCTGAGGCTCGCCGTCGCCAGTGAGCGCGGACTGAACTGCACTGGAGGCGAACTGGCCGACCTCCTGGCGGTGGTACGTGGAGAACTCCCGTTCAGCATCCGGCAGCTGCTCACGCGCAACCTGCGCCTCAGGGAACTCCTCGGCGTAGCTGGCCAGCGGCTCCGTCTCCCACGCCTCCTGCAGCGGTGCGATGTAGCCCGACTCGACAGTCCAGTCAGCCTGAATCTCCGGGCTTGAGAGGTAGCGGATGAGCTCGACGGCTGCCTCCTCCTCTTCATCGGGCAGCCCCGAGGTGACGTAGAGGTTGCCTCCGCCGGTGGGAGACCCGGGCTGCTCCAGGGCCGGAAGCGGGGCCACTCCGAAGTCGAAGTCGGCGCTGTTTCTGATATTCGTCAGCTGACCAGTGGTCGTCCACACCATGCCCACCGTCCCCGAGGTGAACTCCTCCGGCACGGTGCCCCAGTCCACGATGCCCTCCGGCTCAAGGCCCTCCTCCTGCAGGGAGACCCAGTTCTCCAGGGCTTCCACGGCGAGAGGATCGTCGAGGTAGGTCTCCGTGCCGTCCTCACTGTCCAACTGCAGCCCCATCTGGATGGCTGCAGCCTCGAACTGCCAGATTGCCGTTCCGGACGAAGGGATCATGACCCCCCAGTCGGCGTCCCCGTCGTCCATCACCTGATGGCCGTAGTCCTTCATCTCATCCCAGTTCTCCGGCGGGGCCTCCGGGTCCAGGCCTGCTCCCTCGAAGAGCTCCTTGTTCCAGTAGAGCACCAGCGTGGACCGCTGGAAGGGGACGGCGCCGACCGTGCCGTCTTCGAGGGTGGAGTTGGCCATGAACGCTTCGTCGAAGCTGTCGAACCACTCGTCGTCCTCGACGATCTCACCGATGGGGGTGATGATGTCCTGGTCTTCGAGGGTGCGGAGGTCGGTGCTCAGCAGCACAGTCGCTGCCGGCGCATTGCCGGCCTGAGCTGCTGACTGCACCGAGGCCAGCGTCTGTTCGTAGTCTCCCGAATAGACAGGAGTGACCTCGTACTCATCGTGCTCTTCGTTGAACTGCTCGATGTACCCGTCCATGACCGATTCCAGCGGACCGCCCACGGCGATCGGGTAGTAGAAGTCGATCGAGACGACGTCGTCATCGCCTCCGTCGTCTCCTCCGCACGCGGTGAACGTGAGGGCGACGGCGGCCAGGCCGGCGGTAGGGACAAGGCGTGGGTGCTTCATGATTTTCCTCTCACAGATGCGGAACGGCAGTGGGACGGGACTGCTGGGGGTCGTCTCACCGGTACTCGGAGAGGATGTCGTCGGCCTGCTCCTGGGCCTGTTCGAGCTCGCTCTCGACGTCGCCGCCGCCCATGACCGTTTCGATGGAGTTGGCCATCACGTCGAAGACTTCCTGACGGCGGTAGACCCCGAACTCGGGCTCGGCAACCTCCAGCTGCTCACGAGCAGCGGCGGCCGCAGGGAAGTCCTCGGCATAGCTGGCCAGAGGCTCTGCCTCCCACGCTTCGTCCAGTGGGGCCACGTACCCGGACTCGACGCCCCAATCCGACTGGATCTCCGGGCTGGAGAGGAACCGCGCCAATTCCACAGCTGCCTCCTGCTGCTCGTCGGTGATCCCTTCCATCACGTAGAGGTTGCCGCCGCCGGTCGGTGAGCCGGCCTGCTCCTGGGCCGGCAGCGGTGCGACGCCGAAGTCGAACTCGGCGTTCTCGCTGATGTTGGTGAGCTGGCCCGTGGTGGTCCAGATCATCGCGGTGCCCCCGTTGGAGAACTCGGTGGGGAGCGTTCCCCAGTCCACAGTTCCGGACGGTTCGAGACCCTCCTCCTGCAGGTCGGCCCAGTTCTGCAGGGCCTCGACCGTGGCTGGGTCGTCGAAGGCCACGTCAGTCCCGGTGTCCGGGTCCCAGAGCATGGAGCCGTTCTGGATGGTCATCGCCTCGAGCATCCAGACGCCCCACGATGTGGAGGGGATCTGCACTCCCCAGTCGGCGTCCGCCTGCTGCGTCTCCTCACCGAACTCGACCATTTCGTCCCAGGTCTCCGGGGGTGTCTCAGGGTCCAAGTCTGCTGCCTCGAACAGCTCCTTGTTCCAGTACATGACCACGGTGGAGCGTTGGAACGGGATGGAGGCGACCGTGCCGTCGGGCAGCGTGGAGTCACCCATGAACGGCTCGTAGAAGCTGTCGAACCATTCCTGGTCGTCCACAATGTCGCCGATGGGGGTGATGATGCCGGCCTCTTCGACGCTGAGGAGCTCATTGGCTCCCAGCACGGTCAGGCCCGGGCTGTTTCCGGCCTGGGCGGCAGATTGGACCGATGCGCGAGTCTGTTCGTAGTCGCCCGAGTAGACCGGGGTCACCTCATACTCGTCGTGCTCCTCGTTGAACTGGTCGATGTAGCCGTCGATCACCGATTCGAGCGGGCCGCCCACGGCAATCGGGTAGTAGAAGTCGATGGCGGTCGGCTGGTCCTCGGCCTCGGCACTCTCGCCGCAAGCGGTCAGCACCAGGGCAGATGCGGCGATGGTCGAGGTCACGGTCAGGGAACGGCGGTGCAGCATACGGTTCGGGGTCTCCTCAGATGGTGGTGCGAGTGATGCGGGTGCGATTCAGGCGGCCTGAAGGGCCGTGGGAGTCATGCGTGTCCCGTCGCTGGGGCTGTACCAGTGAAGATCCGCGGCCTTCGCGCTGAGGCTGACGTGCTCCTCGACGTCGATCCTTCGTCCTGGTTCGAGGCGGGCCGTGATGCGGCGGCCGGCGGTGGAAGCCGACGTGCTGCTCTCCAGAGCAGTGCTGATGATTCGGTCCGCGCCGAGCAGCTCATTGACCAGGACCTCGGCACCGGCGAGGCGCACCCGGTCACCGGGCACGGCTTCGCCGGCTGCGTGGAGCTCGACCGACTCCGGCCGAACGCCCAAGGCGGCGCCTGAGGCGCGGAGCTCTTCGGGCAGCAGGTGAGCCAGATCCGAATCGGCAGGCACGTCGACGATGTTCATCGGCGGTGAGCCGATGAAGCGACCCACGGTGACCGTCGCCGGCGCGGAGTAGATCTCCTCCGGCGGGGCGAGCTGCTCAACGCGGCCTTCGGACATCATCAGCACCCGGTCAGCCATCGTCATGGCTTCGACCTGGTCATGGGTGACGTAGATGATCGTCAGCCCGAGACGTCGCTGGATGCGCTTAAGCTCTACTCGCATTTCGGCGCGGAGCTTGGCGTCGAGGTTGGACAGGGGCTCGTCCATCAGCACCAGGCGCTGACCGCTGACCAGCGCCCTTCCGAGCGCGACGCGCTGACGCTGCCCTCCGGAGAGCTCTGAGGGCTTGCGATCCAGCAGCTCCTCCAGACCCAGCAGTTCGGCTGCTTCGGCCAGACGTTCGCTCCGCAGGCTCTTCTCCGCGCCCCGGGACTTCAGGCCGAACAGTATGTTCTCCCGCACGTTGAGGTGCGGGAAGAGGGCGTAGTTCTGGAAGACCATGGCAAGTTCGCGCTTCTCGGGCGCCGTGCCGGTGATGTCCGTCCCGTCGATGCTCATGGAGCCGCCGGACGCGAGCTCGAGGCCTGAGATCAGGCGCAGCAGGGTGGATTTGCCGCAGCCCGAGGGGCCCAGAATCGCAAGAAACTCCCCGTCTTCGACTGTGACGTCGATGCCCCTGAGAACCTCAACCTCACCCGCTCGCGATGGAAAGCTCTTGCGGATATCTTGCAGCTGCACTCTGCTCACGCATCTTCTCCTCACCTGGTGTGTCCTCAGCCGCTGGACGCTGAGGCCCACGACGACCTCCGACAGAGTGGTCAAACGAGATGAAGGGGAGGTGTCGGGACGGTGTATGAGAGGTGAGGGCTGGGCAAACGATGCAGATCGGGGTCAAGGCGCTTCTCCGTGCTGTCGCAGAACGCTCCGAGCGGGGCAGACAGCGTCAGCCACCCTCGCAATCTCGGGACTGCCGATATATCGTTGACTCAGGCCGAGCTCACCGTGGGCGAGGCGCACAGGAGGTTCGTGATGCACGATTCATCAGCAGGCAGCTCGCACTCCCGGCACATGTTCGGAGACCGCCGCCCAGGCCCAGGCGGCCCCGCAGGTGACATCTGGGAAGCACTTGACCACCTTCGCAGCACCTTCAAGCAGAAGTCGGCACCGCGAGCCAACCGCGGCGACGTGCGCCTGGCGGTGCTCTCACTGCTCGCCGAGCGATCCATGCACGGCTACCAGATCATCCATGAGATCGAGCAGCGCAGCGGCGGAGCCTGGAAGCCCAGCCCCGGCTCGGTGTACCCCACACTCCAGCTGCTCGCCGACGAAGGGCTCATCCACTCCGAGACCGACGGCGGACGCAAGACCTACTCGCTCACCGAGGAGGGGCGCGAAGTCGCAGCCGCCTCCGACGAGTGGCAGACCCAGTGGGAGGGCACCGAGCACCGCGGCCCAGCCGTGCGCGCCCTGTCCAAGACTGGGATGGACCTGGCCCAGGCACTCGCCCAGGTGGGACGCTCCGGCACCCCCGAGCAGATCCGTCAGGCGGAGCAGGAGATCGACCAAGTGCGACGCAGGCTCTACGCCATCCTCGCGCAGGACTGAGCCTGTGGCCCCAGCCGCTCACGCGCACCGCCACCTGCAGGGCGCCGAGTGACCGCCGCGGCTAAGCCGCTGCGCACCCGATACCGCCGCATCCTGCGCTTCGCCGCGTTCCACCTCGCCCAGCTGTGGTGGTTCGAGCTGTTCCTGCCGCGCATCGGCCTGGCCCGCATCTCCGCGATCAACCGATCCCGGCGCATGCAGCGCCTCGCCCAACGGTTCCACCGCCTCGCCGTGGACCTCGGCGGGCTCATGATCAAAGTCGGGCAGTTCCTCTCCTCACGCCTGGATGTGCTCCCGCCCGAGATCACCAAAGAGCTCGAAGGGCTGCAGGACGAAGTCAGCCCCGTCGCATTCGCCGACATCAGAGCCGTCGCCGAGGCCGAACTCGGAACGCCGCTCGACCAGGCCTACTCGTGGGTCGATCCGGCCCCCGTGGCCTCGGCGTCCCTCGGCCAGGCCCACCGCGCTCAGCCCACGGATGAGGACGCCGAACTCGGCGGCTTCGCACACGCCGTCGTGAAGATCCAGCGACCCGGCATCGGCGACATCGTCGACGTGGACCTCGCCGCCCTGCGACGAGTCGGCCGGTGGCTCTCCCACATCCGACTGGTCAGCAGCAGGGTCGACGCACCCGCCCTCGTCGAAGAGTTCGCCGCCACCAGCCTCGAAGAGATCGACTACCTCCAGGAAGCTGCCAACGCCGAACGGTTCGCCGCGAACTTCGCCGAGGACCCCCGCGTCTCAGTGCCGCAGGTGCTGTGGGAACGCTCCACCCGACGCGCGCTGACCCTCGAAGACGTCACCGCCATCAAGATCAACGACGTCGACGGGCTGCGACAGGCAGGCATCGACCCCTCCGAGGTCGCCGCCCAGTTCGCCGACGTCATGTTTGACCAGCTGTTCGTCTACGGGTTCTTCCACGCCGACCCGCACCCCGGCAACATCTTCGTCACGCCCGGCCCCCCGCCGGCAGGCCTCAGCGCCGAGGGCGAGACGCCGCCTGCCTGGCATCTGACGTTCATCGACTTCGGCATGATGGGCGAGATACCCGACACCCTCCGCAACGGGCTGCGGCGAGTCTTCATCGCCGCCGCATCGCGGGACGGAAAGAGCCTCGTCGACGGCATCCAAGACGTAGGAGTGCTCCTGCCCTCCGCGGACACCGCGGAGCTCGAGCGCGCCATGACGGAGCTGTTCGCGCGCTTCGGGGGCATGGGGTTCGCCGAGCTGAAAGAAGTCGACCCGCGCGAATACCGCGACTTCGCTCGAGAGTTCGGGGAGCTGGTGCGCTCGCTGCCCTTCCAGCTGCCCGAGAACTTCCTGCTGACGTTGAGAACCGTGTCCCTGATCTCCGGGGTGTGCAGCACTCTCGACACCCGCTTCAACCTCTGGGACTCCATCGAGCCCTACGCCCAGCAGCTCATCCGCGAGCAGCGCGGCCCCGCCCTGCAGGACACCGCGCGTCAGGCCGCCGAAGCCGCCGGCGCAGCCCTGCGCCTGCCCGGCAGGCTCAACGCGCTCGCCGAACGGCTCGATGACGGCCGCATCGCCGTTCGCACCCCAGACCTGGACCGCCGCCTGGCCCGAGTGGAGCGCCTCAGCCGACGAGCCGTCTCGGCCGTGCTGTTCACCGGGCTGGTGATCTCCGGGGCCCTGCTGCACACCGAGAGCAGCACCCTCGGCTACACGCTCATCGCCGTGTCAGCCATACCCTTCCTGCACGCCGCCATCCCCCGACGGTGAGCCCGGCACCGGCCCTCATGCCGGGCTCACCGTGTGAAGCTCACTCGCCGGTGGGGTGAGCGGCCAGCCGCACCAGCCGCTCGTTGGTGAACTCACGCAGCGCCCACTGGGCGTTCTCTCGGCCGTAGCCGGAGTTCTTGATGCCGCCGAACGGGAATTCCGGGCTGGAGTCCATGTGGGTGTTGACGAACGTCATGCCCGCCTCGATCTGCTCCGCGAACTTCTGGCCGCGGTCCATGTCCTGGGTCCACACCGAGGCCATCAGTCCGTACTGGGTGCTGTTGGCGATCCGCAGGGCATCCGCCTCATCCTCGGCCTTGAACACCATGACGGCGGGGCCGAAGAGCTCATTGCAGCCCAAGTCGCTGTCCAGGTCGATGTCGGTCAGCAGCGCCGGGGACATGAACCAGCCGTCGCGATCCAGCTTCTCACCGCCGGTGTGCAGGGTAGCCCCGTCCTTCGCGGCCTGCTGGACACGCTCGACGACCTCGTCCCGCGCTCCCTCGGAGGAGAGGGGGCCCACGTCGGTGCTGGAGTCATCGGCAGGGCCGACGACGGAATTCTCCACGGCCTCCTTGGCGGCCGCGACGAAGTCGTCGTACAGGTCTTCGGTCACGATGATTCGCTTGGGCGAGGTGCAGACCTGACCCGCATTCGCCAGCCGCAGCGTAACCAGCTTCTGCGCCACAGCGGTGACGTCGTCGGTGTCCAGGACGACGGCAGGGTCATTGCCGCCCAGCTCCAGGACCGACTTCTTCAGGTGCTTCGCTGCGATGCCGGCCACAGAGGCGCCGGCCGCTTCGGAGCCGGTCAGCGAGACGCCCTGAACCCGGGGGTCCTCCAGGACCTTCTCCGCATCGCTGCTGTTGAGGTACATGTTCGTGTAGACCCCGCGCGGCAGTCCCGCCTCCTCGAGGATCTCCTGGAACGTCTGGGATGAGACCGGGCAGATCGCGGCCTGCTTCATCAGGACCGCGTTGCCGACCATCAGGTTGGGCACCGCGAACCGGGCGATCTGGTTGTAGGGGAAGTTCCACGGCATGATGCCCAGCAGCACACCCAGAGGGTCATGCTTCACGTAGGTCCGCTCGGCGCCCAGGGCCTCCGGCAGCTCGGTCGGCTCCAAGAAGCCGGGACCGTTGTCTGCGTACCAGCGCATCGTGAAGGCCACCTTGTTGGCCTCCTTCACACCCTGGGCGTGAGGCTTGCCCATCTCCCGGCCGATGATGGCCGCCAGCTCGTCCACACGAGAGTCAAAGATGTCCGCAGCGGCGCGGAGCACCTCGGCGCGCTTGGCGACCGGGGTGTCGCGCCACTGCTGGTAGGCGCGGTCGGCGTCCTCGATGATGGAGGGGATCTGCTCCGGCGGGACGGAGTCAAAGGTCTGCTCGGTCTGGCCTGTGTTCGGGTTGGTGACTGCGAAAGTGCTCATGAGCTCCATTCAACGCCTGGGGGCCCTCCTCGTACAGAGGTTTCGGCAGGAGCAGAAAAGCGCCGAAGCGTATTCCCGAGGCGCGCGACCGGAGTCCTGCCCGCACAGCGACCGCGGACCGCTGGGCTCAGGTGCCGCAGAAGGTCCGGTAGGCGCCGAAGTCCTCCGGGGCCGGCTCCGCGCAGCGCTCCAGGCCGGGGCGTTCCTCATACGGCCTGGTCACGGCGTCCAGCAGCTGGTGCATGGGCTCCATGCTTCCCGCGACGGCTGCGGAGAGGGCCTCCTCCACCAGATGGTTTCTGGGGATGTAGGCCGGGTTGACCCTGTTCATGAGATCGGCGTCGGGTCCGAGCTGCCGCCAGCGCCGAATCCAGTTCTCGAAGGCCGCCGGGTCGCTGACCAGATTCGGCTTCAGCTCAGAATCACCGGAGACGGCACGGCTGAGGCGCCGGAAGAACGAGGTGTGGTCCACCTCGTGCTCTTCGAGCAGCGTCAGCAGCTCATTCATCAGTGGGGCGGCAGTGTCGACGTCAACCTCTGCGCCCAACCCCATTTTGGCCCGCGCTCCGGCTGACCAGGCTGCGCTGTACTGGCTGCGGAAGCCGCCCAGGGCGTCTGTGGCCATGGCCGCCGCCTCCTTCTCATCCTCGTGCAGAAGCGGAAGCAGGGTTTCAGCGAAACGGGTGAGATTCCATTCCGCAGCGAGGGGCTGGTTTCCGTAGGCGTAGCGTCCGCCCCTGTCGATGGAGCTGTAGACAGCGCTGGTGCTGAACGCGTCCATGAACGCGCACGGCCCATAGTCGATGGTCTCGCCCGAGATGGTCGTGTTGTCGGTGTTCATCACCCCGTGGACGAAGCCCACCAGCATCCACTGCGCCACCAGCGATGCTTGGGCACTGATCACACCCTGCAGCAGCCCCAGATAGGGATTCTCATGCTCGGCGACTTCCGGATAGTGCCGGCTGATGGCATGGTCGGCGAGCCTTCCGAGAAGATCCGTATCCCCCATCGCTTGGGCGTACTGGAAGGTGCCCACGCGCAGGTGGCTGCTGGCCACCCTCACCAGCACCGCACCCGGCAGCTCCGCCTCCCTGTAGACGGGCAGGCCGGTTCCCACGACCGCCAGGGATCGTGTGGTGGGGATGCCCAGTGCGTGCATCGCCTCGCTGATCACGTACTCGCGCAGCATCTGTGCCACTCCGGCTTGGCCGTCGCCGCCGCGGGCGAACGGTGTGCGCCCCGAACCCTTCAGGTGCACATCGTGCAGCGCCCCGTCGGCACCCGCGAGCTCGCCGAGGAGCAGGGCCCTGCCGTCGCCCAGCCTGGGCGAGTAGCCGCCGAACTGGTGACCGGCATAGGCCTGGGCCACCGGCGTCGCACCCTCAGGCACATCGCCTCCGGTGAGCAGGCGCAGACCGTGCTCGCTTCGCAGCTCCGAGGCATCGAGCCCCAGGTCCGCTGTCAGCGACTCGTTGAGCACGAGAAGCCGCGGGTGGGGGATGTCCTGCGCCTGCCACGGGATGCCCAGCTCGGGGAGCGAGTGGGCGAAGTCGCTGCGCAGCTGCATGGTGGACTGTGCTGAAGCACTCATCCATCCACAGTACGCGGCGCCCCTGGGGGTGCGCTGGCTGCAATTGTGCGCTCAGCTGCGAGGCTGCGGCGGGGGCGCCTTGGTGGTGAATGAGATGGTGATCCAGCTGTGCGGATCCTCGCCGTCCAGCTGGGCGCGCGTCTCGTCGCGGATGCTGTCCCACTCCTCCAGGGGCCTCAGCCCCTTCTCCGCGGGAACGTAGTAGATGACGTCGATGGTGCGGGCCCGCCCCTGCTGCGCAGCGTAGACCCTGTGGTCGAGGAACCCGTGGGCCGCGGCGACGGCACCAGCAGCCTCCTCCGCCTGCACCTTCAGCTCAGGAGGGGTCACCAGTGAGATCTCGGCAACCGCGCGGCGCAGGGTGGAGAACGGCACAGGCAGCAGCACCAGCGCCACGAGCGCCAGCACCGCGGGATCGACGTAGGGCATCAGCCATTCCGCGTCGGTTCCGTCGATCAGCGCACCGATGAGGAACGCGACGAGGAGAGCGCTGGTCACACCGCCGCCATGATCCAGCCCTTCACATCGATGGCCACCAGCGCTGAGTTCAGCGTCCTGTTCGCGCGGTGCTCGACGAAGCCGATGGCGAACGTCAGAACGACCACGACACCGGCATAGATCACGGCAGCGCCGAACTCCACATCGCGCCCGCCGCTCAGCAGCGCCGTCACGGCCTGGAACAGCGCGTAGGCGGCCACGGACATCATGAGCAGGGCATTGACGGCCAGCACGATCGGCTCAAAGTGCCAGAACCCCATGGTGAAGCGCTCGTGGGTGCGCTTGGACAGCTCGTTGGCAGCGGACTTCGCGATCAGCCCAGCCAGAGTGATGGAGACCACGGACATCACCGCGTCGACGAGGGAGAAGACGCCGTCGAAGAGAATCGCGAACGATCCCGAGATGAGCCCGAACCCCACGCCCAGAGCTGCGACGAGGAGAATCCCTGCCAAAGAGAGCTTCAGCGCCTGCTGTTCGGTGCGCACGAGCCGCTCACCTTTCTATGAGCTTGCCTCCCAGGGAGGCTGCGGCCCCGCGGCGGGGACGCGTTCTGCGTCGTCGCCGCGGGGAGCTGCGATCACTTTCGGCGTGCGATGAGGGCGACGGCAATAGCCGCCAACCATGCATCCTTCGCCACGGGGGTGCCCTGCTGCGAAGGCCGCACACCGTCTGCCTCGGTCATGTCGTCATTGCGGAAGTACATGCTGAGCATGCCCGCGGAGAAGCCGCCCAGAGCCAGGCCGGCCAGCCGGTTGGGGACCAGGGGGGTGAGCAGCGCTGCCCCCACGGCGATCTCCCCGTAGGCCAGAGCCTTGCCGAACGTCTCCGGGGAGAGATTCTTCACCGCGGGGACGCCGGTGGCACCCATCTGCTGCAGGCCGGCGGCGGAGTCCTTGTCCAGCTTCAGCTTGCCGATGCCCGCGTTGAGGATGAACGCCCCGGGGATGGTGCGCAGGGCCAGGGTTGAGAGCTTCATAACGATCTCCAGCGTGTGTAGGGGCGGGAGGCGCGCGGCCTCGTCCGATCTTTCAGGATCGAGATTACAGGCCCGCAGGGACCTTCGGGCCTAGTTGCTGCCGTGACCGTCTTCACGGTCCTTGCCGACGAAGGGAAGCACGCTGGATGCGTCGCCCACCGCGTCCTCGCCGATGACCAGCAGGGAGCCGTTGGCCTCCAGCACCACCGCAGAGACGCCCGCAAGGGAGCCCTTGCTCGAGGACCGGACCGCGGTGTGCACGTCGTCCTCCACCAGCTGGTGCCGGCGCATCTGGTGCCGATGGAACTCGCCCTGGTAGTAGACGAGGACCGGGGGCGCATCCAGCATCCGCCTGATCCGCGGGGATCGCCCGCGGGCCCACGCAAGAACCCACTGCAGCAGAATCAGCATGAACAGGACGAAGGCCATCTGTGCCAGCGGCACGTCCTCAGCGGTGAGCGTCCGTCCGAATGCGGAGCCGATCGTGATGGCAATGATGATGTCCAAAGGAGTCATCGACGCCATGGTTCTTGCACCTGAGATGCGAAGAAGAATCACCAGGGTCAGATAACCGGCGACTACGGTGATGAGGGTGTGGACGATGGGGTCCCACCCGTCCCAATATTGAGTGATATCCATGGGGCGACCATGTCAGCACCCGCAGGCCGTGTCCAACGGGCGGGGGCTCAGAGCTGCGGGCCGGGCCCCAGGCGGATCGGACCCTTGGCGTCGGCCTCGACCAGCTCACCCTTCTGGGTGATGCTGATCTGCTGCTCGGAGACCATCTCGGCGGCGACGTGCCGCACCGTCTCCATGAGGTCGCGCCACTGCTCGCCGCCCACCACCTTGGCCGCGTCGCTGGGGCAGATCGTGGTCCCATCACGGTGGCGGAGCAGAGCGCGCACGGCGGCGGCGATCCGTTCGCGGCGCCCCTCCTCGGTGGGCTCCCACCAGGGGTCTCCGCGCTCCCCGAGCGCGACCTTGGCGTCCTGCACACGGAACCTCACCGCATCCCCCTGCGTCTTCACCAGACGCCGGGCAGCCATCAGCTCTTTGACGAGCTCGGAGCGCAGCTTCTCGGGGATGCTCGGGTCCGAGGCGCGCCAGCGTCTGCCGTCGACGACGATGTGCCTGCCGTCCTCGGTCCTCTCCGGCTCGCCCATGCGAGGCACTCTACGCCGCGGGCATAGCGCCCGTGGCGAGAGCGTTGCCCTACACGCTGGACACGCAGCAGAGACCCGAAAGGCGGACCCCATGGACGACCTGAGCCCTGCAGAGCACTGGGAGAAGCGGTACGCAGAATCCGACCGAGTCTGGTCAGGCCGGGTGAACCCCACCCTGGAGTCGCTGGCGGCAGATCTGACGCCCGGACGCGCCCTGGACCTCGGCTGCGGCGAGGGCGGCGACGTGCTCTGGCTGGCCCAGCGGGGCTGGCGAGCCACCGGCGTCGACATCTCCGCGACAGCCGTCGCACGCGCCCGAGCGCATGCCGAGGAGGCCGGGCTGCCTCAGGGTCAGGCCGAGTTCGTGGCGGCGGAACTGCCTCAGGGCATTCCGGACGAGCCCTTCGACCTGATCACCGCGTCCTTCCTGCAGTCCACCGTCGAGCTGGACCGACAGGGCATCCTCGAAGCCGCTGCGGCCCGCGTCGCCCCCGGCGGCCGCATGCTGATCGTCTCCCACGCCGAGCCGCCGCCGTGGGCGAACCACGAGCACGGCCCCCGCCAGATGCCCACCGTGGAGGGCGACCTGCGCGCCCTGGCGCCCGTCTCCGACTGGCATCTGCATGCCGCGGAGAATCGCCGGAGGAGCGCCGTCGGCCCCGACGGGCAGGACGCAGTCCTGGAGGATGTCGTCATCTTCGCCCAGCGCATCGGCTGACCAGCCCGCGCTGCGAGGCTGCCACCACCCGGTGCCCAGGCCGCCCTCAGAGTCGCCCCCTAGCGTGCACCCATGGATAAGCCGCTTACAGCCGTCGCCCTGAACTGCACCCTCAAGCCCTCCCCCGGGGAGTCCAGCACCGACGTCATCATCGACCAGCTCGCTGAGCAGCTCCAGGAGCACAGCGTCAGCTGCGAGACAGTGCGCCTGGTGGACCGCAACGTGGCCCCAGGCGTGGAGGCCGACATGGGCAGCGGCGACGAGTGGCCGCAGATCCTCGAAAAGATCAGCGGCGCCGACATCCTCATCTTCGCCACACCCACCTGGCTCGGCCACATGTCCAGCGTGGCGCAGCGCGCCCTGGAGCGCCTCAACGCCGCCGGCGGCGAAACCGACGAGCAGGGCCGCCCCGTCATGTTCGGCAAAGTGGCCATCACGGCCGTCGTGGGCAACGAGGACGGGGCGCATGCGATCATCGCCGACGCGTTCCAGGGGCTCAACGACATCGGGTTCAGCATCCCCGCCCAAGGAGCCACCTACTGGAACCACGAGGCGATGAACCCCAAGGACTACAAAGACCTCGAGGAGACCCCCGAGGCCGTCGCCGCCACCAACCGCACCTCTGCCGCCAACGCCGTGCACCTGGCGCACCGCCTCGCTGAGGCGCCCTACCCCGGTCAGTGATCACCCATCGGAGAACCTGCTGATCAGAGCGCCCTGAGCGGTGCGCTCTCATGGGAAACCCGTCGAACTCGTGATGTAGTGGCCCTATGACTGCGCGCATCGTCTCCATCGGCACCGCTGTCCCCGGTGCCGCCCTGCCCCAAGAGCGGCTGCGGGCCTTCTTCGCAGGTCAGCCGGATGCCGCCCCCCTGACCAAGCGCCTGATCGGGGCAGCATTCGACGCTGCAGCGATCAGTACCCGGCACACCGTCCTGCCCGGTCTGCACGGTCAGGCCGACGGCGTCTACACCCAGGAGGGCGACGAGCTGCTGAGGCCCAGCACCGGCACACGCAACGAGACCTACCGCCGCGAGTCCACGCCGCTGGCCCTCGACGCCGCCCAGGACGCCCTGGACCAGGCGCAGCTCGAGGCAGCCGAGGTCACACACCTCATCACCGTCTCCTGCACCGGGTTCTTCGCCCCCGGCCTGGACTACCGGCTGATCCGCGACCTCGGCCTCCCCGCGACCGCAGAGCGGAGCCACCTCGGGTTCATGGGATGCGCCGCGGCGATCCCGGCTCTGCGCCAAGCCGCGCACATCACCGACTCCCAGCCGCACGCCGTGGTGCTGGTCGTCAGCGTGGAGCTCTGCTCACTGCACATTCGCAGCAGCAGCGACCCCGAACAGATCGTCGCCTCCTCCGTCTTCGCCGACGGCGCCGCCTCAGCCGTGGTCACCGCTGACTCCGGGCGAGGACGCAGCGGCGGGCTTGCGCTCGGCCGCTTCGCCACAGCCCTCACCGACGAGGGGGAGGCGGACATGGTCTGGACCATCGGCGACCACGGCTTCGAGATGAAGCTCTCCGCCGAAGTTCCCCGCATCATCGGCCGCGAGATACGCGCCGCCGTCGCTCGCCTGGTCGGCGAGACGGAGCCGCCCCACACGTGGGCGGTGCACCCCGGCGGCCGCAGCGTCCTGGACCGCGTCGAGAAGGGGCTCGAGCTCAGCCCCGAAGCATTGGACTCCTCCCGCTCGGTGCTTCGCGACTACGGGAACATGTCCAGCGCGACCATCCTGTTCATTCTCCGGCGGATCATGGAGCAGCCCACCCCCTCCGCGCCGATCGCCGCGCTGGCCTTCGGGCCCGGGCTCACCGTGGAATCCGCCCTCCTGCACCCGGTGAGCTGAGAACGATGCCCTTCCTGGCGCAGCGCGACGAGCACCTGCAGGAGCTCATGGACGACCCGAACTGCGATCCGAAGCGCCTGGACGCCACGTTCCGGCGCTTCGGACTGGTCAACCGGGCCGTCTCCGGGTGGGACACCATCTACCGCTCACACATCCGGCCGTTCCTGCAGAGCACCGGACGGCGCTCACGCGTGCTGGACCTTGGGTCAGGCGGCGGCGACGTGCTGAGGCGCCTCTCCCGCCTCGCGGACAAGGACGGCCTCGATGTGGAGTGGACCGGCGCCGACCCCGACCCCCGAGCGCACCGGGCGGCCACGGCGGACCAGCCCCCCACCGTCCGATTCCTCTGCACGGAGGCCGAAGCGCTGCTGAACCGCGGAGAGACCTTCGACATGGTGCTCACCAACCACGTGATCCACCACATCCCCGCCGCCGAGCTGGACCAGTTCGCACACACCTCCCGTCTGCTCGCCACCGGACTGGTCCTGCACAATGACATCGCCCGCAGCCGACTGGCCTACGCGCTCTTCGCCGCGGGCATCACACCGGTGAGCCCCGGCACCTTCCTGCGGACGGACGGGCTGCGGTCCATCCGGCGCAGCTACACCCCGGCCGAACTCAGCCGCGCCCTCGGAGACCCATGGACGGTCACCGCAGCTGCTCCCTTCCGAGTCCTCGCGGAAGCGCCCGGCGGTGCCTGACGTCATCGTCATCGGGGCCGGTCCCGTCGGCCTGCTGCTCAGCGCTGAGCTTCAGCGGCTGGGGGTGGACGTCCACCTGCTCGAACAGCGCCCCACGCCGGGCCCCGGCAGCAGGGCCATAGGGATCCACCCGCCGGCTCTGTCCGCGATGGAGCCCTCCGGGCTCACCGAGCAGCTTCTGCAGCACGCCCTGCGCGTCCGCACCGGCGAGGCTCGCGCGGCCGGCCGGCTCCTCGGCACCGTGCAGTTCGACGCCCTGAAGCGCCGGTTCCCCTTTGTGGCGACCCTGCCCCAGGAGACGACCGAGACGGTCCTCAGCGCCGCCGCTCCCCCGCCCCAACGCGGAACCCCCGTGCAGCAGCTGCTTCCCCGCGATGAGCACGTCAGCATCCGCACCGATGCCGGCGAGCGCACAGCGCCTCTGGTGGTGCTCACCGGCGGCGCACGCTCACGAAGCCTCGTCTACTCCCAGCCGCAGGCGCACCAGTATCCGGACCGCTACCTCATGGTCGACGCCGAAGCCGGTGATGGGCCGGACGAGGCAGCGGCGGTCATCCACCTCGAATCCCACGGGGTGCTCGAATCCTTCCCCCTCCCCGGCGGACGGCGGCGCTTCGTCGCATGGGATGCCCCCGGCAGCTCGGCTGAGCCCGCCGCCCAATCCGAGCGCATGGCCCAGCTGCTCAGCGGCCACCGGGCAGCCGCAGATCCTGAGCAGGTGCGGGCGTTCGGGGTCCGGCGGTTCGTCGCCCCTCGCATGCGGAACGGCCGGCTGCTCGTCATCGGCGACGCCGCCCATGAGGTCAGCCCCATCGGCGGGCAGGGCATGAACCTCGGCCTGCTCGACGCCGCAGCGCTTGCGCCGCTGCTGGCCCGCTGGACGCATACCGGGGCGTCTCCTGACGCGGATCTGCGGGCGTGGGAGCAGGATCGTCTGAGCTCAGCCAGGCGGGCTGCCGCGCTGGCAAGCCTCAATACGCGCCTCGGACGGCGGGCCTCACCGCCGGTGCAGCTCGCGCGCAAGCAGCTGGTCCGCACGATGCTGGGACCCGGCTCCGGCCGTCTGTTCGCGCACGCCTACGCCATGGGCTTCGACGCCCACTCCTGACCGGGCGCTAGGCCGTCAGGGAGCCGCCCGAGAGAATGAGCTGCACCGCCAGAATCAGGGCAGCGAGCATGACGAGGCGGAACTGCAGCCGTCCTGCGCGGACCCCTCGTCCCACAGCGACGGTCACGACGGCGAGCACGATGACCCCCACGCAGAGAGCCCAGGAGACGACGGGCACCTCGGCAGCATTCCACTGGGCCGGGCCGAGCGTGGCGGCGGCGGCACCCACCACGACCGCCGCTGAGGCGCTGACGGCGGAGATCTGTCCGCCGAGGCGGTGCGGGAGCCCGCGAATGCCGGTGCGGGCGTCGTCATCCAGATCGGGAAGGACGTTGGTGAAGTGCAGCGCCACACCGAGTGCCGCACCGGTGCACCACACCCACGCCCCGGCGAACTGGGCGGGCTCCGCGGCCAGGGCCGGCAGCGAGGGAAAGATGCCGAACGTCACCATGTACGGCAGCACAGACAGCGGGGTGGCCTTCAGTCCGGCGTTGTAGCTCCAGGCGGAGGCAAGCGCCACCGCGTGGGCGAGCAGCAGTCCCACGCCGAGCGGGGCTGAGAGCAGCAGGGCGAGGGCCAAGCACGTCCACGTGGCGGCCCAGGCCGTCCGCACGCTGATCACGCCCCGGGCGATCGGCTTGTCCGTGCGGCCCACCGCACGGTCCCGCTCGGCGTCCAGAGCGTCATTCGACAGGCCCACCGACAGCTGCCCGGCGAAGACGGCCGCTGTGAGCACGGCTCCGCGCCAGAGCTCCAGCTCGGCGCTGACCGCGAGGAGGCCCGCCAGGGCCGTCACCACCAGGGTCGGGCCCGGGTGAGAGGACTTCCACAGGGCGCCCAGCACCGACTCGGAGGCTCTTTCCATGGGTGCCAGTCTGCCCGGACCACGGCGCAAAGGCATATTCAGGCCCCAGGCAGCTCGGGGCCGCTCACTCGTCCCAGAGGCCCGCGTCACCGTCCAGCAGCCAATGATGGCGCATGGTCAGGGCACGTTCCACGACTGCCAGAGCAGCGGCGACCACCAGAGTGGTGTTCGCCCAGGCCGGCAGGTGCAGCGGGGACTCGAACGTGCCGAGGTTCTCCGCCGCCCATGGGATCGCCGTCACGGCTTCCACGGTCTGGGGCAGCCCGAGGAGGAGAGCGGTGATCAGGATCGCGACGGCCGCGCGGCCCAGCCATCGGCTCAGGGCAGGTGCGCGGCGTCCCAGGGCAGCACGAAGCCCCTCGCCGGACTGGGGGTCCGGCGTGAGCAGCTGACCGTCCTTCGCGGATGCGCCCTGCGGCACATAGTGGATGCGCTTGAGCCCGGCGAAGCTCGCTGCGGCTTCGATCTGGCCGCCCTCCACCGGAAAGCTCGCAGGCAGGTCCGCGTAGGCATGATGGGCGCCGTTGCGGTAGACGTTGACCCGGTAGGCCCCCGAGTAGCTGCTGAAGTCGAAAAAGTCGACGTCGACGGTGTAGACCACACCGCCCGGCTCATCGGGAGCGGCGGTGCGCAGGTGGAACATGGATCTGGAGAGCGGCTGCCACCAGCGGTACGGCTTCAGCTCATGGCCGTCTCCTGGTCTGACCTTCTTGAGCCTGCGGCTGCGGCGCCATCTGCTGAGCATGCTCGCCAGCGTAGGCCGCAGAATGGGCTCAGGGCCTCAGCCCGCAGGCGTGCATCGCTTACGCCTTTCTGATGACTGCCGCAATGCGCCCCAGGGATGACGACGGGGACTGCAGCACTCGGCAGAATGATGACCATGACGACATGGATGAGCAGCAGAGCAGCTGTGGAAGGCACGTGGATGGAAGGGCTGCAGGACTGGGTCGACGGGCTGCCCGAGGCGCTGCAGTGGCTCGGCGTCGCCGCGCTCTCTGCCGTCCCGTGGCTGGAGTCCTACACGGGGCCCTTCTTCGGGATCATTGCAGGGATGCCCTGGTGGGCGGCGCTGGTCTCAGCCGTCCTCGGCAACGCGATCGCGGTGGCCGCTCTGGTGTACATGACCCACGGCCTGCGCACCGCGGCGCTGAGCCGAGAGAACCCGGAGGACGTGCCCGAGAAGAAGCGCAGGCGCCGCGAGAAGATCCAGCGGCTCCTGGACAAGTACGGCGTGCCCGGCGTCGCCATTCTGGGGCCCTTTGCCCTGCCCAGCCAGCTCACCGCGCCGCTGATGGTCAGCTTCGGCGCCAGCCGTCACAACGTGATGGCGTGGATGCTGGTATCGATCATCTTGTGGGGGCTTTTCTCTGTCGCGCTCACGATCTGGCTGCTCTCCGTCATCAGCTGACCGCTGTTGGGCCGCCGCCGCTGGTGAGGCGATCGGCGGCGCTGCTAGCTCTGCTCTTCGTCGCGGGGGTACCGCTGGGCCTCTCTGGAGCCCTCAGTGAGGTCCTTGATCGCCACGTTGTCGTCGAAGTTGGAGCCGAACGCTCCGGCCACGGTGCCCATCGACGCTGCCATCCAGGCAATCTCGACGTAGTTGATGAACTCGCCGTCGGCGTCCTCGACCGACTCCGCCAGGAAGCCCGGATCGATGAGCATCAGGGCCATCGCAAGGATGGTGAAGAAGAGCACCAGGTACAGCGAGGTCACCGACACCAGCAGACTCAGCACGGTGGACGCGTTGTACACCATCGCCTCGCGCCGGCCGCCGAAGTCGGCGGGACGGTCCCACAGCCGGTTCGACACGATCAGCCACGCCACCATCGCCGTCACGGCGATGATGCTGGCCAGCGCAAGCCGCCACCAGGGCAGCGCGTTGGACATCTCCCAAATCGTGGTGAAGAACACGCCGAAGGCGCCCGTGGCCACGCCGGCCGCGAACACTTTGGACAGCTTCAGCATCGACCACAGGGGCTCATTGGCGACCACCATGCCCATGAGCATCCATATGCGGCTCGGCACAGGTGCTCGCGGGTTGATGTACACGGTGTCTTCGCCGCGCTGATCCCGCACCTGGTTGATGAGCCCGCCTTTGACGCGCGCCTCATCCGCTGACTCGTGGATCAGCGCACGAACGGCGCCGTTGAGCTGGAATCTCAGCCCGCCTCTGCAGCCGACGGGTCCCAGGGCGGGCAGTGAGATGACGGCCAGCTTCTCCTGGAAGTGAAGCTCCGTGGTCTTGGACCGTCGGCCCGCGGTACGCGGCACCTCGGTGACCACCACGGTGATGTCCGCCTCAGAGTCGCGCGCCCACTGCTGAGCGGTGTCCAGGTCCAGGGTGCCGTCCTTGCGCAGCGGGATCAGCACCTGTTCGTGCTCGACTGAGTATTCCTGCGCCCAGTCACGGTTCTGCTCGTCCAGAATCTTCCGCATGATCAGGGACGTGCGCCCCGGGTCGGAGTAGATGGCTATCTTTCGATGCGCACGATCCCCTTGGGCCTCGTGGACCTCATCCTGTCCCTGATTCTCATGATCGACGTCGCGCTCGTCAGTTTCGGAGGAAGACACGCGCCGGAGCGTACAACGAAAGTCTTATCAGACGCTGGCCGTGCGGTCCGCGTGTCCTGAAAGGGCCGAGTCGCCGAGCTTCTCCAGCACCAGAGGCTTCACCTTCGACCCGTAGAGCTCGATGGTCTCCATCATGTGCTCGTGCGCGAGGGATCCGTTGCCGTATTTCAGGCCGAAGCGGGTGAGGCCCAGAGCCTCCTTGGTGCGGACGATCTTGTCGGCCACAGTCTCCGGGGACCCGACGAAGAGGGCGCCGTGCTGGATCTCCTGCTCGAACTGGTCGCGGCCAGGGCGGCCGCCGCCCCATCCGCGCTCACTGCCCAGCTGCGCCATCAGATCCGCCCAGGAGGGGTAGAAGATCTCCTTGGCCTTCTCATCCGTCTCCGCCACAAATCCGTGCGAGTGGCTCGCCACGCGGAAGTCCTGCCCGTGGCCGAACTCCTGCAGCGCCCGGTAGTACAGGTCCACCATGGGCGCGAACCGCGGCGGAGCGCCTCCGATGATCGCCAGCTCCAGTCCGACGCCGTGGCGGGCAGCCCGCACCACCGAGTTCGGGGTGCCGCCGACGGCGATCCATGTGGGCAGCCCGTTCTCGTGGTCGGTCTTGGGGAAGATCTCCTGGTTCTTCAGGCCGGCTCGGGTCTCGCCCTGCCAGCTGACCTTCCCCTCGCTGCGCAGCTTGACGAAAAGGTCCACCTTCTCCTCGAAGAGCTTCTCGTAGTCGCTGAGATCGTAGCCGAAGAGGGGGTAGGACTCGATGAAGCTTCCTCGCCCCAGGGAGACCTCAGCCCGGCCTCCGGTGATCCCGTCGATCGTGGCGAACCGCTGGTACACACGCACCGGGTCGTCGGAGGAGAGGACCGTCACGGCGCTGATCAGCTTGATGCGCTCGGTCGCCGCACCCACCGCCGAGAGCACGACGTCGGGGGCTGAGATCGCGTAGTCGGCTCGGTGGTGCTCGCCGATGCCGATCACATCGATCCCCACCGAGTCAGCCATGCGTGCCTCCTCCACGACGTTGCGCAGCACCTCGGGCTGGGAGAGGGTGCGGGAGCCGTCCGGGGTCTTGGTCACGTCCCCGAAGGTGTGGATTCCGAACTCGAAGTGGTCAGTGCGGCGTTCGTTGCTGATCGTCATAGTCAGCTCAACCGCCGAGGCCGCCGAACAATTCCTTCAGATTTGAAGTACTTTTGCGGCGCGGCGCACCGCATCGGTCAGCCGGTGCATGTGCGAGGCATTGGTCGACCATCGGTGCCAGTGCAGCTGCACCTCCTCCGGGGCCAGCTCCGGAATGACCTGCAGGTCCCGATGCGCACCCTCGCGCACCCCGGGGGGCAGCATCGAATCCGGAATGGTGCCCCACCCCAGGCCGTGCCCCACCGCAGCGTTGTACGCCTGCACGCTGGGCACCAGGTGCGTGATCGCAGGCGAGCCGACGCCCAGTCCGGCGAGCGCGGCGCGCTGAGTGTTGTCCCGGATGCTGTAGTCCACCTGCGGAACGCGCCGCCAGTCCACGGTGCCGTCCTCGCGCCGATGACGGTCCAGCAGCTCGGCCGAGGCCACCGGCCAGTACCGCATCGTGCCCAGAGGCTCGGAGACGCACCCGGAGACAGGAGTGGGATGATCCGCCACCGCCGCGGCCACGGTCCCGCTGCGGAGCAGCTCATGTGTGTGCTGCTGATCCTCCGTGTGGAGGTGCAGCTCGACACCGTCCCAGGTGGCCGCCTCCTGCAGGACCCGGATGAACCACGTGGCCAGGGTGTCGGCGTTGACCGCGATGCTGATGGTCGTCACGGGCTGGGCCTCCGCCGACTGGAATCCCAGGGCGGCCCGCGCCTCGTCCTCCAGCAGGAGCGTCTGGCGGGCGATCCGCAGCATCTGCTCGCCCGAGGCGGTGGGCCGCACGGGCACGGTCCTGGTGACGAGCACGTGCCCGACCTCGCGCTCCAGGGCCTTGATGCGCTGGGAGAGGGCCGAGCCGGAGACTCTGAGCAGGTCCGCGGCGGCCCCGAAGGTCCCCTCGTCCACGGCGGTGACGAATGCTCGCAGATGATCCGTGTTCATCGTATGAAGCATAGCTTCAGATGCTGAAGAATTGTGAGCTGGTGCGGAAAGGGTCCCGGGGCCCAGGATGATGCCCATGACCATTCTGCTCACCGGATTCCTGACCACCATGGCCCTCATCGTGGCGATCGGCCCGCAGAGTGCGTGGCTGCTCCGCCAGGGACTGCGCCGAGACCGAGTGGCCCTGGCCGTGACCGCCTGCCTCATCGGCGACATCGCCCTGATCGCCCTGGGGGTCGCCGGCGTGGGAGTCGCGCTCGACGCGGCCCCGTGGCTGCTCGACGTCCTGCGCTGGGTGGGCGTCGCCTACATCACCTGGTTCGCCCTGAAGTCCTTCCGGTCCGCCTGGCGCTCACGCGCCGGCGCCGACGCCGACCAGCGCAGCGAGACCGTGGAGGAGGCCCTCACCAGCGAAATGCCCGCCGTGGACGCTCACTCCCACGCCCCGGCGGAGACGCCGCGAGGCGGAACGGCCACCCTCCAGCGCGCCGCCGCACCCGCCCTCTCACGAGCCTCCGCGGTGCTGATGACCGGCCTGGCCCTGTCGCTGCTGAACCCGCACGCCCTGGTGGACACAGTGGTGGTGCTGGGCACCATGGCCAACAGCTTCGGAGACGGACGGTGGGCCTTCGCCGCGGGCGCCGTGGCAGCCTCCGTGCTGTGGCACGCGGCCCTGGGCGCAGGAAGCTCGGCTCTCGCCGGTGTGCTCAACCGCCCCCGCACCTGGGTCATCATCGACACACTCGTGGGAGTCACGATGCTCGTCGTGGCCGGCATGCTCGCCGTCAGCGGGCTGTAGGAACCTACGAGCCGCGGTGCTCCAGCCCGAGATCCCTGAGAACCGCAGTGGCCGCATTGAACCCGCCCATGCCGTGGGCCCCGCCGCCCGGGGGCGTCGATGAGGAGCACAGGTAGACGCCCTCCGGGCCCAGCGCGTAGGGCCGCATCGGGCGCGGACGAGCGACCATCTGCCCCAGAATCGGCAGGCCGCCGCTGATGGAGCCGCCCACCAGGTTGGGATTCCACTCCTCGAGGTCCGCGGGGCTCCAGACCCTGCGCTCGAGGACCACATCGCCGAACTCAGGGGCCTGGCTCGTGATCTCCTCCTCGATCATGCGCACCGTCCGCTGGGCAGCCGAGGCGTCGAGGCCCTGCGGCACATGCGCGTAGGCCCACATCGTCTGCCGATGGTCCGGGGTGCGCGTGTCGTCCGCCGCTCCCGCCTGGGCCATCAGAACGTAGGGACGTCCGGGAACCACGCCGCGGGCAACAGCAGCCTCCGAAGCAGCGATCTGAGAGGCAGAGCCGCCCAGGTGCACCGTGCCCGCCTCAGCCATGCGGGGATCGCTCCAGGGGATGGGCCCGTCGAGCAGGTAGTCCACCTTGACTGCCGCCGGTCCGTACTTCCACCTGCCGAGACGGCGACGCAGCCACTCCGGCATCTCCAGGCCGTCCATGCGCAGCAGCTGCTGCGGCGTCAGGTTCAGCACCACCACGTCATAGACGTCCTCGGCGGCGCGGGGCGATCCCCCTCCGGACCCGGCGAGCGTGTAGCCGCGGCGCCTCGCGTCCCGGCGCGTCCTCACCCGTCCCGCAGGCAGGTCGGCCTCCGCCATCGACTCCACCGAGAACCCCGTTTCGATGCGGCCCCCTCGCTGCACCAGGCTCTCAACCAGCTGATTGACCAGCTGCTGGGAGCCTCCTCGCACCACCGGCCAACCGTTGGCGTGCGCGGCCGCACCGAAGAGCACACCGAACGCCGAGGTCATCATGCTGCTCAGCGCCGCCGAGGAGTGGCCGGCCAGCCCCGCAAAGAGGGCACGGGTCTCCTCGCGGGCGAACAGCCTGTCCACAGTGCGCGCAGGAAGGGCGCCCCGCAGCCCCAGCTGCGCCAGCGCATACCCCCTCCCGAGCATCGCCCCGCTGCCGAAGGGCAGCCCGTCCAGGCGCTCCGAGAGCGGCACGTCGTCGGTGACGCGGGTCAGATCGTCGTACCGGTAGGCGAACGGGCGAGTGGGCGGGACCAGAGCGCCCCTGCGGACGTCCTCCCACTGCCGCACCAGAGGACCGACCAGGGCTTTCCACCGGCCGCCGTCGGACCCGAGACCCGCTGCGGTCTCCTCCATCGAGGCGTGCAGCAGGGCCGCATGGCCGCCGTCTATCCCGTGAGCGGCGGGTATGGCGGGATGAGCCCAGTCAGGGCTGCGCTCCAGGACCGAGTCATAGGCGGGGGAGGCGATGCTGAGCGGATGCACGCTCGCGCCGAGGTCACTGATGAGTCCCTCGCCGAACAGCTCAGCCGAACGCAGCGCACCCCCCACCGCCTCATCGGCCTCGAAGAGCGTGACCTCAGCGCCGGCCTGGGCAAGGCGGTTCGCAGCCACGAGACCATTGGGACCGGACCCCACTACTGCGGCGCGCCATGCCATAGCCCCTAGCCTACTGCTCGGACCCGCTCCACCTGAGCGGCAATATTGCGGATGAACACCACCAGCCAGCTGAACAGAATGGCCGCGCCGACCAGCTCCATGGAGGTCAGATTCCAGTAGTCCATCGGAATCCATAGGACGAACGAGAAGATCAGCGCCCCCGCGGCAACGTAGCTGAACAGATAGAACGACCTCGGAAAGCCCGGCAGCCAGTACGGAATGCCCACCAGCAGAATGAGGAAGAACAGGGCGAACCCGGCGCTGGCGACCACATGGCCGTCGTGGTGGAGACTGATCGGGATCAGGCCGATGCCCGCCAGCGAGACCCCCATGCCGACCATGCAGGCACGCACCACACCGATCCGCGGGTTCCAGAAGTGCGCGTCGAGACTGTTGGACACCCGGGCGGTCACCGCCGCTGCGCGCGAGCCCTCTTCGGCGCGCTGCTGACGCTGAGCGATGCGTCTGCCGACCTTGATCCGGGCTGCCTCAGCCCACAGTCGCAGGTCCCGGCTGATGAAGCCCGTGAGCGTGGTGATGATGATCCCCGACACCACGAGCGTGGTGTTGAACGTCCAGAAGCTGGTGGTGCCGGCCTGTCCGGTTCCCAGCTCGGAGAACATGACGTGCCACCAGTACGGATTCTCCGCGAAGAGCGTGGAGATCAGAATGCCGCTGGCCATGAAGATCGCCAGGATCGTCGACAGTGAGAACGCTGTGAGCCGGGCTCCTGAGTTGAAGGCGAAGTAGCCGCTGACGGCACCCACCAGTCCCAGCAGCACCGATCCGGCGATGTGGTCGACGGTCAGGCCGATGAAGGCCTCCTGAAAGACGCGGAAGATCCCGAGCGAGGCCATCACCGCGATCGAGCTGTGCATCACCACGAGGGACAGCGTGTCGATCACCTGCTGCAGGGCGGGGCGCTGGCCCATCCAGATATTGGCCATGCGGGTGTTCAGCGACCATCCGACGATGAAGGCCATGCCTGCGGTGACTCCGCCCACCACAGCCCCGTAGAACTGAATGGACATGTCGTCGTTTCCCGCCAGCGCAGGTCGCTCCCCCGGGAAGACCACGAAACCCACCAGCAGTCCGATGACCGCTCCCAGGAGCAGCGACCAGATGGCTCTGGACTCGATGAGGACCTGGAGCCGAGCGTGCGACTCCGCCTGAGGGCCGGTGGCGTGGGCGTGGTGCTCGGCATCCTCGACGGCTGCCCTGGCGGCAAGCTCTCTGGCTCTGCCGTGCGTGCCCAACAAGCTCATCACCAATAATTATCATCCCCGGCCTATCGCCGGGTCGAGGTGCCCGGGTAATGTCACAGACATGCACGACGACGAAGCTCCGCTGGCACTGGACCTCGGCAAGCACGCCGTCGGCGCGCGAATCCGGATCGCCGCCTCCCCCGAGGAGATATGGGCCCTAGTGTCCAATCCCCACCGGCACCACGAGTTCGACGGCTCCGGCTCCGTTCAGTCCCAGGCCATCGGACCCGAGGAGCTGCGCCGGGGCGACCGCTTCAGCGTGCACATGCGCAGGTTCGGCATCCCCTACAGGCTTCCGCTGCGCGTGACCCGGTCTGAGCATCAGCGGGTGCTCGAATGGAAGCAGCCCACAGGCCACCGCTGGCGGTGGGAGATCGAACCGGACGGCGAGGACGTGATCGTCACCGAGGCGTTCGACGCGGCCAAGCAGCTGCCGCCGGTGCGCGTCGGACTGAAGGCTGCCGGAGTATTCCAGGACAACGCCGCGAACATCCGAGCCTCGCTGATACGGATGCGCGGACTCTTCCCGTCTCCCTGACGGCCCTCGCCGCTGCGGAGAGCCAGCCCTACTCTCGAGTACACTCTGTGCACAAGCGTCTGCCCCCGACGGCCGTTACCCGTCTGCAGATGCTTCTACGTTGCACCGCGTGACCGGCTCGTCGCACCTGGCCGGTCACGCCGAATCGGCAGGAGAGGCTGCATGTTCAACCCCGAGATCAACCGCGCCCTCAGCGCGGCCGCCGAGCTCATCAATACAGAGGCGGGTCTCCGAAGCAATCACGAAACGTCTGACACTCTGACCACAGTGGAGGACCTGAAACGATATTCAGGCCAACAGGATCCGGGCCTCGGCTGGCCCACCTCGACTGTCGACCGCCCCCAGCTGGAGAAGGCGCGAGCGCTTCGCACCGCCCTCCGCCAGATCTGGCACCAGGCCCCCGTCACCGGCGGCAGGCCGATGGAGCAGATCAATGACCTGCTCCACGGCGTGGGCACCCGGCTGGAGAAGGTCGAGGGCCGGGGCAAGACGGAGCCGCCGTTCCGGCAGGCTCCCGTTCCCGTGTCGAAGAAGCTCGGCGACATCATGACGGCCACTATGGCCGCAGCCCTGACCCGGCTGGTGGTGGAGGAGGAGACCGCGCGCATGCGGATCTGCAAGGGCGAGGACTGTGAGGCCGCAATCATCGATCTCACCCGGAACCGTTCCAAACTGTTCTGCGACTTCGGCAACTGTGCGAACCGAGCGCATGTGCGCGCCTACCGGGCGCGACAGGCAGCCGTGCGCAACGGCCGCCGCCCTGCTGCGGCGACTCCGCAGGCGCCGCAGGAGGATCTGCCGAGGGAGCCGAAGCTGAACAAGCCGTCTTCGGCGGAGAAGGCCGCGGCCATCGAGCAGCCCACGTCGGAGTCCGCCGTGGCGGCCAAGGAGTTCCGCGATCAGATGCGCACTGAGCTGATGGACGCCCGCGCCAAAACCGGGAAAAAGTCGAAGAAGAAGAAAAAGAAGTAGGCCGGAGGCGCTACTCAGCGTCTCGTCCGTAGGGGGGCTCGCCATGCTCACGGCGGGCCTCCTCCTGCTTTCGGCGGCGCTCCTTCTCACGCCGCTGCGCCACCTGCTGGCGGTACAGCTCCTCGGCGTTCTGGTTCACCCCCGAGCCTTGGCTGAGCTCCTCCGGGTTCTCCCGCGACGCCAGCTGAAGCATAGAGACCAGCAGCAGCGCGGCAATGAAGGCGATGCCGAAGGCCAGCAGGGCCAGGTTGACCGGGGAGCTGAGGCCGCCCATATCGCCCCCGCCCTGTTCGACGCGCGGGTTGTCCGTGCCGCCGGAGGTTGCCAGGAACACCACGGCCGCAGCGACTGCCCCCAGGATCCCCGAAAAGATCAGGGGAGCCTTCACCGACTGAAGCAGGGAGCGGCGCCGGCTCTGATCATCGGACACGTGCAGATTCCAATCGGACGGTGTTTCGGGGCCACATCATTCTACTGCTCGTAGAAGGAGCAGTGCGACCGTTTCGCTCTCAGCTCCGACGGGCCTCGTACGTCAGCCCCGCAGCACTGATGAGCAGCAGTGCCGCGGCAAGGATCATTCCCATGCCCGCAGTGCCGGCCACTGCATGAAGATCCGGGCCGTGCCAGATGAAGAGGGCGATCCCGGTCAGGGCGGTCACGCCTCCCACCGTCATGTGGTCCCGGGCCGGCACGAACTCTCCGCGCACCAGGGCCCCTCCGATGAGCTCGAGGGCTCCCATGGCGAGCAGGCCGGCGCCGGCGGCGACGGCGACTGCCCAGCTGGCGCCCATGAGCACCAGCACTGCACCGCTCAGGGTCCAGAGGGCAGCGCCCGCGGCAAGCATCGTTCGGAGGCGCTGGGGCACATGCGAGCTTTTGGCGTACTCCCAGACCATGGAGGCAGTCACGATGAAGAAGGCGGCCATGACCACCTTGCCGATGAAGAATGCGTTGTCCCCCCACAGCCCGATCAGATCCTCGTTGCCGGTCCAGAAGGTGGCGAAGATGCCGAAGGCGGCGGTGAAGGCGGCACGAAGCCACACGGGCCGCTGCAGGGCGGCCGCGGTCTCGACGGGAACTCTGGTCACGGACACGGCCGAGATTCTACGCCGTCCTGAGGCGCTTCGGGGCGCAGGACCTCTGCGCGGGACCTCCGATCAGCGCGGACGGCGCTCCCGGCCGGGCTCTCCGAGCCGCATCCAGCGGTCAGTGAGGATGCGCAGTCCGAGGGTCAGGGCGCGGGCGCCCATGAAGACCACGGCGAACGCCATCCACAGCCACAGGATCCCGGCAGGTCCCTCATGGTCCAGCGCGGAGACCCACCAGAGCACCGGCAGGTAGATGCCCAGTGTGACCAGGCCCGCCACAGCAAGGTAGGCCACATCGCCGGCGCCCATGAGCACCCCGTCGAGAATGAACACGAAGCCGGCCAGAGGCTGCGACGCCGCGAGGACGAGCAGGGCCACGGTGATGCCGGCGGCGACCTGCTCGTCGGGTGTGAAGAGCAGCGGCGCCCACGGCGCGGAGAGCGCGACGACCAGCCCCGTCACCACGCCGAAGCCCAAGGACCACAGAATCATCAGCCGCGTCATCCGCTGTGCGTCCTGCTTCCGGCCGGCTCCCAGCTCGCGGCCGATCAGGGCCTGCGCAGCAATGGCGAGCGCGTCGAGGGCGAAGGCCATGGTGGAGAACACGACGAAGGCCACCTGGTGCGCCGCCAGGACCTCCGGGCCCAGATCTGTGGCCGCCAGCACGGTGGCCACGATCGCCGCACGCAGAGACAGGGTCCGCAGGAACATCCACCCGCCCACAGTGCATGCGCTGCGCAGCCCCAGGGGGTCGGGCATGAGGGACACCCCGTGGGCCCGGAGCCTGGGGGCGAGCATCATCAGGTACGTGATGGCCATTCCCCACTGCGCTGCTGAGGTGCCCAGGGCCGCACCCGCGACACCCATGCCCAGCACGTGCACCAGGACGAGGTTGAGCAGCGCGTTGGCCGTGAAGCCGACCCCGGCGACGACCAGCGGCGTCTTGGTGTCCTGAAGCCCGCGGAGGGTTCCCACGGCAGCGAAGACCAGCAGCATCGCGGGCAGTCCGGGAAGGGACCACAGCAGATACGCCCAGGCGTGGTCGAGCACTGCGGCGTCGGCTCCCATGCGGCTCAGCAGCTCTCGGCCGAAGGCGCCGCCGGCGAGTGCCAGCCCTGTTCCCAGGAGGACGGCCAGCCATACCCCGTCGCGCCCGGCCGCCAGAGCCCGTCCGTGCTTTCCTGCCCCCAGGAACCGCGCGACCGCCGGAGTGGTGGAGTAGGCCAGGAAGATCATCAGCCCCACCACCGTCTGCATCACGGTGGTGCCGAGGGCGGCTCCGGCGAGGGGCTCGGTGCCCAGACGGCCGATGATCGCCGTATCGGCGAGCAGGAAGAGCGGCTCGACCACCAGGGCCCCCAGTGCGGGGACGGCTAGGGCCAGGATCTGTCGGGGCAGGGAGCGCGGCCGGCCCTCATTATGGCCCGCGGCGGTGCCGGGGCTCACCTCAGAAGAGGATGACGGCGAAGTCGTCGACATAGGGAAGCAGGAAGTACATGCTGCAGACGGCCACGATGTTGTTGAACGCGTGGACGAACCAGGCGAACGCGAGCGAGCGTCCGCTGAAGATGTATGCCAGCGTCATGATGATCGACATCGTCAGATAGGTGAACAGCGAGGTCATGATCAGCATCAGGTCCCCGGTCACCAGCTCTGCAGTCACGTGGACGGCTGCGAAGATCAGGATCGAGATGACCGCGCAGACCCAGATGTTGAGCTTGGTGGAGAGCTTGCCGACCAGCTGGTGCCTGAAGAAGTACTCCTCGATGTAGGGCACCACGATGCCGAACAGCAGCAGAGCGGCCCAGAACGGGACCACCTGCATCATGGCTTCCAGGCCGGCCTGGTTCTCTGAGGTGGTCGGCTCCTGGCCGAAGATCGCCATGATCAGAAGAGTGATGATCAGGTTCGCCACGATCGTGACCAGCCACAGGCCCGGAACGGCGAGCAGCTTGAGGAACGCCAGCCCGCTGTGCGTGAACACCCGGAAGCTCCTGATGAGGGCCTTCAGGTTCAGCGGCAGGATCAGAGCCAGGAGGATCCCGAAGATCACCGCGTTCTCCGCGAACTGCATCATGTAGTCCTCGTCGCTGAGCGACACCCCGCCCATGGGGTCCACACCCGCGGCGTTCATCACCAGCGTGAGGATGGTGGTTCCGATGAGGAAGAACCCGAAATAGGGGATGGCGGTCAGCAGATCCCACCATGAGAGCCGGCCCGGGTCGGAGTCCGGCTGGCCCCACAGGCGGGTCGGAAGCCCCTTGGCCGGGTACCTGACCGCGTACTTGTCCGGGTGCCCGCCGTCCGCGGGCTGGGCCCCGTAGTACGGCTGATGAGGGGCAGGGGCATGCGGTCCGGGCGACTGCTGTTCATTCACGCCGGTCAGCCTAGCGGCCCCTCCCTGACGACGTACTCAGCCTTTCGAATGATCTTCTCGGGGTCATCCGACGGCGGGGCTGAGGGAGGGACGGGGCTCACATGGGGTCGGGGCTGGGCGTCAGCAGCGTCGCGTTGCGGAGGTCGCGTATGCGCCGGGCCTTCTCCGCCACCGCGTAGTCCTCATCCGAGATCGGCTCCCACCGGCTGATGCGCATCGCGGAGCCGTCCTCGTTCAGCGCCACCATCACCGGGAGCCCGTAGGCGACGTCCTCCGGTCGTCGTTCGGTGCGGTCTCCGCCCCTGACACGGACCAGCACGTGCATTGAGGTGCTCCCGGTGAGCACCAGGCGCGCCTCGACCTCGACCAGATCCCCCACTTTGATGGGGCGGTAGAACCGCACCCCGCCGGTGAGCACCGATGTGACCCGGTGGCCGCTGAAGCGCTCTGCGCAGATCTCCGCAGCCAGGTCCACCCATTTCATCACCGTGCCTCCGCGGACCTTGCCGTCCGGGTAGCGCTCCTCAGTGTCCGCCACGAACCGCATCGTCAGAGCCTCGGAGTCGCCCATGGACTCGGGCAGCTCGCGGATCTCATCCTCAATCTGCCTGCGGTGGTCCATACGGCGGGCAGCGTCGACGTCGCGGCGGATCTCCAGCTCGGTGGAGGGCTCGAAGGGCTGCACCTCGACCGGCTCGCCGTCCTCGCCGACCGCCACGTAGATCATGAAGCACTCGGTGCAGACCTTCCACGACCCCTCTGAGCGGGAGAGGACTCTGGTCTGGATGTGGACGCTGCGGCGGCCGGTGTGGACCACCCGCGCCTGCACCCGTACGGGAGTGTCGCGAGGAACGGGCCGGGTGAAGTGCATGTTCCCCACGTACGAGGTCACGCACTGCGCGCGGGTCCAGGAGGCCGCACAGGCGTAGGCCGTCTTGTCGATCCAGTCCACCACGGTGCCGGCGGCGACATTCTTCTTCGACGACGTGCCCGTGACCTCTCTGAAGGTCAGCTCAATCTTTGCTCGTCGCGCCACGGGCCTGACTCTACCCGGTGGCGCGCATCACAGGGCGGCATGGAGCACCAGTGCATAGGATGATGAAGAAGCACAACCCTGACCGAAGCAGATCCCGATCCGCAGAGACGTCTGAGGCTCCACATGCATCCCTTCGAGAACCCCTTCCGCCACAGCGCAGAGGCGAAGAGGCACGCCCTCCGCCACTTCCGCGCCGTCATCTTCGACATGGACGGGGTCGTCACCGACACCGCCGGCGTCCACGCCACGGCGTGGAAGGAGCTTTTCGACGCCGCGCTGCCAGAGATCGCCGGCGCGCCGCAGCCGGAGTTCACTGAGGAGGACTACCTCAACTATGTGGACGGACGGCCGCGCGAGGACGGCGTGCGCAGCCTGCTCAGCGCCCGCGGACTGCCCGTCCGTGAGGGCCGGCCGGGGGACTCGCCGGAGACCCTGTCGGTGCACGGCCTGGCGGCGCGCAAGCAGGGGTACTTCGAAGAGGTCCTCAACCGCGACGGCGTGGACACCTTCAGCACCACCGTGACCCTCATCGAGCGGCTGCGCAGAGACTCCATCCCGATTGCGCTGGCGACCAGCTCGCGCAACGGCCGCGAGGTGCTCCGCCGCGCCGGGCTGATCGACTGCTTCGACGTCATTGTGGACGGCTCAGACATCGCAGAGCTCGGCCTGCCGGGCAAGCCCGCGCCGCACATGTTCCTGCACGCGTCGGCGCTGCTGGCCGTGGAGCCTCAGGATTCCATCGTCATCGAGGACGCCGTCTCCGGGGTCCAGGCCGGGCGCGCGGGCGACTTCGGCATGGTGGTGGGCCTGAACCGGGGCGATGATCCGAAGCGGCTCAAGGAGGGCGGGGCCGACATCGTCGTGAAGGACCTCGCGGTCGCGAAGCTGGAGACCAGGACCACCCGGCCCTTCGACCCCAGGTGGGTGCTGCGCTACGACGAGTTCGATCCGGCCGCGGAGCCCACCCGGGAGACGCTCACGGCCACGGCCAACGGCTACTGGGGCACGCGAGGGTCCTACCCGGGCACCTCGGCCGACGCCAGCCACTACCCCGGCAACTACATGGCTGGGGTCTTCAACCGGCTGCAGACCGACATCATGGGCAGAACCGTCGAGACCGAGCACATGGTCAACATTCCGGACTGGACATTCCTGCAGGTCACCCCGGAGGCCGGCACGCCGCTGCTGCCCGGATCCCCGGAGCTGGTCGACTACTTCCAGGAGCTCGACATGCGTCGCGGCCTGCACACTCGCGTGGCGCGATACGAGGATCTGCACGGCCGGCGCACCAAGGTCACCATCCGGCAGTTCCAAGCCCTGGCCAACGTTCACCTGGGCTGCATGGAGGTCAAGCTCGAGGC
Source organism: Nesterenkonia sp. NBAIMH1 (assembly GCF_007922635.1). NCBI lineage: Bacteria > Bacillati > Actinomycetota > Actinomycetes > Micrococcales > Micrococcaceae > Nesterenkonia > Nesterenkonia sp. NBAIMH1. Next base: position 1,316,283 of record NZ_CP042335.1, read on the forward strand.
CGAGAACTGGTCCGGCAACGTGGGGATCCGATCGATGGTCGACGGCCGCGTCGCCAACCGCAACGTCGCCGCAGATCGCGAGCTCGCCGGCAATCACATCGAGCCGGTCGAGTCGCGCGAGGTGGACGGCGAAACGGTGCTTCTGGAGACCGAGACCAATCAGTCGAAGGTTCAGATCGCGGTGGCCGCTCGCACCTCCGTCACCACACCCGGCAAGACCACGCCGATGCGCCGGCCCGTCATGGAGGGGGACCTGGTGGCCGGCCACGACATCTCGCTGAGCCTCGACGCGGGTGTTCCCGTGCGGATCGAGAAGATCGCCGCGGCGTCGAACTCCCACGACCACGCCATCAGCACGGTATGGCACAACGCGGTCAAGCGCGTGCAGCGGGCGCCGAGCTTCCGATCGCTGCTGAGCTATCAGGAGGAGCTGTGGGGCGCCCTGTGGCACCGCTTCGCCGTGTCCCTGGGCAATGAGGCCGAGGACGGGTGCACCAACGGCCGCCAGCAGCTGGCCCTGAATCTTCACATCTTCCACGTCCTGCAGACGGCCTACGGCGCGCGTCACGACCTCGACGCCTCTCTGGGCGCACGCGGGCTTCACGGTGAGGGCTACCGCGGCCATCTCTTCTGGGATGAGATGTTCATGTACCCCATGCTGACCCTCCGGCGGCCGGAGCTCACGCGCGGGCTGCTGATGTACCGGTACCGCCGGCTCGACGAAGCCCGCGCCATGGCAGCGGCCGAAGGGTACGAAGGCGCCATGTACCCCTGGCAGGCAGGCTCGGACGGCCGCGAGGAGACCCCCACAGAGCTGTGGAACCCCCGCTCCCAGCAGTGGATGCCCGACAACTCCCACCGGCAGCGGCACGTCTCCCTGGCGATCGCCTACTCGGTCATCCGGTACTTCGAAGTCACCCAGGACTACACCTTCCTCTCCGACTACGGCGGGGAGATGCTGGTGGAGGTCAGCCGTTTCTTCGTCTCGATGGCCCAGTACGACGCCGAGGCGGACCGGTACGACATCGACGGAGTGATGGGGCCCGACGAGTATCACGACGGCTACCCCGACACGCCCGGCTCGGGGCTGCGCAACAACGCGTACACCAACGTGCTGGCCTCGTGGGTTCTGCGGCACACCGCAGGGCTGGTCCGCGAGCTCGACGACCGCGACGACCCCCTCTCCGAGTGGCTGGACATCTACGACGACGAGCTGGACCACTGGGACAAGGTGTCGCAGCGGCTTCGGATCCACTTCCACGACGGCGGGGTGATCAGCCAGTTCGACGGGTACGGAGACCTGCTCGAGTTCGACTGGGAGGGCTATCGCGCCAAGTACGGGAACATCGGCAGGCTGGACCTCATCCTGCAGGCCGAGGGTGACGCCACCAACCGGTACAAGCTCTCCAAGCAGGCCGATGTGCTCATGCTCTGCTACATCTTCTCGGCCCAGGAGCTCATCGACGCGCTCGAACACATGGGGTATGAGCTCACGATGGACGAATTCGGCCACACCGTCGAGTACTACCTGGCCCGCTCCTCGCACGGCTCCACACTGTCCCGGCTGGTGCACGGCTGGGTGGCGGCCAGGTTCGACCGCGGCGGCTCATGGAACCTCTTCAAGGAGGCCCTGGAGGCCGACATCTCAGACACCCAGGGAGGCACGGTCCGCGAAGGCATCCACCTGGGGGCCATGGCCGGCACCGTCGACATGGTCATCCGCTGCTACGGCGGAGTGGAGACCCGGTCGGACGCCCTCTGGCTGCACCCCCTGCTGCCGGACGAGGTGCCGGAGATGTGCTTCCGCATCCGCTACCGGAACCAGCCCATCGTGGTGCGCATCGACCACGAGAAGGTCGTCCTCAATCTGTCCGAAGGTTCGGCGGAGCCGATCGACGTCAATGTCGAGGGCCAGCACAAGACGCTGCAGCCCGGGGAGACCTGGACAGTGCCGCTGCAGCACCAGGCTCGCGCCCATGAACGCCACAGCCTCTCCGCGGCCTGAGGGGCGCAGGCCTGCGCCCAGCCGTGTCGGCACGCCCCGTTAGGCTGGACGGCATGAATGACGCTGAGCCGACCGCCGTCCCCCTGCGTCAGGCCGCCGACGCGCGGCTTGAGCAGATGCTCGCCGACATCCGCCGGCTGGTGGAGGTCGAGAGCCCCTCGAGCGACTACGAGGCGGTGGCCCGCGGCGCCGCAGAGGTGGCGCAGCTGGCAGCGGAGCGGCTGGACCTGAAGACGGACGGGGTGACCGCAGAGACCCTGACGGACGAGGGCGTCACCCACGTGCGCATCCGATTCGGCTCCTCCGACCCACGGGTTCTGCTGGTCAATCACCAGGACACCGTGTGGCCGATCGGCACGCTGGCGCGGAAGCCGTTCGCCCACGAGGACGGCGTCCTTCGCGGGCCCGGAGTGTTCGACATGCTCACCGGCGTGGTCATGTCCATCCACGCGGCCGCACTGCTTCAAGAGGCCGACGAGGACCTCACCGGGCTGAGCATCGTGGTCACCGGCGACGAGGAGGTCGGCTCAGCCACCGGGCGCAGGCTCCTCCTCGATGAAGGGCGCAGCGCTCGCGCAGCGTTTGTCATGGAGGGCGCCATCGGCGAGCGCGGCGACCTGAAGATCGCCCGCAAGGGGACCGCGGACTGGCAGGTGCATGTGCACGGCCGCGCAGCCCACGCAGGCCTGGACCCGGAGAAGGGAATCAACGCCGGCATCGCCCTGGGGCAGCTGCTGCCGCACATCGAAGCGCTGGGCGACCCCCAGGCCGGAACCACCGTGACTCCCACCATCATCTCCGCAGGCACCACGACCAACACGGTGCCAGACCTAGCCACCGTCGCGGTGGACGGCCGGGCGACGAGCGTGGCCGAGCAGGAGCGAACCGATCAGCAGATCCGTGCCCTCACCAGCCCTGTGGAGGGGACCCGGGTGGAGGTCACCGGGGGCATCCGAAAGCCCCCGATGGAGCGCGCCGCGGGCGAGCAGCTCTTCAGGCAGGCGGAGAAGCTGGCCGGGGAGCTGGGCATCGACGTCCCTGCCGGCCGCGAGGTGGGGGGCGCCTCCGACGGCAACTACACGGCTGCGGCGGGCATCCCGACCCTCGACGGGCTGGGGGCTGTGGGCGACGGCGCCCACGCCGAGCACGAACATGCCCTCTCCGCCTACATCGCTCCGCGCACGGCTCTGCTGGCCGCGCTCATCCGCGCCAACCTCTGAGGCGGCTTCGGCTCAGCCGAGCAGGTCGTGGGCGATGGTCTCTTTGAGCACCTCGCTGGTGCCGCCGAAGATCGTCATCAGCCGCACCGCCAGGAACGCCTGGGCGACCGGGTATTCGAGGATGTAGCCGTAGCCGCCGTGCAGCTGCAGGCAGGTGTCCACCGCCTGCTTGGCGAACTCCGAGGCGTGCAGCTTCAGCTTCGCGGCGTCCGCGTGGCTCAGGCTGCCGTCGCTGTGCTTCTCCACTGCGGCGCCGACGAGGCGCTGCGCGGCCTCCAGCTGGGCGGCGGTCTCAGCGAGCTGGAACCGGGTGTTCTGGAACCCTGCGATCGGCTGGCCGAACGCCTCTCGCTCCTTCACGTAGGTCAGGGTCGCGTCGAGCACGGCGCCGGCCACGACGACGGCGGCGGCGCCCAGGCCCAGCCGCCCCTCGGGGAGCACGGCCTTGGCGTACTCCAGCCCGCGGCCCTCCTCGCCGATGAGCCCGCTGGCGGGGATGCGGACGTCTGAGAAGAACAGCTCGGCGGTGTCGGAGGCCTTGAGCCCCATCTTGTCCAGCTGCCGGCCCGGCTGGTAGCCGGGGTTGCCGCTCTTCTCCACCAGGAACAGTGAGTGGGACTCCCCGGTGCGGGCGAGCACCAGGGCGGCGTCGCCGCTGATTCCGTTGCCGATGAAGGTCTTCTGCCCGTTGAGCGTCCAGGAGCCGTCGGAGTTCTTCTCCGCCTTGGTGCGGATGCTGCGGAGGTCCGAGCCGGCCCCGGGCTCGGTGAAGGCGACGGAGGTGATGAGGCTGGCATCCATGAACCGGGGAAGCCAGGTCTCCTTCTGCTCATCAGTGCCGAACTGCAGCACGGCGGGCAGCACCCAGTGGTCGTGCAGGTGGAACGCCAGGCCCACGGCCAGGCAGTCGGCGCGGGCGAGCTCCTCGTCGATGATCATCCGGAACCTGAGGTCCGTCAGGCCCATGCCCCCGTGCTCCTCGGGGATCGCCAGGCCGAGCAGCCCGTTCTCCGCGGCTGCCTCCCACAGGGATCGCGGCATCATGTGCGCTGCGTCCCACTCCTTGTAGTGGGGGGCGACTTCGCGGGTCACGAACTCACGGACAACCTCACGGAACTCCTCATGGAGCTCCTCATAGAACCCGGTGAACATACCCGGGAGTCTACCGCTCAGCCCTTCGACCCCCCGGCTGCCTCATGTCTGCGGATGACGCGCTGAGCCTGGGCCACCACCGGAGCATCCACCATGTCGGAGCGGAACCGGAATGCGCCGCTGAGGCTCGGCTCAGCGGTGTGGGCCTGGTCAGGCGCCACGCCGGCGTGGCGGGCGAACTCAGCGAGCAGCTCCTCGGCCCGCTCCAGCTGCTCGGGGGTGGGCGCATAGGCCTCGCGGACCGCTGCCGCCTGCTGCGGGTGGATGCAGGCCTTGCCGGCGAAGCCCGCAGCTGCCGCCTCGGCGGCCTCCTGCTGCATCCGTGCCGGGCTCTCCAGGGCGGTGAAGATGGTGTCGATCGCCGGGATCCCATTGGCGGCGGCCGTGAGCAGCAGCTGATGCCGGACATGGCTGATGGCGGGCAGCAGCGCCCCGTCCTCATCCCGGGCCCCGGCTCCCCCGAGGCCTGCGGCGAGATCCTCGGTGCCCCACAGGATGCCGACGACAGCCGGGTGCTCCGCCAGCCGTGCGGCCTCAAGGACGCCCCGCGGGGTCTCGATCTGCGGAATCAGGCCTGTGCCGGGGAGGTGATGTGCGAGACGGTCGAGCTCGGCGGGATCTTCGACCTTGGGCACCACGGCCCACCGCAGGCCTGTGCCTGCCAGCGCGGCCACGTCGTGGTCCTGGTGACCGGATGCCTGCCCGTTGATGCGCACCAGGGTGGTCTCGGAGGCCAGCGGCTCAGGGCCCTCGAAGGCCGCGGCGAGATGCTGGCGGGCCTGGTCCTTGCTGCCCGGCAGCACTGCGTCCTCCAGGTCGAGGATGACCCCGTCGGATCGCGCTGCCGCCTTGGCGAAGCGCTCAGGGCGGTCTGCGGGGCAGAAGAGGAGTGCCGGACCGGGGAGGAGGACAGCCATAGGACCCACATTACGCTCGCCTGACCCAGCGGTGAGTATCGTGCGAAACTGGTGATCGATCCTGGCACGCCGCGGACACCTGGACTGAAAGGACCTCATGCCGGCACCGCTTCACATCATCACCCTGGTCAAATGGGTGCCCGACTCCCAGCTGCAGCGCCGCTTCACCGACGAGAACCGGCTGGACCGATCAGAGGGAATCCTGGCGGAGCTGGATGAGTACCCGCTGGAGGCTGCCCTGCAGATCAAGGAGGCCCACCCGGACCGTGAGGTGCGGGTCTCGGCGGTGACGGTCGGCCCCGAGGGGTCCTCGGCCGCCCTGAAGAAGGCCCTGCAGCTCGGAGCCGACGACGGCTTCCGACTCACCGACGATGCTCTGACGGGCGCTGACATCTGGGCCACCTCGGCGGCCGTCGCCGCGCTGGTGAGCACCGTGCGCGATCAGGCCGTGTTCGACGCCGACGAGGACCCCGAGCACCTGGTGCTCACCGGCATGGCCTCCGACGACGGTGAGGCCGGCGCGGTGCCGGCGCAGGTCGGCGAGCGCCTGGGCATCCCTGCCCTGACCCGCGCCCTTGACCTGGCGCTTCAGGCCGGGCACCTGGTGGTCACCCGGATCTCGGGGCAGACGAGCCAGAAGCTCGACCTCCCCCTGCCTGCGGTCGTCTCCGTCACCGACAAGGCCAACGATCCCCGCTACCCCAACTTCAAGGCGATCATGGCCGCGAAGAAGAAGCCGGTCACGGAGCTCAGCCTCCTCGATGTGGGGCTGACGCCGGTCGACGCGCGCTCAAAGATTGGGCTGGTCAGCATCCAGTCCCGGCCCGCCCGCGCTGTCGGAGAGGTCATCGCCGACGATGGTCAGGGCGGCCGACGAATCGTGGAGTATCTCGCAAAGGAGCGTCTTGTATGAGCCGTGGCACATCAGGGATCAGTCAGGTGCTGGTGCTTCTGGAGCGGATCGAGGGCACGCTCAGCGGCGCTCAGGCGGAGCTGCTGACTCTCGCGGAGCGCCTCGGCGACGTCTCGGTGGTGACCGGCGCCTCCGGGGAGGCCGCAGGCGACGCCCTGAGCATCAGGGGCGTGCGTGAGGTGTACGTGGGCGACGGTGAGATCACCCCGCCCGACGGCGCACTGGTGGATCTGCTCGAGACCGCGGTCAAGGAGTCGGAGGCATCGGTGGTGCTGGGAGTGGACGTTCCCGACGCGGTCGACGCGCTGGCTCGCCTCTCGGTCCGCCTGGATGCGGGCATCATCACCTCAGCGACCGGCATCGACGTCGACGGAACGGTGAGCAAGCCGGTGCTGGCCGGCGAGCACACCTGCGTCGCGCGGGCAGGCCAGGGGCCCCTCATCGCCACGGTGAAGCCGAACAGCGTCGAGGCGATCACTGAGAAGGGCGCGCGCCCTGAGCTGACCTCACTGCCGGTGAAGCCTTCGCCCGCCTTCGAGGTGCTGGAGACCGCACCTCTTCCCACCTCCGGGCGCCCTCCGCTGACGGAGGCCCGGGTGGTCATCGCGGCCGGCCGCGGCGTCGACGGCGACCTCTCATTGGTGGAGCAGCTCGCGGACGAGCTGGGCGCAGCGATAGGCGCCTCCCGAGCCGTCACGGATGCGGGGTGGATCGACCACTCGGCGCAGATCGGCCAGACCGGCGTCACCGTGTCCCCGCAGCTCTACATCTCCGTGGGCATCTCAGGCGCGATCCAGCAGAAGTCCGGCATGCAGACCTCCGATGTGATCGTCGCGATCAACAAGGACGAGGACGCTCCGGTCTTCGAGATCGCCGACTACGGTGTGGTGGGCGACCTCAACGAGGTGCTTCCGCAGATGATCGAGGAGCTTCGTGCGCGGAAGGGCTAAAGTGCTGGGTGTACTCACCCCCGACTCCTCGGACGGAGCAGCGCGATGACCGAGACACCTGACGAGAGCCAGCCGCGGCGCGCAGACGGCCGTCCCGACTACGAGCAGACCGGGTCCGCTCAGGGGCACTACCCTCCGCCGCACCCGCCGACTCCCCCCGCACAGCCTGAGGCAGGCAGCTATCCCGCCTACCCGCAGCAGGCACCCCAGCAGGGATACGGCTACCCGGCAGCACCTCCGGGCTCATACCCGCAGGGCACCCCCGACTACGGGTACGGGTACCCGGCGGCGCCTCCGGGCAAGGGCAATGAGACGGCCGGGCTCGTGCTGGGCATCATCGGCCTGGTCAACGCGGTGGTCATCTCACCGTTCCTGTGGATCACAGGGCCCGTCTCCCTGATCCTCGGCGCCTTCGGCGTCTGGCAGGGCAAGAAGGCCGCACGAGGCCACGCCAACGGCACTCCGGGCGTGGTGATGGGCTGGATCAACGTGGCGCTGGGCATCCTCTATGTGCTCGCCCTGGTGGCGTTCATCGTCCTGCTCGGATTCGCATTCTCAGCGGGCGGCGCCTTCGACCAAACCACCTTCTAGCCGCACAGGCTGCGACGCGCGAAGGGCCCGGGGACTTCTTCCCCGGGCCCTTCTGCGAATCAGCGCGAATCAGTCCTGCGAGACGGTGAGCTTCACGTCGATGTTGCCGCTGGTCGCCTTGGAGTAGGGGCAGAAGGCGTGCGCCTTCTCCGCAAGCTCCTCGCCGGAGGCCTGCTCGAGCTTCGGCAGGACCACCTCGATCTCCGCGGTGAGGCCGAAGCCGCCGTCGTCGTCGGCGCCGAGCCCCACTTTGACGCCTATGGATGCGTCGGTGGTGTCGTAGTCGTCGCCGGCGACCTTCTTCATGGCGCCGAGGAAGCAGGCGGCCCACCCGGTGGCGAACAGCTGCTCGGGGTTCACGCCGTCGCCGGATCCACCCAGCTCCTTGGGCGGAGCAAGGGTGAGATCCAAGGAGCCGTCCTTGGTCTTCGCGTGGCCTTCGCGGCCGCCGCCGGTGGCAAGGGCTTCTGCGGTGTACTTCACGTCAACTGCCATGGTGTCCTCCTAGAAGGGTCAGCGGACTGTATGTCCGTCCCCTACAGCATCACACCGTGCCCAGATGTTCCAGAGCTTCGGGCAAATATCATGGCGACGTTCAGGTGCGGCTCATAGTGGCACAATTGCTCACGATGAATGACGCCCCACCGAGGTGGCTCGCTCCAGGCGAGCCTGCCTCCATAGCTCAGAACCTCCGCGCACGCTTCAGCGAAGAGTTCGGCACGGACCCCGAGGGAATCTGGTTCGCACCCGGCCGAGCCAACCTCAATGGAGAGCACATCGACTTCCACGGAGGCCGCTGCCTGCCCCTTGCTCTGCCCCACGGCACCTACGCCGCGGCTCGCGCAAGGAACGACGGGGTGCTGCGGGTGCGCACCCTGGAAGCATCCTTGGACCAGGGCGTGCACGAGGTGACCATCTCAGCCGTCGGGCCTGCCGACGCCGAGGGCCAGGACCAGTACCCGGGGTGGACCCGCTACGTGAGCGGGGTGCTGTGGGCGCTGCAGCGCGCGGACGATGAGGACCTCCGGCCGGACCCGCAGTTCGGTGCGGACCTGCTGATCCGCTCGACTCTCCCCGTGGGCGGCGGCCTCTCCTCCTCCGCATCGCTGGAGTGCGCGGCAGCCCTCGCCTTCGTCGGCCTCGGCTCCGCTCTGGGCAGGGACAACCCCGGCACGATGCTCACCGATGCGCTCACCGACGCCCATCGCGCTGACGTCGCAGCCGCCTGCATGCGTGCCGAGGTGGAGGTCGTCGGCGCCGGCACGGGCGGGCTGGACCAGACCACGTCGCTGCGCGCGGCCGAAGGCATGCTGCTCTCGCTGGACTGCCGCGACTTCAGCCTCCAGCGAGTCGCCATCAGCTTCCTGCTGCGCGGCCACCGCCTCATCGCAGTCGACACTGACACCCCCCACGCACTCTCGGACGGGGAGTTCGGCTCCCGCCGGGCAGATTCCGAGGCCGCTGCTGCGGTGCTGGGCGTGGAGCGGCTGCGGGATGCGCTCAGCCACCGCGCCCGACGAGCCGAGGTGGATGATGTGCTCGCCCGCTTCGACGAGCTGACAGCCGGTCAGGACCAGATTCAGGGCCGGCCCGTGGACGGCTGCCGGCGTCGGCTCAAGCACGCCCTGTCAGAGATGGTCCGGTCGGAGAAGCTCAATCACCATTTCACCGGTGAGTGCCACGGCGTCACCCAGATGGCCGGTGAGCTGGGCGAGGTCATGACCGCCGGCCACAGCAGTATGCGCAGCAACGCGCAGGTCAGCTTCCCCCTGGCGGACAGCGTGGTCGAGGCCGCACTGGGGGCGGGCGCCCAAGGTGCCCGGCTCATCGGCGGCGGCTTCGGCGGCAGCGTGCTGATCATGGCCCCGGAGGCCGCGGTGGACAAGATCACCCGGAGCGTCGGACGCCTGAGCAGAGGCATCAGGTTCCTCGAGGTGACTCCCTCAGGGCCTGCGCGGGCCCTGTGGCCCGCCACGTAGTGTGGGGGCCAGATGAGCAGCAGGAAGCCTTCCTCCGCGAAGAAGAAGCCGAGCAGCGCCCGGCGGAAGCCGACCCGATCCCCTCGCCCGTCGACGGGATCATCGGGAGCGCGCCGCCGCAGCCCTGAGTCGGCCGCGGCACGCCAGCGTCGCCTCGAGCAGCAGCAGCGCCAGGAACGGCGATGGACGTGGGCCCGGAGGCTCTGGGGCGCGGTCACCTCCCTGCTCATCGCGGCCCTGCTGTTCGAGTCGACGATGATCTTCACCCTGGGCATGGGGGTGTACATGCTGTCGGTCCCGGAGTTCATCGGCCTGTGGTTCGTCGCCGGCGGCTACGTCCTAGCCTGCTTGCCGTGGGCCTTCGGCCTGCTCATCGCCACCGGCCAGTTCTGGCGCAGCCTGACGCACGCATTGTGGATCGGTCTGATCTACGGCACCGTCGGCTTCCTGTTCCTGGACCAGATCCTCGCCGCCTTCTGAGCCGCCGGGCCCCCGCTCGCCAGCGATGCGAGTCCGTGAGAGTCTCAGGGCATGAAGCTCATCGGTGTGCTGCTCTTCGACGGCGTGGAGGAGCTCGACGCCGTCGGCCCCTGGGAGGTGCTGGCCTGGTGGACCCAGAACTTCCCTCAGGACGGCTATGAGGTCACGATGGTCTCCCCCGACGGTCGCCCCGTCGCCGCGGCCAAGGGCATGCTTCTGACCCCGCACACCTCAAGAGCGGGCCTGCCCGAGCTGGAGGTGCTCCTGCATCCCGGGGGCGTCGGCACACGGGCACTGGCAGTGGACCCGGAGCATCTGCGGTGGATGCGCGAGCTGCGTGCGTCCACCCCGCTGATGTCCAGCGTGTGCACCGGCAGCCTGGTGTATGCCGCGGCAGGCCTGCTCACGGATCGGCCTGCCACCACGTATTGGGGCGCGCTGGACCACCTGACCGAGTACGACCCGACGATCACGGTGAAGCCGGAGAGTCGATGGGTGGACGACGGTGACACCATCACCAGCGCCGGAGTGAGCGCCGGCATCGATATGGCTCTTCACCTGGTGCGGCGGCTGGCAGGAGCCGAGCGGGCGCGCGAGGTGCGCCGCGGGATTCAGTACGACCCGCTCCCGCCGGTCTAGGCCCTGACCGGGACGTCGCCGTCAGAAGTCCCGGGCCATGTCCTGGAAGCGCGCGTAGTGGCCCTGGAAGGCGACGACGATGTCGCGGGTGGGCCCGTTTCGGTTCTTGGCCACGATGATGTCTGCCTCGCCCGCGCGTTCGGTCTCCTTGTCGTAGACCTCCGGCCGGTGAAGCAGCAGCACCATGTCCGCGTCCTGCTCGATCGAGCCCGATTCGCGCAGGTCTGAGACCTGGGGCTTCTTGTCGGGCCGCTGCTCCGAGCCTCGATTCAGCTGAGAGAGCGCAATGATGGGCACGTCGATCTCTTTGGCCAGCAGCTTCAGCGTGCGGGAGAACTCGCTGACCTCCTGCTGACGGGACTCGACGCGCTTTCCGGAGGACAGCAGCTGCAGGTAGTCGAGGATCACAAACTTCAGGCCATTGCGCTGCTTGAGCCGACGGCATTTGGCGCGAATCTCCATCAGACTCATGTTCGGGCTGTCATCGATGAACAGCGGAACGTTGTCCAGCTTGTCCACCGCCTGGGAGATCTTCTCCCAGTCCTCGTCCTTCAGGTTTCCTTTGCGGAGGTCTCCGAAGAGCACCCGCGACTCCGCCGAGAGCAGACGGGTCGCAATCTCGGTGCGGCCCATCTCCAGGGAGAAGAACGCGGTGGGCATCTGGTTGTTGACTGACGCTGATCGGGCGAAGTCCAGCGCCAGCGTCGACTTGCCCATGGCCGGTCTCGCAGCCACCACGATCATCTGGCCCCCGTGGAAGCCGTGGGTCAGCTCATCGAGCTCGCGGAATCCGGTGGGAATGCCCGTCAAGGAGCCGTCATGGGCGGCGTTGGTCTCAATCTCATCGATCGTGGGCGCCAGGACCTCGGACAGTGAGACGTAGTCTGCGGACTGCCGGTTCTCGGCCACCGAGTAGATCTCGGCCTGCGCCTCATTGACGATGGCCTCCACCTCACCGTCGGCGGTGTGGCCCAGCTGAACGATCTTGGTGCCCGCTTCGACCAGGCGTCGCAGCATGGCCCGCTCGCGCACGATCTCCGCGTAGAAGCTCGCGTTGGCCGAGGTGGGGACAGTCTGCGCGATGTTGTGCAGATACGTGGGCCCGCCCACACGCTGCAGCTGCTGCTTCTTGGACAGCTCGTCGTTGACGGTGACGACGTCCGCCGGCTCACCCCGACCATAGAGGTCGATGATCGCCTCATAGATCATCTCGTGGGCGGGGCGGTAGAAGTCGTGCCCGCGGAGGACCTCGACGACATCCGCGATGGCGTCCTTGTCCAGAAGCATTCCGCCGAGCACTGACTGCTCCGCGACGACGTCCTGCGGTGGAATGCGGGATTCTTGGCCCGCACCGGTTGAGGGGTCGTAGGTGTCGATGCTCACCGCACCAGGGTACGGGAGTCTGGGCGGGTCAGAGCCCGCCGATGTAAGGAAGCATCAGCACCAGAACCATCAGGCCGATCCCGATGGCCAGCGTGATGCCCACAGCGCGATTCGATGCGGAGAAGCCGAGGTCGTCGTCGTCGGACTCTCTGCCGCTCCGCCCTTTGGATGTGTCGTGTCCACGTGACGGGCCGAGTGCGAAAATGAGCTCGCCCTTGTCGGACTCCTGGGACTTCATATCAGCCTCCGGTTGGATGAAGCATGCGTTGTCTCGTCGCTTTCTTCTCTCGTTCTGGCACCAAACTGTAAGGACCTACACTGTGAATGCCCTGAGCATGAGGTAAAACTTCCCCCCGGATCCGCCACCGACCCTGGACGCTGCCCGGCTCCGTCGCGTCAGGTGCCTGTGCTCAGGCCGCGTGCTCCGACGCTGACGAGGAGGCCCTGCCGCCCGGCACGGGCTCCAGGCCGGCACGGCGACGCTCCACCAGTCCTTGGTGCGTGGGCGCTGGAGGGGTCGAGGCCGGCCTCTGCTTGGCGAATTCTCTGCGCAGCACCGGGACCACCTGTTCGCCGAGGATGTCGATCTGCTCCAGGACGGTCTTCAGCGGCAGCCCTGCGTGATCGATGAGGAAGAGCTGGCGCTGGTAGTGGCCCGCATACTCGCTGAAGGTCAGCGTCCTCTCGATCACCTCCTCGGGGGTGCCCACTGTCAGGGGGGTGTGCTGCGAGAAGTCCTCCAGGCTGGGGCCTCCGCCGTAGACGGGAGCGTTGTCGAAGTACGGACGGAACTCGCGCACTGCCTGCTCCTTGGTGGGGCGCATGAACACCTGACCGCCCAGACCCACGACGGCTTGGTCGGCAGAGCCGTGCCCGTAGTGCTCGAAGCGCTCGCGGTAGAGGTCGATGAGGCGACCCGTGTGCTCCTTGTTCCAGAAGATGTTGTTGTGGAAGAACCCGTCGCCGTAGTAGGCGGCCTGCTCAGCCATTTCCGGGGAGCGGATCGATCCGTGCCATACGAACGGAGGGGTGTCGTCGAGAGGGCGTGGAGTGGCGGTGAAGCGCTCCAAGGGGGTGCGGTAGCGCCCGCTCCAGTTCACGCTCTCCTCGCGCCACAGCCGGTGCAGCAGCGCGTAGTTCTCCACCGCCAGCGGTATTCCTGCTCGCATATCTTTGCCGAACCAGGGGTACACGGGCCCGGTGTTGCCCCGTCCGAGGGTCAGATCGACGCGTCCGTCGGTGAGGTGCTGCACGTAGGCGTAGTCCTCGGCCAGGCGCACCGGATCGGTCGTGGTGATGAGGGTGGTGGCTGTCGAGAAGAGCAGCCGTTCGGTCTGCGCAGCCAGATGGGCCATCAGAATGGGCGGATTGGCAGGTGCGACGAACGGAGGGTTGTGGTGCTGGCCGATGGCGAAGACATCAAGTCCCACCTCTTCGGCCTTCTTGCCGATGGCGACCATCGATCTGATGCGCTCGTGCTCGCTGGGGGCCCTGCCGGTGGTCGGGTCGGGTGTGACGTCACCGATGGAGAAGATTCCGAACTGCATATGATGCATGATAATTCAAATTTGAATATAATACGATCCCTCTGTGCCCCCAATTGCCGCGGCAGAGGCGGAATCTCAGGGAAGCTCCGCACAGCGGATTATCACCAGGGTGGGGATAACTTGTGGAGAACCTCACTCTCGGTCCACATGGCGTCCGCTTATACACCTCAGAGCGTGCCACAGCAAGGGCCCCCGCTCGACGGCCGCCGCTCGCGAAAAAACTTTTCCCCACAGGCGCTCGGCTGCAAAACCCCAGGTCAGGTCGCCTAATGCCCTCTCCGCTGATATCTATCCACAGCGTTATCCCCAGGTAGTGCACACAACACGCCGCGTACTGCACACATAATCCACAACCCCAGTGGATGGCGCTATTGCCCAGCACCTCTCGGCGGCAATACAGTGTGGACCGTCCCGCATTTGATGGGAGCAGAAGAGGCGCGGATATTGGCTGGATCATCGTCCAGCGTGCATCGGCGCCGTTCGGATCGCCGAGCCACCAGCACTGGGAAGAGGATCAGGCCTTCACGGGCGTGATCCTGCTGGTGCCCTCAGGGGCCCGGCTCGGCGATCCGCCTCACCGCAGGCCCTTCCAAGCGGCCCTCTAACTGGCCACTGGCGCTCAGGAGTGGCGTTCCAGGAAGCTCGCCGTCGCGGCGGGCCAGGTCTGCAGGTCCTCCGGAGTCTCCGCGATGCGAAGCTGGCAGCCCGGTATGGCGCGGTGAAGCTTCTGGGCCGTCGAGACCGGGTGCGTATGGTCATCCGCCCACGCGAAGACCTGAACGGGCGCAGAAATGCTCCGAATGTCCTCCAGGGCGGGGAGGTCGGTCATGGCAGCCCCTCTGAATATCGACGGAAGAAGCTCCTGGCTCACCGCGGGCACCCGCTCCTTCGGGCGGTCCGCCAGAGCCGGTGGAGGAAGCACGTCCTCGCCGACGCGGACGAAGGCGCCGATCCCCTGCTTCTCCACGAGATCGGCCGACGCCCTGTAGGACTCGCCCTGGTGCTCCCGCGTCTCCCAAGCGGTGGGCGGAACCATCAGCGTGAGCGTCCGGAACCGCTCGGGATCACGCAGGGCCGCATACAGCAGTGTGGCACTTCCCATCGACGGGCCTGCCGCATGCACCGCCTGCCCCGGTGCGGCCTGGTCCAGCAGCTTCAGCAGATCATCTGCCAGCTTCGGCCACAGATAGTCGTAGGGCACCGCTCGTCCCGTCGAGGCACCGTGCCCCCTGGCGTCGTACCGGAGCACACGCATGGATCGAGGTAGCCCTGCGGTCATATCCAGTCCGGCCCGGTGCTCCCTCCACGCAGACGACGTCAGTCCGTGCATCTGCACGAACACCGGGGCGTCGGGGTCTTCCGGGCCGGTGAGCTCGTACGCGAGAGCGGCCCCCTGCACGCGGAAAGCGGGCGTTCTGGCGTCTGCCACGGAAGAGATGTCACCTCTTGGTCATCTGTTAAACCGGCGTTCATACAACCGGCGGTTTCGGTTTTCAGCTGGAGCCTAGACTACGCCTCATGCGGCTCACCAATGTCTCCCAGATGGACGTGCAGCCCGGCCGACTGCTCTCCTATCGCCTGCACGTCGAGGACCTCCCGGAGCCGCACGATCAGATGCCGGTCTCCTTCGACCAGGGCAGGCACGTGAGCTTCGGCTCGCGGCCGGGCACCTGGATGGCCGCCTCCTTCCGGCTCCCCGGCGCCGCTTCACGTGAAACGATCGCTGAGGCCTGGCACTGCGTCATCGCGCGCCACAGCACACTTCGGACAGCGTTCAGCCGCGACCCCAGACAGCGGGCATCCGCGCCCGCTGTGCGCCCCAGCGACGTGTGCGGCGGGCCCGACACCGATCTGGTCCTCACTCCGCTGGAGGTGCTCGGGGGCATGTGGGAGCCTCTGGACACTCCGTGGGCAGCGTGGGATCACGAGGAGGACGACAGCCGCGCCGACGCGAACCCTGTTCCGGCAGAGGAAGCCTCAACGATGACCGCGGGAGGAATCCGCGCCGCTCTGCGCGCTCACTTCGACGCCGTCTGCGAACCCTTCGCGCGCCCCTCGCATCGGCTGTGCCTCATTGAGGATCCCGCTGACGGCGGCCACTCGCAGATCGTCATCGGATCCGATCATGCGCATGTCGACGCCTGGAGCCTCCTGGTGCTCATGCGCGACCTCTCCACGGCCATCGAGGACCTCGTCGCCGGGGGTCCCTCCGCGCAGGACAGGCCGGCGCCCGAGTCCTTCGCAGCGCATTCGGCGTCCCTGGAGCAGCGCTCGTGCCCCCCGGAGGATGTGGTGAGCCGCTGGACTGAGATCCTTGAGGCCGGCGGCGGCGCTATGCCCACCTTTCCCCTGGACTTGGGGGATCCCGCCGCCCCAGCGGCCGAGGTGGTGGAGGTCCGGGATGTGTTCGACGCGGAGGAGCTCGCCGCCGTGGAGAGCCACGCGGAGGAGGGCGGCGTGCGGCTCATCGCGGTGGCCGTCTCGGTGATGACGCGGCTGGCCCACGAGCTCGTCGGGGAGCCGCTGCGCGCCGTGTTCCCGGTCCATTCCCGCTATGAGCCGCGCTGGTACGACTCGGTGGGATGGTTCATCACCAACTCCGTCATCGAATCCTCAGACACCAGCTATGAAGCCTGCCGCGCCGCTGTGAAGGAGGCGGTCAGGCTGGGATCGCACCCTCTGGCGCCGATCATGCGGCCCTATGGCGGCATGCCGCAGGACCCTGGGATGTTCGCCATGTCATGGCTTGATCATCGAAAGCTTCCGGTCAACGTCCCGGAAACGCTGCGTCCTCAGCACATTTCGGCGGTGATACGCACCGATGGGGTGATGGTGTGGTTCGTGATCAACGAGTCGGGGATGCACCTGCGGTGCCGGTACCCGGACACGCGTCAGGCGCGGCGAGCCATGCGCACCTGGCTGGCCGGGCTGGTCTACGGTCTGCGCGGCCCTCTGGAGGGGATGCAGAAGCCGGCCGGACGCAGAAGGACCCCGGAGCGGGCCTCATAGGAGAGGGCCTGCTTCGGGGTCCTGCGCCGCAGTGCGACGATGCTTACTTGCCGGCCGGGATCACATTCAGATCCAGGGCGGCCGAAACATCGGCGTGCAGCTTGACCGTTGCGGTGTAGCTGCCGGTGGACTTGATCCGCTCGGGGATCTCCACCGTCCGCTTGTCGATGCTGCCCAGGCCTGCGGCCTCAACAGCCTCGGCGATGTGAGCGGGACCGACGGTGCCGAACAGGCGTCCGGACTCGCCGGTCTTCACCTGGACGCTGACAGGGTTCGCCTGCAGCTTCTGGGCGATCGCCTGAGCCTCTTCGACGGTCGCGATCTCGCGAGCCTGACGTGCTGAGCGGATGCGCTGCACGTCCTTCTCGCCGCCCTTGGACCAGGTCATCGCGTATCCGCGGGGCAGCAGGTAGTTGCGCGCGTAGCCGTCTCGGACCTCGACGACGTCGCCAGCGGCTCCGAGTCCGGTCACTTCCTGAGTCAGGATGAGCTTTGCCATTGGTTATTCCTTCCCTTCCTCAGTCGGACTCAGCCGCGGCCAGCGCCGGCGTAGGGCAGCAGGGCCATCTCGCGGGCGTTCTTGATGGCCTGAGCGATCTTGCGCTGCTCCTGCACGCTCACGCCGGTCACGCGACGAGCGCGAATCTTGCCCCGGTCGGAGATGAACTTCCGCAGCAGAGCGGTGTCCTTGTAGTCGATGTGGGTGATGTCAGCAGCCTTCAGCGGGTTCGCCTTGGGCTTGATGGGCTTCTTGGTGTCAGCCTTGCCAGCCATCGTGGTGCTCCTTTTCCTCGGTGGAGCCCGCAGCCCGGGTGGGCGCGGGATGGTGATTAATCAGGTGTTCGTACGAGCCCGTAGATCAGAACGGAGGCTCGTCGTTGTTCGGGGTGTCCCAGCCGCCTCCGGAGGAGGGCTGGCCGCCCCAGGGGTCGGACTGCTGTCCGCCCTGGCCGCCGCCCCAGCCGCCGGAGCTCTGCTGGCCGCCGTAGGAGTCTCCGCCGAAGCCGCCTCCGGAGGAATTGCCTCCGAAGCCGCCGCCGCCACCGCCGCGGCCGGAGCCGCCGGTGCCGGGCTGGCGGTTCACCTGCATGGTGGCGAAGCGCAGCGAGGGGCCGATCTCATCGACGTCGAGCTCCCAGCTGGTCCGGTTCTCGCCTTCCTTGGTCTGGAAGGACCGAGCCTTCAGACGGCCCTGAGCGACCACACGCGTGCCCTTGGTGAGCGACTCGGCGGCGTTCTCAGCAGCTTCGCGCCAGAGCGAGCAGCGGACGAAGAGAGTCTCGCCGTCCTTGAACTCGTTGGCCTGGCGGTCGAAGTAGCGTGGCGTGGAGGCGATCACGAAGTTGGAGACGGCCGCACCCGAAGGGGTGAAGCGCAGCTCCGGGTCAGCGGTCAGGTTCCCGACGACGGTGATGACTGTTTCATTGGCCATGGTGGCTCCTCAGGGTGATGTATCCGGCGGTCCAGTTGAGTACCCAGCAGCGGAGAGGGGCGAAGATCGTCAGGCGATCTTCATCTCCTCGGGACGGGTGATCTTGGTGCGCATGATGGTCTCGTTCAGACGCAGCAGGCGGTCAAGCTCCTTGGCGATCTCAGGAGTGGAGTTGAAGTCGACGACGGCGTAGACGCCCTCGGTCTTCTTGTCGATCTCGTAGGAGAGCTGGCGACGGCCCCAGACGTCGATCTTGTCCACGGTGCCCTCGTTCTTCTTGACGAGTTCCATGTACTTGCCCAGGGTCGGCTCAACGGTGCGCTCGTCAACCTCGGGGTCGACGATCACCATCAGTTCGTAGTGACGCATGTGTGAACCCACCTCCTTCGGTCTTACGGTGACGGGACTTCCGTCACAGGAGGTTCGATGCGTGTGTGCCCGTGTACGAGCACAACTCAGCTATCTTACGGTATTCGGGCCCCTCGGAAGAAACTGCTGATGGCGTCCCGCAGATGAGCCACGTCCTGGACCCCGCACATCTCCCGCGCAGAGTGCATGCTCAGCAGCGGAATGCCCACGTCCACCGTGCTGATGCCCAGCCGGGTGGCGGTGAGCGGACCGATCGTGGAGCCGCACGGAATGTCGTTGTTCGAGACGAACGGCTGGACCGGCACCCCGGCGTCGCGGCAGACGCGCGTCCACATGGCGGTGCCGCGCGCGTCGGTGGTGTAGCGCTGGTTGGCGTTGATCTTCAGCAGCGGGCCGCCGTTGAGCAGGGGCCGGTTGGCCGGGTCGTGCCGCTCCGGGTAGTTCGGGTGCACGGAGTGCCCGGCATCCGAGCTGACATGCCATGAGGTGTGCATCGCACGCGCCCTCTGGTCTGCGTCGGCGCCGAGGCCCGCGTAGATCCGCTCCAGCACCTCCTCGAGGAATGGGCCCGCGGCACCGGATCGGGAGCCGGAGCCGATCTCCTCATGATCGAACGCGGCCAGCATCGGAATCGCCCCAGAAGGGAGGCGCTCATCGAGCTGCTCGAGCGCGGTGAGCCCGGCGTGGACGGAGGAGAGGTTGTCCAGTCGGCCGGAGGCGAAGAACTCGCCGTGCGCGCCGAAGCGGGCGGGCTCCTGCGCGTCGGCGAAGACGATGTCACACCCGTCGACGTCCTTGGCCCTCATGCCTGCGGATTCGGCCACCAGATCGAGCACGTCGACGGCATCATCGCCGGCGAGCGCGAGCACCGCCTGGGTGTGCTGCTGCTTGCCGAGCTT
Source organism: Nesterenkonia sp. NBAIMH1 (assembly GCF_007922635.1). NCBI lineage: Bacteria > Bacillati > Actinomycetota > Actinomycetes > Micrococcales > Micrococcaceae > Nesterenkonia > Nesterenkonia sp. NBAIMH1. The sequence goes on from NZ_CP042335.1 coordinate 1,335,768, forward strand.
GAGCCCGTCGTTGACCTGGCGGTCCAGGTGGATCGCCAGCTGGGGGATGCGCGCCACGGGCCCCGTGGCCACGGTGCGTTCGCTGCCGTCGCTGAAGATCATGCGTCCGGCGAGCCGCAGCTCCCGGTCCAGCCACGAGTTCAGCAGCGGCCCTCCGTAGACCTCCGCACCCGCCTGCACCCACCCGTGCCGGGTCAGTGTCGGCTCGGGCTTGAGCTTGAAGCCGGGGGAATCGGTGTGGGCGCCCAGAATCCTCACCGGCGTCGTGGGCCCTGCGTCCTGCGGCACGGCCCACGCGATGACGGCGCCGTCGCGGACCACCGCGCAGCGGCTGCCGGGCTGCACCTCCTTCCAGTCCTGGTCCTCGCGCAGGATCCGGAACCCTGCGGCCCCAAGCCGTCGAACCGTCTCCTCGGCAGCATGGTAGGAGGAGGGCGACGCCGTGACGAACGCTCCCAGGTCGGACACCAGCTCGTCAGTGCTCATCATGTCCGCCAGCCTACTAAGGTCCGAGCAGTCCGGCCTGGTACACGTAGACCACCGCCTGGACACGGTCCCGCAGCTGCAGCTTGGTCAGGATGCGGCGCACATGGGTCTTCACGGTCGCTTCGGAGAGGAAGAGCCGCGCTGCGATCTCCGCATTCGACAGGCCTTCAGCGACGGCGAAGAGAACCTCGGTCTCCCGCTGGGTCAGCGACTCCCGGGGCGTGCCGTCCTGAAGCGCCTGGGCGACGTCCTCCCCGCGCGGCAGGCCAGCTGCAGGATGCCCCGGCGCGTGCTGGGGCGCCGCCTGTGCGGACGGGCCCCGCGTGCCCTCCCCGACGCCCTGCCGGAGATAGACCTCCAGGAGGCGCTGGGTGATCCGGGGGGCGACGACGGCGTCGCCGGCGGCCACGGTGCGCACCGCCTCCACCAGCGCCTCCGGCTCCACATCCTTGAGGAGGAACGCACTGGCGCCGGCCTGGAGCCCGGCGAAGGCGTATTCGTCGAGGTCGAAGGTGGTCAGGATGATCACCTTCGTCTCGGGGTGGCGGCGAACCACCTTGGCTGTCGCCTCAATGCCGTCCATGCGGGGCATCCGCACGTCCATGAGCACCACATCGGGAGCTTCCTCGCCCAAACCCCCGATCAGCTCCAGAGCCTCAGCCCCGTCAGCGGCCTCCCCCACGACCTGCAGGTCGTCCTCGCCTTCGAGGATCAGCCGAAAGCCCATCCTCAGCAGGTGCTGGTCATCGACCAGCGCCACCCTGATGCTCATGCTTCGCTCCTTCTCTGCGGCGGTTCGAGGACCGCTCTGACTTCCCAGCCTCGGTATTTTCCGGGTCCGGCCCAGACCGACCCGCTGTAGAACCCGGCGCGCTCCTGCATCCCGCGGATGCCCATGCCTGAGCCGACTGACGCGTGATGGCCCGCTGGGGCCACTGCCCCGTCGTCGGTGATGGAGAGGACCACCTGAGCCGGACCGCCCAGTCCGAGCGCCTCGGCCTCTTTGCGGCTGTAGCCCTCCTCGGCCAGCTGCTGCCACTCCGCCTCACGGGTGCCGGGGGTGTGCTCCACCGAGACCTCAACATCGGTGACCTGCCGGCCGTAGCGCAGCACATTGGTCAGAGACTCCTGAATGATGCGGTGCACCGTGAGGCCGAACGCGGCGTCCTCGGGCAGCGGCGGACCTGAGGTGCGCACTCTCAGCGGCAGGCCGGCCTGCCGGAATCCTTCGTAGAGCTCCTCGAGGGACTCGTGGACCGGCCGGCGCGATTCGCTGAGCTCCTCGCCCTTGGTCAGCACCCCGATGACCCGACGCATATCGTCCAGAGCGGTGCGGCCCGTCAATGAGAGTTCGCTGAGGACCTCCTCGGCCCGCGCGAAGTCCCGGCGGCCCACCACTTTGGCGCCGTCGGCCAGACTGATCATGACCGACAGCGAGTGGGCGACCACGTCGTGCATCTCGCGTGCGATCCGGTTGCGCTCGGCAGCCTGGGCGAGGCCGTGGGTGCGCTGCGCCCATTCGAGGATCTCCTGCTCGTGCCGCCTGTTCGCGCGGACTGCGGCGCCGATCCCCACCGCAACAGGGGTGAACATGAGTCCGCTGAGAGCCAGGGTGATCAGCGCCTGGGGAAAGTCCACCCCGAAGGCTGGATAGAACTCCTCCATCCACCAGCTCGGCCCGTACGCCCGCTCCCAGGCTCCGTACCTGAGCAGGACGGTATAGGCGACGGCGCAGAGCGGAACGGACAGCATCAGGCCCCGCACCAGTCCCCGGTCCCGGGCGACGCAGTATGCGGCGAACCACAGGGCCACCATCTGGGAGCCGTTCCACGGGTAGATCAGCAGCTGGACGGCCTCCAGGGCGGCGATCCCCAGCAGCACAGTGAGCGGCCTCGTACGGCGGAAGCACAGCAGCATCGCGGTGAGCGCGTAGGCCGCCAGCAGCCACAGGGCGTCGGCCTCCATGTCGACCAGGGCGATCGGAAACGTCCAGAGCGCCATCAGCAGGTAGATCGCGATGACGACGGCGTTCATGCACCCCGGGTGCTTGCGGAACCAGCCCCTCAGGCCGGGGCGGCGAACCAGACCGAGGTCCTCGAACCCGCTGCCGGGTGACGGGCTCGGCCGCTGATTCTCTGGCATGGGCTCAAGTATCAGGCATCGGAGCGCACGAACCTGACCCACCCGGCTGCGGTCGGCAGGGCAGCCCACGCCAGCATCCCCAGCAGCGCCGCCGGACGGCCCAGCTCACGATGCTCGCCGTCGAGACTGACGAATTCGCTCATGAAGTACATGTAGTGCCATTCGGAGAGCGACTGAATCCACTCCGCCTGAGTCACCCCGTACATGACGGCAAGTGCCACCTCCACGACGAAGAGCAGCGCCGCCAGCACCACAATGGCTCCCGCGGAGGAGCGAAGGAGAAGCCCCAGACCGAACCCGAGCGCCGCTGTGACGATCATGGCCAGCCAGCTGGTCCCATAGATGACCGGCACGGTCGCGTCCATGACGATGTCGCCCAGACCGAGCTGCTCGGCGAACAGGGCAGCGACCACGTGGCTCAGCAGCACGATGGCTGCGGCAGCGGCAGCTGTCACGGTCAGCACAGCGCCCAGCTTGGCTGCGGCCAGCATTCCGCGATGCGGAACTGCGGTCAGGGCGGATCGGATCGACCCGGCGGAGTATTCGGTCGTCACCGCTATTGCGGCGAAGGTCCCGAAGAGGATGATCGCGAAGTAGGAGCCCGCCATGGCTCCGTCGGCAACATCGGAGGCGCCGAGCATGCCGGCGTCGGGGGCGGCTCCGCTGAAGCTCCAGGCGACCGCCCCGGCCAGCAGCACGCTGAGCCCGACGGCGATGCCGATGAGCCACCAGGCCGTGCGCAGGGCCAGCAGCTTCCGCACCTCGGCGATGAATGCGCCGGCGAAGGTGACGCCTGGCAGGTCCGGGTCTGGGGCGAAGGGGCGGACCGGCTCCGCCACGCCCCGAGCGGTGCGATGCGTCATGCTGCCTCCCCTGATCGGTATTCGACGTGGTCGCCGGTGAGTCGCATGTATGAGTCCTCCAGGGTGCTGTGCTGCGGTGAGAGCTCATGGAGGACCACGCCGGCCTCCAGAGCGCGGCGACCGATGTCGCGCGGTGAGACTCCGACGACTTCGAACGTCTCCGCATCGAGCGTGGTCACGGCCGCGCTCTGACCGGACAGCGCACTCATGAGAGTCGCTGCGTCCTCAGCCCGCACCAGCGTGCGCTGCTCCGCCCCGTCGCTGATGAAGTCACGCATGGGGGCATCTGCAAGGATCCGCCCGCGCCCCAGCACAATCAGATGATCCGCGGTCTGGGCCACCTCGCTCATCAGGTGGGAGGAGACGAAGACGGTGCGCCCTTCTGCGGCGAGCTGCCGGCAGAGCTGGCGCACCCATCGGACGCCTTCGGGGTCCAGCCCGTTGACCGGCTCGTCCAGGATCAGCGCCGCCGGGTCTCCCAGCAGCGCGGCAGCGATGCCGAGCCTCTGGTTCATTCCCAGCGAGTACTGCTTGATGCGCCTGTGGGCGGCAGGGCCCAGCCCCGTCAGCTCGATGAGCTCCTCCACCCGAGCGGAGGAGATGCGGTGGGTGGCGGCGAGGATCTTCAGGTGGCCTCTGCCCGTGCGGCCAGGGTGCGTGGCACCGGCGTCCAGGACGGCGCCTACGCTGCGGATCGGCGCTGGGTGCCGCGGATACTCCATGCCGCAGACGGTGATCGCTCCTGAGGTCGGCCGGTCCAGGCCCACCGCCATGCGCATGGTGGTGGACTTGCCGGAGCCGTTGGGCCCCAGGAAGCCTGTCACCTGACCGGGCTTGAGAGCGAAGCTGATGCCGTCGACGGCCGTGGTGCTCCCATAGCGCTTGGTGAGGTTCTCCGCTGTAATCACAGAATTCAGCCTAGGTCCGCCCCCGGGATGAGCACATCCCCCTCAGGGAGGATTCATCGGTAGGTCCAGGCGCGCACCGGCGCTTCGACCGGTCCGCGGCGGAACCTCGCGAACCACAGGTGGGAGAGCAGCAGCTGGCTGAGCCACAGCGCCGCGACGATGACTGCGACGCTCGAGGCCTCCAGCTGACCCGCCAAACCCAGGCCGGGTGCGGCGAAGATCAGCACCAGCACGAGCGACTGCATGAGGTAGTTGGTCAGTGACATGCGGCCTGCCGGCGCCAGGATCGTCACGAGCCAGTCGAAGGCTCCGGAGCGGAAGGCCATCAGGAGGAGGACCACATAGCCGAAGGATTGGATGGGGCCGGCGGCGAGCGCCAGCGCCTGACCCATCATGGCCCACGCGCTGCCGTCATAGTCGGGCGTTCCGGGAGCGCCCCAGGCCAGCCAGGAGCCCAGGCCGCTGAGCAGCAGCCCCAGGACCAGGGCCGGAACGGCATAGCCGACGAGGCGCGCGGTGCTGAACTCCCCGGCCAGCAGGCGTTCGATGATGCGCGCCCGGCCCACCACCAGGCCGACCAGGAATGCGGCGAAGGCCAGCGGCCCCTGGGCGAGGAAGATGTTGAAGACCATGACGACCCACGCAATGAGCTGATACAGCAGGTATGTGCCGACCGAGCCCGTGTAGGCCTCCGTCACCTCGTCGGGGGTGACGGGAAGCTCGAACCCGGCGCCCATGGCGTCGGCGCCGGCTGCGCCCTCCAGCATGACCATCAGACCGGCGCTGCCCAGGACGACGGTGATCACCAGTGCGTACAGGCAGGCGGCGATGATGAGGGCCGGCTTCACGGAGATCCGTCGGACCGCCAGAAGCAGCATGCCGAGCACCCCGTACGCCAGGAGGATGTCGCCGAAGAACAGGAAGATCCCGTGGAGCGCGCCCAGGACGATGAGCGCAGCCGAACGTCGCAGGGATCGCCGGACCTCAGAGGCACCGCTCTCCGAGGCCCTCGCCCAGGCGAAGACGAAGCTCAGCCCGAACAGGAAGCTGAAGACCACGTAGGACTTGCCCTCGAAGAGGAGGCTCGAGGCGAAGCGGACCAGCTGGTCGGCCCCGGTGGGCTGTGCAGTGTCCGCATCACCTGTCACGGCGCCGACGATGGTGTCGGGGTGGGCGAAGAACCATACGTTGACGCTGAGGATGCCCAGAAGCGCCAGCGCCCGGAGAGCGTCCACCGCGTGCAGCCGCACCGGGGATGCTGCGTCTCCCGCTGTCCTCTCCTGGGATGCCGGACGGCCGCTGCCGGGCGGGTCGCTCTCAGGTGCTGGGTGTGGGGTGCTCATGACTGGCAACCTACGTCTGACCGGTTCCCGGCGCATCCTCCCCAGGGATGACGACGTCCTCGTCGCCGCGCACACTCAGCTTCTGCACAGCCTCTGAACAGAAAAGGGTCAGGCTGTTCGTATCGAGTACTGATCAGGAGCAGAGAGAGGGAACGGCATGACACGCAGAGGACTGGCCGGCGCAGGACTGGCCGCACTGGGGGCCCTGGTCCTGACGGGGTGCGATCAAGTGCTTGAGGCCGACGCCATCGAGGAGGCTCTCCACAGCGACTACGCGGAGATGGGGTACTCGCAGGACGAATACACCATGACGTGCACGGACGTCGCCGCGGAGGAGGGTGCCTCGGAGGAGTGCACCGTCCACTTCGAGGACCTCGCGGAGACAGACATCTGGGAGATCACCATCGTCGACGTCGATGAGGAGACTGACGAGGTCGAGTATCAGGCCGAGCTGACCGAGACGCGCACGGGAGAGGACGCGGAGTGAGCGCCGGCTAGTGCGCCTCGGCGCGCACCACATCGCGGGATGGCCTGTACGCGTCCCGAACCACCTGCGCGCAGATGTACAGCGTGCTGAGGACGTGCGCAGCCACCGCCACGATGTAGAGGTTCTCGTCGAAGCTGTGCTGCGGCTCGGCATCCCCGACCACGGCGGCCAGATGCATCCAGATGGCCCAGAAGTGCAGCAGCTGCACCGCATGCCAGATGATCAGGTCGCGCATGCGAGGCGCGGCGAGCACTATCAGGGGAGCCAGCCACAGCATGAACTGCGGCGAGTACACCTTGTTCGCGATGCAGAACGCCGCGACGATCAGAAGCAGCAGCTGAGCCATGCGGGGAGGGCAGGGTGCTGTGAGCCCGACGGCGAAGACGCCCCCGCACGCGGTGAGGAAGACGAGGAAGCTCAGCAGTGAGACGGTGTCGGCCGACGGGCCCTGCTCGCTGAGGGTCTGCCATATATGCCACACGCTCGAGTAGCCGGCGCCGCGCTCGGAGGAGAACCCGTAGAACCGGACCCATGAGTCCCAGCTGATCAGCATGGCTGGAACATTCAGCACCGCCCAGGTCGCCGCGCCGGCGACCGCCAGCCTCACCACGCTGGGAATGTCCGGGGCATCCTCGGGGTGAGCGGCCAGGTGCGCATCTCTGCGGAGCCTGCGGCGCACCGCCAGGGTGAAGACGGCGCCCAGCAGAAAGAGCGGGTAGAGCTTGAACGAGGCTCCCACCCCGATCAGCACGCCGGCCGCGGCCCAGTGCCCCCGCTGCGTCAGAAGCACCGCCCCGGCGAGAGCGAGGGCCGGGTAGATGTCCCAGTTGATGCCGATGCCGAAGATGATGGCCGGGGAGAGGGCCACCACGGCGGCGTCCCAGGGCCGGTGCCGTGCGGCGCGCATCGTCACCAGGACCAGGGCCATCCAGCACAGGGCGGCCACGACGAATGTGATGTCCCAGAACAGCAGGCTCGTCCGATGCTCCCAGTAGCCGTCTGTGAGTCCGTCGAGCCCGTGGGTCAGGCCCGCAGCCGTTGAGGCCAGCAGCATCGTCAGCACCGGGTATTCGAAGCTGCTGAGGTCCTCCCGGAAGGGAGCCCAGGCCGATGCGGCGAAGTCGCGTCCCTCCCAGAGCGCGGCCACATCCGAGTAGCAGCCGTGGTGATAGACCTCGACGCCTCCCCAGCCGTGCATGCGGCAGTACTGCATGGACAGGGCCGAGAGCAGGATGCCCACCGTGGTGAGCGCCATCAGTATCCGAGGCAGCGTCCAGAATCCGCCGCGTGCCGCAGCTCGGCGTCCCGCAGGCCCCCCGACCCGATCGGACAGAAGGCGCACCACCGGGTCCGTGCGGGAGGGCGAGGAGTGCTCGGGCATTACAGGTTCTCTTGGGCCCAGCGCTTCAGGAGGGCGACTGCCTCCTGGTGCTCCACAGGGCCGTGCTCCATCCGGTGGTCCAGGAGGAACCGGTATGCCTTGCCGACGGCGGGTCCGGGAGGGATCTCGAGGAGCTCCATGATCTGCTCCCCGTCGAGGTGGGGCCGAATCTTGGAGAGCTCCTCCCTCTCCCGGAGCTCAGCGATCCGCTGCTCGAGGTCGTCGTAGGCGTGCGCGAGCCGGTTGGCCTTCTTCCGGTTCCGCGTCGTCACGTCCGAGCGGGTGAGTCGGTGGAGGCGCTCCAGCTGATCCTCCGCATCGGTGACGTACCGCCGCACCGCAGAGTCGGTCCACTCCTGCTCTCCGTACCCGTAGAACCGCATGTGCAGCTCGACGAGCCGGGTGACGGCCTTGATGCTCTCCTTGTCGAACCGCAGCGCCTGCATGCGCTTGCGCGTCAGCTTGGCTCCCACCACGTCGTGGTGGCGGAAGCTGACCGCTCCTCCGGCTTCGAAGCGGCGGGTCTTGGGCTTGCCGACGTCGTGCATCAGCGCGGCGAACCGCAGGACGAAGTCTGGGCCGGGAACGGGGCCGTCGGGGTCGGTCTCCAGCTCGGCCGCCTGCTCGAGCACCTGCAGGGAGTGCTGGTAGACGTCCTTGTGGCGGTTGTGCTCATCGTCCAGGCGCTTCAGCGCGGGAATCTCCGGCAGCATGATGTCCGCCAGCCCGGTGTCGACCATCAGGTCGATGCCGGCACGGGGGGATTCGCCGCTGATCAGCTTGACCAGCTCCACTTGGATGCGTTCGGCGGAGACGATCTCCAGCCGCTCCGCCATCTGCGTCATGGCCTCACGCACCTCGGGGGCGACGTCGAGGCTCAGCTGGGAGGCGAAGCGCGCAGCCCGCATCATGCGCAGAGGGTCGTCCGAGAACGACTCCTCGGGAGTGGCGGGGGTGCGCAGCTGCCGGCCGACCAGGTCGCGGACACCTCCATGGGGATCCACGAGCTCCAGGGACGGCAGCCGCAGCGCCATGGCGTTGACGGTGAAGTCTCGCCGGACCAGATCGTCGCCCAGGTCTTTGCCGAAGCGGACCTCAGGCTTGCGTGAGGCCGCGTCATAGGCCTCCGCACGGTACGTGGTGACCTCGAGCTGGTGATCGCCGTCGCTGTCTGCCCTGCGCAGGCCGATCGTCCCGAAGTCCCGTCCGATCTCCCAGACGGCGTCAGCCCAGGGCCGCACGACGCCGAGGATCTGGTCCGGGTCGGCATCGGTGGTGAAATCCAGGTCGGGCGACACTCGTCCCAGGAAGAGGTCGCGCACCGGCCCTCCGACCAGCGCCAGCTCGAAGCCTGCGGACTCGAAGCGTTCGCCGAGCTCAACAACAACGTCCGGAAGGCGCGCGCCATCCGGGAACCCGTGGGGAAGATCAACCATGATGCAGGACAGTCTGGCACAACGCCTGCAGACCCACGGGCGCGAATCGCGGCGTGCGAAGCCCGGGGTTCAGGTAACTATCAGCAGGTCGTTGAGCTCACTGGGCTCAGCCTCCACTTCCGCGACTGTTCGGTCCAGAACGACCCGCCCTTTGGACATTCCGACGATGCGGTCACAGTGCTCCAGGGGCAGCGCAGGGCTCTGTTCCACGATGACGACGGAGACCCCTGTCTCGCATAGCTGCCGGAAGGCCAGCAGCGCGGCCCGCGAGATCGATGGCTGCAAGCCTTGCGAGAATTCGTCGATGACGACCATGCGGCTGCCCTGAAGGATGGCTCTCGCGATGCCGACCTGCTGCTTCTGCCCGCCTGAGAGGCTTCCCGCCTGCTGGGATGCTCGTTCGTTCAGGAGCGGAAACAGCTCCGTGACATCCACCGGGGGTGTGTAGTCCTTACGCCGGGCCAACCGCAGATTCTCCTCTACGGTCAGGGTGGAGAAGACTCCCCTGTCATCAGGCATGAAGCTGAACCCGCGTCGTGCCAACAGCTCCGGGCGGCCGGGACGCACCCACTGATCCTCTGCCATGACGTCTCCGGATGTGATGCGGCAGAGGCCGAATATGCTTTTCAGCAGTGTCGACTTGCCTACACCGTTGCGTCCCAGCACGGCTGTCATTTCGCCGGCCCGCAGATGCAGATTCAGGCCATGGATGACTGTGGCGTCGCGATAGCCGGCGACCAGGTCCGTTACGTTCAGCACTGTCATGCTCCTAGATATGCGCGGCGCACGTCCGCGTTGTCGGAGACCTCGTCCATGCTCCCGTCCACCAGGAGCGAGCCGTTGGCGAGCACAATGACTCGGTCGGCCAGTTCTCGTACGATTTCCATGTCGTGCTCGACAGTCACCAGGGTGCAGCCGTTCTGCTCGGCCACCTCTCGCAGCCGCTGAGCCAGGCCGATGGACTCCTCGTGGGAGAGACCGGCGGCGGGCTCGTCCAGAAGAATGACCTGCGGTCCCCATGCCAGCACCATGGCGAGTTCGAGCGCCCTACGGTCCGCCAGGGGAAGATCCGCGGCCAGGATCGACTCGTCCTCCACGAATCGTTGGTAGGCCACGGGCATGGGCACGGTCCAGTTCGCTTCGGACTGCGCAATCTGAATGTTCTGCGCAGGGGTGAGGTCCGCGAAGACGCTGGGAATCTGAAACACCTTGCCCAGACCAAGCCTGGCGCGCCGGTGAATAGACCATCGGGAAATGTCCTGGCCGAAGTATCGGGTGGTACCCCTGCTTGCCGGCAGGTTCCCGGCCATGATGTTGAGCAGAGTCGTCTTCCCAGCGCCGTTTGGACCGATGAGGCATACAACCTCTCCATCGGTGACATCCATGGTGACCTCATCGATCACACGAGAGGCCCCGAAGGATTTCTCGACGCTTTCGAGCGACAGCGCCGCGCGACCGCTGCCTCCGGCACTCTGATGCTGCGTCGGAGGCTCAGGAGCCCTCAGCAGGGCACCGAGTGCGGCGGTCTCTGACAGTGGCCGCCTCGTGAGCAGCCGCATAGACCCGACCAGTCCCGACGGAGCGAACCGGACGACCAGAATGAACACGATGCCCAGCACAAGCAGGTACCAGCTGCCGATGGCATCGCCGAGATAGCGCTCCCCGATGCTGATCAGTCCTGCCCCGAGAAATGCGCCTGCAATGCTGCCCCTGCCGCCCACGGCCAGCCAGACCAACACCTGGGTAGACAGCATGATCCCTGCCGCACTGGGAGACACCAGACCCATCACGGGCGCTGCCAGCGCCCCTGCGATGGCAGCGACTGCGGCGCTGAGGCAGAACGAGATCACTTTCGTCTGGCGGGGGTCGATGCCCAGGTGGGCGGCACGGATTTCGTTGGACTGCACGGCCCGGAACCTGCGTCCCCATTGGCCGCGGATCACGAAGAACCATACACAGATCACCACAACGAAAACGACTGCGGCAGTGCGATAAAAATCGGGAACGACTCCGCTGCTCGCAACGAAGATGCCGTTGCTCCCCCCGGTGGTGCCCCGCCAGGAAAGTGCTACTTGCTGGGCGAGCAGGGTGGCCGCCAAGGTAAGGATGGCCATCGTCGAGGGCAGAGTCTTCGACCCCAGTCCTATCCGCCCGATGGCCAGAGCCACCAGTACTGAGATCGCGATCCCCGCGAGCGCCCCAAGGAGCATGTGCTGATCATTGTCCGTCGCGATCGCTACCCCGTAGGCGCCGATGCCGAAGAAAGCAGCATGACCGATGCTGACCACTCCGGCCCGTCCCCAGGTGAGGTCCAGACCGAAGGCGAAGAGCCCATAGGCCAAGGCCAGTGTGAGCAGGGCCAGCGGATAAGGCGTCAGTGCAAACGGGGTGGCCGCTATGCCCACGGCGACAGTTGCGATAGTCAGGATGTGCCCGCGTCGGATGCGTCCGGCGAAGCGAGCTGAACTCATGAGCAGTCTCGATCGATCCAGGTGTCCTCGACGACACCGTAGTCTTCGATCGGCTCATACGCTCCGTCCTCGCCGATCTCCAGCAGACGCATATGACTGCTGAAGGTGTGGTTCTCCGCATCGAAGCTTCCTGAGCCGATGAGGCCGGAATATTCAACCTCGGGCATCTGGGCGCTTATGGCCTCCGCGTCTGTGCTGCCTGCAGCCTCCACTGCTTCTGCGATGTAGTGGGCCGCGTGATACGAAGTGGCGGCAACCACCGGAATCGGGTCTTCGAAGTCGAACTCGTCTCGATAAGCCTCTACGAAGGCTGCGTTCTCCTCAGAGTCGACCTGATCGGAGTAAGGCTGCGCCGTCACTTCCCCCGCAATGATGTCGGCTGTTGCAGGGAAGAACTCCTGCTGCATAGAGGTTCCTGTGATGCCGACGTCGTCGAGAAGTCCGAACTGGTCGGCTTGCTGGGTGAAGGAGATGGCATCGCCGCCTACCACGGCCGTGAGCACCCAGTCGGGATCAGCGCTGGAAATCTGATTGATCACCGGTTGCCAGTCCGAAGTTCCCATCGATGAGTACTCCTCGACGACCACTTCGCCTCCAGCCTCCTCGATGATGTCCGCAGCCACCTCGTGATACTGACGAGGGAAAAGATAGTCGTTGCCCACCAGGGCCACGGACTCGCCGTATTCCTCCATCATGTGCGGAATGAGATCTTCGACCGCCGTCTGCTCAGTCGCGCCGAAGGGCCAGAAGTGCGGACTGCAGTGGGGGATGGATCCCACAATGGAGGTGGAGAACGGAACCTCAGCGCTCTCGGCCACCCCTGCGGCGGCCTCGGAGGTGTCGCCGGCCACTGTGCCGAAGATGTAGTCGACCTCGTCCTGCTGGATTAGCTGCTGAGCGGCCTGCGTAGATTGCGCCGCGTCGCCCTGGTCATCGACGTAGACCAGCTCGATATCGTTGCCGAGCAGACCCTCATCAGCGTTGATCTCATCGACCGCGAGGGTGAAGCCATCGCTCAGGGCGTTGCCCTCCAGGGAGGCATTCCCGGTCAGCGGGGCGACAATGCCCACGGTGAACACCTCGTTGGGCTCGCCGTCGGCCGAACCGTCGTCATCACCTCCGCCCATAGACCCGCCGCAGGCGGTCAGGCCCAGCGCTGCGATCAGTGGGGAGGCCAGCAGTGAGCTGTGCCTCATGCCGCGGCTTCGGTGCGAGTTTTCTGCTCCATGTGGGGATCCTCCAGTTCAGGCCCTGTGGGCGAATAGCGATCAGAATGATGAGTGCGAGGAAGAAGATGAGGCTGGCGATCGTCTCGGAAAAGGTCATTCGCAGCGCAGTCTGCAGGAGCGCCACCAGGAAGGCTCCAAAGACCGGACCCGCCAGGGAGCCGGGCTTTCCGACCAGGACTGCAAAGAATGCAGGAGCTAGAAAGCTCAGTCCCACTTCCGGAGTGATCCCCAGCATGGGGCTCTGCAGCGCACCTGCCAGCACGGCGAGGCTGATTCCCAGGCAGAACGTGCTGGTAATCATGAGGGTCGGGGAGATGCCCAACAGGGAAGCCATCTCACGGTTGTCGATCGACGCTCGAAGTCTGAGGCCTAGATCGGTTCGGTATATAACCAGCAGTCCGAGCGCGATCACCAGCACCGCAACGCCTGTAGCCACCAGACGATAGGTCGGGTACTGGACTCCGAGAATATTCAAACTGCCGGTGATGGGAGCTGCGACTGATCGAGGCGTGGTGCCGAAGATCGCCTCGGCTCCTTGCCGAAGAACGATACCGACGCCCCACATCGCCAGCAGAGTGGCCAACAGTCCACGGGCATAGAGCTTCGTGAGCAATACCGCTCGGCGAGCACCGCAAGAACGATCGCCACGAGGATGGCCACCAGCACGCGAATCACGAATGGCAGCGGAGCCAAGGCGACCACAGTGAAGGCTCCAACCATGGCGAACTCTCCGTGGGCAACGTTGACCACTCCCAGCTGCCCGAAGATCAAACCCAGGCCCCAGGCAAGCAGGGCGTAGAAGCCGAAGAGAGTCAGAACGGAGAGCGAGAAGACGACCATCATCTCCACAGTCCGGCCCTCCTTCCTGACTCATGGCCCCTGATGCTCATGCCTGCGCACCCGCACTTGCCGTCTGTCCGGGCTTCTTCAGGGCCGGCAACGCCTGGGCCTGCAGAGAAAGACAGATCTCCACGAGGGCACGATCCCGGCCGAAGGCTGATATCAGCGAGACTCCCAACGGCATTCCGCTCTCCGGTCCGACACCAACCGGGAGAGTGGCTGCAGGGAAGCCGGTGTAGTTCCAAAGAGCCGTGAACAGCGTCATGGGGTCTTCGCCCCCAATCTGCTGGTCCGGGTCGTAGCCATGTCCTCTCTTGGGCGCGACGATTGCCTGAGTCGGCTCTAGCACGGCGTCAATGCGGTTCTCCTGAAACCACGTATCCCATGCCTTTGTGACTCTGATCCGGTCCCGCTGGGCGCCCAGGTAGTCCTGAGCGGTAATAGGGGCAGAGCCGAAGGCGAGGAAATCTCTAGTGCTCCCGCGATATTGGGTTTCCTGTTCGGCAAACTGCCGGTGGAAGTCCCTCGACTCGGCCAAGAGGATCGTGTCGTAGGCAGCCTTGTCCATGTCACGAGGCTGTGGGAGCTCAACGATCTCACCCCCCAGTGCTTCACAGGCCGCGCGTGCCTGTTCCAGCGCCTCAACTATCTCTCTTTCGACAATGTCGCCCATGTTGCGACCCGTCAGAGCTATGCGCACACCCTTGAGCGGTGTGGGAACGTTGAGCGCCCTGGTGGGAAGCTCCTCCAGACGGGCTGCACTGTGCAGACCGAAGGGCGAAGAGGTCCGAGGTGCGTCTCGCAGGCTATTGAGGGCGACAGCGCAGTCGGCGATAGTCGGCGCCAGTGGCCCGGCATGGTCGAGAGTGTAGGAAAGCGGAATGATTCCGTCGGTGGGCAGCACCGAGATAGAGGGCTTGAAGCCCGAAACGCCGCACAGGGAAGCAGGAATACGGATGGACCCTGCCGTGTCCGTCCCCAGAGTCAAGGGAACCTGTCCGGAGGCTACCGCCGCAGCTGAGCCGCCGCTGGATCCCCCCGCGGAGCGGCTCAAGTCCCAGGGGTTTCCTACCTGGTGAGTAGAACCACCTGCAGCGAACTCATGGGTATGTGTATGCCCAATGACGACTGCCCCTTGCGTTTCTAAGTGGCGTGTCAGCGCTGAGGACTCATCCGCGATGTTCCCCTCGAGCACGGCGCTGGAGGCTGTCAGTGGAAGGCCTTCCACGGCGTACAGGTCCTTAATGCCGATCGGAACGCCGCAAAGCAGAGGCGCGTCGTCGCCTTCCTGCGCCAGGCGCATGTCGGCCTCCTGGGCGGCCGCGCGGGCTCGCTCAGGGTAGAGACGCACCCACGCATTGATTGCACCTTCAGTGCCGTCGAAACTCGGAGCTGGTCCATTCACCTGGTCAATGCGGTCCAGTGCTGCGCCCACCAGGTCGGCAGAAGTCACCTTGCCCGTCCGCAGACTCTCAATCGTGCTCAGCAGCGATAGCTGAGAAGATTCTGTGCTGTCCATGTGCACAGACTGCCAATGTCCAGACGAAAAGACTTGAAAGTGAGATCAACTCAGAAGGAGGTTCTCGCTTTTAACTTTCCTGAGACGACCATGTCATGCACTAAGGCTTCGGCATCCACGGCACCGGTGCAGAATCCGCCGACCACCATCGTGAGCATTTGGAGTCGTCGTTCACCGTTGCGCACGGACCCCGCCATGTCGATGGCGTCGCGGGGATGTGCGGAGCGGCGAATCGCTCCCTCCCTCTGGCACCTGACCCACATATCGGTGAACGGTGTCTCGAAGGCCCGTCGGATCGGACGGATCGGCTCCGGCGACCAGCCGATCTTCACACCGACGATATCGATGAACTGGTTGTCTGCATTGATCATCCGCGTGAAGAAGTCCAGGGTTCGTATGATGTCTTCGAGGCTCGAACCCCCCATCTGTGCACCCTGTCGCGCCGTCTGCTCCATCTGCATCCAGCGGACGATGGAGACCTCGTCGATGAGGGTGTCCTTGTTCTCGAAGTGGCGATACAAGGTGGCAGTGCCTACTCCCGCCTTGCAGGCGATCTCTTTTGCCGTGACCGCCGCCCTCCCCTGTTCACTGATGACATCTCTGACCGCACGGACCAGACGCATCTTGTTGTTCGCTGCATCTACTCGCATCGTTGGGCCTCATCCTTGGACTGAGAATTCCTAGACGGCATATGCTATGTGACATATGTCACTCGTACTCGCTCAAGAGTAGTACAGGCAGATTTCTTCGCCATTACGTCACCTCTCCCCGGAGGGGCAATCCTGGTGAAACCGCTCACGGTTAAAGTAGAGAGCATGACTACGGCCGACTCGGGAGATGAAGGGCAGACGCCCCTGACTGTCTCGATGGGCGCACGCCGGGCTGCATCCCATCAGCAGCGGCCCCCGCGGGCCCGCCAGTCCGGTCAGATGCCCACGGTCGAGGAGGTCAGCGCAGGCGGTGTGATCATCCGCCCGGCCGCCCACGGATTCGAAGCTGCCATCATCGCCCGCTACAACCGGGGAGGACGTCTGGAATGGTGCCTCCCCAAGGGCCACCCTGAGGGTGCGGAGGACCACCGCGAGGCTGCTCTGCGGGAGGTCGCTGAGGAGACGGGCATCGAAGGGTCGATCCTGACCTCGTTGGGATCCATCGAGTACTGGTTCACCGTTCCCACCCACCGGGTGCACAAGACGGTCCACCACTACCTCATGGAGGCGATCGGCGGGGAGCTCACGATCGAGAAGGACCCGGACCATGAGGCCGTGGATGTGGCCTGGGTGAACCTCGAGCAGCTGGACCGGCGCCTGTCCTTCCCGAACGAGCGACGCATTGTGGCCGCGGCCAAGCAGGTCATCAGCGACATCGTCTGAGTGGCCTATAGTCGGCTCCGATGAGCCAACCTTCCCCTCCCGCCCATGTTCCCAAGAATGGTGTGGCCGCGGCCTCGACCATCATGGCCGCCGGCACCATGGTCTCGCGCGTTCTGGGGTTCGTGCGGAGCATGCTGCTGGCGGTGGCGATCGGCGGCACCACGCTGATCGTCGACGTCTTCGAACGCGCCAACACCATCCCCAACTCGGTGTATCTGCTGCTGGTGGGCGGCATGTTCAACATGGTGCTGGTCCCTCAGCTGATCAAGGCGGCCAAGAAGCCTGACCAGGGTGCCGACTACACCTCCCGACTGCTCACGCTGAGCCTGGTGGTGATGTTCGTCTCCACGGCTGTGCTCACGGTCTGCGCGTATCCGATCCTGAGGCTGCTCACCCTCGGCTGGAGCGAGCCCATGCTCGCACTGGGCACATCCTTCGCCCTGTGGACCCTGCCGCAGGTCTTCTTCTACGGGGTCTATGCCGTGATCGGGCAGATCCTCAACGCGAACGCCAAGTTCGGCTGGTACATGTGGGCGCCGGTGCTGAACAACATCGTCGCCATCACCATGCTCATCAGCTACATCGTCGCGTTCGGACAGTACAGCGGCGAAGAGGAGCAGCTGGCGGAGTGGACGACGACCCAGACCGTCATCCTCGCCGGGGGCCACACGTTGGGCATCGCCGCTCAGGCGGCCCTGCTGATCTGGCCGCTGAGCAGACTCGGCCTGAAGCTGCGCCCCCGGTTCGGCGTCCGCGGCATGGGGCTCGGCGCCACCGGCCGAATCGCCGCCTGGACGCTGCTGACGATGACGATCGGGAACGTCTCCAACATCGTCCACATCCGTCTCATCTCAGGCGCGACGGCAGCCCGTGAGGAGATGGGCCAGGACGGGGCGTCGGTGCCCGGCGAGTATGCCGCGAACATCGCGGAGCTGATCGTGCTCCTGCCGCACTCGGTGTTCGTCCTGTCGATCGCGACGGTGCTGTTCAACCAGATGTCGGACGCGATGGGCGAAGGGCGGGTCAGTGAGGCCCGGGAGGTGATGAACCGGGGTCTGCGAATCTTCGCCATACCCATCATGTTCTCCACCATCGCCTTCCTCGTCCTCGCAGGCGTGCTGGGGCGTCTGTTCTCAGGCGCCGCCGCCGACTCCGAGATGGCGGCGGCCGCCATCGGCCAGCTGCTGATCCTCTTCGCCGTGGCGCTGCCGTTCCGGTCGGCCTCGCTGTACATGATGCGGACCTTCTACGCCGCCGAGGACCCCAAAACGCCCCTGAAGGTGACGCTCATCACGATGGGCTTCGGGCAGGTGACCGCGCATGCGGCCCTGCTCGTGGTCCCCTACGAGCTCATGCCCTTCGTCGTCGTCGCCGTGTGGGGCATCATGAACGTGATGCGCTACGTGTGCTTCCATGTCCTGGCAGCCCGACGCTGGGGCAGCTTCGGGCTGCCGAGCATCATCACCGCCTATGTGCGGTCAGGATGGGCTGCGGCGGCCGCCGGCCTGGCGGGCGGCCTGATCGCCTGGGGGATGGGTGGTTACACCTTCGGATTCGCCTACAGCAGCATCATGACTGCTGCGCTGACGAGCGCTCTGGCGGGCACAGCGATGGCCGTGGTGTACATCGCGGTGCTTCGGGCCCTGCGAGTGCGGGAGTTCGAGGAGTTCATGGAGCCCATTGGGCGCCGCGTGCCGGCAGCTCGCCGCCTGGTTCGCCTCTGATCGAGCAGGAGAGCGGTAGGCTAATGTTTCCACGCAGTCCTGAGTACCCCCGCTAGCCCAAGGAGAGTCCGTGGCCAAGCCTTTCGGCGTCGGCGATGTGGTCGGCGGCCGCTATCGCATCACGTATCACGTGGTGACCTCCGCGGATCAGGACATCGTCTTCCAGGCGCACGACGAAGCCCTCGGCCGCGAGGTCTCCGTCCTTCTGGCTTCGCGCTCGAATGCGAAGCAGGTCGCAACCTCGGCTCGCGAGCTGGCGGCCGGCGACCGCGCCTCTGAGGTGGAGGTCCTGGATCTTGGCCTCGCCGATGATCGGACGTATCTGATCTCCACATTGGTGGACCCCAATCAGCTTCTGGATCTGGTGGTTCCTGACGTCGCGCCCTTCGTGGAGCCGTACTTCACCGACTCGCTGGGCTCGGAGATCTTCGGCCAGTCCAGGGAGATGCAGCCGCAGACCTTCGCCGACGATGCCGAGTACTATGCCAGGCTCCATGAGACCCCGGATGCCCCTGCCCCCGGGTGGGCGCGCAGACGGCTTCGTATGGGAGAGCGGCGTCCGCCCCGTGAGGCAGGCGCTCGGAAGCGTCCGGCGTTCCTGGACAAGGCAGCCCCTGCTTCCACGCCCGAGGATGAGCCCTCGAAGGCGTTCCAGGCAGACCTGGGCCTGCTGTCCGATCTGGACGAGATCACTGTGTCCTCTGAGGCGGACGGAAGCGAGACCTTGGAGGCCTCACTGCGCCCCTCCGCCGTCGGTGACGCAGATGAGGCCTCAACGTCATGGGCAACATCGGACGACGGGCCTGTCGAAGAGCCGGCTAAGGAACCCGACGGCCCGAGCGATAAGCCGGCTGCAGCAGCAGATGATGCCGCTGATACCTCGGCCTCACCCCAGGCCACCCCTGAGGAAGACCTCATCGCAGAGGGCGAGGAAGTCATAGACAACCCGCCTGAGCAGCCTGACCACATGTACAGCGGCGCTGCTCCCGCCCCCGTCGCCCCACAGAGCGCGCAGGCACCGAGCAGCTTCGCCGATCTGCTCACATCTGACGCACCCAAGGCTCCGAAGAGCTTCCCGTCCGCCAGCAGCGACGGCTCCGCCGCAGGCACCTCCGCAGCCGAACCCGGCTCAGCAGAGGCAGCGCCGTCCGAGGACAGCTTCAGCATGGCCAGCCTCACGCCCCGCCAGTGGGTCTCGGCCGGCGGCCTCCTTCTTCTGGTGATCATCGCCGCTGTGATCATCTTCGCAGCGCTCCAAGGCTGACCCCCAAGGCCCGGCCAGGAGGGCCTCAGACTCAGCTGATGGAATAGGCTCCATGGACACAGCTGTTGATGCCATTGGCACCCTACAACCCCACGAAGGACACCCAGCGTGACTGATCAGACTCCGAACCAGGTGCACGACGTTGTGATCGTCGGCTCCGGACCCGCCGGCTACACGGCTGCCATCTACACCGCCCGAGCGAACCTCAGCCCTGTGGTCCTCGCGGGCTCGGTCACCGCGGGCGGGGAGCTGATGAACACCACTGAGGTCGAGAACTTCCCCGGATTCCCCGAGGGCATCATGGGACCTGACCTCATGATGAACATGGAAGCCCAAGCGCGACGCTTCGGCACCGACATCCGGCACGAGGACGCCACCGCTCTGGACCTGGGCGGCGAGATCAAGAAGATCACCACCGGCTCAGGGGAGATCCTCCACGCCCGTGCTGTCATTCTGGCAACGGGTTCGGCGTACCGTGAGCTGGGAGTGCCCGGTGAGAAGGAGCTCTCCGGCCACGGAGTCAGCTGGTGCGCCACGTGTGACGGCTTCTTCTTCAGGGAGCAGCACATTGCCGTGGCAGGAGGCGGCGACTCCGCTATGGAAGAAGCAATGTTCCTCACAAAGTTCGCCTCCAAGGTCACCGTCATTCACCGACGGGACTCCCTGCGCGCATCGCAGATTATGGCCGACCGCGCCCATGCCAATGACAAGATCGATTTTGTGTGGAACAACGAGATCACTCGAGTCGACGGTGATGGCAAAGTGAACCGCCTGGCCCTGCGCAACACCGTGACAGGCGAGGAGTCGTCCTTGGATGTGACGGGACTCTTCGTCGCCATCGGCCATGATCCTCGAACAGCACTGTTCGCTGATCAGCTTGAGCTCACTGCCGAGGGAACCGTCGCCGTGGACGCACGATCCTCCAAGACGTCGCTCCCCGGCGTCTTCGCAGCGGGGGATGTCCTGGACCCGCACTACCGTCAGGCGATCACCGCTGCAGGCTCAGGCTGCACGGCCGCCCTCGACGTCGAGCACTACCTGGCATCCCGTCTGCCCACCACTCCCCAACTGGCCGAAACCTCCTAGGAAAGGACACATTATGTCTGAACTGAAGAACGTGACCGATTCAAGCTTCGAAGCCGATGTTCTGCAGAACTCCAAGCCGGTTCTGGTGGACTTCTGGGCGGAGTGGTGCGGCCCCTGCCGGGCCCTCTCCCCGGTCCTCGAAGAGCTTGCCAACGAGAACGAGGACAAGATAGAGGTCGTGAAGGTCAACGTCGACGAGAACCCCGCCACCGCGGCGAAGTACGGCATCACGTCGATTCCTGCGGTCTACGGCTTCCGCGACGGCGAGCACGTGGTCTCCTCCATCGGAGCAAAGCCCAAGCCTGCCCTCGAGGATGAGTTCTCCGATCTTCTGAAGTAGACGTCGGGCATAGGAATGCCCCCTCTGGCTGATCTCATGGAGACGCCGGAGGGGGCATTTTTGTGTTTCACGTGAAACGCGCCAGTCTGCCCGGCGGTCCACCTTGCCTGCTGATCACCCAGCGTCCACGTGCAGCCCCAGCTGCTTCAGAATGCGTTCGAGATCCTCAACGCCTGCGAAGTCGATCGCTATGCGTCCCTTCTTCGCCCCCAAAGTGATCTTGACCTGGGTGTCGAGGGTGTCAATCAAGGCCTCGGCGTATTCGTCGAGCTGCTCATAACGAGAGCTGCTGGGCAGACGGTCCGTTTCACGTGAAACCGGAGCTTCTTGTGCGGGAGTCCGCTTCATGACCGACGCCTGTTCTTCGGCAGCGCGCACGGAGAGGCCCTCGGATACGATCCGGGATGCGAGCTCCTCCATACGATCCTCACTGTTCAAGGACAGCAGGGCGCGCGCATGACCCGAGGACAGCACGCCGGCGGCCACGCGTCGTTGGGCCGCGGCGGGCAGGCGCATCAGACGCAGAGTGTTGGAGATCTGTGGGCGTGACCTGCCAATACGGCGTGACAGCTCTTCCTGACTGATCCCGAAGTCGTCGAGCAGCTGCTGGTACGCGGCGGCTTCTTCCAAAGGGTTGAGTTCTGAGCGATGGATGTTCTCGAGCAGCGCGTCACGGAGCAGATCCTCGTCCGCGGTGTGTCGGACCACCGCTGGAATGGTCTCCTTGCCCGCCGCCTCGGATGCCCGCCAACGACGTTCGCCCATAATGAGCTCATAGCCGGCATTTTCTACAGGCCTCACGACAATGGGTTGAAGGACCCCAATCTCGCGTATCGAGTGAACGAGCTCCGCCATATCGTCTTCGTCGAACACCTGACGAGGCTGGCGAGGGTTGGGTCGGATGCTCGCGATCGGAACGGCGAGGAACTCGGCGGACTCGTACGGTTCCGTTTCACGTGGAACGGGAAGAGAACTGACAGTCTCCTGCTTCGCTGTCTGGGCGGAGGACATGGCAGGCATCTCCGCTCGCTTTCGCCCATTCGCGCGGCTGCTCGTCGTGCGGGCTCGCGATGCATCCCGCTGATGCGAGATCTTCTGGGTCTCCAGGTGACTCTTGGCCGAGAAGAAGACGTCGATGGGTCGTTCGGGCCGCTCATTGGCCGCTTCATCGGTTTCACGTGAAACGGGCTCCGGAGGTATCTCAGGTTCCAGCGGAGGGATCGCATGCGCCGTCGCGCCGGAGGGAGACTGTTCCTCCGCGTCGGAGTTGATCAGTGCGCCGAGGCCCCGGCCAAGTCCGCGTCGCTTTCGCTCTGCCATAGAAAAGATGCCCTCCCGAGCGTTCGAATGATGCCCTTCATTCTAGGGCGGGGAGAGCTTCAGCGGGGGCAGGGTTTCACGTGAAACGGGAAGCTACCCGGCAAAGGGAGCTGACGACGCCCGTTGGACTATCTCTGCAGCTGCTTCAAGATAGGCGAGCGCACCCGTGCTGTCGCGCGCGTAGGTGATGACGCTCTGCTGATAGCTGGGAGCTTCAGCGATCCTGACGCTGCGCGGAATCTTGCTCTCCAGCACTTCCCCACCGAAGTACTCCTTGACCTCATGAACAACCTGCGCCGCCAAGTTTGTCCGGGCGTCGTACATGGTCAGCAGGATCGTGGAGACTTCAAGCTTCGGGTTGAGATGCTTCTGTATGAGACTGATGTTGTTCAGCAGCTGGCTGAGTCCCTCAAGCGCGTAATACTCGCACTGGATCGGGATCAGAACTTCTCTGGCCGCGACGAAGGCGTTGACGGTGAGGAGACCAAGACTCGGCGGGCAATCGATGAATACGTAGTCCAGGCGGGGTTTGCCCTCGTTCTCCCTGTACTGGATGTACTCATCAAGCGACCGCTGGAGACGCTGCTCCCTAGCAACGAGAGAGACCAGTTCGATCTCCGCGCCCGCCAGGTGGATCGTTGCAGGAACCACTTCGAGGTTCTCTACGTCGGGAGAGGCTGAGACGACCTCAGCGATGGAGAGGTCATCGATCAGCACGTCATAGATGGAGTCGGTCTCAGCGCTGTGGGGGACTCCCAGCCCTGTTGATGCGTTGCCCTGGGGATCAATGTCGATGACGAGAACGTTGAATCCGTGATCGGCAAGGGCAGCTGCGAGGTTCACGGTCGTCGTGGTCTTGCCGACGCCGCCCTTCTGGTTGGAGACCGTGATGACGCGGGTGCTCTCCGGGGGCTGGAGAGACATCTCTGAAAGTTTGCGGCGACGGCGCTGCTCGTCGTGCAGCTGTGCGGCCAGCGGTGAGCCAGAGAGAGATTCAGTCATGACGACGAGTCTAGGTCAGCTGTCGGACGCGGGCACTCGACGGATCCTGACAACCGTCGTCGGCTCCTCCAGAAGATCCTCGCCCAGAAGCTCGACGGCCGGCGCGCGGAGTTTGAAGCGACGAATGGCCTTCGCTGCCGTCTCAATCTCTTCTGCCGCACTCCGGCCCTTGATCAGGAGGAGCTGACCGTCATCAGCCAGCAGTGGCGCTGTCAGGGGTACAAGCTTCTTAAGTGCTGACACGGCGCGTGCTGTCACCACGTCAGCCATGACCTCGTCCGTGACGTCCTCGGCGCGGCCTCGGATGATGTCGACGTTGTCGAGGCCCAGATCGGCCACCACCTCGGAGAGCCAGTCGACACGTCGCTCCATGGGCTCGATGAGTGACATGCGGACATCGGGCCGTGCGATCGCAAGAGCCAGTCCTGGAAGCCCTGCGCCGGAGCCCACGTCTGCCACGTCGCCGCCCTCCGGCAGTTCGGGCGCAAGCACAGCGCAGTTCAGCACATGGCGGGACCACATGCGCGGCACCTCACGAGGGCCCAGCAGACCGTGATCGATGCCTGTGGTGCACAGGTGGCGGACGAACCCCTCGGCAAGGGGCAGGCGTTCGCCGAACAGCTGCTCGGCCGCTCGACGCTCCTGCTCCGTGGGGTCCGGGACTGGGGCCTCCGTCATCAGGCGGAGACCACCACGTGCCGCTTGCGGCCCTCGCCCTCGGAGCCTGAGGTCAGGCCTGCCTCGGCGATGAAGTCGTGGACGATCTTGCGCTCGAAGGCGCTCATCGGCTCCATGGGCACCTCTTCGCCGGTGTCCTTGACCTTCTGGACGGCTTCCTGGGCCTTGGCCCGGAGCTCCTCGTTGCGTGCGTTGCGATGACCGTTGATGTCCAGCACGAGGCGGGTGCGGTGACCGGTCGCCGACAGCACGGCGAGGCGCGTCAGTTCCTGGAGCGCGTCGAGCGTCTCTCCGTCCGTGCCGACGAGGTCCTGCAGCTCTGCGCCGCCGTCCTCAGCCTGGATGGAGATGAACGTCCGTTCGCCGCGGATCTCGATCTCGATGTCACCGTCGAGGTCCACGATGTCCAGAAGCTCTTCGAGGTAATCGGCGGCGACGTCTCCCTCGTCCGGGGTCTCGTCGTCGCTGTCGTCCTCGCCGTCGGAGTCCTCCTCCGGAAGCTCTTCGACAGTGTCCTGGTTCTCGACGACGTGCGCCTCCTCAGGGGCCACAGTCTCATTGGCCTGGAGCACTGGGTTCTCGGCGGGGTTCTCAGAGGTTTCCGTCATCGCTGTCCCTTTTTCTTCTTCTTCTTTTTCTTGCGCTTGCGGGCTGGTTGGGCCTGGGGCCCTTTGTGCTCGCCGGTCGGCTTCTTCGCCTCTTCGGCGGCCTTGCGTGCTTCCTCACCGATCGGCGGCAGGCCCTTGGCAGCGCGCCGGAGGTTGAGCTCCTTCTCCGCCATGGAGCCGGGCGTGGGGTTGTTGCGGATGACCCACCACTGCTGACCCATGGTCCAGAGGTTGGTCGCGGTCCAGTAGATGATCAGTGCCAGCGGGAAGTTCACGCCGCCGAAGATCATGGCCAGCGGCAGCACGTACAGCATGATCTTCTGCATCTGCGCCATCTGGCCGGTCTGGGCCGCCTCGGACATGTTCTTCGCCATCAGCTGCTTCTGCGTGAAGAACTGGCTGGCCACCATGGCTGCCGTCAGGATGCTGGCGAGGAGCACGACGGAGGTCACGCTGCCCTGAGTCGACGGATCGCCTTGGACCGCGCCCCAGAGCACGTCGTTCATGCCGACGCCGAAGATGGTGGACTCGGAGAGGCTCTGCACTTCGCTGCCGGAGAGCGAGAAGTACCCCTCGTCGTAGTACTCCTCGTTCATCCGGTTCAGCATCCAGAAGAGGGAGAAGAAGATCGGCAGCTGCGCCAGAATGGGCAGGCAGGTCATGAACGGGTTCACGCTGTGCTTCTTGAACAGCGCCTGCTGCTCCTGAACCATCGCCTGCCGCGAGACGGGGTCCTTCTTGCCCTTGTACTTGGCCTGGAGCTTCTGCATCTCCGGCTGCATCGACTGCATGCCGCGCTGCGACTTGATCTGCCGCACGAACAGCGGGATCAGCAGGGTACGGATGAAGAGCACCAGCAGGATGATGGAGATCGTCCACGTCCATCCGGACTCGGAATCCATGCCGAGGATGCCCAGGAAGGAGTGGGCGATGCTGAGGATGAATGACACGGCCCAGCTGAAGGGCCACATTAGTGTGTCGAGGAAGGCCATATAACTCTCAAAGGGTTGGGCCGGACATCAGTGCTTGGGACGCCGTCCGGCTGAAAGCTCGCAAAAGATCAGCCTCCAGGGTATCGGAAGTTCCTGACCTCTAGGGGCTGCTCGGCTCATGGTCGATGGGCGGATGGTTCGTCTCTATGATCCGGGGGAGCTCCTCCGCCGGCCAAATCCGATGGGCGCACGGAACGTGGTCGACTCCGCCGCCGGTGAAGGGATTGCACCGGAGCACTCTCCACGCCGTCAGCGCGCCGCCCCTGATCAGCCCGTGCGTGGTCAGCGCCTCCAGGCCGTAGGCCGAGCAGCTGGGATAGAACGCACACACCTGCCCGTAGAGCGGGGAGATCACGCGGCGCCAGGCCATGACGAACAGCACCAGAGGATAGGAGGGCGCTCTCCTGAGCCAGCCCCAGTGCTGCGATCTGACCTCTTCGTCCGACGGTGCCGGACCGGGGAGGCCGGGCTGTTCGCCCTCCTCCACGTAGTAGTCACGATGACGGAGCCAGGATGTGCCCTCGGGAGTCTGCGTCATGACGCTCCGTATCCGGCGCGCTTGAGAGCCCGCTTGAGTCCGCTTCGCACCTCTTTGGTCACCGTCTCGTGGTCAGAGGCTGCGATGGGGGGCAGTGCCCTCACCACGATGTCGAGACGGTGCCCGTCCATGGTCCACGGAGGCACGATCTCGGCGCAGATGTGCCGGAGTCTGCGGGCGGTCCGATGGCGGACGACTGCGTTGCCCACCGCTTTGGACACGACGAGCCCGGCCCTCCATCGGACGGGGCGCAGGCTTTCCTCAGCGCTGAGGGGAGTCACGCGAACCACCACCACAGAGGTGCTCGTTCCGGCGCGCGCGCCGGAGCGCAGTATCGCCCTGAAGTCCTGGGCCTTCCGGATGCGGTGCTCGACAGGAAGCATATTCAGAACACGGACGGCCCGTCCCCCAAGCGGGGAACGGGCCGTTGACGTGTCGTGCAGAAGCTCAGGCGCTCAGCTCTTTGCGTCCGCTGCGACGGCGCGCCGAGATGATCGACCGGCCCGCGCGGGTCCGCATGCGGGACCGGAAGCCGTGCTTACGGCTGCGGCGGCGGTTGCTCGGCTGGAAAGTCCGCTTGGTCATTGGTCTTCTCCCAAATGAAATGTCTGTGAAGTCTTACGGGCTCTGCTCGGCGCTGCGGGAGCGCCACGTGAGGCGTCACGGCGCGCACATAACACAGAGCGACCTGTCAACACTACGGGCGACAGCCTGTCATCGTCAACTCCACAGATTGTCAACATTTTCCCCACAGGCTGTTCACAACCTGTGGAATACTGTCCGAGCACGAAGACTGGCCGCTTAGCACATGGCATGAGAATACTAATGGAGGACTCCACAGCGTGTCGGACACCTATCAGACCAGCGTCTCAGCCAAATGGCAGCAGGTCATTGCAGAACTGCGTGAGAACCATGGAATCAGCGGTCTGAAGCTCACCGACATCGCCCGGGCGGTCCCCCAGTCGGACCAGCTCATCGGCGACACCCTGCTGCTCGCCGTCCCGCATGAGCGGATCCGAGAGACGATGCAGTCCACACTCCAGGCTCAGATCTCCGCCGCACTTCGGACAGTCTTCGGCAAAGATGTGCTGTGCGCCTACGTGATCGATCCGGAGCTCGCCAAGCGGCAGCGCGCTGACTCTCCCGGCACCGACCCCTCGCTCACCCCGGCTGCTGAGTCCGTCGGCGAGCAGCCCTCCCCGCAGTATCCGCCGCATGCGCCCGAAGCCCCCGCTCCGAGTCCAGCCCGCGGACCCGCTCCGACCTCCCACGCCGAACCCTTCGAGGCTCCCAGGCCCTCTCCGGTTCCTGATCCTGATGCCACTGCGCAGGGAGAGACGTTCGAGGCCTCTCGGCTGAACCCGCGGTACACCTTCGACACGTTCGTCATCGGCTCGTCGAACCGGTTCGCACACGCAGCGGCCAACGCCGTCGCCGAAGCGCCCGCCAAGGCATACAATCCGCTGTTCATCTACGGGGACTCGGGACTGGGCAAGACGCACCTGCTGCACGCCATCGGCCACTACGCCCAGCGCCTCTACTCGGGAATCAGGGTCAGGTACGTCAACTCTGAGGAGTTCACGAACGACTTCATCAACTCCATCCGCGACGATGAGGGTGCCAGCTTCAAGACCCTCTACCGCAACGTGGACATCCTCCTCCTCGACGATATCCAGTTCCTCGCCGACAAGGAGCGCACGGTGGAGGAGTTCTTCCACACCTTCAACACGCTCTACAACAACAACAAGCAGGTCGTCATCACCTCGGACCTGCCCCCCAAGCAGCTGTCAGGGTTTGAGGAGCGGCTTCGCTCCCGGTTCGAATGGGGCCTGATCACTGACATTCAGCCTCCGGAGCTGGAGACGCGCATCGCGATCCTGCGCAAGAAGGCCAACGCCGAGAACTTCTCATGCCCGGACGATGTGCTGGAGTACATCGGTTCCAAGATCTCGACGAACATCCGCGAGCTCGAGGGTGCCCTCATCAGAGTGACGGCCTATGCCGCGCTCAATAGGCAGGATGTGAACCTGGACCTGGCTGAACAGGTGATGCAGGACCTCATCTCTGACGACCACGCTCACGAGATCACTGCCGAGCAGATCATCAACGCCACAGCGGAGTATTACCACTTCGCCGTCGAGGAGCTGATGTCGAAATCGCGCAATCGCACCCTCGTCACGGCTCGTCAGATCGCCATGTACCTGCTGCGCGAGCTCACGGAGATGTCGCTGCCGAAGATCGGCCAGGCCCTGGGCGGACGTGACCACACCACGGTGATCTATGCCGAGCGCAAGATCCGAGAGCTCATGGCCGAACGGCGAGCGGTCTTCAACCAGGTCACTGAGCTGACCAACAAGATCAAGCAGGGCAGATAGGCGCTGCAGGCGCAGCCGCATGGAGCCGACCTCTTCCAGAGGGTTCTCCACTGGACCCCCGGATGGGTCTGTGCACATGTCACACGTATGTAGTTCAGCCCAGACAGCGGTCTCCAGACGTTTTGACTTTCGCCTTATCCACAGTTTTTCCCACATTTCCACAAGCAGACGTGGAACTCGCTCACACGCCTCCCCACACCTGTGGATAAATGGGTGGAAAACCTGAGGACCATTCCCAAAATCCTGTGGATAAGGTGCACATCCCTGGGGATATCACCCATCAGGCCTAAAATCTCTCCCCAGCGCATCCACACGTCGCATGCTCCACATCCACCAGTCACTGCACAGGGAGATCCGCCCAGGCCGCGGCAAAGGAGCAGTTATCCACAGAATCCACACCTGTTACTACTACTGCTTCATAAAATCTCTCTATTGCATTTCGACAGCGCACGGTTGGACTGCGGCCAGGAACGCAAACAAGATGTAGTGCTCTGAGCACCTCGCCGGCGCTCATCTTGTGCCGACTCTGGTAGCGGGTAGCTGCTCCCTGCCGGTAGGCTCACTCAGCAGACGTGCTCATTCCCGTAAGGAGACCCTCCACAGTGCAGTTCACCGTTGACCGTGATGTCCTCTCGGAGGCTGTCTCCTGGGCTGCACGGTCTCTGTCTCCCCGGCCGCCTGCCCCGGTGCTGTCAGGACTCCTGATCCGAGCGGAGAACGGCCTCGTCACCATCTCGAGCTTCGACTACGAAGTCTCGGCGCAGCTCAGCATCGAAGCGAACATCGACTCCGATGGAACCGTGCTCGTCTCCGGACGGCTGCTCAACGACATCGTGAAGTCGTTCCCGAACGCACCCGTAAGCTTCTCCCTCGAAGATTCGAAGGTCAGGGTCACCTGCCGCTCCTCGAACTTCACTCTGGCCACGATGCCGGTGGACGAATACCCAGAGCTTCCCAGCCAGCCGCAGACTGCAGGCACCGTCGACGGCAGCGTCTTCGCCCGTGCGGTCTCGCAGGTCATCACAGCCGCATCGCGGGATGACACGCTGCCCATCCTCACGGCCGTCAAGCTGGAGATCGAGGGCGACACCATTACGTTCCTCGCGACTGACCGGTATCGCCTGGCGATGCGTGAGATCCGCTGGACGCCCTCGCAGCCGGACGTCTCGACGTCTGTGCTCATCAAGGCAAAGACCCTCAATGACGTCGCGAAGTCCCTCGCGGGCGGCGGCGATCTTCAGATCTCGCTCTCCGAGGATGATGCTCTCGTGGGGTTCTCCTCCGGGAGCAGGCGCACCACCAGCGTCCTGGTCGACGGCGACTATCCCAAGATCCGCCAGCTCTTCCCCGAGGACACTCCGATCCATGCGGTGGTGAACACCGCCGAGCTCATCGAAGCGTCTCGCCGCGTGTCCTTGGTCTCGGAGCGCAACGGACATGTGCGTCTGCACTTCACTGAGGACAACCAGGTGGTTCTCGACGCCGGCGTCGACGACAATGCCTCAGCGTCAGAGAGCATCGACGCCCAGCTCACCGGTGAGTCGATCACCGTGGGATTCAACCCTGCGTATCTCAACGAGGGGCTGAACGTCATCAGCACCGAGTACCTGCGGTTCTCCTTCGTCTCGGCGCCTAAGCCGGCCATGATCACTGGGCAGGAGGCTCCGGACAGTGAGAACTCGACAGAATTCCGGTACCTGCTGATGCCGGTGCGTCTGCTCAACCAGTAGGCGGGAGGCCCAGAGTGCGCGTGTCGCAGCTCATCCTCCAGAACTACCGCAGCTATGAGGACGCGGAGCTGGCCCTGGAGCCTGGGCCCAATGTCCTTCTCGGGTACAACGGCGTAGGGAAGACCAACATCGCCGAAGCGATGGGCTATCTGGCCACTCTGTCGTCGCACAGAGTTCCCCATGACGGCCCTCTGATCCGGCACGGTCATGAGCAGGCCATCATCAGAGCTGCCGCCCACCGGGGCAGCCGCGAGGCGTTCCTGGAGCTGGAGATCAACCAGGGTCGGTCCAACCGCGCCCGGATCAACAGGGGCAGCCCGGTTCGGTCATCCGAGATTCTGGGGATCCTGCGGACGGTGCTCTTCGCCCCGGAGGACCTGGAGCTCATCAAGGGCTCGCCGGAAGTGCGCCGGCGGCTGCTGGACTCCCTGGCCGTGCAGCTGCGCCCCTGGCTCGCCGGCGTGCGGCAGGACTACGAAAAGGCGCTGAAGCAGCGCAATGCGCTCATGAAGTCCATCCGGCATGAAGGCTTCACCGCCACCCATGATTCCACCCTGGCCGTGTGGGACGCTCAGCTGTCGACTGCCGGGGCCCGCCTGCTGAGAGCACGGCTGGACATGCTGGCCGCCCTCCGGCCGCACACCGCCATGGCCTATCAGGAGCTGTCGCAGAGTGTGCGCTCGGCGTCCATGGAGTACACCAGCTCTTTGGAGCGCGAGCCCGCCGAGCTCGCTGAGGCCGGTGAGCAGGACTTGGCCCAGTGGATGCAGGAGGCCCTGCTCAGCGCCCGCAGCGCGGAGCGGGACCGCGGGGTCACTCTGGTGGGCCCCCATCGTGATGACCTCCACTTCACCCTGGACACCACACCGGTGAAGGGATACGCCTCCCATGGGGAAACATGGTCCTATGCTTTGGCGCTGCGGCTGGGGTCCTACCGGGTCATGCTCGAGGACGACCCGAGCGAGGGCGCGGAACCCATCCTGATCCTCGACGATGTCTTTGCGGAGCTCGACGCACGACGCCGGCGTCGGCTGGCCGACCTCGCTGCGGGTGAAGGCTCCTCTGCCGCTCCCGGCCAGCTCATCGTCACTGCCGCAGTGGACGACGACGTGCCTGAGGAGCTGCTGGCGAATGCGTATCGGGTGGAGTCGGAGCAGCAGATCAGCCGGGTCAGCCGCTATGGGTGAGCAGAGCAGTCCCCAGCCGGGCCAGGACGGGGATGAGGCCAGCATCGACGCCGCAGCCCAGATGTATCGGCGCTTCCGCAGATCCGCCGAGCAGCGCGGAGACAGGCGTGCGGGCGGCGTTCCGCGCTCACCGGCGAAGAGCTCCGGAGCCGCATCGTCCGGGGCTGGCAAAGGTCTCGCGGGGGATCCGCG
This sequence comes from Nesterenkonia sp. NBAIMH1, assembly GCF_007922635.1. Lineage (NCBI taxonomy): Bacteria > Bacillati > Actinomycetota > Actinomycetes > Micrococcales > Micrococcaceae > Nesterenkonia > Nesterenkonia sp. NBAIMH1. The sequence goes on from NZ_CP042335.1 coordinate 1,367,282, forward strand.
CAGCACCTCCCGTTCGGCGCCGTCACGGCAGAGGGTGGGCAGTCTCCGGGACCCGAAGCCGCTGGGCGAGGCGGTCAAAGGCCTGATCCGCAGCCGGGGCTGGAGCGCCCCGGTCGCCGTCGGAGGGGTCATCAGCCGCTGGGAGGCCCTTGTCGGAGAGGCGATCGCCGAGCACTGCCAGCCTGAGAGCTTCGAGGACGGCGTGGTGAAGGTGGTCTGCGACTCCACGGCGTGGGCGACGAACCTCAAGCTCATGCAGCCCCAGCTGCTGCAGGTGTTCACCCGAGAGCTCGGTCCCGGCATCGTGACGAGCCTGGAGATCCGCGGGCCCTCGGGGCCGAGCTGGAGGAGGGGCAGGCTGTCCGTCCGAGGAGGGCGCGGCCCGCGCGACACCTACGGGTGATCGAAAGCTCTCATTTCGCATATGCCGTCCTGGGACCGTCTGCTGTGAGCAGTTCCCCGTAAGAGGATCCCTGAGATTCTCTGGCATACCTTCTGCGGCCGCTCAGCGGCATCTGCTGGCATGTTCTTCCCCTCAGAATGGGGAAAACTTGGATCCGGGCAGTAGAATGAAGCCAATAGACCGCCCGCTACGAGGAGACGATCCACCCGCATGACAGCGGATTCCACGACACCGCAAGATCAAGGCAATTATGGAGCATCGGACATCACCGTCCTGGAGGGCCTTGAGGCGGTCCGGAAGCGGCCGGGCATGTACATCGGCTCCACCGGCGAGCGGGGACTCCACCACCTGGTCTACGAAGTGGTGGACAACTCTGTCGATGAGGCGCTGGCGGGGTACTGCGATCACATCAGTGTGACCCTGCAGGACGACGGCGGCGTGCGTGTGGAGGACAACGGCCGCGGGATCCCCGTGGACATGCACCCCACTGAGGGCAGGCCCACCGTCGAAGTCGTGATGACGGTGCTCCACGCGGGCGGAAAGTTCGGAGGAGGCGGATACGCCGTCTCGGGCGGCCTGCACGGCGTGGGCATTTCCGTGGTGAACGCGCTCTCGTCCCACGTGGAGACCCGCGTCGCCCGTCAGGGCAGCCGCTGGGCGATCACGTTCGGGCAGGGCGGTCAGGTCATGAAGGAGCTGACGAACGAAGGCCCCACTGAGGACCGGGGCACCACCCAGGTCTTCTACCCGGACGCTGAGATCTTCGACTCCACGGTGTTCAGCTTCGAGACTCTCCGTGCACGCTTCCAGCAGATGGCGTTCCTCAACAAGGGTCTGCGCATCAGTCTCCGCGATGAGCGTCGGATCGAAGAGAACATCGTGGTCGAGGACGAGGTGGTGGAGAGGGAGACCCACGCCCAGTCCGAATCCGGTGAGGAGGCTGCCGCCGCAGAGCCGGGCGAGCAGCAGGAGGCCGTTCAGGAGGGCAAGGGCGCCGGACGAGTCGTCGTCTACCAGTACGACCACGGACTGCTCGACTACGTGAACCATCTCAACAAGGCCAAGCGGGCTGAGATGGTGCACGACGATGTCATTGCCTTCGAGTCGGAGAACGACGAGCGCGGCATCACCGCCGAGGTGGCGATGCAGTGGACGCTCACCTACTCGGAATCGGTCCACACCTACGCCAACACGATCAACACCCACGAGGGCGGCACCCACGAAGAGGGCTTCCGCGCCGCGATGACCTCCCTGATCAACCGGTACGGCCGGGAGAAGAACCTGATCAAGGAGAAGGATGAGAACCTGACCGGCGAAGACATCCGGGAAGGGCTCACCGCCGTCATCTCCGTGAAGCTCGCCGAACCCCAGTTCGAGGGCCAGACGAAGACGAAGCTGGGCAACTCCGAGGCGCGCGGCTTCGTTCAGCGTGTGGTCACGGATTACCTGGGCGACTGGCTGGAGCGCAACCCCGCCGCCGGCAAGTCGATCATCGCCAAAGCTCAGTCCGCGGCCACCGCGCGCATGGCAGCGCGCAAGGCTCGCGAGAATGCCCGTCGCAAGTCTCCGCTGGAGACGTTCGGCATGCCGGGGAAGCTGGCGGACTGCTCCTCCAAGGATCCCTCCGAGTCGGAGATCTACCTCGTCGAGGGCGACTCCGCCGGCGGCTCCGCCAAGCGGGGCCGCAACCCCCGCACCCAGGCGATCCTTCCGCTGCGCGGCAAGATCCTCAACGTGGAGCGGGCTCGCCTGGACAAGGCGCTGGGCAACCAGGAGATCCAGTCGATGATCACCGCCTTCGGAACGGGCATCGGCGAGGAGTTCGCCGCCGCCAAGCTGAGGTACCACAAGATCGTGCTGATGGCCGATGCGGATGTGGACGGGCAGCACATCACCACCCTGATGCTCACTCTGCTGTTCCGCTATATGCGCCCGCTCATCGAGCACGGGCACGTGTTTCTGGCCCAGCCGCCCCTGTACAAGATCAAGTGGTCCAACGGTGACCCCGACTATGTCTTCACCGACGCTGAGCGCGACCGTGCGCTGGACGCCGGCCGGTCAGCCGGACGCAAGCTGCCCAAGGAGCTGGGCATCCAGCGGTACAAGGGGCTCGGGGAGATGGACTACTCGGAGCTGTGGGAGACGACGATGGACCCCGACAACCGCACGCTGCTGCAGGTCTCCATGGAGGACGCCGCGGCCGCGGACGAGATCTTCTCCGTGCTGATGGGCGAGGACGTGGAGTCCCGCCGAGGGTTCATCCAGCAGAACGCCAAGGATGTCCGGTTCCTGGACATCTGATCACTGGCCTCCTGAGACTGCGCTGAAGAAAGAGCACACAGACATATGACTGACACCCCAGAGAACCCCCAGAACGAAGCAGGGCAGCAGCGCGAAACCGCGGCGCCCCTGGAGGGCACCATCGTCGAGACGGACCGCATCGAGCAGGTGGATCTCCAGACGGAGATGAAGCGGTCCTACCTGGACTACGCCATGGCCGTCATCGTCGGCCGTGCCCTGCCGGACGTGCGGGACGGGCTGAAGCCTGTGCATCGCCGCGTCCTGTACGCGATGTACGACGGGGGCTTCCGCCCGGACCGCTCCTTCAACAAGTGCGCCCGCGTGGTCGGCGACGTGATGGGCTCCTACCACCCGCACGGCGACATGGCGATCTACGATGCGCTCGTCCGGCTCATTCAGGACTGGGTGATGCGCTACCCGCTGGCGGCCGGTCAGGGGAACTTCGGCTCGCCGGGCAACGATGGGGCAGCGGCGCCTCGATACACCGAGACCAAGATGGCGCAGCTGGCCATGGAGATGGTCCGGGACATCCACGAAGACACCGTGGACTTCCAGGACAACTACGACGGCAAGCAGCAGGAGCCGGTGGTCCTGACCAGCCGGATCCCCAACCTGCTGGCCAACGGCTCCTCCGGCATCGCGGTCGGCATGGCCACCAACATTCCGCCGCACAACCTGCGCGAGCTCGCCGACGGTGTGCACTGGTACCTGCAGAACCCGCAGGCCAGCCGCGAGGAGCTGCTGGAGGCGCTGCTGGAGCGCATCAAGGGGCCTGACTTCCCCACGGGCGCGCAGATTCTCGGCATCCGAGGGATCGAGGACGCCTACCGGACCGGCCGCGGCTCCATCACGATGCGGGCAGTTGTCAGCGTCGAGGAGCTTCAGGGCCGCACGTGCCTGGTGGTCACTGAGCTTCCGTACCACGTCAATCCTGACAAGCTCGCGGAGAAGATCGCTGACCTGGTGCGCGACGGCAAGGTCGGCGGGATCGCGGAGATCCGCGACGAGTCCTCCGGCCGCACCGGACAGCGGCTGGTTGTGGTGCTCAAGCGCGACGCGGTCGCAAAGGTGGTGCTGAACAACCTCTACAAGCACACCAGCCTGCAGGAGAACTTCTCCGCGAACATGCTGGCCCTCGTGGACGGTGTGCCGCGGACGCTGAGCCTGGACGCGTTCATCCACCACTGGGTGATGCACCAGATCGAGGTCATCGTCCGTCGCACGAAGTTCCGCCTGGGCAAGGCTGAGCGGGAGGCGCACATCAAGGTGGGCCTGCTCAAGGCGCTGGACGAGATCGACCGGGTCATCGAGACCATCCGGGCCTCGGCCAACGTCGAGGAGGCCCGAGAGGGGCTGAAGCAGCTCCTCGACATCGACGACGAGCAGGCGACGGCCATCGTCGACATGCAGCTCCGCCGCCTGGTCGGCCTGGAGCGCCAGCGCCTGCAGGACGAGTACGACGAGCTGATGCGTCTCATCGCTGAATACAAGGAGATCCTCGCGAGCGAGGACCGGCAGCGTCAGGTCATCGGCGAGGAGCTCGAAGCCATCGTCGACAAGTTCGGCGACGAGCGGCGCACCCACATTCTGCGCGGGTACGACGGCGACATGTCCATGGAGGACCTCATCCCCGAAGAGGACGTGGTGGTCTCCGTCACCCGGGACGGGTACGTCAAGAGGACCCGGATCGACAACTATCGCGCACAGCACCGCGGCGGTGTGGGGGTGCGCGGAGCGCAGCTGCGGGCGGACGACGTGGTCGAGCACTTCTTCGTCACCACCACGCACAACTGGATCCTGTTCTTCACGAACCTGGGACGGGTCTACCGGACCAAGTGCTACGAGCTGGTGGAGGCCGGGCGTGACTCCAAGGGCCAGCACGTGGCCAACATCGTCGCCTTCCAGCCTGACGAGCACATTGCCGGTGTGCTGACGCTGAAGAACTATGACGACGCGGACTACCTGGTGCTCGCCACGAAGGGCGGCCTGGTCAAGAAGACCAAGCTGACCGACTACGACACTCCCCGCCAGGCGGGAGTCATCGCCATCAACCTTCGCGAGGACGATGAGCTGGTCTCGGCCAAGCTCGTCGCCGCTGAGGACGATCTGATGCTTGTCTCCCGCAAGGGTCAGTCCCTGCGATTCACCGCGTCGGACGAGGCCCTTCGGCCCATGGGCCGCGCCACCTCCGGTGTGACGGGCATGAAGTTCCGCGAGGACGACGAGCTGCTGACCGCCGATGTGGTCACTGCCGGCTCCTTCGTCCTGACGGTCACCGAGGGCGGGTTCGCCAAGCGCACGGACGTGAACGACTATCGAGTGCAGGGCCGCGGCGGACTGGGCATCAAGGTGGGCAAGTTCGCTGAGGAGCGCGGCAACCTGGTCGGCGCCATGGTGGTCGAGGAGGACGACGAGGTGCTTGTGGTCATGGCCTCCGGCAACGTGGTCCGATCACCCGCCAGCGGCGTGCCGGCACGAGGCCGAGACACTATGGGTGTGATCTTCGCCAAGCCCAGGAAGAAGGACCGGATCCTGAAGGTGGCCAAGGCCGCAGGTGCCGCGCTTGAGGCGGCCGGTGAGGCTGCTGAGGACGAAGCCGCTGAGGACGGCGGCGAAGAATCTCAGGGACAGGCTGAAGCTGCTGGGCAGGAGCGTTAGGACTATGCAGTACCGTGGTCTCTCGATCATGACCTATGGGACTCAAGATGGAGGTCTCCCGTGAGCGAAACCCCGGACGGCACCGGCGGCAACAACCCGTCGACGAGCCGGTTCCCCGCCCCGCGCCCGCGGGCATCCTCCGTCCAGGAGACCAGCGCGACGAAGCCGGCGCCGCGGCCCCAGTCCGCTGGAGCCCGTCCGCAGGCCGCACCGCGGCCCCAGTCTGGTGCGGCCCCGCGCCCTCAGGGCGGTGCACGACCCCAGCCGCGCCCTGGACAGCGTCCGCAGCCGCAGCTGGTTCGGCCTACGCCTAAGGCGAAGGTGCGCAAGGCTCGCCTGCTGGTGTCACGGGTGGACCCGTGGTCAGTGCTGAAGATGAGCTTCCTGCTGTCGGTGGCCATGGGCATCATGATGGTGGTCTGTGCTGTGACCATCTGGACGGCTATGGATGTCACGGGCATCTTCGACCGGGTCAATGAGCTCGGCGAGCAGGTTCTGGGCGCTGAGGCGGGAGGCCTCGGGTTCCAGATCGAGGAGATTGTGAGTGTGGGACAGGTGGCGTCGTTCGCGACGATCATCTCGGTGGTGAACGTGGTGCTGCTGACGCTGCTGTCCATGCTGGCCGCAGTGCTGTACAACTTCAGCGCCTCCCTGGTCGGCGGTGTCGGCGTCACACTGACGGACGACTGAGCCCACGCCTGGATTGGCGGCCGCAGAATTTGTGGGCGCGGACCGAGCTGGTGTAACGTGTAGTGGTCGCCCAGAGGGCGAATGAGGAAAAGGGGCGTATAGCTCAGGCGGTTAGAGCGCATCGCTGATAACGATGAGGTCCGAGGTTCAAGTCCTCGTACGCCCACTTGAAGAAACTGATTGTGGCAGCTGCGGCTGCAGCCGGCGCGCTCGCTTACCGCGAGTGGCGCAAGAATGAGAAGAACCGCAGTATCTGGGCTGACGCTACTGATACGGTGGATAAGCAAAACTGAATACCCGGTGCTCATGCCAGCACCAGTACGGGGCCTTAGCTCAGTTGGTAGAGCGCCTGCTTTGCAAGCAGGATGTCAGGAGTTCGAGTCTCCTAGGCTCCACAGATAGAAGCACTCGATCAGAGCCCCTCTCTTTAGTTGGAGAGGGGCTCTTTCGTGTCTGGTCTGAGCCACCCCATGGTGCGACGCCAGTGATCCTTGTCGCCGGAGCACGCGAATCATCGGTCGGATGGCCTGTGTCGCATCCCCATATAGATCCCGCCCTTCTGCAATTCGTTCAGCATCTGCGTGATTCGCTTCTCTCGCGTCTCGGGGCGCTTTGCCCCCACCAACCCATGCGAGGTAGTCGTTGCGCTGGTAAGCCGGACGATCGTCATATGCATCGCGCAGCCGGCGTTCGGTGAGGACTGCCGATATATCGTCTGGCATCTGCTGGACCGGTCTTCTCATTGTCATAGCGTCTCCGGTACAAGAGCCAACGCTTCGATCTCCACCAGAACGCCGGGCCGCGCGAAGGAGTGAACGGTGAGGACCGTGACCGCGGCCGGATTTGCACCCCAGATGTCGAACGCTGAGGCGTAGCCGGCCCCAGCGTCAGCCCCAGCGGCAAGGTAGACACCGAGTCGGGCGACGTGGCTCGCGTCTGTGCCCGCCTCGGCGAGCACCGCTAGAACGTTCCGGAGAGCCTGCTTCGTCTGTTCCCCCAAGTCCGAGGAGACGAGTTGCCCCTCTTTATCGGTGCCGTTCTGTCCTCCGACGAGGAGCAGCGAACCGTCTGTCACCAGCACACCCTGAGAGAAGGCAGGGTTGGTGTGCAGAGATGCGGGGTTGATGTGGGTGAGCGTCATGAGCTGATCTCCTGTCGAGGTGGGTGTTCAGAATCAGTCCTTACACGGGAGGTGTCTCCACGTGCGCGCAGTGCCCGTATCTTGTGGCGGTTGCCACATCGTTGCATGGAGCACCACGCGCGATTCCCCGAACGTGAAGTGTCCAGGTACATCACTGCACAGTCGCCAGCACGGCAAACGCGCACCCGTTCAGACTTGCGGAGAGCACTGACGGCAGCCCGCGCAATCGTGGCGAGCAGCCGATCGGAAGTAACTGGCGGCTCTTTGCAGAGCTGAGGCGGCACATCTGGGCGTGCCGCCCACTCATTGATCAAAGACACAGCCTCTTCGGGAACTCGATGGTTCTGGGAGACCGCGAACACCGACTCAGCTATCGCATGCCGAAGCTCACGTGCTCGCCCATAGTTCGATGCACTTACCGGGACGTCGGCCTCAAATCTCTCGCGCCACCACGTCGCGAGATCCTCCGGCTCGTGCCAGTGCTCCCAATCTGCAGGGCCTGGGAAGCCGCCCGTGTACGCAAAATCGAAAGCAACAGAGCCCGAGTCAAACCACCAGCGCTGCCCGTCGTGCGCAATGAACCACTGCCCACTCGATGGATCGAGGATCATGTAACTACCTTAACCGGTTACACCCGTTGGTAGCCTTTAAGAGGTTGAGCAGTCGCAGAGTGATGCCCATTTGTCATCTCCACAACGAGGACGCGCCAACGCTGCATGTTGATCGAACATGCCAGCGACAGCAGCGAGCATGTAGTAACTCACTTGGTCGGCAGTATCCCTCTCGACGCGGAGGAATGCGTCGCACAAGCGATTAATTTGAGCCGTGCGCCCCAGGTACGCCACAGCATTCTTCTAACCTCCTCTGACTAATGGAATGCGCGATCCGGAGATGCTTTGCAAGCAGGATGTCAGGAGTTCGAGTCTCCCAGGCTCCACAGATAGAAGCACCCGATCAGAGCCCCCCTCTCTTTAGTTGGAGAGGGGCTCTTTCGCGTATGGGCGCGATCGCGTCAACAAGCACAGGGCTAGTGTCGTTCTCGCATACTCCGCTCACGCTGCTCCGGCACTTACTCCCCGGGCCAGAGGTCACACGTGCCCTCGGCAAGAGTCGATTCCTCACCGCATGCGCTGACATGCGCTATCGCGACAGCGGAGACGTTCGGCCAAAGACTCCGGTGGAACTATGGAGTTCGGAGGCAGCAGAGGGCCTTTTGACCCTTTCGCAGACGCCTTGAAGCGCGTTGACTAGTGACCCCGACCAGGCGAGCTGGTTTCGCAAAGTCCACTGACTCCCAGGGATACGAGGTCACGATGAAAACCCTCGCGCTGATAAGGCTTGCTTGGCGTATTACCGTTGGCGTCACACTCTTCAACGCAGTCACGGCTGTTGCGGGGGGTGTTGCGATCGTCCTCACCGGGGGGCTCGGGATGCCAGCGTCGATGCTCTCCAATAGTTCCTTCGACTCCTTTCTCTGGCCTGGCATCATTCTGGTCGTGATTGTCGGCGGCACCCAGCTGGTGGCTGCAGTGCTCACCATCGCGCGCCAGAGCTCGGCTCCGCTTTGGGTCGCTGTAGCCGGGTGCTCTATGGTCATCTGGATCTTCGTCGAAACCGTCCTCATTGAGGGGTTCTCATGGCTGCAGGGACTCTACTTCGCGACAGGTCTCCTCCAGCTGATCCTGGTGATAGGCATACTGACCGCAGCCGCAAGGGGGAATACTGCCGTCTTCCTCATGGCGCAGCCCTGAGCCACTGGCCAAGAATGAGAGCGCGGCACGGGGCATCTTTGGGTGGGCAGCTGCGACCCTGTCGGGAGGCTCCATACCGGCGCCCGAGGCCGATGAACTATGTGATCCGCACCATCAAGCAGTGGGGACTGCTGCTGAGGGAGGGACGCCTGACGCAATCTGCCTGCCGATGCCGATGAGCCGGCCCGTCACCTCTTGGACTGCTGATCGCGCATACCGATCAGGGCGGCTCAGAGCCACGATGGCCCGTTCAGAGCGAATCCCGGTGAGGGGCCGCAGAACCATCCCGCGATGCGGGCGGGTGGTGAACCGTGGAAGCAGAGCAATCCCCTGCCCCGCGACCACCAGTGATTGGACCAAACGGTTGTCCCGCAGTCTGACAGTTCGCCTGATGCTGCGCCCGGTCACCTGCTCAACAGCAACCGGGATCGAATCGAAGGGGTATCGTGCTGGGACCCCGATCCACGCGAAGCGGCTGACGTCATCAGGGCTCAGACTGTTCAGGGCCGCCAAAGGGTGCTTCTCAGGCACAGCAATATCCAGCGGCTCTCGCATCAGCAGAGTGCTGACCAGACCTGAGGCACCTGCTGGCGCGTCCCCCGTCACACTGTGGCCGATCACGATGTCAGCATCCAGAGCCTGTGCGGCGAAATCTTCCTCAGCGAGATCGAAATCATCGAGCTCCAGCTGAATCTCGGTGTCGGCCAACTCGGCGAACAGGGGCGGAATCAGGCTCTCGCCCGCACTGGGCAGCGTGCCGATCCTGACCGTTCCGCGCGGAGCGCCGGAGGATTCATCCAACCGTGCCTGCAGCTCAGCGATCCGCTGAAGAATATCCTCAGCGCCCTCAGCCAGCAGTTGGCCGGCTGCCGTGAGGCGGATCCCTCTGGAATCCGGCTCCACCAGCTTGGCTCCCATGTCGCGCTCAGCAGTGCGCAGCTGCTGCGACAGCGCCGAGGGCGTGCGGTGAGTAGCAGCGGCTACCGCTGCCAGACTTCCTCGCCGGGAGATGTCCCTCAGCAGCTCAAGATGGCGAACCTCCATGTAGGAAGACTACAGAGACACTTAACGAACAATCAGTAGACCTACTGAGTCACCTCCGCAATGATACTGAGGTGCCGCTTCGCCATATCCTGCTCGCTCTGACTGTGGTCACCATGTGGGGCCTGAACTTCATCGCCATTCATTTCTCCCTGGAGCACTTCCCGCCCCTGTTCCTGGCAGGGCTGCGCTTTGGGCTCCTGGCCCTCCCCGCTCTGCTGTTCGTCCCCTGGCCAGGGGTCAGAGTCAGGTACCTCCTGGGCTACGGACTCGGATTCGGGACCCTGCAGTTCTTCGGCCTCTATCTGGGAATGGCGGCCGGATTCCCCGCTGGTCTGGCCTCACTGGTGCTGCAGGCCTCAGCGCCCTTCACCGTGCTGATGGGAGCGCTGCTCCTGCGGGAGAGCATCACTGGACGCCGGGCCCTGGGCATCGCAGTCGCAGTCAGCGGGCTGCTCATCGTCGGCCTCTCTCGGGGAAGCATCGACGGCTGGGCCCCATTCCTGCTGGTGGTCCTCGGCGCCTTCGGGTGGGCATTGGGGAACCTGGCGTCCCGCCAGGCACAGACAGACCGCCCCCTCGCCCTGGTGATGTGGATGACCGTGGTGCCGCCGCTGCCCCTCTTCACCGTCTCCCTGCTGGTCGAGGGGCCGGAGCAGATAGCGGGCGCTGTCGCTGCGTCGTGGAGCATGCAGGCATTGCCCGGGTGGGGCGGATTGGTCTACACCATGCTCTTCGGCACCATTCTCGGCTCCGGCATCTGGGTATGGCTCATGCGGCGGCACCCAGCCGGAGTGGTCGCGCCCTTCTCCATGCTGGTTCCGGTCGTCGGCATACTTGCCGCTTGGGCCGCGCTCGGCCAAGTCCCCACCTGGTGGGAACTGTTCGGCGGCATTCTGGTGCTCGGCGGTGTTCTATGGTCCTCGATGCGATGGCCAGCAGGCCGCTCTCACAGGGGAGCCTCCCGGTGGAGACCTCTGCAGCGAGCCGAGCCCTGACTCCTGAACGCGACAGTTGGATGGGACTGTGACCTCAGTCGGTCACCGTCCTGGTGTCCCGGGATGTGGGTCGCATGCGGAGCAGCACCGCCGTTGCGATCAGCACTGCAGCCGAGGCGAGGCCGGCGCTCCAAACCACCACGGGCGACTCCAGGGAGCCGCCTGTACGACCAACAGCGATCCACCCCAATCCCCAGGCGATCGCCAACGACGGCGCGATGCGTCCTCGAGCCCACGTGGCCAAAGCAATGCCTATGCCTGCTGCGACGAAGGCGACAGCCCCAGCGGCCCACTCCCAGCCCGGAAACTGGCCAACCCCCCACGTTGCAACCCACGCGGCAATGTTCGCCACGGTGGCGACGCACACCCACCCCAGGTACAGGCCGAACGTTCCGTCGGTCACGAGAAGATCGAGCCAGCTGCCGGAGCGCGTCCTCACCAGCAGAACAAGAATCCGCACCAGGACAGCAAGAAGCAGGATGATCACCACCACGCTGGCCGTGACGCTTCCCAGCTGCACTGCCCAGATCCACGCCGCGTTGAGCAGAGCCGAGGCCGCAGCCCACGGCCGCAGCGAGACGTGCCGGGCGGTGCGCCGCGGGGACGGCAGCAGCTGATAGATCGCGTACGCCACGAGCCCGGTGTAGATGACGCTCCAGATGCTGAACGCCGGGCCTGCGGGGGCCAGCGGAGTGGCATCGGCAGACAGCGCGCCTCCTGCGGCCTCGTCGATCGGAGTGCCCCCCAGCGCCCCGCTGCCGAAGAATGCGGCGATCGTGGCAACCACCACGGCGAGGGCCGTCAGGCTTGCCGCCAGCACCCCGTTCGAGCTCGTCCTCATACTTCTCCTGTGATCGTCGGCCGGTCGAAAGATCGTACTAAGGGCTCCTCTTCGGGGGCTGGGCGCCGAACATGCGTGTGGGCTCCCGGACCGGTCGTCAGTCCAGGAGCCCACACGCACGCAGAGGCGCCGGTCAGATGATGCTGCGGCCCTCTTGGCGGGCTTGGCGCCAGTCCTTGACGAATCCGCGCACGAGTACGGCGAAGACGCCGAGAACTACTACTGGCCACATGAGGACATAGATGGTCATCAGCAGGGTCTCCATGATCAAGCCTCCTTTCCGGGTGCATTCGCAGTGGAAGCCGCATGGGCCGCTTCAGGGCGTTCCTCCGCGGCCATCGATGATGGGGCCTCGTCGAAGTTGCCGACGCGGTCCCTGATCGAAGCGAAGTCGAAGGTCCGGCTGTTGGGCAGGCACATGGCCAGCACAATCAGTGTGCTCACCGAATAGGCCACCAACGAGGCGCTCAGCACGGTGAACTCATGCAGCGAGCCGATGGCGAACGGCAGCGTCGCCGCAGCGGTCACGACGCCCGTGATCTGGCCGACGCGCATCCCGAAGAAGCCGAAGGCCATCAGTCCCAGAATCACACCCGCACCGAGGGCGGCGAGGACGTCCACAGCAAGGGTGATGGGGAGAGCATCGGGCAGCCACTCGAAGCGGACCGGAATGAAGACGGCCAGGGCGACGATGACGGCCACCACGAACCCGGCGTTGGTGATCTTCTGCCAGTAGAAGCTGGCGATCACCGGGAAGACCAGCGCACCCCACAGAGCGCCCACAAAGACGAGCATGTCGAGGATGTCCAGCTGCATGCCCGCCAGCACCACCGCGGCGGTGGTGGCCACAATCATGGTCACCCGGCCCACCATCAGCATCACCTTGGGGTTGACCTTGCGGCGGGAGGCGATGTTCTGCCCGTAGATGTCCGCCATCACGATGGAGGACAGTGCGGAGAGGTCGGAGTCGGCGGTGGAGGACAGCGCGCCGACGATCATGATCAGGAACAGCGCCACCAGAACGGTGGGCAGATACTCAGCCGCCATCTGCGGAATGATGTTGTTCGAGTCCCCATCCAGCGGCTCCATGCCGAGGTAGAGGGCCAGCACTCCGAGCATGCCCACGCCGATGACCATGCCGCCGTAGCCGATGGTGGCGGTGATGAAGGTCGGCTTGATCAGGTCCTCGCGCACAGCGAAGAGGCGCTGCGCGATGGTCTGGTTGCCGATGGCGTAGGCCAGCACGGCCGCGATGTACGGCGCCCCCTGCTCCATGAACGCCGTGGACGAGAAGAAGTTGGACTGCTGGGGCGTCAGGTTCTCCGAGCCGGCCTCGAAGGCGCCGGGGAAGCCTGCGGCGAAGAAGATGATCGGGATGATGAGGCCCACCAGGAGCATCATGGCCAGCACCTGCATGAAGTCGGTCAGGGCGGAGGCGCGGAACCCGGACCAGAAGGTGTAGAGCAGCACACCGGTGGCGACCAGGAGCACGCCCTGCACGAAGGACAGCGGGGAGAACAGGGCGATGAGCGCGCCGCCGGCCACCAGGTTGCTCATCAGGGAGATGAGGCTGCCCACCACGTTGGAGCCGGCGAGCATCAGCTGACTCGAGCTGCCGTGACGGGCGCGCATCACCTCGGCCAGTGTGTGGGCACGCGGGGCGACCTGCCTAATGCGGCGGCCGAAGGGGTAGATGAAGAGGATCATGAAGGCGCCCCAGAGGCCGTAGTGGATGGGGCCGGAGATTCCGTAGGTGTAGCCGGAGGTGGCAGAGGCGTACATTGATGAGGCCCAGATCCAGGTGGCCGTCATGCTCGCGGCGGCGATGCCGAAGCCGACGCTGTTGCCGGCCGTCATGTACGCGTCCGCGTTCTCCTTCTTTCTGCGGATCCGCAGCGCCACATAGAGCGTGACGCCGTAGAACGCTCCGAGGAGCAGGAGCACCGCCGGGGTGCTCAGAATGGGCGACGAGTTTTCCATTCGTTCCTTCCGTATGTGTACCCAAGGCAGCCTGAGCCGCCGTTTCAGTATTTATCCAGGCAGTTCTCACGCGACTACCAGGGTCGCGTCCGGCTCATAGTAGGGGCTGCCCATGTGCACGGGTGCACTGCAGAAGAGAGGGCGCATGGCGCTGCTTCGTTGCCATCATGCGGAAGGACGGCACACGACAGCCGGCCCGAAATGCCGGAAAAAGTGATCTATGCCACAGAAAAGGCCGCTCTGCGGACTTTTCCCACGATCAGAGGCGGGCCCAGGCGAGGACGGCATCGCCGATGAGGCTGCGCATCTGGCTGCGGCGCTCCGGCGAGGCGAAATCAGCATCGAAGAGGTGGCTGAACGTGTGCTGGTTGGCGATCTGGAACACGCAGTAGGAGCTGATCAGCAGGTGCGTGTCCAGTGCGGTGACGTTCTCGCGGAAGACCTTCTCGCGGTGCCCCCGTCCAATGATCTCCTCCAGCAGCGCCACAGCTGGGCGGCCCATCTCCTGGACGGCCTTGATCTTGCGGATCGATTCGCCTCGGTGGATGTTCTCGATGGCCACGAGGCGGACGAAGTCGACGTTCTCCAGGTGGTGGTCGAAGGTCAGGTGAGCCAGCCGGCGCAGGGCATCGGCCGGCGGAAGGTCACCCACGTCGAGGCTCTGCTCAGCCTGCCGTATCCCCCGGTACGCATTCTCCAGGACGGCCAGGTACAGCTGCTCCTTGCCTCCGAAGTAGTAGTAGATCATTCGTTTGGTGGTCCGAGTGCGGTCAGCAATCTCATCCACTCGGGCTCCTGAGTAGCCCATCTCAGCGAAGACGCCGGTGGCAACGGCCAGCACCTCAGCGCGTGTCCGCTCCGCGTCCCGAAGCCGTTCGTTGCCATGGACCATGACGTCACCTTACTGGCATGCTGCGGACGCCCGGGGCAGAGCCGCCGGGCGCCCGCAGCGCGTCGGTGTGCTCGCTCTCTACTCTGCTTCGCCCCGGATCGATTCGAAGACGGTCAGGGACTCGTCGTCAAAGTTCTCCTCGAAGTAGTCGAACGCCTGCTCGCGGAAAGCGTCGAGGTCCACATCCTCGACGACCTCAGGGGAGCCTTCGCTGCGCCATTCGTCCAGGATCTCCTCCTCCTGATCGGCGATGCACTCGGCGACCTGGTCTACGGCCATTTCGACGGAGTCCGTGAGGACCTGCTGCTGCTCGTCGTTCAGCTCGTCCCACACCTCGCCGATGATGACGAGGTTGGTGTTCTGCTGATGCGCGGTGAGGCTCACGTAGTCCTGCACCTCGTCGATGTTGTCGGCCGCGATGATGTTGGTGGGGTTCTCCTGCCCGTCGACCGCGCCCTGCTGGAGGGACAGGTAGATCTCCTCGAAGGCGACCTCCGTCGCGTTCGCGCCCAGGGCCTGAGCGTTCATGAGGTACTGGGGCGATCCCGGGAAGCGAATCTGCAGCCCTGAGAGGTCATCCGGCTCCCGGATGGGATCGTTGGCGGTGAAGTGACGGGATCCCGCGGACCACGCGCCCAGGGTGTGGATGCCCGTGGTGTCGCGGAAGTCAGCGATGACGTCCTCTGAGGCGCTGCTGTCCATGAAGGCTCTCAGGTGCTCCGCATCGTCGAAGGCGTATGCGGCGTCGAAGACGCTGATGGGCTCGTAGACCGCCCCGAGCGCCGAGGCCCCTTGGATGTCGATGTCGATGTCCCCGGAGGCGACGTCCGCGATCCGGTCGCTGTCCCCGCCGAGTGAGGACGACCCGTAGGTATCGATGGTGATGCCCGCGTCGGCTCCGTTGACCTCATCCTCGATGGTGGCGACTCCGCAGTCGACCATGGGCTGGCCCTCGTTGTAGCTGTGGGCCAGGGTGAGCGTGACAGCCTCGGAGTCGGAGTCAGCGTCGTCGCCGCAGGCGCTGAGGGCCAGCAGCGGAATGACCGCGGCTGCGCCGGCCAGGGTGCGCTTCGGGCGGGTGGTGCGGGTGCTGCTGTGAGGGTGCTGCGAGGGGCGCATTGTCCCGTTCCTTTCAGTCAGTGCGTCGTTGCACGGTCTCTGATCGCCTCGGCGGCGACCATGTCATGGAGGTCGTTGAGCATGGCTGCCCGGTCGGCCGACTCTCCTGTGATGATTTCGAAAGCCTCTGCGGCCTGGTGCATGGCCATGCCGAGGCCCGAGATGGTGAAGGCTCCTCGAGCATCGGCATGCTGAAGGAGCTCCGTGTCGACGGGGCGGTAGACCACGTCGGCCACCCAGTGCCGCTGGTCGAGCAGCGTGGGATCGAAGGGGGTGCCCGGATGATGGGCCATTCCCAGTGGTGTGGCGTTCACCACGCCGTCCGCAGCCCGGATGAGGGCGGGGAGCTCCTCGAGGGTCGCCGCCGCGGCGTCGAATCCGTGGGCGCGCCTCAGGCTGGAGGCGACCTCCTCAGACTTTGTCCGATCGACATCGACGATCGTGAGCTGCTCGGCGCCGTGGGTGACCAGCGCGTGGGCGACCGCGGACCCTGCGCCGCCGGCTCCTACGAGCACAGAGCGTCCGCAGGGGCGGCCCTGAAGCGAGTCCTCGAGGGAGGCCCGGAATCCGGTGACGTCCGTGTTGTGGCCGACGGTGCGCCCGTCTTCGGCAAAGGTGACGGTGTTCACGGCCCCGACCATGCGAGCGGCCGGCGCCAGCTCGTCGAGCAGCGGGATGACGATCTGCTTCGCCGGGAACGTGATGTTCAGGCCGTCGAAGCCCAGATCGCGGCACATCTTGAGCATGCTCGCGAGGCGATCCGGGGCGTCCTCGGACGGGGGAAACTCGATGGGGCGGTACACGTAGCGCAGGCCGTGCCGCTGGCCTTCGAGCTCGTGGAGGGGCGGCGTCATCGACGGCCGGACGCCGTAGCCGATGAGCCCCCCGAGGATGCTTCGATCAAGCAGGGCAGGGCTCATAGGTCCAGGACCTCCGGAAGGAACAGAATGACGTCGGGAATGAGGATCACCAGCAGCAGGACCACCACAGCAGGAAGGGCGAACGGGACTGCGCCTCGGAACACCTCACCCACCCGTGTGTCCGATACGGCGGCGGTCACGAAGAGCGCAGTGCCCACCGGCGGAGTCAGCAGGCCGATCATCAGCGACATGATGAGGACTACGCCGAGATTGATCGGATCGATGCCGTACTGGGACGCAATCGGGAGCAGGATGGGAACCACCAGCACGAGGATCGCGGTGGAGTCCACCACCGTGCCGAGGATCAGCATGAGCAGAGAGATCAGCAGCAGGAACACGATGGGCGACTCGGTGAGCCCGAAGAGCAGCTCGGTGAGCATCTGGGGGAGACGCTCCCGCGCAAGGATGTGCCCCAGCAGCGCGGCGGCGGCCACGATGAGCATGATGCCCGCGGTGGTGATGACCGTCTCGCGCACTGATGCTCGAAAGCCGCTCCAGCTCAGCGAACGCGTGCCCACGGCGATCAGGAGCACGTAGACCACGGCGACGCCGGCTGCTTCGGTGGGTGTGAAGAGGCCTCCGAGGATTCCTCCGAGGATGATCACAGGGGTGAGCGCCGGCAGGAGCACCCCTTTGACGGACGCCAGCAGCTCGGCGCGGTCGAAGCGTCCGGCCTTGAGGTTGGGCTGGCGCCGCACCATGATGAAGACCACGACGCACAGTCCTGCGGCCATCAGAAGCGCCGGCACCACAGAGGCGGCAAAGAGCGCGCCGGTGGAGGCCGCGGCCAAGCCGGCGTAGATGACTGCGGGGATGGACGGGGGCATGATGGGCGCGATCAGCGACGACGAGGCGGAGAGGCCTGTGGCGAAGCGGCGTGAGTATCCGTTGCGAAGCATGGCAGGTATTTGGACCTTGCCCAGTGCGGCCGCGTCGGCCACCGCGGACCCGGACATCCAGGAGAAGCCGACGCTGCCGCCCACGGTCACGTACCCCAGATTTCCCCGCACTTTGGCCAGAGCAGCCAGCGCGAACCTGAACAGCTTGTCCGCGAGTCCGGCGTGGTTCGCCAGAGAGCCGAGGAAGACGAACAGCGGGACGGCGAGCAGAGGGAAGCTCTGCGTCGCATCGGTCACCTGGCGCAGGCTGGTGCCGGTGGATTGGCCGGTCAGCAGCATGTAGGCCAGGGACGGGCCGAGGAAGGCGAACGCGACCGGCACCCTCAGCAGCAGCAGGACGGCGATGCCGACCCCGAGGAGGAGGAGGCTCATGCGATCTGCTCCTTGCTGTGAGACGAGGCCGTATCGGCGGCTGAGGCGGAGACGTATGGCCCGTGGCGCAGCACCGTCCAGGCCCCCAGCGCGGATCGGATGACCGTGCTGACCATGCCCAGGAGCACGGGGAGGTAGAACCAGGACATCGGCATGCGCAGCACGGGGGATCGCAGCGCCCCCTGGCTCTGGACCAGGGCGAAGGCCTCTCGCGCCAGCCCGGCGGCGATGACGGCTGTGACCACCAGGGCGAAGGCCTGCACGAAGCGCACGAACTGCGGCTTGGGCACGATGTCCAGCACTTCGAGGGTGATGTGCCCGCGCAGGGTGATCAGAACTCCTGCCAGTCCCAGCGTCAGCCACGCCAGTCCGAAGCGGGAGACTTCGCCGGTCCATGCGGCGGCGGTCACCGGCAGGTGCCGCTGGGCGGCCTGGGCGAAGACCAGGACGAGGATGACGAGCAGCATGACGGCGCCGAAGGCCAGCTCGACGCGTGTGATGGCGTCGTGGAGCCTGCGCGTCAGCGGACGGCTGCGAGACGTGTCCGGGGGAGACGTCTGGGGTGAGTCCGACACGGGACCTCCGATGCTTCGAATGTGGGCTGAATCACAAGATATTCATAATGTACTGTCTGGTACATAAGGTGTCAAAGGTCACCCTGGGCCAGCGGACGGGGTCCTGCGGGGCGCTCAGCCGGCGTGCTGAGGCTCGCGCTGGGCTGCCAGGCGCACGGGTGCGTTGACGGCTCCGTACCCGTCGTACTGGCCGACCCGTTCCACCATCTCCACGAACAGGCCGCCGAAGGTGCGCGTGTAGAAGTGGATGAAGGCGCCGTCGTGGTCCTCGTCGTACAGCAGGTCCAGATCCTGAAGCCTGCCGAGGAACTCCGGATCGAGCCCTGTTCGCGCGTGGAGGTCTCGGTAGTAGTTGTCGGGCACGCTCAGGAACGACAGGCCATTCTCTCGTGCGCGCTGAGCCACCTCGAGGATCCCCCGGCAGCGCACCGCGATGTGCCGGGGAGGCATCGCTGCGGTCGGCGGTGCAAGGTTCAGGGGCAGCCGCAGGGCCTTGTCAGCGGTATGCATCACCTGGCTGCGCACCAGCCCCTCGGGTCCGGCCACGTTCTCGCCCTTGTCCGTGCCCAGGCCCAGGACGCTGCGGAAGAACAGGACCGCCTCCTCGAAGTCGTGCCACCGGTAGGAGAGGTTGATGTGGTCCACCTGAGCATCCGAGCGTTGCTCGGCCTGCCCCCCGCGGAACTCGGGGACCCAGCTGTCCTCGGCCGGCACATCGTTCATGTAGATGTGGGTGCCGTCGGGCGCCTTCAGCGCCTTGAGGTCGTATTCGCCGGTGTAGGTGCGTCGGAATCCGCGCTCGGCCCCCAGGGCAAGCCCGCGAGCCACCACTGCCTCCACGTCGCGGACCGTCATCCCGATCCCGCTGAGCTGCGGCTCCGCTCCATGGCTCTGCTCGTTGAGGATGATGCGCGCATCGCCCCAAGACCACAGGCGGACCGGCTTGGTCTGATGCGTGCCCCGGAAGGTGAAGCCCAGATGATGGAGGGTCTCGTCCAGAGCGGTGAGGTCAGCACCCGTGATCTCGGCGAAGTCGACGGACTGGGGCTGGGGGACCTCCGGCAGCCGGTCCGCGTCCCACCCATGGGCGGCTGATGCTTGGTCAGCCAGCGAGGTCAGCGAGCGCTTGGCGTGGGCCGCGGTGCTCCGCACGTCGGTCTGCCGGTAGGTGTCGTTGAAGACCTCCAGGGAGATGGGGCCGGTGTAGCCGGCGCGCAGGACGTGGCCGAGCAGTGCGGTGAGCCGGAACCCTCCCTCGCCGGGAAAGAGGCGATGGTGCCTGCTCCAGGAGAGGACGTCCATATCGAGCAGAGGTGCGTCCGCCAGCTGCAGGAAGAAGATCTTCTCCCCGTCGATCTCTTCGATCTGGGACGGGTCGTGGCCTCGGGCCAGGATGTGGAAGCTGTCGAGGCAGGTGCCCAGGTTCGGCCGGTCCGCCATCGTGACCAATCGCCACGCATGTCGGTAGTCGTTGACGAACCGGCCCCATGCGAGGGCCTCGTAGGCGATGCGGATGCCGTACTGGGCGGCGAGGTCCGCGAGCCGGCCCAACTGGGAGGCGGCCTCGGCGTCATCGTCCACTGTGGCTGTGCCTGCGTTGCTGCAGACCAGGACCAGGTCGGTCCCGAGACGACGCATCAGCTCGAACTTGGCCTCTGCCCGCCGCAGATTGTCGACGAACAGCTCCGGCTCGACACCCTCGATGTCGCGGAGGGGCTGGAACATATAGATGGCCAGGCCGAGGCGTTCGCTGAGCGCCCGTATCTCCTTCGGCGACTCATAGGCGACGGTGAGGTCTGTATCCATGACTTCCACTCCGTCGAAGCCTGCGGCAGCACAGGCATGGAGCTTCTCCGTGAGGCTCCCGGAGAGGCAGACAGTGGCGATCGAGGTGCGCATGGACGCAATGTACCAGTTGTTACATTAGAAATGTGATGTGAAGCACGTTGGCCTGCTTCTGGTTCGTGCGGGACCGGGGAATCACCGGGGAGCCCACGTCGTTAGGCTGGCACTGGGCGCGCACCTCTGCGCGCTCGCGCGAAGTGCGGCGCCCAGCCCGGGGATTCAACTCGTATAGGAGGTCACGGTCATGCAAAGCGTGGAGCGCCTGGAGGCGGAAGCATCCGAGGTCGTCGCGGACGTCGGAGCGATCCTCGCCGAGCGGGAGCTGACCGTCGCCGTGGCCGAATCGCTGACCGGCGGCAAGATCGCCAATCAGTGTGCGGCCGCCAAGGGCTCCGGCGACTGGTTCGCCGGAGGAGTGGTGGCCTACCACTCGGACGCCAAGCACCGGGTCCTGGGGGTCCCGGAAGGACCAGTGATTTCGCGCGAGGCCGTTGTCAGCATGGTCGAAGGGGTCACCAGCCTGTTCGGCACCGACGCGGGAGTCTCGGCGAGCGGCGCCGGCGGCCCCGATCAGCAGGAGGGCCAGGCCCCCGGGACGACGTGGCTGGCCGCAGGCGTCTCCGGCACCATAGAGACGGAGCTCCACCACTTCTCCGGCGAGCCGCTGGAGATCCTCGCCCAGACAGAGCTCCACGCACTGCGCCTGCTGCGCTCCGTGCTGAAGAAGCACACGACAGGGACGCGGAACTGATCAGTGTCCGGCCCCGAGCTTTCCGGCCATGCGCTCATGGAGTGCCGCGCTGGCTCGGTTCAGGCCGGAGATCTCCACGCGCTTGCCGTATTTGGCGTACTTCTCGGTGACGGCGTCCAATGACGCCACCGTGGACGCGTCCCAGACGTGGGAGCTGTACATGTCGATCACGACGTGCTCGGGGTCCTCGGCGTAGTTGAACTGGGTGTAGAGGTCGTTTGAGGAGGCGAAGAACAGCTCACCCACCACCTCATACTTTGCGATGTCCTCGTCGAAGTGGCGCTCGATCCGGCGGTCGACAGTGACCAGGTGGGCGACTCGGCGAGCGAAGAGGACCATCGCAGCCAGCACGCCGAGACCAACGCCGATGGCGAGGTTGTGGGTCCACACAGTCGCTACGACGGTGATGACCATGACCGACGTCTCAGACTTGGGCATCATCTTCAGGGTGGAAGGCTTGATGCTGTGCCAGTCGAAGGTTGCGATAGAGACGAAGATCATCACCGCGACCAACGCGGCCATCGGAATCATCGCCACGATGTCGCCGAGTGCGACGGCGAGGATGAGCACGAAGAGTCCGGCGCAGAAGGTCGATATGCGGGTGCGCGCCCCGGAGGCTTTGACGTTGATCATGGTCTGGCCGACCATCGCGCAGCCGCCCATGCCGCCGAAGAAGCCGCTGATGATGTTCGCAGCGCCCTGACCCCAGGATTCACGGACTTTTCCGGACCGAGTGTCGGTGACATCATCGACCAGCTTGGCCGTCATCAGGGATTCCAGGAGACCGACGGCAGCCATGCCCAGTGCGTAGGGAGCGATGATCTGGAACGTCTCCACCGTGAGCGGCACGTTGGGGATGAACAGCTCGGGGATCGACTGAGGCAGCTCACCCTTGTCCCCCACGGTGGGCACATTGAGCGCGAAGACCACGCCGATCACGGTCAGCAGCACGATCGCCACCAACGGCGGGGGCACCACCTTGGTGATGCGGGGCAGAAGGTAGATGACGACCAGCCCGAAGGCAACCATCGGGTAGACCAGCCACGGGACCCCGATCAGATCGGGAAACTGGGAGGTGAAGATCAGAATGGCCAGTGCGTTGACGAAGCCGACCATCACCGAGCGGGGGATGAATCGCATGATCTTGGCTACGCCGATCAGCCCCATGATGACCTGAAAGACACCGGCCAGAATCACTGCGGCGATGAAATAGTCCAGGCCGTGGCTCTCCACAAGAGGTGCGACGACAAGCGCGGTGGCTGCGGTCGCCGCGGAGATCATCGCCGGCCGACCTCCGAGGAAGGCGATGGAGACCGCCATGGTGAAGGATGCAAAAAGGCCGATGCGCGGGTCGACGCCGGCGATCAGTGAGAACGCGATGGCCTCCGGGATGAGCGCCAGGGCGACGACAAGCCCGGCCAGGATCTCGGTCTTGAGCAGACGCGGAGATCGGATCGTGCGCAGAACGGACTGGCGCTCTTCGGGGGTCATGTCGGCGTCCGGCGCGACAGTGGAAGCGGCCATGGATCTCCGTTCGGTCTCATGGGCACGGCAGTGCCCGGGTCAGGATCTGTGGGTGCGCGCCGCAGTGCGCGCCAGCCATAAGGAATCGGTTCGAGCGGGTCATGGACCACGCGACCTCCAGCAACACTACCCTCACGTAAGGGTAGAGTTGCAAGCTGTGTGACTGATCTCTCACCCTCGGGTGCCCCTGATATTCTGGACTCGGCGCTTCCAGCGCCCTCGCGCAGTCGATGACGAAGTGCTCGTCTGACACATTCGCGGAGAGGACTGGCATGGGTCAGGACACGTCCGCGGTGGAAATTGCGCAACCGCCCCTGACTGGGGCTGTTGTGTTCACCATGCCGCGAATGCGGCGCGAGAGAAGGGCTGATTGCCATGTCCACACCCAAGACGGACAAAGCCGAGAAGGATCTGCAGGCTGTCCTCAGCAAGATTCACAGCATGCCGGCCCCGTATGGGGGGATCGGTGCGCGGCTTCACGAGACGATCATCAGCGCCGGTCCAAAGCTCAAGCCTCGCCTCTGGTACGGCATGCCCGGCTATGCCACTGGGCGGAGCACGCCGGTCGTGGTGTTCTTCCGGCTCGACGACGGCGTCATGACGCTCGGCCTGTCCGAGCACGCGCACGTTGAGCGGGAATCCGGAACCGCCCTCCGCCCATGCGCCTGGTACCTCGATGAGCTGGATGACTCCACGCTGGAGAAGGTTGCTGCTGTGGTGCGGACTGCATTCGAGCCGACCTCCTGATCGGGTCAGGCCGAGATCAGGCCTCCCGGGTGCAGAGCATGGTGTGCGCGCCGCCGGACGCGTGGAGCCCCATGTGGCGAAACCCGTTCCTCTCGTAGGTCTGCAGGGCTCGGTCGTTGCCCACCTCCACAGAGAGGCTCACCCCGGGCAGGCCCATGGCTTCCGCATGCCGCAGAGTCTCGCGAAGCAGCCAGGGCCCAAGCCCTCGGCCGGTGAATTCGGGGAGCAGGGCGATGGCCAGCTCCGAAAAGCGCTCCTCGACGAACCCATAGCCCGGCTCGTCAGCGGCGAAGGCGCGCAGCCAGGCGCCTCCTGCTGCGGTGCGCTCGCCGGTCTCCGTCAGCTCGAACATGCGCCCGAGGAAGCCGCGATCCGTTTCCTCAGCAGGCCGGAAGCGAACCTCTACGCTGTCCATAGAACGCACACTACTCCGAGCTCCATGCCTGAGAGCGAGAATGAGCCCTCCATGACAGACAGCACCCTCAAGAGGCACTTCACCGGTGACTGCGCCCGGGAGCTCGCGGAGCGCATCCTGCCCGTGCTCCCGTCCTTCGACGCGGAAGGCTTTGTGCGCGAGGTCGACGAGGCGGTAGGTCCCCTCGAGCTCAAGGACCGCGTGCGGGTCCTGGCAGAGGGGATCCGGAGCAGGCTTCCGGAGTCGTATCCGGAGGCTGTCGACGTCCTCGTGCGCTCCCTGGGCCCGGAGCTTCCCGACGCCGAGGGAACCATGAGCTCGGCCTGGTTCCTCATGCCGGTGGCACGATTCGTCGAGATCTATGGGCTTCAGCACCCGGAGACGTCGCTGGCGGCGCTCGACGCAATCACCCGGCGCCACACTGCGGAGTACGCGATCCGTCCCTACCTGGCGGGGCATCAGGAGCTGACGCTTCAGCAGGTGCATCGATGGACGCAGTCAGAGAGCTTCCATGTGCGGCGGCTCGCCTCCGAGGGCATCAGACCGCGTCTGTCGTGGGCTTCCCACCACAGGCCCTTCAAAGCGGACCCCGAACCGGTTCTCGCGGTTCTGACCGAGCTGATCGACGACCCGTCCCTCTATGTGCGCCGGTCCGTCGCCAACGGTCTCAACGACATCTCCAAGGACAACCCAGCGCGCGCACTCTCAGCGGCAAAGCAGTGGCTGGAGCAGAGCCCCACGGATCGGACGCGCTGGGTCGTCCGGCACGGACTGCGCTCACTGATCAAGGCCGGGGACGCCGGAGCCCTGGCCCTGGTGGACGCGACTCCCGACCGCTCAGTCGTCGTCGAGGCGCTCACCGTCTCACCGGAGGTCCTGCGCATCGGTGAGACGCTGACCATCGCCGCGGAAGTGCGCAACGTCTCCGACGAGCGTCGTGAAGCGGTCGTCGACTACACCGTCCACTTCCTCGGCGCGGACGGCAGCCTCCGTCCGAAGGTCTTCAAGCTCAAGCGGGTGATGCTCGAGCCCGGCGCCCGCGTGACGCTGACCAAGCGCCGCTCCTTCCGTCCCGTCAATGCCCGCACGCTCTATCCCGGACCGCACGCAGCGTCAGTGCAGGCCAACGGACAGCGCACCGAGCAGGTCACTTTTGTGCTCGAGGAGGCCTGACGGCCAGCCTCCACCGCTCACCGAGAGCTTTGACCGCTCGCCGCAGGGCCGTCACCGACGTTATGTGAAAGTGGTCTGCTTCACATAAGATATTGAGGTCTGAATCACACGATTGCAGGCGCTAAGCATGGCCTAGCACACCTCCGTCTTCAGGAAAGAGCAGACCTCCATGACACGTATTACGTGCCCTGTTCTCAGCGAGAAGGTCACTTCCGCTGAGGAAGCAGCCAACTTCATCAACGACGGCGACATCGTCGGAATGTCTGGCTTCACCGGCTCCGGCTACCCCAAGGGCCTGCCAGCAGCCCTCGCCGAAAAGGGCAAAGATGCCCAGGAGAACGGCAAGGAGTTCGGAATCGAGCTCTACACCGGTGCCTCCACGGCCACTGACGCGGACGGCGTCATGGCTGAGGCCGGTGTGATCCGCAAGCGCTCGCCCTTCCAGTCGGACCCGGCTCTGCGCAACGCCATCAACACCGGGCAGACCGACTACGTCGACACGCACCTGAGCCACCTGGCCCAGCAGCTGCAGTTCGGCTGGTTCGGCAACCTCAACGTGGCCGTGATCGAGGTGGCAGCCATCCACCCCAACGGCCAGCTGGTGCCCTCCTCTGCGGTCGGCAACAACCAGATGTGGCTGGACCTCGCCGACAAGGTGATCATCGAGGTCAACGAATGGCAGCCCGCCGCCTACGAGGGCATGCACGACGTCTACACCGGCATCGGTGTGCCTCCCGAGCGGAAGCCGCTGAACATCAACGACTCGTTCCAGCAGATCGGCACCCCCTACCTGCAGGTGGACGCTGAGAAGGTCGTCGCCGTGGTTCACACCAACGCGCCCGACCGCAACGCTCCCTTCAAGCCCGCCGATGAGGTCTCCAAGGCTCAGGCCGACCACATCGTCGACTTCCTGCGCTACGAGATCAACCAGGGACGGCTGCCGGACAGCCTGTTCCCCATCCAGTCCGGCGTCGGCAACATCGCCAACGCGGTGCTGGTGAACCTCGCCAACTCGGAGTTCGAAGGACTGACCTCCTACACCGAGGTCATCCAGGACGGCATGCTGGACCTCATCGATGCCGGCAAGCTGAAGTCCGCATCCGCCACCAGCTTCGCCCTCTCGGCGGAGCGGGCCGCAGACTTCAACGCCAACATCGAGAACTACAAGGGCCGCATCCTGCTGCGCAACCAGGACGTCTCGAACCACCCCGAGATCATCCGCCGGCTGGGCGTCATCGCCATCAACGCGATGGTTGAGGCCGACATCTACGGCAACGTGAACTCCACCCACGTCATGGGCTCCTCCGTCATCAACGGCATCGGCGGCTCCGGGGACTTCACCCGCAACGCCTACCTGAACTTCTTCGTCTCCCCCTCGGTGGCGAAGGACGGGGCCATCTCGACGATCGTTCCGTTCGCGAGCCACATCGACCACACCGAGCATGACACTCAGGTGATCGTCACCGAGCAGGGCATCGCGGACCTGCGCGGCCTTTCCCCTCGGAAGCGCGCACAGACCGTCATCGACAAGTGTGCGCACCCCGATTACAAGGACCGGCTCCAGGACTACTTCGACCGTGCGATGGCGGCGAACAGCAAGGGCCAGCACACGCCCCACCTGATGGGTGAGGCGCTCTCGTGGCACGCCAACTTCCAGCAGAACGGCACCATGTAGACAGAAGCACCCTGAAGACGGCTGACTGGCCCGGACCCCCTGCGGGTTCGGGCCAGCGGCTTATCCACAGGCTTTATCCACAGTGTGGAGAACTACACGTGTGTAATTCGCCCCCAACTGGGGATAACCCTGTGGACATGTGATCAGCCGCGCGGCTTCATCCGCGTATTCGGCAGGTTCGGCGCCGGCAGCGGAGGATGCTGACCCGGCGGAAAGTCGCCGAACTGAGGGAAAGGCCTGCCGTCGACGTACTGGGCGCCGGCCAGCTCATCGCGCAGCGTCCCTGACACGGGTTCGCCCAGGGCGCCCTCCTCGACGTCCACCTCCTGCTCGACACCGTCAGCCTGCGACGCCCTCTCCACAGAGGAAGAGGCCGCGTGTGCCGCATGGGAGAGCGGCGACTGCGGGTCCGGTGCCTCGAACCCCATTTCGGCCTGGTACGCGGCACGGTAGGCGGCGATCTCCTCATGGGACCGTCCGACGAAGTTCCACCACATCACGATCTGCTCACCCAGCGGCTCACCACCGATCAGCAGAGCCAGAACAGGCTCGTCGTGCGCTGTGATGCGCAGCTGCTCAGCGCCGGCGTCGACAACGGCCAAGTGGTCGGCCGAGACCTCCGACCCGTTGAAACTCACCCTGCCCTGAACCGGAAGCAGCGCATGCTCGTGCCCGGCAGGCACATCGATGCTCAGACTGGTGCCGGGCTCCAAGCGCAGCTGGGCGCCGGTGAGCGGAATGTAGGTGTGCACCGGCGAGGTGCTTCCCAAGAGGGAGCCGAGGAACACGATGGCCTCCCACCCGTCGCCGGTCACCGGGTCCGGCCGGTGGGTCTCGAGGCTGGGCTCGACGAAGCGATGCTCTTCAGGGAAGGCGTACCAGAGCTGGGCGCCGTGAAGCACGGAGGTGTCCGATGTGGAGAACTCGGAGTGGCTGATGCCGCGTCCAGCGTTCATCAGCGCGACCTCCCCCGGGCGGACGGTCGCCCAATTGCCCGCCGAGTCGAGGTGGTCAACCCGCCCGCTGAACAGCCACGAGCATGTGGCCAGCCCGGTGTGCGGATGGCGCGGTACGCGCATGGGCGTGGCCTCGGTCAGATCATCCGGGCCGTAGAAGTCCAAGAAGCACCATGCGCCCACCAGCGAACGCGCCCGCTGGGGAAGGGTGCGGCGGACGTTCATGGCACGGGGCCCGCCGAGAGGCACATCCCGAGGCTCCAGCAGCTGCACGCCGGAGGGCTCGACGCTGATGCCCGGGCTCAGCTCCCCCTCCCGGGGCGACGCGCCGGCCTCGTCAGCCCGGCCGTGGGAGTCGTAGTACGCCTCGGGCCCATTGATGCAGACCTGCTCCTTGGGCTGCGTCTCAGTGTTGCTCATGCACTGATTCTACGCCCATATATTTCAAATTTTAACGACAGTCGTCATCGGCTGCTCACACACCGAGTATCGGGCTCTGCCCGGGCTGCGGAGGGTTCACCAAGGGGATGCCGATCAGGACCAGCAGCACCAGCCCCGCGGCTATGGCCGCCAGGCCTGCGCCCTGAACCAGCCCGCGGCCTCGGCGGGGCGCTCGTGCGATCACCAGAGCCACCAGCGCGCCAGTGACCAGCCCCCCGAGGTGACCCTGCCAGGAGATGTTCGGAACTGCGAAGCTCAGGACCATATTCACCGCCACCAGGGCGATGACCCCGCCGGTCTCCGCCCCGGAGGAGCGCATGAGGATGAACAGGGCACCGAAGAGGCCGAACACAGCCCCGGAGGCGCCGACGGTGGGAATATGCGGCTCGGTCAGCCACTGCACGGCCACTGAGCCTCCCAGCGCTGAGAGCAGAAGCAGCGCTCCGTAGCGAAGACGCCCGATGGCGGGCTCGATGACTCGACCGACGATCCACAGGGCAAGCATGTTGAAGCCGATGTGCATGATGTTGGCCGGGGAGTGCAGGACGGCGGAGGTCAGCATCCTCCACGGCTCGAGGATCCACTGCGAGGTGTGCCCCGGCGCATAGCTGAGATAGCCGGTGATGTTCAGACCCGTCGTCTGCCCCGTCCACTGCAGGAGGTACATCACCACGCAGAGCCCGATCACCCCATAGGTCAGGTACGGCTTCTCGTCCGGACGGAGGGGGGCGCCGAATTCGGTGCGCTGAGTCGGGCGGCTTCGTCTGGCCTCATCCATGCAGCCCGGGCAGTGGAAGCCCACGGGCGCCGGGGCCTGACAGTCTGTGCAGATCGGACGATCACACCGCTGGCAGCGGATATAGGACGGCCGGCCCGGGTGGTAGAAGCACTCCGGACCGGCCGTGTTCCCTGAGCTGCCGTATGACGGGACGCTCACGGGGAGAGAATCTAGAGCTCGGTGATCTCGACGCTCTGGATGACCACGTCCTCCTTGGGACGGTCACGCATGTCTGTGGCGACGGAGTTCAGGGAGTCGACGACCTTCTTCGACTCCTCGTCCTGCACTTCGCCGAAGATGGTGTGCTTGCCCTGCAGCCACGTCGTCGGAACTGACGTGATGAAGAACTGCGAGCCGTTCGTTCCGGGGCCGGCATTGGCCATCGCCAGCTTGTGGGGCTGGGTGAAGTCCAGCTCAGGGTGGATCTCGTCCTCGAACTGGTAGCCGGGACCGCCCACGCCGAGGCCGAGCGGGTCGCCGCCCTGGATCATGAAGTCTTTGATGATGCGGTGGAACACGGTGCCGTCATACAGGGGCGTGTTCACCTTCTCCTCGCCGCTCTCAGGGTGCTTCCACGTGATCTCACCGGTCGCCAGTCCCACAAAGTTATTGACAGTCTTGGGGGCGTGGTTGCCGAAGAGCTCCACGATGATGGTGCCCTGCGTCGTCTTCAGAGTTGCCTGGTGCGTTGCGATTGCGCTCATATCCGCCATTCTCGCACGAGCGAGCCTGCATGGGGCCTGTGCAGAACCTGGGGAGTTGCTCCGGAATTGCTCCCATGATCGCATTGTCGTAGCAACTGGCTGTGTTGACGACGTAGGCTGTAGAGCGCAACCGATCCTGGAGGAAGCATGGCGAAGAAGAAGAAGTCAAGCTGGGAGCACAAGCTGCTCGCCTGCGGTGAGACAGCCTCAGACTGGTGCGCGCCCAAGGTCGGCGCCGCAGCGGACTGGGCCGAGAGGACGTATCGCAAGAGCGCTCCGAAGGTCCAGAACGCCTCAGTCACCGCGCTGCACGCAGTGGAGGACGGCGCCTACGCGGCCGGTCACCAAGCGAAGAAGTTGGCGGCACTGGCAGGCGACGGCGTCTACGCCCAGTACGACAAGCTGCCCAAGAGCACGAAGAAGGACCTGCAGAAGGTTCTGTCCAAGTACGAGGGTGCCAAGGCCGACGTGCGGAGCAAGTATGTGCCCGCAGCGGCCGGTCAGCTTTCCGGCTATGCCGACAAGACGGCCAAGCTCATCCACAAGGCGGAGATCGACCCCCGTGTGGAGAAGGCCCTCATCAAGGCCACCGGGGACAAGAAGATCGTCAAGAAGCTCCGGAAGAACTCCGAGCAGGCTGCGAAGAAGGCTTCCAAGGAGCTGAAGAAGCAGTCGAAGACCGGCGGCAGGAAGAAGACCCTGCTGGTCTTCGGCGTCGTCGCCGCAGGAGTGACGGCCGGAGTCGCCGCGTGGCGCGCATCCAGGCCCGTGGAGGACCCCTGGAAGAAGCCCGAGCCGGTGAAGACCACCGAGGCCGAGGCGCAGAAGCCTGTCGCGGCTCCCGCTGCTCAGCAGGCCGAGACCAACCAGGACACCAAGCCCAACGCGGCTGAGGTCCCCTCGCCCAAGCCGGCTACCGAGTAGTCGCAGCCAGGCGAGCAGAGAGAGGGCGGCTCCGCATCTGCGGGGCCGCCCTCTCTCTGTGTCCGCCGAGGCGCCGGGGAGCTAGCGGATCGGATTCAGCTCCGCGGCCTGAGCCGCCGCGCCTTCAAGGCCCATGGACTCCAACCAGTTCCCGAGGATGCGGTACCCGCCCTCGGTCAGCACGGATTCGGGGTGGTACTGCATGCCCCATAGGGGCGCATCCCGGTGGGCCAGCCCCATGATCACGCCATCCTCGGTGGACGCCGTGACCTCTAGGACCTCAGGGACGGTCTCCGGAGAGACGGCCAGCGAGTGGTAGCGCGTCGCCTTGAACGTATCCGGCAGGCCGGCGAACGAGGCATGCCCGGTATGGGTGACCGCGCTGGTCTTGCCGTGCATCAGCTCAGCAGCGTGGGTGACGGTGGCCCCGAAGGCCTCGCCCAGGCCCTGGTGGCCCAGGCACACGCCGAGCATCGGCGCCTTGGACTCAGCGCACCAGCGAATGAGGTCCACCGACACTCCCGCATCGGCGGGGGTGCCGGGGCCCGGGGAGATGAGCACGCCGTCGTACTCTGCGGCGAGTTGGGTGACCTCCTCCAAGGAGTGGTCGTCGTTGCGGATGACGTCAGCCTCCGCCCCCAGCTCACGCAGGTATCCGACGAGCGTGTAGACGAAGCTGTCGTAGTTGTCGATGACCAGGATGCGCGTCATGCTGATCCTTCCAGGGTCGAGTCGTTGAGGGGGCTGTGCTGGTGCAGCCACGGGAACACTGCCTCCATGAGGAGCAGAACCAGGGCTGCGGCGACGAGCAGGGCGAGGATGATTCTGAACCAGAGGGGTCCGGGGAGCGCTGTGCGGAACAGCCACGCGTACATCAGTTCTCACCTGCCGTCAGCTGCTGGTCTGCGTACCACCCGGAGGCCTGCAGGTGGTGGTCGATCTCTTGGGGGGCCTGCTCGCCGTAGGGGATGAAGTCGGTGATCTCGGCGTGGTGGATCAGCCGCTCGGTGTTCGAGAACAGGGGGTGGCAGGTGGTGAACGTCAGCACTCCTGCCTCCGGCTCGGCGTCGGGCTGGGAGGGCACAGCGTTCAGCACGCGGGTCTCATGGGGGAGCACCACCTCCCTCTCGGCGACCTCGTAGACGAAGATGCCCTCGGCAACCTCGATGTAGATGCGGTCGCCTGATTCCAGGTCATCCTGGTTGCCCAGCATGTTGCCGTTGGTCTGCCGGTGCCCCGCGAGCGCGAAGTTGCCCGGCTCATCCGGCATCTGCGTGCTGACGTAGTGGCCCAGCGCGCCCCGGTCGATCTGCTCGGGCCCCGTTCCGTGCCGGATGGGTGTGGCCCAGCCCTCGCCCAGGCGCGGCACATAGGCCATCCCCATCGTCGAGACGCCGTCGGCGCGGTCATGCATCGAGGGGGCGCACCCGATCTCTGTGCCGTCCTCCAGGGTGTAGCAGACGTCGAAGTCCGCCTCCTGCTCCTCGGGGCGGTAGGTCTCGATCCCGGCGTAGTACTCCTCGGCGGACTCCTCGCGGTCCCGCTCAGCGTCCAAGCCTGTCCACCAGAGCTCCCAGGCCACGAAGAGCAGGCCCAGCACTCCGACCGTGATCAGCACCTCGCCGAGACCGCCGACCACCATGGAGAACGCAGAGCGTCGCCGACGGGGCCGGTGCTGAGCCGGCAGGTGCGGCGACGGCGCTGCATGCTTCATAGGGGCAGCCTCGATCTGCGTAGAATGGCGGGACACAATCATCTAGATCATTGCAGATTCTCAGCAGGGAGTTCCAGTGGCCGAGGACGCCAAGAAGAGCCGCAGAAGCGGCAACCCCGCCAAACGGGCGGCAGCCGAGGCGGAGGCCGGGCCGGACGATGCCGGCGCCTCCCCTCTGCGCGGCGCCGAAACCTATGCGTTCAAGGACCTTGAGCCGGAGGAGCAGTCGCTTCCCGCGTGGTACATGTACACCGCTGTGGGCATGCTGCTTCTGGGCCTGGTGTGGATATGCCTCTACTATCTGATCCCCGGCGGGGGTCCCATCCAGCCTGCGGGCGGATGGAACATCCTCATCGGCGGCGGCATCGCCATGACGGGCTTCTTCATGCTGATGCGGTGGAAATAGCCGCTCAGCGGGGACGAGCGACGGCGGCCTCACGTGCGCGCTGCGTGAGCGTCTCCACGGAGGGATGGTCCACGGCGCCGAGTTCGGCGCCGTACTTCCGCCGCACGGCTGTGCCGATCAGGAAGTCGGCGATCGCAGGGTTCTTCGGCAGCAGCGAGCCGTGCAGATAGCTGGCCAGCACGTTTCTGTGCCGGGCCCCTTCATGGGCGTCCTGGTCGTTGTTCCCGGCCCCTGAGGTGACGGCGGCCAGCGGCTGCGCGTCCCTGCCCAGCCACGTCTGGCCCGAGTGGTTCTCGTAGCCGACGATGCGCCCGAACTCCTCCGACTCGGTGACGATGTTGCCGATCAGACGGCGATCCGTGCCGTAGGTGGTCACGTCGAGCAGCCCGATGCCCGGAATCCGGGCCCCTTCGCGGGTCTCGAAGTAGTGTCCGAAGAGCTGGTAGAGCCCGCAGATCATCAGCATCGGCACGTCGTCCTCAGCAAGCCGGTGCAGGCGGTCCCCGATGCCGAGCAGGTCGGTCTGGATGCGGTCCTGCCCGGAGTCCTGCCCGCCGCCGCCGATGAGGATGTCGGCCTGCTCGGGGAACGCGTCGCCCGGGTTGTAGGAGTGGATCACGGGCTCGTACCCGTACCACTCCAGACGCCGCTGCAGCGTCAGGGCGTTGCCGTAGTCCCCGTAGATGTTCATGTCGCGCGGGTACAGCTGAACGACGTGCACGTCTCGGCTCATGCGAAGTCCTCCACCTCGGTGTAGGCCGCCAGCTGCCGTCGTATGGCAAGCATGGCGGTGTAGGTGCAGTAGATCCGTTTGGGGGTGTCCGGGTTCTCGGCGATGAATGCCGCCAGGGCGACGCTCAGATCCGGCTCGGCTGAGCCGACGTCGACCTGGTCGTAGGTCAGGCGCAGCGCCATGTCGTAGGCGCGAACGCCCGATGTGACCGCCACTCCGTGGTCCGCGAGGACCTCGAAGGAGACGTCCCACAGCCAGGACATGTCGCGACCGTCGGCGTAGTCGTCATTGATGGAGATCATCGTTGCGGTGCCCTGCTGGGGGAAGCTGGAGAGCCCGAGCCTGAAGCCGGCGGGGTTCTTGACCAGGACGAGGTCCAGGGGCTGGCCGTGGACGGTCAGCGATTCGCCGCGTCCGAATGCGGGGGCCACCTGGGCCAGTGACTCGATGAGCCTGCTGAAGTCCACGTCCGGGCCGAGGGCCTGGCGGACCAGCGCCAGCGCCGCGGCGGCGTTGTAGGTGTTGTACGCCCCGGTGACCCGCAGCTGGGTGCTGATCCGGTCTCCGCCGACGAGGAACGTTCCGCCTCCGGGGCTCAGCTCCGAGAGCACGACCTCGGCGGGAATGAGAGGCGCTTCGGCGCTGACGCTCGCGTGATCCGGAGACTCGTCGGCGCCGGCCTCGCTCTCGGAGTGCAGGTCGTCGTCTGAGGGGAAGTGGTGCTTGACGGCCGGCCCGAGCCCGAAGAAGCTCACCTCCGGCCCCTGGAGGCTGTCGGCGATGGCGGCGACCCGGTGATCCTCGCGGTTGAGGACCACTCCGTCGGAGGTGTGCTCGGCGATGGTGCGCAGCAGTCCGGCGGTGGTGTCGATCTCCCCGAATCGGTCGAGCTGATCGCGCATCACGTTCAGCAGCAGGGAGTACTGGGGACGAACCGCTCGGACGAAGTGGACGGCGTGGGCCTCATCGAGCTCAAGGACTGCGATGTCGGCGCGGAGCCTCCCGAACGCGTTGACCTCGCCCAGCAGGGACGCGACGACGCCGCGGGTGAAGTTTGAGCCCGAGCGGTTGGTCACCACGCGCAGCCCCTGACCGCGCAGGAGCTCCACCACCATCTTGGTGGTGGTGGTCTTCCCGTTCGTTCCGGAGACCACGACGACCCCGCGCGGGAGCTGCTTGAGCGTCCGGGCGAGGAAGTGCGGATCGGCCCTCTCCACGACGAGGCCGGGGAACGCTGAGCCGGAGCCGCCGCGGAACCTGGTGGCCAGGCGGGCGGCGCGGCCGAGAGCGACGGAGGCGAGGGAGCGAGGATGCGGCAGGCTCAACGGCTGCTACTCCTCGTCATCGTTCTGGCCATTGCCGTTGCCGCCGTTGCCATTTTCGCTGTTCCCGTTTCCGCTGCCATTCCCATTGCCGCCGCTGCCGTTGTCTCCGCCGTTGTCCTCGTCGTCGTCGGCGTCCTCATCCTCATCGTCTTCGTCGGGGCCGTTCCCATTCGCATCGGCGTCGTCATCGTCATCATCGTTCCCGCCGCCGTTGCCGTTGCCGCCATCGTCGTCGTCAGGCTCATCTTGGTCCGGCTCCGGCCAGGACTCTCCGCTGACGGTCACCAGGGTCACGGTCGCATCGTTGGGGACGGTTCCGCCGTCGCTGACGGACTGGCCGTCGACTTCGAGCTCAATCACCTGGCCGGCGAAGAAGTCGCCCGGATCATCGATGATGACCCAGTTCAGGCTCCAGGAGATGCCCGCATCGTTCAGCGAGGTCTCGACCGGCTGGCGCCATTCGCCGATGAGTCCGGAGGGAAGCTGCACCTCTCCAGTGGAGACGGTGAGGTCCACGGCGGAGCCTGTCTGGACCTCGGTGCCCTCGGCGGGGCTGACTTCCAGCACTTCGTCGGCAGGGGCTGAGCTGTGGTTCTCCTCGGTCACCTCGCCCACCTCAAGCCCGAGGGATTCCAGCTCGGCGGTCGCGGTGGCCTGGTCGGTGCCGATGAGATCAGGCACCGTCACCTCTTCAGTCCCTTCGGAGATGAGGAGGGTGATGTCGGACTCCGCCTCGACCATCTCGCCGGCCTCAGGGTCGGTCCCGATGGCCGAGTCGGCCTCTATCTCCTCGTGGGGCTGCGTTTCGATCTGTGGGTTCAGGGAGGCCTCTGAGAGCTCCTCAAGCGCATCTGAGCGGGACAGGCCCTCGACCTCCGGGACGGCGACCTCTTCGCCGTCGCCCCCTCCGGCCTGAGTGAGCAGATAGATGCCCGCCACGACCAGCCCCAGCAGCACCACGGCGCCCAGGATGGGCAGGAGCAGGCTCCGCCGCCGCCGCCGGCCTTCGGCATAGCCGTAGTCGGCGTAGTCGTCGATGTCGGGGTCCTCGGGGGTCCGAGCGGAGAGCGCCGGTGCTGAGGAGCCGACCAGGTCGTCGAAGCTGCGGTCACTCCCGGCCCCTGCGACGGCGCCGGCCGCAGCAGGGATCACACCTGTGGCGTCGTAGTCATCCGCTGGGATGCCCCGGAGCGCGTTCTGCAGCGCCTCATGGAACTCTTCGGCGTGCTGGAAGCGCAGCACGGGGTCCTTGGCCAGTGCCTTCGCCACGACCGACTCCATAGCCGGTGTGACCCTGCTGTTGAAGTCGGAGACCGGACGCGGCAGCTCCTTGACGTGCTGGTAGGCCACCGAGACGGGAGACTCGCCCACGAAGGGGGGACGGTTGGTCAGGAGCTCAAAGAGCAGGCATCCGGCGGAGTAGAGGTCGCTGCGGTGGTCGACGACCTCGCCGCGGGCCTGCTCGGGCGACAGGTACTGGGCGGTGCCGACGACGGAGGCGGTCTGGGTCATCGTGCTTGCGGAGTCGGCGATGGCGCGTGCGATGCCGAAGTCCATGACCTTCACGGCGCCCTCATTGGTCACCATGACGTTGGAGGGCTTGATGTCCCGGTGCACGATGCCGCGCTCGTGGCTGTAGCCCAGGGCGGCGAGGATTCCGGACATGTAGCCGGTCGCCTCGGCCTCATTCAGCGGCTTGCCGAGGGCGTGGTCGATCTTCTCCTGCAGAGGTGCGGGGATCGCTTCGGTCGGCTGATCCTCCTCCGAAGGGATCTGGTCGGAGAGCGCGAGGACGTCGTCGGTGTGATCGGTGGTGCTGCCGGGCGGAGGAGGCGGCGCGCCCTCAGCGTTCTCGGCGCCGGGGCTGCCGTGCAGCACGTGCCGGAGGGTGACCCCGTCCACGTGCTCCATGATGATGAATGGGGTCTGGACGCCGCCGTTGGAGTCGACGGCAGTCTGGCCGGTGTCGTACACGCCCACGATGTTGGGGTGGTTGAGGGACGCCGAGGACTGAGCCTCTCGCTTGAACCGCGTGATGAACTGCGGGTCCCGGGCCAGGTCGGGGCGCAGCATCTTCACCGCCACGGACCTCTGCAGGGAGAGGTCGTGGGCACGGTACACGTCTGCCATGCCGCCGCGCCCGATGAGAGTCTCGATGCGGTAGCGGCCGTTGAGCACGCGCTGGTCTGTCTCAGTCATGGATCAGTTCAGTCTCGCATACGGGCATGGAACCTATTCCGCGCCCTGGGAGCTGGTGGTGCGAGCGTCCGGGCCGGTGTCGGTGTTGGCTTCAGGGGCTGGGTCTTCGGCCTCGCCCTCGGCGGCATCGCCGTCCTCCTCGGGCTCCTCCTCAGGGCTGGGAGCGTCCTCGGGGGTCGGGTCCGGCTGCGTGGTGGGAGCTTCTGCGGGCGGCTGCGGCGCGGGAGGCTGTTCCGCCCCGCCGTCGTTCTCAGGGGCGGGCGCCGGCGCCGGAGGCGGTGCCTGGGTCGCCGGGGCGTCCTGCTGCGGGGGCGCCTGGGTGGTGGGCGCGGGCGGTGGGCCGGCGGAGTAGCGCAGGTGCACTGCACTTCCGGCAGGCAGGTCTCCGGTGGGGATGACTTGGATGACGGTGCCGGCGGGCTCGTTGGAGGCAGCCTCTTCGGTGTCGACCTCGAAGCCTTCGTCCTCGAGCAGCGCGGCGGCCTCCTCCACCGGCATTCCGAGCAGCGCCTCCTCGTCGATGGTGATCAGGTCGGGCTCGGCGGTGACCGTCTCCACTTCGGTGGGCTCACCTGTGGCCAGCTGCTCGTCGGGGGAGTCGCCTGAGGCGAGCTGCGGCAGGAAGATCGCCGCGGCGAGCGCCAGAAGCACCAGGAGCACGAGGATGGCGGCGGGCCATCTCCAGCCGGGCCCGTCCTCCTGGCCCGGTGAGGCGGGACGCTCCCCTGTCTCCGGGTCTTTGGCGGAGAGGCCGTGGGCCAGCCCGGGTCCGGAGGGGTCGTCGGGCTGTTCGGGGGTCTTGGCCGAGGGCGCGTCGCCGGCGGAGGCCGCGGCCGGCTCGCTGCCCTGTGCCGCGCTGTAGGCGGGAAGGATCTGGGTGTCGTCGTTCTCCGAGCCCATGTGGCGACGCATGGACGGCACTGCCTCGAGCGCTCCGGTGAGGTCGTGCCGCAGGAGAGCCTCAGAGGCGTCGGCCATCTTCGTCGCGTTGGCGGGCCGCTCCTCGGGCTCCTTGGCCAGCATCGTCATGATGAGCGCGCGGACCGGCTCCGGGAAGGAGTCGGGCAGGGCCGGCGGCGGGTCGTTGACCTGCTTGAGAGCGATGGCGATCTGGGACTCGCCCGTGAAGGGACGGTGGCCCACCAGGGCTTCGTAGCCGATCACGCCGAGGGCGTAGATGTCCGAGGAGCCTGTGGCGTGCTGGCCGGTGGCCTGCTCGGGGGAGAGGTACTGGACGGTTCCCATCACCTGACCGGTGGCAGTCAGTGGGACCTGGTCGGCGAGGCGCGCAATGCCGAAGTCGGTGATCTTCACCCGGCGTGTGGGGGTGATGAGCAGGTTGCCGGGCTTCACATCCCGGTGCACCAGGCCCTGATCGTGCGCGACCTGGAGGGCGCGGCCGGTCTGGGCGAGGATCGAGAGCGTCTTCTCCCAGGGGAGGGTCTTCTCCTTCTCGAGGATGAGGCTCAGCGGCCGGCCGGGAACCAGCTCCATCACCAGGTAGCCGGAGCCGGCCTGCTCGCCGTAGTCGTAGATGTCGGCGATGCCGGGGTGATTGAGCAGGGCCGTGTGACGCGCCTCGGCACGGAAGCGGCGCAGGAACGCCTCGTCGCCGGTGTACTCCTCCTTGAGGATCTTGATGGCGACGGTGCGGCCGAGGATCTCGTCGTCGGCCTTCCAGACCTCGCCCATACCGCCGATGGCGATCCGTTCGGTGAGCTTGTAACGGCCCCCCATGGTGATGCCGACTGCTGGCCTCACTGGCTCATCACCTCTTCCACCATCGCTGCGAAGTTCCCTGCTGTGAGTGAGGAGCCGGCGCTGTAGCTGGTGCGCTCATAGGCCACCGTGATCGCGTACTGCGGCTCATCGGCCGGCGCGAACCCGGTGATCCAGGAGTGCACTTCGCCGTCCTCCCCCGTCTCCGCGGTGCCGGTCTTGACGGCGATGTCATGGCTGGTCTGCGCGGATGCGGCTGCTCCGGTGCCTGTTTCGGCGGTCTCCACCATCATGTCAGCGATGTCTGCGGCGGTGGAGGAGCTCATGGCATCATTCAACACCTCCGAAGCGGGCTGGGAGAGGATCTGGAGGTCGGAGCCCCGGATGGTGTCGACCAGCTGCGGGCGCATCATGGCTCCGTCGTTCGCGACGGCGGCGGCTGCCATGTTCATCTGCAGAGGGGTGGCGGTCACGTTGTCCTGGCCGATGGAGCTCAGTGCCAGGAAGGCATCCTCGATGTCGTCCTGCGGGAAGTTCGAGGCGGTGACGTGGTTGGGAATGCGCAGGGGCTGGTTGAAGCCGAAGGCCTCAGCCGTCTCGAGCATGCTCCCCTGGCCGATGTCCATGGCGGCCTCGGCGAACGGCGTGTTGCACGAGTTCGCGAAGATCCAGTTCAGCTCAGCCTGGGACTGGGCCCCGCAGCCGCCGTCCCGGAAGTTGGGCAGCGTGTTGGACGAGTCCGGCAGGTCGATCTCCGGCGGGTTGTCGAGCTCGTCGTCCGGCGCGTAGTCGCCCGATTCGAGCATGGCGGCTGCGGTGACGAGCTTGAAGGACGAGCCGGGGAAGATCGGTGAGTTGAGGGGCCGGAAGCTGTAGGGGTCCACGCCGGCCTGGTCGATGATGCGCGAGCGGTTCTCCGTGTACTGGGAGTTGGAGTGCACAGCCAGCTCGTTCGGGTCATAGCTGGGCTTCGAGGCCATCGCCTTCACGTCGCCGGTCTCGATCTCTGTGACCACGATGGAGCCGCGGGCATCGTTGGGGATGAGGTTGTAGGCGGCCTGCTGCATCGAGTGGTCGAGAGTCAGCTCCACCTGGGCTCCGTGCATGGTGTCGCCGGTGAACAGGGTGGTCACTCGGTCGATGAACTGGGAGTCGGACTGCCCGGTGAGGAAGTCGTTCTCGGCCTGCTCGATGCCGGCGGGGGCGCCTTCGCTCGTCGAGTAGAAGCCGGTGATGCCGGCGTAGAGCTCCGGCTCGTTGTACACCCGCTGGTAGTCGTACACGGAGTTCTCGGACTCCACCGATTCCACGATCGGAGTTCCCTCCACGGTGATGGGTCCGCGGGGTGCGCCGGCCTGCTGGATGGTCTGCCGGGCGTTGTTCGGGTGGGAGTTGAGGTCTTCGGTGAGGACCACCTGGATCAGGCTCAGGGCCACCAGGAGAGTCATGAACATGGCGATGGAGACCATCCAGGTGTGGCGGATCGCGCGGTTCATCGGTCACCTCCTGCGGCCTGGGCGTCGCGGGCCGGCTGGGTTTCGCCGGTGTCGCGCCACTTCAGGGGGTGCTCGGTCCCGGAGGCGCCCTCACCGGAGGTGTTGACCATGCTGCCCAGTACGACGGGCCGGCGCGCCGAGTGGCTGATGAGGAGCATCAGAGCGACGATGAGCCAGTTGGCCAGCAGGGCTGAGCCGCCGGCTGCCAGGAACGGCGAGACCAGGCCGGACATGGGGATCACTCGGGTGATGCCTCCGACCACGACGAAGACCTGCAGCACCAGGACCACGGCGAGGCCCACGGCGAGCAGCTTGCCGAAGGAGTCGCGGGTGCCGATGCCGGCGCGCATGTACCGGCTGAAGAGCAGCAGGTAGAGCATCAGCATGGCGGCGAGGCCGATGAAGCCCAGCTCCTCGCCGAAGGCTGCCGGAATCATGTCCGAGTTGGCCAGGGGTGCCATCTGTGGCGAGCCGGAGCCGAGCCCTGTGCCGGTCAGTCCGCCGTTCGCCAGCCCGAAGAGGCCCTGGACCACCTGGTGCGAGCCGCCGTACTGCCTCTCGTAGATCTCCTGGTTGAAGGGGTCGAGCCAGATCTGCAGCCGCTGCTGGGCGTGGGGCACGTACATGAATGCCAGGGCCGCACCGGCGACGATGAAGCCGCCGCCGATCAGGATCCAGGAGATGCGCGAGGTGGCCACATAGATCACCGCGACGAAGAGCCCGAAGAACATCAGAGCGGTGCCGAGGTCGTTCTGCATGATCAGCACGCCCAGGGCGGCCAGCCATGCGATGAACAGCGGTGCGAGATCCCGCACCCGCGGCAGGCTCAGGGGCCCGATCTTCTTGCCCGCCAGCAGGATGAGGTCACGGTTGTTGGCCAGGAATCCGGCGAAGAAGATGGCGAGGGTGACCTTCGCCAGCTCGCCGGGCTGGAAGGTGGCGATGCCCAGGTTCACCCAGACTCTGGCGCCGTTGAGCTCCATGCCGATGCCCGGCAGCATCGGCATCATCAGCAGCACGACACTGGCGAGCAGCGAGATGTAGGTGACTTGGCGCAGTCTGCGGTGGTCTTTGAGGAACCACAGCAGCAGCACCGCAGCGAGCATGGACACTGCGGTCCAGCCCAGCTGGCGGGTGGCCACGTCGGCGTAGTTCGGTGTGAGGTCCAGCCGGTGGATCATCGCGATCCCCAGCCCGTTGAGCGTCACCACGATCGGCAGGATGAACGGGTCGGCGTACTTGGCGCGGAGCCTCAGCACCACGTGGAAGCCGAGGGCCATGGCCGCGTACAGGCCGCCGGTCACCCAGTAGTGGGTGTCCTCCAGGCTCTGGTCCATGCTCAGGCCGACGAGCAGCTGTGCGCCGACGCCGATGATCAGTGCGATCAGCAGCAGGAGCAGCTCGATGTTGCGGCGGGGCCGGTAGGTCTCAGTCGGGGCGGGCATCACTGCTCACCGTCCTCGGGCAGGTCGGCGTCGGCGCGCAGGGTCTCGACGATCTGCTCGGCGTGGCGTCGGTCGTCGGCCGGAATGCCGGAGCGCAGGCGCTCGCGCTCATAGAAGCTGAGCTCCTGCAGCGGGATGCCGGAATGCTCATTGACCTCCGAGAGGCTGATGGGCCCCAGCTGCTGGGAGACGCCGTTGTAGATGGCGACCTCCCCGTCGTCCTCTCCCACGTAGTACTGCTGCTGCGTCCAGACGTAGCCGATGAAGGCGATCATCCCGATGAGCAGTGTCACCAGCGCCACGAAGACGGGAAGGAACCAGGAGTGGCGCCGCCGGGCCTGGGCGATGGAGTCGACCTCCTCGTCGTCCAGCTCCAGGCCGAAGTCCCCCTCGGACTCTGAGGGCTCGTCAGTGTCCTCGGGGTCCACGGGCGCTGAGTCGTCGGAGGCTCGGGTCATAGGCGCGGTCTGGTTCGGGTCGTAGCCGGCGAGCATCTCGGAGTAGGTGTGCCGCACCGGCTTGAGCGGCTGGCCCGTCAGGACGGGCACCGGGTGCTCGTCGACGTTGCGGGGCACCAGCGTGATCGTTCCGGTCTCGGTGGCGGTGGTCGCGGCACCCACGAGCACGTGCGGGCGGACGCCGATGGTGGAGCGGACCATCGAGGCTGACAGGGGGGAGAGCTCCGCGTCGTCGTAGTCGTGGCCGGTGAGGGCCTCTTTGTTCACCACGGGGATGAGCTCCATCTCCATGGTCTGCCGCGCATCGACCTTCCACTCGTGGGGGCTCTCGGCCGCAGCCACGGCCTCCTCGGAGAGGGGGAGGGAGTCGGAGTCGGCGAGGTCGGCCTCATCGGCGTCCACCACCTCCAGGGCCAGGACCGTGACGTTGTCCGGGGCGCCGCCGTCGAGGGTGAGCTTGGTGAGGTCGTCGACGATCTGCTCCAGCGACAGGGTGGACCGCAGCTTCTGCTCGATGAGCCGGTCGGACACGATGGCGTTGAGGCCGTCCGAGCACAGCAGCCAGCGCTCGCCGGCCTCGAGGGGGAAGCTGGTGATGTCCAGCTCGGGGGAGGCGTCGACGTCGCCGAGCACCCGCATCAGCACGTTCTTGTGCGGGTGATACTCGGCGGCCTCCGGGTCCAGGCGGCCTTCGTCGACCAGCCGCTGCACGAAGGTGTGGTCCTTGCTGATCTGCCGGAAGCGGCCCTTCTTCAGCCGGTAGGCACGGGAGTCTCCCACGTGGGCGAACTGCAGCCGGTTGTCGGTGATCAGCAGCGCGGTGATGGTCGTTCCCATCCCGGTGAGCTTGGGGTTGGTCTGCACGAGCTTGGAGAGGAACGCGTTGGCAGTCTGGATCTCATCGGGAAGGACGGTCTCGGGCTCCGCGAAGCCGCGCGTATCCAGGTGCGCGAGGTCCAGCACCGTGGAGGCGGAGGCGACGTCGCCGCCTGCATGGCCGCCCATCCCGTCGGCCACCACGGCGAAGAACCGTCC
This sequence comes from Nesterenkonia sp. NBAIMH1, assembly GCF_007922635.1. Taxonomy (NCBI): domain Bacteria; kingdom Bacillati; phylum Actinomycetota; class Actinomycetes; order Micrococcales; family Micrococcaceae; genus Nesterenkonia; species Nesterenkonia sp. NBAIMH1. The sequence goes on from NZ_CP042335.1 coordinate 1,410,326, forward strand.
GGCGTATCCGGAGTCGTCGTTCTTGGAGCGCACCACGCCCTCGTCGGAGCGTGCGGCGAAGCGGAACACCAGCGCCACTAGGTTCTCAGCTCCAGAACGGTCTTGCCGATGCGGATCCGGTCCCCCGGCTCCACGGTGGAGGCGCGGGTGAGCTGCTCGTCGCCGAGCCAGGTGCCGTTGGTGGATCCCAGGTCCTCGATGAACCAGCGGGACCCCTGCGGGAACAGGCGTGCGTGGCGTCCGGAGGAGTAGTCGTCCTCGAGGACGACGGTGCACTCCTGGGCGCGGCCGAGCATGACGGGTGAGGAGCCCAGGGTGACTTCGGTGCCCACGTGCGGGCCCTCGGAGACGACGAGCCGCCGCGGCTTGGGCCGCTGGGCCGGCGCCTGCTGGACGGTGGCCTGCTCGGCACCGGCTGCCTGCCCGGCTGGGGCTGCAGCGTTTGCGGCGCCGCCGCGGGTGCGGCGGGAGACCATCATGTCGCGGCCCTGGGCGGCGATGATGGAGAGGATCAGGATCCACAGCAGCAGCAGCAGGCCGAACTGCAGGACGGTGATGGCAAGTTCGCTCATAGGCTTCTCCGGGTCACCCCAGACGGAATCTGAGGCGGGCGTTGCCCATGGCGATGGTGGCCTGGTCGTAGAGCTCGGCGTCGCCGGTGGAGGGGCTCAGCTTCTGACCTTCGACGGAGGAGCCGTTGGTGGAGCCAAGGTCGCGGGCGTACCAGCGGCCTTCGTGCTCGAAGATCTCGAGGTGCTGGCGGGAGACCCCGGTGTCGGTGATGGTGATGTCCGCTGAGGAGGAGCGCCCGATGATGGTGTCCTCCCCCAGGGGGTAGGTGTTTCCGGCGTGCTCGAGGATGGCTGTGGTCGTGGCGGCCTGGGCTCCGGCAGCAGCCATGCTGGTGGGCAGGGCGGCGGTGGCCTCGGGGCCTGCGGCTGGTGTCGGCTGAGCCGCGGCCTTCGGCGCTGCGGGAGCTTCCGGGGCTGCTCCGGCGTCGGTGGTGGTCTCGATGCTCATCTGGCCGCGCTTGAGCTCGGTGTTCTTCACGAACGTCGCCCTGACCGAACCCAAGAGCGTATAGCTCTGGGAGTCTGCGTGGCGGATGATCTCCTGGCACAGCTCCTCCGCCAGGGCGGAGCCGTACTTCTTGGCCTCTTGGAAGTCGGTTTCGGAGAGGCGGATCTTGTAGAGGTTCGGCACCAGGGTGGCGCCGTTGGGTGCTTGGGTGGACTCGCGGTCCATGTGCCGGCGGACGGCTGTTGCGATCTCCACGGGGCCGAGGCTCCCTCCATGCGGCGAGAAGGCGCTGCGGACGGCTTTTTCGATGCCGCGCTCCAGTGAGTCGAGCAATCCCACAGCTGCCTCCTTCGGGTGTCATGCGTACGCCGAGATGCTGTGGAGAAGAACGGCGCACTGCGGGCAGTGTCGCGGAACATTCTACGTCCCGGGGTGTCATTCGCCCCAAGAGACCATCAGCCCGGGCTTGACGTCGCCTGAAGTGTTTGCGCCAAGGGTGTGACGGACGCCACAAAAATGCTACTCTCATCACATCGTGAGAGCGCTCTCGCAGCATCGAGGCTGCTGATATCGCCTCCCTGAGATCTAAGGAGAGATCGTGAGCACCACAGAAGCTGTTCACCCCTTGTCCCGCTATGGGACTCCCGTCCGCCTGACCGGGGCTTTGGCCGTCCTGGCCCTGGGCCTCAGCGCCTGCGGAGGGGACGCCGCCGAGAGCCAGCCCGAGGAGGCAGAAGCTCCCGAGAGCCTGAGCGTCACCACATTCAACGAATTCGGCTACGAGGATCTCTTCGACGAATACGAGGAGGAGACCGGCATACGGATCGAGCACAACAAGGTCGACACCGCGGAGAACGCCCGCGACTCTCTGCGGAACTCCCTCGGCGCCGATTCGGGCGCCAGCGACATTGAGGCCGTCGAGCTGGACTGGCTGGTGGAGTTCAAGCAGTACGCCGACCGGTTCGAGGACCTCGGCGACCCCGAGCTGGAGGACCGGTGGCTGGACTGGAAGTACGAGGAGGGCCAGGACGACGACGGCCGGCTCATCGGATACGGCACCGACAGCGGCCCGCAGGCGCTCTGCTACCGCTCGGACCTGTTCGAGGAGGCCGGCCTCCCCACGGATCGTGACGAGGTCGCTGAGCTCATCGACGGCGACTGGGACACGTACTTCGAGGTGGGCCAGGAGTTCGTGGAGGCCACGGACGTCCCCTGGTTCTCCGGCTCGGACAACGTCTGGCAGGGAATGATCAACCAGGTCGAGGTCCCCTACGAGACCGAGGACGGGGAGATCATCGCCGACACCAACGATGAGGTCCGGAGCCTCTATGACCAGCTCCTCGAGGCCAGTGTGGAGGATGAGCTCTCCGCCGGGCTCTCCCAGTGGTCGGGCGACTGGTCCGACGCCTTCCAGCGCGACGGCTTCGCCACCATGCTCTGCCCGGGCTGGATGCTCGGCGTCATCGAGGGCAATGCTGCGGGTGTGGAGGGCTGGGACGTCGCCGACGTCTTCCCCGGCGGCGGAGGCAACTGGGGAGGCTCCTACCTGACGGTCCCCACCCAGGGGGAGAACATTGAGGCCGCCAAGGAGCTTGCCGCGTGGCTGACGGCCCCCGAGCAGCAGGTGAAGGCCTTCGACGCGATCGGGGCGTTCCCGTCCACCGTCGAGGCCCTGGAGTCCGAGGAGATTCAGGAGGATGAGGACGAGTTCTTCAACGACGCCCCGGTGGGCCAGATCCTGGCGAACCGGGCCGAGGCCATCGAGGTCCAGCCGTACAAGGGCCCCAACTACCTGCTGATCAACGTGGCCATCCAGGATGCCCTGGGCCGCGTCGACGTCGACGGCATCGACGACCCCGAGTCGTCGTGGGACAAGTTCGTCAACGACATCGAGGCGATGAAGTAGTCGGATGAGTGCGCCTGCTCCGCTCCGGTCCCGGGTCTCGGCCTGGGACCGGAAGTACTCTCCGTACCTCTACATCAGTCCGTTCTTCATCCTCTTCGCGGTGGTGGGGCTCTTCCCCCTGGTCTACACCGGCTGGGTCGCCATGCACGACTGGGACCTCATCATGGGCCAGGGCGAGTTCATCGGGCTGGAGAACTTCGTCCAGGTGCTGGGGCAGTCGGCGTTCTGGGTGTCGCTGCGCAACACCCTGAGCATCTTCGTCCTCTCCACCGGGCCGCAGGTGGTGCTGGCGATCATCATCGCCTACATGCTGGATACGCACCTCCGGGCCCGGACGTTCTGGCGGATGGGCGTGCTGCTGCCCTATGTGGTCACCCCGGTGGCGGTGGCCCTGATCTTTTCGAACCTGTTCAGCCAGCGCTTCGGCCTAGTGAACTCGGTGCTGGAGGCGATCGGGCTGGGGTCCATCGGCTGGCAGTCGGATGTGCTGCCCAGCCATCTGGCCATCGCGAGCATGGTCAACTTCCGCTGGACCGGGTACAACGCGCTGATCTTCCTGGCCGCGATGCAGGCGATCCCGCGGGACCTGTACGAGCAGGCGGAGCTCGACGGCGCGGGCAAGGTCCGTCAGTTCCTGTCGGTCACCGTGCCGATGCTGCGGCCCACGATCATCTTCGTGGTGATCACCTCCACCATCGGGGGCCTGCAGATCTTCGATGAGCCGCGCATGTACGACCAGTACGGCCGCGGAGGCACCGACGGTCAGTGGCGGACCATGACCTTGTATCTGTATGAGCTGGGCTGGACCCGCTCCGACTTCGGGACGGCCAGCGCCGTGGCGGTGCTGCTGTTCCTGCTGATCGTGGCGATCGGCATCATCAACTTCACCATCACCCGCCGCATCGCTGACGGCGAGGCGGGGAGGGCAGCGCGACCGTCGCTGCTGAAGCGTCTCTTAAGGAGAGGATCCCCATGACGACTGACGCAGCCCCTATTGCTCCGGTGGACCGGGAGGCCGACGCGAGACGCACCCTGGGACGGCGGCGCCGTTCGTCTCCCGGCGGAGCGCAGCGGCGGCCCGGCTTCATCGTCTACGGGTGCCTGACCGCGGTGATCCTGGGCAGCCTGTTTCCGCTGTGGTGGAGCGTGCTCATCGGCTCGCACCACTCCACGATCTTGGCGGAGACGAGCTTCCCCGGGTGGTTCGGCGGCAACTTCTTCAGCAACGCGGCCACGGTCATGGACACGGTTCCGTTCTGGCGTGCCACGGCGAACTCCATCATCGTCTCCACGACGACGGCGCTGTCCGTGGTGCTGTTCTCCACGCTGGCGGGCTACGCGTTCGCGAAGCTGAAGTTCCGCGGGTCGGGCCCTCTGCTGGTGTTCGTGATCGCGACCATGGCTGTGCCCACGCAGCTCGGCGTCGTTCCGCTCTACCAGGTGATGGCTGCCCTGGGGTGGACGGGTGAGCTGATGGCTGTGATCGTGCCGGCGCTGGTGACGGCGTTCGGGGTGTTCTGGATGACCCAGTACCTGCGCCAGGCCATCCCGGATGAGCTGATCGAGGCGGCCACTATGGACGGCTGCTCCATGATCAGGACGTTCATCCATGTGTGCCTGCCGGCGGCGCGTCCTGCCGCGGCGATGCTGTTCCTCTTCACGTTCGTCCTGAACTGGACGAACTTCTTCTGGCCGTTCATCGTGCTGGGGCCTCAGAACCCCACGCTTCCGGTGGCCCTGCAGCAGCTGCAGGCGGCCCACTTCGTGGACTATTCGCTGGTCCTCACGGGCGCCACCCTGGCGACGGTGCCGCTGCTCATCCTCTTCGCCTTCACGGGTCGCCAGCTCGTGTCCGGAATTATGCAAGGAGCTGTGAAAGCATGACCACCTCAACCCAACCCCTCGACGCGGTCTCACCTGCGGGCGAGGTCACCTTCCCCGCGTCCTTCCTATGGGGGTCGGCCACCGCCTCATACCAGGTGGAGGGCTCGCACGACGCCGGAGGCCGCGGCCCCTCGATCTGGGACACATTCTCCAAGACGCCGGGCAAGGTCATCGGCGGCCACACGGGGGACGACGCCTGCGACCACTACCGCCGCTACCGCGACGATGTGGCGCTGATGAAGTCCCTGAACCTGCAGGTCTACCGGTTCTCCGTCTCCTGGTCCCGGGTGATGCCTGACGGGCGGACGGTGAACCCGGAGGGGCTGAAGTTCTACTCGGACCTGGTCGATGAGCTGCTGGCAGCAGGGATCATGCCGTGGCTGACTCAGTTCCACTGGGATCTTCCGCAGGCGCTGGAGGATGAGGGCGGGTGGACGAACAGGCAGACGGCCTACGCGTTCGAGGAGTATGCGCGGGTCCTGCATGAGGCACTGGGGGACCGGGTGCGGCATTGGACGACGCTCAATGAGCCGTGGTGCGCCGCGTTCCTCGGATACGCCGCGGGGGTGCACGCCCCGGGCCGGACCCACGGCCCTGATGCGCTGGTGGCGGCCCACCACCTGCTGCTGGCCCATGGGCTGGCGGTCCGGGCCCTGCGCGAGCGGGACGAGGGGCTGGAGCTGGGCCTGACGCTGAACTTCACCGACTACCGTCCCGCCGATGAGCAGAGCCGCGGCGATGCGGATGCGGCTCGTCGTCTGGACGGGTCCTTCAACCGGTTCTTCATCGAGCCCATCCTGCACGGCGCCTACCCAGAGGATGTGCTGCGGGACCAGGAGGGGCTGTGGCCGGAGGGGCTGGTGCAGCAGGGCGATCTGGAGATCATCTCGGCGCCCATTGATGTGCTCGGCGTGAACTTCTACACCGGTGAGCTCCTGACCGGCCCGGAGCCTGAGGAGGCCTCGGCTGCGGCGGCGCAGGCGAGGGTCGGCGGGCAGCCGAGCCCGAATGTGGGATCCGAGCATGTGCGGCCGGTGCGTCGCGGTCTGCCGCAGACGGCGATGGGCTGGGAGATCTTCCCGGAGGCGCTGCGCGATCTGCTGGTGCGCCTGCACCGTGAGTACACCGGGCCTGCGGGTGTGGCCATGTATGTCACGGAGAACGGGGCGGCGTTCGACGACGTCGCGGACGCCGACGGGTATGTGGACGACGCTGACCGTGTCGACTACATCCGGCGGCACTTGGGCGCAGTGCATGAGGCCGTCGAAGCCGGCGCTGATGTGCGGGGATACTTCGTGTGGTCTCTGCTGGACAATTTCGAGTGGGCGCTGGGCTACGAGAAGCGGTTCGGGATCGTCCGTGTGGACTATGAGACGCAGCAGCGGACCCCCAAGGCGTCCGCGCGCTGGTACTCGGGAGTAGCCTCCAGCGGTGTGGTGAACTAGGAAGCATGCCAAGCACTCACACCCAGTCTGCCGGGCAGGCATCCAGGCAGCCCACGCTGGAGGATGTGGCCCGGCAGGCCGGGGTCTCTCGAGCCACGGCCTCCCGGGTGGTCAATCAGGACCCTCGGGTGGGTCTGCCTGCTCGGGAGTCGGTGGAGGCAGCGATTCTCAGCCTTGGGTACCGGCCGAATCGTGCGGCGCGGTCCCTGGTCCGGCGGGAGGCCGATTCGATCGCGGTGGTGGTGCCGGAGGCCGAGGACCGGATCTTCACGGACCCGTTCTTCTCCGCGATTCTGGGTGCGGTCTATACGAAGCTGGCGGATTCGCCGGTGCAGGTCCTCCTGGCGGTCGCCCCTCCGGGCAAGCGGGAGAAGATCGAGCGGTATCTGCGCGGCGGATACACGGATGGGGCGATCATCGTCTCGCACCACCTCGACGACGGGATCTCTGAGGTCCTGCGTGAGACGAGGCTCCCGTCGGTGTACATCGGACGGCCGTACGCCGGGGATGTGGGGCTGCCCTATGTGGATGTGGACAACGTCCGGGGGGCCGAGATGGCGGTCAGGCGTCTGGTGGACGGTGGGCGGCGCCGCATCGCGACGATTGCCGGTCCGCAGGACATGGCTGCGGCCTCGGACCGTCTGGAGGGGTTTCGGCGGGCGATGGCTGAGGCGGGGCTTGAGGATGATCTGGTGGAGGTCGGAGACTTCACGGCGGCATCGGGCGGGGAGTGTGCCGTGCGTCTGCTGGAGCGGGACCCGGGCCTTGATGCGATCTTCGTAGCCAGCGACCTGATGGCGGTGCCTGCTCTTCAGGAGCTCCAGATCCGTGGGGTGAGCGTGCCGGAGCAGGTCGCGGTGATCGGCTATGACGATTCTGAGGTGGCCCGGCTCGCGCGCCCGCCGCTGACGACGGTGGAGGGGCGCGCTGCGGGCCTGGCGCACAATGCGGTGGAGATGCTGTCCGATCTGATGGCGGGGAAGACGGCGGAGTCGAGGCTGCTGTCGACGAATCTGGTGCTTCGCGAGTCGGGGTGAGCGGGGTGCGGGAGAAAGGGAGTGACAGATCTTCAAATTTGAAATAAGATGGTGCACAGCTTAGTTGTCTAAGTTCGACAGTGCGTGTCGTCTACGGCGCGTGCTGGCACTTTGAGCGGACCGCGAGTCCGAATCACGCAGACCTGAGGAGATCATCATGGCCATCACACTTACCCCCGGCACCTGGAGCTTGGACGCAGCCCACTCCGAGATCGGCCTGACCGTGCGTCACGCCGGCATCTCGAAGGTGCGCGCCGTGTTCCAGGAGGCCACCGGCACCCTCGAGGTTGCTCAGGAGGGCACCTTCGAGGTCGACGCTCACGTGCGCGCCGAGTCCTTCAACTCGAAGAACGAGGACCGCGACGCCCACGTCCGTGGCGAGGACTTCCTGAACGCTGAGCAGTACCCCGAGCTGACCTTCGTCACCAAGGGCATCCGCCCCGCCGGCGACACCTTCGACATGACCGGTGACCTCACCATTCGCGGCGTCTCCCGCGAGGTGACCTTCGAGGTCGAGTTCGGCGGCCAGGCTGTGGACCCGTTCGGCGCCACCCGCGCCGGCTTCTCCGCATCCGCCGTCATCTCCCGCAACGACTTCGGCCTGAACTGGAACGCCGCGCTTGAGGCCGGCGGCGTGCTGGTCGGCGACAAGGTCACCCTCGACATCGAGGTCGCCTTCGTCCACCAGGGCTGATTCTTACCCCTTTCCCCACTGAGGGCCCGGGTGCTGCCGAACCGGCAGTGCCCGGGCCCTCAGTGTGTCTCGGTAGGCTTTGCGGGTGCCTGAGCTGCCTGAAGTAGAAGTGGTCCGACGGGGTGTGGAGTCGTGGGCGGCTGGTCGCACCGTCACGGGCGCAGAGATCCATGACGCCCGGAGTCTGCGCCGATATGCGGAGGGCCCTGAGCATTTCCGTCGGGAGCTGATCGGACGAACGCTCCTCGCACCGGAGCGGCGAGGCAAGTTCCTCTGGATCCCTCTGGCCGGCGGGCCCGATGAGGTGCCGGGCCGTGCGCTGATGATCCACCTAGGAATGAGCGGCCAGGTGCTGATGGAGGCCGCCGATGCGCCCTTGGAGAAGCACCTGAAGGTCACCCTGCACCTCGGTGCGGGGACGCAGCGGACGGAGGCTGAGGGGGCGGTTGCTGATCAGCTGCGCTTCGTGGATCAGCGGATCTTCGGAGGAATGCAGATCAGCCCGCTGGTGCCGGACTCTGTGGTGCACGGAGTCGACGACGTGGAGAGTCGGCGGGTGCCGGCGGCGGCGGCACACATCGCCCCTGACCCGTTGGAGGCGGCGATGACGGCCGAACGGTTTTTCCGCATCCTGCGGGGGCGGCGTACGGGCCTGAAGCGCGCCCTGCTGGACCAGGCGATGGTCTCGGGGGTGGGCAACATCTACGCCGACGAGGCCCTGTGGCGCTCGCGGCTCCACTACGCCCGTCGCACGGAGACGATGACCCGCGCCCAGGCGTCCCTGCTGCTGACGAGCCTGCAGGACGTGATGGGGGACGCGCTCGCCGCCGGCGGCACCAGCTTCGACGCCCTGTACGTGAATGTGAACGGCGCGAGCGGATACTTCGACCGCTCGCTGAGCGCCTACGGCCAGGAGGGCAGACGCTGCCCGCGGTGCATGACCCCGATCCGCAGGGAGAAGTTCATGGGCCGCAGCAGCTACTTCTGCCCGACCTGTCAGCCAGTGCCTCAAAACGCTCGCTGGTGAGCGTGTGCAAACGCGGTAACGAAACGTGTGCAAACACGGAAACGCGCAGGTCAGAGAGTCGCGCGAAACCTCTTTGGAGTGTTCAAAAGGTAGCGTAGAACGTGTTCCAGAAGTAGTGCAGGTTCCGCGCACGTCTCGACACTTGGTATGGACTCTAAGTGCTAATGAATGAGGTCCAGTGCCCCTCGGTAGCCTGGGTGCATGACCACGTTCTTCACCTCGGATCACCATTTTGGGCACGCAAACATCATTAAGTACTGCGACCGTCCGTTCGAGGATGTGGCAGAGATGGACGAGGCGATGATCGACCGGTGGAACAGCACGGTGGGCCCGGGTGATGAGGTGTGGGTGCTGGGGGACTACGCCATGAAGGACCGCGCACAGGGCTTGGGCTACTTGTCCCGGATGAATGGCACCAAGTATCTGATCTCGGGAAACCATGATCTGTGCTCACCGGTGGAGCGGGACGGCCACCTGAACGTGCGCCGGTACCTGGATGCGGGGTTCGACGCGGTGGTCTCCCAGGCGCAGACGACGCTGCCCGAAGTGACGCCCGGTGAGGGTGGCCTGCCGGTGCTGCTGAATCACTTCCCCTATGCGGGGGATTCGCACTCGGAGGAGGACCGTCATGCCCAGTTCCGGCTGCGTGATCTGGGTCAGACGCTGATCTGCGGGCACGTGCACGATGACTGGACGGTGAGCCGTTCGCCGGGCGGAACGCTGCAGGTGAACGTGGGGGTGGATATGTGGGATTTCCAGCCGATTTCCGCGGAGGATCTTCACCGCTTCATCCGTGAGCAGGAGTGACACCGCCCAATGGTGCGCACCGCTGCGCGCCGCTGCCGCAGGGCTCGGGGCGCAGAGCCGTCTAGACTGTAGGGCGAATCTGGGGGTCTCTGCCGGCGCAGAACCTGCATACGGCAGCGGACAGGGCGAAAGGGTGCTTGGTGAATTTATCGGAGACACGTAAGCACTTGGAGCAGCTGAACATCACCAGCGGCCCCAGCAGCACTCTGATCGCTCACCGCGCGATCCAGCGCGGAATTCGCATTTACTCCGACGAGAAGCAGCGCCTGACGCTGCAGCGCGGTAGGCGGCGAGTGTGGTTCGACGGCGCGCAGTCGAACATTAACAAAGTTCTTGCTCAGCGCTGCGTGCGCTACAAGGACGTCACGGCCCGCCTGCTGCGGAGCCACAGGGTCAATGCTCCGCAGAACGTCGTCTTCGCGGCAGATCAGGTTCGCGCGGCCTGGGATTGGGCCGCCTACGAGCTCCCTGTGGTGGTCAAGCCTCCGAATGGGGGCAAGGGAGATCTGGTTCATGTCGGAGTGACGGACTCGGACCACTTCGAGCAGGCGTTTGCGGCTGTGGCAGAGGCCTCTGGTGAGGTGCTCGTGGAGCGTTTCGTAGAGGGGGTGGAGCACCGTGTGCTTCTCATCTACGGCAAAGTGGCCGCGGCGCAGCGCCGAGTGCCCGCCCATGTGATTGGGAACGGCAGATCGTCCGTGCGGAAGCTCATTCGTAAGAAGAACCGGCTCAGGACCAAGTCGAACAACGCCATCTATGTGGATGCGCAGATACCCGTCGACGACGTCGTTGTGCGTGAGCTGGCCTCTGCAGGCATGACTCTGGACAGTGTTCCTGCGCGTGGGCAGCGGGTCTGGCTGCGGTCGAACTCCAATGTCAGCAGCGGCGGCGAGGCACACGATGCCACCGATGACCTGACCGCCGAGGAGATCGCGATGGCGGAGGAGGTGGCCAAGGCTGTCCCGGGCCTCAGGGTGGCCGGTCTGGACATGCTTCTGCCACGGGACGGCAAGGGCGATGCCCCCCATATTCTTGAGGTCAACAGCAGTCCGCTGATGACGGGCCACCATTACCCGTGGGCGGGGGAGAGCCGGGATGTGGCGGCGATGCTGGTCGAGGCCATGTTTCCCGAGGACGAGCGTGATGCCGCCCCAGTGGGGGGCTGATTCGCTGTGCGTCCTGCTAACGTCTCGGTCGTGACTGGTGCTGATGCTGAGGTGGTCCGTGTGGCTGCGGTGGTCCTGACGGACGCGGCGGGGCGCGTGCTGACGGTGCGCAAGCGGGGGACGGACAGGTTCATGCAGCCGGGTGGGAAGCCGGAGCCGGGGGAACGCGGCGCGGAGACGGCTCTGCGGGAGACGTTCGAGGAGACGGGACTCCAGCTGGACTTGGGTCAGCTGGAGCCGATGGGTGAATTTTCGGCGCCGGCGGCGAACGAGCCCGGCCTCACAGTCGTGTGCGACACGTTTCGTGTGAAGCTCGACGACGACGCGGAGGCAGTTCTTTCTCGCATCCAGCCGGCTGCGGAGATCGAAGAAGTCCGCTGGGTGTCCCAGGATGAGTTGCAGGGCAACGACGATTTAGCCCCGTTGCTGACCGATATCATCGCACCAGCGCTACTGGCGGAGGGGCTGGACGCTTAGGGTGGCAATAACAACGAAAGACGCCGAGTAGTGGGGACGCCATGAAGAAGCAGATCAACGTGGTCGGGGCAGCCATTGTTCAAGACGACAAGATTCTCTGCGCCCAACGTGGCCCAGGTGGGTCCCTCCCAAACATGTGGGAGTTCCCTGGTGGAAAAATCGAAAAGGACGAGACTCCCATCGCAGCGCTCGTGAGGGAGATTACCGAGGAACTCGAATGTCACGTCGAAGTGGGTGAGCAGATCGACGTCACGAGCTACGAGTACGACTTCGGAGTCGTAACTCTCACGACGTTCTACTGCGAACTGATCGACGGCACCCCTCAGCTCACAGAACATGCCGAAGTCCGCTGGATAGCTCCGGCCGAGCTCAACGAGCTCGAGTGGGCTCCCGCCGACATCCCCGCTGTGGAGAAAATCCAGGCCAAGTACGACGTATGAGCCTCAGACCGGACTACATCGCAGGAGGGCACTCCCTCGAGTTCGATGTCCGTCACGGCTTCCTGAGCCAACAATCCCGAGGCGTTGGCCCGGACACGCCTGAGGTCGTTCTTAACACCGGGGACGGTCTGACCGTCGCGCGATCTTTAAGAGCAGAACTTCGCAGAGCCCATGAGTTCCTCTTCTCTGTGGCCTTCGTGACACCAGGTGCAGTCGCCATGCTGAAGCAGGACCTACTCGAGTTCGATGGGCGCGGTCTCATCGTCACTTCGGACTACCTCCACTTTAACCAGCCCTCTGTTTTCGCCGACCTATTGCACCTCCGGGAACTCGGTAAAGACATTGATGTTCAAATTCACCACGCTGGTGCATTCCACCCGAAGGGCTACATTTTCCGCCATGGACGAGGTGTCACTGCTCTGATCGGTAGCTCAAATCTTACCGAAGCAGCACTCACTCGAAATCACGAATGGAATCTCAAAGTCTCGGCTGCTGACGGAAGCGACCTCGGTGCGCAGCTTGCACGTCTCGAAAACGAGCAGCGCGACGCATCGAACCCCCTCTCCAAGGAGTGGATCGAGGAATACCGCGCGATCTATGAAGCTCAGCCGGCCCAGGTGTGGCGGGAGGCGCTGCCGAGGGCAACTCCCCCGGCCGCAGCCGCTACGGGCACGATCCAGCCCAACTCGATGCAGAGGGAAGCGCTCGAAGCTATTGAAGAGGTGCGAGAGCAGGGCAAGACGCGTGCCGTGGTCATTTCGGCGACAGGCACCGGTAAGACGATCCTCTCTGCCCTGGACGTGAGAGCTTACGCACCCCAGCGACTCCTGTTTCTCGTGCACCGCGAGCAGATTATCGACCGAACGATCGAGGAGTATCACCGAGTACTGGGAGGGGACCGCGCGGAGTACGGCAAGGTCTCCGGATCGGCTAAGAACCTCGAGGCGAAGTATGTGTTCGCCACGGTTCAGTCGTTTTCGCGGCCAGAAGTTCTTGCCTCTGTGCACCCTGAGGCCTTTGATTATGTGTTGATTGATGAGGTGCATCGTGCAGGTGCTGCAACCTACCAGCGCATTCTTGAACGGCTTCAGCCGGACTTCTTGTTAGGCATGACAGCGACGCCGGAGCGCTCCGACGGGTTCAACATTTTTGAGCTGTTCGACTACACGGTGCCGTATGAGATTCGGCTCAATGGTGCGCTAGATGCTGGGTTGTTAGTGCCCTTCCACTACTACGGGGTCGCTGACGTCACCTTCGATGACGGGTTCACGGTGGAGGCCGATGCAAACTTGGGCACCCTGGTGAGTTCGTTCCGAGTCGAGCACATCATGGGAGCCATCAACCGATACTCGCAGCAGGGAGTGAAAACTCGCGGGTTGATCTTCTGCAGCCGTAGAGAAGAAGCTCGCCAGCTGTCAGATCAGCTCAACCAGAGACGGCTTGGCGATAATCTGCTGCGCACTCGTGCGCTGACGGGTGACATTTCGAATGCGGAGCGGGCCGAGGCGGTGAAGGCCCTTGAAGCAGGGGAGTTGGACTACCTCCTCACCGTGGACATCTTCAACGAGGGCGTAGACATCCCGAGCGTGAACCAGGTGGTCATGCTTCGTCAGACCCAGTCCGCCATAATTTTCGTCCAACAGCTTGGCCGCGGCCTTCGAAAAGCAGAGGGCAAAGACCACCTGACAGTGATTGATTTTATCGGGAACTACACGAACAACTACATGATCCCGATCGCCTTATTTGGTGACCAGTCACTGAATAAGGAATCGATGAGGAAGAACCTCAACGCTGCTGAGGAAGATAGTTTCCTGCCAGGATTGTCGAGCGTTCGATTCGACGAGATCGCACGAGACCGGGTGATGCGATCGATCGCCGCCGCGAGGCTGGATGACCTGAGGGAGCTCAAGAAGGAAGTGGAACGGATCCAGCAGCGTGTGGGACGCCCACCACGACTGCGTGACTTCTGGGAACAGAACTCTGTTGACCCGGTCGTTCTGGCGACGAAGAAGAAGCACTATCCCGAACTTCTCGTTAGGACGATCAAAGCGGAGTCCGGGTTGTCGGAGAGTGAGTCGCGACTTCTGCATTTGCTGTCGTACGAGGTGCTGCCGGCCAAGCGGCTCCACGAAAGTGTGTTGCTTGAGCGCCTCCTCCTCCAGCGGTCGCTTACGACGGAGCAGGTCCAGGCGGCGTTCGATGGGAGCGGACTGATTGCGGACGGTAAAACGGTTCAGAGCGCAATAGACACCTTCACTCTCGAGGGCTACAACGCGGGTGACAAGAAACGGTACGTATTGCCCGTGGCGGAGATGGCGAACGACGGGAGCGTTCAGCTGTCAGAGCAGTTCCACGCCTCCTACGAAAGATCGGGCAATTTCCGAAGCGCCGTTGATGACCTGTTGTGGACAGCGAAACGGCGCAATGCCACTGAATATCGGCATGATCGGGTGTTTACTACGGGAAGCCAGTACTCGCGTCGGGACGTGAGTCGGCTTCTTGGCTGGGCTCGCTCCAACGCGTCCACCATGTACGGCTACCGCACCGACCTTCGGAGTGGTGTAGCCCCCATCTTCGTCACACTCCATAAGGGTGAGGACGTCGAAGCGAGCGTGGCCTATGAGGATGAGTTGCTTGACCCATCAACGCTGCGGTGGTTTACCCGCAGCCGACGCACTCTCGAAAGCGCTGAGGTCAAAGCGATCGTGAACCAAGAAGTTGACGTGCACGTATTTGTGAAGCGTGACGACGCTGAAGGGACTGACTTTTATTATTTGGGTGAGGCACACGCTCAGGATGCCGAACAGACCACGATGCCGGACGAGAGCGGCGAGCCTCTGAGTGTCGTCAAAATGCTGCTCCATTTCACTGAACCTATTGAGCACACGCTCTTCGACTATTTCCACCCGATCGAGACGAATTAGCCGCGCACCCAATTCAGGAGACACAGTGACTCACTTTTCGACGTCTGCTCTCGGCACTGCATCGGCAGCGGTGGTGCTGGCCCTTGCCCTCAGCAGCTGCGGCCAGAACGGCCAGGAAGACACTGGGGCGGAAGAACCCGAAGCGGCAGTTGAGCAGTACTGGGCCTCCCTTGAACAGGGCGACGCTGAAGCTGCCTGCGAGCTCACCCACTCAGAAGACCGCGGGGGCACCTACGCGCAGTGGAACGACGCGGACCAGCAGGCCTGCGTCGACGAGCACGACGACCTCGCCGAATGGGTTCAGCAGGAGCCCGCCAGCGACGACGTCGAAACGATCGCGCAGGTCTTCACCCAAGGAGACACCGAAATCCACGAACAGGACAACGGCGAAGCCAGCATCCACCACACCCCCGCCACCGACGACTACCCCGCGGGCCCCGCCCTCTACGACGTCATCAGCGTCAGCGACCACTGGTACCTCAACGACCCCGACCCGCTCCCCATCAGCGCAGACTTCTAGGCAGCAGGCGCCGACCCCACCGTCGTGCATATGCTGGAACGCTGTGAATACCGACTACCTCATCCGGGAGCCCCAGCCTGAAGACGCCGAGGCACTCGGCAGGATGCACACCCAAGCATGGCGCGAAAGCTACGCCCACTTCCTCCCAGAACGGCTCTACGACGCCGACGCTGAAGCCGAACGCATCACCATGTGGCAGCAGAGCCTCAGCCGACCCTTCACCGGCACCCGACGCATCGCCCTCCACCACAACCACGTCGTCGGATTCGCCGACTACGGGCCCGCAAAAGACGACGACGCCCCGCGCTCCCACCAGCTCTACGGGCTCTACATCCTCGCCGCCCACCACGGCACCGGACTCGCCCCACAGCTCATCGACCACGTCCTCGGCCCCGAACCCAGCTACCTCGAAGTCTTCAAAGACAACCCCCGAGCCATCCGGTTCTACACCCGATACGGCTTCGTACCCCACGACGAACTCCCCATGAGCCGCTGGGACACCGACCCCACCATCGCGCACATCAGCGCACTGCGCCTCACCCGCGGCTAAAGCTCCACACCCGCCGCACGAGCCGCCCTCAGCTGCAGCGCCCCCCACTGGGCGGCCGGCTCCAACGCCGCCGACAACGTGTGCAGCTCAATGCACTCCGACCCATCAGGCAGCGCCCTCGGGCCCCGCTGAACCATGGTGCCCGGCATCAGATTCATCATCAGCAGCGCCACCTGCCGGCCCCCACCCTCAGGCAGCGCCACCGGCACCGTCACCACCTCCGGATCAATATCCGGCACCCGCGCCACAGACCGACGGGCCACATCCACCCCGCCCTGCGCCGACTGCCACAAAAACCAGCCCGCCAAGAGCACCGAACCCCACAGGCGCCCGAACCAACCAGCACCCCCAGAGTCGCGGCGAGGCGGCAGCAGCACAAGACTCAATGCCGTCCCCGCAGCCACACTCACCACCCCGTAGATCGCATAGTCAGACGCGAACCCCGCCAACGCCACCCACACCAGCGCCAGCAGCAGCCCCCGCAGAACACCCGACACCACAAACCTCACAGCAGCCACCCCCCAGCCAACAGCAGCAGACTCCCCGTCAGCACCACCAGCACGGCCGCACCGCTCGCAGCCCAAGGCGCCAACCGGCGCTCACCCCCATCAATGGCCCCCTCAGCACGATCACCCCACCGCGTCACCAGACCCAGCGCCGACTCCCGAACCGTGGTGGCCCCCTGGTGCGCAGCCTCCAAAACCGACGCCGCGCCCTGGGCCGTTTGCGCCCCCACCGACTCCTCCGCAACCACAAGATCGCCCGGCTGAAGCGCAGAGCCGTCCGCGCGCTCCACCCACCCGGGCAGCCAGCCGCGCGCCGACAGCAGCCACACGCCCGACCCCACAGCCAAGCCCAGCAGCAGCGGCCACGTCGCATCCCACAGCGGGCCCGCCTCCCACGAGAAGCCCCCCGCGCCCAACCAGTGCATGCCCACCAGCCACGGCACAGCAATGCCGGCCGCGCAGACCAGCAGCCATGAGGCCAGCTCCCCGGCGGGACGGTGCTCCGGGTGCCGCTCCGCAGACCACAGCAGCCACCCGAAACGCATCAGGAGCACCGTCGACCCCGTCGCCACCAGCGGCAGCAGGTCATACAGGTCCGCCCCCACAAACGTGATCCCCTCCACCGTCTCCTTCGAGACGTACTTGCCGTACGCACCCGACGTCAGCGGAGCCCCCGCCACCGCCAAGCCCGCACCCACCAGGCCCGCCGCGACCAGCCACCGCGTCCGCCCAGTGCCGAAATGCTTCATCACCGGAACGCCCAAGAACATGGCACCCTTCGCCAACCCGTGGTGCACCGCATAGAGCACCGCGGCCGTGATCGTCGCCGAGGCCAGCTCCGGCACCAGCAGGCCCACCGCCGGAAGAGCCGTGATGAACCCCATCTGACTGATCGTCGAATACGCCAGCACCACCTTCGGGTCCCGCTGCAGCACACCCACCACCGCGGCCGCGAACGCACCCAGCAGGGCCAGCCCCAACAATGTGTAGCCCACCGCGAGCATCGCCATCTCACCCAGCGGCAGAAAGCGAAGCCACCCCACCAGGCCCGCCTTCACCATCGCCCCCGAGAGCACGGCCGAGGCAGCAGGCGGCGCCGCAGGGTGCGCCAGCGGCAGCCACACATGCAGCGGCACCGTGCCCGCCTTCACCCCGAAGCCGATCAGAAGCAGCACCACAATGAGCGTCGTGAACTCCGAGTCCGCCACCGCCGCCGGAGCATCCGCCACCCGGTAGCCGCCCGCGCTCGCCGTCAGAATCAGACCCGCCAAGATCGCCGTCTCCGAGACCACCGACATGATCAGATAGATGCGGGTCGCGCGCCTGGCCTCCTGCGACCGGTAATGGATCACCAGCCCCACCGCGGAGAAGCTCATCAGGGCGAACGCAAGATAGAAGCTCACCGCATCCGCAGCCACGTACGTTCCGATGTTGCCCACAAAGCACAGCAGCAGGAACGCGCTCAGCGCCCCCGAGCCCTTCTCCGCATCGCGCAGCTTCGCCCACGACACCGCCATCAGCGCCGCCCCATACAGCAGTGCTGTGATCAGAGTCAGGGCACGCGCCGCCGGGTCCAGATGGAACTCGGACCCGAACAGCAGCCACGGCACCTCCAGCCGCGCGCCAGCGTCGAACACGCACAGAAGCGCAGCCGGCACGGTGGTCAGCGGAGCCGCGATCGCCGTCGCGCGGCGCACCCGGTGCGCAGCAGCCGGAACCGCAGCGCCCGCAGAGGCGATCACCGCCACAGCGGCCAGCGGAAGAAGGAAGGCAGCGAGCATCATCATCAGCTGAACACCCCCTCAGCGATGAACCGCGAAACCTCCAGCGGCGAGAACGCCCACGAGGCGCCCAGCCCCAGCGCCAGCGTGAAGCCGGCTGTGCACAGAGCAGGAAGGAGCAGGGCCTTCGGCTCACGGATCGCCCGCGCAGCGAACCCGCTCTCCTCGGGCTCCTCCTCGCCCTCCTTGCGGCCGCCGCTCGGCGCCCACCCGGTCTCCTCCGAAGCATCAGAGAACCACATTCTGAACACCACCGGCAGGAAGTACGCCGCGTTCAGCGCCGACGAGGCCACCAGCACCCCCAGCACCCACGGATGCGGGGAGTCCAGAGCCCCCAGCCCCAGCTGCCATTTGGAGATGAATCCCGCCGTGGGAGGAAGCCCCATCATGCCGAGTGCCCCCACCGTGAACGCCGCCGACGTCCACGGCATCCGACGCCCGGCCCCCCGAAGGTCATCGAGAGTATGGGCCCCCATGGACTCGGCGAAGAGACCCGCGCAGAAGAACAGCGTGATCTTCATGATCCCCTGATGCACCAGGTGCATGATCCCGCCCGCGGTTCCCGCCACCGAGAACATCGCCACCCCCAGCACCACATAGCTGACCTGCGAGACCGTCGAGAACGCGAGCCGACGCTTGATCTCCTGCGCCCGCAGCGCCTGATAGGAGCCGTAGATGACCGTCGCGCTCGCCACCACCAGCAGCGGGGTCAGCACCCCCAGCTCCTCCGCCGTCCGGATCCCGTACACATCGTCGATCACACGCACGATCCCGAACACGCCGGCCTTCACCACAGCCACCGCGTGCAGCAGAGCAGAGACGGGAGCGGGAGCCACCATGGCGATGGGAAGCCACGAGTGCAGAGGAATCAGCGCCGCCTTGACCCCCATGCCGCCCACCAGCAGCGCGAAGATGATCGCCGCAGAGGCCGGGTTCGACTGCGCGAAGTCCGCCACCTCCGCGGCGCCTCCCTCCTCGAAGTCCACCGCGCCGACCTCCATGGTCAGCCAGACCACGCCCATCAGCACCGCCACGCCGCCGCCCAAGGCGTAGCGCAGGTAGATCTTCGACGCCTTCAGCGACTTCTCGTCGCCCCAGTGCGCCACCAGCGGGTAGGTCGTCAGCGTCAGCAGCTCATAGAACACCAGGAAGGTGATCAGGTTCCCGGAGAAGCTCAGTCCCACCGTCGCGGTCACACACAGGCTGAAGAACCCGAAGAACCGTGAACGGTTCGGCTTTCCCTCCAAGTAGCCGATCGCATAGACGGTCGTCAGCAGCCACAGGATCGCCGACAGCCCCGCGAACAGCAGCGCCAGAGGATCAGCCCTCAGCACCAGCTCAATAGGCTCACCGCCAGGGGTGGGCAGGAACGGCACCGCGAACTCGGGCCGGAGCCCCTCGGCCACCACCCCCGGGACCAGTGCGATCAGCAGCAGCACCTTCAGGCTGGCCGCCGCCAGGTTGATCGAGGAGCGCAGACGGACCTGATGCTCACCCAGCGGGAAGATGATCGTCGCAGCGCCCAAGGACAGCGCGATCATCACCACCGGCACGGCGGTCAGCACCAGATGGCTCTGCGTCAGCTCATTCACCATGGGGCGCCCACCTCCAGCACCTCGGCGAGCCACGTGGGAGCGAACCCAGTGATGATCGTCGCCGAGCCCAGCGTCAGCACCGCCATTCCAGGGACGGACGTGAAGTTGCGGGACGTCTTGATGGTCGGCCCCTCGTCGGTGTCCTCGCTGCTGAGATCGGCATCGCCGGCGTGAGGGTCCTGCTGCATCAGCAGCGGCGCAATGCCGCGGACCGCATAGCCGGCCGCCAGCACAGTCCCCACCGCGATCACCAGAAGCATCCACCACTGCTCAGCCTCCACCGCAGCGGTGGCCACCTGCCACTTGCCTGCAAAGCCCAACGACACCGGGAGGCCGACGAGCCCCACCGCAGAGAGGCCCATGCTCATCACCACGATGGGATGGGTCCGCACCGCCCCATGCAGCTCCGCGATCTCATCCGTTCCGTAGACAGACTTCAAGTACCCGGCTGCAGCGAAGAGGCCTGCCTTCGCCACACCATGCCCCACCGCCAGTGCAACGATTCCGCTGTACGCCCCCGGAGCCACGTCGTCATGGCCCGGCGTCGACTCCACCAGCAGCGGAAACGCCAAGAACCAGTAGCCCACCTGCGCCACCGTCGAATATGCGATCAGCGGCTTCAGCCGATCCTGCCGCAGAGCCGCCATCGAGGCGCCGATCACCGCGACCGCCCCCAACGCTCCAAGAGCCCAGGCCAGAGGCTCGGCGAGCTGCGCCTCCGGCAGCACCCAGAGCCACACCCGCAGCACCACAAAAAGTGCGGCCTTGATCACCAATCCGGAGAGCAGAGGGGACACGACGCTCGGGGCACTCGAGTGCGCGCTGATCAGCCACGCATGCATAGGCACCAGCGCCACCTTCAGGCCCATGCCGACGGTCATCAGGCCCGCCGCCATCAGCAGAGCAGCCTCCTGCTCGGCGCTCGCCTGATGCATCGCAGCGCCCGTCTGCGCGATGTCCAGCGTCCCCGTCACCGACACCAGAAGGCCGACGCCCACCAGGAACAGCAGGGAGCCCAGCACCGCCACGAACAGGTACCGCAGCGCCGGCCCCCACGCACCCCGACCGCCGAGGGCCACCAGCGCCACCGCGGTCAGGCCCACCAGCTCAAGGCCCACATAGGTGTTGAACAGGTCCCCCGAGACGAAGACAGCGTTCAGGCCCGAGAGGCAGCCGAGCCACAGCGGCCAGAACCCTCCCGGAGTGTCCTTCGACGTGGCCGCGAAGACACTGAGCACCACGGAGACCAGGGCCGTCAGGGCCAGGAAGACTGCACTCAGGCCATCTGCGCGCAGATGGATGCCCAGCGGGGCTTCGAAGCCGCCCAGGGCGACCTCCTGCACACCGTGCAGGGACACCTCCGCCGCCAGCAGGACGCCCAGAACGCCGGTCAGCAGCGTCGAGCCCAGCCCCACGATGCGTGCGGTGCGGGGGCCCAGGAGTGCGACCGCCCCCGCAGCCGCCAGGGGCAGCAGCACAGCGGCCCCCAGGACGAACGCCATGCTCACGGGTCCTCACCCGCCTCTTCGATCCGGCGGATCAGCACCGCGCCGAAGCCCGTGAACGCCACCGTGATGACCAGGCCGGTGATCACCAGGGCAGAGAGGACCGGCTCCGTGCCCTCGGGTGCGCGCGCCGCGATCGCCATCAGCACCAGCAGCGAGCCGACGCCCACCACATTCATCGCAATGAGCCGCGCCACCGCGTCCCGCACCAGCAGCATGCGCACCGTGCCGGACACAGCCACGGCGGTGCCCAGAATCAGGTAGAGAGCAGCGGTGCTCATACGACGGCCCCCTCGCTCCTGCTCTGCGGCTCCACGGCCAGGAAGATCGCATACAGGCCCGCGGCGATGCCCACCGTCAGCAGAATCTCCACGGTGAGGACAGCGGCGAATGCCCACTCCGGGGCCCACCCCAGCCAGTCACCGGTGGCCGCATACCCCACCAGCCCTGCAGCGATGAAGGCCAGAACGCCCACCACCAGGGCAGGGCGCAGCAGCACCCGGTGCACAAATGACAGATCCGCCCCCGAGACGCGCAGCAGAATGAGCAGCGCCGTCAGCACCGCCCCGGACTGAAACGCCCCGCCGGAATCCGTGCTCCCGGCGAAGAGCAGCCACATGCCGGCGACCAGAAGCACCGGCGCCGCCGCACGGACCATCCAGCTCAGGTTCCGAGGCACCGCAGAGAAGGTCTGGGGTGCGCTGAGCCGCGCCGGGTCCATCAGCGCCAACGCCCCCAGGGCCGCCAGCATCAGCACCCCTGACTCCAGCAGCGTGTCATAGGCCCTGAACGCCAGGAGCACCCCCGTGATGCCGTGCTCGACGCCGGTGCTCGGCAGCTGCTCGGCCAATGGCTCAGACCAGCCGGGAGACTGCTGCTCCAGCGCAGGCGCTGCCCGCAGCCAGGCCGCCCCCAGCACGAGGGTGATCAGGACCCCGGCCACCGTCCCGAAGAGTGCCGCCGGAGCTGCGGGCATGCCGCGCGACTCCGACGATGGGGCACGCTGCGGCGCTGCGGCGAGGACGACGAGCACAGCGCCCAGAAGGCCGCCGCCGAGCCCAGCCTCCGCGAGCCCCACATCCACGCTGCCCATGCGCAGCCACACCAGGGACGCGAGCACACCCAAGACCAAGAACCCCATGGCCTGCGCCATCCGCAGGGGGGCAGAGACCACCACGCCGGCCGCGGCCAGCGTCGCGGCCGCCAGAATCCAGTCGACCAGACCCGCCTCACCCATCGGCCGCCTCCCCGCCGTCCAGAGAGTCAGCCTCGACGGCGCCCAGAGCGCGCGCCGACACCGATGCGGCCGCGAGCGCCAGCAGCCAGGTCAGGAGGGCCGCCCCGGCGACGGTGACGCTGCCCAGCAGGACGGCAGCGCCGGCGAGCATCAGGCCCAGCCCCAGGTTGTCGGCCTTGGTCAGTGCGTGCAGCTGGCTCCGCACGTCCGGAAAGCGGAGCAGGCCCACCGTTCCGGCCGTGAAGAACAGGGCGCCGACCACCACCAGCGCCAGGCCGAAGAGATCCGCCGCGACGCTCATGAGGGTCCATCCTGAGCGCTCGGCCAAGAACCGGCGGCCGCGTGCTCCACAGCATCTCTGCCGCGTGCATTCGGCAGCGCGGCACGGACCGCCGCCGTCACAGCTGCGGTGCCGGTGAGCACCAGCGCCACGTCGAAGTATCGCTCCCCGTCCTCGGCTGTCACAGCGAGGATCCCCGCCAGCGCAGCTCCCGAGGTCCCCGCCAGGAGAATGACCAGCAGCCACGAGCCGGCACGGCGGCGACGGGCGCAGATCACCAGGGCGGCCACCAGGTTCAGCACCAGGACGACGAAGACCGCCGCGAGCACAGTCTCAACCAACGATCCTCCTCTGGGAGCAGCCCAAGCGGGCATTCCCCCCTCGTCAGCGGGCACGGAACATCACAATTCTGTCAGCTTCCGCCTGAACGGACCTGCAGGGCGGCTGACCGGACCCCGAACGACAGGTTCATCTTCGGTTCACCATGGGTTAAGCATCTGGTCGCTTACACTCCCTTCAATGGGACACGTTCCGGGCCGCAGCGCCCGCCGGACTGAATCAGCGTTCGCGCGATTCGCATTCTGCAACGAAAGAGGAACAGTTTTTGACGACGATTGCGCGGGAGGCAGGCCCCAAGAAGCCGGCCGCTGAGGCCTCAACCCCTCGACCCCCGCGTCCCAGCGACGCCCAGCTCGCCCAGGAGCGCAAGCGGGCCAAGCGTCGTCAGAGCTCCAAGAACTGGTCCCTGTTCCTGCTGTTCGCCGGACCCAACATTCTGCTGATCCTCGCGTTCATCTACTACCCGCTGATCAGTAACATGTACTACTCCACCCTGGACTGGAGGCTCGGCGCCCCGACGGCGAGCGCCGTGGGGCTGGACAACTACATCCGCTTCTTCACCTCGCCGGACGGCATCGAAGTGTGGAGAGTCACCGCCATCTTCACCGCCGGGGCCGTCATCGGCTCCATGGTGCTGGGCCTGCTGATCGCCCTGGTGCTGAACAAGAGGATCCCCGGGCGGACCGCCGCGCGCACGGCCGTCTTCAGCCCCTATGTGCTCTCCGGCGTCGGAGTCGCACTGGTCTGGATGTTCATCTTCGACCCCCACCGCGGTGCCCTGGCGCACATCCTGGCCGCCTTCGGCATCAGCTCCCCAGCCTGGTTCCTCGACAGCGACTGGAACCTGCTGATGGTCATCATCGTCTACGTCTGGAAGAACTTGGGCTACTGCGCCGTCGTCTTCCTCGCCGGCCTGCAGTCGATCCCCAAGGACCTGATCGAGCAGGCGATGATCGACCGGGCCGGGGCGGTGCGCCGATTCTTCAGCATCACCCTGCCGCTCCTGACGCCCACCGTGTTCTTCCTGCTGGTCACCAACATCATCTTCTCCATGACCAACGCCTTCGACATCCTCCGGGTCATGACGCCCACCGGAAACGGCACCAACACGATCATCTTTGAGATCTACCTGCAGGCCTTCGGGCAGTACAACCGGGCCGGGTACTCCGCAGCGATCTCCGTGGTGCTCTTCTTCACCCTCTTCCTCGTCACCGCAGCCCAGATGCGCTTCATCGAGAGGAAGGTGCACTACCGATGAGCACCACCTCCCAGAAGTCGGCCCAGACCTCCGGCGGCACCGCGGCGAAGACGCCGACCCAGCACCGCGTGCTGCCGGAGTGGCGCAAAGCCTTCACCCGGCAGAACCTTGCGGACACCATGCTCACCGGCTATCTGCCGATCCTCGTCGCCCTGCTGATCATCGTGCTGCCCCTGGCCTGGATGATTTCCTCGAGCTTCAAGCCGGTCAACGAGATCATCACGCTCAGCCCCACGTTCCTGCCCCAGGACCCCAGCCTCGACAACTACGAGACCGTGGACCGGCGGATCCCGCTGCTGACCGTCTTCCAGAACAGCCTCATCGTCACCGCCGTCGGCTCCGTCATCAAGGTGGTGCTCGCGATCACCACCGCATACGCACTGGTCTTCATCCGCGTCCCCGGAGCCAACCTCATCTTCCTCGGGATCCTGGTGGCGCTGATGGTGCCCCCGGAGGTCTCCATGCTTCCCAACTTCATGACCATCCAGGCCCTCGGCGGACGCGACACCCTCTGGGGGATCATCCTGCCCGGACTGGGCACCGCATTCGGCACATTCCTGCTGCGGCAGCACTTCAAGTCCCTCCCCAAGGAGCTCTTCGAGGCAGCCGAGCTCGACGGCGCCGGCCACTTCCGCAAGCTCGTCCAGATCGCCGTGCCGGTCTCCGCGCCCGCGATCGCCACCGTCACCCTCGTCACGGTCGTCAACGAGTGGAACAGCTTCCTCTGGCCCCTGATCATCACCGACACCCGGGGCAGCATGACCCTGCCGGTGGCCCTGAACCAGCTTCGAAGCGTCGAGGACGACGTCGCGAGCTACGGAGTGCTGATGGCCGGCGCGGTGCTGGTCATCATCCCCATGCTCATCGTCTTCGCCGCCCTGCAGCGCTACATCGTGGCAGGCCTGACCCAAGGCGCGGTCAAGTAGCGCCCCCTCGACCACCCCCACTCGTGCACCTGAATCACCACACTGAGGAGAACACCATGAGCACTCTGATCAGCCGCGACGCCTGGAAGGGACTCGCGGCCGTGAGCATCGCCAGCCTCGCACTGACCGCCTGCGGCCCCGACGTCGGCGACGACGGAGGCGAGGAGGAGGAGGCCGAGGCCACCGACTGGGACGGTGTTGAGCCGGCCGACTCCATCACCTTCGCCACCAACCACCCCGGGGGCTCCGAAGACCTCGAGACCGAGATGATCGAGGATTTCACCGCCGAGACGGGCATCGAGGTGGAGGTCATCACCTCAGGCGCCGACTACGAAGAGACCTCCCAGTGGTTCCAGACCGGGGGCGGCTCCAACGCTGACGTCATCGTCCTCTCCGACGCCACCTGGTTCCCCAACTATCTCAACGGCGCCCTCGCACCCGTCGACGACGTGCTCGACGCCGCAGAGGTCGACACCGACGGCTATGTGGACGCCCTCTACGAGGACTACCAGTACGAGGGCAGCCACTACGGGGTGCCCTACGCCCGCTCCACCCCGCTGTTCTACTACAACGCTGACCACTACGAGGAAGCCGGCATCGACAGCCCGCCGGAGACCTGGGACGAGGTCGCCGAGAACGCACAGACCATCGTCGACGAAGGCATCGCAGACTACGGCTACGCCTTTCCGCCCTCCAACGAGTACCCCGCCTGGGGCATGGCGAACCTCGTCTGGGGCTACGGCGGTGCCTGGTCCGACGAGTGGGACTTCTCCACCGTCAGCAGCGAAGAGACCGTCGAGGCCATCGAGTTCGCCCAGTCCGGCGTCCAGGACGGATGGGCCAACGTGGCAGCCACCTCCCAGACCGACGACTTCGCCTCCGGCGTGGCCTCGATGACCATCCAGTCCACCGGCTCCCTGGGCGGAATCCTCGACTCCGCCGACTTCGAGGTCGGAACAGCCTTCCTTCCCGACGGCCCCGAAGCCGAGGGCGAGACGCCCACAGGCGGCGCCGGCCTGATGCTGGCCTCCCAGTCCGACCCCGAGGCGCAGCTGGCCGCAGCCATGTTCATGGGCCACCTCACCAGCGCGGAGTCCCAGGCCTTCTTCTCCGAAGGCACCGGGTATGTGCCCTCCCACACGGAGGCCGACATGTCCGGCGTCTACGAGGACCAGCCCCAGTTCGAAACCGCCGTCGACCAGCTCGATCGCGCCCGGGTGCAGGACAACGCCCGCGTCTTCCTGCCGGGCGCCGACCTGGAGCTCGCCCAGACGCTGGAGAGCATCCTCACCTCTGACGCCGACGTCGCCGAAGAGATGGAGCGCGTCGAGGACGAGTTCGAGTCCCTCTACGAGTCCGACCTCGCCGACGAAGTGGAGTGATGCCCGGGGGCTGCCCCCGTCCGGCCCAGGGTCCCTGCCGCGCACTGCGGCAGGGACCCTGCCTGCATGCGCCGGGGGTAGGCGCAAGGAGCACTCCTCGGTAGTGTGAGGTGCGACGACGTCGACTTCCAGGAGGAACCCCATGGCCGAGAAGACTCCCCACCAGAACGTCACCTTTCCCCTCCCGGGCTCCGATGTGACCAGCACAGGCCACGGATACCTGGCCACTCCACCATCGGGCTCCGGACCCGCTGTCATCGTCATCCAGGAGTGGTGGGGGCTGACGGACCACATCAAGGAGGTCGTCGACCGCCTCGCCGTCGAAGGCTTCGTCGCCCTGGCCCCCGACCTCTACGGCGGATGGATCACCCACGACGGCGACGAGGCCGGCGAGATGATGTCCAAGCTCCCCGCCGAGGAGGGCGCCCGCCAGCTCGCAGGGGCCACCGACTTCCTGCTGGCCCACGAGACCACCACCTCCAGCACAGTCGGCGCGATCGGCTTCTGCATGGGCGGAGGATTCGTCCTCGCGCTCGCCGCCCAGCAGGGCGACAAGGTCTCCGCCGCCGTTCCCTTCTACGGCGTCGGGCAGGCAGTCCCCGAGTCCTACAGCGGCCTGACGGCCGCCGTCCAGGGCCACTACGCCAAGCAGGACCAGATGTACCCCGAGGAGGACGCCCGCCGTCAGGAGGCTCAGATCCGCGAGGAGTCCGGCGCCGAGGTCGAGTTCTTCTACTACGACGCAGGACACGCCTTCCACAACGACACCAACGCGATCGGCACCTATGACCCAGACAGGGCCGCCGAGGCATGGGGACGCGCGGTCGACTTCCTGCGCAAGAAGGTGGCCTGAGCCCATCAGCGGCCCACACGTCTATAGGCTGGAGCAGTGAGCGACAGCCCCGCCCCTGAGGACAATGCGCCCGGACTCTCCGGGATGACGCTCGGCGTGGTTCCCGGAGCATCCCCCGACAAGTGGGTGGGGCGGTGGCGCGCGCGCTTTCCCGACATTCCTCTGACCGTCAGCTACTTCGACGATCCGGGCGGCGATGACCCCGACGCCGCACGTGAGCGGCTGACCCAGGGCACCGTCGACATCGCCTACATGCGCAGCCGCGAAGGCGCCGCACCCGAGGTTCCCGACCTGCACCGCGTGGTCCTCTACACCGAAGATCCCGTGGTCTGCGCCGCCCGCAGCCACTGGATCGCCGCCTCGGAGGAGTCGGTCACCTGGGCAGACATCGCAGAGGAGACCTTCTTCAGCCCGGCCGACATGACCCCCGGCCAGGAGCCGGAGCCGCATGTGCCGCACAGCGGCGAGGAGCTCGCCCGGGCCGAACGGATCGCGATGGAAGTCGTCGCCTCCGGTGCGGGGCTGCTGCTGCTGCCCAACTCATTCGCCCGCGCCCTCTCGCGCAAGGACGTGATCATCCGACGGGTGGAGGACCAGCCCGGGTACGACGTCGCGCTCGCCTGGCTGCGGGAGAGGGACAGCGACGAGATCCAAGAGTTCGTGGGCATCGCCCGCGGACGCAAGCCCCAGTCAGCGAGGACCCAGCTGGCCGGCGCGCCCAAGAAGCCGCCCAAGCAGGCGTCGCGCCGGACTCCCGCAGACGGCGGTGAGAAGCGTAGGAACAGGCAGCCGGGTCCCCGGCAGGGAAGACGGCCCGCAGCGCGGCGGCGCAGAGGCTGACCCTCACCGGCCTTCAGCGTCTCCTCAGCGGGCGTCCAGCCTCGGCGTTCTACAGTGGTGCCATGACTGAGGAGAGCATGACCACCACCACCGTTCCCGAGCCCACGCAGCTCGGCCAGCTCCGGCGCGAGCGGCTGCTCTCGGCGCGCCTGTACGTGTGCACCGACCTGCAGCGGTTCATCACGAACCCAGAGGCCGGGCCGGTCGATGAGCTGGACCTCGAGGCGCTCAGGCGCTTCTACGCTGAGGCGTTCGAAGGCGGAACCGACATCATCCAGGTCCGGGACAAGCAGGTCTCCACGCAGACCGAGCTGACCGCGCTCACACTGCTCAAAGAGGTGGCCGACTCGTACGGCGGGCTTTCTGCCGCGAACGACCGTGCCGACCTGGCACTGATCAGCGGCGTGGACGTCTTCCATGTGGGCCAGGATGACCTCAGCACGGAGCAGGCCCGGCAGATCCTCGGCGACGATGTCCTTATCGGACTCTCCTGCCGCACCTTCGAGCAGGTGCGCGACGCCGCAGCAGACCCGGGGCTGGACTACTACTGCACCGGGCCCGTCTGGGAGACGCCGACCAAGCCCGGTCGTGCAGCCGTGGGCACCGAGCTGCCGGCGCAGGCCTCACAGCTGGACACGGGCAAGCCGTTCTTCGCGATCGGGGGCATCAACGCGCAGAACATCGGCGAGGTCACCGCAGCCGGCGCCGATCGAGTGGTCGTGGTGCGCGCCGTCACCGAGGCGCCGGACCCCGCTGCCGCCTCGCGCGAACTGGTGGAGAAGCTCCCCGCCTGACGCTCGGCGCGCACGTCCAGGAATCATGCCGGTGCGCTATGTCCGGTCGAGCGTGTCTGCCAGCACCACGGCGGTTCGGCCGGCGCGGTCGTGCCAGCCCCTGCGCTGCGGGTGGGTCCCGATGACCATCGCGAGCACGATCAGTGCCAGCAGCCCCAGCAGACTCCAGCTCCCCGGCAGGTACATCAGGCTCAGCGCAAAGAGGACTCCGTACCGCAGCAGCGACGAGCCAATCCGGGGCCAGCGGCCCGTGCGGACGTCCACCACTCGAATGCCGGCGATCAGCTTGCCCGGCGTGGCGCCCTTCCATGCGGTCATGCCCGGCTCGTAGAGGACGGCGAACAGCATCACGATTCCGACCTGCCACACGATGCTCTCCATGCCGGCGCCGGAGGCGAGGCCCCAGGCAAAGACCGCGGCGGCCATCAGCAGCACGCACAGGAGCACCGCGTCCACAACCCGCGCCCAGAACCGGACTATCACGTCCGCCGGCTCCGCGCTGCCGAGTCCGGGCAGCTCGATCTGCGGCCTCTCCCGACTGCTTCCGTCCCCTGCCTGTGCCACTGCTGTCTCCGCTCCTTCTGCTCGGCCGTGCCAGCACGCTACCGGCGGAACCCGGAAGAAGTCAGCCCGGACGGATGTTGGAGATCCACGGAACCTGACCCTTACGATGCGAAGGAGCGGCACCTGTGACCAGCGCCAGCGCCATGGAGAAGACCCTCGACCGAGACGCCATCGACCGCCTCTTCGAGGGGTCCCACACCACCAACGCCTTCACCGCCGAGCCCGTCGACCTGTCCCTGATCCAGCAGGTGTACGAGGACCTGCGCTGGGCCCCGACCGCGTTCAACGCCCAGCCGCTGCGGCTGAGCGTCCTCACCGACGGTCCCAGGCGCGATGCCGTCATCGAGCACATGATGAAGGGCAACCAGGACAAGACGAAGGCCGCGCCGCTGACCCTCGTGGCGGCCTACACCGCTGACTGGCACGAGCACCTGCCCACGCTGCAGCCCCAGCGGGAGGGCGCCCGCGAGCGCTTCGCCGACGCCGAGAAGATGCGCGAGGACGTCGGCAAACAGTCCGCCCTCATCCAGGTCGGCTACCTGATCACCGCGCTGCGGGCGCACGGGCTGGAGGTGGGACCCATGACCGGGCTCAAGGCCTCCGCCTTCGATGAGGAATTGCATGCCGAGAACGGATGGAAGACCCTCGTAGCCATCAACGTGGGCCACGCAGCCGATGCAGAGGACGCATCAGCGGTGGGCGAGCGGGCCGGACGCCTGGAGTTCGCGGAGGCCTCCCAGATCCTCTGAGGAAGAATCCAGGGACCGTGGCTTGAGCATCAAGGCCTGACCAGTAGTTTTCACCTGTACGCGACAAATGACAGATCCCCACGAAGGAGGATGCTCATGGCTGACATCACCGGCAAGAAGATCGCAATCCTGACCACCAACGGCGTCGAGCAGCCCGAGCTGACCGAGCCCAAGAAGGCCATTGAGTCCGCGGGAGGCACGGCAGTGGTCGTCTCCCCCGAAGAGGGCTCGATCCAGGCGATGAAGGGCGACTGGGAGCACGCCGACCACTTCGACGTCGACGTCACGCTCGCCTCCGCCGATGCCTCCGACTACGCAGGCCTGGTCCTGCCCGGCGGCACGCTCAACGCCGACACCGTGCGCATCGACGAGAACGCCCAGAAGTTCGCGCGAGCATTCTTCGACGCGGGCAAGCCCGTCGCAGCCATCTGCCACGGCCTGTGGATCCTCACCGAGATCGGCGCAGCGCAGGGCCGCACCGTCACCAGCTTCCCCTCGCTGACCACCGACCTGAAGAACGCCGGCGCACGCTGGGTCGACGAGTCAGTCGTCGTCTCCGACGGCCTCGTCACCTCCCGCACCCCGGATGACCTCGAGGACTTCAACCGCGAGTTCATCAGCCTGGTCGAAAAGGCCTGAATCAGAAGGCCCTGACCTGATCTGAGACGCATGCCACAGGGGTCCGCAGTCGGCTTCCGGCGGCGGGCCCCGGCCGTCCCAAATCCGTCATGCGGGCCGCCCCTGAGGTAGTACACTGACTCCCACGCCGTGACCGTGGGATCACTCGCACTCATCACGGCGTCCAGCGGCTGTAGCTTAGTGGCAAAGCTTCTGCCTCCCACGCAGACGACGCGGGTTCGATTCCCGTCAGCCGCTCACATGAGGGTCATGCATCCTCCCCTTCGAGAGCTCAGGCTCTCTGCCAGACCTCGCCGCCCAGCGGCCTTCGACCCGAAGGTGGTCCCCTTTGTCTACCGCTGTCGTCGGAGCCGGAGTGGTGGGCCTGCTGACCGCGTGGCAGCTTCGCCTCACCGGCCACGCGGTGACGATCTTCGATCCCGCTCCTGCCTCCGACTCCTCCTACGCCGCAGCAGGAATGCTCGCCCCGCTCAGCGAGGTGCAGTACGGACAGGAGGAGCTGTGGCCGCTCATGGCCGCTGCCCTCGAGCACTACCCCGAACAGCTCGCTGAGCTCCAGAGGGCCGTCCGTGTCCCCACCGGCTACTGGGAGAACGGAACCCTGCTGGTCGCCGCCGACCCGGGGGACCGCAGCGCCGTCGAAGACCTCGTGGCAGTCCACCGATCCCACGGCATGGAGGTCGAGCCTCTGACCTCGCGCACGCTGCGGGCGCGCGAGCCCGCACTGGCGCCGGCCATCGCCAAGGCATGGGACGTGCCGGGGGACCACCAGATCGATCCCCGCCAGTTCGTGGCCGCCCTGACGGCCGCGCTCAACGCAGACCTTGACCCGACCTCCTTCCCGAACGCCGGCCCTCCCGCCGCGTGGCGGGCCGAACGAGTCACAGACATCCGGCACGAGCTCGGCGGGGTGCAGCTGAGCACCGAGCAGGATGAGGAGCACGACGCGGCCGCCGCGGTGCTGGCTCCGGGGCTCGGCTACTCCCAGATCACGGGCATTACGCGGGAGCATCCCCAGCTGGACCTCCGGCCCGTCTACGGGGACATCCTCCGGCTGCGGTACACCGACGGGCAGCTCAGCGCCGGGGAACGGCGCCTCATCAGCGCCACCCTGCGCGGCCGGGTCTCCGGACGCCAGGTCTACCTCGTGCCCCGCGAACGGGAGGAGCTGGTCGTCGGAGCCTCCGTCCGTGAGGACGGGCGCGCCGGTGCGCACGCGGGCTCCGTCGCCGAGCTGCTCGCCGATGCCATCGCGCTGCTGCCCGCAGTGCGGGACATGCAGCTGCACGAGGTCACCGCACGGGCCCGGCCGGGCACCCCGGACGACCGCCCCTACCTGGGGCTCCTGAGCCCCGACGTCGTCGTCTCCACCGGGTACTCGCGCCACGGCATCCTGCTCGCTCCTCTGGCAGCCCGCCTGACCGCAGGCATGCTCAACGGAACGCTCACCGAGACGGACCGGGCCCACCTGGAAGCGATGAGCCCCAGACGGCACCGGTGAATCGCCGCCCCGGGAACACCGCCTGCGGCACTGGTGTTGAATAGGGCCTATGCCCACAGTCACCATCAATGACACCTCCACAGCCCTCCCGGAGTCGGCCACCGTGCTCGACGCCGTGGCCCAGACCACCGGCAGGGAGCTGCAGCAGGACGGCACGCCCGCCGACGGCCGCAGGCTCGGGGTCGCGGTCGCGGTCGCCGGGGAGGTGCTGCCGCGCAGCAGGTGGTCCTCCACGACGCTCGCCGAGGGCACAGAGCTGGAAATCGTCACCGCCGTGCAGGGCGGCTGAGGCTTGAGAGAGGCGCAGATGCAGAAGGAGCCCATGCCCACCCCCCAGACCCCGCCCCTGATGATCGGCGACTACTCGCTGGACTCCCGGCTCATCATGGGCACCGGGGGAACCACGGACCTCGCCGCGCTGGAGAAGGCCCTGGTGGCCTCGGGAACCACGCTCACCACCGTGGCGATGCGACGCTTCAGCCCGGAGAGCCGGACCAGCGTCTTCAGCCTGCTGGAGCGCCTGGGCATCGACGTGCTCCCCAACACAGCGGGGTGCTACACGGTCAAGGACACCGTGCTCACCGCAGAGCTCGCCCGCGAGGCGCTGGAGACCAGCCTGATCAAGGTGGAAGTCATCGCCGACGAGCACACCCTGCTGCCCGACGTCGTCGAGACCCTGGAAGCCACCGAGCAGCTCGCGGACAGGGGATTCACCCCCCTGGTGTACACGATCGACGACCCGGCCACCGCGCTCCGCCTCGAAGCCGCCGGCGCGGCCGCGGTGATGCCCCTGGGCTCACCCATCGGAACCGGCCTGGGCATCCTGAACCCCCACAACCTGCAGCTCATCACCTCACGGGCTTCGGTGCCGGTCATCCTCGACGCCGGCATCGGCGCCGCAAGCGAGGCCGCACTGGCCATGGAGCTGGGCTGCTCGGCGGTGCTCGTCGCCTCCGCGGTGACCCGAGCGCAGCAGCCGGAGACCATGGCCCACGCCGTCCGCCTGGCCGTCGAAGCCGGCAGCCTCTCGGCGCGCGCGGGCCGGATCCCCAAGCGCGAGCATGCGCTCGCCAGCTCCCCGATGGAAGGCATCATCAACCCTGTGGAGGACCTCACGTGAGCGACCTCAGCCAATTCTCCCGATCCCAGGCCGAACGGTTCCAGCGGCACTTCGCCCTGCAGGACTTCGGCATCGAGGCGCAGGCCAAGCTGCTCGGCGCGCGGGTGGTCGTCATCGGAGCCGGAGGCCTCGGCGCCCCGATACTCACCTACTTGGCAGCCGCCGGCGTGGGAACCATCGATGTGATCGACCACGACGAGGTCGACCGGTCCAACCTGCACCGTCAGGTCATCCACTCGGAGGCGACGCTGGGCCAGCCCAAGACGGCCTCCGCAGCGGCGGCGATGCGCGGCCTGCACCCGGAGATCGTCATCCATGAGCACCGGGAGCCGCTCACCGCGCAGAACGCCCTCGAGCTGATCGGCCCCGCCGATGCGGTGGTCGACGGCTCCGACAACTTCGCCACTCGGTACGTGGCCGCCGACGCATGCGAGATTGCGGGCAAGCCGCTCATCTCCGGCTCGATCCTGCGCTTCCAGGGCCAAGTGAGCATGTTCTGGTCCCAGCCGGACTTCCCCGACGGGCCGGACGCCCAGCGCTGGCCGGCCGGCTCTCGGGGCCCCGGCTACCGCGACCTCTACCCCGAGGCCCCCGACGCCGGCGAGGTCCCCACCTGCGCCGAAGCGGGCGTCCTCGGCGTGCTGCCGGGAGTGATCGGCACGCTCATGGCCACAGAAACGGTCAAGCTCCTCGCCGGCATCGGGCAGAGCCTTCTGGGCCGCGTCATCACCTACGACGCCCTGACCTCGTCGTTCCGGGAGCTGACCCTCAACCCAGACCCCCAGCGAGAGCCGGTCACGACCATCGGAGCCGACGTCACGGGCATCGGCGGCGGCCCTGCACAGGCGTCCGAGGCGCCCGAGCCCGCGCCGGCTGAGGCCGAGACGTCTGGGCAGACGCACTCCTCGGCGGATGCTGAGCCCGAGGACCTGGACTTCAACCCATTCACCGGCGAGCCCAAGCGCGACGATGAGCTCACGCCCCGTCAGCTGCGCGAAGCCATCGCCGCCGGGGCTGTCGGAGGCCTGGTCGATGTGCGCGAGCCCCACGAGTGGGCCGGGGGAACCATCGAGGGTGCGGTGCGCATGCCGCTCGGGGATCTGGCCCGCAGCGGCAGCGTGCCCGGCGCCGAGGACGCGGAGGCGGATCGTCCGGTGGTGCTCTACTGCGCCCACGGGGTCCGGTCCAGGCAGGCAGTCGACTGGTTCAGGCAGCAGAATCCCGATCTCCCGCTGGCCAATCTGATGGGCGGCTATGAGCTCTACCGCCAGGCTCAGTGAACGTTTCGGTAGTGTAGAGGGGTGAGAAGCTACCTGGCAGTCATAGGCGAGTGCCTGGTGGATGTCGTCCACACCGAGACGTCCCCACCCATGGCCCATGTGGGCGGCAGCCCCCTGAACGTGGCCGTGGGACTGGCGCGGCTGGACCACCCAGTGGTCTTCGCAGGCCGCCGCGGCAATGACGACTACGGACGGATGATCGCCCGCTCCCTGCGGTCAGCAGGGATCACCAGCCTGCTGGGACCTGACTCTCGCGCCACCTCCGTCGCCGCCGCGACCCTGGATCCCACCGGACAGCCCAGCTACGAGTTCGAACTCGACTGGACGCTGCCGGACCCGGCCCAGCTCGAGGAGAGGTTCAGCGCTCAGCCGGGCCGCCGCGCGCACCTGCACACCGGCTCGATCGCGTCCATGCTCGAGCCCGGCGCCTCGACGGTGAAGGCGGTGCTCCAGGAGGCTCGCGGCACGGCCACCGTCTCGTATGACCCCAACTACCGGCCCACGATCATTCCGAACCGGGAGCAGGCTCGGCGTCAGGCCGAGGAGTTCATCGCTCTCTCCGATGTGGTGCAGGCATCCGTCGACGACCTGGAGCAGCTCTACCCGGAGCGGACGCACGTGGAGACGATGCACGCCTGGCTGGAGCTCGGGCCGTCCCTGATCACCGTGACCCGCGGAGGATCCGGGGCCACGGCCCTGGCGGCGAGCGGCTCCGCCGAGCAGCCCGTCTTCGGCGTGGAGGTCGCAGACACCGTCGGCGCCGGCGACTCCTTCATGGCTGCGACCCTGTCCAGCCTGTCCGAGCGCGGTCTGCTCGGCGCAGAGAATCGCGCGGCGCTGCGCAGCATCACCCTGGAGGAGATGCAGGACGTGCTGAGAGTGTCCGCACAAGCGGCTGCCCTGACCTCCTCCCGGTTCGGCGCGCAGCCGCCGAGCGCCGCCGAGCTGGCCGCTGCGCTGGAGACGACCCAGCCTTGAGCGCAGAGCCTGCGCCGCGCGCTGGGCGCCGGGATGGGGCGCGCCGGCATCTGCGCAGATCCGTGCCGTATCTGCTGAACTCAGGGAGCGGGCCCCTGGCAGGCTGGCCCCTGGCCCTGGCCCATCGTGGCGGGGAGCCCGGCCCGGAGAATACGGAGCTGGCCCTCCGGCGGGCTGTGGAGCTGGGCTTCCGGTACATCGAGATCGATCTGAGGACCACCGCCGACGGTGTGCTCGTCCTCTTCCATGACGCCGTGCTGGACCGCGCCACCGGCAGCACCGGCACCATCAGCAGCATGACCTGGGACGAATTGGCCCAGGTGACGGTGCGGGGCAGCGACGGCACGGAGTGCTCCCTGCTGCGCTTCGAGGATGCGCTGCAGCTGTTCCCGGACACCCACTTCAACGTGGACCTGAAGGAGGACGCAGCCGTCGAGCCCTTCTGCGCCGCAGTCGAGAGATTCGGCGCCCACGACCGTGTCCTCGCCGCCAGCTTCGACCATGCACGACGCCGTCGGACGCGCCGTCTCATGGGGCCTCGGACAGCCAGCTCCGCCGACCGGCGGCTCGCCTGGCTCCTGGTGCTGCTGGGCCCCTTCGGCAGAGCCGCGCGGCTCTTTCGGGGAGTGCGCGAGATCGACTGCGTTCAGGTGCCTGCCCGGCACCGCAGGCTGCGAGTGGTCCGCCCGGCGTTCGTCCGGCGCTGCCACCGAGCAGGCCTGCAGGTCCATGTGTGGACGGTCAACGACCCCGAGGAGATGACCCGCCTGCTGGACATGGGCGTCGACGGTCTCGTGACCGACAACGTGGAGGCGTTGGCGGACGTGATGCGCACCCGCGGGCACTGGCCCCAGAGCGCAGCCGGTGCACCTAGCCCCTGAGGCTCTGACCACGCTTCTCTGAGGTGCACCCCAGCCTCCGGCCGTAGGCTGGGCAGATGGTTGAGATGCTGTCGGCCGCACCCCTCTTCCCCTGGTGGGCCCGCTGGCTCGCCCTGGTGGCCGGGGCGCTGTTCATCGCCGCGATGATGATATTCGTTCAGACCAAGCACGGGTCGCCGGCGCGCGCCGCAGGATGGTTCGTGCTGGTGGCCGCTGTGCCGGTGCTGGGGCCCATCGTCTACTTCATCGCGATGACGGTGCGCCATCGAGCCGCCCACCCCGGGAAGCCGGTGCGCGGGCGCTCCGAGACCATGGCCCCCGAAGAGGTGGCAGAGGCGCAGAGGCGTGAGGGGAAGCAGGGCGGAGCCGGCAGCGTCTCCTGAGGCGTCTCATCCCACAGTCTGAGGCCAGGGGCCCCGCCCGCTCCTAGACTTATGGGGTGACCGTTCACCCCGTTCATCAGACGCGCCCGCCGGTGCACGTGCGGCTGGGCCGGTTCCTCGAGAGCAGACCCTGGGTGGGTTCGCTGCTGCTCGCCTCCCCCCTGCTTCTGCTCGCTCTGGTGACGTGGGGACGGAACCGCCCGGAGTTCGGGATGCTGGGAGCCGACGTCAGCTGGCCGCTGATGCTCGTCCTCGACCTGATCGCCATCGGCGCTCTGGTCATCAGCCGCATCCGGCCGGGCACGGCGCTCGCAGCGGCAGGCACAGCCTGCACGCTTCAGATCCTGCTGCTGCAGGGACCGGGCTGGGCCTCCTTGGCCGTGCCCGCGGTGGTCTACGCCTGCGCCAAATACGGGTCACGCCGCATCTCGCTGCTCAGTCTCTGGTGGGGGCTTGCTGGGGCACTCCTCGCGGGAGCGTTCCTGGTCGGCTCATACGTGGTGCTGTGGTCCCGCGATGAGTTCGGGCCCGTGGTGCAGGAACCAGGGGGCCTCGGCACGGCAATGCCCTTCGTCGTGATGATCGGGACCCTGCTCACGGGCTTCTGCGCCTCCGTCGTCGTGGGCGCATGGACCCTCGGCGACCTGGGCGGACGACGACGCCGCGAGCAGGCGGCGACCAATGAGAAGAACCGCCTGCTGGAGGTCGAGCGGGAGCAGGAGGCCCGGCTGGCCGCAGATGCGGAGCGGATGCGCATCGCCCGCGAGATGCACGACGTCGTCTCCCACTCCATGTCGGTCATGATCGCCCAGTCGGACGGCGGCAGATACGTGCTCCGCAACGATGCCGAGCAGGCCGAGCAGGCCTTCGAAGCCATCGGGCGCACCGGCCGGGAGGCGCTGAGCGAGCTGCGGAGCATGCTCGGAGTCCTCCGAGAAGGCTCCGAGGACCTCCAGCGCAGACCGGCACCAAGCCTCGACCAGCTTCCGCAGCTGCTCGACGACATCCGCGCCTCAGGGCTGGAGGTCCGCGTGATGTCCGCGCCCGAGCACCTTCCCATCCTCAGTGAAGGCGCGGGACTGGCCGTCTACCGGATCATCCAGGAGGCGCTGACCAACACGCTCAAGCACGGCGGTCCCGACGCCGGAGCGGAGCTGCGCGTGACCGTCGAGCACACCGCCTCCGAGGCCACGCCTGAGCTGGTCGTCGACGTCCGGGACGACGGAGCGGGCGCCGATGCGCCCTCGGACGGGTCCGGTTCAGGCATACTCGGCATGTCCGAACGGGCCCGTCTCTACGGAGGCGTGCTGAACGCGTCCGCCGAGCAGGGCGGCTACCGGCTCACCGCCCGTTTCCCGCTGCGCAAAGTGGTGGCGGGCGGATCCCAGCCTGCCCCGAAGAGAGGTGCCTGAGCATGAGCATCACTGTCTACCTCGCCGACGATCAGGCTCTCCTGAGAGCAGGGTTCGCGATGGTCATCAACTCCCAGCCGGACCTCGAGGTGGTAGGTCAGGGTGCCGACGGCGCCGAGGCGCTCGCCGCCGCACGGGATCAGCATCCCGATGTGGTGCTCATGGACATTCGCATGCCGACGATGGACGGGCTCGAGGCGACCCAGCAGATAGCCGCCGACCCGGCCCTGGCCTCGACCAGGGTGATCGTGCTGACCACCTTCGACACCGATGAGTACGCGCTGCAGGCGCTCCGGGCCGGCGCTGCCGGCTTCCTGCTCAAGGACGTCCAGCCCGAGACCCTCCTGGACTCCATCCGCACCGTGATGCGCGGCGGGGCGGTCGTCGCCCCGAGCACCACCCGACGCCTGCTGGATGCCACGCTTCTCGCCCGCGGGGCACCCCGGACTGCCGATGCCCAGCAGCAGAGGAAGCTCGATCAGCTCACGGCGCGGGAGCGCCAGATGCTGGAGGAGATGGCTACAGGGGACTCCAACACCGAGATTGCTGAGCGGCTGTTCGTCTCCGAGGCCACCGTGAAGACCCACGTGGGTCAGGTGCTCGCCAAGCTCGGCGTGCGAGACCGGGTGCAGGCCGTCGTCTTCGCCTACGAATCCGGGGTTGTTCGGTCCTAGGCGCCTCATCCTGCAGGTGGAGGCCCAGTTCAGACCGTGGCCTGATGTGTGCCCTGCAGCCGCTTCCTAGGGTTGGACCATGACCACTTCAACGATTCAGCGGACGAGCGTCCAGCCGGCCCTCGCCGCATCCCATCTCACCAAGACCTACGGCACCGGTGACACGGCCGTGCGGCCGCTGAACGACCTCTCCGTTCAGGTGCCGGCCGCGACGTTCACGGCCATCATGGGTCCCTCGGGATCAGGAAAGTCCACGCTGATGCACGTCCTTGCGGGCCTCGACACCGCAGAGTCCGGCACAGTGCAGCTGGCCACCGATGCCGGGCTGGTGGAGCTGATGCAGCTGGATGAGCGGCGCCTCACCAGGGTTCGCCGCGAGCACGTCGGCTTCATCTTCCAAGCGTTCAACCTGGTGCCTGCGATGACGGCACGGGAGAACATCCTCCTGCCGAGCACTCTGGGCGGGCCCGCTCCTGAGAAGGGCGCCTTGGAGCGGATCGCCGAAGAGCTGGGCTTGGCGGACCGTCTGGGCCACCGGCCGCACGAGCTCTCAGGGGGGCAGCAGCAGCGGGTGGCGGTGGCCCGGGCGCTGGTCTCCCGGCCTGCGGTGATCTTCGCGGACGAGCCGACGGGCAACCTGGACTCCACCGCCAGCGCTGAGGTGCTGCGGCTGCTGCGCTCCGCGGTGGACCAATACCAGCAGACAGTCGTGATGGTCACCCACGACGCCTCGGCGGCCGCTGAGGCTGACCGCGTCGTCATCCTCAGCGACGGCCGGGTGGTCGACGTGGTCGAGCGCCCCAGCGCTGAGGCGCTGGCGGCACGGATGCTGGAGGTCCGATCATGAGCATCCTGCGCGCGAATATCCGCACCTCAGGCAGCAGGCTGATCGCAGCCGGCATCACCGTGGCGATCTCCACAGCGTTCATCGTCGCGGGGCTGCTGCTGGTGGGCAGCTTCAACGCCAGCGTCGCGGAGGAGGCCGAGGCCGAGGCGGCCGGAGCCGATCTCATCATCAGGACGGACTCGCTGATCGACGGGCAGGACCCCGACGCCTGGGACGACTATGAGCAGGATTCCGAGCTCGAGCGGCACGCCGACGAGGACCTGATGGAGCAGGTGGAGGCTCTCGACAGCGTCGCGTCGGCGGAGCCGGTCCGCAGCGCCTTCCTCGAGACGAGTGCCGCCCGTGAGGCTGACGGCGTGCCCTTCGGGGTGTCGGCCTCGCAGCTGACCGACTCGATGGAGTTCGAGATGCTGGACGGGGAGGCTCCCTCTGCCGACGATGAGGCGATGGTCAGCGAGGTGGCGGCGGAGGCGTTCGGGATTGCGGTCGGCGACACGCTGACTGCCTCGCTCCAGGTCGCCGACGAGGAGGCAGACGGCGACGAAGAGGCTGAGGGCCGGATTCTGGAGACGGACTATGAGGTGGTCGGCATCGCTGACCTTCCCGGGTCGCCGCGGAGCCTTCTCACTGAGGGGGCATGGAGAGGCTGCCGTACAACCCCACGCCTTCGGAGATCAGGGTTGTGCTCCCTGATGGCCAGAATGCCGCGTCGGATCAGGAAGCTGTCAGGGAGCAGGTTCAGGAGCTGACGTCGCTGCCGGTGATGACCCAGCAGGAAGTGGTCGATGAGTGGGTCGAGCAGCAGACCGGAAGTGCGGATGTCCTGATCTGGATCACTCTGGGCTTCGGCGCCGTGGCGGTCTTCGTCTCCATCCTTGTCATCACCAACACGTTCAGCGTGCTCGTCGCCATGCGTCAGCGCACGATGGCTCTGCTCCGTGCCGTGGGTGCGGATGCGGCCCAGCTGCGCCGGGCGACCATCGCCGAGGGAGCCGTCCTGGGAGCGGCGTCGGCCGTCGGCGGCGTCCTGCTCGGGTGGGGCGGCGCAACGGTCTTCGTCGTGGTCGCCAACGCCGTGGCCGATGCGGGGCTGCCCCTCGTCGGACTCGATGTCCCGCGCCGCTGCCGTGGGGCTGGTGGTAGGCGTGGGGATGACGACGTTCGCCTCCGTCTGGCCGGCCGTTCGTGCGGGCCGAGTGTCCCCGATGGCCGCGCTGGCGCCTGTGGGGCTCGCGGCTTCGGCTCCCAGGTTCCCCACGGTTCGGCTCCTCGCGGGCATTCTGATGGCCGCTGTCGGTCTGGCGATGGTGCTGTGGGCCGGGCTGAGCACCGGGGAGGAGA
This sequence comes from Nesterenkonia sp. NBAIMH1, assembly GCF_007922635.1. Taxonomy (NCBI): domain Bacteria; kingdom Bacillati; phylum Actinomycetota; class Actinomycetes; order Micrococcales; family Micrococcaceae; genus Nesterenkonia; species Nesterenkonia sp. NBAIMH1. Next base: position 1,451,888 of record NZ_CP042335.1, read on the forward strand.
TCGACGGGACTCTGGAGCCGGCCACTGTTGCGGTCCTGGGGCTGCCGATGGTGGTGGTGGGCGTGCTGGGGGCGATGACGATGTTCCTCGGAGCCCTCCTCCTGGCGCGCCTCGTCATTCCGCCGCTGGTGGGCTGGCTGGGGGCAGTGCTCTCCCATGTGCCGGGGTTGGGCATGGTCGCACGCCTGGCCGGCGAGAATGCGCGGCAGGTGCCCGGACGCACGGCCGCGACGGCCTCAGCGCTGCTGATCGGCGTGACCCTGGTGTCAACCTTCACCATCGGCGCGGCCACCGCGGAACGGCTCCTCTACGACGAACTGGACGAGTCGTTCCCGGTGGATGGGATCGCTGTCGGGCTCTCGGAAGCCGATCAGGAGCTGCTGGCGGAGGACAGCAGGGTTGAGAGCACCGCAGAGCTGGGCATTGCTGAAGGCACACTCACCGGTGCGGACCAGCAGGAGAGTGAGCCCGTCACGGTGCTGGTGGCCGACCCGCAGTCACATGCGGACATGGTGCGTCACTCGGACTTCTACCCGGAACCTGGTGAGATCAGCATGAGTGCCGACACGGTCGGGCAGATGGGGGTGGGCTCCTCGCTGACGCTTGAGGCTGAGGGGCAGTCGATCACCGTGACCGGCCGTGAGGACTTCGGCCTGCCCCAGGGAACGACGCTGATCTCGGCGCAGGAAGGTTCGGAGACCTGGGCCGCTCTGGATCCCGCCACGGATGGAACAGCCCTGATCGTACGACTTCAGGACGGCCTGTCGATGGGGCAGATCGCAAACCTGGCGGGGCAGCTGGAGTCGGAGGAGGTCATCTTCGACGGCGCCCCCTCTCATGCCTCGATGGTCGGCTTCGTCGACATTCTGCTGGGCATCGTTCTCCGGCTGCTCGGCGCTGCCATCGTGGTGGCCGTCATCGGGGTCTCCAACACGCTCTCGCTCTCGGTCCTTGAGCGCCGTCGGGAGGGGGCGCTGCTCCGGGCGGTGGGGATGTCCCGCCGGGCCGTGGCGCGAACCATCAGCGTGGAGGCGATTCTGATGGCGGCGGCGGCGCTCATCGTGGGCTCCGCTCTGGGTGCGCTGTTCGGCTGGGCAGGCGTCGCGTCAGTGGCACCCCGGCCGGACTGGGTCGTGACACTGGAGATTCCGTGGCTGCGCATGGGCGCGGTGTGGCTGGCAGCTTTGGCGGCCGCTCTGCTCGCGGCGTGGCTGCCCGCCCGCCGGATGTCGAAGGTCCGTCCTGCGCAGGGACTGGCAGCCTGAGCCCTTGCGGACGGTTCAAAAGTGCGCTTACTGCACGATTCATACGATGCGTCGAGCATCCTTTCAGCAAGTGTGCAGTTAGGCAGGGTTGCGTGGGGTCATGGCGTTCACACCAGTGTTCGTTACAGCGGACCTTTAGATCCAAATATGTAAGGAGTGATCGCAATGGGCGGTGGAATCTACATCGGTGGCGGTATTCTGACCATCATTCTCGTCATCATCCTGATCGTCGTGCTCCTCTGAGCACTCAGCACTGATCAGCACACGAAGAGGCCCGCCGGTACCGGCGGGCCCCTCTTTGCGCTCTGTGGAAACGCTGATGAGTGCGGGCTATCCGTCCGCCTCCGCGAGCGCCTCCACGTCGGCCAGCTGCGCGTGGGGTGTTCCCACAGGCGGTTCGCCGTTGAGGCGCAGGCCTGTCTCGATGTCGAACAGGTGCACCGCGTCGGGCTGGGGCTTGAGCCGGACGGTCTCTCCCTTGGCGGGAGGCCTGCGGCCGTTGACTCGCACGATCACGGGCTGGAAGGTGCTGATCCCCTGCGGGTTGCCGTAGATGTAGGCGTCTGCGCCGAGCTCCTCGACGACGTCCACCACCATGGGTATGCCCGACCCATCCTCAGAGAGGGCCATATCCTCAGGCCGCACGCCGAGGATGACCTCGTCAGTGTTGGCCTTGGTGAGCGAGCTGCCCGGAATGGGCAGCCGATCCTCGCCCAGGCTGACGCTGCTGCCGTCGTGAGTGGTCTTGAACAGGCTCATCGCGGGGGAGCCGATGAAGCCGGCGACGAACACGTTGGCGGGCTCATCGTAGAGGTTGCGGGGCGAGTCGACCTGCTGCAGGACGCCGTCCTTGAGGACGCACACCCGGTCGCCCATCGTCATGGCCTCCACCTGGTCGTGGGTGACGTAGACCGTGGTGGTCTTGAGGTCACGCGTCAGGGCGGCGATCTGCGTACGGGTCTGGACGCGCAGCTTGGCGTCCAGGTTGGAGAGCGGCTCGTCCATCAGGAACACCTTGGGGGAGCGGACGATGGCTCGCCCCATGGCCACTCGCTGCCTCTGGCCTCCGGAGAGCGCTTTGGGCTTGCGGTCCAGGTAGGGGACGAGGTCCAGGATCTCGGCGGCCTTGTGCACGCGCTCGGCGCGCTCCTCCTTGGAGACGCCCGCGATCTTCAGGGCGAAGCCCATGTTCTCCGAGACGGACATGTGGGGGTAGAGAGCGTAGTTCTGGAAGACCATGGCGATGTCGCGGTCCTTGGGGGACACGTGCGAGACGTCCTCCCCGCCGATGAGGATTCGGCCTTCGCTGATCTCTTCGAGGCCGGCGAGCATGCGCAGCGCGGTCGACTTGCCGCAGCCGGAGGGCCCGACGAGGACGAGGAACTCGCCGTCGGCGATCTCCAGGTCCAGCTGGTTGATGGCGGGGCGCGCGCCGGGCGTATAGACGCGGCTCGCGAGGTCATAGGTCACGGAGGCCATTGCTTCCCTTTCACGGGCAGGTACGTGCCCGACGATCCGTAGTGAAGGTGAACTGTCCGGGCCGATCGTCCATGACCATCGTGCCCTGACATGTGAATCACACCACATTTTGGGCGATTAAGTCCATCCGTGGTGCAGAAGTCCTCAGGCCCGGTGCGGGTTCGGCGAGGCTGAGAAAGGGGACCCCGTCCGCAGACGGGGTCCCCTGTGAGGCTGTGGCTGGAGCGTCAGTCCTGCATCTCGGTGCCCTCTTCCTCGGCGTCGAAGCCGAGGTCGTCGTCCTCGTCGGCGCCGAGGTGTCCGGGGCCCTCTCGCTGCTCGGCGTATTCGATCATGAAGTCGGAGCAGAGCTCCTCGATCTCAGCCTGGCTCACGTGCGGGTCGTGCGCGGCGCCGCTTCCCCACGTGACGGGGCAGTGGTCCAGGTGGGCAAGGCTTGACTCCTCGTCGAAGCCGTCGAGCTCCATGGCGTAGGCGCGGTACTCCTCCAGGGCGCCGTCCTTGACGGTCGCTCCGATCTCCTGCTCCTCGCCGTCCACGCTGATGGTGGTCTGTTGGTTGGAGCCGGGTGCGGCCTCGATGGACTCGACGATGTACTCCTCGTCGTGCTCCAGGTTGGCCAGCTCTCCGGGGGCCAAGTCGAACGTGAAGGCGTCGCCTGCGGCTTCGATCTCGATGGAGACATCGTCACCGGTTCGGTTGTTCACCGCGCCGAGGAGGCGTGCATCGCCGCCCTGCTCGTTGGCCACGAACATGATGTGGCGGAACTGAACCTCTCCGATGTCGGCCCGCACGCCGTCGGAGCCGGAGTACTGGTGCGTGGTGGCCATGTAGTTGCTGGCGCTGCAGCCAGCGGTGCTGATGACCGCTGCGGCAGCGACGAAGCCCATGGCTGCGCGGCGCAGGCGACCAGTGCCCGTAGCGGAAGGAGCGGGTTTCACAGGTGCGTCTCTCCTTGTAAAAGGTGCGTGTTCGGCGTCCTTTCCAGGGTACTTCATTCGCCGCGCCTTCTACGCTTTGTAGAAGAAAGATTGCGGCGCGAACCTTATGCTGAGTACCAATGATCCCCGGCTATGACACGCCGTACTGCCCGTCGGCGTGCTAAAGTTGGGTCCGGGAAAGGGGAATAAATACATGAATTTCGAAGTCGGCGAGACAGTTGTATACCCGCACCACGGTGCAGCCACCATTGAAGAGGTCGAGATGCGGACCTTCAAGGGCGAGGAGAAGACCTACCTCACCCTTCGCGTATCGGAAGGCGATCTGACCATCAAGGTCCCCGCGGACAACGTAGACCTCGTCGGGGTCCGGGATGTTGTGGACCAGGAGGGCCTGGACAAGGTCTTCGGCCTCCTTCAGGCCGAGCACACTGAGGAGCCTACGAACTGGTCCCGGCGGTACAAGGCCAATGTGGAGAAGCTGGCCTCAGGGTCGATCCACAAGCTCGCCGAGGTCGTGCGTGACCTGTGGCGCCGCGAGAACGACCGCGGACTCTCCGCAGGCGAGAAGCGGATGCTGTCGCAGGCACGCCGCATCCTGGTGTCTGAGCTGCGCCTGGCCAGGGACCTGGAGGAGGAGCCGGCCGAGAAGCTGCTGGACGACGTCCTCGCCAACAAGGCCTGAGACCCGCAGCCTCCCCCAATTGAATACCGCATCTTTCGAGCGCCCGGAGGGTGGCCTGACGTCGTCAGCCCATCGCCGGGCGCTCATTGTTGTGGCCGCCGGGTCCGGAACCCGCCTTGGGCATGCCCTGCCCAAGGCCGCTGTGCCCCTGAGTCGGCGCAGCATCCTCGAGCACGCGCTCGACGCGGTGACCGAGCCGCTGGGCTTCGGCGTCGTGGTCATCGTCGTGCCCTCGGACGCATCAGGATTCGAGCGGCTCCCCGACCTGCGCGGTGAGCTCGCAGCGCGGATCGGAGCTGACGTGCGCCTCACCGCAGGCGGTGCCAGCAGGGCAGCGTCCGTGGCCGAAGGGGTGCACCAGGTCGAGGAGCACGCACGATCTCAGGGGTGGGATCCGGAGCGCACCGCCGTGCTCATCCACGACGCTGCGCGCGCTCTCACCCCCTCCGATGTGTACCGTCGCGTCACGCACGCCGTCGAAGCAGGAGCAGCTGCTGCGGTGCCGGGCCTCCCTGTCGCCGACACCATCAAACAGATCCGTCCCTCCGATGGGCAGGGCGAGGAGTCCGTGGAGGCGACGCCGCCGCGCGCCAGGCTGCGCGCCGTCCAGACTCCGCAGGGCTTCTCCCTCGAGGTGCTGCAGCGGATCCGCAAGGACCTGGCCGACCTGGATGACAGGCAGGCGGAGCAGATCACTGATGAGGGGATGGCCGCAGAGCACCTGGGCCACCGCGTCGTCGTGGTGCCGGGAGATGAGCGCGGACTGAAGATCACCACGCCCACCGATCTGGTCACCGCACGCGGTCTTCTCGGCGAGACTGGCGCATCCGGGCCGCACGTGCCCTCGGTGGTGCCCAGGATCGGCGTGGCCCACGACATCCACGCCTTCGCCTCCCCTGACGAGCCCTGCTCGCTCATGCTGGGCGGGCTCGAATGGCCGAGGGAGCGCGGCCTGGCAGGGCATTCTGACGGTGACGCTGCGGCGCATGCGGCCTGCGCGGCTCTGTTCTCTGCCGCCGGCATGGGCGATTTGGGCACGCATTTCGGCGCGGACACCATCGGCACCGCACGGGCGGACATGGAGGGCGCATCCGGAGTGCGGCTGCTGGAGCAGGCAGCCGATCTGGTGCGGGGCTCCGGCTATGCGATAGGGAACATCTCCATTCAGCTCGTGGCGAATCGGCCGAAGTTCGCGCCGCGTCGCGAGGAGTCGGAGGCCGCTCTCACCCGAGCGGCGCAGGCTCCGGTCTCCGTGGCGGCCACCACCTCGGACGGGTTGGGATTCACCGGCAGGGGCGAGGGAATCATGGCTACGGCCACCGCTCTGATCTATGCTGCGTCCTGAAGGCTGCACGGTAGAGTTGCCACGTGGCACTGCGACTGTACGACACCAAGACCGCGGATATCCGCGACTTTGAGCCCCTTCAGCCCGGCCGCGTGTCGCTCTACTACTGCGGAGCAACGGTCCAGGGCCGTCCCCATGTCGGGCACGTCCGATCGGCAGTGGCCTTCGACATTCTGATCCGCTGGCTCGAGGCCAGCGGGTTCGACGTGCTGTCGGTGCGCAACGTCACTGACATCGACGACAAGATCCTCGAGAAGGCGGCCGCCTCCTCCGCACCAGATTTCGAGCCGGGTGAGGACTATCCGGCGGCGGAGCCCTGGTTCGTGCTCGCCTACCGGTTCGAGCAGGCCTTCCACTCCGCCTATGACGCGCTCGGGGTGCGCCGGCCCCGGTACGAGCCCCGCGCCACGGGGCACATCACCGAGATGCATGCTCTGGTCCATCGGCTGATCGACGCCGGCCACGCCTATCCCGCAGAGGACGGATCGGGAGACGTGTACTTCGACGTCCGCTCCTGGCCGTCCTACGGCGAGCTGACCAGGCAGAGCGTGGACGAGATGCAGGACGCTCCGGATGCCGATCCGCGCGGCAAGCGCGACCCGCGGGACTTCGCCCTGTGGAAGGGGCACAAGGAGGGTGAGCCGCAGACCGCGGCATGGAGCTCGCCGTGGGGCACAGGACGCCCGGGCTGGCATCTCGAGTGCTCCGCGATGGCGACGAAGTACCTGGGCGACACCTTCGACATCCATGGCGGCGGCCTCGACCTCCGGTTTCCCCATCATGAGAATGAGCTCGCGCAGTCAGCGGCGGCGGGAGACGGGTTCGCCCGCTTCTGGCTGCACAACGGGATGGTCACCTTCGAAGGGCAGAAGATGTCCAAGTCCTTGGGCAACACCATCTCCCCGCAGACGATGCTGGATCAGGCGCGCCCCAAAGCGGTGCGCTACTTCCTGGGACAGGCGCACTACCGCTCCCAGCTCGACTACCGCCCAGGCTCGCTCCAGGAGGCCGAAGCGGCCCTGGAGAGGATCGAGACCTTCCTGGCCCGCACGCCGGCCTCCGATCCTGCGGTGCGCGGCGAGCTGCCCGCCGCATTCGCCGAGGCCATGGATGACGACCTCAACGTGCCTGCCGCTCTGGGGGCTCTGCACGAAACCGTCCGTACCGGCAACGCCGCGCTGGACGATGGCCGCACGGATGACGCTGCAGACTGCGGGGCGTCGGTGCGGCGGATGCTCGAGGTGCTGGGCCTCGCCGACGTGCCCGAGCCGGACACGGCGGGAGGACTGGAGGCAGCCTCCCTGGGCCGACTGGTCGAAGCGCAGCTGGCGGAGCGGGCCGAAGCTAAGAGGAGCAGGGACTATGCGCGCGCGGACGAGATCCGTGAGCGGCTCAGCGCCTCCGGCGTCGCAGTGGAGGACACTCCGCACGGCGCCTCCTGGACATTGAAGAAGGTGGAGGACTGATGGCGAAGGATTCTCGTCCCAAGAGCGCGGCCGTCCGCAAGGAGAAGAAGGGCCCGACGTCCGGCTCCGGAGGCCAGGGCCGGCGGAAGCTGGCCGGCAAGGGCCCCACGCCCAAAGCCGAGGACCGTGTGTATCACAAGGCGTACCGGCAGAAGCAGCTGGCCGAGCGGGCCGACGCCAAGCGTGCTGCCCAGCAGCCGCGGGTGCGAGGCTCCGGCCGTGGAGCGGACGATGTTGTGGCCGGACGCAATGCGGTCGTAGAGGCGCTGGCTGAGCAGGTTCCGTCCGTAGAGATGCGTGTGGCGACGGACATCGAGTACGACGGCCGAGTGCGTGAGGCCCTGCAGCGCTGCGCTGAGCAGGGGATTCGCGTCAAGGAGGTAGGTCGTCGGCAGCTGGACAGCTTCACCGGCGACGCGGTGCACCAGGGCGTCGCTCTTGTGCTGGAGCCGTACGAGTATGCGGACCCCCATGACCTGCTCAGGGACGAGTTGGAGCGAGCCCAGAAGGGGCACGTCGCCCACCCCCCGCTCTTCGTCGCATGCGACTCCATCACAGATCCCCGAAACTTGGGCGCGATCCTCCGCGCGGCTGCAGCCTTCGGCGCATCGGGCGTTGTGGTGCCCGAGCGGCGCAGTGCCGGGATGACCGCGACCGCGTGGAAGACCTCGGCGGGAGCTGCGGCGCGAGTGCCGGTGGCCCAGGCCAAGAACCTCACGCAGATGCTCAAGGATGCGCAGGAGCAGGGCTACTTCGTGGCGGGCCTGGACGGCGGCGGGGACGCAAGCCTTCCCGGTCTCAAGCTGGCGGATGAGCCGCTGGTGCTCGTGGTCGGGTCTGAGGGCAAAGGCCTCTCGCGCCTGGTCTCCGAGACCTGCGACACCATCGTGTCCATACCGATCGCCGGCTCCACAGAGTCGCTCAACGCCTCGATGGCCGTCGGAATCAGCCTGTACGAGATATCGACTCTTCGTGAGGGGGGCCGGCAGTGATGAGCCCCCGCGTCCGGGGTGAGGAGCAGCCGGGCTTCTTCGAGGTCCTGGGCACGTGGCTGCCGCGCCAGCCCTGGTTCCGTGCCCCACGAGGACGCCTGTCCCTGACGCGGGTCGGCGGGCTTCGCCTGCCGACACCCGCGGGCGACTCCGACAGCCGGGTCTTCTTGGAGCTTCATATCTTCGAGGTGGCGCATCAGGACGGTCCGGTCCGCATCTCCGTTCCCGTCGCGCTGCGCTCCCGGCCTTCGGCCATTGCCGGAAAGTCGGCCTTCATCGGCAAGCTGACCTCGCCCGAGCACGGTGAGCTCTGGGTGTACGACGGGGCCGGAGACCGGGCCTTCCTGGCGGCTTGGATCGAGATGTCCCGGCGCGAGCAGGGAAGCCGCAACGGCCGGTCGCGCGGCCGTGCCCACGCTGGCTTCGCGTTCGGCTCGCCCTGGACCCTTGAGCTCCGGCGCACCGGCGCGGACGCTCCTAAGGAAGGTGTGACCCGCTCCATCGTGCGTCGAGAGCATGCCGACTCGCAGGGCGAGCATGATCGCGACGAAATCGTCATGGACCTGCTGCGCCGGCCCGCAGGGGAGCAGGATGAGCTCCTCGAATCTCTGATCACTCTGAGCGAGGCCAACTGCGAAGTCATCCCCAAGGTGCTGGGGACGATCGACGGCGCATGGAAGCAGAAGGATGATGCGGACGACGCGGGGTACTGGGTCTCCGGCATCCTGGGCGTCATTCGCGAGGCCGGGATCTCCGGGCCCGATGGCACGTCCATCATGCGCCGGGCGCTGCAGGCGGGCGACGATCTCAGCGACAGCGCACGGGCAGCAGGCCGCGCGGTCGGCACCTTCCACGCGGATCTGGCAGGCTCCTTCGGCGCGCACCCGCAGACGCAGGAGCAGCTGCGCATCATGACCGCCAACGTTCAGTCCACTCTCACCCAGCAGTGGGAGCAGGTCCGTAGCGAGTTCGACGATGACGAGGCGGCGGATCTCAACGAGGTCATCGACTTGATGCGGATGCAGCTTCGCGATGCCGACGAGCCGCTCATGCTTCAGCAGATCCACGGTGACCTCGGCGCGGAGCACCTGCATCGCACCGCAGGAGACGCGTGGGTGATCCGTGAGCCCGAAGGGCTGATGTCCCACGCACTGGGCCTGCGGGACGTGGTGACGGTGCTGATCTCCGCAGCAGATGCGGTGATGAGCGTGGCGGCCGAGACTCCGGAGATCCTGCGGGCGGCAGCCGAGCAGGAGGCCGCCGAGGCTGAGCAGGAGGGCCAGAGCGATGCGCCGGCCGAGCCGGTGAACTTCGGCCAGTGGTACGAAGAGTTCACCCAGGCGTTTCTGTCCGGCTATCGGGAGTCAGACGCCGATTCGGCGGGCGTGGACAGCGTGTTCTTCCGCGCTGCCATGCTCACAGAAGCACTGGATCTCTTCCGTCGCTGGCGCGGCCAGTGGGTCTTTCGACCGAGCATGCTGCTCCAGGTCGACAACTGAGCTCGGCACAGATAGAGTCATACACACGCTCTTCGGAGCGGCCCCATAAACCCGGAGAAATCCGGAGTTGCACGGGGTGCGGAGATGAGATAAAGTTTCTATCCGCGCCACAGAGCACAGCCGATAGGCAGAAAGCTTGAGGCGATCTAGGATCACTTAGATCCAAACCCTGTCTAGAATGACTCGGAAAAGCGGAGTTGACACTCCGCCAGGGAGTCAGGTAAGATAGAAAAGTTGCTTCGGAGCGATCCGGAAACAAAGTTTCCGGTGGTGTCGACAGCGATTGCTGCTTGAGAACTCAATAGTGTGCCAAATTTGTTGATACCAATTTATTTATTGGTAGTTACGCTACCACACCCCCGTGTGGTCAGACGTAACATGCCAGATCAACTATTCATCTAATGGAGAGTTTGATCCTGGCTCAGGATGAACGCTGGCGGCGTGCTTAACACATGCAAGTCGAACGATGATGCTTCCAGCTTGCTGGGAGCGGATTAGTGGCGAACGGGTGAGTATCACGTGAGCAACCTGCCCTTGACTTCGGGATAAGCCCGGGAAACTGGGTCTAATACCGGATATGACCATCGCCCGCATGGGTGGTGGTGGAAAGCTTTATGCGGTCTTGGATGGGCTCGCGGCCTATCAGCTAGACGGTGAGGTAGTGGCTCACCGTGGCTTTGACGGGTAGCCGGCCTGAGAGGGTGACCGGCCACACTGGGACTGAGACACGGCCCAGACTCCTACGGGAGGCAGCAGTGGGGAATATTGCACAATGGGCGAAAGCCTGATGCAGCGACGCCGCGTGCGGGATGACGGCCTTCGGGTTGTAAACCGCTTTCAGCAGGGAAGAAGCTTTTTGTGACGGTACCTGCAGAAGAAGCGCCGGCTAACTACGTGCCAGCAGCCGCGGTAATACGTAGGGCGCGAGCGTTATCCGGAATTATTGGGCGTAAAGAGCTCGTAGGCGGTTTGCCGCGTCTGCCGTGAAAAATCCGGGCTTAACCCGGATCGTGCGGTGGGTACGGGCAGACTAGAGTGCAGTAGGGGAGACCGGAATTCCTGGTGTAGCGGTGAAATGCGCAGATATCAGGAGGAACACCGATGGCGAAGGCAGGTCTCTGGGCTGTTACTGACGCTGAGGAGCGAAAGCATGGGGAGCGAACAGGATTAGATACCCTGGTAGTCCATGCCGTAAACGTTGGGCACTAGGTGTGGGGAACATTCCACGTTTTCCGCGCCGTAGCTAACGCATTAAGTGCCCCGCCTGGGGAGTACGGCCGCAAGGCTAAAACTCAAAGGAATTGACGGGGGCCCGCACAAGCGGCGGAGCATGCGGATTAATTCGATGCAACGCGAAGAACCTTACCAAGGCTTGACATGGACCGGATCGCCATAGAGATATGGTTTCCCTTCGGGGCTGGTTCACAGGTGGTGCATGGTTGTCGTCAGCTCGTGTCGTGAGATGTTGGGTTAAGTCCCGCAACGAGCGCAACCCTTGTCCTATGTTGCCAGCGGGTAGTGCCGGGGACTCATGGGAGACTGCCGGGGTCAACTCGGAGGAAGGTGGGGACGACGTCAAATCATCATGCCCCTTATGTCTTGGGCTTCACGCATGCTACAATGGCCGGTACAGTGGGTTGCGATGCCGCGAGGTGGAGCTAATCCCTAAAAGCCGGTCTCAGTTCGGATCGGAGTCTGCAACTCGACTCCGTGAAGTTGGAGTCGCTAGTAATCGCAGATCAGCAATGCTGCGGTGAATACGTTCCCGGGCCTTGTACACACCGCCCGTCAAGTCACGAAAGTTGGTAACACCCGAAGCCCACGGCCTAACCCTTGTGGGGAGTGGTCGAAGGTGGACCGGCGATTGGGACTAAGTCGTAACAAGGTAGCCGTACCGGAAGGTGCGGCTGGATCACCTCCTTTCTAAGGAGCTGGCTGCGAGTCGCGGCCGCCCCGTTGTGGCATCCGAATGTGGTGTCCCGGGGTTTGCTCATGGGTGGAATATCAACGAATACCACGTTTTGTCGTGGTCACCGGCTGGTGGTGTTGGCCGCAGTTGCTTAGTACGCATGCTCTTTGGAGTGTGTTGGAAGGGTGTGCGGCTGGTGTCTGCTGGTTGGTGTTTGGCGCACTGTTGGGTCCTGAGGCCGCAGCCGTTTGGTTGGCGTCCTTTTGGATCGTGCTTCTGCAGCAGGTCTGCTGCACCGTGTCTGGTGTGGTGGTGGCTGTGGGGGTTGTTGTTTGGGAACTGCATAGTGGACGCGAGCATCTTTGTTTGCAATTTTTTTGTTGAGTGTTCGTCTGCGCGCTGGCTCCGATTGGGGGTTGGTGCGTTGATGTGTCGTTTGGTGGCTTACATCGCTATGTGTAGTGGGTGTAAGTGTTTAAGGGCGCATGTGTGGATGCCTTGGCAACAGGTGCCGATGAAGGACGTGGGAATCTGCGAAAAGCCTGGTGGAGCTGATAACCGAGCGTTGAGGCCAGGATGTCCGAATGGGGAAACCCCGTGCACTGTTATGGTGCGCGACCAGCCGCTGAATGTATAGGCGGTTTGGGGGGAACGACGGGAAGTGAAACATCTCAGTACCGTCAGGAAGAGAAAACAAAAGTGATTCGGTGAGTAGTGGCGAGCGAAAGCCGATGGGGCTAAACCCATCACGTGTGATACCTGGTAGGGGTTGCGTGATGGGGGTTGTGAGGCCCAGTGTCCAAGATCTACCAGTCTTGGCAGTTGAGGTGCGGGCGTATAGACGAAGAAGGTTGAGTCCTTCACCGTAGAGGGTGTGAGTCCCGTAGTTGACATGCGTTCCGCCGGCTGATCTGGGTTCTCGAGTAGCACGCGGCTCGAGGAATCGTGTGTGAATCTGCCAGGACCATCTGGTAAGCCTGAATACATCCTGTTGACCGATAGTGAATCAGTACCGTGAGGGAATGGTGAAAAGTACCCCGGGAGGGGAGTGAAAGAGTACCTGAAACCATGTGCCTACAATCCGTCAGAGCACCCTTGGTTGGTGTGATGGCGTGCCTTTTGAAGAATGAGCCTGCGAGTTAGTGCTCAGTAGCGAGGTTAACCCGTGTGGGGAAGCCGCAGCGAAAGCGAGTCTGAATAGGGCGTCTTAGTTGCTGGGTCTAGACCCGAAGCGGAGTGATCTACCCATGGCCAGGTTGAAGCGCGTGTAAGAGCGCGTGGAGGACCGAACCCACCTAGGTTGAAAACTGGGGGGATGAGCTGTGGGTAGGGGTGAAAGGCCAATCAAACTCTGTGATAGCTGGTTCTCCCCGAAATGCATTTAGGTGCAGCGTCGCGTGTTTCGTCCGGGAGGTAGAGCTACTGGATGGCCGATGGGCCCTACAAGGTTACTGACGTCAGCTAAACTCCGAATGCCCGAGACGTGAGAGCGCGGCAGTGAGACGGTGGGGGATAAGCTTCATCGTCGAGAGGGAAACAGCCCAGACCACCGGTTAAGGCCCCTAAGCGTGTGCTAAGTGGGAAAGGATGTGGAGTTGCTTAGACAACCAGGAGGTTGGCTTAGAAGCAGCCACCCTTGAAAGAGTGCGTAATAGCTCACTGGTCAAGTGATTCCGCGCCGACAATTTAGCGGGGCTCAAGCACACCGCCGAAACCGTGGCATTCAGGTTCGTCCTGGATGGGTAGGGGAGCGTCGAGCAAGCCGGTGAAGCCGCAGCGGAAGCTAGTGGTGGAGGTTGTTCGAGTGAGAATGCAGGCATGAGTAGCGAAAGACACGTGAGAAACGTGTCCGCCGAATGACTAAGGGTTCCAGGGTCCGTTTAATCTGCCCTGGGTTAGTCGGGACCTAAGGCGAGGCCGACAGGCGTAGTCGATGGACAACGGGTTGATATTCCCGTACCGGCGAAGAACCGCCCACGCGAACCCGCTGATACTAACCACCCGAACGCTGCTGCAGTTGCCCCTTTTGGGGGCTTCGCGGCAGTCAGTAGCGTGGGACCTGAAGTGGTCTAGCGAGCGTATTAACAGGTGTGACGCAGGAAGGTAGCCGCCCAGCGATGGTTGTCTGGGTCTAAGAATGTAGGCCGACTGGTAGGTAAATCCGCCAGTCATACAGGCTGAGATTTGATGGGCCCCCACCTCGGGTGGGGGATCCGGTGATCCTATGCTGCCGAGAAAAGCATCGACGCGAGGTTCAAGCCGCCCGTACCCTAAACCGACACAGGTAGTCAGGTAGAGAATACCAAGGCGATCGAGAGAATCACGGTTAAGGAACTCGGCAAAATACCCCCGTAACTTCGGGAGAAGGGGGGCCACTCGCCTATTAGGACTTGCTCCGAAAGGGTGTGGTGGCCGCAGAGACCAGGGGGGTCCGACTGTTTACTAAAAACACAGGTCCGTGCGAAGTCGTAAGACGATGTATACGGACTGACTCCTGCCCGGTGCTGGAAGGTTAAGAGGACCCGTTAGCCCCTTGTGGGCGAAGCGGAGAATTTAAGCCCCAGTAAACGGCGGTGGTAACTATAACCATCCTAAGGTAGCGAAATTCCTTGTCGGGTAAGTTCCGACCTGCACGAATGGAGTAACGAGACCCCCGCTGTCTCAACCGTGAACTCGGCGAAATTGCACTACGAGTAAAGATGCTCGTTACGCGCAGCAGGACGGAAAGACCCCGAGACCTTTACTATAGCTTGGTATTGGTGATTCGCATCACTTGTGTAGGATAGGTGGGAGACTGTGAAGCCGGCACGCTAGTGCTGGTGGAGTCATCGTTGAAATACCACTCTGGTGTTGTGGATCATCTAACTTCGGGCCCTGATCGGGTCCAGGGACAGTGCCTGGTGGGTAGTTTAACTGGGGCGGTTGCCTCCCAAAGAGTAACGGAGGCGCCCAAAGGTTCCCTCAGCCTGGTTGGCAATCAGGTGTCGAGTGTAAGTGCACAAGGGAGCTTGACTGTGAGACAGGCATGTCAAGCAGGAACGAAAGTTGGGACTAGTGATCCGGCGGCACCGTATGGAAGGGCCGTCGCTCAACGGATAAAAGGTACCTCGGGGATAACAGGCTGATCCTCCCCAAGAGTTCATATCGACGGGATGGTTTGGCACCTCGATGTCGGCTCGTCTCATCCTGGGGCTGGAGTTGGTCCCAAGGGTTGGGCTGTTCGCCCATTAAAGAGGCACGCGAGCTGGGTTTAGAACGTCGTGAGACAGTTCGGTCCCTATCCGCTGCGCGCGCAGGAGATTTGAGAAGGTCTGTCCTTAGTACGAGAGGACCGGGACGGACGAACCTCTGGTGTGCCAGTTGTACTGCCAAGTGCACCGCTGGTTAGCTACGTTCGGGATGGATAACCGCTGAAAGCATCTAAGCGGGAAGCCGGCTTCAAGATAAGATCTCCATCACATTCAATGTGTGAAGGCTCCCTATAGATGATGGGGTTGATAGGCCAGATGTGGAAGCGCAGCAATGCGTGAAGCTGACTGGTACTAATAAGCCGACCACTTACACCACCACCACAACGTTTCACTCAATAGGTGTGAACACTGTGTGCTACGCGTCCACTCTGCGGTCCCTGACCAACAAACCCCACCCGCCTGCCCCCCAGTTCTTTTGGGGGTGGCTGGTGGTGAGCACGAGCCCCTCACTGATGGTGGGGGTGATGGTTGAATGGTTACAGTTGAATAGTGTCACGTGTTGTGACCCTTTTATAGGTTTCCAAACCCCTCCGGTATGTTGGGGTGGTTTGGTCTAGGGTTACGGCGGTCATAGCGTGGGGGAAACGCCCGGTCCCATCCCGAACCCGGAAGCTAAGACCCACAGCGCCGATGGTACTGCACTGGTAACGGTGTGGGAGAGTAGGTCACCGCCGGACATCTCTTCAAGAAAAGGCCCCCGAACTGCAAAGACGCAGCACGGGGGCCTTTTTCGCGTCCCCACGCATTAGCTCCACCACAAACAGACCCTGTAAGATAAACAACTGCGCACAGCGCCCCGGGGTGTAGCGCAGCTTGGTAGCGCGCCTCGTTCGGGACGAGGAGGCCGCAGGTTCAAATCCTGTCACCCCGACCACCCATCACCACCCACAGAAAGAGCCCGGCGTCGGAACCCCGATGCCGGGCTCTTCCCGTGCCCGCGCCACCGCCGCACACTCCGCAAAGAATCACCCCCAGCTGGCGCCATCACCCCACGGCGTCACCCCCAAGCACCCCGATCACCCCCGGGTGATCCTTAGTGTTCACCCCGCAGAAGCTTGGTGCGAGCCGAACGCACGAGGATAGTGGAAGTGGCGCATCTGACCGATGCGCACTACCGACTACCAGCAGCTCAAGGGGCATCTCGCAATGATCCTGCGGACCTTTCTGTGCGTCCTCTACTGCACGGGGGTGGTTGTCACCGCACAGCCGCTCGAGGCAGACGCACGACGCCCTCGCTCCCCGAGAGGGCCACACCAGTGACGAACCACACCGACACTCCCGTCACTGCCATCATCGTCTCCACCGGATGGCTCGGACTGAAGAACGCCGTCCAATCAGTCACCCGACAGACCATCCCCGTCACCCCACTCATCGTCCTCGACAAGCCCCAAGCAGAGACCAGCATCCGCCGGCGCCTCGCAGGGCTGCACTACCGACTCATCACCACCCGCGGAGAAGAAGGCCTCGCCGCCTCACGCAACATCGGCGTCGAAGCCGCCACCACCGAGTACATCGCCTTCCTCGACGAACGCGACGCCTGGGTCTCCCACAAGACCCACACCCAGCTCGACGCGCTCCGCCAAGCCACCGCCACATGGGGCACAACAGTCATCTCCTCCCGGAGCCTCCGAGTGCAGCAGACCAGCCGCATCACACCCGAGCGGCTCTACGTCCCCGGCACCCCCATCGGCAACTACGTCATGGACCGCTCCACCGTCCGGCTCCGACGATGCCTGATGCCCGCCTCCACCCTCATCTGCCACCGCGAGACAGCCGAATGGGTCCCATGGGACGACACTCTCGTCCACCAAGAGGACTGGGACTGGCTCGTCAGACTCCAAGAAGCCGGCGTCCGCATCTCCCAGCTCGACGACGTCCTCGTCCGAGTCTTCCCCGACCCCGCGGAGCAGCCGACTCCCGCGCATCCAGCTGGCAGGACTCGCTCATGGCTGCAGAGCCTCCCCGCCACCGTCTCCGACCGAGCGCGCGGAGACTTCACCACCTCCGTCATCGCCCGAGGAGCCTTCGAATCCGGTGCACTCGCCCTGGGCGCCAAGCACCTGCTCAAAGGCATGTACTCCGGAGCCCACCCCACCGCCGCCATGATCGGGCTCGCAGGCCTCATGTACTTCGGCCGCCACAAGGGCCACACCCATGAGTGACACCCTCTCCCGCCCCCGACGCGGCCGCCCCAGCCCGGCACAGCCTGCACCCCGCACACCCTCGCGGAGCCGCCCGCACCAGAAGCTGGCAGCACGCATACGGACGCAGACTCCTCACCACCGACCTGCTCAGCATCATCATCGCCCTCGTCACAGCCCGCACAGTGCGCTTCACCGACATCTGGCCCGACCGAGCCGCAGTCCCCGACGAAGTGCCCCCAGGTCCCCTCACCTGGTTCGGCCAGGACCACTGGGCCGTCTCCCTCATCCTGCTCGTCCTGTGGATGGGAGCGCTCAGCGCCGCCGCCAGCAGAAACCGCAGAATCATCGGCAGCGGGGCAGTCGAATACCGCCGAGTCGCCCAAGCGACGTTCGCTGTCTTCGGCCTCCTCGCGATCATCGCATTCGCTGCCCAATGGCAGATATCCAGGGGCTACCTCATCATCGCCCTGCCCCTCGGCCTGGGACTGCTGCTCATCACCCGATGGCTGTGGCGCCGCAGACTCACCGTCCACAGCGCCGCAGGCCTATGGGACCGACGCGCAGTCCTCGCCGGGGAGCCCACCAAAGTCAGCCACGCCCTCGAACAGATTCGTCGAGCCCGCCCAGGCGCCGGACTCACCGTGATCGACACAGACACCCAGTGCACCGTCGCCAGCATCCTCGACGCCGTCACCGCCTCCGGTGCCGACACCGTGCTGCTCACCAGCGCCGACGCACTCGACCCCAGAACGATGCGCGAACTCGGGTGGGAGCTCTCCGCACTCGACGTCGACGTCATCGCCGCACACTCCCTGACAGACGTCGGCGGACCGCGCCTGCACTCCCTGCCGGTGGCAGGGCTCTCCCTCGTGCAGGTGGACTATCCCCGTCTCTCCGGCTCGGCGGCCCTGACCAAACGCACCTTCGACATCGGGTTCTCGCTCCTCGCCCTCTGCGCCCTGATACCCGTGCTGGCGGTCATTGCATGGGCAGTGCGCAGAGACACCCCGGGAGGCGCCATCTTTCGGCAGGAACGTGTGGGGCTCAAGCACACACGCTTCACCATGCTGAAGTTCCGCTCCATGGTGGTTGACGCCGAGGCGCAGAAGCACATGCTGCTCGAGCAGTCCGAAGGCAACGACGTGCTGTTCAAGATGAAGGCCGACCCTCGAGTGACCCGCACCGGCCGGCTGCTTCGACGATGCAGCCTGGACGAGCTCCCGCAGTTCATCAATGTGCTGCGCGGCGACATGTCCATCGTCGGGCCCCGTCCGCCCCTGGCATCAGAGGTCGACGAATACGACGACGCCGGCCACCGCCGCCTCCTCGTCAAACCCGGCATCACAGGCCTCTGGCAGATCCAAGGCCGCTCCGACCTCTCCTGGGAGGACAGCGTCCGGCTGGACCTCTACTACGTGGAGAACTGGTCGCTCTCATCAGACATCGGCATCATCTTCCGCACCCTCCGGGCCGTCACCGTCGGCGCCGGGGCCTACTGAGGAAACCATGACACTCAAAGACGTTCTGGGCATCATCCGGCAGCGATGGCTGACCGTGCTCGTCACTGCCCTGCTCATCACCGGTGCTGCCGGCGTCTACGCCGCACTCACCGAACAGAGCTACGAATCCACCACCATCCTTCGGTTCAGCAGCGCCGCCTCCCAGTCCCTGGAAGGCGGAGAGGCCGGCTATCCGGGCATGGACCTGGACCTGGACACCTTCTTCGTCACCTCCGAGGAGGTGCTCGAACAGGCATCAGCTGCCTCAGGGGAGACCGTGGAGACGCTGCGCAACGGCACCGTCGCCACCCTGATGGAAGGCACGCGGGCCCTGCGCCTGGCCGTCACCAGCGAGGCCCCCACCCCGGAAGCCAGCCAGCAGAAGGCAGACGCGGTGGCCCAGGCCTACGTCGCACACCTCGAGGAGCAGATGAATGAGCACCACGGGCAGCTCGAGGAGGAGCTTGAGGGCGCCCAGAGTGACAGGGATGAAGCGCTGGAGGCCGCGACCGACGACTCCGAGGACCTCTTCGCCCAGCAGCAGCTGACCCAGGCCCTCACCGAGGTGGTGAGCATCGAAAGCCAGACGACCTTCCTCGAACAGGCCGGACCGCCCGCCGTCCTCATGGAGGACGCCGCCCCGGGCGGCCGCTGGGGACGGAGCCGTACCTTCTGCTGATCATCGGCGCGGTGTGCGGCCTCATCGCCGGCGCCGGCGCTGCGCTGCTGCGCGAACAGTTCGACGATCGGCTGCGCAGCTCCCAAGCGATGGAGAGCCAGACCGGCAAGCCCCTCCTCGCCGAGGTGCCCGCCATCCGCCGCCGCAGAGGCGAGGCCACCCTTCCCCTGGCAGACCCCACGCCCTCCCCATTCAACGAGAGCATCCGCAGCCTGCGCACCTCCCTTCAGGTGGCATACCCGCAGCGCCGCCCCGCCATCGTCATCACCAGCCCCAGTCCCGGGAGACGGCAAATCATTCCTCATCGCCAACCTCGCGGTCTCCATCGCACGCAGCGGACGCCGCGTGCTCCTGGTCAGCGGA
Source organism: Nesterenkonia sp. NBAIMH1 (assembly GCF_007922635.1). Lineage (NCBI taxonomy): Bacteria > Bacillati > Actinomycetota > Actinomycetes > Micrococcales > Micrococcaceae > Nesterenkonia > Nesterenkonia sp. NBAIMH1. The sequence continues at coordinate 1,471,402 of NZ_CP042335.1, forward strand.
GACCTGCGCCGCCCGGGACTCGCGAGCTTCTTCGGCGCGGAGCCGGAGAGCCCGGGCTTCGCCGAAGCGCTCGAGAACGACGACGCCTCCGGAGCAGATCGAGCAGCGCCTGATCCCCACAGAGTTCGAGAACCTTCGCCTGCTCGCGTCCGGGGCGCCTCGCCGCCAGCCCGGTGACCTGCTCGCCGGGGAGAGCATGCCCTCCATCATGGAGCGTCTGCGAGGCCTCGCAGACGTCGTCCTCATCGATGCGCCCCCGGCCTGGAGATCGCCGACGCCGCCCTGCTCGGCCAGCAGGCCGACGGCGTCGTCGTGGTCGCCTCGCTCCGGACGACCGCCAAACGGGACCTCACCGCCATGCTGCACAGCCTGGAGCTGAGCAGCGTGCCCGTCGTCGGCATCGTAGCCAACAGGTCCCGCCGCAAAGCCCACCGCAGCTACACCTCGTACTACCAGCCCGCCCCCACCCCCAGTCCTACCCCCGCCCCGGCGCCGGCTCCGACCCCGCCTGAACCCCGCTGCCCCAAGGAGGCACCATGTCAACCGAAACCCTTCTGAGCCTGATCCTGATCGTCGTGACGGCGGTGCTGGTCATCGCGCTCGTCGCCGCGGTGGGCCTGGCGGCCGCAGCCCTGAAGTGGCAGCGTTCGCGCGGCCGCGGCATCCCCGGCCTGAGCATCCTCGGACGGAGGCGCAGGGCGCCCGCACCCTCACCTCAGCCTTCCGCCGCTGCCCAGCCCACCCCTCAGACCCCTGCAACGAGGCCCGTCGCCCGCGAATCCGGCCCCACCCCGCGGGAGATGCCCCGCGGACCATCCGCGCATCCTGGAGCTGGGGCTCGAAGAGCCCGCATCCTGCGACGCTGTTCTGCGGAACCTGGAGAGGATCAAGCCCCTTCTGCACCAGGAGGCCCCCGAGGGCGACCGCATGGGCCGGGTCACGCCGCTCGCCGGCAGGGCGCTGCGCTCAGCCGGACTGTTCCGCTGGGGCTTTCCCCAGGAGAGAGGCGGGCTCAGCGCCTCCTTCGCCGAGCGCCTCGAGGCCATCACCCAGCTCGCCCGCGTCGATGTGGGCACCGCCTGGGTCACCACCTGGCTCTCCGCCCACGGAGACATCGCCGGCCGGCTCACCGATGAGGCGTTCGCCGAGATCTACCCCCACGCCGACCTGCCCACCGCGTTCTCCGCCACCCCGCTGGCACGGGCCGTGGAGGTCGAGGGGGACCGGTACCGCCTCGACGAGGGCACCACATGGCGGCTCGGCAGCGGCGGATACCACGCTGAGCGGTGGATCGGCGGGGCCATGGTCTGGGACACCAACGGCGAGCCGGTGATCTGCGAGCAGACCGGCGAGCAGAAGATCATCGGTGTGTGGCTGCCGCCCGAGAAGGTTCGTCAGCTCGACGACTGGGACCCCCTCGGCGTCCGGTCCTCCGGCAGCGCCTCCTACCGGCTCACCGAGACGATCGAGGTGCCGCGGCGACACAGCTTCAACGTCGGAGCTGACCGGCGCCCGTACTTCTTCTCCTTCATGGGGGTCATGGTCGGCGCCGCCGAGCACCTCGTCGACCTGACGATGACCGCGCTGCGCGCCAAGAGCGCCAAGGGAGCTCCCATCGGCTTCCACGACACCGCCCGACTGACGCAGGCCATGGCATCCCTGGACATGATGGTGATCGGACTGCGCGGCTACGCGGCGCACATCGATCGCATCGCCGCCTCCAGCGACTCCGGAGCCCCCAGCGTTGCCGACACGGCCTGGATCGAGTCGGTCGGCATGCCCGTGCGGCAGGCCGTGCTGGAGATCAGCGACATCGCCACCGACATCTTCGGCACCGGGTACGTGGCCTCCGGGTCAGAGTTCGGACGGGTGCTTCGGGACATCCAAGTCGCCCTCGCCCACTGGTGGTTCCGCCTGTCAGACACGCAGGCGCCCCGCGGCAACAGGGTCCGCATGATGCTCGAAGACCCAACGGTCGCCACGGTCTGGGACACTCCCTGGCCCACGGAGCCCGCACGCACGTGAGGAAGGTGTCGGTCGCAGGGGGCTGCACGGTGCGCACGGCAGCCCTCGGCGAGCTCACCCCGGATGACTTCCAGCGCTGGCGACGGCTCGACGCCCGCGCCCTGGAGCCCGTCCCCTACCTCAGTGCGGACTATCTCCAGCCGGGGTCGGCGCACTGGCCAGCGGCTGCATCCGTGCGGCTGCTCCTCGTCGAGCGGGACGATGAGATGCAGATGGTGATGCCGTTCAGGATCATGCCCCTGCACCCGTGGCTCCCCTTCCCGTCATGTCCACGTGGGACCTCACACTGGCTGATGAGACGACCCGGCTCTTTCCCATCCTGAGAGACTCAGACCCGGCCGGGGCGCTGCTCGCCGGGCTTGAAGGCCTTGCTGCGCTGGGCCTGCCGGGGCTGGTCGACATCGTCACAGTGCCGGCCGAGGGCTCCCCACCGCGGCCCTGCTGCGCCGGACCCTGGAGCCGCAGGGCCGCTGGGACATCAGGGGGCGCTCGGCCTGGCCGGTGGCGCATATGCGCACCCCGCCGGAGCCGAACCGCTCCGGAACGTTCGATACGACCCCGCACCACCGCAGCGCGTCGACGCGTCGCCGGGCCAGGAGGGCGCGAGAGGCTCTGGAGCGGCGGTTCGGGGGCGAGCTTTCGCTGCGGGATCGAGGCGACGATCCGCAGGCCGTCGAGGATTTCCTCGCCCTGCAGGCCGCGGGATGGAAGGGCGATGCGTCCAAGAAGGGAGAGGCCTACCAGGTGACGGGGCGGGCCGAGTGGCTCCGTGAGGTGACCGACAAGTTCAGATCCCGGGGCAGCTCCTGGCACTGGACGTCTGCGCCGGAGACAGGTCCCTCTACATCATGCTCTGCCTCCGCTCAGGAGGCAGCGTGTGCGCCCTTCAGGATGCCTACGACGAGGCCGGCGCGCCCCACGGGCTGGGCAGCGCCGCGCGCACCGGGTGCCTGAACTGGTTCGCGGAGCAGGGGATTGAGGCCTTCGACCCGAACATGTTCTGGGGCTACCCCGAATCGGCCCGGGCCTACCCCGACCGTCGGGAGCAATTGAGGCTGCTGCTCTCGGCGCCCGGCCCGGTGCCCACGCTGCAGCTCGCTGCGGTGCGGGCCGCGCGGAATGCGGGGAGCGGCTGCGGGCGCTGCGCAGCGCGGCGAGCCGCAGAATCACCCCTGAGAGCGCCGGAGCCGGTCCCGGAGACGGCGGGCCATAGGCAGGTGCCGGGCGACGTGGCGTCCGGGACCGCGCACCCCCACGGTGAAGGAGCCGCACCGCATACGGTCCGGATACAGGTGGGAGGCCTGCGGGTACTTCTGGTCGTCCATGCTCGGGTCGAACATCTCCGCCCGGCCCGAGCCGAGCAGCGCCTTCAGCTCAGCCAGCCGGCCGAGAGCTCCGGGGCTGTAGGCGGCGAGCTCCTGATCGTAGGCATCGTGGAACCCGAAGCCCCGCGAGCCGCTGTGCAGCACCACAGTGGTGAAGACGGTCCGGCTGGGGGTGCGGAGGCTGAGCACCGAGAGGCGCCCGTCTGCTCGGAAGCTTGCGGTGACGTCGCGGAACCACGAGTCCAGCCCGGTGCGTTCGAAGCTCTTGCCGTCCTGGGCCGCGTCGCCCTTCCACCCGGCGTTCTGGAGGCGCAGGAACCGGGTGATGGCCTCCGGGTCCTCGCTCTCCTCGACCATCTCGAGCCCGCCCTCGTCCCGCTCCAGCTTGCGGGCGAGCCTCCGGAAGTTCTTTCTGGATGAGGACGAGAGGTGGGAGAGCGTCAGCAGCTCTCCGTCCTCGGCGGCCCCGTCGAGGGGGGCGGGAGCCGCGCACGCGAACTCCTGCTCGCCCTCCGGCAGCACCGGAGCGTCCATCCTTCGGGCAGCTCGCATCAGCGCGCCCGTGAGATCGCCGTTCAGGGGGAGCCGGCCGATCTCCAGAAGGTGGGCGCGCTGAGCCCGTGCCCCCCTCGATGAGCGAGATGAAGACCTCCTCTGCGCGGCCGGGCGCCGTCAGCGGGTGAAAGCGCTCGCCCTCGAAGGCGCTGAAGGACTCTGAGGTGGAGACCGTCCGCAGGGTGAGTCTGCCGACCTTCCGCTCCCGCCGTGCGTACGACAGGGCGCCCACCGTGGCCTCGCCGTCGTCGACGAGCATGACGCGCCCCGCGCGTGCATGGGGGTGCGCAGCGGCTGAGGGCAGAAGGAAACGGGGGTCGGCGAAGGCGTTGGGCTCACTCGCCGCGTCGGCGAGGACGCGCCACCGTGCGGCAGCGTCCGGCGTGACCTCGGTCAGGGCCGCATCATTCAGCCGCATGCGTACGGCCCTTCCCTCGACGGGTGGTGTTCATGCGGGTGCTCCTGCTCGCGCTGAGTTCAAAGCTGTGCAGACGCTGATAAGAGTACTGGTAAACCTGTGCGGCGGTCAGTAGTCTGATGATGTTCCAGCGCTCGCTGGTCATTCGGCTTCGAGCGAGTGCAGGAGGACCGGTGAAATTCAGAACCGTATCGCTCACAGACGTATCGCCCGACGATCGTCTGCGGTGGCAGCGTCTGGCTGATCGTGCCGCAGACCCCAACCCCAACGCGGATCCGCGCTTCCTTCACACGTCCCTGGGCTGCGGCCTCGCCGCCGAGAAGGTCCGGCTGGGGATCGTGGAGACCGATGATGACTTCGCTCTGGTGCTTCCCTTCACCATGGCGCGAACCCTCTCCGGGGCTCCGCTGCGGCACGCGACCACCAGCGGCGAGTTCATGTTCGACCAAGCCTCGAAGTACCACCCCTCATCGCACCTGAGGAGCCGCAGGAGGCTCTCCGGGCCCTATTTCTGGGGAATGCGGGACGAAGGATTCGGGGACTTCCTCAGCCTGACGGCCTTCCTCTGGACGGTCCCCTTCGCGGCCCTGGACGCACTGGGAGGCAGGAGGGCACGCTGCGAGTGGCCGAGCGGTCCCGGGACCGTCGTGCCCTGGCCCGTCGCACGGACATCGACCCGGACGGGACGGTGTGGGACGAGGAGGGCGCCGGCCCGCTGTCCTACCCGATGCCGCACCTGAGCAAACGGACCCGGCGCAACGCGCGCAGGAGCATGGAGCGCCTCGAGGCAGCCGCCGACGGCTCTCTGCGCATCAGGGAGGTCGAGGCCTCCGATGAGCTGATTGAGGAGTTCCTGGAGCCCAAGCGGCCGGGTGGAAGGGCGACGCCTCCAAAGACGGGCCTCAGTTTCGCCGCAGAGGCCGCGAGCCGTGGTTCCGCAGCGTGCTCGAGGCATTTCAGGCCGGCGGCAGGCTGCGCGCCTGGCACGTCACTGCGGGGAGCACACCGTCTACATCGCCTTCACTCTGATCTCAGGGGGCCAGTCGTTCGGGTTCCACGATGTCTACAGCGAAAACTTCGAAAGCTTCTCGCCGGGCTTCGTCGGCCGGCTCGCCCTCATCGGCGCCCTCATGCGTGAGCCGGAGGCGCCGCCGTTCGACCCGGGGATGGAGCCCACCTACGTGCAGGCCGGCGCCGCGTTCCCCTCACATCGCGAATACGCCGAGCTGCTCGTCGCCGGCCCTCCCTCCCGCGCGCGGATGGCAGTAGGCGCGTATCCGGCGCTCAGGCGCGCACGCACCCGGCTGCGGAGGAGAGCCTCATGACATGGAGAACGCGGGTCGTGCCGCTGCGCGAGGTCGGAGAGCGGGACGCCGCCCGCTGGAAGGACCTCGCCGAGAATGCGCTGGAGCCCAACGCCTACCTGGACCCCGGTTTCTCCTGCCGGCCGGCAGGAGGCCGGATGCAGACGACATTCGCATGGTGTTCGCGGAGCGCAGCGGAGAGCTCAGGGAGTGCTGCAGTTCGCGCCAGGTCTGCTGGAGGACCGCTGGCCCGTGCGCGTGGCCTCGACCGGCGGCCGCTTCATGACGACCCACGCAGACCGGCACCACCCTCTGCTCTCAGCCGAAGACCCCGCGCGGACCGTCCAGGCGCTTCTCGAAGCCGTGCGAGGCGCCCGCGAGGCCGGCCTGGTGCTGCTGCGCCACCTGCCCGCCCACGGGCCGGTCGCCGAGGCCGTGACCGAGGCTGTTCGGGCCGGAGGGTTCTCGGCCCTCGAGCGGGTGCGCCTGGAGTGCGCCTACGCGGGGGGCGCGGCAGGACGCCTCACTGACGGGGTCATCGACGTCGGACACATGAGCTCCAAGGCGAGGAAGGAGTTCCGGCGGCGAGTCCGCGCCATCGAGAAGCAGGCGGGTGCGCCGCTGACGATCGTCGACCGGAGCGGGGACCGGGACCTCGTGGAGGAGTTCCTCGATTTCCAGGCAGCCGGCTGGAAGGGCGACCCCGCGCAGGGCGGCGGCGCATTCCGCCTGGACCCCTATCACGAGCGCTGGTGCAGAGAGGTGCTGGCAGGATTCCGTGAGGACGACGCGCTGCTGGCCCCGTCGGCGCTCGCCGGCGATGAGGTCATCTTCATGTCCCTGGACCTCCTCTCCGGCCGTGCCGCCTTCGGGTTCATCGATGCGTACAACGAGGAATATGTGCGCTCCAGCCCCGGCGCTGTGGGCCGGTTGGCGGAATGGGCCTACATCACGCGAGTCCCCGGGGTCAGCCACTTCGACCCCGCGTTCGACCCGTCGTATGCGGCCAGCACCAAGCTCTATCCCGAGCGGCGGGAGCATGTCGATCTGCTCATCGGGACCACCGCGAAAGGCCGAGCCGTCGTGAGAGGGCTCCCGCTGGCGCGCACCGTGCGCGACAGAATCCGCGGCGGCCGGTCAGTCCGGCGCGAGAGGTCCGACGTCGGGGTGGACGCGGCCGAAGCGTGAGCCGAGGAGCTCGCCCAGCCGCCACGCGAGGTTGGCCTGCCCGGCCCTGCTCAGGGCGGCGCGGCGCAGCCGAAGGATGAGGGGCTCGACGGGCAGCGGGGGAGCGCCGTCCTCGGCGCTGATCGGCGGCGCAGCAGGTAAGGGCTGGGCGTCGATGAGCCGGGCGTACTTGATGCGCAGAGCTCGGTGCCCAGCGGCGTAGGAGTAGGACTGTCGGAACACCGCCCGGACGCCTTCGCGCTGACGCGAGTGCACGACGGCCTGCGGTGCCCGCGCAAAGGAGAAGCCGGCGCGCTGAATGCGCCAGCACAGATCGACGTCCTCTCCGGTCCCCAGATGCTCGTCGAAGCCCCCCACTGCTCGGAAGGCGCTCGTCCGCACCGCCAGGTTCGACGTGGCGGCGGCGGGATACCGGGGCCAGTACGCCACGGTGATCTCCGAGCTCACCTCCCACGAGACGGAGGTGCGTCTTCCGCGATTCAGCGCCCGGCCCTCCAGCCGCCCGGCCACCAGGTCCGCGGCTGCGGCAGCCTTGCCCATCGTCTCGACCCAGCCGAGGGCGATGACATCGTCGGCGTCGCAGAAGAGCAGCACCTCGCCCACAGCCGTCTCTGCGCCGATGTTCCTCGCCGCAGCCGGACCCCGTCGCGCCGACGCATCGATCAGGCGCATGCTCGGCGCACCCGGTGCCATCCGTCGCACAAGCTCTGGGGTCCCGTCCGTGGATCCGTTGTCGCAGATCAGGACCTCGAAGGAAAGTGCCGAACGCTCCCGACGCAGGGCGTGCAGCTGGGCAGCCAGAGTCGCTTCTGCGTTGTACGCCGCGATGATCACCGACAGCGCCGGCGGCCGCTCGGCAGTCACCGGACCTCCAGGGCGTCGAGGGGCGGAACCTCGTCCCTGCCCAGAGCCCGCCCCATCCGATGCCCGATGCGGTATGCGTGGAACTCCAGGTCCGGAAGGCGGAGGCGGCGAGCCGAGACCTCGGCGGACCCCTCAGCCGGCGGGTCGGGCGAGGCGGCAGCCTGGTCAGGAGCTGCTCGTCGCCTCTGCGCGATCGGACCGAATCGGCGCTCAAGCACCCGATCGCCGCGTCCGTAGGCCCACGCCTGCCTGAAGCCCGCCCTGAGACCGGTGCGGCGCCGGATCTGCATCACCGCTCGCGGCGCTGCAGAGAAGGAGAAGCCCGCGAGCTGCAGCCGCCAGCAGAGGTCGATGTCCTCCGCGGTCCGCAGCCGCTCCTCGAAGCCCCCTACGGCGTCGAAGGCGGAGCGGCGGACCCCGAGACTGTGGGACGGTGCCGCCGCCAGGTCCTCCAGGGGAGGCTTGGAGAACAGAGGCGCGGGCCAGTCGGAGGGGCCGGAGGCGCTGTCGTTGAGCTGTGCGTAGCCCCGGGCGCCGGCGGCGGCGTCGGCAGTGCCCAAAGCCTCCGCCAGCCCGGCGATCCAATGGGGCTCAGCCGCATCGTCTGCGTCGCAGAAGAGCAGCATCTCTCCGCGCGCCTGCTGGGCGCCGAGATTGCGTGCGGCCCCCGGTCCGCGGCGGGCGGAGGCGTCGATGACGCGCAGCCCGCGGATGCGGCTCCCCCACTCGCGGGCCTTCTCGGCTGTGGCATCTGTGGAGCCGTTGTCGGCGACGATCAGCTCCCACTCCGGGGCGTCCCGCTGGGCCGCGAGCGCCCCCAGCTGCACCTCAATGGTCGACGCGGCATTGAACGCCGGCATGATGACGCTGACGCTTGGGTCTGGGGGAATCACGGCGCGCCTGTGCCGGGCAGGGTTTCGGGCGGGGTGACCTGAGGCGCGGAGCGGTCGATGCGCCCGAAGCGGTATCCGGCCTGAGCCGAGATCCGCCGAGCGACCTCGGTGAGGTCTGAGGGTCTGCGAAGCGCGATCACCTTGCGCAGGAGCTTCGGCGCGGCAGTGAGGACGGCCGCGGCGCGGGACCGGACTGCCGGCTCCTCCTCGGCGTCGGGGGCGGTGGGGGCAGAAGGCCGTGGGGCGGCTCTGAAGGCGGTCTCCACCTGGGCATATTTGTGTTTGAGGCGGGCGTCCCCCACTCCATAGGCATACGTCTGGGCGATACTGGCCCGTAGTCCCTCCCTGTTGCTCACGGTCACGACGGCCGCGGGCTCCTCCACCAGGGTGTGGCCGGCCAGCTGCAGGCGCCAGCAGAGGTCCAGGTCCTCACCGGTGCGCATGCTCTCGTCGAACCCCCCGACGTCCAGGAACGCCTGACGATGCACCCCCATGTTGCCTGCACCGGCGGCGGGCAGATAGGGGAAGAACGGCACGTGATAGATGCCCCAGCTGAAGTAGCGCTCCTCGCCGGGACGCGCGTTGAACTCGAGGCGCCGGGCGCGGCCGGTGACGAAGTCGGCCTGGCTGAGGGCGGCGTGCATGACGGCCAGCCAGTCGTCTGCGACCTCGTCGTCGGCGTCGCAGAAGGCGAGCAGGGGAGACGCGGCGGCGCGGGCGCCGGCATTGCGTGCGGCACCGGGCCCTCTCACCGCGGAGGCGTCGATGACTCGAAGACGCGGAAGGGTCTCGGCGTAGGAGGCGGCGAGGGCCGCAGTGCCGTCTGCAGAGCCGTTGTCGCAGACCAGCACTTCCCACTCCCCGTCGAAGGTCTGGCGCCCCAGGGCGTCGAGCTCCGCGGCGAGCGTCTCCTCCGCGTTGTAGGCCGCGATGACCACGCTGATGCTCGGCGTCATCGTCGGCGCATCCTTTCGCGCGAGCCGCTGAAGACATGCGGCGCCCGGGCAAGCATCTCCTCCAGAGGGGCGATCGTGAGGCGCTCAGCAGCCAGGCGCTGCAGCAGATGGTCGGCCACCAGGGCCCGGTCGAAAGCGGGCAGCGACTCACCGGGCTGCAGGGTCTCCGGGTCGGCTCGATCGTCGTGCATCAGCAGGATGCCGCCCGGGAAGGCGGAGGCAGCGACCCGCTCGACGACGTCGGCCGCCGGCTGGTCCACCCAGTCCATGCCGTCGCCGGACCACAGGACCAGTTCGAGGCCGAGCCGTCGCAGCGCCCAGGCCTGGCTCGGCGTGTGGTGCCCGTACGGCGGCCGGTAGTGCGTCACCGGTGTGCCGGCGAGCTGCTCCAGCTCATCCTTGGCCTGCGCGACGGCGCGGACAGCGGCGCGGGTGCTCATGGTCAGCAGGGACCGATGATCGGCGCCGTGCAGGCCGATGCGGTGGCCCTCGTCCAGCATGCGGCGCAGGATGCCGGGCTGGGCGCGCGCTGCTGGCGTGAGGACGAAGAACGTGGCGCTCGCCTGATGATCGGCGAGCACGTCGAGGATTCGGGGAGTGTGCTCCGGATGCGGCCCGTCGTCGTAGGTGAGGGCCACGGCACGGTCGGCAGTGTCCACGCAGTGGATGCCGAGGAAGGAGGAGAGCAGGGGGGTGAGCCGGCTCGGGATGAGCGCTCGCTGAGCGAATTCGCCTCCCGGCGGGCGTGTGTGGCCCTCGATGCTGCCCCGTCTGACGAGGACGCCTGCTTTGCTTCTGCCCACAGTGCTGACCCCACGTCTCTGCAGAGGCTTTTGGCCGAAGTGACAGTTGTATGATAGCCCAAACAGTCAGCCAGGCGGATCGTCGGGGCAACGCGGACGTCAGAGGCTCTCTGCGTCCTGAGGAGGAGGCGCGGTGCGGACGAGGCGAATGATCGTCGCAGCGCTGCTCGTGGCCCTCGCCATTCCGGGCTGCGCCTCAGGCGGCGGAGACGGCGAGGCCGGCGACCCGCCGGAGGGTTCCGCCGACGAGGACCTGCCCGTGGCCTCGCCGGAGCCGGAGGCCGAGCAGGGGCCGGAGCCCGTGTGGTCCGCAGAGTTCGACGGCGGACCCGGCGAACCGCTCGACGAGGCCGAATGGACCGTCTCCGATCGGGGCGACGGCTACGGCAACGAGGAGCTGCAGGTCTACACGGGCCGGCCTGAGAACGTCCGCCAGGACGGCGAGGGCTCACTGCGCCTGACTGCGCGGGCCGAGCCGTACACGGATCCCCGGGGCTTCTCCGGGGAGTTCACCTCGGGGCGCGTCGAGAGCACGGCGCGCTTCCAGTACGGACGGGTGGAGGCGCGCATCCTCGCACCCGCCGGTTCGGGACTGTGGCCGGCGTTCTGGCTGTTCGGAGACTCCCTGGGCGATGAGAGCTGGCCCGAGGTGGGTGAGATCGACATCGTTGAGCTCCTCGGTGACGCCTCTGAGCTGCACAGCTCGGTGATCGCCGCTGATGAGGCCGGCGAGCGATGGCTGCGGACACACGTGCTGCAGGCGGAGGAGCCGTGGGGCGGCAGGTGGGTGGTCTATGCCGTGGAGTGGGATGCCGACCGCATCGTGTTCTTCGCCGATGGCGAGGAGACCTTCAGCGTGGAGCGCTCGGAGCTGGCGCCTGAGGAGCAGTGGCCCTTCGACCGGCCCTACTCGATCACCCTCAACCTGGCAGTCGGCGGGTGGGCCGGGGAACCGGCCGATGATTCGCACCTGCCTGCGGAGATGCTCGTCGACTATGTCCGGGTGTACGACTCCGAGGTGACGCGCGGCTGAGCGTCTGAAGGAGGCTCTGGCGCCTGCCCGGCATGCTGCGGCGTGCGGCGTGGGCGAAGCCTGCAGCGACCCCGGCCGTGTCAGTGGGGATCCACAGGAGCGCCTTCCAGGACTCCGCCGATGATGCTGGGCCGCCGCCCGGCTCCTCAGCGCCTCGCGGCGCTGCGGTGCGGACGAAGCGGCGCACGTGCTCCTGCTGGCGGCGCAGCATGGTCCGGGCGAACCGTGTCGCGTAGGGACTTCGCCAGCCGAACGCCTCGATCAGCATGACCACCAGGTCACGGTTGTGCAGGTACCGGTCCCTGTAGCTGAAGGGATCCTGGCCCGGCGGGAACTCGGTGCTGGGCGCGGTGACGCACGCGGCCGGCTCGAAGACCAGGCGTGATCCTGCGGCGCGCAGGGTCAGCGAGATGAGGGTGGCGCTCCTGTGCTCGGGGAGGGCTCGGGGTCCGAGCAGCCCTGAGGCCCTGCGAAGCTCTGCGCGGCGGAATGACGCGTTGCCGTGCGGCAGGTGATCCGTGAGCACCGGCCGGCCCGGGTCGAGGCCGAATCCCATGGTGATGCTGCCGTTGGGGAGGAGGCGGCCTATCTCGCTGACGCGTCCCTCGGCCGCGCTGCCGTCGCCGCAGATGATCGGCCCGCCGACCCCGGCCACAGCAGGGTCCCCGTAAGGTGCCGTCAGCTTGTCGAGCCATGTGGGGGCAGGGCGGGAGGTGCTGTCGATGAGTGCGACGATATCCCCGCCGCACGCCTGGATCGCCTGCTGCTGATCCTCGGCATCTCGGCCCACGACCAGCACCTCATGCGGTGCGCGACGCTGGCGGCTGAGGAGGTCGAGGCACGCAGCCAGCTCCTCGGTGCGGTGGGCCCCGGTGACGATGACGCTGACGGACGCCGAGCCGGCGCCGCTCACGGGGTGATGCCCCGGTCGGGAATCGCCGCCAGCCGGAACCAGGCGCGGCGGCGCAGGGGCGAGCTCAGCGCGGTCAGCCGCGGACGACGCTGGCGGGCCGCCCAGAGGCGGTAGATCTCCGGCTTGGAGTAGTCCTCGGCGTGGCCCGACCAGCCGAACTTCCGCCGGATGGTGTCGTGATCCCGCACCCACGAGAAGTGCAGCACGGCCGCATCGGGCGGGATGACCTCGTGGACCGTCACGGCGTGGTTATGGGCCGGGTCGGTGTTCCATGGGCGGAGGTCCACGCGGTAGAGGGGCGCTGGCGTCTGCCGGGCCTGCACGAGCTGGGTGCCTGCCCGGACTGCCAGGGGGCCCGGGTAGTCGGCCCGCGGCCGGCCGAAGCGGGTGCTCGCCTCGAGGTACTGCCCGCCTGCCGTTCTGGAGTAGAGCCACCGGGAGGGGTAGTCCAGGGCGGAGGCGCCCGCCTTCTCGGCGCGCTCGAGGCAGGCGAAGAACGTCTCGGGGCTGAGCATGACCTCGTCGGTGTCCAGCTGCACCACCCAGTCGGCGTCCTCGGAGGCGGCGTCCAGGGCGTGCTGGCGCTGGAACGTGTCATTGCTCAGGGGGTCATGGTCCAGCCGGGCGAAGTCGCCGGGCGTGAGGACGCACTTGCCCTCGGAGTCGAGGGCGCTGAGGATGTCCAGACACTCCTGCACCGGCAGGGCGGTGCCCGTCCAGGACGTGGAGCTCCGGTCATAGGAGACGATGATCCGCTCCACGAAGGGGTAGTAGGCCCTGACGCTCGAGGCGAGGTAGTTCGGATCGGCCGCCAGGACATAAGCGGTGAGGCGCATCAGATGAAGTCCGCGAATTCCCGCTCGTTCTTCTGGAAGACGAGCATGCCTATGAAAAGAACCAGCGGCGCAGCTGCGCCCAGGGCGACCATCTGCCAGGTGGGCGGAACGTCCGCGCCCAGGGTGGACCACCGGAACGCTTCGAGGAACCATGTGATCGGGTTGGCCTCGAACAGCCAGCGCACGCTCTCCGGGACCGCAGAGACGGAGTAGGCCAGGGGGCTGGCGTACATCAGCACCTGGAGCACCCAGGGAAGCACGTAGCCCACGTCCCGATACTTGACCATGTAGGCGGCCGCCATCAGGCCCAGGCCCAGCCCGAACATGAGGATCAGAACGACCCACACCGGCAGCATGAGCAGGCCCCACCCGGGAACGATGCCGAAGACGAAGAGCAGGACGATCAGCAGCGCGAACCCCACCAGGAAGTCCACCACGATCGATGCCAGGCTGGAGGCCGGCACCAGAATCCGCGGGAAGAACACCTTCTGCACCAGGGACTGGTTGGCGACCATGGAGGCTGAGGCCTGCCCGACGGCCCCGTTGAACAGGTTCCACGCCAGCATGGCGGACAGGGTGAAGATGAAGGTCGGGATGCCGTCGGACTCCAGGCCGGCGATGACGCCGAAGACGATCGTGAACACTCCGGCGGTGACGAGCGGCTGCAGCAGCACCCAGGTGACCCCGAAGATCGTCTGCCGGTAGCGGACGATGATGTCCCGCTGGGCGAGCCGGACGGCGACTTCGCGGGCGCGCCATATTTCCCTCCAGGGCGGCATGTTGAGCCGCCCGGGAGGGTTGATGATGGTGTGCTCCGTGTCGGCCATATCAGTCCACCTGGTAGTCGAAGTTGACGAAGACGAGGCCCTTCTCCGTGCCGGAGGACTCGGTGAACTCCGGGTAGGGAAGGTCGGGGAGGATCTCGAAGCGCCAGGCGCCCTCCCAGGCGTCGAGGATGCCCGCCTGGCATACGAAGAGATCCACGGTGTACTGCCCGGGCTTGAGCCACAGGTCCTTGACGGTCAGCTGCCCCTCATGGGGGGAGTTCGGGTCGAACCATGCGCCCAGCAGGCGCGAATCGCACTGGGCGACGATCACGCCCTGGTCGTTGTTGATGTGCGCTGAGACGAAGTAGCTGCCGACGAGGTGCTCCGCCGAGGGCGCGCTGAACCGGACGTTGATGTCCTCGCCGGACTTCAGGAACTCGTCCTCCATCGACACGCTGCTCAGGCGCAGGGCGCCCGTGCCGGGGCGCTGGTCAGCGTCGCGCTGGGCCAGGGCGAAGCTCTCGAAGCTGTCGCGGTACGCGGCCAGAGTCCCTTCGACGGTGCCGGAGTAGGTGAGCGTGCCGCGGTCCAGCAGCATCGCGGAGCTGCACAGGGACTGCACGGTCTGCAGCTGGTGGCTCACGTAGAGCACGGTTCGCCCGCCGGCGGCCGCCTCACGCATCTTGGCGATGGATCGTCTCTGGAACTCCGCGTCGCCCACGGCCAGGACCTCGTCGATGGCGAGGATCTCCGTATCCAGATGGGCTGCGACGGAGAAGGCCAGGCGTACCTGCATTCCGGATGAATAGCGTTTGACGGGGGTGGCAAGGAATCTCTCGATGCCGGAGAACTCGACAATTTCGTCGTACCGCTTTTTGATCTCCCGGCGGCTCATCCCGAGGATCGAGCCGTTGAGGTAGATGTTCTCCTTGCCGGTGAGCTCCGGGTGGAAGCCGGTGCCGACCTCCAGGAGCGAGCCCACCCGGCCATGAAGCTCGATGCGCCCCTGCGTGGGAGCGGTGACTCGAGTCAGGAGCTTGAGCAGGGTCGACTTCCCGGCCCCGTTGCGGCCCACGATGCCCACCGCCTCGCCCTGAGGGATGTCGAAGGACACATCTTTGAGGGCGTCGAAGAGCGTGTACTTGGCGATGCCGGTGGAGCGCAGCCACTGCACCGCGGCCTGCGCAGCCGTGGAGGGGCGCTCGCCGGCGGCCCCCAACCTATAGGTTTTGCCCAGGCCGGACACACTTACTGCTGGAGCTGATGCCACATTCTGTCCCCTCTAAACGCGGATTATCTTTAACATATCCCCTTACGCCCACTAAAACGAGAGGTGAGAGCGTTCCGCTTAGAATGTGGCGCATGAGCGTGGAGCCGTCGGTGAGCGTGGTGGTCGCCACCAACCGCTCCGGACCGTTCTTCGACGAAGCCCTCGGCTCGGTCGCCCTCCAGACGCGACAGCCGCTGGAGGTCATCGTGGTGGACGACGGGGCCGAGGACCCTGCGGCGATCGAGCGGGCTGCGGCTGCGGTTCCGAGGGCACGGATCATCCACCGTCGGGCGGCGGGAGTCAGCGCTGCGCGCAACGTGGGCGCCGCCGCGGCGCGCGGGGATCTGCTGGTCTTCCTCGACGACGATGATCGCTGGGCGCCTGAGCGGCTCGAGCGGCAGGCCGAAGCCCTGGCCTCCCATCCCGAGGCGGCTGCCTCGTACTGCGGAATGCGCAGCATCGATGAGCACGGCCAGGTGGTGGCGGATGCGGATCAGCGGCAGGTCCCCGATGCGCTGAGCATCGCCCGGCGCAGCGTCGGCATCATCCTGCCGAACCTGATGGTGCGCAGGTCGGCGCTGATCGCTGCGGGCGGGTTCCATGCGGGGATGCGCATGGCCGAGGACCTGGACCTGATCCTCAGGCTGGCACAGCTCGGCCGATTCGTCTGCGTGCCGGAGGCCCTGGTGGACTACCGTGCGCACGCGTCGAACACCACGGGTCGGCACCGTGAGCTGGTGGCCGGCATCGACCGGGTTCTTCAGCTGCACCTGGGCCTCGCTGAGGACGCGGGCCGCGAAGAGCTCGCAGCCGCTCTGCGGGAGAGCCTGCAGAAGAACCGACGATTCGCCTGGTGGGGCGCAGCGCGGGCTGCCAGACGCCGATGGTCCCAGGAGGGCCCTGTGAGTGCTGCGGGCGAGCTGGGATGGGCGGCGCGCACCGCTCCCTCAGGGCTGGTCGACGGCGCGGCGAGACAGCTGATCAGGAGGCTGCGGCGGCGCGGATGACGCCTGCCATCGCCGTCACCCGGTCGCTCCAGTCGGGGGGCTCGAAGGGGCCGATCCGCTCCGGAGGGCGGACGACCAGGTCAGCGGCGGCCTCAGCGAAGGTCTCAGCGGACGCTATCGCGACGCCCGGCAGGCCGTGCAGCTCCCTGAAGCCTGAGACCGGGGTCGCGGCGATCGGCCGTCCCGCCGCCTGGTACTCGTAGAGCTTCAGCGGGTCCAGGCTGTCGGTGAAGGTGCTCACCGTGTGCGGCACGACGAGCGCATCGGCGTGCCGCATGTACGCCGGCATCTGATCGTGCGCCCTCGAGCCCAGGATGCGCACCCCGCGGCTGCGCTGCAGGAGCTCGGTGTTCTCCCGGCTCAGCGCGTTGGGCCCGAGCAGGACCAGGGAGGCGCCCTGCCCATCGAGCTGTTCGCCGAGGCGGCGGCACAGCTGCACGTCCAGCCTGTCCTCGTGAAGGGTGCCCACGTAGAGGGCCGTCCTCCCTGACCCCAGATCTGCGGGTCGGGGCTGGGGCCGCACGTAGCGCTGGGTGTCCACCGCGTTGGGGATCAGCTCCACCGTGCGCAGTCGGTCCCGGCTGCGCGCCAGGGCTGAGGAGCACACGACGACGCTGCGGGCGATCTGCAGCAGGAGGCGCTCATTGGCCAGGATCCGTGCGTGCTCGCGGGCGGGGCGATCGGCGGCGGTCCAGTCGTCGGTGATGTCGTAGAGGACCGGCCATCCGGCAGAGTCGGCAAGGTGGGCCCAGCCCGGATCGTTGACCCACAGGAGAGGGTCGTCCATCCCCAGTCGCCGGGCCGCTGAGCGGACCCCGCGCCGCAGGCCGAAGTCGGCCAGCGGGCCGGCGGAGCGGGGCAGCCACTTGGTGAGCTCGAGGCGGTGCAGGCGTCCCTCATAGCCGGGCACCGCTGAGAGGCCCGCTCCGCGACGAGGGGCTCTGCGGCGTCGCAGCTGGTGGATCGGATCGCACGAGGGCTCCACAAAGAGGACCCGCTGAACCTCACCCCGTCGCAGCAGTCCGTCGATGAGGAACTGGTTTCTGCGCCAGATGTTGTCCCACGGCTCCAGGGAGCAGACGATCAGGTCCACAGGGGCTGCTCCTGCGCTCCGGCGGGCCGAGGAGCTGAGGTGTAGAACCCGAGCCTCCACCGGGAGCGCTCACGCACCTCCCCGGAGGCGAGGATCCGGCGCAGCAGGGCTCCTCCGAGCACCGCTGTGCGATAGCTGAGCTCGCCCCGTCGGCCGTGATGCTTGCTCATGTACTCCAGCAGGGAGGTGTTGAACATCTCCATCCGGCGGGTGGAGTCCCCGCCTGTTCCGGCGCCCACGTGGGTCGCCGTCGCCGCGGGGACGATCCCCGTCGACCACCCTCGGCTCACCGCACGGCGCTGCCAGTCGGTCTCCTCGGCATAGAGGAAGAACCTCTCGTCGAAGTGCCCGACGTCGGCGACGGCAGCCGCCCGCAGCAGCAGCACGGAACCGATCACGAACCCCGCACGACGGTCCAGCCTGCCCAGCCCCACCGCTTCGAGCCATGCTCCTGAGGGGCTGGGGAACGGCCACGCGACCCGCTCCGGCCGTCCCGTATCGGGGTGCCGCTGGACCGGGGCCGCGCACGCCAGCTCGGGCCTGCGGCGCAGCTCGTCCTGCAGCAGGCGGATCGCGGACGGAGCCACCGCGGCATCGGGGTTCAGCAGCAGGACGTCGCGGTCGCTGCGTCCTCGGGCCGCCAGGTCCTGAAGGCCCCGGTTGACCCCGGCGCCGAATCCCAGGTTGGCGCCCGGGTCGATGTAGCGGGCGCCCGTCCTCTCCGCCAGCAGGCGGGTCTCCTCGGAGGAGGAGTTGTCCACGATGGTCACCGAGTATTCGCCCAGCGGCTCCAGAGCCTCAGCCAGGGGCAGGGTCGGTCCGTAGGCGACGACCACGATCTCAGGCGGCACCGTCGCCTCCCCCTCGACGGAGTCGAGGTCCTCTGCCGGCGGGCTCAGCGCCGTGCGGAGAAGCTCCTCATGGGCCTGCGCCACGGCCGGCCAGTCAAACTGCTGGGCGCGCTGCAGGCCCGCTTCCCTGAGCTCTGCCCAGCGAACTGGCTGGGACGCCTCACGGATGCCGTCGGCCAGCGCCTGCGGATCCCCGGGCGGCACAAGAACGCCCGCCTGCCCCACCACCTCCGGCAGTGCGCCGCTGTCTGCGGCGACCACCGGCACCCCGGAGGCGAACGCCTCCACGACGACCCGGCCGAACTGCTCCAGCCAGCCCGGCGTCGGCAGCGAAGGGACCGCCAGCACATCGATCCGTCGGTAGAAGTCCGGCAGTCGGTCGCCGAGGTGGCCGCTGAAGGTCACCCGGTCGGCAGCGCCGGTGCGACGGGCCAGCTCCTGAAGGTGCGTGCGCTGCGAGCCGTCACCGGCGAGCTCCAGAGCGCAGCCCTCCAGGCGGCTCATGGCCTCGATCAGCACCTCCACGCCCTTGTGGGGCTCCAGCCTTCCGGCGTATCCCACACGCAGCGGGCGCTGCGGGCCCGCAGAGGCTGCGGGTGCGAACACCGATCGATCGATTCCCAGGCCGATCAGCCGGGCAGGCGCTCGCAGGCCCTTGCGGCGCAGAATCTCGCCTGCTTCGGCATTGCAGACCGACACGCCTGCGGTGCGGCGCAGCGCATACTGTTCGAACCAGCGGAAGGGCGCCGGGTAGCGCTTGGGGATGTTCTGGGCGGAGTAGAGGGTGAAGGGCGTGCTCAGGCGCCGCAGCCGACGGAGCGCCAGAACCTCCGCCGTCGCCAAGGACGCCGGCTCCTCGTGAAGATCGATCACATCCCAGGGCTGGCCCAGGAGGCGCCACAGCGCCCACGGAGAGTAGAGGAAGGCGTTCGGGTGCCGGCCCAGCGTGCGCACTCCCTGGACGAAGTCGTCGTCGCCCGGGTCCAGCTGCACGTCGCGGCCGCCCTCGTTCCATCGCTTCGCCGAGACCAGGGTGACGTGCAGCCCTAGGCGCCGCAGCTCGCGCTCCCGCTGCCTCCAGGCCGAGACGACGCCGTGGTGGGCAATCCGAAGCACCCGCAGCTGATGTGTCTCTGAGTCCGTCATGAGGCCCCCAGCCGTAAGCCGATATTGGGGCTATGATGACACACACGAGGCGCCCGGATCGGCGAAGGGACGGTATGGGTCCGCTATGGTCATCGCTGCTCCAGAGCTCATCTTTATCTGCCGGGCCAACCGGTGCCGATCCCCGCTGGCCGAGCATCTCGCCCGGGACAAGGCTTATCGGCTGGGCCTCGGCGTGACCGTCTCGTCCGCAGGGCTGCTGCGCCCCGGCGAGCTCACCCCGCAGGTGGGCATCCGCGCTGCGGCCCAGGCCGGCATAGACCTCTCGGCGCATCGCAGCCGCCGCGCGAACGCCGACCAGCTCGCTCGCGCGGACCTCATCCTCACCTCTGGGCGAGCCGAAGCTCGTGACCTTGTGGCGGAGCTGCCGGAGACGTGGCCCCGTGTGCACCCCCTCAGACAGTTTCTTCGATGGGCCCACGAGAACCCTGCGCCCCAGGGGGCCGACTTCCAGGCATGGGTCGGGCAGGCGGCAGCCGGCCGCTCCCGCACCGTGCTGCTGGGCAGCAGCGCGGCGGACGACATCGCCGACCCCATGGGTCGGCCGGCGCGCGCATGGCGAGCTGCGATCGGGGATCTTGACCGACTCATCGACCAGCTCCTGCGCAGCTGCTCGGGAGCGCTGCCTGAGCTGGAGGCGGCCCGCCGATGAACGTGCCCATCGAGACCGTCCTCGTCCTTGTGGCCGTGGGGCTGCTCGCTCTGGGCATTCTCTCCACCAACATCGCTCTGCTGCCCGTCCTGGCATTCCCCGCCACCCTGGTGATGGTCCGGGCTGGGCCGGTGAGCGTGTCCGATCTGGTGCTCGCGATTGCGCTGCTTCCCGCTGCTCTGCTGTATCTGCGCGGAGGAGACGCCTCTCGGATGAGGCCGCTGATGTGGGCGGCGCTGGCCTTCCAGCTGATGCTGGTGCCCACGGTGCTGCTCAATCCCTACCTGGCGAATCTTCTCGAGTGGTTCCATGTCCTCGCCCTGGTGATGGGCGGCCTGGCCGTGGGCTGGGTGGTGGGCCGGGGCGGCTACGCCCGAGGCGCGCTCACCCTCTACGTGGTCGGCTCAGCCGGCATCGCTGCGGCTGCGGTCATTGCAGGGCTGCTGATGCTGGTGCAGACCGGCTCGTACGGCGAGGTGTACCTGCCCTTCCTGCACAAGAACTTCATCGGCAACACGCTGGCCTTCGCGTTCCTGATGCTGTGGCTCCGTCCCGACTGGCTCCGCTGGAACCGGACGCTGGCCCTCTCAGGAATGGTGCTGTGCGCGGCCGGCATCGCCGCGTCCGGATCGCGTCAGGCCATGGTGTCCGTCTTCGTCGTCGTCGCGCTCCTGGCGCTGAGGCGGCGGGAGAACGGGGGCGGACGGGCGAGGCTGCTCCTGCTCGCGTGCCTGCCGGCCGTCGCCTACGTGATGTACTCCGTGCGGGACCAGCTCTCCGAGGCCAACCCGTTCAACTCCGTCGCGCAGCGGCTGGAGTGGTTCGACGATTCGCTGGAGATCTGGGAGGTCTCCCCGATCTTCGGCGTCGGGCTGAGGTGGTGGTACACCGAGGAGTACGGAGGCTTCCAACCGCCCAACGCGTTCCTTGAGATGCTCTCCTCGGCCGGGCTCCTGGGCCTTGCAGGCTTCGTCGTCCTGTGCGTCACGACCCTGTGGGTCGTGCTCGCCCTTCCCGCCCGCTACGGCCAGATCGCCGCCGCCGTCATTGTGGCCCGATTCGTGCAGGGCCAGCTCGACCTCTTCTGGGTCGCCGGGCAGGCCGCCATCCCCTGGATGATGGCCGGCCTGGCCGTGGGGGTCATGGCCTGGGAGAAGGCCCAGCCGACAGATGCGGAAGGAGGTGGGCATGAGGCCGATCCTGCACGCCATCACACCCGGTGACCACTTCTCCCCCCGCACCGGCAGTGCCGTGCCGACCGTCATCGACGGCCTCACCCGTGCGGCAGCGCGCGAGGACGGCTCGCCGGAGCAGGGCGTGCTCATCGCCGAGGGCACCTACTCGGACAGGTATCCGCAGGTCACCTGCCGCGAATACGCTCAGGCGCCCTCCCCAGGACGCGGCCGCCGAGTGATCGACGCCGCGGTCGGCACCGTCTCAGGCTCCAGGCCCTTCCAGCGCAGGGAGCTGAAGCCGCTGCTGGCGGAGCAGGGCACATGGCCGCCCAGCACCGTGATCGCCCACAATCTGGTGCAGCTGATTCCGCTGGTGGACCACACTCGTCATCAGGCGGTGCTCTACGCGCACAACGATCTCCTGCGGACCTACACGCAGCGGGAGGCCGCAGCGGCGCTGGCCCACGTCGCCCTCATCGTCTGCGTGAGCAGCTTCTTGGCGGAGAGGCTGAAGCGTCAGCTGCCCGGGGCGATGCACCGCCGCGTGGTCGTGGTGCCCAATGCGGCCGACTGCCTGCAGTTCACCGCCGCGCAGGAGCCTCGGACCCGCGCGGCCGGAGAGCCGCTGCGGGTCGCCTATCTCGGCCGAGTCATCCCCTCCAAGGGAGCGGACGTGCTCCTGGAGGCCGCTGAGCTCCTCGGCACAGCAGACCTGGCCCTCACCGTGATCGGCAGCGACGGCTTCGACCCCGAGGCGCCGCTGAGCGCCTTCGAAGACAGGCTCCGGCAGACCGCGCCCGGACTCGCCTCGCCCGTGAGGTTCCTCCCCTCCGTCGACCGTCGCACCCTCCCTGAGGTGCTGCGCTCCCAGGACGTGCTCGTCGTCCCCTCACGATGGCCCGAGCCATGGGGCCTGACCGTCTCCGAAGGCCAAGCATCAGGGCTGGTGGTGCTGGCCAGCGACGTCGGCGGCATCCCGGAAGCCATCGCCTCCCCCAAGCATCTCTTTCCCGCTGGGGATCCGCACGCCCTCGCGCGGTCCCTGCAGGAGCTCCTGGACGACCGGGATGCGGCGGCAGAGCACGGACGAGCCGCCCGCCGCTATGCCGAGCACCACGACTGGAGCCTGTCCTGGAGCTTCCTCGCGGAGCATCTGGCGATGGCGGACGACGGGCGGCCCGCATGAGGATCCTTCAGATCGCCCCCGAGATCCGCACCGGAAGCGGAGTGGAGTCAGTGGCGTACCACCTGGAGCAGGAATGGGCGAAGCTGGGCGTCGAGACCAGCCGGTTCACGCTCGCCGACGCGCGCGGCGCCTGGCTGCCGGCAGCAGGCGGAGGGGTGAAGGGGCGGCTCACCCTCGCTGCGCGGGTGGTGTGGTTCTCCACCGTCGGCAGCGTGCTGGCCGGACGGGAGCTGGCTCGCCAGCCTGAGGGAACGGTGAGCATCTGCCACAACGATGCGCTCGCCGGGGACTACTACGTCAATCATGGCATCACCGCCGAGGCGATGCGCGCCCGCGGCGGCGCGGCGCTTCGGATGCTCCGGAACCCGCTCCACCTGTTCGTCTGGGCCCGCGACGCAGCGCGCTTCGCCGGGCGCACCCACTCCGCGGTGATCAGCCTGTGCGAGGCGGAGCGCAGCGCGTTGGAGCGGACCTACCCCCGGGTGCGCCCGCCCGCCGCTGTGATCGGCAACGGAGTGGACATCAGCCGGTACCAGCCCGATCCTCAGCAGCGAGGAGACGTGCGGGAGCAGCTCGGGCTGGCCCCCAGCACAGAGGTCGCCGTGTTCATCGGCCATGAGTTCGACCGCAAAGGCCTCCCTCAGGTGATCGAGGCGCTCCGGGAGCTTGCGGACCTCCATCTGATCGTGGTGGGAGGCACCCCTGACATGGTCGACGACGCGCACAGGCGCGCCGCAGAGTCCGGTGCCGCGGAGCGCGTGCACCTGCTCGGCAGGCAGGCAGACCCCCGGCCCTTCCTCCAGGCAGGGGACGTGTTCGTCCTGCCCAGTGCCTACGAGTCCTACGGGCTGGTGGTCCTGGAGGCGCTCGCCTGCGGGGTCCCGGTGGTGGCCACTCCGGTGGGATGTGTGCCGGAGGTGATCGACGGGACCAACGGCATCGTCGTCTCCAGGGACGCGCCCTCCATCGCAGCCGGCATACGCCGCTGCCTGCGCGGCGACAGATCTGCGCGGTCGCAGGCCGCCAGAGCCGCCGCCGAGAGGCACTCTTGGCAGGCGGTGGCTCAGCAGTACCTGCGGCTCTTCGAATCCGGGACGGGGGAGCGGCTATGAGCAGCCGCCTTCGGGTGCTTCACGCCATCCGGTCCGACGGGTTCGCCGGCGTGGAGA
Organism: Nesterenkonia sp. NBAIMH1; assembly: GCF_007922635.1. NCBI lineage: Bacteria > Bacillati > Actinomycetota > Actinomycetes > Micrococcales > Micrococcaceae > Nesterenkonia > Nesterenkonia sp. NBAIMH1. The sequence goes on from NZ_CP042335.1 coordinate 1,494,849, forward strand.
GGCATGTGGCGGTGCTCGCCCGGGCGCAGACCCAGCAGGGGCATGCGGTCGTCGTCATCGGCGGCGGCGCCGACCAGATGCGTCCGGCGCTGGCCGGCTCCCCAGTGACGTGGATGCCGGGGCAGACGGTGCCGAAGGTGCTGCAGGGGCTCATCAGGGCCGGAGGGGGCGCGGATGTGGTCCACGCCCACATGACTGCCGCCGAGTGTGCGGCCGCGGCAGCCTCGTACTGCCCCACGCGTGGGACTCCTCTGGTGGTGACGCGGCACTTCGCAGGCCCCCGGGGCAGCTCACGCCTCGGAGGCCTGGCGGCGAAGCTCATCGTTCGCCGGTCTGACGCGCAGATCGCCATCAGCGGGTACGTCGCCGACCGGGTCGAGGGTGCGTCGACGGTGATCTTCCCCGGGGTGGCGAGCGCGGATCTGCCGAGCGCGGAGCGAGAGCCCGTCGTGCTGATCGCGCAGCGGCTGGAGGCCGAGAAGGACACCGCCACGGCGATCGAGGCCTTTGCGCGCTCGGAGCTGGCCGCTCGCGGCTGGCGGCTGCGCATCGCAGGAGACGGGTCGCTGCGCCCCGCTCTGGAGCGGCAGGCCGCCGAGCTCGGCATCGCACAGTCGACCGAGTTCCTCGGGATGCGCACGGACGTCTCTGAGCTGATGGGCGCGGCCGGGCTGATGCTGGCGCCCTGCGCCGTCGAAGGGCTCGGGCTGGGTGTGCTGGAGGCGATGAGCGTCGGGCTGCCGGTGGTGGCGAGCAGATCAGGGGGTCATCTCGAAACCCTTCCGCAGCCGGCGCACCGCTTCTGCTTCCGTCCCGGGGATGCGGCGTCCGCGGCGGCAGCCCTCCGGCAGCTGGCAGCCGACCCCGAAGCGCGCGGCGCGCTGGCGCAGCAGGGACGGCAGCGTCAGCGGGAGATCTTCGTTCCCGCGGCGCAGGCGGAGAGGACCGAAGCCGTGTACCGGTCCGTGATCGAACGAACGGGCGCCTGAGGTGGCGCCGGTCCGGGTCGCTGTTCTGGGGCACACCGCAGAGACCGGCGGTGCGGAGATCGCCCTGATGCGCCTGCTCGAGGCCCTCGACCCTCGGTGGCAGGTCACAGTGATCCTCTTCTCCCCGGGGGAGCTGGAGAGTCAGCTCAGACAGCGGGGAATCGCCGTGCGGGTCCTGCCCCTGGCGCAGCGGACCGCCTCGCGCGGCCGGGCGCAGCTGAAGGATCCGCGAACCCTGCTGCTCTCCGGCCGCGACTCATGGGGCTTCGTCGGACGGCTGGCGCAGCTGCTCCGCGCGGAGCAGGCGGAGCTGGTCGTGGCGAACACGCTGAAGGCTGCCGTCCTCGGCTCGCTGGCCGCTCGTCGCGCACGCTGTCCGTGGGTGTGGCACCTGCACGATCGGATCAGCGCCGATTATCTTCCCGCCGCGGCGGTGCCGGCTCTGCGCCTGCTCGCCCGCACCGCGCACGGAGTCGTCGCCAACTCGCATGCCACGGCCCGGCTGGTGAGGCTGCCGGCCGAGCGGGTGGCGGTCGCATACCCGGGCCTGCCCGAAGAGTCCTTCGCCGCGGCCCATCAGGCGCCGCCCACACCGGTCTTCGGCATGCTCGGCCGCATCAGCAGCACCAAGGGGCAGCGGGAGTTCCTGCAGGCGGCATTCACCGTCGCGGCTGCCGATCCGAGTGCGGCATTCCACATAGTGGGCCAAGCCCTGTTCAACGACCATGAGTACGCGAAGCAGCTGGAGGACCTGACCTCGCAGCTGGATCTCGCTGGACGGGTCCGCTTCGCCGGCTGGTCCGCCCGTCCCGAGGCGGACCTCGACAGGTTCAGCGCACTGGTCCACGCCTCCCCCGTGCCGGAGCCGTTCGGCCAAGTCATCGCCGAGGCCATGGCCCGAGGAGTGCCTGTCATCGCGACCGCAGCCGGCGGGGCGGCTGAGATCCTGACGGAAGCGCCGGACCCGGTCCCCGCCCCATCACCCGGTGAGGTGCTCCGGACCCCGCTGGGGCAGCTGGTGGCCCCAGGAGACCCTCGGGGTCTGGCGTCCGCGATGAGATGGGTGATCGACAACCCCGGCGATGCCGAGTCCGCGGCCCAGCGGGCTTCGGCCTCTGCTCGCAGGCGCTTCGGCGCAGCCTCCGCCGCAGCGGTGTGCGGCGAGGTCTGGAGTCAGGCGCTCGCCGCTGCATCGCCGCGCCGCAGGCGAGGCGATGCAGGCTGAACGCCCGGCGCTGCCGACTCGGGGAGCAGCACAGCGCAGGCCGCGCAGCCCATCGCTGCCGCCCATCCCAGGGCCGCCCACGCGTAGGCGTTCGGAGGGTCCAGCGCAGGGCCGAGGATCAGCAGCGCCGCTGAGGCGAGCCCGATGATCAGCGTCACCGTCCACGCCCACCATGTGCTGCGAAGACGGCGCCCGGGAGCCCGGCACAGCGCCATCACGGCGCCGCACAGGAGCACCCCTCCGATCGTGTCGCTGGGCCGATGGGCGAAGGTGGTGGCTGAGGCGTAGCTGGCCGCGGCCACAGCCGTCGCGGCGACCAGGGCGGCCGCGGGACGGAGGCGGCCCGGGGGCAGGAGCCGCAGGCAGACGACGGCCAATGCGCAGGCCGCGGCCACATGGCCGCTGGGCCAGGTGTTGTAGTCATAGCCGCCCGGGACCAGCTCCGGACGCATGAGCGCTCGCCGCAGAGCCCCGGCCAGGACCACGACGCCGACGGCTGCGAGGGCGAGGACCGCCGCAGCTGCCGCTCGGCGGCGGAGCAGGGCCCAGAGGCCCAGGGCGCAGGCCAGGACCGCGAGGGCCAGGACCGCTCCCACGCGCACCCCGTCGAAGAGCTGAAGCCTCTCGGCCTCCGGCATTCCCACAAGGTCCATCCCCAGCCCGGCGTTGTCGAGCGCCTGACCTGTCGGGGTTCCCACAAAGTACGCGAAGCAGAGGAGGGCCGCCCCGGCATGCATCAGCGCGGCGAGGATCCGGCGGATCGCCTCACCCGGCAGCATGCGTCTCATCGACGACCTGCTGAAGCCGATGGGCGAAGCGTGCGCGGCTGAACCCCTCGGCATGATCAGCGATGGCAGAAGCGTCCCACCGCCTCTGCGCCAGGGCTGCGATCGCCTCCGATGCCGACTCGCTGCGCGGCTCGTCGAAGAAGACTCCGTTGACGTCGGGGTCGATGGTGTCCAGGTATCCGCCCGCCCGCAGAGCGGCGGTGGGCTTCCCGAACGCCGCCGCCTCCAGAGGAGTGAGCCCGAAGTCCTCGAAGGAGGCGGCCGCAAGTCCCACGCACTCGGAGTAGAGCCAGCGGAGCTCCTCCTCCGAGACTCCGCCGAGGATGCGGATGTTCGGAGAGTCGGCAGCCAGCTGCCGGAGGCGCTCCGCGTCCGGTCCGCGTCCCACGACGGCGAGGCTCAGCCCGGCGATCTGCTGAACCGCGCGAATGACGATGTCGACGTTCTTGTACGGCAGAAGCCTGGCCACGCAGAGCACGAACGGCGCAGCGATCGGCACGGGCTCAGCAGGGCCCTGCGGCTCCATGGCGGGCGGCGGCGGCAGCACCTCCGCCTCAATGCCGTAGGTCTCGAGCACGGCGTCGCGGATGACCGTCGAGTTGACCAGGTAGCGGTCCGCCTCAGCGGCGCGTCGCGCATCCCATGAGCGCAGCCCGGGAGAGACGATGCCCAGAGCCGCGGCAGCGAGGGCGTGCTGGGCCTTCTGCCGCAGGCCTCCCTCGAACGGGCCCAGGTAGCGCTGCCGCTGGTACAGCCACCGCGCCGGCGCATGGCAGTAGACGACCTTCCGCCCGGTGGTGCGCACGGCGTGCGCCCACCCGGATGAGCTGGCCAGGAGCACGTCGGCATCCGCCTGCATGGCGGAGACCGCAGGTGCCAGCAGCGGCAGGGCGGCCCGGTGGTGCCGCCGGAGGAAGCCGGCGCGGTTCAGGGCTGACACCCGGATGTCGAGCCTGCGGAAGTCCTCGAACGTTCCGTCAGGGTCATACAGGGCGGTGTGCAGAGCAGCCTGAGGGAAGGCCTCAGCCATGATCGCGGCGACGCGCTCGGCGCCTCCGCGCTGGGTCAGGTAGTCGTGGGCCAGCGCCACGCGGGGGCTGCTGCCTGACCTCATCCGGCTCCTCCGTCCGCGAGGGACTGCCAGACGTCCGCGTGCGCCCGCACGCAGCGCTCCCAGGTGAACTCAGCGGCGCGTGCCCGTCCGCGATCGCGCAGCCGGGAGATCTCCGGACTGTCCGTGGTCAGATCAAGCAGGCCCGAGGCCACCCCGTCCGGCGTAGGACGGATGAGAAGCCCGGCATCGCCCACCACCTCGGGCAGGGCCGATGTGGCTGCGGCGGCGACCACAGTGCCGGCCGCCATGGCCTCCAAGGCGGGGAGTCCGAATCCCTCATAGGTTGAGGGGACGATCACCGCTTCCGCGCTGCCGATGAGCGAGGGCATGATCTCGGAGGGTTGGCTGCCCAGCAGCCTCACACCCGGAAGCCCCGCGAAGAGCTCGGTCCTGCGCGGATGCGGCGGCCCGGAGAGGGCCAGCTGCAGCGACGGGCGCGCGCGGCGCACTGTTGGCCATGCCTCGGCCAGCGCCCCGAGGTTCTTCCTCTCGGAGGCGCCGCCGAAGTGCAGCACGTAGGGCTGCTCCAGTCCCAGAGCCTGCCGCTGGTGCGCCGTGAGGGGCGTCGGGTCGAAGAACCGCGCGTCCACTCCGTTGTAGATCACCGTCGGGCTCCGCACCCCCAGGAGGTCCCGGACCTCCTGCGCCGAGAACTCTGAGACGCAGATGACGGCGTCGGCGCGGCGTGCCTCCTCCGCCGCTGCGAGGGCGGGCGGGGCTTCGTCGGGAAAGCGCCACGCCACGGTGTCGTGAATGGTGGCCAGATTGGGGCCTGGTCCGGGCGGCAGGAGCAGATCCATGCGGTGGGTGACCGGACGGCCGCTGCCGTACAGGGCACGTCCGAACACGCGGCGCTGGCGTGCGGTGGCGCCGCGCAGCCATCGCATCGGAAGACGGCGATTGCCGGGGAGAGGAGAGCGCAGCGAGCGGGCGACGATCTCTGTGACGCGCCAGTGGGGGAGGGCCTCGGGCGCTCGGAGGCTCACCTCCTCCTGGTAGCGCTCGGCGCCCATGGGGGTGTCTGAGGCTGTGGCAGCCAGCACCAGGTGGGGCAAAAGGCTCACCTCTATACTCTTCCCAGGCAAGCGCCCGCATTGTTTCATGAAGCCGCGAAGCTGGCCTGAACGACATCATAAGCGGATTTCATCGGCCTGGATAGGGGTAAGCGTCAATGCGTATTGCGTTGGTGACCAGTTCCTTTGTTCCCCGCGCCGGGGGCGTCGAGGAGCACGTGGCGAACGTGGCGGTGCAGCTCAGGCAGCTCGGCCACGACGTTGTCATCTGGTCGGTGGACCAGGGAGACGACGTTCCGTCCGAATTCCGCGGCATTCCGCTGCGTTACCTTCCCTGCCCCCTGCCGGCCCGGGCTCCGGGACCGGCTCTGCGATTCGCTGCGGCTGCCCTGCGCGCATGGGCTGCGTGGCGCTCGGCCCTCCGGAGGGATCAGCCTGAGCTCCTGCACGTGCACTGCTTCGGCCCCAATGGGCTCTACGCCGCCCGGCTGGCCCGCACGGCGGGCCTGCCCCTGGTGCTGAGCCACCATGGAGAGACATTCGGCGATGCGAACGGCGTCTTCGACCAGTCCGCGCTGCTGCGCAGCGGCCTGCGTCGCAGTCTGAGGCAGGCCGCAGCGGTCACCTCCTGCTCCCGCTTCGCCGCCGACGATCTGCTCCGCTTCGGTCTGGCGCCGGGCGCCGCGGAGGTGGTCTTCAACGGCGTGGATCTCAATGAGGCCGCTGACGGCAAAGTTCCTGGTCTTCCGGGCCGGTATGTGCTCGGAGTGGGGCGGCTTGTGGGCACCAAGGGGTTCGACCGGCTCATCCGCGCATTCGCACGCGCCTGCGCGGAGGATGCCGCCGACGGCACGGATCTGGTGATCGGCGGGGAGGGGCCGGAGCGCTCGGCTTTGGAGGAGCTGGCCACGGAGTGCGGCATCGCGCACCGTGTGCATCTGGTCGGCCGGCTCAGCCGGCCTCAGGTGGGGGCGGCGATGGCGGCGGCTCAGATGCTGGTGGTTCCCAGTGTGGTGGAGCCCTTCGGCATCACCGTGCTGGAGGGGTGGCGTGCCGGGGTGCCGGTTCTCGCCACTGGGCACGGCGGCCCGCCGGAATTCCTCGAGCACGGGGTCACTGGGCTCCTCATCGACCCCGCGGACCCAGCAGGCATGAGCGCGCGCATAGTGGAGCTGCTGGCCGATGAGAGGCGGATGCGCTCGCTGGGGCATGCGGGCGCCCAGGCCGTCAGGAGCTTCACGTGGGAGCAGACGGCGCGGGCCTACGAGCGCCTGTATCCGTGCTGATCAGGTCTGGATGAGTCCCAAAGCGTAGGCGCGCTCCACCGCATCGAGCCGCGAGCCGACGCCGAGCTTGCGGTAGATCTTTCTCAGATGGGTCTTCACGGTGTTGACGGAGAGGTGAAGCCGGTGCGCAATCACTGACCGCGATTCGGTGTGGGCCAGCTCCTGAAGCACGCGCAGCTCAGATTCGGTCATCTGCGGGACTCGCTCCGGGCTCTCCATCGGTGCGAGCAGCCTCAGCATCGGCGTCCGCTCCGGCGCGTAGAGCTCAGTCATCTCCCGGATCGAGCGGCGCGCCACGTGGAGGGCCTCGAAGAGCAGCCCGGAGTCGTCGGCCAGGTCCAGGGCCAGGCGCAGGTGGTCTCGTGCACCGGGGGCATCTCCGAGGGCGTGCAGGGCTGCTGCCATGGAGACGCGCGCCTGAGTCTCCTCCCTGAGATTGAGGTCCTTGCGGCTCAGCAGCTCCTCAGCGAGCTCACGGACAGCCGCGTACTCCCTCCATTGAAGATGCAGGCTCAGCTGAGCGCGCTCCAGCACGGCCCCGCGACGGGAGGGGTAGTCCATCTCCCTCATGCGCGCCATGTAGAGCTCCGCAGCCTCCCTGTCGCCGGCGGCCGCGGCCAGCGACGCCACCCGGCCCCACAGGTTCTGGTGCCAGTAGCGGGAGGCGACCGGCTGATCCGGGCGCGCCGCCAGCGCGGCCGCGAAGGCCTGCCACGCACCGGCCTCGCCGTAGTAGTACCCGCTCCGGGCGCGGAGCTCGTAGACGAAGGGCCACAGATCCAGGGTCATCTCGAAGCGTCCCAGCCCTGCGATCAGGGCCTTCGCCGTCTCGCGGCGCTGCTGGGCGAAGGCCGCATAGATTTCGGCGAGGAGGGTGGGCAGGCCGTAGTGGCTCTCCTCCCAGCCCTCCGGGAGGCGGAAGCTTCGAATCCATCGAAGCTCCCTCTCAGCCTCCCTGATGCTGCCGCTGGAGGCCAGCGTCAGCGCTTTGAGGCCGGCGCTGTAGAGGCCGTGCCATTCGAAGACGTCGTTCTCATCCCGCGGGGGCCGGATGGCAGGCGCGATCATCTCCAGAGCTGACTGGTGATCTCCCATCAGCAGCCGGCCGCTGGCCCCGAAGAGGCGCACGGCCTGCGCGACCCATCGTTCGAATGCGCGGAGCACGGATGTCTCAGCGGAGTCCGGGGGCGTGAGCCGGCGACAGGTGCTTGAAGGCGTTCGATGCTGGTCAGCAGCGGCACGAGCATCTCCTCCGCCCCCTCGTAGTCGCCGAGGACGCGTCGCACCCCGAACACGAAGGCCTCCTGCATGAGACGACGCGTGCCACGAGCCTGAGGGTCCATCGAGTTCAGTGTCTGAGCCGCGACCTCCTCCAGCTGTGCGTACGTCACTCCGGGGGTGCCGGCCAGGAGGTGGAGCCGGTGCCAGCTCAGCCAGGGGCTCTGACGCAGGGCGTGATCAGGTGCACGCTCGAGCATCCGCAGGAAGGCCTCACCGCGATGCTCGGGCAGGTCGCTCATGCGCTCCAGCACGATGCGTCCGATGAGCCCCAGTCCTCCGCGCGTTCGGCGTGCAGGAGTGCCCCTCGATGCGGCCCTGTTCATACATCCATGCCGCAGTGATCCGGTGGGTGCGGGCACGTTCCGAGTCCTGCAGCTGCTCCGTCGCGATCTCGGACAGGCCACGGTTCAGGGACTCATCGAGCCGGAAGAGGCCGCCGTCGCTCCACCGTCCCATGCCTTGCTGGCTCAGGCTCTCCAGGATGGCGTGGGCGGCGGGACGGCTGGTGCGCAGCAGTCGGGCGACCAGCTCCTCGTTCGAGGCGCCGGCCAGGACAGGATCTGCAGGGACGCGCTGCTGGAGCCGCCGGTGTAGTCGGCGAGGATCCGTGCCATGGACCGGGACGCGAGCCGTCTGATGACGTGCTGCCGATGAGCCGCAGTGATGACCTGCTCTCCCAGGCCTGAAACGTATTGGATGACGGAGCGCAGCATCAGAGGCGTGGTGACCAGGTCCAGCGCGTCCGCGGATGCCGTGCGCAGGCCGGCCTCCGCCACTGCCTGGGCGGTCTCCTCGGCGTGGAGCTGCAGGACGTCGGGGCCGATGAGCGCGGCGCCCTGCGCCTGAGCGTGGGCGATGAAGTCGGTGTCCAATTCGGCTGCGAGAACCACATAGCGGACCCGGGGTGCCGATCGGCGAGGGTGCGCAGCAGGGTGAGCGCCTCCGCGGGAGGCGTTCGGCATGCTCGACGATGACTGCTGCCTCCATCCCGCATCGGTGCAGTTCGCGCCCCAGGATCGTCCCCATGCGACGCAGCGGCCGCTGACCGTCGAGGCCGCCGGTGAGCTCTGGGAGCCGTTCGCCCCCGGAGACTGAGGTCAGGGCCGTGACGAGGCTGCGGTAGAAGTCCCAGCCGTGGCCCCCTGACGCGGCGGCGTTGACCCACAGCACATGGCTCTTCTGCCGAGCCGCCCATTGGGTCGCGGCCGTCAGCTTGCCGAAGCTGTGCGGAGCCACCATGAGAGTGATGGGCGAGCTGCTCACCGCCTCGTCAAGAATGCGGGTCACCCGAGGCCTGCGGAAGATGGCGACGGCTGGGCGCGTGCCGAGCGTGTCAGGAGCTCTCATGGGGCCGGTCCAGCAGGCCGAAGGCGTACGCCCGCTCCAGCACCTCATCGCGTGAGCGGGCCTGAAGCTTCTTATAGATCCGACGCAGATGCGTCTTCACCGTGTTCTCCGAGAGGTAGAGGCGGTGGGCGATCACCGCCCGGGAATCAGTCCGCAGCATTTCGTCCAGCACCCTCTTCTCCGACCCGGTCAGGTGCGGACTCCCTTCCTGGACCGGTTCGACGGGTGACGACGCAGCGCCGCGCGCCCCCGCAGCAAGGTCTGTTCGTTCGGGGGCATGCTCTGCGATCAGGGGCAGCAGCAGGCTGCTGGGGATCAGCAGGAGGTCGAAGTAGGAGCCGGAGGTGTCTGCTGCGAAGAGAGCAGCACGGAATTCGGTCCCCAGGAGCTCCGCCTGTGCGTCCGGGGCGCCGCTGCGCAGGAGCTGGGCCCCTGCATGGAGCCGGCAGGCCCCAGGGCGGCCTCCTGCTGCGGCGTCGGCTCGCGCGACTCGAGTGCCAGCTCTGTGATCAGTCGAACATGCTCCCACTCGCCGCGCCCGGCGTGGAGCATCGCCGCCGCGTATTCGATGCAGGCCCGGGGCGGCGCGGATAGTCGAGCTCCTTCGCGCGCTCGAGGTGCCTGGCAGCCTGTGGCAGCCCGCCCGCGGCCAGCGCTGCCACTGCCGTTTGGCAGTGCATATGCACCTGCATGAAGCGGCTGGTGGGAGGGCTCTCCTTGTGGGACCAGAGCTGCGAGGTCGCATAGCCGATCATGCCGGGCTCCGGGAAGTAGAAGGACATTCTCGTGCGGAGGGCGAGCACGAACGGCCACCATTCGGACGAGCCGTGGTGACGCATGATCAGCTCCAGCTCAGCCCGTGCGCGCTCAGGGCGTCGGTCGACGAGCGCCGTATGCGCTCGTGCGATGCAGGCGGGGATCCCCGCGCGACTCTCGTCCCATCCCGGGGCAGCTCGGCCTCCTCGAGCTGCTCGAGGGCCTGCCGGCACGGGGCATAGCGCCCGGCGACGGCCAGGGTGAGAGCTTTGACCCCGTGGCTGTAGAGAGCGGTCCAGCTGAACTCCCCGTGCTCGTCGAAAAGCGGGCCGGTGATGGGGTCGATCAGCGCCAGAGCTTCGTCGAACTCTCCGAGGAAGAGCTTCGAGGAGGCCGCATACTGCCGCAGAGCCGTGCTCAGCCATGCCTCAACGGCCTGCAGAATGAGGTAGTGGTCCACGGTCATCGTCAGTGCGTGCTCGGCCACGCCTGTGACCCCGCAGCGCCTCCACCTGAGGCAGGAGGCCGCTGATCAGCTCATCGGAGGTCTCAAAGTCGCCCAGAGTCCGGTGCACGGCGAACTTCACACCGTCCACCACCATCGCGTGCAGGCCCTCCGCCGCAGGGTCGAGGCTCCCCAGAATGGTCTCCCCGCCGCCTGAAGGGTGGTCAGCGTGGTGCCCGGGGCATCGTTGAGGAGCAGTATGCGGAACCATCCCATCAGGGGGTGGGTGCCAAGCATGCCGCACGGCATCCCGCGAGAGGATCTGGCCGGCCTGCCGCTTCGCAGCGGCGGAGAGCTCGTGGAAGTGCAGAAGCATCAGCAGCGAGATCCGCTCCCAATCGCCTGCGCAATCGGCATGCTGCAGCGCGTCGGCGGGACGACTGTGCTTCAGGTGCCAGTCGCAGATGGTCCGATGAGCCTGCGCCAGGTCCGCGGGCTGGAGCCTCTCCTCTGCGATCTCCCGCATGCCGCTGCCGAGATTCTCCTCCACGTGGAGGATGCCGTCGGCGTCGAGGAAGCCCAGCCCGTGGCGCGCCAGCCGACGAAGGGTCGCGCGTCCTTCGCTGGGGAGACGCGGAGCAGGCCCGAGATCAGCTCACTGTCGGCCGTCTGGGTGAGTGAAGCCAGCAGAAACGTCCGATGCTCCGAGGTCAGCGCTCCCTCGGCGATGATTCTGCGCAGGGACCGCGCGGCGAGGTCCTTCTGCAGGTCGTTCAGGGTTTCGGCCGTCACGGGTCCATCCCTCCCCGTCGCCTGGTCTGGGCGATCAGGGAACGGATCATCAGGGGACTGGCGGTGTGGGGAGCACCTCCGGATTCACATCAACAATGCCGGCCTCTCTCAGCACGGAGAGTGCCTCCTCGGCGGTGAGCTCCAGGTCCTCGGAGTCAATGACGGCGCCCGGAGAGCTTGGTCTCGGCCGTGAGGATGAAGTCGGAGTCCAGGCTGACCGCAAGAAGGACCCAGCTGAGGCTGGAGAGTCTGGCGGCGAGCACCTCCACAAGTCCAGTGCCTCATCGCCGAGCAGCTCTGCATGATCGACGACGATCGCAGCGTCAGTGCCTCTGCGCAGCAGCTCCCGCGCGAGGACGGCCCCATGCGTCTCAGGGGACGGGGCTGCTCAAAGCCGGCGATGATCGACGAGAGGCCAGTCGTGCCCGTCGCCCTCTGCAGCTCGTCGATCAGATCGGCGTAGAACTCCCACGGGTCGCCTGCTGACTCCTCCGCGTCGAGCCAGACCACGGGGCGCTCGCAGCGGCGGGCCCACAGCGCCGCTGCCGTCGTCTTGCCGGTGCCGGGCGGCCCCAGGAGCATGGCGAGGCGGCCGGGCGCTGCGGCGTCGTCCATCAGGGCGCGGATGCGGGATCGGTCCAGCACATCCGGAGCGAGTGCGGGAATGAAGAGGGAGGGCTGAGCGGGCGATCGCTCCGAAGAGAGTCCCGCGCCCGCTGGCGACAGGGGCTGGATCAGGGCGGCGCTGTGCTCAGACGGGTCGGGTTCATCCGATACGAACGTTCTCATCAGGCGCGCAGCCCTTCATGATGGGTGACCGAACGGGATCGCTGGCTCAGTGAAGAAATTTTCTCTAGGGGTCATCCTAGTCTGACCAGGCCGTTCGTTGGCTAGAGGCTCAATGGGCAGGAGAGGCCTCGACATGGGCTCGCGGTGCGGTCCGGAACGCCTCAGGGCGACAGTTCGCGTCGCAGACTGCACGTTCTTCGCTGGATCGAAGAAGTGCAGATCTTTTTCTCAGATCCGGTGGTTCCAGGGGTTGCCCCCCGCTGAGACTGGAGTCACATCCCGCAACGACGAGGTTGTGCGGAACGGTCAACGATTCAAAGGAGATTCACCATGACCGACACTCTGAACACTCAGGTCGACGGCGTGGCTCAGGAGCCGGCATCGACCATCGATCCCGACTTCAGCAGCAAGGTGGAGGCCCTCCAGGAGGAATGGACCACGAATGCCCGCTGGAAGAACGTCACGCGTGACTACTCCGCCACCGACGTCGTGAAGCTCCAGGGAACCGTCCAGGAGGAGAAGACCCTCGCCAAGCGCGGCGCGGAGAAGCTCTGGAAGCAGCTCACCGACGAGCACGCAGCCGGCAGGTACACCAACTCCCTGGGCGCACTTTCCGGCAACCAGGCGGTCAACTACGTGAAGGCCGGCCTGCGGGCCATCTACCTCTCCGGCTGGCAGGTCGCCGGCGACGCCAACAACTCCGGCCACACCTACCCCGACCAGTCGCTGTACCCGGCCAACTCCGTGCCGACCGTGGTGCGCCGCATCAACAACGCTCTGATGCGCGCCGACCAGATCGACTACCTCGAAGGCGTCAGGGACGTCGAGGACTATGTGGTCCCGATCGTCGCCGACGCAGAGGCCGGCTTCGGCGGACCCCTCAACGCCTACGAGCTCATGAAGAGTATGATCGACGCGGGCGCGGCAGCAGTGCACTGGGAGGACCAGCTCGCCTCCGAGAAGAAGTGCGGCCACCTCGGCGGCAAGGTGCTGATCCCCACCGGACAGCACGTGCGCACCCTGCAGGCCGCCCGTCTGGCAGCCGACGTGCACAACGTCTCCAGCCTGATCATCGCCCGCACCGACGCAGAGGCTGCCACGCTGATCACCTCGGACGTCGACGAGCGGGACCGGCCCTTCATCACCGGCGAGCGCACTGCCGAGGGCTTCTACAAGGTGCGCAACGGCATCGAGCCCTGCATCGAGCGCGCCAAGGCCTACGCCCCCTACTCCGACCTCATCTGGATGGAGACGGGCACCCCGGACCTGGAGGCGGCGCGTCGGTTCGCCGAGGCGGTGAAGGCTGAGCACCCGGACCAGATGCTGGCCTACAACTGCTCGCCGTCCTTCAACTGGAAGAAGCACCTGGACGACGAGACCATCGCGAAGTTCCAGAACGAGCTCGGCAAGATGGGCTTCACCTTCCAGTTCATCACCCTGGCCGGCTTCCACAGCCTCAACTACGCCTCCTTCAACCTCGCCAAGGGCTACAAGGAGGAGCAGATGAAGGCCTACGTGGAGCTGCAGGAGGCTGAGTTCGCCTCTGAGGGCAGCGGATACACCTCCACCCGCCACCAGCGCGAAGTCGGCACCGGCTACTTCGACGCCATCTCGACCACCCTGAACCCTGACTCCTCGACGGTCGCCCTCAAGGGGTCGACCGAAGAGGGACAGTTCCACTGAGGAGATGAATGACCATGAGCGCTGCAGGAATCCTGATCAACGGCGTCCCTGAGGCCCCCCGCGCCTCACTGCACGTCATGACGACCGATGCTGACGATGCTGAGGCTGCCGGTCCGCAGGCAGTGTAGAGCCTGCAGGCTCGTCCGGAACCACCGGCCCCCAGAGGTTTTCGAGGTCCTTCTGGGGGTCGGTCCCGTCTCTCAGCAGGACGATGGAGCTGTAGCATGACTCACATGCGCTCAGGGCGGAGTGTGGACGAGGAGAGCGACGAGGGCGTCGACCTGATTGCCCTGGGCCGTCGCGTCCGCCACCTCCGCAAGAAGCAGCCGATGACCCTCGATGACCTCGCTGAGGCCGTCGGGACGGTCCCCTCCCAGCTGTCTCTGCTGGAGAACGGCCGTCGCGAGCCGAAGCTCTCCCAGCTTCGCCAGATCGCGAAGACGCTCGGAGTCGGGGTCGACGAGCTCTTCGGCGCAGAGCCCCCCAACCGTCGCGCGGCCCTGGAGATAGAGCTCGAGAAGACGCAGCGCGGACCCCTCTACGCCGCCCTGAACCTTCCCAATGTGCGGATCTCCTCGCGGCTTCCCACCGATGCCCTCGAGTCGCTGGTCGCTCTGCAGCGCGAGCTCAAGCGTCGCCTCGAGGAGCAGGCTGCCACGCCGGAGGAGGCCAGGCGGGCCAACACGGAGCTGCGCGAGGAGCAGCGCGCCAAGAACAACTACTACCCGGAGCTGGAGAAGCAGGCGGCCGAGCTGCTCGCAGCGGTTCGCCACGACGCGGGCCCCGGGGGGCAGCACCGGCCGCTGAGCCATCACAAGGCTGCCGACATCGCCGAGCATCTCGGCTACTCGATCCGCTACGTCTCGCGGCTGCCCCATGAGACGCAGTCGGTCACCGACCAGCGGAACATGGTCATCTACCTCACCCAGTCTGCGACGGGGGCCAGGGACGCTCGGTCGGTGCTGCTGCAGGCGCTGGCGCACCGGGTGCTGAAGCATGAGGCGCCCGGGGACTATTCGGAGTTCCTCCGGCAGCGGGTCTACGCCAACTATCTCGCCGGCGCCCTGCTCATGCCTGAGGCGTCCACCACGGACTTCCTGCAGCAGGCCAAGCGGTCCAAGGAGCTGGCCATCGAGGACCTGCGAGATGCCTTCGCGGTGAGCTACGAGTCGGCCGCGCACCGGTTCACCAACCTGGCCACCGAGCACTTGGGCATCACCTGCCACTTCCAGAAGGTCCATGAGTCGGGGATCATCCATAAGGCCTACGAGAACGACGGGGTCCGATTCCCCACCGACCACTCCGGGGCCATCGAGGGCCAGACGATCTGCCGGCATTGGACCTCCCGGGAGGTGTTCGACGTGGAGGACAAGTTCCGCTCCTTCGACCAGTACACCGACACCCCCCGCGGCACCTTCTGGTGCACGGCGCGCACCGAGTCGCACTCCTCGTCGGTGTATTCGCTCTCCATCGGAGTGCCCTTCGAGCACGCCAAGTGGTTCCGCGGCCGCGCCACCGGGTTCCGGTCCAAATCCCGGTGCCCGGACGACCCCACCTGCTGCCGCATCCCGCCCGCGGAGCTCTCCGAGGTGTGGGACGGGCACGCATGGCCTACGGCGCGGGCGAACACGCATCTGCTGGCGGCGATGCCGCAGGGGGCGTTCCCCGGGGTGGATTCGGAGGAGGTCTACAGGTTCCTCCAGTCACAGAGCTGAAACAGAGCCGCTGTTATTGTTGAACAATCGCACGTGCACTGTCAGCGAAGGAGACACCTGTGACCCGGATCGATCTGAACAGCGACGTCGGAGAGTCCTTCGGCAACTGGTCCATTCCTGACGAGTCCATGCTGGACATCGTCTCCAGCGCCAACGTCGCCTGCGGATTCCACGCCGGCGAGCCCCTGACGATTCGTCGCACGCTTCGGGCAGCGGCTGCCGGGGGAGTGGCTGTGGGGGCGCACATCGGCTACCGGGATCTCCCCGGCTTCGGACGGCGCTTCATCGACTACGACCCTCAGGAGCTCGCCGCTGAGGTGACCTACCAGCTCGGGGCGCTCGAAGCGCTGGCCCGGTCCGCCGGAACCCGCATCCGCTACGTCAAGCCTCATGGGGGCATGTACAACACGATCGTCCACCACGAGGATCAGGCGCACGCGGTCATCGACGCCATCGGCGAGTACGACGAGACGCTGCCCGTCCTGCTGCTGCCGGGCGGGTACGCACTGGACTACGCCCGCCGCCAGGGGCTGCGGGGAGTCTCGGAGGCGTTCGCGGACCGGGCCTACAACCCGGACGGCACTCTCGTCTCCCGCCGCGAGCCCGGCGCGGTGATCGAGGATCCCAGCCGCGTGGTGGAGAACATGCTCCGACTGGCTCAGGACGGTGTGATGATCGCCCACGACGGCACCCGCATAGAGGCCGAGGCGGAGTCGATCTGCACCCACGGCGACACGACGGGCGCCGCCCAGATGGCCGCCACGCTCCGGGCCGCCCTCGAAGACGCTGGGGTGCAGATCCGCAGCTTCGTCGACGCCTGAGCCGCACGATGACCATCGGACACACCGCCGCCAGCGTCCGCCGCGCAGGCACTCGAGCCCTGCTGCTGGAATTCGACGCACTGGAGACGGTCCTCGCGGCACACCAGCAGCTCAGCCGCCATCCGCTGCACGGCCAGGAGGAGCTGGTCGCCGCCGCCCGAACCGTCATGATCCGCTTCTCCTCACCCGCAGCCCTCACCGCAGGGCGGGCCGAGCTGGAGCGCACGCCGCTGCCGGAGAGGCAGCGCAGTGAAGCTCGCGAGGTCACTATCGACGTCGTATACGACGGCGAAGATCTGCCCGCGCTCGCCGAGCAGCTGAGCATGAGCGTCGAACAGCTCATCGAATGGCACACCTCCCGCACATGGACGGCGGCCTTCGGCGGCTTCGCCCCAGGATTCGCCTACTGCGTGCCGGACAGCCGAAGCATGCAGGTGCCCCGCAGGAGGTCTCCCCGCACGGCCGTGCCGGCGGGCAGCGTAGCGCTCGCCGGGGAGTTCTCGGCGATCTACCCGCGCAGGTCCCCGGGCGGCTGGCAGCTCATCGGGCGCACCGGCGCTGCCATGTGGGATCTGGAGCGGGAGAGCCCGGCCCTCGTGCGCCCCGGCGACACCGTCAGCTACCGCGCCGTCGACGCTCTGCCGGAGGCCGCCGCTGCGGCGCCCGCGAGCCCTGACGGAGGCTCAGAGAACGCAGCGCTGAAGGTCGTCTCTGCCGGCATGCAGACTCTCGTACAGGACTTCGGGCGCGCCGGTCTGAGCGACCTCGGCGTCTCGCGGGCGGGCGTCGCGGATGAGGCCGCCGCCGCTCAGGCCAACCGTCTCGTCGGCAACCCGCAGTCCGCAGCAGTTCTTGAGGCCGTCATGGGGGGTTTGAGCCTGCGCGCCGCACGGACCGTGGTGCTCGCCCTCACCGGCGCTCAGGCGCAGGCCGAGGTCGTCGGACCCGAATCCGTTCGATCTGCCCCGCTCTGCGCGCCGTTCGTCCTGATGGAGGGTGAGACCCTCACCCTCCGCGCACCGACACGGGGCCTGCGGAGCATCGTGGCCGTTCGCGGGGGGATCGACGCTGAGCCGGTGCTCGGCTCGGCATCCTCCGACACCATGTCCGGACTCGGTCCGGCCCCCCTGGCGGAGGGCCAGGGCCTGTCCCTCGCCGAGCCGCAGGGACTCTCGCCGGTGGGCGTCCCGGAGCAGCCGACCCTCTACGTGCCCGACGACGCAGGCCGCGCCGTCCTGCGGTTCACCTACGGGCCCCGCCAGGACTGGTTCGACAGCGCCGAGCAGGCGCGCCTGGCGGAGCAGGACTGGCAGGTCACTGCGCAGGCCGACCGCATCGGCCTGCGGCTGGCGCCGGACCCCGACGACGAGCACGCCCGTCCCCTCCGGCGCGCCAAGGAGGACGAGCTCCCCAGCGAGGGAGTGCCGCGCGGCTCGCTGCAGATGCCCCCGGAGGGGAGTCCGGTGCTGTTCCTCAACGACCACCCGGTGACCGCCGGCTACCCGGTGATCGGCGTCGTCGTGCCCGAGGACCTGAGCATCGCTGCCCAGCTGGCCCCCGGCACCGCCGTCTCCCTGCAGCCGGTGGACCCTGACACACTCGCCCCGACCCACATCCTGGAGGCCCGACCATGAAGCGCATCCTCATCGCCAACCGCGGAGAGATCGCCGTGCGCATCATCCGCTCAGCCCGCGAGGCCGGATACAGCACGGCCGCCGTCTACGCCGACCAGGACGCCGCCGCCCTGCACGTGGAAATGGCTGATGCTGCCGCAGCGCTCGGAGGAGATGCGGCCGCGGACACCTACCTGAGCATTCCGCGGATCCTGGAGGCCGCCCGCACCCTCGAAGCCGACGCAGTCCACCCCGGCTACGGGTTCCTCTCGGAGAACGCGGACTTCGCCCGAGCCGTGACGGACGCCGGAATGACCTGGATCGGGCCCAGGCCCGAGACCATCGAGTCACTGGGGAACAAGGTCACCGCCCGTCGGATCGCCGTCGATGCGGGCGCCCCTCTGGTGCCGGGCACCGACGGCCCGGTCTCCTCGGCCGAGGAGGTCCGGGCATTCGCCGCCGAGCATGGCCTGCCCGTGGCGGTCAAAGCTGCCCACGGCGGCGGAGGCCGCGGCATGCGGATCATCCGGAGCGAGTCGGAGCTCGACGAGGGCTACGCCTCCGCCGTTCGTGAGGCGGAGTCCGCCTTCGGGCGCGGCGAGTGCTTCGTCGAGCGCTTCCTGGACCGCCCCCGGCACGTGGAGGCCCAAGTGATCGCCGACGCCCACGGGAACGTGGTGGTCGTCGGCACGCGCGACTGCTCCCTGCAGCGCCGCAGCCAGAAGCTCGTGGAGGAGGCCCCCGCTCCCTTCCTCACCGATGAGACGCGGCAGCGGATCCACGAGTCTGCGCGGAGCATCTGCGCCGCCGCCGGGTACGTGGGCGCTGGGACCGTCGAGTATCTTCTGAGCCCCGACGGGCTGCTGAGCTTCCTGGAGGTCAACACCCGCCTGCAGGTCGAGCACCCCGTGACCGAGGAGACGGCGGGCATCGATCTTGTCGCCGAGCAGCTGCGCATCGCCGAGGGCAGGCCGCTCAGCCTCTCCGAGGACCCCCAGGCCGTCGGCCACGCCCTCGAGTTCCGCCTCAATGCCGAGGATCCCGCCCTCGGGTTCATCCCCACTCCTGGGCGCGTGGAGCTCTTCAGTCCGCCCACCGGCCCCGGCATCCGCGTGGAGACGGGGCTGCGCACCGGTGACGAGGTCTCCGGCGCCTTCGACTCCATGTTCGCCAAGCTCATCGTCACCGGGCCGGATCGGGCGACGACGCTGATCCGAGCGCGCACGGCCCTCGCCGAGATGCGCATCGAAGGCATCCCCACGGTGCTGCCCTTCCACCGCGCGGTGCTCGACGCTGAGGATTTCGCCGCTGAGCGCGGGGCTGAGGACTTCGCCGTTCACACCCGCTGGATCGAAACGGACTTCCAGGACGCTCTCGTCGAATCCGAGCATCTGGCATCCGCTGTGCGGCACCGTGAGCAGACCATGCGTCGCGCCACCGTAGAGATCGACGGCCGGGCCGTGCAGCTGGGCCTGCCCTCCTCGCTGCTGAGCCTGTTCGGCTCCGCCGACGCAGCCGCCGATCCGGACCAGCGGTCCGAGGACGCCGGCGCCGTCACCGCGCCGATGGCGGGCACGCTGGTGACCTGGCTCGCCGAGGACGGCAGCGAGGTGCAGTCAGGGGATCCGGTAGCAGTGGTCGAGGCGATGAAGATGGAGCAGAGGGTCACAGCTCCGGCCGGAGGAGTCCTCTCCAGGGAGAGCCTCAGCCCCGGTGCCTCCGTCACCGGCGGCCAGGTGCTCGCCCGCATCAGCTGAGGTCCCCGCGGCGGGTAGGTTTGAGGCCATGTCTGACGAAGTCTGGGCCTCGCTGCAGCCGATCGGCTCCGAGCCCGAGGACCACGCCCACCTGCCCGAGCGGGCAGCGGCCGCACTGCGCGAACAGGTCGCCGCCGGCCTCGCGGTCCCCGGAGCCAAGCTGCCCGAGGTGCGCATCACCCAGCAGCTCGGGATCTCCCGCCACACGCTGCGCAGCGCATTCCAGATCCTCGCCGGCGAGGGCCTGGTGCAGCGTCGCCCCAACCGCGGAGTCTTCGTCTATGAGCCCCAGGCCGAGGACATCCGGGAGCTCTACAGGGTCCGCCGCGTCATCCAGACCGGGGCCCTGCGTGCCGCCGACTTCTCCGCGGAGGCGACGGCGGCGCTCCAGGAGATCGTCGATCGGGCGCACGCTGCGCTCGCCGAGGGGGACGCGCACGGCATGGCCGAGGCTAACCAGCAGTTTCACCAGCTGATCGTTGCTCAGGCCCGCTCCTCCACCCTGGACAGCCTGATGAGCCAGGTGCTGGCACGCATGCGGCTGGCCTTCCTCACTCGTCGGCATGAGTCCGACTTCCACACCCGGTATGTGCGCCGCAACGGGGAGCTGGCCGAGCTGCTGCGCGGCAACAGGCGGGCGGAGGCGGAGACCTATCTGATGGAGTACCTCGTCACTGCGGAGAACGACCTCATCGCGCACCTGGAACGGGCATGAGCGCCCTCTGCTGTTACGGCTGAGTAAAACTTCGCGCGATTGTTGGACAATCCCTTGCCCCGATTGTTGAACAACCTCTAGTGTCTGGCCCAGGCAGTGTGATCGCGATCATGGCTGCCCGACCGCACCAGTCGTCCCGAGGGGAACCATCATGTCTGAGCCGAGACCCGCAGCACCCGCCGCAGAGGCGCAGCAGAGGCCCAAAGGCCCCACCTTCACCGCCACTCGGCGCACCGCGATGCTCGGCGCCATGTTCCTCATGGCCGTCTCAGCCGTCGGTCCGGGCTTCATCACCCAGACCTCCGAGTTCACCCTGCAGCTCGGCGCCGCCTTCGCAGCGGCCATTCTCATCTCAGTCATCGTGGACATCGCAATCCAGATGAACGTATGGCGCACCCTCGGCGTCTCCGGCCTCTACGCCCAGGAGCTGGGCAACCGCATTCTGCCCGGCCTCGGGTGGGCGCTCGCCGGACTCATCTTCTTCGGCGGCATCGTCTTCAACGTCGGCAACATCGCCGGCGCCGGCCTGGGCGTGCAGGCGATGACGGGCCTGGACCCGCAGATAGGCGGCGCCGTGTCTGTGCTCATCGCCATGGCGATCTTCCTGTCGAAGCGGGCAGGGGTCGCCCTGGACAGGATCGTGGTCGGCTGCGGCGCCGTGCTCATCCTCCTGATGGGCTACATGGCCATCGCCACCAGCCCGCCGGTGGGGGAGGCCGCCCTGCAGACCTTCGCCCCGACGCTGCCTGAGGGCGAGGGGCTGAGCACCTTCTTCTTCGTGACCACCACGCTGATCGGCGGCACCGTAGGCGGATACATCACCTACGCAGGAGCCCACCGCGTCATCGCCTCAGGCCACACCGGGCCGGAGAACGCCCGCACCATCGCTCGGACGTCCGTCATGGGCATCATCGTGGCCAGCGTCATCCGCTACCTGCTCTTCCTGGCGATCCTGGGAGTGGTCACCGCCTACTCCGTCGCACAGATCGAAGGCACCGGCCAGGACAATGTCGCCGCCTCAGCGTTCCTCCTGGTGCTCGGCGAGTGGGGACTGCGGGTGTTCGGGGTGGCCTTCTGGGTCGCAGCCATCACCTCGATCCTCGGCGCCACCTACACCTCCGTCTCCTTCATCACCACGCAGAAGACGTCTCCGCGGGTCCGTGCCGCCATGTTCATCGGCTTCCTCGCCCTGACATGCGGCATCTACCTGATTCTCGGACAGGCTCCCGCCACCCTGCTGATTATGGCCGGGGCATTCAACGGCGCGGTGCTGCCGCTGGGCTTCGCGGTCATCCTGATCGCCGCGTGGTTCAAGCGCGACACGCTCCTCGGCGGCTACAACTACCCCAAGTGGCTTCTGATCAGCGGCACCGTGATCTGGCTGCTGACCATCTACATGGGCGTCAGCTCCCTGACCGGCATCGCAGACCTCTGGGCGCAGGGCTGAGGCGAGGATCGGGAGCGGCACCTATGACGAACCGAACAGCGGGTCAGCCTCCCATCGGGGCTCAGACATCCCCCGCGGAAGCGCGGGCACAGTTCCGCGCCGGACTGCGACGGCCCACCAGCGGCCTCAGCTCCGGCCATGTCCAGGCGAATCTCATCGCTCTGCCGAGCGCCCAGGCGTTCGACATGCTGCTCTTCGCCCAGCGCAACCCCAAGTCCTGCCCGGTGCTGGGCGTCCTGGAGGCGGGGCAGCTGACGTCGCATTCCCTGCTGGGAGGCGCCGGCGGCGACATACGGACGGACCTTCCCACGTACCGGATCTATCGGCACGGAGAACTGGTCGACGAGGTCTCCGAAGTGCTCGGCCATTGGCGGGAGGACCTCGTCGCGTTCCTCATCGGCTGCAGCTTCACCTTCGAGGCGCCCTTGCAGGAGGCGGGCCTGCCCATCGCGCACATCCAGCAGGGCGTCAATGTGCCGATGTACCGGACGAGCATCGCCTGCGAGCCTGCAGGTTCGCTCGCCGGCCCCATGGTGGTCTCCATGCGGCCCATGCCGCCTCACATGGTCTCCGACGCGGTGCGCATCAGCTCCCGCTACCCGGGTGTCCACGGGGCCCCGGTCCACATCGGCGATCCGAGCGCGCTGGGGATCGAGAGCCTCGCTGATCCTGACTTCGGCGACGCTGTGGACGTCCCGGACGGCTGGATTCCGTCGTTCCTGAGACCCGTGCATGGCCTGGGCGGGCTCTCGGCCCGGCAGAGATAGGCTGGTTCGGTGAACGAATCCGAACCTTCGCGCCGAGACCAGCAGCTTCGTTGGGCCGCCTCGGTGCTGGCCTTCGTGCTGGGGGCCGCAGCGGTGATGCTGGTGATGCTTCCCAATGCGTGGGGCATCGTGGCAGGCCTGCTCGTGGGCGGTGCCGCAGGCGCAGGCACCTACGGAACCCTCTACGGGCGAGAGACCAAGGCCCGGCATGAGGCCACCCAGATCAGCTCGGAGCAGGAGTCCCTTCGGGAGCAGCTGAAGCGGACTGAGACGACGATGCGCACCCGGCAGAGCGAGCTTCCCCCCTCCACCCACGGCCAGCTGCGCATGATGGTGGTGGGGCTCGACGAGATCATTCAGCGCTGGGAGGCGCTGCGGCGAGCGCCCGAGCAGCAGGACGCGGTCGCGATGACCATTCGTCGGCACCTGCCCCGCACCCTGGAACTGTTCCTCGAGCTGCCGAACACCGCCAAGC
The DNA here is from genome assembly GCF_007922635.1 of Nesterenkonia sp. NBAIMH1. NCBI lineage: Bacteria > Bacillati > Actinomycetota > Actinomycetes > Micrococcales > Micrococcaceae > Nesterenkonia > Nesterenkonia sp. NBAIMH1. The sequence continues at coordinate 1,517,667 of NZ_CP042335.1, forward strand.
CGCGCCACGCCGAAGAGTTCAAGGGTCAGATCAGCCTCATGGCCGAAGCCGTGGCCAAGACCCGCGACGACGTGGTGAGCAAGGACCTGCAGACGCTGCGCCGCAACCGCCTGCTGCTGGAAGAGGCGCTCGCCGATCCCGACGAACGCCTCTTCCGCGACCTCTAGGCCCGCCCCTCAGGGTGAGGTGCTCAAGCCCGGCTCAGCTGAGGTGCTCATAGGCGGGCAGGGTGAGGTAGTCGACGTAGTCCTTGGAGAGGACGAGGCTGCGAACGATGTCTGCGGCGGGCTCGAAGTAGGACGCGAACGTGCCCGGGTCGTTGATCTCCTCGCGCAGACGAGTGACCTCCTCCTCGAGGAGCGTGTCGACGAGCTCTCGGGTCACCTGGTGTCCGGTGTCTGAGGTGATGGTGCCGTTGTGGATCTGCTGCCACACCTGGGAGCGTGAGATCTCGGCGGTCGCAGCGTCCTCCATGAGGTTGTGGATCGCGACGGCACCGTTGCCTGAGAGCCACACGGCGGTGTAGTAGGTGGCGACGTAGAGGTTGGTGCGCACGCCCTTCTCCGTCACGTCGCCTTCTGCCGAGCCGGTGCTGAGCAGATCCTCGGGGGTGACGCTGACCTCGGGGCGCTTCCTGTCGACCTGGTTGGGCTTCTCGCCCAGAACATTCGTGAACTCTTCGCTGCACAGCTCCACGAGGTCCGGGTGGGCGACCCACGAGCCGTCGAAGCCGTCGGCGGCCTCCCGGGACTTGTCATCCCGGACCTTCTCGATGGCCCGCTCGGTGACCTCGGGCTCGCGGCGGTTGGGGATGAACGCGGCCATGCCTCCCATGGCGAAGGCCTCACGCTGGTGGCAGGTCTTCACGAGCAGCTCGGTGTAGGCGCGCATGAACGGCTGGGTCATCCCCACCTGGGCGCGGTCCGGCAGCACGAACTTCTCCCCAGAGGACCGGAAGTACTTGATCATGCTGAACAGGTAGTCCCAGCGGCCGGCATTGAGGCCGGCGGCGTGGTCCCGCAGCTCGTAGAGGATCTCGTCCATGCAGAACGCAGCAGGGATCGTTTCGATGAGCACGGTGGCCCGCACGATGCCGTGGGGCAGTCCGAGCCGCTCCTCGGCAAAGGTGAAGATGTCGTTCCAGAGCCGCGCCTCGAGGTAGTGCTCGAGCTTGGCCAGGTAGTAGAAGGGGCCGGTGCCCTGTTCATGGAGGTGCTTGGCGTTGTGGAAGAAGTGCAGCCCGAAGTCGACGAGTCCGGCGACGGCCGGGCCGCCGTTGATCTCGATGTGCTTCTCCGGCAGGTGCCAGCCCCGGGGCCGGACGACGACGGTGGGGAGGGTGATGTCGTCGCGCAGTCGGTACTCCTTGCCCTCCGGGGAGGTGAACTGCAGGGTCCCGCGGGCTGACTCGTAGAGATTCTTCTGCGCGTCCACGAGGTTGTTCCAGGTGGGGGAGAGGGCGTCCTCCAAGCAGGCGAGCCACACCTTGGCGCCGGAGTTCAGCGCATTGATCGCCATCTTGGCCGGAGCGGGCGGGCCGGTGATCTCGACGCGGCGGTCTCGGAGGGATGCAGGCGTCTCAGCCACGGTCCAGTCCGATTCGCGGATCTCCTTGGTCGCGGGGTCGAAGTCGAGGGCTCCGGTCTGGGCGGCTTCGGCCTGAGCGTCGGAGCGTCGGCCGAGCAGCTCGTCGCGGGTGGGCGCAAAGCGCTCGTGCAGCTCCTCGATGAACTGCAGGGCCTCATCGGTCATGATGAGGCCGGTGCCTTCGACCTCATAGGGCGGATTGACGGTGATGCTCATGGTGCTCCTTCGGTTCTCAGGGGGAAGAGCCTGGGCTCCCCCTATTCTTATGCCATATGATTCACGATATGGAAGATGCAGTCCGCAATGCGGACTCGGGGGGAGTTCGTGATCCTCAGCGGGTGCAGGTCATCGAACGCGCCTTCGGGCTGCTGGAAGCACTCAGGCAGCGTCAGGGGGCGGCCACAGCCCGAGAGCTGAAAGAGGCATCCGGGCTGGCGGGGCCCACGGTGCACCGGCTGCTGCACACGCTGGTGGGTCTCGGCATGGTGCACCAGCTGCCGGACAGACGCTATGCCCTCGGAGCGAACCTTGTGCCCCTGGGGGAGGGAGCGACCCGTCAGCTGGGCGGACTGGCAGTGCCACAGATGCAGTCGCTGGTGGGCGAGCTCGGCGAGAGCGTGAATATGGCCGCGATGGAGTCGGAGATGGTCGTCTACATCGCCCAGGCCCCGTCCCCGCATTCGATGCGTATGTTCACTGAGGTGGGCCGCCGTGCCTACATGCATTCCACGGGGGTGGGGAAGGCGATGCTCGCGACGATGGAGCGTGACCGGGTCCGTGAGGTGCTGGCCCTGACCGGCATGCCGTCGATGACGCCGAAGACCCTCACCAAGCCGGACGCTCTCATCGAGCAGCTGCCGGTGATCGCTCAGCAGGGGTATGCGTTGGATGATGAGGAGCAGGAGCTCGGGGTCCGCTGTCTGGCTGTGGCGATCCCTCACGGCCCGACGCGTATGGGCCTCTCCGTCTCAGGTCCCACGGCCCGTATGAACGACATGTTCATCCGCCATGCTGCCCCGCTGATGTCGCGCACAGCGGCAGAGATAGGGCGAAAGCTCAGCCGGAGGGCCTGACCCCGAGGGTCAGCGCAGGTCGGCGAAGGCGTTGAGGACCTCCGCCAGGGAGGCGGGCTCCGGGACGCGGAACCGGGCACCGGTGTCGCCCTCACCGATTTTGAGGCTGACATCGTCGCCTGAGAGGACAGCGAAGCCGGATTCATCCGTCACATCATCGCCGGCGAAGAAGACGACGTCAGGCTCAAGGTCCCGGCGGAGCTCCTCGATGGCCTCGCCCTTCGTCGACTTCCGGACGACCGCCTCAAGGATCTGCTTGCCCTCCTTCTGATGCGCTCCGTCGATCAGGGCGAGTGCGGCGTGGGCCTCGCTGAGCACCGCGTTTTGGATGGAGGGGTCGGTCACATGCCGGACGTGCACGGCCGCTCCGGCAGGCTTGTGCTCCACCCACACGTCATCGTGCTCGTCGGCGATGCCTTGGAGGACCGAGATGATCTCCTCGCGTGAGGCCTCCTCAGCCCGTGTCAGCTGGAGGCCGGGGGAGTCGGGCCCCATGTGCTTCTCGGCGCCGTGCGATCCGATCAGGACTGTGCCCGCAGGCGGGGATGCCTGCCGCTGCAGGTCGCTGATGGGACGGCCGGAGACGTAGGCAAGCGTGATGTCTGAGTCGTTGAGTGCAGCGATGCGGTCGATTGCTTCCCCGTTCGCAGGAACGGGGGCTGCTGAGTAGGCGTCGGCGACGAGCTCGGCCACGCAGCCGTCGAAGTCCAGGCACATGAGCACCTTCTTCTTGGACGCCAGCGTCTCGAGGGCCTGGTGCAGGTCTTTCGGCAGGGTGAAGCTCACGGGTCCCTCCTGGAAGGATCGAGGCGGCAGTGGGTTATGCGGAGGTGTGCTGCTGCGACAGGCTCTCAAGAAATTCCTTGGCCCATCGGGAGACATTGTTGGAGACCACTTGGCGACGCAGGCTGCGCATGCGCTTGCGCGCCTGATCTGAGTCCATCGTGGCGGCCGTGACCATCGAGGCCTTGAGCTCCTCGATGTCGTGAGGGTTGATCAGCAGGGCCTGGCGCAGCTGATCGGCAGCTCCGGTGAACTCGGAGAGCACAAGCACCCCGTCACCCGACTTGCGGGCGGCGACGTATTCCTTGGCCACCAGGTTCATGCCGTCGCGCAGGGCGGTGACCAGCATGACGTCGGCCGCGAGGTACAGCGCCACCATCTCCCTGAGGGGGTAGGAGTGGTGGAGGTATCGGACTGCGGTGTGTCCCATCGTGTCGTACTCGCCGTTGATGCGGCCCACGGTGAGGTCGATCTCGTCGCGGAGCTGCTGGTATGACGCCACGCCCTCTCGGGACGGCGACGCGATCTGCACCAGCGTCACGTCACCGACCTGCAGCTCGCCCTCGCGCAGGAGCTCTTCGTAGGCCTTGAGGCGGTGACGGATTCCCTTGGTGTAGTCCAGGCGGTCCACACCGAGGAATATCGTCTTCGGGTGGCCGAGCTCGGCCCGGATCTGAGCCGCTCGGGAGATGATCGACGGATCCTGGGCCAGCTCCTGGATCGTCTCTGTGTCGATGCTGATCGGGAACGCCCGAGCCTCAGCAGTGCGGTAGGTGCCCTCCTCCGGAGCGGACAGCTGGCGCGGCGCAGTGCCTCGCTCGGGGTCGGCGTCGAAGCCCTTCAGGGGCGAGCCGGCCTGCGAGTCGTACTCATTGGGCACGTAGACGCGGTCTGACTTGATGTAGTGGCCCAGGCGGCTGCGCACGGCCCGCTGGAAGTTCCTGGCGTCCGACTCGCGCTGGAAGCCGATGAGGTCGGCTCCCAGGAGGCCGCGCAGCACGGAGTGCCTCCACGGCAGCTGGGCGAAGATGCCAGGAGGTGGGAACGGGATGTGGTTGAAGAATCCGATGGTCACGTCCGGCCGGAGGTCGCGGAGCATCTGGGGCACCAGCTGCAGCTGGTAGTCCTGGACCCATACGGTGGCACCTTGGCCCGCCACGTTGGCCGCAGCCTCAGCGAAGCGCTGATTCACCTCTCGATAGGCATTGAACCAGCGGCGGTGGAAGCTGGGCCGGACGATCACATCGTGGTACAGGGGCCAGAGGGTGTCGTTCGAGAAGCCCTCGTAGAAGTCGTGCACCTCACGCTCGGTCAGCGGGACGGGGTGCAGATGCAGTCCCTCATGGTCGAAGGGCTCGAGCTCTTCGTCGGCTGCGCCGTGCCAGCCCACCCAGGCGCCTTCAGAGGCGGCCATGATGGGAGCAAGAGCTGTCACCAGTCCGCCGGGGGAGCGTTCCCAGCCGGTGGCGCCCTCATTCGTCGTGACGCGGTTGACGGCGAGACGATTGGCGACGACCACAAACTCATACCCCTGGTGCTCCATGCGGCCACCCTCTAGGAATATGCTGGACGTCAGCTGAAAACCCCTGGTCGAGCCGGTGGGGCGGTCACGAGAGGTACGCTGTCAGATGCTGTTCTGAGTATCCATCCGCACACTGGGAGACGCCTTCCTATGGCACGTAGCACCGAAAGCGCCGACGCACGCGAGCGCGCCCGCAAGATGCAGGCTGAGCAGGCCAAGAAGGAGAAGCGATCCACGCTGCTTCTGCCCGTGATCGTGGTGGTCCTGGCCGTCGCAATGGTGGCCGGCCTCGTCCTGTGGGTGGTCAACCGCGACGACGATGACGCCGCGTACACCGAAGGGCCTGCGCCCTCGGTGGCCAACGAGTACGGCGGGATCACGCTGACCTCGTCCACAGAGGTTGCCGACGGCACCGACATCGGGACCGTGGACGCAGAGGATGTGCCGGAGCGGGATGACAACGGCACCGCTCCCCGTCAGGAGGGGCAGGCCCCGCACCTGGTCATCTACACGGACCCGGGGTGCCCGGCCTGCCAGCAGATGGAGGAGACCTACGGCTCCACGATGGCCGAGCTGCTCGATCAGGGGCTGATCACTGCGGAGTTCCGGTCGGTCCAGGTGGTGGGCTCGCCCACCAACTACTCGGCGCGTGCGTCGAACGCCTTCGCGTGTATGGCTGAGGAGTCGCCCGAGAACTACAAGGACTACCTGACCGACATCACGGCCACCTACGCCCAGGATGAGCTCAGCAACGAGGGTCTGGCCCAGGCGGCTCAGGAGCGGTACGACGCGGACATCTCCAGCTGCGTCGAGGAGGGCACCTATCGGCCCTTCGGCTCCTGGACCACCAACCAGGCCAGCGACACCCTGGCCCAGATGGGTGTGCAGTTCGCCACGCCTACCGTCTTCATCGACGATCAGGAGTACGGCCTCGACTTCATGGAGGCTCTGGGCGAGGAGATCGATGCGTACGCCGCTGAGGCCGGAGACGATGTCGAGGCGGACGTCGACCCCGACGCCGAGACGGATGCGGAGCAGGATGAGGCCGAGGAGGGCGCGGTCGAAGTCCCCGAAGATGACGAGTGATCCCTTTCGGGGCTAGACTCGATCCCTGGTGCGGACGCCGCTGAGCGTCCGTACCGTGCCTCCTTAGCTCAGTTGGTAGAGCAGCTGATTTGTAATCAGCAGGTCGTCGGTTCGAACCCGGCAGGGGGCTCAGAAAAACTGAACGCCACGTTCAGGAATGCCCGGGCACTGGTTTGCGTTGCGGTCTCTTGTGCAATCTACCGATACCCCCGTCGCCGCCTCTGACGCCGAGAGGATGCCGAGGGCGGACAAACTGACCATCGGCGCCCTTCTGGTGGCCACGTTCGTCATGATCCTCAACGAGACGATTATGAACGTGGCGCTCTCTCCGCTGATGGAGGAGTTCCAGATCCCCGAGCCGACCGTGCAGTGGCTCACCACCGCGTTCATGCTGACTTTGGCGGTGGTGATTCCCACCACCGGCTACCTCATCCAGCGGTTCAGTCTGCGCGGGGTCTTCACCGCCGCAATGCTCCTCTTCGCTGCGGGCACCGCCCTGGCCGCCGCAGCCCCCGGCTTTCCGGTGCTCCTGGCCGGGCGCGTCATTCAGGCCGCCGGTACCGCCATCATGCTCCCGCTGCTGATGACGACCGTTCTGACGCTGGTGCCGATGCATCGCAGAGGCGTGGTGATGGGCAACATCGCCATCGTGATCTCGGTAGCCCCAGCGATCGGCCCCACGGTCTCCGGCATCATCCTGGAGATCGCCGACTGGCGATGGATGTTCCTGACCATCCTGCCGATCGCTGTGGCTGCGCTGCTGCTGGGCCGCCCCCGGCTGAACGCGGACCCCGGCACGCGGGACAAGCGCCTCTCCGTTCCGTCCCTGCTGCTGTCAGCGCCCGGCTTCGGAGGGATCGTCTACGGAATCAGCCAGATCGGCGGCGGCCACGGAACCGAGGAGCTGGATCCGGAGGATGCAGGCGCCTCGGTCGATCCGGTCGCGGTGGGAGTGCTGCTCGTCGGAGTGGTGTTCCTGGCGGCGTTCGTGCTTCTCCAGCTGCGGCTCCAGAAGACAGAGTCTGCGCTGCTGAACCTCAAGCCCTTCACGTATACCCAGTACACACGTGCTCTGCTGATGATGCTGCTGATGATGGTTGCGCTCTTCGGGGCGCTGATCCTCCTGCCGCTCTTCCTTCAGCAGGTGTACGGCCTCACGCCCCTGCGCACAGGGCTGATGATGCTGCCCGGCGGGCTGCTGATGGCGCTCTTGGCACCCATCATCGGCCGTGTCTACGACCGGATCGGGCCGCGGCCCCTGGTGGTGCCCGGCGCCAGCGTCCTCGTGCTGTCGATGACGGCATTGGGCTTCATCAGCGAGACCACGCCCTGGTGGATGATTCTGATGGGGCACCTGATCCTTTCCACGGGTCTGGCTCTGCTCTTCACCCCCGCGTTCACGACCGCGATGAATCCTCTCCCCGCTGCGCTCTACTCCCACGGCTCGGCGGTGCTCAACACCCTTCAGCAGCTCTCGGCGGCGATCGGCACGGCGGCGCTGGTTGCGGTCATGGGGGTGGGGGCTTCGATGGCGGCGGCAGACGGGCTCAGCGCCGATGCGGCAGCGGTCGAAGGTTTCCGAACGGCCTTCCGTTTCGCGGCCGCGCTGAGCGTGCTGACGCTCATCCTGGCTTTCACGCTGCGGGCCACGCCGGCGGCGGAGCCCTCGGACGAGCGACAGGGGGCCTCGCACTGAGCTGCGAGCACTGAGAAGCTCCGAACATGGGCGAGGCCCGGCAGACGCACCATCTGCCGGGCCTCTTTCTTGTCGCACCCAAGTGAGGACTACCTTATACACGCCTTCCCCTATTAGTAAATACCTGTCTTGGTAAATCTCGGGAATAGGCCACCGGGTCGAGTGTTGACGCCCCTGAGAGGCATGTCACCACGACACAGGAGGATTCACATGGCTGAACGCGGAACCGTCGTCATCATCGGAGGCCACGGGAAGATTGCCCTGCTCGCCGCCCCCAAGCTGGCAGAGGCCGGATTCTCCGTCCGCTCCCTGATCCGCAAGGCGGAGCAGGCCGAGGATGTGCGCAGCGCGCAGGCAGAACCCGTCGTCCTGGACGTCGAAGAGGCCGGCACCGCTGCCCTGGCCGAAGCGTTCGCAGGTGCTGAGGCAGTCGTATTCTCCGCCGGAGCAGGCGGCGGCAACCCCGAGCGGACGCGTGCGGTGGACCAGGACGCGGCCATCCGAAGCATGGATGCCGCAGAGCAGGCCGGGGTGTCTCGGTATGTGATGGTCTCCTACGCCCGCAGTGAGACGGACATCCACACCCTGGACACTGACAGCAGCTTCTATCCGTATGCGGCGGCCAAGCACCACGCCGACAATCACCTGCGCAGCACGAAGCTGAACTATGCGATCCTCGGTCCCGGCAAGCTGACTGAAGAGCCGGCCAGCGGGACTGTTCGCGTCGTCGAAGCCGACGATGCTGAGGTCGCCTCGACCAGCCGCGAGAATGTTGCTGAAGTGATTCGTCACGTCCTCCAGAGCGATGCCGCAGAGCGCACCCGGGTGAACTTCTTCGACGGAAGCACCCCGATCGCCGAAGCGATCCGCTGAACTGGAAGGCAGTTCGAAAATCCTGATAAGGTTGGGCGTTGCCGTTCGCGGCATCAGTCCGCTCGCCTAGCTCAGTTGGTTAGAGCGCACGCTTCACACGCGTGAGGTCACTGGTTCGAATCCAGTGGCGAGCACCGAACGACCGTCGGGTTTCTGGCTGCGTCTGCAGTCGCAGTGATGATTCCGGAGGAGGGTGCTGTGGAGCAGGAGCACCGCCGGAGCTCGAACGCCGGAGAGAAGCCCCGTGATCCCCTCAGCTCAGAGACGGGTCTGACCGGCTACGAGTCAGAGCCGATCGATCCTGTGATCTCAGAGCCTGAGGTGGACACGAGCCTGATACCGCTCGTGAAGCCCAGCGCCGATGTGCCTGCGGAGGACGAAGGCTTCGTCTCCAGTCTCACCGGTTCCATCGCCTCCTCCTGGAAGTCCGCGGCTGAGGAGGCGACCCTCGAGTGGGAGGAGTACGACGCCGAAGCCGCCGCGCGTGCTCTCGAAGAGGCCGAGACGCAGCAGCAGACGCGGCACTCGTACTCCAACGACTTCTCCCTCGCCGAATCGGCCGAGCCGCAGACGGGACCGAATCCCACCACCCCCGGGACGCCCGCTCTCGGCATCGCTGAGACTGCGAGCTCCGAGCCGCCGCCTGCTTCGCCCCTGCGGCGACGGTCGGTGCTGCATCCCTCATGGCTGAAGGAGCGAATCGGGCACCAGGCATCCAAAGGACAGCTTCTCGACCGGACGGTCTTCGACCTGCGTGTCAGCCCTCAGCACGTCTTCAACAGGCTGATGAAGCCTGAGCGTCTGGCGACGCGCCAGATGTCGATTGTGGACCGGCTCACAGGAACCCCTTACGAGCATGTCCAGCGGTCTCCTCAGAGCCAGCACGCGGAGCTTCCTGTTCAGGCGGATGAGCTGGAGACGATCAGCTTTGTGCTGGACCTGGGTGAGACGCTCTTCCGCTACGGCGCTGGGGCGCTCGAGGTGGAGACATCGATCATCGCCGCCACGGCCGCGTTCGGCATGAAGAACACCGAGGTGGACATCACCAACCAGTCCATCAGCCTGAACTGGGCGCCCGAGGGCAAGATCCCCTACTCCAGGGTGCGTGTGGTGCGGTCGTGGTCCTCGAACTTCAACGCGCTCTCCGCCGTTCACCGGCTGGTCACGGACATCACGTCCGGCCGGCTGACTCGCAGTGAGGCGGAGCAGAGGCTCACGGAGATCACGCGAGAGCCGAAGCCGTATCCGCGCTGGCTCGTCACACTCTGCGGCGGAATCTTCGCCTCATTCTTCGTCAGCTACCTGGGCGCTCCTATCTTCGACGCGATCGCCGGCTTCACGGCGACGCTGCTTGTCCTGTGGGCCACCCGGCAATTTGCCGCGTGGCGTGTCCCAGAGTTCTTCACACTCGCGGCGGGGGGCTTCATCGCCTCCGCGTTCGCGATGACGGTGTTCGGCCTGGATGCGGAGGTCACCCCCTCCATGGTGGTTGCCGGCGGGCTGATGATTCTGCTGCCGAGCGTGCGCATCGTGGGCGCCCTGCAGGATACGATCAACGGCTTTCCGCTGACGTCGGCGGGCAGGATCGTGTCCTCCCTGATGGCCTTCTCGGGAATGACCGCCGGCATCATGGCTGCCGTCGTCATCTCCGACCTGCTCGGGGTCAGCCAGCAGGAGCTGGCGCAGGGCTTGGAGCGCATCTACCACCCGCTGATCCTCATTGCGCTGGTATTCGTGGCCTGCTCCGCCGCTGCAGTGGTCGAGCAGAGCCGACCGGTGCTCATCCTTCCCACGGGGGCAGTGGGGGCTCTGGGTTTCTGCGGGCTCTACGCGGGCGAGCTCATCGGCCTCAGCGAGCGCTTCACTCCTGTGATCGGAGGGGCGATCGTCGGGGCCCTCGGGCGTGTGGTGGCGCTGCGGCTGGGCGCCCCCCAGCTGGTGGTGGCGGTCCCGGCGATGATGTTCATGCTGCCTGGACTGATGGTCTTCCGCGGCATGTATCAGCTGGCCATCGAAAACACCACGGCCTCCATGATCGGCGGACTGTTCGAGCTGTTCAACGCGCTCATCATCATTATGGCGATCGCCGCCGGCATCGTGCTGGGCGACGTCATCATGCGCCCCTTCACCACGGCGCTGAAGTCGAACGAACGCTCGCGCTCCCGCCGACGCTGATCGGCGGTCTCACCGCAGTCGCCAGTCAACCGGCGCCGCACCCATAGCTTCCAGGGCCTGATTCGCTCTGCTGAAAGGCCGAGAGCCGAAGAACCCTCGGTAGGCGGACAGCGGAGAGGGGTGCGGGGAGACGATCACCTGGGTGTTCGCTCCCTCATGGAGCAGCGGCTGGAGCCGACGGGCTTCTGCGCCCCACAGGATGGCCACCAGAGGTGTGCCGCGCCCGGCCAGCGCCCGGATCGCGGTCTCCGTGATCTCCTCCCAGCCGATGCCCCGGTGAGAGGCGGGCCTTCCCGCGGCCACGGTCAGGACACGGTTGAGCATCAGCACCCCCTGGTCAGCCCACCCAGTGAGATCGCCGTGGGGGCTCGGGGGCACGCTGCAGTCGGACTCCAGCTCCTTGAAGATGTTGTTCAGCGACTTCGGCAGGGGGCGCACGCTCTCCTCCACGGCGAAGGACAGCCCGATCGGGTGGCCCGGCGTGGGGTAGGGGTCCTGACCCAGGATGAGCACTCTGACGCGCTCGAAGGGCTGCCTGAACGCACGCAGCACATGGTGGGGCTCGGGAAGGATCTGCTCACCTCCGCGGCGGCGCGCGACGAGCTCCTCGCGGACTTTCGCGAACTGAGGCTCGAGCCCCTCGAGCGCTCGCTCCCAGCCCGCGTCCAGCGGGGCAGATGCTTCATCACTCACTCCCATAGGGACCACCCTAATGAAGCACCCGCCGGGAACAGGCCGCGAAATGCGGGACTGCCTGCTCCTGCGCCCGTAGAATCGCGTCCATGAGCCAGTTCCCCCACGACGAGTTCGACGACGTCGCCCCCTATTCCTCAGGCGAGGCCGGAAAGCACCGCGCCTACGGAGCGTATCCCGCCGGCGGCGGAGCGGCGGCGGCATCGGGAGCCTCCGGTCCGATGAAGTGGATCGGCCTGGCGGCTGCTGTGGTGCTGGTCGCGGTGGTGGCCGTGTACCTGATTCTGCCGCTCTTCGGCTCCGACGAGGACCCGGAGGCCGGCCAGGCGGGCGACCAGGATGAGGTCGAGGAGCAGGAGCCGGGCGACGATGCTGAAGAGGGCGCAGCGGACGACGAGGCTGAAGGGGAGGCCGCGGAGGACGAGGCTGCTCCCGAGGAGGAAGAGGACGCTGAGGATGCCGCTCAGGACGAGGAGGAGGGCGTCGATCTCGACACCCCCGTGCGCGTCGCCAACGCGGGTGCGCCCGATTGGTCGGCCAGCGATGTGAACTACCGGCTGGCCGAGCAGGGCTTCAATGTGACGGGACGCCTGGACTGGGAGCCTTCATGGGGCGAAGTCGGCACGCCGGTGGTCTTCTACCCCGAGGAGGGTCAGGCGGAGTTTGCTCAGGAGGTCGCTGAGGCGATGGGCTTCGAGAACACATCCCTGAACCCTGCGTGGGAGACTGCCGTCATCGTCGTGGGCCTGAGTACTCCCTGCAGAACTCCACGGACGAGCTTCAGCAGTTCGTGGACGCGGAGTAGCACGCGCCCTCCGGCGGGCACCGCGCGCTCTCACCGGCGCGGACGGTACCTGTTGTACAGGGCCGCGAGGGCCGGCTCAGCGGCGTAGTCCCACTCGCCGAGGGTCTGCATCAGCTCTGCCCCCTGCTTCGTCTTGAACTGCGTGATGCCGGTGGTCGCAGCGGCCGGGTCCAAGGACGGGCTCACGCCTCCGAGATTGAACCAGCGCGAGCCGTTGGCCAGCAGGTGCTCGATCTGCTGCATCTTCAGGCAGAGGGGAGCTTCGAGCTTCCTCCGGCTCCGAGGAGCCTGCATACAGGGCGTGGCCGCTCTCGCCCTGGCCCACGTAGAGGCTCGTCGCAAGCTTCTCCCCCTCGAACTCTGCGAGGAAGATCTTCGTCTCAGCAATGCCTGAGCTGGCCAGCGCATCCATGAGGGTCCGCACGCCCTCCTTGCTGCGAGGAGTGAATCCGTGACGCTGCGCGGTCTGGTGGTGCAGGGCGTAGAAGTCCTCCAGAGCCTCCGGCCCGTGGAGATTGACCTCGACGCCGCTTCGAGCGGACTTTCGCATGGACTTGCGTGCACTCGAGCTCATTCCCGACAGCACCCCGTCCAGGTCCCGGGATCGGCCGTCCTCGTCAGCCAGCGGAATGCGCGCCTGGAACTGAGGCCAGCCCGCCTCCAGGCTCATGCTGATCGGCAGGTCCTTCCATCCCAGGTCGAGCAGGTCGGCCTGAAGCGCCAGGGCCTGGTCATCGACATAGTCGGGCTCGATGTCCGGGATGGTGGAGGCGCTCCCGTCGGCCAGAGCCTGGCGAATGGTGGCCGCAGTCCACCGGCGGGCAACGGTGGGCATACCCATACGGATCAGAAAGGCTCCGCTGTCCTTCAGATGCTGCACGAGGGGCGGGAGCGCCTCCGCGTAGGAGCATCGAAAGGTGTCCAGGACAGGCCCCTCAGGGATGTACGCAAAATGCTTGCGTCCCAGCACAGGCACCCGCTCGGGGAGCGGCACCCGTTTGCCGAGCACCAGGACCGCGCCCACGAGCTCCTCGCCTCGCCAGATTCCGAGGGCTTGGGAGCGCCACGAGCTGACCTGCGACCAGTGCGGATTCTGCAGGAAGCTCGCCTCCGGCCTGCCGGCCAGAAAGTCAAGGTGCTCCTGGGCAGAGAGGGGGCGTACTGTCACAGCTGTCATCGCGCCAACAATACCGGCAGGACGGTGTCCTTCCAGGTGCCCCCTCCCTTGCACTCGCCGGGGGTGAGTGCTAAAAATTGTGTTAGCACTCTCAGAGTGAGACTGCTAAAAGCTGAACCTGACAGGTGAAGGCCATTCCATGCTCCCGGTGACGCGGGAGCGGGCCGTCCGTCGCGGGCATCTGACAGGGTTCCCCCAATATCGTCAGATCAAAAAGGTCCAGGAAGGACAGTGCACATATGGCCAAGACCATTGCATTCGACGAAGAGGCCCGACGCGGTCTCGAGCGAGGCTTGAACGCGCTCGCCGACGCCGTCAAGGTCACCTTGGGCCCCCGCGGCCGCAACGTGGTGCTCGAGAAGTCCTGGGGCGCCCCCACCATCACCAACGACGGCGTCTCCATTGCCAAGGAGATCGAGCTCGAGGACCCCTACGAGAAGATCGGGGCCGAGCTGGTCAAGGAGGTCGCCAAGAAGACCGACGACGTCGCCGGCGACGGCACCACCACTGCCACTGTGCTCGCACAGGCTCTGGTGAAGGAAGGCCTGCGCAACGTCGCAGCCGGAGCTGACCCGGTCGGACTCAAGCGCGGCATCGACAAGGCCGTGGAGGCAGTCACAGCAGAGCTGTTCAAGGCCGCCAAGGAGATCGAGACCACCGAGCAGATCGCTGCGACGGCCTCCATCTCCGCTGCTGACAAGCAGATCGGTGACCTCATCGCCCAGTCGATCGAGAAGGTCGGCAAGGAAGGCGTCATCACGGTCGAGGAGTCCAACACCTTCGGCCTGGAGCTCGAGCTCACAGAGGGCATGCGCTTCGACAAGGGCTACCTCTCCGGCTACTTCGTCACCGACGCAGAGCGTCAGGAAGCAGTCCTCGAGGACCCCTACATCCTCATTGCGAACTCCAAGATCTCGTCCGTGAAGGACGTCATCGGAGTCCTCGAGCAGGTCATGCAGTCCGGCAAGCCGCTGCTGGTCATCGCAGAGGACGTTGAGGGTGAGGCCCTGGCCGCACTGGTGGTCAACAAGCTCAAGGGCACGTTCAAGTCCGTGGCTGTCAAGGCTCCCGGCTTCGGCGACCGCCGCAAGGCCATGCTGGCTGACATCGCGGTCCTCACCGGCGGCCAGGTCATCGCCGAAGAGGTCGGCCTGAAGCTGGAGAACACCACCCTCGACCTGCTCGGCACCGCCCGGAAGGTGGTCGTGACCAAGGACGAGACCACCATCGTCGAGGGTGCAGGCGATGCGGACGAGATCGCTGGCCGCGTCAACCAGATCAAGGCCGAAATCTCCAACTCGGATTCCGACTACGACCGCGAGAAGCTCCAGGAGCGCCTGGCCAAGCTCGCCGGCGGTGTGGCCGTGATCAAGGCCGGCGCCGCCACCGAGGTGGAGCTCAAGGAGCGCAAGCACCGCATCGAGGATGCTGTCCGCAACGCGAAGGCAGCCGTGGACGAGGGAATCGTCGCCGGCGGCGGCGTGGCTCTCATCCAGGCCGGCGCACGAGCCTTCGCGAGCCTGAAGCTCGAGGGCGACGAGGCTACGGGCGCGAACATCGTGAAGTTCGCAGTCGAAGCCCCGCTGAAGCAGATCGCCGTCAACGCAGGCCTCGAGGCCGGCGTTGTGGCGGAGAAGGTCAAGGGCCTGGCCGACGGAGTGGGCCTCAACGCCGCTACAGGCGAGTACGAGGACCTCCTGGAGGCCGGGGTGAACGACCCGGTGAAGGTGACGCGCTCTGCACTGCAGAACGCTGCCTCCATCGCTTCGCTGTTCCTCACCACTGAGGCAGTGGTGGCTGACATTCCCGAGAAGCACCCAGCCGGAGGCGGAGCCGAAGGCATGGACCCGATGGGCGGCATGGGCGGAATGATGTGATCACCGCATAACCCGCTCAATGCGACGAAGGGGCCCCGCAGACCACGCGTCTGCGGGGCCCCTTCGTCGTTGGTCTGCGCGGTCTCAGCTCAGCGGCCGAAGATGCGGGTGTTCGCGGACTCCGTCTCCTCGTAGTGGCTGGACGCCGAGGCCATGGCCTGCCTGACGCTGGCCAGGGACTGCTCCACCTGCGCCTGCGTGGAGCGCCACTGTGTGAGCACGTCCTGGAAGGCGACGGCTGCTGATCCCTTCCACGTCTCCTGCAGCTGCCTGAGCTGGCCCTCCATCATATTGACGTCGGACTGAATACGTCCCAGCGTCGCCTCGACGTTCTGGCTCTTGGCCAGCAGGTCTGATGTGTCGATCTGAAAAACTGCCATGATCGGTTCCCTTCCGTGCGTCCCTCGAAGGCTTTTCCTTCTGCGCCGACGCTATGGAGGCGCAAGGGGTGCGGCGAGGCCCTCGGCCTCAGCTGTGGGGAAGGTGGGGCGTCGGCAGGGAGTCTGCGCGCCTGTGCAAGAGGGAGCCTGTGCTGCGGGATCAGTCGCTGCGGTGCTGGAGAGCGGCCTCACGCAGGTGCTCAATGTCTCCTGTGTCGAAGGTCTGGTCCTCCTCCAGGGCATCAGCATCGTCATCGGAGCCGTCGTCGTCGGGAGCTTCCGCCTTGGGCAGCCGAAGCGTCATCGTTGCGCCTCCGCCCTCCGTCTCGGAGTGGCGGACGCTTCCATCGTGCTGGGCCGCGATGGCGGCGCAGATTGCCAGACCGAGGCCCGTGCCCCCGGTCTCACGCTGTCGCGAACTGTCGGCGCGGTAGAAGCGCTGGAAGATCTTCTCCGCGTCCTCATGGCTGATGCCCTCACCGTGATCGCGCACCTGGATGACGGATTCGGGCCGTCCCTCGATCAGACTCTCTGTGCCGACCGCCAATTCGATCGGTGAGCCGGCAGGTGTGTAGCGCAGGGCGTTCTGCACCAGGTTGGTGACGACCTGTCGAATGCGCCCCTCATCGCCGATGACAGGCGCCGGCCGAGCTGGTCCATCGTCGAGGCCGATGACCCGCACCTCACGATCCGGAGCGTTGACGCTCATGTCCATCATGGCCTCATGCGCCACGATGTTGAGGTCCAGGGGCATCGGCGTCATGGGGCGCTGCTCATCCAGCCTGGCGAGCGTGAGCAGGTCCTCCACCAGGTCGCCGAGCCGCGTGGCCTCCGATTCGATTCTGCCCATGGCGGCATGCACGGCCTCGTCGTTCCCTTCCATTCCGCCTTGCCGGTACAGCTCGGAGAACCCTCGGATGGTGACCAACGGGGTCCGCAGCTCGTGTGAGGCGTCTTGGATGAAGCGCCGCATCTTCTCCTCGGACGCCACGCGAGCGTCGAAGGCCTGCTCGATGTGCTCCAGCATCACGTTCAGCGATGCAGCCAGCCGCCCTACCTCAGTCTCCCGCGGAGCAGTGGTCTGCACACGCTGTGAGAAGTCTCCCGCGGCGATCGCCCCTGCGGTCCGCTCCACCCGCAGCAGAGGCCGGAAGGCTCGGGTGACGAGCGAGTAGGCGATGATTGAGGCGCCGAGGGTGGCGAGCAGCCCGATGGTGGCCACAAGGAAGGTGGCGCGCTCCACCGACGTCTCCACCGAGCGCAGCGGCAGGGCGATCACCAGAGAGCCTTCTCCGCTGCTCAGCGGGTGGATCTGAACCCTCCACCCGCGGCTGGTCTCCAGCGTGCCCGGCACGTCGAAGGACTCGCCCATGAGGTCTTCGGCCTCGTCAATGGTGGGGCGGGGCAGGGCCGGGTGATCCTGGTTCTCGGACGGCCAGTGTGTGCGCAGGACCGGGTCGCCCTCGGTGTCGACGATCCAGCCGTGGAACCGGACGATGCTGCCGTGGTCCACCTCCGGCTGGCCGGGGTCCACCTGCTGATGCAGGTACCCGGAGACCAGTTCGGCGTTGGCGGTCAGGTCCTCATCCATATTGCGCAGCAGTTCCTGGCGGAACAGGGACGCTGAGACGAACGTCGTGACCACCAGGGTGAGCAGCAGAAGCGCCGTAGTGATGGTGACCAGCTGTGTGCGCAGCGAGGAGCTGCGCCACGTGCTCGAGAGCTTCTGGGCGGCACGGCGGGGCATGGATTCAGTGTATCCCCGGCGGCAGTTCGGAGTCCCTCAGCGTGCGTTAGGGTGCTGTGCGCGCACACGATGTCGGAGGAGAGGCTTTTTGAATGAGAGGCACCATAGTGGGCTGGGCTGCGTTCGTCGCAGCAGTGGTGGTGCTGGTTCCGGCGATCGTCATCGGCGGCAGCGCGCTGCTGATGGATCAGCTCCAGCAGAGGGACTCCGCTGGCGAGTCGGATGAGCCCTATGCGCAGGCCGCGCCTGATAGTCCCACTGACCCTGCCCCCACGCGGAGCGCGCGCTGAGGACGAGGATCAGGGTGCAGGAGGAGCTGAGGATGCGGAGGGCCCGGCGGCGAGTGCCGCCAGAGCGTCCGAGGTGCTCTCTGCGGCATCAGACGCGGAGCTGGATCAGGCGCTGGCCGAAGCCGTTGAGGGGCGTCCGGGCCGCTACAGCGTCAGCGTCGCCGAGCTGTCGGGCGAGGGACGTCGCGCAGAGCACAGCGCAGAGGATCCGGTGGATCCTGCGAGCACCTACAAGCTCTATGTCGCGTACAGCGCTCTGAAGCAGGTGGAAGAGGATGAGCTGCAGTGGGAGCAGAGCATCGTGGACGGACGAGATCTCGACCAGTGCTTCTACGACATGCTGGCCGTCTCGGACAACGCGTGCGCTGAGGCGCTCCTCAACGACGTCGTCGGGCGGGAGCAGATCGTCGAGGATCTCCCAGAGGTCGGCGCTCTCAGCACCAGCTTCGAGATCGGCGATGTCCGCACCACCGCCTCAGACCTCACCGGCATGCTCGCCCGGTGGGAGGCGGGCGAGCTGCCGGTGCAGCAGCAGGACGGGGATGCCCTCATGGGCGCCATGGCGGAGAACATCCACCGGGATGGGATCCCAGCGGGCGTCTCCGGGGACGTCAGCGACAAGGTGGGATTCCGCGGCCCCTATCTCCACGATGCGGCCATCGTCCACGACGATGCGGGCGCCTGGGTCCTCACGATCCTCACCGAGGGGTCGAGCTGGGATGAGATCGCTGAGATCTCCGGGGAGGTCGAAGCGGCCCTGGACCGCTGAGCGGTCAGGCCTCGACGGGGTCCTTCTCGCCCTCGTCGAGGCGCTCTTCCCAGGGAACCCACTCCGGCGCCAGCAGGGCGTCCTTCCCGGGCAGCATGCCGACCTCGCAGACGGTCACCTTGCGGGAGCGGGGGGCGCGCGCGAGCGTCGCGAACCACTCCCAGCCTCCGTAGCCGGGGCGGCTGGCGGCGAACCGGTGGGTCACCAGGCGCAGGTCGTCCGCAGCGGCGGAGAGGTGCTCTCCGACTTCGCCGGACTCTGCGATCTCTTCCACAGCGTCGCGTGCTGCGGCGACGGCGGCCGCCAGCGGCTGATCAGGGGTAGCCATGGGGATCTCCTCAGACGTCGAAATCGTCGGCAACGCGGCGCAGCAGAGCAGCTATCTGCCGCGAGCGCTCGGGCTTGGGGTAGTGCCCCTTGCGAAGCTGACCCGTGGTGTTGTCCAGCATCGTCACGAGGTCCTGCACCAGCTCGCCCATCTCCTCAGCGGGCTTGCGCGAAGCCTTCGCCACGGAGGGAGCTTCGCTGAGCAGGCGTACCGAGAGGGCCTGCTTGCCCCTTCGGCCGTCGGCGACGCCGTACTCCAGACGAGTGCCGGACTTGACCGCGGCGCCGTCGGGCAGGGCTGAAGAGTGCAGGTACGCCTCTTCACCGTGCTCGTCGGTGACGAAGCCGAAGCCCTTCTCAGCGTCGAACCACTTTACTTTTCCAGTAGGCACTGCGGATAACCTCCTTCTGACAGAAGCTACAAGAGTAACGCCGATACAATGAGGTTCATGCCTGACGTCCCCGCAGCCCTGCCCGCGCCGGGCCCTCTCTCCCGGGGCGTACTGATTCTCGGCGTCGCAGTCACCGCTGTCTCATTCGTCGCTCTGCTCCTGGTGCTGGTGCTCTACTTCGCCGACACCGTCCCTCATGCCTCCCTGTACTGGCTCTCCCTGTGGGGGCTGCCCATCGGATTCGTGCTGATGCTCAGCTACGTGCTCCTTGCCCTGCGGCGCCGCCAGCATGCGCGACGGCTGCGCGTGCCGGGCGATCGTCGCTGAGCTGAGCCGCTGACCCGAGTGAGGCAGTGCTCACTGCCCGGCCAGGAGACGTTCAGCAGACTTTCAGAAATCGGGTGTTCACTGGCGCCGTGACTGAGAAAAAGAGCGAAGGCAAGCTGCTCGTCGTGGACGACGAGCCGAACATTCGTGAGCTGCTCGCCACCTCGCTGCGGTTCGCGGGCTTTGAGGTCGCTGCCGCCGCCAACGGGCGTGAGGCGCTGGACACGGTGGAGGAGTTCTCCCCGGACCTCGCTGTCCTGGACGTGATGCTGCCGGATATGGACGGATTCACCGTGACTCGTCGGCTGCGATCTGCCGGCAAGCTCTTCCCTGTCGTGTTCCTGACCGCCCGGGACGACACCGATGACAAGATCACCGGGCTGACCGTCGGCGGGGACGACTACGTGACCAAACCGTTCTCGCTGGACGAAGTGGTCGCGAGGATCAAGGCTGTGCTGCGCAGGACGGCCCCCGATGACGGCGAGGACGCGATTCTTGCGATCGACAACCTGGAGCTCGACGACGACGCGCACGAGGTGCGGCGCGAAGGGGAGATCATCGAGCTGTCTCCTACGGAGTTCAAGCTTCTGCGCTACCTGATGATGAACCCCAACAGGGTGCTCTCCAAGCAGCAGATCCTGGACCACGTGTGGGAGTACAACTTCAACGGCGACGCATCGATCGTCGAGTCCTACATCTCCTATCTGCGTCGCAAGATCGACTCCGGGGCGGACGGCGCCCCGGCCATCCAGACCAAGCGCGGGGTGGGCTACGTGCTGCAGACCTGGGAGCGTCGGCAGAAGACGCAGGGCATCAGCTAGTACGGCCCTGCCGCAGGCATGAGTGAGGGGCGGGGCCGTCGGGCCCCCGCCCCTCACTCATGCCGATGCCCGTTTCAGTGCTCCAGGAGGTAGTCCACGGCCCGGAGCAGCTGGCTCACATCCTCGGGATCGATGGCGGTGAACGTCGCGATGCGGAGCTGATTCCTGCCCAGCTTCCGGTACGGCTCGACGTCGACCACTCCGTGCGACCGGAGAGTCTTCGCCAGTGCTCCCGCATCCACGGACTCGTCGAAGTCGACGGTGCAGATGACATTCGACCGGTCCTCCGGGCGGGTGACGAACGGTGAGGCCAGCTGGTGCCTGTCCGCCCATTCGTACACGCGTCCGGCGGAGTCGGCCGTGCGGGCCGAGGCGAAGTCAAGTCCGCCGGAGGCATTCATCCACTCGATCTGGGCGTCCAGTGTGACCAGTGTGGCGAGCGCCGGAGTGTTGTACGTCTGATTCTTGCGCGAGTTCTCGACGGCAGTCTGCAGATTCAGGAACTCGGGGACCCAGCGCTCTCCGGTGAGGCGCTCGGCGCGCTCCAGAGCCCGTGGGGACATGATCGCCAGCCAGAGGCCGCCGTCCGAGGCGAAGTTCTTCTGCGGGGCGAAGTAGTAGACGTCCGTTTCGCTGATGTCGACTGCCAGGCCTCCTGCTGCGGAGGTCGCGTCGATGATCACCAGCGCATCGTCGTCGGAGCCCGATACGCGGCTTACTGGGGCGGCCACGCCGGTGGACGTCTCGTTCTGCGGCCATGCATAGACGTCGACGCCCTGTTCGGCGCGGGGTGCTGGGCGCGTCCCCGCATCGGAGGTGATGATGCTGGAGTCTTCGAGGAACGGTGCGCTGTCCGTGGCCTTTGCGAACTTGGAGCCGAATTCGCCGAATGACAGGTGCTGGGCCTTGGATGACACGAGGCAGAAGCTGGCAACGTCCCAGAATGCGGTCGACCCGCCGACGCCGAGGACCACTTCGTAGCCTGAGGGCAGACTGAAGAGGTTCCCCAGACCCTCCCGCACACTGCCGACGAGCGACTTCACCGGCGACTGGCGGTGGGAGGTGCCCAGGAGCCGCGGGCCTGCTTCGGCCAGTGTGTCGATCTGCTGGGCCCGGACCTTCGAAGGGCCCGCCCCGAAGCGTCCATCGGCGGGAAGAAGCTCAGGGGGGATGGTGATGTGCTCAGCTACCACTGGCGTGACTCCTTGCAGGTGAGATGATGTGTACGATGCCTTGCCCAGCCTAGTTGTCATGGGAGCACCGGTTGACCGATCTGATCGACACCACAGAGATGTACCTCCGCACCATCCTCGATCTTGAGGAGGAGGGCATCGTGCCTCTGCGCGCCCGCATCGCTGAGCGCCTCGAGCATTCGGGCCCGACGGTGTCGCAGACCGTCGCCCGCATGGAGCGGGATGGTCTGCTGCAGCTCACGGAGGCGCGCCAGCTTGAGCTGACGGACAAGGGCAGAGATCTCGCCGTGCAGGTCATGCGCAAGCACAGGCTGGCCGAGCGGCTGCTGTCCGACGTCATCGGATTGGACTGGCCCTACATCCACGAAGAGGCCTGCCGCTGGGAGCACGTCATGAGCGAGCGTGTGGAGCGCCGGCTCGTCGAGATTCTCGAAGACCCTGTGGAGTCTCCCTACGGCAACCCGATTCCAGGTCTGGAGAAGCTTGGAGTGGATCGAGCCGCGCACCCTGCGTCGCTGGCACGTACGACGCTGCGCCGAGCTGCCGAAGTGGTGACCGGCCAGGGGAGTCATTGGAGGGTTCAGCGCCTTGCTGAGTCCATCCAGGTGGAGCCTGAGGTCCTCGAGCAGCTGCTGGATGTCGGCCTTCGACCCGGCGTCGATGTCACCGTCACGGGCATCAACGATGCCTATGTCCTCCTTGCGGTGCTGGACGAGGTCGAAGGTGAGTTCGACGTGGAGCTTCCCCTTGAAGTGGCTCAGCACATCTTCGTCAACGAACGCTCTGTCTAGGCACTTCGCCGCTTTCGACGAGTGACGGCGATGTGTCGCGTCTGACCTGGGCGGGCAGCGGGCCCTTCACCCCGTGACCATTCTGTGACAAACTGTCGAGCGTTCGTTGCGCTGTCGCGACCTTCCACCCCCTGTATTCAGGTGTCGAACATGCCTGCGGGGCTGATTCGCTCACAAATGAAGCCATTTCGTGACCTTAGCGTGACATCGAGATCAAACTGTTATAAAGTCGTCACCGAGCTTGGGCGAATGTCCAAACTGCCTGAGTCGGCCGGGAGCAGCTGAACGCTTGAGCTGGACCGGGCGCACGCATCCATAGCATTCCGGGAAGAGGTTTCTACCGTGACTGACAAAACTGAACTGGCTTCACGCCGCACTCGTCGCCAGACCCGTGGTCTGGCCGGTGCCGTCTCTGCCCACGCTGGACGTTCGGCAGCAGCAACGCTCGCCGCATCCGGTCTGATCATCAGCTCCGGCATCGCCGCGAACGCGTCCGAGTCGAAGACTGACGAGGGCCGTGAGGCTACTACCGTCGAGATCTCCACCACTGACCTGAACGTCGAGCGCGCATCGACATCAGCGCCTGTGAGCGTCAGTGCATCGCAGGGTGCCGAGCTGGCATTCGAGCGTCCCTCCGTCACCTCTGAGCCAGCCGCTGAGCCCGAGCCTGCACCAGAGCCCGAGCCAGCTCCCGAGCCGGAGCCTGAGCCGGAGCCAGCTCCCGAGCCGGCACCAGAGCCCGAGCCGCAGCCTGAGCCGGAGCCAGCTCCCGAGCCGGCACCGGAGCCTGAGCCAGCACCGGAGCCCGAGCCGGCACCGGAGCCTGAGCCAGCTCCCGAGCCGGCACCGCAGCCTGAGTCGGCACCGGAGACCCAGGGACAGCCGGGCCAGAGCTCCTCAGGTCAGGGCTCGGCTGACTCCGGCGGCGGGCAGGCGAATCAGGGGCAGGCTTCGTCCAGCCCTCAGCCTGCTTCCAGCGGCGACAGCTCATCCGGCGGATCCTCGAGCTCAGAGGCGCCATCCTCCGGCGGGGGCTCAAGCTCCATCGTCAGTGCTGCGCACGCAGCGCTCGGCACCCCCTACAGCTGGGGAGGTACGACAACCTCGGGCATGGACTGCTCGGGATTCATCAACTGGGCCTACTCGCAGGCCGGCGTCAGCGGCGTTCCGCGCACCACCCACGGCATGATGGCGTCCCTGAACCAGGTCTCAAGCCCGCAGCCCGGCGACATCGTGATCGCCAACGGCCAGTCCCACGGCGGGATCTACATCGGCAACGGGCAGGTCATCTCGGCCACTGTGTCCAACGGCGTGAGCGTTCACGCCCTCCACTCCGGATGGCACAACCCGACCGCCTACCTGCGGGTCGGCTGACCACGTCTCAGCGCACTCCCAAAGGGGTGCAGTCCTACGGGGCTGCACCCCTTTCTGCGTCCCTGCACCTCCGCGCCTTCCAGGCTGTATTCAGGCTGCATAAGGCCTGGTCAGCGCAGTTCGTGATGAAAATGTGACATCGAGACCTTTCTGTTATAAAGTTTCTCCCGTGCTGATCACAGAGACCACTCCGAAGAGCCGCCGCGAGCGCCGCGAAGCCGCCGGCAAGCAGGCCGCACAGGCCCGCGCCGCGAAGCTCACTGCCCGTACCGGTGGAGTTGCCGCACTGGCACTCACCGCCCCCGGCCTCCTGGCCGCAGCCCCCGCAGTCGCAGACGCCGCCGAGGCGTCAGACAGCAACAGGGCCTCCCAGGAGATCGGCCTGACTCTCGAAGGTGCCGAGCGCGCCTCCCAGGTGGAGTCCCCAGAAACCGCAACAGTGTCTGCGGAAGCGACTGCAGAGCTCGCCTTCGAGCGGGCAGCTGTGACCGCCGAGCGCGCTGCTCCAGTCGAACCGGCAGCTGAGCCTGAGCCGGCAGATGCAGAGGCTCAGCAGGCCCCTGCAGAGTCCGCGCAGACCGGTGAATCCGCGCAGACCGGTGGGACCCAGTCCTACGAGCAGGGCACCGCAGACCAGGGCACGGGCGCTGGTCAGCAGCAGGCCACCGGCGAGTCGATGGCAGCATCGACTCAGCCCGCTGCACCCGCTCAGCCCGCCGCAAGCGGCGGCGGCATCGTCTCCGCCGCATACGCAGCGATCGGCACCCCCTACGTGTGGGCCGGCTCCAGCCTTTCCGGCATGGACTGCTCCGGGTTCGTCAACTGGGCATATGCCCGTGCCGGCGGCCCCAGCCTCCCCCGCACCACCGGCGGCATGCTCGCCTCCCTTCCTCGGGTCTCAAGCCCCCAGCCGGGAGACATCGTGATCTCCAACGGCGGCGGCCACGCCGAGATCTACATCGGCAACGGCCAGTCCATCTCCGCCACCACAAACGGCGGCGGCGTGCACCAGCACAGCACCGGCTACTCCGGCGTTGTCGCTTACCTGCGTCCGGGCGGCTGATCTGAGCCAATACTCAGCGTGATCGTAAGGGGTGCAGTCCTTCGGGGCTGCACCCCTTACGCGTCTCCCTGCCGCCATGCGGGCACCGGCATCGGATGGCATATAGTAAATATCGGACAGATTCGCAGCGTACGCGATTCCCTCGCGCGGAACGTACGCACGGGAGGCTGATCGGATGCGCACGCTGGTGCTCAATGCGGGCTACGAACCGCTGAGTGTGGTCTCGTGCCATCGCGCCGCCCTTCTGGTGATGCGAGGAAAAGCGAATGTCCTTGCCGAGGACTCCACCCCCATCAGCTCCCCGTCCGCGCTCATTCCCCGGCCCACCGTCATTCTCCTCACCCGCTACGTGCGCGTCGTGAGGCGAGGATCCTCGTACCCCTCACGCCGAGGGGTTCTCCGACGCGATCACCGCACGTGCGCCTACTGCGGCAGCGCCGCAGCCACCGTCGACCATGTGATCCCCCGTGCACGTGGAGGCAGCTCCTCATGGGAGAACCTGGTCGCCTGCTGCGGTCCCTGCAACATCCGAAAAGGCGACAGGACCCTCGAGCAGCTCGGCTGGAGACTCAGGGTGACGCCTCGGCAGCCCGCTCACCAGGTCTGGCTCCCTCAGGAGCTCGACGCACCCCATCGGGCATGGATGCCGTTCCTGAACACCACTGCCGCTTAGACGAGGCCCTACTTCATGTCTGAACCCAACCGTGCACCCATCGCCGCAGTCCTTCTTGCCGGCGGACGGGGCAGACGTCTGGGAGGTGAGGACAAGGCCTCCCTCCTGCTTCGCGGACGTACTCTCCTGCAGCACTGGCTGACCGCGCTCCGCAGCGAAGGAATCCTGGAAATTGTCGTGGTGGGCCCCGACGAGCTGCGGCCGCTATGCGATGCCGAAGGTGACACCAAACTCGTGAGGGAGAACCCTCCCTTCGGAGGGCCTGCCGCCGCCGTGTACGCCGGGATGAAAGCCCTGGAGGCCATGCAGGGGCGCGTGCTGCTGCTCGCCGTCGACGTCGTCGATCCCGCTCCGCTGCTGCGCTGGCTCATTGAGGAAGCCCGCTCCAGCCCGGCCGATGCTGTGGTGCCGATCGATGTGAACGGCCGGGAACAGCCCTTGAGCTGCGCGGTCGCGGTCCCGGCCCTGCGGGCCCAGCTGCTTCCCCCCAGCGCGGAGGACGTGAACGGTGGCCGCGTGAGCCAGCTGCTCAAGGAGATCCCTCGAAGCCAGCCGCACATGCCTGAGCACCTCGGCCACGACGTGGACAGCCCAGACGACGCAGCCCGTCTAGGAGTCCAACGTCCCTGAGCACAGCTGTGCCCCGGTCGCCGAGAGGGCGGACCGGGGCACTCAGAGCGTTCGGGCTCAGCTGATGAGGGAGTGCGTTCCCCTCAGTGCGATGACGGCCAGGCGCACTGCGGTCAAAGCCGCGCTTGCCTCAGCCTCGTCACCGTCCACCTCATCAGCGTCGGGCTGGATGAACAGCTGCGCGGCGTTGATGAACGTGTACACCAAGCCGAAGAGCATCGGAATGGAGACGATGATCCAGGCGACCGGAACCGGAACGATCGGGTTCCCCGCCTGCTTGACGTCGGAGCTCTTCTCCTCTGCCGCACTGTCGGCATTGGAGTCGTTCCCGTTCTCCTCATCGGAGGGCTCAGACTTCTCGTGCCACTTCTCATCGACAGGCCGTACGAGCAGGTTGGCGATGAAGCCCACCGCGAGCAGGCCAGCCATGATGAACAGGGCCGGACGGTAGTCCGCCGCCGTGAGATCCTCGCCCGGTGCGCCCTCAGCGGCGTCCAGAGTGATGTTGACGATCGCCGGGCCCACGATTCCGGCGGCCGACCAGCAGGTCAGCAGGCGACCGTGGATGGCTCCCACCTGCAGTGTGCCGAACATGTCCCTGAGGTAGGCGGGGATGGTGGCGAACCCGCCGCCGTAGAAGGACAGGACAAGTCCGGTCAGGATCACGAAGGCTGCCATGCTTGTGTCGCCGAAGATGCCCAGGGCCACGTACAGGGCGGCGCCGAGGCCCAGATACAGCATGTAGATCGGCTTGCGGCCCACCTTGTCCGAGGTTGAGGCCCAGATGAACCGTCCCAGAGTGTTGGTCAGCGAGAGGTAGCCGACGAAGCCGGCCGCGGCCACGGCTGCGACCTCAGGCTGAGCGAAGGTCTCGCCGCCGGTCTCCTCGCGGAAGAAGTCCTGCACAAAGTTCGCGGCCTGCGGAAGCAGTCCGATGGATGCGGTGATGTTGACGAACAGCAGCACCCAGAGCAGCCAGAACTGGGGAGTCTTGATGGCGTTGTTCGCCGTCACGTTCCCCGCAGAGACCATCTTCGAAGACTTCTTCTTCTCCGGGTCGAAGCCCTCCGGCTTCCAGTCGTCAGCCGGCACTCGCACGATCCAGGCGGCGAAGAGCATCATCAGGCCGTACGCGACGGCCATGGTCAGGTAGAGGAAGCCCACCGAGTCGCCTGGGTCGGCTCCCAGGTCGTCGAAGAGGCCCATCATGATGTTGGAGAAGGGTGCGGCGATCATCGCGCCGACGCCGAAGCCCATGATGGCCATGCCGGTGCCCAATCCGGGACGGTCCGGGAACCACTTCATCAGCGTGGAGACCGGCGCAATATAGCCGATGCCCAGGCCGATGCCGCCGAGCACTCCGTACCCGAGTCCGACGAGCCACAGCTGCTGGGTGAACACGCCGACGGAGCCGACGATGAAGCCGGAGACCCAGCAGGCGGCCGAGGCGAGCATCGCCATCCGCGGGCCGCGAGAGTCGACCCATTTGCCGAACAGGGCCGCGGAAAGTCCCAGCAGAACGATCGACAGTGAGAAGGCGAAGAACGCCACTGCTGTCTGCGCTGCGTCCTCGCCTCCGAAGATGGGGCCCAGGACCTGGCCGAAGATGCTGACCAGCGGGTCATCGGCGAAGTGCTCTGCAAGGCGGGACTGGTACACCGAGGTGCCGTAGACCTGGCCGATGCACATATGGATGGCGAGGGCGGCCGGCGGAATCAGCCAGCGATTGAACCCCGGACCCGCAGTGATTTTGCGGTAGGAGTCTGCGCGCGTGTCGGCGCTTGGAGCCATGGGTGCAACTCTCCTCATATTAGTTACGTGCGGGAAGAACAGTCATTGAACGCTATCACCGGGTATTCAGCCCATTGTTCTACTGTCAGTAGAAAAGAGAGCACCAGCGTCTGCTGCGGCAGCCAGGCCTGTGAGACCCTTTAGAGCAACTGTCCACGCATTCGAACGTCTCAAGCTCCAAGGAACCTGAAATGTCTGTGAACGAAAACTCCAAAAACGCCGAGAAGTCTGAGTCCCAAATCACCAAAGAATCGATTGAGCTCTGGATCGATGAGCTCAAGGAGCATTTGGAGATTCCAGAGACTGACATCGACATCAACCGGCTTCTCAAGCTCGCCGGAGTGGCTGCTCACACGGTGGTTCGTCCTGCCGCTCCGGTGAGCACATACGTCATCGGCTATGTGGTCGGTCTGGCGGAGGCTTCAGGACAGGCTACCTACGAGCAGGCGTTCAACGCTGCCTCGCGCGTCGCTGAAGGGCTCCTGGAGCAGCGCGGCCACGCCGAGGGCTGATCTGCGCGCATCATGCTGAGCCTTCACGAGGCACGACGCCTGGCGGCTGAGGCCGAGCCCATCGCGCCACGACGCGTGCCGCTTGCGGAGGCCGTGGGTCTGATCTGCGCCCAAGACGTCTTTGCCCGGCTGGATATCCCGCACGTCTCGACCTCAGCCATGGACGGCTGGGCGGTCAGCGTGCCGAAGGCTGCGGTGGGCTGGTCGGTGATTCCGCAGAGCGCGGAAGGGCCCGCAGACATGCTTCCCCCGCTGAGACCCGGTGAGGCGGCAGGAGTCGTGACCGGCTCTCCTATGCCGGAGGGAGCTCTCTCCGTGCTGCGTGAGGAGCACAGCGCCTACGACGAAGGCGCCGGCATCCTCACCGCGGAGGCGCACACCCCGGATCTCGATGCTGGCCGCAACATCCGGCCCCGCGGTGTGGAGGCCGCGGAGGGGGACCGGCTGCTCTCGGCCGGTTCGCGCATCACGCCCGCTCGCGCCGCGGCGGCGGCAGTCGCCGGCCACGACGAGCTGCTCGCCCATCCGAATCCTTCTGTTCGTCTCATCCTCACGGGTTCCGAGGTGATCACCTCCGGCATGCCCCAGCCGGGGCAGGTCCGGGACGTGTTCGGGGTAGCGCTGCCCGGCATGCTCGCCGGCCTCGGGATCCAGCAGGTCGACTCCGTGCGGCTGAGGGACGACGTTGACGCTATGAGAGCAGAGCTCGGCAGCGGATCGGAGGACGTGCTCATCACCACCGGCGGGACCGCGCATTCGCGTGCCGACACTCTTCGGCCGGCGCTGGAGCAGCTGGGAGCCCGCATCGTCGTCGATTCCGTCGACATGCGACCCGGCCATCCTGCCCTTCTTGCCAGATTGGGGGAGCGTTGGATTCTCGGGCTGCCCGGCAATCCCCTGGCCGGCTTCGCCGCCCTCGCCGCACTGGGCGCCCCGCTGCTGGCCGCACTGGCCGGACGGGCGGAGCCCAGCATCGAGCTCACTGCGGCGGAGCAGCTCATCGGCGCGCGCCGCGGGCTGAGGGTCCTGCCGGTGCGCAGGACCCCCGACGGCATCCGCGCCGCCGGGCACAGCAAATCCCACATGATGCGCGGCCTGGCTGAGGCCGAGCTGTTCGCGCTCGTTCCGCCTGAGGGAGTGGATCCAGGAAGGTCGGCGGAATGTTTGCAGGTCCCCGGGGCGTTCATCCCTCTACGCCATATTCCTGAGGAGCAGTGATGGGCCGACTGATCCAGCGCAAACGCGTAACCCGCGTCATCCGCGCCCCCGAGGGCGAGGACACCGCCAGCCACCGCACCAAGCTCGACTCCCTCGCCGTCGAGGAGCCGCTTGAGCTGCGCGTGGGGGGCGAGTCGTTCTCGGTCACGATGCGCACCCCCGGCAACGATTTTGAGCTCGCCGCCGGCTTCATGGTCTCTGAAGGACTGGTTGCTGCCGCTGAGCAGCTGCGAGGGCTGCGCTACTGCTCAGGAGAGGATGAGTTCGGGAATCAGACGTACAACGTCATCGATGTCGGGCTCGACCCTCTCGCGGCGAAGGCGGCCCTGTCCGGCAAGCGCAACGTCACCACCACCTCAGCCTGCGGCATCTGCGGGACGACGAGCATCGACGCGGTCGAGAAGACCCTTCCCGCCGCCGGCGCCTCCAGCGAGCTTCGCATATCGGCGGAGCAGCTGCTCGATCTTCCGGACGCCCTCCGCGATTCGCAGGCGCTCTTCTCCAAGACGGGCGGCGTGCATGCTGCGGGGCTCTTCAGCGCCGCCGGGGAGCTGCTGTGCCTGCGGGAGGACGTCGGGCGCCACAACGCAGTCGACAAAGTGGTCGGCTGGGGGCTCATGGAGGACAGGCTTCCGCTGCGAGGGACGGCTCTTCAGGTCTCCGGGCGTGCCAGCTTCGAGCTTGTGCAGAAGGCCGCACTGGCCGGCGTCGAGCTGCTGTCCGCAGTGGGGGCGCCGTCCTCTCTCGCGGTGGACCTGGCCGACCGCGCCGGGATCACGCTTGCAGGCTTCTCCCGAGGGAAGACCATCAACGTCTACACCCATCCGGAGCGGATCATGGACCTCGATGCTGAGGATGAGGCGCAGCCTCCGGTGGGGCAGGGGTCTGCCGCGGCTGCCAGGGACCCTGAACGCCGCGTGAATGCTCCCGTATGAGGCGCTCGATACGATGAACTCCGATCAACCACGAACATCTCAGCCCACTGTGAAGGATGAGCGCACCCTATGAACGACGTTCGCGGCCGCATAGCCAATTTCAAAGACATTGACGAGAACAATCTCAAGATCTCACCCAAGAAGGATTCTGCCGCTGGGCTGAAGGCGGTGCAGGTGTCCTTCAAGCGAAGCCTCTTCCACGGCGGTGTGCGCCGCACGGTCGGCAACTTCTACCGCGTCAACCAGGACAAGGGTGTGGACTGCCCCGGCTGCGCGTGGCCCGAATCCATCACAGGCGACCGCAAGCAGGTCGAGTTCTGCGAGAACGGCGCGAAGGCTCTCGCCGAGGAGCACACCAAGAGGATCTGCCCGCCGGAATGGTGGGCGCAGCACTCCATCTCCGACCTGGACAAGAAGACGGAGTACTGGCTGGGCCAGTCGGGGCGCATCACCCACCCGATGATCATTCGCGAGGGGGAGACCCACTACAAGCCCATCTCCTGGGATGAGGCCTTCGAGACCATCGGTGAGCACATCCGGGCGACAACTCCGGAGCGGTCGGTGTTCTACACCTCGGGCCGCACTCCGAACGAGACGGCGTTCATGTTCCAGCTGATGGCGCGCTCCCTGGGCACCAACAACCTCCCTGACTGCTCGAACATGTGCCACGAGTCCTCCGGCACAGCGATGAACCCCACCATCGGCATCGGCAAGGGCACTGTCTCCCTGGAGGACATCGAGAACTCCGAGCTGATCTTCGTCATCGGTCAGAACCCCGGGACCAATCATCCCCGCATGCTGGGCTCGCTGGCCAAGGCTCGTCACCGCGGCGGCAAGGTGGTCTCGGTGAACCCGCTGCCCGAGGCCGGCCTGATGAAGTTCAAGGACCCTCAGGCGCCCATGGAGCACCCGCTTCAGTCCCACAAAGTTCTGACCGGCGACAAGATCTCCGACGAGTACCTGCAGATCAAGGTCGGCGGCGACCAGGCTCTGCTCCAGGCTCTGGGCCACCTTCTCCTGAAGAAGGAGGAGGAGAACCCCGGGTCGGTCCTGGACCGCGACTTCCTCGAGCAGTCCACCAAGGGCTGGGAGGACTACAAGGCCGCGCGCGCTGAGCTCGACTGGGCTGAGGTCGAGGAGGCAACAGGCCTCGAGCGGGCGGAGATCGAGAAGATCGGCGATCTGCTCGCCAAGTCCAAGGCCACGATCTTCTGCTGGGCGCTGGGCATCACCCAGCAGCCCCACTCGGTGGACACCATCAAGGAGATCGTGAACCTGCTGCTGATGCAGGGCAACTTCGGCAAGCCGGGCGCCGGGGCGTGCCCCGTCCGAGGCCACTCCAACGTGCAGGGGGACCGGACCTTCGGCATCTGGGAGAAGCCCAAGGAGGACTTCCTGCAGGCGCTCGACGCAGAGTTCGGGATCGTCTCTCCCCGCGAAGAGGGGCATGACTCCACACACACGATGTACGCAATGGCAGAGGGCAATGTCGACGTCTTCGTCTCCCTCGGCGGTAACCTTGCCATGGCCAACTCGGACACCGCGATCATGGAGGACGGCCTGAAGAACACCGGTCTCACGGTGCACATCTCGACCAAGCCGAACCGCTCGCATGTGACCCACGGCAGGACGAGCATCATTCTCCCCACCCTTGGGCGCTCCGACCGGGATGACAAGCACCCCGGCGGGAGGCAGTTCCTCTCGGTGGAGAACTCGATGTCCGTGGTCTCCTCCACCCAGGGCCGGCTCGAGCCCGTCTCGGACCACCTGCTCTCCGAGCCGGCGATCCTTGCGGGGATGGCCCAGGCCATCTTCAAGGATGACGCCGACCATGAGATCGACTGGCAGGCCATGGCAGACGACTACGACGTCATCCGTGACCACGCCTCGCGTGTGATCCCCGGTACGCAGGACTTCAACAAGCGAATCCGGCAGAAGTACGGCTTCGTGCTGCCGAACCCCCCGCGGGATCACCGGCAGTTCGCCACAGAGGATGGGCGGGCGTCGTTCACCGTGCGGGAGATGGAGTACCTCAAGCCCCCGGAGGGCCACCTGGTGCTGCAGACCATGCGGTCCCACGACCAGTACAACACCACCTTCTACGGCCTGGACGACCGTTACCGCGGGATCAAGGGCGGGCGCCGCGTCATCCTCATCCACCCGGAGGATCTGAAGGCGGCCGGCTACCAGCACCGCGAAGTCGTCGATGTCATCTCCGTGTTCGACGGTGAGGAGCGCCGCGCCAACCAGTTCACCCTGGTGGAGTACCCGACGGCCCGCGGCTGCGTGGCGGCGTACTACCCGGAGGCGAACGCTCTGGTCCACCGAGACCTCAAGGCTCGAGAGTCCAACACTCCTGGGTTCAAGGCCATGATGGTCCGCTTCGTTCCGTCGACCGGCTCGGAGCGCACCACAATCAACCATCAGATCGAGGTTGGCGTAGCCGCTTAGGGGCCGATTGCGGCCAGTGGGAGCGTCAGAACGGGGTCCGGGCTATCTTCGGGCCCCGTTCTCGCGTAGACTCTCATGCAGTACGTCATTTGCAGAACCTGTTAGTGGCCGAAGCACCTCTCCTGCGAGCCGGCCAGGCCTGCGGGAGAAATGCGCCGTGAACTCATCGGTGCAAGAGAAACAGCAGTAAGGAAACACCATGGCCACTGGCACAGTTAAATGGTTCAACGCCGAAAAGGGCTACGGCTTCATCGCCCCCCAGGACGGTTCCGACGACGTGTTCGTGCACTTCAGCGCGATCAACAGCTCAGGCTTCCGCTCGCTCGAGGAGAACCAGCAGGTTGAGTTCGAGACCGCCCGCGGACCCAAGGGTCTGCAGGCTGAGAACGTCAGCCCGCTCTGATCCGCAGAGCAGCGATGATCAGGCGCTAGCCGCCTGACGCATGCTGTGGCCCCTGATCTTCACGGATCAGGGGCCACAGCTATGTCCGGAAGATTTTTCCGGCGGTCCGCATCAGCTCTGGTTCGCCATAGCGCGAAGCTCTGAGAGGGCGTTGTCAGGGTTCAGCACGGCACGTCCTTCGTCGTCGCTGGCTGCTGCGAGGCTGACCACTTCGCCCACGACGAGCACGGCGGGCGGTCGGATCTTCGCTGCGGCAGCGGTCGCGATCATGTTCGCTGAGCCGTCGATGAGCACACGCTGCTCGTCGCTGAAGCCGCGCTCCACCACGGCGACCGGCGTCGTGGGGCTCATCCCCATACGGTGGAGTCCGGTGAGCGTGTTCCCGAGCGTTCCCACGCCCATCAGAATGACGGCAGTGCCGCCGAGGGAGACCAGCCCGGAGAGCTCGTCGTC
The DNA here is from genome assembly GCF_007922635.1 of Nesterenkonia sp. NBAIMH1. Lineage (NCBI taxonomy): Bacteria > Bacillati > Actinomycetota > Actinomycetes > Micrococcales > Micrococcaceae > Nesterenkonia > Nesterenkonia sp. NBAIMH1. Next base: position 1,551,554 of record NZ_CP042335.1, read on the forward strand.
GCTGAGCGGATCGTGTCCCGAGATGACGGTGAAAGTGCGGGTGACGTTGCGTGCGGTCACCGGTATCCCGGCGGCTGCCGGCACGGAGATCGCCGAGGTCACCCCCGGAACGACGGTCACCGGAACGCCGGCGTCCCTGCAGGCCGCGACCTCCTCGCACCCTCTGCCGAAGACGAACGGATCTCCGCCCTTGAGGCGGACCACATGCTGGCCCGTGCTGGCCGAGGAGAGCATCATGCTGTGAATATTCTCCTGCGTCACCCGGTGATGCCCCGGACGCTTCCCCACGTCGAACAGCTGTGCCTGCGGAGCCCATTCGCGCAGCGCGTCGGTAGGGGCAAGCCGGTCATAGAAGACCACATCGGCCGACTGCAGGGCTCGCACCGCCCGGACCGTCATCAGGTCGGCCGCGCCCGGCCCTGCGCCCACCAGGGTCACACGCCCCCCGTGCGACGAAGATTGTTCAATCATTCTTCAAGAGTAGGGGTGATGTGTAATGGCAGTGTTACAGCCCCTTCACGTGGGGTCACACGTCGATGAGAGGTAGGATGGTCGCGCCCCGCCTCAGTAGCTCAGGGGATAGAGCACCGCTCTCCTAAAGCGGGTGTCACAGGTTCGAATCCTGTCTGGGGCACCAAACGCTTCATGTTCGAACACCCGTCCGCTCGTGTCTCCTCAATCGCTCGCACCAGTTAGAGGTTGTCGAGCTTCAATCGCACGATCCCCTTCAGCGTCAGTGCGCACACGAGCGTCGGGGTTCGACCCGGGACCGAGTGGCGGCGGTTCCGACTGGACTGCGCTGGCGATGCCATCGGTGCGCGCCCTCAGCACGCTGCGCACCAGTCCGGTCCGATCCCCGAAGTTCCGAAGCAGCGTCTCTGGCCGGCGCTTCAGCCACCCCCGCGCTCGGGCCGGGCATTGAGTCGACTTCTCGCCGCAGCAGCATCGTCAACGCCGTTAGGACCCTTGCTGCGGTAGAGAACAGTGAATGACCCGACATGGAGAGTGCGCGTCCGTGTCAACTCAACTGAGGAAGCGGATGCCGGTCAGCCGCTCGGACGTGTTCCAGAGGGCCGTCGCAGTCGATAGGTCGGTAGCGATGGGCCTGAACGGTTCACCGAGTGCATCGGGCGCCGTCTTGGATCCGGCCGGTCCCCAGAACAGATGAGGGTCAGCCTTCGAGTTGAGGGCTGCGGTCAGGACGCCGATATTGGCGGGGTCGGGCTCACGGCCAATGGCGCGAGCAATGGCGCCGGTCAGGATTCGGGTGGCGGCTGAAGGGTAGGTCGCATGCAGGGGTGTGCGTGCCATACCGGGATGAGCGGCGAAGCTGCGAATGGGGCTTCCGGATGCAGCGAGGCGGCGGTTGAGTTCGATCGCAAAAATTGTGTTGGCCAGTTTGGACCGGCTGTAGGCCCGACCGGGTGAGTAGCGGTGAGTGCTGGCCAGGTCGTCAAGATTCAGGGTGGCCCCTTTATAGAGGGCAGACGATACCGCCACGACTCGGGCGCCTGTTCCCTGCGTGAGGGCGGGAAGGAGGAGGCCGGTAAGAGCGAAGTGGCCCAGGTGGTTGGTGGCGAACTGACTCTCTGTTCCCGCGTGATCATGCCGGAGAGGAACGCTGCTGATCCCCGCGTTGAGCACAAGGAGGTCCACGGGGCGATCTGCCGCCCCGAGGGCGAATTGGTGAATCGAATCGGGGTCGATGAGGTCCAAGGCGGCAACGGTGATCCTCTCGGCGGGTAGACGATTCTCCTCAATGAGGCGAACGCGGACAGCCTCAGCTCGCTCCACGTCGCGGGCACCGATCAGGACAGTGGAACCCCGGAGCGCGAGGAGACGCGTGGTGGCCAGCCCGAGGCCACTTGTACCGCCGGTCACGATTGCGTGGCGTCCGGTGAGGTCCGGTGCAGTGGCGAGGGGATCGGTGAGTCGTATGCGTGTCGAATTCGTCATGCCAGGAAGCGTAAAGTTTGACATCAGTGTCAAGGTCAAGAAGGGATATGCGATGCGCATCGGTGAACTGAGCGCTCGAACCGGGGCTAGCCCTAGATCGTTGCGCTACTACGAGCAGCAAGGCTTATTGACGTCGCAGCGCCAGCCGAACGGCTACCGGGAATATGGGGACAATGCGGTGGCCATAGTCGAGACGATCCGGTCACTGCTCGACATAGGTCTGCCGACCACGTTGGTGCAGCAGGTGCTGCCATGCACCGTGGGAGAGAAGGACGACGCAGCGTGCCCGGAGCTCCTCGAACAGATCGCCGTTCTTCGTGACGACGTGGGGTCCCGAGCAGAACGCTTTAAGACGATCGAGGCATCACTGACTTCGTACCTGAGCGCCAACGCCTAGGCGCCTCCGACAGTCTTCGGGCACCCGTGCGGGCCTACGCGACGGACAAGAACCACCCACCGAAACCGAGCCCGAGACACGCTCTCGACCGCGTGAGCGGACGATCCCACCACATGCAGCGACCGGTAAATGCCCCGTCTCATCGCCGGCCCCCAACTCGGCCGCGACCTATTCCAACGTCATGCCCTACTCGTACAGCCGAACCACCTCCGGTCTGCCTGGCTCATCGGGACCGCGCTGGCGCTCCAAAAAGACCCGCCTTAGCAGCAATCCGGCGCACCGTAGCACGATGTCTCCCGAACCACCCCTCCAGCTCATCGACCGATACCCCTTGGCGTACTCCTCGGCTAGCGCAGCCCGATTCGGGGCGCTCAAACGGGTTTGAGGACCACGCGAATATTTCGGCACCGGACCACGCTCATCGTGGTGCCGAGTAGCCTGGAGACGTGTCCGACGCCCCGCCGAGCTCCTGAGAACACTGCGAATCAGGGTCTCCACCGGCCTGCGGGGGGCTTGAGAAGCATCCACGAAGGGGCACAAGCGAAGCCTTCGTCGGTGCGCATGCGCTGTCTGCCGCACCGGTCTTGGTGAGCCGGTCGGTGTGTCTAGGTCGCCTGACGAGGGCTGGGCTCGGCAGGATGCTTCTTTCCGGCCGTCCGTGCGGCCTCCGCAGCCTGTTTCTTCGAGTCCTGCCGCGCGGGGTGCTATGGGGCCTTGGCCTGTCTGGGGAGCCTGAGCAGCGCTTCGAGAGGCCCCCTCTGCATCACGCGCAGCCAGATCACGGCAAAGAGCATGAGCGCGCCGCACAGCAGCGCAGTCGCGGCGGCCCCAGCCGCAAGTCCCTCAGGGCCTGGTCTCACGAGCAGGGCCAGCACCACCAGGTGCGCTGCGTAGGCGGTCAGCGCGAGACGCCCCAGTGAGGTGAGGGGAGACAGCCAGGGCCGATTCCACGTCGGAACTCTGAGACAGAGGCCGAGAACGAAGACGGCGGAGCCTGTGCCGCCGATCACCCATAGAGGCATTTCGGAGTGGGCGACATCGCTGACCAGCCTCTGCCAGTCATTGTGGCTGGAGGGTTCGCCGAGGGCCCGAATGAGCAGCGCAGATGCAGCGCGGGCGGACACGGCTGTCAGTCCGCCCCAGACAATAAGGCGCAGGCTGACGCGGGTATCCCGCAGGTTCAGTCGGCCCAGCCACATGCCCAGCAGAAAGGGTGCGGCCCATACCGCCACGGGGTAGGGTCCGGTCACCAGGATGTCGGCCACTATCTCAAGGGCGGGCTGGTCTGCGGTGATCGGTTCGCGCTTGAAGCCGGTCGGATGGTCATCGTGAATGACGATCCACGCCAACGGGCCGAGGGCCACGCTGGTGCCGGCCAGCGCTATAAGCACCCTGCTGCCGGCTCTTACCAGCGGCAGTCCCAGAAGAAAGAGAGCGGCATAGCTGGTCAGGATGACCCGGACACCGTGGTCCAGCTCTTGGAGCAGCAGGCCGAGGAGCAGCAGGAGGCCGCTGCGATACAGGAACGTTCCCCAGGGGATCCTGAGGTGACCGGACCTCGCCCGGCGGGTGATGAGTGTGAAGCCGATGCCGCCCAGGACGATGAAGAGGAGGGACGCCCGTCCGTGGGGGAGACGGTAGAGCGAGTCCCAGAACGATGTGCCGTCGAGGGGCCCCACGTTGACTGCGATCATGCCGACTATGGCCAGCCCTCGGGCGGCGTCCAGAGCCTGAATGCGGGACCCGGACTCGCCATCGGTCGCAGCTGAAGGGGCTCTCCTCACAGCTCGAACATCCAGTCTCCCCCGGGTCTGAGGCACGAAAGGGCGCCAGGCTCATGCGTCGCAACTGAGTCTAGCGTCCTCCGCAAGCTCGCCGCGGGAGCTCGATGCGCATTGTGTTCGCACCCTGTCGAGGCAGTCTGGGCGCAACCGGGCGTGCGGCTGCCCTGCTTCGATGACGGGAGCTCAAGACAGGGTGAGGAACAGCTTCTCCAACTCCTCGACGGTCAGCCCGTCCTCGTCCTCAGCTGCCTTACCAGGCTCAGCGATGCAGTACTGCATCGCGCCCGAGACCACCAGAAAGCCGGCCCGGTCCAGGGCGGTGGATACCGCAGCGAGCTGGGTGACCACATCGCGGCAGGAGCCGCCGCCCTCCACCGCGCTGATCACCGAGTCGAGCTGACCTCGGGCGCGCTTAAGCCTGTTGACGATCTTGCGCTGGGTCTCTGCGTCTGCGCTGCGCACCGATGATCCTCCGGAGATTGTAAAACGGCCGTGGGGGAGCAATGATCCCACGAGCCTCGCGCGGCAGCATCCTGCCACGCGTGTCCTCTTCGATGCCGTCCCGGCGGCGTTCCCGGTGCGCGGCCGTGAGCGCCGATCGGTTCAGGGAGTCGAGGGCGGCGTCTCGGCGATGCTCGCGAGGGCGGAGTCGAGGGTGGGCACCTTCTCGGCTCTGTTCCACGGCATGCGGCTGAGCGCGTATGCCATGCCGCAGGTGTTCGATGCGGCGGCGAAGATGAGGCCGGAGCCCACCCCGAACGAAAGCCATGTGAGCTTCGGATGGATGAGGCGACCTCCCAGCACGCCGGCCGCGACCAGGCCGCCCGCGGCCATCCGCACTTGGCGCTCCATGGACCAGGTGCTGCGACCGTGGAGGAGCTTCCCTCCGGCATCCTCATACGCATTGATGCCTCCGACGAGCACCTGCGCGTCGCCCCCTCCCGCTGCCGAGACCGCAGTCAGCGCCTGCTGGCTGCGCACGCCGGATTGGCAGAGCAGCACACTTCCGGCGGGAAGGTTCGCTGCCACCGCGTCAGGCTTCTGCTGCAGGAGGTCCAGAGGAAGGCTGTGCGAGCCGGGAATGCGCACACTCTCGAACTCTGCGGCCGATCGGACGTCGATCAGCACGGTCTGCTCCGCAGCGTCCTGCACCTGGAGCAGGTCTTGGGGGTAGATGCCGCTCATGGTGCTGCTCCTCCTCCGCTCGAGAACGGGGTCATGTGCCTCATCATGGGGTCCGGGTGTTCTTCAGGCCATGATTCTTCCTGTGCAGAGCCCAGGATACTGGCCGCGGCGCATCCACGTGGCGATCAGAAAACCTCATGTTTTGTTCCAGCTGACGCCCCTAGCGTGTCGGAAAGATGTAATCCAGAACACTTCACGCAGGTTCCTAGCGCTGGGCAGCGCATGACGGAGGGAAATCTATGGGCAACAAAGCGAAAGTTGCAGGACTTCTGCTCGGCGGCTACATGCTGGGCCGAGGCAAGAAGCTCAAACTTGCTCTGACCGTCGCAGCGACGGTCGGCGGCTCGAAGCTGTACAGCCAGCGCGAAGAGATCAGCAAAGCGTTGGGCTCCCTCGGAGAGGGCTCACCCGAACTTGGCCGTCTGGCCAGTTCGGTGCAGGGAGTCGCATCAGCCGGTCTGAGCCAGGTCGGCTCCCGACTTGAGCAGCAGACCGAGAGTATCAATTCCTCGCTGAAGCAGAAGAGCTCTGACTCCGGCGAGGAAGAATCCGCGGCTGAGGAGCCTGCAGAGGCTGAACCAGAGGGTTCCGAGGAGCCGGCGGAGAGCGAATCGAGCGAGCCGGAGCAGCAGGAGGCCGAGGAGCCCCAGGCTGACGACTCCTCATCCGAGGGAGGAGGAGAAGCCCGCGGCGAAGAAGTCCTCCTCGCAGCGCAGCCGCTCCACGGCGAAGTCCGGCACGGGGTCCGCCTCCTCGAGCAGGAAGTCTTCCAGCAGCTCACAGAGCAGGGCGCGCTCGGGCAGCTCCGGAAGCCGTTCGAACTCGCGTGCCAAGAGCGGCACCGGCAGCACGACGCGCAAGTCGTCCAACGCCGGGAAAACGACCGCATCCAAGAGCCAGGGGGCTAAGAAATGAGCGATCAGGACATGCTGGGAGGGCTGAAGTCCCAGCTGGGTGACTACGCACAGGCCCTCGGACGCAAAGCCATCAATTCCGTGAGCGACCGCGTCGACGACTTCGCCGAGCGGATCGAAAGCGGCGGAGGTGCCGCAGGAGAAGGCGTCAAGGCAGGCGCGGAGAAGATGGCCGAAGGGAAGTCGCCGGTCTCCGCCGCAGCATCAGGCGTGGCGTCGGGAGCCCAGGCGAAGGTGAAGGACGCGCTGCCCGGGGGGTCCGGGTCCTCGAGCTCCTCCTCCGGAAAGAAGTTCATCAACATCGTGGAGTGGACCGACATCGGAGTCCCTCTCCACGTCGCGTACAACGCGTTCACCCAGTTTGAGGACTGGCCCACCTTCATGAGGAAGGTTGAGAACGTCGAGCGTGTGGACGACACCAAGATCAGCTTCAAGGGCCAGGTCTTCCTCTCCCACAGGACCTGGGAGGCGACCATCACCGAACAGGTGGCTGACTCGCACATCGTGTGGTCATCCACGGGGGAGAAGGGCAGCATCAGCGGCAGCGTGTCCTTCCACGAAGTGACGCCCACGCTCACCCGCATGCTCACCATCGGCGAGTACCACCCGCAGGGGTTCGTGGAGCGCACCGGAAATCTCTGGCGAGCAGTCGGCCGCCGTTTCAGGCTCGAGCTGAAGTTCTTCGTCCATCACGTGATGACCGAAGTCATCCAGGACCCCGACTCTGTCGAGGGATGGCGCGGGGAGATCCGCGACGGAGAGCTCGTGCAGTCCCACGAGGAAGCAGTGGAGCAGGAGCAGGAGGCAGCGTCTGAGGCGGCCGAGGACGAGAGCGCCGAATCCGAGCAGGACACCGCCCCGGAGGATGAAGGCGGCGAGGAGGACGTCCCCGCCGAGGAGTCTGAGGAGCAGTACGCCGAGGAGGAGCCCGAGGACGTCGACGAGGAGCCCGCTCCCGAGGATGAGGCCGAGCCTGAGGACGTCGAGGAGGAACCGGCACCTGAGGATGAGGCCGAGCCCGAGGAGGAGGCGGCTCCTGAGGACGTCGAGGAGGAGCCCGCCGCTGAGGAGGATGACGCTCCTGCCGAGGACGAAGAGGACGTAGAGCCCGCCGAGGAAGAGGCTCCAGCGGAGGAAGAAGACTGAGAAGCGGCCGAAACCCAATGTGCTCAGGGACCCCTGAGCCGAACTGTGAAAGTAGGTAATCGAAATGAGTGTAGGAACATCGCGCTCCCAAGGGAGCTACGTTGACCGCCCCTCCTCCAGCTCGCTGGCGGACGTCGTCGAGATCATCCTCGACAAAGGTCTGGTCATCGACGCATATGTCCGGGTCTCTCTGGTGGGCATCGAGGTGCTCACCATCGACGCGCGCATCGTGATCGCCAGCGTCGACACTTACCTGCGCTTCGCAGAGGCCACCAACCGGCTGGACCTCAGCAACCAGGGCGGACGTGATCTGCCCGACCTCATGAGCGGCATGGCCGAGGGCGGAGCCAAAGGCAAGACGCAGGGTGCCGTCGAAGGTCTCAAGGAAGCCGTCACCGGCGACGACGACGAAGAGGAAGAGGGCACCCGCTCCCGAGCAGGCAGCCGATCTGAATGAGTGACGCCTCCGGGGATTCCCCCCAGGACACGTATCTCTACGCCGTGGTCCCCGCAGATGCCGAGCTGCCGCCCTCATCCGAGGGTGTGCAGGGAGGTGCCGTGCGCCTCGTGGCTCATGGGCGAGTGGCTGCGGTGATCAGCGAGACGGATCCTGATGAGGTGCTGGGGACCCCGGCGGACCTGCTGGCCCACACGCAGCTTCTTGACGCGCTCGCAGCCGCCGAGCCTGTCCTTCCGCTGGCCTTCGGCACCATCATTCCCGGAGCCGATGCCGTGGAGGCCGAGGTCCTGGAGCCCAATGAGGAGGCGTATGCCGCTGGGCTTGAGTCGGTCGCCGGGCGGACGCAGTTCACCGTCACGGTGACCTTCAGCCGGGACGACGAGCTCCGAGCCATCGTCGAGGAGGTTCCCGCTGCGGCGGAGCTCCAGGCCGCCATAGCGGGCACGACGGAGGATGAGACGCGTCCTCAGCGGATCCAGCTCGGCGAGCTGATGGTGCGGGCGCTCGAGGAGCGTCAGCCTGAGGCGGCCGAGCCGGTGATCGACCGGCTGGAGGAGGTCACGAGCGATCTGATGATCCATGACCGTCGCCAGCCCGATGATGTGGTCGAAGCGGCGGTCCTCGTAGAGTACGGTCAGCTCGAGGACTTCGAGCAGGCTGTGGAGGATCTCGCCCGGGAGCATCACCCCCGGCTCAGGTTCCGACTGGTGGGGCCGCAGGCTCCCTATGACTTCGTACCGGAGGTGTAGCCGTGGGGCTGTTCACATCGCTGCTGGGCCTGCCGCTGGCACCCCTGCGCGGCACTGTGTGGCTTGCGGAGCAGATCGCCCAGGAGGCTGAGCAGCAGCACTACGATCCGCACACCATCCGGCGTCAGCTCCTCGAGGTGGAGAACGCCCGGAATGCTGGAGAGCTGAGCGAGGACGAGGCCGCAGCGCTGGAGCGAGAGCTCATCGCGCGACTTATGGAGGCCAGTCAGCGCCGAAACCCTACAAGGAGGACCCATGAGTGAAGACGAAGCAGAGAAGAGCACAAGCAGCCAGCGGACCCCCGCCAAGCGGAGCAGCTCCTCGCAGAGCTCCAAGCAGAGCGGGGGCGACGCCTCGAAGCGCACTGCGTCCTCAAGCACCAAGAGCAGCTCAAGCAGCGGCACCGCCGCCAAAGGCACTGCCCGCACCCGCAGCCAGTCGGAGCGGACTGAGAGTCAGAGGTCGCCCGAGCGGCAGAAGTCCTCGGAGGGTCAGAAGTCCGCCGAGGCTCAGAAGGCATCAGGCAGCGAGCGGTCGTCCAAGGTGACGGCGGTGGCTGCCAGTCGCAAAGCCCGCGAGCAGTTCGAGAGCCTCGTGGGCCGAACCCCGGAGTCCATCATCGGAGTCCAGAAGACCAGCGAGGGGTGGACAGTGAGCATGGAAGTGGTGGAGTCCAGGCGCGTGCCTGACACCGCCGACCTCCTGGCAGAGTATGAGGTGAGTCTGAGCCCCGACGCGGAGCTCCTCGGCTACAGCAGGACCAGCCGCTACGTCCGCGGCCGCCCCAGCTGAGGATTCGACCCAGTGCCCGCTCCGGCGGCACTCACCTACCCCTGAGGAGAGCAGTATGGCGACGAGACAGCCCGGCAAGGCGATGGAACCGCAGCGGGACCGCGAAGGAACGCTGATGCAGGTCGTGGAGACCCTCCTGGACAAAGGCCTGGTCCTCAACGCAGACATCATGGTTTCAGTCGCCGGGGTGGAGCTTCTCGGAATCCGCATCCGTGCGGCCCTCGCCTCCTTCGAAACCGCAGCGAAGTTCGGTCTGGACTTTCCCGCGGGAACGGACCGTGAAACGGCCGCATGGCAGGAAGCCATGGAGGAGAAGGACACCTGTCCCGAGTGCGGGAAGCGTGCGTCGCTGAAGCAGCTGATGGACACCTTCTGCCCATGGTGCGGGTGGCAGAGCGCCTACGCGCGCAGCCTGGAGCAGAGCGGCGCCGAAGAGCTCGAGAGCGACGAGGGCGAGCCGCTTCCCGAGACGACGGGTGAGGACGCCGAAGAGGAGTCGCTCTCAGCCCGCAGCGCCGAGTAGGCAGCGCTGTGAAGCAGCCACATTCGACGGCTGACGCGGACCGGTCGGCCATGGAGCCCACCCGCGATCCCAATGCCACCCTGCCCGACCTCCTCGAGGTCCTCCTGAACAAGGGGGTCCACCTCAATCTGGACCTCATCATCTCCGTGGCCGACATCCCGCTGATCGGCGTCAACCTGCGGGCGACCATCGCCGGCATTGAGACGATGCTCGAGTACGGCATGATGCGGCAGTGGGACGACCAGACGCGCGCGTGGGTGCAGAAGTCGTTGGCGAAGCACCTGGCCATGGGCCCGGACGAAGAGGTCATCGCAGCCATGGCCGCCAGCCACTACCAGGCCGGCTTCCACCGAACCTGGCGCCCCGGCAGGGCGTATGTGACGACCGAGCGGCTCCTCATCCATCGCCGCGATCCCGCGGAGACGCTCTGGGAGGCGCCCCTCACTGCGATCGAGAGCATCGAGCCGTTCGAGGACGCGTCGATCGGGGGCGAAGCCCGGACGCGGCTGCTCGTGCGGACTGAGGGAGGCAGCGAGGCCACCCTCTCAGCCGCCGATCCGCAACGGCTCGCCAGCCTCGTGCAGGAGAGCATCGGTGCGCCTCGGAGCTCGACGAGCCTGCCGCCGGATCAGGCAGCCGCTCCCCGGATGAGCGGGCACGTCTGGTACCTGGAGACACTGGCGAACAGCACCACCTGGCGCGGGGGACGTGCGACGCTGGGCGCGGATTCGGCGTCCGGAATGACGGAGCTCACCTGGAGATCGCCGATGGATTCCCGGGCCTCTGTACGTCTCGATCCGGCGGATGTGCTGTCCGTCGCGCTCGAGCGCCGGTCCAACCCGACCGATGAGAGTGAGATCCTGGTGGTGGAGACATCCCACTCCGTGCTCCGCCTGGCATCGTCTCATCCGGAGCGCTGGAGGGAGCACCTCACCGAGTGGAGCACCGAGGCGAAGGAGGCCGGCGATGGCGCTGCAGGTTGACGAAGAAAGCCTGAAGCACGGCGTGCTCACGCTCGTCGTCACCCTCGTCGAGGTCATTCAGGAGGCGCTGGAGACTCAGGCGCTGCGCCGCATGGAAGGCGGTGACCTCACGGAGGAGGAGCAGAACCGCCTCGGCGAAGCACTGCTGGAGCTCGATGAGGCGATGGATCAGATCAAAGCCGATCACGGCATCACCGGCTCCGTCTCGGACCTGCACCGCGGTCTGGACGAAGTCGTCGATGAGGTCGTGGGAAAGCTCATCAACCCGCAGCGGTGGGCCGACGAGACCGAGAGAGGATCCGGCTGACTATGAGGACCCTGTACATCTACGCCCTGGTCCCGGCCGGCAGCCCACCCCCCGAAGGAGCAGGGATCGACGGTGCTGACCTCCACATCGTGAGCGCACCCTCGGGAGTCGCGGCGGTGGTGCACACCCACGACGCGGCCCCGTACGAAGGTCCGGATGACGACGTGAAGCGGTGGGTGCTCCAGCACAGCGACGTCGTGGAGGCGTGCTGGAGCAGCGCGGCCAGTGTGCTGCCAGTCTCCTTCAACGTCATCGTCCGACCGGACGAGGACGGCGGCGCCACGGCCGACGACCAGCTTCAGGCCTGGCTGAACAGCGCTGGGGACGAGCTGCGCACTCGGCTCGATGAGCTGGAGGGCTCCTCGGAGCTCCGCGTCGAGATCAGCCTCGACCCGGACGAGTTCGCTCAGGACGACCCGTCGGTCGCTCAGCTCCGTGAGGAGATGGAGTCCAGGCCCGCAGGCGTGCGTCGGCTGCTGGAGAAGCGCCTGGAGAAGCTGCAGAAGCAGCTGACGGACCAGGCCGCCGACCGTCTCTACCCCGACTATCGGCAGCGAATCGCCCAGCACAGCTCGGAGCTTCAGGAGTACACCAGCGCTCAGCACGCAAAGGGGCTCGTGCGCGTGCTCTCGGCAGCCTGTCTGCTTCGCGCGGACCGCATCGAGGACCTGGGCGCCGAGCTCTCCGCCATCCAGGACGAGGCCCCGGGGACCCGCATTCGATTCCTCGGTCCGTGGCCTCCCTACTCCTTCTCGGCCCTCGAGGTGCCCATGGGCGGCGAGCGCGCTGAGAGCCGCGGCTGAGCGCCCCGCCCGAGGCGTTGTGCCGTGCCTCCCGGGCGTGGGAGCATTGTCGAGGACCGGAGCTTCGAAGGGTATTCAACATCTCTCACGGGACTTTTCTGGCACTCTGACGACGCCGTCAAAGTGCAGTCCCGAGCCTCACGCCGCCTCGATCCGATTGTTCATCCCCTGCAACCCTCACAGATGCCTTGGAGGGCCTATGCCGCCTCGCCGCCCACCAGTCCCCATCGACCCGACCGTCTCCAAGCCTGACACCACCTCTCAGCTGATGCCTGTGGTCAAACCGGCTGCCGACGGGGAGGCCGATAGGCCTAAGAAGGATCCGCGCCGCAGGCCTCGAGAGCCGCGGCGCGGCCGCGCACCGAAGAAGCAGCAGGCCTTCGACCCCTCCGCCTTCGAGCAGAGGGCCGACACGCGCCACATCTTCCGGCGCGTCATCGAGCCTGTGCAGACGGCCACCGCTGTCCTGCCGCTGGTCGACCGGCTCACCGGCACGCCCTACGCCAACCCCATCCTCGCCGAGCAGACCCACGAGGCCGACGAGCTGGAGACCATCAACTTCGTCCTCGACCTCGGCGAGACCCTCTTCCGCTACGGGGCGGGAGCCTTCGACGTAGAGACCAGCATCATCGCGGTCACTGCCGCCTACGGCATGGACCACACCGACGTGGACATCACCAACCAGTCGATCATCTTCAACTGGGCGCCCGAGGGGAGGTTCCCCTACTCGCGGGTCCGCGTGGTCCGATCCTGGTCCGGCAACTTCCGTGCGCTCTGCGAGCTGCACCAGATGGTCACAGACATCATCACCGGCCGCGTCACGCGTGCGCAGGCGAAGAAGCGCCTGCGGGACATCCGACGCCAGCCCAAGCCCTACGCCCGCTGGGTCGTGACGGTTTCGGGCGCACTGTTCGCGGGCCTGTTCGCCAGCTACACCGGCGCTCCACCTTTGGATGCGTTCCTCGGCTTCGCCGCCACACTCCTGGTGCTGGGCATCACGCGCCAGCTGCATGCGTGGAGGGTCCCGGAGATCTTCACCCTCGCAGCCGGCGGATTCGCAGCCACTTCGGTCGCGCTCTCCGCCCTCTGGCTCGGGGCCGACATCACCCCCTCCATGGTGGTCGCCGGAGGCCTCATGATCCTTCTTCCCAGTGTGCGCATCGTCAACGCCATGCAGGACGTCATCCACTCCTTCCCCATCACCGCCGCCGGCCGCCTGGTCTCCACGCTGGTGTCCTTCGCCGGAATGACGGCGGGGATCATGACGGCGGTCATCGTCGCCGACGTCCTGGGCGCCCCTGAGGTGGAGATCGTCCAGGGCATCACGCACCTCTACCACCCGTCCGCGCTCGCGGTCCTCGTCCTGGCCACCGGTGTGACGGCAGCCATCGTCGAACAGGCCCCCTGGCGTCTGCTGCTGCCCACCGGCGCAGTGGCCTGTCTGGGATTCTCGGCGTACTACGCGGCCGACACTCTCGGGCTGGGGATCTGGTTCTCACCCATCGTGGGGGCTGTGGTCATCGGGGCGCTCGCCCGCATCATCGCGCTGCGCATGCAGGCGCCCATCCTCGTCATCGCAGTGCCTGCCATGATGTTCATGCTTCCGGGCCTCATCATCTTCCGCGGGATGTACCAGATCGCCCTCGGCTCCTCATCCGAGATGATGAATGCTGGGCTTCACCAGCTCTTCACCGCGCTGATCATCATTCTGGCGATCGCCGGCGGGATCGCGCTGGGAGACGTGCTCATGCGGCCGGTGACGTCGCGGATGCGGCAGACCAGATACGTCGTCGACCGCCGGGACCAGATGGAGGAGCTCGCCTCCGCCGCTGCCGGCAGCAGCTGAGCCTGCCGCCCGCACCGCCGGCCCGCTGTCGGACCGACGGGATGTGGGTTCTGACACGGTGCGGAATGCGGAGCGGTATGGGCGGGTTGGCCCTCACCGTACCCCTGCTTCTCGATCAAGGACTCCGATGACCTCCGCTCTCTACACGCCCGTGACGCTCGGCAGCATGAACCTTGCCAATCGCTTGGTGATGGCGCCGCTGACCCGCATCCGCTCCGATCAGGACGGCACCCCCAACGATGCGGTGGTGGAGTACTACCGGCAGCGGTCCAGCATGGGGCTGATCACCACCGAGGGCACGTGGCCGGTGGGCGAGGGCCGGACCTGGATCGGCCAGCCGGGCATCGAGACGCAGCAGCACATCGAGGGGTGGCGCCGGGTCACTGAGGCCGTGCACGCCGAGGGCGGACGCATCATCATGCAGATCATGCACGGAGGCAGGATCGGCCATCCCTCCATCTCCGCCACGGGCCGGGTCACCGCACCATCATCGATCGCCGCTCCCGGCGAGATCCGCACCCCTGAGGGCAAGCAGCCCCACCCGGTGCCGCACGCCCTGACCACCGACGAGGTGCAGCAGACCGTGCAGCAGTTCGCCCGCGCCGCAGAGAACGCCGTGGCGGCCGGCATGGACGGTGTGCAGATCCACGGAGCCAACGGCTACCTCATCCACGAGTTCATCGCCGCCACCACCAACCATCGCACTGACCAGTACGGCGGCTCTCCGCAGAACCGCGCCAGGTTCGCGATCGATATCGCCGCCGCGACCGCCCAGGCCATCGGCGGCGACAAGACCGGCATACGCCTGTCGCCTCAGCACAACATTCAGGGCGCTCTCGAGGAGGACGACGCCGACGCCCTGGCCACGTACCGGGCGCTGGCCGAAGGGCTTGCACCCCTCGGCATGGCGCACATCGATGTGCTCAGTGCTGACCCTGCGTCGGAGATGGTTCAGGTCATCCGCAGCGTGTCGGGTGCCCCGCTGGTGGCCAATACCGGCTTCGGCGTTCCTACGGATCGGCTGACCGCCGAGCAGCTCGTGGACCATGACCTGGCTGAGGCTGTGAGCGTGGGACGGGCGGTCATCGCCAACCCGGATCTGGTGCGCCGGTGGCGGGAGGAGCTTGAGGAGAACGAACCGCAGCCGGAGACGTTCTACGTCGGCGGGGAGCGCGGCTACACCGACTACCCCTTCTACGTCGGCTGAGCGCGCAGCCGCATCAGAATCACTCGAGGACGGCGCCTGCGCTGAAGGCCCACGCGCCGTCTTCGGGCACATCCTCCACCTCCACGAGGAAGCTCCCGTCGTCGGGCGCAATGCCTTCGGCGCTGACCCCGCGGCTGATCAGCTGATGGCAATCAGCGCGATCCCCGCGGCGACCACTGCGGCCCCTGCCAGCCGGCGGAGAGGATCCCTCTCCTTGAACAGCCACCAGGCCAGCAGAGAACCGATGATGATGGAGGACTCCCGCACGGGGGCGACCAGGGCGACCGACGTCGTCGTCATGGCGTAGAGCACCAGGATGTACGCCAGCGGGGACAGGACCGCAATGGTGACGACGGCTCGGCGGTCGCTGCGCCAGGTGGGGGCGATGAGCTCCCGCTTCCGCACCACCCACGGCAGCATCACAGCGGACTGGAGCACGCCGCTGAGCCCGAAGTACAGGATCGGGTCGATGCTCAGGCCGTTCACCGCATAGTTGTCCCACAGCGTGTACGCCGCGATGGCCGCGCCCGTGGCCGAGCCGTACATGAGTCCCGCTCCCAGCCCGGAGGAGCGGCGGAACAGCTTCCGTCCTGTCACGAGCAGGATGCCGCTGATCACCACCAGCCCGCCGAGGAGGGCCAGGCTCTCCGGCCGTTCGCCCAGAACGGCGACGGCCACCACGATCGTCAGCACCGGTCCGACGCCGCGCGCCACCGGATACACCACGCCCAGCTCGGCCTTCCGGTAGCCGGTCTGCAGCAGTTGGGCGTAGGCGATGTGCAGCACCGCGGTGACCAGGGCGGCCAGGGGAAGCTCCCAGCCGTGGTCAGCCTCCGTGACGATGGCGCGGATGATGCCGACGGGGAGGGTGATGAGGCAGCCCATCGAGTAGTACATCCAGATGAGCACGGTGGTGTCCCCGCGGGCGGCTTTGGCCGCCAGATTCCACACTGCGTGGAAGACCGCGGCGGCCAGCACCATCGCCAGGGCGACGCCGCTCATGCGGCCGCACGTATGGCCGCCGCCGAGCACAGCATGCTCATCACCCTACGCGCCGTCGCTGCAGCAAGGGTGCGCCCCCAGCACCTGCTGCGGACGCCGTGTCAGGCGGCACCCTTACACTGGTGGCGCCATGGATTTTCTCTTCACTCCGCCTTCGCAGCGCGCCGGCGAGGGGTCTCGATCAGCCCGGAACGACGAGCGGGACGGCGTCCACGACGACGCCGGACCGGCCGTTCTGCAGGAGCCGCCAGAGCCTTCGGGGGCAGCCGTCGAGGGGCTGAACCCGCAGCAGAGGGAGGCCGTCCTCCACGGCGGCTCCCCGCTGCTGATCGTCGCCGGTGCCGGCTCGGGCAAGACGGCGGTGCTCACCCGGCGGATCGCCCACCTGATCCACACCGGCGCGGCCCGGCCGCACGAGATCCTGGCGATCACCTTCACCAACAAGGCTGCCCGGGAGATGAAGGAGCGCATCGAACGGCTGATCGGGCCGGCCGCCCAGCGCATGTGGATATCCACGTTCCACTCCTCCTGCGTGCGGATCCTCCGCGCCGAGGCGCCGACCATCGGCCGCAAGTCCACATTCACCATCTACGACGCCTCAGACTCCCTGCGCCTGGTCACCCAGATCGCCAAGGAGCACCAGCTGGACCCGAAGCGGTTCGCCCCGCGGGCCCTGCGCAACAGGATCAGTGCGCTGAAGAATGAGCTGGTCGATGCGGAGGGGTTCCGCGCCACGGCTCCCAGCGAGCCGTTCTCCGAGGCGGTCTCCACCGTGTTCGGCGAATACTCCGAGCGGCTGCGAGCTGCGAATGCCTACGACTTCGACGACCTCCTCACGGAGACCGTCTACATGCTGGAGGCCTTCCCCGCGGTGCGCGACAGCTACCGCCGCAGATTCCGGCACGTGCTCGTCGATGAGTATCAGGACACCAACCACGCCCAGTACCGGCTGATCAGGCAGCTGACAGCACCGGATGACGAGGTGGAGACCAGTCCGGCGGAGCTGACGGTGGTCGGCGACTCGGACCAGTCGATCTACGCCTTCCGCGGCGCGGACATCCGCAACATCACCGAGTTTGAGCGGGACTACCCCCAGGCGCGGGTCATCAAGCTGGAGCAGAACTACCGCTCCACCCAGAACATCCTTGACGCCGCAAACGCGGTCATCTCCCAGAACTCGGCCCGTCAGGAGAAGAGCCTCTGGACGGAGTCCGGCGCTGGGCCGGATGTGACCCTCCACGTGGCCCACTCGGAGTCGGACGAGGCGGCGTGGATCGCTCGGACCATCGACCGTCTCGGCGACGATGAGGGCGTGAAGCCCTCGGACGTGGCGGTGTTCTACCGGACCAACGCCCAGTCCAGGTCCTTGGAGGAGCGCCTCATCCACCGCGGCATCCCCTACCGGGTCATCGGCGGCACGCGGTTCTACGATCGCAAAGAGATCAAGGATGCCCTGGCCTACCTGCACGTGGTGAACAACCCCGATGACGATGTGAACCTTCGGCGGGTGCTCAACGAGCCGAAGCGGGGCATCGGTGAGAAGGCAGAGACTGCGGTGGCCCAGCTGGCGGGTCGGGACCGAATCACGTTCCTCGAGGCGCTGCGCCGGGCCGAGGAGACGAGCGCCTCGACCCGTGCGGTGAAGCAGATCGCGTCCTTCGTGCGCATGATCGACGATGTCACCAGCCTCGCAGCTGACGAGAACCCCTCCGTGGTGCTGGAGGCGGTGCTGGAGCAGTCCGGCATGATGGCGGCGCTGCGAGAGTCGAAGGACCTGCAGGACGAGTCCCGCGCGGACAACCTCGGCGAGCTGGTCGCGGTGATGAAGGAGTACGAGGCCAACACCGAGGGGGCCTCCCTGGAGGGCTTCCTGGAGCAGGTCAGCCTCATCGCTGACGCAGACGCCATACCCAACGCCCCCGATGACGAGTCGGCCCGGCTGGCCGCCGAGCAGGGCCAGGTCACTCTGATGACGCTTCACACAGCGAAGGGGCTGGAGTTCCCGGTGGTATTCCTCACCGGCATGGAGCACGGCGTCTTCCCCCACCAGCGGGCCATGGGCGACACGGATCAGCTCTCCGAGGAGCGTCGCCTCGCCTACGTGGGGCTCACGCGAGCCGAGCACCGTCTCTTCCTGACGCGGGCTGAGTCCAGGAGCCTCTGGGGCCAGGTCTCCTACAACCCACCCAGCCAGTTCCTCGCTGAGATTCCGGACCACCTGCTGCACTCGAGCCCGGACTCGGTCACCAGCCGCACCGCGGGCTCTCGCGGTTCGGCACTGTCGGGCTTCGGGTCAGGCTCAAGCTTCGGCCGAACAGGCTGGGGCGGCGACGAGGCCCTGACCAGGGGTTCGCATGGGGGAGCGCCTGCGTCGGCGCCGCCGAAGAACGTGAACCCCGACCGGGAAATCCCCTCGCTCAGCCCCGGGGAGCAGGTGAAGCACGGCAAGTTCGGCATCGGCGAGGTCCTGTCCGTCGAAGGCTCGGGGGACAAGACAGTGGCCAAGGTCGCGTTCAGCGGTGCCGAGAAGCGCCTTCTCCTGCGATATGCTCCCCTGGAGAAACTCAGCTGAGCCGACGCCGTCCTGCGGTGCGGCCCAGCGAGCATCTCCTCACTCGCTTTGTCATCAACGCAGAAGGACACACCTGTGGACCTTTACGAGTACCAGGCGCGCGATCTGTTCGAGGCGCACGGTGTCCCCGTGCTCGCCGGCATCGTCGCCACTACGCCCGAAGAAGCAAAGAACGCCGCTGAGCAGATCGGCGGAACAGTGGTCATCAAGGCCCAGGTGAAGGTCGGCGGCCGCGGCAAGGCCGGCGGCGTGAAGCTGGCCAAGTCACCGCAGGAGGCCTATGAGCACGCTGAGGCCATCCTCGGCATGGACATCAAGGGCCACACGGTGCACCGGGTCATGATCGCCCAGGGCGCCGAGATCGTGGAGGAGTACTACTTCTCCATCCTCCTGGACCGCGCAGAGCGCCAGTACCTCGCCATGAGCTCCAAGGAGGGCGGCGTGGAGATCGAGCAGCTCGCCGTGGAGTCCCCGGAGAAGCTGGCCAGGGTCAACTTCGACCCGAACGTGGGCATCACCGGCTCCATGGGCGGCTACATCGCCGCCAAGGCCGGCTTCGACGCAGCCGATGCCCCGGCCCTGTCCAAGGTCTTCAAGCAGCTCTGGAGAGTCTTCAAGGAAGAGGACGCGTCGCTGGTGGAGGTCAACCCGCTGGTGAGGACTGCTGACGGCAGCATCATCGCGCTGGACGGCAAGATCACTCTCGACGAGAACGCGGCCTTCCGTCAGCCCGCGCACGCCGACCTGATCGACGAGTCCGCTGTGGACCCGCTCGAGGCCAAGGCGGCAGAGCACGAGCTGAACTACGTGAAGCTCGACGGTCAGGTCGGCATCATCGGCAACGGCGCCGGTCTCGTGATGTCCACCCTCGACGTGGTCGCGTACGCCGGGGAGGCTCACGGTGGGGTCAAGCCCGCGAACTTCCTCGACATCGGAGGCGGCGCCTCTGCGGAGATCATGGCGCACGGCCTCGACGTGATCCTGTCGGACGACCAGGTGAAGTCGGTGTTCGTGAACGTCTTCGGCGGCATCACCAGCTGCGACGCCGTCGCCAACGGAATCGTCAAGGCTCTGGACATTCTGGGCGACACCGCCAGCAAGCCGCTGGTCGTGCGACTGGACGGCAACAACGTGGAGGCAGGCCGGAAGATCCTCGCCGACGCCAACCACCCGCTGGTCACCACGGCCGACACCATGGACGCAGGGGCCGACCAGGCCGCCGAGCTGGCGAACAAGTAAAGGGACGGAGACACATATGTCGATCTACCTCAACAAAGACTCCAAGGTCATCGTCCAGGGCATCACCGGCGGCGAGGGCACCAAGCACACCGCCCTGATGCTCAAGGCCGGCACCAACATCGTGGGCGGCGTCAACGCCCGCAAAGCCGGCTCGCACGTCACCCACATCCACAAGGACGGCTACGAAACAGAGCTCCCGGTCTTCGGCTCCGTCTCCGAAGCCATGGAGAAGACCGGCGCGGACGTCTCCGTGGCCTTCGTTCCTCCGAAGTTCGCCAAAGATGCGGCGATCGAGGCCATCCAGGCAGGCATCGGCCTGCTGGTCGTGATCACCGAGGGCATCCCGGTGCAGGACACTGCCGAGTTCTACAACCTGGCTGCGACCACCACCGACGACGACGGGAACCCGATCACCCGCGTCATCGGCCCGAACTGCCCCGGCATCATCACCCCCGGCGAGGCGCTGGCCGGCATCACCCCGGCAAACATCACGGAGTCCGGTCCTATCGGACTGGTGTCCAAGTCCGGCACTCTGACGTACCAGATGATGTACGAACTCCGTGACATCGGGTTCTCCACCAGCATCGGAATCGGCGGCGACCCGGTCATCGGCACCACCCACATCGATGCGCTCGAAGCGTTCGAGAACGACCCGGACACCAAGGCGATCGTCATGATCGGCGAGATCGGCGGAGACGCCGAAGAGCGCGCCGCGGAGTACATCAAGGCCCACGTCACCAAGCCGGTCGTCGGCTACGTCGCAGGCTTCACCGCTCCCGAGGGCAAGACGATGGGCCACGCCGGCGCGATCGTCTCCGGCTCCTCGGGCACGGCCGAGGCCAAGAAGGAAGCACTCGAGGCGGCAGGCGTGAAGGTCGGCAAGACGCCCTCCGAAACCGCCGAGCTGCTGCGCGAGATCTTCAAAGGCTGACGCACCTCAGCTCATCTGCAGCCTGACGCCGTCGCCCTCCGCTCTGCGCGGGGGCGACGGCGCTTCTGTGTGCGCCGCTTCCGACGCGGCCCAGCACCCGAAACCAGCACCGCCGCCGGCTCCGATGCCAGCTGACCCTCTGACGGAGCCGAACCCCAGCATCGGAGGCCCCGCGTCAGTGAGAAGGTAGACGCATGCCTGAGGTCACCACCGGAACGAACAGCGAGCTGACAAGACCGGCGCATGCGCTCACCGCCGAGCAGGCACTGAGCCGCTTCGAGGCGGACCCGAGCGTAGGGCTGACCGAGACGCAGGTCCAGGCCCGCCTCGCCGAGCACGGGCCGAACGCCCTCCCCGCCGCAGAGAGGGACAGTGCGGCGGTTCGCTTCCTGCGTCACCTCAACGACGTGCTCATCTACGTGCTGCTGGGCGCGGCCGCTCTGACTGCCGCGCTGCAGCACTGGGTCGATACCATCGTCATTCTCGCTGTGGTGCTCATCAACGCTGTCGTCGGGTTCCTGCAGGAAGGGCGCGCCGAACGGGCCCTCGAAGGCATTCGCGACATGCTGTCACCCTCCGCGGCTGCACGTCGCGAAGACCAGTGGCAGACCGTGGCCGCGGAGGACCTCGTCCCCGGTGACATTGTCCGGCTGCGTGCCGGCGACCGAGTCCCCGCCGATATGCGGCTCATCGAAGCCCACGAGCTCACGGTCGAGGAGTCGGCGCTGACGGGGGAGTCAGTCCCAGCTCAGAAGAGCACCGTCGAGGTCAGTCCCGAAGCTCCCCTGGGCGATCGTGTCTGCCTCGCCTACTCCGGAACGATGGTGACCTCCGGGGCCGGCCAGGGCGTCGTCGTCGGCACAGGGTCCCAGGCAGAGATCGGCCGGATCAGCACCATGATGAGCGACGTTGAAGCGCTGGAGACACCGCTGACGCGCCAGATCGCCGCCTTCGGCCGCTGGCTGGCCCTCGCCGTGGTGCTGATGACGCTGGCGCTGGTCCTGGTGGGCACCCTCGCCCATGACACCGATACCGGTGAGCTGCTGCAGGCTGCCGCCAGCTTCGCCGTCGCCGCCATCCCGGAGGGGCTGCCCGCCCTGATCACCATCACCCTCGCCCTGGGGGTGCAGGCGATGGCCCGCCGGAACGCGATCACTCGCAGGCTGCCGGCGGTGCAGACACTCGGCAGCGTGACAGTGATCTGCTCGGACAAGACAGGCACCCTCACCAAGAACGAGATGACGGTGACCGCCGCCGCCCTGCCGAGCGCCCAGGTCAGCGTCACCGGCACTGGCTACGCTCCCGAGGGGGAGGTTCTGGCGGACGGTGCTCCGGCAGGCATGGAGCATGAGGAGCTCCGGCGCCTCATCGAAGCGATGAGCATCGCCAACGACACCCAGCTGACGCAGAAGGAGGGCCGCTGGGGGATCAGCGGGGAGCCCACGGAGGGTGCTCTGCAGGCGCTCGCCGGGAAGCTGGGGTTCGACCCGACCGACGCGAAGCGCACCTCCACCCTGCCGTTCAGCTCGGAGAACAAGCTGATGGCCACCGTCGCAGAGACTCACGGGACAGCTCGAATCCTGGTGAAGGGTGCGCCGGACCGGCTGCTCGACAGGTCCGCGACCCAGCTCCGCGGGACCGAGGAGAAGCCGCTGGACCGCGCGTATTGGGAGGAGCAGATCGGACTGCTCTCCGCTCAGGGCCTGCGCGTCCTGGCCGCCGCTGAGCGTCCGGCCGGTCAGAACGATGCGGAGCGTCTCAGCCTCGACGCTTTGGAGGATCTGACCTTCCTCGGCGTCGTGGGCATCGTGGACCCGCCCCGTGAGGCTGCGATCGCAGCCATCGAGACCTGCCACCACGCAGGCATCAGCGTGAAGATGATCACCGGGGACCATGTCGGCACCGCGCGTGCCATCGCCGAACAGATGGGCATCGACGACGGAGCGGGTGCGATCAGCGGACCTGAGCTCGAAGAGGCGGACGATGACGAGCTGCGCCGCCTCGCTGCGTCGCACAATGTATTCGCCCGCACCAGCCCGGAGCACAAGCTCCGGCTGGTCAAGGCTCTGCAGGCCGAGGGTGAGGTGGTGGCGATGACCGGCGACGGCGTCAACGACGCCCCCGCCCTGCGCCGCGCCGATGTGGGCGTCGCCATGGGTGTGAAGGGCACGGAGGTCACCAAGGAGTCGGCCGAGATCGTGCTGGCCGACGACGACTTCACCACCATCGAAGCTGCGGTGGAGGAGGGGCGGCGGATCTACGACAACCTCCGCAAGGCGATCGTCTTCCTCCTGCCGACCAACGGAGCCCAGTCCGCGGTGGTGCTCTTCGCCGTCGCCCTTGGATGGACTCTGCCGCTGACCCCGCTGCAGGTCCTGTGGGCCAACATGATCACGGCGGTGACCCTGGCGTTCGCGTTCGCCTTCGAGCCCGCCGAGCCCGGTGTGATGAGGCGCAGGCCGCGTGACCCCGCCAAAGGACTCGTCGAGCTGCGGCACATGGTGCAGATCGCACTGGTGTCACTGCTGATCGCTGCAGCGACGATCTCCGTGTTCCAGTGGCGGATCGCAGTGGGGGACGATCTGGAGTCCGCGCGGACGCTGGCCACCACAGTGCTGGTGGTGTGCCAGGCCTTCTACCTGTTCAACGTCAAGGCCCTGGAGTCCTCAAGCCTGCGGCCCACCGTGCTGGGCAGCAGCTGGGTCGCGTGGGCATGCGTCGCCGGGCTGACAGTCCTGCAGCTGCTGTTCATCTACGCGGCACCGCTGCAGGCCCTGTTTGAGTCTCAGCCGCTGAATCCGGAGCATCTGGCCGTGGTGACCGGCGCGGGGCTCGTCATCTTCCTGCTGACAGAACTGATCAAGCTGGTGCTGCACTGGCGGAGGAACTGACTCTCAGCACCCAACGGTCGGATTCTGAGGGCCCGGCCTCCAGACGGGCGCCGATCGACTGCGCGCGGACGTGCATGCCCTCCAGGCCTACGCTCGAGGAGCCGTAGGGGAAGCTCTCCTGCCCGTCGGGCACCGGCGCCGCGTCGTTCTCGATCGTCACTGACCACGCGTCGGCAGCGGCTTCAGCATCCAGCCTGATGCCCGCGATCCCGCCGTCGGGCGCTGCGCCGTGCTTCTGTGCGTTGAGGAGTCCCTCGCCCACAATGGCGAACAGCTGTGTGCGCACCCATTGGGCCACTCGTGACCAGTCTCCGCGCACATCCGCCTCGAAGACGCCTCGTTCAGGCCGTAGCCCGCTGCGGAGCGTCTCAAGGTCCTCAGGAAATGTTCTGCCGTCGACGGCTTGGGGCAGGACGCCCTGTCCCTTCAGGAGAATGACCATCTCTCGAAGGTCGTCCAGCGCTGAGCGTGCCGTATCTCCCAACACCTGCACCGCCTCCGGTGCGGGTGCGCGTGGGTGGAGGCTCATGGCATCAGCCCGCATGGCCAGAACGGTCAGATCACGGCCGATATTGTCGTGGAGCTCCTGGGCAAAGCGGCGCCGCTCGTGCTGCAGTGCGTGCGCCCTGGCCTGCTCCGCGCGGAGTCGCTGCGTGCGCTCCTCCCGCGCACGGGCTGCGACTCGTCGGATGCCTCGGCCGATCGCGTACGCGATCAGCACCAGCAGGCTGAGGAATGCAGCGGCGCCGGCTGCGGTCTCCCAGTCGCCGAACTGTGCTCCCACAGCGCCCGTCCAGAGCACCGAGGTGACGACGTAGAGCCGTCGAGGCCAGACAGGTGCGTACATCGCAACGACCGCGCTCATCAGCACGAGGAAAACGGCCTGGTACAGGGGGATGTAGCCCACGACGAGGATAGCCGCCAATGCCGCCTGGGCAGCTGCCGCCCCAGGGATGACGCCTACCCATAGGAGGCAGAGGCAGAGCGTCCACAGCAGCAGCGACAGGAGGGCGCCGACAGAGACGGGTCCTGTGCTGAACGCTCCGAAGAGGCTCAGGTCAAGGAGAATCCAGGCAGCCGATACGCCGGTCAGCGCATTCAGGAGCTTCCGGTCAGGCTTCTCAGCACGCCACCCCGCAGCTGCTTCGAACCCCATCGGGCGTCAGTCAATCACAGGCCGAATGGTTCGGGAAGAGCTCGCACCACTGCTCCCCGAGCCAGGAGTCACGCTGAACATCGGCCCCGCCGTGTGCAGCAGCACGCAGGCAGCGACGACGACGGCAAAGTTCAGCATCCTGTTCATCTGAGCAGACTATTTCTCGCGTTCGGCTTCGGAGAGTCCCCTGTGGTGGACAGTTTTCGCTGACCCTCGTGATGTTGCTGGTCTTCGATCTAGGCTTCTGCAGAGGAGGTTCCGATGGTTCGAGTATTTCTGGTCGAGGATCAGCCCATGATGCGGGAGGCTCTGCGCCTCTACCTGGACTCCACTGATGACCTGGTGCTCGCAGGAGAGGCCGCCGACGGTGTGGACGCTGTTGAGATGGTGAGCGAGTCGGCCCCGGACGTGGTCGTGATGGACGTAGACCTTCCCGGGCAGAACGGTGTGGCTGCCACACGGGAGATCCTGAAGGAGAGCCCGGACATCGGGGTGCTCGTGGTGACGACGTTCACCACCGATCATCATGTGGTGCGCGCCCTGCGTGCTGGTGCCCGTGGCTATGTGACCAAGGATGCTCACGCGAGCACAGTGCTGGACGCGATCCGTTCAGTGGCCGCGGGGGAGCACCCGTTCACCGCGCCCAGCGCCCGTGCGGCCCAGAAGACTCATGACACGGCCCCTACGGATATCGCCGAGGCGGTTGCCCATCAGACTGGTATGCCCCACGTTCCGCCTGGGGAGCTGAAGGTGCTGAGGGGCATCGCGCGGGGGTGGACGAACACGGAGATCGCTCGGGAGCTGCACTTCAGCCGGGAGACGGTGAAGACGTACAGCAAACGGCTGAACGAGCGGTTCGGCACACATGATCGGACGCAGCTGCTGGTGCGTGCCGCAGAGCTGGGCTTCGTCGAGCCGCGCCTGGGCTAGGGATTCTCAGTCGACCTCTGGGATCTGCGAGATGAGGGAGCTGCGGTCAGCCGACGGTGACGCCGAGGGCGGAGCCCAACGCGTAGGTCACCGCGGCGGCGCCCAGGCCGATCGCCAGCTGGCGCAGCCCGCGGGTGAGGGGGTTCGTGCCGGAGAGCAGCCCCACGACGCCGCCGGTGCACAGGAGCGCCAGGCCCACCAGGCCGGTGGAGAGTCCCACGGCGAGCAAACCCTCAGCGCCGAAGAGATAGGGCAGCACCGGGATGATCGCGCCGACGCCGAAGAAGCAGAAGCTCGAGCCGGCAGCCGTCCACGCAGAACCTACGGCGCGGTGCTCGTCATGAAGCTCGTCCGGGTCGTGCGACAGCTCGGGGCGGCAGTTGCAGTCGAAGACGTTGAGCCGCTCCAGGGCCCGGTGCTCAGCGTCGGCCTCGCTCAGGCCGCGAGCCCGGTAGACCAGGATCAGCTCGTTGTGATCAAGATCGAGGTCAGGCGCGGCACGAAGGGTCGCCTGGGTGGGCCGTGTGGCATCCAGAAGCTCCCGCTGACTGCGCACTGAGATGAACTCCCCGGCGGCCATGGAGAGCGCCCCGGACAGCAGCCCAGCAATGCCGGTCAGCAGCATCACGGTGGGGCCGACCCCGGTGCCGCCCATCCCCATGATCAGCGCGAAGTTTGAGACCAGCCCGTCATTGGCTCCGAATACGGCGGCTCTGAAGCCTCCCGAGAGCTTCTCCCGCCCGCGGGCGGCCAGAGCGCGAATGACCTCCTCGTGGACCTCTTCGTCTGCGGCCATACTGGGGGTGGCGTCGTCGTCGCGGGCGTAGGGAGAGTCGCCTTCGGCGCGCTGAGCCAGGGCGAGCACGAACACGGAGCCGAAGACGCGCGCCATCCATCCCAGCAGCACCCGGTGCGTGCTGGGGCGGGGGAGGTTGTACGAGTGGGGGCCGAGCAGCTGCCTCCAGTGCTCCTGGTGGCGCTTCTCGGCTTCGGAGAGCCCAAGCAGGATCTGCTTCTCCTCACCTGTGCGCTTCTGCGCGAGCTTCCAGTAGAGCTTTGCCTCGGCCTCCTCATCGGCCAGGTATCTGCGCCACCGGCGGACCTGCTTCGGGGTGGGTTCGCCCTCCGGCCGTACCGTCTCAGGTGTATCGCTCACGGCACTATGGTGCGCACACTCCACGGCCGGGCGTGGGCCCGACTCACTGTATGACGAAGCTTCAGCACCCCTAAGCCTTCGGACCACCTCCATCTGCGGGTGCTGAACGTCAGAAGCTCCCACGGCTTGTCCCCTTTGGTGGACTGACGACCGCCTGTCTCATGCTTCTGGTGGTCACTATGTTCCACTCCTACAGCCTGCGCTGGCTGCTGCTTGCCCTCCTGACGGGCGCGGTCTACGTCCTCTGCACGTGGGGCATGTGGCGCAGCAGACCTTCCCCCAGGAGTGGGAGCCAGGCCTGAGCTCGCGCGATTAGTGTCCACTGCTGAGCGTCTGCCTCAGCTGAAACGCGCAGCTATTGGTTCAGTACGAACCGTTCGACCGGGGCGAGGGCGCTGGGGGAGTCCACGCCGGGGCCCAGCCCCACGTATCCCGGAGCCAGGTGGGCGTGTGGGGACGAGGTGCCGTCGAAGGTCCATTCGCCGCGGGTGCCGTAGGGCAGGAACGTGCCGCCGGCGCGGCAGAGGATGAGCTGGGCGGGTGCGATGTCCCACGGGCTGGTGCGGCAGTTGATGACCACATCGGCCCAGCCCGCCGCGGCGTAGCAGAGCTCCAGGGCCCCGGAGACGATGCGGCGCACCGTGGCGTAGGTGCCCACCAGCTGGCCGAACACCTCCAGCGCCTCGGTCCCGTACTCCTCAACGATCCGTGGGCCGGGGAAGTTGGTGAGCAGGTTCAGGTGAGGTTCGGCGGTGCCAGTCTTCGGAGTCGGTGCCAGCACCGTCTCGGACGCGTCCCGGGCGGACAGGTATGCGGCGTCATCATCGGCGGAGAAGGTGAGCTCATTGATGGGGTCATAGACAACCCCGGCCACCACGACGTCGTCGATCGCCGCCCCGATGCTGACGCTGAAGTGGTCGAAGCCGTGGGCGAAGTTCGACGTGCCGTCGATGGGGTCAATGATCCACTCCAGCCGGCCCCCGCCGTGCGCCCCACCTTCCTCGCCGGTGAACCGCGAATCCGGCACCGCCTCGGAGAGCAGCCGGATCAGGGTCTCCTCCGTCTGCTGATCGTAGATGGTGACGAGATCACTGTTGGACGTCTTCATCTGGACCTCCATGGAGGCCCGGAAGGCCTCCCGGAGCGACTGTCCCACCGAGTGCGCGGCGGAGACGGCAATGGTTCTCAGGGACGCGGAGGAGGGTATGGAGTTCACCCGCCACAGGCTACCGCCCTAGCGTCTCCTGACCCTGCGTTTCTGTTCATGCAGAGTTCATCATCATTCAACCTGGGGTCCTCCCTGGGGTCACCCAAGGCGTCGTAGCCTGGGAGCGATGAAAGTTGCGGTTGTTGCCGAAAGCTTCCTCCCTCACATGAACGGGGTCACCAACTCCGTTCTGCAGGTGCTTGCTCACCTGCGTCGCCGCGGCGACGACGTCACGGTGATCGCTCCGGCAGACTCGGTGTTCGACGCCCATCCGCTGACCGATCAGATCAGCAGCTCCGCAGAGCGCTGCCACGGGTACCCGGTGATCCGGGTGCCCTCCCTGCCGCTTCCGGACTATCCCAAGGTGCGGGTCGCAGCCGGCTCGGTGCTGCGCATCCGCAACCTTCTGGAGGAGCTCCGCCCGGACGTCGTGCACATCGCCTCACCCTTCGTGCTGGGATGGCGGGCCATCCAGGCTGCTGAGGCGCTGGGACTGCCGACGGTGTCGATCTATCAGACAGAGGTTCCTGCCTACGCCGCCCGCTACAGAGTGCCATGGGCCGAGGACCTGCTCTGGCAGCACGTCGAGAAGATGCACAAGGCCTGCACATACACCCTGGTGCCCTCCACCTTCGCGAAGCAGCAGCTGCGCGAGCGCGGCATCGGAAGGCTCCGCACCTGGCGCAGAGGGGTGGACACAGAACTGTTCAGCCCCAGTCATCGATCAGCCGACCTGAGGGCACGCATCGCCCCGAACGGCGAGCTCCTGATCGGCTTCGTGGGTCGCCTGGCCGCGGAGAAGCAGGTGGAGGACCTGGCGGTGCTCGACAGCATCCCCGGCACCCGCCTGGTCATCATCGGCTCCGGCCCGATGGAGAGCTCACTGACGAAGAAGCTTCCACGAGCGCACTTCGCCGGCTTTCAGTCCGGAGCAGGCCTCGGCGCTCACGTCGCCAGCCTCGACATCTTCGTCCACCCCGGTGAGGCGGAGACGTTCTGCCAGACCATCCAGGAGGCCCAGGCCGCAGGGCTGCCGGTAGTGGCGGTAGGACGGGGCGGGCCTCTCGACCTGGTGGATGAGGGCCGTACGGGGTGGCTCTACGGCCCCGGCGACCTCCAAGGCATGCGACGCCGAGTGGAGCACCTGGTCAGCGACCACGCGGCGCGCAGGCACTTCGCAGAGGCAGCGCATATTGAGGTGCAGGGCCGCACATGGGAAGCCATCTGCAACCAGCTCGTGGGGCACTACGCCCGCGCCGTCGAGGTCAACCGCAGAATCCGCACGATGCGCGCCAAGACGTACCTCCGGGCGCAGAGCCGGATGTTCACCAACCTGCTTCCCGGATGATGCGGCGAGCCGGGCTCGCTGCGTCGGCCCTGCCGCCTAGCGGAGCAGTCCAAGCTCCGTGAGCTGCTCGCTGATGGCCTTGCCGTCCGGCCCGTAGATCCACGGAAGCCGGTATTCGCCCACGTGCTGGTAGCCGTGCGTGTCCTCGCCGGGCTCCCCAGCATGCAGCAGCTCCTGGCCCTCAGGAGCCTCGGCGCGACCACCTGCCAGCACCGCCTCGGTGTAGGTGAGCTCCCGAATGATGACCGCCTGAACGTTCTGGGGGTGCGCACGGGCGAACTCGGCGTAGATCGCCGGGTCGTGCTGCCCGTCGTCGCCGATGAGCACCCATTTCACGTGCGGGAACTCCTCTGCGAGCCGCTCCAGCTGCTGCACCTTGTGCAGGCGTCCGGACCGGAACCAGCGCTCCTCCGTCGGCCCCCAGTCGGTCAGCAGCAGCGGCCCGTACGGGTACAGGTTGGCGCTGAGGAAGCGGGTCAGGGTCTGCGCGACGTTCCAGGCCCCCGTGGAGAGGTACAGCACCGGGGATCGGGGCATAGAGGACCGCAGCCTCTCCATCGTCACCGCCATGCCCGGGGTGGGGGTTCGGGCGTGCTCATCGAGGACGAACGAGTTCCACGCGGCGAGGAAGGGCCGCGGAAGCTTGGTCACCACGACGGTGTCATCGATGTCGCAGATGATGCCGGCAGCGGTGTCCTGACCGATGATCCGAACCCCGGCGCTGGTGGGCTGCTCCCCGGGAGCCTGAAGGGTGATGCGTGTCCAGCCCGACTCCAGCGGCTCGCCCGTCAGCTCAACTACCTCGTCGACGATGCCGCCCCGGTCCGCTGCGATGTCGTACTCCCGGCCGGCGATGGTGACCTTCAGCTGAGCAAAGGGCACCGGCGCAGACACGAAGTTCCGCCAGCCGCGCACCCCGTCGGCAATGACCTTGGCGACGCGTCGACCGTTCTCGAAGTCCTGGTCGGGGGCCATGACCACACGTGAGAGAACCCGGACCCAGCGGGGGGACCCATACCCGGCGAGCGAGAGGACTGTCACCTGCTGGCCGCGCCGACGGGCGAGTCCCAGCCGCAGCTGATGCCAGCGATCTTCGATCTTCATCGCCTTGTTGCGGCCTGCGTCGGTGTAGTGGCGGCGCAGCGCGGCAAGATCCTGATTGGCCCACGAGGGCGTGGCCGGATGGTCCTGCGTGCGGCGATCGTCAGAGGACATCATCACGGCACATCATAATCACCGTCCGGCCTCCCGGGGTTTCACCACGTGGACTCGGCTGCGCGCTGGCACCATGGTGATGATGTCCGAGGACCGTGTATCCGCTCCTGACGACGCCGCCTCTGCCGGCGGCCGTCGGCGCTGGCTGCGCCTGCCGGCGGCGCCGCTGTGGCTCTTCGGACTGCTCGAAGGGGTTCAGGTCGTTCTGCTCACAGCTCTCCTGGTGGCGATCCCGGTGGGGCTGCTCACGTTCTTGGCCGAGCCCGCCGCGTGGGATGTCATAGGTGCGGCCCAGCTGGCCGGGCAGCTGTGGCTCATCATGTACGCGGCACCCCTCGATCTGGGAGGCGACGAGGTGGGCCGCGAGGCAGCGTTCCATGCTGTGCCCCTGGGCCTGACGCTCATTCCGGCGATGCTCTGCTGGCGCTCCGGGCGCCGGCTGGCGATGGGGGCCTATCCCACGCAGCTGTGGCTGGGGCTGCTTATGTTTGTGCTGATCTTCGTGCTCGCCGCGGTGCAGCTGGCGACCTGGGTGGACACACCGTTCGGCGCCACCTCACCGGTGTGGGCTGCGGCGGCCGCCGGGGGAATCGCTGTACTCGCCTCCGCGGGAGGCTGCGTCTGGGAGGCGCGCAGCGTCACACGCATGTTCGGGATGGACATGGATGAGCGCATCGATCGCTGGTCGGCCCGGATCAAATGGGCCGGCTCGTACGTGTGGGCTGTCACCCGAGCGGGCGCGGTCGCCGCAGCGGCCTCCTTCGCGATGGCCGGAGCTCTCTTCGCCGTCGTGGTGCTCGTGCAGTGGATCGACATCGCCAACGCCTACCAGCAGGCCGAGGCAGGGTGGGCCGGCGCCGTGGGCCTGACGGTTCTCCAGCTTGCTCTGGTGCCCAACATGGTGATGTGGACGCTTGCCTACACCACCGGTGCCGGCTTCAGCGTAGGAGCCGGCGCCACTGTGCAGCCCGGCGCTGCGGGCGCCTCCGCGGCTGAGCATCTCCCGCTGCTGGCAGCAGTGCCGCAGGAGGGCCTGGCGCACGCGTGGCTGGTCTTGGCTCTGCCGGTCATGGCTGGGCTCTGCGCCGGCATCTGGCTGGCTCGAGAGGGCGAGAACCACTTCGACGACTGGTGCGCCCGCACCATCCGCTTCCGTCCCGTCTCCCTGCTGGTGTCCACTGCGGTGCTGGGGGCGCTGACAGGCCTGATGGCGGGCCTGCTGCTCGTGGGCCCGCTGTGGCTCTCGCACCTGTCGCTGGGAGTGGGACGCTTCGTCGACGTTGGTCCT
Source organism: Nesterenkonia sp. NBAIMH1 (assembly GCF_007922635.1). Lineage (NCBI taxonomy): Bacteria > Bacillati > Actinomycetota > Actinomycetes > Micrococcales > Micrococcaceae > Nesterenkonia > Nesterenkonia sp. NBAIMH1. The sequence goes on from NZ_CP042335.1 coordinate 1,583,541, forward strand.
GATGCGCTCGTCGCCGCCGGGCTCCTGGGGGCATGGGCCGCCGTTGGGTGCGCAGCCGGCTACCTGGTCGCCCCCGCCGGCCGGCTCTTCACGCGCAGCTCAGCGGAATGAATCAGCCTCCGGTCCCCGGAAAGGGCCGGAGAATGGCATCCTCATACTCCTGCTGACACTGATTCAGGGCACGGTCCGTGACGGCGCGGTCGGTGCACGCCTCGAACTCGGACGTCGCCTCCCAGAAGAGAGCCTGAGCCCCCGCGCTGACGCCGAAGAGCCCGCAGCTGAGCGCAGTGAACACACCGGACAGAAGCAGCATGGCGCCCGCTTTGGTGCGGACGGCGCGGATCACCATGAAGGTGCCGACGGCGACCCCGGCCAGCCCCGCAGGCACTGCCAGCAGCTTCAGGGGAAGCTGCAGCTGGAAGCCGCCCCAGGTCAGCACGATGGCCAGCAGTCCCCAGCCGAGCCATCTGGCATCGGCGGCCAGACTCTCGGATGGTCGGCTGCGCTTCCGTCCAGGGTCGTCTGAGCGGGAAGACTGTTCCTCTTTGCCCGGCCGCTGGCCGGATGGCGGTGTCGCGGTCATCACCGTGATGGTATCCAACGACCGGGCCGAGCAGTCCTCCTCAGGGATGATGCGTCCGCCGAGCGGAAGCGTAGGCTTGAGGGTATGACGACGCCGAATGGTGACAGCGCCCCAGAGAATACGTCCGGTCAGCGCCCATCGGAGCGCGACCCCGCAGGCCCCGGCGAGCCGCAGGGGGAGCAGGAGCGCCCACGTCCGCAGTACGGGGCATACGCCCCGCAGGATGCGGAGCAGCCCGGACCCTCCAGCCAGCAGCCGGTGTGGGGGCAGCCCGGCGGAAGCGCGCCCGCCGCGCCTTCTGCGCAGGATGGGGGACAGTACGGCCATAGTCCCTATGGTCAGAACCCCTACGGCCAGCCTCCCGCCGGCGGTGAGCACCACACCGGATACCAGCCGGTGCCCTATGGCCACGGCTCGCCCTCCCAGGGTGAGCACGGCTACGCACCCGCACCCGTGGACAAGCCCAAGCGGCCGACCTCGCTGCTGGTGGCGCTCCTGGCGATGCTCGGTGCCGGTGCTGCAGCCCTGGCGTGGGGCATCTACGGAGTCGTGGTGGCGAGCACTGCCAGCATTCAGGAGCTGATGTCTCCCCAGGAGTACGACATGTTCCTGAATGAGATGGAGCGGCAGGCTGAGGCCAATCCGGAGCTCGACGAGTTCGCGCCCGAGGAGCTCATGGATCTCGGCGTGACGATGCTAGGCGGCATGGCACTGGTGTGGGGCATCTTCGTGCTCTGCATGTACATCCTCTGGGGATTCCTCGGAACGATGGTCAACAACGCGTGCCGCATCATTGCGACCATCTGGTGCGGACTCAGCGTCTTCATGCTCTTCCTCGGCTTCACCCCGGCCGCCTTCGCGCTCGTGGGCGCGGTGGTGGCGCTGTCGATCCTCGCGATCGTGATGATGTTCCTCCCGAGCTCCAACGAGTTCTTCCGGCAGCGGCGCCAGTGGAAGATCGCTCGGCGCGCCCAGGCGCCTCGCTGACCGCAGGGATAAGACGAGCGCGGACGTAGGCTGAGCCCTATGCGAATCGTGGTGCTGGTCTCCGGCTCGGGGTCCAATCTTCAGTCGGTCATCGACGCATCCCAGGCAGGCGACCTGCCCGTGGAGATCGCCGCGGTCGGCTCGGACAACCCCGATGCCTACGGGCTGGTGAGAGCCGGGACCGCAGGGATCGAGACGTTCAGCGTCCCCCTCGAGCGCGGGGCAGACGCGGAGCAGCGGGCCGACTGGAACAGCAGGCTGCGCGATGCTGTGCTTTCCTACGACCCAGAGGTGTTGGTCTCCAGCGGGTTCATGAGGATCGTCTCGGCAGAGTTCCTCGACACCCTGAGGCGTGCGGATGGCCGCGCAGTGCCGATGATCAACACGCACCCGGCCCTGCTGCCCAGCTTCCCGGGCGCCCATGCGGTGCGCGATGCGCTTGCTCATGGGGTGAAGGTGACCGGCTGCACCGTGCACCAGGTGGACTCCGGGGTCGACACCGGCCCGATCCTCGCCCAAACCCCCGTTGAGGTGAGGGCTGAGGATGATGAGGCCACCCTCCACGAGCGCATCAAAACTGCCGAGCGAACTCTGCTGAACCAGGTGCTCGCCCAGATCGCCCGCAATGAGCACGGCCTGCGCTGAGAGTCAGGCCCGATTCTGCAAGACTGGACCGCATGACCTCTTCCGCCGCCGCCCACTCTGCTGAGCCCGTCCCGACCACCGGCTACGCCACGGTGCACCTGGTCCGTCATGGCGAGGTGCACAACCCTGACCGTGTGCTCTATGGAAGACTGCCGGGCTTCGGCCTCTCCGAGCTCGGCAAAGAGATGGCGCAGGGGCTGGCCGATCACTTTGCGGCACGAGCTGAGCGTGGCCAGGGCCCAGTGATTCTTGCGTCCTCCCCGCTTCAGCGCGCCCAAGAGACGATTGCCCCCGTCGCCTCCGCCCTGAACCTGCCGGTACGGATCGAAGGGCGGGTTCTGGAGGCGGAGAACAAGTTCGAGGGCATGTCTTCGGTGCGTCGTCAGCTGCGACGGCCCAAGCATTGGCCACTGCTCATCAACCCGATCCGCCCCTCATGGGGGGAGCCCTACAAAGCACAGGTGAACCGAGTGCTGGCCGCGGTGAAGGACCTGGCCGACGAAGCGATCGCCGAGCACGGCGACGGGTCCGAGGCGGTGCTCGTCTCCCACCAGCTCCCCATCTACGTGACCCGTCTATGGGCCGAGCAGCGGCCGCTCTTCCACGACCCACGCTCCCGCGAGTGCACACTGACCAGCATCACCAGCCTGCACATCGGTCCTCGCGGGGTCGAGGCCGTCAGCTACGAGGAGCCCAACCGAGAGCTCAGCAAGCAGGCCCTGGCCCTGCCCGGCGCGTAGCGCCCGAGGCGTCGACGCTGTCGACGTCGGCTCTGAAGCCGCGCACCATCGCCGACAGGCCTCGCTCGAAGGCGCGATCGGCAGCCTCTGAGGGCTCCTTGGCGCGGGCCGCTGCCGCGGCGGCGAAGGTGGGGGCCCGCTCCGGGTCGCCCGGTTCGAAGATGTTCGCCGGCGCTGTGGCGTCATATGCGGCGCCGAAGGCGTACGCCTCCACCGCGACGATGATCTCCAGGGCATCCTGCGGATCGATCCCGGCATCGGTGAGGCCCCGGATCACCCGCTCGTACATGTCCAGGGTGCGAGGCGCGTCAGCGATCGGGAGCACAGCCATGATGGGGATCATGGCCGTATTCCGGGCAAAGCAGGTCCGGTAGGAGCGTGCCCAGGCGATCAGCGCCTCATGCCAGGGCAGGCGGTCGAAGACCGACGCGTCGATCTCCTCATTCAGCCGATCCTGGACCCAGAGCATCAGCTCGTCCTTGGACCTCACATGGTTGTACAGCGCCGACGCAGAGACGCCCAGCTCGCGGGCCAGGCTCGCCACCGTCAGCTGATGATGGCCCCGATCGGCGGCGATCTTCAGCGCCGCATCGGTGATCGCCTGTCCGGAGAGGATGGGCTGGCGGGGACGTCCCCTGCCGCGACGCGGCTGATCGGTCGGCACAGGGGCTCCTATCGGCAGGGCTGGGGACTTTGCAAGTCTAGTGATGGAAGTAACACGCCAGCAACACAGAAGCTGTAATATGAATGCTGTTCATTAATCTGATGCGCAGACATATGGGAGGTGCTGTGGAGAACATCCGGCACATAGGCAGCGAAAACGTCGTGACGTGCGACCTGGCCATCGTAGGGGCTGGGCCTGCCGGCCTGATGGCTGCCCGCACCGCAGCGCGCAGGGGCCTGCGGGTGGTCGTGCTCGAGGCCCGTGACCGCGTCGGCGGACGCACATGGTCCGACACCGTCGACGGTGCCTTCCTCGAAATCGGGGGCCAGTGGGTCTCGCCCGACCAGACCGAGCTGCTCGGTCTGCTGGAGGATCTGGGCAAGGAGACCTACCAGCGCTACCGGGAGGGCTCGAACGTCTTCATCGGCTCCGACGGAGTCCGGCACGTCTACACCGGCGACACATTCCCCGTCGCCTCGGAGACGGCCGAAGAGATCGAGCGGCTGACCGGGGTCCTCGACCAGCTGGCCGCTGAGATCGGGCCGCACGAGCCGTGGGCGCACCCCAAGGCGCGCGAGCTCGACACCATCTCCTTCCACGACTGGCTGAGGACGCAGTCATCGGATGAGGAGGCCTGCCGGAACATCGGCATCTTCGTCGCAGGAGGCATGCTCACCAAGCCCGCGCACGCCTTCTCGGCGCTCCAGGCCGTTCTGATGGCGGCCTCCGCGGGCTCCTTCAGCAATCTCGTCGACGAAGGCTTCATCCTCGACCGCCGGGTGGTGGGCGGCATGCAGTCCGTATCCGTCGCCCTGGCCGAAGAGCTGGGCGAGGCCGTGCACCTGGGAACCCCCGTGCGCACGATTCGCTGGAACGAGACAGGCGGAGCGACCCTGTGGTCCGACCGCGTCACCGTTCAGGCTGACGATGTGATCGTCGCCGTCCCGCCCAACCTCTACAGCCGCATCTCCTTCGAGCCGCCTCTGCCGCGGCTGCAGCACCAGATGCACCAGCACCAGGCCATGGGTCTGGTGATCAAGGTGCACGCCGTCTACGACCGTCCGTTCTGGCGTGAGAAGGGCCTCTCCGGCACCGGCTTCGGGGCCGATGAGGTGTGCCAGGAGGTCTATGACAACACCAACTACGGCGACGCCCGCGGCACCCTGGTCGGATTCGCCACCGACGAGGTGGCCGACGCGCTGTTCGCCCTGCCCGACGAGGAGCGCCGAAGCAGGATCCTTCGCTCCTTCGCGAACTACCTCGGGGAGGAGGCGCTGACCCCAGAGGTGTACTACGAATCAGACTTCGCCTCCGAGGAGTGGACCAGGGGCGCCTACGCCACCAGCTACGACCTGGGCGGACTGCACCGGTACGGCGCCCACCAGCGCGACCCCGTGGGGCCGATCCGCTGGGCCTGCTCCGATCTCGCCGCAGAGGGGTACCAGCACGTCGACGGTGCGCTGCGCCAGGGCCGGCTCGCGGCCGAAGAGATCCTGGAGGCCCGGTCGTGACCTCGTGGCGCATGCCGTCCGAATGGGAGCCGCACGAGTGCACGTGGATGGCCTTCCCGCCGGCCAACGAGACGTTCGGCGCTCACGGCTCTGCGTCGCTGCAGCGTGCCCGACAGGCGTGGGCGAACGTGGCCGCCGCCGTCTGCGGCTACGAGCCGGTCAGAATGATGGTCAGGCCAGAGGACATCGCGGAGGCGAGGACGCTTCTCCCTGAGGCCGTCGAGCTCCACGCCGTTCCCCTCGACGACGCCTGGGTGCGGGACTCCGGCCCCACCTTCGTGCGGGACGAGAGCGGCGCGGTGGCAGCCGTGGACTGGGTGTTCAACGGCTGGGGAGCCCAATCCTGGGCCGCCTGGGAGGCGGACCAACGGGTCGGGGAGCAGATCGCCGGCCTGGCCGGGGTCCCTCGCATCGCCAGCACCCTGGTCAACGAAGGAGGCGGGCTCCACGTGGACGGTCGCGGAACCGTCCTGCTGACACGGACCGTCCAGCAGGATCCTGGCCGCAACCCAGGGTGGTCCCAGCAGCAGATCGAGGCGGAGATCCACCAGCGCCTCGGCACCCACCACGCAGTGTGGCTTCCCCGGGGCCTCACCCGCGACTATGACGAGTTCGGGACTCGCGGGCATGTCGACATCGTCGCCTGCTTCACCCCGGCAGGTTCGGTCCTGCTGCACACCCAGCGGGACCGCAGCCACCCTGACCATCAGGTGAGCCGCGAGCTGCGCGAGGTGCTGGAGAGCGCGACAGTCGCCGGCGGAGACCCCATCAGCATCACCGAGCTCCCCGCCCCGAAGCAGCTCCAGGACGAGAGCGGCTGGTCCGACTGGTCCTACATCAACCACTACGTCGCGAACGGAGCCGTCATCATGGGCGCCTTCCAGGACCCCAGCGACGAGAAGGCCCAGCAGATCCTCGAGGAGCACTACCCGGGACGCACCGTCGAACGCGTCGACGCCCGTGACATCTTCGCGTTCGGCGGCGGAGTGCACTGCATCACCCAGCAGCAGCCATCGTCCCCGACCGCGCCGGGCGCAGTGCCCGCACCCTGAGAGGAAGCCGATGATCGACGTCGTCGAAGCCACCATCCCCCAGCTGCGCGCCGCCCTGGAGGACGGGAGCACGACCTCCGAAGAGCTTGTGGGCGCCTACCTGCGCCGCATCGATGCCTACGACCAGCAGGGACCCTGCCTGAACGCTGTGGTGGTCCGAAACACGGAGGCGCTGGCCGAAGCCCGAGCCTCCGACCGGCGCCGCGCCGAAGGGGGCCCTCTCGGGCCGCTGGAAGGAATCCCGTACACCGCGAAGGACAGCTACAAGGTCCGAGGCATGACCGTCGCGGCGGGGTCCCCGGCGTTCAAAGACCTGGTCGCTCAGCAGGACGCCTTCACCATCGAGCGGCTTCGCGGGGCCGGAGCGGTCCTCCTGGGCCTGACGAACATGCCTCCCATGGCGAACGGAGGGATGCAGAGGGGCCTCTACGGCCGAGCCGAGAGTCCCTACAGCGCCGACTATCTCGCCGCCGCCTTCGCGTCCGGTTCCTCAAACGGGTCGGGAACGGCCACGGCGGCGAGCTTCGCAGCGTTCGGGCTGGGGGAGGAGACATGGTCCTCGGGCAGGGCGCCCGCCTCCAACAGCGGGCTCTGCGCCTACACGCCCTCACGCGGAGTGATCTCCGTGCGGGGCAACTGGCCGCTGGTCCCCACTATGGACGTGGTAGTCCCGCACACGCGGACGATGACCGACATGCTTGAGGTGCTCGACGTCATCGTCGCCGACGACCACGACACCCGCGGAGACTTCTGGCGCACCCAGCCCTGGATCGCACTGCCCAAGGCTTCGGACGTCAGGCCCCGCAGCCATCGTGAGTTGGACTGCCCTTCCGAAGAGCGCGCCCACGGAACCCTCAGCGGTCTGCGCATCGCGGCGCCTGGAATGTACATCGGTGAGGACCATGAGGCGGGCAGCGGCGAAAGCCCCGGCATCGGAGGGCCCACCGGCCAGCCGATCCGCGTGCGGGACAGCATCCTGCAGCTGTGGCGGGAGGCCGAGGCGGATCTCGTGGGCGCCGGAGCACGTGTGGAGGTCACCGACTTTCCCGCCGTGAGCCGCTACGAAGGGGACCGCGCGGGTGCTCCGACAGTCTTCAGCCGAGGACTCGTCGACCCCGACTACCTGAAGCTCGAGGTCAACGAACTGGCCGCATGGGCGTGGGAGGACTTCCTTCAGGCCAACGGCGACCCCGCGCTGAGCAGCCTCACACAGGTTCGAGGCGAAGACATCTTCCCGCACCCGGACGGCGCACTGCCCGACAGGTACGACGGCTTCGACGACGACATCAGCACATACCCGGATCTCATTCAAAGGACAGGCGCTCCGACGCTCGAGTCCCTGCCCGGAGTCGAGCACGGACTGCGGGGGCTGGAGGAGACGCGCCGCGTCGACCTTGAGGACTGGATGGACCGGAACGGGTTCGACGTGGTGGCCTTCCCCGCCGCGGCAGACGTGGGACCCGCGGATGCCGACACGGAGCCCGCCGCAGCCGATGCCGCGTGGAGGAACGGCGTGTGGGTGGCGAACGGCAACCTCGTGCCCCGTCACCTGGGGATCCCCACCGTCACCGTGCCTATGGGCACGACGGATGACACCGGCATGCCCGTCGGGCTTACGTTCGCGTCCCGGGCGTACGACGACCAGACCCTGCTGCGCATCGCCGCCGCCTTCGAACGGCTGCGTCCGCGGCGCACCGAACCGGCCCGGACCCCGCGCCTGACCACCTCCTCCGACCACCCCGAGAGAGCAGACCATGAGTGACCTGATCATCCGCAGCGCGCACATCCGAACAATGGCCCACGACGCCGACGCGCACACACGCCCGACGGCCGCAGCAGTCGTCGACGGTCGGATCGCCTGGCTCGGCACCGACGAGGACGCCGCGGCCTGGACCGGCCCCCGCACCCACGTCATCGACGCGCAGGGCGCCACGCTGACCCCTGGGCTCATCGATTCGCACATGCACCCTGTCGGCGGCATCGAAATGACCCAGGGCGCGGATCTTGGGGGCCTCGTCACGCTGGCCCAGGTGCGGTCGGCCCTGGCCGAGCACGCCCGGACCCTTGAGGCCGGGGACTGGCTCCGCGGATGGAACCTGGACTACAAAGCATTCGAAGGCGGGGAGATCCGCGGGGACCTCTTCGAGGACGCGGCCCAGGGACGCCCGCTCCTGCTGCTGCTCTTCGACGTGCACACCTCCGTGGCGAACGAGGCGGCTCTCGAGGCGGCGGGCGTCGACGGGTCCGAGACCTTCGACGATGCCAGCGAGATCGTCGTGGACGAGTATGGCCGTCCCACCGGCAAGCTGCAGGAGATGCCGGCGTTCCATCGCGTGCTCAGGGGGGCGCCCGGCCTGCACCCTGCTGAAGCAGCTCATGAGGTGCAGCGAATCCTCAGTGAGGCTGCCGCCGCCGGGGTCACCGGAACCACGGTGCTCGACGGCCGAGACTGGACGGTGGACGTGATCCGGGCCGCCGAGGCCCTGCCCGGCGGACTGCCCGTCCGGCTGGACGTCGCGATGTGGCATGAGCCCGGCGACGGGGACGACCTGGTGGCCCATCGGGTAGGGATGCTCGGCGTCGGCGGTGACCGGTGGAGAGTCCGGATGATCAAAATGTTCCTCGACGGGGTCATCGACGCGGGCACCGCATGGCTGCACCAGCCCGACGCTCAGGGGGACTCCACGGGTCCGTTCTGGAAGTCCCTGGACCGATTCGCGGAGGTCTGCCGCAGCTATCACGACGCCGGGTTCCAGCTCACCACGCATTCCTGCGGCGATGCCGGGGTCGCCCACGCAGCCCGGGTCTACGAGGGCCTCTCGGACTTCGTCGCCGGCCCTGCGCGGATCGAGCACCTGGAGACGCTCACCGACGACGACGTCGCTCTGCTGTCCAGGACCGGGACCGTCGCCTCCATGCAGCCCCTCCATATGCAGTGGAGGGAACCGGGCAACGTCGATTCCTGGGGCGCGCGGCTGGGCGATGAGCGAGCGTCGAACAGCTGGCGCACACGTGACATCCTCCAGGCCGGCGGGCGCCTCGCCCTGGGCTCCGACTGGCCGGTCGCCAGTCTCGACGCTCGTCTCGGCATGGCATGGGCCCGTCTGCGGCGGGAGCCCGGGAACCCTTCCGCTCCGGTGTTCGAGTCCGAGCAGCGGCTGACGGGCGAGGAGGCTCTGCTGGGCTATACCCGCTGGGCCGCCGAGGCGCTGGGGGATGGCCATCGAGGCGTCATTCGGCCCGGAGCGACGGCTGACCTGACGCTCTGGGCGGAGGACCCGGTCACCGCCGACGCGGACGAGCTGACACAGATCTCCGTGCTGATGACCACGATTGACGGCAAGATTGTCCACAACGACCCACTTGTGAAAGGTGCTGCACGATGACGTCCTACCAGTCGAAGAACCCGGCCACCGGAGAGATCCTCGAAACGTACCCTGCGGCGACGGACGCTGAGGTGGAGGCGGCTGTGGCGGCCGCCGCCGATGCGTACCGTTCATGGAGCAGCGAGACCATCGAGCGGCGCGGCGAGATCGTGGCCCGCATCGGCCAGCTCTTCGCCGAGCGCGCCGATGAGCTGGCCGAGATCGCGACCACAGAGATGGGCAAGCCCGTTGCGGAGTCGAAGGCGGAGGCTGAGTTCTCCGGGGAGATCTTCGGATACTTCGCCCAGGAGGGCCCGCAGCTCAGCGCCGACCAGGAGATCAAGACATTCTCCGGCGGGCGCGCAGTCATTCAGCGGCTGCCCATCGGCCCGCTGCTGGGCATCATGCCCTGGAACTTCCCCTACTACCAGGTGGCTCGATTCGTCGCCCCGAACCTGATGCTGGGCAACACCGTCCTGCTGAAGCATGCAGAGAGCTGCCCGCGCTCGGCCTTGGCCATCGCCTCCATCCTCCAGGACGCCGGTGTGCCGGAGGGCGTCTATGCGAACCTGTTCGTCACCCATGAGCAGTCGAGCCGGATCATCGCAGACCCGCGGATCCAGGGAGTCTCGCTGACCGGTTCGGAGCGCGCCGGCGCGGCGGTGGGCGAGCTGGCCGGCCGTCACCTCAAGAAGGCAGTCCTGGAGCTCGGCGGGTCCGACCCGTACATCATCCTCGACGCTGAGAATGTTGCCGAGGCCGCGGAGACCGCCTGGGCATGGCGTCTGGAGAACACCGGCCAGGCCTGCAACTCCAACAAGCGGATGATCGTCCACGAGGACATCTACGAGCCTTTCGTCCATGAGCTGGTGGCACGCGTCTCCGCCCTGCAGCCGGGCGACCCGATGAAGGGCGAGCCGGGCACCTACACGCCTCTCTCATCCCGTGCCGCAGGCGAGCAGCTGGCCGAACAGGTGCAGGACGCCGTCAGCAAGGGTGCGACGCTGCACACCGGCGGAGAGCTGCTCGAGGAGCCGGGATCCTATTTCGCCCCCGCCGTCCTCACCGGAATCACCCCGGAGATGCGCGCCTATCACGAGGAGCTCTTCGGCCCGGTGGCCGTGGTCTACTCGGTGGGCGACGACGCTGAGGCTGTTCGTCTGGCCAATGACTCTCCCTACGGACTCGGCGGGTCGGTCTTCTCCGCCGACGAGGCGCGTGCCTCTGCGGTCGCCTCGCAGCTGGAGGTGGGAATGGCCAACGTGAACATCCCCGCCGCCGAAGGCGCGGAGCTTCCGTTCGGGGGAGTGAAGCGCTCCGGCTACGGCCGTGAGCTCGGCCCTCTGGGCATGGAGGAGTTCGTGAACAAGAGGCTCTTCTACATCGCCGACTGAGGCGTCCGGCCCCGGCCCGCCTTCGGAGTCACACGATCAGGGCAGATCCGTCTGCTCGGGGATCGCTCGCGGCTCGGAAGGCGGGCCGATCGCTGTGCCGGGTGACTTCGATGACGTTGGAGTGCCCCAGCGATTCGTGCCGAGGCGCCACGGTCCTCAGATCGAATGAGGCGCCCAAGGCCCTGCTCGCCGCTTCGGGCACATCGGCTTCTGCCGTCGCTGTGCGGAGGGTGTCACCGTCGCTCTGGGCGCCGATGACCCAGCGCGGCAGGCTGACCGCCTCCAAGGGGGATGCCCCGCGAAGAAGGTTCAGCAGCAGGTGAGTGTGGATCTGGGGCTGAGCCTGACCCCCCATGGTGGCGCACACCCATTTCAGCTCGCCGTGCTCCTCAGCCAGCACGGGCATCAGCGTGTGCGGAGGGCGGGCTCCTGGTGTCAGGGCTGCAGGGTGGTCCGGATCGAGGGAGAAGGCAGTGCCTCGGTTCTGGAAGAGGATTCCGGTGGTGGGCTCCAGCACCGCGGAGCCGAACGCGTGGTACACCGACTGCACCAGTGACACGGCCCAGCCGTCCGAACTGGCGGCGCTCAGGCCGACCGTGTCCCCAGCGGCCGGTGAGGAACCGCCATCAGGGGCATCCGGCGCCGGCATGGTGAGGAGCTCCTCTGGTGCGACGGGAAGCGTCGCGGGGTCGCTGAGATATTCGGCGCGCAGGGAATTGGCGTCGTAGAACTGCTTCGCGATCGAGCAAGCCTCGGCCCCCAAGGGATCCGCAGGCTCTTGAGCCTCAAGGTGCAGGAGGGTTCTGAGCAGCGCAAAGCCCTGAGTGTTCGGACCCCCGGTGTGGACTCTCAGGCCCATGACCTCGGCGCTCATGGAAGGCCCTGATGTCGGGGCGTAGGAGGCGAGGTCCTCCGGGGCGATCCCGCTGCCGAGCCGCTGCAGCCCCTGGACCCAGCGCCGAGCAGTCTCGCCGGTGTAGAACTCCTCCGGTCCGTGCTCGGCGAGTCGGCTCAGCGTCTGTGCGAGCGCGGGCTGCCGGAGGGGCTCGCCCTCCTGAAGCGGGGCACCCTCCGGCAGGAAGATCTCCGCTGCGCCCTCGTCCTGCGCCAGAACCTGCTGGTGCTCGCGGATGGCCCGGGAGACCGACAGGGCCGTGGGGACGCCCTCCCGCGCGTAGGAGACGGCCGATTCCAGGCGCCGGCTCCAGGTGAGATTCCCTCCGGTGTCGGCGAGGGCCGCCCACCCCCTGGGCCCGCCCGGCACGGTGATGGTGTCGATGCCGCGCAGAGGCAGGGCATCCCCATGGGCCGCGCGCATGGACTCCAGCGATGCGGCCCGAGCGGCCGGTCCTGTCGCGTTGATGAAGGTGACCTTTCCCTCCGGCGAGCGCACGAGCGCGACGAGGTCTCCTCCGAGGGCGACGTTGTTCGGGTAGACCACGCAGAGCGCCGCGGCGGCAGCGATGGCGGCGTCCACTGCGCTGCCGCCCTCCCTGAGTGCTCGCGCGCCTGCCTCGGTGGCCAGGTGGTGGGATGTCGCGATGGATCCGCTCACGTCGTCCTGGGGGTGCGTCGTCATTTCTCTCCCTGAAGTTACCGGTATAAGAACTTTATATTCTCAACATGTTAAATCTTTGTAACGCGCAGATTCTGGCTTGCTCTCATGCGTACGGACCGACTATACAAGTAAATGAAAAGCATTCATATAGTCACTCGGCATGCTGAAGGGGAAAACCATGCTTCATCGTTCAATGCGCTACCGCAAGCTCTCTGCCACCACGGCTCTCGTCGCCGGAGCGGCTCTGCTGTCCGCCTGCGGAGGAGGTGCCGAGAGCACCGAAGAGGCGTCCGGCGGTCTTGACCTCGTGCAGGACGGCCAGCTCACCGTGTGCGCCACATTTACGATTCCTCCGAACATTTTCCAGAACGAGGAGGGTGAAGAGATTGGTGCAGAAGTTGATATCGCAGAGGCAGTAGCTACGAATATGGATTTGGAACTGGGCTTCAGAGAGTATGACTTCTCTGGGCTCGTCACTTCCCTCCAGGGCCAGCAGTGCGATGCGATTATGTCGTCGCTCTACATCACCGAGGAGCGGGAGGAGATCGCCGAGTTCGTGCCGTACCTGCTCTCCGGTTCAGCCGTCGCTGTGCCGGAGAGCAATCCTGCGGATGTGAGCGGCTATGACGAGAGCCTCTGCGGCACTCGTGCCATCGCCATCACTGGCGCTACAGGCGCCTCCCTGCTGGAGGAGCAGTCCGAAGAGTGTGAGGCGGACGGCGAGGAGCCGATCGCGATCACTCTCACCGACCGTTCTGCGGACGCTCTGCAGTCGATCATGGCAGAGCAGCAGGACGCCTTCGTGGACACCTCAGAAATCGTCTCCTACTACGAGAACGAGAGCGACGGTGACTTCCAGATGATCGGTGAGCCCTTCGGAGAGATCGAGATCGGGGCAGCCACCCTGCGCGAGAACGAGGAGCTTCACGAGGCCATGCAGGCCGCGTTCGACGAGATCGTCGAAGACGGCACGTATGAGGACATCCTCAGCGAGTGGGGCTTCGAGCGCCAGGACATCCGGAACGCATGAATTTCGACTGGGGCTTCTTCTGGGGCGCGCTTTTCACCCCCAGCGATCGGTTTCTGGATGGGCTCACGCTCACGATTGTGATCTCAGCGGTGGCCATGGTGTGCGCCTTCGTGCTGGGCCTGGTGGTCGCACTCATGGGCAGGAGCAGCTTCCTGCCGTTCACGATTCTCGCCAGCCTGTATATCTGGGTGGTCCGCGGGACGCCGCTGCTGGTGCAGCTGGTCATCATCTATACGGGCCTCGCGGCCGCTGGACTGTATCGATTCGAGGATGCTGACTTTGCCGGAATCGTGATCCAGGGTGCTGTGCAGGCGGCGATCATCGGGCTTGCGCTGAACGAAAGCGCCTATGTGGCCGAGATCGTGCGCTCAGGGCTCGAATCGGTCGAGCGCGGGCAGCATGAGGCTGCGCTCTCGCTGGGCATGACGCCCGGCGGGGCTATGCGGCGAGTGATTGTGCCTCAGGCCATCCGGATCATGGTGCCCCCACTGGGGAACTCCTTCAATCAGCTGATGAAGCAGACCTCGATCCTGTCGATCATCGGGGTCTCTGAGATGTTCCAGGTGGGAACCATCATCAGCTCGGCCTCCTTCCGGGTCTTCGAGATCTACATCGTGGTGGCGATCTACTACCTGCTGCTGACCACCATCTGGACCATCATCCAGGCGAAGATCGAGAACGTGCTGAATGCTCGAGCGGGACTGCCGAAGGCAGAGCCCATCTACAAGAGGCTCTTCGGGGTGCGTCCGAAGCGCATGACGAAGCTAGAGATGCAGCAGCAGCTGACAGCGGCGAAGGGCTGAGGGAGCAACTCATGATCAACGAATCGCAGTCCGGGAACGCATCTGTCCCGATCGTCGAGACCCACGAGGTGTACAAGGCATTCGGCCAGAAGGCCATCCTTGGAGGCATCTCCCTGGAGGTCCATCGCGGGGAGGTCGTCGTGCTGGTGGGAGCCTCCGGTGCGGGCAAGACCACGTTCCTGCGCACGCTGAATATGCTCGAGCCCATCGACGACGGTGAGATCCTCATCGGCGGGGAGCGCATCGGGCAGCGGGTGACTCCAGCGGGCAAGGTGGTGGAGCGCTCGGCGAAGGACCTCGCCCGGCAGAGGGCGAACATCGGGTTTGTCTTCCAGCACTTCAACCTCTTTCCCCACATGACGGTTCTGGAGAACATCTGGCATTCGCCGGTGCATGTGAAGAACGAGCCCAAGGAGAAGGCTGTCGCCCACGCGCGGGAGCTGCTCGACCGGGTCGGTCTCGGGGAATGGGCCGATGCCCGTCCGCGCTCCCTCTCCGGAGGCCAGCAGCAGCGGGTGGCCATCGCGCGCTCCCTGGCTATGCGGCCGGCGCTCATGCTCTTCGACGAGCCGACGAGCGCGCTGGATCCGGAGATGGTCGGCGAGGTCCTCGCCGTGATGAAGGACCTCGCCCGGGAAGGGATGACGATGATCGTCGTCAGCCACGAGATGGGCTTCGCCCAAGAGGTGGCTGACCGGGTGGTGGTGCTGGACGGGGGGCGCATCATTGAGGACGGCCCGCCGGCACAGATCTTCACGGACCCTCAGCATGAGAGGACCAAGCAGTTCCTCTCCAAGGTTCTCTGAGCGTCCCGCTCAGCCTCAGCGCACCCCCCATGTGTAGGTCTGCTTGCGCAGACCCAGGTACATGAACGTCTCCGTGGCGATGACTCCGTCGATGGTGCGTATGCGGCGGGAAATGATGTCGAGGAGGTGCTCATCGTCTTCGCAGACGACCTCGACGAGCAGGTCGAAGGTTCCGGCTGTGATCACGACGTAGTCCACCTCGTCATATGCCTCGAGCACCTCGGCCACCGGCTCCAGCGGCCCCGCGACCTTGATGCCGATCATGGCCTGACGGGGGAAGCCCAGTTCCAGGGGGTTCGTGACAGCGACGATCTGGATGATGCCCTGGTCGGTGAGTCTCTGGACTCGCTGCCGCACGGCAGCTTCGGAGAGGCCGACGTCCTTGCCTATGGACGAGTAGGAGCGCCTGCCGTCCTGCTGGAGGTGCTCGATGATCCTCTTTGAGGTCTCATCCAGTTCGACCGCAGTCGCCTTCTGCTTAGCCATGGCTGAGAGTCTTTCACGCTGGAGCCGCACCGGCGGCGGGTCAGGCGGACTCTGTCAGATCGAGGGTCGGTGTGGGGCGACGCAGACCGCGCGTGAGGAACAGCAGCCACACGAAGCCGATCGTCACCCATCCGAGCCCGACCGCAAACGTTTCGGCGGTCAGTGAGGTCCACAGCCAGAGGCAGAGGCCCACGCCGATGACAGGCAGCGCGACGTACTTCACTGCGTCGTAGCCCCTGTACCGGCGCTGATTGATGGCGTAGTGCTTCAGCACGCTGAGATTCACGAAGCTGAAGGCGATCAGGGCGCCGAAGCTGATCATGGAGGAGGCCAGCTCCAGCGGGAAGATCAGTGCCAGCAGGGAGACGCCGCCGACGATGAGCGCGGCCGCATACGGTGTGCGGAAGCGCTGGTGCAGCACGGCGAAGACCCCGCGCGGAAGGACCCCGTCCCTTCCCATGGTGAAGAGGATGCGAGAGACCGATACCTGCGATGCCGTGGCGGAGGCGATCGCCCCGGCCACGTAGGCCGCGGTGAAGAAGGCGGCGAGGAATGGTCCGCCGGCCTGCGTCATCACGTCGACGGCAGCCGTATCGGCGTCGGTGAACGAGCCGTAGTCGGGGAAGACCATGTGGCCCAGCCACGAGATGAACACGAAGATCGCCCCGGCGGACAGGGTGCAGATCACGATGGCGCGAGGGATCGTCTTGGTGGGGTTGCGCGTCTCCTCGGAGAGAGTGGAGACGGCGTCGAATCCCAGGAACGACAGGCACAGGATGGCCGCACCGGCAGCGATCGCGGTGAATTCGAAGTCGGCGTTGCGGAACGGCTCAAGGGGGCTGATCGGCTCGGCGTAGCCGGAGACGGCTGCGAAGCTCATCACAGCGAACACGACGATGAAGACAGCCTGAATGCCGACCAGGGCACTGTTGAGCCCGGCGGCAACCTTGATGCCCAGCACGTTCATCGCGGTGACCAGCACGATGGTCACGATGATGATCAGCCACACAGGCAGCTGCGGAAGCGCGGCGTTGAGGTAGAGCCCAATGACCATGAAATTGATCATCGGAAGGAAGAGGTAGTCGAGCAGCAGGGCCCACCCGGCCATGAAGCCGATGCCGGAGCCGAAGGACTGCTGGGTGTAGGTGTAGGCGGAGCCGGCGATCGGAAACGCCTTCACCATGTTGGCGTAGGCCAGCGCGGTCACGATCATGGCGGCCAGCGTGAAGACATAGGCCAGGGGAAGGTGCCCGGCTGTGATCTCGGTGACGATGCCGTAGGTGGTGAACACGGTCAGCGGCACCATGTAGGCCAGGCCGAAGAACACCGCCGACGGCAGGCCCAGGGTGCGTTTCAGGGTGGTGGTGCTCTGGGGCATCGGTGTCTCTCCTCTGTCGCGGGACTGCGAGTGTGTGCTCAGCGTGATCGATGTCACTGAACCGAGAGCCTATGCGCATATTGGCTTCGATACGAGTTGTGAATCGCGCGTTTCACCATCAAATCGTTTCTCGCATGACCTCAATTCTTCGGAATCATGATCCGCTCAGGCAGTCGAGCAGCTGCCCGCAGTACCGGCGGGGCGGTGACGAAGCCCGCATGGCGGATGTTTTCTACCGCCGGTAGAATTCACAGGTGATGTTTCGCCGTCGTGCCCCTCACGCCTCACGCGCCCTGACCGCGGCCGCGCTCTGCGCTGCGTTCGTCGTCACCGCCTGCGGCTCCGAGAACGATGATCTGGCACAGCGGGCCTCCAACGACGGCACCAACTACGTGGCCGGGGACGGCACGGTGGAGGAGTACGCTCCGGAGAGCCGCGGCGAGGCGCTCGCCTTCGAGGCGGAGACCTTCGACGGCGACCAGATCAGCGAGGACACCTTCCAGGGCGAGGTCTCCGTCGTGAACTTCTGGTACGCGAACTGCCCGCCGTGCCGCAAGGAGGCCCCGGACCTCCAGGAGATCAACGAGGACTTCGCCGACGACGGCGTGCAGTTCCTCGGAGTGAACACGCGCGACACCCAGCCCACCGCTGAGGCGTTCGAGCGGAACTTCGGCATCACCTACCCCTCCATCGAGGACCGCGGCGGCTCCGTGATGCTCGCCGTGACCGACTATGTGCCCCCCTCGGCTGTCCCCACAACCCTTGTGGTCGACCGTGAGGGACGCGTCTCCGCCAGGATCATCGGCCTGGTGGACCCCGGAACGCTGCGCGCCCTGATCGACACCGCCCTGGACGAGGGATGAGTCTGAGCCTCCTGCCTGCGCTCGCGGTCTCCAACAACCGGTTCGCCGAGATCATCTTCGACGGCAGCTTTCTGGTGGCAGCCCCCGTGGCGCTCATCGCGGGACTGGTCAGCTTCCTCTCGCCCTGCGTGCTGCCCCTGGTCCCCGGGTATCTCGGCTACGTCACAGGACTCTCCGGCACGGCGCTGACGGATCGGCCCCGGCCGCGCATGGTGGCAGGGTCCGCTCTCTTCGTCCTGGGGTTCAGCATCGTATTCGTGCTCATCGGCGCCGTCTTCACGTATGTCACCACTTGGCTGCGGGTCGAGGGCGGCTGGGTCACCCAGGCCCTCGGCGCGCTGGTGATCCTGATGGGACTGATCTTCATGGGCGCCTTCAGCCTCTTCCAGCGGGAAGCCAAGATTCACCGGCGTCCGCCGGACGGACTGCTGGGCGCACCTCTGCTGGGCGCCACCTTCGGCATCGGGTGGGCCCCCTGCATCGGGCCCACCCTCGCTGCGGTCCTCACCCTCACCTACGGCAGCGAACCCGCACGGGGAGCCCTGCTCGTCTTCATCTACTGCCTGGGCCTCGGCGTCCCATTCATCCTGATCAGCCTGGGCCTGCAGCGCGGCATGCGCGCCCTGGACTTCTTCAAGCGGCACAAAGCCGCCGTGATGCGCACCGGCGGCGGCATACTCATCGCCATCGGAGTGCTGATGGTCACCGGGCTCTGGAACACCTGGGTCTGGGCCCTCCAAGACTGGTTCACCACCGAGATTGTGATGCCCATCTGATGAGCAGAAGATACGACGTCGTGCCCTCCGCCCACCGGGACAACGCCCGTGAGGACGCGATGAACGAAGCATCCGGCGAGCCCCGGCCCCGCCGCCAGGGCGACGCGCCGGCCCTGGGCTTCGTGGGTCTGCTGCGCTGGGCCTGGACCCAGCTGACCAGCATGCGCACAGCCCTGATGCTGCTGCTCCTGCTCGCTGTCGCCGCCGTGCCCGGATCCCTGTTCCCGCAGCGGCTCCAGGACGACTTCGCCGTGCAGACCTGGATCGAGGACAACCCCACGTGGGGCCCCATCCTCGACAGCCTGCAGTTCTTCGACGTCTACAGCAGCTTCTGGTTCAGTGCGATCTACCTGCTGCTGTTCATCAGCCTCATCGGCTGCATCATCCCGCGGGCGCGCAAGCACTGGCAGCAGATGAGGAGTGCGCCGCCGCGGACCCCCAAACGGCTCCAGCGGCTGCCCGAATACGGCGCCCTGGAGCTGGAGGACGACGCCCCGCCCCCCGAGCAGACGCTGCGTGATGCCGCAGGGGTGCTCAGGAAGCGCGGCTACCGCACCGACATCCGGGCGGAGGAGGACGGGACCGGCTCCGTCGGCGCGGAGAAGGGGTACCTCAAAGAGGTCGGCAACATCATCTTCCACGTCTCCCTCGTCGGCGTGCTGATCTGCGTGGCGCTGGGCTCGCTCTTCAGCTACCGCGGCCAGAAGGTCATCGTCGAGGATGAGGGCTTCGTCAACGCGCTCGCCGCCTATGACAACTTCTACCCGGGCGCATGGTTCCAGGAGGGCCAGCTGGACCCCTTCGGCATTCAGCTCAACGGCTTCGACAGGACGTTCGACCGGCAGCTCGATGCTGACGGTGAGCCCAGCGAAGGCTTCGGCAGCGCCATCGACTTCACCGCAGATGTCACCGTGCAGGACGGCGCAGACGCCGAGCCGGAGGAGACCACGCTGCGCGTCAACCACCCCGTGACCCTGGGCGGCGCCAACCTGTACCTGGTCGGCAACGGATACGCCCCGGTGGTCACCGTCCGCGACGGCGAGGGGGAGGTCGCCTTCTCGGGCCCGGTCATCACCCGGCCGGACGACAGCACCTACACCTCGATGATGGTCGTCAAAGCGCCGGATGCGAACCCGGAGCAGCTGGGATTCCAGGGCCTCTTCCTTCCGTCTGCCGTGGACGCCGGCGACGGCATGGCTGTCAGCGTGGACCCGGAGCTCGGCAACCCTGAGCTTCACCTGAACTCCTACTACGGGGATCTCGGCCTCGATGACGGCCTGCCCCAGAACGTCTACGTGCTGGACACCGAAGACCTTGACGTCCTCAACTCCCGCGAAGTCGACGCAGGCGGCGTCGTCCTCTCGCCGGGCGAGGTCCAGGAGCTGCCGGACGGGCTCGGCGAGATCGAGTTCCACGACGTGCAGGACTACATCGCCATAGACATCACCTACAACCCCGGAGAGCTGGGCGTGCTGGCGTTCGCGCTCCTGGCCACCGGAGGCCTGCTGGGCAGCCTTTTCCTGCGCCGCCGGCGAGCCTGGGTGACGGTCGAACGCACAGACGCCGGGCGTACACTGGTTCGCTACGGCCTGCTCTCCCGCGGCGAGGACTTCACACTGCGTGAGGAGAGCATCGCACTGCGCACGCAGCTGGAAGAGAACTGGCCGGTGCGGCCTCCTGACGCTCAGCAGCAGGACAGGCCCAATCCGGCAGACAGCCCCACAGAGACACGAGGCAGCTGACAATGATCACACTCGCTACGGCACCGGCGGATCAGCCCACCATCAATGTGGAGCTGGCCGAATACTCCGAGCTGTTCATGCTCATCGCAGCGTTCATCTATACGCTTGCGTTCATCCTCTTCACCATCGATGCGGCCCGGTCCTCCGCGACCATCCGCCGGGTGGAGGCCGAGCTCGCCGAGGAGCAGGCCGCAGAGCGGCAGGGCAGCCTCGTCGCGGCAGGCGCAGCGACGCCCCCGGCCGAGGCGCAGGACCTGCCGGACAAGTCCGCGATGGACGACGAGCTGGTCGACAACGACATGGCCTACACCGGCGCGCGCCGTCCGCTCGCCAACGCTGCGGTGGCACTGACCGCCGTGGCGCTCGCCGCCCATGCCTTTGCCGTGGCTGCCCGCGGCCTGGCGGCCAACAGGTGGCCGATGGGCAACATGTACGAGTTCCTGGTCTCCACAGCCGTGCTGGTCACAGCGGTGTATCTGGTGACCCTCATTCGGCGCGACCTGCGCTTCCTGGGCACGTTCGTGCTCGGACTGATCGTCACGATGATGATAGTGGCCACCATCGTCTTCCCGACCCCCATCGGCCACGTGCAGCCGGCCCTGCAGTCCCCCTGGATTGCGATCCACGTGTCCCTGGCGTCGATGGCCATCGGACTGTTCGTGATCACCTTTGCGATGAACGTGCTCCAGCTGATCCAGGCCAAGCGCGAGAAGGCCCTGGCAGAGGCGGGCCCCACCGGGGCCGAGCGCACTCTTGCCGGCACCTCGTTCCTGCGGCTGGTTCCCAACGCGTTCTCCCTCGAGAACTGGTCCTACCGGCTCAACGCTGTGGCGTTCGTGTTCTGGACCCTCGGCCCCATGATCACCGGTGCGATCTGGGCCCAGCAGTCATGGGGCAGGTACTGGGGCTGGGACACCAAAGAGATCTGGACGTTCGTCATCTGGGTGGTCTACGCCTGCTATCTGCATGCCCGCGCCACCCGAGGATGGACCGGCACCCGCTCCGCCTGGCTGAGCATCATCGGCTTCGCCTGCATCGTCTTCAACTACGCAGTGGTCAACGTCTACTTCCCAGGCCTGCACTCCTACGCAGGCCTGCCGGAGTGATCCCATGGCCATTGTGAAGTTCTCCCTCGTCCGCCTGGGCGTTTTCCTGGTGGTGTTCTTCGCCGCGTTCTACGCCCTGCCGCTGGAGGCCCTGCCGGGTGCGCTGCTTGCGATGGCGATGGGCCTGATCGTCTCCTATGCAGTGGGATTCCTGTTCTTCAACCGCCTGCGCCTGGCGGCGAGCCGGCAGTTCGGGCGCCGCATGGACGGGCACCGGCCGGAGTCCCGGACAGAGGCCCACGACAACAGCGCCGAGGACGAGCTCGCGGAGCAGTTCCACCGGGAGCAGGACAGCCCCGGCTCCGGGCCTGATCGCTGAGGGGAATATTCGACCGCTCGCTGAGGCTCTGAAGGCCCCCGTGATCTACCCTTGAGGGTATGCCTCGACTGCTGCTCGGACTCGGTGTTGTCGCCCTCGCGCTGACGATCTTCACCCTGATTGAGTCCCTACAGACCCCGCGCCACCGGGTGCGGGTGATGTCCAAGTTCGCCTGGATCGCCGTCATCATCCTCGTCCCGCTGATCGGCCCGCTTCTGTGGCTGTTCTTCGGCAGGATGCGGAAGCAGGGCCCTGAGGCTCAGCAGCAGCGTCCCTCCAGCCCCGACGATGACCCTGAGTTCCTGCGGGGCGTGGAGTTTCGCAGGCGGCAGACGCAGCGTCGCGAGGAAGAGGACCGCAGGCGACGCGAAGAGGAGCGCAGGAAGAAGCAGCGTGACCAGAAGAAGCGCGACGCCGAGGGGGACGCCTCCGGAGGCGAGGCTGATGCGGGCGAGGCCGATTCGGGCACGGCCGCCCCGGACGACGAGCCTCCCGCCCACCCGAATACGTAGACCCAGCGCTCAGGCATCCTTCAGCATTCGGTCAACTGGCACTAAGGGCAGAATGCCATGCTCACGTTCAGCACATGAACAACGCATCTAAGGAGTTGCACCCACTATGGCTGAAGCACTGCTCGCCGGAACCACTCTTGCCGCTGCCGATGGCGGCCTGCTGGGCGGCGTCGGCATCATCGGTCTGATCGTCTTCATCATCGCTGTTGTGATGGTGTGGAAATCAGCGCTCGGCACCGTGCCGAAGGTCCTGCTGACGATTCTGGCCCTCATCTTCCCGGTGATCGGCGGAATCATCGCTATCATCGTCGCAGCGATGAACAAGGCATGACAGCCTGACCAGCATCCCTGACCCACAGGGCATGAGCAGTATGAGAGGAAGGCCCCGGCTGGGACGTGATCCCGCCGGGGTCTTCCTCTGCGCACTGGGCGTTCAGCTCAGGAGGAGCGCCGCAGAGAACGAGGCGGCGAACGCCAGTCCGACGAGGGAGGTCTGCTGCAGGACGGGTATCAGCGCGGGCCCCGTCACCGAGGGGTCAAGAATGCGCCGTCCGGCGGGCAGGCAGCTGATGAGAAGGGCGACGGGAATCAGGAACGCCGCACTGCTCGGGACAAGGGCGAGGGGAAGCAGGAACGGGAGTCCGAGCATGGCGACGTAGGCGCCGCGTGCGCGCCTGTCGCCGATGCGCACCGCCAGCGTCAGCTTCCCCGACTCGCGGTCTGTAGGGACGTCGCGGATGTTGTTGGCCATCAGCAGGGCTGAGGCGATCAGGCCGTGGCCGACGGCTCCGATCCACACCTCGTGCGGGAAGCTGACTGCGGCCCCCTGGGCTGAGGCGGCTTCCACGACGGCGAATGCCGTTCCGGCTGTGGCGACCAGGCCGAAGAAGATGAACACCATGATCTCGCCCAGCCCCATGTAGCCGTAGGGCCTGCTCCCGCCGGTGTACCACCAGGCGGCGAGGATGCACACCACTCCGGCCGCGATGAGCCACCAGTGGCCGGTGAGCAGAACAATGCCCAGACCTGCCGCCCCGGCGACGCCGAAGCTCAGGAAGGCGGCCCGCTTCACCCGGGCAGGCCGCGCCGCGCCGGACCCGGTGAGCCGCAGCGGGCCCACCCGGGCGTCGTCGGTGCCGCGGATTCCGTCCGAGTAGTCGTTGGCGTAGTTCACGCCGACCTGCAGGGCCAGCGAGACGACCAGGGCGAGAAGGGCAGCAGCCCACTGGACGGCATAGATTCCTGCAGCAGGGCTCTCAGGGGAATAGTCTGCCCCTGAGAGCGGAGCCTCGGCGAACCATCCGACCCTGAGCTCCTCGGAGAGGCCTGCTGCTGCTCCGATGAGCACAGGCGCCACCGCCATCGGAAGAGTCCGGGGCCGGGCCCCGGCCGCCCACTGCTTCACTGTCGCCACTGAGCCTCCAACTCGTTGTGATGCCTCGATGCTGGCGGCCTGTGCCGCCCGGGGGAACCCCAAGAGTATGGCGCATTGCCTCCGAACGCGCAGTGGAGGGGATTCAGCCCTCGGGCTGCAGGAGCGTCATCAGCGTCTGACGGTCGGGCTTTCCGTTGGGAAGCTGGGGCAGGGTGCTCACCAGTTCGTAGTGCTTGGGCACCGCGGCGGCGCCGAGCTCTTCACGGACGGCATCGTTGAGGGAAGCGATCGACGGGTGGGTGCGGCTGACGTGGGAGAGGGCGACGGCGGCGCACACCTTCTGGCCCCACTCCGGGTCGGCGACGCCGGCGACGAACGCGTCCGTGACCTGCGGCTGCCGCTGGAGGACCTGTTGGACCTGGGCGGCTGAGACTTTGACCCCGCCCGTGTTGATGACGTCGTCAACCCGGCCCGTGATGCTCAGGGTGTTCTGCCGGATGGCGCCGATGTCGTCGGTGCGGAATCTGCGGGGACCGGGGGTGGGAGAGTCGAACTTCTCGGCGGTGAGGTCCGGGTCGGTGTACCCGAGGGCCACCTGTGGGCCGGAGAGCAGCACTCGGCCCTGATCGTCCGTCTCCATGGTGACGCCCGGCAGGGGGGTCCCGTCGTAGACGCACCCGCCGCATGTCTCGGCCATCCCGTAGGTGCGCACCACGCTGATGCCGAGGTCCTGAGCGCGTTCGAACAGCTCCGGGGAGGTGGGGGCGCCTCCCAGGAGGACTGCGCTGAAGCTGCGCAGCACCTCCAGCAGCTCCTCAGGGCTGTGCTCGTGCTGGCTCGTCATCCTCCGCTGGGGGCCTGCCTCCTCGATGAGTCTCTGCAGCTGGGTGGGAACCAGGGAGACGAAGCGGCGCTCCGCGGTGAGCCGTCCGGCGGCCGAGATGAAGGCGCTGGGATCGGTGGTGCGCTCCAGGAGCGGGACCGGCGCCGTGCCTGCGACCAGTGAGCGGGTAAGGACCGCCAGTCCGGCCACGTAGGAGGGCTGCAGAGTGAGCAGCCACTGTCCATGCCCGCCGAGGGCCTGGGCAGTCATCGCGGCAGAGGCGCGGAGAGCATCGGCCGGAAGGAGGGTCTCTTTGGGGGTGCCGGTGGACCCTGAAGTGCGGACCACGGCAGCGGCACCGTGAGCCGCGGCGTCCCGGCGAGGCATCCACGACGGATGCTGCCCCGGCTGAGACGGAAGGAGCTCGAGGGCCTGGGAGTCATCGTTCAGCGCCTCGTCCACGGCGTGGAGGAGCCGATCTGCCCAACCATTCATGCGACCAGAGTATCCGCACCTCGGCGCGACGCTGTGCGGAGCCTGCGAGCTGCTCGGCTCATCAGAGTCGCACCACTCGCAGGCGTGTGGCGGCGCCCCATACGGGAGCTTATGATGTGGAGTGTTCAGATCGCATCGCTCAGGAGGTGTTTCCACTTCAGTGGAAATTGATCAACGCACGTCAGCGAATAATCCATGCTGACTGCACTGCTGACTCTTCTCGCAGGAGTCATTCTCACGTTGTTCATCATTGCGGCGAATGGTTACTTCGTCGCTCAGGAATTCGCCTACATGTCGGTGGATCGGAACAAGCTGCGCGCCCAGGCCGCAGCCGGTGACCGCTCAGCCGCAAGGGCCCTGAACGTCACCCAACGAACGTCCTTCATGCTCTCCGGGGCGCAGCTCGGGATCACTGTCACCGGCCTGCTCGTCGGAACAGTCGCCGAGCCCCTCATCGGCCGCTCGCTGGGGGTGCTGTTCGGCGGTGCAGGCGTTCCTGCGGCAGTCAGCATCGGGGTGGGAACAACGCTCGCTCTCGCGGTCTCCACGGTCGTGCAGATGATCTTTGGAGAGCTGTTCCCGAAGAACTACGCCATTGCCAACCCCGGACCCTTGGCGAAGGGCATGGCCGGATCCACCAGGGCCTACCTTCTGGTGTTCGGCTGGCTCATCAGCGTCTTCGACGTCGCCGCGAACGCGCTCCTCAGACTCATGCGCGTCGAACCTGTGCATGACATGGACACCCGTGCCACCGCCGAAGACCTCGAGCACATCGTCGCGACCTCCCGAGTGGCCGGAGAGCTCCCCGAAGAGATGTATCTGGCGCTGGATCGCGTGCTGGACTTCCCGCAGCACGATGTGGAGCACGCCATGATCCCGCGCTCGCGGGCCGACAGCGTCCAGCCTCGGACAACCGTCGGCGAGGTGCGCACACTGATGGCCGACGGGCATACCCGGTACCCGGTCGTGGATGCAGACGATCAGCCCATCGGCGTCGTCCACCTCCTGGACCTGCTCACCTCGGCCCTGCCCGACGGCTCTGCTGTCACAGAGCTGATGCGTGAGCCGGTGATCGTCCCGACCGTCATGCCTCTGCCGGAAGCGGTGAAGAAGCTGGAGAGCAGCACCTCGGCCATGGCCTGCGTCATTGACGAGTACGGGGGATTCGCCGGAATCGTGACGGTGGAGGACCTGGCCGAGGAGATCTTCGGCGAGATCACGGACGAGCATGACGATGAGGAGCCCGAGGATCTCATCGAAATCTCCGCCGGGAGCTGGCAGGCCCATGCCGACGTCCACCTCGACGAGGTGGAGCGACGCTTGGGATGCGACCTGCCCCAGGGGGACTACGAGACGCTCTCCGGACTGCTGCTGAGCCGCGCCGGGGACCTTCTGGACGTCGGTGAGACTGTCACGCTCGAGATGCCGCCGGCGTCCTCCGACTACGACGAGGATGAGGTCTTGACGCGCGAGCTGCGTGTCACTGTCCTGAGCATTGATCGGCATGTCCCGCACCGGCTGGCCCTGTCGATCAGATCCGGGCAGAGCACTGAGTCGGAGGGCCCTCGATGAGCGCACTGAGCGTCATCGCGATCACGGCGGGGCTGATCGTCCTCTCTGCCTTCTTCGTCATCATCGAATTCTCCCTGCTTGCGGCGCGGCGGCACCGCCTGGAGGACGCTGCCCCCTCGAGCGCGTCCTCGCGGGCAGCCGTGCGAAGCCTCAACGAGCTCACCATCATGCTTGCCGGTGCGCAGCTGGGCATCACGGCGTGCACCTTCGCCCTCGGCGCCGTCACGAAGCCGGCGGTTCACTACGCCATGACGCCCATGTTCGACGCATGGGGGTTCTCGCCGTGGATTGCTGACGCCGCAGCGTTCGGCCTGGCTCTCGTTCTGGTGACCTTCCTCCACCTTGTGGTGGGTGAGATGACGCCGAAGTCGTGGGCCATCGCGCATCCTGAGCGTGCAGCTCGCGTCATTGCGCTGCCGGCTCGGGCTTTCATCGGACTGTTCAGGCCGCTGCTGACCTGGATCAACAGCATGGCGAACAGACTCGTCTCGGCAGCCGGAGTGGAGCCGATCAACCGCGCAGCGGCGGCAGGCTATGACTCCGAGACCATCCGTCAGCTGGTGGAGGACTCCACTCAGGCCGGTGTGCTGGACGTGGATGCAGGCTCTCAGATGGCACGCTTCATCGGGCTGGAATCTCTCACCGTCGACGATGTGCTGGCCACACGCAGCGGTGCTCCGACCCAGGTGCCGGCCGCAGCGACGGCAGCGGACGTTCAGCGTGCCGCGCAGACGAGCGGCCACCTCAGGATCCTCATCGGCCCGGAGGCATCCGCGTCCCCCATGGTCGTCCACGTCAGGGACACGCTCCAAGCGGAAGGGGACGAGCCGGCTGAGAGGTTCGCGCGCCCCGCTCTCGCCGTGGAGGCGGGAACCTCGGTGTATGAGGTGTTCCGGAGAATGCGTGAGAACAGCGAGCAGCTCGTCGTCGTCCGGACCGATGAGCGATTCACAGGGGTCATCACCTGGGCCGACGTGCTGAAGCAGGTCTGGCCGGCAGTTGAGCAGCACGCTGCGGGCACTCCACGCACCGACTGACGCCCTCGGCTGCTCCGCCCGAGCGGCTCCTTGCGGCAGAGAGCGTCCCCGAACTGCCCTACGCCGGTGACAAACATCCTCCCGCGCTCATGCCGCAGGTCATCGGCGAGGATCAGGAGGGTAGGCTCGAGCCAGGGCTGACTCGCTGATCAGAGAGGACCATCACATGACCACGAGGACTGCGCCGCTGCGCACCGCACTGATCGGCTTCGGCCTGGCAGGGCAGGTGTTCCACGGGCCCCCGGTTGCGGCCGACGACGAGTACCGCATCGACGCGATCGTCACCGGGAACCCGGAGCGGGCTCAGCTGGCCCGGCAGCAGCACCCTGAGGCGAAAGTGGTCCCCGACCCGTCGCAGCTGTGGTCCATGGAGCTCGATCTCGTCATCATCGGAACCCCTCCGGCATCGCACGCGCCACTGGCCGCTGAGGCGCTGGACCGCGGCATTGCAGTGGTGGTGGACAAACCCTTCGTCCTCGACGCGGCGGAAGGCTCCGCACTCGTGGCCCAGGCCGAGCGCCTGGGAGTGCCGCTCACGGTCTTCCAGAACCGGCGGTGGGATGCAGACTTCCTCACCCTGCGCCGACTGATCGACGACGGCCGGCTCGGCAGCGTCCGCCGCTTCGAGTCGCGGTTCGAATGGTGGAAGCCGGAGCTGACGAAGTCCTGGAAGGCGGAGTCCACCGTCGAACAGGGCGGCGGGATCCTCTATGACCTCGGGCCGCACCTGATCGACCAGGCGCTGCAGCTCTTCGGGCCGGTCGCCGAAGTCACCGCTGAAGTGACGACCCACCGCCCCGGCGGGGCTGCCGACGACGACGTCTTCGTAGCGCTCGAGCACACGTCAGGGACAAGGTCCCACCTGTCGATGAACGGGCTTGCCCCACGAATGGGCCCGAGATTCCACGTCATCGGCTCGAAGGCCGCCTATACGAAGTGGGGTCTCGACTCCCAGGAGGGCTTCCTCAAAGCCGGCGGCGCGGTCACCGACGCCGACTACGGCCTCGAGCCCCAAGAGTCATGGGGAACGCTCGGCGCGGGTGAGTCCGACGAGCGCGTCGAGCCTCTGCGGGGCCAGTACCCCGCCTTCTACACGCTTCTTGCCGATGCTCTCCTGCGGGGTGGACCCCTGCCCGTCGATCCCAGGGAATCGGCTGAGGTGATGGCGATCATCGAGCGCATCCACTCCGCACAGCAGCGGCAGGGAGGCTGAGGATCAGCCGCCGGCCCTACTCGTCGGCGCCCTCCATCGGACCGGCCGCCAGGGTTGTCCCGCTGTGGCTGGGATCGCCGTCGAAGTGCTCGTGCGAGACGTCCACGATCGGGTACTCCGAAAGGTCGATGCCGGCCGGGACCTGAAGCGTGGTGGACTCTGCCGTTGCAGCGCCCAGGGAGATCAGCTGGCTGGCCTCCTCGTCGCGGAGCCAGACCTCAAAGTAGCCGTCGGCTGGATCTGCGGTCCCGCTGAGGTCCACCGTCAGTTCGAGCACCCCGTCTCCGCGGTCGACCATCTGTGCCTCACCGGTGAGGTCGTCGCTCGCCACAGGCTCCAGTGAGGCACCTCCGACGACGGCCGGCGCGTCAGCCGCAGGCGGCTGCTCCTCCTCTTCGACAGCATTGACCCACAGCGTCACTGCGGCCCCGCCGACGACGAGGCCCGCTGCGGCCGCTGCAAGAACCGGCATCCACCGCGCGCCCGCAGAACGACGTGGCCGCAGCTGATGCACGGTCGCCAAGCGGTCATGGCGGGAGGCCGTGGACTCTCCGGCGGGGGGCCCGCCTGCCGCAGCTGCGCCCCTGGCGGACTCGACGTCCTCACCAGCGGCGGGGCTGATCTGAAGCTCCTCGGCAATGCGGTCCCAGAGGCCCTCGGGCGCAGACTCCAGCGGGCTGGGTACCGCGAGTGCCGTGATGACGCGGTGCGTGGCTGTGACCTGGCCAGCGCACAGGGGGCACCGCTGCAGATGACCTTCGGCAGCGGTGTAGTCCAGGCCGTCCCAGGCGCCGGCGGACCCGGAGGCTGCGGCGGCGAGCGCGGCGTCGGTGAGGTGGCCCTCGGCGGCGAAGGTCTCCTCGCTGTGCTGATGGTCAGTCATGAGTCACCTCCAATGTCCTGCGCAGTCGGGCCAGCCCGCGGTGCATGTGCGATTTGACGGTCCCCACCGGCATGCTCAGCCGCTCGGAGATGGTCCGCACCGGAAGGTCCTGCCCGTAGGCCATCCGGAGGATCTCATCCTGCGGCGGTCCCAATTCACTGATCGCCTGGTGAACCGTCACCTGGTCCACCACGGTCTCGATCGGCTGGTCGGGTGCCCCGTGGAGAAAAGCGGCGCCGCCGGCTTCGGCTGATCGCTGGTTCCGCTGGCGGGCGTGGAACGTGTCGGTGATGACTCGTCGGGCAATCCCTGTCAGCCACGCTCCCGGCGGCTTGGCCGGATCGTAGGACTCCCGGAATCGCCAGGCGCGCACGAAGACCTGCTGCGCGGCGTCCTCTGCGTCCTGACGGTGACGCAGGGCGCTCAGGCACAGGGAGAAGATCAGTGACCCGTGCGCAGCAAAGAGCTCACGCATGGCGTCCTCGTCGCCGGCTGCGAACCTGGCTCCCAGGCTTTCCCTGTTCAGAGTGCCTCCTCAGTCGCCCTTCCGCAGCTGTGCGGCGATGGGGTGCGCGCTGACCTCGCTGCGCGTCACCGCTGCACGGGCTCGGCGATCACTATGACGTTGTCAGCATAACTGCTCTCCTCAGCGATCCATTGGCCTCCGCAGGTGATCATCACCAATCGGTGGTCGCCGGTGCGTTCGAAGAAGGGCGCGAAGTCCAGGCCGTCCTTGCCGAGCTGCTGGACCTCCGACACCTCATAGCGGTGATCCTCGCCGTCCTCGTCGGTGACCGTGACCTCGTCACTGGGCCGTGCCTCCGTCAGTGCGTAGAGCGGGCCGATCGGGGTCTCCTCGGAGCCTGCGTGGGCGGCGATCACGGTGGTGCCCACGCCGTCGGCCGGCGTCTTGCCGAACTGGTACCAGGCGGCCACCGCCGCATCGTCGGGGACGTCCATCTGCCCGTCTGCGGAGACGCCGTAGGGGCGAACCGGGATATCGGCATCGATGTCCGGGTAGTCCAGCAGAACAGGTGCGGCAGCTGCGGTCGTCGTGCCGTCGAGGGAAGCCGACTGCACGGGCACCTCTGCCGAAGGGTCCTCTCGCCCCTGCCCCGGAGAGCTCGTGGGCTGCACCGAGCTCTTCGGGGCAGGGGAGGAGGGGAGGCGCTCGCCGTCGGCTTCGGCCGCACCGGCGGAGCAGCCCGCGAGCAGGCTGCCTCCCAGCAGCGCAGCGGTGAGCGCTGCGGCTGCCCGCGGAGCCTCGGCGGATCGGCGAGCGCCCATATCAGGCGCGGGCCCGCCGGATGCCCAGCACGGCGGCGCCGGCTCCCATGAGTCCGAGCAGTCCCACACCTGCGATCAGTGCGAGCTGCGACTGCTGGCCGGGCACCTGCACGTTGCCGGTCGGCACGCCGTCCGGAGCCGAGTGCATGCCGTCGACGACCTGGGTGGCCAGATCGAGGGTTCCGTCCTCGGCTGAGCCCCAGGCGTAGACGATGGTGTTGGAGCCCTCCGCCACGTCCAGGGCCTGCGGACCGAGGACCGGGTCGCTCTCACCGGCGAGTGAGACGGCTGCCTCAAGGCTTCCTGCGGGAAGGTCGAGGGTCGCCTCATCGGGGTTGGCGAGGGCCTCGACGGCGACCTCTCCGTCGGCCCAGATGTCCACTTCGGGGGCGGCGGCTGTGTGGCGCACCGTCAGGCGGCCCTCGCCCGCTGCGATGTCGGAGGTGTCGTTGACGAAGGGAGTCACGGTCGGCTCGCCGTCAGCGTCCAGGTGTGCGGCGGCGGTGTAGTTCATGCCCTCATCCAGGGAGACGCTCACCGGGCCCAGGACGGGGTCGGAATCGTCCTCGGCGTCGGCCGCAGTGATGGCGACTTCGTAGTCGCCGGCCGGAAGCTCCAGGGGGCCGGCGAGGTCGCCGGGCATGAAGTCGTCGAGGGTCAGGTCACCGTCCACATAGACGTCGACCGGGAGGTCGGGGACGGCGTGCAGAACGGAGAGGTGTGCGGCAGAGTCCTCATGCTCGTCTGCGTGGGCAGGTGCGGCAGTTCCGACGATTGCCAGACCGAGAGCGGCAGTGGCGGCGAGGGGCAATGATTTACGCATGACCGTGTCCTTTGCTAGTGCCTGGTGGCAGTGATTGTGGTCACATTGTTGTGCTCACATCAGGACTACCGTCGCGGGACGAGAAAGGTTGCACGTCGTCCGAAAAAACTTCTGCAGGGTCATATCGGCATGATCCTTGAGTACCCTGTCGCTATGGCTCCGAGTCCCCGCAAGCCGCGACGATCTGCTCGATGACCCGCTGCGCCTGGGCCGAGCAGTCCCCTGAGCTGCGGGAGTACCACGACGCCGAATGGGGCTTCCCCGTCGCAGACGACCGGAGACTCTTCGAGAAGCTCTGCCTGGAGAGCTTCCAGTCGGGCCTGAGCTGGCGAACCATCCTCAGCAAGCGCGTTAATTTTCGAGCAGCCTTCGCAGGTTTTCACGTCGAGACGGTCGCGCGGTTCGGGGAGGACGACGTCGCGCGCCTCCTCGCTGATGCGGGCATCGTCCGGAACAGGTCCAAGATCGAGGCGATCATCAACAATGCACGCCGCTGCGAGGAGCTCGTCGAAGACGAAGGGAGCCTCGCGGCCTTCATCTGGTCGTACGAACCCCGCTCGGACGAGCTGGGCGAGGCGCAGGCCATGACGACCTCGCCCGCGTCAGTCGCCATGGCCAAGGAGCTCAAAGCCCGGGGATGGACGTTCCTCGGCCCCACCACGATCTTCGCGTTCATGCAGTCCATGGGTCTGCTCAACGATCATCTCCGCGCCTGCGCGACCTGGCCCGCCGTCGACCGGGCCAGGGCAGAGTTCGTTCGGCCCTGAGCCGGGCCGCCGCCGGGCCACTGGCGTCCGAGCGTGCCGCCTAGTAGTAGTGCGGGAAGGCAGACCAGTCGGCGTCGCGCTTCTGCAGGAACGAGTCACGGCCTTCCACTGCCTCATCGGTCATGTACGCCATGCGGGTCGCCTCACCGGCGAAGACCTGCTGGCCGGCCAGCCCGTCGTCGGCGGCGTTGAATGCGAACTTCAGCATCCGGACAGCCTGCGGAGACTGTTTGGCTATGTCACGCGCATAGGACAGGGCCGTCTCCTCAAGACGCTCATGATCCACCGCCTCATTCACCGCACCGGCTTCGACCATCTCCTGCGCAGAATGCTCCCGAGCGAGGAAGAAGATCTCGCGGGCCTTCTTCTGCCCCACCTGCCGGGCCAGGAGCATGGACCCGTAGCCGGCGTCGAAGGAGCCCACGGTCGCGTCGGTCTGCTTGAACTTCCCATGCTCCCGGGAGGCAATGGTCAGGTCAGCCACCACATGCAGCGAGTGGCCCCCTCCGGCCGCCCAGCCGTTGACCACCGCGATCACCACCTTCGGCATGGTGCGGATGAGCCGCTGAACCTCCAGGATGTGAAGGCGGCCGGCGCGCGCCGGATCCACGGTCTCCGCAGTGTCGCCCTCCGCGTACCGGTAGCCGTCGCGCCCGCGGATCCGCTGGTCGCCGCCGGAGCAGAACGAGTGCCCGCCGTCCTTCGCCGACGGGCCGTTGCCGGTCAGCAGCACCGCACCCACATCCGAGGTCATGCGCGCGTGGTCCAGCGCCCGGAACAGCTCGTCCACCGTGTGCGGCCGAAAGGCGTTGCGGACCTCGGGGCGGTCGAAGGCGATCCGCACCGCCGGGAGATCTCGGACCACGGCCCCCTCAGCATCCCGCTCGACCTGCCGGTGGTAGGTGATGTCGGTGAACTCGAAGCCTTCCACAGTCCGCCACCGGTGCGGATCGAAGACGTCGGAGACCTGGGCTGGAAGCTGAGAGTCTGTCACAGCAGACGAGTCTACTGACCGCGCAGTACTGTGGGTCCATGAGGACAACGCCGGACGTCGGGCAGCAGCCGGACATCACCCAGGACGAGGCCGCAGACCTGCTCATCAACTGGGACATCGCCGAGAAGACGGCCGCACGGCTCATCCCGGCCGGCCCCAGAATGAAGCCCGCCCGCGCACGGGCAGAGGTGCAGGCCCTCCGGCAGGCCGCGTCCGATGCTGTGCCGCATGTGCACCGCATCACCGGCATCGCCGCAGCCGAAGGCCTCGGCGAAGACCTCAGCGACGTCCTGATCGTAGACAGGGCCGGGTGGGCCCGCGCGAACGCCGAAACCTTCCGTCAGCTGCTGGGACCCGCGCTGCACGCCGCGGTGAGGAACAAGCCGGAGCTGCTGAACGGGCAGGCGTCCACCGGCCAGATCCTCGGAGCCTCCGCCGCAGGCGCTGAGCTCGGCGCCATTCTGGGCTACCTCTCCGCGCAGGTGCTGGGACAGTTCGAGCCGTTCGAGCAGTCGCGCCTGCTGCTCACCGCTCCCAACGTGGCGGCCATCGCCCACGAGCTCAACGTGGACAGGGACGACTTCCGCCTATGGGTCTGTCTGCATGAGCAGACCCACCGCGTGCAGTTCGCAGCAGCCCCATGGATGGCCGACTACCTCCGCGGGCAGATCACCGAACTCTCCGTGTCCACCATGGAGGACGCCGACTCCCTGCCCCAGCGCTTCGCCGAGACGGTCAAGCAGCTGCGCTCCGAGCTGCGCAGAGGGGGCCGTCCGGGCCGCAATGAGCTGATCAGCGCCATCCAGACGCCC
This sequence comes from Nesterenkonia sp. NBAIMH1, assembly GCF_007922635.1. Classification (NCBI taxonomy): domain Bacteria; kingdom Bacillati; phylum Actinomycetota; class Actinomycetes; order Micrococcales; family Micrococcaceae; genus Nesterenkonia; species Nesterenkonia sp. NBAIMH1. The sequence goes on from NZ_CP042335.1 coordinate 1,617,942, forward strand.
GAGCAGCAGCAGATTCTCAGCCGGCTGACCGCGGTGATGAGCCTCTTGGAAGGCCATGCCAATGTCGTCATGGACGCCGTCGACGCCGAGATCGTGCCCTCCGTGAAGACCATCCGGCGGCGGTTCAACGACCGCAGCAAGCACCGCAGCGCCCTGCAGAAGCTCATCCGACGGCTTCTGCAGCTGGACAAGAAGGCAGCCCAGTACAAGGACGGCCAGTCCTTCGTCTCCCGGGTCGTGGAGCTGGTCGGTATGGACCAGTTCAACACCGTGTGGCAGAGCCCCGAGCATCTGCCCACCGAGGAGGAGATCCACCGGCCCGAGGAATGGGTCGAACGCCTTCGGCTGCCCAAGCTCTCCGACACCGGCACCATCACGTTCGGAGGCTGAGCGGTGGCAGCTCCCGCTGCGCTCCATGCCGCTCGCCGGGCCGTCGCCGAATCCCTGGCCGAAGGGGAGCTGAACCTCGTCGGGTGCTCCGGAGGCGCTGACTCTCTGGCTCTGGCGGCCGCCGCAGCATGGCACCATCGCAAGGACGCCGGCCCGCACCGGAATACCCGAGTGGGCGCAGTCGTCGTCGACCACCACCTGCACCCCCGCAGTGTGGAGATCTCCGGCCAGGCGGTGCGTCAGCTCAAGGCCCTCGGTCTGGAGCCGGTGCGCATTGTGCCTGCAGCGGTTGACCAGCAGTCCACCCAGGGGCCCGAAGCCGCTGCCCGGACCGGCCGGTACGCTGCGTTCAGGTCAGCGATGAAGGAGCTCGGCGCAGTCCGGCTGCTCACCGCCCACACCAAGGATGACCAGGCGGAGCAGGTTCTTCTCGGGCTGGCACGAGGATCCGGCACCCGATCCCTGGCCGGCATTCCGGCAGTCCGTGGGCCCTACCGCCGGCCTCTTCTGGGCCTTTCGCGGGCAGAGACGGAAGAAATATGCCTCCACCACGGTCTGAGCTGGTGGACCGATCCTGCGAACAGCGACCCGCGTTACCTGCGCTCCCGGCTGCGGACCGAGATCATGCCCCACCTGCAGGAGCGTCTGAGCCCTACGATCAAGGACGCCTTGGCCCGGACCGCGTCCATCGCCGCGGAGGATGCCGCCTATCTGGAGGAGCAGGCGAAGGAGATCTTTCCCACACTCCTGGAGGATCCCGACCCCTCCGGTGCGCTTCGGCTGCGCCTCACCGGCCTGCGTGCCCAGCCCCCGGCGATCCGACGCAGAATCGTGGCGCTTGCGGCTGTCGCTGCGGGTGCGCCGGCGCCCAGCTTCGAGCGGATCCAGGCTGTGGACCGGCTGGTCGACGGCGGGCGGTCCCGGGGACCCGTCCAGCTGGAGGGTGAGCTTGCGGTGTACCGGGGTGCACGGGGAACCTCGGAGTATGGAAAACTGATCCTCATTCCGCCGTCGCCCGGATGAGGCAGTCAGAAGGTGCACGCCGGCCCACCCGTTCCGCTGAGAAGGAGCATGCAACGCATGGACAGCCATGACGTGTCAGCTGATCTTGAAGAGGTTCTGCTCACCAAGGAGCAGATCGACGAACGCATCAGAGAGCTGGCGGCGGCGGTCGACGCCGACTATGCCGGCAAAGACGTGCTTCTGGTGGGAGTCCTCAAGGGCGCAGTGATGGTGGTGGCCGATCTGGCACGTGCCCTGACCTGCCACCTCTCCATGGACTGGATGGCCGTGAGCTCCTACGGCTCCGGCACCAAGTCCTCCGGGGTGGTCCGCATCCTCAAGGACCTCGACACGGACCTCACGGACAAGCACGTGCTCATCGTCGAGGACATCATCGACTCCGGCCTCACCCTCTCGTGGCTGAAGGCCAACCTGGAGTCGCGCGGACCCGCCAGCGTGGAGATCTGCACGCTGCTTCGCAAGCCTGAGGCGGTCAAGGTCGACATCGATGTGAAGTATGTAGGCGTCGACATCCCCAATAAGTTCGTCGTCGGCTACGGCCTTGACTTCGCGGAGAAGTACCGCAACCTCAGCTGCATCGGCATCCTTGCGCCCCACGTGTATGAGTGACGTGCCTCACTAAGCCTGCTGTAGGCTCGAAGCTGCCTACGACCCCCTGGAGGCCCTGGTGGCAGAGTCCCCCCTACCGCTGAGCAAGGCGGCTGCAGCGTACGCCTCACTTCGGAGGAAGATTCAGGCGGGCGAGCTCGCTCCCGGAGAGCGCGTCACCCTCAATAAGCTTGCCCAGATGGAGGGCATGAGCCTGACGCCCATCCGCGAGGCGCTCAAGCGCCTGGTGTCCGAGGGGTATGCGGTCCACGACGAGCATGTCGGCACCCGGATCGCAGACCTCACCCCTGCACGGGTTGAGCAGATCTACCGCCTGCGCCGCGTGCTTGAGCCGATGGCAGTGCGCCTGGCGGCCGAGCGGGCCGACGATGAGACGGAGCACATCCTCGAGGACCTGATCCGGCATGCTGAGGCGGCAGCCACTCCCCAGCAGCGGGCTGAGACGAATGAGCAGTTTCACTTCGGGCTCTACCGGCTCAGCGGCGACGAGCTGCTGGTCGGATTCATCGAGCAGCTGTGGGCGGGCATGCCCTATCCGTCCCAGCTGATCTTCCGGGACCCTGACGGCGGGCGGGCCTCGCTGGGGGAGCACCGGAGAATCGCGGATGCAGTGTCCGCCCGTGATGCCGAGACGGCCTCCGCGGAGCTCGAGCGGCACATCGGCCATGGGTTCGCCTCAGCCATGTCCAGCTTCGAGCTTTGATACTTTATAAAATCCAGGCTAATGTATCGCCGGTCACACACCGTGACCTGGGTAACACCCTCTGCATTCAGACCTGAAGGAGCGACGGTGAGCGTCGAATCGCATGACCGGGCAACGGTGCCCGGCAACCACACTTCCGACAGCCCCCAAGGGACGAGCGTCGACGTCAACGCCGCCGCGGCCGCAGCCTCAGCTGAGTTCGACAAGCCTGAGTCCTGGACCCGCATCATGGGCCTGCCGCTCCACTGGTTTGGGATCTTCTTCGTCGTGATCGCCGCCTGCGCGATGCTGGGCGTGCTCCCGAACACCATGCTGGCCGGCTTCGCCGTCGTCATCCTGGTGGGCGGGCTGCTGAACTGGATCGGCGGACGGGTTCCGGTGCTTCGCAACTACGGGCTTCCCACCGTCCTTGCGATCCTGACGCCGGCCGTCCTGCTGCACTTCGGGCTGTTCCCGGAGTCATTTGCGGAGAACATGGAGATCTTCACCGACGGCAGTGAGATCGGCTTCATCGACTTCTATGTGGCCAGCCTCATCGCAGGCTCCATCCTCGGCATGCCCCGTGCCCTGCTGCTGAAGGCCGGCGCCCGCATCGCCGTGCCGCTGCTGGGAACCATCGCAGTGGTCTTCGTGCTCATCGGAACTCTGGGCGCGGTGCTGGGCTTCGGCATGCGCGAAGCGGTGCTGTTCGTCGCCGCCCCCGTCATGGGCGGAGGCGTCGGTGCGGGCATCGTGCCCATGTCCGGCATCTACGCCGACCAGCTGGGCGGCGACGCCGGCTCGTTCGTCGCGCAGCTGATCCCGGCGGTGATCATCGCCAACATTCTGACCATCTTCTGCGCGGGCGTCTTCAACGGCATGACCTACAAGGGGCAGCAGTTCTTCCTCGGGTTCAACGGCAACGGCCAGATTGTCCGCGTGGAGGGCAGCGCTGACCAGTTCAAGGCGAAGCCCAAGCCCACCGGCGGAACGTTCAACGTCCTGGCCATCGGCCTCACCACCGCTGCGACCCTCTTCCTGGCGGGCACCCTCATCGCAGAATTCGTCCCCGGCCTGCACGCCTACGCGTGGACGATCCTGCTGGCCGCCACCATCAAGATCTTCGGCCTCATGCCCGCCGCGTTCGAGGATGCCGTGTCCACCTGGTTCGGATTCGTCTCAGGAACCCTGACCCCGGCGCTGCTGGTGGGCATTTCGATCACCTACTTCGAGTTCGACGAGCTCGGCGCGCTGCTCTCCGACTGGCGCTACCCCGTGCTGGTCCTGGCGGCAGTGCTGACCGCAGTGATCGTCTCCGGCGCCCTGGGCTGGCTGGTGAAGATGTACTACGCCGAAACCTCCATAGCCATCGGCATGGGCATGACGGACATGGGCGGCACCGGAGACGTCGCCGTAGTCTCCGCAGCGAACCGCCTCGAACTGATGCCGTTCCTGCAGGTGTCCTCCCGCATCGGCGGCGCCATCGTCCTGCTGGTCGTCAGCCTGCTCCTTCCCGTGATCGGCTGAGCCTCTCGCCCCGCTCCGGTCGGCCGCGGGACGAGGGAGCTGATAGAACTGCGTGGTGAGTCGAGAAAAGTCTGGGCTGCCGCAGGTTCTGCTGGTGGCCACCGTGCTGGTGGTCGCCGCCAACCTTCGCCCCGCCATCAGCGCGGTCGGGCCCCTGCTGGAGCAGATACGGACGGACACCGGCCTCAGCCCCTCGCTGCTGGGCCTGCTCGGCGCCATCCCGGTGCTGAGCTTCGGCGTCATCTCCCCCTTCGTTGCGGGCATCGCCGCCCGGTGGGGACTCGAACGAAGCATCTTCGCCTCCCTGCTTCTCCTCGCCGTCGGCACCGTCCTCAGGTCCCTGCCGCCAGGGGCGCTGCCCGGAGATGAGAGCACCAGCGCGCAGCTCTCGCTGCTCAGCGGCACCGTCATCCTCTCGGCGGCCATAGGCGTCGGAAACGTCCTGGTGCCAGCCGTCGTCAAACGCGACTTCCCCACCCGGGTGCCATTCATGACCGGCCTCTACACCGCCACGATGGCAGGCTTCGCCGCGCTCGCCTCCGGCACAGCGGTGCCCATCTCCAGGCTCGGCGGCTGGGAGCTCGCCCTCGGCGCCGGTGCGCTCATCGCGCTCATCGCCGCCGGCGTGTGGGCCGTCCGTCTTCGTGAGCCCGACCTCGCCACGGGGGCGCTGCCCCTCTCGCCCGTCAGCGGCTCATCCCGTTCGTCCACGGTGTGGACCTCCGCCGTCGCGTGGCAGGTCACCGCCTACTTCGCGCTCCAGTCCACTCTGTTCTACCTGCTGCTGACCTGGTATCCCTCCATGCTCGCCTACCAGGGGATCGGGGAGGCCTACGCCGGATGGATGCTCTCGCTCTGGCAGGGCATCGGCATCGTGGCCAGCCTGACGGTGGGACCGGTCCTGCAGCGCTCCCGAGACCAGCGGCTCGTCGCCGCCCTCGTCTGCACGAGCCTGGCAGCCTCGCTCATCGGACTGGTTGCTGCGCCCGCGCTGGTTCCGCTGTGGTCCCTGCTGGGCGGATTCTCCACCGGCACCATGCTGCTGCTCGCGCTCACGATGATCACCCTGCGCGCCAGCACCACCCATGAGGCAGGGCAGCTCTCCGGGATGGCTCAGGGCGTGGGCTACCTGTGCGCGGGATCCGGACCCCTGCTGGCAGGGGCCGCCTTCGACCTCACCGGATCATGGATGCCGGTGATCGTCGGCATGCTCGTCGCCACGGCGCTGCTGGCAGGGGTGGGCATGCTGGCCGGCCGCGCCGTGACTCTTCGCTGACGGCCGCTACGCTCTCGGCGAGGACAGCGCCCTCCATTCCGCGGCAGGGGGCGGACGCTAGTACCGTAGAGTCAATCTGAACCTGGCCCGACGACGGAGTGCAATTGAACTTCAAGAAGATCTTCACCGGACCGCTGTTCTGGATCGTGACTGCGGTGGTCCTTCTGCTCCTCGTCGTGCCTCTGCTCTTCGGGTCCTCCGGCTCCGGGGAGCAGGTGGACACCAACGTCGGCATGGAGCTCCTCCAGGAGGACGAGGTCGAAGAGGCCCGGATCGACGACGGGGACTCCCGGGTCGACCTGACGCTGTCGGAGTCCTTCGAGCTCGACGGTGAGGACCTCGGCGACGCCGTCCACTTCCACTTCTCCCAGGCGCGCGCCGAGACAGTGGCTGAGACCGTCGCGGATGCCGGACTGGAGGGCTACACCGACGAGCCTGAGCAGTCGAACTGGCTGCTGAGCATGCTCGGGTTCATGATCCCCTTCCTTCTGATCGCCCTGCTGTTCATCTGGCTCATCACACGGATGTCCGCAGGCGGCGGACGCATGATGCAGTTCGGCAAGTCCAAGGCCAAGATGTTCGACAAGGACATGCCCCAGGTGACCTTCGCCGACGTGGCCGGCTCCGAAGAGGCCGTCGAGGAGCTCCACGAGATCAAGGAGTTCCTCTCCGAGCCGGAGAAGTTCCAGCGCCTCGGAGCCAAGATTCCCAAGGGCGTGCTGCTCTACGGCCCGCCCGGCACCGGCAAGACCCTGCTCGCCAAGGCCGTCGCCGGGGAAGCCGGCGGCTCCTTCTACTCGATCTCCGGCTCCGACTTCGTGGAGATGTTCGTCGGCGTCGGCGCCTCCCGCGTCCGCGACCTCTTCAAGCAGGCCAAGGAGAATTCGCCCGCCATCATCTTCGTCGACGAGATCGACGCCGTGGGGCGCCAGCGCGGCGCCGGCGTGGGCGGCGGCAACGATGAGCGCGAACAGACCCTGAACCAGCTGCTGGTGGAGATGGACGGGTTCGACGCCAGCACCAACATCATCGTCATCGCAGCCACCAACAGGCCCGACGTACTGGATCCCGCGCTGCTGAGGCCCGGACGCTTCGACCGGCAGATCCCCGTCGAGGCCCCAGACTTCTCCGGCCGCAGAGCCATCCTAGAAGTCCACTCCAAGGGCAAGCCCATGGTGGAGGGCCTGGACCTGGCCTCCGTGGCCCGCAAGACCCCGGGATTCACCGGTGCGGACCTCGCCAACGTCCTGAACGAGGCCGCTCTCCTCACCGCCCGCTCCAACGCGGACCTCATCGACGACCGCGCCGTGGACGAGGCCATCGACCGTGTGATGGCCGGTCCGCAGAAGCGCACCCGCCTCATGAAGGATCACGAGCGGCGAGTCACCGCCTACCACGAAGGCGGACACGCCCTCGTGGCCGCGGCGCTGAACTACTCAGCTCCCGTCACCAAGATCACCATCCTGCCGCGCGGCCGCGCCCTCGGCTACACGATGGTCATCCCGGAGGACGACAAGTACTCCACCACCCGCAACGAGCTGCTGGATCAGATCGCCTACGCCATGGGCGGCCGCGTGGCCGAGGAGATCGTCTTCCATGACCCCTCCACGGGCGCCGCCAATGACATCGAGAAGGCCACCGACACCGCGCGCAAGATGGTCACCGACTTCGGAATGTCCGCGAAGGTCGGCTCGGTCAAGCTGGGCTCGGGCGACAGCAGCCCCTTCCTGGGCAAAGAGATGACGACCGGCAAGGAGTACTCCGAGAATCTCGCCGCCACGGTCGACTCTGAGGTGCGCGGCATCATCGACGAAGCCCATGACGAGGCCTACTGGGCGCTGACCGAGAACCGGCACGTCCTCGACCGCCTGGCCGAAGAGCTCCTGCGCGTCGAAACGCTGGGAGCCAAGGAGGTCGCGGCGATCTTCCACGATGTGAAGAAGCGCCCCAGGCGCAGAATATGGGAGTCCAGCCCCGACCGGCCCATCGTGGTCGCCGGGGAGACCGTCAACGGCACCCCTCAGAGCACCGAGTCGGATGCCCGTCCCACGGAGAGCCGAGATGTCTGAAAGCACAGCCGAGATGTCCGAAGGCATCGACCTGCCTCGCATTGAGCGAGCCATCCGAGAGGTCCTGCTGGCCGTGGGGGAGGACCCGGACCGTGAAGGCCTCCGGGAGACCCCGCGCCGCGTCGCCGCGGCCTACGCCGAGACGTTCAAGGGCCTCACGCAGGATCCGGCCGAGCTGCTGACCACCAGCTTCGACATCGGCCACGAGGAGCTCGTCCTCGTCAAGGACATCACCTTCTACTCCATGTGCGAGCACCACCTGCTTCCCTTCTACGGCGTGGTGCACATCGGCTACATCCCCTCCGCGCACGGCAAGGTCACCGGCCTGTCCAAACTGGGCCGGCTGGTGGAGATCTTCGCCAAGCGCCCCCAGCTGCAGGAGCAGCTCTCCGCGCAGATCGTCGACGCCCTGATGACCCATGTGGAGCCCTCCGGCGCGATCGTCGTCGTCGAAGGCGAGCACCTGTGCATGTCCATGCGGGGGGTGGCGAAGCCCGGCTCGAAGACCATCACCTCAGCAGTCCGCGGCCAGCTGCGCGACGCCGCAACCCGAAGCGAAGCGATGAGTCTGATCGTCTCAGGCCGGTGAGCATGCGCACCCAGGTGATGGGGATCCTCAACCTCACCCCCGACAGCTTCTCCGACGGCGGCCGGCACGACACGCTCGGCGAGGCGCTGGCCCAGGCGGAGCGGATGACCCGCCAGGGCGCGGACATCCTCGACCTCGGCGGGGAGTCGACCCGGCCCGGAGCTGCGCCCGTTGACCCGGCCGAGGAGCAGAGCCGCATCCTTCCCGTGCTCGAGCGGCTGCTGGAGCGCTTCCCTCGACAGCTGTCCGTGGACACCCGCCACCCGGAGACCGCCCGGGCCGTCCTCGAGTGCGCCGGATCACAGGCATCCGGCCTGATCATCAACGACGTCTCGGGCCTGCTCACACACCCCGACATGCCCGCAGCCGTCGCCGAGAGCGGATGCGAGATCGTCATCACCCACAACCGGGGCGACTCCGTCACGATGCAGGAGCGCACCCAGTACGACGATGTGGTCGCAGACGTGATCGACGAGCTGCATCAGGTGCGCCGGCGCTACCTCGAGGCGGGGACACTGCCGGAGCGCATCATCCTGGACCCGGGAATCGGGTTCGCCAAGACCCATGAGCAGAACTGGCGCCTCACCAGAGACCTCAGCCGGCTGACCGGGCTGGGGCACCGGGTGCTCTACGGCGCCTCCCGCAAGGGGTTCCTCGGACAGCTGCTGAAGGACGAGGACGGCGAGCCTCGGCCCGCCTCCGAGCGCGACCATGCCACAGCTGCCCTCACGGCCCTCGCGGCCGCCGCCGGGGTCTGGGCGGTGAGGGTCCACGCTGTCGGCCCCAGCGCCGACGCGGTCAGAGCTGCCGAAGCCGTCACCGCACTTGAGGGTTGAGGTAGCGCAACCCTCAGCCCTGGGGGAGAGTAGTGGCATGGGCGCAGACATCATTCGGCTGACGGGCCTGAGGGTCCGGGGGCGGCACGGCGTCTTTCAGGCGGAGCGGGAGACGGCGCAGCTCTTCGTCATCGACGCCGAGGTGCAGATTCCGCTGGCCCGCCCCGGACGCACCGACGACATGCGCGACAGCCTCTCCTACGCCGACGTCGCCGCAGATCTGGAGCGAGTGGTGACCGGCCAGTCCTACCAGCTCATCGAGCGGCTCGCCGCGGTCTGCGCCGAGCGTGTGCTGCTGCTGGACCCTCGCGCCGCCGCCGTCACGCTCACAGTGCACAAGCCTGAGGCCCCCATGTCTCAGGACTTCGACGATGTCTCCGTCACCATCTCTCGGACCCGAGCAGACCTTCCTCTGGCACAGGGCGCTGAGTCCGCCGGCTCCCCGGCGGAGGGGCCGAGGGCTGAGTCCCCGTACGAGCGCACATCACTGGCCGACCTCGCGGAGGAGGCCAGCACGCGGCACCTCCGCGACCCCGACCTGCCTGCCGCCTTCCCGGTGCGCAGCGTGATCGCCCTGGGCTCCAACGTCGGAGACTCGCCGCTGACGCTCGCCTCTGCCGTCGCCTCCCTGGAGAGGAGCGACGACGTGGCGGTCCTCAGCCGCTCTCCGGTGGCCCAGACCAAGCCCGTCGGCGGGCCCGCCCGGCAGCGCGACTACCTGAACCAGGTGGTGGAGATCGAGACGCGTCTCTCACCGCATGCCCTGCTGGACCTGGCCCAGACCATCGAGGATGAGCACAACCGAATCCGTGAGCAGCGGTGGGGCCCTCGGACCCTGGACGTGGACATCGTCACCTACGCCGGGGCGGTGATCGACTCCCCGCGGCTGCAGGTGCCGCACCCGTCCGCCGCGGAGCGGGCGTTCGTTCTGCTGCCCTGGTCCTGGATGGACCCGGTTGCGCTGCTCGAAGGGCGGCCGGTGCGTGAGCTCGCCGCCGAGGCGCACGACCACGACGATGTGATCCGCCTGTCTGACGCCTCGGAGTCCGAGTCGGTGCCGGGTGCAGACATGGATCCCGCGCACCCATGAGGCCGATGCGCGCCCTGTGGCTGCTGGCGGCCCTCGGAGGCTCCGCGGTCGCCGGGTTCCTCGCTCTGCACCTCACCGCAGCGTGGGGCCTGCCCTCGCCGGTGCTTCCGATCATCTCCGTGGTCACCTTTGTGGGCCTCGGGCTGCTCCTCATCAGCCTTGGTCTGGTAGTGCGCGCTGATCAGCGTCGCATCGAGCGCGCGGCGGAGCAGGCCCGGCTGAAGAACGAGGCGCCCCGGCATCCCGAACGCTGGCTGCATCCGCTGCAGGCCATGCGGGTGGCGGTGGCCGGCCAGGCTGCCGCCTACGCCGGTGCGCTGGTCGCCGGCTGGCACGGCGGCGTGCTCCTTGACCTGGGTCCCGCAGCCGGTCTCGGGACCCCCAACGTCAACGCCGCGGTGGTCATCGGGCTGGCGGGCGCCGGCTGGGTCCTCGTCGGATTCGTGGTGGAGCGGCTCTGCCGGATCCCCCCTGACGCAGGCGGGGGCCGGAGCGGTACGCTCGCAGACGAGAGGAACACCGAGGAGGGAAACGAGGGATATGCACTCTGAAGCCATCGACCCGGCAGGGGTCGAATGGACGCGGGTGGACGAGAAGCTCATCACGGTCCGCCTCATCACCGGGGTGGCCGGGTGGCTGATCTGGCTGGTGGTTCCGGCGGCCGCCCTGACGCTGACCCTTCTGGGCATCTGGGACATCTGGGCGTGGCTTCTCGGGCTCGTGCTCGCCGTGCTGCTGATCTGGGCGGTGATCGACCTTGCTCTGGTGCCCCGTCGAGTGCGAGCCATCGGATACTGCGAGCGGCAGGACGACCTGCTGATCCGCACCGGCATCCTCTGGCAGCGCGTCGTGGCGGTCCCATACGGCCGGCTCCAGTACGTGGACATTGAGGCCGGGCCGATCATGCGCAGATTCGCCATCTGCACGGTGCAGCTGAAGACAGCATCCGCCGACACCGATGCGTCCATACCGGGGGCCACCCGAGCAGAGGGAGCACGTCTGCGCGATGAGCTCTCAGCCCGCGGGCAGGCCCGGCTGGCAGGGCTCTGATGACAGAGCAGTCCGAACCCGCCGCCGCAGAGGGCAGGGAGGCCTGGTTCGACGAGACCTGGACCAGGGTCCACCCGCTCAGCCCGGTGGTCCAGGGGTGGGCGATCTTCATCGGTCTGCCCGTGCTGGTTCTGGGCTACAACTGGCAGGCCTGGCAGGGACTCTGGGAGGCGATCCGCTCAGGCGAGCTCCAGGAGACGGTTCAGGAGAACCCCACGGCGACGCTGATCGGGGCGGCAGCGCTCGTCGGACTCTTCCTTCTCATCTTCGGGGGTGCGTTCCTGGGCTGGTGGTTCACCCGCTACAAGGTCACCGATGAGCATGTGATGGTGAAGTCCGGGGTCTTCGTCAGGCAGCACCGGCAGGCGCGGATCGACCGGGTTCAGTCCGTGGACCTGCGTCAGCCGCTGCTAGCCCGCTTCACCCGACTCGCTGAGCTGAAGTTCGAGGTGGCTGAGGGGGACGGCACAGCTGTGACGCTCTCGTTCCTGCGACGGGCGGAGGCGGAGCAGCTGCGCGGCGAGATCATGGACCGTGCCTCCGGACGCGAGGCGGAGCCCGCACATCAGCCTGACCCGGATGCCTATGGGGCCGAGCCTCAGAATCACGCCGTGCACGCCGACGGTCCCTACGCGCCGCAGCCGCAGCCGCAGCCGAGCAGGGCAGCCGAGGAACGGTTCATCACCAAGGTGCCCACCCGACGCCTCATCGGTTCGGTCCTGCTGGGGCCGGTGGTCGGAATCGTCGTCTTCATCACCGTGTTCGCGTCCCTTGCTGCCGCGTTCATCACCCTCATCCCGACCCTGTTCGGCGACACCGGGAGCCCGGGCGGGCTCTGGGCGGTGATCGCCGGAGGCATCGGGGCGTTCCCGTTCCTGATCCCGATCGTCATCGGCTTCGCGTTCACCATCTGGAGCCAGGTCAACAGCGCCTACGGCTTCACCGCCACCATGACTGATGCCGGCCTGAGGCTGCGCTACGGACTGACCACCACCAACACTCAGACGGTGCCCCCAGGACGCGTCCAGGGTCTGAGCATCCGCCAGCCGCTGCTGTGGCGCATGCCCGGCTGGTTCCAGATGAATGTGACCGTGGCCGGGTACGGCCTCGATGCGCGCAATCAGGTGCTGCCCGTCGGGACCAAGGACGATGTGATGGCGGTGGCGGCCGAGATCTTCCCGGATCTGCGGGTCGACAACCCCGAGGAGCTGTTCATGCACGGGATCACCGGCTCCGGGGAGGAGCTGGGCTTCACCGCCGTGCCCCGACGTGCCCGCATCTTCGACCCCCTGGTCCATCGGCGCCGAGGCTTTGTGACGACCCCCAGCGTGCTCATGCTCCGTGACGGCTGGGCCGCCCGCGTGCTGCGCATGATCCCCCATGAGCGGGTCCAGTCGCTGGAGCTGAGCCAGGGTCCCCTGGCCCGGCGACGACGCGTCGCCGACGTCAGGGTTCACCTTCCCTCGGGTCCGGTGCTCGGCCTGGCGAAGAATCAGGACCTGGCCTCCGCGCAGGACCTCTACGAGTTCGAAGCTTCGCAGGCAGCGGTGGCGCGCCGCATATCGGACCGCAACCAGTGGATGCAGTCCGAGGAGCTCGCGGAGTTCGAGCGGATGGTGGAGAAGATCGAGACGGAGAAGGAGGAGTCCCGTGTCGATTGATCCCTACGCCGCAGATCTGCCTGGTCCCTCCCGGCAGGGCCGCCTGGGCATCGGTGTGATCTCAGCGGGCAGGGTCGGGGCTGTGGCCGGGTCCGCGCTGCAGGCTGCGGGGCACCACGTCGTCGGAGTCCATGCCGTCTCGGCGGCGTCGCGAGAGCGGGCGGAGCGGATGCTCCCCGATGCTCCCATTCTGGATGTTCCGGAGATTCTGCGCCGCGCCGAGCTGATCCTCCTCGCTGTGCCCGACGATGCGCTCCCGTCAGTCGTCTCCGGCGCTGCCGAGGCCGGGCACTTCCAGCCCGGGCATCTGGTGGTCCACACCTCGGGACGCTTCGGCACAGGGGTGCTGATGCCTGCCCAGGAGGCGGGGGCGATCGGCTTGGCCATCCACCCCGCCATGACCTTCACGGGAACGCCTATGGACCTGCAGCGCCTGAGCGCTGCGGCGTGCGCCGTGACGGCGCCTGAGGATGTGCTTCCGGTCGCCCAGGCGCTCGTGGTGGAGATGGGTGCGGAGCCGGTCGTCGTCGCCGACGAGCACCGGGCGACGTATCACGCGGCTCTGGCCCATGCGTCGAATCATCTGAACACCATCACCGCGCAGGCCGCGCAGCTCCTCGAGGGCGTCGGCGTGGAGAGGCCCTCGAGGCTTCTGGGCCCGCTGATGCAGGCCTCGCTGGACAACGCGCTGGCCTCCGGGGAATCAGCCCTGACCGGCCCCGTGGCCCGCGGCGACGTCGGGACCGTCCGGCTCCACGTCGCACGGCTCAGCGCCGAGGGCATGCCCCCGGACATCCTCGCCGCCTACACCCAGCTGGCCACGTCCACAGCCCAGCGAGCACTCGCGAGCGGGAGGATCACACACACGCAGGCCGCCGAGATTCTCGACGCCCTCAAGCACCCCTGAGCGGCCCCGCCGCCTGAGGGAACGTGCCCGGCGAGCTTGCGGAACGAGGCTGCCGCCCCCGCCCTAGACTGGGATGCCGTGACCCAGATTCTCCGGACCATCCCCGAGCTCCAGGATGCGCTCGCCGCCGCCGTCGAGCACGCCGAAGCCTCGACGCCCACCGTCGGCTTCGTGCCCACGATGGGTGCCCTGCACTCCGGCCACGGAGAGCTGCTGAGGGCCGCACGCGAAAGCGCGGACATTGCCGTGGCCAGCGTCTTCGTCAACCCCCTGCAGTTCGACGATGCCTCGGACTACCTGCACTACCCCCGGCAGCTGGAAGCCGACGCCGTCCTGCTCGAGGAGCACGGCGTGGACCTCGTCTTCGCTCCCTCGCTCGACGAGATGTACCCGGGCGAGGTTGAGGGGTCGGACGCCCCGGACCCGCAGGTGCGCGTCAGCGTCGGAGACATGGGACGCATGTGGGAGGGGGCCTCACGCGCCGGGCACTTCGACGGTGTCGCCACCGCAGTGGCCAAGCTCCTGAGCATCGTGGCCGCCCCTCTCGGCCGCCGGACCGTGCTGCAGGCCTGGTTCGGGGAGAAGGACGCCGAGCAGCTCGCCATCATCCGGCGGCTGGCCGCAGACCTCAACCTTCCCGCAGAGATCCGTGCTGTGCCGATCGTCCGCGACGAGAACGGGCTCGCCCTCTCCTCACGGAACCAACGGCTCACACCGGAGCACTACCAGTCTGCTCTGAGCCTGAGCGGAGCGCTGAGGGCCCTCGCCGAGGATGCTCGCCGAGGGCGGCCGCTGAACATCCCTCTCCAGAGCGCCCACGTGAGGTCCGCGGGAGCAGACCTGGACTACCTCGTCGTCGTCGACCCCGCCACGCTCAAGGAGCTGGATCTCAGCGAGGTCGCCCCCCTGCGGCACGAGGCTCTGACCCTCATCGCCGCACGGGTGGGACCAGTCCGTCTCATCGACACCATGAGAATAGGACCCACGGTTTAGGCTGGCGGCATGACCTCCGCGCTGTTTCCGCACACTGATGAGTCCGTACGGCCGCAGGATGACCTGAACCGCCACGTCAATGGCGCGTGGCTGGCCACCGCGCAGATCCCCGAGGACCAGGACGCCTACGGCGCCTTCCATCACCTGCGGGACAAAGCCGAGGAGGACGTGCGAGCCATCCTGGAGGAATCGGCGCAGGCGGTGAACTCCCCCGACACCGCTCAGTCGCTGGACCCCGAGTTCAGCCGCATCCAGCACCGCACCGGAACGTTCTACGCCGCCTTCATGGACGCCGAGCGGGCGGAGGAGCTGAAGCTCGCTCCCATCGCCGAGAAGCTCATCGCCGTCGACGCAGCCGACAGCCCCGGGGAGCTGCTCCGCCTGTCCTGCGCCTGGCAGCGCGAGGGAGTCAGCGGGCTGATCGGTGCAGGCGCCGTCCGCGACGCCGGTGACCCGCAGCGCGTGCTCTGGCATGTCATGCAGGACGGACTGGGTCTGCCCGACGAGGCCTACTACCGCGAGGAGACTCACGCAGAGACCCTCGGCCAGTACGAGGAGCACCTGGTGCGGCTGCTCGCGCTGGGCGGCTATGCGCAGGAGGAGGCAGCATCCGCGGCTGCCGATGTCGTCTCCCTAGAGAAGCGGCTCGCCGGGCACCACTGGGACCGGGTGACCCTCCGCGACGCGCAGAAGAGATACAACCTGAAGACCCGGGCCGAGGCCGAGGCGCTGATGCCGCTGCTCGCCGCGGCCATCGACGGCTGGCAGCTCACCGACGCGCAGGCGGCAGAGATCGTCGTCGGACAGCCGGACGTGCTCGAAGGGTTCCAGGGCGCGCTGACGCAGGAGCCGCTGGAGACGTGGAAGCACTGGCTGCGCGTCAATCTCCTGCGCAGCGCAGCACCCCTGCTGCACCAGGCCATGGTCGATGAGCACTTCGACTTCTACGGCCGCACGCTCAACGGCACTCCTCAGCTGAAGGAGAGGTGGAAGCGCGGAGTGGCCATGACCAACGCACACCTGGGTGAGGATGTCGGCCAGATCTACGTGGACCGCCACTACCCGCCCGAAGCCCGCGCCGCGATGGACGAGCTCATCGACTCCCTGCTGCAGGCATACCGGCAGTCCATCTCGGAGCTTGACTGGATGGGCGAGGACACCCGCGTCCACGCCCTCGAGAAGCTCGGCTCCTTCACCCCCAAGATCGGCTTCCCCAACCGCTGGATCGACTACTCGGACGTCCCCGTCGGCCCCGACGCCGTAGAGAACTCGTCCCGGGCGTCGATCGCCGCCTGGAACCGTGACGTCGCAAAGATCGACGAGGGCCCGGACGACGAGGAATGGCACATGACCCCCCAGACGGTCAACGCCTACTACCACCCGCTGGAGAACGTCATCTGCTTTCCGGCAGCGATCCTTCAGCCGCCCTTCTTCTCCGCCGATCGGGACATGGCGCAGAACTTCGGAGGCATCGGAGCGGTCATCGGGCATGAGATCGGTCACGGCTTCGACGATCAGGGCTCCCGGTATGCGGCGGACGGCTCCCTGACTGACTGGTGGACCGAAGCAGACCGGGAAGCGTTCGAGCAGCGCACCGGGAAGCTGGTGCACCAGTTCGGCGAGCTCTCCCCATCCGTGCTCGACGATCAGCACACCGTCAGCGGCGAGCTGACCCTGGGGGAGAACATCGGCGACCTGGGCGGGATCGGGATCGCTCACAAGGCCTACACGCTCTGGCTCGACGGCCGCCAGGACGAGGAGATCGACGGACTCACCGGTGACCAGCGGTTCTTCAGCGCATGGGCGTCGGGCTGGCGGCAGGTGATCAGGCCCGAGCGCGCCCTGACGCTGCTGAGCATCGATCCGCACAGTCCGGCCGAGTTCCGCGCCACTCAGCCGGTCAAGAACGTCGACGCGTTCCACGAGGCCTTCGGCACGGTCGAAGGCGACGGAATGTGGCTCGCGCCGCAGGAACGCGTCACCATCTGGTGACTACTACACTATGCGCGTGACACCTGACGCCCCCGCCGCCGAGAACGCCGTGGACACCACTGACCAGCGCGCTGTCCGCATGGACAAGCGCACCCGCCTGATGGAGAAGGGCGTGGCCCCCTATCCCGTGACGGTCCCGCGCACCGCCTCTCTGGCAGCTGTGCGCGAGCAGTTCGACGGTCAGGTCGAAGCAGGGGACTCCACCGGCGAGACGGTCTCGATCACCGGCCGGGTCATGTTCATCCGCAACACCGGCAAACTCTGCTTCGCGACCCTGCAGGAGAGCGGCCCCCGGGGTGAGGCAGTGCGGCTGCAGGCCATGATCTCCATGGCCGAAGTGGGCGAGGACGCCCTCGCGGACTGGAAGGCTCTGGTGGACCTCGGAGACTACATCCAGGTCAGCGGCGAAGTGATTGCATCCCGACGAGGCGAACTCTCCGTGATGGCTTCCTCATTCGCGGTCGCATCGAAGGCGCTGCGTCCCCTTCCCGTCCTCCACGCAGACCTGAACGAGGAGACCCGCGTCAGGCAGCGCTATGCCGACCTCATCGTCCGCGACGAGGCCCGCCAGATGGTGCACACCCGGTCAGCAGTGACCCGCGCGATCCGCGACACCCTTCACCAGCGCGACTACGTCGAGGTGGAGACGCCCATCCTGCAGCTGCTCCACGGAGGAGCTCAGGCGCGCCCCTTCCAGACGCACCTGCATGCCTTCGACCAGCCGATGACCCTGCGGATCGCCACTGAGCTCTACCTGAAGCGGGCCGTGGTCGGCGGCATCGACCGCGTCTTTGAGATCGGCAGGGTCTTCCGCAACGAAGGTGTGGACTCCACCCACTCGCCGGAGTTCACCACCTTGGAGTCCTACGAGTCCTGGGCGGACATGTACACCATGGCCGAGCGCATGCGGGAGATGATCCTGGCGGCAGCCGATGCGGCAGAGATCGGCCGTCAGATTCCCACCGAGGCCGGAACCGTGGATCTGGACGGCGAATGGGCATGGATGTCGGTCTACCCGGGCCTCTCGGAGGCGCTCGGCCAGGAGATCACGCCTGAGACCGACGAGCAGACTCTGCGGGCCGTCGCCGAGGAGCGCGGCGTGTCCGTCGCCGCCGATTGGGATGCCCAGAAGCTGGTGATGGAGCTCTTCGGCGAGATCGTCGAACCGACCCTGCTCCAGCCCACCTTCGTCTGCGACTACCCGCCCGCTGCTCAGCCGCTGGCACGTGAGCACCGCGACAAGCCCGGCGTCATTGAGGCGTGGGACCTCATCATCGCCGGCAGCGAGCTCGGCACCGCGTTCTCGGAGCTCATCGATCCCGTCGTCCAGCGTGAGCGCTTCGTGGAGCAGTCCCGCAAGGCGGCTGCCGGTGACGAGGAAGCGATGCAGCTCGACGAGGACTTCCTCCGCGCACTGGAGTACGGGGCACCGCCGATGGGCGGGCTCGGCCTGGGCATCGACAGGCTGGTGATGCTTTTCACCGGAACAGGAATCCGTGAGACTATCCTGTTTCCGCTGCTCAAGCCTGAGGCTAAGGACTCCTAGGAGATCACCATGGGCGAAGATTTCTGGGACTATTTCTCAGCACTTGCACCTTCAGTGGGCGTCGGTCTGCTGTTCTGGTTGGCCATTCGGGCAATTTTCCGTGCAGATCGCAAGGAGCGCGCGGCTGAGGCTGAGGTTCGTGAGGATCATCCGGACCAGAATGACGCCGGTCACAGTTGATCAACTAAACGTCAACCTGAATTTTTGCCGAAAAAATACTAGGTTTCTGGTCGGGTTGACTGGCGCGTAATTTTCCTGAAACACTTATTAGACAGTCGCACTGCAACTTCGTAGTTCGACATCTATAATTCGTATGCCTGAATGAAGCACCCAGGGGTGGGTACCAGGCTTTCATTTCGCTGACCAGTAAGGAATTCAGCCCATGGCTAAGAAGGTTGAAGAAGTTCTCATCGATGATCTGGATGGAACTCCCGCCAAGGAGACCGTCAACTTCGGCGTCGACTCGCAGTTCTATGAGATCGACCTGAACGAGGAGCACGCCAAGGAGCTCCGCGACCTGCTGCGCAAGTACAAGCGCAAGGCTCGCACCATAGGGCCGCCCTCGCCGCAGAACGAGGCGAAGCAGATCCGGGAGTGGGCCGTGGAGAACGGCTACACCGTGGCCAAGCGCGGCCGCCTCCACCGCGACATCGTCGAGGCCTACCGCGCCGCGAAGAAGAAGTAGTCGCCGCACGGCAGGCGCTGAGGGCCCGGAGGCAGCCGCTTCCGGGCCCTCAGCTTTTCCCTGTGGCGAACAGGGGCGCATCCGCCCTCGCACTCCCTTACTGTTGAGTGCAGGAACGACAATGCAAGGAGTGTCTGTTGGCCATGTTTGAGAGATTTACTGACCGCGCCCGCCGCGTCGTCGTCCTGGCCCAAGAAGAGGCCCGGATGCTCAACCACAATTACATCGGCACCGAGCACATCCTGCTCGGGCTGATCCACGAGGGCGAGGGCGTGGCCGCGAAGGCGCTGGAGTCCCTCGACATCTCCCTCCAGGGGGTGCGCGAGAAGGTCCAGGAGAAGATCGGCCCGGGCCAGAGCGCGCCATCGGGGCACATCCCCTTCACCCCCCGCGCCAAGAAGGTCCTGGAGCTGTCCCTGCGCGAGGCGCTGCAGCTGGGCCACAACTACATCGGCACGGAGCACATCCTGCTGGGCCTCATCCGAGAGGGCGAGGGCGTTGCGGCGCAGGTGCTCGTGGAGCTCAACGCCGACCTCAACAAGGTTCGCCAGCAGGTGATTCAGCTCCTCTCCGGGTACTCCGGGGGTGAGCAGGGCGGCAAGGAGAAGGCCGGCGCAGGAGTGGGCAGCGGCAGCGAAGGCCAGCCCGCAGGCTCTGTCGTGCTCGATCAGTTCGGCCGCAACCTGACCACAGCAGCCCGTGAGGCCCAGCTGGACCCGGTCGTCGGACGCGACTATGAGCGCGAGCGCGTGATGCAGGTCCTCGCCCGCCGCACCAAGAACAACCCCGTCCTCATCGGTGAGCCGGGCGTCGGCAAGACCGCTGTGGTCGAAGGCCTTGCTCAGGACATCGTCAACGGCGACGTCCCAGAGATCCTCCAGAACAAGCAGCTGTACACCCTTGACCTCGGCTCTCTGGTGGCGGGCTCCCGCTACCGCGGTGACTTCGAAGAGCGGCTGAAGAAGGTGCTCAAGGAGATCAAGACCCGCGGCGACATCATCCTCTTCATCGACGAGATCCACACCCTCGTCGGTGCAGGCGCTGCCGAAGGCGCGATCGATGCGGCCAACATCCTTAAGCCGATGCTGGCCCGCGGCGAGCTGCAGACCATCGGCGCCACCACCCTGGACGAGTACCGCAAGCACATCGAGAAGGACGCGGCCCTCGAGCGCCGCTTCCAGCCGATTCAGGTGGACGAGCCCACCGTCGAGGTCACCGTTCAGGTGCTTCGCGGTCTGCGCGACCGCTACGAGGCCCACCACAAGGTGTCCATCACCGAAGAGGCCCTGGAAGCCGCCGCAAACCTGGCTCACCGCTACATCAACGACCGGTTCCTCCCGGACAAGGCGATCGACCTCATCGATGAGGCGGGCGCTCGGCTGCGCATCCAGAAGATGACTCCGCCTCCCGAGCTCAAGGAGTTCGAGACCAAGATCGAGGATGTGCGGCGTGAGAAGGAGGCCGCCATCGACGCGCAGGACTTCGAGGGCGCCGCAAAGCTCCGCGATGATGAGCAGAAGCTCATCGAGGAGAAGGACGCCAAGGAGCAGGCCTGGAAGTCACGCTCGATGGACGAGATTGCCGAAGTCGACGGCGACCTGATCGCCGAGGTCCTCGCCTTCTCCACCGGAATCCCGGTCTTCAAGCTCACCGAGCAGGAGTCCGACCGCCTGAAGCGGATGGAGGAGGAGCTGCACAAGCGGGTCATCGGTCAGGACGAGGCCGTGAAGTCGCTCTCGCGTGCTATCCGCCGTACCCGTGCCGGCCTCAAAGACCCGAACCGGCCCTCGGGCTCGTTCATCTTCGCCGGGCCCACGGGCGTCGGCAAGACGGAGCTGGCCAAGGCTCTGGCTGAGTTCCTCTTCGGCGACGAGGACTCGCTGATCACCCTCGACATGTCGGAGTTCAGCGAGAAGCACACCGTCTCCCGCCTGTTCGGTGCCCCTCCGGGCTACGTCGGCTACGAGGAGGGCGGTCAGCTGACCGAGAAGGTCCGGCGCAAGCCGTTCTCCGTGGTGCTCTTCGACGAGGTGGAGAAGGCTCACGCCGACCTGTTCAACTCGTTGCTGCAGATCCTTGAGGATGGCCGTCTGACGGACTCGCAGGGACGCGTGGTGGACTTCAAGAACACGGTGATCATCATGACCACCAACCTCGGCACCGGGGACATCTCCAAGGGCGTGATGACCGGCTTCACCTCGAACGCCGATACTTCCACGAACTATGAGCGGATGAAGGGCAAGGTCAACCAGGAGCTTCGCCAGCACTTCCGTCCCGAATTCCTGAACCGTGTGGATGACACCATCGTGTTCCCGCAGCTCGAGCAGTCCGAAATCGTGAAGATCGTAGACCTGTTCGTGAACCGCCTCCGCTCCCGGCTCGCCGAGCAGGCGATGACCCTCGAGGTCGCTCAGCCGGCTCGGGAGTTCCTGGCGGAGAAGGGCTACGACCCCACGATGGGTGCCCGGCCGCTGCGTCGATCGATCCAGTCCATGGTCGAGGACCAGCTGTCCGAGAGGATCCTCTACGGAGAGATTCCCCACGGCGCACAGATCCTCGTCGGCCTGTCGGGAGAGGGCGCCAGCCGCGAGCTGACCTTCGACTGGCGGATGCCGTCGGAGGAGCTCGAAGCAGGACAGGAGCCCGCAGCGATCGAAAGCTGATCACCGCATGGGTCAGAAAGTGCCGGGAAGAGCGATCTTCCCGGCACTTTTCTGTGCCAGTCCGTCCTGCAGCAGGGACTGCAGGCACCTTCGCCGCTGCTCAGAGGATGTCTCCGGGAGGGGGAGCGCCTCGAGGAGTGCGTCCTCGCTCAGATGCTCCCCCGAGGCCGATGCGTCGCGGAGAAGGGTCATCAGCGCTCCGCGGACCTGCCGGTCGGTGCCGTGCCAGGCCTGGCCGCGCGTCTTCTGCTCCTCTGTGGGTGCGGGCGACCCAGCAGCACGCCAGGCGCACATGTCCCGAACCGGGCAGATGCCGCACTTCGGGGACTTCGAGGTGCACACCAGCGATCCCAGCTCCATGGAGGCGATGTTCCAGGCGCAGGCCACCCCACCGTCGTCGAGATCGGGGTCAGGGAAAGCGTCATGGGCGAGCCGTCGCTGAGCCGCCGTGTATGTCTTGCCCGCCAGCGGCCGAGCATCGAAGACCCTCACGAGCACTCGGCGAATGTTCGTGTCCACCACCACTTCGGGCTGTTCGAAGGCGAAGCATGCCACGGCCGCGGCCGTGTACTCGCCCACCCCCGGCAGGGCGCGCAGCTGATCCCGTGTCCCGGGGACCTCGCCCCCGTGCTTCTCCACCATTGCGGCCGCAGCCTGCTGAAGACGCAGGGCCCGGCGCGGATAGCCCAGCCGGTCCCAGACCGTCAGGATCGCCGAGGTGGGAGCCTCGGCGCAGGCGGCGGGGGTCGGCCACCGCTGCATCCACTCCTCCCAGCGGGGAGCAACTCGGTTCACAGGGGTCTGCTGGAGCATCACCTCAGAGACGAAGACTCCCCACGGCGTGCACTCCGGGCGACGCCACGGCAGGTCGCGCTTCTGGTCATGGAACCAGTCGATCACCGGGCCGTGCACCTGCTCCGGCTCAGGTGCGGAGGGAAGAGTGGGCACGGCGTCGGGCTCTCGGCCCGCGGCCACAGTCGGGACGCTGCTCATCAGGCACATCCTAGTCAGGACTGGTGGTCGCAGGGACTCGCGGAGCCAGTGGGTCCCAGGGGAGATAGAGCGTTCCCGCACTGACTCCCCGGCTGCCGGGGTGCCGGTAATAGCTCATCACATGCTGATGAGGGTCCTCCACCGGTTCATAGCGGGCCGGAGCCGACCACGGCGATGGCCGGCGCGGCCCCGCCGCCGTGGAGTCGAATCGAAGGCCCTCCACCACGTCGCGCAGCTGGGAATGGTCGTGCTGGGAGGCGGAGCGCATCCTGAGGCCGAGTACGCCGATCGCCGCCACGACGAGCACGGCGACAGTCAGGACCCAGGGCGGGTCGCCTGCGGCCTCGCCGGCGAGAGTCTCCCACCAGAGCACCGCAGCCACGGAAAGAAGAATGATCAGAAGCGGCGCCGCCGCCACCCCTATGCCGATGAACACC
Source organism: Nesterenkonia sp. NBAIMH1 (assembly GCF_007922635.1). NCBI lineage: Bacteria > Bacillati > Actinomycetota > Actinomycetes > Micrococcales > Micrococcaceae > Nesterenkonia > Nesterenkonia sp. NBAIMH1. The sequence continues at coordinate 1,640,960 of NZ_CP042335.1, forward strand.
CGGCGAGGATCCCGCCGCCACGCTCGCAGCCCCGCTGGCGGAAGAGCCGGTGCGAACAGCCAGTAGGGCGGTCCGCCTGCCTTCCACTGCTCGACCGCCTCCTTGTTCAGGAAAACTGCTGCGCGGTGCTCCTCGCTGCCGGCAGCCAGCATCTGCGCGCACACCCGGCGCACGCGCAGAGTGCTCAACCAGCGCAGCCCTCCGTAGGCCGGCAGCAGCAGCACGGTCATGACGAGGCCGACGGCACCCAGCTCGGAGGAGCCGGCCGGTCCCTGCAGCAGGGCGAGCCCGGCAAGCACCAGCGCCGCACCGCTCAGCCGCCGGGACCAGCGCGACAGCACGGTGCGACGCCTCAGTCGAGCGTCGGCTTCCCGGAGAGTCTCTCTGGCCCGCTGGCTCTGCTGATCCGCAGACTCATCCTCCACCGGGTTGGGGCCGCGGCGGAGGTCCCACTTCCCGTTGATGGGCAAGGCGGTGTCGGTCACCTCCACAGATTCGTCAGTGGTGGTCGGCCGGCCGCGCTGATCGAGGCAGCGCCGGTTCGGATCGTCCGCGGCGGGGAAGCGACGGTGCGTGCGGATCCATTCACGGCCGTCCAGCAGGAACGCGCTGCGTTCTGTGCGCGGGGGATGCTCCGCTGCGGCGTCATCCGGCTGGCTTCGCACGCCGGTCTGCTGACGGTGGATGCACACCTCATTCACCCACTGTGATGATAGTGCGTCGATGCGTAGTCGGCCCGCCCGGAAGTCGGGCACATCCTCGGCGCGCAGCGGCTCGCGTCGAGTCCGCCCGAACTCCGGGTGATCGTGGTAATCCCTGAAGAATGCCTCTTGGTAGTCGGCCGGCATGTCCTCGTATCGCGGCTGCTCCATGGCTCCGATGCTAATCGTGTCCGGCTGCCGCATGCGGTCCGCGATGTCTGCCTTCGCCGATACTGTGGGGAGCTATGGCCAAGAAGAAGTCCTCCGCTCCCACGTTTGAGTGCGCTGAGTGCGGCTGGCAGACCGTGAAATGGGTGGGCCGCTGCCCGGAGTGCCAGGCCTGGGGCAGCGTCCATGAGAAGGACGGGGCCGCGGCGGTCCGCACCGCGGCGGCGACCACTGTGGCCAGACCCGCGACGACGATCGGTGAGGTCGACTCCTCGCTCGCCGAGTTCCGTCCCACCGGGGTGGGGGAGCTGGATCGGGTCCTCGGAGGCGGGCTGGTGCCCGGTGCGGTGATCCTCATGGCGGGTGAGCCCGGCGTCGGCAAATCCACCCTGCTGCTGCAGGCCGCCGCCGCCGTCGCGGAGCGCCACGGCCGCTCGCAGCCGGTGCTCTACCTCACCGGCGAGGAGTCCGCCGCGCAGGTGAAGAAGCGGGCCGAGCGCATCAACGGGCTCTCGGAGCACCTGTACCTTGCCGCCGAATCCGACCTCGGCCAGGCGCTCGGGCAGATCGAGAAGGCCGACCCGCAGCTGACCATCATGGACTCGGTCCAGACCCTCTCCTCCGCGGAGGTCGAAGGTTCGCCCGGCGGCGTCACCCAGATCCGCGAAGTCACCGCCGCGATGATCGAGGCGGCCAAACGTCGCGGCATGACCACCATCCTCGTCGGCCACGTCACCAAGGACGGGAACATCGCCGGCCCTCGGATGCTCGAGCATCTGGTGGACGTCGTCTGTCAGTTCGAGGGCGACCGGCACTCCAGGCTGCGTCTTCTGCGTGCGGTGAAGAACCGGTACGGCCCCACCGACGACGTCGGCTGCTTCGACCTCGGCGAGAACGGCCTCGAATCTCTCGCCGACCCCTCCGGGCTCTTCGTCTCCGCCATGGCGGAGCGTGTGCCCGGAACCTGCATCACCATCTCGCTGGAAGGGCGGCGGCCCCTCACCGCAGAAGTGCAGGCGCTCGTCGCCGAATCCCAAGCCGCCCAGCCTCGCCGGGCCGTGTCCGGACTCGACTCACCGCGAGTGTCCATGCTGCTGGCGGTGCTGCAGCGCCGCGCCAAGCTCGCCGCTCTCATGAAGTCCGAGACGTACGTGGCCACAGTGGGGGGAGCAAAGATCACGGAGCCGGCTGCGGACCTGGCCGTCGCCCTGGCCGTGGCGTCGGCGGCCCTGGAGAGGTCGCTGCCCAACAGGTTCCTGGCACTGGGCGAAGTGGGACTGGCCGGCGAAGTCCGTCCCGTGACGGGGCTGCAGCGCCGGCTCCAGGAGGCGGCCCGCCTCGGCTTCACCCACGCACTGGTTCCGCGCGGAGGCGGCGAGAACGCGCCCGAGAGCCTCACCGTCCGTGAGGTGGGATCCCTGCCGGAAGCGATGAATCTGCTCTTCGACTCCTCGTCATAGACTCGTCCCTGTGAGCAGCGCCGCCGATTCCTTCAAGCACGCGGGCCGCGGAGGCGGCCGCTTCCTCCTGACCCGAAGCCGGGCGGGCTTCACCCGGGCGAAGAACTCGCTGATCCCGGCGGCTCAGATGACGGCAGCAGGCGTCGGCGCCTACCTGATCGCCGAGCAGCTGCTCGGACACCACCAGCCGATCTTCGCCGCCGTGGCCGCCCTGGTCGCCATGGGGTTCACCAAGGAGCCCAGAGGCCGGAAGGTCCTGGAGGTCGCCATCGGCTGCACCCTGGGCGTGCTCATCGCAGACATCGTCGTCCACTTCTTCGGCCAAGGGTGGATGGTGGCCGTCGTGGTCGTCTTCCTGGCCGTCATGGTGGCCAGGTTCCTGGACTCAGGCGCCACCTTCGCCATGCAGATGGGCCTGCAGGCGCTGCTGGTCGTCATGCTTCCCGCACCGGAGGACACTGCCCTCGGCGTATTCAGCCGCAGCGCGGACGCCATGGTCGGCGGCATCACCGCCATGACCATCGCACTGCTGACCCCGCGCGACCCCCGCTCCGAGCCCGTGCGTGAGCTCAAGGGTGTCACCGGTGACCTCACCCTGTCGCTGCGGGAGACCGCGGCGGCTGTCCGGGACGGCGATTCGCGCGAAGGCTGGCACGCCCTGATCCGTGCCCGCGGCACCCAGCCGAAGATCGATGAGTGCGTCAAATCCATCACGACCGCCGAAGAGCTCACCCGCTACTCGCCCCCGCACCGCCGTCACCGGCACTACATACAGCGCATCAGCCGCGCCACCGACAAGCTGGACCTCGCCGTGCGGTCCCTGCGCGTGGTCATACGCCGATCCATCAGCAGCATCGACCACGCGGCTCTGGACACCGACGGGGCGGAGAACTTGGCGCGCGTCCTCGACGAGCTGGCTGACAGCTCAGCCCTCCTCACGCGTGCGGTCGCCGAGGCCGGCCCCGGGTTCGACCGCGGCATGCAGGCCGCCGAGAAGTCGCTCACAGCCGTAGCTGCGCAGCTTCACCCCAAGCGCATGGGCATCCATGACCTCGAGGGCGACACGATCGTCCTGCTGATCCGCACCATGGTCGTAGACCTCCTGGAGGCCACCGGCATGGAGCACGACGAGGCCGACGCCCACCTTCCCGTCCTCGGGTGAGCGCCGGCCTCAGCAGGTCGAAGAGTCAGCTCCTGGTGAGGGAGAGCTCGAACTCCAGGGTGATGCGGTCGCTGACCAGGACGCCTCCGGAGTCCAGGGGAGTGTTCCACCGGACGTCCCAGTCGCGGCGGTCGATCCTGCGTGACCCCTCAAAACCGGCCCGGAGCGTCCCTGCGGGGTCCCTGGTGATGCCGAGCAGCTCCAGCGGGATCGCCACACTCTTCGTGGTGCCGCGGATGGTCAGGTCGCCGGTGATGATGAAGCTGCTCTCGCCCACCTCGTCCACCCCGGTGGAGACGAACGTGATCTCGGGGTAGCTCACCACGTCGAAGAAGTCCTCGGAGAGCAGATGCTGGTCACGGTCCGCGCTGCGGGTGTCGACGCTGGAGACCTGCACGGCGACGTTCACTGTGGAGGCGCTCCAGTCCTTCGGGTCGAAGACCGCCTCACCGGCGACGTCGGTGAACGCACCTGTCACTCGGGTCACCATTGCGTGCCGGGTGGAGAACCCGACCCGTGAGTGAGAGGGGTCGATGGTCCATGTGCCTGCAAGCTGATGATCATCAGACATGAGGGCTCCTCCGTTCCTGTTGAATGTTCCGTTCGGGAGCATCGTAGGCCACGGGCAGGAGCGCCTCGAGGCGCCTCAGACTCGGTAGAGGTGCGCGAAGTTCTCCGGGATCGGGTAGCGGATCGGCTCGGCCTGGGTGCTGGGGGCAGCGATGCCTCGCTGGCGGCGTCCTGCCTCTGCGGCGAAGAGACTGATCCCCGCGCCGCCGATCATGAACGCAGGCCCCCCGGAGAGCAGCGCCCCCGCCAGCCAGTGCCACAGGCTCGGGTCCTCCGCGCTGGCGAAGAGTCCCGACCAGCCGCCCCCGAAGAGGAAGCAGAGCCCGGCGGCGACGACGGACACGATCCCGATGATCCAGCAGAGGACGGCTGCGGGAGCCGCGCTCGGAGGGTTGTCGAACAGCACCGTATTGTGCTGAGGCTCCGCCCGCATGATGGCCCATCCTGCGATCAGCCCCCAGACGGCGACGACGAGGTAGGCCGCGATCATGTCCGAGGCTCTGTGCCAGTCCTCGATGAAGATGTAGGTGCCCCAGCCTCCTGCCCAGAGCGCGGCCACGAATCCCATGAAGGGACGCTGGCGCGGACCCGCGGCCAGGAACACGGCGACGGCGGCGGACGCGGCCAGGGTGGTGTGCCCGCTGGGCAGCGAGTTGGGAAGGTCGGCCTGGGTGAGGAAGAGGCCCACGCTGCGGTCGTCCTCGACCACCTCACGCTCGAGCCAGCTGTACTTCATGATCTGGGTGGTGACATTGGCGCCGACGACGCCCGCCAGAACGATGAGGCCCGTGACGAGCTTCTGACGCATCAGCACCAGCAGTCCGAACACGACTGCAGGCGGGATGACCATCCACAGCGCCGTCCAGAAGCTCTCGCCGTCCTCGCGCGGCAGGTAGGGCAGCGGGTGCTCGAAGTGCACCGCCGCGAGCCGCGGCACCGTATCGATGACCTGCCCGAGCGTGGTCCGCACGAAAATCTCATAGCTGCCGATGAGCAGTGCGCAGCAGACCAGTACTCCGGCGATCCACAGGCCTGTTCGGCGGGCAGGCGGGCGCAGCGTGCTTGACATGCACAGAAGTATCCCAGCTTCCGGACCCCACGGAGCAACATAGGGTGAGGACCATGCAGGACCGTGTCGCCGAGCTGCCCCCCGTCTCCGATCTTCTGCGCGACGCCGTCGCCGTCGGACTGCCTATGCGCACCCGCTTCAGGGGTCAGACGGTCCGGGAAGCGCTGCTGATCCGGGGCCCGAAGGGATGGGCAGAGTTCGCGCCCTTCGCCGAGTACCAGCCGGAGGAGTCTGCGGCCTGGCTCGGGGCGGCCGTGGAGGCAGGCTGGCGCGGACTGGGGGCGCCGCTGAGGGAGTCCGTGCCGGTCAACGCCACGCTTCCGGCCGTGGAGCACGAGGATGTCCCGGCGGTGCTCGCCCGCTACGGCGACGGGATCACTGCGGTCAAGATCAAAGTCGCCGAACAGGGCCAGAGCCTCCAGGACGACGTGGCGCGGGTCTCGGCTGTGGTCAGGCAGCTTCCCCGTGCGGCCGTCAGGGTCGACGCCAACGCGGGCTGGACGCTGGCGGAGGCGGCGGCGGCTCTGCCGCGGATCGCGGAGGCCGCCCAGGGCAGGCTCGAATACGCCGAGCAGCCCGTCCCGGGTGTGGAGGGGCTCGCTCGTCTGCGGGAGCTGCTCAGCGCAGACGGCGTCGCCGTGCGGCTCGCCGCTGACGAGGCTGTGCGCAAGGAGGAGGACCCGCTGCGGGTGGCACGCCTCGGCGCAGCTGACCTTCTGGTGCTGAAGGTCCCCCCGCTGGGCGGAGTCAGCCGGGTTCTCGACCTGGTGGAGCAGGCGGGCCTGGACGCTGTGGTCTCCTCCGCCCTGGACACCAGCGTCGGCCTGGCCGCCGGGCTGGCGCTTGCGGCGCGCCTGCCGCGGCTTCCCTACGCGTGCGGCCTCGGGACCGCTGCTCTCTTCGCCCGCGATGCGGTCAGCGCGCCCCTGCTGCCCTCCGCGGGCCGACTGGCCGTTCCCGTCCGCGACGGAGTCATCACCGCCCCCGCCCCTGACCCGGAGCTCATCGATCAGGTGAGGCTCAGCCCTGCACGCCAGGCGTGGTGGTTCGACCGCGTCCACGCCGCGCACGCGGAACTCGCCAGTAGGATTGTGGGGTGACTTCACCCCGGCGTCCGTTCCGCGAGTTCGACGACTCCCACGACGCCGAGTCGATCCGACTGGCTCGCCGCGTCATCCGCGGACTGACCCCTGGCCTGCGTCACGTCGTCCTCGCCCCAGGCTCCCGCTCAGCGCCCCTGGCATACGCGCTGGCAGAGGCGGAGCAGCTCGGGGCCATCACCATTCATGTTCGCATCGACGAGCGCTCCGCAGCGTTCACGGCCCTGGGCCTGGCCATGGCCGCGGGGGAGCCGGCGGCTGTCGTCACCACCTCCGGGACCGCGGCGGGAAACCTCACGCCGGCGGTGATGGAAGCCGACCTCGCCGGCGTCCCGCTCGTGGCGATCACCGCTGACCGTCCCGATGAGCTTCACGGCACGGGGGCCAACCAGACCACATGGCAGCAGGAGATGTTCGCCGGCCGCGTCCGTGACGAGCTGCACCTCGAGCAGGGCCTCATCCGCCAGGGGCAGCTGCGTCTGGAGCCGGAGTCGCGCGACGACATCCTCTCTGCGGAGGCTCAGGTGGCGCTCCTGCTGCGTCAGGCCGGTGCCCGCAGCCGCCAGGAGGTGCCCGGTCCGGTGCACCTGAACATCGGGTTCGCGGATCCGCTGGTGCCCGTCGAGCCTCCCTCAGCGCGGGGACCCGGCCGCTGGGCACGTCGTGGCGTGATCCCGCCCAAGGAGCGGCAGCGACTCTATGATCAGGCGGATCAGCTCAGCCCTGCCGAGCACCTCCGCGTCCGGCGCAACGTGGACGACGCCTGGCTCCACGAGGGCGGGGAGGCGTCCGACAGCCCGTCACAGGCCATTCCGCGAGTCTCCGCTGCTCAGCGGACCGTCTTCGTCCTCGGCCACGATGCCCCCGCCGAAGCAGTCCGCGCGGCCCGCAGGCTGGGACAGCCCATTCTCGCCGAGCCGACCTCCGGCGCCCGGTGGGCCGAGCTGGGACCAGTCCAGGGCTACCGGCTCGTGCTGCAGGCGCCCTCCGGAACCGCCGCGGCCGACCTGGTGGATTCGGTCCAGCGCGTCGTCGTCGCGGGACGCCCCACCCTGTCCCGACCGGTCCAGCAGCTCATCAGCCGCACCGACGTGCGTGCCGCCCAGTACGCACCCGTCGCCGAGCCCTGGTTCAGCGACGGGCTTCCGAGGCCGGTGATCGGAGAGATCGGGGATCTCGCCGACTTCGCAGGAGGGGCGCCCGCAGGCTGGGCCGAGGCCTGGGAGGAGGCTGGGCTGAATGTGCAGCGCGCCGTCGACGCGGTCCTCAGCGAAGAGTCTGGGGGCCTGTCCTCGGTGCGCGCAGCCCAGTTCGTCGCCGAGTCGGCGCCGGGCCCCATGCTGCTGGGGTCCTCATCAGTCATCCGGGATGTGGACCTCGGTGCTGTGCTCACCCGCAGAGATCGGGTCCGCCGGGTCCACGCGCTGCGGGGCCTGTCCGGCATCGACGGGAACGTATCGACGGCGGCCGGCATCGCCCTCGCCGCGGGGACACGAGTGACCGCAGTCGTCGGGGACCTCACGTTCCTCCATGACACCAACGCGCTGCTCTACCCCACGACTGAGCGCATCCCCACCATGGATGTTGTGGTGATCAACGACGGCGGCGGCGCCATCTTCGATCAGCTGGAGCACGGGACGGTGGGGCGCCGTCCGGGGAAGGCCGATGCCGTCGAACGGCTCTTCGGCACGCCTCAGAGCGTCGATGTGGAGGCGCTCGCCGACGCTCATCATCACGAGTATCGCTTCGTCGAGTCACTCGGCGAGCTTGAGGATGCCTTGGCTCACCCCGACGACAGGCTCGGCATCCGCATTGTGGAGATCGCCTCCGACAGGACGCTGCTGCGCGATCTTCACGCCCGGATCAGGGCGCTCGCCTACCCGGATGCCGTCTGACGAGCGCCGAGCGCGCTGAGCATCGGACGCAGCTTGGACTCGGTCTCGGCGAGCTCCGCATCCGGGTCTGAGCCGGCCACGATCCCCGCGCCGGCGTAGAGGCGCACCCGCCGGCCGTCCGACTCCAGCACTCCGCCGCGCAGAGCGATCCCGAATTCCGCGTTGCCGGCGGCGTCCAACCAGCCGACGGGCCCGGAGAACGGCCCGCGGTCCAGACCCTCCAGCTGTTCGATCAGCTGCCCCGCGGCCGCCGTAGGCGTGCCGCAGACCGCAGCAGTGGGGTGGGCCGCCTCTGCGACCTCCAGCGGGCTGGGGAGCGCCCCGTCGTCCTGGTGCGCCAGCACCCCCGTCACGTCGCTGGCCAGGTGGTAGACGTTCGGGAGCTCAAGGAGCCGCGGATCCGCCGGCGCCTGCAGCGACTCCGTCAGGGGAGCGAGCTGATCCATCAGGGAGGCGACGGCGAGGTCATGCTCGCGGTGCTGCTTGTGGTCGGTCAGGAGCGACTCCGCAGGCGCATCGTGGTCCACGGTGCCCGCCAGCACGCGTGAGAAGAGCCGTTCGCCGCGCAGCTGCATGAGCATCTCCGGGGTGGCCCCGATCATCTGCCCCACCCGGTAGGTCCAGGTCTGCGGATAGTCGGCAGCCAGACGTGCCAGCAGCGGCCCGGCAGGCAGGGCCGCATCCGCCGAGACGACCACATCGCGAGCCAGGACGAGCTTCTCCACCGTTCCGGAGTCGATCGCGCTGAGCCCCGCGGCGACGGCGCTGAGGTACTGGGCAGAGGTCTGTGTGCCCGGCCCCAGGGCGGCGGGAGGCACCTGAGGGAGCTCCGGTGCGGCGAGACGGAGGGCTCCGTCCTCCAGCACAAGACCATGCTCTGCGAGCATGCTGCGCAGGTCCTTGCCGGTCTCCTCGACGACCTGGAGACGGGCGCCGCTCTCGTCGCTTCGGAGGAGAACGGCGGGCACCGTGAGCAGCGACTCGTACTCGGAGGCTGCCGAGAAGCTGACGGATACGAAGCCGGTGAGGTCGCTCTGCTCGGCGGTGATCTGCCGCCATGCTGCGTCCAGCTGCTGAAAGCGGCGAGGCCCTGATGCGCTGACCCTGAGCGCCTCGCCGAGCCCCAGAAGTCCATGGCCCTGCCTGATCCAGGCGGCGGATGGTCGAAGCCCGCCGGCGAGCCCTGCAAGCCCCGACGGCGGAAGGTTCACGTCCGCCGTGCGCAGGGTCAGGGGGCGGGGCGCGAAGGTCATGGCCCATCAATCCTACTCGTCGCTTTATCTGCAAGAATGCTGGGGTGAATCCTGCCTTCCGAGGACCCCGAGCCAGTCTGGACAAGAAGCCGCACGACGTGGCCGGCATGTTCGACCACGTGGCCGAGCGCTACGACATCACCAACGATGTCCTGTCACTGGGCCAGACCAAGGTGTGGCGTCGTCGCCTCGTCGAGGCCCTGGGCGTGGAGCCGGGGGAGGACGTGCTGGACCTCGCAGCGGGCACAGGCTCATCCGCTGAGCCCTTCCACGACGCGGGCGCCCACGCCATCGCCTGCGACTTCTCCGAAGGCATGCTGGCCGTGGGCCGCAGGCGACGTCCGGACATGACCTTCATCCAGGGCGACGCCATGGATCTGCCGTTCGGCGACGGGCAGTTCGACGCGGTGACGATCAGCTTCGGCCTGCGCAACGTCGCCGACCCCTCCAAGGCGCTGGCCGAGATGCTGCGTGTGACCAGGCCCGGAGGCAGGCTGGCCATCATGGAGTTCTCCGACCCCACCAACCGGCTCCTGCGCACCGTCTACCAGGAGTACCTGATGCGAGCCCTTCCCCCTGCCGCTCGCGCCGTCTCCTCGAACCCGGATGCCTATGTCTATCTCGCGGAGTCCATCCGCGCATGGCCGGATCAGGACGCCCTGGGACGCATGGTCGAGGCGTCCGGATGGTCCGAGGTGGGCTACCGAAGCCTCACCGGCGGGATCGTTGCCATTCATCGCGCAGTGAAGTCCGCTGACGCCCGATAGAGTTGTGTGCGATGACTGATCCCTCTGTGCAGCCCGTGTCCCCGGAGGATGCACCCACTATCAAGCTTCCCGCAGGCTTCGACGTGCTCGCCTCCGATGAGACGCTGGCGGCCGACATCACCGACGCGCTCGACGACGTGGAGCAGCGGCTCCTCGACGCGCTCACGGCCGGCGACGACCTCACCGACCCCTCGGCGCGGTACCTGGCAGACGCCGGCGGCAAGAGGGTGCGTCCGCTCCTGACGGTGCTCACGGCCGAGCTCTTCGGAGGCCTGAACACCGACGTGCGGCAGGCAGCCGCGCTCATCGAGATGATCCACCTGGCCACCCTGTACCACGACGACGTCATGGACTCGGCGCCCCTGCGGCGGGGAACGCCGTCCGCCCACGAGGTGTGGGGAAACTCGGTGGCGATCCTCACCGGAGACCTCATTCTGGCGCGCGCGTCGCTGCTGATGGCGGAGCTGTCCCAGGAGGGCTCGCGCATCCAGTCCCGCACGTTCGAGCGCCTCGTCCTCGGCCAGCTGCACGAGACCCTGGGCCCGCAGGGCGACCAGGACGCCTATGACCACTATCTGAGCGTCATCGTGGACAAGACAGGCTCCCTCGTCGCCGCTGCCGCGCGTCTGGGGGCGCACTTCGGCGGCGCCGACGACGCGCAGGCGCAGCTTCTCGAGGAGTACGGCGAGGCCGTCGGCATCGCCTTCCAGCTCGCCGACGACATCATCGACCTCACCGCCGACGGGGAAGCCTCCGGCAAGACCCCCGGAACAGATCTGCGCGAAGGCGTCCCCACGCTTCCTGTCCTGCTGCTGCGCGAGGCGGCTGCGCAGGGCGACGCCGAGGCAGTCCGGGCGCTGAGCCTGGTCGATGCCGACCTCAGCTCCGACGCGGCCCTGGCCGAAGCGGTCGCCGCAGTGGTGGCGCACCCCGTGACAGAGCAGGCGTGGGAGGTCGCCCGGTCCTGGTCGGCCCGAGCCAAGGCGGCCATCTCCGGCCTGCCGGACTCGATCGTGAAGCAGGCGCTGGACAGCTTCGCCGACGCCGTGGTGGATCGCGAGGGCTGACCGCTCAGCGGCGCGGATCCCGCGCGCCGCAGTGCAGTCCTAGGCCGGCTTCTCCGCCAGGACCTGCTGCAGCGCCGGACGAAGCTCTGCGGCCTTCTGGGCCCGGAACTCGGGGCTGAGGGGCTCGCGCAGCTGACGGTAGAGCCTGTCGTCGCCCCATCTGGGGAACACATGCAGGTGATAGTGCCAGACGTGCTGGTTGCCCGCCGGCTCGTTGTGCTGCCGGGTGCTCGTGCCCTCCGGATTCCAGGCGAGCTTCATCGCCAGCGCCACATCGCGTGACATGGAGCTGATCTTCGCCAGGATCGAGTCGTCGAGGTCATAGAGCGTCTCCAGGTGCTGCACGGGAGACACCATGGCGTGCCCCGGATAGGGGCCGAAGCCGTCGCACCCGATGAACACGACCACGTCCTCATCCTGGTGGACGAGATCCCCCAGCTCGCACCTGTTCGACGGATCGGAGACGTCCCCCTGCACCAGTCCGCAGAAGGGGCACGAGTAGTTCGGGGGCGCGTGCGAGGCCCATGTGACCGCCACGCTATGCCTCGCTGTCTTCGAAGGAGAACTCCAGCAGATCGAAGATGAACTCGCTGACAGTGGCGCCCTCCGAAGACCATTCGTGCGTCGCGTTCTTCCGCCGCCGGATCAGGGGATCGGGAATCCGCAGGTCAGCGACGTCCACGCCCCAGGCGAAGCGCTCCTCCTCATCCTCGAGGAACAGAAGATGGCCCTCCTCCGTGACCAGCTCGTCCGGGTCGAAGAAGAAGTGGTAGGCCTCCATGAGCTCCTCGCACCGGCCCAGCGCACGGTAGAACTCTTCGAGCACCAGGGGCAGGCGGGAGGCGTCCGGCAGCTCCGAATCGGCGAGCATGCCTGCCAGATCCTCGGCGGACAGCCCCTCGTCGGGAGTCCACGCGTCGTCGAGGTATCGGGGAACTAACGCCTGGAACTTCTCGTAGAACATCTCTGCCACAGAGACAGCCTACTGCCCGGCCATGCTCTTCAGCCGCTCGATGCGATCGTCCATCGGAGGGTGCGTGGAGAACATCTGCTTGGCCCGCGCCCCGAACGGGTTGGCGATCATCATGTGGGCGTGGGCGTCGTGCTTGGGGTCCTCGTTCAGGGGCACCTGGCGGATCCCGCCGTCGAGCTTGTTCAGGGCCGAGGCCAGCGCCAGCGGGTCGCCCGAGAGCTCGGCCCCGTCAGCGTCCGCGTCATACTCGCGGGTTCTGCTGATGGCCGAGCGGATCATGCTCGCTGCGATGGGCATCAGGATGGCCGCCAGCAGCGCCCCCACGATGGCCAGCGGGTTCTGGCCGCGGCCGCCGCGTCCGAACAGGATGAAGAACTGCGTGATCGTCGTGAGGAACCCGGCAACGGCTGCGGCCACCGAAGAGATGAGGATGTCGCGGTTGTAGATGTGCATCAGCTCGTGGCCCGTGACGCCCCGCAGCTCTCGCTCGCTGAGCAGGTTTAGGATGCCTTCGGTGTAGCAGACCACACCCTTCTCCGGGTTCCGTCCCGTGGCGAAGGCATTGGGGGTGGGCTGGGGCGAGATGTAGATCCTCGGGGCCGGCTGCTGCGCGCGGGAGGCGAGCTCCTCGACCATGGCATAGAGAGCGGGAGCCTGCTCCCTGGTGACGGGGTAGGCCTGCATGGCCCGCAGTGCGATCTTGTCCGAGTTCCAGTACGAGTACGCGACGGAGACCAGTCCCAGGATCCCGAAGACGAAGATGAATGCGGGCGTCTCGGTCGCGGCGGCCACAATGGCTCCCACAACGAGCACCATGGCGAAGAGGAAGGCAAGCAGGCCTGCTGTCCTGAGTCGTCCGTGATGGTGGTGCATGCGGTCCCTTTCGCCGGTCCTGTCGTCCCCTGTGAGCAACATCATCGTATCTGGGACGATTCCGCTCCATGCTTTGAACGGCGTTGGCGCTCAGTTAACCTTTCGTTCACCTTCGGTTGGAACTGTTCACCCTATGGCCGTTACCCCCGCGGAGCGTCAGGTCACCGCTCCCGCCTCAGGCATCCAGACTTCCGCCTCATCCCCCCAGCAGTCCTTCAGCCCTCAGGCGCAGGCACCGCTGAGCCGCCGCCGCACGGTGCTGAACTGGCTCGCCGTCGCCGCCGGCGTCTACTTCCTGATCACGGCAGTGGGAGTCATCGGCTCCGGCTTCTCGCTGGCCACCGGGGACCAGGCAGAGGCCCTCTTCGGCTTCGCCGCGAACCCCATGATCGGGCTGATGATCGGCATCGCAGCGACGGCGCTGACTCAGTCCTCCTCCACGACCACCTCCGTGACAGTCGGACTGGTCGCCGGCGGACTGCCGCTGAGCATCGCCATTCCGATCATGCTGGGCGCAAACATCGGCACCACCATGACCAACACGCTGGTCTCGCTGGCCATGATCCGCGACAAGGAGCAGTTCCGCCGCGGCTTCTCCGCCGCCACCGTGCACGACTTCTTCAACCTGCTCGCGGTCGCCATCTTCCTGCCGCTGGAGATGGCCTTCGGGCTCCTGGAGCGTGCGGCCACCTCCGTCGCCGGAATGATCGACGGCAGCGAGGCAGCCGACACCGGTCTCTTCGAGACCCTCCTCGGGGGCGTCGGCGCCATGATCAAGGGTGCGACGGCTCCCACCGGTGAGCTGATCGGAGCCGCATTCTCGCCCCTGCCCGACGTCTGGGCCGGCATCGCCATGATCGCCTTCGCCACGGCAATGATCCTGGTGGTCATCAACATGATCAGCCGGAAGCTCAAAGCAGTCCTGGTGGGCCGGGCCGAACGCATCCTGCACGCCTCCGTCGGCCGCAACCCCATCGTGGCCATCGGCTCCGGCGTCGTGGTGACCGTCATGGTGCAGTCCTCATCGACGACGACGGCACTGATGGTGCCCCTGGCCGGCTCCGGGAAGCTCTCCCTGCGGCAGATCTACCCCTTCACACTCGGCGCCAACATCGGCACCACCATCACAGCACTGATCGCCGCCATGGCCTTCGACGGCCATCTCGGCACCATTGCTCTCACCGCCGCACTGGTGCACCTGTTCTTCAACATCTTCGCCACAGCACTCATCTTCGGCGTTCCCGGCCTGCGTGAGGTGCCGCTCATCGGAGCGCGCTGGCTCTCCGAGCTTGCTGTCCGCCGCGCGCCCGCCGCCTTCGCCTGGGTGTGCGCAGTCTTCATTGCACTGCCCCTGGGGCTCATCTTCCTGCTCTGAGCAGGCCCGGCGGCGGACGGGGCGCACGCCTCAGCGCATGTTGATGAACTGAAGCGCGGCGTCGTCGAAGTCCTTCAGCAGGGTGATGACATCCTGCAGGTCGTCGCGTGACTTCGAGGTCACCCGCAGCTCATCCCCTTGGATCTGGGCCTTGACCGACTTCGGCCCTTCGTCCCGGATGATCTTTGAGATCTTCTTCGCCGTCGCCTGGTCGATGCCCTCCTTGATCTGGCCCTCGATGCGGTACTCCTTGCCCGAGGCCTTGGGCTCAGAGGCCTCGAAGGACTTCAGGCTGATGCCGCGTTTGATCAGCTTGGATTCGAACACATCCTGCGCCGCCTTGGCGCGCTCCTCAGAGTTCGCGCGGATCAGGATCGCCTCGCCGGAGAAGTCGATCTCCGTGCCGGTGCCCTTGAAGTCATAGCGCTGAGCAATCTCCTTCTGAGCTTGGTTCAATGCATTGGAGACCTCCTGGCTGTCCACCTGGGAGACCACGTCGAAGCTTGACTCTTTAGCCACTGCCATACCTTTCGTCGTCGGATGCTGTGTGTAAGATAACGCCCACAACTTAATGATGAACATTTCTCGCAGCGAGAATGCGAAGCCTCGCGACTGTAGTGGTCACCGCTGCGAACCCTTCCCATCACGCACCTGACATGAGTGCCTGGCCAGAAGAGGTTCGCACCGGTCGGGTCCTTCCCCGGCGCAGCGTCCTCCCGGCCGGGCAAGCCGATACGAAAGGACGCGGGCCCGCATGCCGCTCTCCCCAGATCCTAGCCAGCAGATCCTGGTCTCCACAGCAGGCTCCCTGCCGCGAACCCCGGAGCTCATCGAAGCCAACGCCGCGCGCGAGATCGCCGAAGACGGCTTCACCCTCACCAAGACGCCCGCATTCGACGGCCTGCTCACCGATGCCGTGGTGAACCTGGTCAAGCGTCAGGCCGACCTGGGCGTCACCCTCCCCGGCGACGGCGAATACGGCAAGGCCATGAGCTCGGCCGTGGACTACGGAGCATGGTGGTCATACGTCTTCCAGCGCGTCGGCGGCCTGGAGGTGACAGGGGAGAACCTCTTCAACTGGCCGCACCAGGAATCCGCACCCGGAGACCTCAGGCTGACCAACATGATGAACCGCCGCGACTGGGTGAAGTTCTATGACTTCTACACCAACGGTGCGCCCACCGGCAGCCACGCCGTTCCCTTCCCGGCCACCACAGGCGAGCTGACCTGGCGCGGGCAGGAGGCCATCGAGGCCGACATCGCCAACCTGAAGAAGGGACTCGACGCGGCAGGGCTTCAGCAGGGGTTCCTCACCTCGATCGCCCCGGGCTCCGGAGCGCGCGTTCCCAATTCGCACTACGCCAGTGCGGAGGAGCACCTCTACGCCTGGGCAGACGTGATGCGCAACGAGTACAAGGCGATCACCGACGCGGGCCTCATCCTCCAGCTCGATGACCCCTGCCTCGCCGAGAACTGGGACCAGATCACCCCAGCGCCCTCCGTGGAGGACTACCGGGCGTTCACCCAGCTGCGCATCGACGCCCTGAACTACGCGCTGCGGGACATCGACCCCGAGCTGGTCCGGCTGCACATCTGCTGGGGCTCCTGGCACGGCCCCCACACCACGGACATCGAGTTCAAGCACATCGCAGACCTGTGCCTGGGCGCTGATGCCAAGTACTTCACGTTTGAGGCCGGGAACGTCCGCCACGAGCACGAGTTCACCGTGTGGGACGACCTCACGCTGCCCGAGGGCAAAGTCATCGTGCCCGGCGTCGTCTCCCACGCCACCAACGTGGTGGAGCACCCGGAGCTGGTCGCTCAGCGCCTCGGGCGCTTCATCGAGCGGGTGGGCCGTGAGAACGTCCAGGCCGGCACCGACTGCGGCCTGGGGGGCCGTCTGCATCCGGACATCGCATTCGCCAAGCTGGAGTCTCTGGCCCAGGGCGCTGCGATCGCGACGTCGAAGAGCTTCTGACCCGTCCCTGAGACGACGGCGGCCCGCCACCAGCAGTGATGCGAGGTGGCGGGCCGCCGTCGTGGTCTGTGAGGGAGGCTCAGCTCTGCGGGGCCTCGCCCTCGCTCTGCTGCTCCTCGACCTGCTTGTGGATCTCGGCCATGTCGAGGTCCTTGACGGCCTTGACGACGCCGCCGAGCTGCTCGGCGTTGAGTGCGCCCGGCTGGGAGAACACGAGCACCTTCTCGCGGAAGACCATCAGCGTGGGGATGGAGGTGATGTTGGCTGCCGCAGCCAGCTCCTGCTCCGTCTCCGTGTCCACCTTGCCGAAGGCGGCATCCGGGTGCTCCTCTGAGACCTGCTCATAGATGGGAGCGAACTGCTTGCAGGGACCGCACCAGTCCGCCCAGAAGTCGATCAGCAGAATGTCGTTGTCCTCGAGCGCCTGCTGGAAGGTGTCAGCGGTCAGGTCTGTAGTAGCCATACCCCCACGGTACGCAAGATATCTCCGGATTCGAGAATTTTTCCGCTCTTGGGTAAAGTTGTGGGGTGCCTCATTGGGGCGCAAGCAGTCGCACGGCAGGTTACCCGAGCGGCCAAAGGGAGCTGACTGTAAATCAGCCGGCATTGCCTACGGGGGTTCGAATCCCTCACCTGCCACCGCACGCGAGAAGGGGACTCTGGATCATCCAGGGTCCCCTTCTCACTGTCTGCCCGGGCATGGAGCGTTACCCTGTGAGGCGAAGATTCTCCTACTATCCGAACACTTCCGGAGGCCCTGATGGCAGAGATCGATGCCGCCGAGCTGGCGCGGCGGCTCGAATCCCGAACTCCTGCAGGGATCGCCTCCCAGGTCCAGGAGCTCATCGACGACGGGACGCTGGCTCCGGGCGCCCGGCTGCCCACTGTGCGCGACCTCGCCCAGGAGCTGGGCGTCTCGGTGGGCACCATCGCTCAGGCGTGGGGGCTGCTGCGTGAGGAGAACGCCGTCGAGACGCGCCGCAGAGGCGGCACCCGGGTGGTGGACGGTCAGAGCGATCCCGCGGCCGGCTTCCGCGGCTTCGGCTCGGTGGACCTTCACGCCTGCAGCCCTGACCCGGCGCTGCTGCCCCCGCTGGAGGAGGCCGCCGCGGCTGCGCTGAAGCACCCCAGCATCAACGCCTGGTCCCGCGACTACCTCACCGATGATCTGCGACGAGCCTCCGCCCAGGACCTGCCCTACGTCCCTGACCGTGCAATAGCAGTCGCCGGCGGTGCGCGAGGGCTCTGGCTCGCAGCGTCCGTCGCAGCGAGCCCGGGAGACGTCCTCGCCGTCGAAACGCCGTTCGACCCCGGCTTCCTGGAGACGGCGCGCAAGATGAGCCTCACCCTCGTGGGCGTTGCCACCGATGCGGAGGGCCCCTGCCGGACTCCCCTGCAGGCGGCCCTCGACGCCGGGCCTCGGCGTTCGTCCTCGCCCCGTCCGGTCCGTTCGGATTCCAGCATGCGCTGAGTCAGGAGCGGGCGGAGGCGCTGCAGGCCGTGGTGGAGAAGGCCGATGCGGTGATCATCGAGGATGACCCCCTGGGCCCGCTGGTGGAGAGCCCGACGGCAAGCCTCGCGGCCCGCTGCCCGGAGCGCAGCCTCCGCGTGCTCGACTATGCGCGAGCCTTCGGCGCAGACATCCGGACGGCCATCCTCGCCGGCCCCGAGCCCCTCATCGCCCGCGCGGTCCGGCTGCGCGCAGAGGGCCTGTCCTCCCACAGTCGCATACTCCAGCAGATGGTCGCAGAGCTGGCGGGCTCAGCAGGCCAGCGGCGGCGGCTCAAGAGCGTCCGGCAGCACTACGCCCGGCGGCGGGACGTGGCACTGGGGGCCTTCGCCGAGGCAGGCTTCACCGCCTCGAGCGGTCCGAACAGCTGGAGCGTGTGGGTCGATGTGGCCGACGCGCACCGCACCGCGCTGGCTCTGTCCGCTCAGGGAGTCGTGGTCGACGTGGGCGCCTCCGCGTCGCTGGACGAGCAGCCGCCCTCTCGTCTGAGGATCAGCATCGCCCAGCTCCCCGAGTCGCCCGAGCGGGCGGCGGAGCTGACGCAGATGATCAGCCATGCGGCATCCGGCGACCTTCGGCCGACCTTCCTCTGAGGGGCTACCGGCTCCGGTGATCCTCGGGGGCGAGCTTGGGCCCCATCCGCTGGTGGGCGAACCCAGAGAGCTTCAGCAGTCGGACCACTCTCTGCCGGTGAGGCCTGTACGGCTCCAGCAGGCGGATCATCCCCGGGTCGTCCGTCCGGGCACCCGTCATGGCCTCACCCACGAAGTGGGCCAAGTGATAGTCGCCCACTGCCGGCAGATCGGCTGCGCCGTGGGAGCGCTGAAGGGCCTCCGCCGCACTCCACACTCCGATGCCCGGAATCGAAGCCAGTCTCTCGGCCAGCGCATTGACCGCTTCGGTCCCGGGCGGCGTCTGGGCGCCCAGGCGGTGCAGGGCGGCTGAGCGCTGGGCGATGCTCTGGATCGTCTTCGACAGCGGCGGCTGCACCCAGAGCCGGTGCCACTCCCATGAGGGGACGCTTCGCAGCTGGCCTGCGGTCAGGGGCATGCGAAGCCACTCGGGCACAGGCACAGGCGTATGGCGAGCCCAGCCGTGGGCGGGGGCGGACCCGTGGCGCCGCAGAAGGTTCCGCCACCCGTGCCGCGCCTGCCCGTGGGTGACCTTCTGCTCCAGGGTGACGGTCACCAGCTGGTCGAACAGGGCGCCGGTGGCCGGCAGCCGGACCCCGGGGTGACGACGCCGGACAGCCGCCATGGCCTGCGCGATGTGGGCGTCGGAGCCGGCCAGCAGCTCGTCCAGCTCCGACCAGTCGTCGGCAGCGCCCAGGAGCTCCGGGGCACGCTCGACGGCGGCCTCTGCCGCGGGCTCCGACGCGGCGATGATCCGGACCCTCACCCGGGAGGCGTCGAGCTGATCGAGCCGGAGAACCGCCTGATCGCCGTCCTCCGCGTGCGCGACGGTGCGGTCCGGAGTCGGGCGGAGCGCGACCCAGGCGCCGGCCCCTGCGGTGCCGCGCGAGCCCCCGTCAAACGTTCCCGGATCCACCCGAACGGCCGGGTCTGCGTGTCCCCGCTGCAGCGGGCGCAGGGTCCGGGGGAGGTCGAAGGGCGCCCCCAGGTCCACCGTGCGCTCAGCCGAGAAAGTCACCCCTACACTGTGCCACCCCATCGAGGCCCCAGCACTGTTTCCCTTTGAGTCCAGACCTTATTGGGGAGGGGAGCGCCCCGGTAGTCTGGGGGCAGGAAGGAGCCGGCACGCCGGCTCAGCACCCAAGCGACGGAAGCGAACCACCGTGAAATATGCCCAGTCCGTTGTGGAGCTCATCGGCTCCACGCCCTTGGTGAGGCTCAACAGAGTCGTCGAAGGCCTCTCCTGCACTGTGCTGGTCAAGCTCGAATATCTGAACCCGGGCGGATCCATCAAGGACCGGATCGCGCTGAAGATGATCGAGGCCGCCGAGGCCGAGGGCAAGCTCTCCCCCGGGGGAGTGGTGGTCGAGCCGACCTCGGGCAACACCGGCGTGGGGCTCGCGCTGGTGGCCCAGCAGAAGGGCTACCGGGCCGTCTTCATCACGGTGCCGAAGGTGGCCCAGGAGAAGCGGGACGTGCTGCGGGCCTACGGCGCCGACGTGGTGGTCGGCCCCGCCGGGGTCGACGCTGAGTCCCCGCTGAGCTACTACGGCATCTCCGATCAGCTGGCGCGGGAGATCGAAGGCGGTCACAAGCCTGACCAGTTCTCCAACCCGAATGCGCCCACCTCGCACTACGAGACCACCGGTCCGGAGATCTGGGAGGACACGGAGGGGAAGGTCACCCACCTGGTCGTCGGCGCCGGAACCGGCGGCACCGTCACCGGCACGGGCCGCTACCTCAAAGAGGTCTCAGCGGACAGGGAGTCGGGACCGGTGCGTGTGGTCGTCGCAGACCCGGACGGCTCCATCTACTCCGGCGGCGAGGGACGCCCCTACTTCGTCGAAGGCGTCGGCGAGGACGTCTGGGTCAAGAACTACGACCCGAGCGTCCCCGACGAGCACCACGCGATCACCGATGCGGAGTCGTTCGCGATGTGCCGCCGCCTCGCCACCGAGGAGGGGCTGCTGGTGGGCGGCTCCTCGGGCACCGCGGTCACCGCGGCGCTGAAGGTCGCCGAAGGCCTCGGGCCCGACGACGTGATCGTCGCAGTGCTGCCGGACTCCGGGCGCGGGTACCTCGGCAAGATCTTCAACGACCAGTGGATGATCGACCACGGCTTCGGCGAAGTGGTCTCCACCTCCACCGGCACCGAGATCGCCGTCAGAACCTCCGAGGAGCTCTCCCAGGCAGTCCGCGACGGAGTGATCGGCACCGACACCCATCACCAGGCCCCCGGCACCGGAGAGCAGGACCCGGCGACCACCACAGCCGGAGACCTCCTGCAGGCCAAGCGAGGCATGTTCTCCGAA
This sequence comes from Nesterenkonia sp. NBAIMH1, assembly GCF_007922635.1. Taxonomy (NCBI): domain Bacteria; kingdom Bacillati; phylum Actinomycetota; class Actinomycetes; order Micrococcales; family Micrococcaceae; genus Nesterenkonia; species Nesterenkonia sp. NBAIMH1. Next base: position 1,661,825 of record NZ_CP042335.1, read on the forward strand.
GCGCTGCCGGAGGTCATCTCCATCAGCCGAGAGACGACCCTGCGTGAGGCCGTCAGCGTGATGAACCGCTACGGCGTGGACATCGTCCCGGTCATCGACCACCCGGGCCCGGTGGCCCGCATCGGCGAGGTCTACGGGGTGGTGGATGTCGAGCAGCTCTCCGAGGACGTCATCGAAGGCCAGGCCAGCCCGGACGAGCCGGTCGCCGACCACCTGCGCGACCACCTGCCTCTGCTGGGCATCACAGAGACCCTCCCGCAGATCCTCTCCAAGCTGCGCAGCCACCCCACCCTCCTGGTCGCCGACCGCGGAGACATCGTGGGTGTGCTGACGCGCAATGACCTGCTTGCCCACCTCTCCGGAGCCCCACGACAGGAGATCGACCTCAATGAGTGAGAACCAGCGCACCCCCGGCTTCTCCACCCACGCCATCCACACCGGCCAGGACATCGACGAGGTGTACGGCGCTGTCGTCCCGCCTCTGCACCTGTCCACCACCTTCGCCCCAGACGGCATCGGCAACCTCCGCAACGGCTACGACTACGGACGCGCCGGCAACCCCACCCGCACCGCCCTGCAGCAGCAGCTGGCGGCGCTGGAGGGCGGGCGCCATGCGTTCAGCTTTGGCTCCGGGCTGGCGGCCGAGGACGCGATCATCCGGGGCCTGATGCGGCCCGGCCAGCGCCTGGTCATGGGCAACGACGCCTACGGAGGAACGTACCGGCTGTTCGCCCGCGTCCACGGCGACTGGGGAATCACCAACACTCCCATCGACCTGGCGGACCACGAGCGCGTCGCCGCGGAGCTTCAGCACAGCGACGCGACCCTGCTGTGGGTCGAGACGCCCTCCAACCCCCTGATGGGTGTCACGGACATCCGCGCCCTGGCGGACATCGCGCACGCCCACGACGCCCTTCTGGTGGTGGACAACACCTTCGCCACCCCGTACCTGCAGCAGCCGCTGAGCCTCGGCGCGGACGTCGTCGTGCACTCGACCACCAAGTACATCGGCGGCCACTCCGACGTGGTCGGCGGTGCCGTGGTGCTCGGCGAGGGGAACGCCGCAGATGACCTGGCGGAGAAGGTCGCGTTCCAGCAGTTCGCCGTTGGTGCGGTCTCCGGACCCCTGGACGCCTACCTGACAACTCGCGGCCTGAAGACCCTGGGTGTGCGCATGGACCGCCACTCGTCGAATGCCCTGGCCCTGGCCCGGCACTTCGAGGGCCACCCCGCCGTGGAGCGGGTGCTCTACCCGGGCCTGGAGTCCCACCCCCAGCACCAGCTGGCGGCATCCCAGATGAGGGACTTCGGAGGCATGGTCTCTCTGCAGCTGGCAGGGGGCGAGCCGGCCGCACGCAAGGTGGCGGAGGGAACCAAGTGGTTCATCCTCGCCGAGTCCCTCGGCGGCGTGGAGTCGCTGATGAACTACCCGCATGAGATGACCCACGCCTCGGTCCGAGGCACCGAGCTGGCCGTGCCGGAGAACCTCCTGCGCCTCTCGGTGGGCATCGAGGACGTCGAGGACCTCATCGACGATGTCGAGAAGGCGCTCGCCGGGCTGTGACGGGACGACGGGGTCAGCGGGGGACGGTGGACGCGGTGTGCGTCGTCCGTCGGCTGACCCCGGACCCCGGCTCCGTGGGGACCACCGCCATCGACAAGCGGCCGGTGGAGGGTCCGGTGAAGGTGCGCACCCTCGGCCTGCATGGGGACGTCCAGGCCGACCGTGAGCATCACGGCGGCCCCGAGCAGGCTGTCTACGCGTACGCCGAGTCGGACGCTGCGTGGTGGTCGGAGGCGCTGGGTCGCGACCTGCCGGCGGGAAGCCTGGGCGAGAACCTGCGGATATCAGGTCTCGACGTGGACGGTGCCCGTGCCGGCGAGCGGTGGCAGGTGGGGGGCCGGGCCGTCCTGGAGGTCACTCGGCCCCGGATCCCGTGCGCCACGTTCGGACGCTGGATGGGCGAGGCCCGGTGGGTCAAGCGGTTTCTGCAGGCCGGACGTCCGGGGACGTACCTGAGGGTCCTCACCCCGGGCGAGATCCGGTCAGGCGACGCGGTCACGGTGCTTGAGGAGGGCGAGGGTCCCACCATGCGTGAGACGGCTCTGGCCAAAGGTCCCACGAGCGCACGCCCCGACGACTGAGCGCGGCCGGCACGACGGCACGAAGAAAGCCCCAACTGGGGTGCAATCTAACTCACGTGGCTGCCGGATGTCGCGGGGCCAGATTCCAGCGATGGGCACTACGAATGTCACTAAGGCGCAGCAGGCGGCCGCCATTGTTCTACCGAGGGCGAGGGTGTCTCCGGCCCGGACCACCGACTTATCCGCTACGTCTCCCAAAGCGCGAACACCACAGCGCGGCTACTCGCCATCCCGGCAGATGCCGGCTCACCCGTCTAGATAGCGGCAGATACGACCGAAGATGAGCCCCAGTGCTTCATCTTCGCAGGGGGTGAAGTGCGGGCCTAGGAGGCTGGGGTCAGCGCGGCCGACTAGACACGAAAGAATGCCTCCGGGCCTGCCGGCAGCGCAGTCACCCCCACCTTGGATGTGCCGTAGGTAGCCGATGGACGAAAGCACCCGGTCCGCCCCAGCGGGTCGGAGGTAGCGCCCTTTGCCTGGGGTCCCGCGGGCGTTCTTATCAGTGGCGGGAGCGACGGCGGCTAATGGCCCTGAGTCACCATGTACTAGGAGGCCTCTCAACTGGTTTTCAGGCCGGCGGACTACGGTAGCGCTGGGCAGGCCGTGCGCTTCACCGCAGACAGATTCAGCGCGTATTCCGTACTCAGCGCACCAGGGGCGGACCTCCTGACAGCGCGCTCTTCCATTACGACTCAAGGAGCAGCGACGGTTCCTTGGCTGATATTCGACAACAGCGCCCGCTCACGCCCGAACCGAACCGTCTCGTGCCGCCGCGCGAAGATTTCCGACATCTCTTCCAACCCCGCCGCGTCAACGGGCTTTAACAGGCCGACGCTAGTCATCTGGTCAATGATCTTGGCCCATAATCAGTCGGCGTGTGGGAGATCTCGGCTGGCTTGACTGGTGTGTTATGGAGGAATTGAACCTGTGGTGAGGTTGGACGATCTCCAGAGTCGTTCTCCTGTCCGTCTTTGCGAGTGCCGCCCTAGGACTCCGGTGCTGTGGTGGCACCACGGGCCACCTGAGTTGGTTGTCATTACTGCTGTCATCGTGCTCCTTATATAGACAGAAAACTCTTAAGGGTGCACCTGCGGCACAATTGGTTTATGAGTAAGCCTTCGAGAAGAAAGAACCGAAAAGACCGTCGGACGCGGAAGTCCGCACGAGCAGAGATGCGTCTCACACTGTGTGTTAGCCCGCGCATGGGAACAGAGCGTCGGCTCTCTATCGAGCGTGAGTTGCGAATGATCAAAAGTTCGTTACTCTACGCCGACCATATTAGCGTGGTCTCACCGGGTCTAAATATGCTTCGCACCCTCGATCCCCTGAGGAAAGTATCGTTGGCTGACCCAGTCAACGGCTTGCGCGCACTGCCAACTCCAACTCTTATTCGGATGGGTTTTCCTGCGTCAGAATTGCCACGTCTTCGACAGCGTGTTCAAGAACTATCAAAACTTCCAGTGGATGATCCTGAACGGTCACAGTGGGCGGAGAAGTTTGCACCTGCGTTTCAGGAAGCGGCTGTATTAGCGAGCGATCAATACGGCGGGCACGGTCCCGAGATGGATCGGGCTATCGAAAGCGAAGCCCTTACGGTAATCGACACAGGTTTCGACTTTGACGAAGGCGCTGATTCCGTGGCCGCGTGGTACAAGAAGCAACTATCGGGCGCTCTCAGTGATCACTCATCGGGCGTACTACTAGATCCGGAAACGTCAAAGCTCGCTCGAGAGTCCGAGGACTCCGGACACTTCGGTTCGTATGCAGCGAGTCGATCTCGGCGAGCATCGACAGGAACCGGTCTAGTTGAGAGGCTCCCGACCTTCCCGAATGCTCCAATGGAGCACATCCTGGAGGCCCGCGAGGAACTTACTGACCACCGTCAGGGGTATCGCAATGCGGTTAAGCGCCTAGAGCGAGGACTTGAATCTGCTGCCCTCGACGATAGCCTGCCCTATGAACTTGACGAGCTTTGGCACGATGAGGTCCAACCACAACCTGAGAGCTCCAGAATTCTGTGAAGATGACCCGTCTGGCTGGGAGTGCCGCGCGGCGCTTCGCAGATGAAAAGGCCGGCAATCTGATTGCGATTGTTATCGCTGGGGTCGCGGACTTTGCGAGTCTAATTCCTACGGGGAGGTTTGGCGGTGACCGCAGGGACCTTGGCCCTCACAGGAACTCGTCAGACGCTCCAGGCGCACTCCAGTGAAGAAGAAACACGACCTGGTGTATCTCTTGGAAGCGGAGCGGCGCCTCGGGCGCCGCCGCTAGCCAACTGCGGGGCACTCGTCGTCTCGGAAGGCTCGCTTTTTTTCTCTCTCAGTCAAATAGTGACAAGGGGGCTCTCAGCCTGAGATTTTTCACGGACTTCTAACGTAGCGCGGCTCAGCTGCTTAGCTCCAGCGATTTGGATTCTCTTACCCCCCCCCAGCAGGTGGAGAGGGGCAGGTACTTATTTACCGGGTGGCGGTTGTGTTTGGTGTCGCGTACTTGCCAAATAGCCCAACTTATCCACCGGCTGCTTTCATAGCTAGCGCGGACGCTCCACTAATCCCTCATTCTCCGGATTTGCCTCTGCTGAAGAAACCGAGGGAAAACCACCCGACCAAAGTGCTGGCTAGAAGAACGGCTGCTTGAGCTTCCTCCTCCGTCACATCCTTGTAGTCTTCGATTCCACCGTGTCGATCATGATGGGAGCCCCAGAGAAGGTTCATAGTTTCTCGGAGCTGGCCTAGGGAGTCCTGGTCGTCCGCGCCGGGCAGAACGAAACTCCAGCTCTTGCCAGCATTCTTAAGTTGCCCAATGCAACCTCCCAATGTTGGTTTGGGCGAGTTCAGGTCCATCGCCGGGATCGCGACTGCTTCGACAGCTTTGACCGCTAGCCAATATGCGTTGCTCGGGTTCGGGCTTGAGCTGAAGGCATGTTCCCAGGCCTGTTTGAGGAACGTACTAGCTCGCTGTTCATAGCTCACCACCTGGTCGACTACGTGCTCGACTCCCCTCCGGTATGCGTTTCAGCAGGCCATACCTTCTCCCCCGAGGGCCGACGCGCCACCCGGCGTTAGCCTCGTCCAGGAGGCGTTCTAGGCGCTTCACGTCATCGTGTGTGTAGTGCGACTGGACGGTGTGGCTACTAAGTCGGTAGTCCAGCAGATCGACCAACTTCTTCTCAGCTATTTTCTCGAGGGAAGCCCATAAGGTGGCCGCCTCCTCGTAATCACCGTACTCCGTAAACACCACCGTGCCCGATACACGTTCGAAGTCAGTGATCCACTGCGTGCTCTTGCGCTGATAATGCTCGCCGGGCACTAGCCATCGAGTGAGGGAACGACGTGCTGTTGGGGAATTCCGGCCTTGATTGTCAGAAAGTCCTCGACTTCGCTTTCGTCGAGCGTTGGGGGCACCCAGCGAGTATTCATAGACCTATCTTGCCTGAAGGCGGCCCAAGTACGGCATTGCAGATCGGAATTACAACTGTCACGAACTTTGCGTGTCGATCGCCCTGGGCGAGTCATTCCCATTCGTGTAAGGGCCAGCAGTGCATACCGCGGTGACAGGCGCTAGATGAATGGAGGACCCACAGGGCCGATTAGGGAGAACTGCCATCAGAATGGCCGTCAGGGCACAAAGCGGCCCCGCCCGGCACGTGCCGGGCGGGGCCCTTTCCCGTTCGTAACGGGGTCCTGCTCGCGTAGCGGTGGGGGGGCTCGATCCCCCGACCTCACGATTATGAGTCGTGCGCTCTAACCAGCTGAGCTACACCGCCCTGAGTGAGCAGATGACTGGAGTGAAAAAGCCTCACGCCGCGCAGTTCGTATCGTGCGCTGCGCGAGGCTTTCACTCGAGCCCCAACCGGGAATCGATCCCGGGACCTCAGTCTTACCAAGACTGCGCTCTACCACTGAGCTATTGGGGCAACGACAGAACATCCTAGCACCGGATATTCATGCCGCCCAAATCACCGCGCGCACGGCGATCCGGCTCAGTGGCGGGGCTTCTTGCGACCGCCGAATCCTGCCTTGCGCGGTCCCTTCTTGAAGCCGCCCTGATCGCCGTCCCGGTCGCCGCCGCGACCGCCGCCGGTGCGCGGCGCGGGTCCGCCGGAGTCCTTCTCGATGCGGATCAGCTCGCCGCCGATCCGCGTCTTGGTGAGCGCAGCCCACTGGTCGCCGGAGAGGTGCTCCGGAAGCTCGACGAGGGTGTGCGTGGGGCGGATGTCGATGCTCCCGATCTGTGCACCGGTCAGGCCAGCCTCGCCGGTGATGGCGCCGACCACGTGGCCCGGGGTGACCCGGTTGTTGCGTCCGACTGCCAGCCGGTAGAGGGCATTGCCCGGCGCTGCGCTGGGTGCTCCCTTGGGGCCGCGGTCCGAGCGGGGCCCGCGGTCCTCGAAGCGTCCGCCCCGATCGTTGTCCTCACGGAACTCCGGAAGGGCTCCTCGCATGCCGGAGTCGTCCTTCTCATCCAGCAGGAGGGATCGGCCTTCGTGCACCATGGAGACCAGTGCGGCGGCCACATCTTCGGCGGGAGTGTTGTGGTTCTCCACGTAGCTGCTGACCAGCGCGCGGTACTCCTCCAGGTCCTCGCCGGCGAGGGTGGCGGTGATCCGCTCGGAGAACCGGTCCAGACGCGACGCGTTCACGTCCTCGACGGAGGGCAGGCTCATCTGATCGACCGTCTGGCGGGTCGCCTTCTCGATGGAGCGCAGCATGCGCTTCTCGCGAGGAGTGACGAACAGGACGGCCTCACCGGAGCGTCCCGCGCGGCCGGTGCGGCCGATGCGGTGGACGTAGGACTCGGTGTCGAGGGGGATGTCGTAGTTGAAGACGTGGCTGATGCGCTCCACGTCAAGGCCTCTGGCGGCCACGTCGGTGGCCACCAGGACGTCGATGCGGCCTGACTTCAGCTGCTCGACCGTCTTCTCCCGCAGGTTCTGCGGAATGTCGCCGTTGATGGCCGAGGCTCGGAAGCCGCGGGCGTTGAGCATCCCTGCGACCTCCTCAGTGGCTGACCGGGTGCGCACGAAGACGATGGCGGCGTCGTGCGCCTCCGTCTCCATGATGCGGGTCAGTGCCTCGCCCTTGGCGTGGTGCTTGATGAACAGGAAGCGCTGCCGAGTGTTGGAGCTGGTCTGAGTCTTGGACTTGACCTTCACCTCGACCGGGTCGTTCAGGTACTGCTCGGAGATGCGACGGATGGCGGTCGGCATCGTCGCGGAGAAGAGGGCGACCTGCTTGTCGGCCGGCGTCTGGGCAAGGATCTTGTCCACCTCTTCGGCGAAGCCCATGCGCAGCATCTCGTCGGCCTCATCGAGGATCAGGTGCTCGACCTCGGAGAGGTCCAGGGAGCCCTTCTCCATGTGGTCGATGACGCGGCCCGGGGTGCCGACCACGACGTTGGCGCCGCGCCGCAGTCCCTGCAGCTGGGGACCGTAGGGAGCGCCGCCGTAGATGGGCAGCACGGAGATGCCGTCGACCTTGGCCGCGTAGGTGGTGAAGGCTTCGGCCACCTGGATGGCCAGCTCTCGCGTGGGGGCGAGCACCAGAGTGTTGGGCCGGTTGCCGAGGGTGCCCTCGTCGTGGGCGGCTGCCATGTGGGTCAGCGCCGGCAGGGCGAAGGCCGCGGTCTTGCCGGTGCCGGTCTGCGCCAGGCCGACCACGTCGCGGCCGGCGATGAGCTGGGGGATGGTCTCCGCCTGGATGGGGGAGGGGGTCTCGTAGCCCATGGACTCAATGGCAGCCATGACGCGCGAGTCCAGGCCGAGGTCGCTGAAGGGGGGAATAGTGGGGGCGTCTGTCTCAGACATGCGGGTGACTCCTTGTCACGTAGGCGGCCTGGACCGCCGCGGCCGCGCTCCAGCGCTCCGACAGTGTCTACCGCTCGTGCTCGAACGGCCGGCTCCATCAGGAGCAGGCCGTGCATGGGCACGGCAGGACTTATCGGACGGTTTTCGCTGGAACGAGGATCACGGGGACTCAGGCCGAGGAAAGGCTCCGGAGTCGACCCGCACACAGAACAACAGAACTCCACCGGACCTACCAGCTGATCGAAATGCAGCTGTGCCGGGAGTCAGCAACAGATAAACGGGATTATCCGGAGAATGCCCAGCAATCATACGTGCCCGATCGCCAAAACCCCAAACGAGCGTCTCACAGGCCTCATTCCTGCGCGTGAGACCCGTTTTTCACATCGGTAACACTGAGCCGCAGGCCTGAAACATGCCGCTGGGACGATCGAATGCATGAGCGTCATCAACGAAACTCAGCACGCACCCCCCACTGAGCGCATTGTGGAAGAGCGAGGCCGCTGGATCACCAACTGGCAGCCGGAGAACCAGGACTTCTGGGAAGGCCCCGGGCGTCCGGTCGCTCGCCGCAACCTCATCTGGTCGGTCTTCTGCGAGTTCCTCGGATTCGCGGTCTGGCAGCTCTGGTCCGTCACCGTGGTGTTCCTGCCCGCCGCCGGCTTCGACCTCACCAGCGCTCAGCAGTTCCTGCTGGTCTCGCTGCCGCCGCTGGTGGGTGCGGCCATGCGGATCCCCTACAGCTTTATGGTGGCCATGATCGGGGGCCGCAACTGGACGGTGATCTCCGCGCTCCTGCTGCTCATCCCCACTGTCGCCATGGCCGTCGCGCTCGCCAACCCCGAAACGCCGATCTGGGCGCTGTACCTCATCGCAGCCACAGCCGGCTTCGGCGGCGGAAACTTCGCCAGCTCCATGGCCAACATCACGTTCTTCTACCCGGCCAAGGAGAAGGGCGCCGCGCTGGGCGTCAACGCCGCCGGCGGCAACCTCGGAGTGGCGGCCGCGCAGCTCGCGGTCCCGATCGTCGTCTCGCTCTTCGCCTTCGGCCACTTCGGCCCCAGCCTCCCCGTGGCCGGGGTCATGTGGATTCCGCTGATTCTCCTGGCCGCCTGGGGCGCGTGGAAGTACATGCACAACCTCACGAACGCCTCCAACGACGTCAAGGGCACCCTGGCGGCGCTGCGTGAGCGGCACCTGTGGATCATCGCGGTGATCTACATCGGAACCTTCGGCTCGTTCATGGGCTTCGGCTCCGTCTTCCCCACGCTGATCAGCATCCAGTTCCCTGGATTCTCCAGCTTCCAGGTGCTCGGCGCGGCCCTGTCGCTGGCGTTCCTCGGCCCGCTGGTCGGCTCCCTGGCACGGCCCTACGGCGGACAGCTCGCGGATCGGGTCGGCGGGGCGCGCATCACCGCAGTGAGCTTCCTTGCGATGGCCGCGGTCACCGCGGTGGTCGTGGTCACCCTGGACTGGGGGAGCTTCTGGCTCTACCTGGGACTGTTCCTGACGCTGTTCACCCTGACCGGTGTGGCCAACGGCTCCAGCTACCGCATGATCCCGCTCGTCTTCCGGCTCTCAGTCCCTGAGGGGGACCGCGTCGGCCATGAGCGCAAGGCCTCCGCCGCATTGGGCTTCATAGGCGCGATCGGCGCCTTCGGCGGCTTCGCCATCCCGCAGATCCTCAACGCGTCCAACGAGGCCACCGGGAGCTTCGACACCGCGTTCTGGTGCTTCGCCGGAGCCTACGTCGGCTTCGCCCTCCTGACCTGGGCGGTCTACATGCGGCCCGGCACCGTCTTCGCCTCCGCACGGGTATGAGGCTCCTCTGATGGTCGAGGCCCTGCCGATGCCTGGGACTGAGTCAGCCCGCAGCCGCACAGTGCAGACGCACTGCCCCTACTGCGCACTGCAGTGCGCCATGCGACTGACGGTGTCCGAACGTCCGGAGGTCCCCGACAGCTTCGACGTGGAGGGGGCCTCCTTCCCCACCAACAGGGGACGCCTCTGCCGCAAGGGCAGCACTGCGCATGAGCTCCTCGGCCGCCGCGACGACCGCATCATGGCCCCCCTCATCCGCGAGCAGGACGGTCTTCGCGAAGCCACGTGGGATGAGGCTCTCAGCCTGATCGTGGACAGGGTCCGCGCGATCCAGGACGTGCACGGCAAGAACGCTCTCGGCGTCTTCGGCTCCGGAGCCCTCACCAACGAGAAGACCTACGCGCTCGGCAAATTCGCCCGGATCGCACTCGGCACCTCCCAGATCGACTACAACGGCCGCTGGTGCATGTCCTCCGCCTCCAAAGCCTCCACCATGGTCTTTGGGCTGGACCGTGGGCTGCCCTTTCCCCTGACTGACCTCAATGACGCCTGTTCGGTGCTGATGCTCGGCTCCAACGTGGCCGACACGATGCCGCCCTTCGTCCAGCACCTCGACGGTGTCCGCAGCAAGGGCGGGCTGATCGTGGTGGACCCGCGTCGGACCGCCACCGCCGAGCTCACCGCCGACGGAGCAGGGGCGCACATCCAGCCTGCCCCCGGCGGCGATCTCGTCCTGCTGCTCTCCGTGGCGCAGGTGGTGCTGGAGGAAGGATTCGCCGACTCGGAGTACCTGGATGAGCGCACCCTGGGGCTCGAGGAGCTCCGCCGTTCAGCATCGCACTGGTGGCCCGAGCGGGCCCAGGCGGCCACCGGGGTCGGCGCGGACCAGATCCGGCTGCTGGCCCGGAAGCTCGGCCATGCGGCGCAGGGTGCCCGCGCCGGCGGCGACCCGGTGTTCATCCTCACCGGACGCGGAGTCGAGCAGCACCGTGACGGCACCGACACCGCCCGAGCCGCCATCAGCCTCGCGCTGCTGCTGGGACTGCCCGGGGCGGGTTCCGACGGCGGCCGGCGCGGCGGCTACGGCACCCTGACCGGCCAGGGCAATGGGCAGGGCGGCCGCGAGATGGGTCAGAAGTCCGATCAGCTCCCCGGCATGCGCAGCATCGCCGATGACGCGGACCGTGAGCACATGGCTCGGGTCTGGGGCGTGGAGGCCCAGCAGATCCCCGGGCCCGGCACCCCAGCGACCCAGATGCTGCATCGGATCGGCGCGGCCGACGGTGTGCGAGGACTCTTCGTGCACGCTTCGAACATCGCCGTCTCGGCACCTGACGCCGGCCGTGTGGCGGACAGCCTCCGCAGCCTCGACCTGCTGGTCGTCGCCGACTTCTTCATGTCCGAGACTGCTCAGGAGGCGGACGTGGTGCTGCCGGTTCTCCAGTGGGCTGAGGAGGAAGGGACGATGACCAGCCTCGAAGGCCGCATACTGCGGCGACGCCGCGCCGTGGAGCCTCCGGCCTCCCCGGACCCCGACTCGGGCCCCCGCTCCGAGCTGCGCATCTTCGCCGATCTGGCGCAGCGGCTCGGTGCTCCGTCCGCATGGCCCACTGAGCCGTCCGAGGTCTTCGAGGAGATCCGTCGTGCCACCGCCGGAGCCCCTGCTGACTACTCAGGCCTGGACTACGCCGCGCTGGACGACGGGCACGCCGCCTACTGGCCCGTGCCCGCCGCGCAGCATTCAGCAGAGGCCTCAGCCACCGGTGAGCCGATGGTCGGCACCCCCCGCATGTTTCACGAACGCTTCGCCCACCCGGACGGGCGGGCGCGGCTCTCGGCGATACGGCCCCGGCGGCAGAATCAGCCGCGCGGGGCCGGGGAGATCACCTTCACCACCGGACGCGTCATGGAGCACTACCAGTCAGGGACCCAGACGCGGCGAGTGCCGGCCCTGGCCGCCGCCCACCCCGAGGCCTTCGTGGAGGTCCACCCAGCCACCGCCCGCCAGTTCGGGCTCACCGAGGATGAGTGCGCCATCGTCACCTCAGCCCACGGCCAGATGAAGGCCCGGGTCCGGGTCACCGACGGCATTCGCGCAGACACCGTCTTCGCCCCCTTCCACTTCCCCGGATCGGGCACCGCGAACCTGCTCACCCGAAGCCTGACCGACCCGCTCAGCTCCATGCCGGAGTTCAAGTCCACGCCTGCCACGATCAGGCCGGCGGAGGAGGCACCCCTATGAGCCGATCGCAGCACATCGTCATCGTCGGGTTCGGGCCCGTCGCCTCCCGGCTCGCTGAGGAGCTTCTGCCGGAGATCCGCGAGGGCCGCGCCGCACTGACCATCATCGGAGCCGAGCGTCATGCGGCGTACAACCGCATCCGCATCGGAGACGTCAGCGTGGGCCGCATCCTCCCCGAGGAGATCATGGTGGACTCCCCCGAGGCGCTCGCAGCACAGGGCGTGGAGCTGATCCTCGGTGCCGAGGCTGCCCACCTGGACCGCGACGCTCAGGAGCTGACCCTCTCCGACGGGCGCAGAGTGAGCTACGACAGGCTGGTGCTGGCCACCGGGGCGGAGCCGCGCATGCCTCCCTGCACCGTGGAGGTCCGCCGCGGTGGAAAGCTCGACGGGGAGCGCTCTGGTGCACAGATGCCCCGAGGCGTCGTGCCGCTGCGCACCATTGAGGATGCGCTCGCCGTCCGCGAAAGGTCGCGCATAGGCAAGCCGGTGACGGTGCTCGGCGGCGGCGTGCTCGGCGTGGAGGCCGCTCTGGCGCTGGCGGAGACAGGCGCTGAGGTGACGCTGCTGCATCGCGGCGGCACACCGATGAGCCGCGAGGCGGACCCCGACGCTGGGATGCTGCTGCGTCGCGAGCTGACGAGCATGGGCGTCGACGTCCGAGCGGCGACGGACGTGCGCGAGGTGGTGTCGGACGACGGGGAGCTCGTCGCCGTGCGCACCTCTTCGGGCGAGCGGATTCCTGCCACGCTGCTGGTGGTGTGCATCGGGGTCGTCGCTCGCGACTCCCTCGCGAAGGATGCGGGGCTGCCGTGCTCATGGGGCGTGACGGTGGGAACCGATGGCCGCAGCCTGGGAGATCCTCATATCTTCGCCGCCGGGGACTGTGCGTCTGTGGAGGGCCGAGGCTCCGCAGGCCTCATCGCACCGGGGTGGCTGCAGGCGGAGGTGGTCGCTTCAGGCCTGCGCGATGACCTGGGGCTCACATCCTCCCCGGACCGTGATGCGGCGGGCGAGCTGGTGGACTTTGCCCAGCCGTCGCTGTCTGCCGGCCTGGATGTGATCCTGGTGAAGTCCGAGAGTCTGAACATGGCCTGCGCCGGTGAGACGGACATCGACCCGTGGGATCCTCAGGCCCCTGATGTCTCCACATGGGCGGATCCGCGGCGCGGCCAGTACCTGCGGCTCGTCACCGAGGGTGAGCGGCTGACCGGCTTCGTCGTCATCGGCATGCCACGGACCGCAGCGGAGCTGTCCATGCACGCGGCTCGAGGCACTCTGCCGACAGCCGACCGCACCGCACTGCTGGCTGCTGAGCATGCCACCAGGGAGGCGGAGCTGGGGCCTGGGGATGTCCTCTGCCGCTGCGCCGGGACCACGGTCGGCGTGGTCCAGGACGCTGCCCCCTGCTGCCGGAGCGTCGAGGACGTCGCCTCGCAGACCCGGGCAGGCACCGGATGCGGCACCTGCCATCGCGCCATCGAGAAGATTCTCGAGGAGTCCGCGGCCCAGCCGGTCTGATCAGCCGTGGGCGAGCAGGTCTGCGGAGGCCTGGTCCAGGACCAGGTCAGTGACCAGCCCTGCGGCGAGTGCTCCGCGCAGGGCCGGAACCTTGTGCGCGCCGTTGACCACGCATACCCGTCGGGGAACCCGGGAGAGCTCGTCGGGCCTGATGCCGGAGCAGCGGCTGTTGAGCTCGATGTTCCTCCAGGACCCGTCCCCCCGGAGGAAGACGGTGCAGATGTCGCCGACGACCTGCTCATCGGTGAGCTGGTTGAGGTCCTCACGGCTCAGGTACCCCTCGGCGTAGACCTGCGACGGGCGGCCGGCCGCGAACGTGCCCACTCCGAAGACGGCCAGGGTGGCGCGGCGCTGCAGGTTGAGCACGCGCGAGGTTGAGCGTTCCCGCCAGAGCATCTGCTTGGTCTGCTCGTAGTCGAAGATGGCGGGCACTGCGAAGAGGTGCGGCCGTCCCCCGTAGACCTTGGCGAAGCGCTCGACGACCCCCATGCCGATTCCGGTGCCGTCCGACTCCGCGCCCGCGGGCTGGGAGTTCACCGCCCCGTTGAGCTGGACGATCTGCAGCCCGGGGACGGCGCGCTGCGGGAGCCGGTCCACCACCGAGGTCATCGTGGCGCCCCAGGCGGCCCCGACGACCATGTCCGGTTCGATGAGGGAGTCAACCACTGATGCCGCGAGCGCTGCGACCGCTTCGTGGCGGGCGTAGGCGTCCTCGCGGGCGAGGGTGTGGGCCACGTGCACGGTCACGCCGTAGATCTCGGCGATGCGATGCTCCAAGGCGTTGGGGCGGTCGGTGGGCGGGTGGAGACTGATGCGCACGATGCCCTGCTCACGCGCCTCTGTCAGGAGTCGGGAGACGGTGGATCGTGACACTCCGAGCTCCTTGGCGATGTGCTGCATCGTCCAGTTCTCGGCGTAGTACATCCGTGCAGCGACGTACTCGACCTTCTCCCTGTATGAGGGCTTCATTTCCCCATTGTGGACCCTCTGTGCACGTATGTGCATAAGTATTGAGAAAAAGACCGCACCTCGGATGTTATGAGCATCACAGTCAACGTCGATCTACAGGATGTGCCATGAAGCCACGGCCCATGAATCCCTCGTCCCGCACGGACGCTCTCGAGGCATTCGCCGGCACCACGCCCGAGCAGCCCCTGGATGTCCTGGTGGTCGGGGGAGGCGTCGTAGGAGCTGCGGCGGCCTTCGACGCGGCGTCCCGAGGCCTGAGCACCGGGCTCGTTGAGGCCCAGGACCTGGCCCAGGGAACCTCGTCGCGCTCATCGAAGCTCATCCATGGCGGGCTGCGCTACCTGCAGATGCTGGACTTCAAGCTTGTCTCAGAGGCTCTCCGCGAGCGGAACCTGCTGATGACCCGCACCGCGCCGCACCTGGTCCGGGGACTGCCCTTCGTGTTCCCGTTCCAGAAGCGAGGGCTCGACCGGGCGTTCATCGGCTCCGGCGTCATGCTGTACGACAGTCTGTCATTCGCCGCATCAGCGCGCGGAAACGGCCTGAAATCGGTGCTCAGCGCCAAAGGCCGCGCACCGCTGCACCGCCACATGACGCGCCGGGGCCTCCGGAAGCGCTTCGACGGGCTGAACCACAGCAAGTTCATCGGCGCGCTCGAATACTTCGACGCCCAGGTGGACGACGCGCGCCTGGTGCTCACCCTCGCGCGCTCCGCGGCGAGCCTCGGGGCCCACGTCGCAGTGCGCACCGAAGTGGTCGAGTACCTGCGCGAGACGCGCGCAGGGGAGGAGCAGGTCGTAGGGGTCGTCCTGCGGGATAGAGAGACAGGCCGCACCATGAGCGTCTACGCCCGCGAGACCATCATGGCCGCAGGCGTGTGGACCGGTGAGCAGGAGCAGATGGCCCACGCCGAGGCCGAGGACGGATCCGGTCCAGCCCTGAAGGTGCTGGCCTCCAAGGGCATCCACATCACTGTCCCCAAAGATCGGATCCCGGCCCAGGAGCATGTGGGCGTCATCACACAGACCGAGAAGTCGGTCCTGTTCATCATTCCTATGGACGACTACTGGTCCATCGGCACCACAGACACCTCATGGCGCGAGCCCGTCGACGTCCCGGCCCCCACCGCCGCTGACATCCGATACGTCCTCGACCACGCCAATGACGTCCTCGAGACGGACCTCAGCCCGGACGACGTCATCGGCACCTGGGCCGGTCTTCGGCCGCTGCTGCAGCCGGTCGCCAGCGACGAGGAGTCAAGCTCCAAGGTGTCCCGCGAGCACACGGTGATGCGCATGGCCCCCGGCCTGACAGCCGTGGCGGGCGGAAAGCTCACCACCTACCGCTCCATGGCCGAGGATGCCGTCGACTTCGCGGTCGCCGAGCAGTTCGCCGACCGAGAGTCCCTCACTGACCGGCTGCCGCTGCTGGGCGGCCAGGGCTACGGCGAGTGGGCCGGCCGCACCGACGAGGTCGCCGCGGAGCAGAACCTCCCGCCCAAGACGGTGAAGCGGCTTCTGGGACGCTACGGCTCCCTGATGGGGGAGCTGCTCTCCCTGATCCGCGAAGAGCCTGCGCTCGCCGAGGAGGTCCCCGGCGGGGCCGGATACCTTGCGGCAGAGTTCGTCTACGCCGCCCGGTACGAGGGCGCCGTCCACCTGGAGGACCTCCTGGAGCGCAGGACGCGGCTCTTCCACGAGGTCGCCGATCGAGGCCTCGAAGCGGCCGACCACGTCATCGCCCTGGTCGCAGACGATCTCGGCTGGGACGCTGATCGCGCCGACTACGAGAAGCGGGCCTACACCAGCTACGTCGAGGCGCAGCTGACCGCCGAACGCTCCTCCAGCGACGCCGAGGCCGCCCAGGCGATGAAGAGCGTGCTTCCCGTTCACCAGAGCCTCGACGCAGCATGACCCTCTGACCATCTGACCGATTCCGCTCCGACGAGCATCCATGACAAAGGAGTCATCCGGTGGAAACCATCTTCCTCTTCGAGATCATGGGCACGGCGACCCTGATCCTTCTCGGCACCGGCGTGGTCGCCAACGCCCTGCTTCCCGGCACCAAGGGCCATGCCGGCGGCCCGCTGATGATTCACTTCGGCTGGGGGCTGGCGGTCTTCTCCGGCGTCTACGTGGCGTGGGCCTCCGGGGCGCACATCAACCCGGCGGTCACCTTGGGCATCTTCGTCTCTGGGGAGAGCGAGTTCGCCGACGGGATCACCGCGAACGTGCCCCATATGCTTGCCTACTTCGCCGCGCAGGTGATCGGTGCTTTCGTCGGCGCCGTGCTGGCCTGGGCCGCCTACAAGAAGCACTACGACAAGGCTGAGGATCCCGGGGTCATCAAGGGCACCTTCTGCACCGATCCGGCTGAGCGGCACTACGGCTGGAACGTCGTCACCGAGGTCATCGCCACCTACGTGCTGGTGCTCGTCGTCCTGCTGTTCGGAGCGACCCCGTCGGAGCTGGGCCCGCTGGCCGTTGGCCTGCTGGTGGTCGGCATCGGCGCCGGGCTCGGCGGGCCCACCGGCTACGCCATCAACCCCGCCCGTGACCTCGGCCCCCGCCTGGCCCATGCGCTCCTGCCGATCCGCAATAAGGGCGGAAACGACTGGGCCTACTCGTGGGTCCCCATCGTCGGCCCGCTCGCAGGCGCCGTGCTGGCCGGGCTGACCGCCCCCATCCTGCTGGCCGGCTGAGCGCCGCCCCTCTCCGCTGAACGTCCCCGCTCCGAAAGGACAGCACCATGACTGAGAACGCGCCGACCACCAAGCGGCCCACCGAGGCCCAGTACGTACTGGCCATCGACCAGGGAACGACCTCCACCCGGGCCGTGGTCTTCGACCACTCCGGCAGCATCGTCTCCTCAGGCCAGCGTGAGCATGAGCAGATCCTCCCCAAGGCCGGCTGGGTCGAGCACAGCGGCACTGAGATCTGGCGCAATACCAGGGAGGTCATAGGGCTCGCGCTCGCCGACGCCGACGTGAACCGGCACTCGCTGGCAGCCGTCGGGATCACCAACCAGCGGGAGACCACCCTCGTCTGGGACAGGAGCACCGGAGAGCCCGTCCACAACGCCATCGTCTGGCAGGACACCCGGACCCAGAAGATCTGCGACCAGCTCGAGGCCGCACACGGCAGCGAGACGTTCCGGGAGCGCACCGGGCTGCCCCTGGCCACCTATTTCGCCGGTCCCAAGATCCGCTGGATCCTCGACAACGTGGAGGGTGCCCGGGACAGGGCGGAGGCCGGCGAGCTGCTGTTCGGCACCATGGATACATGGCTGATCTGGAACCTGACCGGCGGGGTCAATGGGGGCGTCCACATCACCGACGTCACCAACGCCTCCCGGACGCTGATGATGAACATCGACACCCTCGACTGGAACGAGGAGCTGGCCGAAGCGATCGGCGTGCCTCTGAGCATGCTCCCCGAGATCCGCTCCTCCTCCGAGGTCTACGGCTACGGACGCAAGGAGTCCCTGCTGATCGACACCCCGATCACCGGCATCCTGGGTGACCAGCAGGCCGCCACGTTCGGGCAGGCATGCTTCACACCCGGTCAGGGGAAGAACACCTACGGCACCGGCAACTTTATGCTCATGAACACCGGCGAGGAGATGGTCCGCTCCGATCATGGACTCCTGACCACGGTGGCCTACCGCCTCGGAGAGGAGAGGCCGGTCTATGCCCTTGAGGGCTCCATCGCCGTGACCGGATCACTCGTGCAGTGGCTGCGCGACAGCCTCGGCATGATCTCCTCCGCGCCTGAGGTCGAGACCAAGGCGAAGAGGGTCGAGGACAACGGCGGCGCCTACATCGTGCCGGCCTTCTCCGGCCTCTTCGCTCCGCACTGGAAGCCCGATGCCCGGGGCGTCATCGTCGGACTGACTCGTTTCGTCAACCAGAACCACCTCTGCCGGGCTGCCCTGGAGTCCGTGGCCTATCAGTCAGCCGAGGTGGTCGACTCCATGGCCCATGACGCCTCGGACCCGCTGAAGGAGCTCAAGGTGGACGGCGGCATGGTCGTCAACGAGACCCTGATGCAGTTCCAGGCGGATGTTCTCGGAGTCGACGTGGTCCGCCCCGCCGTGATCGAGACGACCGCACTGGGCGCCGCCTATGCAGCCGGCTTGGCAGTCGGGTTCTGGAACTCGATCGACGATGTGATCGCCAACTGGTCCGAGGACTCGCGCTGGAGCCCGCAGATCGAAGATGAGGAGCGGCAGCGCCTCATGCGCAACTGGTCCAAGGCTGTCACCCGCAGCTTCGACTGGGTGGACGAGGACAGCGAGCAGGGCTGAGAAGGACTCTCAGGTCTTGATGCGGTAGCCGCGCTTGACCACGGTCTGCACCAGCTCGGAGGAGGGAAGGGCTTTGCGGAGCCGGGAGACCCACATCTCCAGGGCATGCTCGGAGTCGCACCACTTCACCTGCTCGAGCAGGTGCTCCCTGGACAGGGTGGCGCCTTCGGCCTCCATCAGCGTGCGGACCAGGCTCAGGGGCCCAGGCGCCAGGCGGACCGGATCGTCGGTCAGCTCGGGCGCCCGGAACTCGGCCCCCCGGAGCTCAACGGGGCCCAGCTGGGTGTCCAGTCGGATGGTGTGATGGGTCTCGAGATGATCGATGACCTTCTTGATCATCGCACCGAGGCGCCAGCGATGGGGCGTGACCGCCTCCACTCCCGCCTCCTCCAGAGGCTGCGCGGTCACCCCGCCTACGGCCGCGGCGATCACGTCGGTCTGGAGAGCCTCGATGAGGCTCTCCCGCTTGCCGTACTGCTGAGCGACGCCCAGCATGGCATCCACCGCAGGCGCTGCGGTGAACGTCACCAGGTCCAGCTGCCGCTCGATGACGGCATCGATCATTCTCAGCAGATCCGAATCCTCCGGCGGCTTCGTCCACGTGTAGGGCATCACGGTGATGACCCGCGCGCCGGCCGCCTCGAGCCGTGAGACCTGGTCATGGTTGAGGAGCCCATGCAGCTGGAAGGCGACCGTCTTCCCGGAGATGTCGTTCTCCAGGAGCATGTCGAGCATCGTTTCGGTGCGCTCATCCTCAGCGGCCCCGTCGTCGTCGAGCCCCACCGCGCGGACGGCTCCGCGGGCCTTCGGGCCGCGCACCAGGATCGAGGCCCTCTCCAGGGCGTCGAAGAGCTGCGGCCATACGCCGTAGGCCTCGGCCGCCTCGGCCCAGCGGCGCATCCCGTAGGCCGTGGTGATGACGGCATAGTCGGGGGCGGATTCCACCACCTTGTTCGTATCGTGCTGCAGGCTGATGGACTCGGTGAGTGAGGCGATCCGCAGGGCGGGAGCGTGCATCACGTCCGCGCCGCGGCGCTCGAAGGCGCTGATCAGCTCATCGGAGCGTCTGTCCGAGGTGACGCCGATGCGGAACCCGGACAGGGTCTGGGGCAGCGACCCAGCGGCGGGCGCCTCTGCGGGGCCGCCCGGAGCTGCGGACCTTTCCTGGGGGTCGGGTTCAGGTTCCACAGCGCCAAGCCTAGTGCCCGGCTCGCTCACAGTCGCCCGTCTGCGGGCGCGCCCACCAGTTCCAGCTCAGGCTCCGCGGCCGGCTCCTCCTCAGCCTCCGGCTCCGCAGACCCAGTGGAGCGGACGGGGATCTCCGGTCCCAGCAGAACTGGCCCGGTCCCTGAGGCGGCGGCCTGCTTCTCCTCCTGCGTGGCAGGCCGGACCTGATCCCTTTCGACCACGTACTTGAGGTCAGTGTCGGGGGCATCCGGGGCATTGATGAAGCTGCGGAACCGACGGAGCTTCTCGGGGTCGTTGAGGGTGGCGGTCCATTCGTCCTCGTACCGGTCCACGTGCCGCTGAATGGCCTCCTCGAGGTCCGAGGCGATGCCTAAGGAATCGTCCACGACGACGTCGTAGATGTGGTCCACGCCGCCGGGGAGCTCTTCGATCCAGCGCGCGGTGCGCTGCATCCGGTCGGCCGTTCGGATGTAGTACATGATGTAGCGGTCCATGTACTTCAGCAGCGTCTCGTCGTCGAGGTCCTTGGCCAGCAGCTGCGCATGCACCGGGGTGGCGCCGCCGTTGCCTCCTACGTAGAGGTTCCATCCGTCGGGGGTCGCGATGACGCCTGCGTCCTTGGCCCGCGCCTCCGCGCACTCGCGGGCGCATCCGGAGACCCCGAACTTCATCTTGTGCGGGGACCGGATGCCCTTGTACCGGTTCTCCAGGCGGATGCCCATCGCCACCGAGTCCTGCAGCCCGTACCGGCACCACGTGGTCCCCACGCAGGACTTCACGTTGCGCAGGGCCTTGCCGTAGGCCTGGCCGGATTCGAAGCCGGCGTCGACCAGCCGCATCCAGATCTTCGGAAGCTGCTCGAGGCGAGCGCCGAAGAGGTCGATGCGCTGGGCGGCCGAGATCTTCGTGTACAGCCCGAACTCCTTGGCCACCTGGGCGATGGCGGCCAGCTTGTCCGGGGTGATCTCACCGGCCGGGATCCGCGGCATCACCGAGTAGGTGCCGTTCTTCTGCATATTGGCCAGCGCGCGGTCGTTGGTGTCCTGCAGGGCCCCGCGTCCCTCGCCCAGAATGTACTCGTCGTGCAGCGCGGCGATCATGGATGCCATCGCGGGCTTGCAGATGTCGCAGCCGAGGTTGACGGTGCTGTCGGCGGGGGAGCCGAAATGGTCGACCACTTCGGTGAAGCTGCGCAGCCCCGCGTCCTTGACCTTGGCGAAGAGGGCCTGGCGGGAGTCGTCGAAGTGCTCGCACATGGCTGCGGAGACCTCCATGCCCTGCACCGCCATCTCCTTCTCCATGATCTTCTTCGCCATGGGGATGCAGGAGCCGCACTGAGTGCCCACCTTGGTGCACTTCTTCATCCCGCCCATGTCGCTGACGGGCTCACCGGTGGTCTCGCCCCGAACAGCGCATCGCAGATGCCCCGCTTCGACTCCCTTGCAGGAGCAGACCTCGGCGTCGTCAGGCAGATCCATGTCCACCCCGCCCCCGGTGGAGGAGAGGAAGGCGCCCGGCTCAGCAGGCAGCTCCCGACCCAGCAGCGGGCGAAGCGCGGTGTAGGGCGAGGCGTCGCCGACGAACACGCCGCCCAGAAGAGTCTTGGCGTCATCGGTGACCACCAGCTTCTGATAGATGCCGGCGAACGCATCGGCGAAGGTGACCTCCAGTGCGTGGGGCGAGGTGCCGAGGGTGTCGCCGAAGCTCGCCACATCCATGCCCGCAAGCTTCAGCTTGGCGGCCGTGTCGAAGCCCTCGAAGCTGGCCTCGCCGCCGCACAGCCGGTCCGCGACGACCTCTGCCATCGCGTTGGCGGGAGCCACCAGGCCCATGCAGATGCCGTCGAAGCTGGCGACCTCGCCGATGGCCCACACGTTCTCGGCGGAGGCGGCGCAGGTCTCATCGATGACCACACCCCCGGCCGAGCTGCGCTCGAGCCCGGCGGCGACGGCCAGCTCGTCACGCGCGGTGATCCCGATCGCCGCGACCACCAGATCAGAGGCGATCGCCTCCTTCTGCGGAAAGTGCAGCCAGAACCGCGTCTGCTGAGGATCATCGCTCTCAGCGACGGACGCCGGACGCTCACCCAGGCTCAGGGTGTACCCCTCCTGGGAGAGCAGCCGGTTCAGGGTCCGCCCCCCGCCCTCATCCAGCTGAGCGTTCATGAGGTACTCACGGGAGTGCACGATCGTCACGTCCGCCCCGTGGCCCTTGAGCCCTCCGGCGGCCTCCAGCCCCAGAAGTCCGCCGCCGATCACCGTGCAGCGAGGGGTCCGGCCGAGCTCCTCAGCCAGCCGCCTCACCTCGTCGACCAGCCAGTCGACGTCATCGAGGGTCCGGTAGACCGCAATGTGCTGGTCCCCGTCGATGGGCGGACGGGTTGCCGAGGAGCCGGTGGCGAGAACGACGTCGTCGTAGTGGTGGACCGCGCCCGAGGAGTCCGTGATCGTCTTGGCCTCAGCGTCCAGCGCAGCGATTGCAGTGGAGGTGTGCAGCTGCACCTGCGGGTTCTGCCACAGACTCTCATCGCCCAGCAGAAGATTGTTCTCGCGGTCCTCGAACCGCTTGGACAGCGCCACCCGGTCATAGGGCGCAAGCGCCTCCTCGGTGAAGAGGCTGATGCGCAGGCTGGCCTCATTCCTGTCAGTCAGGGCCTCCACCAGACGGTGTGCGGCCGGGCCGCCGCCGACCACAGCGACATGGCGACGCCGGTCGGCGCTGGGTGCGGGAGCGTGAGCAGACATGATGGCTATCACCTTCGTCGGGGCAGTCTGATTGCTCACCCACCGTGACAGGTGCGCATTAAAGGGCCGTGACCGCGGTGTGAGACCGATGTGACGCTCTCCTCACGAACGCAGGGGCACCCTGTGAGATCTGTTTTACGCCCGACCTGTTCATCTGAAACGAACGCTGGCTACGATGAGGTCCGATGGCTGACACCGAAGAGATGACCTCCTGGCAGACGATCTGTCGCCTGGACGACGTGGACCCGATGTGGGGCGAAGCCGCCCTCGTGGGCTCCAAGCAGATCGCACTGGTCCGACTGCCCGATGACAGGGTCTTCGCCGTCGACCACTGGGACCCCGTGGCCGAAGCGAACGTGATCGCCCGAGGCATCGTGGGCTCCAAGGCCGGCGCCCCGACGATCGCCTCGCCGATCCACAAGCAGGTCTACGCCCTCGAAACCGGCGAATGCCTCTCCGATCCCGAGGCAGCGTCCATCAGCACCTACGAAGTCCGCGTCGCCCAGGGGCAGATCGAGGTCAGAGCGTGAGCGTCTCCGCCTCCGGAGCAGACCTGCACAGCACTGCTCCGGAAGATTCAGGCCCGCACAGGGCTGCGGCGCTGGCCGCCATCTCGCACGGCACCTCGTCGGAGAAGGGCCGAGCTGCGGTGAAGGCTCTCGCCGAGCGGGTCGCGGCGCTCGCCGGCGGGGCCGCGTCGGTCAGCGAGACGAGGCTGGGCCATGTGGATGTGGAGCAGCCGGACATTGCGGCCACCCTGGAGTCTCTTCCCCCGGGGGCCCCTGCGGTGCTGGTTCCGCTTCTGCTGTCGGCGGGCTTCCATGTGAACGTCGACATGCAGGAGGCCCTCGAGGAGGCGAATCAGCCGGTGGCTGTGGCGCCGGCCATGGGTCCGGACGAGCGGCTCGTCCGCGCGATGGCGCAGCGGCTCCGCGAAGCCGGCGCCGACCTCAGCCGGGACACCATCGTTCTGGGCGGAGCGGGCTCCTCCGACACCTCGGCCCAGCAGGATGTCCGCACCACGGCCGAGATGCTCGCAGACCATCTCGGCGTCCCCGTGACCGCCTCCTACCTCTCGTTTGCGGAGCCGACGGTCCACCGGGCCGTCGAGCAGGCGCGTGCGGACTCCCCTGGAGGGCGAGTCGCGATTGCCAGCTATCTGCTCGCCCCCGGCTACTTCCAGGGCCTGCTGCGCAGACAGGGCGCAGACGTGGTGGCGAAGCCTCTTCTGCTGGAGGGCAGCGTCCCCGACGGCATCCCAGAGTTGGTTCTGGACCGATTCCGCGCCGGCCTCAGGGCGCTGCCGGCATGAGCGGCGGCTCCCCCACGACGGTAGGATGAGGGGGATGTCCCAGCAGCTCTCCAACGCCCAGATGGACCCGTGGTCAACCGGCACCACTGCCTATCGCGCCGCTCTGATCATCGGCATGGCCGGCAGCCTGATCGGGATCATCCTGATCGTCGCCTCCGGAATGACGGACACCCCGGCCCTGCAGACCGTGGGGCTCGTGACGCTCGGCATCGGCATGGTCTCCCACCTGATGGGCATCGGGCTGCGCAAGAGGCAGGCTGCCCACATCATTCGCGCCCGCGGCGCGGAGGAAGACGCTGAGAGGAACAGTGCATGAGCATCAGCACGGAACGAGAAGGGCACACCTACGAGGCGGCCCAGCCGTACCAGGTCTCCCGGGAGGCGATACGCGAGTTCGCGGCCTCTGTGAAGGCTCGGGGCTCGGCGCACACGGACCCCGAAGCGGCCGTCGCGCTCGGCCACGCCGACCTCGTGGCGCCGCCGACCTTTGCGGTGCTCGTCGCGCAGCGGGCTGAGGCCTCCGTCGTCAGCGACCCGGCCGCCGGCATCGACTTCTCGCGGGTGGTGCACGCCGAGGAGAGGTTCACCCATCATGCCCCGATCACAGCGGGCGAGACCCTCACCGGCCAGACCACGCTGGAGCGCATCCGTGTGATGGGCGGAGGGGCGATGGTCACCACCGTCACCGAGATCACCAACCAGGACGGTGAGGCCAAGTCCACGGTGACGTCCTCGCTCCTGGTCCGCGCCGACGACGAGGAGGCTGCCTGATGGCCGCACCGCAGATCACCGAGCTGGAGAAGGGCCAGAGCATCGGCACGCGCCGCATCAGCCTCTCCCGTGCTGACCTCGTCGCCTACGCCGCAGCCTCCGGCGACCACAACCCGATCCATTGGAACGAACGCTTCGCCCAGGAGGTCGGCCTCGACGGGGTCATCGCCCACGGCATGCTGACCATGGGCGCTGCTTCGGACATCGTCAGCGAATGGGCGGGCGACCCGAGTGCGATCCTGGACTATCAGACACGCTTCACCAAGCCCGTCCCCGTGGCCGACGCAGACTCGGGCTCTCCCTCGGAGCCGACCGCCGAGCTGGAGGTCTCCGGCAAGGTCGGCAAGCTCGACGAAGAGGCAGGAACCGTTCGCATCGATCTGACGGTCGAACTGGTCGAGGGGGAGTCCCGCACCAAGGTGCTGGCCAAGACGCAGGCTCTCGTCCGCCTCTGACGTTCGACGGGGCGGCGTTCACCCGCCGCCGGGACCAGCTGTGCCTATAATCGCCTGATATCACTGAGCACCATCGCACCTGTGAGGACCCCATGACTTTTGCTGAGACGCCCTGGATGAAGGCTGCGGCCTTCGCCGGAATCGCCGCCCTGACCCTGACCGCCTGCGGAGACGACGGTGAGGACGACGCGGAGGAGGCAGAGGCCGAGTCGGACGTCGACTTCGACATCACCGTCGACGCAGAGGTCACCACGCTTCAGGAGGGCACCCTGCAGGTGTGCTCGGACGTGCCTTACCCGCCGTTCGAGTACTACGACGAGGACGGCGAAGTCGTCGGCTTCGACATCGACATCGCTCAGGCCATTGCGGACGCCATGGACAAGGACCTCGAAATCATCGAGTCCGCCTTCGAAGGCATCCAGTCCGGCGTCTCCCTGAACGCCGAGCAGTGCGACCTCGCCATCTCTAGCATCTCCATCACGGAGGAGCGTCAGGGCAACATGGCCTTCTCCGACCCCTACCTGGACGACAATCTGGGTCTGCTGGCCGCAGCGGATTCCGGCATCGAGTCGCTCGAGGACGCAGAAGGCGCTCAGGTGGGCGTGCAGCAGGCCACCACCGGCGCCGATGAGGCCCAGGAGATGGGTCTCGACACTGTCGAGTTCGTGGACTCCGGCCTGCTCATCCAAGGCCTTGAGGCCGGTCAGGTCGAGGCCGCAGTCGGCAACATCTCCATCCTGGGCTACCAGGCCGGGGACTCTGACGAGTTCGAGTTCGTCGAGGAGATCGAGACCGGCGAGCAGCTCGGCATCGCCGCTCAGCTCGAGAACGAAGAGCTCATCGAAGCCGTCAACGACGTCCTGGCTCAGCTCGAGGAGAACGGCTACATGGACGAGCTCGAGCAGCGCTGGTTCGAGTCCGACGAGACCCCTGAAGAGGGCGAAGGCGAGGACGCTGAAGAGGGCGACGTCGAGGACGAGGACGCCGACGAGGACTCTGACGACTGATCCATATGGACCTCTCCAACCGGACCAGGCAGCGCATCAGCCTGGGCATCCAGGCTGGGCTCTTCGTCCTGGTCGTCGTGGTGCTGGGCATCGTGGTCGACTGGACGGCGATTGGGCAGAGCTTCTTCAACGTCGAGCCTGTGCTGCCGATGTTCCCGGAGATCTTTACGCTCGGACTGGTCAACACCCTGCAGTACACGTTCTTCGGGTTCGTGTTCGGGCTGCTCGGCGGCACGGTGCTGGCGCTCATGCGGCTGGCCACCTTCCCCGTGTATCGCTGGCTGGCCACCGCCTACATTGAGTTCTTCCGCGGAATCCCTGCCATCCTGGTGTTCATCGCTCTGGGCTTCGGCGCCTCCCTGGCCTTCGGCTGGAACCTCTCGACGCTCCAGGTCGCCTCGTCGGCACTTGCCATTGTGGGGTCCGCCTACATCGCCGAGACGCTCCGTGCCGGACTGCAGGCCGTGCCCAAGGGTCAGGTGGAGGCGGCTCGGGCTCTGGGCATGCCCGCCTGGCGAGCCATGGTGACCATCCAGATTCCGCAGGCATTCCGGATCGTCCTCCCGCCGCTGACCAACGAGGCCATCCTGCTGACGAAGGACTCCTCCCTCATCTTTGTGGTCGGTATGGCTGGCGGTGCAGCGGAGCTGACCAAGATGGGCCGGGACGGCATCAACATGTACCAGGCCGGTCTGACGCCGCTCGTCGTGGCCGGCTTCTGCTACCTGCTCATCACCATTCCGCTGAGCCTTCTGGCCCGACGTATGGAGACCCGCGGCTCCAGGCCGGCGCGGCGAAAGAAGGTGAAGGTATGAGCGCGAGCGCGAACCTCACGCCGGAGACGCCGGCAGGCGTCACCATCGAGGATCTTCACAAGTCCTTCGGTGACAACGAGGTGCTCAAGGGCATCAGCATGCGGGTGGAGCCGGGCGAGGTGGTGTGCCTCATCGGCGCCTCCGGATCCGGCAAGTCCACGCTGCTGCGCTGCGTGAACCGCTTGGAGGAGCCGAACGCCGGGCAGATCACGGTGGGGCAGCACACGGCCACGCACCCTGACGTGAACCTCGACGCGATGCGTCGCGAGATCGGCATGGTCTTCCAGCAGTTCAACCTCTTTCCTCATCTGAGCGTGCTGGAGAACTGCACCGTCACTCCGCGGAAGGTGCTCAGGGCCTCGAAGGATCAGGCCGAGGCGGACGCGATGGAGCAGCTGGAGAAGGTCGGCCTGAAGCATCTGTCGGAACGGCGCCCGGATCAGCTCTCGGGCGGTCAGCAGCAGCGCGTGGCCATCGCCAGGGCCCTGACGATGAAGCCCTCCCTGATGCTCTTCGATGAGCCCACCTCAGCCCTGGACCCGGAGACGGTGGGCGACGTGCTGGCCATCATGCGTCAGCTGGCGCAGGCCGGAATGACCATGATCGTGGTCACCCACGAGATGGGCTTCGCACGCGAAGTGGCCGATCGTGTCGTCTTCATGGACCAGGGCGTCGTGGTGGAGGAGGGCTCGGCGGCCCAGGTCATCGGTGCGCCGCAGCAGTCTCGCACACAGGACTTCCTCCGACGGGTTCTGAACCCCCTCTCCGAGCAGTAGCCTCCGGTAGGGTCAGTGCCGATGAAGACATTCGCCCACCACACGACTGCCCGGGTCGGAGGCAGCGCGGGGGAGTGGGTCACCGCGTACTCCGACCAGCTGGCACTTGCCGTGCTCCGGGAGCACCACCTGCCCAGCGATGCCGATCGTGCCGCAGGACGCGACACCCTCCTGGTCCTCGGCGGTGGCTCCAACCTTCTCGTCTCCGATGAGGGGTTCGGCGGAACCGTGCTGCAGCTGGCGTTCTCCGGCATCAGCGCGGTCCCGGACAGGTCCGCTGAGGACGACGCCGTCATCGTCACGGTCGCCGCCGGGCACTCCTGGGAGGCGCTGGTGGCATGGACCGTGGACCGGGGCCTCTACGGGCTCGAGGCGCTCTCGGGCATCCCCGGAACCGTCGGTGCGTCGCCGGTTCAGAACGTGGGCGCCTACGGCACCGACGTCTCGCAGACCATCCTCGATGTCACCGTATGGGACCGTGTGGAGGATGAGCGCATCATCCTGACCAACGAGGACCTGCAGTTCGGCTACCGGGACTCGCTGCTGAAGAGGGAGACGATCTTCGAGTCGCCGCGCTATGTGGTGGTCGAGGTCCGCTTCCGCCTCCACCACGCACCGGGACGCGCGCTGTCCGCCCCTGTGCGCTACGCCGAGCTTGCCAGGCAGCTGGGCATGGACCCCAACCTTCCCCCGGAGGAGCGCCGAACCGGCCTGCGCGAGGTCCGGGAGAAGGTGCTGGAGCTGAGGAGCTCCAAGGGTATGGTTCTGGATCCGCAGGACCACGACACGTGGTCCACCGGGTCGTTCTTCACAAACCCCATTCTCCGTGCGTCGGACGCCGTCGGTGTGCCGGAGGAGGCCCCGAGGTTTCCGGCCGGGCATGACGAAGCCGACGAGCCGATGGTCAAGCTGTCAGCGGCGTGGCTCATCGAGCACGCCGGCGCCGGCCGCGGATTCGGGGCGGAGCTGACGGACGGGCGCGCTTCGCTGTCCACGAAGCACACACTTGCGGTGACCAACCGGGGCTCGGCCACCGCCGCAGATATGCTCACCGTCGCCCGCGCCGCCCGGGACCGGGTGCTGGACGCCTTCGGCATCGATCTGCACCCGGAGCCGGTGCTGGTCGGCTGTGCCCTCTGACGCAGCCGCTCAGAGCTTCCCGACGGCGATCAGCAGCATGCGGCGCAGCGGCTCCGCCGCGCCCCAGAGAAGCTGGTCGCCGACTGTGAAGGCGCTGATGTACTCGGGCCCCATCTCCAGCTTGCGGATGCGGCCGACGGGGATCGTGAGCTCACCGGTGGCCGCGACAGGCGTCAGCCCGGCCACGGTGGCGTCCTTCTCATTCGGTATGACCCGGGAGTACTCGGTGCCCTTGTCGATGATCGATTCGATCTCCCCCACGGAGAGGTCCTCCCGGAGCTTGAGAGTCAGCGCCTGGGAGTGGGAGCGCAGGGCGCCGACGCGGACGCAGAGCGAGTCGAAGGGAATGGCGTCCCCGCGGCGCTCAACACCCGGAGCGAGGCTGTCGCCGCGGCCGAGGATCTTGTTCGTCTCGACACCGCCCTTCCACTCCTCCTTTGCAACTCCGTTGCCGAGGTCGGCGTCGATCCAGGGGATCAGCGAGCCGGCCAGCGGAACGCCGAACTGGGACGCGTCCACACCGGTGCGCTGGGCCTCCAGCACCTTACGGTCGATGTCCAGGATGGCGGAGGCAGGGTCGTCGAGCTCCGCCCCCACAGTGCTGCTCAGGGCGCCGAACTGGGTCAGCAGCTCCCGCATGTGCTGGGCGCCGCCTCCGGAGGCAGCCTGGTAGGTCATCGCGGTGCCCCACTCCACGAGGTTCTCCTTGAACAGCCCGCCCAGGCCCATCAGCATGCAGGAGACGGTGCAGTTGCCGCCGATGAACTCTTTGACCCCCGCGTCGAGGCCGGCGTCGATGACGTCGCGGTTGATGGGGTCCAGGGTGATGATGCTGGAGCCATCCATGCGGAGGGTGGAGGCGGCGTCGATCCAGATGCCGTCCCAGCCCGCCTCTCGGAGCTTCGGGTAGACGGCTTTGGTGTAGTCCCCGCCCTGCGCCGTGACGATGATGGGGAGCTTCCGCAGGGCGTCGATGTCATAGGCGTCCTGGAGCTCGGACGTCTGCGGCTCCAGGTTCTCAAAGGTGGGTGCGGGGCCGCCCGCGTTGGATGTGGAGAAGAAGACCGGGTCGAAGTGCGCAGCGTCTCCCTCGTCCACGAACCGCTGAAGGAGCACGGAGCCGACCATTCCGCGCCAGCCGATCAGTCCCACTGAGGGGGTTTCGGCGGCGACGGACGAGGTGGCTGCGGACGCAGCAGGCGCAGAAGTCATGGCACCCACCTTAGCGAATTCCCGAAAGCCCGCGCAGGGCCCCGGTCACACTCTGCGGTACGTCTCGAATCGGTAGCGTGTGCCGGACTCCGAGGTGTCCCAGCTTCCCTCACCTTGGGCGCTGCCGGCCATGACCCACTGGGAGGGGTGCAGCTCCGGGGCGTAGGTGTCCCCCGGTGCGTCAGTGTCGATGATCGTCACACTGGCCAGATCCGCCAGATCCCTCTCCACGGCCTCGGCGTAGACGCCGCCGCCGCCCATGATCCAGATGAGGCTGGAGGCATCGTTGACGTGCTCGCGCGCCTCGTCCAGGGCCTCCTCCAGCGACTCCGCCGGGACCGCGCCCTCCCCGGCCAGACGGCCTCGCTGCTCCGCGCTGCGGGTGACCACGATGTTGACCCGCCCCGGCAGAGGCCGGAAGCGCTCCGGCAGGGACTCCCAGGTGCGTCGGCCCATCACGACGGGGCAGCCGGCGGTGATGCTCTTGAAGTAGGCCAGATCCTCGGGCACGTGCCACGGCATGCCGCCGTCGGCGCCGATGACCCTCTCCGGGGTCTGAGCCCAGATCATTCCCACGACCCCGCGCCTCATACGGCGACCGGTGCCTTGATGGCCGGGTGGGGATCGTAGCCGAGGACCTCGAAGTCCTCGTAGGCATAGTCGAAGATGGAGTCGGGCCTGCGGGCCAGCCTCACCTGCGGATAGGGCCGCGGGCTGCGCTCCAGCTGCTCGCGGACCTGCTCGACGTGGTTCGAATAGATGTGGCAGTCCCCGCCGGACCAGATGAATTCGCCGGGCTCCAGCCCGGTCTGCTGGGCCACCATGAGCGTCAGGAGCGAGTAGCTTGCGATGTTGAAGGGCACGCCGAGGAACATGTCCGCGCTGCGCTGATACAGCTGGCACGAGAGCCGTCCGTCGGCGACGTAGAACTGGAACAGGATGTGGCAGGGAGGAAGCGCCATCTCATCGATCTGCCCCGGATTCCATGCGCTCACCACGTGCCGGCGCGAGTCCGGCCTGCTGCGGATCTGCTCGACGACCTGCGCGATCTGATCGATGCTGGTGCCGTCGGGAGCCGGCCACGAGCGCCACTGGACGCCGTAGATGGGGCCGAGCTCGCCGTCGTCGTCCGCCCATTCGTTCCAGATCCGGACGCCGCGCTCCTGCAGCCAGGTGCTGTTGGAGTCACCGCGCAGGAACCACAGAAGCTCGAGTGCGACGCCTTTGAAGTAGACCCGCTTGGTGGTGATCAGCGGGAAGGACTCCGAGAGGTCGAACCTGATCTGTCGCCCGAACACGCTGCGGGTCCCCGTGCCGGTTCGGTCCTCTTTGAGGGCTCCGTGGTGGAGCACGTCGGCGAGCAAGTCCTCATAGGGTGTGCGTATGGCGTTCACGCAGACGAGTCTAATCCTCGTAGGGCTCGTAGATCTCAAGGGAGACGATTCGCCCGCCCCGGTCGACCGCCTGCTGGGCAATGAGAACCGCGCCCGGCTGCAGGTACGGGTCCGCCTGCGGGATCGCTTCGGCCAATGAGGGCGAATCCAGCCACGATTCCAAGGCGTTCAGCACCAGAGGCAGCACAGGCCGGTGCGTGCACACCAGGCTCGGCACGACCAGCTCCAGCGACCGGCGCACCCGGCGCGCCGTCTTGGCCGGATCCTGGGCGGCACGCTTCTCGGTGAGCGACTTGCGGTACTTGATGCGATGGCGATGCTTCTTGACGTAGGGGGCGACCGTCTCCGCGCACCGCTTCCAGGGGGAGCAGTGCAGGGTGCGAGGACGCCACGCAGACAGCAGCTGCTCCACGGTCTTGGCCTGGCGCTTGCCCGTGGCGGCCAGCGGGCGCTCCGACTCCGGCTTGGACCAGGATGAGCGGGGCTTCGCCTTTGCGTGCCGCAGCACCACGAACGGCACCGTGTGAAGCCTCGTCTCGTCGCAGAGATGCTGCAGCTCATCCAGCGGCTCGAGGTCTCCGGGCTGGCTGAGCATGCCGCGGGCCTGCTCGGGAGTGACCCAGCGGATCTCATCGGCCTCCTGGCCGTCCGGCTTGGGCCTGCCGTCGATGATCTGCGCGGCCCAATACCACACCTCCTTGGTGCGGGGGCCGCTCTGTCCCTGGATCTCATACCGCGTCACCGGCAGGGGAACGCCCAGGCGGATCTTCACGGATGCTTCCTCAGCACATTCCCGCACTGCGCATTCGGGCAGCGTCTCACCCTCGTCGAGCTTGCCCTTGGGGAACGACCAGTCGTCGTAGCGGGGGCGATGGATGAGCAGCACCTGGAGCTGTCCCTGATACAGGCGCCAGATGAGCGCACCCGCCGCGAGGACCTCCGCCTGAGTGCCGTCGTCGGAGAGCGACGCACTGCGGCGTCGGGGAACGTATTGCATGAGCAGCGGCGATGGATCCAGGGGCTCCGGACGGTTCACACTCAAAAAGTACCAGCCGGGGCATACTGCGTGTCGGTTTTGAACACCTCGAAGCCCAGCCTGCGATAGAGCCCGACGGCCGGAGCATTGGCCGCGTCCACGTAGAGGATGATCTCCGTCCGGCCCTGCGACGCCATGTGCTGCACCCCTGCCAGCGTCAGCTGCTTGCCGAGCCCGCGCCCCTGGGCGTCCGGTGATACGCCGACCACGTAGACCTCTCCGACCGGGCCGGGAGCGCCGTCGCGCAGGGGCACCTTGGTCCAGTGGAACCCCAGCAGCGCGCCGTCCTCCCAGGCCATCAGCAGGCCCGCAGGGTCGAACCACTCCTCTGCCATCCGTGCGCGCAGATCATTCAGGTCCAAGCGTCCCTGCTCCGGGTGATCGGCGAAGGCTGCCGCATTGACGCGCAGCAGGGCGTCCTCGTCGTGGCCGGGCATGAAGCGTCTGATGCGCACGCCGTCGGGGAGCGCGGCATCTGGGAGGCTGCCGGGGTCTGTATGACGCATGACCCACAGCTCTCGGACAGGCTCCCAGTCCCACCGAGCGGCGAGCCGCGCAGCAGCGGGGTGACCTCCATGGGCCCAGGCCCTCCGGACGCGGCCTTCCTCCGGGGCAAGCGTGTCCGAGGAGAGGCGCTCCATCAGCGCAGTCCCGATTCCGCGGCCGCGCTGCTCCGGATGGACCACCAGTTCAAGCACGGACTCCGTGCCGACCTCCGCGCGGGAGTGGAGGACGAGGCCGGCGCCGGTGAGCACCATTCCTCCGGAGCCGTCTGCGGACCAGGCACCGATCACTGTGGCCGAAGGGTGCTCTCCCTGTGCTCCGGCCCGGATCTGCGCCTTCGTCTCATCGTTGAACGGCTCCGCGCCGTCCGCCGCGTGCGCGGCGTCAGCGAGCGTCAGAAGCTGGTCGGCGAGTTCCGCATTGAGAAGAGCTGGGAGTATCTGCGGCGCATGTGAGCTCATGTCCCCAGGGTAGTGGGATCACCCGGCGTCGGCGTCACTGTCGACCAGCAGCCGGTATCCGACATTGCGCACAGTGCCGATCAGCGATTCGTGCTCAGGCCCCAGCTTGGAGCGCAGCCTACGAATATGGACGTCCACTGTGCGCGTGCCGCCGAAGTAGTCATAGCCCCAGACCTCATGGAGCAGGCGGTCACGGGTGAAGACCTGCCCCGGGTGCAGAGCCAGGTGCTTCAGCAGCTCGAACTCCTTGTACGTGAGGTTCAGGAGCTTGCCGTGGATGGTGGCCATGTAGGTCGTCTCATCGATGACGATGGCTCCGGCCCGAATCTCGCCGGCGGGCGCCTCCTCCTGCGTGACCACGGCGGCCATGCGGATGCGGGCATCGACTTCGCCGGGGCTGGCGCCGGTGAGGATGAAGTCGTCGGCCTGCCACGATTCGTTCAGCGTCGGCAGGGCGGCCTCATTGACGATCACGATGACCGGAGACAGCATCGAGGACCTGAGCAGCTGGCACAGCGACCGCGCGTGGCTGAGGTTGCTGCGTGCGTCCACCAGTGTGATGTCGACCGTGGGAGCACGGACGATGGAGGAGGCTTCAGCGGGAAACGGTCGAGCCCGGTGGTTCAGCAGTTCCAGCGACGGCAGTGCATCCTCAGGGGAGTCAGAGAGCAGAAGCACCTGCGCCATCGGCATTCCCTCCACTCATCGGAACAACTCACTCTGGCCAGCGACACTACACCGCAGCCACGGGTCCGGGCACAGCGATGTCCGCCATACGAAAAAGGCCCGGTCTGGTCCGAGCTTGAGTATAACCATGGCGTGACCTGAGTCTCTGGCAGGATGGAGCCGTGATGAAGACCCCCCTGCTTGTGGCCGCCTCCGCCGCGGTGCTTGCTGTCGCGGCCGCAGTGCTTCTCGGTGTTCAGCCGGCCATGGCGACTGCAGGCGTCCTGGCGGTGGGCTTCATGGCTGCGGTCACTGCCCAGGTGCTGTGGGGAGCGGGGCCGCGCAGGCTGGAGCGGACCTTCACCATGGTGGGCGGCCTGGCCGCAGGTGCGCTGGGCGCCGGGGCTGCGGCCTACGTCATCGAGCGACTCTGGCTGGGCTAGTGCCGCGTGTGAGCCGGTACACTGACCGCTATGACTGACGCACAGATCATTGCACTTGAGGTGTTCTTCATCGGCCTGATCGCTCTGGCAGGCCTGGTGATCGGATACGTCGCCTACTTGGTGCTCTCACGCCTCTACAAGGGTCAGCGCTGATTCAGCAGTGGCTTCACCCTCACCCCTGCTGAACCGTCCCGGCGCGGTGGCCGCCTCCGGGCCCGACGAAGGCGTCGCGGCCCATTACGGCAGTCCAGTCGCCGAGCAGCGCGCACTTGCGGACGGACGGGCCGCTGTGGACATGTCTCACTGTGCGGTGGTGACAGTGTCTGGGCCGGACCGTCTGTCGTGGCTGACCACGCTGAGCTCTCAGCAGGTCGCCGGCCTGAAGCCGGGGGATTCCTCCGAGCTGCTGCTTCTGGACATCTCCGGCCGCATCGAACAGGCGCCCGCCATCACCGACGATGGTGAGACTGCCTGGCTCATCACTGAGGGCTCCCACGGTGCGGAGCTGGCCGAATGGCTGGACTCGATGAAGTTCATGCTTCGGGTCGAGATCACGGACCGCAGCGCTGATTTCGCCGTGCTGGGCTCCACCGCTCGTCTGCCCGAAAGCCTGGGTGCGCCGGCTGTGTGGGCCGACCCGTGGCCGAACCTGGCCCCGGGCGCGGAGCCCTATACGGCCGTGGCCGAGGAGGAGCACCCCGGCCGAGACTGGTGCTGGCTGCTGACCGTCGTGCCCCGCGAGCAGCTTGAGCGCAGCGCAGATCTTCTCTCTGAGCACGGAACAGGCCTCGCGGGCGTGTGGGCGTATGAGGCGCTCCGCGTCGCTGCGTGGCGTCCGCGGCTTGCCTGGGACGTGGACGCGAAGGCGATTCCCCACGAGCTGGACCTCATCCGGACGTCGGTGCACCTGACCAAGGGGTGCTACAAGGGTCAGGAGACCATCGCGCGGGTGCACAACCTGGGCCACCCCCCACGGCGCCTGGTGTTCCTGCACCTTGACGGCTCCGAGCACACGATGCCGGCACCAGGAGCTGACGTCCTCGCGCCGAAGGATGCAGGCAGTCGCGAAAGCATGGCTCAGGAGCGTCCGGTCGGGCGAGTGACCTCGGTGGCCCGCCACCACGAGGCAGGTCCTATCGCCTTGGCCCTGGTCAAGCGGAAGGTCGACCCTGAGGCGCAGCTTGTGGTGCGCGATCAGCCTCCCGCCGAGGAGGGATCAGAAGAGGTGCCGGAGCCGGTGTTCTACGCCGCGGGGCAGGAGCTGATCGTTCGTCCGGACGCTGGGCAGGCGGTCGGACGTCCGCAGGGAGACTTCCTGCGCGGCCGCCCCCGCTGACTCGGCCGCCGAGTCAGCGGCCGAAGAGGATCTTGGCCTCTTCGTATCGCGAGAGCGGCACCTCTTTGAGCCCGTCGAGCGCCTCCTCCAAGTTCACCTTCAGGATCTCTGTGCCTCGCAGTGAGGCCATGTGGCCCCAGGCGCCCTCGTGGACCAGATCCATGGCGCGCATGCCGAAGCGGGTCGCCAGCACCCGGTCGTAGCCCGTCGGGTTTCCGCCGCGCTGAATATGTCCGAGCGTGGTGTTGCGCGTCTCGATCCCGGTGCGCTCCTCGAGCTGAGCTGTCACCCACTCTCCGATTCCTCCGAGTCGGGGGCGGCCGGAGTCCTCGACGCCCTTGCCGGCCAGAGCCTCTTCGGCGCCCTCCGGGATGAATCCCTCGGCGACGACGATCAGCGGCGAGCGGCCGCGCGAGTGGACCTGCTCAGTCCACTCGCAGATCTGGTCCATGCTCACTCGCTGCTCGGGTATGAGGATGGCGTGAGCGCCTGCGGCCATGCCCGAGTGGAGGGCGATCCATCCGACGTGGCGCCCCATCACCTCCGCGACCATGGCGCGGTGGTGGGACTCTCCGGTGGTGCGCAGCCGGTCCATCGCGTCCGTCGCAATGCTGATCGCCGTGTCGAAGCCGAAGGTGTAGTCGGTGGCCTTGAGGTCGTTGTCGATGGTCTTGGGCACGCCCACCACGGGAACACCGTCGTCCGCCAGCCGCTTCGCACCGGCGAGGGTGCCTTCGCCTCCGATAGCGATGACCGCGTCGACGTCGTGTGCCTTCATGGTGGCGATGATGTTCTCAGGCCCGCCCTGGGGATGGTTGTAGGGGTGGGTCCGGGAGGTGCCGAGAATCGTGCCGCCGTTGCGCGAGATGCCTCGGACGTCGTGGCGGCTGAGGGGGAAGTAGTCGGCCTCGATGAGACCGCGCCAGCCCCCTCGGAAGCCCACGAACTCATCGGCGAAGCTCTTCTCTCCGTGCAGCACCGCTGCTCGGATCACGGCGTTCAGCCCGGGGCAGTCGCCCCCGGAGGTCAGCAGTCCTATGCGCATATGGTCAGGCCCCCTCGATGAAGCGGTGGATGCGGTCGATGCCGTTCTTCAGGTCTTCGTCGCCGAGAGCGTAGGAGAGGCGGAAGTAGCCGCCGGGCCCGAAGGCTTCACCGGGCACCACAGCCACTTTCGCCCGCTCCAGGATGAGCTCGGCCAGTTCGGCGGATGTCTGCGGCACTGATCCGCCGAAGCTTCGGCCGAGGGCGCCGCGCACGTCGACATAGGCGTAGAACGCTCCCTTGGGTGTGGGGCACTCGAAGCCGGGGATGGCGCTGAGCGCCTCCACCATCGTCCGGCGGCGGCGGTCGAAGGCGGTGCGCATCTCCTCGACGGCGTCCATGGGCCCGGTGACGGCGGCCAGCGCGGCCGCCTGTGAGACGTTGGCGACGTTCGAGGTGGAGTGGGACTGAAGGTTCGTCGCGCCCTTGATGATGTCCTGGGGGCCCACCATCCAACCCACGCGCCAGCCGGTCATGGCGTAGGTCTTGGCCACTCCGTTGACGATGACGGTCTGATCGGCAAGCTCGGGCAGTGAGGCGATCGACGTGAACGGGACGTCGTCGTAGGTCAGGTGCTCGTAGATCTCGTCGGTGATGACCCACAGGCCCTTCTCGGCGGCCCACCGTCCGATCTCAAGCGTCTCCTCGGGCGAGTACACGGCGCCCGTGGGGTTCGAGGGGGAGACGAAGATCAGGGCCTTGGTCCGCGGGGTCAGAGCGGACTCGAGCTGGTCGACAGTGACCTTGAAGCCTTGGTCCGGTCCGGCGAAGACGTCCACGGCACGGCCGCCGGCGAGCTGGATCGCCTCCGGGTATGTCGTCCAGAAGGGCGCGGGGAGCAGAACCTCGTCGCCCGGGTTCACCAGTGAGGCGAGTGCCGCATAGACGGCCTGCTTGCCGCCGTTGGTGATGAGGACCTGGGACGATTCCGCCTCGTACGACGAATCGCGGGTCGTCTTCTCGGCCACAGCCTGCCGCAGGTCTGGCAGGCCTGCGGCAGGGGTGTAGCGGTGGAATCTCGGGTCCTTGGCCGCGGCGACTGCGGCGTCCACGATGTAGTCGGGGGTCGGGAAGTCGGGCTCTCCGGCACCGTAGCCGATGACGTCCTCTCCCGCGGCCTTCATGGCCTTGGCCTTCGCGTCGACCGCCATAGTGGCGGAGGGGGCGATCGAGCTGATGCGGTCCGACAGTCGTGAGGCTGGAGCAGGCATAGCAACAGCCTAACCCGCACTGTCCCAGTCGTCATGGGCTTCCACGTGTTGATGCCGACCGTATGTCGGATTGGCTTCCCTGACCCAATAGCATGCACAATAGTGAACATGACAGTGGCGTATTTGGGGCTCACCGCTCCGATATCAGGGGGCCTTCCTGAGGTGCGGCGCACGGCGGTCCCCGCCCTGCCGTCGCGGTGGCGAACCGAACAGTGGCCCCTCGTCCAGGACGATGACGGGGATGACGGCTGCGTCACGGTCACGTTCCTGCGCCACGCTCCCGCGGCTCACACCGTGCTGCTCATCCTGGACGGCCTGACGGAGGTCGAGGATGCGCAGCGTTCTGAGATGGAGTTCCTCGGCGACGGGCTCTTCGCCATCGCCTGGCGCATGCCGCGCGGCACGGAGCTGGGCTACAGCTTCTACGACTGCTCCGGAGCGTGCGTGCCATGGCGTGACCAGGCCGACTGTCCGTTGGGCCGCCTCGTCGACCGCTCATCCTCGGACCAGCGCAATCCCCACCGGCGCACTGTCGACGGACGCGAGCTCTCGCTGCTCTCTGTGCCCCTGCGGACCAGCTCCGCGCTGGCAGCCTGAGCAGGCATCCTCGCCGGCTCAGTTGGCCTCAGCCCTCTCTGGTGCGTAGACTGGATCCCCGGTGTCTCAGATGCCCCTGTTCAGTGCGCCTTCCACCCGGCGGAGCAGGAGTCGGATGAGGCTCTTGAAGGGCAGTGGCGCAATTGGTAGCGCAACGGTCTCCAAAACCGTAGGTTGCAGGTTCGAGTCCTGTCTGCCCTGCACAGTGCTGGCGAGTCCGCCGCCCTCCCGGGCAGCGGGCCCTCAGCCTGAAGAGTGGTCACCCAGTGATCCGCTTGATGAACTGACCACGGCAACGCACAGAAGATGGAGCCTGCGTGTCCCACACCCCGGTGACAGAAGTCGACGGTGCCTCCGGCGACGGCT
This sequence comes from Nesterenkonia sp. NBAIMH1, assembly GCF_007922635.1. Lineage (NCBI taxonomy): Bacteria > Bacillati > Actinomycetota > Actinomycetes > Micrococcales > Micrococcaceae > Nesterenkonia > Nesterenkonia sp. NBAIMH1. The sequence continues at coordinate 1,701,108 of NZ_CP042335.1, forward strand.
CCAAGAACCCCTTCGTCAAAGTATGGCGGTTCCTCAAGCAGGTCATCGATGAGCTTCGCAAAGTCATTGTTCCGACCCGCTCGGAGCTGCTGAACTACACCCTGGTGGTGCTGGTCTTCGTGCTGATCGTCATCGGGATCGTCACCGGGCTGGATTGGATCTTCAGCCGCGGAGCGGACTTCATCTTCGGCGGCTGAGGCGACGCCGCAGTACGTACACATACCAAGGAGAATCGTGTCTGACCAGGAGCTTGAGCAGGAAGAGACGGCAGAGGCCGTCCCGGCCGACCAGGAGCAGCCCGACGCTGCCCAGGAGGAGGTCGCCCCTGCTGAGGAGGAGAAGACCTACGAGGAGCGGGCCGAAGAGCTCCGGGCCGAGCTCCGCCGAGGCCTCGGCGACTGGTACGTGGTGCACACCTACGCCGGCTACGAGAAGCGCGTGAAGTCCAACCTGGAGACTCGCATCCAGACCCAGGACATGGAGGAGCACATCTTCGAGATCGATGTCCCCATGGAAGAGGTCGTCGAGATCAAGAACACCCAGCGCAAGATCGTCAACCGCGTGCGCATTCCCGGCTACGTCGTGGTCCGCATGGACCTGACCGATGAGTCATGGGGCGTCGTCCGTCACACGCCGGGCGTCACCGGATTCGTGGGCAACGCGCACGACCCGCAGCCGCTGTCCACGGACGAGGTGTTCCAGATGCTCAAGGACCACCGCCTCGGCAAGCCCGGCGAGCAGAAGAAGGGCGAGGCCGGAGATGGCCAGGGCGGCTCTGCTCAGGCGTCCTCCAGCGACGTCAAGGTGGACTTCGAGGTCGGCGAGTCTGTCACGGTCACGGACGGGCCGTTCGCGACCCTGCCTGCAACGATCAACGAGATTCATGCCGATTCGCGCCAGCTGGTGGTCCTCGTCTCCATCTTCGAGCGGGAGACTCCGGTCACGCTGAACTTCAACCAGGTCGAGAAGATCTACTGACCCCAGAATTCGTCGTCGCGCTTCAAGCTTTGGAAGCCCGGCGACGGTACGGGCGGCCCGGCCAGGTCCGCTCACCCCTGCTGCCTCGCTCCTGAGCCGGCAGGACGCACGAACAGTAAGGACAGATTATGGCTCCCAAGAAAAAGGTCGCCGGTCTGATCAAGCTGCAGATCGAAGCGGGCGCCGCCAACCCGGCGCCCCCCATCGGTCCTGCTCTCGGTCAGCACGGCGTGAACATCATGGAGTTCTGCAAGGCGTACAACGCGGCGACTGAGACCCAGCGCGGCAATGTGATCCCTGTGGAGATTACGGTCTACGAGGACCGCTCCTTCACCTTCATCACCAAGACTCCGCCCGCTGCAGAGCTCATCAAGAAGGCCGCAGGCGTGAAGAAGGGCTCCGGCGTTCCGCACACCGAGAAGGTCGGCAAGCTCACGCAGGCCCAGGTTGCGGAGATCGCACAGACGAAGATGGAGGACCTCAACGCCAACGACATGGAGGCTGCCTCCAAGATCGTTGCAGGCACCGCCCGATCCATGGGCATCACCGTCGACAGCTGACTGTCGGCTTCAGAATCGAAGAACCGGCCCGGCAGGACTGCCGGGCGGCGTGGGAAGGGCCGAGCGCGGCCCGCGTACCACAACTGCTAAGGAGAGAACGCAGATGGCACAGCGCAGCAAAGCATTCCGGGCCGCGGCCGCCAAGATCGACGAGGACGCTCTGTACTCGCCGACTCAGGCTGTCGCCCTGGCCAAGGACACCAACCCGTCCAAGACGGACGCCACCGTGGAGGTCGCTATGCGGCTCTCGGTGGACCCCCGCAAGGCGGACCAGATGGTCCGCGGCACGGTGAACCTGCCTCACGGCACGGGCAAGACGGCACGAGTGGTCGTCTTCACCCAGGGCGACAACGTCGCCAAGGCAGAGGAGGCCGGTGCTGACCACGTCGGCGGCGATGAGCTCATCGCCAAGGTGGCAGACGGCTGGACGGACTTCGACGCGGCCGTGGCCTCGCCGGACATGATGGGCAAGGTGGGGCGTCTCGGCAAGATCCTGGGCCCCCGCAACCTGATGCCCAACCCGAAGACGGGCACCGTCACCCCTGATGTGGCCAAGGCCGTCAGCGAGATCAAGGGAGGCAAGATCGACTTCCGCGTCGACAAGCACTCCAACCTCCACTTCATCATCGGCAAGACGAGCTTCGACGCAAAGGCTCTCGCTGAGAACTACGCGGCCGCTCTTGAGGAGATTCTTCGTCTCAAGCCGTCGGCCTCCAAGGGGCGCTACATCCAGCGCGCCACACTGGCGACGACATTCGGCCCCGGCATTCCGGTGGACCCGAACGTCACCAAGGTGATCGCCGACTCCTGATCCGCATGCCATAGGAGAGGCCCGCATCCCATTGAGGGTGCGGGCCTCTCCTATGCGCTTGGACTATGCGGAACCTGTGCCGTATAGTTGACCACTGACCAAAGACCGCCGGTCGTTCATGCTGTGAAGCACCAGTTGGCTCTGGAGCTTCGGTCACCGGGAATCACTTCTCGGAGTGCAGCAGAACTGTAAAGACCCATACGGGCGACCTGCGCAGGACACTTGAGCCGAACCAGATGGACAGCGGGCGTATGCCCCCTGAACCTCTTTGGAAGCCCCGTGCACCTGTGCAGCGGGGCTTTTTTAATGCCCCATTCGCCTGGGACTGTCTGACCGGCCCTGCAATTGGAAGGAGTGCCATGGCGAATCCTGAGAAGGCCGCCGCGGTTGAGGAGCTGAAGAACCTGCTCAGCAGCTCAGACGCGGCCGTCCTGACGGAGTACCGCGGGCTCAGCGTGGAGAAGCTTCAGAAGCTGCGCAACTCCGTGCGGGCCAACGCGAACTACGCCGTGGTGAAGAACACGCTGACCGAGATTGCGGCCAAGGAGCTCGGCATCGAAGCCTTTGAGGGCAAGATGCAGGGCCCATCCGCGATCGCCTTTGTGCACGGCGACGCTGTCGACGTGGCTAAGGCACTGCGTGACTTTGCCAAGGAGAACCCTCAGCTCATCCTCAAGGGCGGCTACATGGATGGCGCCGTCCTCGACGAGAGCGAGATCAAGAAGCTCGCGGATCTTGAATCCCGTGAGGTTCTGCTCGGCAAGCTGGCTGGCGCCCTCATCGGTGCCCAGTCCAAGGCTGCCGCCGTATTCCAGGCACCGCTGTCCAAGACCGTTCGCACGGTCGAGGCGCTGCGCGTGAAGGAAGAAGAGGCTGCCTGACGCTTGTCAGAGCGCCCACTGCACGTCAAGATCCGCAATCAGCAACAGAAGTTAAGGAGCCGCTGAAATGGCTAAGATGAGCAATGAAGAGCTGCTGGAGCAGTTCAAGGAAATGTCCCTGATCGAGCTCTCCGAGTTCGTGAAGCTGTTCGAAGAGACCTTCGACGTCACTGCTGCCGCACCTGCCGCAGCCGCTGCCGCGCCTGCCGCCGGCGGCGACGCTGGCGAGGCCGAAGAGGAGCAGACCGAGTTCGACGTCGTGCTCGAGAGCGCCGGCGACAAGAAGATCGGCGTCATCAAGGAGGTGCGCGGTCTCACCTCCCTCGGTCTGAAGGAGGCCAAGGAGCTCGTCGACGGCGCGCCCAAGGCAGTCCTGGAGGGCGTCGACAAGGACGCCGCCGAGAAGGCCAAGGAGACTCTTGAGGGCGCAGGCGCCACTGTCACTCTCAAGTGATTCCTGCCGCTGAGAAGCGGCAGCTCGAATCGCAGAAAAGCCCCGGAGGTCCCCTCCGGGGCTTTTCTGCATCTCGACGGCTTATAGCCTGGCACCCGGCTTGGGCCTGAGGCCCGCTGCGACCAGCACCAGGCCAGCGACTGTGCACACCACCAGCCCCACCACGAGCGGGTCGATGGAGAGCCCGAACGCGGTGCTCGCCATGACCCACAGCGCCAGCATCAGGCAGGCTGTGCCCAGGATGACCGAGCCCAGTCGGATGCCCCTCGTGGGAGCTTGGGCGAGCGCAGTCGTCTCGGACCGGCTCTGAGGCTGCTCAACGTCCTGCCGCTGCCACCAGCGCGGCCTGCGCTCCGGCTCCTTCCATGTGAAGTCATCGCCCGGCTGCGCGCGAAGCGACTCAGCCAGAATCGCATCCACATCGTCCGCGGCAGGGTGGGCCTGCTCCTTGGGAGCGGCGGGTCGGGTCTGATCGGCGTCTCTGCCCATGCTCAGTTCTCCTCGGCGAAGGTCGTGGCGTCAAAGATGGTCACGTTTCCGAATGCTTGATTGATGTGAACGTCGATCTCCCCAGCGGCCTCAGCGTCATCACCTTCATCGGCGGGGCCGAAGCGCTGCTCGTCGCTGCCGATCCCGGCTTGTGACTGGGTGAGCGTCTGGGTGCGGAAGTCCAAGTTGGAGAAGGCGTGGGCGGCCGTGACGGTGACCCGAGCGTCGTCGGGCACGACGACGTCGACGTTGCCGAACCCGCCGTTGATCTCCACCTCATGGGCGTAGCCCTGATCGGTTCCGGCGAAGGACTGGGGGTCTGTGAGGTCGACTGTGGTGTTCGCGAAGGCTGTGTTGACCTCCTCCGAGGACGTCGCATAGCTGCCGAACACATGCGTCGCACTGCCCGCAGACTGCATCAGGGCCAGTACCAGCATGGCGCCCGTGAGGACAGTGAGGAGAGCTGTCGGTCCGCGTCGGCCCCTGAGCCCGGCGCCGATGTGCAGCAGTGCCGTGAGGGAGACGAAGGCGGCGAGCACAGTCAGCGCCGCGGCCGCGGCGGAGAGCCCGATCACGGAGGCGAACAGCATGGCCGCACCCACAGCTGGTGCCGTCAGCAGAAGCAGGCCGAATGTGACGAGACGACGGCGCCGCTTCTCCTCATATGGGATGCCTGACCCGGAGGCCGAGCGGGGCTCGCCATAGGAGGGGCGCGTCAGGGGCACCGTCTGCGACTGCGGCCCAGCTTTCGCCGAGGTCTGGTCCGCACGGTGTGCCTGCCCAGCGGCGGGAGTCGGCTCAGGCCCGTCCTTGGGGTACCACGCCGGCCTGTCGCTCTGGGGTGCCCGGCGGGCACGGGAGGAGGCCTGAGCTTCGCGCGGCCCTGCGGACCCGCCTCGGTCTGGATGATCCGCCTCCGGACCCTGCCGGTGTGAGATGCGTCGAACGGCTGCCAGTGCGATCCAGGCGACCGCACCCAGCACCGCGACGTTCAGCAGGAACTGGAGGGGGCCTGCTGCGGCGGGGGTGAAGAGGTTCAGCAGTCCGACGACGGCCAGCAGCCCGCCTGCTGCAGCGCCGCTGGTGAAGTCTCCGCGCAGTGCACGCTCAGCATGTATCTGCCCCTTCCTGTCGGGGAGGAGGATCCATGCGAGCCCGTAGAGCAGGGCAGTGGGCGCCGTGGCGACGATGAAGGCGAGGACGCCGAGCCCGCGGACCAGTGCGGCGTCCCATCCGAGCCGGTCGCCGACCGCAGCGAGAACTCCGCCGACCCAGCTGCTGTGCGGCCTGTGCCAGCCGGTGGACCGCACCCATTCGAAGATTCCGCTTCCGACCGGGCGTGCATCGCGGTGTTCTTTGTCGCTCATGCACCCATCTTCGACAATGAGGCCTGCTCGCCGATATGAGGTGCGACCCTGATTCGCACCCTGATTGCGCCTCCACGGCCCCGGATTCTATGGGGAAGCCCGGGTGCAGGCGCCCTGACGCGTGGCAGGATGGCTGTATGACAGCGCAGCTCAGCCACCCCCAGCGCTCGGCGCCGCGTCCTGCGCTGCGACGGGCATTGGGGGCTCCGGTCGCGGGCGTGGCTCTGGGCACAGCACGGCACTTGGGCGTCTCAGTGCTCACCGTGCGCTGCGGCTTCATCCTTCTTGCACTCCTGGGCGGCGCTGGGATCCTCCTCTACCTGTGGCTGTGGATCTTTGTGCCCGCAGAGAATGAGCCCGCCCCCACGGCCGGCTCTCGCGGCCTGTCAGGTCCAGCTGCTGAGCCGGCGCCCGCACCGGGCCGCGCCGCGGCGGATGCCAGGTCCGGGCGCGGGGTTCGCAGAGCGCTCGAATCGATGACCGGCTCACCGGAGGTGCTCGCCGGAGGAGTTCTGCTGGTCACAGCAGGCTTCCTGGCCGCGCAGCTGCTCGGCCTGGGACTCGATTGGCGCATCGTGCTCCCGCCTGCGGGGCTCCTTCTCGGCGTGCTGCTCGTGTGGCACCAGCTGGACAGAACCGGGGCTCACTCGACGTCGGACGACCAGGGCGCGGGGCTTCTCTGGCAGGCGGGCGGGGGAGCGGTGCTGGTCCTGGCCGCCGTCCTCGTCATCGCATCCGGACTCGTTCCGGCGGCGGAGCTGCTGGTGGGGGTCATCGTGGCGGCGATGCTGCTGGCAGGCATGGGGCTGGTGGTCGCACCGTGGGTCATCCGCCTCTACCGAACCTCTCAGGCGGAGCGCGCCAGAGCCGCGGCGGAGGCGGAGCGCGCCGATATCGCCGCCCACCTTCATGATTCGGTCCTGCAGACGCTGGCGATGATCCAGAAGCAGAAGGCTGACCCGTCAGCGGTCGAGGGCCTCGCCAGGGGCCAGGAGAGGCAGCTGCGCTCGTGGCTCTATCGTCAGAATGCGCGGGCGACGGGAACCCTCAGAGATCAGATCCTCGCTGTGGCGGCCGAGCTCGAGGAGGCGCATGCCGTTCCTGTCGAGGTGGTGAGCGTCGGAGAGTCCCTCGGCACCGACCATGCGGCGCTCGTTGCCGCGGCGCGGGAGGCGATCCTCAACGCCCTCACCCATGCCGGACCGGCCAGCGTCTACATCGAGTCCTCGCCCGAGAGCGATGCGGTGTTTGTGCGCGACCGCGGCACGGGCTTCGACCTCGACGCCCTGGCCCACGATCCGGCGAAGTCTGATCGGCTGGGCATTCGCGGCTCCATCATCGGCCGCATGAGCCGAGCCGGGGGGCGGGCGGCGGTCCGTTCGAGCGAACGCGGAACCGAGATTCAGCTGTACATGCCCGTCGCGGCGCAGCGCGCCGACCTGCCGCCGCATGGGCCCTCCGATGAGGCGCAGAAAGGCTCTTCCGAATGACTCGCAGAGTAGTGATAGTCGATGATCACGGCATTTTTCGCGCCGGCCTGAGGGCGGAGCTGGGCGACGCCGTCGACGTCGTGGGCGAGGCGTCGGATGTGGACTCAGCTGTGCGTCTGATCACCGCCCATCGGCCGGAGGTCGTGCTCCTCGATGTGCACCTGCCGGGCGGCACGGGAGGCGGCGGGGCGGAGGTCGTGCGCCTGTGCCGTCCTGTGCACAGTGAAACGCGCTTCCTCGCCATCAGCGTCTCCGATGATGCCTCCGACGTAGTCTCCGTCATCCGAGCGGGCGCACGCGGCTACGTCACCAAGACCATCAGCACGCCTGATCTGATCGACGCCCTCGAGCAGGTGGCGCTGGGCGACGCCGTGTTCTCGCCGAGACTGGCCGGCTTCGTCCTGGACGCGTTCGGGACGGCGGGGGGTGCGGCGCATGGGGTCCGCGACGAGGAGCTGGACCGCCTTTCGGTGCGGGAGGTTGAGGTGATGCGCCTGATTGCACGCGGGTACACCTACCGGGAGCTTGCCGCTGAGCTGTTCATCTCCATCAAGACCGTTGAGACGCACGTCTCCAAGGTGCTCCGCAAGCTCCAGCTGAGCTCTCGGCATGAGCTGACGCGGTGGGCGGAGCAGCGCCGCATCGTCTGATGCGGACGGCAAACACGCCGCGGATGGGCGCCGCTATCGCGGGCTGGCGCGGTCTACTGCTAATGTGTGACCCAGCTCGTGATGTTGGCCGGGCTTCTTTCTGCGCGCACTTGCTCGCATGCCCAATCGGGTGTATTCTCAAAGTTCGCGTCGTCTCCATTTGTCATGCCTTCATATTGCGGTGGGCAGCTTAGGATGGCGCCGCCCGGAGCGGCGGCGCGGACCTATAGACCATTGGACGCTGACATTCGGAAGCTACGAAGGTCTTCGGAAGGATCCCTCTTGGTCGCCTCGAGCACCTCAATCAATACCGCTGCATCGGCCCGTACAGCTGAGTACGCCGGCCGCATTTCATTCGCAAAGATCCACGAGCCCCTGGACGTTCCGGAGCTCCTCGCTCTTCAGATCGAGTCCTTCGACCGCCTCGTCGGCAACGACTCATGGGCAGCTCGCGTGGAGGAAGCTCGCGAGAAGGGCATCAAGGGCGTCTCAGACACGTCCGGCCTGGCAGACATCTTCGAGGAGATGTCCCCCATCGAGGACTTCCAAGAGACGATGTCGCTCTCCTTCTCGGACCCGGAGTTCGCTGACCCCAAGATGACGGTGGAGGAGTGCAAGGACCACGACACCACCTACTCGGCCCCGCTGTACGTCAAGGCCGAGTTCATGAACCACAACACCGGTGAGATCAAGCAGCAGACGGTCTTCATGGGCGACTTCCCCCTGATGACCGACCGCGGCACCTTCATCATCAACGGCACCGAGCGTGTTGTCGTCTCGCAGCTGGTCCGCTCACCCGGCGCCTACTTCGAGCGCTCCGCCGACAAGACCAGCGACAAGGACATCTACACTGCCAAGGTGATTCCCTCCCGCGGTGCGTGGTTCGAGCTGGAGATCGACAAGCGCGATCAGGTCGGAGTCCGCCTCGACCGCAAGCGCAAGCAGCCGGTCACTGCTCTGCTCAAGGCCCTCGGCTGGACCGAGTCCCGCATCCTGGAGGAGTTCGGCGACTACGACTCCATCCGCGCCACTCTCGAGAAGGACACCTTCGCGGACCAGGACGAGGCGCTCCTCGACATCTACCGCAAGCTTCGGCCGGGCGAGCCCCCGACGGTGGAGGCCGGCCGCTCCCTGCTGGAGTCGCTGTACTTCACCCGCAAACGCTACGACCTGGCCAAGGTCGGCCGGTACAAGCTGAACCGCAAGCTCGGAGTGGACAAGAACTTCTCCGACGCGGACGCCGCTGTGCTGACGGAAGAGGACATCACTGCGATGGTCCACTACCTGTGCGCTCTGCACGCAGGCCGGCAGTCGGTCAAGGGCATCCGGGACGGCGAGCAGATCGACCTCCCCGTCACCGTCGACGACATCGACCACTTCGGCAACCGCCGCATCCGTGCGGTGGGCGAGCTTATCGAGAACCAGGTCCGCACCGGGCTGTCCCGGATGGAGCGCGTCGTCCGTGAGCGTATGACGACTCAGGACGTCGAGGCGATCACGCCGCAGACGCTGATCAACATTCGCCCCGTGGTGGCCAGCATCAAGGAGTTCTTCGGAACCTCCCAGCTGTCCCAGTTCATGGACCAGAACAACCCGCTCGCGGGTCTGACGCACAAGCGTCGCCTCTCGGCACTGGGCCCAGGCGGCCTCTCCCGTGACCGAGCCGGCATGGAGGTCCGCGATGTCCACCCGTCGCACTACGGCCGCATGTGCCCCATCGAGACCCCTGAGGGTCCGAACATCGGTCTGATCGGCTCCCTGGCCACCTACGGCCGGATCAACAACTTCGGATTCATCGAGACTCCCTACCGCAAGGTCGTCGACGGGATGGTTACCGACAAGGTCGAGTACCTCACCGCCGACGACGAGCTGCTGGCGCAGATCGCCCAGGCGAACGCGCCCCTGGAGGAGGACGGCTCCTTCACTGAGGGCAAGGTTCTCTGCCGCGGCCGCGCTGACGCCGCAGCGGGGGAGCAGGGCGAGCCGATTCTCGTCGAGCCCTCAGACATCGACTACATGGATGTCTCCCCGCGCCAGATGGTCTCTGTGGCGACGGCTCTGATCCCGTTCCTCGAGCACGACGACGCGAACCGTGCGCTCATGGGAGCAAACATGCAGCGTCAGGCGGTGCCGCTGCTCGAGGCGGAGTCGCCCTACGTCGGCACGGGTATGGAGAAGTACGCCGCAGTGGACGCCGGCGACTCCGTCACGGCCCAGCGGGCCGGCGTGGTCACCAAGGTCGCCGCGGACCTGGTCACCGTCCTCAACGACGACGGTACCCAGACCCACTACCCGATCATGAAGTTCCAGCGCTCCAACCAGGGCAACGCCTACAACCAGCGCGTGCGGGTCTCTGAGGGCGACCGGGTGGAGCGCAGCTCCATCATCGCCGACGGCCCCTCCACTGAATCCGGCGAGCTGGCTCTGGGCAAGAACCTGCTCGTGGCCTTCATGTCATGGGAGGGCCACAACTTCGAGGACGCGATCATCCTCTCCCAGCGGCTCGTGCAGGACGACGTGCTCACGTCAATCCACATCGAGGAGCACGAAGTCGACGCCCGAGACACCAAGCTCGGTGCCGAGGAGATCACCCGGGACATTCCCAACGTCTCCGAGGAGATGCTCTCCCAGCTCGACGAGCGGGGAATCATCCACGTGGGCGCTGAGGTCGAGTCCGGAGACATCCTCGTCGGCCGCGTGACGCCCAAGGGCGAAACGGAGCTGACCCCCGAGGAGCGCCTTCTGCGCGCCATCTTCGGCGAGAAGTCCCGCGAAGTGCGCGACACCTCTCTGAAGGTGCCCCACGGCGAATCCGGAACTGTCATCGGGGTGCGCATCCTCGACGCCGAGGAGGGTCACGAGCTTCCTCCCGGAGTGAACCAGGTCGTCCGTGTGTACGTGGCGCAGAAGCGCAAGATCACCGACGGCGACAAGCTCGCCGGCCGGCACGGCAACAAGGGCGTCATCTCCAGGATCCTTCCTGTGGAGGACATGCCCTTCATGCCCGACGGCACCCCCGTCGACGTTGTGCTCAACCCCATGGGCGTGCCCGGCCGTATGAACATCGGCCAGGTCATGGAGCTCCACCTCGGATGGGCCGCCTCCCAGGGCTGGACCATCGAGGGAGACGCCGAATGGCTCAAGGACCTTCCTGGCCTGCCGCGTGAGACCGGCCCCACGAAGGTTGCGACTCCGGTGTTCGACGGTGCCAACCCCGAGGAGCTCACCGGAATCCTCGAGTCCATCAACCCCAACCGTGATGGGGAGAAGATGGTGGCGGCCTCGGGCAAGGCGCAGCTCTTCGACGGCCGTTCGGGCGAACCGTTCCCCGAGCCGGTCGCAGTCGGCTACATGTACATCCTGAAGCTGCACCACCTCGTGGACGACAAGATTCACGCCCGCTCCACCGGACCGTACTCGATGATCACCCAGCAGCCGCTGGGCGGTAAGGCCCAGTTCGGCGGCCAGCGATTCGGCGAGATGGAGGTGTGGGCTCTCGAGGCATACGGCTCGGCGTACACGCTGCAGGAGCTGCTGACCATCAAGTCCGACGACATCCACGGCCGCGTCAAGGTCTACGAGGCCATCGTCAAGGGCGAAGACATCCCCGAGCCCGGGGTTCCGGAATCGTTCAAGGTCCTCATCAAGGAGATGCAGTCCCTGTGCCTGAACGTCGAAGTCCTCAACACCGAAGGCAAGGCCTTCGAGATGCGAGACGCGGACTCCGACGACTCCGGCTTCAGCGCAGCTGAAGAGCTCGGCATCGACCTCTCGCGCGCCGAGCCCAGCTCGGTCGAAGAGGTCTGAGGCCCCCTTCAGCATCGCCAGCACGTCTTACGAAGCTTTCAGACAGAAAAGAGAGATACGGACTATGTCCACTGAATCCTCATTCGGCACCATGCGCATCGGCCTTGCCACCACTGATGAGATCCTGAATTGGTCCCACGGCGAGGTGAAGAAGCCGGAGACCATCAACTACCGCACGCTGAAGCCCGAGAAGGACGGACTCTTCTGCGAGAAGATCTTCGGGCCCTCGAGGGACTGGGAGTGCTACTGCGGCAAGTACAAGCGCGTTCGCTTCAAGGGCATCACGTGCGAACGCTGCGGCGTCGAGGTCACCCGCTCGAAGGTTCGCCGCGAACGCATGGGCCACATCGAGCTCGCCGCACCTGTGACGCACATCTGGTACTTCAAGGGAGTGCCGTCGCGGCTGGGCTACCTGCTCGACCTGGCGCCGAAGGACCTCGAGAAGGTCATCTACTTCGCCGCCTACATGATCACCACGGTCGACGAGGACAAGCGCCACAACGATCTGCCGAACCTTGAGGCAGAGGTGACGCAGGAGGTCAACCACCTGGCCTCCCAGCGCGACGCCGACCTGGCTGCGATCGCCAAGGAGCTCGAGGACGGCCTGGCCGAGCTCGAGGCCGAGGGTGCCAAGGCACCCGAGAAGAAGAAGCTGCGCGAGGGCAGAGAGAAGCAGATGGCCCAGCTGCGCAAGCGCGCAGATGCTGAGATCGATCAGATCCAGAACACCTGGGACCGCTTCAAGGCCATCAAGGTCGGCGACCTGGAGGGCGACGAGACCCTGTTCCGCGAGATGCGCGCCAAGTACGGCGAGTACTTCGAAGGATTCATGGGCGCCGAAGCCATCAGGCGTCGCCTCGAGACCTTCGACATGGAGGCCGAGGCGGAGTCCCTGCGGGAGACCATCGCCACCGGCAAGGGCCAGCGCAAGACCCGCGCCCTCAAGCGCCTCAAGGTCCTGAACGCCTTCCTCGTCAACGGCAATGCGCCCACCGGAATGGTGCTCGAGGCCGTGCCGGTGATTCCGCCGGAGATCCGGCCCATGGTGCAGCTCGACGGCGGCCGCTTTGCGACCTCCGACCTCAACGACCTGTACCGGCGAGTGATCAACCGCAACAACCGCCTGAAGCGGCTGCTGGACCTCGGGGCCCCCGAGATCATCATCAACAACGAGAAGCGCATGCTCCAGGAGTCAGTGGACTCCCTGTTCGACAACGGTCGCCGCGGCCGCCCGGTCACCGGGCCGGGCAACCGCCCGCTCAAGTCGCTCTCCGACATGCTCAAGGGCAAGCAGGGCCGGTTCCGCCAGAACCTGCTGGGCAAGCGCGTCGACTATTCAGGCCGTTCGGTCATCGTGGTCGGCCCGCAGCTGAAGCTGCACGAGTGCGGTCTGCCGAAGCAGATGGCGCTCGAGCTGTTCAAGCCGTTCGTCATGAAGCGTCTGGTGGATCTCAACCACGCTCAGAACATCAAGTCTGCCAAGCGGATGGTGGAGCGCCAGCGGTCCCAGGTCTGGGATGTTCTCGAAGAGGTCATCACCGAGCACCCGGTCCTTCTGAACCGTGCGCCCACTCTGCACCGCCTCGGCATTCAGGCATTCGAGCCGCAGCTCGTGGAGGGCAAGGCTCTGCAGCTGCACCCGCTGGCCTGCACCGCCTTCAACGCGGACTTCGACGGCGACCAGATGGCAGTGCACCTGCCGCTGGGCCCCGAGGCCCAGGCAGAGGCGCGCATCCTGATGCTCTCCTCCAACAACATCCTGAAGCCCTCGGACGGACGGCCCGTGGCCCTGCCTACGCAGGACATGATCATCGGCCTCCATCACCTCACGACTGTCCGTGAGGACGAGGCCGGAGCCGGTCGCGTCTTCTCCAGCGTCGGCGAGGCGTGGATGGCCTATGACCTCCACGACCTGCACCTGAACGCATCGGTGAGGATCGCGGTGGACGGCTTCGTTCCCTCTGACGAGGTTCCGGCACCCGAAGGATGGACCGAGGGCTCGCCTGCCCTGATCGAGACGACTCTCGGTCAGGTCATCTTCAACGAGCTCCTCCCGGCGGACTACCCCTACCAGGGCAAGGTCGCCGACAAGAAGCAGCTCGGCAACGTGGTCAACGACCTCTCCGAGCGCTACTCCACCGTTCAGGTCGCTCAGACCCTGGACAACCTCAAGGACGCCGGCTTCTACTGGGCCACGCGCTCGGGAGTGACTGTGGCCATCTCTGACATCACCTCGGACTTCGACAAGGCCGCGATGATGGAGGAGTACGAGGCGCAGGTGGCGAAGGTCGAAGAGGACTTCGGCCTGGGTCTGATGGACCGGGATGAGCGCACCACTGAGCTTCAGGAGATCTGGAACAAGGCAACAGCCGAGATCCAGGACGCCATGATGGCCGGTATGGACAAGCTCAACAACATCAACCGGACCGTGACCTCCGGAGCCCGAGGAAACTGGCACCAGATTCGTCAGATCGCCGGCATCCGTGGCCTGGTGACGAACCCTAAGGGTGAGATCATCGCCCGGCCGATCAAGTCGTCGTACCGCGAAGGGCTGACCGTCCTCGAGTACTTCGTCGCGACCCACGGCGCTCGTAAGGGCCTGGCGGACACCGCTCTGAAGACCGCGAACTCGGGCTACCTGACGCGTCGTCTCGTCGACGTTTCGCAGGATGTCATCGTTCGCGACGAGGACTGCGGAACCTCGCGCGGCGTCACCGTTCCCATCGCTCAGCCGACGGGCCACCGCCACGATGCCGGCGGCGCCCACGATGTGCTGGTCAAGTCCGGCCGCACCTACGTCACGGACACTGAGGGTGTGGAGTTCGAGCTGCACGACATGGTGGAGACCTCCGCCTATGCCCGCACGCTGGCCGAGACTGTGGCGGATGAGAACGGTGAGGTGCTGGCTGAGGCCGGCGCCGAGCTCGGAGATGTGCTCATCGACAAGCTGTTCAAGGCAGGCACGAAGACGATCAAGGTGCGCTCCGTGCTCACCTGCGAGGCTCCCGTGGGAACCTGCGCAGCGTGCTACGGCCGGTCCATGGCGTCGGGCTCACGCGTCGACGTCGGCGAGGCGGTCGGCATCATCGCCGCCCAGTCCATCGGCGAGCCGGGAACGCAGCTCACCATGAGGACCTTCCACTCAGGCGGTGTCGCCTCCGCGGACGACATCACCCAGGGTCTGCCCCGTATCCAGGAGCTCTTCGAAGCACGCTCGCCGAAGGGTGTCGCTCCCATCGCGGAGTCTTCGGGTCGGGTGCGCTTCGAAGAGGATGAGAAGCAGGCTCGCCTGGTTCTCACCCCGGACGACGGCGGGGAGGAGCAGGTCTACCCGATCCTCCGCCGTGCCACCATGCTGATTGACTTGGGCGACAACATGGACCAGTCGGTCCACGTGGACGTGGGCACGCAGCTCACCCGCGGCTCCGTCGACCCCAAGCAGGTCCTTCGGGTGCTCGGCCCACGGGCGGCGCAGAAGTTCCTGGTCGCAGAGGTGCAGGAGGTGTACCAGTCGCAGGGCGTCGACATTCACGACAAGCACGTGGAAGTCATCGTGCGGCAGATGCTGCGTCGCATCACCGTCATCGAGTCCGGTGAGACGGACCTGCTCCCCGGTGAGCTGGCCGACCGGTTCCGCTTCCAGGCCGCCAACAAGGCTGCCTTCGAGGCGAGCAGGAAGCCGGCGTCCGGCCGTGACGAGCTCATGGGCATCACGAAGGCCTCGCTGGCCACCGATTCGTGGCTGTCGGCCGCGTCCTTCCAGGAGACCACCCGGGTCCTGACCCAGGCGGCGATGGAGGGCAAGTCTGACCCGCTGCTCGGGCTCAAGGAGAACGTCATCATCGGTAAGCTCATCCCGGCCGGCACTGGTCTGGACCGGTACGTGCACACCGAGGTGGAGCCCACAGAGGAGGCCAAGGAGAACCTGTTCACAGGCCCGTCCATGTACGGCTCCAGCTTCGACTACGCCGGCGCTGAGGGCGACGCGGAGTTCCACGCGATTCCGCTTGAGGAGTACAACACGGACGTCGACTTCCGCTGACGAGGCAGTCGTTCGATCCCCGCATCGGCGGGGGCCGCTCACGCACCGAGTGCCGCGACGCTCAGGCTCCGAAGGAGCTGGGCGCCGCGGCCTCGGCGGGCCGGCCCCCGCCGTTCGCGTCTACCGACACGAACCTGCTATCGTTGACTCGATTGTTTCTGTGTGGCAAAGGACCCGGTCCGGGTTGCGGGGAAAGTGCGCAACGAATGCCACATGTTTTTGTGTCTGCACGCAGACAGGGCAACAGCCCCACGCTGTTCCCCCGCAGAGACCTGACCCGGCCGGCACGGCCACAAACCTCTGAACCAATGGAGATCACCTAGTGCCTACTATTCAGCAGCTGGTGCGCAAGGGCCGCGAGCCCAAGCCCACCAAGAACCCAACCCCTGCCCTGAAGGGCAGCCCGATGCGCCGCGGCGTGTGCACACGTGTGTACACGACCACGCCGAAGAAGCCGAACTCGGCACTCCGGAAGGTTGCCCGTGTGCGTCTCGGCGGCGGCGTCGAGGTCACCGCATACATCCCCGGCGAAGGCCACAATCTGCAGGAGCACTCCATCGTGCTCGTTCGCGGCGGCCGTGTGAAGGACCTTCCCGGTGTGCGCTACAAGATCGTCCGCGGCGCCCTCGACACCCAGGGTGTCAAGGGCCGCGGCCAGGCCCGCAGCCGCTACGGCGCGAAGAAGGAGAAGAAGTAATGCCTCGTAAGGGACCCGCGCCGAAGCGCCCCCTCGTCCAGGATCCTGTTCACGGATCCCCGCTGGTCACCCAGCTGATCAACAAGGTTCTCGTCGACGGCAAGAAGTCCACCGCCGAGCGGATCGTCTACGGAGCCCTCGACGGCGTCGCCTCCAAGAACGGCGAGAACGCTGTGGAGACCCTCAAGACCGCGATGGACAACATCCGCCCGGCGCTCGAGGTTCGCTCCCGCCGCGTCGGCGGCGCCACCTACCAGGTGCCCGTCGAGGTCAAGCCCGGACGCGCCACGGCTCTGGCCCTGCGCTGGCTGGTCGGCTACGCCAAGGACCGCCGCGAGAAGACGATGACCGACCGTCTCATGAACGAGATTCTTGACGCGTCCAATGGGCTCGGGGCAGCAGTCAAGCGCCGCGAGGACACCCATAAGATGGCAGAGGCCAACAAGGCCTTCGCCCACTACCGCTGGTAAGCACTACTTCCAGAAGCAACCACCAAAAGGGGAAAAACCGTGGCACAACAAGAGGTGCTCACTGACCTGAAGAAGGTCCGCAACATCGGCATCATGGCACACATCGATGCGGGTAAGACCACCACCACCGAGCGCGTCCTGTTCTACACCGGTCTGAACCACAAGATCGGTGAGACTCACGATGGTGCGTCCACCACGGACTGGATGGATCAGGAGAAGGAGCGCGGCATCACCATCACCTCCGCCGCGGTCACCTGCTTCTGGGAGGACAACCAGATCAACATCATCGACACCCCCGGGCACGTCGACTTCACCGTCGAGGTGGAGCGCGCGCTCCGAGTGCTCGATGGTGCCGTCGCAGTGTTCGACGGCAAAGAGGGTGTGGAGCCGCAGTCTGAGACCGTCTGGCGCCAGGCCGACAAGTACAACGTTCCCCGCATCTGCTTCGTCAACAAGATGGACAAGCTGGGCGCGGACTTCTACTTCACGGTTGACACCATCAAGCAGCGCCTCGGCGCCAAGCCGCTGGTGATGCAGCTGCCGATCGGCTCGGAGTCCGACTTCGTCGGCGTCATCGATGTGCTCCACCAGAAGGCCCTGGTGTGGCCCGGCGACGCCAAGGGCGACGTCACCATGGGTGCCGAGTACGAGACTCGCGAGATCCCTGAGGACCTCAAGGAGCAGGCCGAGGACTACCGCAATGAGCTCATCGAAAGCGTCGCTGAGGCAGACGACGAGCTCATGGACAAGTACCTCAACGGTGAGGAGCTCACCATCGATGAGCTCAAGACCGGAATCCGCAAGCTGACCATCGCAGGCGACGCCTACCCGGTGTTCTGCGGGTCCGCGTTCAAGAACCGTGGGGTCCAGCCGATGCTCGATGCAGTCGTCGACTACCTGCCCTCACCAGCGGACGTCGACTCTATGGAGGGCCACAAGCCTGGCGACGAGGAAGTCGTCCTGACCCGTAAGCCGGGCAAGGACGAGCCGTTCTCGGCGCTGGCGTTCAAGATCGCTGCCCACCCGTTCTTCGGCCAGCTGACCTTCATCCGCGTGTACTCCGGCAAGCTCTCCTCCGGTGCCCAGATCGTCAATTCGACGAAGGGCAAGAAGGAGCGCATCGGCAAGCTCTTCCAGATGCACGCCAACAAGGAGAACCCGGTCGAGGAGATCCAGGCGGGTCACATCTACGCCGTGATCGGGCTCAAGGACACCACCACGGGCGACACTCTGTGCGACCCCAACGAGCAGATCGTTCTGGAGTCCATGAGCTTCCCGGAGCCGGTCATCTCGGTGGCCATCGAGCCGAAGTCCAAGGGTGACCAGGAGAAGCTCTCCACGGCCATCCAGAAGCTCGCGGCCGAGGACCCCACGTTCACCGTGAACCAGAACGAGGAGACCGGCCAGACTGAGATCGGAGGCATGGGCGAGCTGCACCTCGACATCCTCGTCGACCGCATGAAGCGGGAGTTCAAGGTTGAGGCGAACGTCGGCAAGCCGCAGGTCGCCTACCGCGAGACCATCAAGAAGGCTGTTCAGAAGGTCGAGTACACGCACAAGAAGCAGACCGGCGGCTCCGGTCAGTTCGCCAAGGTGATCGTGGACTTCGAGCCGCTCGACACCTCGGGCGAGGAGCTCTACGAGTTCGAGAACGCCGTCACAGGCGGTCGCATCCCTCGCGAATACATCCCTTCGGTCGACTCGGGCATCCACGATGCGATGCAGCTCGGCGTGCTTGCCGGGTACCCGATGGTCGGCGTCAAGGCGCGCCTCACCGACGGCCAGTACCACGACGTCGACTCCTCGGAGATGGCGTTCAAGCTGGCCGGCTCACAGGTCTTCAAGGAGGGTGCGAAGCGCGCGAACCCCGTGCTCCTCGAGCCCATGATGGCCGTCGAAGTCCGTACCCCCGAGGAGTACATGGGGGACGTCATCGGCGACCTGAACTCCCGCCGAGGCCAGATCCAGTCCATGGACGACGCTGCCGGCGTCAAGGTCATCAAGGCCGGCGTCCCGCTGTCCGAGATGTTCGGCTACATCGGCGAGCTGCGCTCCCGCACCCAGGGCCGCGCGGTCTTCACGATGACCTTCGAGTCCTACGCCGAGGTTCCCAAGGCTGTGGCGGAGGAGATCATCGAAAAGTCACGCGGCGAGTGATAGCTCACTAGTCGGTTTACGTCAATTTCAAGAAACACACCTTCATTTAGTAGACTTTCTGGAGTTTCAGCATGGGACAACCCTGTGCCTGAAAGAAGTCTTCTTCACCAACACGTTCTATAGGAGGAACCTGTGGCCAAGGCAAAGTTCGAGCGGAGCAAGCCGCACCTCAACATCGGCACCATCGGTCACGTCGACCATGGCAAGACCACCCTGACCGCTGCGATCTCGAAGGTTCTGGGCGACAAGTACCCGGACCTGAACGACCAGCGCGACTTCGCCTCGATCGACAACGCTCCTGAGGAGCGCGAGCGCGGCATCACGATCAACGTCTCCCACGTGGAGTACCAGACCGAGAAGCGTCACTACGCACACGTCGACGCTCCCGGCCACGCGGACTACGTGAAGAACATGATCACTGGTGCGGCTCAGATGGACGGCGCGATCCTCGTGGTCGCCGCCACTGACGGCCCGATGGCGCAGACCCGCGAGCACGTGCTGCTCGCCAAGCAGGTCGGCGTCCCCGCTCTGCTGGTCGCCCTGAACAAGGCCGACATGGTGGAGGACGAGGAGCTGCTTGACCTGGTCGAGATGGAGGTCCGTGAGCTGCTCTCGGACCAGGACTACGACGGCGACAACGCACCCGTGATCCGCACCTCAGGGCTGAAGGCTCTTGAGGGCGACGCTGAGTGGGTCAAGACCGTCGAGGACCTGATGGACCAGGTCGACGAGTTCATTCCGGAGCCGGAGCGGGACAAGGACAAGCCGTTCCTCATGCCTATCGAGGACGTCTTCACCATTACCGGCCGCGGCACCGTGGTGACGGGTCGCGCCGAGCGCGGCACGCTGAAGATCAACTCCGAGATCGAGATCCTCGGCATCCGTGACAAGCAGAAGACCACCGTCACCGGCATCGAGATGTTCCACAAGCAGCTCGACGAGGCATGGGCCGGCGAGAACTGCGGTCTGCTGCTTCGCGGTCTGAAGCGCGACGATGTGGAGCGCGGTCAGGTGGTGGCAGCCCCCGGCTCCATCACCCCGCACACCAAGTTCGAGGCCAACGTCTACATCCTGTCCAAGGACGAGGGTGGACGCCACAACCCGTTCTACACGAACTACCGTCCGCAGTTCTACTTCCGGACCACTGACGTCACCGGCGTCATCCACCTTCCTGAGGGCACCGAAATGGTGATGCCCGGTGACAACACCGAGATGTCGGTTGAGCTCATTCAGCCCATCGCCATGGAAGAGGGCCTCGGCTTCGCCATCCGTGAGGGCGGCCGCACCGTCGGCTCCGGCAAGGTCACCAAGATCACTCAGTGATTGTGCCTTCCGGGCTGCTCAGGCTGGCCCCGGTGCGGTGAGCATCGGATAACGACCTGAGAGCTGCAAGAGGCCCCCGAGCGCCATCAGGTGCTCGGGGGCCTCTTGCGTGCCCGGGCTGCGGACGAGGTGCGGCGCACCGAGAGACCCTGACGCGTTCGGAGTTGCGGCGCACCCTCCGGGCGTGGCACTATAGACAAGTTGCTCACCGCCGGGTGCTTGTGTGCCCAGCAGTGCAGCAGAACAGTTCGACAATCCACCCGGCCGCTACCGCGGGTGTTGCTGTGCACTGAGAAGTGCATCGTAAGCGACACGCCCGACCGCGGGGGCCGGAAGCCTTCAGGGAGAGCATCCCGCTGAATCAGCGGATTCGCCCTGTCAGGCCAGGCAAAAACTGCAGAAGGTGTTGACAGCTCTTTGACGGTTGCTCTGCGACCGCCTCTCTGGCGCTGGAGTCCGCATCGTATCTGCAGCCGCGCCCGGCCGCATCGAGGACGTATTGCAAGGACCACAGAGAGGCTCAACGCCATGGCGGGACAGAAAATCCGCATCCGGCTGAAGTCGTACGACCACGAGGTGATCGACACCTCCGCTCGCAAGATCGTCGACACAGTCACGCGCGCAGGCGCCACGGTCGTCGGCCCCGTGCCGCTGCCGACTGAGAAGAACGTCTACGCCGTTATTCGTTCACCTCACAAGTACAAGGACTCACGCGAGCACTTCGAGATGCGCACTCACAAGCGACTCATCGACATCGTCGACCCCACGCCCAAGGCCGTGGACTCGCTGATGCGTCTCGACCTGCCCGCCGATGTCAACATCGAGATCAAGCTCTAAGAGGGAGGTGCCTGAACAATGAGCAACATTTCTCGCGTTGAGCTGCCCGTCAAAGGTCTGCTGGGCACCAAGCTCGGCATGACCCAGGTCTGGGACGAGAACAACAACCTCGTACCCGTGACTGTCATCAAGGCTGACTCCAACGTCATCACACAGGTCCGAACCGCTGAGACGGACGGCTACAGCGCCGTACAGATCGGCTTCGGAGCCATCGACCCCCGTCAGGTGACGAAGCCCCTTGCGGGCCACTTCGCCAAGGCCGGGGTGACGCCGCGGCGTCACGTCGTCGAGATCCGCACCGCCGACGCATCCGACTACGAGCTCGGCCAGGACCTGAGCGTCGAAGCCTTTGAGGCCGGCCAGAAGGTCGACGTCATCGGCAAGACCAAGGGCAAAGGCTTCGCCGGCGTTATGAAGCGTCACGGCTTCGCCGGCGTCGGGGCATCGCACGGTCAGCACAAGAACCACCGCAAGCCGGGCGCCATCGGTATGGCCGCAACCCCCGGCCGCGTGTTCAAGGGTCTGCGGATGGCCGGGAAAATGGGCAACGCCCGCCACACCACCCACAACCTCACCGTCCACGCCGTGGACGCCGAGAAGGGCCTGCTGCTGCTCAAAGGCGCCGTGCCCGGCGCTCGCGGCGGCACCATCCTCGTCCGCACGGCCGTGAAGGGAGCCTGATCCACATGGCTAAGAAAGTTGCTGTCGATCTCCCGGGCGAGATCTTCGACACTGAGACCAAGCCCGCGCTGATCCACCAGGTTGTGGTGGCCCAGCAGGCGGCGGCCCGCCAGGGCACGAGCAAGGTCAAGACACGTTCAGAGGTCTCTGCGACCACCGCCAAGCCCTTCCGCCAGAAGGGGACCGGCCGTGCCCGTCAGGGCTCAATGATCGCCCCGCACATGATCGGAGGCGGCGTCGCTCACGGACCGACCCCTCGCTCCTATGCACAGCGGACTCCTAAGAAGATGAAGGCAGCGGCCCTGCGCGGTGCGCTGTCTGACCGGGCGCGCAACGGCCGCGTCCACGTCATCGACGCCATCGCTGCTGACGGGCCTTCGACGAAGGCCGGCAAAGATGCGCTTCAGGCAGTCGGAAGTGCCCGGAACTGGCTCGTGGTCATCGGCCGCGGGGAGGACAACGCCGCACTCAGCCTGCGCAATCTGCCCGAGGTGCACACCCTCTACGCGGACCAGCTGAACACCTACGACGTCGTCGTCTCCGACGAGGTCGTGTTCACTCAGGCCGGCTACGACGCCTTCCTCTCCCACGCTGAAGGCGGACAGAAGGACAAGGAGGAGGCCAAGTGAGCGCCACCATCAATAAGGATCCCCGCGATGTCATCCTCGCGCCGGTGATCTCCGAGAAGTCCTACAACAACATCGACGAGGGCAAGTACACCTTCCTGGTGGCTCCCGGATCGAACAAGACCGAGATCAAATACGCCGTTGAGAAGATCTTCAGCGTCAAGGTCGACAGGGTCAACACGATCAATCGCGAGGGCAAGCGCCGCCGCACCCGCTTCGGCTGGGGCAAGCGCAACGACACCAAGCGCGCGATCATCACCCTCAAAGAGGGATATGCAATCGACATCTTCGGAGGAGCCGCAGCCTGATGGCTGCCGGCACCACTTGATCGAAGGAAGAGCACATGGCAATTCGTAACCTCAAGCCGACCACACCGGGCCAGCGCGGCGCGTCAGTGGCCGACTTCGCAGAGATCACCCGGGACACCCCGGAGAAGTCCCTGCTTCGGCCGCTGACCAAGACGGGCGGCCGCAATGGTCAGGGCAAGATCACCACGCGTCACAAGGGCGGTGGACACAAGCGCCAGTACCGCGTGATCGACTTCCGTCGGTCCGACAAGGACGGCGTTCCCGCCAAGGTCGCTCACATCGAGTACGACCCCAACCGGACCGCACGCATCGCGCTGCTGCACTTCGCAGACGGCACCAAGCGGTACATCCTCGCCCCGGCCAAGCTGAACCAGGGCGATGCTATTGAGTCCGGCCCCAACGCTGACATCAAGCCCGGCAACAACCTGCCCCTGCGGAACATCCCACTGGGCACCGTGATCCACTCGGTGGAGCTCCGCCCCGGAGGCGGAGCAAAGCTGGGACGGTCAGCAGGTGTGGCCATTCAGCTCGTCGCTCGTGAGGGCAAGTACGCGCAGCTGCGCCTGCCCTCGGGCGAAGTGCGGAACGTGGATGTTCGCTGCCGCGCCACGGTCGGCCAGGTCGGCAACGCCGAGCAGTCGAACATCAACTGGGGCAAGGCCGGCCGCAACCGCTGGAAGGGCATTCGCCCGACCGTCCGCGGTGTGGTCATGAACCCCGTCGACCACCCGCACGGCGGTGGCGAGGGCAAGACCTCCGGCGGTCGTCACCCTGTCAACCCCAACGGCAAGCCCGAGGGTCGCACTCGTCGTCCCAACAAGGAAAGCGACAAGCTCATCGTGCGTCGCCGTCGTACTAAGAACAAGCGATAGGAGCCTGGAAACATGCCACGCAGCTTGAAGAAGGGCCCCTTCGTTGATCAGCACCTGTTCCTCAAGGTTCAGGCTGAGAACGAAAAGGGCACCAAGAATGTCATCAAGACCTGGTCCCGCCGTTCCATGATCATCCCGGACATGCTCGGCCACACCATTGCCGTGCACGATGGGCGTAAGCACATTCCGGTGTTCATCACGGAGTCGATGGTCGGGCACAAGCTCGGCGAGTTCGCTCTGACCCGCACGTTCCGCGGACATGTGAAAGACGACAAGAAGGGCAAGCGCCGCTGAGCGGGGCTGCACTTCAGGAAAGAAGGAGAGCAATGGAAGCCAAGGCAATTGCGCGCTACCTGCGTGTGACGCCTATGAAGGCCCGGCGCGTCGTCGACCTTGTCCGCGGCAAGCAGGCCAACGAGGCGCTGGCGATTCTTCAGTTCGCCCCCCAGGGGGCTTCTGAGCCGGTGTACAAGGTGGTTGCGTCAGCGCTGGCCAACGCACGTCAGCACGCTGACCGTGCGGGCACGGCGTTCAACGAAGACGACTACGTCATCACTGAGGCGCGCGTGGACGAGGGGCCGACCATGAAGCGGTTCCGCCCCCGTGCCCAGGGACGCGCCTTCCGCATCAACAAGCGCACCAGCCACGTGACCATCGTGGTCGGCACAGAAGAGAAAGGTGGGGATCAGTAGTGGGACAGAAGATCAACCCCAATGGTTTCCGTCTGGGCATCACCACTGACCACGTCACTCGCTGGTACGCCGACTCCAACAAAGCGGGTCAGCGGTACAAGGACTACGTCAAGGAAGATGCTCAGATTCGGGAGCTGCTCGAGAAGAGCGTCGAACGAGCAGGCATCTCCCGCGTGGAGATTGAGCGCACTCGCGACCGGGTTCGTGTGGACATCCACACCGCTCGGCCGGGCATCGTCATCGGTCGCCGCGGCGCCGAGGCGGACCGCATCCGCGGTCAGCTCGAGAAGCTCACGAACAAGCAGATCCAGCTGAACATCCTCGAGGTGAAGAACCCCGAAACAGATGCTCAGCTCGTCGCCCAGGGCGTCGCCGAGCAGCTTGCTGCCCGTGTGGCCTTCCGCCGCGCCATGAAGAAGGCGATCCAGTCCGCAATGCGCTCCGGCGCAAAGGGCATCCGGATCCAGTGTGCCGGACGGCTCGGCGGTGCTGAGATGTCTCGCTCCGAGTTCTATCGCGAGGGCCGCGTTCCTCTGCACACACTCCGGGCGAACATCGACTTCGGCAAGCACGAGGCGAAGACGACCTTCGGCCGCATCGGTGTGAAGGTCTGGGTCTACAAGGGTGACCTCACCGCCAAGGAACTCGCTGCGCAGCAGGCCTCGCAGCCGTCCGGCCGCGGCGGTGCCCGCGGCGGCCGCAACGAGCGCGGCGGTGAGCGCCGTCGTCGTGGCGGCGGACGTCGCGACGAGGCCTCCGCAGCACCTGCCGCAGAAGGAGGGCAGAACTGATGCTGATGCCAAAGCGCGTCAAGTTCCGCAAGCCGCACAAGCCTAAGCGCAGCGGCATGGCCAAGGGCGGCACTGAGCTGGCCTTCGGCGAGTACGGCATCCAGGCGATGGCCCCGGCCTACGTGACGAACCGTCAGATCGAGTCGGCCCGTATCGCTATGACCCGTTACATCAAGCGTGGCGGAAAGGTCTGGATCAACATCTATCCGGATCACCCCCTCACCAAGAAGCCTGCCGAAGTCCGCATGGGCTCCGGCAAGGGTTCGCCCGAGTGGTGGGTCGCCAACGTCAAGCCCGGACGCGTCATGTTCGAGCTTTCCGGTGTCAGCGAAGAGGTGGCCAAGGAGGCCCTCCGTCTGGCAATCCACAAGCTGCCTATGAAGGCACGCGTCATCAGCCGAGAGAGTGGTGAGTGAAATGGCAGTCGGATCTAAGGACCTGACCGTGGAGAAGCTTGCCAACATGGAGGCTTCAGAGCTTGCCGAGCACCTTCGTGGTGCTAAGGAGGAGCTGTTCAACCTCCGTTTCCAGCACGCCACCGGGCAGCTGGAGAACTCGGCTCGCCTCAAGGCCGTCAAGCGAGACATTGCGCGCATCTACACGGTGCTGCGCGAGCGTGAGCTTGGTATCCGTGAAGGTGCAGCTGAGGCCGAGAAGGAGACTGAGGACTGAGCATGAGCAAGCAGAACACTACGGCCGCAGCGCCCGCCAACAAGGCGCAGAGCGATGCAGCCTCCGAGCGCAACTACCGCAAGAACCTTCGCGGTGTCGTCGTCTCCGACAAGATGGAGAAGACGATCGTCGTTGAGGTCGAGGACCGCAAGAAGCACTCCCTCTACGGGAAAGTGATGAAGCGGCACACCAAGTTCAAAGCCCACGACGAGAACGGCGAGGCTGGGATCGGGGACACTGTCCAGATCTCCGAAACTCGCCCCCTCTCCGCCACCAAGCGGTGGCGCCTGGTGAAGGTCGTCGAAAAGGCGAAGTAGCAGCATCCAAGAAAAAGGGACCAGCCCCGCGTTTTGGGGTTTGGTCCCTTTTTCTGTATGATAATGAAGTTGTGCGCCCGTGTGCGTTGGTTTCAATTCGATTCCGCCGCGGACAGCGCACGTCTCCCAGCGCCGCCTCGGCCAGTGACAGGACCTGGAGCTCACTCTCCAGATCCAAAGATCGACTCACGTCGTTCTGGCTCACTGGGAAAGCGGCGGGAGAGAACGCCCGTATTTCTATATGTTCCACCAGGCTCGCGCTCGCGTGAGGACCAGTAGGACGGCAGGAGAAACCACGTGATTCAGCAGGAATCGCGGCTCAAGATCGCTGACAACACCGGTGCCAAGGAAATCCTTGTCATTCGCGTGCTCGGCGGTTCAGGACGCCGCTATGCAGGTATTGGCGACACATTCGTCGCCACCGTAAAAGACGCCATTCCAGGCGGAAACGTCAAGAAGGGCGACGTCATCAAAGCGGTCGTCGTCCGGTCGAAGAAGAAGACCCGTCGCAATGACGGCTCGTACATCTCCTTCGACGAGAACGCCGCCGTCATTCTCAAGGGTGACAGTCAGGACCCACGCGGAACCCGTATCTTCGGTCCCGTTGGTCGTGAGCTTCGCGACAACAAGTTCATGAAGATCGTCTCCCTGGCTCCGGAGGTGCTGTAGACCATGGCAGCAAAGATCAAGAAGGACGACCTCGTCCAGGTGCTCGCCGGCAAGGACAAGGGCAAGCAGGGCAAGGTGCTCGAGGTTCTTCCCAAGCGCGACCGCGTGGTCGTCGAAGGGGTCAACCGCATGAAGCGGCACCTCCGCGCCGGCCAGTTCGGCAGCACTGAGGGGGGCATCGTCGAGTCCGAGGCGGCCATCCACGTCTCGAACGTGGCTGTGGTCGACCCTGAGACCGGCAAGCCGACCCGCGTCGGGTTCCGCATGGAAGACGCGGACGGCGAGACCACGAAGGTCCGCTACGCCAAGGCCTCCGGGAAGGAGCTGTCATGACTGAGACCGTCAACGAGTCCGCCATCGTCCCTCGCCTGAAGGGCAAGTACCGCGATGAGATTCGCGGATCCCTCCAGGAGGAGTTCAAGTACTCCAACGTGATGCAGGTTCCCGGCCTGGTCAAGGTGGTCGTGAACATGGGTGTCGGCGAGGCTGCTCGCGACTCCAAGCTCATCGACGGCGCCGTGACCGACCTGACCAGCATCACCGGTCAGAAGCCCAAGGTCACGCGGGCACGCAAGTCCATCGCGCAGTTCAAGCTGCGCGAGGGCCAGCCCATCGGTACTCACACGACTCTCCGCGGAGACCGCATGTGGGAGTTCGTCGACCGTCTGGTGACATTCGCGCTGCCGCGCATCCGCGACTTCCGCGGCCTGAGCCCCAAGCAGTTCGACGGCAACGGCAACTACACCTTCGGTCTGAATGACCAGTCGGTCTTCCACGAGATCGACCAGGACAAGATCGACCGTCCTCGCGGTATGGACATCACACTGGTGACCACTGCAGCGACTGACGAGGAAGGCCGCGCACTGCTTCGCGCACTCGGCTTCCCCTTCAAGCAGGACTGACTACCTTACGAAGAACGACGTCGTAGGTCCCCTCACTAGAGCTCGACTCCGGAGAGGGAGAAACCGCGGCGAGGAAGGGCACAAGCCCAATATGACGATGACCGATCCTGTCGCAGACATGCTGACGCGTCTGCGCAACGCCAACTCGGCCTTCCACGATCAGGTGTCCATGCCCAGCTCCAAGCTGAAGGTGCGGATCGCCGACATTCTGAAGGCTGAGGGCTACATCACCGACTGGCGCGAGGACGAGGCCGAAGTCGGCAAGACCCTTGTAATCGACCTGAAGTTCGGTCCGAACCGTGAGCGTTCGATTGCCGGCCTGCGCCGGATCTCGAAGCCCGGCCTCCGGGTCTACGCGAAGTCCACCAACCTCCCGCACGTGCTGGGCGGCCTGGGCATCGCGATCCTGTCCACATCCTCCGGTCTTCTGACTGACCGGCAGGCCGGCAAGAAGGGCGTGGGCGGAGAAGTCCTCGCCTACGTCTGGTAACCGGAAGGAGCGCACCAGAAATGTCACGTATTGGTCGACTTCCGATCACCATTCCATCAGGCGTCGAGGTCACGATGAACGGCCGCGAGGTCGCAGTCAAAGGACCCAAGGGAGAGCTCTCCCGCACGCTCGCTCAGGGCATCATCGTGGAGATCGAGGACAGCACCGTCACGGTGAGCCGTCCCGACGACTCCCGCGAGGCCCGCTCGCTGCACGGCCTCACCCGCACCCTGATCAACAACATGATCATCGGTGTGACCGACAGCTTCACCAAGAAGCTTGAGATCGTCGGCACCGGCTACCGGGTGCAGGCCAAGGGCAGCGACCTTGAGTTTGCCCTGGGCTACTCCCACCCCGTCCCGATCAAGGCCCCCGAGGGGATCACCTTCACGGTCGAGGGTGCCAACAAGCTGGCCGTCACAGGCATCGACAAGCAGCAGGTCGGCGAGGTCGCCGCAAACATCCGCAAGCTGCGCCGCCCTGACCCGTACAAGGGCAAGGGCGTGCGCTACGAGGGCGAGCAGCTTCGCCGCAAGGCCGGAAAGGCAGGTAAGTAATCATGGCTATCGGTATCAAGGGCAAGTCAAAGTCCGCTGCCCGCGGCCGGCGCCACCTGCGCCTGCGCAAGAAGGTATCCGGCACCGCCGAGCGTCCGCGCCTGGTGGTCAACCGCTCCTCGCGCCACATGGTCGCCCAGGTCGTCAACGACGTGGAGTCCCACACCGTGGTCTCCGCCAACACCATGGAGGCGGACCTTCGGAGCTTCGACGGCGACAAGACCGCCAAGGCCAAGCGCGTTGGTGAGCTGATCGCTGAGCGAGCCAAGGCTGCCGGCATCGAAGCCGTGGTCTTCGACCGCGGCGGCAACAAGTACCACGGACGTGTCGCAGCAGTTGCTGACGGTGCACGGGAAGGTGGGCTGGAGCTGTGAGCGAGAACACCAACGAGAAGGACGCACAGGTGACTGAGGCCAACGAGACCACGGAGGCCGCTGCCCAGCAGCAGCCCCAGTCCGAGAACACCCAGAACCAGAGCCGAGGCGAACGTTCAGGCGGCCGCGACGGCGGTCGGGGCGGACGCGGCGGTGGACGTGACGGAGGTCGCGGAGGACGCGGCGGCCGTGACGACGACCGGGACAAGTTCCTCGAGCGCGTCGTCACCATCAACCGAGTCTCCAAAGTGGTCAAGGGCGGTCGTCGCTTCAGCTTCACTGCACTTGTCGTTGTCGGAGACGGCGAAGGCATGGTCGGCGTCGGCTACGGGAAGGCGAAAGAGGTCCCCGCAGCCATCCAGAAGGGCGTTGAGGAGGCCAAGAAGAGCTTCTTCCGCGTGCCGCGCGTCGGCTCGACCATTCCTCACCTGGTCAAGGGTGAGGACGCTGCGGGCGTCGTGCTGCTCCGTCCTGCTTCCGCCGGTACCGGTGTGATTGCAGGCGGTCCGGTTCGTGCAGTGCTCGAGTGCGCCGGCATCCACGACGTTCTGACCAAGTCCATGGGCTCGGTGAACGCGATCAACATCGTCCACGGAACCATTGACGCTCTGAAGCAGCTCGAAGAGCCTGAGGCAGTGGCAGCGCGCCGCGGCAAGTCCCTCGACGAAGTTGCTCCTGCGCGGATGGTCAAGACCATGCAGGCGGACCGCGAGGCCCGCGCGCAGAAGGCAGGTGCATAGAGATGGCACAGAAGGTCCAGCACAGCACAGCACCGGACTTCAAACCCTCCGATGCGCAGCTGAAGGTCACTCAGATCAAGTCCACCATCGGTGCCAAGCCGGCCCACCGCGAGACCGTCCGGTCCCTCGGCCTGAAGCGGATCCACCACACCGTGGTTCGACAGGCCGACCCGGCCACCGTGGGCATGCTCAACGCGGTCAAGCACCTCGTCAAGGTTGAGGAGACCAACTAATGGCAGAGAACACCCCTGCAGAGGGCGATGTGCTCAAGCTGCACGACCTGAAGCCAGCCCCCGGATCCCGGAAGGCGCGCACGCGCGTCGGCCGCGGTGAAGCATCGAAGGGCAAGACTGCTGGTCGAGGCACTAAGGGCACCAAGGCCCGGTATCAAGTACGCCCCGGCTTCGAGGGTGGGCAGCTCCCGCTGCACATGCGCCTCCCGAAGCTGCGCGGGTTCAAGAACCCCTTCCGCGTGGAGTACTCCCCGGTCAACGTGGGCAAGCTTGCAGAAGCTTTCCCCGAGGGCGGCAGCGTCACCGCCGCCGACCTCATCAGCAAAGGCCTTGCACGCAAGGGCCAGCCGGTGAAGGTTCTCGGCTCCGGAGAGATCTCATCGGCTCTCACAGTGAAGGCCCACGCCTTCTCTGCGTCCGCCGAGCAGAAGATCACCGCAGCTGGAGGGTCCGTCGAGACCCTCGCGGTGAAGGGCTCTCCGAAGCCCGAGTGAAGATCGACTTGACGTGAGACGAGCCCCCTGGGGCCTCAGCAGAGGCCGCAGGGGGCCGTTCGCGTTAGGATGGCAGACTGTGTGGTCGCCTGACCATTAGAGGAGGACGCTTGTTCAGCGCAATAGCCAGGGTGTTCCAATCGCCCGACCTGCGCACGAAGATCCTGTTTACGCTCGGGATCATCGTGATCTACCGCATCGGCGCATTCATCCCGGCCCCCGGGGTTGACTACGCCGGGGTGCAGCGGTGCCTCGCGCTGGGCAACGCCGAGGGCGGCCTGTACAACTTCGTGAACATGTTCTCGGGCGGGGCCATGCTCCAGCTCTCCGTCTTCGCGCTGGGAGTCATGCCGTACATCACGGCAGCCATCATCGTGCAGCTGCTCCGCGTGGTCATACCGCGCTTCGAGTCCCTCCAGCGTGAGGGTGCCCAGGGGCAGGCCAAGCTGACTCAGTACACGCGATACCTCACTCTCGCCCTCGCACTGATGAACGCGACCGTCCTCGTGACCATGGCCCGCACCGGAAGCCTCCTGGGGTGCGAAGGCGAATGGATCATGCCCGACCAGTCCATGTTCATCATCCTGCTGATGATCCTCACGCTCGTCACGGGCGTCGCGCTGATTATGTGGCTCGGCGAGCAGATCACCGAGCGAGGTGTCGGCAACGGCATGTCCATCCTCATCTTTGTGGCCATCGCAGCCGGCTTCCCCGGCTCAATGCAGGAGATCTGGGCAGTTCAGGGCTGGCGAGTGTTCACCGTCGTCTGTGTGATCGGACTTCTCCTGGTGGCAGCCATCGTCTTCGTCGAGCAGTCCCAGCGCCGAGTTCCCGTCCAGTACGCAAAGAAGCAGATGGGGCGCCGGACCGTCGGAGGCTCGTCCACCTACATCCCCATCAAGGTCAACATGGCGGGCGTCATCCCCGTGATCTTCTCCTCCTCGGTGCTGATGCTCCCCAGCGTGTGGATGCAGTTCAACCAGCCGGCGGCGGGCGAAGACGTCGGCCCCGTGTACGAGCTGGTGGCTCAGTACTTCGGAAGCGGTGACCACCCGCTGTACATGGCCGCATTCTTCTTGGCCACCGTCGGCTTCACATACTTCTACGTGTCGATCACGTTCAACCCCAACGAGGTGGCCGAGAACATGCGCAAGTACGGCGGCTTCATCCCCGGCGTGCGCGCCGGCAAAGCCACCGAGTCGTACCTCGCATACGTCATCAGCCGAATCACGTTCCCCGGCGCGCTCTATCTCGGGTTCATCGCTCTGATCCCGCTGATCGCATTCGTGCTGATCGGGGCCGACCAGAACTTCCCGTTCGGCGGCACGTCCATTCTGATTATGGTCGGCGTCGGTCTGAACACCGTGAAGCAGATCAATGCACAGCTTGAGCAGCACAACTACGAAGGGCTTCTGCGATGACACGCATGCTGATCGTCGGACCACCCGGTGCCGGCAAGGGGACTCAGTCCAAGAAGATCTCTGAGGAGCTCGGCATCGTCGCCATCTCCACAGGCGACATCTTCCGCGAGAACATCAAGGGAGGCACTGCGCTGGGCCAGGAGGCGCAGCGCTATGTCGAGGCCGGGAATCTCGTGCCCGACTCGCTGACCAACCGGCTGGTCGAAGACAGGCTTGCGTGGGAGGACGCGGCTGATGGCTTCCTGCTGGACGGCTACCCCCGCAACCTCACTCAGGTCGAAGCGTTCGACGGGATCCTCGCCCGCCTCGGAGCCCGTCTCGACGTGGTCCTAGAGCTGGTGGCGGACAAGGAGGAGCTCGTCTCCCGACTGTCCAAGCGCGCAGAGATGGAAGGCCGCCGGGACGACACCGAGGACGTCATTCGGCACCGCCTTGAGGTCTTCGAATCGGAGACTGCGCCGATGATCGCGGAGTACTCCACACGAGGCGTGCTGAGGCAGGTCGACGGCCTCGGAGCCGTCGACGAGGTCAACGCGCGCATCATGAAAGAGCTCCCCTGAGCATGTTCAACCGGTCGCGCGTAGAGCTCAAGACGCCGGAGCAGCTCCGGCATATGGATGCTGCAGGCACCATCCTCTGCGAGGCGCTGGATGCCACGATCGAGCACGCCGCGCCGGGGGTCACCACCGGAGAGCTCAACCGCATCTTCGCCGACGTGGTCACGTCCCACGGAGCCAAGCCGAACTTCTTGAACTACCACGGCTTCCCAGGCTGGATCTGCACCTCCGTCAACGAAGAGGTGGTTCACGGGATCCCCGGTGATCGTCGGCTCGAGCAGGGAGACGTTCTCAAGGTGGACGGCGGCTGCATCGTCGAAGGCTGGCATTCGGACTCCGCCCGCACCGTCATCCTCGGCTCCGCCGCCCACGGAACAGCAGACCCCGAGGACGAACGCCTCTCCAGCATTACCCGCGGGGCTCTGTGGGCCGGCATCGCCGCCTTCGCAGAGGCAAAGCACGTCGGCGAAGTGGGGGAGGCCGTCGAAGACTACGTCAGGTCCAACGGCGGCTCCGACCTGGGCATCCTGGAGGACTACGTAGGACACGGAATCGGCTCGGCCATGCATATGGAGCCCGACGTGTTCAACTATTCCACCGGCATGAAGGGCACCCGGATCAAGCCGGGGATGGCCGTCGCCATTGAGCCCATGCTGGTCCGCGGAAGCATCGACACAAAGGTGCTGGACGACGACTGGACCGTGGTGACGACCGACCGCTCCCGCTCAAGCCAGTGGGAGCACTCCGTGTGCCGTCACGAGGACGGCGTATGGGTCCTTACCGCACCCGACGGCGGAGCCGCAGATCTGGCTCCCCACGGGGTCTCTCCAGCAGCCCTCCGCTGACGCGCGCTCCCGAACTGGCGCGCCGGCCTTGACTCCGGTACGATCGTCTGTTGGTTGTCTCTGCGGTCATTCGCGCCCAGAGGCTCTGAAGCAGAAATCCAGATTCTTCTCTCCAATCGCCTGTCGGGCCAGCGTGGCCGGCAGACCGTGCGGAGAAGGATCGCGACCGGTGTGTGGAGCGTATGGGGAAAAAAGAAGGCGTCATCGAAGTAGAGGGCTCAGTCGTTGAGGCTCTGCCCAATGCCATGTTCCGAGTGAGACTGGAGAACGAGCACGTGGTGCTTGCGACCATCTCGGGCAAGATGCGCCAGCACTACATCCGTATCCTCCCTGAGGACAGGGTCGTCGTAGAGATGAGTCCCTATGACCTCAACCGCGGCCGCATCGTCTACCGCTACAAGTAAACCAAGACAGAGGTATAGCCATGAAGGTGAAGCCGAGCGTCAAGCCGATCTGCTCCGAATGCAAGCTGATCCGCCGCAAGGGCGTGGTCCGCGTGATCTGCAAGAACGCACGCCACAAGCAGCGCCAGGGCTGAGGCCCAGCGCACCACAGCTCAATACACAGAACAGCAGTGCGGCTCGCGAATGAGCTGGCGAGCACACCTCCGGTTGCCGAAGGCCGGAGACCCGATGAGAGCCTCACCTCCGAGGCCGGGCCCCAGGGCCCCTGCGGGGAGCGCTGCTGAAGACCTTCGGACGAACTAAGGAGGACTGACCAGATGGCACGTCTGGCAGGAGTCGACATCCCCGATGCGAAGCGCTCGGTGATCGGACTCACCTACATCTACGGCGTGGGCCGAACCCGCGCCGCCGAGGCTCTCGAGGCCACCGGCATTGACCCCAACTCTCGCGTGAAGGACCTGACGGACGACCAGCTCGTCCAGCTGCGCGACTACATCGAAGCCAACTTCACCGTCGAAGGCGATCTGCGCCGTGAGGTCTCAGCAGACATCCGCCGCAAGGTTGAGATCGGCTCCTACGCGGGCATTCGCCACCGTCGCGGCCTGCCCGTCCGTGGTCAGAAGACAAAGACCAACGCGCGTACCCGCAAGGGCGCGAAGAAGACCGTCGCAGGCAAGAAGAAGTAGTTCAGCAGGAGAATCATGCCCCCCAAGACTCGAGCCGCCGCGCGCAAGCCGCGCCGCCGCGCATCAAAGAACATCACCCAGGGTCAGGCTCACATCAAGTCGACCTTCAACAACACCATCGTCTCCATCACCGACTCCACCGGTGCTGTGGTCTCCTGGGCCTCGTCGGGCGAGGTGGGCTTCAAAGGCTCACGCAAGTCCACGCCCTTCGCCGCGCAGATGGCCGCCGAGCAGGCTGCCAAGCGGGCGCAGGAGCACGGAATGAAGAAGGTTGACGTCTTCGTCAAGGGCCCGGGATCCGGTCGCGAGACTGCGATCCGGTCGCTTCAGGCTGCAGGCCTCGAGGTCGGATCGATCTCCGACGTCACGCCTTCGGCCCACAACGGCTGCCGCCCCCCGAAGCGCCGTCGCGTCTGACGCTTCTTCGCTCCGCCACAGCATCGACGCGCCCAGCGACGTCGTGCGCAATACATGAAGTTCCCCCGACGAAAACAGTGTGCGTCAAATAGCGGACGCACGCGGATAAGGAACCGCAAGTGCTCATTGCACAGCGCCCCACGCTGACAGAAGAAGTCGTCAACGAAACCCGCGCCCGCTTCACCATCGAGCCCCTCGAGCCCGGCTTCGGCTACACCCTCGGCAACTCG
Source organism: Nesterenkonia sp. NBAIMH1 (assembly GCF_007922635.1). Classification (NCBI taxonomy): domain Bacteria; kingdom Bacillati; phylum Actinomycetota; class Actinomycetes; order Micrococcales; family Micrococcaceae; genus Nesterenkonia; species Nesterenkonia sp. NBAIMH1. The sequence continues at coordinate 1,736,099 of NZ_CP042335.1, forward strand.
CTGCGCAGGACCCTCCTCTCCTCCATTCCGGGCGCCGCAGTCACCAGCGTCCGGATCGACGGCGTGCTGCACGAGTTCAGCACGATCTCGGGCGCGAAGGAGGACGTCACCGAGATGGTCCTCAACGTGAAGAAGCTCTCGGTGTCCTCGGAGCACGACGAGCCGGTCGTCGCCTACCTGCGCAAAGAGGGACCTGGTGCGGTCACCGCGGCAGACATCACCCCCCCGGCAGGAGTGGAGTTCCACAACCCAGATCTCCAGCTGCTGACGCTCAACGAGCACGGCAAGCTGGACCTGGAGCTGACCATCGAGCGTGGACGCGGCTACGTCTCCGCTGCGATGAACAAGCTCGAGGACTCAGAGATCGGCCGGATCCCCGTGGACTCCATCTACTCGCCCGTCGTGAAGGTCAGCTACAAGGTCGAAGCCACCCGTGTGGAGCAGCGCACCGACTTCGACAAGCTGACGATCGACGTCGAGACCAAGCCGTCGATGGACCCGCGCGACGCGCTGGCCTCGGCCGGCTCCACACTCGTGGAGCTGTTCGGCCTGGCCAAGGAGCTGAACTTCTCGGCTGAGGGCATCGAGATCGGGCCTTCGCCCACCGACGCTGCCCTGGCTGCGGATATGGCTCTGCCGATTGAGGACCTGGAGCTCACCGTGCGCTCCTACAACTGCCTCAAGCGTGAGGGCATCCACACCATCGGTGAGCTCACGGCACGCTCCGAGGCCGACCTCATGGACATCCGCAACTTCGGTGCGAAGTCCATCGATGAGGTCAAGGAGAAGCTCGTGGAGTACAACCTCCAGCTGAAGGACTCGCCTGAGGGCTTCGATCCCACGGCCGCGCGTTTCGCCGCTGAAGAGGAAGAGTACGACGACGAGGATCCTCAGTTCTCCAACTGAGGCTCCGCACAGATTCGGCTCGCCTCGCAGGGTGAGCGTGTAACCAAGGAGTAGGACAATGCCAACCCCCACTAAGGGACCTCGTCTGGGCGGAGGCCCAGCGCACGAGAAGATCATGCTGGCCAACCTCTCGGCCCAGCTGTTCGAGAATCGCTCGATCACCACGACGGTGACCAAGGCCAAGCGCCTGCGCCCGTACGCTGAGCGTCTGATCACCCTCGCCAAGAAGGGCGACCTTGCTGCACGCCGCAAGGTGGTCGGCCAGATCAGCGCGAAGAACGCCACCAACCAGGGCATCGTGCACGAGCTGTTCACCGTCATTGCGCCGGCGATGGCTGAGCGCGAAGGCGGCTACACCCGCATCACCAAGATCGGCAACCGCAAGGGCGACAACGCCCCCATGGCTGTCATCGAGCTTGTGATGGAGCCCGTGAGCCCCAAGCAGCAGGTCGTCCGCGACGCAGAGGCCGCTGCGGCGTCCGCTGCTCCCGCTGAGGAAGAGGCTCCGCAGGAGCAGGCTGCTGACGAGGCAGTCCAGACGGAGGCGTCCGACGCCGCCGCTGCTGAGGCGCCCGCCGACACCGAGTCTGACGAAGCAGCAGCTGAGGCTGCCGCCGAGGAGACTCCGGAGGAGGACAAGTAAGTCCCCGTCCCTCATCAGAAATGCCCCCGAGCCCTTAGGGCCGGGGGCATTTCTGTATCGTTCTCAGTATGCCCCGACTGCGCCTGGACCTCGCCTACGACGGCAACGCGTACCACGGGTGGGCCGCCCAACCCGGCCTTCCCACCGTCGAAGGAGCACTGCGGGAGGCGCTTGCCACCGTCGTCCGACGGCCAGTCCCAGTGACCGTCGCAGGACGGACGGACGCCGGGGTGCACGCCCGCGGACAGGTGGTGCACCTGGATCTGAGCGAGGAGGAGTTCGAGGCGCTCGGCCGCGGACGGGACATCAGCCCCGTCGACGCTATGCACCGACGACTGTCGGGGGTTCTGGGCCGTGAGGATGGGGCACTGGTGCTCCATGCGGTGCGTGAGGCGCCGGCAGACTTCGACGCGCGCTTCTCCGCTCTCAGCCGCACCTACTCCTACCGCATGGCAGACCAGCAGATCCGATGGGACCCCCTCAGCCGCCGGAGCACGGCCTGGGTGCGCAGCGCACTCGATGAGACTCTGATGGACCTCGAGGCGATGAGCGTCCTGGGACTCCACAACTTCGGCAGCTTCTGCAAGCCGAGGGACCGCAGCACCACAGTTCGGGAGCTTCAGGAATTTAGGATCCGAAGGGGAGAGGACGGGGTGCTGAGCCTGCGCATCACAGCCGATGCCTTCTGCCACCACATGGTCCGGGCACTCGTCGGCGCCTGCATCGAGGTGGGGGAGGGTCGACGAGAGCCTGGGTGGCTGACAGCCAGGCTGGGCCGGGCGTCCTGGGATCAGGACGTGCGCCTCGCCCCGCCTCACGGGCTCGTGCTCGACTCGGTTCAGTATCCCCAGGACGCTCACCTGAGGGCACGGGCTCGTCAGACGCGGGCCCTGCGAGAGGCCTCGTGAGACCTGCATCACCACGTGCGGGGAATGCGAGGACCTGGGCCGATGAGCCTGCAGGCAAATATGTTGCATAGCGCGATATATGTGGGCAGAATCGACGCGGTTTTGCCCGACACGACGGAAATGAGTCAACGATGACCACCAACACAGATGGCCCTGAGGCGTCGCTCGGCGGCGCCGTCGCATGGGTTGTCTTAGTCGCTGCATTCGGCGGCTTCCTCTTCGGATTCGACACCGCTGTCATCAACGGCGCCGTAGGGCCGATCGCTGAGGAGTTCGACCTCAACCCGTTCATGCAGGGCTTCAGCGTCTCCAGCGCGCTGCTCGGCTGTGTGCTCGGCGCCTTCGCCGGAGGGACGATCTCCGACCGTGTGGGACGCCAGAAGGCGATGCTCATCGCCGCCTCGCTGTTCTTCGTCTCAGCGATCGGAACCGCCCTGGTCTTCAGCGTCTACGACCTCATTCTGTGGCGCGTGGTCGGCGGCATCGGCGTCGGCATGGCGTCCGTCATCGCCCCGGCCTACATCGCCGAAGTCTCACCCGCCAACTGGCGCGGCCGACTCGGCTCGCTCTTCCAGCTGGCCATCGTGACCGGCATCTTCATGGCCGCCTTCTCCAACTGGATCTTCGCCGAGGCTGCCGGAGGGGCCTCGAGCGAGCTCTGGTTCGGACTGGATGCGTGGCGATGGATGTTCCTGTCGGAGGCTGCCCCCGCCCTCATCTACGGGCTTCTTGCCCTCTCCGTTCCGGAGTCGCCTCGGTACTTGGTCTCTCGCGGCCGCGACAAGGAGGCTGCGAAGGTCCTGGAGGACGTCGTCGGCATCCGAGGGCAGAGCTACGTGGCCAACAAGATCACCGAAATCCGCGAGACGATCAACCTCGAAGCTCGCCAGAAGCTCAAGGACCTCTTCGTCGGCGGTAAGCTGATGCCCATTGTCTGGGTCGGCATCGGGCTGGCAGTCTTCCAGCAGTTCGTCGGCATCAATGTCATCTTCTACTACTCCACGACGCTCTGGCAGGCCGTGGGCATCGAAGAGGACCAGGCGATGCTGGTGCAGGTGATCACCACCAGCCTCAACATCCTTGCCACGATCATCGGCATCCTCATCGTCGACAAGGTGGGCCGCCGCATTCCGCTGGCCATCGGCTCCGCCGTCATGGCCGTCGGCTTGGGCATGATGGCCATCTCCTTCTCCTTCGCAGAGGTCGTCGGAGACGCGGGTGAGGACGGCGGCGTCATGCTGCCCGAGCCGTGGAATATCATCGCGCTGATCTCGGCGAATGTCTTCGTCGTAGGCTTCGGTGCGACGTGGGGCCCGTTCATGTGGCTGATGCTGGGCGAGATGTTCCCCAACCGAGTGCGAGCGGTGGCGCTCGGTGTGGCGTCCGCCTTCAACTGGGGCTCCAACTTCCTGGTGTCCTCGCTCTTCCCCTCCATGGCCGAGCTCTCGCTGGTCTTCGCCTACGGCTTCTACGCGATCAGTGCGCTCGTCTCGCTGTTCTTCGTGCTGAAGTTCGTCCCCGAGACCAAGAACCGGGAGATCGAAGACATGCGCGAGGGCGCCTACTCCAAGGCCTGAGCCAGAGCGTCGACGAACCCGGGGAAGTCCCTGCCGCGCTGAAGGATGCGCTGCAGGGACTTCCTGTCTCCGAAGACCTCCACCAGCTGCTCGAAGATGGTCTGAAACGCATCCCGCTCGGCTTCGCTGAATGCCACCAGGGCCACGGCCTGAATCCGCTGGCCGCCCCACGGCAGCCCGCCCTCCGCGATCCCGAAGGAGATCGCCGTCCTCGTGGAGGTCATATCCATGGCATGAGGAACGGCGAATGAGTCGGTGAACGCTGTTGAGGACATCTGTTCGCGAGCAACGGAGGCATCGACGTAGGAGGCGTCGATGATGCCGCGCTCCACCAGAGGCTCGCCGAGCATTCGGATGGCCTCCTCCTCGGTGGAGGCCTCCAACGGTCGGAAGAACGCGTCGGGGCTGAAATACCGCCGCAGCTTGGTGCGCAGCTCGGCCAGACGCCGCGTGCGCCGAACACGGGCCACCGCCGCCGCCACCCGCTCCACATCGTTCTGCGTGAGGAACGGCGCCAGCGTGACAGTTCTCTCATTCGGCGACGGAGGCGGGACGGTGCTCAGGATGAGGTCCGTGTCGAAGGAGCTCCAGTCCGGATCGATGCCAGTCTCCACACTGACCACATCGACGGAGGAGCCCAGCGTCTCGTCGATTCTGGATCGGAGCAGCTCGTTCAGGTCGTAGTATCCGGGGCTGACGATCGTTGCGGTGATCGTCGTCTCGGCACGGCGCTCAGCCTCCAGCCGTCCTCCCACATGCATGGCGAGGTAGCCGATCTCGTCATCAGGCAGGTGAAAGTCGAGACTCTCTGAGATGTCCGACGCGAGGGCGACGGCAATCTCGAAGACCATGGGGTACGAAGCCTTCAGAGACTGGGTCATCGGATTCCGGGACCAGGCCTGCTGCTGCGCCCGCAGCCGCAGATTCTGCACGTGCAGGGAGAGCCGCCGGGTGAATGCCGGATCTTCGAGGTCGACCATGTAGCAGCGGGACACGCGGCCCACCGCGGCGGAGACGACCTCCTCCACGTGCGGATCTGCGCGGACCGTCTCCGATCCTGCCGGCGCCACGACGCGCGTCAGCGTCAGCGAGGCCAGATGTTCGAGGTCGCTGGGGCCGAGGTCGCTCGAGAGATGCTCAGAGCACAGGTCACGCAGGAGGTCCACCACCCGGCTCATGTCTTCTCGCCCCTCGAAGGAGTCCCCGGGCTCCGCATCTGCTGGTGCTGACGGCTCGAGCGGGCGTCCCTGGGCCGCGCGGTCTGAGGCGATCGCCGCGTGGAGGGCTGCGTCGGCGCAGGCGAACTCGTTGACGTAGTAGCCCATGTCTCTGAGCCGCGCACCGAGGGCGCGGCTCAGCGGCCCAAGGCAGTGGCGTCGATGCTCCGCAGCGCTGCCGCTCGCCGCATCGAGCTCACATCGAAGCCTTCCTGGTCCATCTCTTCATGGACCAGTGACGAGATCAGCCGCCGCTGGGCCGCCTCGCTCCCGGAGAGGACGGCGCGGGGTCCTACCCGCTCCAGGCGCAGATCCCGGCCGAGCACCAGAGCGCGTACTCGCTGCAGGTCTGCCTCGATGGTCGCTTCGCTCAGATGCAGGCGCGCAGCGGTGCGCGTCAGGTCGACGCCGGAGGGCGCATCCAGCAGTGCGCTGATGAGGGCGCGAGCCCGAGCGTCGGGCGACGCCTCAGACCGTTCAGGACGCAGGCGGCTGAGGGTGGGGGCGTCAGCTCGGTAGCCGTCGGGCCCGGATTCCACCGCGGGAGCCGCAGGCTCATCCTCCGGGACCGTCTCGGAGGAGATGTGCGCTGCGGAGGCGCGTGAGTTGATCTGGGAGATGTAGCTGCGGACGCTGCGCGGAGTGACCCCGAGCGCGTCGGCGAGGTATGCGGCGGTGAGCCATCCCTCCTCCTTCAGAAGCAGAGAGATCAGCTGATCCTGCCGGCGGGTGCTCACGCCTGCATCTTCCCACAGACGTTTCAGCGGACTTTCCGCATGGGCGGAAAAAAGCATGCCCCGTCACCCTATAGAGATGTGTGCTGCATCACGGGAGAATGGAGGCTCAGAGCAATGGACGAAGCGAGCAGGACGAGCAGCAGAAGGCAGATCAATGAAGATCCTGGTGGTGTGCGGCGCAGGCGCGTCCAGCACGTTCATCGCGCAGCGCCTCAATCGTGCCCTGGAGCACGAAGGGCTGGCGCACACGGCGAAGCCAGGAGCCCAGTCTTCACTGCTGTTCGAGCTGGAGCTCGCCGACGCCGTGCTCCTCGGACCGCATCTGGCAGACCTCGCAGAGGATGTCCGCGGTCTCTCCGAGCCTCGGAGCGTGCCTGTGGGCGTGCTGCCGGACAGCATCGGCTCAGACCTCGACGGCAGTGCGGCCCTGTCCGTGCTGCGTGAGCTCATCAGCGGGGCGGACGATCCCTCCGCTCGGCCCAGATGAGATCCCACCTCCTACGAAAGGCCCTTCAGATGTCCGCATCGCGCACCGTCACCGTCGCCTCCTCCAACGGCCTCCACGCCCGGCCGGCGAAGATGTTCGTCTCCGCAGCGCAGGAGACCGGCATCCCTGTGACCATCACCAAAGGTGAGAAGACCGTCAACGCGGCGAGCATTCTCACCGTCCTCTCCCTCGGAGTGGAGAAGGGCGACGAGGTGGTCCTCACCGCTGAGGGCGAGGGTGCCGAAGAGGCACTGGACACCCTCGAGCAGCTGCTCGTCACCGACCACGACGAGGCCTGATCATGACCCCCGCGGGATCCAGCGCCGGACTTCTGATCGGCACGGGCATCGGGCAGGGCATCGCCCGAGGCCCGGTGGCACGCATGTCCCCTCCGCCGGCCGCCCCTGTGGCCGAGAGGTCCTCTCTCGCCCCCGAGGAGGAGACGGCCAGAGTCGCTGAGGCCATCAGGGTCGTCGCCGCCGACTTGGCCGCCCGCGGCGAGCAGGCCGGAGGAGAGGCGCAGGAGGTCCTCGAAGCCCAGGCCATGATGGCCCAGGACCCGTCCCTCGCCGAGGCCGTGGAGGCCAAGGCGGCCGAGGGGTACCGCGCCGAGTGGGCCGTCCACAGCGCGTTCGAGGAGTTCGCCGAGATGCTCAAGGGCCTCGGCGGCTACCTGGGGGAGCGAGCAGCGGATCTCAACGACGTCTCACAGCGGGTCATCGCCCACCTGCGCGGGCTTCCCGCACCGGGGATCCCGGATCCCGGGCACCCCTTCGTGCTGGTGGCCCGAGACCTTGCGCCCGCCGACACTGCGCTGCTGGATCTGGACAAGGTCCTTGCGCTCGTCACAGTGGAGGGCGGCCCCACATCTCACACCGCCATCCTCGCTCGCAGCGCCGGCATCACCGCCGTGGTCGGCGCGCGCGGCGCCGCGGCTCTCGCGGAGGGGCAGGAGGTCATCGTCGACGCCGCCTCCTCACAGGTCATCGCGGACCCCGGCCCCGAGCAGCTGGCCGAGGCGGAGCGCCGCATCGAACAGCGCTCTGCGGTGCAGGCCGCGCCCGTCACTCCCGGAGCGCTCGCCGACGGCACACCGGTGCCGCTGCTGGCCAACCTCGGAAGCCCCGACGGCGCACAGCACGCTGTGGAGCTGGGAGCCGAAGGCGTGGGCCTGTTCCGCACCGAGTTCCTCTTCCTCTCCTCCGATCGGGCGCCCTCCGTCGAGGACCAGACTGCGGCGTACACCGAGCTGCTGAAGGCGTTCCCCGGCAAGAAGGTGGTCGTCCGCGTGCTCGACGCCGGCGCCGATAAGCCCCTGCCGTTCCTCACCAACGACGAGGAGGAGAACCCGGCTCTCGGCCTGCGCGGCATTCGTGCCCTGCTGGCGAAGCAGGAGATCCTGGAGGATCAGCTGACTGCCCTCGCTCGTGCTGAGGCAGCCGCTGAGGCCGACGTCTGGGTGATGGCACCGATGGTCTCCACCGTGGAGGAGGCGGAGCAGTTCACCGAGCTGGCGTCCGCCCACGGCCTGAAGACCTCCGGCGTGATGGTGGAGGTGCCCTCCTCAGCCCTGCTGGCTGAGCCGATTCTGCAGCGCACGGGCTTCGCCTCCATCGGCACCAATGACCTCACCCAGTACGCCATGGCTGCGGACCGTCTCCTGGGGTCTGTGGCGTCCCTGCAGGACCCGTGGCACCCGGCTGTGCTGCGTCTGATCCGTGAGGTCGGCGCGGCCGGGCAGGTCACCTCAAAGCCCGTGGGCGTCTGCGGCGAGGCCGCCGCGGACCCGCTGCTCGCCGTCGTCCTGGTGGGACTGGGCGCCACCACTCTCTCCATGGCGCCTGCGGCTCTGGCCGAGGTGCGCTACGAACTGTCCCAGCACACTGCTGACTCCGCCCGCGCAGCCGCTGCGGCTGCGCTGGGCGCCACCAGCGCCGCTGCGGCCCGCGAGGCCGCACGCGAGGCGCTGGCCACACAGCACGCTCAATAACCGCACACGCAGAACAACACGAGAGGGGCACGCGATGTCGACGACGTCAGCTGCCGCAGAGCAAGAGACCCAGAAGCAGCCCGGCGCGCTCCGGGTCGGCGTCCAGAAGGTCGGCTCCTTCATGTCCGGGATGATCATGCCTATCATTCCGGCACTCATCGCCTGGGGTTTGGTGACTGCCTTCTTCATCGACGTGGGATGGACGCCGAACGAGGCTCTTGCATCCATCGTCGGGCCGATGATCCATTACCTGCTCCCGATTCTGATTGCCGTCCAGGGCGGGAAGATGGTGTACGACATGCGAGGGGCGGTCGTCGGCGCTGTTGCTACCTTCGGCGTCATCGCTGGCTCGGATTGGCTCATACACCTGCTCAACGAAGAGTTGGCTGCTGGTCAGGACCCCTTGGATGAGATCCACATGTTTATCGGCGCCATGATCATGGGGCCGCTTGCCGCCTGGGTGATGAAGCAGCTCGACAGGCTCTGGGAAGGCAAGGTCAGGGCCGGCTTCGAGATGTTGGTCAACATGTTCTCGGCCGGCATCACGGGATTCGGCATGGCAATCGCCGGGTTCTACCTCCTGGCACCTGTCATCAACGGCCTGATGAGCGTGCTGGAATCCATGGTGAGCTGGCTGATCGACAACGGCCTTCTTCCGGTGGCCTCGTTGGTCATCGAGCCCGCCAAAGTCTTCTTCCTGAACAACGCGATCAACCATGGTGTGCTGACGCCCTTAGGCAGCGCCGAGGCGGCACGTGAGGGCAGCTCGGTTCTCTTCCTGCTGGAAGCAAACCCGGGTCCGGGTCTCGGTGTGCTCCTGGCGTTCACTGTCTTCGGGGTCGGTGCGGCGCGGGCAACTGCCCCCGGCGCGCTCATCATTCACTTCTTCGGCGGCATCCACGAGGTCTACTTCCCCTACGTGCTGATGAAGCCTGCTCTTCTGCTGGCGGTGGTTGCTGGCGGAGCGACAGGAGTGGGCACAAATGTGCTGTTCGACACGGGTCTTGTCGGCCCTGCGGCGCCAGGGTCCATCTTTGCTGTCCTCGGGATGACGGCGCAGGGCAGTCATATCGGCGTCGTTCTTTCCGTAGTGCTCTCCGCTTCCGTGTCGTTTGCAGTTGCTGCAATGATTCTGCTGGCAAGCCGTCGGCGGGACCTCGAAGGAGACGATGAGTTCACCTCTGCCATCGCCAGAACGGAGACGGCTAAGGGCAAGAAGTCTGAGCACCTGAGCGGCCTCGCCGCCGGCTCAGGAAGTGTCCCCGCGGCTGCCTCCGCGAAGATACAGACCATCTACTTCGCCTGCGACGCCGGTATGGGCTCCTCCGCGATGGGTGCTTCCGTCCTCCGAAAGAAGATCAAAGAGGCCGGCATCGTCGGTGTGTCCGTCTCCAATAAGGCGGTGGCGAACCTTCCGGGCGATGCCGACCTCGTCATCACCCAGCAGCAGCTGACCGACCGTGCCCGAGGCCAGGAGCCCGAGGCCATCCACGTGTCCGTAGACAACTTCATGAACGCTCCTGAGTACGACGAAGTGGTGGAGCTGGTGAGGAGCAGCCGCGAGGGCGAAGCAACCACCACTGCAGGAGCGGCAGCACCCGGAGCCGCTGAGGAGGGTGACGGCGGCGTGGTGACCGAGTCAGCAGTCCTGACACCGGCACGCGTCACCATCGTCTCCGGCTCGGCAACTCAGGAGCAGGCCCTCGAGCAGGCCAGCGAGATCCTCGTCTCCGCAGGCGCGGTGACCGGCGACTACCTGCAGGATATGCGCGACCGCGAAGCCACCGTCTCCACCTTCATGGGCAACGAGCTTGCCATTCCGCACGGAACCAACGATGCCAAGGATGCGGTCAAAGCATCCGCCCTGTCCGTCACCCGGTATGACGGCGGTGTGGACTGGTTCGGAGACCACGTCACCTTCGTCATCGGCATCGCCGGGGTGGGTGACGAGCACCTGCAGATCCTCTCCCGGATCGCAGAGCTCTTCTCCGATGAGTCACAGGTTCAGGCGCTGAAGGCGGCAGCCACTGAAGAGGAGATCTTCCGGATGCTGCAGGCCGTCAACCAGTGATGCCCCCGCACCCCGAGGAGAGGACCGCAGCATGAAGGCAGTTCATTTCGGCGCCGGCAACATCGGCCGAGGATTCGTGGGGCTCCTGCTCCACGAGGGCGGCTACGAGGTTGTCTTCTCCGACGTCGCGGCCGCTCTGGTCGAGACCTTGGCCGACTCCGACTCCTACACGGTGCGTGAGGTCGGCGTCGGCGGCCAGGACAGGACGGTCACCGGCTTCCGGGCCATCAGCTCCGCGGAGGACCCCGACGCGGTGGCCGCTGAGATCGCCGAGGCGGACGTCGTCACCACCGCAGTGGGCCCAAGCATCCTGAAGTTCATTGCGCCGCACATTCTCGCCGGACTGCGGGTGCGTGCGGCCGATGCCGACCCGCTGCAGGTCATGGCCTGCGAGAACGCGATCGGCGGCACCGACACGCTCCGCGGACACCTCGTGGAGCTCGCCGGCGACGAATGGGACGGGCTGGGCGCGAAGGCAGTCTTCGCGAACACAGCAGTGGATCGCATCGTCCCCGGACAGCCCGCCGACGGAGGCATCGACGTCACCGTCGAGCCGTTCTACGAATGGGCCATCGAAAGTGCACCCTTCGGCGACCGGCTGCCCACCATCCCGGGCGCGCATTTCGTGGAGGATCTGGGCCCATACATCGAGCGGAAGCTCTTTACGGTCAACACCGGGCACGCGACGGCCGCGTACCTGGGCCGACGGGCAGGCCACAGCATGATCGCGGAGGCCCTCGCGGACACGGACGTCGCCTCAGGGGTCGCTGCGGCTCTGGAGGAGACCTCCGCGCTGCTGAGCGCCAAGCACGGCTTCACCGCCGAGGAGATGACCGAATACCGGACCACCATTCTGGAGCGCTTCCGCAATTCTGCACTGCCGGACACCGTCGATCGCGTCGGCCGCCAGCCGCTCCGCAAACTGTCGCGCCACGAGCGCCTCATCGGCCCTGCTGGGGAGGCCGCCGAACGCGGCCTCAGTGTGGACGGCCTGCTGAACGCCGTGGGGGCTGCCCTGGAATTCACCGGAGATGAGGAAGCGGCGCAGCTGCACCAGCTGCTGGAGCGCATGCGCGCAGGAGATGTCTCCGCGGAGGCCGTCACCGCAGAAATCACCGGGCTGGACCCCCTGCACCCCCTGTTCGACCGGCTCCGGGACGTCGTCGCCTCCCGCGTCTGAGCTCGGTCCGCCCAAGACACGCGGCGCCCCGCTCTCTGTCAGAGGGGGGCGCCACGTGTCCTTCGCCGGGAGATCAGGCTGCAGCCAGCTGCATCTCCGGCGTCTCAGCCTCGGCCGGTGCGCGGCGGGCCCACCTCTTCAGGGCGATCACACTGAGTGCGGTGACCGCGGCGCCGCAGACCACGGCAATGAGGAACAGCGGGAAGCTCTCCACGGCGAAGGGCACGAAGACACCGCCGTGGGGAGCGAACGAGGTGACTCCGAAGGCCATCGTCAGTGCACCGGTGGTCGCTCCGCCCAGCATCGAGGCAGGAAGCACGCGCAGCGGGTCCGCTGCGGCGAAGGGGATAGCGCCCTCGGAGATGAACGCGGCGCCCAGGAGCACGGCCGTCTTGCCGTTCTCCTGCTCCGCTCGAGTGAACAGTCTGCGGTCCAGGAACGTCGCGAGGGCCATGCCCAGCGGCGGCACCATTCCGGCAGCCATCACAGTCGCCATAATCATCAGCGGAGCATCGGCACCGGCGGCGACCGCCCCCGACAGGCCGGCGACGGCGAAGGAGTAGGCCACCTTGTTGACCGGCCCTCCGAGATCCACACACATCATCAGCCCGAGGATCAGTCCCAGCACGACGGCGGCGGAGCCGGTCATGCCTTCCAACCACGCCTCGAGTGCCCCGGTCAGCTCCGCAATGGGGCCGCCGAGGAAGAGAACCATGGAACCTGCGGCCACAATGGTGGCCAGCAGCGGGATGATCACGACGGGCATGAGGCCGGCAAGCCAGCGGGGAACGTCCAGCTGCCGGAACCCTGCGGCGACCGCGCCGGCGAGCACACCGCCGACGATGCCGCCGATGAAGCCGGCGTCCATGCTCAGCGCGACTGCGCCGGCGGTGAAGCCGGGTGCGATGCCTGGCCTGTCGGCCATGCCGTAGGCGATGTAGCCGGCCAGTGCAGGCACCAGGAAGTTCATGGCGGCCCCTCCGATGACGAAGAACACGGCTCCCAGGTACCCGCCCAGGGCGCCGAAGCCGTGGAAGGGATCAGGCAGCTCAGCCTCAGAGGGGAGGTTCCAGAGGGTGCTGCCGAAGGCAATGTCCTCTGCCGTGTCGGTGATGTTGTATCCGCCCAGCAGGAATCCCAGAGCAATGAGCAGTCCGCCGGCGGCGACGAAGGGGATCATGTAGCTCACGCCGGTCATGAGGACGCGCTGAGTCTTTCGCCCGAAGCTCTCCGGCTTCTCGTCCGCGGCGTGCGGGGCGGCGGCGTCGTCCGTGTCGACCGTCTGGGCCTGCGGGTCGTCGGCGGCAGCAAGGGCTTCGCGCAGCAGCGACTCCGGTTCGTTGATGCCGCGCCGCACGCGAGCGGCCACCACCGGCTTGCCTGCGAACCGCTGCTTGTCGCGGATGTCGACGTCGGCTGCGAAGATCACGGCCGAGGCTTCGGCGATGGCGCTGCGCTCCAGGGGAGTGGAGCCCGAGGAGCCCTGCGTCTCCACCTGCAGCGCGATGCCGAGCCGTTCGGCGGCCTGCTTGAGCGCATCGGCGGCCATGTACGTGTGGGCAATCCCGGTGGGGCATGCCGTCACAGCAACCACGCTCTGCGAAGCGCCGGCGGAATGGGCAGGAGCTGGTGCCGGCTGCTCTGCCTGCTGGCGGGTGCGGCCTCCCAGAGCCGAATCGAGCAGCTCGACCGCGTGGTCGGGACTCTGCGCTGAGCGCAGCGAGGCGACGAAGGCGTCGTCCATCAGCGACGTGGCGAGAGTCGAGAGGATCTTCAGGTGCTCCTGGCCCGCGCTCTCAGGGACGGTGATGAAGAAGACGAGGTCCGACGGCTCGTCCGGATCGAACGCGACAGGCTGCGGCAGGCGGGCGAAGGCTACCGTGGGCTCGCTGACCGCAGCTGTCCGGCAGTGGGGTATGGCAAAGCCGCCGGGCATTCCCGTGGAGGACTGCTCCTCCCGTGCCCAGGCGGCGTCGAAGACCGCATCGGCGCTTTCGGCGCGGCCGGCCGCAGCGAGCCGTTCGGCAAGGGCTCGGATTACGGCGCGCGGCTCGTCCTCCGTGAGCTCATCCAGGCTGACCAGGTCAGAGGCAGTGATGGACATGGCGATTTCCTTACTTCGTGGGAGTGATGTGTTCGACGACGATGTCGAGGATTCTGAGGTCATGGGGGCGAGGCATCGTGGACCCGGGAAGGGAGGCGGCCGCCCGGCCCTGCGCGGCGGCGCGCAGGAGGCGCTCCTCTGCCGTCCCGCCCCGATGGGCGGCCAGCAGGTATCCGGCCAGGGAGGCGTCGCCGGCTCCGACGGTGCTGCGCACCACCAGCGGAGGGCCTGATGCGGCGAGGACCGGGGCACTCGAACCCTCTTCCGGGATGAGGACGGCGCCGTGCGGACCGAGGGTCACCAGCGCAGACCGGACGCCGCGCGTCTGGAGGCGGCGAACCAGCTCGACGGCCAAGCCTCGGTCACCCTCCAGCTCGGACGCGTGCACGGCGGGTGTGGCTTCGGGGCCGATCAGGGCGCGGTGGAGCTCGAGGAGCTCCTCAGCGTTGGGCTTGATGAGGTCCGGGCCGGCGGCGGCGGCGTGCGCCAGCGCGGGGCCCGAGGCGTCGACGGCGATGGCGTGCGGTGCCTCGCCGGCTGCGCTGCGGAGCCGGGAGATGACATCTGCATAGAAGGTCTCGGGCACGCCTGGCGGCAGTGAGCCTGCCAGGGCTGTCCAGGAGGCGGTCCCTGCACGCCGGATCACCGCCTGGGCCAGCGCCTCCACCTGATCCTGGACGAGCGCGGGGCCGGGTTCGTTGATCTTGGTGGTGGTGCCGGCCGGGTCGGTGATGGTGATGTTGGTGCGCAGAGCCGCGCCGATGGGCAGCGCCTCGTGGCGAACTTCGAGCTCTTCGAGGGCAAGAAGAACGGGATCGCCGGGATCCCCGGGCAGCAGCGCGAGGGAAGACTCGCCGGCTGCGGCAAGGGCACGAGTGATGTTGACGCCCTTGCCCCCGGGTTCGGAGTGCTGCGCGGCGGCGCGCTGGACCTGTCCGACGGCCAGAGGGGCGGGCAGCTCCACTGTCCTGTCCAGGCTGGGATTAGGAGTGACGGTGAGGATCACGGGGCCACCACCACAGACACTTCTGCCTCGCTGAGCGCCTCAGCGAGAAGGGCCGGCGGAGGGGCGTCGGTGATCAGCACATCGATGTCGTCCAGCTGCGCGAACTGCACCAGGGAGCTCCGGCCGAGCTTCGAGGAGTCGGCGAGCACCACGCGCTGACGCCCAGCGGCGAGCAGCTCAGTCTTCACCGCGGCTTCCTGGGTGTCGGGCGTGCTGAGGCCGAATCCGGCGTCCACGCCGTTGGTGCCGAGGAAGACGACGTCGGCACGCCGCCTGCGCAGGGCCGCAGTGGTCTGCACACCGACTGCGGCTCCGGTGATGCCGCGCACGCTGCCGCCGAGCATCTCGACGTCGACGTCCGCGGATGAGCTGAGCATGAGTGCGATCGGGACGGCGTTGGTGATCAGGCAGCGACGCTGCTCGGAGTCCGATGCGCTCTTCTCCAGCGGATCTGTCAGAAGGGCCGCCAGGGCCTCGGTGGTGGTGCCGGCATCGATGAGCATGGAGCCTCCGTCCGACGGGGGAAGATAGGACATTGCCGCACGGGCGATGCGGCGCTTCTGCTCGGCGTGCCGGCCCTGCCGGGCCTGGAGCGGCTCTTCGGTGCGGGATGCGGAGGCCGCAGGCACGGCGCCTCCATGAATACGACGCAGCGCTCCCTCCTGCTCCAGCTGGTCGAGGTCGCGGCGGATCGTCTCTCTCGTCACGGCGAAGGTGTCGGCCAGCTGCTGGACGCTGACGCTTCCGTCCTGGAGCAGAAGCGTGCGAACGCGGCTGTGGCGCTCGGCGGCGAGCAGCGGCATACGGTCTCCTTCAGAAGCAGCAGATGTGATGTGCGCCATATTAATGTGCGTTATGCCACACAATATCTGCGTAAATCTTTGTTTGCAACGGGGTCGTCTGCATGTGCCCACTTGGGCCGCCCCGCGGGGTGCAGGCCGGGCGGGGATCCGGTACAGTAGAGAGTTGTTGTGCGTGTCCACCCTGCCTGGATTCGTGTCGAGGCGGCTCAGTTGCATGGCCATCCAGCCTCCGCGAGACGGGACGGGGACCTACGGGCCCGGCATAATTCCAGCCCTCACCTGGAAAGCCGGAACTGCACCGACACATCAGGGGCGCTTCGGCGCCCCGGACCTGAAGAGTGAACAGGCGCCTGCCCTGCTGTGTATCTCACACACGGGCGGAAGCGGGAGCCTGACCGTAGAACAACCGACCGTAAAGGCATGAACATCGTGCGTACGTACACCCCCAAGCAAGGCGACGCGGACCCTCAGTGGCACGTCATCGACGCCACCGACGTCGTCCTGGGACGGCTGGCCACTCACGCCGCCGGCCTGCTGCGCGGCAAGCACAAGCCGACTTTCGCGCCGCACCAGGACATGGGCGACTTCGTCATCATCATCAACGCTGACAAGGTCGCCGTCACCGGCGACAAGGCGGCCAAGAAGCGCTACTGGCGCCACTCCGGCTTCCCCGGCGGCATTCGGTCGATGACCTTCCAGGAAATGATCGATCGCTTCCCCACCCGGGCCGTGGAGATTGCCGTCAAAGGCATGCTTCCCCACAACAAGCTCGGCAGCGCACAGCTGAAGAAGCTGCGCGTCTATGCAGGCAGTGAGCACCCGCACACTGCACAGCAGCCCAAGCCATTTGAAATCACCCAGGTCGCTCAGTAGTCCTGGCCACCAGAAACTTAGAATTTTAGGAGAAACGTGGCTCAGAACACTGAAGAGCTCACCACCGAAACCGAGGAGCTCTCAAGCTTCACCTCGGAGTCGACGCAGACAGAGACCTCAGAGCCCGCCGCCGAGCGAGCACCCCTGACCGTCTCCGGCGCCGCTATCGGTCGCCGCAAACAGGCTCGCGCACGCGTCCGCATCGTCCCCGGCTCAGGCAAATGGTCCATCAACGGCCGCAGCCTGGAGGACTACTTCCCCAACAAGCTGCACCAGCAGGAAGTGAATGACCCCTTCACACTGCTGGGCCTGAGCAGCGCCTACGACGTGGTCGCCCTGATCGACGGAGGCGGCCCCTCCGGCCAGGCCGGTGCGCTGCGCCTGGGCATTTCCCGTGCCCTCAACGGCATCGACCGCGACCACAATCGCCCTGCCCTGAAGAAGGCCGGCTTCCTCACACGGGACGCCCGTGCCGTGGAGCGCAAGAAGGCCGGCCTCAAGAAGGCCCGCAAGGCACCGCAGTACTCGAAGCGCTGACCCCAGCGCTCTGAAGAAAACCCCCGCCGGCTCTGCCTGCGGGGGTTTTCTGGTGCTCGGCCTATTAGACTCATCATCGATATGACAAGACTCTTTGGAACCGATGGGGTTCGCGGGGTGGCTAATGAGCTGCTGACCGCGGATCTGGCTTTGCGTTTGTCTCAGTCGGCTGCGGTGGTCCTCGGTGGTGAGGGCCGTGGTGATGGGCGCCGTCCGGTGGGGGTGGTGGCTCGTGATCCTCGGGTTTCGGGGGAGTTCCTCTCGGCTGCGGTGCAGGCGGGTCTGGCCTCCACGGGGGTGGATGTCTTTGATGCGGGGGTGCTGCCGACTCCTGCTGCGGCGTTCCTGGTCGGGGATATCGACGCTGATTTCGGGGTGATGATCAGCGCGTCGCACAACCCGGCGGCGGATAACGGGATCAAGTTCCTCGGCGCGGGCGGCCATAAGCTTGATGATGCGTTGGAGGACGCGATCGAGGCTCAGATGGGTGTGGATGCTCCTGCCCCGGTGGGCGCTGATGTGGGCAGGGTTCAGCGCTTCGCTGATGCTGAGGACCGGTATGTGGTCCACCTGCTGGCCTCCCTGGGCGGGATCTCGCTGCAGGGGGTCAAGGTGGTGCTGGACTGTGCCCATGGTGCCGCGTCCGGGTGCTCTCCGGAGGCCTTCGCCGCTGCGGGGGCTGAGGTGATCGTCATCGGCGCTGACCCGGATGGACTGAACATCAATGCTGGCTATGGGTCCACGCATCTGCAGAACCTGCAGCAGGCGGTGCTGGCCCATGGCGCGGATTTGGGGGTGGCCCATGATGGGGACGCGGATCGGTGCCTGGCGGTGGATCACTGCGGCGATGTCATCGATGGTGATCAGATCATGGGGGTTCTGGCTCGGGGGCTGAAGGAGGCTGGGGGCCTGGTTGATGACACCCTGGTGGTCACGGTGATGAGCAATCTGGGGCTGAAGCTGGGTCTGGCTGAGGCGGGGATCAGTGTGGTCGAGACCGCCGTGGGGGACCGCTACGTGCTCGAGGGCATGCGCGCCGGCGGGTACTCATTGGGCGGTGAGCAGTCGGGGCATCTGATCTTCGCTGATTATGCGACCACTGGTGATGGGGTGCTCACGGGTCTGCAGCTGGCGGCCCGGGTCGCTGCCACGGGTAAGAGTCTGAAGGAGCTGGCGGGGGAGGCGATGACACGTCTGCCGCAGGTGCTGCTGAACGTCAAAGGGGTGGATCGTGCCCGGGCGAAGACTCATGGCCCGGTCCAGGACGCGGTGGCCGCTGCTCAGCAACGCTTGGGTGAGCATGGGCGTGTGCTGCTGCGCCCCTCAGGCACTGAGCCGGTGGTTCGGGTCATGGTCGAAGCCGCCCACCCCGAGATCGCTGAGGCCGAATGCCAGACCCTGGCCGACATCGTCAAAGAAGAACTCACCCTCTGACCAGCCGCGGCTGGGACGGAGGCATGACGGACGGCGCCCATCAGAAGCGCATCGGCCGTGTCCGATTCACGACCGCTTCCACGACGCTGAGCGCAGCAAGCCACGACGTTCGAGGGTTCTCCGGGAGCGGGCCGTTGGCCAGGGTGATGACAAAGCGTCCGAACCTGCCCTCGACGCTGAGGGTATGGGAATTCTCCTCGGCCTCAGGGTCGGCCGTCAGCTGCACTTCGGTCGACTCGAACCCCACGCCAGCCAGCGCCACGGCAGCGGTCACGTTCGCATTCTTGGGATACTCGGACGCAGCCTCAGCTGCCGATCCGCGGAAGAACGTCACCTCCTCGGTGAGGCTCTCGAGGCTGCACACGCGTTCCGCGGCTGACCCCTTCCATGCCCCCGGCGGTTTGCGCCCCTCGTAGATCACCGAGTCCACCCCGGCGAGCATCGCGCCCCGCAGGGCATCCAAGCCGCCCACCGCTCCCGGCACCAGCTGGAGCAGCGCGCCCGCCGAGGACGCACGGTGCTCCAGCGACTCACGCAGGCCCCGATCGCCCAACGCCCCCACCGAGGCCACCACCACGTCGATCCCCGCATCCAGCACCTCGGGCACCAGATCGGAGACTGCGCTGTGGCCCGCGCATTCCACGACGAGATGCGGCTCCCTCCGCAGCAGCTCTGTCATGCTGCCGAAGCCTGAGATGCCCAGGTCCTGAGCCAGGGCATCCACACGGTGCTCACGTTCGTAGAACAGCAGCTCTGCCTCGGGGACGCGCTGGCGAAGAGCACCGATCACCGCCCGTCCCATCGCCCCGACGCCGAGCACAGCAATGCGCGAAGGTGCGTCCATGGTCAGGCCTTTCCTCGAACAAGCTTCTTCGCGCGGCCCAGAAGCCCTCCCTGCGCCAGGGACTGCTGCTCGTCGATCTGACTCTCGCGCTCGGCCCGACGCTCAGCCTCCACGAGCTGCTGGACGAACGCCGGGTTCATGACCTCGGTCTGGGCCTTGAGATGGTCCCGAATCTCCTTGAGCAGGACGACGTTCTCCTCCTCGGGCTCAGGAGTGCTCTGTGCGGCGCGCGCTGCGATCATCCGGTTCATCGGCATCACAATGACGAAGTAGACGGCTGCAGCGATGAGCAGGAAGTTCACCACGGTGGTGACAAGGACGCCGAACTCCATATCCGGGCCTTGGAGGCCGGGGATGGTGTAGGCCCACAGCTGGTCGAACTCAGGCTCCGAACCTCCGATGAGCTGGGCGATGAAAGGCATCAGGACGCTCTCCACGAACGCGTTCACCACAGCGCCGAATGCTGTTCCCAGGACCACCGCCACCGCGAGGTCCACCACATTGCCCTGCTTGATGAAGTCGAAGAATCCCTTGAGCATGCCGCCATCCTAAATTCCCGTCGGCCGAGCCCCTAGACTTGCGGTCCCATGAGGAGAAGTATTCGCGCTGCGCTGCTGATGACGCTGATCGCCGGTGCGGCGACGGCATGCCAGGCGCAGGATTCCCAGGGTCCGGACGAGGGGAGCGAACCGGGCGGCCCCTCCGAATCGCTCGAGGGGGCGACGGACGAGCCCGACGAAGCGCCGGGCGCCGATGAGCAGCCGAACGAGGGCGACCCCGAGACCTTCACCATCTTCTCCTCCGGAGATGTGCTGCCGCACGACGCGGTCATCGCCGCCGCAGCGCAGGAGGACGGCGGACACGACTTCGTCGAGCAGCTCAGCGGGGTCCAGCACTGGATCGAAGGGGCTGATCTGGCACTGTGCGGTCTCGAGGTGCCGATCGCGCCTCCGGGCACAGAGCCCGTGGGATACCCCGTTTTCGGTGCGCCCGAAGGCCTCGCCGAATCCCTGGCGGAGGTCGGCTTCGACGGCTGCGCCACGGCTACCAACCACTCCCTCGATATGGGAATGGAAGGGCTGGAGCACACTCTGGTGACCCTCGATTCGGCGGGGCTGGGCCACGCCGGCACTGCCCGCACCGAGGAGGAGGCTGCCGAGCCCCAGCTCTACACCCTGGAGCGCGGCGGGCGGGAGATCGTGGTGGCTCACGTGGCGAACACTCAGATCCACAACGATCCGTTCTATCCGCCTCAGGACGCACCCTGGGCGGTCTCCGACGGCAGCCCGGATGAGCTGAGCGCCCTGGCCGAGCAGGCCCGCTCAGACGGCGCGGACCTCGTCATCGCATCCGTGCACTGGGGCGAGGAGTACGCGCACTCGCCCAACGATCAGCAGCGGGACTACGCGGCGCAGCTGGCTGACGGCGGCCAGATCGACCTGGTCTTCGGCAACCACACTCATACCCCTCAGCCGATGGAGGAGCTCCAGGGAGGGCCTGAGGACGAGGGCATGTGGGTGACATGGTCTCTGGGGAACTTCTTCGCCAATCAGGACGAGGAGTGCTGCATCCCCGAGACTGCAGTGGGCGTCATGGCTTTTGCGGAGGCGCAGGCGGATGAGGAGGGTGCCCGCATCACAGGGATGAGCTGGTCCCCCGTCACCGTCGACCGTGAGGGCGCCAGCCGCGACGACGAGGTCTTTCGGGGCATCTATCCCCTGGCTGAGCTGATGGACGGTGAGCACAGCCATGACATTCCCCAGGACGCTCTGGAGTCGCGCTGGGAGCGGGTCCTCGAGGTCGTGGGGGAGGAGCAGCTCATCAGCGAAGCACCCGAGGCTGCCGGGGAAAGCCCCGAGGTCCACCGGCGCTCCGCACGGTGACGCTCTGCGCCCCCGGGGGTCAGGGCGCGGCCGGGTCCTCGCCGTAGTCGTACTCGTAGTCGGGTGCGGGAGGCTGATCCCAGTATTCCTCGAGCGTGACGTCCTCCTCGAAGACCGAGGCGGCCGTCTCGGTGCCCACGTAGCGCAGGTGCCACGGCTCATAGCGGTATCCGGTGATGTCCTCCGCCCCCTCGGGATAGCGGATGAGGAAGCCGAACTCATGGGCGTTCTCGGCCGCCCATCGGCCTTCCGGCATGCCGCCGAACGACTCGAGCAGCTCGTCGGGATGCGAGTCCTCCGTCAGGATGTCGACGGCCAGGCCGGTCTGGTGCTCGGAGTATCCCGGCCGAGCAGACACGGCATCGGTCCATTCCTGCCCGTGCTCCCTGTACCAGCTGTCGTAGAGGGCGAACTGGTGATCGTAGTCCCGGTAGGCGGTGGTGACGGCCAGCCTGTGCCCGGCCTCCTCTGCCGCGGCGAACAGCTCCTCCAGCGCACCTGCGGCCTCGTCGCGCATCCGCTGGCCGGGGTAGTGCTGAAGCACGTCGACCTCGCGAAGGTCTGCGGGAACATGGTCGGGGGGCTCGAGCGGATTGCGCTTGTTCACCAGCACATACGTGGAGTCAGGGTCCCAGCTGGGGTCAGAGGTGCGCTGGTCCTCCTCTTCCTCGGCCGCCTCGTCGTCCTCCTCCGTGGGCTCCGGTGAGGGCGGTGAGCTCTGTGCGCTCCTGGTGGGTTCGGGCACAGGGACGGTCTCCGTCGGCGTGCTCGGGCTGGCTGACTCGTCTGCGTTCGGCGCGCAGGCGCTGAGCGCTGCGGCCCCGCTGAGGGCAAGCAGCGCGCGACGGGTGATGAACGGGGTGGGACGGTCAGTGCACACGAGGCTCAGATCTTCCGCAGCAGCACCCGGGATACGGCGTGGTCCTCACCTTTGACCATCACCAGCTTGGCCCGGGAACGGGTCGGAGCAATGTTCTCGCGCAGGTTGGGACCGTTGATCCGGTTCCAGATGTCGGTGGCCCAATCGGTCGCCGCACTGTCGCTCAGCGAGGCGTAGCGATGGAAGTAGGCGCCGGGCTTGGCGAACGCGGAGTCGCGCCATCGCATGAACCGGTCCACGTACCACTTCTTGATGTGGTCGGCGCGTGCGTCGACGTAGATGCTGAAGTCGAAGAAGTCGCTCAGAGCCAGCCCCGTCGTCCCGTCGAACCGCGGACGAGCCGGCTGCAGCACATTCAGCCCCTCCACGATGAGCACATCCGGGCGGCGCACGACGACGCGCTCCTCGGGGACGATGTCGTACTTCACGTGCGAGTACTTGGGCGCCGTCACCTCGGGGCGGCCGGACTTGACTTCAGAGACGAATCTCAGCAGGGCCCGGCGGTCATACGCTTCGGGGAAGCCCTTGCGGTCCATGAGGCCCCGGCGCTCCAGCTCAGCGTTGGAGTGCAGGAATCCGTCGGTGGTCACCAGCTCCACCCTCGGGGTCGATGACCAGCGCGAGAGCATCTCCTGCAGCACGCGGGCCGTGGTGGACTTGCCGACCGCGACGGAACCGGCCACGCCGATCACGAACGGGGTGCGACGCGTGTCCTCGCCGAGGAACTCGTTGGTGCGCTGCCGCAGCTCCGTGTTGGACTCCACGTAGATGGACAGCAGCCTGCTCAGCGGAAGGTAGATCTGCTCCACCTCATTGAGGCTGAGATGCTCGCCGATGCCGCGCAGCCGGTCGACATCGTCCTGGTTGAGGGGCTGCTCAATGGTGTCGGCCAGATGAGCCCATGTGTCGCGCTCGAGCTCCACGAAGGGCGAGCTGCTGCGGGTCTGCAGCGCCGGAGGGGACTGTGCCCACGGGGCGGCGTCGCTCAGCCGCGGCAGGGGCGCGGTGTGCAGGGCGGGCCGCAGAGGCGGGAGCCGGTGGTCGGCGTGGGCCTCGGGCCGCTCGCGGGCGGAGTGATCAGGTGCGGACACCCTGACACGATAGCGGCTCGGCCTCCGGTGCGCGGCACCGGTACTCTTGCTTGCATGTGTGGAATTGTGGGTTATGTTGCTTCGGCTGATCGGGTTGGTGCGCCTCGGGCGTTGGATGTGCTTCTGGAGGGTCTGCGCCGGTTGGAGTATCGGGGCTATGACTCTGCTGGTGTGGCCACGATCGCTGATGGGCAGGTCGCTGCTCGGAAGAAGGCGGGGAAGCTGGTGAATCTCTTGGATGAGATCGACCAGGCTCCGATGGCCCCGGCGCGGGTGGGTATTGGGCATACCCGGTGGGCGACTCATGGGGGCCCCACGGATGAGAACGCTCACCCGCATCTTGGTGATGGGTCCCGGTTGGCGGTGATCCATAACGGGATCATTGAGAATTTCACGGTTTTGAAGGCCCGGCTTGTGGAGGCGGGTGAGGTCTTTGAGTCTCAGACGGATACTGAGGTCGCGGCGAAGCTGATCGGGCAGTTCTACCGTGGTGAGGCTGCGGGGGATCTCACGGAGGCGATGCGTTTGGCGGTCAATGAGCTTCAGGGGGCGTTCACCTTGTTGGCGGTTCATGCTGATGCCCCGGAGCAGGTGGTCGCGGCCCGGCGCAACAGCCCGTTGGTGGTGGGCTTGGGTGAGGGGGAGAACTTTTTGGGCAGCGATGTTTCGGGGTTCATTGATTTCACTCGTGATGCGGTGGAGCTGGAGCAGGATCAGATCGTGACCATCACTGCCGATGATGTGGCGATCATCGGGTTCGACGGTGTCCCGGCCACAGGCAGGCGGTTCTATGTGGATTGGGATGCTGCCGCGGCTGAGAAGGGCGGGTTCGACACGTTCATGGAGAAGGAGATCCATGATCAGCCTAAGGCGGTGGAGGACACGCTGCTGGGCCGGAGTGATGCTGCGGGTCGGCTGAGTCTGGATGAGCTGCGCATTGATCCTCAGGATTTGAAGGAGGTCACCAAGATCATGGTGATCGCCTGCGGGACGGCTGCCTACGCCGGGCATGTGGCGAAGTATGCGATTGAGCATTGGTGCCGGATTCCGGTGGAGGTGGAGCTGGCTCATGAGTTCCGGTATCGGGACCCGATCATCGACTCCAACACTCTGGTGGTCTCGATCTCCCAGTCCGGGGAGACGATGGATACGCTGATGGCGGTCCGCTACGCCAAGGAACAGGGCGCGAAGACCTTAGCGATCTGCAACACCAATGGGTCCACGATCCCGCGGGAGTCGGACGCGGTGCTGTATCTGCATGCCGGCCCGGAGATCGCGGTGGCCTCGACGAAGGCGTTCTTGGCGATGATCGCTGCCTCCTATGTGCTGGGCCTGTACTTGGCGCAGCTGCGGGGGCAGATGTTCGCTGAGGAGATCGGGGATGTGATGGCAGATCTGGGCCAGATCCCCCAGAAGATCCAGCAGATCTTGGATCAGGCTGATCCGATCCGTGAGCTGGCCCGGGCGATGAAGGACACCCCCAGTGTGCTGTTCCTGGGCCGTCATGTGGGCTACCCGGTGGCGTTGGAGGGGGCTTTGAAGCTCAAAGAGCTGGCCTATATCCATGCTGAGGGCTTCGCTGCCGGTGAGCTGAAGCATGGGCCGATCGCTCTGATCGAGCCGGGCCAGCCGGTGTTCGTGGTGGTGCCCTCACCGCACGGTCGCCACAGCGTCCACTCCAAGGTGGTCTCGAACATCCAGGAGGTCAGGGCCCGGGGTGCTAAGACGATCACGGTGGCTGAAGAGGGTGATGAGGCAGTCACTGAGTTCTCCGAGGAGGTCTTCTTCGTGCCTGAGACTCAGCCGCTGCTGATGCCGCTGCTGACCACCGTGCCCTTACAGATCTTCGCCTGCGCCCTGGCCGCGGAGAAGGGCTACGACGTCGACCAGCCCCGCAACCTCGCCAAATCCGTCACCGTCGAATGATCCGTCGGTGATTCTGGGCATCGGTGTTGACGTTGTGCAGGTCTCCCGGTTCCGGGAGCAGCTGCGGCGCACTCCTGCTCTCCGGGAGCGGCTCTTCACCCCGGCGGAGCAGGGACTGAGCGACCGTTCGCTGGCGGCGCGCTTCGCGGCGAAGGAGGCCGTGGCCAAAGCGCTCGGCGCCCCGGCCGGGATGAACTGGCAGCACTGCCAGGTCGTGCCGGCCGCCTCCGGCGCTCCGCGCGTGGAGATCACCGAGAGCGTGGCCGCCGTCGCTCAGGCCCGGGGAGTGGCCCGCTGGCACCTGAGCCTCTCGCACGACGGCGATATCGCCACCGCCATGGTGGTGGCCGAAGGAGACAGCTGATGCCTTCGATCCGCGGGCCTCGTACGGAGGACCACAAATACAGCAGGGGCACCGTTCACCTGGTGGCCGGCTCTGAGCAGTACCCCGGGGCGGCGGTGCTCTGCGCAGGCGCATCGGTCAGCACCGGCGTCGGCATGGTGACTCTCCAGACGCCGCGGCGCTCCGCGGACCTCGTCCTCGTCGCCTACCCCGAAGTGGTCGCCGTCGAGGCGCAGGCCGCCCGGGACAGGATGAATTCTGCCCAGGCCGCCGTGATCGGCCCAGGCCTCGACCAGAGCAGGACCGGAGAGGCCGCACAGGCTCTCAGCGCGGGAGCCCGCGCAGGCACACGGTGCGTCGTCGACGCCACCGGACTCGATCTCATCCCCGAGCAGGTTCCGGCCGCTGAGCTCGGGGAGCACATCGTGCTCACCCCGCACGCCGGTGAGGCCGCCCGCCTGGCTCAGCGGCTGGGCAGCGAGAAGGCGCAGGCTCGCCTGAAGGGGAAGGAGCCCGCCGCCGCGGCTGCGGCCCTGGCGGAGGCCGCTGGCTGTGTGGTGGTGCTCAAAGGTCCTCAGACCGCTGTCGCCCGTCCCGACGGCACTGTTCGCACGCATCGCGCTCATGCACCCGGGCTCGCCTCCGCCGGCACAGGGGACGTGCTCGCAGGAATTCTGGGTGCCCTGCTGGCCACCCAGCCCGAGCAGCCCCACGTGGTCGCCATGCTGGCCGTCAGGCTGCACGGGGCGGCAGCACAGCGGCTCGATCCGCGCAGACGGGGCCGCTTCGGAGCCTCCCATCTTGTGGATGCGATCCGACACGCAGCGTGAGCTCCCGTTAGGGTTTATGCCATGAATATCTCCGGCAGCGCCGGGCGCGAGCGTGCCGCACGCATCAATGCCGATGCCCTCAGGCACAACGTGCGCACCCTGGCCGACTACGTCCGTCCCGCCAAAGTGCTGGTGGCGGTGAAGGCCGACGGCTACGGCCACGGTGCCCTCACCGCTGCGCGGGCTGCCGTCGACGCAGGTGCCGACTGGCTCGGCACCGCACATGTGACCGAGGCTGCGGATTTGCGCGCGGCGGGGATTGAGGCGCCGATCCTCGCCTGGCTGCACACCCGCACCACCGACTTCTCGCAAGGCATCCGCCAGCAGATCGATCTCGGCGTGTCCGGGTGGGAGCTCGACCTCATCGCTGAGGCCGCCGAGCGGCTGCACATGCCCGCCCGTGTCCACCTGAAGATCGACACCGGTCTGGGCCGCAACGGCTGCCCCGCAGACCAATGGCCGTCCCTGGTGGCCCAAGCCGCGGAGTACGCGGAGCGGGGCCTCATCAGTGTCGAGGGCATTTTCACCCACCTTGCGGTGGCGGACGAGCCCGACCGCAGGGAGACCGACGAGCAGCTCGACGCGTTCCGCGCTGCGGTGGACATCGCTGAGGCGCAGGGTGTGGTGCCGGATCTGCGGCACGCGGCGAACACTCCTGCGGCCCTGTCCCGCCCCGATGCGCACTTCGACATGGTCAGGGTCGGAGTGGGGGTCTACGGGCAGAGCCCCTTCGCCGACCGGACACCGGATGACCTCGGCCTTCGTCCTGCGATGGAGCTGCGCACGAGCGTCGCCAATATCAAGAGGGTCCCGGCCGGCCAGGGAATCAGCTACGGGCTGACCCACCGCACCTCGAGCCCCACCACCCTGGCTCTCATCCCGCTGGGCTATGCCGACGGGATCCCGCGCATCGCCGTCGACGCCCCGGTGTGGATCAACGGCACGGTGTACCGCTCCGCCGGACGCGTCGCGATGGACCAGTTCGTCGTCGACCTCGGCGCCGACGAGACGGACGTGGCCGTGGGCGACGACGTCGTCATCTTCGGCGGAGAGTCCGGCATCACCGCCGCGGATTGGGGCACTGCGGCCCAGACCATCAACTACGAGATCATCACTCGCATCGGCCCGCGCGTTCCCCGCGAGGTCGTCGACAGCGCCGAGGACGGGCACGACCCCTCCGCTCAGGGCGCGCTGTGATGGTGAGCTCCGAGCCGCCGCAGGCGCCGGGGGGAGCGCGATGGACTCAGGAGGCGGTCCTCGCCGATCTCGAGGACACGTCCGCGTTCGCCCATCGGTTGGCTGAGCGCCTCGAACCAGGAGACCTCATCGTGCTCTCCGGAGGCCTGGGCGCTGGGAAGACGACTTTCACCCAGGCGCTGGCCGCCGCGCTGGGCGTCGAGGGCCCGGTCACCTCGCCGACCTTCGTTCTCTCCCGCGTCCACCGCAATGAGGGCGAGGGGCCTGACCTCGTCCATGTGGACGCATACAGGACGGATGCAGACGGGGTGGAGTCACTGGACCTGGGAGCCACGCTGCCCCATTCCGTGACCGTGGTGGAGTGGGGACGCGGCCGCATTGAGGAACCGCTGCTGGGCCCCGCGGGCTCCTGGCTCGATATCGAGCTGCGTCCCACAGATGTTGAGGGGGCCTCGCCCAGAATGCCGGGCCCGGAGGGCGCTGCTGAGTCTGCGGCTGCACCCGGTCTGCGGACAGACTTCACCGAGACTTCGGACGACCTCATGGGCACGCCCCGCGCGGCCACGGTGCGCGCC
This sequence comes from Nesterenkonia sp. NBAIMH1, assembly GCF_007922635.1. Classification (NCBI taxonomy): domain Bacteria; kingdom Bacillati; phylum Actinomycetota; class Actinomycetes; order Micrococcales; family Micrococcaceae; genus Nesterenkonia; species Nesterenkonia sp. NBAIMH1. Next base: position 1,764,141 of record NZ_CP042335.1, read on the forward strand.
TACGGCGCCCGGTGGGGCGACCTGCCCGGCTTCTGAGCCCCGCACCGACGCTCAGAGCAGTGTGCAGGGGAGGGGCTCGGCCCCCCTTTAGAATTGGTGGGTGCTTCTGCTTGCCCTGGACACCTCCGCCGGCGCCTCCGCCGCCATCACCCGCGACGGCGAGACGCTCGCCGCGTGGAGCACCGATGCGGCCAACGCTCACGCTGAGGTCCTCGCACCGGCGGTGCAGCAGCTGCTCAAGCAGGAGCACCTGTCAGGCACAGACTTGGACGGCATCGTCGTCGGGGTGGGCCCCGGCCCGTTCACCGGTCTGCGGGTCGGCCTCGCGCTCGCGCAGTCTCTGGCCATCGGATGGCGAAGGCCCCTCCATGGGGTCTGCAGCCTGGACTCCCTGGCTCTGCGCGCAGTGGAGAGCGACACTGTCGAGGGCGAGTTCCTCGTGGCCACCGATGCGCGGCGCCGCGAGGTCTACTGGGGCCGCTACGAGAACGATGACGAGGGATCAAGGCTCCTGGAGGGGCCCTTCGTCGGACCGGCGGCTGACCTGCCGGACCTTCCCGCAGTCGGAGCAGGAGTCAGCCTCTACCCGCAGCATCTCCGCGCCTCGGGTGAGGGCTCGGACGTGTGGGTGCCGCACGCCGCAGAGCTGGCCGCGCTGGCAGAGGGCGCGCTCGCCGGTGAGCTGATGGGGGTCTTGTGCGCCCCGCGTCCGCTCTACCTGCGCGATTCCGACGCTAAGGTCCCCGCCCAGCTTCAGCGGGATTCGGCATGAGCGCACCTCCTCAGGGGGCCGCTGAGGACCGTCCCCTCACGCTGCGTCGTATGACCGCCGCCGACGTGCCTGCCGTCCTGGCGCTGGAGCACCAGCTCTTCCCTTCTGACCCCTGGCCGGAGGCCTTCTTCTACGACGAGCTCGCGCAGGCTTCGCCGACCCTCCCCGTCGAGCGGGCGACGCGGAAGTACTGGGTCGCCGAGCAGCAGGACCGGATCATCGCGTACGCCGGGATGATGTGCGTTCTGCCTCTGGCTGACGTGCAGACGCTCGCCGTCGCCGCCGAGGCGCAGGGCCAGGGACTCGGGGGTGAGCTGCTGGGACTGATCGAGGCTGAGTCGCGCACCTGGGGCGCAGAGGATCTGCTCCTGGAAGTCCGGGCGGACAACCCCGGTGCGCAGCGGCTCTACCTGCGGAACGGCTTCGAACAGATTCACCTGCGTCGCACCTACTACGCCGACGGAGGCGATGCCCTCATCATGCGCAAACGACTTGCAGAGCGTCCAGCGCCGCTGGGCCCCGTAGGAGGCACATCATGACGGAGCCGCTGGTGCTGGGGATCGAGACCTCCTGCGACGAGACAGGGATAGGGATCGTGCGGGGCCGGACGCTGCTTGCTCACGAGGTCGCCTCGTCGATGCAGGAGCATGTCCGGTTCGGCGGAGTGATCCCGGAGATCGCCGCCCGAGCCCACGTGGAGGCGTTCGGCCCCACTCTCCGCGCAGCCCTGGACGCGGCAGGCGTGGAGCTTGAGGACATCGACGCGGTTGCGGTCACCGCAGGGCCGGGCCTGGCCGGGGCGCTCATGGTGGGGGTCTCCGCGGCCAAAGGGCTGGCGCTGGCCCTGGGCGCGCCGCTCTACGGCGTCAATCACCTGGTCGCCCACGTGGCTGCAGGCACGCTGAGCAGTGACGAGAGCGGCTTCACCCTTCCGCCTCACACGGGGGCTCTGCTGGTCTCGGGCGGCCATACGGAGCTGCTGCGGGTCGGCTCGCTCAGCAGCGACGTCGAGCTGCTGGGCTCGACCATCGATGACGCCGCCGGAGAGGCCTACGACAAGACAGCGCGTCTGCTGGGACTGGGGTACCCGGGCGGACCCAAGATCGACGCTGCGGCCGCCGACGGCGACCCGAAGGCATTCACCTTCCCGCGCGGGCTGACCGCCCCGAAGTTCGTGGGATCGGCTGCCGCTCCGGGGAAGCACCGGCACGACTGGTCCTTCTCAGGGCTGAAGACGGCCGTTGCGCGGGCTGTTGAGCAGTTCCACCGGGCCGGGCTCCCGGTTCCTGTCGCGGACATCGCCGCGAGCTTCCAGGAGGCGGTGGTGGACGTCATCACCGCGAAAGCAGTACGGGCGTGCGGGGAGCACGGCATCGAGCACCTGCTGCTCGGCGGAGGCGTGGCGGCCAACCGGCGGCTGCGCGCGCTGCTGGCCGAACGCTGCGAGGCTGCCGGGATCAGTCTGACCATCCCACCGGTGAATCTCTGCACGGACAATGGGGCAATGGTGGCTGCCCTGGGTGCGGAGCTGGTGGCCGCAGGCGCCGCACCGTCGGGTCTGGACATTCCCGCGCTCTCCAGCCTCCCGGCTCGGCGCATCACGGTCTGAAGCGCCCGCCCGTTCGCTGCTGGATTCGCGCAGCAATTCGGGCGGATCCGGCGTCAGACGGCGCGGAAGTCCAGCACCGAACGAGGGGAGGGTGGGCCGCCGCGAAGCTGCGGTCCGGGTGCGGGGCCTTCCGCATCGTGCGGGGCCCTGTGCCGCCTCCTGCGTCGATTCCCGTGTTCCGCAGACGGCGTCAAGAGGCTTGTCAGGCGGCTTTCAGCTGGATGAATAGGGTGGGAGCCTGCTGCATCGACGGTGAGGAGAACTGTGGAACTGACGTTTGCCCAGTCTGAGCGGGCCACGCTCGGCATCGAGTGGGAGCTGGCCCTGGTCGATCGCCAGACCGGCGACCTGCGCAGTGTGGCGCAGCGGATCCTCGAGGCTGTTCGCACGGATATGCCCCACCTGACGGACGAGGACGAGCACCCCTACGTCAAGCAGGAGCTGCTGCTGAACACCGTGGAGCTGATCACAGATGTGTGCGGCACGGTGGGCGAGGGCGTCGAGCAGCTGCGTGAGACCGCACGGAACGTCATGCGCCACTGCGAGCCGTTGGATGTGGAGCTCTACTGCCAGGGCTCGCATCCCTTCGCGCCCCCCACCAAGCAGCCGGTGACGGACAAGGAGCGGTACAACGAGCTGATCGAGCGCACGCAGTGGTGGGGACGCCAGATGGTCATCTACGGCGTCCATGTGCACGTGGGGCTTCCCGATGTGAAGTACGCGATGCCCGCCGTCAATGCGCTGTGCAACTACAACGCCCACTTCCAGGCCCTGTCCGCGTCCTCGCCCTTCTGGTCCGGGGAGAACACCGGGTATGCCTCCAACCGTGCCCTGATGTTCCAGCAGCTGCCCACCGCCGGTCAGTCGTACATGTTCGAGGAGTGGTCAGGGTACGAGCGTGCGGTCAGCGACCTCATGCACACCGGGGTGGTCGACGGTGTGGCGGAGGTCCGCTGGGACGTTCGCGCGGTGCCGCGGCTCGGCACTGTGGAGCTCCGCGTGTGCGACGGCGTGGCCACTCTGGAGGAGATAGCAGGTCTTGCGGCGCTCACACAGTGCCTCGTGGAGGAGACGCTTCGCACCTTGGAGGCCGGCGGTTCGGTGACGCCTATGCCCGCCTGGTTCATCAAGGAGAACAAGTGGAGGGCCGCGCGGTATGGGATGGACGCCATCATCATCCTCAACGAGGCGGGGGATGAGGAGCTCGTCGGCGATCATCTGGCGAAGGAGCTGGACCGCCTGGAGCCGATCGCGAAGCAGCTGGGCTGCGCGGAGGAGCTGCGCTACGTGGACCAGATGGCCAAGCAGGCCGGCTATCAGCGGCAGAAGAAGGTGGCGGAGCTCCACGACGGCGATCTCCGTCAGGTGGTCCTGGACTCTGCGGCCCGCACCCGCACCAGCATCAACGGCCTCTCGCCGCTCTGAGCCGCACCCCGCGCCGCGCCCTCCGGATTCGGCCGTATCCTAGCCCGGATGACTCTGAGACTCCGTGTGACGGGAACCGCGCTGGTCGCTGCCCTCTTTCTCTCCGCGTGCGGGGATGACCAGACGCAGGAGGCCGGCACAGGCGAGGAGGAGCCCTCCCAGGAGGAGCTCGCGGAGCAGGAGGCCGCCGAGGAGGAGGCCAGGCAGCGAGAGGCTGCGGAGCAGGCCCTGGAGGAGCGGGCGGCAGCCCTGTCCGGGCCGGGTGAGGAGCATGCCGAGCAGGCGGCCGAACTGGTGGCGGAGATGTCTCTGCCCCAGCTGGCTGGGCAGGTCCTGATGGGTGAGTACTCGGGGGTCGACGGCGCGGAGGCCGCCGAGCTCATCGAGGAGCACCATCTGGCCGGCGTGATCGTGATGGGCCACAACGTGCCTGCCGAGGCCGGAGAGGTCGACGTGGAGCGGCTCGCCGCCGAGCTGGAGCGCATCCGTTCTGCAGGCGAGGGGGAGAGAGCCGTCGCCCCGATGGTCTCGGTCGATCAGGAGGGCGGGCTGGTGACGAGGGTGGGCGATCCGCTCACTGAGTGGCCCACGCCGATGGCATACGGGGCGATCCCCTCGGACGAGGCGGAGGAGGATCCCGACACCGTCGTCGAGGCCGATGCGGCGGAGGTCCACCATGGTCACCGGCAGATGGCCGCGGAGCTGGAGGGCATCGGGTTCCACATCAGCTTCGCGCCGAACGCCGACGTCACGATGGGCGTCGAGGACCCGACGATCGGCTCGCGATCCTTCGGCAGCGATCCGGAGGCGGTCGGTCACCTGGCGCTCAGCGGCATCCGCGGTCTGGCGGAGGGCGGGCTCGCAGGATCGGTGAAGCACTTCCCCGGCCACGGGTCCGTCTCGGAGGACTCCCATGACACGCTGCCCGTGCAGGATCAGAGCGTCGATGAGCTGCGCAGCCGGGACTGGATCCCCTTCGCCGAAGCGGCGGAGGCGGGAGTGCCCATGGTGATGATGGGACACCTGGATGTCCCCGACCTGGATCCTGGGGTGCCGTCGTCGTTGTCCTCAGCGGCGTACGACGAGATCCGGCAGATGGGCCATGAGGGAGTGATCGTCACCGACGCGATGAACATGGGGGCTATCGCCCAGGGCTATGGGGGTGACCAGGCCGTGGTCGATGCGCTCGCGGCCGGCGCCGATCTGCTGCTGATGCCGGCCAGCGCCGCGGGTGCTCACGCGGCCATTGTGGAGGCAGTGGGGTCTGAGGAGGTTCCTGAGGAGAGGCTCGTCGAGGCGGCTGAGCGCGTGGCAGCCCTGGCGCTGTGGCAGCAGGGGCTGGCGGCCGGTGCGCTGGCCGCCGGCCCCGGTGCTGAGCTGGCCGATGAGATCGCCCCGGAGGGGGAGAGCCTCTGGGATCTTGACGGGCCAGGCGTGGCCGAGAGGGTGGCCGCTGAGGCCGTCACTCTGGTGGAGGGCGAGTGCGGTGTCCCGGCGGTGGAGGACGCCGTGCAGGTCGTCGGCGGCACCGAACAGGATCGCGCACGCTTCTCGCGGGCTGCGGAGGGCGCCGGCCTGGAAATCGGATGGGGGACTGTGGTGACTCTGCTCGGCGGCACGACCGCAGGGAGTGGGGATGTCGTAGTCGCCGTGGACCGTCCGGAGGCGCTCGCCGATTCCGCTGCTGCGACGAAGGTGGGACTCTTCGGACGGTCCGAAGAGAGCTTCGATGCTCTGATCGAGATTCTCCAGGGGGCGGAGGCTCCCGGGCAGCTTCCCGTGCAGGTGGGGGAGTTCGAGCTGGGACACTCCGCGTGCTGAGCGTGGGCCCGTGCGTACATTGGGCGCATACTGCGACTGCGTTGCAATAAATATATTGCAATCTCTTTATATGTCTGGGAGGGTAGGACTGTGCGCGATGAGCCGGGTCTGGCTGAAGCGGCTGAGCTTTTCAAAGTTCTCGGCAATGAGTCGAGGCTCTGGCTGGTGAGGCTGATCGGACAGAGGGCGCGGACTGTGGGAGCGCTGGTGGAGGCGACAGGAATGTCGCAGCCCCTCGTCTCACAGCACCTGCGGACTCTGAAGCAGGCCGGACTCGTCACCGCGGGCCGCCATGGTCGTGAGGTGGAGTACCATCTCGCCGACCAGCATGTGGCTCACGTGGTCGACGATGCCGTGGCTCACGCGCAGGAAGAGAAATAGTTCCGTCGCGGCCCCGCCGCAGAAGGAGGCCATCATGGCTGCATGCACCATCGCCGAGCACACTGTGACCGAGCACCAGCACGGTCCTTCCTGCGGTCACGAGTCCGTTGTGCACGACGGACACACTGACTACATCCACGACGGTCACCGTCACCACGAGCACGGTGACCACTACGACGAGCACTGAGCGCCGTCGCTGAGCAGCACTGTGCCCGAGCCCGCTTCTTGAAGGGCTCGGGCACAGTCATGCCCAGGGAGCTCAGCCCTGGCGCGCCTTCAGGCGTGGATTTCGCTTGTTGATGACGTACGTCTTGCCGCGCCGTCGCACCACCTGTGAGCCCGGCTGATTCTTCAGGGAGCGCAGTGATTTCCGGACCTTCATGTCGACCTCCTGTTGAGAATGAGATGCAATAGCATGTAATCTACGACGGATGGATGACGCAAGCAACCCCCGCGCGCAGTGCAAGGCCGATGTGACCGTGGTCGCTGGAGCATGCGGTCCGGAGCGCCATCAGTACGCCCGCAGCCTGGCCAGGCGCGAGGGCCGCGTGCTCTTCGACGCCAGCCGCATCGCCGGAGACCCCGATGCGGTCGTCCGATGGCTGCACGGGCGAGCCCTGTCCGCCGACCCGCGCGACGCGGTCGTGGAGGCGCCGCTGCACGCCGATATGACCCATCTCATCGGGGAGTATGCAGACCCGGGCGGGGGCACTCAGCTCAGCGGCATCATCGCGGTCGTCGACGCCCTGCACCTGATTGCAGACCTGCGCGGTGAGGACTACGTGGTCACCGACCTGACGCGCCGGGGCGTCCGGGACGAGGCGCGCTTCACAGCGCGTGCCCAGCTGATGGTGCAGCAGATCGAATACGCCTCCGCTGTGGTTCTCGTCAGCAGCGACGGGCTGAGCGCTCAGCAGATCGGCCTGCTGCAGGGGCTGATCAGCCACCTCAGCCCGCACGCCGCCATCGTGACAGCCCGGCAGGAGCCCGCCGGGCGCAGCGGCCAGCTCTACACTCAGGACCAGACCCGCCCAGGGTGGGTCTGCCTGCTCAACAGCGACTTCAGGCCGGCGCACGATCACCCGCGGGTGCTGTCGCTGAGGTACGAGACTCCGCGGGCGTTCCACCCGAAGCGCCTGAAGGCGCTTCTGGACGGGCCCGTGGAGCACGAAGAGTTTGGGAAGCTCATTCGCTCCTCGGGCTTCTGCCGGCTGGCCACGCGCCCGCACATCACAGCGCACTGGGAGCATGTGGGCACGCTCTTCTCCATGAGTCCCCTCACGTTCGACCACCAGATGACCGACCCTGAGGAGATTCTGGCCTTCGGGCAGGACCTTGCCCTGACAGGGATCGACCTTGACCACGAGGGTCTGACATCGGCCCTCGACGAGGCGCTCCTGACGGATGAGGAGCTCGCCGCAGGGCCGAGCAGGTGGTCCTCCTTCGCCGACCCCTTTCCGGGGTGGGCGACGAGCTCTGAGGCCGACGGGTGAGGGACGGGGACCAAACATTACAAACGTACGGTTCCTCTGCTAGGGTGAGCTCCGGCGGGAATTCCCGCAAGGACGACCACCTCACGCCGGCGATCCGCCCCAGCCGGCTCGCAGCCTGATCTCGCGCCGCCGCATCTGTCGTCCCATGCGGCCGTCGCAACGGTGCATATGACTGTGCAGACTTCTGCCCACCCGCAGCCCCAGAGCATGCCCGCCCAACGTGCCGGACTGCGCGCCTGGCTGGGCCTGGCTACGCTGGTGCTCCCCGTCATCCTCATCGCGGTGGACATGACGGTGCTCAGCTTCGCAGTCCCCCATCTCTCCGCAGACCTGGCTCCGACCAGCGAGCAGCTGCTGTGGATAGTGGACATCTACGGGTTCCTCATCGCCGGCTTTCTGATCACTATGGGATCCATCGGTGACCGCATCGGTCGCCGGCGCCTGCTGCTCATCGGCTCCGCCGCGTTCGGGATCGCCTCAGCGCTGGCCGCCTTCAGCACCACCGCCGGCATGCTCATCGCAGCCCGGGCCCTTCTCGGTGTGGCCGGAGCGACCCTGATGCCCTCCACCCTCTCGCTGATCCGCAGCCTGTTCCCCCACGAGCGTCAGCGCATGGTCGCCATCGCGGTCTGGGCCTCGGCCTTCTCGGCAGGTGCGGCCTTCGGCCCCATCCTCGGGGGAGTGCTGCTCGAGCACTTCTTCTGGGGCTCGGTATTTCTGATCAACCTGCCCGTCGTCGCCCTGATCCTCATCGCCGTGCCGCTGCTGGTCGTCGAGTCAAAGGACCCCAACCCGGGGCGCATCGATGCGGCCTCTGTCCTGCTCTCCCTGACGGGAATGCTCATGGCGGTCTACGGGCTCAAGCGGCTTGCCGCCGGTGAGGTGACCGTCATCAGCGTCGCCGCGCTGCTGATGGGCGCGGCGGCGGTCGGCGTCTTCATCCGCAGGCAGCGCAGGCTGGACCACCCCCTGGTAGACCTCTCGCTCTTCGCGGTGCCGAGGTTCCGCGCCGGCATCGTCACCAACTTCATGCTGATCTTCTCGCTGGTCGGAACTCTGTTCTTCCTCACGCAGCTGCTGCAGTCCGGCTACGAGATGAGCCCTCTGCGAGCAAGCCTCGTGCTTGTGCCCGGCCTGGCCATCTCGGTGCTGGCCAGCTTCATCGTGATCCCCATCGCCCGCCGCTTCTCCCTGCGATCGGTGATCGCCGGAGGCCTCACCGTGTCGGCCTCGGGGCTGGCCCTGATCTCGCAGCTTCCGGCCCAGGACGGCGTGCTGCTGGCCCTGCTGGCCTTCGCCGCCGTCGGCCTCGGCAGCGGAATGGCCGAAACGGTGACCAACAGCGCCGTGCTCAGCGCGGCCCCGCCCCACCGTGCCGGCGCCGCGTCCGCCATCTCGGAGACAGCCTACGAACTCGGAGGCGCACTCGGGATTGCAGTGCTGGGGAGTGTGCTCAGCACCGGCTACCGGGCGCAGCTGACGAGCGCTGCGCCTGAGGAGGCCGCTGCGGGAGACGTCTCCGCAGCCTCGGAGACCATCAGCGGAGCTTCGGTGGTGGCTGAGCGCATCGGAGGCCCAGTGGGGTCGGAGCTGTGGGCCAGCGCCCAGAGCGCGTTCGCCGATGCTGTGAGCCTCACCGGATTCCTTACTGCTGCCCTGGTGCTGATCACCGCAATCCTGGTATGGATCATTCTCCGCCGAGACCGCAGCCCGCAGGGCACTGAGGAGTGACGCCTGACCCTTGGGGTCGCCGCTAGAATGAAGCTGATGAGTGCGCCCGAGATGAGCCCCGCCGCGCGACTTCTGCGCGGGCTGCTCATCGCCTCCAGCGCAGTGGGTGTCGGCGCCCTGGCTCATGTGCTCGGAGGCCATCACGGGCCCCACCCCGTGGTGATTCTTCTGGCCGTGGCGGTCGCGGCTCCCATCAGCACCGCGCTGACCGCCGCGAGACTGTCTCGGCTTCGGCTGGCGCTCGCCGTGCTGGCCAGTCAGGCGGCGCTGCACGGGCTGTTCGTGCTTCTGCCGGCGGCAGAGGCGAGCAGCCTCCAGCACGGATCGGCCGAGGGCCCCCACGCTCATCATGCAGCTTTCGTGACGGTCTCCGGCGGGTTTGAGTCGGCCTCGCATCCGTCCGACGTGTGGATGGCTGCGTCCCATGCTGCGGCAGCGCTGGTCACGTACCTGCTGCTGCGCCGCGGTGAGAGCGTCCTGGCCGCCTTGAGCCGGATGTTCGGCATAGCCCCGATCGCTTTGGATCTCTGGGGTGCGGGCCCGCTGCCGGCACAGGCGCGGCTGCCTCAGATGCCGCGGTCTCCGCGGCTGCCCCGACCCAGCTCTGACGTCCAGGGCCCATGCCCCACGCGTGGCCCACCCCTCTCCCATCAGCACTGACGAACTGTGACCTTAAGCTGCCTGCGCCCGCCCAGGGCGCAGTCGCAGCGCCTGCTGAGAGAAGGACATGACATGAAAACCTATGAGCATCGCTCTGCCCACCTGCCCGCCGTCGTCGCCCTGTCCGCCGCCGGTGCGCTGACCCTCGCCGGCCTGACGGTGGTCCCCGCCCACGCCCATGACTCGCTGATCGGATCGAACCCCGAAGCGGGCGAAATCCTTGACGCCCCTCCGTCGGAGGTTGTGCTCGAGTTCTCCGGCGACGGGCTGACCACGGGTGATGCGGTGACCAACGACATCTGGGTGCTGGACGAGGAGGAGGAGAACTGGGCCTCCGCAGAGCCGGCTGAGGTCGAGGGCTCCACGATGCGCACCGACCTTGCCGAGGAACTGCCCAGCGGGGAGTACGAAGTTCTCTATCGCGTGGTCTATTTGGACGGTCACGATGAGGAGCTCAGCTTTGAGTTCGAGGTCGATGCGGAGGAGCCGGAGGGCGAAGTGGCCGCCGAGGAGGACAGTCAGAACGAGCCGGCGGAGGAGGATCAGGAGGCGGATGCCGACGCGCCCGCTGCGGGAGACGACGATGACGATGCGGACCTCACGGCGGACGACGCTGATGAGGGCGGCCAGTGGTGGCCCATCCTGATCGGTCTGGGAGCGCTCGCAGCGGTCGCTGCGGCAGCTGTGCTTCTGCGCCGCAGGCTCAGGCGCGACGACCGCAGCTGACCTGCGGCGTTGAGGCGGCCGGCGGGTGCTGCACTGTCAGCGCCGGCCGGCCCCTCGGCCGAGGGGTTCGACGATCGCGACGAGCCGCTCGTTCCCGACGCGCGTGATCACCAGCACTCGATGCACGGGAGATGCGGAGCGGTGCCGACCGGCCAGAAGCTGGGAGCGAAGCTGCTCGGGCACCACGTCGACCCCGCGCTTCTTGATCTCCAGCGACGTGACACCCTCATCGGCCGCCCACCGGCGCAGCGCCTTGGGCTTGAACGGGCGCACCTCAAGGACTCGGTAGCCGTGGGTCATCGGTGCGAGGTTCGAAGGAGCGTGATCCACCGGTCCGCAGATGTAGGCGATGTGCTCATCCAGCAGGACCGCCCCGAGCGATTCGGCGAGCTCGGCCACCAGGCCTGCGCGGATCACGGCAGGGTCCGGTTCCCACAGAACTCCCGTGAGACCGTCTCTGCCGGCAGCCTCAGGGTGCACTCCCTCGCCGAAGTCGCTCGAGGATGTCAGCTCCGTGACCGAACGCTCCGCGTCCCTGTCCGAGAGGGCGGTCGCAGCTCGTCGCACCCCCGTGCGAGCGAGGCCGTTGAACCACAGGACCACCTCGACCAGCTCGCCGTCGACGCTGACCCATTCGGCCTCGCAGCCAGCTGGGATCAGGTCGTGGGGCATGCCGGGACCCAGTTTGACGCCCATCGGCACCCCGGTGGCTGCCAGGTCGGCGACGAAGCTCAGGGGTGGGGAGAAGTCTTCGGGGTCCCACAGCCGCGATCGTGCATCACGGCGAGCAGGGTCCAACCACAGCGCGGCCGCGGGATCGGCCTCGCGGAGGGCGTCCTGTGCCTCCGCATGCAGCACGCTGGCTTCCGGAAAGGGCAGCAGGTTCATCGTGGCGGCCGCCGCCGTGGTCTCATCGGCGTCCACTGCGGTCACCTTCAGCCCTGCGCCGGCAAAGGCCATGGCATCGCCTCCGAGCCCGCACCCGAGGTCAATGACGTGCTCCGCCCCATCGCGAACCCGAGCCGCGTGGCGGGCTGCGGCAGAACGCCTGGTGGACTGCTGAAGCCCTTCTCGGGTGAGCAGCATGCGGGCCGCAGCATCCCCGAACTTGGGCCGGGCTTCGGCCCTCAGCTGCGACTGCGTCAGCGCTGCGGCCACGGTGCTGGGGTCCCACCCCTCTTTGCGCAGGCGCGCGTTCAGCGCTGCGGAGCTGGCGGCGTCGTAGGGCGGCAGGGAGTTCAGCAGCTCCCACCCCTCGGGGCTGAGGACCGGTTTGAGTTCGGTATCTGACACGGGGCCACGCTATAGGAGGTCGGCGCCGAAGCGCCCTGAGCCATTTCGCAACATTTGTGTAACGCAATGGTCGCCTTGTTGCCGAAGATGCCGCGCACGCATATGCTCTTTTCTGCTTAGGACAGGCTAAGTAAATTTGACGATGAGGACGGTATGCCTTCGATGATCACTCCACCCGCTGCGACGTCCGGCGAGACGACGACACTGGCCAAGCTGCTCTCCGCAGGGGCGGTGGCTCTCCTGGCGCTCACCGCCTGCGGCGACAATGGTGAGCAGGAAGCCGAAGAGGCTGAGGCCGGCGCGGACACCGCGGCAGAGGACGCGGGCCACTCCGACGGTGCGGAGGAGGCCGAGGGGGAGAATGGTGCCCAGGAGGGCGGCGGCACCGTCGAGATCGAGGACGATCACGGAACCCACGACATCAGTCTCGACGAGATCGACTCCGTCGGAGCGTTCGACAACCGCACCTTCCGCCTCCTGGAGGATCTGGGCGTGGAGCTGGACGTCGCCGCCCGAGGGCTCATGCAGTCCCACATCCACGAGGTCTATGCCGACGATGAGGACATCCTCGACACCGGAAACCACCAGGAGCCCGACTTCGAAGTCTTCGCCGCTGCGGAGCCGGACCTGGTCATCACCGGTCAGCGGTATTCCCAGTACTACGACGACATGGCCGCCCTGATGCCCGAGGACGGCGTCATCCTGGAATGGAGCGAGGCGCTCGAAGACCCCGAGACCCTCTTTGACGGTCTGCGCGAGCAGGCACAGAGCATCGGGACGATCTTCGCCGCCGAGGATGAGGCCCAGGCGCTGATCGACGACCTCGACGCCGCCATCGAGCGTGCATCCGAGGCGTACAGCGGTGAGGACACCGTGATGGGTCTGCTGACCTCCGGCGGCGACATCAACTATGCAGGCCCCAACGAAGGCCGCGCCGTTGCCGAGATCTTCCAGGAGCTCGACCTGGAGCCCGCCCTTGAGGTGGAGGACGAATCCAGCGACCACGAGGGGGATGACATCTCGGTGGAGGCCATTGCCGACGCGGATCCGGACTGGATCATCGTGCTGGATCGCGACGGCATGAACCCCGAGGACCCGGAGTACACCCCGGCCGAGGACCTCATCGCGGACTCGCCCGCCCTGCAGGAGACCTCCGCGATCGAGCAGGACCAGATCGTCTATATGCCGCAGGGCATGTACCTCACTGAGGACGTCCAGGCCTACACCGACTTCCTCAACGACTTCGCTGACGCCCTCGAGGGCGCCCAGTAGAGGTCGGAAGCTCTCTGATGACCACCACTCTGCGCCAAGACGTCTCGCAGACCAGCCGGGAGATCCTGGTGGAGGATGTGCGGACCCGGCGGCACAAGCGGCTGTGGACCCCGGCGTTCTTGGCGGCGATCCTGGTGACCGTCGCACTGCTGGTTCTCTCCCTCCTGACCGGGCAGTTCGACGTCTTCGGCGGAGACGAGTGGGAGAACCTCTGGATGTTCGGCATCACGCGCGTGCCCCGCACGGCCGCGCTGGTGCTCACCGGTGCGGCCATGGCGATGTGCGGGGTCATCATGCAGCTGCTGACGCAGAACCGCTTCGTCGAGCCGTCCACGATGGGCACCACCGAGTGGGCAGGCCTGGGCTTGGTGCTGATGATGTGGCTGGTGCCCAGTGCGACCCTCTTCGAGCGGATGATCGGCGCCGTCGTCATGTCCTTCATCGGGACGATGGTGTTCTTCGCGTTCCTGCGTCGAGTCTCCCTGAAGTCCAGTCTTATCGTGCCCATCATCGGCATCATGCTCGGAGCAGTCGTCTCCTCGGCGACGACCTACCTCGCCCTGATGACCGACCGGCTGCAGACACTGGCCATCTGGTTCCAAGGATCCTTCACCGGGGTGATCCAAGGCCGGTACGAGCTGCTGTGGATCGTCCTCGGCGTCACGGTCCTGGTCTTCATCGTCGCTGATCAGTTCACCGTTGCCGGACTGGGGAGGGACATGGCGACCAACGTCGGGCTGAACTACGGAATGGTCCTCTTCATGGGCACGTCCATGGTCGCGGTCGCAACGGGTGTGACCGCGACCGTGGTCGGCGTGCTGCCCTTCCTCGGCCTGGTGGTGCCCAACATGGTGGCCCTCTTCCGGGGCGACGACCTCCGCACCAACCTGCCGTGGGTGGTGCTCGTGGGCATCTGCACCGTCACCGTCTGCGATCTCATCGGCCGAGTCATCATCGCGCCCTTCGAGATCCCAGTGGGCATGGTGCTCGGGCTGGTGGGCGGTGCCGTGTTCCTCGGACTGCTGCTGCGCCAACGGCGGAAGGGCGGTCTGGCCGCGTGATGCTCAAGACAGCCGACAGCCGAGCGCGCGCCGAGGCGAGCACCGGAGCCGCAGGTCCTCAGCGGCGCTCGGGCCCGGTCGCCGACCGGCGCCACCTGCGCCGCTATGCGATGACGATGACTGCGCTGGTGGTGCTCGCCGTCGGCATCACATTCGGCATCATGACCTGGAACAACCCTGCTGAGGCCGGCTCGCGGCCGTGGTGGCTCATCGTGGACATGAGGCGGGACTCCCTGATCACCATCGCCGTGGTGGCCATCTGCCATTCCGTGGCTACGGTCGCCTTCCAGACGGCTGTGAACAACCGGATCCTGACGCCGGGCATCATGGGATTCGGCTCCCTGTACACGGTGATCCAGACCTCGGCAGTCTTCCTGCTCGGCGTCAGCGGGGCCAGTGCGCTGGTGGGTGTGGTCCCGTTTCTTCTTCAGATGGCCGCCATGGTGCTGCTCGCCACGGTCCTCTACACCTGGCTGCTGGGCGGGAAGTTCTCGAATGTCCACATCATGCTGCTCGTCGGAGTCGTCCTGGGAGGCGTCCTCGGCTCGTTGTCCGGCTTCATGCAGCGGATGCTCACCCCGAGCGAGTTCGACGTTCTTCAGGCACGCCTCTTCGGCAGCATCTCCAACGCGCGATCGGACTACCTGCCGTACGCCATCCCCATCGTGCTCGCCGTGGCGGCTCTGCTGTGGATCCGAGCCAACACGCTCAACGTGATGGCCCTGGGCAGAACCAGCGCACTGAACCTCGGCATCAGCTACAAGCGGGAGCTGATCGTCATCATGGCGCTGGTGTCCCTGCTGGTGGCTGCGGCCACAGCGCTCACCGGTCCCATGATGTTCTTGGGCTTTCTGGGTGCGATCCTGGCCTATCAGTTCGGGGACACCTATTCGCACCGCATGCTCTTCCCCATGGCGGTGCTCTTTGCGTACACCATTCTGGCGGGGAGCTACTTCGTCCTGCGTCACATCTGGGACGCCGGCGGAGCCGTCACCATCATTGTTGAGCTGATCGGCGGCGCGGTCTTCCTCGTCGTCCTCATGAGAAAGGGGCGCCTGTGAGCATCACACTGACCGAGGTCGCCAAGAGCTACTCCGACACCGTGAGGATCGGCCCGGTCTCCGCGGAGATCGAAGCCGGAGGAGTGACCGCCCTGGTCGGCCCGAACGGTGCCGGCAAGTCCACCATCCTCACCATGATCGGCCGGCTGCTCGACATCGACACCGGCCGGATCACGGTCGGCGGGCAGGATGTGGCGAGCACCCCGTCCAGGACGATCGCCACGATCCTCTCCGTCCTGCGGCAGGAGAATCATTTCGTCACCCGGCTGACCGTGCGCCAGCTCGTCGGGTTCGGCCGATTCCCGCACTCCCGGGGCCGGCTGACGCTCGGCGATGAGCGATACATCTCCGAAGCGATCGACTTCCTCGACCTGACGGACCTGGAGAACCGGTACTTGGACCAGCTCTCAGGAGGCCAGCGCCAGAGGGCCTACGTGGCGATGGTTCTGGCGCAGAACACCGACTACGTGCTCCTGGACGAGCCTCTGAACAACCTCGATATGCAGCATGCGGCAGCGATGATGAAGCAGCTGCGGCGGGCCGCTGACGAGCTCGGCAGGACCATCGTCATCGTGCTGCACGACATCAACTTCGCCGCGCACTACTCGGACAGGATCCTTGCCATGAAGGACGGCCAGGTGGTCCGGCACGGCACCCCTGCTGAGATCATGCGCGATGAGGTGCTCTCGGACATCTTCAACACGGAGGTGAGCGTCATCGAAGGACCCCACGGTCCGCTGGCGGTCTACTACTGAGCTGGGCTCAGAGGATGCCGCGCAGCGGGAGGAGGGCGAGCTCCACGGCGCGCACCGCCTGCGGGCGCTGCTGCCACTCCTCAGCTGTCAGGAGTTCGCAGTGCTCGGCGTCGGCCTCGAACACCTTCTCCACCTCGGCCGCGAAGCCCTCATCGATGACCTCGAGGTTGGTCTCGTAGTTCAGGCCCAGTGAGAGCCGGTCAATGTTCGCGGTGCCGATGGTGGACCAGACGCCGTCGATGGTCGCGGTCTTGGAGTGGATCATGGCCGGCGTGTAGAGAAGCACCTTCACCCCCGCCTCCAGCATGTCTGTGTAGAAGCCGCGCGTGACCCAGTCGACGACCACGTGGTTGGACTCCTTCGGGAGCATGATCCGGACATCGACCCCGCGACGGGCCGCTCGCATGAGCGGTTTGAGCACCTGCTGGTCTGGGACGAAGTAAGGCGTCGTGAGCCAGATCCTGTCCTCTGCACGCTCGATGGCCTTCAGGTACATATGGCGGATCGGATAGACCAGCTGCACCGGCAGGTTCGATGCGACGCGCACCCTGGGGTTCCAAGACTGGGGAGGAATCCAACCGATGCGCGTGCTTCCGCTTCGGCCCTCGTTCCAGACATTCGCGAAAGCCTGTCGAAGGTCCCAGACAGCCGGGCCGACCTCCCGAACGTGGGTGTCTCGCCATTCGCGGGCGAACTCGTCGCCGATGTTGAATCCGCCGACGAAGCCGGTCTCGTCGTCCACCACCAGGATCTTCGAGTGGCTGAGGCCGGTGTAGCGGATCGGGCCGCGCCAGATCTGGGACTGAAGCGGCGGCATCCGGTGGGAAGAGATCCGAGGATCCAGCTGCCCGAAGAAGGAGCGGGGCACCGTGTGATTCCCGTAGAGGTCGTAGATGACGTACACCTGGACACCGCGTGCGGCGGCTGCATTCAGCGCATCCATGATCCGTCGGCCGACGGCGTCGTTCTGCCAGATATAGGTCTGCAGCATCACTGACGTCTGGGCGCTGTCGATCGCAGCGACCATGTCGTCGAACAGGGGGCCGCCTGCGGTGTAGATCGTCATCTGAGACTCTTCGACCTCGGTGCCGAAGAGCCCGGGCTGCGGCGGGCGGCGCGATCCCCGCTCCTTCTGCCGATGCCTGTCCCAGAGCAGCAGGCCCCCGACAACGGCAGCCTGAGCTCCCGCGAGCGTCGCCGCTCCCGCCGCGGCTGTCTTCATCAGCTTCCCTGCCATGCGCTCCAGCCTACCGAGTGCCGCAGACCGGAGAGTCCAGCAGTCGGACTTCTGGGCAGGATCCTGTGACACGGGCGCGCCGAGAGTTAGGATCTCTCAGTTTTCCCATTCCCGAGACGAACGAGTCACCACAGCTATGCCCAACACTGCCGACACCGCTCTCAGCGCAGAACCTGAGGCGAACCCCAACCAGCACGACCTGATCGCCGACGAGAACCTGAGGACGCCTCGTCGACGCATCATTGCCGCTTCTCTCATCGGCACGACGATTGAGTTCTACGACTTCTACATCTTCGCGACGGCGGCCGCCTCGATCTTCCCGCTGCTGTTCTTCTACGGCGACGATGAGGGCACTGCTGTGCTGCTGTCGCTGACCACCTTCGGCGTGGCCTTTCTGGCACGTCCGCTGGGCGCAGTGATCTTCGGCCACTACGGCGACAAGATCGGCCGCAAGGTCACCCTGGTCGGCGCGCTGCTGATCATGGGCATCGCGACCTTCCTGATCGGCCTGCTGCCCACCGTCCACCAGGTGGGGCTGTGGGCTCCGGCGATGCTGACGGTGCTGCGCTTCTGCCAGGGCCTCGGCCTGGGCGGCGAGTGGTCCGGCGCGGCACTGCTCGCCTCGGAGACCGCCCGCCCGGGGAAGCGTGCCCAGGCCGCCATGTGGCCCCAGCTCGGTGCACCCTTCGGCTTCATCCTCGCCAACGGACTGTTCCTGGCCCTGGCCGTCGGCTTCGACTTCAACCTGGCCGATGCTGCCGCGGCAGGCACCAGTGCCCTGGACGACCCGTTCCTGGTGTGGGGATGGCGTGTGCCGTTCATCCTCTCCCTGATCATGGTCGCCGTGGGGCTCTACATCCGGCTGCGGATCGAGGAGACCCCCGTCTTCGCGAAGGCGCTGAAGAACAACGAGAAGGTCAAAGCGCCCATCGGCGAAGTGTTCAGCAAGAACTGGCGGGAGATCATCCTCGGCACCTTCATCATGCTGGCCACCTATGGGCTCTTCTACATCATGACCACATGGATCGTGACCTACGCGGTCCAGCCTGAGACCGTGGGCTCTCTGGGGTACGACTACCAGTCGTTCCTGGGACTGCAGATCGTCTCCATAGTGCTCTTCGCGATCTTCATCCCCATCGCCGGCCGGCTCGCGGACCGCTTCGGCCGACGCCGGATGCTGATCACCACCACGTCCGGAATCATCGTCTTCGGCCTCAGCTTCGGCCTGTTCATCGGACCGGAGGTCCTGGGCACCGGCGCGGACATGAACGTCTGGCAGATGTTCGCCTTCCTCAGCGTCGGCATGGCGCTCATGGGGCTCACCTTCGGGCCGATGTCGGCATATCTTCCGGAGCTGTTCCCGACGAACACCCGGTACACCGGCTCGGGGGTGGCCTACAACCTCTCGTCCATCCTCGGTGCAGCGGCGACCCCGCCGGTGGCCAGCTACCTGGTCCAGAGCTACGGGGTGCACGCTGTGGGCTTCTACCTGGTGTTCCTGGCGAGCCTGACGATGATCAGCCTGCTCTTCTCGCCGGAGACGAACCACCGTTCGCTCTACACCGAGGAGAAGCTCTCGGCCTGATCGGCGAGCGGCGCATCGGCTATGAGGAAGGCCTCCACCCCCAGCGGGGCGGGGGCCTTCCTCATGCCTGGACTCCCGAGTAGCCTGGCAGGCATGTTAGCTGCATTCTCCGTTGCCCCAGATTCCGCCTCGGCCTCCGACGACGGCTCAGTCAGCGACGCCGTCTCGGCAGCAGTGAAGGTGGTGAAGCAGTCGGGCCTGCCCTACGAGCTGACGTCCATGTTCACCACGATCGAGGGCGAGTGGGACGAGGTGTTCTCCGTGATCAGGCAGGCCACCGATGCCGTAGTGGCGGTCTCGCCCAGGGTGAGCCTGGTCGTGAAGGCAGACATCCGTCCCGGCTACACCAACCAGCTCAGGGACAAGGTCGAGCGTGTGGAGCAGAAGCTGAGCGAATAGCCCCGTCCGGCATCAGTCGGCGATGGTGGCGATGGTGTCGCCGCCCTTGACTCCGGTGCCCGGCTTGATCTTCAGGCCTTTGAGCTTTCCGGACTTGTGGGCGCAGATCGGCTGCTCCATCTTCATGGCCTCGAGCACCACGACGAGGTCGCCCTCGGCGACCATGTCGCCGTCGGATGCGGCCACCTTCACCACAGTGCCCTGCATGGGAGAGGTGAGAGCGTCTCCGCTTGCCGCCGTCGTCGCGGCTGTGCGCTTGCGGCGTGCCTTCTTGGAGCTCACGGACGCGCCGCCCCCGAGTCTGCCGTTGGCGAGGCTGCTGGGGACTGAGACGCTGACTCGTTTGCCGTTGACCTCGACGACGACGTCTTCGCGGGACTCGGACTCCGATCCTCCGGCGTGGGCGGCCAGGGCGTTGAACGGCGTGATCTCACCGTCGAACTCGGTCTCGATCCAGCGGGTGTGCACGCTGAAGGAGGCAGGGGACTCCTCGCTCAGCTCAGGAGCGAAGGCTTCGTCCCTGACTACCAGGCGATGGAAGGGAAGCACCGTGGGCATGCCTTCCACCTGCATCTCCTGCAGCGCGCGCGACGCCCTCTGCAGGGCCTGCCTGCGGTCGGAGCCGGTGACGATCAGCTTGGCCACCATGGAGTCGAAGCTCCCGGAGATCGTCTCTCCGGCCCGCACGCCCGAGTCCACGCGCACGCCAGGTCCGGACGGGACGTCGAAGCGGTCCAGGCTTCCGGGGGCGGGCATGAAGTTTCGTCCAGCATCCTCGCCGTTGATCCGGAACTCGATGCTGTGGCCCCGTGAAGCGGGGTCGTCGTAGCCGAGCCTCTCTCCGCGTGCGATGCGGAACTGCTCGCGGACCAGGTCGATTCCGGTGACCTCTTCGGTCACGGGGTGCTCCACCTGCAGCCGGGTGTTCACCTCGAGGAAGCTCAGAGTGCCGTCCTGTCCGATGAGGAACTCGCAGGTCCCGGCGCCGGTGTATCCAGCCTCCTTGAGGATGGATTTCGAGGCTCGGTAGAGCTGCCTGGTCTGCTGCCGCGACAGGTACGGAGCAGGCGCCTCCTCGACCAGCTTCTGGTTGCGCCGCTGCAGCGAGCAGTCGCGGGTGGAGACGACCACGACATCTCCGTGGGCGTCGGCCAGGCACTGGGTCTCCACGTGGCGGGGCCGGTCGAGGAACTTCTCGATGAAGCAGTCGCCCCGGCCGAAGGCGGCGGTGGCCTCGCGGACCGCGGACTCGTAGAGCTCCACGATCTCGTCGCGCTCCCGGACCACCTTGATGCCCCGGCCGCCGCCGCCGTGGGCTGCCTTGATGGCGATCGGCAGGCCCTGCTTGTCGGCGAACTTCAGCACTTCCTGGACGTCCTTGACGGGCTGCTTGGTGCCGGGCGCGAGGGGGGCGCCGACCTTCTCGGCGATCTGGCGGGCGGTGACCTTGTCGCCGAGCTTGCTGATCGCCGCGGGGGAGGGCCCGATCCACACCAGCCCGGCCTCGATGACGGCCTGGGCGAAGTCGGCGTTCTCGGAGAGGAATCCGTAGCCGGGGTGCACGGCGTCGGCGCCGGTGGCGCGGGCGGCGTCGATGATCTTCTCGATGCTGAGGTACGACTCCGCCGCAGACTCTCCGCCGAGTGCGTAGGCCTCGTCGGCCAGGTGCACGTGCACCGCGTCGCGGTCGGGCTCTGCGTAGACCGCCGCGGCCAGGAGGCCTTCGTCGTGGGCGGCGCGGATGATGCGCACCGCGATCTCCCCGCGGTTGGCGATCAGTACTTTGGAGAACTCGGTCATCTCAGGCGTCCTTCGTCGTGTCGTTGCGGAAGTCTTGAACGGTGCGGCCCATCCGTTCCAGCAGTCGTGCCAGAGCCGCGGGGGAGACCCCGATGACGGCGTCCCGATCGCCGTCGACGTGGTCGATGAATGCGGCCGCTCCGCCTTCGAGGGTGAAGGCTCCTGCGCAGTGCAGAGGCTCTCCGGAGGAGCAGTAGGCGCGGACCTGCTCGTCGCTGGGGCGGCCGAAGGTGATGTCTGAGGAGACGGTCTCCGCCGCCGCCTCGAGCTGGCCGGTGTCGCCCGGGGTCGATCCCAGCAGGACCTCCATCCCGGCCCCGGCCCAGTGGCGGGCCTTGGAGCCGTGGGGCGTCGCCTCCACCAGCCAGTGGCCGGTGTGCAGGGTGCCGGTGGTTCCGCGCATCCGGTGCCAGCGTGCCACTGCGGTCTCCACGTCGTAGGGCTTGCCGTAGGCGACGCCCTCCAGCTCGAAGACCGAGTCGCAGCCCAGGACGAAGGCTCCGCGCGCCTCGGGCCGGGAGGCGACGTCCTCGGCCTTGGCCTGGGCGAGCATCAGGGCCTCTTCGGCCGGCGAGACCGGTCCGCCCGCCTCCACCGCCTGCTCGACCAGGATGCGTTCGTCGATGTCTGAGACCACCACGTCGAAGTCGATGCCCGCATCGGACAGGATCTGCCGTCGGCTGGGGGACGCGGAGGCGAGGATGAGCCGCGGGCGGTTCGCTCGGGCGCTCATCGGGGGACCCCTGCGCTTCTCCAGGACTCTGGGCCCGGGCGCCCCCACAGTCCGATGCGGCTGAAGGTCAGGCTGCGACGACGCTGCAGACGGCGGTCCCGGGGTCCGGTCTGGCCGGCATCTCCGTTCTCGTCGCTGTCCGCCCCGGCGAGTGAGGCGATCACGCTGACGACGGCGGCCGTCTCCTCGTACGACAGCTGCGCCCCGGTGATGCTCAGCTGGGGCTCGTCGGGACCCGCGCCGGCCTCCTCGGGGCCGGCGTCAGCCGCTGCCTCGCCGGTGAGAGTCTCTGCGGCAAGCCCGCTTCCGGAATCCAGGGCGCTCACAGCGGAATGTTCCCGTGCTTCTTGGCGGGGAGGGTCTCACGCTTGTGGAAGGTGGCTCGCAGCGCCTTGGCCACCTGCCAGCGGGTCTCCGCAGGTTCGATGACCGCATCGATGTAGCCCAGCTCGGCGGCCTGGTAGGGGTTGAGCAGCTCGGCCTCGTAGTCGTCGATCAGCTCGGTGCGCCGCGCCTCGACGTCGCCGCCGCTCTTCTCGGTCTGCGCCAGGTCGCGGCGGTGGAGAATGTTGACCGCTCCCTGGGCTCCCATCACGCCGATCTGGGCGGTGGGCCACGCCAGGTTCACGTCGGCGCCCAGCTTCTTGGAGCCCATGACGATGTATGCGCCGCCGAATGCCTTGCGCGTGATGACGGTGATCTTGGGAACGGTCGCCTCAGCGTAGGCGTAGAGCAGCTTCGCGCCGCGGCGGATGATGCCGTTCCACTCCTGGTCGGTGCCGGGCAGGAAGCCGGGGACGTCCACGAGGGTCAGCACGGGGATGTTGAAGGCGTCGCAGAAGCGGACGAAGCGGGCAGCCTTCTCCGAGGCGGAGATGTCCAGGGTGCCGGCGAACTGGGACGGCTGATTGGCGACCACGCCGACGCTGCGTCCTTCGACGCGGCCGAACCCGATCATCACATTGGGCGCGTACATCGGCTGCAGCTGCAGGAAGTGGCCGTCGTCGAGTATCTGCTCGACCAGCTCCGTCATGTCATAGGGGGCAGACGCTGAGTCGGGGACGAGTTCGTTGAGGGCCTCATCCTCAGGCTCCACCTTGGGGCGGGTCTCATAGGCGTCGAGAGCCTCCTGGTCCACGGGGGCCTCGGCCAGGTTGTTCAGCGGAAGGAACTCGAGGAGCTCCTTGGCGAACTCGATGGCGTCCTCTTCGTCCTGGGCCATGTAGCTGGCCGTGCCGGTGGTGGTGCTGTGGGAGCGGGCCCCGCCGAGGGACTCCATGTCGACGTCTTCGCCGGTGACGGACTTGATCACGTCTGGGCCGGTGATGAACATGTGGCTGGTCTTGTCGACCATGATGATGAAGTCGTTCAGCGCCGGCGAGTAGGCCGCACCCCCGGCCGATGGCCCCATGATCAGGGTGATCTGCGGGACCACGCCGGAGGAGTGCACGTTGTTGCGGAAGATGTCGGCGAACATCGCCAGCGACGCCACGCCCTCCTGGATGCGCGCTCCGCCGCCGTCGTTGATGCCGATGACGGGACAGCCGTTGCGGGCTGCGAACTCCTGAACCTTGACGATCTTCTCGCCGTTGACCTTCGAGAGAGATCCGCCGAAGACGGTGAAGTCCTGCGAGTAGACCGCCGTCAGGCGCCCGTCGACGGTTCCGTATCCGGAGACCAGGCCGTCGCCGATGGGGTGCTTGGCGTCCATGCCGAACGATGTTGAGCGGTGCACAGCGAGCGCATCGAACTCCACGAAGCTGCCCTCGTCGAGGAGCATCTCCACCCGTTCCCGGGCGGTGTGCTTGCCGCGGTTGTGCTGCTTCTCCACGGCGGCCTGACCCGCGGGGGCCAGGGACTCGTCGCGACGACGGCGGAACTCGGCCAGCTTGCCGGCGGTCGTCTTCAAGTCGGGCTCAGAGGTCATATCAGCACGCGCTTTCGTCGGAAATCCACAAAACTGACGTCAGTCTATGCACCGCATCACAGTGCTCCGTTGTGGACCCCCTACAAATCTTGCGGACCGTCTAATGTGATCGTCATGGAGAGCAGGGAGTCGGTGCGGGCGTGGGCGCCGCTTGATGAGGGGCGGCTGCAGCGAGAGCTGGTCGGCTCCGGGGTCTGCAGCCGCGTGGTGCGGGTGGACTCGACGGGCTCCACCACCGCGGACCTTGTTGAGGCGGCTCGTCGGGAGGACTTCGCCCAGCAGTGGCCTCACGCGTCGGTGCTGACCTCGGAGGAGCAGACAGCGGGTGCCGGTCGCACGGGACGTGCCTGGGCATCGCCGAGGGGCGCAAGCCTCTCCACATCTGTGGTGCTCCGGCCCTCTCTTCCTGCGTCGCAGCGGCATTGGCTGAGCCTGGTCTCGGGACTCGCGCTCGTGCAGACCCTCGACGAGGACTACGGTCTCGATGCGTCGCTCAAATGGCCCAATGATGTGCTGATAGGGGCGGCACGCGATGAGCCGGGCCGCAAGATCGCGGGGAGTGCGGCGGTTGCTCCCCCCGGTGCGCGGGACGCTGTCATCGTCGGCTGCGGCATCAACGTCCTGCTGGGCGAGGAGGACCTGCCCACCGAGACCGCCGCATCCCTGCTGCTCGAGAGTCGGGCTCCTCTGTCCGACGACGTGAGGACCGACCTCCTCATTGCGTGGCTTAGTCGTTTCCAGCGCCTCAGCGCTCTGTCGGAGCGCGCCGGTGACATCGCGCCGGTCCGGCCGATGATCGTGGAGAGGATCAGCACGATCGGCCAGCAGGTGAGAGTCCATCTCCCCGGCGAAGAGCGGGTGATGGGCACAGCCGTGCGCGTGGAGGAGGACGGGGCCCTGACCGTGGAGACGGCGCAGGGGCCCCGGAGCTTCTACGCCGGAGACGTCGTGCATCTCAGACGCGACACGTAGACTGCTCTCAGACCCAAAGACCCGTGAAGGAGGTGCCTTCGGTGCTGCTGAAGCTTGTTGATGACGAGCAGGTGGTGGTCCGCGCGCGCGCCCACTTCCGGGCCCTGATCCCGCCGCTGGTGAGCATGCTGGCGACCATCGCGGTCATGATGTTCCTCATCGGCTACTTGGGGCGGCCGTCGCAGCCTGCCTTCGTGCAGCACTACAGCCACATCGGGATCTTCATCGTGTGGGCGGTCGGGGGACTCCTTCTTCTCTTCGGCGCGATCAAGCCGGTGCTCAGCTGGCTCAATCGCTTCACATACCTGACCACCCATCGGGTGGTGCAGAAGAACATCGTCGGCGGGGCCAACGCCGTCGTGGTTCCCCTGGGGCTGGTGACCGGCGCTGACTGGCGGCAGTCGAAGGCCCAGGAGATGTTCGACGCGGGCGACATCGTCCTCACCCACGGCGCGTATGACCAGTACCAGCGCACCAAGCTGAAGGACATGCCCGACGCCGCCCGCCTCCACGGCCTGGTGGCTCAGCAGCTTCAGGACTACCGCCGCCAGGCGGCTCGCCAGCACATGGGTGCCCAGCCGCAGTTCGGCGGCTACGGGGGCCCTCCGCCGGGCCGCCCCCAGCCCGGACAGCTCTCGCCTGCTCAGATGCGGGCGCACCCCTACGCGGCCGGTCATGGCTACTGAGCCCGGCCCGGACTACATGGCCGGGGAGACCGGTGTCATGGATGCAGTGGGCCGGCGCTCCTTCACCGACAAGGAGCTCGAGGCGGCTCGGGCCGACTGGTCGGACTTTCCCGCCCCCAAGCAGAGGGGGACGGCCGAGATTGCGGCCGCAGCAGCCTCCGCGAATCCGGGGCTGTCCCAGACGTCGGAGGCTGGAGCCTTCTCCGGCGCAGGACTCGCTGACGAGCCCGAGGATGACTACGCGCGCCATCCGGAGACCGCCGCCATCCCGGTGCCCACTCCTATGCAGGTCGAGGCCGACACCGTGAGTCGGACATGGCATCGGCGCATCCGGGATCTCGAGACTCGCCTCCTCGGCGCCGAGCGCACCCTCACGTACCGCGAGATGGCGGAGCACATGGGGGTCTCCACCCGGTCGGCGCGGAAGCTGTGGCGGGCCCTGGGATTCCCCAACCTCGAGGACGAGGTGAGAGCCTTCACCGCGGCGGACGCAGAGGCGCTGACCACCATGGTCGATCTCGTGCGACGGGGGCTGCTCAACGAGGAGACGGCCATCAGCCTCACCCGATCGGTGGGGCAGACCACTGACCGCATGGTGGTCTGGCAGATCGAAGCGCTGGTCGAGGACAAGATCGCCAACGAGGACTACGACGACGCCGAAGCGCGCACGCACGTGGTCGAGACGCTGCCCGAGCTGATCGAGCCGCTGCAGCGGCTGATGTCCTACGCCTGGCGCCGCCAGCTCTCAGCAGGCCTCCAGCGTCTGACGGTCCGCGTGGAGTCCGGGCTGGCAGCCGTTCAGCGGGGTCGGGGGGCGCAGCAGGCCACCGACGCATCCCTCCCTCTGGCCCGCGCCGTGGGCTTCGCCGACCTGGTCTCCTACACCTCGCTGTCGCGGCAGATGAGCGAGCGCACGTTGGCCCAGATGGTCCAGCGGTTCGAGTCCAAGTGCGCCGAGATCATCAGCATCGGCGGCGGACGGCTGGTCAAGACCGTGGGGGACGAGGTCTTCTACAACGCCGAGACCCCCGAGGCGGGGGCTGAGATTGCCCTGGCCCTGGCGGAGGCGATCGCAGCCGACGACGTTCTGCCCCAGGCCAGGGTCTCGGTGGTGTGGGGCCGGGTGCTCTCGCGCATGGGGGATATCTATGGGCCGGCCGTGAACCTGGCGGCACGGCTCACTGCGCTCGCCGATCCAGGCACGGTGCTGGTGGACACCGCCACTGCCGATGCCCTGGAGGAGAATGATTCATACCTGCTGGTGCCGCAGCACCCACGCGTGGTGCGCGGCTTCGGAGAGGTCGTGCCATCGATGCTGCTCCGCTCCGAAGGCGGCGGAATCATGCTCGATGAGGCGGACATCACAGCCTGGTAACAGGAGGTGCCGGAGCATCACAGACCGGCAACGATCCGTGACAAGATGGGAGAGTGACTCTGAGCGACGACAGCACCGAAGCCCTCCAAGGGCCGTACGTCGACTACGGTTACGGCTCGCACGTCGGGCTGCGCCGTGAGCTCAACGAAGACTCGTACGTGGTGACCGACGGCCTCTTCGCCGTCGCCGACGGCATGGGCGGCCATGAGGCCGGCGAAGTCGCCTCCTCCCTCGCCGTCCAGGCGCTGGCCGAAGGCTGGGAGCGTGCGCGCGGCGAGGTGAGCGAGTCGGAGATCCAGGAGTTCCTCGACGAGGCAGACCGCCGGATCCGGCAGGCGACCGACTCCAAGGCGGGCACCACCCTCTCCGGGGCTGCCGTGGTGGAGGCCCCCACCGGAGGAAGCTCCTCCCAGTGGCAGTGGCTGGTCTTCAACATCGGGGACTCCCGCACCTACCTGCTCAACGACGGGGCGCTCATCCGCCTGACCAGGGACCACTCGCAGGTCCAGGACCTCGTAGACTCCGGGATGATCACCGCGGAGGAGATGCACAGCCACCCGCAGCGCAACGTCATCACTCGTGCCCTGGGGGCCGGCGACGTCTGGGGCGCCGACTTCTCCACCGCCACCGTGACTCCGGGCCAGCGGCTCCTCATCTGCTCCGACGGGCTCACCGGAGAGCTGACGGATCAGCAGATCGCAGCGATCCTCAACGCCGATCACAGCGCCCAGGAGACCGTGGACTGGCTCATACACCGATCCCTGCGCTCGGGCGGCAGGGATAATGTCACGGTCGTACTCGTAGACGTCAAAGAAGGGAACTGAATGTCAGAGGAGATCTCGCGCGCCGACGTCGAGCATCTTGCCAAGCTTGCCCACATCGCGATGACTGAGGGTGAGCTTGACCGCACGGTCGCTGAGCTGGCTGAGATTGTGGATGCGGTGAAGACGGTCCAGGAGGCCGCTGGTGAGGACATCCCCGCCACCAGCCACCCCATTCCGCTCACCAACGTCTTCCGCGACGACGTCATCGGGCACACGTTCACCCCGGAGCAGTCTCTGGCCAACGCCCCCGACGCCGAAGACGGCCGCTTCAAGGTTCCTGCCATTCTCGATCAGGAGTGATCCTCTACACATGACCGTTCAAGCACACCCGCTCGTCAGGCTCACCGCCGTCGAGATGGCTTCGAAGCTCCTCTCCCGCGAGATCACGTCGGTGGAGCTCACGCAGTCCCACCTGGACCGCATCGCAGAGGTGGAGCCCACTGTGAATGCGTTCCTGCACGTCAACTCCGAGGAGGCCCTCGAGGTCGCGGCAGAGGTGGACCGCATCCGTGAGGCCGGAGGCCCGGAGGCCGAGGCGCTGCACCCGCTGGCCGGCGTGCCGATCGCGGTGAAGGACCTCATCGTGACCAAGGGCCAGCCCACCACCGCGGCGTCCAAGATGCTCGAAGGATGGATGAGCCCCTACGACGCCACCGTCATCGAGAAGATCCGCGAGGCGAAGCTTCCCATCCTGGGAAAGACCAACCTCGACGAGTTCGCCATGGGATCCTCCACCGAGCACTCGGCCTACGGAATCACGCGCAACCCGTGGGACGTCAGCCGAATCCCGGGAGGCTCGGGAGGCGGTTCGGCCGCAGCGGTCGCCGCCTTCGAGGCTCCTCTGGCGCTGGGCACCGACACCGGCGGCTCCATCAGGGAGCCGGCCGCGTTCACCGGAACGGTGGGGACCAAGCCCACATACGGTGGCGTGTCCCGGTACGGGGCCATTGCCATGGCCTCCTCGCTGGACCAGATCGGTCCGTGCGCCCGCACCGTGCAGGACGCCGCTCTGCTCCACGAACTGATCGGCGGACACGACCCGAAGGACTCCACCTCACTGCCGGATGACGTCCCGGAGTTCGCGAAGGCCGCAAGCACCCACGACATCACCGGAATGCGCATCGGGGTCATCAAGCAGCTGTCTCACGGCGAGGGCTACGAGCAGGGCGTGCTCGATGCGTTCCAGTCGTCCTTGGACTCGCTGCGCGAAGCCGGAGCGGAGATCGTCGAGGTGGACTGCCCGAGCTTCGACTACGCCCTGGGCGCGTACTACCTGATCATGCCGTCGGAGGCATCCTCCAACCTGGCCCGGTACGACGGCGTCCGGTACGGCAGCCGTGCGCTGCCCGAGGAGGGGCCCGTCACCATCGAGCGTGTGATGGCTGCGAGCCGTGCTGCCGGCTTCGGCGAAGAGGTGAAGCGCCGGATCGTGCTCGGAACCTATGCCCTCTCGGCGGGCTACTACGACGCCTACTACGGTTCGGCCCAGAAGATCAGGACGCTCATCCAGAGGGACTTCGACCGTTCCTTCGACCAGGCTGACGTGCTCATCTGCCCCACGGCGCCCACGGTGCCTTTCAAGCTGGGGGAGAAGATGGACGACCCGCTGGCGATGTATCTCAACGACGTCGCGACGATCCCGGCGAACCTCGCCGGCATCCCCGGCATCTCCATTCCCGCGGGACTGGCCGAGGGCCTGCCCGTCGGAATCCAGTTCCTCGCCCCCGCGCGCCAGGACATCCGTGCCTATCACGCAGCGGGCGCCCTGGAGCACCTGCTGGGCGAGAAGGGCGAAGCCATCTGGCAGCAGATCCCCGACCTCGAGGAGGTCAAGTGATGACCGAGACACCCACTGTGCAGGCCGACGCCGCAGCACGCGTCGACGCCGCTCCCCTGAGCTTCGATGAGGCGCTCGAGAAGTACGAGCCGGTGCTCGGCTTCGAAGTGCACGTTGAGCTGAACACCAAGTCCAAGATGTTCTCCTCGGCTCCGAACGCATTCGGCGACGAGGCCAACACCAACGTCAACGAGGTCGACCTCGGCCTCCCCGGCACTCTGCCGGTGGTCAACGGCAAGGCCGTGGAGTCGGCCATCCGGCTGGGGCTCGCCCTGAACTGCTCCATCGCCGAATACTGCCGCTTCGCACGGAAGCAGTACTTCTACCCGGACCTGCCCAAGAACTGGCAGACCTCCCAGTACGACGAGCCCATCGCCTACGAGGGATGGCTCGACGTCGAGCTCGACGACGGTGAGATCTTCCGCGTGGAGATCGAGCGCGCGCACATGGAGGAGGACGCCGGCAAGCTGACCCACGCGGGCACCTCGGGCCGCATCCAGGGGGCCGACTACTCGCTCGTCGACTACAACCGCACCGGCGTGCCGCTGATCGAGATCGTCACCAAGCCGATCACCGGAGCCGGCAGGAGGGCCCCCGAGATCGCACGCGCCTACGTGGCCGCCGTGCGCGACATCGTCAGGTCGCTCAACATCTCCGACGCCAAGATGGAGCACGGAAACGTCCGATGCGACGCCAACGTCTCCCTGATGCCCCGGGGTGCAGAGACGTTCGGCACGCGCTCTGAGACCAAGAACGTGAACTCCATGCGCGCCGTCGAGCACACGGTCCACTATGAGATCCGGCGCCACGCCGGCATCCTTGAGGCCGGAGGCAGCATCGTTCAGGAGACGCGCCATTGGCTGGAGACGTCCCGGACCACCTCGTCCGGGCGGCCCAAGTCTGATGCGGATGACTACCGCTACTTCCCGGAGCCTGATCTGGTTCCGATCGTGACCACGTCAGCATGGGTCGAAGAGCTCCGCGCGCAGCTCCCTGAGCCTCCCGCAGCTCGCCGGAGGCGGCTGCGAGAGGCATGGGGCTATGCCGACAAGGAGTTCCGGGACGTCGTCGCCGCCGACCTCCTCGACGAGATCGAGGAGACTGTGGCCCATGGGGCAAGCCCGGCCACAGCCCGCAAGTGGTGGATGGGCGAGATCTCCCGCCTGGCGAACGCCCGAGGTGTGGAGCCCGTCGAGCTGGGCGTCACGCCTGCGACGATCGTGGAGCTGCACCGGCTCATCGAGGAGGGGCGGATCAACGACAAGCTTGCCCGGCAGGTGCTGGAGCATCACGTCGACGGTGAGGGCACTCCGGCAGAGATCGTCTCGCACCGCGGTCTGGAGGTGGTGTCGGACGACGGGGCCCTGACAGCCGCTGTGGAGAAGGCTATGGATGAGAATCCTGACGTCGTGGAGAAGGTCAGGGGCGGAAAGCTCAAAGCCGTCGGCGCGCTCATCGGCCCAGTCATGAAGGAGACGAAGGGCCAGGCCGACGCGGGGAAGGTGCGTGCCATCGTGCTGGAGAGGCTCGGCATAGAAGGCTGAACGGTGCTCGGCACTGCCGCTCGGAGGAGATCCAGGACCGCCTGTAGGGTGTGACCTGGATCTCTTTCATTTAGTAACGCATTTGAAACAGCTCTTTCGGTACTCTTTGGCGCAACGCTGTGAAAACCCTCCCAGCTGCACCACTCGCCCACCACCATCCGAGGGGATGAGAACGATATGAGCACAGGAACTCTCCTGGCTGAAGGAGCCGACGCCGACACCGGCGCAGGCTTCGACCCCGAGACTGACCCGGCGTCCTGCGACCCGGCCGTCAGAGAAACCTTCCTCGATGACGTCGCATGTCAGATCGACAGCAACTTCGGCGTCGTCGCCGACTGGTTCGGCAGCATCATCTTCTGGGGGCCTGAGTACGACGGTCAGGGCATTCTGCTGGTGGTCGTATGGTCCGTCCTGGCGGCCATCGGATTCACCATCTACTTCAAGGGTGTCCAGTTCACCGGGTTCAAGACCGCGCTTGAGGTAGTCCGCGGCAAGTACTCCCGGGATGACGACCCTGGCGAGGTCCCCCACTTCCAGGCCCTGACCTCCGCGCTCTCGGCCACGGTCGGACTCGGAAATATCGCGGGTGTGGCCGCAGCCATCTCATTGGGCGGCCCCGGCGCCACCTTCTGGATGATTCTGATCGGCCTGTGCGGCATGGCCACCAAGTTCGTCGAAGCTACGCTGGGTGTGAAGTACCGCTACATCGATGAGGACGGAATCGTCCACGGCGGTCCCTTCCAGTATCTGAAGGTCGCATTCGGCAAGCTGCCGCAGCCGGTGGTTGCGGTCATCACGGGCATCTTCGCCTTCGCCATCATCGCCTTCGGCATCGGCGGCGGCGGCATGTACCAGACCAACCAGACCATGACGCAGGCTCAGGCGGTCTCGACACAGTACTTCAGCGGCACTGCGCTGGAGGACTTCTTCACGTCCACCGCAGGCGCACTGATCTTCGGCATCATCTTCGCCTTCTTGGTCGGCCTGGTCATCATCGGCGGCATCAGGTCCATCGGCAAGGTCACCTCTCGGCTGGTCCCCGCCATGGCCATCGTCTATGTCGTCGGTGCCCTGATCGTCATCCTGGTGAACATCACCGAAGTGCCCACTGCAATCGGCACCATCATCGGCGGAGCCTTCAACCCTGAGGGCATCGCGGGCGGCATCCTCGGCGTGATCATCATGGGTGCCCAGCGCGCCGCGTTCTCCAACGAGGCGGGCATCGGCTCGGCGCCGATCGCGCACTCTGCGGCGAAGACCCGTCGGCCCGCCTCGGAGGGCTTCGTCGCTTCGCTGGAGCCGTTCATCGACACTGTGGTGGTCTGCACCATGACCGCTCTGGTCATCATCATCGGCATGCAGAACCCTGCCTTCAACGAGATGCACTCCGAGGGTGAGCAGGTCGGCTCTGTGGCGGACACCTCCGCTGCGTTCGCCACTGTGATGGGCTGGTTCCCGATCGTGCTTCTGCTGTGTGTGGCACTGTTCGCGTTCTCCTCCATCGTGACCTGGGCCTACTACGGCACCCAGGCGTGGCGCCACGTCTTCGGCAAGTCGCCGGTGAAGGACAACATCTTCCGCGCCATCGTTCTGGTGTTCGTGGTGCTCGGCTGCCTGACCAGCTTCGGATCCATCCTGGAGTTCGCCGACGCAGCCCTGTTCCTCTGCATCTTCATCAACGTCGTCGGCCTGGTGGTGCTGGCGCCGAAGGTCAAGGCAGAGGTCAAGCAGTACGTGGCTGACCGCAAGGCCGGCCGGCTGCTCGAGGACCCGGCTCCGCTGGAGGACAGCACGCGCGTCTGATCCTCAGCACTGCCATGAAGGGGCGGTGAGCTCCCTACGTCTTCCTCTCTGCGAGGAGACGAAGGGGGCTCGCCGCCCCTTTGTGCGCCTCCGGATGGGGACGGGGCAGAGCCGAGCCTGAGGTCTTCCTCAGCGGGCAGAGCGTGTGCCAAGCTGAGCCTATGAGTGCGATTGAGAACTCGACCCTGGCGATCGTCGGAGCCGGCAGCGTCGGGACCGCCACGGCTTATGCCGCTATGATCCGAGGCGCTGCCCGTCATGTGCGGCTCTACGACATCGACGCGGCCAAGGTGGAGGCTGAGGTGCTGGACCTGGCTCACGGCAGCCAGTTCACCGGCGCCACCGACATCGCCGGCGGGGCTGACCTGGCCCACATCGAGGGAGCCGACATCGTAGTCGTCACCGCAGGCGCGAAGCAGCACTCCGGCCAGACCCGGCTGGACCTGGCGGGCACGAATGTGGAGATTCTGCGGCAGATGATGCCGCAGCTGCTGGAGCGGGCCCCGGATGCGATCTACCTGCTCGTGACCAATCCCTGTGATGTGCTCACCGTGGCAGCTCAGTCTCTGTCCGGGCTGCCTCCCCAGAGGGTCTTCTCCTCCGGAACGGTCCTCGATACGGCGCGTCTGCGATGGAAGCTGGCGCAGAGGGCCGGAGTCGCGCAGTCCAGCGTGCACGCGCACATCGTCGGCGAGCATGGGGACACGGAGTTTCCCCTCTGGTCAGCGGCGAGCATCGGGGCCACCCCGCTGCTGGACTGGGAGCGTGACGGTGCGCCCGTGTTCAGCCGCGACGAGCTCGATGGGCTCACCGAACAGGTCCGCAGCGCCGCCTACCAGGTGATCGCCGGCAAGGGCGCGACGAACTACGCGATCGGGCTCTCCGCCGTGCGGATCGTGGAGGCCATCCTCCAGGACCAGCATGCGATCCTGCCGGTCAGCAGCGTGCTCGACGGGTTCCTGGGCATCGAAGGCACGGCCCTGTCGATACCCTCCGTGGTGTCTGCCGGGGGCGCAGAGCCGGTCCGCAGCACCCCGTTCTCCTCGGAGGAGGCGGAGCAGCTGCAGGCCTCCGCTGCGGCGCTGAAGTCAGTGCAGGCGTCCCTGGGCGTCTGAGACGACTCAGGGCTCCTGGCGCACGGCCTCCGTGGCCTGCTGAAGAGTGTCGAAGTGCTGGGGGAGCACGCTGCTCCAGGCATCCTTCAGCTCGTCGAGGGCGATGCCGAAGCTGCCGCCTTCGAAGGGCCCGGAGATCTCCAGGCCGCCTGACTCCGCATCGACCACTCCCATGCGCAGGGCGGGAAACCCGCGGGCGCTGGTCATATCGGTGAAGCGCAGCTCCTCCGAGCGCGGCAGGGCGACGAGCGCACGGCCCTGCGATTCGCTGAACAGCGCCGTGAAGGCGTCTACGCCGTCGCGTTCGCAGAGGTCGTCGATGGCCACTCGGGCGCCGACGCCGAAGCGCAGGCTCATCTCCGCAAGCGCGGCCGCCAAGCCCCCTTCGGAGAGGTCGTGGGCAGCGTCGACCATGCCGTCGCGGGACGCGTTGATGAGGAGCTCGCCCAGGGTCTTCTCCGCTGCGAGGTCCACCCGCGGGGGAGTGCCGCCCAGGTGTCCGCGCATCCGTGCGAACTCTGAGCCGTCCAGCTCATCCCGGGTCACGCCCAGCAGATAGACGGCCTGACCGTCGGCCCAGCGCTGGTGCCCTGAGGGGGTGCGACGGCTGACGTCGTCGAACCTGCCCATCACGCCCACCACGGGGGTGGGGTGGATGGCCCGGCCGGCGGTCTGGTTGTACAGGCTGACGTTTCCTCCGGTGACGGGGACGCCCAGCTCCATGCAGCCGTCCGCCAGGCCGCGGACCGCCTCAGCGAACTGCCACATGATCGCCGGGTCCTCCGGAGAGCCGAAGTTCAGGCAGTCCGAGACGGCCATCGGCACGGCTCCCGAGGTGGCCACGTTCCGGTAGGCCTCGGCCAAGGCGGCGCGGGCGCCCTCGTAGGGGTCCAGGTAGGCGTAGCGGCCGTTGCAGTCCGTGGCCAGGGCGACGCCCAGCCCCGTCTCATCGTCGACGCGGATGACACCGGCGTCGTCGGGCTGCGAGAGGGCCGTGTTGCCGCGCACGAAGCGGTCGAACTGGTCGGTGATCCAGGAGACGTCAGCCATGTTCGGCTGGGACATCAGCTCCACCACCGTCTCGCCCAGCTGCTCGGCGGAGGAGGGCAGGTCGGCGGAGGCTTCGGAGGACCGGAAGGTGTCGGCCTGCAGCTCGTCCTGCCACTCGGGACGGTGGTACGGGCGCTCGTAGACGGGTCCGTCGTGAGCCACCGTGCGGGGGTCCACGTCCACGATGGTCTCCCCGTTCCAGTCGATGACGAGCCGACCGGTGTCGGTGACTTCGCCCAGCCACGAGTACTCCACGCCCCAGGTGCCCAGGACCGACTCGAACGCTTCGGCGTTCTCAGGGGTGACGACGGCCATCATCCGCTCCTGAGACTCCGACATGAGGATCTCTCCGGGCGTGAGCGTGGGGTCCCGCAGGAGCACGTTGGTGAGTTCCACGCGCATGCCGCCGTCGCCGTTGGAGGCCAGCTCGCTGGTGGCGCAGGAGATGCCCGCCGCGCCCAGGTCCTGGATGCCTTCCACCAGCTCGCCTTTGAACAGCTCCAGGCAGCACTCGATGAGGACCTTCTCAGCGAAGGGGTCGCCCACCTGCACAGCCGGGCGCTTGGAGGGCTTGGAGTCGTCGAAGGATTCGGAGGCGAGCACGGAAGCGCCGCCGATGCCGTCGCCGCCGGTGCGCGCGCCGAAGAGCACCACACGGTTGCCGACGCCGGAAGCATTCGCCAGACGCAGGTCCTCGTGCCGCATGACGCCCACGGCCAGGGCGTTCACCAGCGGGTTCTGCTGGTAGATCTCGTCGAAGACGACCTCGCCGCCGATGTTGGGCAGGCCCAGCGAGTTGCCGTAGCCGCCGATCCCGGAGACCACGCCGGGCAGCACCCGCTGGGTGTCGGGGTGGTCGATCGCTCCGAACCGGAGGGGGTCCATGACTCCTACGGGTCTGGCGCCCATGGAGATGATGTCGCGGACGATGCCGCCGATGCCGGTCGCGGCGCCCTGGTAGGGCTCCACGTAGCTGGGGTGGTTGTGCGACTCGATCTTGAAGGTCACGGCCCAGCCGTCGCCGAGGTCGGTGACGCCGGCGTTCTCGCCGATGCCGACCATCAGGTCGCGCTTCATCTCCTCGGTGACCTTCTCGCCGAACTGGCGCAGGTGCACCTTGGACGACTTGTAGCTGCAGTGCTCCGACCACATGACGGAGTACATGGCCAGCTCTGCCGCGGTGGGGCGCCGGCCGAGGATCTCGACGATGCGTGTGTACTCGTTGTCCTTCAGGCCCAGATCGGCCCACGGGAGCTCGTCATCCGGGGTGGAGGCGGCATGGTCGACCGTGTCGATGTTGAAGGTCTGCTCGCTCACGCTCTGCTCAGTCACTGGGATCCTCCTGCGAGGGACGAGAGCACGGACGTGAACAGGGTCAGCCCGTCCGTTCCGCTGCGCATCCCTGTGGCGTCGTCGGGGCCGTATCCGGCCTCAATGGCGTGCTCGGGGTGGGGCATCAGCCCCACCACATTTCCGGCTGCGTTGCTGATGCCCGCGATGTCGTTGCGCGAGCCGTTGGGGTTTCCGCCCACGTAGCGGAAGGTGACGAGCCCCTCGCCCTCGAGGCGCTCGAGCTCCTCGGATGAGGCGACGTACTGGCCGTCCTGGTTCTTCAGCGGGATCGCGATGATCTCATCCTGGGTGAACTGGCTGGTCCACGCCGTCCGGGTGCTCTCCACGCGCAGGGCCTGCTCGGAGCAGATGAACTTCAGGTGGTCGTTCTTGATCATGGATCCCGGCAGCAGGTGCGCCTCGGTGAGGATCTGGAACCCGTTGCAGATGCCGAGCACCGGGAGGGGGGCAGAGGACGTCGAGGCAGCGCCCGCCTCCTTCACCAGGGTCTCCATGACGGGTGCGAAGCGGGCGATGGCTCCGGCGCGCAGGTAGTCGCCGTAGGAGAACCCTCCGGGCAGGACGACCGCGTCCACGCCGTGCAGGGACTGGTCCGCGTGCCACAGCGGGACCGCAGTGCCGCCTCCCAGGCGGACGGCGCGAGCGGCATCTCCGTCGTCCAGGGTGCCGGGGAACGTGACGACCCCGATGCGGGCTCCGTCCAGCGCCTCCGCAGGCTGGGCGCTGACGCTGCCGATCAGCGGGGCGGCCGAGCTCAAGAGGCATCCTCCTCGACGTGCACGGAGACGACGTCTTCGATGACCGGGTTCGACAGCATGTCTGCTGCGGCGCTTCGGGCTGACTCGAGGACTTCTTCGGTCACCTCGCCCTCCACCGTCAGTTCGAACCGCTTTCCCTGGCGCACCGAGCTGAAGCTGGTGAAGCCCAGGTGGGGCATGGCGCTGACGATGGCTTTGCCCTGCGGATCCAGGATCTCAGGCTTGGGCATGACCTCGACGACGATTCTCGGCACTGGTGTCTCCTGCGGTAGCTCAAGGATTACCGCACAAGTCTAGCGGTGATCCAGGCTCGCTTCGGGAGTCGCGGAGACCCGACGGTCCAGCAGCGCCGCCATCTGGTCCTGAGTGTGCCTGCCGTTGAAGATCTCGGTGCCGTTCTCGAAGGCTCTGCCGGCTGCCAGCGGTCCAGCGTCGATGGCGTCGTAGCCGAGCGAGTCGATGAACTCGGTGACCAGGCTCTTGGCCTGGTGGTCGTCGCCCGCGAGGGCCAGGGCCCTGCGGTTCGGGTCCCCTGCGGCGTGGGAGTCGACTTCGAGGTCCCCGTATCCGATGTGATTGAGCGTCTTGACCAGGCGAACGTCCCCGAGGAACTCGGCGATGACCTCAGAGGTCGATGTCTCTCCCTCGAACTCGTCCATCACCCCGTCCACCGGCGCCCAGTAGTTCATGGTGTCGATGACGATGTGGCCCTGGAGCACGTCGGCGGCGATGCTGCGGTACTTGTGCAGCGGCACGGCGGCGACGATGATGTCGGACCCGCGCAGCGCCTCTCTGTCGACGGCCTGGGCGCCGGGGACGATGACCTCGGTCAGCAGCCGGATCTCGTCCGCAGGCTTGGATGTTGCGATCCTCACGCTGTGGCCGCCTCGAATGGCCTGCCGCGCCACCGCGGTGCCGACGCGCCCTGCGCCCAGGATGCCGATGCTCAGTCCTTCTCCCATGTGATCCCCTCGACGGTGATTATTCAAAATTTGAAATGGTCTGTCGCAGCACAACGCGGAGGCGCCGCATCCTGTTCCCGCAAGCGGTCGATGGGCAGAAGAATACGCGTCGAGGAGGATTCAGGCACTGCTCAGGGCGGAGGCGGCGGCTGACAGGAGGCTGAGCGGCAGCTAGGATGGAGCTGAATCGCATCGCGCTGAGCACGAAGGGCCGGGAGGACATCCTCCCGGCCCTTCGTCGTCGTGAGCTGAGGGTCTCAGCGCCCGGTGCCGGCGTAGACGGTCGCTTCCTCATCGGAGTCGAGCCCGAAGGCGGTGTGGATCGCGGCGACCGCCTTGTCGAGCAGCTCAATGTCGGTGATCACTGAGACGCGGATCTCTGAGGTCGAGATCAGGCCGATGTTGATGCCGGCATCGCGCAGCGCGGTGAAGAACCGCGCCGAGACGCCGGGGTGGTTGCGCATGCCGCCGCCCACCAGGGACACCTTGCCGACCTGCGGCACGAAGCTCAGCTCCTTGAAGCCGATGACGTCCTTGTGCTCCAGAAGGATCCGCTGAGCCTTGTCGCCGTCGGAGCCCGGGAGGGTGAAGGAGATGTTGGTGGTCTGCTGCTCCACCGAGACGTCCTGGACGATCATGTCGATGTTGATGCCCGCACCGGCGATGTGGTTGAAGATCTCGGCAGCCTTTCCGGGCACGTCCGGGACGCCGGTGATGGTGAGCTTGCCTTCGGTTGCGTCGTGGGAGACGCCGGTGATGATGGGCTGTTCCAAGGGATCGCCTTCCTTGAGGGTGACTTTGTCTTTCTCATCCGGGATGACCCAGGTGCCCTCCTTGTCGGAGAAGGAGGAGCGGACGTGCAGCTTCACGCCGAAGCGGCGTGCGTACTCGACGCTGCGCAGGTGAAGCACCTTGGTCCCGGCCGCGGCCATTTCGAGCATGTCCTCGCTGGTGACCACATCGAGCTTGCGGGCGGACTTCACCACTCGCGGGTCGGCGGTGAAGACGCCGTCGACGTCCGAGTAGATCTCGCACACGTCGGCGTCCAGGGCTGCCGCAAGGGCCACCGCTGTGGTGTCGGAGCCGCCGCGTCCCATGGTGGTGATGTCCTTGGACTCGCGGGACATCCCCTGAAAGCCCGCCACGATGCTGACGTGACCGGAGTCCACAGACTCCTTGACGCGGGCGGGGGAGACCTCGATGATCCGTGCCTTGCCGTGGTGCGGCTCGGTGATCATTCCGGCCTGCGAGCCGGTGAAGGACTGCGCCGGCTCGCCGAGCTCGTGGATGGCCATGGCGAGCAGCGCCATAGACATGCGCTCGCCCGAGGAGAGGAGGATGTCCATCTCACGCAAGGGAGGCTGTTCGGAGATGTCTGCGGCCAGGTCGAGCAGGTCGTCGGTGGTGTCGCCCATGGCTGACACCACCACCACGACGCGGTTGCCCGCGTTCTTGGTGTCTACGATCCGCCGGGCCACCCGCTTGATGGACTCGGCGTCCTGGACTGAGGAGCCGCCGTACTTCTGAACGATAAGACTCATGGGACCGCAGTGTACTGACTCTGCGGGAAAGCTGACTGGGAGCTGTGCGTCGTGACGCCGAACGTGATAATGGGCGGGATCATCTGTCCCCGAGCACTGCGGAGAGGAACCGCTGCGTGCGCTCGTGCTCCGGGCTGGTGAAGATCTTCTCCGGGTGCCCCTCCTCCACGACGCGCCCTCCGTCGAACATCATCACTTTGTGGGATACGTCGCGGGCGAAGCTCATCTCGTGGGTGACGATCAGCATGGTCACGTCCGTGGCATCTGCGACGTCGCGCAGAATGTTGAGCACATCGCCGACCACCTCGGGGTCCAGCGCCGAGGTGACCTCGTCCAGCAGGAGTATCTCGGGGTCCATCGCCAGCGCCCGCGCAATGGCCACGCGCTGCTGCTGCCCTCCGGAGAGCGAGGTGGGGTGGGCGTCGGCCTTGTCGGGCAGTCCGACCTGCTCGAGCAGGCTGTGGGCCTTCTCCGTGGCTTCCTTCTTGGAGCGGCCGAGTACGTGGACGGGCGCTTCAATGATGTTCTCCATCACCGTCATGTTCGGGAACAGGTTGAACTGCTGGAACACCATGCCGATGCGGGTGCGGAGCCTCTTCTGCTGCTTCTTCGTCACCGGCACCCGCTTGCCGCCGCGGCTCTCGTGGGTGAGCGGATCCCCGTCGATGTAGATGTAGCCGCCGGTGAGCTCCTCCAGCGTCATCACCAGACGCAGGATGGTGGTCTTGCCGGAGCCGGAGGGGCCGATGAGGGTCACCCGCTCCCCGCGGGCCACCGAGAAGTTCAGGTCCTTGAGGACGATGTTGTCGCCGAATCGCTTCTCGACGTCGACGAACTCGATCACCGGATTCGTGCTGAGGCTCCCCGGAGTGGGGGATGGGGTCTCAGTGGGCGTAGGCAAGACGCTTCTCCAATCGATTGACCAGGACGGCGGTCGGATAGCTGGCGGCCAGGAAGATCAGCCCGGCGATGACGTACACCTCGGTGTAGCGGAAGACCGGCGCTCCGATCTCCCCGGCGACCGTCACCATCTCGGCCACCATTATGACCAGCAGGAACGGGGTGTCCTTGAACATAGAGATCGCGTAGTTGCCGAGCGAGGGGACGGTGGAGCGCAGCGCCTGCGGGATGACGACTCTGCGCCAGGTCCGCACTGCCGACATGGACAGCGCGGTCGTCGCCTCCCACTGCCCCTTGGGGACGGACTCGATCCCGGCCCGGTAGACCTCGGACATGTACGTGGCGTAGTGGACGCCGAAGACGATGACACCGATCCACAGGTTGTCGATCATCCCCAGGAAGGCCCAGAACACGAAGATCAGCTGCACCACGATGGGCGTCATGCGGATGAAGTTGGCGGCCCAGCGCACTATCCAGGCGAACGGCCTCGGCAGGACCCTGATGAGGATGGCGATGACAAGCCCCAGGACTGCGGCGATGAGTGTGCCCAGAACGGTGACGACGAGAGTGACCTGGAGGAACGCCATGAGCATGTCGGGAAGGGCGCTCAGCGCGAAGTCCCAGTCCCATATGGGGCTTTGGCGGACCTCCTCCTCGTCAACCATGGTGGGGTCGTCGACTTCGGCGGCGCGGATGCTACTGAGAATCATCGAACCGCCGCCTTCGGTGCGGGGGAGAGGATCTCCCGGATGGAGGGGCCGCGGCCCAGGCGATGCTTGGCTCGGGCCTCGAGCATCTGCATGAAGAGGGTGATGATCAGCGCGAGGACGAAGTAGACCACCAGGCCGATGAAGGCGTGTGAGAACCAGATGTCGGTGGGTCGCCGGAGCTGGTTCAGGGCAGCGGTGAAGTCGCTGACATGGGGGATGATGTATGCGATCGCGCTGCCCTTGAGCAGGTGCACCCACAGGTTGGTCAGTGAGGGGAGCATCAGCGCCCACGCCTGCGGAAAGATGATGCGGCGCATCTTGTGCGCCCAGGACATCGACAGCGCGGTGGTCGCCTCCCACTGGCCTGCGGCCACACTGGTCAGCGAGGCGCGGACAGCCTCAGCGCCGTAGGCACCGTAGTTGAGGCCCAGCGCAACCACTCCGAGCAGGAAGGTGTTGTAGACCAGGTCGCGGAAGGGCAGGTCAGGGCTGCGCATCCAGAACTGCGGGAGCACGTACATCAGCAGGAACAGCAGCACCACCAGAGAGATGCCGCGGAAGAACTCGATGAGCACGCGCGCCGGAGCGCGCAGCGGCAGGCTCGGGCTGCCTGCCATGAGCCCCAGGACTACGGCGATGATGAATGCGAGCAGCCCCCCGTAGATGGTGAGCTGCACGGTGGTCCAGAGGCCTTCGAGCAGACGCTCGGACCAGTTGAGCCCGACTTGGAAGTAGTCGGGCCAGTCTTCGAAGAATTCCACCGTCTGCTCCCCTCAGATTCTTCGGCGGTGCGATGTGATGGCGTGATGCGACGCCGGTGCGGCCAGCCCCACGTGGGGCTGGCCGCATGCAGCATGAGAGGGAGGCTCAGTCCTCCAGGTACTCGTCAGCGAGCTCTTCTGGGTCTTCCTCGCAGAGCTCCTGGGCGGTGAGGCCGCTGGGCGGCATCTGGTCCTCAGAGAAGCCGAACTCAGAGACGAGGTCCAGGTACTCCCCGGAGTCCATGAGCTCGTCGAGGTTCTCGTTGAACTCCTCGACCATCTCCTCATCCTCAAGGCGGAAGGTGTGCGCACCGACGGAGAGCTCGTGTTCGAAGGATTCGGTCACCTCCAGGCCGTCGATGTCTCCTGCCATAGCCTCAAGCGATGCGGCGGTGAGTGCGAACACATCTGCGGCGCCGCCCTCGACGAAGTCGATGCCGTCCTGGGCGTTGTCGACCGTGTCGTGGTCGATGTCCATCTCATCCATCCAGCCGGACTCGACTGCTCCCGAGAGGGCGATGACGTCGAGGTCAGACCCTTCCAGGTCCTCGAAGGTCTCCAGCCCTTCCGAATTTCCCTCCTCCACGAGGAACGCGGTGGTGTACACAAGCTCCGGCTCGCCGAAGGCGGCTTCTGCGCAGCGCTCCTCGTTGATGGACATCCCCGCAGAGACGACGTCCCACTGGCCGGCGGCCAGTCCGGGGATGAGGTTGCCCCATTCGGGCTCCTCCACGATGTTCAGGTCATAGCCCATGCGCTCGCCGAAGATCTCTTCGGCAACTGCAATGGTGGCGCCGGTGGGCTCGCCGCTCTCCTCGTCGAGCCACGAGTAGGGCTCTTCGCCGAAGAGTGCGACCGTCAGCTCTTCACCGTCGCCCTCCCCGGCTTCAGCATCGCCGTCGTCGCCGGCTTCGGCATCGTCACCGGCCTCGGCGTCGTCCTCTGTCTCGTCTGTCTCAACGTCGGCGCCGTTGCCCTCGTCGACGTCTGTGTCATCGTCACCGTTGTCGCCGCATGCGGTCAGGACCAGGAGCGCCGCAGCGCTGAAGGCGGTGACGCGCAGCAGGGGTGTGTTGGAGTCCATCGGTAGTACCTCAGTTCTCTTCTGTTGGTGCCGGTGCAAGTGTCCGTGCCGAGCGCGGCATCCGCGGCTCGGCTTGGGATGCAGATCACACTACGTCCAAAGAATGCGCGGAAAAACTGTGATGGCCTGGTGAGAGCCTCAGTTTGTGTTCGCCGTAACCTCTTGGAAAAAGAGGGAGAATATCGACGCTGATCTCCGCTGCCTTAGTCAGAAGCGCGATCCGCCGCAGAAGAAAATGAAGAAGCTTTTTCAGGCCGAATATGACAATTACGTTTGAATTAATTCTTCTGAGCGGCCCCGTGCGGGTGACGAACGGACGCTGGGACGGCCGCTCAGATGACGCTTCGGCGGCCTTCGAAAGCCCGTCCCAGGGTGACGTCGTCGGCATATTCGAGATCCCCGCCGACCGGCAGTCCGGAGGCCAGACGGGTGATCCTGATGCCCACTGCCCCCAGCATGCGCACCAAATAGGTGGCGGTGGCCTCACCCTCAAGGTTGGGGTCTGTGGCGATGATGACTTCCTGGACCCTCTCGTCCGACAGTCGGGTGAGAAGCTCGCGGATATGCAGCTGATCAGGGCCTACGCCGGCGATCGGGTTAATCGAGCCGCCGAGCACGTGATAGAGCCCTCGGAAGCTGCGGGTGCGCTCGATCGCCATGACGTCTTTGGACTCCTCGACCACGCAGAGCACGGAGCCGTCGCGCCGTTCGTCCTGGCAGATTCGGCATCTCGTCTCCTCGGAGACGTTGAAGCAGATTTCGCAGAACTTCACCTTGTCCTTGACGGTGCTGATCGCGGCCGCCAGGCGCTTCATGTCCTCGGCGTCGGCCTCGAGAATGTGGAATGCCACCCGCTGGGCAGACTTGGGACCGATGCCGGGCAGCCGGCCGAGCTCATCGATCAGGTCCTGGACCGCGCCTTCATACACAGCTAGTCACCTTAGTGCCCCTCGGCGCCGAGGCGCCGCTCCTCGATGAGCGTGCCGCCGAGGAGCCGCTCGATGGCACGCCGGCCGAAGACGCCCGAATGCATGATCTCTTCATCATCCTCGCTGGGGACGTCCTCCTCAGGGTCCTCAGGACCGGCCCACCGTGACGCGCGCTGCGGCGACACAGGCCGGGAGGTCAGTGCGACGGGCTCGAGGGGAGGGGGTGCGGCCTCTGCCCAGTCCGGCGGGGGTGCGGCGGGATCCTCAGGCTCCTCCGGATGGGGGGCAGGGGCCGGCGGCTCCGGGGGCGGCGTATCGTCGACGTCCTCCAGTCCGTCCGTCCGCGGCTGGGAGGCCGGTGCGGCCTGGGATCGCCGGGCGAAGGCCGGTATGACGGGCTTCTCCGGAACGCGGGGTCGTGCGGCCTCCTGCGGCGCGTGCTCAGGCTGCGTCTGCCAGCTCTGCTCCTCGGGCCCCGGCTGCCAGGCATCATGGGGCGGTTCCTCATCAGGCGGCGGCTCTTGGGGCGGAGCCCACTGCGGGGACTCATCAGAGGGTGCAGGGCTGGGCGGATGCGTCGCGCTGGAAGCGGGAGCGTGATCGTCGTCGCTGGCCTGCGGTGCGGGATCGGCCGGCTGCTGAGGGCGCCGGCCCTCAGCTTTTGGGGGCGCCCCACCGCCTGTGGCGAGATCCAGCGTGACCTGCATGCCCAGGACCTGATGGATGGCCTCGGTGAGTGTGTCCTTGCCGCCTCGGTTGGCGAACGTATTGCGGGCTCCGTCGTTGGCGAAGCTGAGCGTGAGGGTCTGGCCGTCGAATCCGCCGACGGTCACATTGCCCTTGACCAGCATCCACAGCATCCGGGATCTCGACTTCATGGCCTCGACGATGTCCGGCCAGGCGCGCTGCATCATCT
Organism: Nesterenkonia sp. NBAIMH1; assembly: GCF_007922635.1. NCBI lineage: Bacteria > Bacillati > Actinomycetota > Actinomycetes > Micrococcales > Micrococcaceae > Nesterenkonia > Nesterenkonia sp. NBAIMH1. Next base: position 1,809,002 of record NZ_CP042335.1, read on the forward strand.
GGCTGGAATTCGTCCCCGACTGGCTCTCGGGGTGGGACGGGGTCTGCCCCGGGGCTGAGGCCGGAGCGGGTGTCGGGGGCGCAGGTGCCGCAGGCTCCGGTGAGGGTGCCGACGCCGGCGGACCGGGCTGCGCTGGCCCGGACTGTGCTCGCTCGGGCTTCTCAGGGGCGGGCTCAGGCTGCGCTGATGCGGGCTCCGGTTCGGAGGGAGTGCCCCAGGTGACGCCGGGCGCGGCCCAGCCGTCGTCTGCGCGCGGGGTCGGTGCGGGTGCCGGCTCTGCGGGGGCGGGCGTCGCCGGTTCGGGGGGAGTCTGCGATTCGACGGCCGCAGCCGGCGACGCCTCGGCGTCTGCGGGCGGCGCCTCGGCCGGCGGAGTGGAGCCTGCCCCTGAGGTGAAGTCCATGCGGCGCTCCAGGCGCTCCAGCCGTGCTGCCAGGGACGCATGGCCGGACTCGGCGTGGGGCAGGAGCAGCCGAGCCATCAGCAGCTCCAGGTGCAGGCGCGGAGACGTGGCGCCCACCATCTCCGTCAGGGCCGCGGCAGTGGTGTCGGCGGCCCGTGAGAGCTCACCGGGTCCGACCTTCGCCGCCTGTGCCACCATCACACGAATCTGATCCTCCGGTGTGCCCCGAAGGATCGCCCCGGGGCTCTCCGGCATGGACTTCACCACGATGAGATCGCGGATGCGCTCCAGGAGGTCTTCGACGAACCGTCGGGGGTCCTGCCCGGACTGCACCACCTGGTCCACGACCTCGAAGGCGCGGGCGCCGTTGAGATCGGCCACGGAGTCGATCACCTGGTCCAGCAGCGCAGCATGGGTGAAGCCCAGCAGTGCGGCGGCCCGGTCGTAGGCGATGCCCTCTGGCCCGGAGCCGGCGATGAGCTGGTCCAGGACGGACAGGGTGTCCCGCACTGAGCCGCCTCCAGCGCGCAGCACCAGCTGCAGCACACCGGGCGCTGCGGCGACGCCCTCCGAGGAGCACAGGCGCTCCAGGTAGGTGAGCAGCGGCTCCGGCGGAACGAGGCGGAACGGGTAGTGGTGGGTGCGCGAACGGATCGTGCCGATGACCTTGTCAGGCTCGGTGGTCGCGAAGATGAATTTGATGTGCTCCGGAGGCTCTTCGACGATCTTCAGCAGCGCGTTGAACCCTGCTGCGGTGACCATATGCGCCTCATCGATGATGAAGATCTTGTAGCGGTCGCGCACCGGGGCGAAGGTGGCCCGCTCGCGCAGGTCCCGGGCATCGTCGACGCCGCCGTGCGAGGCCGCGTCGATCTCGATGACGTCGAGGGCCCCTGCACCGCCGGTGGCCAGTTCGCGGCACGAGTCGCATTCGCCGCACGGTGTCCCGGTGGGGCCCTGGGCGCAGTTCAGGCACCGTGCCAGGATGCGGGCCGAGGTGGTCTTTCCGCAGCCGCGCGGCCCTGAGAAGAGGTAGGCGTGAGAGACGGAGTCTTTGTCCAGTGCGGTGACCAGCGGAGCGGTGACGTGCTCCTGCCCGATGACGTCGGCGAAGGTGTCGGGCCGGTAGCGGCGGTACAGGGCAGTGGTCACGACGAAGACCTTACCTGCGCGGGAACATATAGAGCCATCCCGTCCACGGGCGCAGCCGCGCTGCCAGCAGAGAGATTCCCAAGCCTGCCGCCGTGACCAGCCCGACGTGGGCGAAGGGCTCCAGATCAGAGGCGCTCAGCAGGCGGTGGGTGAGGACCACCGCAGGCATGTGCACCACGTAGATGACGATGGAGTTCCGCCCCGACCACTCCAGCAGCCTCAGCAGCGGCTGGGGGAGGAGGCGATAGCGGTAGAGCCGGGGTGCGGCCCAGAGCAGCACGGCCAGGCCCAGGACGGCCGTGGCGGCCGAGTACAGCGTGCCGAACCTCAGCTGCACCTCGGAGACCCCCAGATGGGAGAGTGCGGCCGCCGGTGCGGCGAGCAGGAGGATCACAGGCCACGGCGCCCGAGCCCATCTGATGACGAGATGAGTCAGGGCCGCGCCCAGGAAGAAGAAGGCTCCGTAGTAGAGGAATCGGTTGATGAGGGTGAGGTCCCAGTCAGTGACGTGACGCAGCGTCAGCATCGTCACCCCCAGCATCGGCGCGCCGATGAGCAGCACGTGAGGGTGGGAGACGCCCCGCTTGAAGAGGAGGCCCACGGCGTAGCACATGGTCAGCACGCCCAAGAACCACAGGTAGCTGCCCCCGGTGAGCCAGTAGTCGGGATTGCCGGGCCCCGCGTGGTGCACCAGGACCCCGTACCCGACCATCCACAGGGCCCAGGGCCACACGACTGCCGCGAGCTTCCCCGTCGCGTAGTGGGAGACGGGCTTGGACAGCGCCCGGGGAAGCAGCATGCCGGAGAGCAGCATCAGCAGCGGCATGCGGAACGGTTCGAAGTACCGGTTGATGTGCGACCATTCCCGGCTCCCGCTGTCGTTGGACATCGGGATGTCTGCGGCGTGCAGGACGACCACCAGAAGGACGGCGAGCCCGCGCAGCATGTCCATCCAGCGCATCCGGGTGTCGGTGCCCCGAGCGGCCTGCGCGTCGGCTGCCGGACGCGTCATCGAGGGGGGAGCGTGGGCGCGGGGGTCTCGGAGGCCCGCGCCGCGGAGCGTGCGGAGAGCCGTGCGCTGACGACCGCGGCGCGGGGGAAGACGTAGAGCCACGGGGTCCACGGCCTGGCGGCGGCGATGAGCAGAGTGATGATGAGTCCGCCGACGGTGCATGCGGTCACGTAGGCCAGAGGGGAGGCGCCCAGCTCGCGCATGAGCCGGTGGATCAGAATGATGACGGGAAAGTGGGCCACGTAGATGACGATCGAATTCCGTCCGCACCACGTGAGGAAGTCAAGGAGCGCGTCGGGCATCATCCGAAGGCGGCAGATGCGCGGGGCGACCCACAGGGCAACGGCGATCCCGGCCAGGGCGGTGGGGGCAGCGTAGAGGGAGCCGAGCCTGAGGGCGCGGTCGTCGACGGCCAGATGCGACATGGTCCCCGCATAGACGGCAAGCACCATCACGACGGCGACCGGGGCCTTCACCCAGCGGTTCACCAGGCGCACTGCCGCTGCGCCGAGGAAGAAGAACGCCCCGTAGTACAGGGTGCGGTTGAGCAGGAGAAGATCGGTCAGCTCAGCATGCCGCACGACGAGCATGAGGCCACCGATGAGCGCTGCGCAGGCGGGCAGCATCCACGCTGCTAAGGCGGTGGTGCCTGGTCTCAGCGCCAGCGCGGCGGCGTAGCAGAGCACCAGGGCCATCAGGAACCAGAGGTAGTCGCCGTTGAGCCAGTAGCTGAGATCACCGGGGCCCCCGTGGTAGATCAGCACGCCGAAGCTGACCAGCCACAGCGCCAGGGGCCACACGATGGCCGCGAATTTGCCCCACAGGTAGTGGGATACGGGTTTCGACAGCGAGCGGGGCAGCAGCATGCCGGAGAGGAACATCAGCAGCGGCATCCGGAAGGGCTCGAGGTACATGTTTAGCTCGGTCCAGGCCTCGATGCCTGCGCCGTTGGCCCGTGGAATCCCCGCGGCATGGAGAACAACGACGAGCAGCACTGCGACGCCGCGCAGCGCATCCATCCAGTCCATCCGGGGGCCGGCCGGCGCGTCCGTGCCCGCGCGCGCCGTCGCGGCGGAAGCTCCCTCTCGCATCAGGCCAAGCTTAGCGCGACCTGGAAGGAGCGCCTCACGGGAACATCGCCCGGACGATCGACCCGGCGGCGTCCCGCGACTGCCCCTCGGCGGGAAAGTGGTGCATCGAAATCATGGGAAACGGGTTCACCTCGAGGATCGCCGGCTCCCCGTCGTCCTCGCCTCGGGGAAGGAGCACGTCGAAGCCGGCCACCCGCAGACCCGGTATGGCTCGTGCTGCTTTCTCGATGAACTCGCGCTCGCCGTCGTGGAGCTCATCGGTGGCGTCGATCGCGTCTCCGCCCGTGTGCAGGTTGCTCGTCCTGCGAAGATGAGCAGTCTGGCCCTCGGAGGGGACTGATGCCGGACTGAGACCATCCTGCTGAAGATTCGCGCGGGCGGAGTCATCCGTCCTGAGGGGCTTGTGGATGAGGCCTCGGCGGCGGTTCTTCGCAGCGATCAGCTCCTCGACGGTGGATGCGCCGTCTCCGACCACGTGGGCGGGCACGCGGCGTGTCACGGCCACCAGCAAATTGTCGACCACCAGGGCGCGATGCTCGGTGCCGGGCAGGAAGTTCTCCACGAGAACCTCGCCGTACTGCTCGCCGACCGAGGTGAACGCCTCGATGAACCTCTCCCGCGTCTCTATCCCTATGTGGACACCGCGTCCCTGGGAGGCGTTGAAGGGCTTGACGACCAAGGGGGAGGCGAAGCGGGCCCACGCCCACGCGCGCTCCGCATCCGAGGGGCTGAACACGGCGTTCTCGCCGGCGCTGACGCCGGATGCGCGCAGAATGCGGCTGACCACCTCCTTCTGCGGAACGATCTGCCGGGCCAGCCGATGGTTGATGTTCGAGACGCCGTTGCGCCAGTGGAATGAGGCGCCCGCACCCTCCGAGATGACAGCTCTGCCCCGTGGTGATCCCGTCACCCTCAGCCCCCTGCTCAGGGCCTCATGGACGATGAGCGCGTTGCCCGTTCCCGGCTTGATCCCTTCTGCGCGCAGAAAGCCTTTGACCTGGTCGAGGTCTTCCTGAGTCTTCAGAGGGGGCACAGGGCTCCAGTCGTACGAGGTGATCGGTGTGGGGCTAGCGGGAGGACCATCACTGGAGACGGTCCATGATGAAAACCCCGCCTGGCTGGGCGCTGGCCGCAGACAGACGGGGTGAAGAGCGGAGGCGGGGGGATTTGAACCCCCGATCCCCGGTTAAGGGGATCCTTCATTAGCAGTGAAGTCCGTTCGGCCGCTCCGGCACGCCTCCTTCGCATCAGGCGCCGGTCTCCCGGCATCCGTGCCTATCCAGGGTAGCGGTCGTGACTCCATGGAGCAAAGCACGCCCCTTCCCCGCACTAAGGTGGTGCCCTGTGACTGAGTACGCGATCGCCGTCGTCGGGGCAGGACCCCGCGGGACCTCCTTCCTGGAGCGCCTCCTCGCCCGCGTCGAGAGCACAGGGCTGCCCGCCCGCGGCCTGCGCGTCGTCGTGGCGGATCCTGCGCCCCACGGGGCAGGCAGAGTGTGGGATCCCGCTCAGTCCCCCCTCTACCTCATGAACACCCCGGCAGCCTTTCCCACCGCGGCGCCCGTCGCAGGAACCCAGGAGAGGCTGGCCGCCTCCTCATGCTCGGCCAGCTTTCTGCAGTGGTGGACCCAGCACGGGGCAGACCGCGACGTCAGAGACGCAGCCGGCACATGGTTTCCCTCCCGCAGCGAATACGGGCAGTACCTGACGTGGCTGCACCACCGCGTCGTCGAAGCTCTCGAAGGAGCCGGCGTCACCGTCGACCGCGTGCACCAGCGCATCCTCAGCCTCGCCTGCGAAGCCCCAGCACGCGCCGTCACCCTCCAGCTGCAGGACCGCCTCGACACGGTGGACGCAGCCGTTCTCAGCCTCGGCCACGTGCCCGCCGACCTCAGCGCAGACCCGATGCGGGCCGCGCTCGCCGATTCCGCGTCCGGCCATGGGCTCCACTATCAGCCGCCGGCGATCCCCACCGACGTGGATCTGGACGCGCTCCCAGCCGCCGCCCCCATTCTGGTGCGAGGCATGGGGCTGAACTTCTTCGACCTCATGATCGCCGTCACCGTCGGGCGGGGAGGCCGGTTCCGCACCCGCCCGGGCGCCGCTCCGGGCCAGCAGCTGGAGTACATCGCCTCCGGGGAGGAGCCGCGCCTCATCGCCGGTGCGCGGCGAGGAACCCCATACCGGTCCAAGACCACGGCCCCGGGATTTCTGCCTGAGGGCACGGCGCTGACCCATTTCAGCCCAGAGGCCGTGCGCGGACTGGCCCAGCAGCACGGACCACTCGACTTCGAAGAGCACCTGCTTCCGCTGATCATGGCCGACGTCCAGGCCACCTACAGCTCCTTCGGCGGGGCGGGCACCTTCGACCCCAGGGCCTACGCAGCCCCCTTCCACGGTCGTCGATTCTCCGACCGGGACGAGCACCGCGCCGCCGTGCTCGACTGGCTGGAGCAGGACGCCGCCTCCTCGGCGGCCGCCGAGGGATCCCCCGAGAAGCTTGCTGTGAAGACGCTCCACGCTGCGCGGTTCGCGCTCAAGGCGGTGCTCACGGAGGGCCTCGTCGACGAAGCCAGCCGGACCGCGCAGATCGAGCCGTGGTTCGAGCCCCTCTCCGAAGGCCTCGCGTCCGGCGCCCCCGTCCAGCGGACCGAGGAGATGGCGGCCCTGGTACGGGCAGGCCTCATCGAGGTGCTCGGTCCCAGCCCGATCTTCGCCGTGGACTCCTCCGCCGGGCTGTTCGCAGCCCGATCCCCGCAGGTGCCCGACGTGCAGCACACCGCCTCGCACCTGATCGAAGCGATGATGCCGCCCAACCGTGTGGGACAGGCGGATGAGCCCCTGATCCGGACGCTGCTGCGCAGCGGAGAAGCGCGGCCCGCCGTGCTGGCAGGTGCCGAGCACAAGGGCTTCGACGTCAGCCCCAGCCCCCATCGCCTTCTGAGCACCGCCGGCGAGGTCCAGCCGATCCACGTCCTCGGCCTGCAGCTGTCCTCCGCCCAGTGGGGCACGGCCATCGCTGCCGAGACCGGAGGCGACCCGCGCACCACGGCGAGCACTCTGGCCGACGCAGAGGCTGCGGCTGCTCACGTGATGGACCTCGCGCACCGCACTTGAATGTCGCCGCCTGGTTCCGGCACACTTGGGACAAGGTCAAGAGTGCCAGCGTCAAACCCCGGTTTGCTGGCCGGCAACCCTCCAGTTCGCGGTGGGGTGCCCCGGGTGATGACCTGGCCGACCCCTAGGCCGGGGCCGGCAAGCGCGGACCTTTCCAGCGCGCTCTGCCTCGATCGGCAGACTGCGCAGGAGCAGGTCTAAAGGACACACGAGGAACCTTCATGACCGAATTCGAAACACGGCTGCTGCAGGCTGCCGCTGACACCGACGCCCCCACTCCCGCACTCGAGCAGACGCTCGCCTCGCTGGAATCCGGCCACCAGGCGCGCGCCGTCGCGCACGGGCCCGACGCCCTGGCACTTGCCGTGCTGCACGTCGCCGAGCCCGGCACCAGCGTCCTGGTGACCCCATCGATGTTCGCCGGGAACCGGGAGACCTTCGTCGCGCTCCTGCCCCGCTACGGCGTCGACGCCGAGGTGGTCGAAGATCCCGACGACGCCGCCTCCTGGGCCGCCCACCTGAGTCCCAGCACAGCTGCGCTGCTCGGAGAGACCATCGCCGACCCGCGGGGCGACGTCTTCGCCTTCGCCGAGATCTCGGAGCTCGCCCGTCAGGCCGACGCGGCACTGATCATCGACAACACCCTCGCCACCCCCTTCCTGGCCAGACCGGTGGAGCAGGGCGCGGATCTTGTGGTGCACACCAGCCTCGATCTGCTCGCCGGACGCGGCGGTCAGGCCGGAGGCGTGATCGTCGACGCCGGCACAGTGGAGCCCGCTGCGCGGGAGCAGCTCACACGCGCACCGGCCGGCTACCCGCAGCAGGTGCGGCTGCCCGACGTGGTCGCCGAGCAGGTGATCCGAGGGCTCGAGTCCCTGGCAGCGCGAGTCCGCCAGCAGAACGAGACCGCCCAGCGGATCGCCGAGCACCTTCAGGGCCGCCCCGGGGTGCACCGTGCCTACTACGCCGGACTGGAGACCAGCCCATGCGCGGAGCGCGCCCGGGACTACCTGCCTGCCGGCGTCGGCGCGGCGCTGGCCTTCGAGGTCAGGGCAGGCCGAAGCGCGCAGGCGCAGCACGAGGCCGCTCAAGAGCTTGTGCGAGCGCTGCGGGTGTTTTCCCGGCGCGGGAGCACCGGCGGCATCCGTGCCCTGGCCGACCACCCCGCAGGGTCCACCCATGCCCGCCTCGCCGACCATGAGCGGGATGCTGCCGGCATTCGGCCGGGCATGGTGCGGCTGTTCGTGGGCCTGGAGCATGCTGATGACCTGATCGCGGACCTCGACGCATCGCTGGAAGCGTGTGCAGTCGCCGATGACGCGTACGCCGCGTCGGGAGCCCTGGCCTAAGGTGTTGATGTGCTGACCCAGAACTCTGCCGGCGGTGCGCCCGGCCGCGGCGCGGGATCGCCGGCTGCCCCTCTGGCCAACGACTACGGCCACCACCGGCCCGGCGCGCTGAGCGCCGCCGAGGTCGGCGCCTACGACTTCGAGACCGGCGGGCACCTGCCCGAGGTGACCCTGGCCTACGAGACCTGGGGCACCCTCAACGCGGCAGGCGACAATGCTGTGCTCGTCGCTCACGCCCTCACGGGGGACTCCCATGTGGCGTCGACGCGCCAGGACCCGGAAGCAGGCTGGTGGCAGTCGCTCGTGGGACCCGGTCGGCCGATCGATACGCGCACATGGTTCGTGGTCGCCCCGGCGATGGTCGGCGGGTGCTACGGCTCGACCGGCCCCGGCTCACCGGACAGCACCGGGGTGCCGTGGGGCTCCAGATTTCCCTTTGTGACGATCCGCGACTCTGTGCATCTCGAGCGCCGCCTGCTGGAGCAGCTCGGAGTGTCGCGGCTGCATGCGGTCATCGGGGGGTCAATGGGAGGCGCCCGGGCGCTCGAATGGGCTGCGACCTGCCCCGACCTGGTCGACGGGGTGGGGGTCTTCGCGTGCGGCGCAGCCTCGACGGCGGAGCAGATCGCCTTCGGGCAGACGCAGGTCCTTGCCATCCGCAACGACCGGCACTTCCACGGAGGCGACTACTACGCCGGGCCCCGTCCGGAGGCAGGGCTGCAGCTGGCACGCCGCATCGCGCACATCACCTACCGCACCGGCGCTGACCTGCATGAACGCTTCGGGCGCACCCGCCAGGGCGCGGAGGACCCGTTCGGCTCCCCTCGGAGCCTCTCGCGGGCGGGCCGCTACCAGGTGGAGTCCTATATGGACTATCACGGTCGGAAGCTCTCCGACCGCTTCGACCCCAACGCCTACCTGACGCTGGCCGAGGCGCTCATCAGCCACGACGTGGGCCGAGGCCGGGGAGGCGCACGCGCCGCACTGGCGGGAGTCCGGGCCCGCGCCTTCGTCGTCGCCGTCGACTCTGACCGGCTCTACTACCCCAGCGAGTCCCACGAGCTGGCCGATATGCTGCCCGGCGCAGACGGGGCCCACGTCATCTCATCGCCCATCGGCCACGACGGCTTCCTCACCAGCCCCGAGCAGCTGGGCGCAGAGCTGCGTGAGGCTCTCGCCCTCTGACCCGGAGACCATCCGGAGCGCGGTCTGAGACCCTCGTCCCTGTGAAGTAAGGTGGCCCACATGACTGACAAGAGCTCGAAGCCCGAGCGCGGCAAGGCATCAGCCCCCGTCGCGATGGGCGGCATGGCAACCGGCGCGATTCCGGTGGTGCCCCGAAAGAAGAGCAGCGCCGGCACACCCGATTCCGCTGACGACAAGCAGGACTGAACCGGCCTTGCGGCCGCAGGAGGTGGCGTGAGGCTCAGCGAATTCAACGACGCGTCGGCCGATCAGGCCGGTGAGGTGCTGAGCACGTGCGCGCCTGTCGCATCGTGGAGAGCGGGCCTGCTGGCCCGCCGGCCCTACGCATCGTTCGACGAGCTCAGCCGTACCGCCGCCGACCTTGCAGAGGGTTGGACGGACCAGGAGGTGGACGCCGCCCTGGCGCATCACCCCCGCATCGGTGAGAAGGTCTCAGGAGATGACGCCGAGGCTGCCGCCTCACGGCGGGAGCAGGGCGAGCTCACTGCGGATGAGCAGGCCCGCATCGACTGGATCGAAGCCAACCGGCAGTACGAAGCACGGTTCGACCGCATCTTCCTGATCCGCGCCAAGGGCCGCAGCTCAGAGGAGATGCTCGAACATCTGCAGCGTCGGCTCTCGCACGACGCCGAGACGGAGAACGAGGTCAGGCGTCAGCAGCTCGCTGAGATCGCGCTGCTGCGGCTCGAAGAGTCGCTCCGCAGCTAGAGAGCCCACCCCGGCAGAGCACGTGCCGCCCAGCGGCACGCTGAGCGCCTGCGTTGCATAGCTGAAACACACGTTTCATAGAGTGAGCCCATGAGCCTCATCACGACTCACGTATTGGACAGCTCCACCGGATCCCCGGCCCGCGGAATCGCCGTGTCCCTGACGGATGCGGCAGGCGAACAGCTCGGCGCGGGCGTCACCGACGCCGACGGACGCGTCAGCCAGCTGGGGCCAGAGGCACTGGATCCCGGCACGTACCGGCTGCGCTTCATCACAGGGGAGTACTTCGCGTCCCGGAATCAGGAGACCTTCTTTCCCGAAGTTCTCCTCGCCTTCCAGGTCAGCGATGCCGCGCACTATCACGTGCCCCTGCTGCTGAGCCCCTTCGCCTATTCGACGTATCGCGGCAGCTGACCCCGCCCGTCCACCTCCCTCCCAGCCACCAGGAGCCTCGATGTCAGATTTCGTCAGCCGCAGCGACATAGTGCTGGGCCCCAACCAGTACGGCAAAGCCGAGGTGCGGGTGGTCCGGGTCAGCCGAGAGGCCGACACCCACACCCTCCAGGACCTCAACGTCACCAGCTTCCTCCGCGGCGACTACCAGCGCTGCTACACCGAGGGCGACAACACCAGCGTCATCGCCACCGATACGCAGAAGAACACGGTGTACGCCTTCGCGAAGAAGCACGGCATCACGACGCCGGAGCAGTTCCTCCACACTCTGGGCGAGCACTTCTTGGACGCGCCCCAGGTCGAAGGGGGCCGCTGGACGGCGGACTCCTACCCGTGGGAGCGGATCAGCGTTCGGGGCGAGCCCCATCCGCACAGCTTCGTACGCTCCAAGCAGGAGGTGCGCACCGCGGCCGTCACCATCCAGGACGGCGACGCCCACATTCTGGCCGGGTTCAAGGACCTCACCGTGCTGAAGTCCACAGGCAGTGAGTTCCACGGGTTCCCCCGCGACGAGTACACCACTCTGCCGGAGGTCACCGATCGGATCATGGCCACCGACATCACCGCCCGGTGGCTCTACGCATCCGACATCAGCCTCAGCAGCTTCGACTTCGACGACGCATATGAGAGGGCCAAGCAGCAGGTGCTCGAGCAGTTCGCCCTGGTTCACTCCCTGTCTCTTCAGCAGACGCTCTACGCGGCGGGGAAGGCGGTGCTCGAGGCAGTTCCGGAGATCGAGGACATTCGGTTCGAGATGCCCAACAACCACCACTACGCCGTGAACCTCGAACCTTTCGGCCTCGAGAATCCCAATGAGGTGTTCGAGGCCGGTGTTCTCCCCTACGGGCTGATGAACGCCTCGGTGACGCGGGCCTCAGCGCCTCACCGGCCCGCGGCCTGGGAGTGGATCGGCGGGTTCTGCTGACATGGGACGTGAACACGCCGTCAACATGTCCGAAACCTATTCTCATTAGGCTCCGCTCATGACTGTCCGCCACCTGGTCGCCGAACAGGTCCTCCTCGACGGAGAGCTGGTCCCGGCCCACATTGAGATCGCACCCGACGGCACCGCTGCCCGGATCACCCGTCTGCAGCCCGGCGACGCCGCCTCACGCGCGGCGCGCGTTCGCGAAGGCGGCCCTGAGGCTGCCGAGGGGCTGATCAGCCTCAGGGAGCGGGTGCAGGTGCTCCCCGGCAACGTGGACACCCACGTCCACATCAACGAGCCCGGACGCACCCACTGGGAAGGCTTCGCCACAGGAACCATGGCAGCCGCTCTGGGCGGAGTCACAGCGCTGGTGGACATGCCGCTCAACGCGATCCCGCCCACGGTCGACGTCGAATCCCTGAGGATCAAGCAGGAGGCGGCGGCCTCGCAGATCTACGTGGACACCGGGTTCTGGGGCGGCATCGTCCCCGGAAACACTGCCGAGCTGAAGCCGCTGCACGAGGCGGGGGCCTTCGGGTTCAAGTGCTTCCTGCTGGATTCCGGCGTCGAAGAGTTCCCTCCTGTATCTCCGGGGCAGCTGCGCGAGGCGATGACGGAGGTCCGCTCGTTCGGCGGGCTGGTGATCGTCCACGCGGAGGATGCCAAGACGATCAAGACCGCGACCGAAGCCGTCATGAGCCGGCGTCCTTCGCCGGTCCGCAGGATGACCGGGTACGCCGACTGGGCCAGCACCCGCCCCCACGAGGCAGAGACCACCGCCGTCGAGGGGCTGATCGATGCGGTCCGCGAGACCGGCTGCCGCACGCACATCCTCCACCTGGCCTCGGCAGCGGCTCTCGATGTGATCAAGGCCGCCCGGGACGAAGGTCTGCCCCTGACGGTGGAGACGTGCCCCCACTACCTCTGCTTCGAGGCCGAGGCGATTCCTGACGGTGCTGCTGAATTCAAGTGCTGCCCGCCGATCCGCGATGCCGGCAACCGGGACGCCCTGTGGCAGGGGCTGCAGGAGGGCCTGATCGACATGGTCGTCTCCGACCACTCGCCCGCCACCCGTGAGGAGAAGTATCGCGGAGCCCCTGACCTCACACAGGCCTGGGGAGGGATCTCGGGCCTGCAGGTCGGCTTCGCGGCGGTGGCCGATGAGGCGCGTCGTCGCGGCATCGGGATCGAGCAGGTCAGCCGGTGGATGTCCTCCAGCACCGCAGAGCTGGTGGGTCTGGACCGCAAGGGCAGCATCGCGGTGGGCAAGGATGCTGACTTCCTGATCTATGACCCCGAGCAGACCCACGTGGTCGCAGCGTCCGAGCTGGCGCACAAGAACCCGATCACCGCGTACGCCGGCCGAGAGATCCGAGGAGCCGTGGTGGGCACCATCCTCCGCGGTCGGGAGGTCCTCAGCCCCCAGAACACCTCCACGGCCCTGGCTCGTGCGGGCCAGTTCCTCCTCAGCGCAGGGGCAGCCGGTGGGACCGGCGCCGCGGACGCGGACACGCCCAGCGTGAGAACGGCGGAGGTCTCGTGAGCGTGGAGCCCGTGCCGCGCCGGTCCTCGGTGCAGTCAGTTGACAGAGCGCTTCAGATCCTGGAGGTCATCGCGTCTCAGGGCGGCTCAGCGACGCTGTCGGAGCTGGCGACCAGAACTTCTCTGCCGGCCGCCACGACGCATCGGCTGCTGAAGACGATGACGGCGAAGGGCTATGCGGTCCAGCTGCGCAATCGAAGCTACGGCCTGGGTGAGAAGCTGGTGCCGCTCGGAGAGGCGGCGGCCCGGCGCAGGGGCCGCTAGGCCTTTTCGCTCAAGGCCAGGGCGATCCGGTCCTTCGAGAAAGGCGTCTCGGTCAGCCGGATGCCGACCGCGTCGCGGATCGCGTTGCCCAGCGCCGGGGCCACGGGGTTGAAGGGAGACTCCGACATGGACTTCGCGCCCAGGGGCCCCACCGCATCCTCGGAGACGGCGAAGTGCACCTCGGTGGCCGGCAGGTCAGCCATCTGGGGCACGTGGTAGCTGCGCAGGATGTCGGTCTCGATGCGGCCGGCGCTGTCCACACGGACCTCCTCGAAGAGGGCTGCCCCGATGGCCTGCGCCGCGCCTCCTTCGACCTGGCCGCGCGCCTGAGCTTCGTTGAGGACCACGCCGGCGTCAGCGGCCTGCACCGACTGAAGGATGACCAAAGTTCCGGAGCGCCGGTCGACGGCCACGCGGAAGCCGTGCACATTGAACGCTGCGGTGCGGGGCGTCCCGTCCCATGACCCCGTTCCGACGGCTGTGGACGGGTCCTCGCCGGAGTCGAGCTTCGCACGCAGATCCAGGGCCGCGGCGTGGGCCGCTTTGACCCCGACGGTGATGCCCGTCGAGGCGAAGGCGCCGGTGTCATGGCCGAGCAGGTCAGTGTCCGACTGTCGCAGCCGCACACGATCAGCCGAGGTGCCCAGGGCCTGGGCCACCACCTGCCGGTGCACCGTCGAGGTGCCGTTGCCGAACTCCGCGGTCCCGACGTGCAGCTCGTAGGCGTCCGGGCCGGTCGCGCGCACCTGGGCGGAGGAGTGGTGCCCGTTGGGGGGCGCGGTGTCGATCATCGACACCGCAGTGCCGGTTCCCAGAGCCCAGTCGCCCCACGCTTCGCCGGCGGTCAAGGCCTGCCTCTCCTCGGTGAGGCGCTGTTCGCACTGTGCGATCTCCGCCTCGGTCAGCGTCCCTGTGCGCAGGCGGGCGCAGAGGATCTCCACGCACTGGTGCAGACCGCGGGCGTCGACCTCCACGTCGTCCTCGAGCTCTCCCTCTCCCTCTCCCGAGCCGAAGAGCTTCTCCCCGTGCTGAATGATGTTGGCGGCCTTGAAGCTCAGCGGGTCGATCCCGGCCCGGCGGGCCAGCTCATCCATGGTGCAGTCCACCGCGAACAGCGTCTGGCTCAGCCCGTACCCGCGGAATGCGCCGGAGGGCGGGTTGTTGGTGTAGACGACCTGCGCGCTGACGTGCTTGTTCGCCGTCGAGTAGATCTGCATCGACTCGTGCACGGAGTGGAACATGACTCCCGGCCCGTGGTTGCCGTATGCGCCGGTGTCGGAGAGCACCTGCAGCGTCTGGGCGGTCAGCCGGCCTGAGGAGTCTGCGGCTGCGGCTGAGGTCATCCGGTAGGGGTGGCGGGTGGTGGTGGCCGTCAGCGCCTCCGTGCGAGTGAGCTCGAGCGACACCGGCCTGCGGATGCCTCGCGCGGCCAGCCGCTGGAGGATGAGCACGACGATGTCTTCGGTGAGCACCTCCTGCTTGGAGCCGAACCCGCCTCCCACCCGCGGCGCGAAGACTCTCAGCTGGTCCGGCTGCAGCCCGAAGATCCGGCAGAGGGAACGACGTGCCAGGAAGGGCACCTGCGTCGATGAGCGAAGCAGGAGTCGGCCGTCCTCGTCGATCCACCCCAGGGTTCCGTGCGTCTCGAGGGCCACGTGGCTGGTGCGGTGGGTGCGAAAGTCCAAGCTGACCGCATGCGCCGCGGATGCCAGCGCACCCTCGGCGTTGCCCTCGGCAGCCTCCATCTCGGCGATGAGATTGCGATCAGGGTCAGTGATGGGGAAATAGCCGCTGCCGACGGCATCGGTGCGCTCCGAGCCCGGATCAGGATGAAGCGTCGGCGCTTCCGGCGTGAGCGCGTCGGCCGGGTCGAACACTGCTGGAAGCGGCTCATAGTCCACGTCGATCAGCCGTGCGGCTCGCTCCGCCTCGGCGCGCGATTCCGCCACCACGGCGGCCACTCGCTGGCCGATATGACGAACCGTCCGATCCAGCACTCGTGTGTCGGCCGGGTCGTCCGAGACCAGCTCGTGCTGCGCGGATGAGTAGAAGGAGTCCGGGGCGTCCTCATGGGTCAGCACAGCGACGACCCCGGGCTGGGCGAGCGCCTGCTCAGCGTCGATCCCGCGGATTCGAGCATGGGCGTGGGGCGACCGGACCAGAACCGCGTGGAGCGGCGCCTCCGTGGGGAAGTCTTCGGCGCCGTCATCCGACGCTGGTGCGTCCATCGAATAGTCCTGTGTCCCTGTCACCACCCGAGGCCCGGCTGGGGGGACTGGGCTCTGCCCGGGGCTCTGGTCCTCGGTGGCGCGAGGCCTGCCCGCGAGGGCGTCCTTGATGGAGCAGTATCCGGTGCACCGGCACAGGTTGCCTTTGAACCTGCGGTCCTGCTGCTCCTGGCTGTCATCTCCGTAGGGGGAGTCCTCGGCCGCGGCGGTCATCACGAACCCTGCTGTGCAGTAGCCGCACTGAAAGCCGTGCGATTCCAGAAAGTCGCGCTGGGTGGGGTGCAGCTTCTCGCGCAGCGCCGCGAACTCCGCTGTTCCGTGGTGAGCGGCGGCATGATGGGAGGCCTCGGGCGCGAGGCCGCGCAGGGTGGTCACGGTGCGGCCGGCTGCGCGCTGGGCCGGCGTGATGCAGGAGTGAACCGCCCTGCCGTCCAGGTGCACGGTGCATGCTCCGCAGTCGCCGGCGTCGCAGCCGCGCTTGACCGCGTGAGCGCCGACATCGCGCAGCCAGGTGCGCAGGCACTGGCCGGCGGAGGGGTCGAAGCTGTGCTCATGCCCATCCACGGTGATGCTGGCGGGGGGTGCTGCGGCAGCGGCCGCACCCGACGGGGCGGGCAGCGCTCCCGGGTGCGGCTCGTCAGCGGGCTCGCGCCTGGCGAGCGCATCCGCGACGAGGTCCTCTGCCAGCCGGTGGGTGGCCTGGCGCCGCCACTGAGGAGCTCCGTGCACGTCGTCGAGCCACATATGGTCTGGGACGGCGGCCTCGATCGCGCCGGAGACGCTCGCCGGATCGGAGAGCGTCAGAGTCACCGGGCGGAGTGTGGACGCGGTGATCGTCAGCCGCACGCCCTGCGCGGTCCGGGAGGCGATCAGCAGAGCCGCGGAGCGTCCGTAGCGGGTCAGGGACTCCCGGGCCATCGCACTGGGCCGGACGAGTGCATGCTCGTGGATGAAGAACGCCCGGATCAGGTCGGCGTCGGCAAGATCCGTTCGGCCGTCCCCGGTGACGAGATCCGCGACCTTCACGGTCCGCTGTGCGCCCCCGGGGGAGAGGATCAGCGCGTCGGCATCCATACCGGCCAACCAGGAGGTCATGGGTCCTGCGGGCAGGGCGGAGGCGACGTTGCCGCCGACAGTCGAGAGCGTCCACACCTTCCAGGAGGCCACGAAGGCCTCCGCTGCGGGACGCATGAGGTCCAGACCGGGCAGAGAATCGACGTGCGCCCCCTGACGGGCCGCCGCGTCGCGGCCGGAGAAGAACTCGGCGACAGTGCAGGTCGCCCCGATCTCGAGGCCGCGGAATGCGTGCTCGTCGTCTCCGGCATGCCACCGCAGCGCGTCCCACCCGCACCCGTGCAGATCCAGAAGGCGCTGGGGGCCGTGGGCGTAGTGGGGGCCGGTCCTCCCGTCGTATCCGTACGAGTAGAGGTTCGTGCCGCCGGCCAGCCATGCGTCTCCGGGGGCGAAGAGGTCCGGCTCTGAGGTGCGCAGCAGCTCTCTCACACTGGTCATATCCACAGCGGCGGCCTCCTCAGGACGGGGGAGCAGGGGCGAATGAAACGTTCGTATCGTTGCGCATTCAGCATAGGGGCCTGCCGTTACGGCGCGGTTACACGCGCCGGCTGCGGCGGGGGCGGAATCTCAGGCTTAACGCGGATGTAACAGCGAGGAGAGTGTTCTGAAACAAGCGTTTCATAGCGTGGCCGTCATGTTCGCCGTTGAAACACTGATCACCAACGCCTACCTGGTGCTTGAAGCATCGAGCGAGGTGCCCCCAGACGCAGGCCCCGAGATGACGCAGGTCCAGGCTGCCCACGATGCTGGCCGTGAGATCGACGGCGGGTGGATCGCGCTCGACCAGGGACGCGTGCACAGCGTCGGTGCCGCTGCGGACCCGCAGCCGCAGGCGCAGCGCACAGTCGATGCGCAGGGCAGGCTGATCACTCCAGGCCTGATCAACACCCATCACCACATGTACCAGAACCTCACCCGGGCCTATGCGCCTGCGGTCAACGGCAGCCTCTTCCAGTGGCTCACCACGCTGTACCCCAAATGGGCTGCTCTGGACCAGGAATCGGTGTACCTCTCCACCTACATCGCTGCCGCTGAGCTGATCCGGGGCGGATGCACCACCAGCTCCGACCACATGTATGTGCACCCGCAGCCGCGGCTCATCGACGCGCAGATCAGGGCCGTCGAAGAGATCGGATTCCGGTTCATGGCCAACCGGGGCTCCATGACCCGCTCCGTGGAGGACGGCGGCCTGCCCCCGGCCTCTGTGGTCCAGGACGAGGAGACCATCCTCGAGGACTCGGAGCGGCTGATTGCGGCGTGGCACGACCCCTCCCCGGGAGCGATGACGCGGGTGGCGCTGGCGCCCTGCTCGATGTTCTCCGTGACAGAGGACATCATGCGCGAGACCGCCCTGCTGGCCGAGAAGCACGACGTGAGGCTGCACACCCACCTGGCCGAGGACCGGGATGAGGACACCTACGCTCTCGAGGTCTACGGCCGCCGCCCCGTGGAGTACCTGGAGGACGTCGGATGGGCCACCGACCGCACCTGGGTGGCCCACTACGTGTACGGCTCCCAGGAGGAGTCGCGCCGTCTGGCTGCCGCAGGCGTGAGCGCGACCCAGTGCCCCAGCTCGAACATGATCCTGTGCGGCGACGCCGCGGATGCCAAGACGCTGCGCAGCATGGGCATGAGCATCGGCATCGGCTGCGACGGGTCCGCCTCGGCCGACTCCGCAGACCTGTGGCAGGAGACCCGCGGCGCGATGCTGCTGGGCCGGCTCAAGCACGGCCCGGCGCTCTTCTCAGCACGGGATGCGCTGAACATGGCGACCCGCGGCAGCGCTGCCAACCTCGGCTGGGACGACGAGCTGGGCCGGCTGCGGCCCGGCGACTGCGCCGACCTGGTCGTGTGGGAGTCCGCGCCGCTCACACAGCTGGGCTCCTTCACCGACCCGGTCGAAGGCTGGCTGCGCTCAGGCCCCGCCAGAGCCTGGCACACGTTCATCGGCGGACGGCACGTCCTCGACTCCGGAGAGCTGCAGCTGGCAGCGCTGGAGGAGAACATCGTCGGCCACAGCCGCGCAGCGCGAGCCATGCAGGGCCTCTCCTGAGACCGTCACCCCACCCCATTCACCCGCATTGAAGGAGCACATGATGAGCACCCCTCGCCTGACCCTGAAGACCCAGCTGAGCGCCGCCGCACTCGCCGGCCTGCTCGCCCTGACCGCCTGCGGCGACGGCGGAGACGACGCCGCAGCCGAGGAGAACGGAGACGGCGGCGAGCAGGACTTCGGCTCCGCAGAGGTGCCGCTGTCCTGGATCATGACCGCCGAGTTCGCCGGCATGTACTTCGCCGTGGATGAGGGCTACTACCAGGAGGAGGGCTTCGAAGAGGTCACCCTGGTCACCGGAGGCCCCTCCGCCACACCGTCAGCCACCCAGATCGCGACCGGCACCGGACTCGCCGGGCTCTCCAACCCCATCGACACCGGCAGCTTCATCGACCAGGAGGGCGAGGACGCGCCGCTGAAGATCATCGGCAGCGTGTTCCAGCAGAATGCCTTCGCGATCTTCAGCCTCGCCGACGAGAACCCCATGGAGGACCCTGAGGACCTCACCGAGATGAGCGTGGGTGTGGCGCCCAACAACGAGGGCGTCTTCTACGCGTTCCTCGACGCCAACGACATCGACCACGACGACGTCGATGTGGTCTCGACCGGCGGGGACGCCCAGCCGCTCATCAACGGCGAGGTCGACGCCTACATCGGCTACGCCACCAACCAGGCGCTCTCCGTCGAGCTGGAGGACTACGAGGTCGACTACCTGTGGTTCCACGAGCACAACCTGCCGTTCGCCGCCGGATCGATCATCGCCAGCGAAGAGATGATCGAAGAGGAGCGGGAGGCGCTGAAGGCCCTGCTCGCCGGAACCATCCGCGGGTGGCAGGACGCGCTCGCCGACGACGATGCCGCTGCCGAGACCACGGTGGAGGAGTGGGGCGAGGACCAGGGTCTCGACTACGAGCACCAGCTCCTGACCGCAGAGCGCCAGTCGTCCCTCATCGCCGACGAATGGACCGAGGAGAACGGCCTGCTGACGATGTCCGACGAGCTCATCGAGGACACCCACACCGCCATCGAGATGGTCGGCTACGAGGTCCCCGACGACCTCTTCGACCTCTCCCTGCTGGAGGAGGTCTACGAGGAGAACCCTGACCTGGTGGGGCAGCCGTGATCGCAGCGACCGCTGAGACAAGCCCGCATCTGACCGGGGACGGCGTCAGCCTCAAGGGGCTGAACAAGATCTTCGGCTCCGGAAAGAAGCAGGTCCAGGCGCTGAAGGACGTGGACCTCGCTACCGGACGAGGCACGTTCCTCTCCCTCCTGGGACCCTCCGGGTGCGGCAAGTCCACCATCCTGCGGATGCTCGCAGGACTGGAGGAGCCCACCAGCGGTGAGCTCCTGGTGGACGGCCACACCCCGGAGGAGCTGCGCTCCTCCAATCACCTGGGGATCGCGTTCCAGGACTCGGCCCTGCTGCCCTGGCGTTCGGTGCACTCCAACATCCGGCTGCCGCTGGAGGTGGCCGGCATCAGGCCCGAGCCGGGGCTGATCGAGGACCTCATTGAGCTGGTGGGGCTCAAAGGGTTCGAGAAGTCCCGCCCCGCAGAGCTCTCCGGCGGCATGCGTCAGCGCGTCTCCATCGCCCGGGCGCTGGTCGTCAAACCATCGGTGCTGCTGCTCGACGAGCCGTTCGGCGCGCTGGACGACATGACGCGTCAGCGCCTGAACCTGGAGCTGCTGCGCATCTGGACGGAGAAGCCGGCCACCACGCTGATGGTCACCCACGGAATCTCCGAGGCGATATTCCTCTCAGACGTGGTCGCCGTCATGAGCGCCCGGCCCGGTGAGATCAAAGAGGTCTTCGAAGTGAACCTGCCGCGTCCCCGGACCCCGGAGATGCAGCGCACCCCCGAGTTCCACGCTCTGGTCGACCACGCGTCGGACCTGCTCTTCGGCGACTCCGCGGACGGCGAGCACTGAGGGGCGCTGATGAGCACACTGGTCTCTGCAGACGATAAGGCGGCCGGCAAGGGCGGCGCTCGCCGGACCGTGAGCCTGCCGCGCTGGGCTCCCGGTCTGATCGGTCTCGGCGTCGTGCTGGCGCTGTGGTGGATCCTCGGCGCAAGCGGCGCCGTCGGCGCCGGCCGCGACCGCTCGGCGATCCCCTCCCCGCCTGAGGTGATCGGCCAGCTGGCCGAGGACGGCTTCGCCTTCTACTGGAGGAACTCCTCAGTGACGCTCACCGAGGCCGCGATCGGATTCGGCGTCGGCAACCTGCTGGCGGTCATGACCGCGGCGCTGGTGCTGATCGCGCCGTGGATGGAGCGGATCGCCACGCAGCTCGCAGTGATCACCTACTGCCTGCCGCTGGTGGCGATCGGCCCTGTGGTCTTTGCGGTGGCCGGGCCGCCCTCGCCGGGCGATCCGTCGATGACGGCCAACGTGCTGGCCGGCCTGTCGGTCTACTTCGTCACGGTGGTCACGACCATCCAAGGGCTGAAGGCGGCGGACAAGGCGGGCCTGGACGTCGTCCGGGTGGCCGGCGGAAACCGGGTGCACCAGCTGCTCAAAGTGCAGCTCATCACGGCCATCCCGTACATCTTCACCGCCCTGAAGATCGCTGCCCCGGCTGCGGTGCTGGGTGCGATCCTCGGCGAGTACGTCGGCGGCGTCACCACGGGTCTGGGTCCGGCGATGGTGTCGGCCCAGGAGACGCTGAATGTGGAGCGGCTGTGGGCGCTGGCCCTGGTCGGAGTTCTGGTGGCGGGTGCGGCGTACGCGGTGATCGCGCTGGTGTCCCGATTCGCCGCCCCCTGGGCGAGGAAGGTGTGAGGCCATGAGCAACGTGCTGCGCGCAGCGATGCGCCCGATTCTGAACCTGGTCCTCTCCCTGACGGTGATCACCGTGGTGTGGGTAGCCCTGCTGGAGATCTTCGACGTCTCGGGGATCATCGGCAAAGGACCCCTGGACGTCTATGAGTATCTCTTCGCCGAGGAGGGCTCTGCCGCGAACCGCGATGTGGTCTTCGGCGACTTCCGGGTGACGATGGCGGACACCTTCATCGGATTCACCGCCGGGCTGGTGGTGGCCGCGACCACCGCGATGATGTTCCAGCTGTTCAAAGGCTTCGAGGCGGCGGTCATGCCGCTGGCGATGATCTGCCGCTCGGTGCCGCTGGTGGCGATGGCCCCCATCATCGTGCTGATCTTCGGCCGCGACTGGGTCTCCGTGGCGGCTATGGGCACCATCGTGGTGATCTTCCCGGCGCTGGTCACCATCGTCGAAGGCCTGCGATCCTCCTCCGGGGCGATGACTGAGGTCGTCCAGGTGTATGGGGGCTCCAACGCCACCATCCTGAGGAAGGTCGCCATACCGGCCTCCCTGCCCAGCTTCTTCACCGCCACGCGGGTCTCCATCCCCGGTGCGCTGACCGGGGCGCTGCTCGCGGAGTGGCTGGCCACCGGAGACGGCGTCGGATACGGAGTCTTCCAGGCGATCGCGCACACCGACTACGACCGTCTCTGGGCGTCAGTGGTGGTGGTGACGCTGGCGAGCCTGCTGATCTACTCGTTCGTCGGCGTCGTGGAGCGGCTCGTCGCCCGCAGGACCGGCATCGGGCTCAACGCCGCCTGAGGCCGCCGAGCGACGGCCTCCGCAGGCGCACATGTATGGTCCAGCAGAGCAACGTATGTTGCACTCAGCTGCACGCAGAGAAACGTATGTTCCACAGGTCGATGA
The DNA here is from genome assembly GCF_007922635.1 of Nesterenkonia sp. NBAIMH1. Classification (NCBI taxonomy): domain Bacteria; kingdom Bacillati; phylum Actinomycetota; class Actinomycetes; order Micrococcales; family Micrococcaceae; genus Nesterenkonia; species Nesterenkonia sp. NBAIMH1. The sequence continues at coordinate 1,831,273 of NZ_CP042335.1, forward strand.
AGGAGGAGCCGCATGGTGGGATCGCCGGTACTCGGTGAGGAGACGCTCTCGGCCGCCGACCTGCGTCTCAGCGCCACGGATCAGCTGCTGGCCCGCAGCTACCCCGGGGAGGCGGCAGGACGTCAGCCGGTGCACACCGCCTACGTGCCCGCAGACCAGTTCCTTCCCGGTCTGGCTGACCAGTGGGGACGTCAGGCGCTGGACGCCGCAGAGGCTGCCGGGGGCCTCGGCGCGCTCCTGCGTCACGCTCTTCCGGAGCTGAACGACGAGGAGGCTGAGTGCGAGGCGCTGGTCTCCGCCGTCCGGCACAAGCTCACCGCGGAGCCGCTGGAAGATCTTCGGATCGATTTCGAGGACGGCTTCGGAATACGGGATGACGCCGAGGAGGACCACTGGGCGACCACGGCGGCTCATCACGTCGCCGAAGGGATGGACGACGGGACGCTGCCTCCGTTCATCGGACTCCGATTCAAGAGCATGGAAGCCCCCGTGCGTCGGCGCGGCCTGCGCACTCTGGACCTCTTCCTCGCGACGATCCTTGACGAGGCCGGGCAGCTGCCCGAGGGGCTGCGGCTGACCCTGCCCAAAGTCACCACCGTGGATCAGGTGAGGGTGATGGTCGATGTGGCCGCACAGCTGGAGCGCGCGCACTCTCTGCCGGAGGGGCAGCTGCAGTTCGAAGTGCAGGTCGAAACGCCCCAGATCATCCTCGGGCCGGACGGCCGCATCCCCGTCGCGGAGGCGATCCACGCTGCGGAGGGTCGAATGACCGGCCTCCACTACGGCACCTACGACTACTCCGCAGCCCTCGGCGTCGCCGCCGGCTTCCAGTCCATGGAGCACCCGGTGGCCGACTTCGCCAAAGCCCACATGCAGGCCGCCGCCGCCCAGACCGGCGTGCAGATCTCAGAGGGGTCCACCAACATCCTGCCCCTCGGCTCCGACGACGAGGCGCTCCACGGCTGGCGCCTGCACGCACGGCTCGTCGCCCGGCACCTCGGCCACGGCATATACCAGGGCTGGGACCTCCATCCCCACCAGCTCATCACCCGGTACGCCGCCACATTCCGCTTCTACCGGCAGGAGTTCGCCCCCTGCGCGGCGCGTCTGCGCACCTATGCGCACGGAACCAGCGGCACAGTCCTCGACGAGCCGGCCACCGCCAAGGCGCTCGCCGGCTACCTGCAGCGCGGCGTCGCCTGCGGCGCGCTCAGCCGCCAGGACGTCACCGAAGCCACCGGGCTCACAGCCGCGCAGATTTCGAGCCTGACACGTACGGGGCTCATGCCCGCCGATGAGGAAGGAACCCCATGATCACCCCCACCTACTTCGCTCCCCACGGCGGCATGCCCGGGCAGAAGGAGCTCATGACCAGCCGCGCTGTGGTCACCGAGGCCTACACGGTGATCCCCAGGGGCGTCCTGCGGGACATCGTCACCACAGTGCTCCCGGAATGGCAGGGGACCCGCAGCTGGGTTCTCAGCAGGCCGGTCGCCGGAGGAGCGGTGACGTTTTCCCAGACCATCCTCGAAGTCTCGCCCGGCGGGGGGTCCGAGGCGCCCGAGCCCCAGGCCGAGGTCGAAGGCTTCCTCTTCGTCATGGAGGGCGAGGTCAGCCTCACTGCTGCTGGCCAGACCCACACGCTGACGCCCGGGGGATACGCATTCCTACCGCCCGGCACCGAATGGTCCCTGACAGGACAGGGAGCGGGCCCGTCGCGGCTTCACTGGTTCCGCAAGCGCTACCAGGACGTGCCCGGGCTGACTCCGCGCATCGTCGTCGGCCGCGAGCAGGACGTGGAGCCCAGCCCGATGCCCGACACGGAAGGCCGGTGGGCGACCACCCGCCTTCTCGACCCCTCCGACCTGGCCTTCGACATGCACGTCAACATCGTGACCTTCCAGCCTGGAGCCTCTATCCCCTTCATGGAGACCCACGAGATGGAGCACGGCCTCTACGTGCTCCAGGGCAAGGGCGTGTACCGCCTGAACCAGGACTGGGTGGAGGTCGAGGCGGGCGACTATATGTCTCTGCGGGCGTTCTGCCCCCAGGCCTGCTACGCCGGCGGAGACGAGCCGTTCCGCTACCTGCTCTACAAGGACGTCAACCGTCAGGTGATGCTCTGAGGGGTGCTCAGGCCGCTAGGGTGGGGGCCATGCCTTCCCCCTATGACGTCCTGTGGTCGCGTGACGAGTCCGAGCGGCAGGGTACGCCGCTGGTGGTGCTGCTGCACGGCTACGGCGCCAACGCGCAGGACCTTGCCGGGCTCGTTCCGCACCTCCCCGCAGACTTCACCTATGCCTCCGTGCAGGCGCCCGTGAGCTTGGGAGGCGGGGCGTACACCTGGTTCGAGCTCGACGTGCAGCGACTGGCCTACTCGTCGATGGCTGCCCACGATGCGGTGGAGGACCTCTGGAGCTGGGTGGCCTCGGTGAAGCCGAACCACTCCTCGGTGACCCTGCTGGGCTTCTCGATGGGTATGGCGATGGCGACGTCGCTGCTGCGCTCCAGGCCGGATGAGTTCGCCGCCGTGGTAGGCCTCTCCGGGTTCGCCGTCGACCCCGAACGCGGCGAGGGCATCCCGGAGGGGTACTTCAAGGACGACGAGGTCGCCTCAAGCGGCGTTCCGCTCTTCTGGGGGCGCGACCAGGAGGACCCGATCATTCCGGCTGACCATGTGGAGTACACCCATCGGTGGGCCACCTCCACGGTGAAGCTGACGAAGGTGCTCTACGCGGGCGCCGGCCACGGCATCGTGCCTCAGGAGCTGGCGCATGTGGGCGAGTTCCTGACCCATGCGGTGCTGAAGCCCCGCTGAGCATCAGCCCTGGGGAGGATGGATCTTCCTGTGCGGCTGCGATAGAACAGAGGGGTGAGCGGATCAGAGCCAGCATCGAACAGCCGCGAGGAGAGCATCGGCCCGGAACCGGTCCCCGGTGCCCAGGAGGGCCGGTCAGCTGCGCCTGAGGCCGTGGAAGCGGCCGGGGGCGATCTGAAGGTATCGGAGGGCGGCCCTTCTGCTGCGCGTGCCAAGCACCCGTGGCAGCGATTTGTGGCCCTCGGAGATTCGTTCACTGAGGGCATCGGCGACCCCGACGAGTCACGGCCCGGCTACCACCGGGGATGGGCTGATCGGGTCGCCGAGGAGCTCGCCCGGGGAACAGCCCGCTTCTCGTATGCGAACCTCGCGGTGCGCGGGAAGCTCATCGAACAGATCCGGGACGACCAGCTCGCACCCGCCCTGGAGCTCAAACCTGACCTGATCACGCTGTGCGCCGGCGGCAATGACGTCATTCGGCCGGGCTCCGATCCGGACGAAACGGCCCGCATCCTCGACACCATGGTGCAGATCCTTGCGACCACGGGCGCCACCATCGTGCTCTTCACCGGGCCGGACCTTCGCGAGACTCCCGTCGTGGGCTCCATCCGAGGCAGGGTGGCCATCTACAACGAGAACATCCGCACTGTGGCCTTCCGCCACGACGCCGTCGTCGCGGACATGTGGAGCCTGCGGGAGCTGACGGCCAAGGAGACCTGGGATGAGGACCGTCTGCACTTCTCGCCCCTGGGCCACCACATCATTGCTCGCCGGGTGCTCGACACCCTCAACGTGCCGCATGACCTCAGCCCAGCGGAGGCTCGCCCGGTGGGGGAGCGCACCTGGAGGGAGGCCCGGGTCGACGACGCCGTGTGGGCGCGCCATCATCTCTTCCCGTGGGTGATCCGCCGGCTTCGCGGCCAGTCATCCGGAGACAACATCACCGCCAAGCGCCCCAACATCGAGCCCCTGTTCGGCGGGTCGATGCCCCCAGGAACCGGCGCCGCCTCCGACGCCTGACGGGCTAGTCCTCGCGCACGGGAGTCAGCGTCACCGTGGGCAGGCCGAAGTCCTCACCGCGGAAGTGCACCGTCTGGCCCGCCCGGATCTGCGCTCCCCGGCGGTCCTCCGCCGCACCGTCGACGGTGACCGCGCCCTCAGCGATCAGCTCCCGGGCGACCGCCCCGTTCTCCACCACGCCGGCAAGCTTCAGCAGCTGTCCCAGACGGATCGACTCATCGCGGATCGGCACCTGCTCCACATCACTCATGCCTACGAGTATGTCAGCGCGTCCGGGCTGCCGCGTCCGGCACGTACGTGTGGTTAGAGTGAGCCGATGAGCGAGGACCCCGAGGAGCGCGCACGGCCGGCGGTGAAGTGGCTGTGGCTCCTCGGAGTGATGCTCGCGGCAGGGGCGGCCATCCCGGCCCAGGGCCGTGTGAATGCGGAGCTCGCTGCGGCGGCGAATGACCCTCTCGTCTCCACGCTCTTCACCTATCTCGTGGGGCTGGCAATCATCGCCCCGGTCACGCTCCTCACCCGCCGCGGCAGGTGGGGGCTCGCTGCGGTCGGACCGGCGCTGCGCAGCGGCGAGGTGTCGTGGTGGCATCTTCTCGCAGGCTGTCTGGGCACCTACTTCATCTTTACCCAAGGCGTGGCCATGGCCGTCGTCGGGGTCGCGGTGTTCTCCGTGGCGGTGGTGACCGGACAGACGATCGGAGGCCTGCTGTGGGACAAGATCGGGCTGGGCTCCGGGGGGCCCAAGCAGCTCAACGGCTTTCGGCTGATCGGTGCGGCGCTGACCATCGTCTCGGTGCTCTGGGCCGTCTCCCCGCAGCTGGGCTCCAACGGCGGGCTCGCTTGGGCCCTGATGGTGGTGCTTCCCTTCACCGGCGGGTTCGTGCAGTCGGCCCAGCAGGCCATCAATGGTCGGCAGACGGCTGCCTACGGGACCCTGCTTCCGGCCACTCTCTTCAACTTCCTCACCGGAGCGCTGCTCATGGCTGCGGTGTACGGGGGCAAGGTGCTCATCGCCGGGACGGGGGAGGCGCTGCCGACGGTGTGGTGGAACTATCTGGGCGGCGCCCTCGGGCTGATCTTTGTGGGGCTGGGCGCCTACCTCATCACCCAAGTGGGGGTGCTGGTCACCGCCATGGGGATGATCGCCGGGCAGCTGGTGGGCTCCCTGGTGCTGGACATCATCTTCCCTGCGCCCGGATCCGTGATCGCCTTCGCCACGGTGGCCGGAACGGTGCTGACCCTCGTCGCTGTGCTGGTGGCGTCGCTGCCGGACATCCGTCGCTCTCGTCCCCGCTGAGACGCACCCAGCTCATCTGCTGAAACATTCGTTTCGGTATCCTGACGCCATGGAGGTCAGCACTCCCGCCAGCAGGCGGATCGACGCACGCATCGACGCCGCATACGGGGAGCTTCCGCCCCAGGAGCGACGGGTGGCGGACTTCCTGCTGGAGCATCTCGGGGACCTCGCCATCTTCTCCGCCGCCGACATCAGCCGCGAAGCGGGCGTGTCGAAGGCGACCGTCTCCCGCATCTTCCGCAAGCTGGGGTTCGAATCGTTCAGCGAGGTCCGCGACCACGTGCGGGAGCTGCGGCACCGGGGCATCCCCACGACTGCTCCGGCCAGCTCCGAGGACACCGAGGGGCTCACCGTCCTGGAGCGGCACGAGGCGCAGGAGCGGGAGAACCTCAGCAGGGTCATGGCCGCCTTGGAGGGCGGACGCCTGCAGCAGGCCGTGCAGCTGATCTCGGACGCGCGGCGCGTGGTGGTGGTGGGGCTGCGCAACGGGTTCCCGCTCGCGCTTCATCTGCGCCAGCAGCTCACCCAGATCCGCGGCGATGTGACGCTGGCGCCTCTGCCCGGACAGTCCCTGGGGGAGGAGCTGGCCGCTCTGGGGGCTGAGGATCTCGTGATCGTTCTGGGGTTCCGCCGCAGGCCGGCTCTCTTCGGGCGCGTGGTGGAGAGAGTCGATGCGGCCGAGGCTGGGCTGCTCCTCATCGGGGATTCCACGGCGCGTCCCTATGCCGGCCGAGCGGATGCGTGGATCGAGTGCTCACACCATGCTGACGGCGCCTTCGACTCCTATGCGGCGGCAATGTCGCTGATCAGCATCCTCTCCAGCGGCGTCCTCGACGCCCGCCGCACCAGCGGCCACCGGCGCATCTCGCACATCTCCGCGGCGTACGAGGAGATGGGCGAGCTCGAAGATCTCTGATCGCCGCCCCCTGTGGCAGGCTGATCGGCGTGAAGAAGCTGCTCCTCGTCCTCCTGGCGCTGCTGGCGGGAGTGGTCTTTCCGGTCCAGGGGCGCATCAATGCCGCACTGAGCGCGGAAGCAGGCGACCCGATTCTGGCCGCTGCGGCCTCCTTCGCCGGAGGACTGCTCCTTATGATTCTCATCTGCGCGCTGCACCCCGGAAGCCGCAGGGCGACCGCGCGGGTGCCGGCAGCCCTGCGGTCGGGGCAGGTGCGCTGGTGGCACCTCGGAGCGGGCGCCGTCGGAGGACTGGTCGTCTTCACGCAGGCGCTGACGATCGGGCTGGTGGGCGCAGCCGTCTTCATCGTGGCTCTCATCGTGGGGCAGCTCCTGGGGAACATCACTCTTGACGCTGTGGGCCTGAGCCCCGCCGGGCGCAAGCCGCTGACGCTCATGCGCGGCACTGCGGCGGCCCTGACAGTGGTTGCCATCATGCTCATCCTGGTCCCGGGAATCTCCGGCGACGGCTTCGGCGCAGCGTGGATCCTCAGCGCCGGGCTTGCTCTTCTGGCGGGCATGCTCAACGCCGGCCAGCAGGTGATCAACGCCCGGCAGTCGGCGGCCTACGTCAGTCCTGCGCCGGTGACTCTCATCAACTTCACCGCTGGGCTCCTCGCACTGGTCGTGGCCGGCCTGGTGCGCGGCACCGAATCTGCCCTCGGGTCCCTGCCGGAGCTGACTGAGCCCACGAACTGGTGGTACTACGCCGGAGGTCCCCTCGGCTGCCTGCTGATCGCCGTCTCGGCAGTGCTGATCGGGCGAGTGGGCGCATTGGCGGCCGGCATCGGAATCACAGCGGGCCATCTTCTGGGAGCCGTGGCGGTGGACCTGGTCGCACCGGCCGAAGGCGTCGTCGTCACCGGGTGGACTCTGGGCGGAATCGTGATCGCACTGGGAGCGTCCTGCCTGATCGGCCTGTCCGGTCCTCGACGTCCGGTGCGGCAGAGGTAAGCTGGCCTGCGACCTGCGGGACTGCCGCCCTCGGGCACCCCGCACCTCAGCTTTTCAGGAGAGTTCACGCCATATGGCCACCGAAACCACGCTGGACAAAGTCATCAACCTGGCCAAGCGCCGCGGCTTCGTCTATCAGGCCGGTGAGATCTACGGCGGCTCCAGGTCGGCCTGGGACTACGGACCCTTGGGCACCGAGCTGAAGGAGAACATCAAGGCCGAGTGGTGGCAGACCTTCGTCCGCGGGCGCGGTGACATGGTCGGCCTGGACTCCAGCATCATCCTTCCCAGTGCGGTCTGGAAGGCGTCGGGACACGTCGACACCTTCACCGACCCCCTGGTGGAGTGCCTGCAGTGCCACAAGCGGCACCGCGAGGACAAGCTCATCGAAGCGTTCCAGGAGAAGAAGGGCCGCGATCCTCAGGACGGCCTGTCTGAGATCCCCTGCCCCGACTGCGGCACCAAGGGCAGGTTCACCGAGCCTCGTGCATTCTCGGGCCTGGTGAAGTCCTACCTGGGCGTCGTCGACGACGAGTCCGGCCTGCACTACCTGCGGCCTGAGACGGCTCAGGGCATCTTCGTGAACTTCGCCAACGTGGTCACCACCGCCCGGAAGAAGCCGCCCTTCGGCATCGGCCAGATCGGCAAGGCATTCCGCAACGAGATCACGCCGGGCAACTTCATCTTCCGCACCCGCGAGTTCGAACAGATGGAGATCGAGTACTTCATCCACCCGGAGCATGCCGTCTCCTCCTTCGACCAGTGGGTCGAGGACTGCGTCGGCTGGTTCACAGACCTTGGGCTGAACCCGCAGAACCTGCGCCAGTTCGACGTTCCCGACGGCGAGCGCGCCCACTACTCGGACCGCACCATCGACCTGGAGTACAAGTTCGGCTTCCCCGGCTCGGAGTGGGGCGAGCTCATGGGCATCGCCAACCGCACCGACTACGACCTCTCCCAGCACATCGAGCACTCCGGCAAGGAGCTGTCCTACTACGACCAGGGCACGGAGGAGCGCTACGTCCCGTACGTCATCGAGCCGAGCTTCGGCCTGACGCGCTCCATGATGGCGTTCCTGGTGGACTCGTATGTGGAGGATGAGGCCCCCAACACCAAGGGCGGCGTTGACGTCCGCACGGTGCTGAAGCTCCACCCCAAGCTCGCTCCGGTCAAGGCGGCCGTGCTGCCCCTGTCCAAGAAGCCCGAGCTTGCCGGACCTTCCGCGGAGCTTGCCGCCCAGCTGCGCCGGCACTGGAACATCGACTACGACGATGCCGGGGCCATCGGGCGCCGCTACCGCCGGCAGGACGAGATCGGCACGCCCTTCTGCATCACCGTCGACTTCGACACTCTCGAGGACCAGGCGGTGACCATCCGTGACCGTGACGAGATGACGCAGGAGCGCGTGTCGCTCGACCAGGTGCAGAGCTATCTGGCCTCCCGGCTCATGGGAGCCTGAGCCTCGGGTTTTATAGGGACGAGAACAGGCGTAGAATCCCGCGGTGTGTCCGAGACCCCTGTGGAACCTCGCCTGACCCTGGAGAACGGCTTCACCGTCCGCCCCTGGCGCGACGGAGATGACCTTGCGCTCCTGGAGGTCTGGGGCGACCCCGAAAACCCGATGCACCATGCCGACCGTGCGTTGCTGCGCCCCAGCTCCAACTCGCCGTGGGCGCGCTGCGTGGTCGCCGAATTCGGCGGCCTTCCCGTGGCGGCGGCGACGCTCTTCAAATCAACGCTGCACCCCGATCGGCTCTCCTTCTATGCGGAGGTGGCGCCCGAGCACCGCCGGTCCGGCGCGGCCGCTCAGCTGCTCGAGCTGCTGCAGGCCGAGGCGCCCTCCTGCGGCGTGAAGTCGCTGAAGGCCCGCTGCGCCAAAGGCTCCGCCGCCCAGTGCTTCCTGAAGGACAGCGGCTTCACCAAGATCCAGTGCTCCCAGAGCGTGGTCGTCACGCCGGGCTCCCTCGCCCTGCCGGATCTCGAATCCTCACCCCTGGAGATCGAAGACCTCGCCACAGGCTCCGTCGAGCTGAGCGAACTGGTCGCCGAGTTCTACAACGCTGTCCACGAATGGGACCGGGCGGAGATGACCATTGGGAAGGCGCAGCAGATGCTGCTCTCCCCGGAGACCGGCGCATCCGGCGCGGTCGTCCTGCGCGACACCGAGCAGAGCCGCATCCTCGCCTTCGCCGTCAGCTACACCGCCGAGCAGAGCGAGGACCCCGCCGATGTGCTGCTCGGCTGGAACCCCTCCCTGAGCGACGAAGAGATCGAGACCGCCGTCCGCGACCTGCTCGCCATGGTCGCCGCCCGCTTCCCGGTGCGTCTGGAGGTGGACAGTTCCATGGTCCCCCTCAAACGTCTCACCGACGCCCTGGTGGACCGCAGCGACGCACAGGTCGACTTCGAAGCCCTGATCTACGCCCGCGATGCAGACGCTGAATAAGCTCCTCCCGCCCCTGAAGCTGGGGCCCATCACGGTCGACACACCCGTGGTCCTGGCGCCGATGGCCGGCATCACCAACACCGCCTTCCGTCGTCTCTGCCGTGAGCACGGCGGGGGCCTCTACGTCAACGAGATGGTCACGGCACGGGCGCTGGTGGAGCGCCGCCCAGAATCCCTGCGCATCATCAGGCATGAGCCGGACGAGGTCCCGCGATCGGTCCAGCTGTACTCCGTGGACCCTGTCACCACCGGCCACGCCGTCCGGATGCTGGTGGAGGAGGACCACGCCGACCACATCGACCTGAACTTCGGCTGCCCGGTGCCCAAGGTCACCCGCAAGGGCGGCGGCTCCGCGCTGCCGTGGAAGATCCGCCTGTTCGAATCCATCATCAGCACTGCGGTGCGCGAGGCCTCCCGGGCGAACATCCCCGTCACGGTGAAGATGCGCAAGGGCATCGACGAGGACCACCTCACCTTCCTCGAGGCAGGCCGTGCAGCCCGCGATGCCGGAGTGGCCGCGGTCGCGCTGCACGGACGCACCGCCCGCCAGCACTACTCAGGCCAGGCCGACTGGGACGCCATCAAGCGCCTTCGAGACGCGCTGACCGACATTCCGGTGCTCGGCAACGGCGACATCTGGTCCGCTGAGGATGCTGTGCGGATGGTCGAGCAGACCGGTGTCGACGGGGTCGTGGTCGGCCGCGGCTGCCAGGGACGCCCGTGGCTGTTCGGAGACCTGCAGGCCGCCTTCGAGGGCAGGGAGGACCGGCACCGGCCGGGACTGCCCATGGTCATCGACACCCTCCTGCGGCACGCCCAGATGCTGATCCCCTACTTCGACGGGGATGAGCGCAAAGCCATGCAGGACATCCGCAAGCACGTGGCCTGGTACTTCAAGGGCTACCCGATCGGCGGCGAGCTGCGCTCGCAGCTGGTCACCGTCGAGACGCTCGCCCAGCTGGAGGACCTGCTCGGCAGGCTCGACCAGTCGATCGGCTACCCGGGGGAGCCTGCCGAAGGGCCCCGGGGCCGTGCGGGCTCGGCCAAGAAGGTGCACCTCCCGGAGGAGTGGCTGAGCTCCCAGGAGCTCAACGAGGATCAGCAGCGCATGATCCAGGCCGCCGAAGTGGACATCTCGGGCGGCTAGCGGCCCCAGCCCTGCGGCCCGAGCAGCGCCCCCGGTAGGCTGAAGCCCGTGAATGTCAGGAATGTGGAGCGCATCGAGGGTGACTACTCGGCCCTGCCCCCGGGCTACGCGGAATCCGACGAGGATCGGTGGGTTCCCGAGCACGGCAAGTCCGTCTACCGCTCCAGCTTCGAACGGGACCGTGCCAGGCTCCTGCACTCCTCGAGCCTTCGCCGCCTGGGCGCCAAGACGCAGGTCGTCTCCCCGGATGTCGACGATTTCTCCCGCACGCGCCTGACGCACACTCTGGAAGTGGCCCAGGTCGGCAGGGAGCTCGGCCGTCAGCTGGGCTGCGACCCGGACGTGGTGGACGGCGCCTGCCTCAGCCATGACCTGGGGCACCCGCCGTTCGGACACAACGGCGAGAAGGTCCTCAACGAGCTCGCCGCAGGCATCGGAGGATTCGAAGGCAATGCGCAGACGCTGCGCATCCTCACACGTCTCGAGACCAAGCGCTTCCACGCTGATGGGCGCTCGGCCGGGCTGAATCTCACCCGCGCGTCCATCGACGCCGCGGTGAAGTACCCGTGGCAGGCGCACCAGGCGCCGCTGAGGCAGGACGGGGCCAGAAGCCCCAAGTTCGGCGCCTACGAGGATGACCTCGGCGTCTTCGACTGGATGCGCGAGGGGATCGAAGGACTCCGCACCCCCATGGAGGGGCAGGTGATGGACGCCGCCGACGACATCGCCTACTCGGTGCACGATGTGGAGGACGGGATCGTCTCAGGGCGATTCCAGCTCGGCTTCCTGGACAACGATCTGCAGCGGGCCCGAGTCATCCAGACCACCCAGGAGTGGTACCTTCCGCAGACCTCGGAGGGACGTCTGGACGAGGCGATCGCACGACTGTCCGCGGCGGACTCATGGGTGCGGGAGTCGGACGGCTCCCGACGATCCCTGGCGGCGCTGAAGAACATGACCTCCGACCTGATCGGCCGGTTCTGCGGCGACATCTACGACGCCACACGCAGGGCCCACGGCGGGCAGCCGCTGGTCCGGCACGAGGCGGACCTGGTGGTGCCCACCGAGACCCTGGAGGAGATCCAGGTGATGAAGGGGATCGCGGCGAACTACATCATGGCCTCCCGGGAGCAGATGCCCGTCTACACCAGGCAGAAGGACGTGCTCACGGACCTGCACAGCCTCCTGATGGACACCAAGGATCGGTTCCTGGACCCTCAGTTCCAGGCGGACTACCGGGCTGCGGACGACGATGCTGCGCGGCACCGGGCCGTGATCGATCAGATCGCTTCGCTCACCGACGGCGCCGCCCTGGAGTGGTACGCCACCCTGGTCCACGGCAAGCCTGTGGTGAACCGGCTCTTCGCCTGACCCCCATGGCGCTGTCCAGAGAGCGGATCGTCGAGGCGGCCTATGAGCTGCTTCGCGACTACGGCCTTCAGGACGTCTCGATGCGTCGCATCTCCTCAGCCCTGGAGGTGCGGCCGGGGGCCCTGTACTACCACGTGCCGAACAAGCAGGAGCTGCTGCGGCTGGTCGCCCGTTACGCACTCGTGCCCCTGGAGGATGCTCAGGAGGCCCCGTTCGATCTGCTGCTGCGCCTGCGCCGGACGCTGCTCTCGCTGCGTGACGGCGCTGATCTGGTCCTGATCGCCTACGCCCTGGATGCGGAGCTTCCGCCTGTGCCAGGCCTGACGGCGGCCCTTGAGGCCGAAGGGACTGACGCAGGCTGGGCTGAAGAGGTGGCTGCAGTGCTGATGCGCTGCGCCCTGGGCGCTGTCGCAGTGGAGCAGAATGCCAGCCTCTTCGGAACATCTGATGAGGAGCGCAGCGCGAGGCTGTATGAGCATGCGATGCGCTCGGTGCTGAGCGGCAGCTCGGACCCCGTTTTGTACACCGTTCAACGGCCGGATAGTCTCGACCCATGTTAGCTGAACAGCGTTCAAATACTGAGGCCGCCGCAGACGACTCCGCAGGACGAGCTGCGCAGCGCTCCCGAAGCCCGGAGACGGTCATGAACGTCGCCCTCATCGGCGTCTTCGCGGCGCTGATCGCGGTGCTGACCTTCGCCCCGCCCATACCGGCGGGCAATGCTGGTGTTCCGATCACCCTGCAGAGCCTGGGGGTCGCTCTGGCGGGGCTTGTCCTGGGCCCGTGGCGCGGCGCCGCCGCAGCAGGCCTCTATGTATGCCTGGGCCTGCTGGGCCTTCCCATCCTTGCCGGATTCACCGGAGGGCTGGGCGCGCTCGTGGGTCCCTCGGCCGGCTACCTGCTGGCCTTTCCCGTATCAGCACTCATCGTGGGCCTCGTCGCGCGAGCCGCGCTGAGGCGAACGGCCCCCCGCTGGTGGATTCCGCTGCTCTTCGCCGCGGCGCTGAGCGGAAGCATCCTCGCCGTCCATCCGCTGGGCATCGCAGGCATGATGCTCAACCTGGACCTCTCGCTGCAGCAGGCGTTCCTGGCCGACGTCGTCTTCTGGCCGGGCGATCTCGTGAAGTCGTTCGTCGCAGCCCTTGCCGCAGCCCTGATCCATCGAGCATTCCCCGCTCTGCTGGTCCGGCCGCGGTGACCCCTGCTGCCGAGAGGCTGATCGCCTTCGACCGCGTACGCGTGCTCGTCGGTGAGCGAGAGCTGCTGCGCGTTCCCGACCTGTCGCTCACCGAGCAGCGCATCAGTGTGATCGGCCCCAACGGCGGCGGAAAGTCCACGCTGCTTCAGCTCATCAACGGCCTGGTCGAGCCCACCCACGGATACGTGTCGGTCCATGGCGCCGACACCGTCGACAGCGGCACCCATGTGCGTCGACGGGCAGGGTTCGTCTTCGCGAATCCGGCTGCCCAGCTGGTGATGCCCACCCCGCTCGAGGACGTGGAGCTGTCGCTGCGGCGCCGCACGAAGTCACGGTCGCTGCGCCGCGAGGAGGCGATGGCGTGCCTGGAGGAGCTGGGCATCGCCGAGCTCGCCGAGCGCAGCTCCCATGAGATCTCTGCGGGCCAGCAGCAGCTCGTCGCGCTGGCGACCGTTCTGGTGCTGCAGCCTGAGGTTCTGCTCCTCGATGAGCCGACCACCCTCCTCGACCGGGTCAACGCCCGGCGCTTCACCGCGGTGGTGGATCGCATCCAGTCCCGACAGGGCATTCAGGTCATCACCGCCACGCACGACCTCCAGCTCGCAGCGCAGGCCGAGAGGACGATCCTGGTGCAGGATGGGCAGATTGCCGCTGACGGAACCCCCGAGGCGGTCGTCGCCGAGTACATCCGACGGGTCGATGCATGAGCACAGAGACTCGGCGCCCCGAAGGGAGGCGGCGCACCCGCAGACGACCGCGGCCCATACGTCCCCGCGATCAGGTCTTCGGCCAGCGGTCTCCCACCGTGGGCTTCCTGCACCGGACGCCGGCGGGGGCGAAGGTCGCAGGCATGGCGGCCACGGCGATCCTCGTCATGGCAGTGCGGGATCCTGCCGTGAGCGCAGCCGTGGTGGCCGGCATCATCGTGCTGGCGGTGGGCGCCCGAGTCCCGCTGCGCATGCTGCTGGTGCTGCTCAGGAGGATCTGGCTGCTGATCGCCGCTGTGCTGCTGGCCCAGCTGATCTTCAACGACGTCGCCACGGGGCTGGAGGTCATCACCCGCGTCCTGGCGGGGGTCCTGGCCGCTCAGCTGATGATTCTGACAACTTCCGTCCCGGAGCTCCTGCGGGTCTTCTCAGCCCTGCTGCGTCCGCTTCGGCTCATCGGGCTGAGGCCCGGCAGGATCGTGCTGGCGGCGATGGTGATGCTTCGTGCCGTGCCGTACCTGGCGGATCAGTTTCGCGTGGCCGAGCAGCAGGCGCGGGCCAGGGGCCTGGAGAGGGATCTGCGGGCCAGGACGGTCCCTGTGCTGCTGGCCGCGGTCGCCTATGCCAGAGACACCGGCAAGGCTCTTGCCGCCCGCGGGATCGACGACGTCGAGTGATGCAGACGGGCTATGACCCGTTGGCCCTGCCGATGTCTCCTGTGGTCACGCCGAAGCTGCCGAACAGCTCGGAGGCTTCCACGTAGAGGTTCAGGTCAGGCTCGCCTGCGCCCATCGCGATCCGCCCGCTGATGCTCTCATCCGCGTAGACCGGAAGGGCCGAGCGGGTGCCGAAGGGAGTGATTGTCCCGGGGTGGTATCCGGTGGCACTGAGTCCTTCCTCGGGGGTGGCCATCGACATCTTCTTGAAGCCGGCCAATCTGCGCAGCTTGGCCCAGTCGACCGCTCGGTCCCCGGGAATGAGTGCGAGGACGAACTCGGACTCGGAGGCCGTCTGGGTGCGTCTGGCGCGGACCACCAGGGTCTTCACGATCCTGCTGACCTCGACGCCGAGTGAGGCCGCCGCCTCCTCGACGGAGCGGGCCGGTCCTCGTCCGGCGAATTCAACGGGGACCCCGCGCTGGTCGGCGTCGTGCTGCACGCGATCGCGTCCGGAAGATTCAGTCATGATGCTCAGTTTTTCACAGCAGAGCACTGAGGGACGGGGGACGTGGGACCATGGGTGCTGTGGCAGGACTGATCAGGCGCGAAGACATCGATGCGGTCCGCGAGCGTGCCGATCTGCGCGAGATCGTTGAGCAGTACGTCACCCTCAAGAAGGCGGGGGTCGACTCCTACAAAGGACTCTGCCCCTTCCATGACGAGCGCACGCCCTCGTTCCACATCCGTCCCCAGGTGGGCACCTACCACTGCTTCGGGTGCGAGGAGTCGGGGGACGTCTTCGCCTTCATCCAAGGCATGGAGCACACCAGCTTCGCCGAGACCGTCGAGCGCCTGGCCAACAGGTACGGCGTTGAGCTTCGCTACGAGGACGGCGGCTCAGGCCCGGACAAGCAGGAGGCCGGCCGGCGGCAGCGTCTCCTCGACGCCCACAAGATCGCTGAGGAGTTCTTCGCGCACCACCTGAACTCGCCGGAGGCGCAGATCGCCCGCGACGAGCTCACCTCCCGAGGGTTCACGCGGGAGCATGCCCTGCGCTTCGGAGTGGGCTACGCGCCCCGAGGCTGGAACAACCTGCTGGGACACCTGCGCGGCAAAGGGTTCAGCGATGAGGAGCTCAAGCACACCGGCCTCTTCTCAGAGGGCGGCCGAGGCCTCTACGACAGGTTCAGGGGCCGGCTGCTGTGGCCGATCAAAGACATGGCGACGAACACCGTGGGCTTCGGCGGCCGCCGCCTCTATGACGACGATCAGGGCCCGAAGTACCTGAATTCCCCCGAGACTCCGATATACAAGAAGTCTCAGGTCCTCTACGGCATGGAGCACGCCAAGCGCAGCATCGCCAAGAAGCGCCAGCTGGTCGTCGTGGAGGGTTATACGGACGTGATGGCCTGCCACATCGCCGGGGTGGACACCGCCGTGGCCACCTGCGGCACCGCCTTCGGCGACGGGCACATCAAGATCGCGCGCCGGCTCCTCTCCGACGACGGCTCCCCGGCGGAGGTGATCTTCACCTTCGACGGCGACGAGGCCGGTCAGCAGGCCGCGATCCGGGCATTCAATGAGGCCAGCCAGTTCAACGCCCAGACCTACATCGCTGTCGGCCCCGACGGCATGGACCCCTGCGATGTTCGGCAGCACCGCGGAGATGACGCCGTGGCGCAGGTGATCGAGTCCAAGGCCCCACTGGTGGAGTTCGTGCTGCGGCGTCGTCTGGCGGACTGGGACCTCGCCACGATCGAGGGGCGGGTCGGAGCCCTGCGGGTCACGGCTGCGGTGGTGGCCGGCATTCGGGATGCGGCCCTGCGCTCGGCGTACACGCGGGAGCTGGCCGGCTGGCTGGGCACCGACGTGGGCGAGGTGGACTCAGCAGTCCGGTCAGCGGCCAAAGCGGGCCAGGCCAAGGCGAACGCCGCGTCGGGCCCCGATGCTGCCGCGCGCGGCCAGCAGCGATCCGAGGGTGCATCCGGGCAGCCTCCGCAGCCGCGCTACCAGCGCCCTGACACGCGGGATCCTGCGGTGCTGATGGAGCGGCAGGCGCTGGAGGTGATCCTGCAGCACCCGGCACGGCTCACTGCCGAGCAGTGGGAGGAGGTCTTCAGCGTCCGCTTCACCGCCGCGGCGCACCAGGCGCTGCACGACGGCATCCGCATCGCAGCGGCCAAGGCGACGGATCCTCGCTCGTGGGTGGCCACAGTGCGTCAGGAGGTCCCGGAGCCTCTGCGCGGACTGGTGGGGGAGCTGGCCGTCACTGAGCTTCCGGCCAGCACCGAGGAGAACATGGAGCGGTACTGCCGTGAGATCCTCAACCGGCTCGTCGAGCTCAAGATCCAGCACGAGAAGGCCAACCTGCTCGGTCAGCTCCAGCGGATGGACCACTCTCAGCAGTCCCAGGAGTATCGCCGTCTCAACGAGGAGCTGATGCTCCTGGAGCGCCGGCGCCGGGCCCTGCGCACGGTCGACTGAGTCCTCGGTCCGCCGGGGCGGGAGGACCTTCCACGTTGTGACCTGCACCACCGCCCCCCGCTGTTAGTGTGTGATTCATGACTCAGGATCCTTCCCGTACTGCCGCCCGCCATGAAGTGCCGGAGGGTATGCGCCGAGATGTCGGCCTGCTGGGCGGGCTGCTCGGAGAGGTGCTCCAGGAGTACGGCACCGAGAGCTCCAGCCCTGCCAGCCTCTACGACGACGTCGAGCGGCTGCGCGGACTGTGCATCGGCGCCGTGGAGGACGACACCGAGGAGAAGCTCGCAGAGGCCGAGAGCTTCGTCGAGTCGCTGGACCCTGAGCGTGCCAAGGAGGTCGCCCGCGCTTTCACCTGCTACTTCCTGCTGGCGAACCTCGCCGAGGAGCAGCAGCGGATCCGCACCCTGCGCACCCGGGACGGGGAGACCTCTCTCGAGGAGCAGTCGGCTGCCGACTCGGTCGCTGCGGCCTTCCGGCATCTCTCCGACGAGGTGGGTCAGCGGGAGGCCGAGCGTCGGCTCAAGGAGCTGCGCTTCCACCCGGTGCTCACCGCACACCCCACAGAGGCCCGGCGCAACGCGGTGACCGCCTCCATCCGTCGCATCGGCCAGCTGCTCGACATCCGCGATGACCCGCGCACCGGGCCCGCCGCCGCGGCGCGCAACACCCGCGAGCTCTTCGAAGAGGTGGACAACCTGTGGCGCACCGCGCAGCTGCGCGTCTCCAACCCCTCGCCGCTGGATGAGGTCCGCACCGCCCTCGGGGTCTTCGACAACTCGTTCTCCAGCGTCTTCACGGAGGCCTATCGGCGGATGGACGACTGGCTCCAGGAGGAGCGGGCCGGTGCGGCCGCTCCCAAGGCCCCCGCGTTCATCAGGCTCGGCTCATGGATCGCCGGAGACCGTGACGGCAACCCGAACGTCACCGCGACCATCACTCGCAGGGCGGTGGCCCAGATGGCTGACCGCGTGCTCGAGGACCTGACCCAGCGGGCCCAGCGCCTGGCGCTGTCCATGACGCTGGACGAGCGCTACACCCCGCCGAGCAAAGGCCTCCTCGCCCTGTGGAACCGGCAGAAGCAGCTCTCCGAGGAGCTGACCTCGACCGCCGCCGAGCACTCGCCGCGGGAGCCCCACCGCCAGGTCATGCTCGCGGTGGCCGGCCGCATTGCCGCCACGCGTGATCGGAACGCGGATCTTGCCTACGACGTCCCGGCTCGGCTCATCGAGGACCTCCGCTGCGTGCAGGAGTCACTGGTGGAGGCGGGGGCGAAGCGGGCCGCCTACGGCGACCTCCAGGAGCTCATCTGGCAGGTCGAGACGTTCGGCTTCCACCTGGCCGAGCTGGAGGTCCGTCAGCACTCGGCAGTCCACAGCCAGACCCTCCGGTGGCTCGAGGATCCGGACTCGGAGGAGCGCATGGCGGTGCCGGGCGAGGAGGTCCTTGAGACCTTCCGTGCGGTGGCATCCGTGCAGGGCCGGTACGGCCCCGACGCAGCGCGTCGCTACATCGTCTCCTTCACCCAGTCGGCGCAGAACCTCGCAGATGTCTATGATCTCGCCGCCCAAGCTCTGGGCGGGGAGGAGAACGCACCCGTCATCGACGTCATCCCGCTCTTCGAAACCTATGAGGACCTTCAGAACGCTCCCCGCATTCTGGAGGAGGCTCTGGCCCACCCCAAGCTGCAGCAGCGCCTGGACGAGACCGGACGTCGCATGGAGGTCATGCTCGGCTACTCGGACTCCTCCAAGGACGTGGGCCCGGTGGCAGCGACCCTGGCCCTGTACGAAGCCCAGGAGAAGATCGCAGCCTGGGCGGTCGAGAACGACATCACACTCACTCAGTTCCATGGTCGCGGAGGTGCGCTGGGGCGCGGCGGCGGGCCCGCCAACCGAGCGATCCTTGCCCAGCCGCCCCACTCCGTCGACCTGAGGTTCAAAGTCACGGAGCAGGGCGAGGTGATCTCTGCGCGGTACGGCAACCCGGAGATCGCCCTTCGCCACATCGAGCAGGTCGCAGCCGCCGCACTGATGGCCTCGGCCCCGTCGACGGAGAGGCGAAACGCTGAGGCCGCACGACGTTACGCGGACCTGGCCGAGCAGCTCGATGAGGCCTCGCGCACCCGGTTCCACGCACTGATCCGAGCGGACGGCTTCGCCCCGTGGTTTGCTCAGGTGACCCCGCAGGACGAGATCGGCCTGCTGGCCATCGGATCCCGTCCTGCCAAGCGCGGCCTCTCGGTGGAGTCCCTGGAGGATCTGCGGGCGATCCCGTGGAACTTCGCCTGGTCGCAGGCGCGCATCAACCTCACCGGGTGGTACGGCCTGGGGACGGCGCTGGAGGCTGTGGGCGATCTTGACCAGCTGCGGGAGGCCTACGCTGACTGGCCCCTGTTCCGGGCCATGATCGACAACGTGGAGATGTCGCTGGCGAAGACGGATGAGCGCATCGCCCACCGCTACCTGGCGCTGGGCGACCGCGAGGACCTCTCCCAGGCGGTGCTCGATGAGCTGAGGCTGACGGTCAAGTGGGTGCTGGCCATCACCGATCAGGATCGGCTCCTGCAGAAGCACCGTGTGCTGGGGCGCGCCGTCCAGCTGCGCAACCCCTACGTGGACGCGCTGAGCCTCATTCAGCTCCGTGCGCTGAAGAGCCTGCGTTCCAAGGACCTGCAGGAGGACGAGATCCAGGATCCGCGCAACCTGCTGCTGCTCAGCCTCAAGGGCGTGGCGGCTGGCCTGCAGAACACCGGCTGAGTCCCTCTCAGTCGAGGGGCGTCCCCTCTGATGTGCTCAGCCCTTCGCGAAGCGGCCGAGGAATGCGCCCACTGCGGGAAGCTCGTCGTCGTGCAGCAAGTGGCCGAAGTGTCGCTGCAGGCCGCGAAGGTGCGTGCCTGACGCGCGCCTGAGGGACTGTTCGCCCTCAGGGGTGATAGAAACCCGCGTGACGCGGCGGTCTTCGGAGAAGGTCCGGCGCTCCACCAGTGCGCGCTTCTCCATCCGGTCGATCAGGCGGGTGAGGCCCCCGGTGGAGTAGAGCAGCGCACGGGCAAGCTCCGACATGCGCAGACAGTGCTCGTCCGCGTCCTGAAGACGATGGAGCACGTCGTACTCGGAGAGGCTGAGGCCGTGTGCGTCGCGGAGTTCCCTCTCCAGCTCGTGCATGACGCGGGTGTGTCCCTCCAGCAGCTGGGTCCATGCATGGAGCCGCTGCTCGTCGATCCTTTCGGGACCGCTCTGCGCTGAGGTCATGCGGGCCATCGTAGCGCCCTGGCCATGCCGCATAGCTGCATCTACAATATCTGTATGTACAGTATCTGCACATACGAGCAGTGCAGTGAAAGCGCCCCGAGCCATCAGGAGCACGCGTGACGGACGAAGGTCAGAGCCCCCAGTCGAACGAGTCCAGCCCCCAGGGAGGGGTGAACAGGCGGTCATTCCTCGTCGGGGGAGCGGCAGGCCTGGGACTGGCCGCCCTCGGCGCCGGCGGATATCAGCTCACCGCGCGCACCCTTGAGGCGGACCCCGCCGAAGAGTTTCAGGACGGGCGGCCCGTGCTCTTCCGCAGCGCCACCGTCGTCACGCAGGATTCGGACCTGGGGACCCTGCGCGAGGCAGACGTGCTCGTCGCCGACGGTGAGGTCCAGGCGGTCGGCTACGACCTCTCCAGCCCGGAGGACGCGGCCGTCATCGACGCCGCAGGTGCCATTCTGATGCCCGGCATGATCGACACCCACCGCCACATGTGGCAGTCCGTCCTCCGCGGAGTCGGCGCCGACTGGACCATCACCAACTACTTCCAGCGGATCTACGAGGAGTGGGGTCCGCTGTGGAGGCCCGAGGATGTCTACGCCGGGAACCTGCTCTCCATGGTCGAAGCGATCGACGCCGGTGTGACCACCAGCCTCGACTGGTCCCACGGCCTCCGCACCCCGGATCACGCGGATGCCGCCGCCGACGCGCTCTTCGACTCCGGGGGCCGGGCTCGGCTGGCCTACGGAAACATCTTCGACGTCCCGCAGAACTGGGTGCCCGGCGGTGATCCGGACCGGCTGCTCAACGAACGCTTCCCCTCCTCGCACACCAGCACCGACCAGCTGGTCACGATGCAGCTGGCATGGGACGGCGGCGGAGAGGACCCCGACTTCCCCGAGCGGCCCGCCTGGGAGTTCGCCGTCGACCGAGACCTTCCCGTCACGCTTCACGCCGGAGTCTGGGGGTACCCGCTGGACATCGCGATCGAGAACCTCAGCAGCAGCGGATTTCTGCTGCCCACCAACACCTATGTCCACGCCGCATCCCTGCAGTCCTCGTCCTACGAGCTGCTGGCCGAGTCCGGCGGCACCGTGTCGATCTCCGCAGAGTCCGAGCTCAACGCCGGCCAGGGGTATCCGCCGACGGGTGAGGTGCGCGACCACGGCATCCCCATCTCCCTGTCGATGGACACCTCGGTGTGGTGGAGCGCGGACATGTTCGCCGCCATGCGTGCCACCCTCAACGCCGACCGCGGCCTGGACCACATGCAGGCCCACGAGCGCGACGAGACCGTCATCAACAATGACCTGCGCACCCAGGACGTCCTCGGCTACGCGACCCAGGGAGGAGCCGATGCGCTGCACATGGGAGCTCGTCTCGGGTCTATCACCCCCGGCAAAGCCGCGGACCTCGTCATGCTCCGCACCGACACAGCGTCCATGTCTCCGCTGAGCGACCCCACGCACCAGGTCGTCTTCCAGGCGCAGCGGTCCGAAGTGGACACCGTGATGGTCGGAGGGACAGTGATGAAGCGTGCCGGCCGGCTGCTCCGCAGCGAATCCCTGGAGCGCGCTCGCCGACTTGCGCAGGAGTCTCAGGACCACCTCCGCGAAGAGATCGGCGAGGATGCGTGGGAGGAGGCGCTGCACCCGCCCGAGTTCGAGACTCAGCCCGCTGACCACAGCGTCGAATAGGAGCCCTCGCACTCTCCCGCCGCAGCGCGTCATGACCTACTCTTGAGGCTATGCTTTCAGTTTCCTCCGACTTCGCTGTCCAGACCCGCGGGCTGGTCAAGCGCTTCGGCAAGAAGACCGCGGTCGACGGCGTCGACCTGGACATCCCGCGGGGAGGGATCTACGGCGTCCTGGGCCCCAACGGGGCTGGCAAGACGACGGTGATCCGCATGCTTGCGACCCTGCTGCGCCCGGACGCCGGCGAGGCGACCGTGCTCGGCCATGACGTCTACGCGGAGGCGCGGTCGGTCCGCGAGAAGATCGCACTGACCGGCCAGTTCGCCTCACTGGACGAGGACCTCACCGGCATCGAGAACCTCACCCTGCTCGGCTGGCTGCTCGGCTTCTCGAAACCGGCTGCCAGAGCTCGCGGACTGGACCTCCTGAGCGCCTTCGGGCTCGCGGATGCGTCAGCGCGTCAGGTGAAGAACTACTCCGGAGGCATGCGGCGCCGCCTGGACATCGCCGGTTCGCTCATTGTGACTCCGGAGCTCATCTTCCTGGACGAGCCCACCACCGGCATCGACCCTCGCTCCAGGAACCAGGTCTGGGAGATCATCCGCACCCTGGTGGCGGGCGGGGCGACCATCGTGCTCACCACCCAGTACCTGGAGGAGGCCGACCACCTGGCGGACCGTCTGGCGGTGATCGACCACGGCACCGTGATCGCCGAAGGCACTCCGGGGCAGCTCAAGGCCCAGGTCGGCGCCGGTGCCCTGAAGGTCAGGCTCACCGACCCCGCGGAGCGTGAGCGAGCCGCGTCCGCTCTGGGAGGCGCGCTGGGCGTGGAGGTCGTCCGCGAAGCCGACTCGGCGGCGTTGAGCGCAAGCCTGGCTGACGGCCAGTCGGCCGCACCGGGGCTGAGCGCACTGGAGGAGGAGCAGATCGGACTGGAGACGTTCGCGCTGGGGCAGCCCAGCCTCGATGAGGTGTTTCTGGCACTGACCGGGCAGCCCACAGAGGGGCAGACCGAGGAGAATGAGGAGATTCCCGCATGAGCGTCGACGCACCTGCCCGGGGCGAAGCCCAGGCCATCCATTCCGTGCTGCTGCCCGCTGACCAGCGGCCGGCCCCTGCGAACGCGGTCAGCTCGTCGCTGGCCTTCGGCTGGCGGGCGATGCTGAAGATCAAGCACATCCCCATGCAGCTGTTCGACGTGACGGTCTTCCCTCTGATGATGACGGTGATGTTCACGTTCATCTTCGGCGGAGCGATCGGCGCCACAGTCTCGGAGGGAGGGGAGACAGGCGGGGCGGCCGTCGGCGACTACGTGCAGTTCTTCATTCCCGGGATCTTTGTGCAGACCCTGATCATGGTGACGATGTACACCGGCATGACCCTGAACAAGGACGTGTCGAAGGGCATCTTCGACCGGTTCCGCTCCCTGCCGACGTGGCGCCCCTCTCAGCTGGTGGGAGCGCTGCTGGGCGATCAGGTGCGCTACACGCTGGCCGGCATCATCATCCTGGGTGTGGGCTTCGCGGTCGGGTTCCGGCCCACGGGCGGGCTGACCGGGATCCTCGGGTCCTTCGTGCTTCTGCTGGTGTTCTGCTTCTGCCTGTCATGGGTGTGGACCACCATCGCCCTGCTGCTCCCCAATGAGGAGGCGGTGATGGGGGTGTCGATGACGATCATGATGCCGCTGACCTTCGCCTCGAACATCTTTGTGCCCACGGAGACCATGCCGGACTGGCTGCAGCCGGTGGTGGATGCCAATCCGGTCTCGATCGTGGTCGCCAGCATCCGTGACCTGATGCTCGGCACCGACCAGGGCAGCCTGGCCCTGGTGGCGCTGTGCTGTGCAGTGCTCGTCGCCGTCTTCTCGCCGATCTGCATGGTGCTGTACAACCGCAAGAGCTGAGACCTGGCTCACAGCGGTACATTGGTGCCATGTCTGCCGCCCACCCTCCCGACCGGATTCCCGACGATGTCGTCCAGCTTGTCGCCCAAGCGCGCAGGCCGGTGGTGCTGACGGGGGCCGGCATCTCGGCCGAGTCAGGCGTGCCGACGTTCCGGGAGGTCCAAACGGGGCTGTGGGAGCGATTCTCCGCCCAGGATCTGGCGAGCGTGGAGGCCTTCGAAGCAGACCCTGCCCTTGTCTGGACCTGGTACCGGTGGCGCCAGTCGCTGATCCGCGCGGTGGAGCCCAACCCGGGGCATATCGCCATCGCAGAGTGGCAGCAGCTTCCCGGTGTGGGGCTCACTCTCTCGACGCAGAACGTCGACGATCTCCATGAGCGTGCCGGGGCTTCCGTCCTGGCCCACCTGCACGGGAGCATCTTCGCCCACCGGTGCTTCTCCTGCGATGAGCCTGTTGAGCTCCCGGACGCTGACTACGACGGATTCCAATCCCCTCCCGCAGCGCAGCCGCCGCCCACGTGCGGTGCGTGCGACGGGCCGGTGCGTCCCGGTGTGGTGTGGTTCGGCGAGATGCTGCCGACGGAGGCCTTCGAGCAGACGGCAGCCGCCGTCCGGGCCGCAGACCTGGTGCTGGTTGCAGGGACCTCAGGCATTGTCCAGCCGGCCGCCTCTCTGCCGCTCCTTGCCCTGGAGCGGGGAACGCCGCTGATCGAAGTCAATCCGGAGGAGACCGAGCTCTCTGAGCTGATGGACCACTGCGTGCGCGGACCCAGCGGCGAAGTCCTCCCGAAGCTGCTGCGCGGTTAATATTCACGTGGCGTGTCGCGCATAGCGATAAGGTCATCAGATAAACGTCAGATTCTTGAAGAGGGGTCCATCCTGTGACTGACCAGCCGCGTAGCGATGACATCGTCGAGCAGAAGGCTGCTCATCAGGAGCAGGCTTCGCCTGAGGTGCAGTCTGGACCTCCGCCGACAACGACGGTAGAGCGTCAGGGTCCGCCGGCTACGGACCCCGGTGGTCAAGCTGCACCGCAGCTGGCTCCGGCCGGCATGTCCAAGAGTGATGAGAAGACCTGGGGCGTTGTTATGCACCTGGGCTCTCTCATTCTGGGAATCTTTCCCATCCTCAGCTTTATTGTTCCGCTGATCGTGTGGCTCATCAATAAGGATCGAAGCCGGATGTTGAACGACCACGGACGTTCGGCCCTCAACTGGTCCATCACCTACATCATCATGATGACAGTCTTCGGTGCACTCACCGCCGTCTACATCGGAGCGCTGCTTCTGCCCCTGGGCTTTCTCGCGCACGTGATCCTCTGCATCATTGCGGCAGTCAAAGCGGGTCAACGGCGCAAGTTTAAGCACCCTATGACTATTCCCTTCCTCCGAGTGGGATAACCCGTGACCCCGCAGCATCCGGACGAATACCCGGACCCGGAGATCTATCCGGAACCTGACCCGGCTCTGCAGCAACGACACGCCCCCTGGTTCTCCTCATTGGGCGACTACCCGGACCCGGAGGGCGACTATCCGGACACGCAGGTTTTGCCCCCGCAGCAGCGGGCTGCCTCGGCGCCAGGTCCGCTGGTATGGAACGCGCACCTGCAGTCGGTGCGCGATCGTACGGGGCAGCTCAGTCAGAAGCTCTCCCAGAAAGTCTCGGAAAGAGGGCCCGAATGGGCGGAGCAAGCTCGCAAGTACGGGGATGACTTCACCCAGCGCAGCGCACAGCAGGCACTAGAAGTGAGTGCAAGCACCAAGGAGAGACTCGGCTCCGCGCACGAGTTCACTCGCCGAGAGGTGCTTGGTCGTCCCATGGCCGTGGTGATCGCCCAGGCCATGCTGGCGGTGGCGGCGCTGGCGGCGTTCGTGGGAACGATGAACTTCGCCGGACGGTTCCTCGCGACGCCGCGCCGTTGGATGTCGTGGATCCAGAGCCAGGAGACCTCATTCGTGGGTGCCATGGACGAGGGCATAGAGCAGAATGCCCAACGGATCCAGGAAGGGGCAGTCGCTGCAGCGGATGGACTGGCCCTCGTCCCGCTGCTCGTAGCGACTCCCATACTGACCCTCTATGCCTTGGCGATCTTCGGGATGTGGTACCGCAGACCCAGAGCTCGCACCCTGTCGTTTGTGCTTGCAGTCGCTGGAGCGGTGGTGACATTCGTATTCCTATCCACACCCCTGCGGTTCCTGGTGGCCTTCAACGCTCGTGGCTTCCTCGTCCTTGCTGCGGTCTTGGGGATCATGGGCATGATCATCATGCTCCTTCCTGCGGTCAATGACTGGGTTGCCCACAAGCGAGGATCTGGAGCCCATCGCAGAGTATGACTTTTCGGAGCCCAACGGTCTGAACACAGAGGCGATGGGCCCCGACCAGCTGGTCCCTCAGCCCCGTAGAACTGAACCTCGGGAAGACTACTGAGCAAGGGCCATGTTGGTTGCAGTCGTCGCGCGCGGCACCGGCACAGTTCAGGGGTCTCGTACCGGGACTCCGCCCAGAAACAGGCCCAACGAACACGGCTGAGCGGCTGGGTGCGGGACACCTCCGACGGTGCCCTGGAGCTGCTGGCTTCCGCGCCCGTCCCGGGCTGAAGTAGAGGGCGTCGAGATCCATCCCGCGGAGGAGACCGAGCTCTCCGAGCTGATGGACCACTGCGTGCGCGGACCCAGCGGCGAAGTCCTCCCGAAGCTGGTTCCCACACGCTAGGGTGTTGAGCATACGACACACGCCCTGAGGGAGAAATGATCATGACTGACTATCCGCCGCAGCACCCAGATCCGGCACAGCCGCCGGTCAGCCCCAACGACGAGAAGACGATGGGCATCTTGATGCACGTGCTTGCCATCTTCTTCGGATTCCTGTCGCCGCTGATTTTCTGGCTGATCTTCAAGGACCGCAGCTACGTGCTGGACCAGCAGGGTCGGACGGCGCTCAACTGGAACATCAGCGCCATGATCTACTACGTCGTCTCGTTCATCCTGGCGTTCATCCTCATCGGCTTCCTGACGATGCTGGTCATCTACGTCCTGCACATCATCTTCTCCATCCTCGCCGCGGTGAAGGCCAGCGACCGGGTCATCTACAAGTACCCGCTCTCGATCCCCTTCCTGAAGCTGTCCTGATCCCCCATGTCTGAGGTGCTGGCTCGCGTCACCGGCAAGGTCCAGGGGGTCTCCTACCGGGCCGCCGCGCGAAAGAAGGCCCAAGGCCTCGGGGTCACCGGCTGGGTCCGCAACCTGCCGGACGGATCCGTGGAGCTCCTCGCATCGGGCCCCGATGATGCGGTGGAGAGCCTGATCGAGTGGTGCCGCCGGGGGCCGAGCGGCGCCGAGGTGGAGCAGGTGCACACCCGTGACGCATCGCCCGAAGAGCTCGTCGAGCTCCCGGAGAGCTTCGACATTCGGCGGTAGAGTGTGCCGCTATGAGCTTTTGGAATACCCGTGGTCGAACCCTGACCGCTGCGGCAGCGCTGAGCGTGCTGCTGGTCACCTCCTGCGACCTCATGCCGGGCGGGGAGCAGGAGTCTGCCGGGGATGAGCAGAACGGTGCTGGGACGGAGCCCCAGGGTGACGGCGGCGCTGAAACTGGCGGGCAGGACGACGACGGGTCCGAGGATTCAGCCGAGGGCACGGGTGCGGACGCAGACTCCGACGACGACGCCTTCGCATCGGCGGAGCTCTCCGATGTGGCAGGAAACAGCGTAGGAGAGGTCCGCTTCAGCGACGCAGACGATGCCGGCGTCATGGTCGACATCGAGCTGTGGGACATCAACCCTGGATTCCGAGCCGTCACCCTTCACGAGGAGGGGGTCTGCGAGCCGCAGTCCTCCAACGAAGCCGGGGAGGTGGGCGACTACTTCTCCTCCGGCGATGTGCTGCCGGGCACGGGCTCCGGGGAGGCTGGAGTCGTCGAGGGTGAGGACGAGCTCGAGACTGAGGACCCCGACGCGGAGACCGACGGCGAGGAGCAGGAGGAGGGACTCGGTGAGGCTGAGGACGGCGCAGAGGCCGACGGGGTGAGCACCAGTCTGGAGGGCTACCCCGAGGGCTCCGTCGAAGGTCACACAGCCGCGCAGGTCACCGACCCGGGGGAGGCCGGCGATGAGGATGAGGACATCATGCACCCTGACCGCGCCGGAGACCTGCCGAACGTCTTCGTCATGGAGAGCGGGGAGGGGCAGATGAGCTTCGTCTCGGACCGACTGTCTGAGAGCCTCCTCACAGAGACGGAGGGCACCTCGGTCATTCTGCGCGGCGAGCCCACACACCATGGCTCCCTTCCCCAGCGCTACGCCCCCTATGGGCCGGACGAGACCTCGCAGATCACCGGGGATCTGGGGGAGCGGACGGCCTGCGGGGTCATTGAGTAGGTTTTGCGCCCAGGCCGCTGAGCCGCATACGATCTTGTCCTGGTGCGCCGGGAAGACGGGTCGGCAGATGTAAGGACGCTTCAGTCCTGCGCAGAAGCGCGTGCCCATCGCTGCCGAGAGTCGTTGCCCGAGTACGCCCCACTGAAGAGGAGGACCCCTGGTGAGCCTCATACTATTGGTCCTTCTCACTCTTCTTCTGGTGCCGGCGGCCTCTGCCGTGCACATTGTTCTGCGACGCAACACCGGATGGTTCGCGGCGGCGGCCCTCACCGTGCTGGGGGCACTCTCGCTCACGTGGCTCCCCGGGCTGCTCGACGGAGAGAACGTCTCCGAGCAGGTGCCCTGGATCCCCACGGCGGTCGATGTGAGCATCTCCCTTCGGCTCGACGGCCTCGGCATGGTCTTCCTGCTGCTGGTGCTGTTCATCGGGGCCCTGGTGATGGCCTACTCCACTCGTTACTTCAGCCCCAAGAAGAAGACCAGCGACTTCTACATGTGGATGCTGCTGTTCGTCTTCGCCATGTCCGGCATGGTGCTGGCCGACGACATGATCCTGCTCTTCGTCTTCTGGGAGTTCACGACTCTCTGCTCGTTCTTCCTGATCAACCGCAGCGGCGACAAAGCCCCCGCGCCGGCTCAGCGCACCCTGCTGATCACCATGGCCGGCGGGCTCGGCCTCCTCACCGCAGTGCTCTGGATCATTGTGGAGACAGGCACCACAAGCCTGTCTGAGGCGCTGGCCTCGGATGTGTGGGCGGAGAACGCCACCTTCACCTCCGTGGTTGCAGTCCTCATTGCGTTCGCCGCGTTCACCAAGTCGGCCCAGTTCCCGTTCCACCTCTGGCTGCCGGATGCGATGGTGGCCCCCGCGCCGGTCTCGGCCTATCTCCACGCGGCCGCCATGGTGAAGGCCGGCATCTATCTGCTGCTTCGTTTCTCCCCCGTCTTCGAAGGCGTGGTCGTCTGGCAGACACTGCTCATCGTCTGCGGCCTCATCACCGCTCTGATCGGGGCGCTCTTCGCTCTTCAGCGCCACGACATCAAAGAGATCATGGCGTACTCCACGGTCTCCCAGCTGGGCTTCCTCGTGGCGATCATCGGAGTGGGGACGCCCACCGCGATCGCCGCAGCGATCATCCACGTCATCGCCCACGCGCTGTTCAAATCGGCTCTGTTCATGATGGTCGGGATCATCGAGCACGAGTCGCACACCCGTGACATCCGTGTGCTGAACGGCCTGCACCGCACCATGCCGGTCAGCTTCGCCATCACCCTCGTCGGCTGCCTGTCCATGGCAGGCATCCCGCCGCTGTTCGGGTTCGTCTCGAAGGAGAATCTCCTGAAGGGCTTCCTCTCCGCGGGCGAGGACCCGGCAGGCTTCGGGGCAGGCCTCACCTGGACCATCACTGTGCTCGGTGTGCTCGCCGCGGTCGGCACCTTCGCGTACTGCGGCCGCATCGTCCTGGGGGCGTTCGGCAGCTACCGGGGCGTCAGCAGGAAGGACGCGGGCTACGACGACGGCGAACACCCGCCCATGGACAGGGACGGCGCCCACGAGGCATCCCCGGCCTTCTACCTGCCGGCACTGATCCCGGCCTTCGCCGGAGCCGTCCTGGGGTTCATCCCGTTCATCTTCGACGACCTCATCACCCAGGCGACGCAGGCGGCGAGCACCTCCGGCTATGAGCCGTACTTCTACCTGTGGGGCGGCCTCAGCACCGACCTGATGCTGTCTGTGGTGATCATGGGGGTCGGCGCTGCGGTCGTCCTCGGGCGGACGCGCATCGACAGCTTCATCCCACGCACCATCCTTCCGTGGACCGGCGTGGCCGTCGCCGAGAAGATGCGGACCGGCTCCATCACGCTCGGCCGCAGGGTCGGGGACCTCACCCGCACGGACATGCACGCCCTGCACCTGACGGTTCCCGGCATCCTCCTCGCCGGCATCTTCGTGGCTGGTCTGCTCCACGTCGGAGACGTGGGCAGCTTCGATCCGGGGCACACGGTGATGACGGACTGGGTGCTGATCGCTCTGCTCATCATCTTCCTCATCGGCTCCGTCACGAGTGCCTCCCGGACGGCCGCTGCGGTGCTCGTCGGCGGCGCAGGCTTCGTCGTCGGCGCATGGTACTTCGCCCTCGGCGCTGTGGACGTGGGCATGACCCAGCTCCTTGTCGAGATTCTGACCGTCGTGGTCCTCGTGCTCGTCCTGCAGAAGCTGCCCCGCAAGTTCCACAGAGTCTCCCGGGGCCGCACCGCCGTCTCCGCGGTCATCGCGCTCGTCTTCGGTCTGATGGCCTTCATCGCAGCGTTCGCACTGACAGGGCGCAATGGGCAGTCGGACGCGGGGGAGTGGTACCTGACGGAGACCTACGAGGTGGTGGGAGCACTGAACACCGTGAACTCCATCCTGGTCGACTTCCGCGCCCTGGACACCTTCGGGGAGCTGGTGGTGCTCGGTGTGGCCGGGTTCGCGATCCTCGCTGTGCTCAACTCCGCCTTCTCCACCACGGACACCCAGCCCAATGCTGCTCAGCGGTGGCAGGGCACGGCCCTGGACGATCCGACCGACAACACTGTGGCGATGCGGACCGTCTTCACATGGATGACTCCGTTCATCATCCTGCTCTCCCTCATCCTGCTGCTGCGAGGGCACTATGAATCCGGCGGCGGCTTCATCTCTGCGCTGGTGCTGGGCGGCTTCTTCGCGCTGCGCTACCTGGTGGCCCCCACGACCACGTCGGTGAAGCTGCGCTTCGACTACGCGATGATCATCATCGGCGGAATCCTCGTCGGCGCGGCCACCGGCCTGTTCGGCTTCATCGAAGGCTCCTACCTGCGTCCCATCGTCATCGCTGAGGGGCTGACATGGGTTCCATGGGGCACCGATGCCGGATTTGCGCTGACCACGGCCCTGGTGTTCGACGTCGGAATCTACTTGGCCGTGGTGGGCACAGTCCTCGTGGCCCTGGACCGGCTCGGGCAGGCCCAGCGGTACCCCGCCGACCTGCTGCGCAAGCACATGCACATCCAAAGCCAGCGCGAGGAGATCGAAATGCACGCGGGCGCCGACCCGGGAGACCCCCCGCTGGAAGTGCAGGCCGAATACAGGCACGAGCCCAAGCCAGGTGATCGCGCATGAGCATCTCCATCGCTATCGGACTGCTCGCGGCAGCAGGGGTCTACATGATCATGCAGCGCGGCATGGTGCGCATCATCCTGGGCTTCATCCTGCTCTCCCACGCGGCCAACCTCATGTTCTTCGCCGCAGGCAACACCGCATTCCGAGGCGTGCCCTACATCGGCACCTCCGAATTCGGCGAGGGCGCAGACCCCCTCCCGCAGGCCTTCGTCCTGACCGCGATCGTGATCGCCTTCGCCATCACGATGTACATGCTCGCACTGGCCATCACGACGATCCGCGACGATGACACGGAGGACGACGAGCAGTCGGCGGTCAAGATCCTCGGGCCCGCCGGCTCCGCCCCCTCCGCCGCAGCGGAGCGCAACATCGACTATTCGGGCGAGGAGCTGCCCGACCGCGGGGACGAGCACGACGCTGCTGGATCCAAGCTGGACACCATCACCACCGGTGCAGCCGGCGCCGCGACAGGCGGTGCGGATGCCTCTCCGGCCAGCCCCGTCCACGACTTTGAGGGCGATATCGACGCTGACCCGAATTCACGCACCGTGCGCAAGGAGGAGAACAGATGACAGAGCTCACTGAGATCCTCCCTCCCCTTCTGCCCCTCCTGGTGGCAGGGCCCCTCATCCTGGGCGGCCTGGGGGCGGTCCTGCGCAGGAACGTGGGACTGAGGCATGCCATCAGCCTCACCACCATGAGCCTGATGCTGGCGGCGTCCATTCTGCTGCTGATCGCCACCCACGACGGCACGGTGCTGGCCCACCAGGTGGGAGGCTGGGACTACGGCATCTCCATACCGTTCGTGGTCGACCAGCTCTCCGCTGCCGTCCTGATGATCATCAGCCTGCTGGGACTCACCTCCTCCCTCTTCGCCATGGCCACGCACGAGGCCCGGGCCAGGTTCTTCCACCCCTTCGTCCTCATCCTCATGGCAGGCGTGGCCGGCGCTCTGATGACCGGGGACATCTTCAACTTCTTCGTCTTCATCGAGGTCATGCTGCTGCCCAGCTACGGCCTGCTCGCCATGATGGGCGCGAAGCTGGGAGCCCACGGCGCCAGGGTGTACGTCTCAGTGAACCTGATGGCGTCCACGCTGCTGCTGGCCGGCATCGCCCTGATCTACGCGACCGCCGGCACCGTGAACCTGGCAGAGCTGCACGGCGCGGCCAACGAGGACCCGGCCGTCGCGGCTGCCGGGGCTGTCGTTCTCGTCGCGATCAGCATCAAGGCCGCCGTCGTGCCGGTCCACGGATGGCTCACCCGGACATACCCCATGACCTCCCCGGCGGTCACCACGCTCTTCAGCGGCATTCACACCAAAGTGGCCATCTACGCGCTGTACCGGTTCTACTCCGTGATCTACGACGGGGATGACCGCTTCCTGTGGGTGGCGCTGCTGGTCACCTCGATGACCATGCTGATCGGTGTGCTCGGAGCGATCGGGGAGAAGTCCACGCGCTCCATCCTCGTCTTCCACATGATCAGCCAGATCGGCTACATCCTCATCGGCATCGGCCTGTTCACCGGCCTGGGCCTGACGGCCGGAATCTTCTACCTCCTCCATCACATGGTGGTGAAGGCAAGCCTCTTCCTCTCCACCGGGGCCATCGAAGAGACCTACGGGTCCTCGCAGATCGATCGGCTCGGCGGCATGCTCCGCCGCGAGCCCCTGATTGCCGTGACCTTCATGATTGCGGCGCTGTCGCTGGCCGGACTGCCGCCCTTCTCCGGGTTCGTGGCCAAGTTCTCGATCATCCAGGCCACTCTCGCGGAATCCCACTACTGGGTGGCCGCCGTCGCCGTGCTGGTCTCCATCTTCACGATGCTGTCCATGCTGAAGATCTGGACGGGCGTATTCATGGCCAAAGAGCCCGAAGGCATGGAGGACAGGGCTCTGGCCTACCAGGAGCGGATGCACGGCAAGCGATACCTGCGCAGCGAGGCGCAGGCCGAGACGCCCACGCTGACCATCATCCCGCCCGAAGACCCCACCACCCAGCACGGGCGGGTGAAGGTGCCCATCAGGCTCATCATTCCCGGAATGATCCTGGCGGCCGTGACCCTGTTCTTCGGTGTGGGTGCCGAGGTGCTGATGAGCATCTCCGAGGTGGCGGCGGAGAACCTGCTGAACCCTGAGAACTACGTGGAGGCGGTGAGCGGAGCCTGATGAGTCCCAAGAACCCATCGTCTGCGGCGTGGCCGCTGCGCATCC
The DNA here is from genome assembly GCF_007922635.1 of Nesterenkonia sp. NBAIMH1. Taxonomy (NCBI): domain Bacteria; kingdom Bacillati; phylum Actinomycetota; class Actinomycetes; order Micrococcales; family Micrococcaceae; genus Nesterenkonia; species Nesterenkonia sp. NBAIMH1. Next base: position 1,864,907 of record NZ_CP042335.1, read on the forward strand.
TCTCCTTCCTCCTCTGGTATGCCAAGGAGTTCTTCCTGGCCAACCTCCAGGTCACTGCGGACGTCCTGCGCCGCCACCAGCGTATGAGTCCCGCCATCGCTGCCATACCAGCAGCATCCCGCTCCGAGGCTGAGTGGACCATGATCAGCGTGCTCATCACCCTGACCCCAGGAACCATGACCATGACCGTCTCGCGGGATGAGGGGCTTCTCTACGTCCACGGCATGTTCGCGGAGACGCGCGACGCCCTCGCCGAAGAGATCCAGGACATGGAGAACCGGATGCTTCGTGCCATGCGGCGCACCCCAGGAGATCTCAGCCGGCCCTTGGCGCCCGAGGCAGGGGAGGCACCATGATCACTGAAGTCGCACTCGAAGTGCTGCTGATCCTGCTGGGCATCGGAATGCTCCTGGCCGGCATACGCGCCTACCTCGGGCCGCGCATCACCGACAGGGCCGTGGCGGCTGACCTCATCTTCTTCGCGTTCATCGGCTTCATCGCGCTGATCGGGCTGCGGGTGGAGATCGAGGCCCTGTTCGACATCATCCTCATCGCCACGCTGCTCGGCTTCATGTCCGCGATCTCAATGGCTCGCCTGGGACTGGGAGGAAAGCGCTGATGAACGAGATCTTCACCGACACCAGCACCGGTGAGCTGGTGATGGACAGCATCGGCCTGCTGTTCATTCTGATCGGCATCGCGACCATCCTCGTGGCAGGCATAGGTCTATTTCGCCTCCCCGATCTGTACCTGCGCGCTTCAGCCGTCGGCACATCGGCCGGCCTGGGCGTGGCGAGCATCGTCGTGGGAGTGCTGTTCATCGACTTCAGCACCCCGAACCTCATCAAGGCAGCCCTGGCGGTTGTGGCTCAGCTGCTGACGTCCGCCGTAGGATCCATGGCCATCGCGCGCTCCGGGTACCTCAACGGCTCGCCGCCGGCCTCCGTGACCCACACAGATGAGCTTCAGCTGACCAAGCCCGAGGGCAACTAGTCCCCAGTCATCGTTCAGCGCTCGTCCAGCCGAGCCTCCCATAGTGTCGTTCTATGAGCGCTGATCGGCCAGAGGATGGCACTACCAGGGAGACTCCGCAAGGCCTGGCTCCGCACCAGATGCCCGAGCGGGACGGCGGCAATGACGTCTTCGCGGAGACCGCAACCTACGAGGATGCTCTGCGGCCGGGGTCTGTCGCCGCTGCGGCTGACCAGCCCCATCTGGTGAAGGTCCGTCAGCGCGAGAAGGTGGCTGAGCGGAGCACGCCGAGCCATCATGACCGCAAAGCCCCCTCGCCGGCGAAGCTCACCGGTGACACGTGGAAGTACAGCCTCAAGCGCTCCCTCACCGAATTCGGGCGGGATCAGTGCACAGACCTGGCGGCCGCCCTGACCTACTACACGGTGCTGGCCATCTTCCCCGCCCTCATCGCACTGGTGTCCATCCTCAGTCTGGTGGGGGAGGCCGATCGGGTGACCGGTTTCTTCGTCGACACGGTGGATGATCTGTCGAACGGCGACGAGGACGTCATGGGTGCCGTGGAGACAGTGGTCGGCAATATCAGCACCGCCGAAGGCGCAGGCATCGGTCTTGCGATCGGCATCCTCGCTGCGATGTGGACGGCCTCGAACTACGTCAATGCATTCTCCCGCTCCATGAACCGAATCTGGGAGGTCACCGAGGGCCGTCCCGTCTACACGCTTCGTCCCATTCTCTACGCGCTCACGGCCGTCATGATCCTTCTGGTCGCTGTCGCCGGCCTGACCCTGGTGATCTCCGGGCCCATCGCAGAGTCCGTCGGCAACACGGTCGGCCTCGGAGAGACGGCTGTGGCCGTCTGGAACTGGGCTACGCCCGTACTGCTCGTCCTCGTCGCAGCGGCGGCCATCGGCCTGCTCTACTGGACCACGCCCAACATTCGGCAGCCCAACTTCAAATTCGTCAGCGTGGGTGCACTGATCGCGATCGTAGTGATGGCGATCGCCACGATCGGCGTGGTGATCTACGTGATGTTCTTCGGAAACTACGACGCCACCTACGGATCCCTGGCCGGTGTCATCATCCTGCTGTTCTGGCTCTACATCATGAACATGGTCCTGCTGCTGGGCGCGGAGGTGGACGCCGAGCTCGAGCGCGGTCGGCAGCTTCAGGCAGGCATCGAGGCGGAGCGGACCATCATGCTTCCCGCTCGCGAGACCAAAGGGTCGGACAAGAAGGAGAGGAAGTACGAAGCGATCGTCGCCTCCGGCTATGCTCTACGCATATCCAAGGGCGAAACGTCCAGCGTGGACGACCTCTGGCGACGCTAAGTCCGTAACATCGTGTCATAAATCACCCTTTTTCTCCCAGCATGTGAAAAAAGCCCGCATCTCCTTGTGAATGGAGGCGTGGTGTCGTCATTACCGGCCCGTCACATGGGCTACGGTGAGACGCACATCTCTTGGCCAGGGTTTCGGCAGGTGCCCATGTTATGGGCGTGCTGACCGAGGATTCGCGGCCAGGCACGCACCATGAGGAGAGAGAACTAAATGGCTGAGACATCTACTTGGCGCAGGTCCGCGCTGGCCACAGCCGCGCTCGGAGCTCTCGTGCTGACCGCCTGCGGCGGCGGCAACGGCGACGGCGACGCTGACGACGCCGAGGGGGCCGGCGAGGGCGAGAGCGGCGGCACCATTTCCGCGTACAACTGCGAGCCCCAGCACCTTGTGCCGGGCAACTCCACCGAGGTCTGCGGATCCTGGGTCCTGGAGCACCTCTTCACCGGCCTCATCCAGGCCGACACGGAGAACTACGAGCCCATTCCCGGCGTGGCAGAGTCCTGGGACACCGAGGACAACGAGACCTGGACCTTCGAGCTGGGCGAGGACTGGACCTTCCACAACGGAGAGCAGGTCACCGCGCAGAGCTTCGTCGACACCTTCAACTGGGTGGTGGACCCGGAGAACGCACAGCAGAGCGCCAACTTCTTCGAGCTCTTCGCCGGCTATGACGAGGTCATCGACGGCGAGGCCGACGAGCTTGAGGGCGTCCGCGCAGTGGACGACTACACCCTGGAGATCGAGCTCACCGAGCCGTTCTCCCCGCTTCCCGACATGCTCACCTACACGGCGTTCTACCCGATGCCTGAGGAAGCCTTCGAAGACATCGACGCCTACGAGCAGGCGCCGATCGGCAACGGTCGGTACCAGATCGACGGCGAGTGGGAGCACGACGTGCAGATCGCCGCAGACCGCTTCGAGGACTACGCCGGCGATGAGCCGGGCCTACCGGACCGCATCGAGTGGCGCATCTACTCGGACATCGACACGGCATACCTGGATGTGCAGTCCGGAAGCCTCGACATTCTGGACCAAGTTCCCCCGAACCGCCTCACACAGCTCGAGGGCGACTTTGAGGGCAACCACACCTCCTTCGACACCGGAGCCTTCACCTACCTCGGTTTCCCGCTCTACCAGGAGGAGTTCCAGGACGCCGACGTGCGGCACGCGCTCTCCATGGCGATCGACCGCGAGGCGATCATTGATGCGATCTTCGACGGAGCGCAGACGCCTGCCATGAGCATCATCCCGCCCTTCCTGCCTGAGGGCCGCGACGGGATCTGCGAGTACTGCGAGTTCGACCCGGATGCCGCAGCTGACCTCTACGAGGAGGCGGACGGTCCCAGCGAGCTGACCGTCTACTTCAACTCCGGCGCCGGGCACGAAGACTGGGTCGAGGCCGTCTCCAACCAGTGGGAGCAGAACCTGGGCATCGAGGACATCACCTTCGAGTCCCTGGACTTCGCGCAGTACCTGGACCTGCACGACGAGCAGTCCATCACCGGACCGTTCCGCTTGGGCTGGACGATCTCCTATCCCAACGCTCAGTACGCCATGGAGCCCATTTACACCACCGGTGAGTCCTCCAACTACGCAGACTTCTCCAACGAGGAGTTCGACAGCCTGATCAGCGAGGCCAACGCGGCCACCGATGAGGACGAGGCCTCCGAGCTGTACCAGGAGGCCGAGGAGATCCTCCTTGAGGAGATGCCGGTCATCCCCATGTGGTTCACCACGTACCACGTGGTCTACTCCGACCACATCAACGGCGACACTGTCCAGATGGGCGAGGGCAACACCTTCACTCACCTGTGGCAGATCGAGGTCAACCAGGACTGACGCCCGTGAGGCGAGGGCACGGTCGGCGCGCGTCAGCGTCGGCCGTGCCCTCGGCCATGCCGGCTCCAGCTGATCCGAGGACACCATGACCCGTTACATCATCAGGCGTCTGATCCAGTTCATCCCCGTGGTGATCATCTCGACGCTCATCGTCTACGCGATGGTCTTTGCTCTGCCGGGTGATCCCATCCGCGCCCTGGCCGGCGACCGGCCTATGAGCGAGGCGGCCCAGGAGGTTCTGCGCGAGCAGTACAACCTCAACGACCCGTTCTTCGTCCAGTACGCCAAGTACATCTGGGGCGTGTTCACCGCCGGGGACTTCGGCACCACCTTCAACGGCCGGCCGGTGATGGACATCATCGCCCAGCGCCTGCCGGTGACACTGCAGCTTGCTGCAGTGACGTTCGTGGTGCAGGCCATCATCGGCATCGCAGCCGGTGCGCTCGCTGCGATCTTCCGGGACCGGTTCATCGACCGGCTGGTTCAGGTCTCCACCGTGATCGTGGTCGCTATGCCGGTGCTGGTGATTGCATTCCTGCTGCAGCTGATCTTCGGTCTGAACCTCGGGTGGTTCCCGATCGCAGGCGCCCAGGAGGGCCTGCGCAGCTTCATCCTCCCCGCGATCGCCTTGGGCGCGGTCTCCATGGCGATGATCGCCCGCCTGCTCCGCAGCGAGCTCTTGGATGCACTGCATTCTGACTACGTGCGCACCGCCACTGCCAAGGGCATGAAGCGCAGCCGCGTGGTCACCCGGCACGGCATGCGCAACTCTATGATTCCGATCGTGACGTTCATGGGTGCCGACCTGGCCACCATGATGAGCGGCACCATTCTCGTGGAGACCATCTTCAACCTGCCCGGGCTGGGGGAGCAGGTCTTCCGCTCCATCCAGCAGCAGGAGGGCACGGTCGTCGTGGGAATCGTCACCCTGTTCGTCCTCTTCTTCGTGGTGATCAACCTCATCGTCGACATCATCTATGGCCTGCTCGACCCAAGGATCCGCTATGAGTGACACCGCACCCGACAAGGCGCACGTGCCTGCCGCGCAGAGCAGCGGGGAAGCCGCTTCCTCATCCCACGAGGCCAGCCTGTGGGCGGATGCATGGCGCCAGCTGCGACGCAATCCCTGGTTCATCATCGCCGGGGCCCTGCTGGTGGTCATGATCGCCATGGCGCTCTTCCCTCAGCTCTTCACCACCACCGATCCTCGTGAGTGCCTGCTGGGCAGAGCTCGTGAGAGTCCTTCCGCGGAGCACTGGTTCGGCACGGATGTGCAGGGCTGCGACTACTACACCCGTGTGGTCTACGGCGCACGGAACTCCATGGCGATCGGCGTCGTCGTCGTGCTCGGAACGCTGGTGATCGGCATTGTGCTGGGCCTGCTCGCCGGCTACTTCGGACGGCTGGTCGACACCTTCATCTCCCGCGCCGGTGACATGATCTTCGCCGTGCCCTACATCCTCGGCGCCATCGTCTTCCTCAACGTCATCGAATCGCGAGGCGTCTGGGAGGTGGCGCTGGTGCTCATCGTGTTCACCTGGCCTACGCAGATGCGGCTGATGCGCTCATCGGTGCTGGCCGTGGTGAACTCCGACTATGTGATGGCAGCACGTGCGCTTGGTGCTGGGCACATGGCGATCATGAGACGGCATATTCTGCCCAATGCCCTCGGTCCCGTGCTCGGCTACTCCGGGCTCTACGTCGGCATCATGATTGCCGCAGAGGCAGCGCTGACCTTCCTCGGGGTGGGACTGGAGCTTCCCGCGATCTCATGGGGTCTGCAGCTGCAGCAGGCGCAGGGCTACATTCAGCAGCAGACCTACCTGGTGGTCTTCCCGATGATCTTCGTCGGCGTCACTGTCTTCGCCTTCATGGCCATGGGAGACGCCGTCCGGGACGCCATCGACCCCAAGTCGAAGAAGAAGTGAGGCCAGCAGTGACACAGCAGCACAGCACTGGGGCTCAGCAGGGCCCGCCTCTGCTGGAGGTCGAGGACCTTCAGGTGGAGTTCCGGACCCGCAAAGGTACGGCCCAAGCCATCAACGGGCTGAACTTCACCCTTCATGCCGGCGAGACCCTGGCCATCCTCGGCGAATCCGGGTCCGGCAAGTCGGTCACGGCCCAGACCATCATGGGTATTCTGGACATGCCCCCAGGGCACATCGCCGGCGGTCAGATCCGATACCGCGGTGAGGATCTCCTCCAGATGCCGGAGGAGAAGCGCCGCAGGCTGCGCGGGGCGAGCATCTCGATGATCTTCCAGGATGCTCTCTCGAGCCTGAATCCTGTACTTCCCGTGGGCTGGCAGATCGCCGAGACGTTCCGCGTCCACCAGGGGATGAAGCGTCGTGAGGCCCGGGAGCGGGCCATCGAGATGATGCGCCGGGTGGGGATCCCCGCTCCGGAGAAGCGAGTCGGGGATTTCCCTCATCAGTTCTCCGGGGGGATGCGGCAGCGCATCATGATTGCGATGGCCATCGCCCTGGACCCGGACGTGCTGATCGCAGACGAGCCCACCACAGCGCTCGACGTGACAGTGCAGGCGCAGGTGATGGCGCTGCTGAAGGAGCTGCAGGAGGAGTTCAGCATGGGCCTGATCCTCATCACCCACGACTTGGGTGTGGTGGCGGACTTCGCGGACAAGATCGCGGTCATGTACGCCGGTCGGGTCATGGAGACTGCTGACGTGTACGAGACCTATGCACGCACCGCGAACCCCTACACGAAAGGGCTGCTGGACTCCATCCCGCGCATCGACCATGAGGGTGATCGACTCAAGGCCATTCCTGGGCTGCCGCCTATCCTGACGGACATGCCGCCCGGCTGCCCCTTCAGCCCCCGGTGCGAGTTCGCGACCAGCCGCTGCAGCACGGACCGACCAGAGCTGCGGGAGATCGTCCCCGGGCATCGCTCCGCCTGCCACTACGCAGAAGACATCTACGCTTTGAGCGAGGAGGGTCAGAATGAGCCAGCGTGATCCGTTTGAGCGCGCGGAGACCGTGCTCGACGTGCAGAACCTCGTCAAGCACTTCCCGCAGACGAAGGGGCTCTTCATGCCCCGCAAGGCTGGGGCGGTCCGAGCCGTCGATGACGTGAGCTTCAGCCTTCGGCGGGGAGAGACCCTCGGCATTGTGGGGGAGTCAGGCTGCGGCAAGTCGACGCTGGCCAAGCTCCTGATGCGTCTGGAGCAGCCGGACTCCGGCGCCGTGACGTTCAGGGGGGAGGATTTTCTCTCCCTGCGGGGCGAGGAGCTGCGCCGGATGCGCCGAAAGATCCAGATCATCTTCCAGGACCCGTACACCTCGCTGAATCCCCGTATGTCCGTGGGGGACATCATTGCCGAGCCGTTCAAGCTCCACCCTGACGCGAAGCCGGCGGAGGGCGTGCGCAACCGGGTCAAGGAGCTCCTCGATGTGGTGGGGCTGAACCCTGACCACATCAACCGGTATCCGCACCAGTTCTCCGGCGGTCAGAGGCAGCGAATCGGCATCGCCCGCGGTCTGGCGCTGAAGCCGGACGTCATCATCTGTGACGAGCCGGTGTCCGCGTTGGACGTATCCGTTCAGGCGCAGGTCATGAACCTCCTCGAGGATCTGCAGAAGGAGTTCGGGCTGAGCTACATCTTCATCGCCCATGATCTTTCGGTGGTGCGGCACATCTCTGACCGCGTCGGTGTGATGTATCTCGGGAAGATGGCTGAGCTGGGCCGCCATGAGGACGTCTACTCAGGCCCGGCGCACCCCTACACCCAAGCGCTGCTCTCCGCTGTTCCGGTTCCTGACCCCACCCTGCGCGGCAGGCGCGAGCAGATCGTGCTGAAGGGCGACCCGCCGAACCCGGCCGATCCGCCGTCGGGATGCCGCTTCCGCACCCGCTGCTGGAAGGCCACCGACATCTGTGCGGAGGTGGAGCCGGAGCTCATCGTCCGCCCGGGCATCTCGCAGCAGGCGGCCTGCCACCACGCCGAGCAGAACGAAAGCGTCGCAGCGATTGATTAGCCCCCTGAGCTGAGCATCACCGGCTGCCAGAGCAGCACGAACAGGCTGATCATGATGATCGCGGCGATGTTCATCCAGAACCCCGCCTTGACCATGTCATCCATGGTGATGTGCTCGGAGCTGAAGACCGCCGCATTTGGGGGAGTGGAGATGGGCAGCATGAACGCGCAGGTCGAGGTGAGGGCTACGATCGCCATGATCGCGAACGGGTCCACGCCCATTCCCAGCCCGAGGCCGACCGACACAGGGATGAGCATGTTGGAGACGGCCGTGTTGGACATGATCTCGGTCATGAACAGCACGATGGCGGCCAGGGCAATCACGATGGCCGCATAGGGCAGCACCTCAAGGCCGCCCAGCAGCTCGCCGAACCAGGGCGTCAGCTCCGAATCTTCGAATGCCGCCGCCAGCGAGAGGCCTCCTCCGAAGAGCAGGAGGATCCCCCAGGGAAGCTCCATCATGTCGTTCCAGACGAGCAGGCCGCCCCTCTCCTGCCGGGCGGGGATCAGGAACATCAGGACCGCGCCCGTCATCGAAATGGTGGCGTCCGAGAGCGGGAAGACCTCAAGGACGGCGTCCGGTATGAAGCCCACCACCATCCAGAGGGTGCCGACGGCGGCGAAGATCGCCAGCACGGCTTTCTCCTCGTAGGACATTGGGCCCAGCTTGCGCAGCTGCTCGCGGGCGAACTCGGAGCCGATGTCGGGGCTGCCGTTCACTCGGAAGGCCACACGGGTCATGTAGAGGTAGAGGAAGCCCAGCAGCAGCACGGTGAGGGGGAAGGCGAAGGCGAACCACTGGGCGAAGGTGACGGTCTCGTCCAGGAGCACATCCGCCTGCGCGACGAACACGGCGTTGGGCACCGAGCCGATGATGGTGGCGAGGCCGCCGATGGAGGCGGCGTACGCGATGGAGAGCAGCAGGCCCTTGGCGAACCTGCTGAAGTCCCGATCGTCGTAGAAGTTCCTCTCCCGGACCTCTTCGATGAGGGCCAGGCCGATCGGAAGCATCATCAGGGCGGTGGCCGCATTCGAGATCCACATGGAGAGTCCGGCGGTGGCCATGATGATTCCAAGGGTCAGCCGCTGCCCCTTGGTTCCGACCATGCGGATGATGCTCATCGCGATTCTGCGGTGAAGGTTCCACTTCTGGATGGCCAGAGCGATGGTGAAGCCGCCCATGTACATGAACACGATGGGGTTCGCGTACGCGGTGGCGGCGGTCGATTCGTCGGTGGCACCGGCAAGGGGCAGGAGCACCAGAGGAATCAGAGAGGTGGCGGGGATCGGCAGGGCCTGAGTGATCCACCACGTCGAGACCCACAGGGTGACCGCAAGGGTGGCGCGAGGCGCATGCTCCAGTCCCGTGATGGCCGGAACGAAGAGGATGAGCGCGAACAGGAATGGCCCGAGCGCCAAGCCGATCCGGGCTCGGACGACGTTCTCAGAGCGGTGCTCGCCCTTGGACTGGACGTTGTTGCCATGGACTTCCCCGGAGCTCATGGCGCCAAGTGTTCCACATCACCTGCGACCGAACGCAGGGCGGGATGCGTCTCCCCGCGGCGGGACGGTTTGGCGCTGACCCGTACACTAGACAGGTTGGACTCGCATCTCTTCCGGAAGGCACCATCCGCGTGACTATCACCACCCGCAATGATCTGCGCAATGTCGCGATCGTCGCCCACGTCGACCACGGCAAGACCACCCTGGTGGACGCCATGCTCACCCAGACCAAGGCCTACGGCGGCCACGGTGAGAATCAGGAGCGGGTGATGGACTCCGGTGAGCTCGAGAAGGAGAAGGGCATCACCATCCTGGCCAAGAACACCACTGTGTTCTACTCGGGCCCTGCTGCCCAGGAGAAGGCCGACGCCGAGCAGGTCACCATCAACGTGATCGACACCCCCGGCCACGCCGACTTCGGCGGCGAGGTCGAGCGCGGCCTGTCCATGGTCGACGGCGTCGTCCTTCTGGTGGATGCCTCCGAGGGCCCCCTGCCCCAGACCCGCTTCGTGCTGCGCAAGGCGCTCAACGCGAACCTGCCGGTCATTCTCGTGGTCAACAAGACGGACCGCCCCGACGCCCGCATCGACGGCGTCGTCTCCGACACTATGGACCTGCTCCTCGGCCTGGCCTCCGACGTCGCGGAGGAGAACCCCGACCTGGACCTGGACTCCGTCCTCGACGTGCCGGTCGTCTACGCGTCGGGCAAGGCGGGCCGCGCGTCCACGGAGCAGCCCGAGGACGGCGGCCTCCCCGCGAACGAGGACCTCGAGCCTCTCTTCTCCACGATTCTTGAGCACGTCCCCGCACCGACCTACGACAACGAAGAGGTCCTGCAGGCGCACGTCACCAACCTCGACGCCAGCCCCTTCCTCGGCCGTCTTGCCCTGCTGCGCGTCCGCAACGGCACGCTGAAGAAGAACCAGCAGGTCGCATGGGCCCGCAAGGACGGCACGCACAAGACGGTGAAGATCACCGAGCTGCTCGCCACCAAGGGTCTTGAGCGCGTATCAGCTGAGTCCGCCGGCCCCGGCGAGATCGTCGCCGTGGCAGGCATCTCCGACATCATGATCGGCGAGACCCTCACCGACCTTGAGAACCCCAAGCCGCTGCCGAACATCGTCGTCGACGACCCGGCCATCAGCATGACCATCGGCATCAACACCGCTCCCACTGCTGGTCGGGTCAAGGGAGCCAAGGTCACGGCGCGCCAGGTCAAGGACCGGCTCGACCAGGAGCTCATCGGCAACGTGTCCATCAAGGTTCTGCCCACCGAGCGCCCTGACATGTGGGAGGTGCAGGGCCGTGGTGAGCTCGCCCTGGCCATCCTGGTGGAGCAGATGCGCCGGGAGGGCTTCGAGCTCACCGTCGGCAAGCCGCAGGTGGTCACCAAGGAGGTCGACGGCAAGCTCCACGAGCCGATGGAGAACATGACCATCGACGCGCCCGAAGAGTTCATGGGGGCCATCACTCAGCTGATGGCGGGCCGCAAGGGCACCATGAACACCATGACCAACAACGGCACCGGCTGGATCCGCATGGAGTTCATGGTGCCCGCCCGCGGCCTCATCGGATTCCGCACCAAGTTCCTCACCGAGACCCGCGGCGCCGGCATCGCCTCCTCCTACGCGGCCGGCTACGAGCCGTGGAAGGGCGAGATCGAATACCGCCTCGCAGGCTCTCTGATCTCAGACCGGTCCGGCACTGCCACCCCGTTCGCGATGATCAACCTCCAGGATCGCGGCATGTTCTTCGTGGAGCCCACCTCCGAGGTGTACGCGGGCCAGGTCGTCGGCGAGAACTCCCGGGCCGACGACATGGAGATCAACATCACCAAGGAGAAGAAGCTCACGAACATGCGTGCAGCCTCGGCAGACTCCTTCGAGGGCCTCACTCCACCGGCGAAGCTGACCCTGGAGGAGTCCCTCGAGTTCGCCAATGAGGACGAGTGCGTAGAGGTCACTCCCGAGGCCATCCGAATCCGCAAGGTCATCCTCGACTCATCCGAGCGCATGAAGGCATCACGTCGGAAGAAGCAGGCCGACGCGGCCGCCTGAGCTGAAGGATGCCTCGAGCTGGACTTCTCGGCGCCTGTGTCACCATCGGCGTCGTCCTCGGAATCATCGGCACGGCCCTCCACGGCAACATATGGATGGTGGGCGAGGCGGGTTCGCTCGCCCTGGTGCCGTGGGGCGTGCTCGTGGCCCTCGGACTGCTGCTGGCTGCCCAGCTCTGGGCCGGGACCACAGCCCGCGCCGCACTGGAGCCGATGGTGATGGGCGCCTCCGCCTTCACCGTGGCCACAGCAGCCTACATATGGCCCGGACCGGACCAGCTCGTCATTCCCTACAACGAGCTCACCTGGGAGGCGATGCCCGGGCCCGTGCTGGTCTCATTGCTGTGGTGGGGCGGCACCGCGGCGGTCACTGCTGCGTCCATGCTCCTGACCCAATGGGTGCTCGCACAAGATGACCTCTCGCGTCGTCGAGCGGACGTCGCCCTTGATCGCCACCCGTAGAATGTTCAGCAGAAGACCATGCACTCCGCGAGCCCGTGAGGACCTATGACCTACATCATTGCGCTTCCCTGTGTGGACGTGAAGGACAAAGCATGCATCGACGAATGCCCCGTCGACTGCATCTATGAGGGCGAGCGCGCCCTCTACATCCACCCGGACGAATGCGTGGACTGCGGTGCCTGCGAGCCCGTGTGCCCCGTTGAGGCCATCTACTACGAGGATGACCTGCCCGAGGAGTGGGACGAGTATTACCGTGCCAACGTCGACTTCTTCGACGACATCGGCTCCCCGGGCGGGGCCGCAAAGATGGGCAAGATCGACAAAGATCACGAAGTCATCGCCGCCCTGCCGCCGCAGGCTGAGGGCTCATAGACAGCGCGCCGCGCACCGCCGCACCCATTGGCGCGTGTGGCCTGGAACACGATAAGTTAGGGCTGTCTTGCCCTAGCTTGAAGGAGAACCTATGACTGAGCAGGCTGCCGCGAAGCTGGCGTACCAGGACCACGAGCTTGAGCTCCCCGTCGAGAGCGCCGTTGAGGGCAACGATGGCCTCGACATCGGTCCGCTGCTGAAAACCACCGGTGCCGTCACATACGACCCGGGATTCATGAACACCGCCAGCACGAAGTCGGCGATCACCTACATCGACGGCGAAGCCGGCATCCTGCGCTACCGCGGATACCCGATCGAGCAGCTCGCAGAGAAGTCCAACTTCCTCGAGGTCTCGTACCTGCTGATCCACGGCGAACTGCCCACCCAGGACCAGCTGGCCGACTTTGACCACGTCACCCGGCGGCACACGCTGCTCCACGAAGACCTGAAGGACTTCTTCTCCGGATTCCCCCGGGATGCGCACCCCATGCCGGTGCTGTCCTCGGCCGTCTCGGCTCTGTCGACCTTCTACCAGGACTCGCTGGACCCGTTCGACACGGACCACGTAGAGCGCTCCACCTACCGGCTTCTGGCCAAGCTGCCCACCATCGCGTCCTATGCCTACAAGAAGTCCATCGGCCAGGCCATGCTGTACCCCGACAACAGCCTGAACCTCGTCGAGAACTTCATCCGCGGCTGCTTCGCCGTGCCCGCAGAGGGCTACGAGGTCGACCCGGACATGACGAAGGCCCTGGACACCCTGCTGATCCTGCACGCGGACCACGAGCAGAACTGCTCCACATCCACTGTCAGGCTCGTCGGGTCTGCTCAGGCGAACATGTTCGCGTCCGTCTCGGCAGGCATCAACGCTCTCTTCGGCCCAGCCCACGGCGGCGCCAACGAGGCCGTGCTCCACATGCTCAAGGAGCTTCAGGCCTCCGACATGAGCCCCGAAGAGTACATGACAAAGGTCAAGAACAAAGAGGCCGGCATCCGGCTGATGGGCTTCGGCCACCGGGTCTACAAGAACTACGATCCCCGTGCGCGCATCGTGAAGGGCCTCGCAGACGAGCTGCTCGGCAAGCTGGGCGGCGACAACGAGCTCTTCGAGATTGCCCAGCGCCTCGAGGCAGTGGCACTGGAGGACGACTACTTCGTGGAGCGCAAGCTGTACCCGAACGTCGACTTCTACACCGGCCTCATCTACAAGGCCATGGGCTTCCCCGAGAAGATGTTCACGCCCCTCTTCGCGCTGGGTCGCCTCCCCGGATGGATCGCGCAGTGGCGAGAGATGATGAGTGACCGCGGCACCAAGATCGGTCGCCCTCGTCAGCTCTACACAGGCTACGAGGAGCGCGAGTACCCCTCCTGAGCACAGTCCGCACCATGAGAGATGCCCCGGCCGATCGGCCGGGGCATCTCTCATGGTCAGGAGCTCCTCGTCACTCCTCATCCCAGTCACGGTCGAAGCCGATGCGGACCGTATTCTCAGCCACGTCCTCGCGGGATGAATCGGTCCACCCGGCAGCGTCGCGATCCCACATGCGGGAATCGAGCTCCACCGTCTGGATGCCGTACTCCCGTGCGGACGCCACCGCCCAGTGGGCCAGCATCCAGTCCATGCTGTAGCCCTCATCCAGCAGCTCCGAATTCTCGGGGGGCGTCACCGTCACGATGCCGCTCTCGGAGGATCCCTCAAGGTCGACGATGCCTTCCGGAATCGGCTCGGGATCGAAGTCCTCTGCCTCCTCGTCCTCCTCGTCGCCCTCGTACTCGGTGCTTGGGATCTCGAGGGCCGCAGGAAGGAGGGCCACGAGCTCTTCGGAGACCCCCTGAGGGTCGGGGGAGGGGATCTCATCCTCCAGCTGGGAGAGGGTGCACGTCAGGCTCGCTTCCGACTGTCCGGCCAGGGGTGAGAGGAACGTCTCAGCTCGGGACCTGTGCTCAGGGTAGAACTGAGGGTTGTGCGGCCTGAGTAGCGCCTCAGACGCCTCATCGAGAGGCATGTCGGGCTCCCAGACGACCGCGTCCTCGTCCTCGCTGTCTTCGTCCTCATCGACGTCCTCAGCTGCGGCGCGCTCCTCCAGCAGATCGTAGAAGCCCGCTGAGTCGATAGGCGTGCCCTCGGCCGATCCCTCGCCGGCCCAGCTGCCCACTCCTCGGGCGAACAGCACGCGCTCGCCCAGTTCGCCCTCATCCTCCCGCAGCTCGAGATCCGTCTCCTGCAGGGAGATGGCGATGGCGTGGAGGGCTGCCTCCGGAGGCAGGCCTCGTTCTGCCGCTGAGGCGCTGAGGAAGGCCGCACTGTAGGCCTGGGCGGGACTCAGGCGCTGAGTCTCCCCCGCGACCACTGCTTCACAGTGCTCGTCCAGGAGGTACTCGTTCTCATCGATGTAGCGCCAGGCGCCGTAGGCCGTTCCCGCGATAAGGGCGCCTGTCAGCGCCAGCGCGGCCAGCGCCCGGCGGCGCCGTCGTCGCCGGGCCATGGAGCGGGTCGCCGCCGCGTCACGAGGCGGCCGGGAGCGCGGTGCCATCAGTTCTTGTGCAGCGCTTCGTTGAGCTCCACCTTCTGGCCCTGCCGCGGCGAAGCCTCCACTGTGCCGCTGGTGGAGTTGCGCACGAAGAGCAGCCCCGGCACACCGGAGAGCTGTGAGGCCTTGACCACGTCGGTGACGCTGCGGCCCTGGTCCAGGACAGAGACTTTGGTGCCTGCGGTGACGTAGAGCCCGGCCTCGACGACGCAGTCGTCGCCCAGGCTGATGCCCACACCAGAGTTCGCTCCCAGGAGGACCCGCTCACCGAGAGTGATTTTTTCCTTCCCTCCGCCGGAGAGGGTGCCCATGATGCTGGCACCGCCGCCCACATCGGTGCCGTCCCCGATGATGACGCCTGCGCTGATCCGTCCCTCCACCATGGAGGCGCCGAGGGTCCCGGCGTTGAAGTTCACGAAGCCCTCATGCATGACCGTGGTGCCTTCGGCCAAGTGCGCGCCGAGTCGGACTCGATCGGCGTCGGCGATGCGAACGCCGGTGGGAGTCACGTAGTCCACCAGCCGGGGGAACTTGTCGATCGAGTGCACGGTGACGTGTCCGCGCGCCCGCAGCTTCAGCCGGGTGCTCTCAAACCCTTCCACCGCGCAGGGACCGAAGTTCGTCCACACCACGTTCGTCAGGTATCCGAAGATTCCGTCGAGGTTGATGGTGTTGGGGCGGGCGCGCCGGGTGGAGAGCAGGTGCAGCCGCAGCCACACGTCTTCGGTGGAGGCGGCGGGGGAGTCGAGGTCGGCCTCCACGGAAACAGCCTGGGTTCGCACGCCTCGTGCGGGGTCGGTGCTCTCCGCGTCCTGCAGGGATGCGAGCAGCGCCTCATCGGTGTTCTCAGCCAGCGTCGTCAGCGAGGGCTCGGGGAACCACGTGTCGAGAACGGTCCCCTCGTCGGTGACGGTGGCCAGGCCATGTCCGGAAGCAATGCGTGAAGTCATGCCGCCCATCCTATCCAGGGGGTGGAGCAGCTCCTGTGTAACGGTTGTGTTTCGGATCACTTCCCAGCTGGTCGCGGACGGGTCTGGTCGCATAGCCTGTGTGAACCCTAGTCTCGGCTGATGTTCAGCTGGGAGCGCACCATCACTTGCAGGAGGAACCCGTATGAGCGTCCGTCGAATGACTCGACTCACCGCCGGAATGACCGCCATCGCCGCCATGACTGCCCTGGCAGCCTGCGGCAACGGCGATGACGCCGAAGACAACGGAGACAACGGAGACGGCGAGGTTGAGACGGGCGACGAGGGTGACTTCATCGACGACCTCGAGTTCACCACCGGCGGCACCGGCGGTGCCTACTACCCCCTCGGCGGCGACCTTTCCACCATCTTCGAGAACGAAACCGACGCCACGGTGAACTACGTGGAGTCCGGCGGTTCGGTGGAGAACCTGGGCCGCATCCTGCAGGAGGCGTCTCAGCTCGGGCTGTCGCAGAACGACACTGCGGCCAACGCCGTCAACGGAGAGCTGGACATCAGCGAGGATGACGAGGACGAAGAGTTCGTGACCGTCGACAATGTCGGCTGGATCGCCAACCTCTACCCCGAGGCCATGCACATTGTGGTCCGCGACGACGCCGGAATCGACTCCATCGAGGACCTCGACGGCGCCACGATCGCTGTGGGCGATGTCGGATCCGGAACGCGTGACATCTCCGACGCGATCCTTGAGCACTACGACATCGACTACACCCCTGAGGAGACCGAGTTCGGCGACTCCACCGAGATGCTGGCCGACGGTCAGATCGACGCATCCATGTTCGTGGTCGGCGTGCCCGTCGGATCACTGACCGAGCTGGCGCAGTCCACCGACACCAGCCTGCTCTCCCTGCCGCAGGATGACGCCGAGGAGATCGCCGAAGGCGGCCTGTACGAGGCCTACACCATCGACTCCGACGCGTACGACTTCCTTGAGGAAGACGTCACAACCCTCTCCGTCTTCGCGGCGCTGGTGGCCTCCACCACGCAGGTCAGTGAGGATCTCGCCTACGACATCACGGCTGCGCTGTTCGACAACGTCGACGACGTGTCCGTGGCACAGGGTGAGAGCATCGACATTGACGAGGCTCTTCTCGGCATCGGCGACATTCCGCTGCACCCCGGCGCTGAGCGCTACTTCGAGGAGCAGGGCATCGAGGCGGAGGACGGCGACGAATCCCCTGAGGATGCCGACGACGAGGCTGAAGCTGACGAGGATGCGTGAGTCGACCTCCCCATCTCTGACTGAGCGGCACCGCTGTGAATAGAACTGCGGCAGAGCAGCCCCGGGCTGGAGCGTTCCCTGAGGACGTCAAGCCCGGGGCTGCTGCTGAGGAGAGCGCCGAAGACATCCTGCGCGAGCATGACATTTCCAGCCGGTTCCGTACGGAGCTCGGCTGGTGGGGGTGGCTCGTCGGGGGAATCGCGGTGGTCTTCACCGCGTACCACCTCTTCTCGGCGTTCTACCGCCCGTACAACACATGGATGCATGGGTCCCTGCATGTGGCAGGGGCCCTTGCTCTGATCTTCCTGCTCTACCCAGCCTCTAAGCGGCTTCTGCACACCCCGGAGAGCAGCAGCCCAGCGCTGAGCCTGGTTGTGGGGCGCCACCGCGGGGTGCCCTGGTACGACATCATCCTGGCGGGCGCCTCGGTCTACTGCAGCACCTACATCTTCTTCAACTATGACCACCTGGTCTCCAACCGAGTTCAGCTGGTCGGCTTCGAAGACCAGGACATCATGGTGGCGCTCTTCGGCGTTGCCCTGGTCCTCGAAGCCACACGCCGCTGCGTCGGTCTGCCGATCGTGATCATCGCGGGCCTGGCACTGGCCTACGCCGTCTACGGGGAGAACCTTCCGATGTTCTCCCACCGAGGGCAGGACTGGACGGAGGTGGGCACCAATCTCTTCCTCAGCTCCGGCCAGGGAATCTTCGGCACCCCGATCCAAGTCTCAGCCAACTTCATCTTCCTGTTCCTGTTCTTCGCTGTGGTGCTGATGCGCACCAACATCGGGCAGTTCTTCAACGACCTGGCCTTCCGAGCGGCCGGCAAATATTCGGGAGGACCCGCCAAGGCTGCGGTGGGCGCCTCGGGGCTGCAGGGCATGATCTCCGGTTCCTCCGTGGCGAACACGGTCGCCTCGGGCTCCTTCACCATCCCCATCATGAAGAAGGCCGGCTTCAAGCCGCATGTGGCGGCCGCGACGGAAGCCACCGCGTCCACCGGCGGTCAGCTGATGCCGCCGATCATGGGAGCCGCAGCCTTCATCATGGCTCAGAACGTGGCCGAGGTGGAGTACAACGAGCTCATCGTCATAGCCATCATCCCCGCAGGCCTGTACTTCCTCGGCGCCCTGCTCTCCATCCACTTCGAGGCCAAGCGCAACGGGCTCAAGGGCATGGATCCCTCCGAGCTGCCGGCCTGGCGCTCCCTGCTGCTGCGCATGGATATGCTGCTGCCGCTGGTGGTGATCATCGCAACCCTGCTCTCAGGAATGAGCGCCATGCGTGCCGCGCTCTTCGGCATCGGCACAGCGCTGGCGATCGGCCTGATCCGGGCCACATTCCAGAACTTCATCCCGGTGATCGCGCAGGCATCTCAGGAGGGCCGGAGCCCCGTCGTGGAGACGGGCAAGCTGCTCCTGGCTCTGCTTCACGCAGTGATCGAGATGTTCATCGCCGGCGCCCGGACGGCCCTGCCGGTCATCGCAGCATGTGCTACGGCCGGCATTGTGGCCGGAACCGTGACGTCGACAGGGTTGGGCAGCCAGCTTGGATCGGGGCTGATCCAGATCGCCGGCGGGAACTTCCTGCTCGTGCTGTTCTTCGTGATGATCGCCTGCATCGTGCTGGGCATGGGCCTTCCGACCACAGCGAACTACGTGGTGACCGCCACGGTGGCCGCACCCATCCTGTACTCGAACTTCGATGTGCCGATGATCGCTGCGCACATGTTCGTCTTCTTCTTCGGAATTCTGGCTGACATCACGCCGCCCGTCTGTCTGGCCGCCTACGCCGGCGCGGGCATCGCTCACGCGAATCCGATGGCCGCCGGCGTGACGGCGCTGAAGATCGCATTTGCGGGGTTCATCATCCCGTATGCCTTCATTCTTCAGCCGGCGCTGCTTCTCCAGGGAACGTGGGATGAGACGCTGAGGTACCTGGCCATGACGATCCTCGGGCTCGTCGGTCTCGCGTCAGGCCTGGGCGGGTACCTCCTGATGCGTGCTGTGGTGATCGAGCGTGTGCTGCTGATGGTCGGCGGTGCCCTGCTCGTGTATCCGGACATGCTGATCTCCGTTGCCGGCATGGTCCTCTTCGGGCTGGCAGTCGCCTCGCAGGCGGTGCGTCGTCGTCGGGGCGGCGGACCCGGTGAGTCTGATGAGGAGTCTCCCGCACGTGCCGCTGCCGCTCCCGCATGACCCGACCGGTCGTCTAGGGTGGGCCTATGGCTGACAAGGTTGCTCTCATCACCGGCGGAACACGCGGAATCGGCGGTGCTATCGCGGCGGATCTGGGCCGTGATCACCGCATCATCGTCGGAGGCTCCGATGCAGAGCGGGTGCGGAGCGCCGCGGAGGAGCTGACTCGGGCAGGGTTCGATGCCTCCGGCTGGACGGCGGATCTGAGCGACGTCGGTTCGATCGCGGATGCGTTCGCGCAGCTGAATCTGACTCGCCTGGATGTCCTGGTCCACAGCGCCGGTGTGGCCTGGCTGCAGCCGGTGGCCGAAGCATCGGCAGAGGAGTGGCAGCGCATGTTCAGCGTGAACCTGTTTGCCGTGGCGGAGCTCACGCGCGCAGCTCTGCCGCTGCTGAGGGCCTCACGCGGTCAGGTGGTGTCGATCAATTCGGGCTCAGGCTTTGTGGCTCGGGTCAACAGTGCGATGTACTCTGGCAGCAAGTTCGCCCTGCGGGCCTTCACCGATTCGCTGCGGGAGGAGGAGCGCGGCCAGGTGAGGGTCACCTCCATCCACCCCGGCCGGGTGGACACGGACATGCAGGTGGCTCTGCAGCAGCAGTCGGGCAGCACCGACTACGACGGCAGCATCTATGTCTCGCCGCAGTCGATCGCTGAGACAGTCCGCACCGCGGTGGAGCTCGATCCGGCGTCGACGGTTGAGGAGCTGGTCATCCGGCCCGTCGCCCAGAAGCGCTGAGGCTCAGGCCTGCTCACTCATGAGCGCGGCTCATAGTCGCTGAGGGTCCACGCCCGCAGCGTGGAGATGAGCTCGTCTGGGGTGTCGGCGACGACGAGGGCGTCGCGCCGCCATTCGGCGATGAAGCCCTCGGCGACCTGGTGGTCGATCATCTCCACCAGCGGGTCCCAGAACCTCTTGGTGCCGTAGAGGGCCACAGGTTTGGTGTGCAGCCCCAGGTACTGCCAGGTCCAGGCTTCGAAGAGCTCCTCCAGGGTTCCCATCCCGCCGGGAAGGGTGACGAACGCGTCTCCGAGCTCCGCCATGCGGGCCTTGCGGGCGTGCATGTCCTCGACGATCTCCAGCTCGGTGAGCCCTCGGTGTGCGACCTCTCGGCTCACCAGCACCTCCGGGATCACACCGGTGACACGTCCGCCGGCCTCCAGGGTCGAGTCGGCGATCTGGCCCATCAGTCCCACCTTGCCCCCGCCGTAGACGACCTCGACGTCGGCCTCGGCCAGCGCCGCGCCCAGCCGACGGGTCTCGCGCTGGTAGGCCAGATCGGCTCCGGAGGCGCTGCCGGTGAATACGGTGAGACGGTTCAGTTCAGCCACGCCGCTCATCCTATGAGGGGACTTCGCGATGGATCGATCGATTTCGCGCCGATGCGTCGTTCCTGCTAAGATTTCTAAGTCCCATTCCTCCATAGCTCAACGGCAGAGCACTCGACTGTTAATCGAGCGGTTGCTGGTTCGAATCCAGCTGGGGGAGCGAGTTCTCTAGGAGGCCTCCGTCGTGATCGGCGGGGGCCTCTTGTCGTCTGGTGGGGAATCGTCGGCTCACTGCAGGGGCGCCGGCCCGGGCCCGAATACTAGGATGGAGCGCTGTGACAGACTCCGCCGACATCGCACGCCTCATCATCTCCTGCCCGGACCAGCCCGGCATCGTCGCCGCGGTCTCGCAGACCATCGCCGATCTGGGCGGGAACATCATCACCTTGGACCAGTACTCAACTGACCCCGAGGGGGGACGTTTCTTCCAGCGGACAGTCTTCCGTCTCCCCGGCCTCGCTGCGGTGCGCCCGCAGCTGGAGCAGGCGATCCAGGAGCGGCTTGCGAACCGGTTCGGCATGAAGTGGTCGCTTCACGACACTGCGCGCCGCAAGCGAGTGGCGATCTTCGCCTCCAAGACCGACCACTGCCTTCTTGACCTGCTGTGGCGGCATCGGCGGGGTGAGCTGCCCATGGACATCGCCATGGTCGTCTCCAATCACCCGGATCTCGCCGAGGACGTGCGCACCTTCGGGATCCCGTTCTTCCACGTCCCCGCCACTCCGGCGTCCAAGGCCGAGGCAGAGTCGAAGCACCTGGAGCTGCTCGGAGGAAACGTGGACCTCGTGGTTCTGGCCCGCTATATGCAGATTCTGTCCCCGGAGTTCTTGGATGCGGTGGGCGCGCCCGTCATCAACATCCACCACAGCTTCCTGCCGGCCTTCATCGGCGCGGGCCCGTATCAGAAGGCGAAGGACCGCGGCGTGAAGCTCATCGGCGCCACGGCCCACTACGTCACCGAAGACCTCGACGAGGGTCCCATCATCGAGCAGGACGTCATTCGCGTCTCCCACGCGGACGACGTAGCCCAGCTGACCCGGTACGGCGCCGATGTCGAGCGTGCAGTGCTCTCCCGTGCGGTGAAGTGGCACTGCCAGGACAGGGTCCTGCGCCACGGGAGGACCACCGTCGTGTTCTGATGAGCTGACGGGCCGCCCCGTGAGGAGCGGCCCGTCAGTCGGGGGAGGGACCTGTCAGGCGTCGATCCGCGTGTGGTCCTTCTCCTGGTTCGGCTCGACGCCGTCGGCGCCTGAGCCGCCGGTGCTGATCCGGATCCTGCGGGGCCTGTCCTCGGCGTATACGCCCGGCACCCGGACCGTCAGCACTCCGTTCTCATAGCCGGCGCTGATGGAGTCCTGGTCGACGTCGGACGGAAGGCTCACCGTGCGTGAGAAGGTGCCGTAGCGAATCTCGCGCAGACCGTCCGCCTCATGGGCGGAGCGACGTTCCCCGGAGATCGTGAGGTTCCGGCCGGAGAGCTCGACGGTCACGTCGGACTCAGCGTCCATGCCCGGCAGGTCTGCGGCGAGGACGAGGTCGTCCTCCTCGCGGCGGGCATCGAGGGCCGGGACGAACCCGGAGGTGCGCTGGACCTCCTGGCTCAGTGGGCCGTCATCTTCGACGGTCACTGTAGAAAACTGAATCGGGTCCCCGACTATTCCAAACATAAGCAGGTTCCGCTCAACTTCTTTGGGGTCGCAGACAGGTTCGCACCGTGCTGGTTCGAGCGATCGCGGTTAGGGTGACCTTATGTCGGACAAGCCGCGCAAGATTCGCCGCCAGACTCTGCTCCACGTGGTCAGCCGCGAGCAGCTCAGCCCTCATATGGTCCGCCTTGTCCTCGGCGGGCAGGATTTCCGCGCCATCGAGTTCAAAGAGGACACCGACCAATACATCAAGCTCCTCTTCGCCGACCCCTCGCTCGGCCTGGAGCCCCCGTTCGACATGGAGGCCCTGCGGGACCGGCTGCCCAAGCATCAGATGCCGACGACGCGCACGTACACCATCCGCCACATCGACCGCGAGGCGGAGCAGATCTGGGTGGACTTCGTCACCCACGGCGACGAAGGCCTCGCGGGCCCATGGGCTGAGCGTGCTCAGCCGGGCGACCCGATCAGCTTCTTCGGCCCCGGATCCGGATATTCTCCGAGGCCGGACGCGGACTGGCATCTGCTCGCCGGCGATGAGGCCGCACTGCCGGCGATCGCACGATCCGTCGAGTCGATGTCGCTGGATGCCTCAGGCCTCGTACTGGTCGAAGTGCGAAGCGAGGAGGAGCGTCAGCAGATCGACGCGCCGGCCGGAGTCGAGGTCAGGTGGCTGTACCGTGGTGCTGACTTCACGCCGGAGACGACGGTCCTGGCCGATGAGATCCGTCGCACCGAGCTGCCGCCGGGAGACGTGCAGGCCTTCGTGCACGGCGAACGGGCCCAGATGAAGGAGATCCGTCGCCATCTGGTGAAGGAGCGGGGCCTCAACCGCAAGGAGCTCTCGATCTCTGCCTACTGGGCCTATGGGCGCAAGGAGCAGGACTTCCAAGCCGAGAAGAAGACGCCCGCTGGCCAGATCGACGACGACTAGCCGCTGAGCGGAGTCTTCGCGCGGAGGGGGTGGGAAGCGCTGGGCTAACTCCCGGCGACGCCTGAACTTGTGCCCATGACCAGTGCCACCACCAGCATTCCCGCGAAGAGCAGGACGGTGACGGCTGCGCACGGCCCGGCCCACCTCTCATAGCCGGCCAGCTCATGATCTCTTCTGTCTCTCATGGTGCCTGACAGGAGAAGGAACAGGTCAATGATGGTCCAGGCGCCGGTGATCGACATCGCGGCGAGCGCTGGCCCTATCTGGTCCACTGCGAAGAGCATCAGTGCCAGGCCGAAGAGCAGAGTCTTCACGGCAGCCGTGGCGAACAGCCCCAGGTACCAGCGCTGGGCACCGACCAAGCCGCCCACCACGGCCGCTGCCCACGCGATGACGAATCGCTTGCCGCTGATCGGGCGGTTCCGGTGAGCGAGCCGATCCTCTTCGGTGTAGGTGTTCGCGTACAGCTCGTCGAGGTCGTAGTCCGGGCCCACGGGCGCTCGCTTCCTGTCGCATCGCTGATCGGCTGAGTCGGCCTTCCGACTCCTGAAATCCATGGTACTCGGGGATGCGGCTCTCCCGTGAGGCGTAGGCATGTGAATGCGTATGACGGCGGCTCTCGACGCGGAGAGCGCAGTGCCCTACTGTTCTGTGGCCTGCCGCAGCGCTGCGCCGCGACCCCCCTCCCTCACCGCTCGTTCCACGAAGGAGCTTCCTCCCCGCTATGCCGACCAACAGAACCCGGATCGACTCCTCGATCTTCCAACCGGCCCCCACATGTGCGGCGCCTCCCGTCCCCGACCCCGCACAGTCGCCCCAGGCCCGCAGAATCTCAGTGTTCCTTCTGCTTGCTGCCGGCCTGCTGGCCTGGGTCTTCTTCTCCAACGCACTGCGCGAAGGCGCTGAGCGGGGCGTGTACTTCGCCGTGCTTCTGGTGCTGGGGCTCGGTCTCGGAATTGCGCTCTTCCACTCCCGCTTCGGCTTCACCTCTGCGTGGAGGCAGCTGGTGGCCGTGGGCAACGGCCAGGGCGTCCGCAACCATGCGCTGCTCCTGGGCACGACGGCGACGATCTTCATGCTGCTGTTCGTGACCGGCTGGTCGGCGTTCGGCAACGAGCCGACTCCCTACAGCGGAACGATCGGAGTGGGACTGCTCATCGGCGCGTTCATCTTCGGCATAGGGATGCAGCTCGGCGGCGGATGCGCCTCCGGCACGCTTTTCGCGGTCGGCTCCGGCCAGTCCACCGTGGTGCCGACGCTGCTGGGGTTCATCGCCGGCTCGGTGATCTTCACGGCACCATGGTTCTTCCCCCTGATGCGGGATCTTCCGGGCATGGACCCCGTGCTGCTGTCCGACCATGTAGGCCATGTGGGCGGATGGGTCGTGACCATCGCAGCTCTGCTGGTGATCGTCGCTGTCTCGAAGGCGGTTCAGGCGCGCCGCAATCCGCCCCCGGCGGGGGTTCCTCCGACGACGCGCGGCTGGGCCCGCGCCCTGCGCGGCTCGTGGCCCATGTGGGTCGGGGCTCTGACGCTGGCCGGTCTCGGGGGTGCGGTGATGTGGGTGTCCGGCGGCATCTGGGGCATCACCAATGCCCTGGCGCTCTGGGGAGCCAAGTTCCTTCAGCTGTTCGGCATGCAGCCGGAGACGTGGGACTTCTGGCAGCAGGACGGATGGTCCGAGATGCTTGCGAATCCGGTGCTGTCCCACCAGAACTCACTGACGAACTTCGGCATCATGATCGGGGCTGCGATTGCCGCAGCTGCCGGCGGATCCTGGGTTCTGAACAAGAGCATCAGCTGGGGGCACGTAGGGGTTGCCTTCTTCGGCGGGATTCTCATGGGAATCGGCGCGCGCATGGCCGAGGGCTGCAATATCGGCGCCTACTTGGGCGGCATCGCTTCGGGGTCCGTCTCCGGGTGGCTGTGGGCGCTCGCAGCGCTGGCCGGCACCTGGGCCGGGCTGAAGGCGCGCTCGCTGGTGGGGCTGGCCAACCCCCGCCCGACTGATTCGGTCTGCTGACAGCCGCGTGTGGTAGCTGCCGCCCTCCCCCTGATGCCCAGGCTTCGGCGGGAGGGTGGTGATAGTTTGGGGCAGAAGATCAGCTGGCCCCTCACCGGATGGAGGCACCCACCGTGGCAGAGAACGTCGCGCCGCCGCGCAAGTCCAAGACCTCGACGCTCGACGTCGCGAAGCTTCTGCTGCGCCTAGGCCCCAAGCAGATCAATGACGAGATCGGACTGGCCCTTGCGCAGATGAAGGCCAAAGGCGTCGCCGCCGGTGTGGCTGCTGCGCTGATGGTCATCGGGCTGGTCTTCGTCGCCTTCCTGGTGGTGGCGCTGATCGTCGCCGCTATCGCCGGACTGTCCCTCATCTTCCAGATGTGGGCTGCTGCGCTGATCGTCGGCGGAGCCTTCCTGCTGATCGCACTGATCTTCGTGCTGGTGGGACTTGCCAAGCTGAAGGCCGCGATGCCCCTGAAGCCTGAGGACGCCATCCGCGGATTCCGCCTCGATCTGGGGGTGGCGCGTGAGGGCACCAGCTTCGACCCGGCGAGCCTGGACCGTGCGGATGAGCAGAAGCGCCAGGCCAAGGCTGAGGCGAAGCGCCAGGCCGCTGAGCAGCGGAAGACTCCCGGCACAGGCGAGCCCGAGAAGCCGAACTACACGGAGCTGCTGCGTCGCACCTCCCTGCGTCGTGACCACATCGCCGGGCTGCAGGATCAGTTCATGGCCCGTCTGCCCAAGGGCAAGCAGGCTGACGACGAGCTTGCCTCGAGTCCCGTGGAGCCCGACCCTCGCGCGGAGCCCCGCTCGGCGCGATCCGATCAGGCCCGCGAATTTGTGGCCGGTCGGTGGAAGCCGCTCTCCGTGGCCGCGGGGGCTACGGCCGCTGGTGCAGTGTTTCTGCGCGAACTGGTCAAGCGCTGACCGCCCGGAGCGGCCGCGTCGACTCCGAGTAGAATTGAATCCGTGAGACGCATCGGGGTGGGGGCCAGGAGCGGCTTCGAGAGCACCGTGCATGAGACGTTCTGGACTGCGCCGAACATCATCACGTGTCTGCGCTTCCTCCTGGTCCCCGTCTTCGTCATTTTCGTGCACAACGACGCGTTCATGGCGGCGTTCTGGACGCTGATCGTCCTGGGGATCACGGACTGGGTCGACGGCTTCCTCGCCAGGATCCTGGATCAGGTCAGCGTGATCGGTCTGTGGCTGGACCCCCTGGCGGATCGGGTGGCGATGATCATCATCGCCGTCACGCTCGTGGTGTACGGGGTTGTTCCGTCGTGGGTCCTGTGGACCATCGTGATCTCAGACGCAGTCCTGCTCGTCGTCGGGCTCGCACTCTTCCGGGGGTCGCCTCAGCTGAAGGTGTCGCCCCTGGGCAAGGTGCGCACCGCGTTCCTGATGCTGGCCTTCCCGCTCAGCCTCCTGGTGCCGGCTGAAGTGTTCGAGGGTCAGATCCTGCCCGTGGTCGCAGAGTCCGCACTCGTCGCAGCGTGCGTTCTGCATGGAATCACATGCCTCGACTACCTCTGGCAGCTGTGGGCCAAATTCTGGCGCCTGCGGCGCCTCGGCATCAGCAGCTGGGACCGCAGCGCCTGGGCCCACCCGGAGACCGCACCGGTGCACATCGTGGACCCGGACCAGTACATCGACCCGGCCGACTTGGAGCCGGTGGACCCTTCCCGGCTGCCGAAGAGGCCGGTGTCCGAACCCGACCAGACAGACCCGACCCCGCCACGGAGGGCCCGCACCAAGTGAGCGACGCTTCGTCACCGTCCACCCGATCACCGCTTCGAGTCCTCATCGTTGCTGATACGTACCCTCCCGATGTCAATGGTGCCGCAGTCTTCGGGCACCGCTTGGCCAAGCACATGACGGCGAGGGGCCACGAGGTCCACGTCGCGGCCGCGCGTCCGGGGCCCGGACCGGACATGGTGGAGCGCCGGCCCGAGGCGACCATCCACCGGTTCCGCTCCTTCAAAGCCCCGACGCACGAGTACTTTCGGCTATGCCTGCCGTGGACGGTCGAACCGGGCATGGAGAGGCTGGTCGACGAGCTGCAGCCCGACGTCATCCACGTGCAGTGCCACTACATGATCGGCAAGGCCGCCATTCTGGCCGCACAGAGACGTCGCATCCGGCTCATCGCCACCAACCACTTCATGCCGGAGAACCTGGATCCTTTCCTCCCCTTCCCCCAATGGTTCAAGAACGTGGTCTCGCGCAACTCGTGGAAGGACATGAGCAGGCTCATGGGCCTCGCCAGCGTGGTCACCACGCCCACACCGCTTGCTGCGCAGACTATGCGCGAGAAGGCCGGCTTCGAGAACGTGCTTCCCCTGTCCAACGGGATAGACGTGGACTACTACGCCCTCCGCCCGGGAGAGGACAGGCCTGCACGCGACCATCCGACGGTGCTCTTCGTCGGGCGCCTTGCGGTGGAGAAGAACGTCGACATTCTCATCGACGCGCTGTCGCGAACGGATCCTCGCCTCGGCATCCGCCTGGAGATCGTCGGGGACGGTGAGCAGCGCGATCATCTGCGCGCGCAGGTGGAGGAGCTGGGCCTGTCCGACCGCGTCGAGATGCGCGGACATGTTAGTGAGGGGGAGCTGCGGGAGGCGTACTTGGCGGCGGATGTGTTCTGCCAGCCCGGCACGGCGGAGCTGCAGTCGCTGGTGTCCCTGGAGGCGATGAGCGCGGGGAAGCCGGTGGTGCTGGCCGACGCGCTGGCCCTGCCTCATCTGGTCTCCGACGATCAGAACGGCATGCTCTTCGCTCCCCACGACGCAGACGACCTCGCCAGGAAGCTCGACGCAGTGTTCAGCCTGCCGGAAGCTCAGCGACGCGCGATGGGGGAGGCAAGCCGCGACAAGGCCAACCAGCACGCCATCGGCAGGACTATGACGGCGTACGAAGGCCTGTACTGCGGCGCTGACTGGTGGGAGACAGGCCAGTTCTTCGAAGAGCCGCCGCGTCGTCGGTGAGCGTCCCGCACCGGGAGGCTGCCGCCAGGGGCTCTGAGACTCAGGCGTAGGCGCCTCGTACGGATTCTGCTGCAGCAAGAAGCCGTTCCGCGGAGTCCGTCCACGAGTAGGCGCGCGACCGTTCGAAGGCGCTGCGGCTGGCAGCCTCGAAGACCGCAGGGTCCTCGAGCCGGCGTACGGCGAAGGCAAGATCCTCAGGAGTCGCGGCGACCTGCGCCGCGGGGGTGTCTGCTGCCTCACCGACGACTTCGCGGAAGATGGGCAGGTCGGAGACGATGACGGGGGTGCCGTGGCTCATCGCCTCGATGACAGGCAGCCCGTATCCCTCCGCCTGGGAGAGCGTTACGAGGGCCGCTGCGGAGCTCAGCAGCCTGCTGTAGTCCTCCTCAGATATGCCGTTGTGGAAGACCAGCTGGCTGGGGCGGTGCGCAGCTCCCATCAGCTCCTGCCGACGTGCGGGGTCGATGGGGGAGCAGAGATGGAGGCGGTGCTCGGGCAGCATATTCAGGCCGTCGATGATGGCTTCGACGTTCTTGTACGCCATGAACGAGCCCATGTAGATGAGTTCCCGCTGCGGGGCGGCCTCAGGGTCCCGCGGCTGCGCCACAGGCTGGGGCGCGTTGGGCACCAGGTGCACCGGGCGCCGGGTCAGCCGGTGCTCCGCGATGAGCTGTGCGGTGGTGTCGGAGACGGTGGCCACGGCGTCGGCACGGTTCAGCGTCCACCGTTGGGGCGCGTAGCTCAGGTGGTAGAGGCGCCACCCGAGCCGGATGGGCGCAGGCAGGTTCTGAGGGGGCGCGCTGTGCTGGTAGTAGATGAGGTCGTGCAGCGTGAGGATCAGCGGGTAGGTGCGTCCGGCGCTGCCCATGGTCTGCATGGGGGAGAAGACGACATCGGGGGAGTGCGGGCTGATCTGTCGCGGAACGAACGGCTCCAGGGGCGAGGTGGGCGAGCTGATCCTTAGGTGCGGCAGGTCTGGGAGCATGTCCAGCTGCGCGGGGTCGCTGATCAGCATGGTGACGTCTGCTCTGCCGGAGAGCTGCGGTGAGGTCAGCGCCTGAACCAGGGAGGCGGTGTAGCGGGAGATCCCGTCGTGCACCCGGGTGCGCACATACCGGCAGTCCACGAAGAGTCGCATGCCCGCCATCATGCCGCATTCAGGTTCCATACGGTCTGAGCTGGCAGGCTTCTGCCTGATGCGCAGCCTGCAGTATTGGACCACCGGCCCAGGAGCCTCCGAGATCCGTGAGGCCGATGCGCCGACACCGGGTGAGGGGCAGGTGCTGATCGAGACGTTGGTCTCCGGGATCTCACGAGGCACCGAGGGGCTGGTCGCTCGAGGACAGGTGCCCTCTGAGATCGCCCATCTCATGCGGGCTCCCAACCAGCTCGGGGAGCTGCCCTTTCCGGTCTCCCACGGGTACCTCAACGTGGGTGTCGTCCTCGAAGGGCCTGACCGCCTCATGGGGCAGAGGGTATTCACCCTGTCCGGGCATCGCCAGCACGTCCTCATGGACGCCGAGGACTGCCACGTCGTCCCGCAGGAGATGCCGACCGAACGGGCTCTCCTGGCGGGCATCGCCGAGGTGGCCCTGAACGCCGTGTGGGAGGCGCAGCTCACGCTGACGGACCGTGCTGCGGTCGTCGGGGCCGGCCTGGTCGGCCTGTGCGCCGGACTGCTCGCCCAGCGGGCGGGCGCCGAGGTGCTGATGGTGGAGCCCCAGGAGGAGCGGCGTCACCTGTGCCGCCAGCTGGGCCTGAATGCCGTCTCTCCCGAGGACGCGCCGGGCGACCACGACGTCACAGTCCACACGTCTGCCGCGGCCGCCGGTCTGGAGACTGCGCTTCGGATCGCCGGCGACGACGGGTCCGTCATCGAACTCTCTTGGTACGGCACCCGCTCGCCTGAGGTTCCATTGGGAGCCGATTTCCACGCGCGTCGGCTGAGCATCGTCGGAGTGCAGGTGGGCGAAGTGGCAGCGCCGAAGCGCCTGCGTCGGACTCGTCGAGAGAGGCTGGGTGCGGCGCTGACCCTGCTGGATGATGACCGGTTCGACCGTCTCATCACCGGGCACACGGCTCTGCATGAGCTGCCGCAGCGCATGGGGTCGCTGCTCGATGAGTCTGAGACGATTCTTCATGTTGTTGACCACCCCAGACACAGACGCTCAAACCGCTGAGGAGCCCCGCATGACTGATACCGGCACCGCCGCCCCCATATTCTCCCTGCAGGTGGATGATCACCTGATGATCGCGCACTCCCTGCAGCACGACTTCTTCGGGCCGGCACAGCGGCTCCACGGCGCCACGCTGACCATTCACGCCAGCTTCGAGCGTCAGGGACTGGATGAGCACGGCGTCGTCATGGACATCGGCGAAGCGTCACAGCTGCTGGGGCAGGTTCTGGAGCCCCTGCGGTACCAGAACCTGGACGAGCACCCCGACTTTGCGGAGAAGTTCTCCACCACTGAGGTCATCGTGCACTACGTCGCCCTGCAGCTGGCAGAGCGCCTCCGGGAGGGCCACGGCCTGCGGGCGCTCACGATCGAGGCCGAGGAGAACCCCACTGCGAGGGCCAGCGTGCGCCTCGAACTCTCGGCATAGCTCCCTCTCGGCGAGAGACGGACGCCTCCGGGCGGACCGCCCCTCAGTTAGGATGGAACGGCCCCCACGTGGGGGCACGGGGAGTTAGCTCAGTTGGTTAGAGCAGAGGACTCATAATCCTTTGGTCGCGGGTTCAAGTCCCGCACTCCCTACAGATTGCATCCCTGCCATGATGCGGGAAGGCCCCCATTGGATGATTCCATTGGGGGCCTTTTTGCTGTCCGACGGCAATTCTGACGGCAGTTTTCTATCTAGCCTGCGCGGCGACGGCGGAAGGCATCCAGCTCCACCACCGTGTCGGAGGACGCCGAGGGTGTCGGGTCGGGATCGGATTGTGAAGGCGGGTACCAGAGCGCCTGCCCCATGACTTCGATACACCCCACCACCATCACCGGGAGCAGACAATGAGCCGCCCTACTGATCTAGAAATCCACATCACGGGCAAGCCCGCGCCCCAGGGGAGCAAGATGGGGATAGCGATAAAGGCCGAAGGTAAGTACACCGGCAAAGTCGCCCAAGGACCTAGCGCGAAGATATCCGCGCCGCGGCGATGGAGACCGCCGAGCAGGCCGGGTGGGTGGCCCCCGCCGGGGCAGTAGCCGCAAACATCGAGTTCTACATAGACCGGCCGAAGGGGCACTACCGGACCGGCCGCCATGCCCACCTGCTGAAAGATAGTGCCCCACCCACCACGTGACCAAGCCCGACAAAGACAAGCTAGAGCGGGCCACCCTAGACGCCCTGACCAACGCCGGAGTGGTCCACGACGACAGCCGCATTGTGGGCGGCAGCACCTGGAAGGCGTACGCGGACGGACGGCCCGCCGGTGCGGTAGTGACCCTGCAAGACCTAGAGGCCATGGAGGACGACGACCAGTGAACACCATCACCCTGCAACCCATACAGGCCGTCGCCCGGTGGCTGCTGGAAGCCCACGAGCCCATGGCCGAGTTGCGCTACAAGGGCACCCCACGGCCATGGAAACAGCCCGACCCGACAGTGGAGCAGCGGGCCGAGCAGGACGCTGAGGCGCGCGCCGACCGCAGAGACCGGCAGCCCGGCAGCACCGGGGTGCTTCCCCCAGCGCCTGCACCGGTACACCTAGACGTGCTGGACGATCTGGAAGGGCAGCAGCAGACAGCCCATAAGGTGGCCCGCCGGATAGCCAAGTCGCTGCAGCACGACCGCTGGCGGGTGCTCCTAGCCCGTGACCCCAGCATGCCCACCCGTGAGCTGCTGCGCTACATAAGCAACACAGCTGTCGAGTTGGACGCAGCGGGCCACCCCGAGACGCTCGAGGCCACTGCTGCGACGCTGCAGCAGATGAAGGCAGCCACCGCCCGCCACCTCACCGAAGTAACCGAAGGACAGCGACGGAAAACGGAATGCCCATGGTGCAGGGGCGAGCACCTAAAGATCCGCACCATAGGACCGGATGACCGGCCCGAGGTCGTAGTGCGCTGCGAGTCCCAACAGTGCGAGCCCAGCGCAGCAGACTGTGGCACCTGGCACCGGGGCATGCCCTGCTGGCCCTTCCACGAATGGGAGTGGCTAGCCAAAAGGATCGACGGGGTGAATTCGGACTATAAATAGGGACGTCGGGCAGAATAGGGGAATGACAGAACTCTGGGTGCCGCCATCGCTGGATGAACATCAAGCTGAGGAGTTCCACAAACTTTCGCTTGGAATCTCCCACGCAGCTCGTCCTCTGATCGCTATGTGGTGCTTTAGCTTCTGGCGGAACCACCGAGAGCTCGATGTGCATTGGCTCATGCACTTCAATAACGCATGTCGCCGTGTTGTGTTTAGTGACCCGAACCTCACCCGAAGCGCCGAATCTGTCCAAAACGCCATAAGTGTCCTGCCGGAGAACGATCTCATCGACCTCGTCTCCTACCTACTGTCACAGACTGACAGTGCCACCAGGGACCACGTAGAAGAAATAGATTCGATTCTGGTGCAAGGCGGTTCAGGGTGGAGAGTCGGCGTGAGAAGCGAACGCTATTCCCTTGTTCGGCGCCTGCCCGAAGGTATTACCGACATAGCCGAGTCTGTCGTCAATCACGATCAGCGGTCTAGCCGGTACCTCAAGGAAGCCTGGGATTACGCATTCATGGCCTCGCCAGATCCAAGCAATGCGTACCAGGCGGCGATAAAAGCTGTTGAGTCCGTCGCGAGAGAGCTAGTCGCCCCCCGAAACGGTAAGGCTAATCTCGCCAGCTGTGCCAAGGAGATTCGGGAGGGTAAAGGCAAGTGGTCATTTGCAATGGCAGACAGCCCGCACCGATCGGGGGTCCAGGTGGTGCATGACATGCTCGATCTCTTCATTAACGCCCAGACTGACCGACACCCTGGTCAGGTCGGTCACGCAGAGATCAGCGAGCAATCGGCCCAGGCAGCGGTCCTCATGGCTACGACATTAGTGGGATGGTTCACCATGGAGCACTTCGAGAGAGCAGACGACTCTCAATCGCCTTAGCGGAGGATCGCGACGACGCCCACCGCTAGCTGTTCACATGTACGTCATGTCGCGCATGGTGTGTTCACACTCTGACGGGTGCCACATCTGGAACCATTGAGGAATGCTCCACGCTTACATCGATGAATCCGAACGCGACGAGGACTACTACTTCCTCGGTGCCGTCATAGGATATAGAGAACAGATCTTCGATATGGGCGAGGCGCTCAAGGCCGTCATGAGGAAGCACGCGAAGGGTATCCCGCAGCTCAAGTACACCGACGAGCTGCACGGCAGCGACCTGATAAGTGCATCCGAGAAGCCTTGGCAAGGATTGATGCCCAGGTTGCGATGGGCGATTATGCTCGATGCGCTCGTGGCTATCGAACGGTCCAAAGTGAGGATCTACATCGAGGGAATCGACATCAATGAGCATCGTGCGCGGCCGTATAAGACGCACTTCCCAGCTCGGGAAGTCGCTCTCAACTACCTGCTGGAAAAGATTCAGTCGTGCTCGAAACCCCACGAGCGAGTGCAGGTCCACGCCGATGACCACCACACAGCTGAACAGAGCCGCAGCAACTTCGCCCGGTACCAGCGGGAGGGAACGTTCGGGTGGAAGTCCACGACGCTGGACTGCCTGATGCCAGACATTCTTTTCGAAGACTCCAAATATGAGCTGGGGCTCCAGGCCGCAGACCTGGTGACCTGGCTCTACAACCGAAGGATGACGATGGAAGAGCGCAACGAGGACGCGGCGAAATGGAGGGCCAAGTTCTGGAAGGCGATCCGGCCCGCGATGTCAGGGGACAGGGGTAATCACCGGGTTTGGCCCTAGATGCACGGAAAGCCTCACCCAATAGGGTGAGGCTCCGGCATTGCAGAAAGCTGACCAAGTGGTCAACTGTCCCGCATTCCCAATGTAGCACCGAACCGTCCCGCGCGAAATACGCACAGGTGCCAGTATTCAGGGCACCGCGCGGGGCGCACAGCTGGCCCCAGGCCTGTGGATAAGTCAATCTATGGGCAAGTACACGACACCCAAAAACAGCCCCCCACCCGATACGAAAGTACCCCCCCCTAGCGATCAAGGCCCCGCCAGCGCACCAGCAGGCAGGGGCCTTTCCTATGCCAACGCCCGCACCCCACCAGGCGCCCGTGGGGGCCCCCACCCCGAGCAGGGCCCACCCCATGCCATGCGCACCCCACCCGGTGCCACTGCGGAGCCCGAGCCACCAGCGCCGGCCGCTGCAACGACCACCAACGCAAGCCCTGGGAAAACCCCAGCCGGAACAGCGAGCAGCTGACCCGACACCAGCGCCAGCAGATAAGAGACCAGCAACTAGAACGTGAGCCAAGCGGTCGACGCTGCAGCTCAACACAGAACCTCCAAGCCGATCACATCATTGAAATCGCCGACGACGGAGCGCTCACCGATCCAGGAAACCTGCAAATATTCTGCGACGACTGCCACAGAGTAAAGACGCTGGAAGCACGCGCCGCCCGGCGCCAATAGCCCCACCCCCTCCCACCTGCAGAGGGGTAGGGGAGTCCAAATCGCTGGAGCTGAGCCGATGAGCCGCGCCGCGGTAGAAACGCGCACAACATCGCAGAATCTGAAACCCCCCTTAGGGTGGCGCAGCGCAAGACTGGTATATCAAAGATCCTGGTCCACTCGTCTGAGAATATTCGCGAGCAGGAGTGCGCTGTCTGCCGCTATCCCCGCGTCACGCCTAGTAGCCTCTGGCCGATGCTTCACCTTGTGGGCTAGGACGGATACCTTCTTCACGACTCCGCGGATTTCGACGTGGTCCTTGCCCGCGAGAGAATCCTCGACGTAACGGCCGATTCGCGCTTCAGTCTTATCCACCGATGGAACAGGTTCATCTGGGCGTCGGTGTTTTTCTTCTGAGTAGAGGGTCCGACTAAGCGCTTCCAGCAGGGCCACGCTCCTATTTCCGACGTCCATGTAGTCGGCGGCGTCTTTCGCGCGCCGGAAATGCGACCGTAAGGCTCGCATCTCCTCGTCAACCATTGGCCAGCCAAAAGTCTCGAGTGGCGACACCGCCTCCGCTAAATTGCCCGAGTCCCGAGTCTCTTCGAGTCGGTCCAATTCCCTGAAAACCGGGTCGAAGTACTGGCTCAGTAGCTCTCGTCGTGCTTGCCAGCTTCCATGGCAACCCTTCTGAACCCAGTAAGTCTTGAAATCGGAGTAATTCCTCCAAGGAAGATCGAGAACTATACCCAGACGTTGAAGCACCGACTTCAGTGTCTTCTGAGATAACTCGATCTGATCCTCTGACAGTTGCATCCCTCCACCGGTTCCGGCCTTCATCCATTCACCATGAACCAGACGATTCAGACCAACCGCGACCTCTAAATCTGCATGGTCACTAGACGGGCGTTGACGGACTTGTCTAAGAAAGTCCTCACGAAGAGTTGTTTCGGTTCTTACGGGCCATCCAAACGCATCGGTTATCTCTTCCTCGAGAAAGAAATCGTGTGGTTGCACAGCGGTCACTCCTCAGACATATACGAACGGTGGCAATCCGCTTGATAGAAGCTTACTTGCCAGCCCGTACATGGTGATGGATAGCCACATTCCGCGATTACCTGTCGATTAGGCCTCAATTACAGCCGATTAGAAAGTTGCATACTGACGATGACGGTCCCCATCATTCATCGCCCGATCGAGAAGCTCGCGGTCCCGACCGACGGACTGGTCCACTACGGCCGGAATCCGCGCCGAGGTGACGTGCCAGTGATCGTCGAGAGCCTTAAGCACAACGGGCAGTACAAGCCGATCGTGGTTCGCGCAGGAACTAATGAAGTTCTCGCGGGAAACCACACGCTGAAGGCTGCCCGCGAGATGGGCTGGGACCAGATGGCCGCCACGTTCGTGGACGTAGACGATGACGAGGCCGCCCGCATCGTGCTGGTCCATAACCAGAGCAATGACTTGGCCGGGTATGACGACGCGGCGCTGCAGGAGCTGCTCGAAGAGCTGCCGGACCTGGCCGGCACGGGGTTCACCGACGACGACCTCAACGACATGGCGGACGGCGCCGAGGAAGCGGCGGAGAACAGCAGCCTCGTGGAGCGCTTCGGCGTTCCCCCGTTCAGCGTTCTCCACGCCCGTGGTGGGGCGTGGGCGGCGCGTAAGGCCGCGTGGAAAGACGTGGGCATTCACTCCGAGGTGGGCCGGACCGCGGATATGGTCTACGGATCCCCGCAGACGAAGTACACGAACTGGTATGAGGTGCGGAACGCTGCGGATATGCGGGCTGGCCGTCGGCTGTCTGACCGTGAGGTGCTGGACGAGTGCTCCGGTGAGCTGGTGGCAGCTGCCGATTGGGGCACCAGCATCTTCGACCCGGTACTGACTGAACTCATGTACCGGTGGTTCTGCCCGCCCTACGGCCGGGTGCTGGACCGTGGGCCGGCGACAGCGTCCGTGGGCTGGTGGCTGCCCGGCTGGGCAGGGAGTACACCGGCGTGGAGCTGCGCGGCGAGCAGGTGGCTGCGCATGAGGACCAGGCCGGGCTGGCGAATGGGCCGCTCCGGTGATGCTGGCCGCTGCGCCTGGTATGGCTGACCAGCCCGCTGCGCCCGCCGAGGGCCTCGCCCCCGAGCTCGCCCCCGTGGAAGAGCACGGCGGTGTGCTGGTGAAGCGGGAGGATGCGTGGAGCCGGGGCGGTGTCAGCGGCGCAAAGTCCCGCGCCATGTTCTCCGTGGTGGAGGCTGAGCAGGGCGTCGGCATCGTGACCGCGGGGTCGCGCAACAGCGCCCAGATCGAGCGCGCTGCGCTGGTAACCCATGCGTTGGGTATGCCCTGCTGAGTTCACATCGGCTTCGGGGAAGATCCTCCCGAGAGTGCGTCGGCTCGGCGTGCTGACGCCGATGTGCTGCAGCACAAGCCGGCCCGACTGTCCACGATGAAGGCCAGCTTCCGCGCCGTTGCTGAGGGGGTGGACACTGCCGGCTGCGCGATGGCTGGAGGCTGCCGGCGGGAAAGACCTGCCGGTACTGGCCGCGGGCGCGGGTAGGGCTCCCACGACTACCTGGACTGGGAGGCGCCGGGCTGGCAGCAGCGTGTGGAGGTAGTGCCCCACCCGTCCGCGTATGACCAGCCGGCCGTGCGCTGCGAGCTGGGGCAAGCTGCCCCTTGACCCGAACGATGGAGTTACCTGCGGCACTCCCAAGGTGCGCTGGCGGGGTAGCCGCTGCGACCGGAGCTTTGGGTGCAGCCAAGGACGCTGGCTACGTACGGCGCAGTGTGCCTGGAAAACAGTGCACTTGTGCAATTTAGTGACGAGTGCATAAAATGCACTCGTGCAAAATGACTTGAGTCAGCGAGAGCGGAATCAGCGCGACACCTGGAATGCCATTCACGAGGTCGCCTATGATCTGGCGCGCCGCGAGGGGCTCGCCGCTGCCACAGCGGATGCCATCGCTGCCCGTGCCGGCGTCTCTCGAAGGACGCTGTTCAACTACTTCCCCACCAAAGAGGATGCGATCCTCGGCTCCCGGCTCCCCACCGTGCCCGATGAGACCGTCGAGACCTTTGTGAACTCCCATGCCGACGATCTGACCCGCGTGGTCCGACTGCTGGTCGCCGTGCTGCGAACCTCGCTTCCGGAGGAGCAGTCTCTTCGGCGTCGCGAGATCCTCAAGCACCACCCCGGGCTGCGCAGCCGCATCGGTCAGCTGCTGACGGAGGTGGAGCAGGCCGTCGGGAACGTGTTGCGTGAGCGTTCAGGTCCCGGCAGCGGCGACCACTTGGCTCCCACTGCCGGGGACAGCGGCACCCTGCAGACGCTGCTGATGCTCTCAGGCGCCATCACCAAGCACGCGTTCTCCCGGCACCACGAGGACGAGGCCCAGCCTCTTGAAACCTGCCTGGAGGACTCCATTGCGCTGTTCCGAAAGGTGGTCGACGAGACGCGATGACATCTCCTTCCGAACAGGCCGCTTCGACCGACACGGCCGACGGTGAAGGCACCCGGCTGAGGCTCATCTTCTCCGCGCTGATCCTGACCATGCTGCTGGCCGCTTTGAGCCAGACGGTTCTCGCCACGGCGCTGCCGACCATCGTCGGCGACCTGCAGGGTGTGGAGCACATGGCCTGGGTGATGACGGCCTTCATCCTGGCCTCCACCATTACGATGCCCGTCTACGGCAAGCTCGGGGACATGTTCGGGCGCAAGCCCCTCTTTCTGGCCGCCATTCTGCTCTTCGTCCTTGGCTCCGCAGGGGGCGGCGCGGCCCAGGACATGAATCAGCTGATCGCGGCGCGAGTTGTTCAGGGATTGGGCGGCGGAGGTCTCATGATCCTCTCGCAGGCCACGATCGCCGATGTCGTTCCCGCCCGCGAGCGCGGACGCTACATGGGCGTGATGGGCGGAGTCTTCGCCTTCTCCTCGGTGGCAGGGCCGCTGCTCGGCGGCTGGCTCACCGACGGGCCGGGCTGGCGATGGACGATGTGGATGAATGTGCCGCTCGGCCTGCTGTCACTGGTGGCCGTTGCTGTGCTGCTGAAGCTGCCCCCCACCTCGAGGCCGCAGTCCGGACGCATCGACTTCTGGGGCATGGCGCTGCTGGGCACGGTCACAACCTGCATCGTGCTGCTGGCCACGTGGGGCGGCACCGAATATGCCTGGGATTCGCCTCTGATCCTCGGACTCGGAGCCGCTGCGGTGGTGACTGGACTGCTCTTCGTTCTGGTGGAGCGAAGGGTGAGGGAGCCGATTATGCCGCTGCTGCTCTTCCGCAGCCGGAATTTCGTCATCACGATGATCGCCGGAATGATCACCGGTGCTGCCATGTTCGGAGCGCTGGCGTACATGCCCACATATCTGCAGATGGTCACCGGCTACAGCCCGGCTCAGGCGGGACTGCTGATGGTGCCGATGATGGGCATGCTGCTGGTGTCCTCGGTGCTGGTGGGACGACGTGTCAGCGTCACCGGTCGATACAAGGCGGTCATGGTGGTCGGCAGTCTCATCACCGCGGCCGGACTGGTCCTGCTGTCAACGCTCGAGGCGAGCTCGCACGTCATTCTGGAGTGCCTGTACCTGGGGGTCCTGGGACTGGGGCTGGGCTTCAATATGCAGCTGCTCACTCTCGTCGCTCAGGATTCCTTCGCGGCACGTCTGGTGGGCACCGCGACGGCCGGTCAGAACTACTTCCGGCAGGTCGGCGCGACGTTGGGCTCGGGCGTGATCGGGGCGCTGTTCGCAGCTCGCCTGTCGACCATGCTGGATGAGCGGCTGCCCGCCGGAGGGCTCGAGGGCACACGTGCGGACTCGCTGACTCCGGAACTGGTGCGCCAACTGTCTGCTCCGGTGCACTCGATCGTGGTCGAGGCCTACAACGACGCCCTGGTGCCGCTGTTTCTGTGGGTGGCGCCGCTGGTTCTGATTTCGGCTGTGCTGCTGCTGTTCATCCAGGAGAAGCCGCTGTCGACCACTCTCGAGCGGTGAGGCTGCCCCTGCGGGGTCCGCCTCAGCGGCTGCTGGCCTTCGCTGCGGCGCGTCTCAGCAGGCGCACGGGCCTGCGCGCTGTGCGGACGAGCCGGTCGAGCGGGGGATGGTCCTTGCGGGCTTGGCGGAGCGCGCCGCCGAACGTCGCAGGCTCCGGGGCCTTGGCTGGGCCGCGATTCGCTCGGACCCAATGGGCGGCCGCGCTGTGCGCCCGGGCGAGACGTTCATTGATCGCAGGATCAGCGCCCTCCTCGGCCAACTGGGTCTGTGCCTCTGCGAGCCTGAAGCCGCCCAGCTCACCGAAGTTGTAGAGATAATGGGCGAGCCGCTCGTACTCCTGCGCCCCCACCATCGGCTGCTGAGTCAGGGCTGCCTCATCCGCGGACTCGATGAGAGTGCTCCAATTGTCGGGACGCGCGACGTGCTCACCGCTCAGACGCCTCTCCGCATCGAGGAACAGGTCGTCGAATGTCTCGATCAGCGCATTGCTGAACCTGATGGTCCCCTTGAACTCGGCTCCCGAGGAGAAGGTGAACTCGCCGAAATGGGGCCCCGCAAAGGTGTCGTAGAGGTCGACCCTGACGAATGGAGCATCCGTCAGCTTGGAGAGCTCGATCGCCCAGCGCGAGAGCATCGCAGCCGACCGAGGGACCAGAGGCGCTGCCGGCTGCACCTTCGAGGGGGAGAGCCTGAAGTCTCGTTCGTTGGTCAGCGGGCGGAAGTTCCCGTCGAAGAAGGCATTCCTAATGGGCCCTGAGTTTCGGTCGATCTGAGAGACCATCCCGATCTGGCCCTGGAACATATAGAACTTGTAGTCGAACGGCAGCGTGCCGGGCTGGGGGCCCGCGAGGAGCTCCTCGACGATCCAGGTGGTCTTCTTGCGCCGAAAGCTGGCGGCCGCGTTCTTCTGGGCTTCGCGGATCTCCTCGACCGTCATCTCGCGAAGCGACAGATGGTCGAAGTAGCTCTCCGGGCCTGTGCGCTCCAGGAGCATGACGCCCCGGGCGGACCATCCGTGGGCGAACTTCAGGGCGGCTTTGTCGCCGAGCACCTCCGGCGTGATGTCTTCCGCATTCTTGAGGAAGTGGTGCTGCTGGGGGAGACCGAGGCCGGCCCCGTTGAGCTTCAGCTTCTCCAGCCTTCCGTGCACCTGCGTCTTGTTCGACAGCTCGCGGCGCAGATCCGTGCCTCGCCTGCCGAACTCACGGGCAAGGAAGCGGAGGTACGGAGAGTTCTCCGGAGTCTTGTCGAATTGCATCTGGCTCCCAGTTCTCTTCGTGCCGTCGACCTCGGCCATCATGTCACGGGAGACCGCAGAGCCCTCCGTTCTCAGACGCTTCTGCGGCGCAGGGCTGACGCTGGGAACGGGGCTTGGGTGAGGCTACGGTGTACTTCACTCATTAGCTCACATGGTAGTGTTCTATTCATCCCGACGGGGCTTAGAGGGTGATCGAGGCCCCCTGTGCGGGTGTGGCACCCAAGCACCGCCGCTGCTCGCTCCTGTGAAAGGAAATCTCAACCATGCTCCATCAGCGACACCGCGCAGGCCTGTCGGCCATGCTCGTCCTGGCTCTGAGCGCCAGTGCGTGCGCCGACAACGACGAGGGCGCCGACAGTGCCGAGGGCGCCGAGGACCAGGAAGCTCTGGTCCTCTACTCGGGCCGCGACGAAGTCCTCATCCAGCCCCTCGTGGACGACTTCGCCGAAGAGACCGGCATCGATGTCGACGTCCGCTACGGCGACACAGCCGAACTTGCTGCTCAGATCATCGAAGAGGGGGAGAACTCGCCCGCCGACGTCTTCTTGGCCCAGGACGCCGGCGCTCTGGGCGCCGTTGCTCAGGATGGACTCTTCGACGAGCTGCCTGAGGAGCTGCTCAACGAGGTTCCCGAGACATTCCGGGACGACAGCGACCAATGGGTCGGGCTCTCCGGCAGGCTCCGGACACTGATCTACAACACCGACGAGGTCGACGAGGCTGACCTGCCCGACACCGTCGCGGAGCTGACCGGTCCCGAGTACGAAGGCCGGGTCGGCGTCGCCCCGACCAACGCCTCCTTCCAGTCCTTCGTCACCGCCCTGCGTGTGACTGAGGGTGAAGAGACTGCCCAGCAGTGGCTCGAAGATCTCGCAGACAACGACCCCCAGTACCGGGAGCGCAACGGCCCGATCGTCTCGGACGTGCTCGACGGCACCCTGGAGATGGGCCTGGTCAACCACTACTACCTCTACGCGCAGGCAGCCGAGCGCGGCGTCGAGCCCGAGGAGCTGCCTGCTGCCAATCACCTCTTCGGCGACGGTGACATCGGTTCACTGATGAACGTTGCCGGCGCCGGTGTCTTCGACGGGGAGAACGAGAGCAGCGTAGAGATGCTGGAGTACTTCCTCAGTGAGGAGGGCCAGGGGTACTTCGTCGAGGAGACCTCTGAGTACGCACTCATCGATGGGTTCGAAGCACCCGACGGCCTTCCGCCGCTGGACGAGCTCGACGTTCCCGACATCGACCTGAACCAGCTGGAAGACTTGGACACCACCGTGGAAATGATCACTGACGCGGGGCTGGTGGGCTAGCCCATCTCAGCCGTTGCCGACGCTGCACAGGAGGCCACCCGGGCCCAGGAGCCCGGTGGCCTCCTTCAGCGTGCCCGGCGCCGAGGCAGATCAGGAGCAGAACTGGGTCGCGTGCCCAGCTGGCTGCCCCCTCTGTCGGTCCTCTGCGCAGTCGTCGTCCTGGTCCCGCTGCTCTACTTGGGCATACGTGCCACGGAGTACCCTGCCGAGGAGTTCTTCGGAACCGTCTTCAGCGCTCGCACCGCACGGCTCACTCTCACATCCCTGACACTGACCGGAGCCGTCACCGCCTGCTGCGCCATCATCGGTGTGGCGCTCGCCGTGCTGGTGACCCGCACGTCCATACCCTTCCGGCGAACCCTCGCAGTGTTCGCGGCTCTTCCGCTCGCCGTCCCGAGCTATGTGGCGGCGTTCGGGTGGCAGGCCATGAACGGCCTGGTCAGCCCGGGAACCAGCTTCGAAGGACTGGCGGCAGCGGTGGTGGTCATGACATCGGTGACCTACCCCTACGTCTACCTTCCCGCCGTGGCAGCCCTGATGAGCGTCGACCCAGCCCAGGAGGAGGCGGCCCGGTCGCTCGGCAGGGGACCGGCGCAGACGCTCTTCTCCGTCACCATGAGACAGGTGACCCCTGCGATCACAGCCGGCAGCCTCCTCTGCGCCATCTACGTCATCGCCGATTTCGGGGCGCCGGCGATCCTTCGGGTCGATACCTTCACCCGCGCCATCTTCACCAGCTTCTCCATGGGCTTCGACCGGCTCGGAGGGATCGCGCTCTCCTCCATCCTGCTGGTGCTCACCGCCCTGGTGCTGGTGATCGAGGGGCGCATCCGCCGCCGCTCCACCCGCTACGCCGCCCTGGGATCGGGAGGAGCGACGACTCCTATCCGCCTCGAGCTCGGACGATGGGGCGCGCCCGCCTCTGGCGCTGCGTGGGTGACGGTGCTCGGCTGCCTCGGCGTCCCCGTGGCCGCGGTGTCCTACTGGTCCTACCGAGGCGTCTCGACTCCCGGGTCCCTGGAGGAAGTGGGCAGCGCCTTCGTCGGCTCTCTGTGGGTGGCGGCCCTGGCCGCTGCGGCCACCACAGTGCTTGCCGTCCCGCTGGCTCTCTACCTCGCCCGTCGTCCCTCGCTGATCGCGCGCGGTCTGGAGCGGGCGGCATACTTCGCGCACTCACTGCCCGGCGTGGTGGTTGGGCTGTCCATGGTCATGCTGGGCATCTCGGCGGTCCCCGCGCTGTATCAGACGATCCCCATGCTGATCGTGGCCTACTGCTCGCTGATGCTCCCTCTGGCGATGGGCCCGGCGCTCGCCTCAGCGCTGAACTCCCCGCCGGAGCTCGAGGAGGCCGCCCAGTCCCTGGGCTCCTCATCCGGGCTCGCGTACCTGCGGGTGACGCTGCCGATGATGGCGCCGGGCATCGGAGCCGGCGCTCTCATGGTGATGCTGACCGTGATCAAGGAGCTGCCCGCAACGCTGATGCTGCGGCCCACCGGCTTCGACACCCTGGCAACACGGCTGTGGACCTACACAGGGAATGAATCCTTCGCCGCCGCCGCGCCCTTTGCGGTGCTGCTCATTCTGCTCGCCGCGATTCCGACCGGGATCATCATTTCCAAACTGCTCAAGGAGGTCCGATGAGCGTCAGTGCCGTAGGACGAACTCTCGACGTGACGTCGCTGAATGTCAGCCTGGCCGGTCATGAGGTGCTGACGGATGTTGCCCTGAGTCTGCCGGCCCGCACCACCACGGCGGTCGTGGGCCCCTCGGGGTCGGGGAAGACGACGCTGCTGCGCAGCATCGCGGGCTTCCTCCAGCCCTCCAGCGGCGAGATTCTGCTGGACGGGTCGGCGATCACCAAGCAGCCCGTTCACCGCCGCCCGATCGGGCTGGTGTCGCAGGACGGCGCACTGTTCCCGCATATGAGCGTCGAGCGCAATGTCGCGTTCGGCCTCGATTCCTCTGCCCTCAGCAGGAGCCAGCGGCGCGCCAAAGTGGGGGAGCTCCTCGACCTGGTCAGCCTGCCGCAGAGCTACGGCGAGCGGAGGCCCGATGAGCTGTCCGGTGGACAGCGCCAACGTGTGGCCCTGGCCCGAGCGCTTGCCCGCGCACCCCAGGTGATCCTGCTGGAT
Source organism: Nesterenkonia sp. NBAIMH1 (assembly GCF_007922635.1). Classification (NCBI taxonomy): domain Bacteria; kingdom Bacillati; phylum Actinomycetota; class Actinomycetes; order Micrococcales; family Micrococcaceae; genus Nesterenkonia; species Nesterenkonia sp. NBAIMH1. The sequence continues at coordinate 1,909,535 of NZ_CP042335.1, forward strand.
GAGCCGTTCTCCGCGTTGGATGCCGGGCTGCGTGAGCGCACCCGCAAGGCGGTGCAGAAGGTGCTGCGCGCCACGGGGACCACGGCTCTGCTCGTCACCCACGATCAGGACGAGGCTCTCTCCTTCGCCGATCAGGTGGCCGTCCTCACCGAGGGCCGCATCCGGCAGGCGGGGGCGCCCCAGGACGTATACGCCTCTCCCTCGGATCTGGAGACCGCGCAGTTCCTCGGTGAGGCGGTCGTGCTGGACGCAGTCATCTCGGATGGTTGGGCCTCGTGCGTCCTCGGTGAGATTCCGCTGCGCTTTCCCGCCGCAGCGGGTCCGGCGCGAGTCATGCTCCGGCCGGAGCAGCTCACCCTGGCTCCTGCAGGCCGAGGTGTGCTGGGCGTGGTGCTCGACTCGGACTACTTCGGACATGACACCACCGTGACGGTGCGTGTTCATGGACAGGACGAGGTGCTGCGAGTGCGGCAGCTGAATACGCCGCCGCCGGCGCCGGGCGAGACGATCGGGCTGGACGTTGAAGGCCCGGGGATGGCCTACGCGGTCGCCTCGGCCCAATGACAGGGCAGCGAAGCCCTTAGTGGGTCACCTTGGGGTTCTCGCCCCGACTGTCGCGCGCCTGGCGGGCCGAGGCCACATCGTCCACGACCACGACGATGTGGCGCAGGCTCGAGATGAGTGACCCGTAGGTGGGCCACGAATCGGTGGGGAGCCCCTTGTCCTCGGCCATGTCGACGGAGAGGGACGTCAGCTCATCATGGAGAGGAGCGACTTCCCTGTCCGGGTCCGCAATGGCTCGTCCTACCTTTGCGACGATCTGTGTCCAGCGCTCGCGGAACTGGTCATCCCACTGGCCATCGGAGTATGAGGCCTCCCTGAGGGAGCGGGCGAGGTGGCGCAGATGGGAGATGCCTTCATCGGTGCGCTCCAGGATCTCCTCGTAGCTGGCCTCGCGGGTGTCCCAGGTGCTTTGGTCCAGTCTGCTCCTGCCGTGGCGGCCGCGCGGATTCGCCCGGTGAGACTCGCGGGCGAAGCGCACCACCGCCCAGGCAGAGTCGAGCTCCTGGCTCATCGATTCGGTCTCTTTGAACCATGCTTCTGCCTTGTCGGTGTCCCAATCGTCGGAGAACTCCTCCGAGATGCTCGCCAGGACCCCGCCCATGCGCTCGTTGAGGCTGTCCACGTACCGTGCAGCCTGCTTGTCGCCCAGCGGCGGCACGATCAGCAGGTTCACTGCGACGCCGGCCGCCACTCCGACGGCGACTTCGAGGATGCGGTCGTCCAGCAGCGGCGCCTGCTCGTCGAAACCGCTTCCGAAGATGAAGATGGCGGTGGTGGCGATAGCGACGCCCTCATCGCGGATCCATGAGATGCGGGCCGCCGCGACGCCGACCAGAAGCGCGAGGGCGAAGGTGAGGATTCCGACGCCCAGGAAGTAGCCGATGAGGAACGAGAGCCCGACGCCGATGCTTGAGGCGACGGTGGTCTGCACCCCTCGCGACAGCGAGCGGTGGACCGTCGCGTGGACGGTGAGCAGCGCCGTCCAGGGAGAGAGGAATGCCAGCTCCGATCCCAGCACGGCGGTGGAGAACCACCACGCCGCCGTGCCAGCGATCACAGTCTTGAGGACCTGAATGACATCGGTCAGGAACTCAGGCTTCTGCATCCTGCTCCGCGCCGAGCCGGCGACGGTTCGCAGAGACGGCACACGCTTGGGCTTGGAGCTGCTCCCGTCGTCGACGCGGTCCTCCAGGTCTTCCTTCGCTTGCTCGGCCACGCGTTCTCCTCGATGTCAGGGAGCAGGGAATGAGTCATGATTCGCCGCAGAGGATGCCCTCCGACGGCGGCTCGTGACCAGAATAGGTCTTTCGCCCCAACGTGGGTATGCCCCGCCCCCTGGCGTGTGGCCTTCGACCCTCTACTCGAAGAGAGGCCCGAAGCCCGCGGGCAGCTGCGAGCGGAGGTCCGAGATCTCGCCGTCTGACACGGCGTGGGAAAGCGTGGTGAGAACCGCTGCGACCTGGGTGCGCGCCTCAGCTGGGTCGGTTCCTTCGCCCAAGTGGTCGGCGACGCGCCGCAGGAAGTCGTCGACATCGTCGACGACGGGGTCCGCTGCCACGTGCTCAGTCACTGGGCCCTTGAGCTCGGCGGGAAGCTGGGCTGCCAGGTTCTCCGCCTCTCCGCCCTTGAGGCGCTGCCCCAGGTCTGCCAGGACGACCTGGGTTGTGCGGAGGGCAGCCTCGCGGTCGCTGTGGCCGCCGCGCTCGCCGACTGCTTTGATGAACTCGTCGTACTGCATGATGTGTGTCTCCTTCTCACCGGCAATGCCGTCTTGCTTCGATGCGTCATTCCTGGGGGCAGGCGGTCTTGCCGCTGAACTGGCCCCCGTATGGCGAGAGGTTCAGCTCCCGACTTCGATCACGGTTGCACACGGAGTCATGCAGGAGCACAGGACCAGCTGAACAGGCGCCGGGCACAGGAGCCGGCGTCTTCTCCAGAACCGGCCCTGTGGGATAGGTGTAGATTCATGGTCGCTGATCCAACCGCACGACGGTGCGATGCCCGGAAGGGAGTCCACGCGCGATGAATGGCCTTCACCGGCAGCTTCCTCTGTGTCGCATGCTGGCTATTCGCGCCGATGCCGAGCTGCACCAGGGCTCCAGATATGACTGAGCGGCCCATGCGCGGATGGCTGTGGGTGCTGGTGCTCGCAGCGGTGCTGAGCCAGGCGACAGTCCACATGGTTCGCCCGGCGACCACGTACAAGCTTCTGGCGCTGGACGCCAGCGAGATGACCATCGGGTTGGTCACCGGTGTCTATGCGGTCCTGCCGCTGGTGATGGCCATGCAGATAGGAGCCAGGGCCCAGCGAGCGGTGAGCCTCAGGCCGCTGCTGATAGGCGGCACCGCTCTGAGCGTGCTGGGAGTGGCCTTCGTCGCCGCCGTGAACGATCTGTGGGCGGTCGCAGCGGGCAGTGCGGTGCTTGGCTTGGGGCAGCTGATCTTCACCGTCGCAGGACAGTCGGCGATCGCCCGGTTCGCCTCCAACGCGCAGATGGATACCGCCTTCGGGTGGTTCACTGCGGGGTTCTCTGCGGGACAGCTCATAGGACCGCTGCTGGGAGGTCTCATTCTCAACGCCCCGAGCGACGGGGCCGGAAGCGGGAATCTGTCCCTCATCAACCTCGCCCTGTGGATCGGTGGGGCGCTCTCCCTGATGGTCATCGCGCTGCTGCAGTTCGCCCGGGGCGCCTTTCGAGGCGAGGAGCGGGCGACGGGCAGCACCGACGACGCCCCCTCCTCGAGCGGGATTCACAGCGGCGGTGTGGGGGAGCCTCAGTCAGAGGCGGAGAAGCCCTCGATCCTGGGGATCCTCACGGTGCCTAACGTGCCCTCCCACATGCTCGCGTCGATCGCCATGATCTCGATCCTGGACATCCTCTCGGCGTTTCTGCCTCTGCTGGGCGAAGAGGCGGGCATCTCCCCCCTGATGGTGGGCATTCTGCTGTCTGTTCGTGCTGCGGCCTCCGTCGCCTCGCGGCTGTCGCTGCCGCTCCTCAGGAGAGTGTGGAGCCGAGGGGTGCTGGTGCTCGCAGCTCTGTGGATGTCGAGTCTGACGCTGGCGGTCCTGCCGATGGTCACGGGCTGGCTGTGGGCCCTGTTCGTGCTGCTGGTCCTTGCAGGGTTCTTCCTCGGGCTGGGGCAGCCGCTCACGATGAGTCTGGTGACGCAGGCGGTTCCGGTCTCCTGGCGTTCCAATGCTTTGGCGCTGCGCCTCATGGGCAACCGGGTGGGCCAGGTGGCCGTGCCCATCGCCGCAGGCGCACTCGCAGCTCCGCTGGGCTCCGCGGGCGCGATCTGGGCTGGGTGCTTTCTGCTCTTCGTCTCCGGCGCCGAGAAGTCTGTGCGTGCGGCCCGCGGCCGGCAGTAGGCGTGCAGGGCACTCGGTGCGCCGAGGCGGTGTCACAGTCCGGTGCTGTGCACGCGTGCGCGTGTGTGCATCACGGACCTGAGAGCGCCTCCCGGACCGCTCCGAGGAACCACGCGTGAGCTGAGGATGCTTCGGCGTCACGGTGGGAGATGAGGTGGACGCCGGTGTGCGGCGATGCGAACGGAAGCTCGAGCAGCTTGGTTCCCTCGAGCCCGGGGATGAGCCTCGAGAAGGCATCCACCGGAACGATCGCGAAGAAGCCGCACTGCGCAACGATGCGTGGCAGCGACGTAAACCGGTTCACCTCGACGTGAGGCACATCCGACAGGACTCCCGCGCCGAGAGTCGTGACCGCTTCGGTGATGATGCGGTGCCCGGCCGAGGTTCCCACGCGCACCTCGGGGAGGGCCCGCAGGGTGTCCAGGCTCACGATGCCGTCCTGCGCCTCCAAGTCCTCAGGCACAAGGCAGCCGTACCTGTCATGGAAGAGCACCTCCTGCGCCACGGGTCCGTGCACAGGGGAGCTGCCGATCGCTGCATCCACATGTCGGGAGAGCACATCCTGCGCCACGGTCTCGATGTCGAGTGGGACCGTCTCCACCTGAATCCCCGAGCCTGCGCTTCCGGTCGCCTGAAGGATACGGGGGAGGAGGCCCGCTTCACCGAGGTCGGTGAGTGCCAGCCGGAAGCGTCTCGTCGAGGTCGCGGGATCGAAGCGCGTCCGATCCTCCGTACTGGCGGCGACCTGCGACAGCGGTCCGTTGACCTCGGCGTAGATGCTGGCTGCCAGTCGGGTGGGAGCGACTCCCGTGCGAGTGCGCACAAACAGAGGGTCTTCGAAGTGGTGGCGAAGTCGCCTCAGCGCGTGGCTGACAGCGGGCTGAGACAGATGCAGCATCTTCGCAGCGCGGGTGATGCTCCGGGCGCGGTAGACGACCACAAAGGTTCTCATCAGGTTGAGATCAATGGTGAGTTCCATCGTTAGATATTAGTCCCATGCATGTTGAAGATGCCGAATATCTATTGGACACACATCATCCGGGACCATAGCGTCTGTGACAGAGGTCACAAACAACGATGGGGAGGCTTGGTGGCATGGCACAGACGATGAGAGTCGCCGACGCGGTGGGCCGCGTTCTGGGCGACCTGGGACTGCTGCAGATCTTCGGTGTGGTCGGCAGCGGAAACTTTCGGGTCACGAACGCATTGCTTCGAGAGGGAGCAGAGTTCACGGCAGCCCGACACGAGATGGGCGCGGCGACGATGGCCGACGCATATGCGCGCGTCACAGGTGATGTGTCGGCGGTCTCGCTGCACCAGGGCTGCGGCCTCACCAATGCGCTGACAGGTGTTGCCGAGGCTGCGAAATGCCACACCCCGGTTCTGGTCCTCGCCGCCGACACCGCCCAGGGCGACGTCACATCGAACTTCTACGTCGACCAGGATGCGCTTGTCGCCTCAGTGGGAGCGACGCCCATGCGCATTCATTCCGCAGAGTCAGCCGTGACCGACGCGGCCCGGGCCTACCACGTCGCGCAGGTCGAGCGGCGAACAGTCGTGCTCTCGATGCCCATCGACATACAGGAGGAGCAGACTCAGTACCCTGCGGCGCGTCCCACGACGGCGCTGAGCCGGCCGCAGCCTGCCGTGTCGCACGCGGAAGTGCAGACCCTTGTGGACCTGCTCGACGCAGCCGAGCGGCCCGTCATCGTCGGCGGACGCGGTGCGCGTGCGGCGAAGCACGACATCCGAGAGCTGGCGGAGACGGCCGGTGCCCTGCTGATCGCGTCCGGAGGCGGCCGCGGAGTCTTCGAAGGAGATGAATGGGCTCTGGACATCATGGGCGGGTTCGCCACGGAGGGGGCCGCCGCCCTGGTCCGTGAGAGCGACCTCATCGTCGCCTTCGGCGCTTCGCTCAACACATGGACGACCCGCGGGGGATCGCTGACCGACGGGACGCAGCTGGTGCAGATCGACGACCGTGCCGAGGCGATCGGTATGCACAGGGGCGTTGACCTGGGAATCGTCGGCGATGCGGCTGCGGTCTCACGAGCAGCACGCGATGCCTTGGCGGCCATGGGGCCAGCACGCAGAGGATATCGCTCACCTGAAGTCGCTGAGCGTGTCAGATCCTCGCGCTACTGGAAGGACCAGCCCGTTGAGCGCATCGAGGAGCCCGGGTATGTCGACCCTGCCCAGCTGACCAACGAGCTCGACGCACTCGTGCCGATGGAGCGGACGGTGGTCGTCGATGGAGGCAACGTCAACTGCTATCCCGGCGCGCACCTGAGAGTGCCTGACGATGCCGGCTTCGTTCTCCCACTGTCGTTCCAGGCGATCGGCATGGGGCTTGCGAGCGCTGTGGGAGCTGCGATCGCCCGACGCGATCGGATGACAGTGCTCGGCGTCGGCGACGGTTCGCTGCTGATGGCGGCGGCGGAGCTCGAGACGGCCGCGCGGCTGGGCCTGGGCATGCTCATCGTCGTCTACAACGACGCAGCCTACGGTGCCGAGATTCACCTGTTTCCCGACTCGACGGCGGAGGAGCAGGAGATCGTGCGCTTCCCCGACACAGACATCGCCAGCGTCGCTCGCGGCTACGGCTGCGATGCTGTGACGGTGCGCTCGATGGATGACATCGAGCCGGTGCGAGCATGGCTTGAGTCGCCGCGCGAGCGGCCCCTGGTGGTCGACGCGAAGATCACTGGCCGACCCTCATGGCTCATGGCCGCCGGCCACAGTCCAGATCACAAATAAAAAGGGCAACGGAGCCCTCCAGCTACGCAGAGACAAAGGAGTTTCCGCATGAACAGCACACCAGCAGTCCCAGAACTCACGCCGACCTCATCGCGACGCCGTCGCGTCCCCGTGGCAGTGGGCGCATTGGCCGCTCTCGTCCTCGCTGTCGGATGCGCAGAAGGAGACGGACTCGGAAATGGCGGTGAAGGAGCAGACGCCAACGGGGGCGGGGCTGAGAGTGACAGCGACGCGATCCAGATCGCGTATCTCGCCACCGGCTCGTCTCTCCCCCTTTTCCTCATGGCAGAGAAGTACGCCGAGGAAGTCGGCGTCGACGTCGAGATGGTCGAGGTGAGCAGCGGCAACGATGCCATCACGGGAGTCGCAACGGGCCAGTATGAGACCGGCTTTGCAGGCATCGGCTCTGCCTCCTACAACGCCTTCGCAGATGATCTGCCGGTGCGCTACGTGGCACCCATGCACACCGGGTACGTCGAGGACTACTTCATCCTGTCATCCGAGGTCGCGGGGTCCTCCGAGGAGGCCGAGTCGGTCGCAGAGGACATGTCGGAGTACGCGGGTGAGACGTTCGCTGTGAACGCGCCCGGTGTGGTCACCGAAGCGGTGCTCGGGTTCGTCCTAGAGCGTGGGGGACTGTCCATCGACGAGATAGACCTCGAGTACATTCCCTTCCCTGACCAGGTTCCCGCCCTGGCCAACGGAGGGATCGTCGGCGGCGTCCTGTCGGAGCCGTTCCCGACCCAAGCCGAGAGCAATGACTCCGGCTACCGGCCCTGGGATACGCCCGAAGAAGAGCCGATTCCCTTCACCGGGATCATCTTCAACACAGATTGGGCCGAAGCCAACGAGGAGGCAGCGACCGACTTCATGCGTGCCTACGCTATGGCGGCCGAAGACCTCGACACCAACGGCTGGGATACGCCAGAGATGCTCGACCTCGTGGAGCAGTACACAGGCACAGACCCCGAGCTTGTGGCGGCATCTCGGCAGCACCACATCAATGAGGATCTCAGCGTGGACCTCGACCTCGTGCTCGAGCTGCAGGAGTTCTACATGGAGCAGGGATCGCTGAACTACGACGAGATCATCCCGGAGGAAGAGATCTGGGACTTCACCTGGCGTGATGCCGCGCTCGAGAACTGACGGAAGGGCTGAAGCAGATGAGCGACCCGAAAGTAAGACTCAGAGACGTGACGAAGCGGTTTTCGAGTGCGGAGGAGGTGACTGCCCTCGAGGACGTGTCGCTGGACATCGGCGAGTCGGAGTTCGTCGCAGTCGTCGGACCGTCAGGGTGCGGCAAGTCGACGCTGCTGAGGCTCGTCGCGGGCCTCCATCATCCGACGTCCGGAACGGTGGATATTCGACAGTCGAAGCCGGGCCGCCCGAAGACGGCCATGGTGTTCCAGGAGCACGCGCTGTTCCCGTGGCTGTCGGTGCGGGACAATGTGGCCTTCGGGCCGCGCAACCGTGACGTGCCGAAGAAGGAGGCGGCAGAGATCGCTCAGACGCAGCTGGCGAGAATGGGGCTCGCCCGTTTCGGCGACTTCTACCCGCACCAGCTCTCGGGCGGCATGAAGCAGCGCGTGGGCATCGCTCGCGCACTTGCGCAGGATGCCGAGATCCTGCTGATGGATGAGCCCCTCGGGGCGCTCGACGCGCAGACGCGCACACTTCTGCAGGAGCAGATACTGGAACTGCGGCAGGAGTCCCGGCCTACGGTGATGTACATCACCCATGCCATCGATGAGGCCGTGTTCCTGTCCGACCGGGTGATGCTGATGTCTGCGCGCCCAGGCCGGATCAGCGAAGTCATCGACCTCGACTTCCCTCTCGATCGCGGGCCCGAGCTTCGCGGCACACAGGAGTTTGCGAAGCTGTCCCAGGACATCTGGAATCACCTGCGCGACGAGGTGCAGGCAGCGATGGCTGGCGGGGACCAATGAGCGTGATCGGACGCTTTCTCCGCGAGCGGTGGGCACTCATCGTAGGACCACTGGCTCTGCTGACAGCCTGGGAGCTCCTGTCCCGCGCTGGAGTGATCCCGGTGACGTTCTTCCCGCCGCCGACGCAGATCGCTGCGGGTGCGTCGATCATCGTCGACATGGAAAGCGGCCTGGGCGGCGATCTCCTGATGACGGTCTTCCGTCTCATTGTGACGATCGTGCTGGCTGTGCTGATCGGCGTCAGTCTCGGCATCGCGATCACGGCTTCACAGTGGACGGAGCGCGGAATCAGCACCGTGCTCGCCTTCGTCTATCCGATTCCGGGTGTGCTGTTCTTCCCGTTTCTCACATTCATACTGGGCCGTACCGAGACAGCGGTCCTGCTGACCGCGCTCGTGACACCGCTCATCGTGATGATGCTGTACACCGTCGCAGGGGTGCACAGCATCAGCAGGACGCTGATCGAAGTGGCCGACAACTACGACTGCCGCGGAGCCAAGCGCTTCTTCTGGGTCTTCGTTCCGGGTGCGCTGCCGTCGATCGTCACGGGCATCCGCATCTCACTGGGCTTCGGGCTCATCGCCGTGATTGCGATCGAGATGATCGGTGCGTCGTCGGGGCTGGGCAACTTCCTATGGGAGAACTGGCAGATTCTGCGCGTCACCGATATGTACGTCGCCCTGGCCTGCATCGCTGTGCTCGGTCTGCTGGCGACGGTCGGGTTCGATGAGATCGCCAACAAGATCCTGCCGTGGCGGGCCGAGGAGAGGAGCGCATCATGAGTCCCACAGTTCTGCGAGGGCTGCATACGTGGACGACTCCCGTTGCCATTGTCCTGCTCTGGGAGGTCCTGACCAGGCTGGGCGTACTCGACCAGCGCTTCTTCGTTCCGCTGAGTGAGGTCGTCATGACGATCATCGCGCAGCTGACCGACGGCCGCTTGGGCGGAGACATCGCCATTACGATCCAGCGTCTGCTGATCTCGTTTGCGATTGCTGCGGTGCTGGGCGTTGCGATCGGCATCGCGTCGGGCGTGTGGCGCACTTTCGAGCTGCTCATCCGACCTGTCACCGACACGCTCTACCCGCTGCCGAAGATTGCCCTGCTGCCGCTCTTCATCATCATCGTCGGCCGCGGCGAGATCGCGTACATCATGACTGCGTTCGCCACCGCGTTCTTCCAGATCATCATCAGTACGCGCAGCAGTGTGCGGAGCATCGACAGCGAGATCATCGAAGCAGGACGCAACTTCGGAGCGACCGGATGGAAGTACGTCACCAAGCTCCTGTTCCCAGCCATATCGGGACCGCTGTTCAACGGACTGCGGCTCGGAATGGCGACGTGCCTGATCACCTTGATCGCTGCGGAGTTCGTAGGCGCCGAGACGGGCATCGGGGCGATGATTCGCCGGGCCGGCCAGCAGTTCGCGGTCGATGAGATGTACGCCGGTCTTGTGCTGACGGGCCTGCTCGGGCTGCTGATCAATCTGCTCTTCCGGGTGCTCGAGCCTGTGCTGCTCCCATGGCAGCGCGGCGCTTCCCGCGACGGGCGACCAGTCGCTGCGGGCGCTTAGCTGCACCAGCTGAGCTCTCCGGATGCACGGCATCAGATCGGCCCCCAAGCGAGGACATCCTCGCTTGGGGGCCGAATCATGCTGATGGGAAAGCGTCCACGAGTCCGCAGGACACGGGGACGACGGTCAGCCCTTCAGGACGCCCAGTGCATGAGGCTCCTGGAACTCGCGGAGCCCGATGGTTCCCATCTCACGCCCGATGCCGGACTGCTTGATGCCGCCGAACGGGGCACGCTGATCGAGCAGGGCCGGCCCGTGCGTATTGTGGAAGACGTAGCCGGACTGCAGCCGGGTCCCCACGGAGTGGGCGGTCGCCTCGTCGGCCGTCCATACCGAATTGCAGAGTCCGTACTCGGTGTCGTTGATCATGCGGATGCCGTCCTCGACATCCTCGAACGTGATGATGGGGATAGTCGGACCGAACTGCTCCTCGGTGACGACGCGCAGATTCGGATCGGGGTCCAGAACGAGGGAAGGACGCATGAAGTTCCCGTCCGCCCATTCGCCGCCGGGCAGCTCCCCGAACTCCCGGACGTCAGCGCCGGAGTCCTTGGCCTCCTTCACCAGTGCTTGGACGAACTCCAGCTGGGCCTTCTGGTGGAACGGGCCCATCGTGGTGGAAGAGTCTGATGCGGGTCCGAGCTGCACCTGCTCGAGCCGCTTGGTGAGCTCTGCGACGAGCTCCTCCTTCTTGGAGGAGTGGACGTAGATTCGTTTGGCGTTCATGCACACCTGGCCGGTCGTGCCGAAGATGCCCATGAAGAGCAGGTCCATGTTCTGCTCGTTGAACTGTGCGTCCTCGAGGATCAGCACTCCATCGTTGCCGCCGAGCTCCAGGGTCACGTTCGTGAGGGTCTGCGCGGCCATGGTCATGATGCGCTTCCCGCCATTGACCGAACCGGTGAAGCAGACCTTGGCGACGTCTTCGTGGGACACCAGGGCCTCACCAATCTCCGCATCTTCGCCGGTGACGACGTTGAGAACACCCGGTGGAAGCTGCTCAGCGATGCGCTGCACCGCCCGCGTGGTCGCCAACGGGCAGGACGGCGGCGGCTTGACCACAACGGTGTTTCCCGCCATCAGAGCGTATGGCAGTGACGCGCCGAGAATGGCAGCCGGCCAGTTGAAGGGCACGATGATGGTCACGACTCCCATGGGCTTGTGAGAGACGTGCACCTCGGTGGGCGGTCCCGGCAGGACCTCGACCGCATCGACCTCCTCGGCCAATCCGCAGGCGAGCTCGAAGCGCTTCGCGAGTCCCATGAGGTCGAATGTTGACTCGCCGACGACCTTCCCATTCTCGCGGGACAGGATCCCGGCTTCCTGCTCTGAGTTCTCCATAATGGCGCCAGCAGCCTGCGTCAGCTGCTGAGCGCGCTCCGCACCGGTCAGAGCGGCCCAGGCAGGGAAGGCTTTCTTGGCAGCGCCTACGGCTTCCAGCGCCTGGTCACGGCTGGCCGCGGCCGCCTCACCCACCACCTGGGATGGGTTGGCAGGGTTTGTGATGCGCAGCGTCTGATCGGTGTGGTGCTCTCGGCCTCCGTAGAACAGCGGTGTCCTCGTCGGCGTCTGCTGATCCGTGTGCTGCAACGGCGTGGTGGTGTCCGTCATGATCTCTCCCCAGTGAATGCGTGCGGTTTGTGGGCGTGCCGTGAAGTCTCTCGAACGTCAGAGAGTTGCTCTGAGCAGCCGATGACCTCGCTCCTCGAGCATAATGCTCAAATGTGAGCTAGGTCACTGTGGCAAAGTGAAGCAACACTTTGTGGGCGTGTCAAGGGTTTGTGCGGGGCCATGCAGGGATCCGGGCCGTGGGCGCTGTTGCGTGCCGCTCCGCTCCCGTGCCCCTAAGCCTTACGGCTGTCCGGGGGGCTGGCCGCTCGCGGGCCGTGCGAACGGCCGAAGCAAGCCGCAGCTGCCGGTCGCGGCCCTGACGCGACCACTTATCGCAAGATTGAGCAAACAGCTCTTTACAGCCCTGGGGGGCGAGCCTATAGTTCCAGGTGACATAGATCACATTTCGTCAAAGTAGCCGAAATGACGCAAGTTCACTGGAGGATCAGATGCCTAAAACGATCACGCGGCCGGAGGCCAGTGTCGCCGAGTTGGAGGACCTTTCGTACGAACTGCGCGAAAAGCTCCTTCTTCTATGTGGTGAATACGACGGCGCCGTGCACATAGGTGGGGATCTCTCCTCCGCCGATATCTTCACCCTGCTTTTCGAATACGGAATGCATGTGGATCCCGATGATCTCTGGAATCCGGAGCGGGATCGCTTTGTGCTCAGCAAGGGTCACGCGGCGGTGTGCATGTACATCGCAATGGCCATGCGCGGATTCTTCGAGTATGACGACATCGTCCGCACCTACGGACGCCTTGACTCGGCCTACGGAATGCACCCGTGCAAGGTTCAGCTGCCGGGCGTCGAGGTCTCCACCGGTTCGCTCGGCCATGGTCTGCCGCTGGCTACTGGGATGGCGCTGCATGCACGGCGCAACGGCATGGACCACCGAGTCTTCACCCTGATGGGGGACGGAGAGACCGGCGAGGGGTCAGTGTGGGAGTCCGCCCTGGCGGCGCACAGCAACGACCTGGGCAATCTCGTCGCCTTCATCGATCGGAACCGTCAGCTCATGACCAGCTTCTCCGAGGAGCGCGTCCGATTGGAGCCCTATCCCGACAAATGGCGAGCATTCGGTTGGAACGTGATCGAAGTGGATGGCCACAATATGGCCGAATTGGTGACGGCATTCGACTCACTGCCAGATCCCAATTCGTCGGTGCCGACCGTTGTTATTTGTGACACCGTCAAAGGAAAAGGCGTTGATTTTATGGAAAGAAATCTGGGGTGGCACGCGGGATCACTCAACGAGAAAGATTTGCAGCGTGCATTGTCCTCACTGGCTGAAGGTCGAAAGGCGGCTCGATCATGAGTGTCACAACACAGCAGGAAGCATCATTCACATTCGGCGAGATGCTGTCCTCTCGCACCGTGATCGGTCAGACCCTGAAAGAGATCGGCGACGCGAACGACAACCTGTGGGTCCTGACGCCGGACATCGGGGCCACCCTCAAAGAGTTCCGTGACGCACACCCTGACCGTTTTGTGGATGTCGGACTGTCAGAGCAGGCGTGCGTCGGCATCGCAGCAGGCCTCGCCAACGAGAGCAACATCCCCGTGGTCTCCGGCATGCTGCCCTTTCTGAGCATGCGGGCCCTCGAGCAGGTGCGCTCAGACATCTGCTACCCCAATCTTCCCGTCAAAATCGTGGGCACCCACGGCGGACTCGTCGGCAACGGGGGATCCACCCACTACGCCGTCGAAGACCTTGGACTCATGACGAGCCTCGTCAACATGACCGTCACCTCGATCGGCGACCCTCTGATGGTCGGCGAGGTTCTGCGACAGTCGATGTCCATGTCGGGGCCCCTCTACATTCGTCTTGCTGTGGGCAAGAAGGACAAGGTCATCTATGAGCCCGGGTCCGTCGACGTCGAGATCGGGAAGGGCATCACGGCTCGTGAGGGTGAGGATCTGACCATCTTCGCCCACGGGGAGACCGTCGCGCAGGCTCTCGAAGCTGCCGACGTGCTCGCCGCAGACCACGGCATCAGCGCCCGTGTGGTGGACATGTTCACCCTCAAGCCTGTCGATGAGGATCTGATCGTCCGCTGCGCGGAGGAGACGGGCCGCTTCGTCGTCGTGGAGGATCACCTCGCCTACGGCGGGCTGGCCTCCCAGATCTCGGAGGTCCTTGCCGACCGGCAGATCCGCCTGGACGGCTTCCGGCGATTGGGCATCCCCCAGGTCTTCGCAGGATTCGGCGAAGCCGACGAGCTGCGGGACAAGCACGGATACGGGCTCAGGGCCACCGTTGAGGCTGCTGCTGCGATCGTGGGAGAGAAGGGATGAGCGGCGTGAACTCCATGACGAGCACCGACTCCGCTTCACCTGAGACCAGTGCGTCCGGCGGAGTGCCGACCGTGGCGGTCACCAAGATCGGCAGCCTGACGGCACTCCACCCGGAGGACCGCGGTGAGATCGGGGTCGTCGAGCTGCCCGCAGACGCCCTAGGCCCTGAGGACGTCCGCATCGATGTGGCATACGCGGCGATCTGCGGCTCCGACCCGCACCTTGCCGAGGGTTTCTTCGGCACCGACGTGCCCATCGGCCTGGGGCATGAGATCTCCGGCGTGGTCGCAGAGGTCGGCCCCCACGTCAGCCGTTCCGACATAGACGTCGGAGACCGCGTCTCAGGAAACTTCGTCCGCTTCTGCGGGGCATGCTCCCCCTGCCGAGACGGACGCCAGCAGTTCTGCGAGCGGCTCTTCGACTCCAACCGGCCCGGCATGGCCCGGTCCATCGTCTGGCACGAGTCTCAGGTCCATCGTCTGCCGGAGAGCGTCTCACTCCTCAAAGGCTGTCTGCTGGAGCCCACCTCCGTCGCTGTGCGCATCGCCGACAAGACCCGAGTTCGCGCGGGAGACCGCGTCGCCATCTGCGGGGGCGGACCCATCGGCCAGCTGACGCTGCAGGTGATGGAGCGCTTCGGGGCGACGTCACTGACCATGATCGAGCCGATCGCGGAGCGCCGCCTGCTCGCCCAAGAGTTCGGGGCGCGGCATGTCGTCGACCCGACCACGGAGTCTCTGGCTGAACGAGCCCATGAGATCACCGACGGAGAGGGCTTCGACATCGTCGTCGACGCCTCCGGGTCTCGGCACGCGGCGGCGGGACTGCTGGACATCGCAGTTCCCGGCGGGACCATCGTCTACGGCGCCATGTACCCGGAGGACTACGACCTGCCGCTGAACCTCTCGACCTATCTCTATCGGAAGGAGCTGACGCTCACGGGCGTATTTGTGAGCCCCTATACGTTTCCCCGTGCGCTGCGGCTTCTCGATGAGCTGGATCTCGAACCCTTCCTGCAGTCGGTCTTCGATCTGGAGGACGCGGCTGCTGCCTTCGAAACACACCTCAGCGGACGCCACCCCAAGGTCGTCATCCGCTGCAGCCGAGCGGCGGACGAAGCATGAGCGCCGTGATGGTCCAGGAGGACCGGGACAGCCGGCTTGCCCTGCGAGCTCACGACATTCACAAGCACTTCGACGGCGTGGCGGCCCTCAGCGGCGCCAGGCTCGATGTCCGAGAGGGTGAGATCCATGCCCTTCTGGGAGAGAACGGGGCTGGAAAATCCACGCTCATCAAAGTTCTGACGGGAGTCCACCAGCCGGATCAGGGTTCTCTGGAGCGCGACGCAGAGCCCCTGGAGATCCGCACAGTTCGCGACGCGCAGCGTGCAGGCGTGGTGGCTCTCTACCAGGAGACCTCCATCATCCCCACGATCAGCGTGGCGGAGAACATTCTGCTCGGCGAGCGCACCCCCAGCTCAGGAGGGATTGTGAGCTGGCGCGCCATGCATCGCCAAGCCCGCCACTACCTGGATCGCCTGAACCAGGGGAATATTCCGCTCCGCCGGCTGGCCGGGAGCCTCTCTCCCGTTCAGCAGACCATGGTCTCGGTGGCACGCGCCCTGGCCTCCAACGCGCGGGTGCTCATTCTTGATGAGCCGACTGCGGCGCTGACCGACACGGAGATCCAGGACCTCTTCGCAGTGCTGCGCGGACTCCGCGACGAAGGGGTCGGGATCGTCTACGTCTCGCACCGCCTCGAAGAGGTGTTCCAGCTGTGCGATCGGGTCACGATCATGCGCAACGGCCAAACCATCATGACCAAAGACGTCGAAGACGTCACCATCGACGAAGTCATCAGCACGATGGTGGGGGGATCCCCCGACAGCATGTTCCCCGATCGAGGCACCGCGACGGACAGAGTGGTTCTCAGCGTTGAGGCGCTGTCCGGGAACAAGGTCCGGGACCTGAGCTTCTCCGCGCATGCAGGCGAAGTGGTGGGCATCGGGGGCCTCGCCGGCTCCGGGCGCAGCGAAGTGATGCGACTCCTGGCCGGAGACCAGAAGCGAACGGCCGGCACCATCACCGTCGATGGGTCCACACTCGCCGGGGGCGGCGGCGTCGACCGCTCGCTGCGCGCCGGCATCGCTCTGGTTCCCGAGGAGCGACGCTCCCAGGGGGTCTCGCTGGGCGACACGATCGAGAACAACGTCGCGATGGCGAACCTCTCCAAGGTCAGCGCAGGGGGCTGGGTCTCGGCCAAAGCCATCACTGAGCTGGCACGCAAGAGCATCGCCGACCTGCGGATCAAGGCGCGCGGCCCCCGGCAGGAGGTCGGTCTGCTCTCCGGAGGGAATCAGCAGAAGGTCGTGCTGGCCAAGATGCTCGCCCGCAGTCCGAAGGTTCTGCTGCTCGACGAGCCGACGCGCGGCATCGACGTCGGCACCAAGGCCGAGATCTATCGGCTCATCCGGGCCCTCGCAGCGAACGGCACGACGATCATCACTGTCAGCTCCGAGCTGCCCGAACTCATCGGCCTGTCCGATCGGATCCTCATCATGCATGAGGGACGTGTATCCGGGGAAGTGTCTGCCACGGGTGCCGACGAAGAAATGCTTCTCTCCTACTGCTACGGAAGGGACGCCTGAGATGACTCAGACGGAAACCGCACCCAAGAAAGTCGACATCGAGCACAAGACTCCTGTGACCCAGATGCTGTGGCAGGGAGGGACCGTGATCGCCTTCCTCGGTCTGATCGTCGTCTTCGGCACCCTGAACCCCGGTGCATTCCTGAGCGTCGGAAACCTCACGAATGTGCTCGCCCAGGTGGCCATTCTGACGATCATTGCTGCGGCGCAGACCGTGGTCATGGTCACTGGGTACATCGACCTGTCAGTGGGGACCACCGCGACGCTGGCAGGCGCGACCTCCTCAGCGCTGATGATCGGCGGCACACCCATACCGGCAGCCATCGTCGCCGGCCTCATCGTGGGCGCGCTGGTGGGAATCGTCAACGGGATCCTCGTCGCCTACCTGAAGATCTCCGCGATTGTCGCCACGTTGGCGACGATGACGACCGTCGGAGGGCTCGCCTTCATCGTGACGGACGGTACGACCCTCTACGGGATGCCCGACTCGTTCCACGTCATCGGACAGGCACGAGTCATGGGTCTTCCGATGCCGGTGCTCTTCGCGGCTGCCGTGGCGCTCATCATCTGGGTCGTACTGCGATTCACCACGATCGGCCGCCAGTGGTACGCCGTCGGAGGCAATGGTGAGGTGGCGCGCCTCTCCGGCGTGAACGTGCGCCTGAACACGCTGCTTGCCTTCTCCGTGTCAGGTCTCGTCTCTGCCATAGGCGGCATCATCCTCGTCAGCCGGCTGTCCAGCGCGAGCGCCACCAGCGCCAACGATTACATGATGTTCGCCATCGCAGCGGCGTTCCTCGGCATGACCGTCCTGAAATCAGGCCAAGCGAACATCGGCGGCACTCTCGTGGGCGTAGGAATCATCGGAGTGCTTCAGAACGGGCTGAACATCGAAGGCGTCAACACCTACGCGCAGCAGGTCCTCACTGGAGTGATCATCGTCGGCGCCGTCCTGATGTCGTCCTTCAAATCACGAAACCGTTAGACCGCACACCGCACGAAGAACCTATAAACAGCAGTTCCAAGGCCACAGCGTCGTGGCACCAATCTAAGGAGAAAAAAATGCGTGCTGATTTCAAAGCCATTGTCGGTTTCACCGCTGTGGGGATGCTGGCGCTGAGCGGATGCTCAGCCGGGGCCGATGCCGAAGGCAGCGCCGACGGCGGAGGCGAGGGCGAGGAGCTCAAGGTCGCTGCCTTCACCGCCGGCTATGGAACGCCGGCAGGCAAGCTCACCCTCGACCACTTCGTCGACGAGGGCGAGGAGCGGGGCTGGGACGTCACTCTCTACACCAGCGACTTCGACTACGACAAGATCAACTCCGACATCCAGTCCGCCATCACCCAGGGGGCGGATGTGATTCTCGCCGGGTTCCCCGACCCCCGACAGATCGCCCCGCTGGTCACAGCAGCTGAGCAGGCAGACATCCCGATCTTCTCCATCGACGGGGGAGTGGAGCCCAACGAAGACTTCGTGGTGGACGTGACCTTCGACCAGACCCAGCTCGCGGAGCTCACAGTGGGTGCCCTCGAAGAGGCGATGGGCGGCCTGGAGGGCAAGGACGTCATGGTCATCGGCCACGACCCGCATGTCGGCATCATGACTCGGAGCAACATCGCGGTGGACATGCTCGAAGAGGCCGGTGCGGACATCGCAGGTGGACAGATGAGACAGGTTCTGAACCCGGGGACCTCGCAGGAGGAGGCGCTGAAGGTCGTCACGGACCACCTTCAGGCGAACCCGGACGGACTTGATGGGGTGTGGGTCGGCTGGGACCACGCTGCCCTCGGTGCCGCTCAGGCGATCGATGAGGCAGGACGGGACGACGTCTTCGTGACCGGCATCGACGCACTCGGCGTGGCGGTCGAGGAGATCAGGGACGAGGGGCCGTTCTACGCATCGGTTCAGCAGGACTGGTTCAGCGTCGTCGACCTCGTGCTCGCAGACATTGAGGAGTATCACGAGGACGGCTCCCTGCCTGAGGAGAGCTTCGTCGAGGTCGAAGGTGAGCTGATCGATCGAAGCAATGCGGATGACTTCACGCCGAGCATGTGACGTCGTGCGACGCGCCGCATAACCCAGCACGAAGCCTGGGGGCATTCGCTCTCAGGCCAGACGGCGGGAGACGAACAGCTGCCGCGCCTGCGTGAGCCTGACCCGGTGAGGACGGGTGGGGGCGATTAAGCCCCCATCCGTCCTCACCGGGCCTCACCTCGGGCCCCGCTCTGCTGCGGCGGCTGGCATCGGAGTTCCGCTCATTTCTAAGGAGAATCTATGGGCACTTTGCAGAACAAAGTTCTGATGATCACGGGGGGAGCCAGCGGCATCGGTCGCGCGACCGCCCTGCGCTGCGCTGAGAAGGGCGCTGAGGTAGTCGTCGCCGACCTGAACCGTGAAGGAGCAGAGGCGGTTGCCGATGAGATTGAGGCCGCAGGAGGCAAGGCCCACGCGGTCGCCGTGGATGTCTCAGACTTCAGCGCCGTCGAGAAGGCGGTGCAGTCTGCTGTGGATGCCTGCGGGCGTCTTGACGGGATCTTCAACAACGCGGGCATCGCCGGCGGCAAGCCTCTGCTCTCCCACGAGCCTGAACGCGACTATCACCCGATGATCCGGATCGATCAGGACGGCGTCTACTACGGCATCCTGGCTGCCGCGCGCCAATTCGTGAAGCAGGGGGGCGGGGGAGTGATCGTCAATACGTCCTCGATCTACGGCGAGCAGGCTGCTGAGCTGTCCTTCACGTACAGCGCCGCGAAGGCCGCCGTCATCTCGTTCACCCGGTCAGCGGCCTACGAACTCGCCCAGCATGGGACTCGGGTCCTCGCCATCACGCCAGGGCGGGCCAATACCGCCATCATTCAGCAGTTCCCGCAGCACCTTAAGGAACTGTTCGCATCAGAGCAGCTGCGGAACAGAATGACCGAACCGGAGGAGATCGCCAATGTGGTGGCCTTCCTCTTCTCAGAGGAGTCGAACGCGATGAATGGAACCGTGGTGAACGTCGATGACGGCTACTCGGTGTTCAAGCACCGCTTCGATCTCCCGGAGTTCTGAGATGTCCGCGATGGCAGCGACAGAGACGTCGGACCGGACGGCGCTGGCAGCGGACCTGGCGTGCCAGAGCGCAGCATTCACCACTGACCCGTTCAGCAGCACCTTCGCCCGTTCGCTTCTGATCATGAGGGACGCGGGGTATCGGCGCGTGGTGCTGCCCCCGATAGCTCCCAACGCCCGAGGTGTGGAGCAGCTCGGTGAGCGCATCCGCAACTCGGGCCTGGCCCCCATCACCATGGCAGCACAGTCCCCGGAGGCGAACGTCGCCTCCGATGATCCGTACGTGCGCTCGCTAGGCTTTCAGCAGCTGCGACAGTTCATTGAGCTCACCGCAAAGATGGGAGGGGACCAGCTCAACGGGATTCCCTACGGGGTCCACGGCGACACCGGCTCCCGCCCCTCCGAAGGGCGACTGGCTGACACGGCCCAGCTTGTCGGCGATGTGGCGGAGGAGGCCGGCCGGTCGGGGATCACGATGACGTTCGAAGTGGTCAACCGCTACGAAACGTCAATGATCAACACTGCGGCGGAAGCCGTGCGGTTTGTGGAGATGTCGGGTTCGGGGAACCTCAAGATTCATTTGGATACGTTCCATATGTCGATCGAAGAAATTGACATCAGGCGTGCCATAGAGACAGCACTTCCGCATTTGGGGTATATGGAGTTCGGGCAGTCCTCCCGCGGTTTGCTTTCTGAAGGAAATCTGAACTTGAGTGAGCTGCTGGCAGATGTTCGAGCGATGGGCTATGAGGGACGCTGGGGCACAGAGGGATTCAGTCGGCCTCTCATGGAGGAACCGGTGGCCGATGCCCTCAAGATCTGGTCCGCGACCTTCGCCACGGGTGAGGAATTCGTCCGTGACGCAGCGAATCTCTTCGCCTGAGAATCTGCACTCCCATGCGGAGAGGCCCCTAATCCAACCCGATATACTGGCGAGTATGCCCCCAGAACGCACTGACCTGCTTGCATATCCGCGGCCCTCTGTCGCTGTCGACGTCGTTCTGCTAACTGTGGCTGATGGAGAGTTGAAAGTCGTTCTGCGTCAGCGTAAGAACGATAGTGAATCGGATAATTGGATGTTGCCAGGGACCATGCTGCGTCATCGTGAGCGGCTCGGCGACGCCGTGCTTCGGTGCTTGGAGACTCGTATGCACATTCAGGGCCGATCTCCTCGGCAGCTGCACGTCTTCGACGACCCGAACCGTGACGAGCGGGGCTGGGTGCTCACGGTGACCCATTTGGACGTGCTCCCGCTCGCCGAGCTCGAGCTGGGGCTGCGACACGGACACGCGAAGCTGTCGCCTGTGACGGGCATTCCGGGTCTGCCGTTCGGTCACGATGCCATCATCGCGTGGGCAGTGGATGTCGTGCGGGAGAAGTACAGCCAGGAGCCCGATCCGTGGGACCTCCTCGGGAGTCGCTTCACCGTGACTCAGCTGCGCGAGCTTCACGACGCGGTCCTGGGTCAGCCTCACAAGAAGGACACGTTCCGCCGACGAATGGAGCCTCAATTGGATGCTCTGGAGCAGCGGGCCACACCGCCTGGAAGCAACGGCTTGGGGCGCCCGGCGCGGATCTACCGGAAGCGTTCGGAGGGCGATCGGGTCGGATCGATCATGGCGCAGGTGTGACCAGCGTGCCCCGCTGAGCGGCTGGAGCAGCCTACGAGGCTCGCTGCGGCTCCGCGGCCTGCAGGTCCTCCCGCGGTGAGCGGTTGGCCTCCACGTCGAGCCGCCGCATGGAGAGCAGCGCCGCAGTGGCGATGAGAATGATGAGGCCCACTCCCATATAGATCGTCTGAGGCGTCCAGCCCGCATCGGTCAGCACGCCGGTGACCGTCGGGGCGATGATGGCGCCTAGGCGGCCGACTCCCAGTCCCCATCCGACGCCTGTGGAGCGCAGCCTCGTGGGATACGACTGCGGGGTCAGCGTGTAGAGCCCGGCGATGCAGCCGTTCGCGAAGAAGCCGACGAGGATGCCGACCACCAGCACCAGCGCCATCCAGTTGGCGGTGAAGACGAAGACTGCCATCAGTGTGCCGGCCAGGAGGGTGAACCAGGTGAGGGTCTGCCTCGTCGACCACCGAGCGGTGAAGAGCCCGAAGACCACGCAGCCGATCGCCCCGCCCAGGGTGAGCATCACGGTCACGAACATGGCCAAGGATTCGGTGAGTCCGCTGTCGTGCATGAGCGTCGGGGTCCACGAGTTGACGAAGTAGTAGCCGAACATCACCACAAAGAAGCTCACCCAGATCACGATGGTCACTCTCCGCTGCCCGGGAGCGAACAGGCCAGCGATCTCATTTCCTCCGGACGTCTCAGGCTCCTGCGCCGAGAGGGAGGCAGGCTTGGCCTGCAGGTCCACCGGCTCGGTGTAGCCGAGTCGCCGAGCAATGGAGTCGAGCTTCCGCTGGGCTCCTCGCGGCTGCCGCTGGTAGAGGTACTGCGGCGACTCGGGAAGGATGCTGAGCACGAGGGCCAGGGCGAGAATCGTCATCACGCCGCCGAACACATAGACCGAGCGCCACCCGAAGGCATCGATGAGAGCCATCATGATGGTGCCTCCCACCGCGCCGCCGAGTCCGAAGCCGGCTGCATAGATGCTGACCATCAGTCCGCGCCGCTTGCGGGAGGAGTACTCCGAGGCGATCACGTTGGTGCCGACGAGGATCCCTCCGACTCCCAGGCCCGTGATGAAGCGCCACAGGCTCAGCTCGGCCGGACTCTGAGCGGTGGCCGAGAGGAAGAGGCCCGCAGCATTGACGATGAGAGCCGCCACCGTCATGTTTCGCCGTCCGATCCGGTCGGCGACCGGGCCCATCGTCACTGCGCCGATCGCCATGCCGATCAGTGCGGCGCTCATCAGCAGCCCCAGAGCTGTGCCGGAGAGTTCGAACTCGCCCCGGATCGACGGTGCGGTGAAGGAGATCGCCAGGACGTCGTAGCCGTCCAGGGCGTTGAGGAACGCGACGACGCCGATGATGACGAACTGGTACATCCTCATCGGCGAGGATTCGATCTTTTCGCGCAGGTCCATACGGCTCCCTAAGTGTGATACGCATCTCAGTGCTGAGACCTGGATCACGCTAAGCCGGGGGGTGTGAGGGGTCAAGCGATGGTGGCCGCCTTGCGAAGAAGGGGGACAAATGTCCCGTTCCGCTTAGGTCGAGGCGCCTATGTCGCTCGCGCTGGAGTCCCCCTAGACTCATGAGTGAGCAACATCACACTGTACGCAGAGAAATGGAGGCGGTCGTGTCGTCCTATACCCCAGAGGTGGAGGGGACCCACATCTTCGACGCCCGCAAGAGCCGGCAGGCTCGGGCTCTCAACAAGATGCTGTTTTCGCTCAAGCACCCGGAGAACCGGGAAGAGTTCACCGCCGATGAGGCTGCCTACTGTGACAAGCACCGGCTCAATGAGGAGCAGAAGCGGGCAGTCCTCGAGAGGGATTGGAAGGGGATGACCGAAATCGGGGCGTCCATCTTCTACGTCATCAAGCTGGCCGCGATCGACAAAAAGTCGATGCAGGACCTCGGGGGCGTCTTCACGGGCATGAGCACAGAGGAATTCACCGCAGAACTACGAGCAGGAGGGCGGAAGTTTGGCTGAGATCATCTGGGGACTGGCGACGTCGCATGTGCCGTCGATCGGCGCAGCCATGGACAACGAGAAGACAGAGGACGACCTCTGGAAGCCGCTCTTCGACGGGTACGCCCCCGCCCGGGAATGGATGGCTGAGCACACTCCCGATGTGGCGATCGTCGTCTACAACGACCATGCGAATGCTCTGGACATGTCCTTCATCCCCACATTCGCCATCGGAGCCGCTGAGGAGTACGACGTCGCGGATGAGGGGTACGGCCCGCGCCAGGTGCCGCAGGTGGTCGGGGATGCTGAGCTCTCGGAGCACCTGCTGGTCAATCTGGTGGACGAGGGCTTCGATATGACCGTCTTCCACGAAATCGACGTGGACCACGGGCTGACCGTTCCGCTCTCCGTCTACACACCGGATCCGGGGGACTCGTGGCCCTGCCGGGTGGTGCCGATGCTCGTCAACGTGCTCCACTACCCGCAGCCGACCGCGAAGCGCTGCCTCCAGCTGGGCGAAGCTCTGGGCAGGGCGATCCGCTCCTACCCCGAGGACATCAAAGTGGCGGTGTTCGGCACCGGGGGCATGTCTCACCAGCTCTCCGGCGAGCGGGCCGGGCTCATCAACCAGGAGTTCGACCGGAACTTCCTGGACAAGATCGAGACTGACCCGCAGTCCCTGGCAGAGATCTCCCGCGCTGAGTACGTGGAGGAAGCAGGTGCCGAGGGCATTGAGATGATCATGTGGCTCATCATGCGAGGAGCACTGGGCGAGAAAGTTCGCCGGGTCCATGACACCTACCACGTGCCGGCATCCAACACTGCGGCCGCGATGGCGCTCTTCGCCACCGATGCTGCCGAGTAGGACGGTGCCGTCCGGGCGGCCGTCTGAGCTGAGGAGGCTCCTTCGATGAGCACATTCGTTCTGATATCCGGTGCGTGGCACGGAGGCTGGTGCTGGCAGCGTGTGGTCCCGAGGCTCCAGAAGTCGGGGCACGAGGTCCACACCCCCACCCTGACCGGCCTTTCGGACCGGGCCCACCTGGTCGCACCGTCGGTGGGGCTCGACACCCACATCGACGATGTCGTGAACTACATCCAGGCCTATGACCTCACCGAGGTGGTCCTGGTGGGGCACAGCTATGCCGGACAGGTCATCACGGGAGTGGCAGACCAGCTGCCGGAGCGTCTCGCCCGTCGCGTCTATCTGGACGCCTTCATAGGAGACGGCCGCCCGGCCATCGAGCTGCTGCCGGAGCAGGTGGCGCACCACTACCGCGAGTCGGTGCAGGATTCCGGGTTCGGATGGCTGATCCCGCCGCGACCATTGGAGAAGCTCGGAGTCACTGAGGAGCGGGACCTGAACTGGCTCACGCCGCGGCTCACGCCGCACCCGTGGAAGACCTACACGGATCCGCTCACGCTGCGCGGCAGTGCAGACGCGGTGCAGCCGGCCTATGTGGAGTGCACCGACTGGATGCGGGTATTCCGGCCCTTCCGCGAACAGGCCAAGGAGGCAGGGTGGGAGGTCCGGGAGATCGCCACGGGCCACGAGGCTATGGTCACAGCCCCTGACGAGCTCGCGGAGGTCCTGCACGATCTAGCCGAACAGACACGCGCCTAGGAGCAGACGCCCATGGAATTTCTCGTACGATTCGAAACCGACCTCCCCGACTCGCTGAGCAGCGCTGAGAAGGCGGAGCTCAAGAGCGCAGAGCGAAGCCGCGCCGCAGAGCTGCGCGAAGCAGGAATCCTGAAGAGGCTCTGGCGGGTGCCCGGACGCAGAGCCGTCGTGGGGCTGTGGGAGGCCTCGGATGCGACTGCGCTCCACGAGGCGCTGTCCTCCCTGCCTCAGTTCCCGTGGATGGATGTCGACGTCGAGCCGTTGGCAGTCCACCCGCAGGAGAGGTGAGCGATGCCGATGCCGTCCGTCGGTGCGCCCTCGGCCGTACCGCAGCGGCTGGAAGGGACAGTGTCCATCGTCACCGGAGCTTCCGGAGGACTCGGCCGCAGCCTGGCGGCAAGGCTCGCCGCTGAGGGAAGCACGGTCGCCTGCCTCGATGTCACCGAGCCTGTCCCGGACTCGGCCGACGATTCGCCGGGAGAGAACGAGCATCTCTTCGACTGCGACATCACCGATGAGGGCCAGGTCAGCAGGACTGTCTCCGAGGTGGCTGAGCGGTTCGGGGGGATCGACATCCTCGTCAACAACGCCGGGCTGCTCTCTGGGCGCCGGAGCTTTCTTGAGGCGACACCCGAAGAGATGCACCGGTACTTCGACGTCAACGCTGTCGGCCCGCTGCTCATGTCGCAGGCCTGCTGCCCGCACCTGCGAGACAGCGAATGGCGCGGCCGCATCATCAACGTAGCCTCCCGAACATTCTTCACCGGCAACCCCGGTCAGCTGGCATACATAGCCTCCAAAGGCGCGCTCATGGGCATGACCCGGGTCCTGGCCCATGAGTTGGGCGAGGACAGGATCACCGTCAACGCTGTCATGCCCGCGCAGGTGGCGACCCCCGGAACCAGGGAGCACTCCGGGGAAGAGGTCTTCGCGAAGACCATGGAGAGGCAGGCGATCAGGGAGTTCGTCACGCCCTCCCACTTTGCCGGGATGGTCGCCTACCTCGCCTCGCCGGACGGCATGCTGGTGACCGGCCAGACCATGGTCTGCGACGGCGGCGGCCTGATGAGATGACCCAACTATCCGAACTGCAAAGGCGGTAACCGATCCATGGCACAGGAGAAGAACTCAGTCGTAGTCTTCAGCGCCCATTCCGGCGATTTTGTCTGGCGCGCAGGAGGAGCCATCGCGAAATCGGCGGCCAGAGGGGACGACGTGCACGTCATCTGTCTGAGCTTCGGCGAGCGCGGCGAATCGCAGGGGCTGTGGCGCCAAGAGGGCATGACCATGGACACAGTGCGTCGGGTGCGTCGTGAGGAAGCCTCCTCTGCGGCTGAGATCCTCGGTGCCAGCACAGACTTCCTGGACCTCGGCGACTACCCCCTGTCCGTTGACGAGTCAGCATTCGACACTGTGGTCGACCTGCTGCGTCAGTACCAGCCGAACACCATCCTGACGCACGTGGCGCAGGACCCGTACAACCGTGATCACAACATGGCTCACGAGGTTCTGCTGCGTGCCCGCATGGTGGCGCAGGCGATGGGCCATCAGACCGAGAACCCGCCCATCGGGGCGCCGCAGGTTCTGATGTTCGAGCCCCACCAGCCCGAGATGTGCGGCTTCTCGGTGGATCTGCTGCTGGACATCACGGACGTCTTCGACCTCAAGCGCCGGGCGATGGAGTGCATGGGGGCCCAGAGCCATCTGATCGAGTACTACACAGACCTGGCGGTGCGCCGGGGAGTTCAGGCGGTGCGCAACGGTGGGTCGAAGTCCATCACTCACGCCGAGGCGCACGCCCGCCTCTTCCCCGTAGTGGGAGGAGAGCTCGTATGAATCACAGGATCGTCCGGACCCGCTCCATACGGCCCCCTGACCCCGCTGCGCTTGAGACGTTCGGCAGGCTCGGCGTCGCCACTGTCCACGAGGCGATGGGCAAGCGAGGTCTGGCGGATCCGGTGCTGCGTCCGATCTACCCCGGGGCACGCATCGCTGGTCGTGCCGTGACCGTCCTGAGTCACCCGGGGGACAATCTGATGATCCACGCGGCTGTGGAGCAGTGCGGGGAGGGCGATGTCTTGGTGGTCGCTCTCAGCTCAGGGTCCACCGACGGAATGTTCGGAGATCTCTTCGCCGCTGCGCTCAAGGCTCGCGGCACGCGGGGCCTGATCATCGACGCCGGAGTCCGTGACGTCGCAGATCTCACAGAGATGGGCTTCCCCGCATGGTCCAAGGCCGTGCACTCCCAAGGCACCAATAAGCTCAACCCCGGTTCGGTGAACGTTCCGGTGCAGCTGCCCGGCGTCACGGTCCGCCCGGGGGATGCTGTCGTCGCCGATGACGACGGCGTCGTCGTCGTGCCCCGCGATGAGGCCGGCGCCGTTGCGGCGAAGGCCCAGAGCCGCGCGGACAACGAGGCGGAGAAGCGTGAGCAGTTCATCGGCGGCGTTCTCGGGCTAGACCTCTACGGCCTGCGCCCGAAGCTGGAAGAATTGGGCATCGAGTACGTCGACGCCGAGGAAGACTGACCAAGGGGGGTGAGCTGATGTCGCCCGACCCGCATGGTGATTCCGAAGCGGTGCGGCGCCGAGAGCGGCGCGCCTCGGCCGTCGCCCGCACTGCTGCACGGGTGGCCTCAGAGCGTTCCCTGCCCGCGACTCTGCGCGCACTGGCCCACGAGATCCTGCAGACCGACGGGCTGGCCGGGGTGCAGGTTCTCACGAATCTCCACCCGGGGGAGAAGCTCCACATGCTGGGCATCGCCGGCTTCCCCGCCTCCCAGAGCAGCGACTTCTTCTCCCGACTGATGGAGTGCCAGCGCCTGGGCGCCGACCTGCGCATGCTGGATGTGTTCCACAGCGGCGAGCGGGTGGTGATCCCCCATCGATATCAGGCGGTGATGAGCAACCCGGCCTGGGGGCCGCTTCACGAGTATCACCGCCACCCCGAGTGGGACGCCTTCGCTTCGGTGCCCATCAAAGTCCGCCAGTCCACCATCGGCGTGCTCAACGCGTTCGTCTCCCCGGGCAAGGAGATTGATGAGGAGGGCCTCGAGTTTCTCACCGCGATGGCTGAGCAGGCCGGCCTGGCCATCGACTACGCCTCGCTCCTGGAGCAGGAGAGATCCGCAGCCCAGCGCGAAGAGCGGCAGCGCCTCGCCCAAGACCTTCATGATTCTGTGGTTCAGCAGGTGTTCTCCATGGGGATGCTGACGCAGACCCTCAAGGTGCTCGGCGAGGACGGCCGCCCGGAGAGCCTGGACCGGATCCGCGAGATCACCGCTGACCTGCAGGACATCACCGGATCAGTGCTCAAGGACCTGCGGGGTCTGGTTGCCCAGCTTCGTCCTTCCGCGACATCCGGGACCGGACTGCGCCACGCGCTGAGGGAGCTCGAAGCAGCCACTCACCGCCAGACCGGAGTCCGTTTCCGCACCAGCATCGGGGGGATCGCAGATGACGTCGAGGGGGATTTTGCCGAGGACCTCTATCACGTCATCGCAGAGGCGGTGCACAATGCGGTCAAGCACTCCTCGGCGGATCTCATCACCGTGACCCTGGAGCTGGACGAGGCCGGCACAGTGCAGCTGTGCGTCCGCGACAACGGCAGTCAGCCCGGGAGCTCCGTGGTGCCTGCGGATCCGCAGGAGGGCCATGGGCTGAGCTTTATGCGCCAGCGAGTGACGCGCTGGCGGGGTGAGCTGACTATAGAGTCAGGCCGAGGGGGTGCCGGCACCGCAGTGCGTGCTGAGATTCCCTTCCGGACTCTCAGCTTCACCGATGATGAGGCGCCCCGCACCTCAGAGAGACAGGACGAAGACCTCTATGACTGAGCCGCTGACCGTTCTCATCGTGGATGATCATGCCGTCGCCCGGCGCGGGATCTCCGCCTATGTTGATGTGCTCGATGACATCGAGTCTCGGGGGGAGGCTGCGGACGGTCAGGATGCGCTGGACCAGCTCGCCCAGCTGGAGCGGAGCGGACGGCTGCCGGACGTCGTGCTGCTGGACCTGGTCATGCCGCGCATGGACGGCGTGACCGCCATGAAGGCGATGCGCCAGCAGTTCCCCTCTGTCAAGGTGGTGGTGCTGACCAGCTTCGGCGAGACGGAGCGGCTGAACACCGTGATGCAGCTCGGCGCGGTCGGCTACCTGCTCAAGGACGCTGGGCCGCTGGAGGTCGCCTCGGCGATCCGCGCTGCGGCTCGGAACGAGGTCTTCATCGACACGGCCATGGCGAAGAAGCTCACCCAGATCATGGGCTCTCCTGCCAGCGGCATCTCCTCGCTGACTCAGCGGGAGAGGACTGTGCTGACCCTCGTGGGGGAGGGGCGCTCCAACAGGGAGATCGCCAAGGAGCTGTACATCTCTGAGCGTACGGCGCGCACGCATGTGTCCAACATGCTCGGCAAGCTGAACCTGAGCTCCCGGACCCAGGCGGCCCTGGTAGCGGTCAACGCCGGGCTGGTCGCGCCTCCAGCCTGAGCGCGCCGAGGCCGACGCCGAAGGCGCAGTGCGAGACATACGTCTCGGAAGAAGTCAGGCCTAATACCCTACGGAGTTAGCTGCGTCACATCTTAGAGTTGCTGTGAAGCAGGTCACGGACCCGACGGGCAGCAGTGATCGCCGCTAAAGCTCGAACTCTAGGAGATCGCCCATGGCCAAACCCATAGCAGCCACTGACGCGGAGAAGCAGGCTCTCGCCAAGCTTCTGAGTCACATCGGCTACGAGATCATGCCGTTCAAGTCGGCGAAGGACAAGGTTCTCGCCGAAGTGCCCACCGACGTCCCCCTCACCGTCACGGCGACAGGGGGCAAGGGACTGGAGCCGACTCTTGAGCTCGCGATCCTCCTCCATCAGCAGGGGTACACGGTGGCCCCGCACCTCCCGGCTCGGCTGGTCACAGGGGCGGAGGAGCTCGATCGGATCGTCACCCGTCTGGAGTCCGCTGAGATCAGGCGGGTCTTCATCATTGCTGGAGACGCCGAGGAGTCCGCAGGCGAGTTCCATGGAGCTCTCGACCTGCTGAAGGCCCTCGAGCGGCGCGGGCACCACTTCGAGAACATCGGCATCGGCGGGTATCCCGAAGGTCATGCCTTCTTCCCGACCGAGGACATCGACCAGGCCCTGCGGGACAAGGCCCCCTATGCCGACCGGATCCTCACCCAGATCTGCTTCAGCGCCGACACGTTCCTCACGTGGGGCGAACGTGTTCGCAGCGAAGGCGTGGACCTCCCCATCTACGCAGGCATGCCCGGACCGGTCAGTCGTCAGAAGCTGATGCGCATCTCCGCGAGCCTCGGACTCGGCCAGTCGGCGAGCTTCCTGAAGAAGCAGCAGAACATGCTTTGGAAGTTCTTCAGCCCCAGCGGATACAAGCCCACCAAACTTCTCCGCGGCCTGGTCCAGAACCTGGCAGGTTCTGAGGCCAACATTGCCGGCCTGCACATCTTCACCTTCAACGACCTCGCGGCGGCGGAGCAGTGGCGACGAGATCTGATCGCCCAAACACGGTAGCCCCACCCCTATTGACGACTGACCCCCCACGTGACAGGAGTTCCAGTGGAGACACTCACTTCCAGACCCGAGAGCAGCTCAGCCCCCGCATCGATGGACAGCACCGTCGCCGACCCCCAGCAGGAGAACACGGCGCGGCTGATCGTGCAGGGCACTGACCGTCCGGGCATCGTCAGAGCGATCACCGGCACGCTGGCCGATTTCGGCGCCAATATCGCGTCCCTGGACCAGCACACCTCCGACCCGGAGGGTGGGAGGTTCTTCCAGCGCACCCTGTTCTCACTGCCGAACCTCTCCGCCGTTGTCGAGGATCTCCGCACCAGGCTCGGAGAGGTGCTCAGCGAATTCGGGATGGAGTGGCAGCTGGTCGAAGCCAAGAGGCTCAAACGGGTGGCCGTCTTCGCCTCCAAGTCGGATCACTGCCTGCTGGACCTGCTGTGGCGTCAGCGGCGCGGGGAGCTTCCGGTCATCATCACCATGGTGGTCTCCAACCACCCTGACCTCAGCGATGACGTCCGCGCGTTCGGAATCCCCTACTTCTATGTGCCGGTGGAGAAGGGCAGGCGCGAAGAGGCTGAGGCCCGGCACTTGGAGCTTCTGCAGGACAACGTGGACCTGGTGGTGCTGGCGCGCTATATGCAGGTCCTCACCGAGGACTTCATCAACCGAGTGGGCGTGCCGATCATCAATATCCACCATTCCTTCCTCCCCGCCTTCATCGGTGCGGGCCCGTACCGCAAAGCCAAGGAGCGCGGCGTGAAGCTCATCGGGGCGACGGCGCACTACGTCACCAAGGACCTCGACGAGGGTCCGATCATCGCCCAGGACGTCATCAGCGTCACTCATCAGGAGACTGCGGATGACCTGCAGCGCCGCGGCGCCGATGTGGAGCGCCGCGTCCTGTCCACGGCGGTCGAAGCTCACTGTGAGGATCGGGTGCTGCGAGACGGCAACGCCACGATCGTCTTCTGACCCACGAGTTCGAAGGAGGCAATATATGTCCGCTCAGATCCTCGACGGCCGCGCGACGGCACGTGCCATCGTCGAAGACCTCGGTGACCAGGTCCAGCAGCTCAAGGCAGAGACCGGCAAGGCTCCGGTTCTGGCCACCGTCATCGTCGGCGATGATCCGGCCTCGCACACCTACGTGCGCATGAAGGTCGACCGCAGCCGCAAGGCAGGCATCGAGCCGCGGCAGATCACTCTGGACGCAGCGTCGACCACCGAGCAGGTCGTCGCAGAGGTCAGGGCCCTGTCCGAGGACGACGATGTCGACGGAATCCTGGTCCAGCACCCGGCTCCGTCCCAGGTCGACGAGGCCCAGGTGTTCGGCGCGATCGATCCGGCGAAGGACGTCGACGGCGTGACCCCCGGATCGCTGGCGTCGATGGCGTTCGCTGAGCAGGGCTTCCGCTCTGCCACACCGGGCGGAATCATGCGCCTCTTCGATCACTACGGGATCGAACGTGCCGGCAAGGAGGCGGTGGTCGTGGGGCGCAGCAGGATCCTCGGCATTCCGATGGGACTGCTGCTGCTGGCAGACGATGCCACCGTCACGTACTGCCACTCAAAGACCCCAGACCTGCAGGCGGCCGTCTCACGGGCCGACATCGTCGTCGCCGCAGCGGGCCGCCCCCATCTGATCAGAGGCGAATGGATCAAGGAGGGGGCGGTCGTGGCTGATGCCGGATATGCGGACAACACCGGCGATGTCGAGTTCGAGGCCGCCTCCGAACGCGCCAGCTGGATCACCCCGGTCCCGGGCGGGGTGGGTCCGATGACCATCGCCTGTCTGCTGGAGCAGACCGTCCAAGCCCATCGGCATCGTCATGGCCTGACCTGACGCCTTCTGCCGAACCCGATGAATCTGTCTCAACGAGAGGAACATGAACATGTCGACCAAGTCCCTGCAGGACGTCCTGGACGCATCCGGCGACGTCGTCAACCACCTGCGCAACGTCCAGGTGGGCGCCTACGTCTACCCGGTGGTGGCGGCCGAGTTCACCAACTGGCGCAACGAGGTCCAGGCGTGGCGAGAGAGCGCTGTGCTCTTCGACCAGACCCACCACATGGACAACCTCTACATCGAGGGGCCCGATGCGCTGAAGCTGATCTCTGACACTGCGATCAACTCGGTGGCGAACTTCCCCGTCAACAAGGCGAAGCAGTACGTGCCAGTGACCCCCTACGGCCACGTCATCGGCGACGGCATTCTGTTCCGTGAGGCGGAGGAGAGGTTCGTGTACGTCGGCCGCAGCCCTGCCGCCAACTGGCTGATGTTCCACGCCGAGACAGGCGACTACAACGTCGAGCTGACGATCGATCGTCGTTCGCCATCCCGTCCGATGGGCAAGAAGGTCACCCGCGAGGAATGGCGCCTGCAGATTCAGGGCCCCAACGCCTGGAGCGTCATCGAGAAGCTGCACGGCGGGCCCCTGGAGAAGCTGAAGTTCTTCAACATGTCATCGATGAACGTAGGCGGAAAGCAGGTCCGGACGCTGCGCCACGGTATGGCGGGCGCCCCCGGGCTGGAGCTCTGGGGACCGTACGAGGACTACGACTTCATCCGCGAGACCATCCTCGAAGCCGGCGCTGAGTTCGGACTTGAGCCGGCTGGGGCCCGGGCATACTCCTGCAACACACTGGAGTCCGGCTGGATCCCCTCCCCGCTTCCGGGCATCTACTCGGGGGACGAGCTCGCGGACTACCGCAAGTGGCTGGGCGCTGACAGCTACGAGGCCAACTCGGCGGTGGCAGGGTCCTACGTGCCGGACTCCATCGAGGGCTACTACACCACTCCTTGGGAGCTGGGCTACGGGGCCTTCATCAAGCACGACCACGACTTCATCGGCGCTGACGCGCTGAAGAAGATGGACCCGGAGGCCCAGCGCAAGAAGGTGACCCTCGCATGGGACGGCGACGATGTCGCCACCATCAACGCCTCCATGTATCAGAAGGACCTGCCACCGTATAAGTTCTTCGACCTGCCGAACGCGAACTACGGCGCATCGAACTTCGACGCAGTTCTCGATGAGTCAGGTGCAACGGTGGGACTGTCCATGTTCACCGGGTACAGCTGGAATGAGAAGCGTGCGCTCTCACTGGCCATCGTCGACCCCTCGGTGGAGATCGGCTCCCAGGTCCAGGTGCTCTGGGGCGAGCCCGACGGCGGCACAGCCAAGTCCTCCGTCGAGCCGCACCGCCAGTACGCCGCCAACGCCGATGTGAGCCCGGTGCCCTACTCCGAGGTGGTGCGCCAGACCTACACCGACGGCGGATGGCGCAAGAAGGCTGTGTAGGCCTAAGCCGCGAGGCGCCGAGCCGACTACCACCGGGCCACCGGAGAGCGCGGCCTGGATGTGAACACCGGTCCCCGGTGAGGGCGGCGCAGCAATGCTGCCTGCAGTCCAAACCGGGGACATGGACTTCGCGACAGGCCATCCGCTGTCCCTGCTCGTGGCAGTCGAGCAGGGGTTGGACATGCGCATCGTTTCGGGGCGGTCCCACTCCCTGACCGAAGGTCAAGACATCAATGCCGTGGTGGTGCGTGAGGACTCTGAACTGGAAACGTGGAGTGACCTTGAGGGTCAGTCCGTTGCGGTGAATGTTCTGAGCGGGCAGGGCGATCTCACGATTATTGAGGCCGCTCAGAGCGACCCCGAGGGCACCGCAGAGGCTCTCTCCAACTTCTTGGATATGGACGAAGAAGCAGCTGCTCAGGTGAACATGGAGGAGTTCGATGGTGCGATCCGTCGGGAGCCTCTCGAAGACATGGGTGAGCTGATGGTCGATTACGGCTTCATTGACGAGATGCCTGATCTGGACACTGTCATAGTCGACCGGGAGGACGTGGAGTAAGCGAGGGCTCAGGCGGCACGCTGGGCAGAGCAGAGTGGGGCGAGCACCGGCCGAAGCCCTTTCAAAGTGACGCAGCTCCGTGGCCGCGATGGGGCCGACTTGAAGGGGACGGGCCCATGCGGTGCGCTATCGGGGTGCGTGGCGGCAGTCTGCCGAGGATGGTTCCGAAGGGTTCAGGTCAGGCAGTCCCTTTGAACGGTTCGATCCAGACGCTCTTCCCGGCCCCTTATTCCTGGCTTCCGAGGCGTACCCACGTTCCTGTCAGCGTACGGTGCCATTCATTGGGTGTGATCCTTGACACACTGTGGGTAGAATTTTATTCTTATCAAAGTGATGTATATCTTTATACCTAGAACTTATAAGCGGCTCATACGGCACCAGTGACTCATTTTAGGGCTTAGGGAATCTGTGTTCCAGACCGGTCATTCAAGGAAGAGTGACAAAAAGGGGAAAACGTGTTCAAGAACGTTAAGAAGCCAAGCGTCGCGGCCCGCAGAAGTGCAGCGGCCATCGGGCTCACTGGGATGTTGCTGGGACTTGCAGCCTGCGGGGGAGAAGGTGATGCCGAAGCTGAGTCGGTTCAGCTGAACGTGGCCTCGTGGGCGACGCCCGATTCCGTCTCGGAGGAGATGGGCAACTGGTGGTACGAGGAGATCGAAGAGCGCAGCGAGGGGCGTCTCACCTTCAACATTGATGCCGCGGGTTCGCTCTGCAGCGCAGCCGAGATTGCTGAGTGCGTGCGCGACGGGCGCGCTGACGTGGGACAGACGGTGACGGACTACAGTCCGCAGCTCTTCCCCCAGGCGTCGATCACGAGCATCCCTTTCCTGAGCCTCAACGGCGAAGCGATCACTCGGGTGATCTATGAGCTCAGCACCGAGCACGAAGGGTCACAGCAGCTTTGGGAAGAGAACGGGCTGCATCCCATCGCGCACGTTTCCCCCGGCCGGCTTCTCCTCGGCGGGCAGGAGGAGCTGTCGTCGATCGAGGATCTGGAGGGACTGCGTCTGCGCATGGCTGGGCAGTATGCCGAGCAGGCGGTAGACGCTGCGGGAGCGAGTTCAGTGTCGCTCACGGCGCCGGAGACCTACGAAGCGCTCGAGCGTGGGGTGGCGGACGCATCGGGGTCCCCCCTCGACGGAACGATCGCCTTCCAGCTCAAAGACGTGCTCTCAGACTGGAGCGATCCCGGCATCGGCGCCTACACGACCATCGGCATGTGGATGAATCACGACGTCTATACCGACCTGCCCGAGGACCTTCGTGAGGTGGTGGACGAGGTGACGGAGGAGTTCAACCGCGAGCAGGCGTCCGCGATCTTCAACGAGGTCACTCTGGAGCAGTGCGACATGCTCCTGGACACTATCGGTGACCTCCGGCAGTGGGACGAGGCCGACACCCAAACGTGGAGCGACGAGCTGGGCGACAGCCTCGAGGAGCGGTGGGTTGAGGATGCCGAAGGCAACGGTCTCAGCAACGCCGACGAGTATCTGTCGGCGTATAAGGACAAGCTCGATTCCTACGAAGGCGAAGTGAGCGAGGACCCGACGGCCGCATGCGCTGACCGCTGAGCCGAAATTCCATTGCCCAAATCGGTGCAGGGCGTCGTGAACGCTCTGCACCGAGGAGCGAAGAAGGTCAGATATGTCTCACGTGCCTCCCAATAAGCTCTCAGGTCTTCTGCGGCGGCTGGCGTTGAGGCTCGCGGCACCGCTCGGTGCGTTGGCGTCTCTCTCCACGATCGCGATCATGGTCGCAGTCACAGTGGACGTCGTGTCGAGGAACGTGGCGGGCAGGTCGGTTCCAGGCCTGCTGGAAATGAGTGAGAGTGCACTTGTCGCCACAGTCTTCTTGGGACTCGCCTACACCGGAGCCACCAACGCGCACGTCGCCGTGGACCTCATGACGGACAAGCTCCCGCTGCCCGTCGCGCGCAGGCTCGCTGGGACAGTGTGGTTGGCGGTCTCCGCGATGGTCGTGTGGTTCATCTATGCAAGCTTCGAGCGCGCGTCGGCAAGCACCGCAGCGAGCGA
The DNA here is from genome assembly GCF_007922635.1 of Nesterenkonia sp. NBAIMH1. NCBI lineage: Bacteria > Bacillati > Actinomycetota > Actinomycetes > Micrococcales > Micrococcaceae > Nesterenkonia > Nesterenkonia sp. NBAIMH1. The sequence goes on from NZ_CP042335.1 coordinate 1,945,975, forward strand.
AGTGACCCATGGTTTGATGGAGTGGCCTGTCTGGCCGTCCCGCTGGCTTCTCGTGGTCGGCTTTGTGGCCTTCCTGATGATCTCACTGGTCAATACCTACCTATCCTTCCGCAACGAACCGCTCCTCGGCGAGGCTGAGGACTTCCGGGAAGACGACGAACTCTCCACGAGGGAGGAAGCGGGCTCATGACGCGTTTCAGTGCAGCCGCAGCGACTGGCCATGGGGAGGCGAGCCAATGAGCGACAACCTAGTCGTCCTCCTGGTCATCGTTCTGCTCATAGCCCTGCTGCTGTCCCGTATGCCCGTCTGGATCGCGCTGGCCATATCTGGAGGTGCCGGCCTCCTTCTGCTGCGCGACTCAGACTTCGTGACCAGCACGCTGGCATCCAGTGCGTTCGAGCAGACCTCGACCTTCTCCCTGACGATCATCCCCATGTTCATCCTTCTCGGGGTCTTTGCGGTCAGAGCGAGGATCGCGGAGCAGGTCTTTGCGGTTGCTCGACGCGCGTTCCGTGTCCTGCCAGGCGGCTTGGGCATCTCCACGGTGGCGGCTTGCGCCGGGTTCGCAGCCGTCTCCGGGTCGAGCATAGGCACCGCTGCGACCATGTCGAAGCTCTCCATTGGGGAGATGCGACGGGCTGGCTACCCCGTCAGTCTGGCGGGCGCGCTCGTAGCCGTCGCTGGAACGTTGGGGGCCATGATCCCCCCGAGTCTGTTCCTGGTCCTGTATGCGATTCTCACCGGCGAATCGATCGGCAGAATGCTTGCGGCAGGAATCGTGCCCGGTGTGCTCTCGGCGGTCGCCTATGCGGCGTACATTCTGGTGAGAACTCGAAAGATGAAGCTCGTGCCGGTGAGCGCCTCGGGCGATGACCTCCACGCTGGCCTGGACGGCGCGGTGTCCGATGCGAAAGCTCGTGCAGCGTCAGACCGGCTGCCGCTGCGAGGCATCTTTCGGCTTGCCATCATCTTCGCCATCATTATGGGCGGCATCTATTCGGGCATCTTCACCGCCACCGAGTCAGCCGCCATTGGTGCGCTGTTCGCGCTTCTCATGGTGGCGCTCGAGTACCGTCGCGACGGCCTTCGCGCCATCGGAGTTCAGATCACAGAGGCGCTGAAAGAGACGGCTAAGACGACAAGCATGGTATTCGCCATCATTGTCGGATCCGCCATCCTCTCGCTCTTCTTCGTGGTGGCAGGCGTCCCGCAGTCGGTTGCCGGTTCGCTCACCTCACTGGACCTTCCTGACTGGCTCATCCTTGCCCTTCTGCTGGCGCTTCTCATTCCCCTGGGCATGGCTCTCGAGTCCATTTCGATTCTGGTCATCACCGTGCCGCTCATCTATCCGGTGGCGACGACCATGGGGTTCGACGGGATCTGGCTTGGGATTCTGATCGTTAAGCTCATCGAGATCGGCATGGTCACACCCCCAATAGGCATCAACTGCTTTGTAGTCTCGGGTGCCGCAGATATAAAGACGTCTGAGGTGTTTAAGGGTGTATGGCCCTTCGTCGCTATAGAAATAGCGCTCATCGTCGTATTCTTCGCTTTTCCAGACCTCGTTCTATGGCTGCCCTCGCTCGTGAATTAGTGGGCATGAGATGCGGTGCTAGAGAACCGACCAGAGGTTGATCAGGACCGCGGTCGGTGTTCGCACGCCGGCCCCCACAACTACTGTCGACTCAAGCCACTTGAGATCCTCGCCCGCGACTTCGAACCTGGGAGAGCAGCGGAAGTAGATTCTTTCCGGAGGCACGGGAGTGCCTTGTGCCAAGGCTGCGATGTCTTCAGCCGAACCGGTGCGATACGCCAGGTTGGACACGAAGATTCGCTCGCCGCTGTCGGCCTCAATGATGTAGCGGGCATCGAGGTCTGAAACCGTCGGCGATCGAATGACTTGAAAGTCCGCGCCGGCAGGCAGAACCGTCCCGTTCAGTGCTGGTCCTTGTGCCGTGCCGCCGAGGATGGGAACCACTCTTCGCCTACCCGCGTGTGTATTGCCGACCTCAATGGGGTGGTCAACGTTGATTTCGAGGCAGGTCAGGTACTCCATCTCCAACGAGCTGGGCAGGTCATGACGAGATGCTGGTTTCATGATTCTCCTTCTGTGTGGATGTCGCGGGGGCGGAGGGCATTCGAGCGCCTATCAGTGAGTACCCGTGAGGATGAGCTCTGCTGCCTCATGAGGCGCGTCCCACTGCGGGAAGTGCCCGCACCGGGGGAACCAGTGCAGGGCCGCGTCGGGGAACGCATCTGCGGCCCGGTGAGCCTGCCGGGGAACGGTGACGAGGTCCCGACGCCCCCACCCGATAGTGACGCGACCGGGAACTGATCCCAACGGTGCGCCCTGCTGCTTGGGCCCCTTCGTGAGTGCGTCCATGGCCGGGTCTGTCGCTGGACTGTCAGCCAACCCGAGCAGGTCGGGAAGCACAGTCTGCGGTGTCAGGGACCACGGCCGGGCCGAAAGCTGCGCGAGCAGTGCGCTGCGACTCACAGGGTTTCCCAACAGTGCCGGTAGGCGAGTGCGCAAGGCGCGAACGAGGGCGATGGAGGGACGAAGGGTGTAGCCGAAGACCGCGAGTTCGCGGTCGCTCCAGAACCCTCCGGGGGCGAGCGACACCGTGTCACCGCCGCCCCCGCGTCTGGCGAGCTCAAGGACGATTCGTCCACCCATCGACTGTCCCGCAGTGGCAACGCCCTCCAGACCCTGCTCACTGATGAACTGCGCGACGGAATCGGTGAGCGCGGCGATGGACACGTCGCCGGACAGGGGCGGCGTCTGCCCGAATCCGGGCAGGTCGACCGCGATGACCTCCCGCTTCGCTGCCAGCTCGTCGATGATGGGATCCCAGGACTGCAGGCCTGCGCCGAGGCCGTGCACCAGCAGCAATGGGCTTCCGGCGCCTCGCCTTACGTGGTGAAGACTCATCAGACCATCGTACGGCCGGGCTCCGCACGTACGGCCCGTCAAAGTCGGGGCGAGCTTCCCCGTCTAGGACGGGGGTGCGGGCTGAGTGTGCGCCTCTCTGGCGCGATGGAACCGTTCAGCGAAGTCAATGAACCACTGCATTGACTCAGGATTGGCCAGCGACGCTGGGTTCACGGCGCGCTCGGGCGCTGTGCCCGCGAACAGCTTCTTGATCGGGACTTCCACACGCTTGTTGGAGTGGGTCTTGGGAATCGCGGGAGCGCTGATGATCTCGTCCGGAACGTGACGCGCGGACGTGCGGCTCCTGATCTGTCGCTTCATCCGCTCGATGAGGTCCTCGGTGAGTTGCGCCTCCCCGCGGAGCACCACGAACATCGGCATGTAGTACCCACCGTCGGGCTGCTCCGCTCCCACCACCAGTGCATCTTCAATCTCGTCGATGCCTTCCAACGCTCCGTAGATGTCAGCGGACCCCAGCCGGACCCCCTGACGGTTCAGGGTCGCGTCGGAGCGGCCGTGAACGACGAAAGTGCCCTCGGGCTTCTCCGAAATCCAGTCGCCCTGGCACCACACTCCGTGGTATTTCTCGAAATAGGCCGCCATGTACTTCGAAGCGTCCGGGTCGTCCCAGAACCGGACCGGCATGGACGGCATGGGGCGAGTGATCACCATCTCACCCACATCGCCGATGACTCGTCCGCCGTCGTCGTCCCAGGCCTGCACTGCCACGCCGAGCAAGGGGCCCTGAAGCTCTCCGAGGTGGACCGGTTCCAGCGGGTTCGAGCCGATGAATCCGCTGCAGATATCAGTTCCGCCGGTGTCTGAGCCCAGATGGACATCGGCCTTGACCGAGCGGTGAACCCATGCCCAGGTGGAGTTCGGGAGAGGGGAGCCGGTGGAGAGTATCGACGTCAGCTGGGACAGATCCCAGTCCCTGCCTGGTTCCAGCCCTGTCTGCTCGACGAGGGTGAGGTAGGCGGCGCCCACGCCGAACATTGTGGCGCCGGTTGCTGCCAGCACCTCGAACTGCCGGTCCTTGCGGCCGTAGGTGGGAGACCCGGCGTAGGTGACCACCGCCGCGCCGGAGGCCATGTTGTTGACCAAGGTGTTCCACACCATCCACGAGGTGTTGGCAGCCACATAGTAGAGGTCGCCTGGGCCCATGTTCTGGTTCAGACCCGTACCTTTGCACGCCTCGAGGAGCATGCCCCCGTGGCCGTGGATGATGCCCTTGGGCTGGCCGGTCGTGCCAGAGGAGAAGAGCACCCACAGGGGGTGGTCGAAGGGCAGCCGCTCGTAGGAGGGCGCCACGGTACGGGCCGTCATCTCGTCGAACGCCAGGCGGCCGGCTGTCAGATTCGCACTGGGATCAAGGGTGCGAACGATGATCACGTGCTCGACGGTGGGCAGCCCTGCGAGGACGTCTTCCATGTGTTCCAGCTGGTCGAACTCTTTGCCGTTGAAGCGGTAGCCGTCGCTTCCGATGAAGACGGTGGGCTCAAGCTGCCGGACTCGGTCCAGCGTCGCGGCTGGGGAGAGGTCTGGTGAGCTGATGGTCCACATCGCCCCGATGGAAGCGGTCGCCAGCAGCCCGATGAGGGCCTCCGGGACGTTGGGCAGCACGGCGGCCACTCGATCTCCGGGGCGCACGCCCTGTTCGCGCAGTTGGGCGGCGAAGGAAGCAACTTTCGCCTCCAGTTCCCGCCACGTGAGTGTCTGCGTGGCGTTGTCCTCCTCTATGCGGAGCACTGCCGTGGTGTCCGCCATGGCGGGGTCGGCGGCGTGACGCAGGACGTTTTCGGCGTAGTTCAGGCGCGCCCCGGGGTACCAGAGGGCTCCTGGCATGCGCTCCTCTGCCAGTGCCGGTCCGTGGAGGCCGTCACCTATCAGCTCGAAGTACTCAGCGACGGCTGCCCAGAAATCTGACAGCTCGGTGACAGACCATCGCCACAGGTCCCGGTAGTCGGTGAGAGCGACGCCTCGGGTGCGGCCGACCCATCGCATGAAGTCCCACATGCGGGTGCTGGTGCGAAACTCCTCCGTCGGCGCCCACATGACAGGCGGTCGGGGGGAGCCGGCGGTCGAGAACCCGTCTGCTGACCTGTTCCTCTCAGACGTCAATGACTGCTCCCATCGGGCTTGAAGCGGCGGTTTCTGCCGCACTGTGTGCACGCCCCGATCCATGTGGTGGGCTCGTGGGTCTTCACCTTCTCCAACGGTGGCACATGGCGACGCTGTTCTCCCTATCCATTTCACGCGGCGGAAGAGGTCGGGCAGTGGGCGGGGACGCAGCCGTACACGCCTGAGGGTGCAGGAGGTTCCGTGCCCGCCTCGGCTGTGACGGGGATAGGCTCACCCGGTGAGCAGTCCCACGTCCAAACCCTCATTGCATCTGCTGGGTGTGCTGGCGGGTCTCATGGGAGCCGGCCCGCTCTTCATGCTGACGCTGTCCTCCACCTCGGCGGCAGTGGTCGAGCGCTTCGAGATCACAGCCGGTCAGCTGGGTCTGGTGGCGACCCTCGTCTTCGGGTCGGCAGCCGTGGCGGCGCGGCCGCTGGGCCGCTGGACCGATGTGGTCTCACTGAGGTGGCAGCTGCTGCTCAACTTCGGCGGGGTGGCGCTTTCGCTGCTGGTCGCCGCGCTGACCACCAGCTACCTGCTGATCTGTGTGGTGGCGGTGTTGGCGGGGGCCAGCCAAGCAATTTCCAATTCCACCACCAACCGGATGCTGCTCGAAGCGGTTCCTCCGGCGCAGCGGGCCAGCTGGATAGGGATGAAGCAGTCCGGCGTGCCCATAGCGCAGCTCTCCGCCGGTGCCTTCTTCCCCGTGATGGCTGTCTGGCTGGGGTGGACCGGAGCCGCTCTGGGTGGGGTGGCGCTGGTGGTGACGCTGAACATCTACGGCTTCTGGGTGCTGCGTCGGCACTATCACCCGCGCGAAGTGGATTCGGAGACATCGGCACCATCAGTCCGGGAGCCTGTCAGTCAGGCCTCGGACGGCCCCGCTCCTGCGGCAGAGAAGTCTTCAGTGGTCGCGCTGCTGACCCTGTTCTCTGTCCTCTTCGCCTTCAGCCTGCAGGCGCTGAATGTCTACATTCCCCTCTTCGCCGTGGAGCAGCTGGAGTTCTCGCTGGTGGCCGGCGGGCTGACCATCACGGTAAGCGGTGCGATCGGGATGTTCGCCCGCGTCTGGTGGGCCCGCAGGATCGGTGCGGGGCACCGGCCCTCGTCCCTGCTGCTGGGGATCGTCGGCGGGTCCCTGGTCAGTATGGGATTCCTGCTCGCGGCACAGCTGGGCGGCTTCGCCGCGCTCGTGTGGGCAGCTGCGATCGTCCACGGAGCCACCGCCCTGGGAGCGAACGTCATCATCAACGCGGCCGTGATGCGTGCCGCACCGCCCGGCAGGGTCGGTCGAGCCTCTGGAGTCACGTCGATGGGGATGTACGCCGGGTTCGCGCTCGGCCCGCTGACTGTGGGGTGGCTGCGAGACCTGGGCACCGATTTCACACTCAGTTGGACGGTCGCTGCGGCTATGTACCTCTGCACTGTTCCGATCCTGCTTATCCTGCGCTCACGCAGCCCCGAGGGCGATCAGCGCTGGTGAGGGCCTGAGGATCACGCTGGCGATATGTCCAGGACGGGTTTGATGACATCTCCGCTCAGGCTGTCTTGGATGGCCGTCTCGACGTCTTCAAGGGGGTAGAACCTGAGAAGCTCATCAAAGGGAAACCGTCCGAGGCGGTGCAGTGAGATCAGCGCCGGAATCAGCTCAGAACTCGTTCCGCTGCCCCCGAGCGTGCCGACTATCCGCTTTCCCCAGAGTGCCGGCTGATGCTCGACGGAGAACTGGGCTCCTGCCGGAGCTCCGCCGACCAGGATGCACGTACCCAGCATGCCGATGCATCTCACCGCCTGCTCGATGACTGAGACCACACCGGTGCATTCGATGGCGTAGTCCGGGGTGCCGCCGCTGTGCTCCGCGATCTTCTCCAGCACGTCTTCTGTACGCGCATTGATCACGTGGGTGGCACCGTACCGGCGAGCGAGATCCAGGCGCGAGTCGTGCAGGTCCACAGCGATGACAATCGCGGCCGATGTCGTCCGTGCAGCCATGATGGCGGCAAGCCCCACAGCCCCGGCGCCGAAGACGACGATGCTCTCCCCAGGCTGCGGTCGAGCAGTGTTGAGCACGGCCCCGGCGCCAGTCGCAAAACCGCAGGCCAGGGGACCCAGAAGCTTCAGATCCAGGTCCTTGTCGACGAGGACGAGAGAGGTCGCATCGGCGATCGAGTAGGTGGCGAAAGAGGATTGGCCGAAGAAGTGCCCGGAGATCGGGGATCCGTCGGCGCGGCGGTAGCCGCTGCTGCCTTCGAGCGGACCCCGGTACCGGGCGCCCGACGCCACTGCCGGTCCCAGCAGGGCGCAGTAGCGCGGCTCCCCACGCAGGCAGTTGCGACATTTTCCGCAGTGAGGCCATCCCATGACGACATGGTCGCCCACTGAGAGACCCTCGACCCCTGCTCCCAAGGCATCGACGACGCCCGCGCCCTCGTGTCCGAGCACCCCGGGCAGCGGGAGCGGCAGGTCGCCGTCCCGCGTGATGGTGTCCGTGTGGCAGACGCCTGTGGCGACCAGGCGAACGCGCACTTCGCCGGGGCCTGGATCTTCGAGCTCGAGCTCCTCCACGGTGATTCGTGCTCCCGTGGACTCCGCGACTGCTGCTTGGATTTTCATTGATCCTCCTTGGATGTGATTCATATCACATTTCAAGGCATGGCGTGCTGCGAAACAGATGTGGCTGGGACAGGGGGCCGTTGAGCGACCTCAGCCGCAGTGCACCCCGGCCCTAGAGAGCCGACGAACAAGGTGCGAAACCTGATCGAATTGCGCCTAGAGGGGGTTGTGCCAAGAGCTGTTCTGTTGGTTCACTGAAATGCACAGAATAGGGGCTTGTGCAACGACTGGAGTGCCTGATGCCTGAGGTGAGTGAATTCATCGCCCAGCAGAACGCCGACCTGATCAACAGTCTGCCGTTCGAGGACCAGCAGGACTACGCGGACGCCCGCCGTGGGTGGGTCGGGGGACTGAACCCGGCGGCAGTGCGGGCCGAGGATGGTCGAGTGGTGTGGGACAACGAGGCCTACACCTTCTTGGAAGGTCCAGCGCCTCCGTGCGTCAACCCGAGCTTATGGCGACAGAGCGGACTTGTGGCGATGCACGGCCTGTACGAGGTGATTGAGGGGATTTACCAGGTTCGAGGGTTGGACCTGTCGAACATCACGTTCGTCGAAGGTGGGTCCGGGGTCATTGTGATCGACCCGTTGATCTCAACCGAAACCGCTGCTGCGGCCTTGGCCCTGTATCGGCAGCATCGGGGCGATAGGCCCGTGATTGCAGTCATCTACACTCACTCCCACGCGGACCACTTCGGTGGAGTGAAGGGAGTGATCTCGCAGGATGAGGTAGATGCTGGGAGGTGCAGGGTGATCGCCCCAGCCGGTTTCCTCAAGGAGGCCGTCGCTGAGAACGTATTCGCTGGTGGTGCGATGACCAGACGTGCGGGCTACATGTACGGGGCGGCATTGTCCAAAGGGCCCGAAGGTCAGGTCGGCGCTGGCCTGGGGGCGACGACCAGCACCGGAACAGTGAGTCTGATCGCGCCGACGACCGAGATCATCTCCACCGGTCAGCAGGAGATTGTCGACGGAGTCAGGATCGTATTCCAACTGACGCCCGACACCGAGGCGCCCGCCGAGATGAACTTCACCTTTCCGGACCTCGGTGCTGTCTGCCTGGCAGAGAACGCCTCCCACACGCTGCACAACCTGCTGACCCTGCGGGGAGCGGTGGTTCGAGACGCGCACGAGTGGGCTAGGTATCTCACCGAGAGCATCACGCTTCTCACCGATGACATCACGGTGGCGTTCGCCTCCCACCACTGGCCGACATGGGGCAATGAACGTATCGTGAAGTACCTGAGCCTGCATCGGGATGTGTATGCCTACCTGCATGATCAGACATTGCGGCTCCTGAACAGGGGATATGTTGGAGCGGAGATCGCTGATCTGATCGAACTGCCGCCGGCCATAGAGCAGGCTTGGCACGCGCGGGGCTACTACGGTTCGGTCAGCCACAACGTGAAGGCCATCTACCAGCGGTATCTCGGGTGGTTCGATGGCAACCCAGCCCATCTGTGGGAACACCCCCCGGAGGAGCAGGCCATCCGATACGTCACAGCCATGGGCGGCGCTCAGGCGGCTCTCCACCACGCGCAGGAAGCACACTCCTCCGGTGATTTTCGCTGGGCGGCCACCGTACTGAACCATGTCATCTTTGCCGATCCGCAAAACATGGCAGCACGCGAACTGCAGGCTTCAACATTTGAACAGTTGGCCTACGGGTCAGAGAACGGAACCTGGCGAAACTTCTTCCTCACCGGTGCCCACGAGCTGCGCCACGGCAACGTCGGTACGCCGACGAGCACAGCGTCCCCCGACTTTCTGCAGGCACTCAGTGTGGAGCAGCTGTTGGACTCCCTCGCGATACGCGTTGATGGCCCTCGGTCATGGGACGAACGCATCGTCATCGAATGGGCACTGAACGATTCTGCCCGTCGCATCCGGATCGTTCTGGCCAACGGTGTGCTGACTCACCACCCCACGTCGACCCCAGGGGCTGACCTGGAGCTTGAACTGACCAGCGACATCACCACGCTCCGGCTATTGGTCACCGGCTTGGCCGATCCTTCGGATTTGGCCGAAGCCGGTCGGCTGCAGCATTCCGGAGCGATCGGCCGCTGGCAGGATCTCGTGGCTCTGCTGGACAAGCCCGATCCGGCTTTCGAGATCGTCCTTCCCTGACCTCCATTCGCCGCGGTGCCGGACGCCCCGGTGCATGCAGGCGTAGGTTCCATCGTCTTAGGTCGAAAGCGAGGCGACCTGCCGTCACCCATTCTCTGGTGGCGGCACCCCGTACCGGGAGGACCTTGCAGTGAGCAGGGCTCATTGCACTGACCTCTGGATTAGCCTGCTGTGAGCTGTTGGAGCTGAAAGTGTCGTCCTGAACTGGAGAAAAGCAACTTCCAGCCAGGATTCGAGGCTTCTGGTTGTTATAGTCCGTTGATCGCGGATTGAAGTCCCGCACTCCCTGCCGGCGGGGGTGCCGTCGGCAGCCACTGCGCCCCGGGCCGGGGTCGGAGGCAGTAGTGGGACGGCTACCGAAAGGGTCCTCGTGAAACTAGCTCAGGCGCTGACACGGAGACTTATTCACGCACTGCGCGCTCTGGTGCCGATTCTCTGCGTGGTGGCCCTGTTTCAGCTGGTGGTATTCCGCCAAGTGCCTGACGACTGGTACGCGATTCTGGGCGGTCTGGTGATCGTGGCTGTCGGCATCGCCCTCTTCTTGGAGGGTCTGGAACGCAGCGTCTTTCCAGTCGGGAAGTCCATCACCAATAAGCTCATCCGGTCGGCGTCGCTGTGGAAAATCCTCCCCTTCTGCTTCCTGATCGGCTTTGCCGCAGTGATCGCGGAACCCGCACTGCTGTCGGTGGCAGACCAGGCCGAGGTAGTCAGTGAAGGCCAGGTGGACGGCTTCGTCTTCCGGCTGGTGATCGCAGTCAGTGTGGGCGCAGTGATGGTGCTGGGGGCACTCCGCGTGTTCTTAGGCTGGCCGCTGCACCGCATGCTCCTCATCGGCTACGGGGTCGTGCTGATCCTTACCGTCTCCTCACCGCCGGAGATCGCCAGCCTCGCCTACGACTCCGGCGGGGTCACCACCAACATCGTGACAGTTCCCCTGATAGCTGCCATCGGCATAGGCATGGCGTCCTCGATCACCGGACGCAGTCGGCTCCGTGACGGCTTCGGGCTTGTCGCCCTGTGTGTGATGGTCCCCATTGTCGGGGTGCAGCTCTACGGCCTCGTGGTTTATCAATTTGGGTCACCGGGCGAGGCCGTGGTCGCCAATGGGACAGAGGATGTGCTCCCGTGGTGGCTGGACCTGATGGTTGGGCTGGTCTATGTGGGCCGAGATGTACTGCCAGTCATCCTGGTCGTGCTGTTCTTCCAGTTCGTGATCCTGCGACGGCGACTGGGCAACCCAATTCAGGCCACAGTGGGGTTCGGCATGGTGGTTCTGGGTCTCTACGGGTTCATCGTTGGTCTTGAACTCGGGCTGATCCCTATGGGCCGGCAGATGGCGGAACAGCTCATAGAGACTGACCGGATGTTCCTCGTCGTCGCCTTCGGAGTGCTGATCGGCTTCGCTGCGACCATGGCTGAGCCTGCGCTGATCGCGATTGCTGAAGAGGCTGAAGAGATCTCAGAGAAGCGCTTGCGGGCTGGCACGCTTCGGCTCCTGGTGGCCTGCGGGGTAGCTGCGGGCATCGGGATAGGAGTGCTGCGGATCCTCACTGGCGCACCGTTTGGGTTGGTCATTGCCGGCCTCTATCTGCTGGCGATGGTCCTGCTGCTTCTGGCACCCAAACAGCACGTTCCGCTGGCCTTCGACCTTGGAGGCGTGACAACCAGCGAGATTACGGTCCCGCTGATCACCGCATTGGGTATCGGGCTGGCCGCCGCGGTGCCTGGGCGCGACATGCTCGTCGACGGCTTCGGCCTTATCGCTTTCGCTTCAGTCGGACCAGTGATCGCCGTCCTGAGCTACGCTCTTCTCATCCGGTTCAGTTCCGTCAGAGCTGATTCCAGCCGCACCGACGTCGAATCTACGGAGGCGTGATGTCTCATAAGGCCGTGTTCGTCATCATCCCCGATGACCGGGAGGAAAAGGCCATCTCGCTCGTTGAGGAAGCCGGGGCCACCGGCGTGACCGCTCTCTCCGCTCGGGGGGTGGGCCAGAAGTCGCGGCGGACTTTCTTCGGCGCCAGGTTCGTCGGAGCTCAGACTGCGCTCATTATTTTGGTGACCGAAGAGAAAGTCGAGCCGATCTTGTCATGCCTCGAAGGAGTCCTCTTCGAAGACGGAGACCCACACGGAATCAGTTTCGTCGTGCCGGTGGAGGCAAGCTCCGTTCCTCTGCTGAGCCCCGAATCCGACTGAGATGCCCCCTGCTGATCGCTATGACCCTGCGCGCTGCGCCTGCGCATAGGGACGTCGCCGCTCCCGCGGATTCATGCGCCCCTGCGGCTCAGTGAGGTCGCAGCAATGAGGAGATGCGTGGCTCAGGGGTCGACGTTCTCGGCGAGACGGGCAACCACCTCTGCGACCTCCGGGCCGAACATGATCGGGTCGTTGTGGTCGGCATTCTCGACAATCCGCTCCTCGACGAGATTCGGAGCCGCAGCGGCAACTTGCGCACTCAGCTCAGTCGGCACCACCGAGTCGTGCTCCGCCCGGATGACAGATATCGGCACCTGGGTCTGGCCCACGTGTGCCGCCACGGGGAACTCGTCGCGAAGGATCGTACGCACGGGAAGCCACGGGTAGTGCTCCCGGCCCACGTCGGCCAGTTCAGTGAACGGAGAGCGGAACGCCGCTGCGGCTGGGGGACGTTCGGTCAGCAGTGCGGCGATCACGCCGCCGCCGATGGATTCTCCGAAATAGATGGTGCGCTCGGGCGGAAACCCCTGGGCCTCGAGGGCGACAACGGCGGCCATCCCATCACGGACGAGCCCTTCCTCGCTCGGATCCCCCGGATTTGTGCTGTAGCCGCGATAGTCCAGGAGGAGCACTGCGAAACCCTCATTCTGCAGCTCACTGGCCAGACCGGTCCGAGAGGCACGGTTTCTGCCGTTTCCGGGGGTCATGAGCACTGCTAAGTCCCGGTCCTCTGCCTCTGCTGATGCCGGTGCGAACCACGCGCCCAGGTGGAGGCCGTCAGAGGTTCGGAGAGTCAGGTCTTCACCGCCCGAAAGGGCCTCAGCTGCCGGCGGTACCTCCGTGGTATCCGGGAAGTAGATCAGGGAGCGCTGGAAGGCCCACACAAGTGCCATCACAACCCCGACTGCCACCAGGATCGTGAGAGTCCCGGCCATGAGTTTCCGGCCGCGCCGGCGGCTCCTCGGCAACTGGTCATCACGTTCCATAAGACCATGATCGCTGATCTGCCGAGCAACTATCCGACTCCCCGGCAGGTGAGCGTATAACCGCAGGTGGGGGTGGATCACGAATCTCGCTCGGGGAGCCAGAGGTCACGCATCGGAGCGTTCGTCGAGGGGCAGCAGCACGGAGGGTTCGACTGGGCCTAAGAGGAGCATCGGGTTGATGTATTCGCCGTGGTGTCGGACACCCCAGTGCAGGCAGGCGGCCTCGCAGGCGTAGGTTCCGTCGTCGTAGGTCGCAAGTGAAGCGATCTGCTGCCCCTGGGTGACCGTGTCGCCGACTTCGAGCTCCGTCTCCACGGGTTCGAAGGAGCTGACATAGCCGGCTCCGTGAGCGATCGTCAGCACATATCGGTTCACGACCTTGCCGGAGAACAGAACAGTTCCGCGCTCGGGTGCACGCACAGCAGAGGACGGCGAGGCGCCTAGCTTCACCCCTCGATGGCCGGAAGCCCACGGGGCAGGGGGTGCCGCAAACGCGCGCACCACGGACGCGCCTGCAGACGGACTCCTCCAATCGTCGGGATGATCCGCCGCGCTCGCCGTCGTCAGGGGCAGTGCCAGCATCATCAGGCACAGCATCGCCCCGGCAAGGGGGCGGGCAGTCGTCTTCGAAGGCATGAATGCCACTCTGCCCTGAGGCCCAGCGGCCGGGTACACCTGTGCAAGAGCGAGGACGCACCCTGTGGTTGGGCATTCCTTCCCTGTGCCGCTAGACTTTGCCCAGCAGCTGGTGTGCGTGGTTCTTCCGCGCGCCCAACTGACTACGCGCTGTGATTCCCCGCGTTCTGCGCGGGTCGTCCCCTTCGGTCCACTTCCGACGACCAGACATCTGGGCAAGGCAGGTGCTGGGGCCGCGAGCTTCGGCTTGCTTCGCAGCTAGGAATCCGGGAAAGCCGGAGATATTCGCAACCGATAAAACGAGCCGGCGCTGCATGGGTCCGCCCATGTTGTAAGCCCGGCACCGAAAGGACTTTTCATGTCTGTCGTCACTATGCGCCAACTGCTGGACTCCGGCGTTCACTTCGGTCACCAGACCCGCCGCTGGAACCCGAAAATGAAGCGCTACATCTTCACCGAGCGCAACGGCATCTACATCGTCGACCTGCAGCAGTCGCTGTCCTACATCGACCGCGCCTACGAGTTCGTCAAGCAGACGGTCGCCCACGGCGGCACCGTCCTCTTCGTCGGCACCAAGAAGCAGGCCCAGGAAGCCATCGCCGAACAGGCGACCCGCGTCGGCCAGCCCTACGTGAACCACCGTTGGCTCGGAGGCATGCTCACCAACTTCGCCACCGTCTCCAAGCGAGTGCAGCGGATGAAGGAGCTCGAGGAGATCGACTTCGACGACGTCGCAGGCTCCCAGTACACCAAGAAGGAGCTGCTGCTGCTCTCCCGCGAGCTGGAGAAGCTGCGCTCCAACCTGGGCGGCATCCGGAACCTCACCAAGACTCCGTCCGCCATCTGGGTCGTGGACACCAACAAGGAGCACCTGGCCGTCGACGAGGCTCACAAGCTGGGCATCCCCGTGGTCGGCATCCTCGACACCAACTGCGACCCCGACGAGGTCCACTACCCCATCCCCGGCAACGACGACGCCATCCGCTCCGTCGACCTGCTCACCCGCGTGATCGCAGACGCGGCTGCTGACGGCCTCATCGCCCGCGACGAGAAGCGCGGCGGCGGCTCCAGCCAGGCAGCCGCAGAGCCGATGGCTGAGTGGGAGCGCGAGCTGCTCGAGCAGCACGCGGCCGAGAAGGGCGCCGAGCAGCCTGACCAGGCTTCCCCCTCCAACGAGGGAGACGCTGTCGCAGAGGAGGAGACCGGCGAAGCCGCCGTTCCCACCAACGCGGACGCCGGCGAAGCTGCCGAGAAGACCGAAGCCTGATCCTTTAAACCCTCCGGGAGGAACGCAACCCATGGCGAACTACACCGCTGCCGACATCAAGGCCCTGCGCGAGCGCACCGGCGCAGGCATGATGGACGTCAAGAAGGCCCTTGACGAGTCCGACGGCGACGTCGACAAGGCCATCGAGGCCATCCGCATCAAGGGCCTGAAGGGTGCGGCCAAGCGCGAAGGCCGGTCGGCCGCCGAAGGCCTCATCACCGCGAAGGTGACTGACCAGGCCGGCTACCTGCTCGAGGTCAACGCAGAGACCGACTTCGTCGCCAAGTCCGACAAGTTCATTGCCCTCGCAGACAAGGTTCTCGAAGTGGCTGTGGCCGGCGGCCACAACGGCGTCGAAGCTCTGCTCGAGGACGAAGTCGACGGCAAGAAGCTGTCCGACTACGTCACCGAAGAGGCAGCCATCCTGGGCGAGAAGGTCGTGGTCCGCCGTCTGACCAAAATCACCGGCGGATACGTCGACGCCTACCTGCACAAGACCGCCAAGGACCTGCCCGCGCAGGTCGGCGTGCTCGTTGCAGTGGCAGACGACTCCGAAGAGGCCAAGGCCGCCGCTCACGACGTCGCAGTGCACGCCGCCGCGATGTCGCCGAGCTACCTCGTCCGCGACGAAGTTCCCGAGGAGAAGGTGGCCGATGAGCGCCGCATCGCCGAGGAGACTGCCCGCGCCGAGAACAAACCCGAACAGGCCATCTCGAAGATCATCGAGGGTCGCACCAACGCGTACTTCAAGGAGCACGTCCTGGTGGACCAGCCCTTCGCCAAGGACCCCAAGCAGAGCGTCAGCCAGATCCTCGACGCTGCCGGGACCAAAGCTGTGGGCTTCGTCCGCTTCCGCGTCGGATCCTGAACGAAAGACGCTAGACTGAGCTGAACGTCTTCACAGGAAAGGGGGTGGCCATCTTCCAGGTGGCCGCCCCCTTTTCCTATGCCCACCCTGTTCGAGAAGCCACGTGCCGCGGAGGACCCCATGACAGAGCCCCTGACCACACGCACCACTGAAGACCCCGCCGCAGCAGGCCGCCGACGCGTGCTCCTCAAGCTCTCCGGCGAAGTGTTCGGAGGCGGATCAGTGGGCGTGGACCCCGCCACCGTGCGCGCCATCGCTGAACAGATCGCCGCCGTACGCGACCAAGTCGAAGTCAGCGTCGTCGTCGGAGGCGGCAACTTCTTCCGCGGAGCCGAACTCTCCAAAGCCGGCATGGACCGAGCACGCGCCGACTACATGGGCATGCTCGGCACCGTGATGAACGCGCTGTCGCTCCAAGACTTCCTCGAACAGTCCGGCCAGCCCACCCGTGTGCAGACCGCAATCTCCATGGCACAGGTCGCCGAACCATACATACCCCTGCGCGCAGTGAGGCACATGGAAAAAGGCAGGGTCGTCGTCTTCGGCGCCGGCGCCGGAATGCCCTTCTTCTCCACTGACACCGTGTGCGCCCAGCGTGCCCTGGAAGTCGGAGCGCAGCAGGTGCTCATGGCGAAGTCAGGCGTCGACGGCGTCTACACCGCCGACCCCCGCACCGACCCCACCGCCGAGAAGCTCGACACCCTCACCTATGATGAGGCCCTGCGCAGGAACATCCGAGTGATGGACCAGACCGCCATGACCATGTGCAACGACAACGGGCTCCCCATGCGCGTCTTCGGCATGGAAGGGGAAGGGAACATCACCCGCGCCCTCCTCGGAGAGCCGCTCGGCACCGCCGTCAACCCCTGATCATGCCGCGCGCGACCACACTTCAGTAGACTGCCACCTGGCACAACCGGACACCCAAGGAGAGACCCGTGATTGACGAGACCCTGCTCGAGGCCGAAGAGGCCATGGAGCGGACAGTCGAAGCCACCAGCGAAGACTTCGCCACCGTTCGCACCGGTCGGGCCAACCCCGCCCTGTACTCCAAGGTGCTCGTGAACTACTACGGCAGCGCCACCCCGCTGCAGCAGCTGGCGTCCTTCAACACCCCCGACGCCCGCACCATCCTCATCACCCCCTACGACATCTCCGCGATGCGTGAGATCGAAAAGGCCCTCTCCGACTCCGAGATCGGAGCCAACCCGTCCAACGACGGCAAACAGATTCGCATCACCATGCCCGACCTCACCGAAGAGCGGCGCAGGGAATACGTGAAGCTCGTCAAAGGCAAAGCCGAAGACCACAAAGTGTCCGTGCGAAACGCCCGACGCAAAGCCAAAGAAGCCATGGAGAAGGCCGCCAAGGACGGCGAAGTCGGTGAGGATGACGCCGAACGCGGCACCAAAGAGCTCGAGAGCCTGACCAAGAAGCATGTCGACCGCATCGACGACATGGCCAAGCGCAAGGAAGCCGAGCTGCTCGAGGTCTGAGCCTCCTACACCGCATGCCCTCCCCGACGCTGCCCGAACCCGCACGCAACGAGCCTCGGGGCGGCCGTGACCTGCCTGCCGCAATAGCCACAGGCGCTGCGCTGCTGGTGCCGGCAGTCATCGGTATCCTCTTCTTCGTCGAAGTTCTCATACTCCTCTTCTCGGTCCTTCTCTGCCTGGGAGTGTGGGAAGTCGCGCGCGCCCTCAAAGGCCAGGGCTACAACGTGCCCGTTGTGCCGCTGTGCGTCGGATCCGTGGGGATGCTGGTCGCTGCCTACTTCGCAGCAGAGGAAGGCCTCGTCCTGAGCTTCGCCTTAACAAGCGCGCTCATTCTGGTCTGGGTCTGGGCGAGCTCGGCCGTCCGGGCCACGCCCATCGGTGCGGAGAAGCCCCCGATCCAGTCCGCCGCCGCCGCAGTCTTCATCGGATGCTGGGTGCCCTTCCTCGTCTCCTTCGCTGTGCTGCTGGTGCAGATGGACGACGGAGCATGGCGGCTGACCGTCGTCGTTCTGCTGGTGGTCTGCAACGACACCTTCGGCTACATCGCCGGCCGACTGTTCGGCCGCCGTCCCATGGCGCCCAAGGTCAGCCCGAAGAAGTCCTGGGAAGGGTTCGCCGGATCGCTCCTCGGTGCCGCAGCCGTCAGCGCGCTCTTCTCCTGGGTCGTCTTCGATGAGCCCCTGTACGCCGGCGTGCTCCTGGCAGTCATCGTGGTCGTGGCGGCAACGGCCGGCGACTTCGCCGAATCGATGGTCAAAAGAGAAGCCGGCATCAAGGACATGTCCAACGCACTGCCCGGCCACGGCGGAGTCATGGACCGCCTCGACTCCGTCGTCTGGGCAATGCCGGCCGCATACCTCGGCGTGGTGGCACTGGGCCTCGCCTGACCAGACTTAGGCTAAAGACCATGTCGCAACCACTGTTCACCCTGCTCTCCGAGAACGAGCACGGCTACAGCCGGGAGGAAGTCGATCAGTTCATGGCGCGCGCCAGGACTGCCTACGACTCCGGACGGAGCATGCCGCTCGCTGAGATTCGCGAGGCAAGCTTCTCCCTCGGTGCCGGGGGATACAGCCCCGCTGAAGTCGACGCAGCTCTGGATCGTCTCGAAGACGCGTTCGCCTCCGCCGAGCGCGACCGCTACATCGCAGCGCACGGCGAGGACGCGTGGTACGAGCTGCTCGCTGAGCGCGCCGAGCCCCTGCGCCGCCGTCTCGAACGCCCGGAGGGCCAACGATTCCGCGAGCCCTCAGGCGACGGCACCGGCTACCGCCGGGCAGACGTTGACCAGCTCGCGCACCGGCTGGAGCAGTACCTCGACGGGGAGAACCCCATGAGCGTCGATGAGATCCGCACGGTCGCCTTCGAGACCGCGTCCGGCAGCTCCGCATATGACGAAGCCCAGGTGGACGCCTTCCTCGATCGTATGACTGAGATCATGGCTTCGGTAGGCTGAGCAGAATGAACATCACACTGCGGGACGTCAACGAGGCCGACCTGAACCAGTTCTTCCAATTCCAGCAGGACGCCGACGCCGCCCACATGGCCGGATTCGCGCCCACCAACCCCCGGGACCGCAGCGTCTTCGACCACCACTGGGGCCAGCTGCTGGGAGATGAGTCCTCGCTGGTCCGCACCATCGACGTCGACGGGGTTCCCGCCGGTTCGATCGCCGTGTTCCAGGAGGAGGACGCCCACGAGATCATGTTCTGGACCGACAAGCAGTTCTGGTCCCAGGGCATCACCACGTCCGCGGTCGACCAGTTCCTCCAGGAGTTTGCCTCGCGTCCCCTCAGGGCGAGAGTCGTGGCGGACAACGGCGGATCGCTGAAGATCCTCACCACGCGGGGCTTCCGCGAAGTGGGGGAGGAGCAGGTCTTCTCCAACGCCCGCGCGAGCGTCGTCACCGAGAAGATCCTGCAGCTCGACTGACCCGCACGCGCTGCTCGCTCAGGCCTCCATGCCGTGAGCCTCAGCTACCTCGCTGCTGCGCAGCGCACCTTCTGCCGTGCTCAGCCCGCTGGCCAAGCCCGGATCACTGTCCAGTGCGCTCTGCCAGCCCTGCCCCGCGAGCTGAAGCACGTAGGGGAGCGTCACGTTGGTCAGCGCCTTCGTCGAGGTGGCAGGGACCGCGCCAGGCATATTCGTGACGCAGTACATCACCGCATCGCCGAGCCGGAACGTCGGCTCAGCATGAGTGGTGCCCGCTGAGCCCTCGAAGCACCCGCCCTGGTCGATCGCCACGTCGACGAACACCGTGCCCGGCTGCGAGCTGCGAATCATCTCCTCGCTGACCAGCTTGGGGGCCGCAGCGCCGGGCACCAGCACCGAGCCGATGACCAGGTCAGCGTCAGCGACCTGCTGAGCGATCTCGTACGGGTTCGAGACCCGGGTTCCGATAGCGCCGCGGTACCGGGCGTCGAGCTCACGCAGGCGCGCCGGAGAAATGTCCAGCACCTCCACGCGTGCTCCCAGCCCCAGGGCCACTCGTGCAGCATTCTCTCCCGCTACGCCGCCGCCGATCACCACGACCTTCCCCGGGGAGGCTCCGGGGACGCCGGAGAGCAGCACACCGCGCCCTCCGGCGGCAGCCTTCAGGTGAGCAGCACCCTCAAGCGTGGCGAGCCGGCCCGCCACTTCGCTCATCGGCGTCAGAAGCGGCAGGCTTCCGTCCTTGGCCCGCACCGTCTCATAGGCGATGGATGTGGTCTCCGAGGCGACCAGCGCCTCAGTCAGCGCCTTATCGGCGGCGAGGTGCAGGTAGGTGAAGAGCAGGAGCCCCGGACGAAGGAACCCGTACTCCTCCTCAACGGGCTCCTTGACCTTCAGGACCATATCCGCCGCCCACGCCTGCTGCGCAGCGGCGACGATTTCAGCACCGACATCGGTGTAGTCAGCATCGCTGTACCCGGAGGCAGATCCCGCCTGAGTCTGGATGAGAACCTCGTGCCCATCGCGGACCAGCGCATCGACGCCTGCTGGGGTGAGGGCCACTCGGTACTCGTGATTCTTCACTTCTGCGGGAACGCCTACGCGCATAAGATCCTCCGTGGAGTTGATGGGACAGCACTCAGAGTATGCACGGATATTCACCGACAATCATGAACTGTCGAACGAACGGCGGTCACATGGCACAATTCGGTTCGAATATTCTGCGAAAGGGGTGGTCAGGGCATGCCGGCCAAAGATTATGCTCCGCTGCTGGACTCAGCTGATCGTGCGATTCTGCATCGGCTCAACGTCAACGCGCGAGCAGCGAATGCCGAGCTCGCCCGCGAAGTGGGGCTCTCGCCTAGCGCCTGCCTGGCACGCGTGCGTTCCCTGGTGGACAGAGGCGTCATCTCTCGGTTCACCGTGGAGGTGGACCCCCGCGTCCTCGGCTACCACCTGCAGGCGCTCGTCAGCGTCCGCATCCGACCCGGTGCGCGGCATCTCATGGAGCAGATGGCGCAGGACCTTCGCGAGCATCCCGAAGTGACGCAGCTGTTCATCCTGGGCGGCACCGAGGACTTTCTCATCCACGTTCAGGTCAGGGACGCTGAGCATGTGCGACGGTTCGTGCTCGAGCACCTGTCCTCCAACCCTGCCGTCGCACTCACGCAGACCAACCTGGTGTTTGAGCACCACACAGCCCGGGCAGGCCTGCCCGTCATGGACTAGGCGCTGCCCGGGCTGCGACGGGGCGTACGGGGTCAGCTGATCATGGAGTGCACAACCCGCACCGCAGCTGCTGCCGCACGTGCTGCGGTGAGCAGTCCGCCGGCCTGCTCGTCTCCGCCGGCGACCTCGTCGGGCTCGGGCGGGAAGAACAGCTGCACAGCGTTGATGAGGGTGTAGATCAGGCCGAAGAGCATCGGAATGGACACGATCATCCAGGCGACGGGGATCGGAACAATCGGTGCGGCCGCGGGCTTCACCGCAGCGGCTTCCTGCTGCGCCCTCTGCTCCGCGGGAGCACCCGACGGAGCCGCGCCCTCAAGAGCATCGGAGTCCTTGGACTCCTCGTGCCACTTCGAGTGGACCGGTCGGACCAGCAGGTTGGCGATGAATCCCACCAGCAGCAGGCCAGCCATGATGAACAGGGCCGGGCGGTAGTCCGCCGCCGTGAGATCCGTCCCTGCGGTGCCCTCGGCCGAGTCAAGGGTGATGTTGACGATGGCGGGACCTGCGATCCCGGCTACTGACCATGCCGTCAGCAGTCGGCCGTGGATGGCTCCCACCTGCAGTGTGCCGAAGAGGTCACGCAGGTAGGCCGGAATGGTGGCGAACCCGCCGCCGTAGAAGGACAGGATGATGCCGGCCAGGACGATGAACGCGGCCATGTTCGTGTCGCCGAATGTTCCCAGCGATACGTAGAGCGCAGCACCCAGGCCCAGGTACATCATGTAGATCGGCTTGCGGCCGATTTTGTCCGAAGTCGAGGCCCAGATGAACCGTCCCAGGGTGTTGGTCAGCGACAGGTAGCCGACGAAGCCGGCCGCGGCGACCGCTGCGACCTCCGGGTGGGCGAAGGTCTCGCCGGTGTCGTCGCGGAAGAAGTCCTGAACGAAGTTGGCTGCCTGCGGAAGCAGGCCCACTGCGGCGGTGACATTGACGAACAGCACCACCCACAGCAGCCAGAACTGAGGTGTGCGCAGAGCGTTGTTGGCCGTGACGTTGCCCGCGGAGACCATCTTGGAGGTCTTCCGCACGCTCGGGTCGAAGCCCTCGGGCTTCCATCCGTCGGCGGGAACACGGATGATCCAGGCGGCGAAGAGCATCATCGGGGCGTAGATGACCGCGAGGGTCAGGAAGAGGTATCCGACCGAATTGCCGGCGTCGGCGCCCATGGTGTCGAAGACGCCCAGCATCAGGTTGGAGAAGGGTGCGGCGATCATCGCGCCGACGCCGAAGCCCATGATGGCCATGCCGGTGCCCAAGCCGGGACGGTCCGGGAACCACTTCATCAGCGTGGAGACCGGCGCGATGTAGCCGATGCCCAGGCCGATGCCGCCGAGCACTCCGTACCCGAGACCCACGAGCCACAGCTGCTGGGTGAAGATGCCGACCGAGCCGACGACGAATCCGGTGATCCAGAAGGTGGTGGAGGCGAGCATGGCCATCCGTGGGCCGCGGTAGTCGACCCACTTGCCGAACAGGGCCGCGGAGAGGCCCATCAGGAAGATCGAGAGGGAGAAGGCGAAGAATGCCACGGCAGTCTGAGCCGGGTGCTCCCCGCCGAAGATGGGGCCCAGGACCTGGCCGAAGATCCCGACCAGGGGGTCCTCAGCGAAGTGGCCCGCAAGTCTCGACTGGTAGACGGACGTCCCGTAGACCTGGCCGATGCACATGTGGAGCGCCAGGGCCGCAGGCGGGATCAGCCACCGGTTGAATCGAGGACCCGCCTTGATTCGGTGGTACGAGGGGGCGCGCAGCTCGGCAGAGGCAGGGGCTGCCTTCGTCTGCCGCTCGTCGACCGCGGAAGCGGTGGCTGAGTCAGTCATCAGCTGCCTTTCTAGGAAACGTGTAGGGGCACAGAGCAGGTGGTCACCCGTTGTGACTCGGCACACATTTTCATGATGCTCGCGCCAGCGGCCTCCGAGGTACGACGAGCGGCATCGCTCCTGCGGCAAGCGGTCAGTCCGCGCTCAGAACGGTCGGCGAGTCCCTAGACTGGCGGGATGGAGCAGGCGAGCGCGACGACAGTAATCCTGGTGGTCATCATCGCTGTGCTCACCGCGCTGGTGCTCTATGTCGCCGCCCGAGGCCGCGGGGCTGCCCCTTCGGCGGATGATGCCGCGGCGGTCGAGCCGACGCCCGATGATGCTGTGGACTACCGCGCTCTGGCCGAGGCCACACGGCGGCAGCTTGTCGAGGCAGAGCTGAGAACCCTGCGCAGCCAGATCTCTCCGCACTTCATCTACAACAGCCTCAACGCCATCGCCGCGACCATTCCCGCGGACCCGGTCAAAGCGCGAGAGCTCGTCATCGACTTCGCAGACTTCACCCGGTACAGCCTGCGCGGTGCGGGTGACTTCACCACCCTTGAGGAGGAGCTGGCCGCCGTGGAGCGGTACGTGCTGCTCGAGCAGGCCCGATTCGAGGACCGGGTGCAGGTGCGTCTGAAGATCGCCCCGGAGGTCCTGAGCCTCAAGATCCCGTTCCTTGCTGTCCAGCCGCTGGTTGAGAACGCCGTCCGCCACGGGATGGACTCCGTCACCGGGCACGCGAAGGTCCGGCTCACCGGGCAGGACGAGGGGACGCATGCCGTCATCAGCGTGGAGGACGACGGCCCGGGCGCAGACCCCGAGCAGATCCGCAGGGTGCTCGTGGGCGAAGAGGGCAGCACCCACATCGGGCTGCGCAACGTCGACCTGCGCCTGCGGCAGGCCTACGGCGGGGCCGACGGTCTGCAGATCGAGACCGCAGAGGGCGCCGGGATGCGCGTGTGGATGCGCGTGCCGAAGTTCCAGCCGGGTGCGGAGGAGACCGTATGAAGATTCTGGTCGTCGATGACGAGAAGCCCGCCGTCACCCAGATGCAGTGGATGCTGGACTCCGAACCGTTGGCAGAGACCGTCCACACCGCATACAACGCGGCCCAGGCCAAACACATCCTCAGCACCCAGCCCATCGACGTGCTGCTCCTGGACATCCACATGCCCGGGCAGAACGGCATGCAGCTGGCGCGGCAGCTCACAGAAAGGGTCGCCGACGGGGAGCCCGTCCCGCAGATCATCTTCATCACTGCGGACGCCCAGCCCGCCGTGGAGGCCTTCGAGCTCGCCGCCCGCGACTACCTGCTCAAGCCGGTCAGAGCCTCGCGGCTCCGCGAAGCCCTGCGCCGCGCCTCCGAGGCGCTGAGCTCCCACCCCGGCAGCGCAGCTCCAGCGCCCCCGCGGATCTCCGTCAGCCGCGGCGACTCCATCGTTCTCCTCGAGCTGCCCTCCATACGCCGTGCTGAGGCCCAGGGCGACTATGCCCGGCTCCACACCGACCGCGGCTCCTTCCTGCTGCGTGCCGCCCTTGCTGAGCTGGAGGAGCAGTGGGGTCCGCACGGGTTCGTGCGCATCCATCGCTCTCACCTCATCAGCCTGAACCATGTGGAGCGGGTCCAGCAGCGCGCCGGTCGCATGAGCATCCGTGTGGCGGGTGAGGACCTGGAGGTGAGCCGCCGGCTCATGCCGCATGTTCGGGACCGGCTCTCCGCGGTGGGCCGATGAGCCAGCATCTTGCCCCGTCGTCGCGCCAGAAGGTGGTGGGCCCCCAGATCCCGCCCACTGCGGAGGAGGCCCTGCTGGATCCCCGTCGCGGGCATCTGCGCGGCGGCTCGCACGGGTCGGAGGCGGACGCTGAAGTCCTCGCGCTGATCTCGGCCAAGCTGCGGATTGCGGTAGCCATCGGAGTGGGATTCTTCGTCCTGCTGGTGACGGTGTGCGCGGCCTTGGCGCTGTCCACGTACCAGGGCCCGCTGATGTGGATCATCCCAGGGGTGGTCCTGTATCCGATCATCCTCGCGGCAGGACGGTTCTACCTCCTGAGGATCCTCCGGTACGACCGCGCATACCGACGCCGCCGCAGCGCACGCGCCGGGACGGAGCCGAGTGCCTGAGGGACCCATGCGGGAGTACGCCATCGCGGCTATCATCCTCGTCTTCGCGGCCACCATGCTGGTGAGCCTCTTCGGACTGCGCGTCGTCCGCTCCACGAGCGACTTCTACGTCGCCTCGCGCCGCGTCTCACCGCGGATGAACGCGTCCGCGCTGGCCGGCGAGTACATATCTGCGGCCAGCTTCCTGGGCGTGGCCGGGCTGATCGTCGCCGAGGGCACCTACGGCCTGTGGTTTCCGCTGGGCTACACGGCCGGCTGTCTGACGATGCTGCTGTTCATGACAGGGCCGCTGCGCCGTTCAGGCGCGTACACCGTCCCCGACTTCGTGAGCCTGCGCTTCTCCTCCTCCCGGCTGCGGGTGGCGACAGTCATCATCGTGGTGCTGACGGGGTGGATGTACATCGTCCCTCAGCTCCACGGTGCGGCGCTCGCGCTGACCACCACCACGGGGCTGCCTGCGTGGACCGGGCCTGCCGCTGTGATTGTGGTGGTGCTCGCCACCGTGCTGCCCGGCGGCATGAGGTCGGTGACGATTGCCCAGGCCATCCAGTACTGGATCAAACTCTGCGCGCTCCTGATTCCCCTGATCTTCATCCTGCTGCAGACCAACACGCTCGGCGGTCCCGGGCTGCCGGGATGGGACGCGTCCGTCTGGCACGACGGAACAGGCACCTCGCCAGCGGACTTCTACCGGATCGTCTCCCTGCTGCTGGCGCTGATGCTGGGGACCATCGGACTGCCGCACGTGCTGGTGCGGTTCTACACCAACCCCGACGGCGACGCCGCCCGTCGCACCACGTTCCTGCTGCTGGGGCTTCTGTCCGGCTTCTACATCCTGCCGGTCGCTCTGGGCGTGATCTCCCGGGCGGTCTTCGCCGAGGGGGAGCTGAGTTCTCCGGATACGGCTCTGCTGCGACTCCCGAGCGCCGTCTTCGACGGTGCGGGCGGAGACCTGCTGACCGCGGTGATCGCCGGCGGCGCGTTCGCGGCGTTCCTCTCAACGTCATCCGGGCTGGTGGTATCGGTCTCCGGGGTGCTGTCCCAGGAGTTCTTCGGCGGGTCGGTGCTCGGCTTCCGGATCGGGGCGGTTCTCGCCTGCGCGCTGCCCCTGGCTATGGCCGTCGCCACCGCGCACATGGCGCTGGCCGGGGCTGTGGCGATGGTGTTCACCTTCGCCGCGTCGTCGCTGACCCCTCTGCTGCTGCTGGGGATCTGGTGGTCGGGAGTGACCGCCCAGGGGGCCATCGCAGGGATGGTCACCGGTGCCGCAGCGTCGCTGGGATCCTTCGCACTGGGGCGGGGGCTTGAGCTGGGCTGGGGAACGGACGCAGTGCTCCTGAACTATCCGGCGCTGTGGTGTGTGCCGCTGGCCTTCGCCGTCGCCGTGCTCGTCAGCCGGTACGGCGGCGCTCGCCCGCCCCGCAACACGGCTCACGTGCTCGCCCGGCTCCATCTCCCCGAAGGCTGACGAACCCGCGCACCGCGGGGCACCCGTCCCAGGGCGATCCCGCCGGCCGGCCGCCCTGTGGCGCCGCCCGCCGCCCGCCGCCCGTTCCCGGCCGGGCTCCCTGGGGGCTCTCTTCCTCGCCCGCCCAAACACCCGTTCGCTGCTGGATATTGGGCCCATTCCTCGCTCTGAGGAGCGAATTCGCCGCAGGATTCCAGCAGCGAACAGCAGGGTGGGCGGCTCGCTGTTCCACATTCGACCGGAACGCCCGACGCACCGCGGAGTGCGCGAACAGCTGACGCTGAGGCGCAACGCTGTGAGCGGCAGTGACCGTGACTTGAGGGTATGAACGAAGAGAAGCCGGATCAGCGCCGACGAGCTGCCAAGTCCCTCCCCGCCTCCGGAACTCTGGCAGGGCTGCTCCTGGATCAGGGGATGACCCGCCGAGACCTCAGGCATGCCGAGCTCAACGGAGCTGCCGCGCGAGCAGCCTGGGGAATCTACGCCGGTGTCGAACCAGGACGATCCCCGCACATCGAGTGGGCCTGCTCCAAGCACTCACCGCTGACGGGCGACGAGCTGCCTCCCACGAGACCGCCGCCTCCTGTGGGACTTCTCAGGCGGCTTGATGGTGCGTCCTCTGCATCTGACGAGGCCTCTCAGGGGCACCGCAGGTTCAGCGACCCGGCCTGGTGGCCTCTCACAGAGGGTCCGTTCCTGCGCAGTTCCTTCGGTGGCGCAACGGGGTCAGAGTGGTGTCTCCTGCTTGGGCGTGGCTCGATGTGGCCCTCCGCAGCTCAGAGGAGGAGGCTCTGGTGCTCGCTGATCAGGTCCTCAGCACCCGCATACGGCGGCCCGGTCTGCCGTCGCCCTTGGCCAGGCCGGACGAACTGGGTGAAGCCCTGCGGCTGAGAGGCCGCGCGAACGGCATTCGAACAGCCCGCTCAGCTGCGAAGCTCGCCACAGATGCTGCGGATTCGCAGCCGGAGACTCGTCTGCGGTATGCGCTTCACCGAGCGGGCCTGCCGCTCCCCGAGGTGAACCCCTTGATCTGCGACGAGCGCGGACGACGCTGTTTTCGACCCGATCTGGCACTGCGGAAATGGAGGCTCGCGATTCAGTACGACGGAGCAGAGGTGCATTCGACGGCTGAGAGGGTTCTGCTCGACGTGCGGAGGCAGGAGACAGCTGAGCTGCTCGGGTGGACTGAGGTTCGCATCACCAAGGACCACATGCGCAGCAATGGCGCAGGCGCGGTGCAGAAGGTGCTGGGCAAGCTTCGGGAGCGGGGTTACCCATCGTGACGGAAAACCCGCGGTACGGTGCTGGACTTTGGGGCTGGTGGGGGGCATTTCGGGCTGAAGCGGGCCCACATTCCAGCACCGAACGGGGTGAGGCGGATGAGGATGGATAATGGAGCGGTGATGAAGAAGGTCGCAATTCTGGGGTCCACCGGCTCCATCGGAACCCAAGCGCTCGACGTGATAGCCCAGCACCCGCATGAGTTTGAGGTCGTTGCGCTCGCCGCAGGCAGCAACTCCGCCCTGCTGGCTGAGCAGGCGCGCCGGTTCGGGCCGGCGCTGGTGGGGCTGCGCGATGCTGACGCGGCGGCCCGCCTGCGAGACCAGCTCAGCGGCCGCGCGTCCGAGGTGCTCGCCGGTTCGGACGCTGCTGAGACGATCGCCGCCGAATCCGGCGCCGACGTGGTGCTCAACGCGATGACCGGTTCGATCGGGCTGAAGCCCACGCTGGCCGCGCTGAAGGCAGGAGCTCAGCTGGCCCTGGCGAACAAGGAGTCGCTCGTGGTGGGCGGGGCTCTCATCGCCCAGGCCTGCACGCGTGCCGGCCAGGTTGTCCCGGTGGACTCGGAGCACTCGGCATTGGCTCAGGCCCTCGCATCGGGTCGCCACCGCAGGGGGCTGTGCTCCGCCGACGCCGAAGACGAGGGGCACAGTGAGGTGTCACGACTGGTGGTCACCGCTTCCGGGGGGCCCTTCCGCGGATGGGACAGCGTGCAGCTGGCCGAGGTCACACCGAAGATGGCGCTGAACCACCCGAACTTCGACATGGGCCGGATGGTCACCACCAACTCGGCCACAATGGTCAACAAAGCCTTGGAGGTCATCGAGGCGCATCTGCTCTTCGACGTGCCGCTGGACAGCATCGAGGCGGTCGTTCATCCGCAGCAGTACATCCATTCGCTGGTGGAGTTCCAGGACGGCTCCACCATCGCTCAGGCGGGGCCGCCACGGATGCTCGTTCCGATCGGGTGGGCGCTGTCCCACCCGGACCGGCTGGGGCGGGTGGATACGCCCATCGACTGGACTCAGGCGATGAGCTGGGAGTTCGAGCCGCTTGATCACTCGGCCTTTCCAGCGGTGGAGATGGCCAAGACTGCCGCGAAGAGCAGCGCCACCCACATGGCGGTCTACAACGCAGCCAACGAGCAGGCGGTGGAGGCGTTCCACCGCGGCGAGATCCCCTTCCAAGGAATCCTCACCACGGTGACCGACGTCCTCGCCGACCATGACGGCGTGCCCGCGTCCGCCGCGAACCTGGATGCGGTGATCGGCGCGGAGGCATGGGCGCGGGCCCGCGCAGACGAGCTTCTCGCAGCGATGGCGACCAGGGCCGCCGGGGCCGGGATCCGGTGACTGTCGCGCTGCTGACCCTCGTCGGGGTCCTCATCATGGTGGTGGGAATCATCATCTCCATCGCTCTGCATGAGGTGGGGCATCTGCTCCCCGCCAAGCTCTTCAAAGTGCGCGTCACCCAATACATGATCGGCTTCGGCAGGACCCTCTGGTCCTCGAAGAAGGGCGAGACGGAGTATGGGATCAAGGCGTTGCCCCTGGGCGGCTACATCGCCATGATCGGCATGTATCCGCCGCCGGCTCAGGATCAGGACCCAGCCGAGGGTCCCTCGAGCTCAGCCGAGGGGACCGCCGGTCCGGAGGATCCCTACCTGCGGGAGCTGAGCTCGCAGTACGGGACCCCGCCGGCGCCCAGCGCATCGGCCGGGCCCGACCACAGCACCGTCACGTCCCATTCCACCGGAATCTTTCAGCAGATGTCCGCGGAGGCGCGGGAGGTCGCTGCGGAGGAGCTGCAGCCCGGCGACGAGTCCCGCATGTTCTACAACCAGGCCACCTGGAAGAAGATCATCGTGATGCTCGGCGGCCCGGCGATGAACGGTCTGCTCGCACTGTTCCTGACGGCGGGCACCGTCTCGCTGCACGGCATGAACGAGGCTGTGCCGCGCGTCGTCGAGGTGTACGAATGCGTGGCCACCACGCAGGAGGTCGCAGAGCAGCAGGACGGCGAGTGCGCCTCCGATGCTCCGGCGGGACCGGCCTACGAGGCCGGACTGCGCCCCGGCGACGAGATCGTGGAGTTCGCTGACGATCCGGTCGAGGACTGGGATCATCTCAGCGGCAGGATCCGCGATGCCGCAGGTCAGGAGACGGCGCTGGTGTACGAGCGCGACGGTGAGCGGGTGAGCACCACGCTGACTCCCATCGAGACTGAGCGTCCTGTCTACGACCAGTTCAACCGTGTCCAGCGCGACGATGACGGCGAGGTGCTGACCGAGCGGGCAGGCTTCATCGGCATGGGCGCGGATCAGGAGATCGTGAGGCACCCGCCCTGGGAGGCCGGTCCGATCGTCTGGGAGCAGAGCCAGGCCATCGCCCAGGTAGTGATGACTCTTCCCGTGCGAATGTACGACGTCGCGGTGACGACCTTCACTGATGCCGAGCGCGACCCGGACGGGCCGATGTCTGTGGTGGGAGTGGGCAGGATCGCGGGTGAGATCTCTGCTCAGGAGCAGATCCCGTGGGAGTCGCGGTTTGCCACCCTGATGTCCCTGGTGGCAGGCGTAAATGTGGCCCTGATGATCTTCAACCTCATTCCTCTGCTGCCTCTGGACGGCGGGCATGTCGCCGGGGCGCTCTATGAGGCGCTCCGCCGTCGCCTCGCGAAGCTCTTCGGGCGCCCGGACCCGGGGCCCTTCGACATCTCCAAGCTGCTGCCGCTGACCTATGTGGTCGCTGTGTTCATCATCGCGATGGGCGCCATGCTCATCTTTGCCGACATCATCGATCCCATACGTCTGTTTCCGAATGAGTGATAGCGCCGACCGGCAGTAGACTGGATCCGATGACTGCTATCAATCTCGGCATGCCCTCCGCGCCCCCTCCGGTCCTGGCCCCCCGACGGAAGACCCGCAACTTCCAGGTCGGAGACGTCGGCGTGGGCAGCGACCACCCCATCTCGGTGCAGTCGATGACGACCACCAAGACGCACGACATCAACGCGACGCTTCAGCAGATCGCGGAGCTCACCGCCTCCGGCTGCGACATCGTCCGGGTGGCGTGTCCCACCGATAAGGATGCGCAGGCGCTGCCCATCATCGCCAAGAAGTCGCAGATCCCTGTGATCGCAGACATTCACTTCCAGCCCAAGTATGTCTACGCGGCCATCGAGGCCGGCTGCGGCGCGGTGCGTGTGAACCCCGGCAACATCCGGCAGTTCGACGACCAGGTCAAAGAGATCTCCAAGATGGCTTCCGACCACGGAGTCAGTCTGCGCATCGGTGTGAACGCCGGCTCCTTGGACAAGCGGCTCATGCAGAAGTACGGCAAGGCCACTCCTGAGGCTCTGGTGGAGTCGGCCGTATGGGAGGCCAGCCTGTTCGAGGAGCACGGCTTCTACGATTTCAAGATCAGTGTGAAGCACTCGGACCCGGTCATCATGACCCAGGCGTACCAGCTGCTCGCCGAACGGGGAGACTGGCCTCTGCACCTCGGTGTGACCGAGGCCGGCCCTGCCTTCCAGGGCACCATCAAGTCCTCCACCGCATTCGGCGCCCTGCTTGCTCAGGGCATCGGAGACACGATCCGGGTCTCCCTGTCGGCTCCGCCGGCGGAAGAGGTGAAGGTGGGCAACCAGATCCTTGAGTCCCTGAACCTGCGGCCTCGCAAGCTTGAAATCGTGTCCTGCCCCTCCTGCGGCCGCGCCCAGGTGGACGTGTACACGCTCGCCGATGATGTGACCGCCGGGCTCGAAGGTATGGAGGTGCCTCTGCGCGTCGCCGTCATGGGATGCGTGGTCAACGGTCCGGGTGAAGCCCGCGACGCCGACCTCGGCGTCGCCTCCGGCAACGGCAAGGGGCAGATCTTCGTCAAGGGCGAAGTCATCAAGACCGTCCCCGAGGATCAGATCGTCGAGACCCTCATTGAGGAGGCCAACCGACTGGCCGAACAGATGGGTCTGGACAGTGAGGGAGAGGACGCCGGCGCAGGTGCCCCTGTGGTCTCCGTCAGCTGACCCGCAGGCGAAGATCGCCCGCGCCACCGATGGTGCGGTGCGCATCCTTCGTCCCGAAGACACCTCTGCGCTCCTCAGGCTGCTGGATCAGGATCCTGTCGGGAACGTCTCCGCCGCCGCGGCTGTGCGGCAGCGGGGCAGCGCCGGACCGTCGTCGAACCGCATGGGGGCGATGCTCCTCGGCATCGACGACGCCGAGGGCGGGCTCCGCGCAGCGTGCTGGTTGGGATCCAACATCATTCCCATCGGCGCTGACGCCGCCGGCGGCCGGCTGTTCGGGCAGGCCGCCGCCTCCCTCAGACGTCGCGTCTCATCGATCTACGGCCACGCCGACGCTGTGCTCGCCCTGTTCGAAGCGACCGGGTGGTCCCACGAGCGGGAGATCCGCGCGGACCAGCCGCTCATGGCGATCTCAGGACCCCCCTCGGTGGAGCCGCTGCACGAGGTGCGCCCCTCACGGATCGAAGAGTTCCGTGCAGTGGAGAAGGCCTGTGCGGCGATGTTCACCGAGGAGCTGGGCTTCAGCCCCTACACCCAAGGCGTCTCCCAGTACCGCGAACGGATCAGGGGGCTCATCCGGTCCGGGCACTCGCTGATCGCCGTGGATCCTCAGTCCCGCAGCATCGTCTTCAAGGCGGAGTTCGGTGCTGTGACTGACCTTGCGGTCCAGGTCCAAGGGGTCTGGGTGCCTCCGTCCCGCCGCGGGGAAGGGCTTGCCGGCCCAGGCATGGCGGCCGTGGTCGAAGCAGGCCTGAGGCTGGCGCCCACCGTGAGCCTCTACGTCAACGACTACAACGCGCCTGCCCTGAGCACCTACCGGCGCGTGGGCTTCGATCAGGTCGGCACCTACGCCACCGTCCTGTTCTAGAGTGACCACATGGATGAGCTGCGAGCGGCACTCGAGGCCCGCGACTGGCGCTCTGCGCGCCGCCTCACCCAGGAGTCTGTCGGAACACCGGCGTTCGACGATGCGCTGGCCGTCCTCGCCGCCGAAGCGCGCACCGAAGGGTCGGCGGCAGAGCTGCTGATCGAGGCGCTGGACTCGTCGGGAGTGATGCGACGATTCGCCGGGGCGGCCCTGCTGGACAGCACCGCCGTCGACGATGTGGCGCAGGAGGCGCTGATCAGCGTGGCCGGCTCCATCGAGAGCTACGACGGTCGCGGAAAAGTGACCACGTGGGTGCACAGCATCGTGCGGCGGCGGGTGGTTGATCACCTGCGGCGGCAGCGTCAGGATGCACCCTTGGACGAGGACGCAGGGCCCGCAGCGCGGATCAGCTCCATGATCGCCACACGCGCCACCGTCCGCGAGGCTCTGGAGGCGCTTCCCGAGCTGTATCGGCGGCCGGTGGTCCACCGAGACCTTGAAGGGCTCAGCTACAAGGAGATCGCACAGCGCCTCGGACGAGCCGAGGGCACCGTGAAGGCTCAGATCAGCCGGGGCCGCGCAATGGTGGCGGCCCAGCTGAAGGAAGGCCTCACGGATGAGTGAGCAGGTGGGACGCTATCGCCTTGAAGAAGTGATCGGGGTGGGGTCCTTCGCCACGGTGCACCGTGCCTCAGACGATCTCCTCGGGGACACGGTGGTGGTGAAGCTGCTCGCTGAGAACCACAGCCTGAACCCTGAGATTCGGGAACGCTTCATCGGCGAGGGCCGCTACCTGCGGAAGATACGCAGTGCCGCGGTCGTCACTGTGCACGACATCGGGGAGTCAGCGCGGCAGCAGCCATATCTGGTGCTGGAATATGCCGATCGGGGCACCCTCGCCGAACGAGTCAGACGGCTCTGGTCCGACGGGTGGCGAGCATCGCCCCACGATGTGCTCGCCTTCGCGCGCCCTCTGGCGGAGGCGCTGGAGGCAGTGCACCGGGCTCAGCTCGTGCACCGCGATCTCAGCCCCGGAAACCTGCTCTTGGCCACGGCCCCCAGCGCCGACGGCGTCTCCGTGACAGGCACGTCGGAGCTTCTTCGCTCTGATGAGCGGCTGCTCCTTGCCGACCTCGGAATGTGCAAAGATCTCGCGGTCAATTCAGGTCTGACCGTCTCTGGCGGCACCGCTGGGTTCCGACCGCCGGAGCAGAACAGGCCAGGTCTGGTGGATGCGCGGGCCGATATCTGGTCCATGTCCGCCCTGCTCAACTGGCTGACCCAGCAGGCCGACCTGCCTGAGAGCTTCCATGAGGTGCTGCGTCGCAGCATGAGTTCAGATCCCTCGCAGCGGCCGGA
This sequence comes from Nesterenkonia sp. NBAIMH1, assembly GCF_007922635.1. Lineage (NCBI taxonomy): Bacteria > Bacillati > Actinomycetota > Actinomycetes > Micrococcales > Micrococcaceae > Nesterenkonia > Nesterenkonia sp. NBAIMH1. Next base: position 1,979,809 of record NZ_CP042335.1, read on the forward strand.
CGACGCAGCTGAGTGGCTCGCTGAGATCGAAGCAGGTCTGGCACCACCGGCCCCTGAGCTGCAAGCTCCCGCTCAAGAGCCCGCGCCGGCACCCGACGAAGGTCCTCGGCCTGCCGGCGCCCGGATCGGCCTGCGTCGTGGTGCGCTCGCCGTGTGCGCTGCGGCTCTGGCGGCGATGGTGCTGGGACTGGCCGTGGGCTGGCTCATGAGAGGCACGGGCGAGCTTCCGCAGTCCGCTGCCGGCTCGTCCCTTGAGATCGAAGGGCCCGAGGAGGCGCAGGTGGGCCGAACCGTGAGCTTCGAGGTCGAGGGGGAGGGCCTGTCCGACTGGGTCTGGCTGCTCCCCACAGGCTCATACGAGACCTCCGACGAGGAGATCTCCCTGACCCCCACCGCGCCCGGCCGTGCGGAGATTGTTGTGCGCGGCCGAGCGCAGGACGGCACAGAGCTGGAGGCCCGTCACCCCATACGCGTGGTGGAGTGACGAGCCTCCGGTTCAGCTCAGCAGGGTAGTTCAGTCGACCTTCACGACGTCGCCTGATGCGACGTCCACGTACACCTCCACGTCATTGACGAACTCGATCTCCCAGACGACCGCGCCGTTCTCAGTGTCCAAGTCGGCCTGGTCGAAGGTCGGGTCCTCGCCGGCCTCGTTCTCGGCGGTCTCGAGGGCGTCGAGGAAGCTGATCTCTGCGGACTCAGCCTTCTGCTGGTCGTCGCCGTCGAGGGTCTCCTCGTCGTAGTCCCACATGTCGAACGACTCGGGGTCGAGGTCGAACTCGTACTCCATGCTGCTGGCAAGGTCGAAGATCTCCACCTCGAAATAGCCGCCCTCATTCTCCAGCTGGCCGATCACCCCTTCTGGGTACTCTTCCGTCAGGAACTGGGCGACGGCGCGGACGTCTTCCTCCGTCTGCGCACCGTTCTCCTCAGGCGTCTCCTCATCATTCTGATCAGACGCCGCCTCGTCATCGTCGGAGCCTGACTCCGGCTCGGCTTCGGGGCTCTCCTCCGCTTGGTCGGACTCTGTCCCGTCAGCAGCAGTGTCCTCGGACGTGTCCGTCTGTGCCTCACCGTTGTCAGATGCTTCCGTGTCCTCCTCGAACTCTGCGTCACCTGGTGCGCACGCCGTCGCGAGCAGTGCACCGCTGACGAGCAGGGCAGCTGCAGCCTTGCGGGGGTTCATAGCTCGGTCGCTCATGAGTTTCTCCTTCTCATCGGAATGTGTTGACGTACGGTGAGTCGCAGCGGATCAGTGAGAAGTTGCATCATTTTCAGAGCTTTTCTGATGGACGACCGGGACGTCCTCTAAAGTGGCTGCAACTTTCTGCTCGCCCCATGCGACTGACAGGTGTCACTGCACAACAGAATGATGAAGGAGAATTCTATGAGGCCCTCCAGCACTCTCCCCAGTCGGTGACGGCGATCGCCGCTGCTGCTGTCCTGTCCCCTCAGCGCCTGCGGCCCGGATGAGGACGCCGAATTTGAAGATGAGGACAACGCCGAGCAGACCTCCGAGAATGAAGAGACCTCCGGCAGTGCCGATGAGGCGGACAGTGAGCACGATGAGCTCCCGGATGAGGAGGCATCCGACGGGGAGGACGACTCGGATGAGGGGAGCGACGCTGCTGCGCCCGGCGAATCATCCGGTCTCGTCGACCCCGAAGACGCCGCTCAGACCGTGACCTACAGCATCCCGAATCCCGACATCGACGGGGACATCACGGTTGGATTTCACCATCTGCGCGCTCGCGACGAGACGATGGAGCTGCTGCTGACCGTCACCCCGGAGTTCGGCGAGCATGGGGCCTACAACCTGTTCACCCTTCACGACGGGCGCTTCGCCGCTCGCCTGAGCGATAGGCAGAATCTCAAGCAGTACACCATCTTGGGCGCTCAGCACGGATCGCCGGGATGGGCTACGCCCGGAACGCCCGGCGAAGTCGAGATCCACGACGGTGAGACGCTTGCCTACTGGGCGAACTATCCGATCCCTGAGGACGATATCGATGTCGTGAGCATCTCGGTGCACGAGAACGCTCCTGAGATCGAGGACGTCGACATCGATTGGGGCGAGGCTGAGCCGAGCGACCTCGGCGGCGACGGCTCCGACCCCGAGGCTGACGAGGAAGGCGACATCGAGATCGAGGACGAGGCGTGATCAGCATGGGTCGGGCGCGTGCAGCACTGGCGGTCATCTCCTCAGCAGGTCTGCTCAGCAGCGGGGTCGCCCCAGCCACAGCAGCGGCCGATGAGGAACTGTACGAGCGCCCGGAGGAGGTGGACCTCAGCAGCAGCGAGTTCGCTGATTCGGTCATTCGGTACGACCCCGCCGACTCCCTGATCGTCTATGACCCGCGCGACTCGATCGAGTACTTGGGCGAGAGCGAGGGTGGTGAGGAGGACGTCATCTCGCTCGAGACCGACATTCTCTTCTCACCCATGGAGTGGGAGCTGCCAGAGCGGGCAGGATCCCGCATCGCAGACCTGGTCGAAGAGGTCCCCAATGGGGTCGAGGTGCAGGTGCACGGGCACACTGACTCGAACCCCGTGCCTGATGAGTACGACTTTGACAACCAGGGGCTCTCCGAGAACCGGGCCCAGGCGGTGGCGGATGCCCTTGAGGAGGAGCGGCCCGACCTGCAGCTGACCGTCGAGGGCTTCGGCGACGATGATCCGGTGGAGGCCGAAGATCCGGATGACCCCTCCACCTATGCCGCCAACCGCCGCGTCGAGATCCGCTACGGGGGCTGAGGGTCCTTCGACAGGTGGCGTCAACGAGGATGGGCGGCTATGGACCGGGCTGACTCGACGACGCGCAGAGCGGCGGCTGATGGGCCCCGGGGATGCTGGCGCGTCGGAGTCCTCGGCGCGTGCACTGTGACGACGGACGGCAGCGGCGGGATACTGGAACGAATGCGACCCTTGGCCCTGCTGACCCCCGCGCTGACCTGCGCGCTGCTGCTCACCTCCTGCCTCGGCGAGGGTGGAGATGTCCCCGGAGCAGGAGGTGAGGGCGCTCAGCCGGGCGACGTCGCTGCCGGGCAGTCCGAACCGACTCTGACAGCGCCCGAACCCACAGGCGAGCAGCTCGACCACGATGAAATGCGCGAAGCACTCGACACGCATGCCTCCGGCAGCATCACGGACACCGATGACTACTGGGAGCACATGCGCGATCTCAGCACCGAGCTGCAGCGCCTCTCCGTCGATCCCAACGAATGCAAGCCCTACGTGACAGCCTCCGCGCTCCCGGTGCCCTCAGCGGCGCTCGCCGCCTTCGCTGAGGACGAGGACGAGCACACCGCCGTCTACACATTCCCGGACACCGATGCGGCCCAGACCTATGTGGACAATGAGCAGCGCGCCGCGGGCCAATGCGGCGAGCACACTGTCACCCGCGAGCTCGAGGGCGGCGACATCGAGGTGACCACCGAGATCTCCGAGCTCGAGATCCTCTCCGGCGCCGACTCGCATCTTGCCCTGCAGCAGGAGATCAGCCAGGACGGCAGCAGCGAGCACCTCATCGGAGTCGTCCTGAGGCACGAGGCTCAGGTGACGGCGGTCAGCCGCCCTGTGGAGGCGCCGCTGGGTGAGAACGAGGCCGAGGAGGTCGTCGTGGAGCTCGAAGCGGCGGCTGCGACCATCCTCGAAGACCTCACCGGCGCCGATCTGGACCCCCCGGAGCCCCAGCCGGAGGACGATGAGGATGACGCGGAATGAGCCCCTGGCATTAGCACACCAGCGCGCTGGTGCTTACACTGGAATGTTGACGCCTGACCTGACCTGACTGGAGAAACCAGCTGTGCCGACTCTGCTCGAGAAAGTCCTCAAGACTGGGGAGAAGAAGATCCTCAAGCGGCTGCACGGTTATGCCGATGCCGTGAACCTGCTGGAGGACGAGTTCCGCGAGCTGTCTGACGCCGAACTGCGCGAAGAGACCGACCGCTTCCGTGAGCGCGTGGCGCAGGGCGAGACGCTTGACTCCCTGGTGCCTGAAGCCTTCGCCGCGGTGAGAGAGGCGGCCGATCGCACGCTGGGGCTGCGCCACTTCGACGTTCAGATCATGGGCGGCGCCGCCCTTCACCTGGGCAGCATTGCAGAGATGGGGACCGGTGAGGGCAAGACGCTGGTGGCCACAGCCCCGGCCTATCTCAATGCGCTGACCGGCAAAGGCGTCCACGTCATCACCGTCAACGACTACCTCGCCAAGTACCAGGCAGACCTGATGGGACGCGTCTTCCGGTTCCTGGGGATGAGCACCGGCACGATCACCAACACGATGAAGCCGGCCGCCCGCCGGGAGGCCTACGCCGCCGACATCACCTACGGCACCAACAACGAGTTCGGCTTCGACTTCCTGCGCGACAACATGGCGCAGTCGCTGGACGACCTCGTCCAGCGCGAGCACCACTACGCCATCATCGACGAGATCGACTCCATCCTGATCGATGAGGCCCGCACCCCGCTGATCATCTCCGGTGCAGCGACTGGGGACATTTCCCGCTGGTACACGGACTTCGCGAAGCTCGTGCAGCACCTCACCCTTGATGAGGACTACGAGGTTGACGAGAAGAAGCGGACCGTCGGCGTGATGGAGTCCGGCATCGACAAGGTCGAGGACTACCTGGGCATCGAGAACCTCTACGAAACCCAGAACACGACGCTCATCCAGTACCTCAACAACGCGATCCGGGCCAAAGAGCTCTACAAGAAGGACACCGACTACGTGGTTGTCGGCAACGAAGTGCACATCGTTGATGAGCACACCGGGCGCATCCTGAAGGGCCGCCGCTACAACGAAGGCCTCCACCAGGCGATCGAGGCCAAAGAGAGCGTCAAGATCAAGCCTGAGAACCAGACGCGGGCCACTGTCACCCTCCAGAACTACTTCCGTGGGTACGAGAAGATCGCGGGCATGACCGGCACGGCCGAGACCGAGGCCGGCGAGTTTATGTCGACCTACAAGCTCGGCGTGGTGCCTATCCCGCCGAACCGCCCCCGTCAGCGGCTGGACCACAACGACCTCGTCTACAAGAACGAGATCGTGAAGTTTGAAGCTGTCGTCAAAGACATCGTCGAGCGTCACGGCAAGGGTCAGCCCATCCTGGTCGGCACCGAGTCGGTGGAGAAGTCCGAGTACCTGTCCAAGCAGCTGGCCAAGCTCGGCATTCGCCACGAGGTGCTCAACGCGAAGAATCACGAACGGGAAGCTGCGATCGTGGCGCAGGCGGGTCGCCGCGGAGCGGTCACGGTCGCCACCAACATGGCCGGCCGAGGCACCGACATCATCCTCGGCGGAAACGCCGAGTTCAATGCAGTCCAGGAGATGCAGAGCCGCGGTCTGGACCCGGAGGAGCACGCCGAAGAGTACGAGGCCACGTGGAACGAGGTCTTCGACGCCGCCAAGGCCGCGACCAAGGTCGAGGCGGAGGAAGTGCGTGCTCTGGGCGGCCTCTACGTGCTGGGCACGGAGCGCCACCAGTCCCGGCGGATCGACAACCAGCTGCGCGGACGCTCAGGGCGTCAGGGCGACCCGGGCGAGTCGCGGTTCTACATCTCATTGACGGACGATCTGATGCGCCTGTTCAACCAGGCGGCCGCACAGCGGATCATGAACTCCTCAGCAATGGACGAGGAGACGCCCGTGGAGCACAAGATGGTGTCCTCAGCCATCGCCAATGCTCAGCAGCAGCGTGAGTCGCAGAACACGGAGCAGCGCAAGAACGTGCTGAAGTACGACGACGTCATGAATCGTCAGCGTGAGGCGATCTACTCCGATCGCCGGAGAATCCTCGAGGGCGACGACGTCCACGAGAAGGTGCAGCATTTCATCGAGGACGCTGTCGCTCTGGTGGTCGACGAGAAGACTGTCTCCTCATCCCCTGAGGACTGGGACCTCGAAGGACTCTGGGAGGAGGTGGCCAACCTCTACCCGATCTCTCTGGAGATCGAAGACCTCGTTGAGGACGCCGGCGGGCTGGACCAGATCAGTGCGAAGAAGCTCAAGCGTGAGATCACCTCGGACGCAAAGATCGCCTACGAGCAGAAGGAGGAGGAGATCGGGTCGGACCCGCTCCGCGCGCTGGAGCGCCGAGTGATGCTCTCAGTGATCGATGAGAAGTGGCAGGAGCACCTCTACGAGATGGACTACCTGAAGTCAGGCATCGGCCTGCGGTCCATGGCCCAGCGCGACCCGCTGGTGGAGTACCAGCGTGAGGGGTACCTGCTGTTCCAGGGAATGGCCGACCAGATTCGCGAAGAGGCTGTCCGCAAGCTCTTCGCCGCAGAGGTCACCGCTGTGGCACCACCCGCCCAGAAGGTCTCGCTCCCGGGAATCAAGGACGGCCGCGGTGCTGCCGCCGGCACTCAGATCCGGCTTCCCGGCGCTCGTGACGCCAGAGGTCAGGCCTGAGTCACCCCATCTCCATAGCGGTCACCTGCCAGCGGCGTCGGTGCGCCTCCAGACGCAGCGCGCAGGCGCGCACCCGACGCGCGTCGGCGAAGACGACGGAGACCTCCCAGATCCCCGGCCGCACGCGACAGGGTCTGACCGACAGGAACTGAAGGCGTGCCGAATGGGATCCGCCTCCCGCACGCATGTGTGCGACAAGATCAGCGCGCGCCACAATCTTTTCGTAGACCGAAGGGGCAAGCCAGCGCTCCATCTGGTGGGCGGGCCTCAGCCCTGCGAACGTCTCCAGGGCTGCTTGGCAGACGACCTTGGACATGGCCTGAATCTGGCGGCTCTCTTCGGCCTCTGAGGCGAGCTCTGTGGGGCGACGTCCGTCCGACTCCCCGTCGGGAAGCATCGTTGGATCGTCGTATCCCATAGCTCTCAGCAGTCGAGGCACTTCGGCCTCGCGGCGGAGCCTGAATCGCCGAACACTGCGGCGTGTCAGCGTGATGGTGTCCTGTGAATCCGCCGGTGCGGCGGTCATAGCACGTGTCATGTGTTCCGTTCCTTTTCTCGAGTCAGACGCTGCTGGGGGCCGCTTCAGGGCCCCAGAGGGCGTCAGGAGGGTGAGGGGCCGTGGTGCGTTTCAGCAGGGCGTCGCAGCACAGTGCCTGGGCGAAGCCTGCCCGGGTGCTGGCCGATCACGTCCCTGTTTCCCTCATACCAGCGCGGCCATTCGGCAGCGATCTCCCAGGGCGCCGCTCGCTGCCCCAGATGCTCCGCAGCGATGGTCCACAGCGAATCGCCGGGTCTGACCACGACTTCGCCCTCCTGGTCCTCCCTGATGGGGAGTCCTGCATGCCGCGCGGATCCCCCGCCGGGATCCTGCGGTCTGAACCGGCCCTCCATGAGTCCCCCTCATTAACCGTTCATTTGATGACGTTTGATGCTTTGACGTCTCGCTAGAGCATACACAGAATCGAATGGCGCGTGAATGCCGTGCTAGCTTCACGTCATTCAGAGAGGGGAGAGCACGTGCGTTGGGATGCGCTGTTCGAAGATTTGGAGGCCCAGCTGGCGGCGGAGCGTCACCAGGGCCTGGAGCTTGAAGCTGAGGAGGAGTCGGAGCTTCAGCTGCGGCGGATGAGCTTGGCTGAGCGGCTGCGGGCACACCGCGGGGAGTCGGTCAGGCTGCAGCTCTCGGGAGTGGGTGCGGTGCACCTGGTGATCGGAGCCGTGGGCGATGACTGGCTCTTCGGGCTGGCCGGCGCGCAGAGCTGCCTGGTGACGCTGAAGGCCGTGGTCTCCGTGGAGGGTCTGGGGGCGAGATCCTGCACGGAGACTGACGGCTCGCACTCGGCTTTGGGACTGCGGAGGGTGCTGACGGGTCTGGTCCGTGACCGGACCGAGGTGAGCGTGCACACTGCGGGGGGTGAAGCCGCACGAGGGCTGCTGGCGTCAGTGGGCGCGGACCACATCGACGTGCTTCAGGGTGAGCCTGAACTGCGGCGAACCTCACGGCGCACTGTGCCCCTGGACGCGGTCCTGCTGCTTCGGAGCGAAGCCGCGGCGTTCATCGAGCGCTAGGCGGCGTCAGCCGCATGCTGCGTGCTCCGCGCAGAGCCGGCGGCCTGAGAGTGTTCAGCTGCTCGGGTCTGCCGCTGCAGCTCATACTGCCGGTCGATGTACTCGTCGAGCTTGGCCTCTTCGACTCGCCATTGCCCCCGCCCTCCGATCTGGATGCCCTCAATGTCGCCTGAGCGGATGAGGGACCGAGTCTGGGACATCGAGATGTTCAGCGCCTCTGCCACATCGGGAAGTGTGAGGAATCTGCGCACAGATGATCTCCTGACGTCGCATTTGATGATGTTTCGTTCAAGTGTGGCATCTTCGGTGCCCCTGAGCTAGTCTTTGGCCGACCCGGTGAGCTGGACGGAGCCGCCGGGGAGCAGGAGTGACGGCCTGCGGAACGGTTTCTTCATCTCTGCGCGGAGGGCGCTATGACTTTTCACACTGACAGCTCTGCATACCCGGATTCGGATTCGGCAGAATCGACGGCACGACGCATGAAGCCCCCATCGTGGAAGGACCCGCGGCTGATCGTCGGGACGCTGCTGGTGGCGGCTTCAGTGGGCGGTGTGGTGGCCCTCGTTGCGGAGCAGAATCGGACAGCCCCGGCCTATGCGGCTGCGAGGGCGCTCGCTGTGGGTGAGGAGATCACCGAGGACGATCTGGTCACGGTCGATGTGCAGCTGGGGGAGGGATCAGGCAAGTATCTGCTCCCCGGCGAGCGGACGCTGGAAGGGATGGTCATCAGCCGTGTGGAGGAGGGGGAGTTCATTCCGCTGAGCTCGCTGGCTGCAAGCGATCCTGAAGGACGGCAGCCAGTGACGGTCGAGATTGAGCACGAGCTTCCGCGCGCGCTCAGCGCCGGCAGGGCCGCGGAGGTCTGGGGATCCGCCGCGGGAGGCTACGGCGAGGATGGGGAGGTGTCCCGACTCGTGGCCTCGGCGGAGCTCGCAGACGTCAGGGCGCGCGAGTCTGCCTTCGGCACACAGTCGGCGACCACCGTTGAGCTGCTGGTGGATGCGGACGACGTTCCCGGAATCCTTCAGGCCGTCAGCGACGGTCACCAGATCTCGCTGCTGCCCGCCCAGCCGGCCGTTGAGTCCGACGCAGACAATACGGGGGAGAGCCGGTGAAGCCGCGCTGCTCGGTGCTGACGACCGGCAGGCTCGACATCGACCACGTCGCGGCGCTGGAGGCCCTTCAGGGCCCGGTGACGATCGATCGGCGGTGCGAAGCGCCGGCCGAGCTGCTCGCAACGGCTCGGCACACGCAGGCCGACGCTGCTCTGCTCATCGGTCAGCCGGAGATCATCACGGGCTCCTTTGTCGAGCAGCTGCGAGGGTGCGGCCTGCGAGTGGTGGTGATCACGGATCTGTTGGCGGAGCGGGAGCGGCTGCGCCTGCTGGGCGTCCGCAGCCTGCCCGACGACGTCCCGGCCGAGACGCTTGCGCAGGCTCTGCAGGAGGAGGGTCGGACTCAGGCGGAGCACACCTCGGGAGGGGAGGTTCTGCGCAGCGCTGCACCGGGCGCGGTCGAAGGCTGGGGACTGTCCTCAGCGTCTGGCGACCCGATGCCCAAACTGCCCCCGCCTCCTCGTTCCCGCGGATCCCAGGAGATTCCGAAGGACACCGGTGCGGTGCCCCGCGGCATCACTGCGGTGTGGGGCCCGCACGGGGCCCCGGGCCGCACGACGACGGCCATCAGCATCGCGTCCGAACTCGCGATCGCAGGAGCTCAGGTTCTGCTGGTGGACGCTGACAGCTGGTCCGCCTCGGCAGCGGCTCACCTGGGCCTGCTGGAGGAGTCGGCCGGGCTCGCGCAGGCATGCCGAGCCGCCGATCGGGGAACCCTGGACGGCCCTGGGCTCGTCAGACTGGCTCAGACGGTTCGAACCGCGGGAAGCTCGTGGGATGTTCTGACTGGGCTGCCGCGGCCGGAGCGCTGGGCGGAGCTTCGTCCTCGAGCGGTCGAACGCGTGCTCCATCTGGCGGCAGCCCGCTACAGCCACGTCATCATCGATGTGGCTGCCCCCTTGGAACACAACGAGGAGATCAGCTTCGGCACCTCGGCACCGCAGAGAAACTCTGCGGCCGTGAGCAGCCTCAGCGCTGCCGATCAGGTGATCCTCGTCGGCGCCCCGGACCCTGTGGGCTTCTCCAGGCTGGTTCGGTCGCTGGGCGACTACGCCGAGGCGGTCCCCGACGGCGTTGCACCGAAGGTCGTGATCAATCAGCTCCGAGGCGAGGTGGTGGGCCGCTCCCCGCAGCGCCGCATCGCTGAGGCGTGGGCACGGTATGGGGGAGGGCAGGTCGGTGCGCCCGCCATCGAGGCCTACCTGCCCTATGACCGCTCAGCCTGCGACACTGCCCTGCGCCACGGCCAGGTGCTGGCCGAATGCGCCGAGCATTCGGAGCTTCGCCGGGCCTTCGCAGCTCTGGTCGGCGTCACTGTTCCGCGTCGTCGTCGCTGGGGTCTGAAGAAGTGAGATAGTGAGGCCTATGGATCCGCACCAGCTGCTGCGCCCCTATTACTCGCACATCGCGGAGGAGGATCTTGCCTCCATTCCGGAGGACGAGCGCCTTGAGCGTCTGAGGTCGCATATCGAAGTGGCCGAGCGCTTCTCCGCGGAGGAGCCGGCGCTGGCAGTGCGCAGCATCGGTGCTCGCAGCATCGTGCAGCTGGTCACGCAGGATATGCCGTACCTGGTGGACTCCGTCACCGGCGAGATCGCGCGGGACGGTCACGCCATAGCGCTCGTGGTCCACCCCACCCTCCTCACAGAGCGCGATGACCAGGCCCGGCTGCTGCACGTCAAGGAGATACCCGTTGAGGGGCGCACCCTCTCGTCCGGCGATACACAGGCGATGCCGTCCTTGGCCGAGGCCGTATCGGGCTCGGGACGAGCCGCTGTGGAGTCCTGGATATCCGTGGAGCTCGACACCGTCCTGGACGACGCGGCCGCAGAGCGCCTGATGGATGGAATCCGGTCTGTTCTGGAGGATGTCAGGGTCACTGACCGTGACGCCGACCGTATGCGCTCCTGCAGCCGCAGGGCCGCAGATGAGCTCCGGAGCCATGAGCACCTTGCCGAACGAGACGAGTCCGCAGAGCTCCTCGAGTGGATGGCCCACGGGCACTTCCTCTTCTTGGGCTACCGCGAGTATGCCCTGGAGGACTCGGGTCTTGAGCCCCTTCCGGGAACAGGTCTCGGGATTCTTGCGGATATCGACGGCCGTCCGCGGCCGAAGCGAAGCTCCGAGCTGGCCTCCTCGGGTGCCGACCGCTCCGACCGCGATCAGGCCCTGATCATCACCAAGGCCGATGCCCGGTCCACGGTCAGAACCAGGTCCTACATGGACTACATCGCCGTCAAGACCTACGAGCGCAGGGGCTCCGAGCTTCGCCTCACCGGGGAGCGCCGCTTCTTGGGGCTCTTCAGCCAGCGCGCCTACACGAGCTCGATCACCACCATTCCCCTGCTGCGCTCACGGGCTGAGCAGCTGCTCGCCCGCACCGGGTTCACCCCGGACTCGCACTCCGGCTCCGACCTGATGCAGATCCTGGAGACCTATCCGCGCAGCGAGCTGCTGCAGATGGACCTCGATGAGATCGAGGAGACGGCATGGCAGATCCTCCAGCTGCAGGAGCGCCGCAGGGTGAGGCTCTTCCTCCGCGAAGACCATTTCGGACGCTTCATGACCGCCTTGGTGTTCCTGCCTCGTGACCGCTACAACACGGGTGTGAGGCTCCGGCTTGAGGCCGCTCTGGCTGAGCACATCGACGCAGCCTCGATCGACTTCACCGTTCGCCTCTCCGACTCCGTCCTGGCGCGGGTGTTCTTCCGGATCCACCTGAGGGAGGACCCCCGGGAGCTCGAGGTGAGCACCCAGCAGCTGCAGGACGAGCTGGCTCGGGCCGTGCGCTCATGGAGCGAAAGCCTCGCCGCGGAGGCTGCCAGGAGGTACAGCAGGAAGCAGGCGGATCGCATATCGACGCGGTGGGCCGAAGCGTTCCCCGAGGACTATCGGGTGCTCTACGAGGTCACGGACGCCCTCGACGACGCCGCCGAATTCGAAACGCTGGAGCATGAGCCGCAGGCTGGACCGCGGCTCGGCTTCGCGCCGCCGCAGAACGGCGACCCGGCCGACCTGCGCCTCAAACTGTATCTGGACGAGCCCAAGACGCTCACCGATACCCTGCCGATGATCGACGATTTCGGCCTTGAGGTCCTCGATGAGCGTGCCTACACCGTCACGACCGAGGATGGGGTCAGCCTGTACCTCTATGATCTCGGGCTCTGCTACCCGCAGGGGGTCGACCCCCAAGAGACTCTGCCGATGTTCAAGGAGGCCTACCGAGCCGTCCTGACCGGACGGGCGGAGTCAGACGTCTTCTCGCGACTGGTGCTGACCCTGCGGCTCAGCATCCGCCAGGTCACCGTCCTGCGGGCCTACGCCAAGTACATGCGCCAGCTGGGAAGCGTGCACTCCTATGACTTCCTGGCTGAGGCCCTCGATGACCACCCGCAGGCTGGTCGTGCCCTCATGTCCTACTTCACCGCCCGGTTCGACCCTCGGCTCTCCGGGCCGCGCGAGAACGCTGAGGCTGCGTGCCGAGGAGCGGTGCTGGAGGCGCTCGAGAACGTCGCCACACTCGATGCGGACCGTGTCCTTTCAGGCTTCCTGAACCTCATCGACTCCACTGACCGCACCAGCCTCTACCAGGGGCACGAGCGGATCAGCTTCAAACTGCGCCCACAGGCCATCACGTCTGCCCCGCAGCCCCGCCCGGCGCACGAGATCTGGGTCTATTCCACTGAAGTCGAAGGCTCACACCTGCGCTACGACGCCATCTCACGAGGCGGCCTCAGGTGGTCCGACCGCGTCGAGGACTTCCGCACCGAGGTCTTGGGCCTGGTCAAGGCTCAGATGGCCAAGAACGCGGTCATCGTGCCCTCGGGCGCCAAAGGTGCCTTCTACCCCAAGCGACTGCCCGAGAACGGAAGCCGCGAAGAGATCCAAGAGGCGGGTCGAGAGGCGTACAAAACCTTCATCCGCGCTCTCCTCGACCTCACCGATAAGCAGGTGCGAACCCCCATTGCGGAGTCAGACGCCGGGAATGGAGCGCCAGCGGGTGCTCAGGACTTCCGGACAACAGTCACCCACCCCGACAATGTCGTCTGCCATGACGGGGACGATCCCTACCTCGTCGTCGCCGCCGACAAGGGAACCGCGACGTTCTCAGACACCGCCAACCGAATCAGCCAGGAGTACGGGCATTGGTTGGGAGACGCATTCGCCTCCGGCGGTTCGGCCGGCTACGACCACAAAGTCATGGGGATCACCGCACGAGGTGCTTGGGAGTCGGTGAAGGCGCACTTCGCGACACTGGGCCACGACACTCAGTCGCAGGACTTCACGGTGATCGGCATCGGCGATATGGGCGGCGACGTCTTCGGCAACGGCATGCTGCTCTCCGAGCACATCATGCTGACGGCGGCCTTCAACCACCTGCACATCTTCGTCGATCCCAACCCCGATCCCGCGACCAGCTTCCGCGAACGGCAGCGGCTCTTCTCCGCACCGCAGCGAGGCTGGGACGCGTATGAGTCTTCGCTCATCTCGGCAGGCGGCGGAGTCTTCTCCCGTGAGGCGCGCAGCATCGCGATCACCCCGGAGATGCGCGAGCGATTCGACATCGGTGAGGAGGTCGAGACGATGACTCCTCCGGAGCTGATCCGTGCGCTGCTGGCCGCACCCACGGACCTCCTGTACAACGGAGGCATCGGCACCTATGTGAAGGCCCGCCACGAGACCCACGAACAGGTGGGAGATCGCGCCAACAACGCAATACGCGTCGACGGTGAGGAGCTCCGAGCGCGAGTTGTCGCTGAGGGCGGGAACCTGGGGCTCACTCAGGCCGGGCGGATCGAAGCTGCGCAGCACGGACGGCTGGTGAACAACGACGCCGTGGACAACTCCGCCGGGGTCGACTGCTCGGACTACGAGGTCAACATCAAGATCCTGCTCGATCAGCTGGTCAGTGCAGGGAAGCTGGACCGGCAGGAGCGCAATCCGCTGCTGGAGAGCATGACGGAGGAGGTCGCTGAGCTGGTCCTGACGACCAACCGGGATCAGAATGTGCTGCTGCTGATCGACCGGCAGCGCATCGCCGAGTGGACTCCCAGCTTTGCACGGCTGATCAGCTGGCTTGAGGAGACCGCAGGCCTGAACCGAGATCTGGAGCAGATACCTGACAGCTCCGCGCTGGCCGCCAGGACAGAGTCCGGCATCCCGCCTCTGACGGCTCCTGAGCTCTCTGTGCTGCAGGCCTACATGAAGATTCAGCTGAAGGAGGCGCTCACCGCCTCCGATCTTCCCGATGACCCATGGTTCGCAGGAACGCTGGCCTCCTACTTCCCCGCGCAGATCCGCGAGAGCTACGGCGATCTGCTGCCGCAGCACCCGCTTGCCCACCGGATCGTGGCCACCCGGCTGGCCAACGATTCGGTGAACCTCGGAGGCTCCACATTCGTCTTCCGCACGATGGAGGAGACTTTCGCGGCTGAGGACCAGGTCATCAGAGCCTTCGTGATAGTCCGGGAGCTGTTCGACCTGGTGTCATACGACGCGGCGCTGCGGCGGCTGCAGGTGTCCCTTCCCACCGAAGAGTTCGCCCGGCTGTACATGGACATGCGTCGGTTCGTCGACCGATCCGTCCGATGGTTCTTGGGCCGTCCTAGGACGCAGCTGACGATCGCTGAGGAGATCGAGGCCTATCGCGAAGCCACAGACCCTCTGTACCGCCGTCTGACGGAGTACTTGGGCGATGCCGATATCCAGAGGCTCGCTGCCGACCGCAGCGACCTGATCGACCTCGGTGTGGGGGAGGAGCTCGCCTCATGGACCGCCGAGCTGTTCGAGTCCTTCCCTCTTCTGGACGTCGCCGCACTCACCCACCGCTTGGGCACGGACCCGCAGGAGACTGCTGCGGTCTACTACAGGGTGTACACGGACTTCGACGTGGAGACGCTGCTGCGTCGCATCAGCGCCCTGCCGCGACGGGACAAGTGGCAGGCTCTGGCCAGAGGAGCCCAGCGCGATGAGCTGTACTCCGCCGTCAAGAGAATCGCCGAGGCGGTGCTCTCCACGACGGAGAGCGGCGACGATGATCCCGTGGGACGCGCAGCCGAGCGGCTCCGTGCCTGGAAGGACTCCCACCGAAGTCAGGTCGATCGCGCCGAGCGGCTCATGGCGGACCTCCCTGATGGAGATGAGTCCCTCGCCTCGATCACTGTTCTGCTGCGGCACCTTCGTGGGCTGGTGAGCAGCTGATGAGCCATTTCGGCGAGCGTCTCAGTTCGAACCGGCACTTGGGGGAGGACGACGTCGAATGGCTCCACGCCCTCATGGGTGACTGGCAGCTCATCGCAGACCTCTCATACTCCGACCTTGTTCTGTGGGGCCCTCACACGCCTGAGGGCTACGTCTCCGCGGAAGGACGCTCGTATGTGGCGCTCTCGCAGGCGCGGCCCTCGACCACCCAGACCATCATTCCCCGAGACATCGTGGGCGACCGGATACGCGCAGACCTGAAGGCGGTGGTCGAGCGCGCCTGGACCTACCGAGTGGAGACGAACTCCTCCGACCAGGGCCAGCCCTACCCCTCAAAGACGCGGGTGAGCGCACTCCCGCTGGTGCGACGCGATCGCAGCGGCCAGCGCCGCACCATCGGAGTGATCACGATGCACTTCGCGGTATCAGCGCTGCGCTCACCCTCGAGGATGGAGCTCACCTACAGGCGATGCGCCACAGAGATGCTTGAGATGGTCTCCGCCGGAGTGTGGCCCGACCCTGCGCAGGAGTACACCGGGTATTCGGGCGCCCCCCGCGTCGGGGACGGCCTGCTTCGCCTCGACAGTGAGGGCAAAGTGACCTTCGCCAGTCCCAACGCCGTCTCAGCGCTGCTGCGCCTGGGTGTGAACGAAGCGCTTGAGGGCAGGTCGCTGGCCGGGATAGGCGCCGAGCTGCAGCGGGCCACAGGCGTGGCCGTCGACGAGTCCCAGCCCCTGATGCTCACCGGCCGCAAAGCCCAGCGCAGCGAGCTTGAGGCACATGGAGCTGCGGTCACGCTGCGAACGATCCCCCTGCACCGGGGCCTTCGGCAGGGGGAGGGGGAGAGGTTCGCGGCGCTGGTTCTCTGCAGAGACGTGACCGAGCTGCGCCGGCGCGAGAAGCAGCTCATGAGCAAGGACGCCACGATCAAAGAGATCCACCATCGCGTCAAGAACAACCTTCAGACGGTGGCGGCCCTGCTGCGCATGCAGTCCAGGCGCATGGACTCCGCTGAAGGCAGGGAGGGGCTCGCGCGTGCCATGCGGCGTGTGCAGACTATCGCAGTGGTGCACGACTCCCTCTCGCAGGGTTTGGAGGAGAGCGTCGACGTCGATGAGCTGATGCGGCGGCAGCTTCGACTGGCCGCCGAAATGGCCCAGTCCGAGAAGTATGCCGCCACCCAGCTCCGAGGCAGCTTCGGCCAGCTGCCGGCCGATATGGTCACTCCGCTGGCACTCGTCGTCACAGAAGTGGTGGCGAACTCAGTGGAGCACGGGTTCGGTGAGGGGCAGACAGACCTCACCGTCGTGATGGAGGTCAGCCGTCATACCGACGCTGCAGGGCGAGAGCGCCTCGACGTGGAGATCATTGACGACGGGGTCGGCCTTCCGGACCAGGACTGGGAGCCGGGACTGGGGCTGCAGATCGTCAAGACCCTCGTCAGGGGCGAACTGTCGGGCTCCATCGAGTGGATGTCCGCCGACGAAGGCGGAGGAACGAAAGCAGTCCTGCGGGCCCCCATCCTGGGATGAGGGTCAGGAGAATCAGCTGGCGCGACGAGCGCGGGCGGCGCGGCGCTTCAGCGCACGGCGCTCATCCTCGCTCATGCCGCCCCACACACCGGAGTCCTGTCCGGTGTCCAAGGCCCACTGGAGGCACGTATCCATGACCGGGCATCGGCGGCATACGCTCTTCGCCTCTTCGATCTGCAGAAGGGCCGGGCCAGTATTGCCTACAGGGAAGAAAAGCTCGGGGTCCTTGTCGAGACACGCTGCTCGGCTGCGCCAATCCACGGCGATCACTGCTCCTTGGGGGGCTGCCACACGGACGTGCCGCGGGCTCGGGTGCGTAGAGCGGGTGATGGAAACATCTTCCCGCAGCTCTCAAGTGGTGCGTGGGATAGGGCGCGGAGTCAGTCGGAAGGCCCACGCCCGGGGAAGAAATCCATTACCCGTCTGGGTACGCATTCCAGGCTGACATGTTATACGAAGGTAAACAAGACCTATCAGCGGGTCAATTTTCGGCACTCGGCGTGATTATTATCACAGTCGGTAACAGTCGGGACTGTTGCGGTGTCGGCCCGGCGGCTCCCCGGTGATTCAATGGGGGAATGTCTGAGATCTCACGTCCCCGCCGACCCCTGTCGGTGCTTTTCGTCTATCTGATTCTTTTTCTCCAGGGCGGGTTCATCATTCTCGGTGCCGTGGCAGAGGTCGTTGTCAGTGAGGCCGCTGTTCTTGACACGGCGGGAGTGATCGCGCTTCTTGTGCTGATGCTTCTGACCGGCGCCATTCTGATTCTTCTGGGGTTTCAAGTATTTCGCGGCTCGGCCGCGGCTCGTACGCCAGCCATGGTGCTGGAGCTGATGATCGTCATTCTGTCGGCCTCCTTGCTGGTCGGCGGCGGACTGAACGCCGGTTTCGCAGCCCTGGGCCTGCTGCCGGCAGCAGCCGCTCTGATTCTTCTCTTTATCCGCCCCACTCAGCAGTGGCTCGACGAAACGCCTGAGCCTGACCCTAAGGATGCATAGGGCGAGGGCTGGGTCTGCGCATATGAAAGGCGCCCTTCCCCACAGTGTGGAGAAGGGCGCCTTTCTGCTCAGCTATGGTCGCCGACGAGGAGTCAGACTGCAGCCTTAGGGGCGTTGACATCCTCGGGCAGTCCGCTGCGCGCGGTCTCAACCAGTGCTTCGAAAGCCTTGGCATCGGACACTGCAAGCTCTGCCAGCATGCGACGGTCCACCTCGACGCCCGCAGCCTTCAGGCCTTGGATGAAGCGGTTGTAGGTCATGCCGTTGGCGCGAGCCGCAGCGTTGATCCGCTGGATCCACAGGCGACGGAAGTCACCCTTGCGCTTTTTGCGGTGCTGGTAGTTGTAGGTGTAGCTGTGGAGCAGCTGCTCCTTTGCCTTGCGGTACAGGCGGGACCGCTGTCCGCGGTAGCCGGAGGCCCTGTCAAGGACCTTGCGGCGCTTCTTGTGCGCATTCAGTGCGCGCTTCACACGTGCCATACGTCGTTCTCCTGAAGTTCTGTCGAAAGTCTCTGCCGGTGCTGGGCTGTATCAGCCGAGCATCTTCCTGATCCGCTGCTCATCACCTTTGGTGGTGACGATCTGGTCTTTGGCCAGGCGGCGGGTAAGCCGGGATGACTTGTGCTCCAGGTAGTGGCGGCGGTTGGCCTGCTGGCGCTTGATCTTGCCGGA
Source organism: Nesterenkonia sp. NBAIMH1 (assembly GCF_007922635.1). NCBI lineage: Bacteria > Bacillati > Actinomycetota > Actinomycetes > Micrococcales > Micrococcaceae > Nesterenkonia > Nesterenkonia sp. NBAIMH1. The sequence continues at coordinate 1,998,310 of NZ_CP042335.1, forward strand.
GCCGGTGAGCTTGAAACGCTTCTTGGCCCCCGAATGGGTCTTGTTCTTCGGCATAGTGCCGTACTCCTTACATCGAACGGACCTGCAGCACCTGTGCAGCGGCACGGAGGCCGGCGGCGGTGCAGAGGTGGATCGGTTCGCCCCATGGGCGACGATCCCTTTTCATGCGGGCTGATGACGTACGGCGCAGCAGATGTGCGCACGGTCAGCCAGACCCAACGACACAGTCTAACGGGTCACGCCGGTTCTCGCATGCTCGACGCCGGCGCTGCGGCTCAGAGGTTCTTGAGCTCGTCCGGCAGGTAGTCGGCCATGGAGTTCGAAAGGGACTTGGCGTCCTTCGGGTCCGTCGAAACCTTCTCCTGACGCTCCTGCGTCTTGCGGGCACGGCCTTCCTTCTTGGCTCTGGCCTGGGCCTTGTTGTCCTCGTTGTCCGAGGGAGCGTCGGAGTCCTGCTGCTTGGCCTGCTGCGCCTTGGTGCGCAGAGGTCCGACGACCATCACCATGTGACGACCGTCCTGGCGCGGGCTCGACTCCACCTGGCCCAGGTCCGCGACATCCTGGCTGAAGCGGTCCAAGAGCCGGACACCCATCTGCGGGCGCTGCTGCTCACGTCCGCGGAACTGGATCATGGCCTTGACCTTGTCGCCGGCCTCGAGGAATCGCCGCGCATGGCCGACCTTGGTCTCATAGTCGTGATCGTCGATCTTCAGGCGGAAGCGCACCTCTTTGAGCGCGGTGGTGGCCTGGTTCTTGCGGGACTCGCGAGCTTTGACGGCCGACTCGTACTTGAACTTGCCGTAGTCCATCAGCTTGCACACCGGCGGCTTGGCCTGTGGCGCAACTTCCACCAGGTCCAGATCAGCCTCCGCTGCCAGTCTCAGGGCGTCGTCGATCTTGACAATGCCGACCTGCTCGCCGTTCGGTCCGACGAGCCGAACTTCGGGCACACGGATGCGGGTGTTGATACGTGGTTCGCTGATCTGTCCTGCTCCTGCTTCGGGTTCAAGGGGAAAGTGCGGTGTACGGTCAGCATTGGTTCGCCGACCCCACTCAGACTGTGAGAATCTTACCAGCATGGACACGCCTCAAAACAGCCCCGCCCCCGGCTTGGAGCCGGAAGACCTCGCAGCCGCAGTGGGCGGCCAGGCCCGAGACATCTCCGACGTTCCTGCTGTGGAGCTCATCAACACCGTCTCGGTTCACCTGATGAGCGCCGCAGCGGTCAAGGTCGGCCTCGCTGAGGGCCCTCAGGCCGCCGAGCTGAAGGACCTGGATGAGGCCCGCAAGCTGATCACAGCCCTTGCAGGGCTCGTGACCGCAGCAGCCCCTGAGGTCGGCTCGACCCATGCGGCGCCGCTGCGCGACGGGCTGCGCTCTCTGCAGCTGGCGTTCCGCGAAGAGTCGGCCATTCCTGACGCTCCCGGCAAGGGACCAGGCGAGAAGTGGACCGGAGCGGTGAACTGAGCGGTGGCTCACCACGAAGATGTCCTGAGCAGTCCTAAGTCGGATCGCGTCCGTAAGGTCGCGACTCTTGCCACGGCCAAGACCAGACGGCGCGAGGGGCTGTTCCTCGCAGAGGGTCCGCAGCCGGTTCGAGAGGCGCTCAGGGCCTGGCTCGAGCGCTACGAGGAGCCTGGCTCGGATGCCGCGGCGGAGCGCCGGTCGTCGGGCTCATACAAGCCTGAGCTCGATGCGCTGTACTTCGACCCCCAAGCCCTCGAGCGCCATTCCGACGTCGAAACGCTGCTGGACAGGGTGCGCGGCGTCCTCTTCGATCCTCAGGCGAATCTCCCGTCCGCGGGCCGGGTCTTCCTGCGCGAAGCCGCGCCCGAGGTCTTGGAAGCAATGGGCGACGCAGAGACGTCTCAGGGGATCATCGCCGTATGCCGCATACCTCAGGCACAGCACATTCCTGAGGGCTCTGCGCTGGTCGCGGGTCTGATGCAGGTGCAGGATCCGGGCAACGTCGGAACCATCATCCGCGCCGCCGACGCGGCGGGGGCCGATGCCGTGGTCCTCTCGGCCGGAAGTGTGGACCCTTGGTCGCCGAAGGTGGTTCGAAGCGCCGCAGGCTCTCATTTCCACCTCCCGCTGATCACCGGCGCTGATGCCGCTCGGGCGGCTGAGGAGGCTCGACGCTCGGGGCTGCAGGTTCTGGCAGCCGATGGCCGCGGCGAGATCTCCCTGGAGCAGATGACTCGAGCCGCCGGTGCTGACGCCGACGAGTCCGGCGGCAAGGAGCGCTCTGCTGAGGCTCGCCATGAGCCGCGCGCATCGGCGCCGACGATGTGGCTGTTCGGGAACGAGGCCCACGGCCTCGGCGAAGCGGAGCGAGGCGCCGCAGACTCCGTGGTGTCCATTCCGATGTACGGCCAGGCTGAGTCGCTGAACGTCGCCGCCGCAGCAGCGGTCTGCCTGTACACCTCAGCCATGGCTCAGCGCTGAAAGAGCCGCAGTGGGCCTCTACGCTCCGGGTTCGCGCGGTGAGGAGAACACGGGCTTCGCATGTGTGCGCTGCGGTGAGCTGATCCCAGCTCATCCGCGCGGCTCGTACCGCAACCATTGCCCGCGGTGCCTGTGGTCCAGGCACGTGGACGTCTTCCCGGGTGACCGTGCTGCGCACTGCTTGGGCCCGATGCGGCCGGTCGCCGTGGACTATTCGGGCAAGAAGGGGTATGTCCTCATCCACCGATGCACGGTGTGCGCGGCAGAGGACAGGAACAGGGTCGCGCCGGATGACGACTTCGACGCCGTCGTGGAGCTCCAACGCCCTAGCGGATGAACGGAATGGCCCAGTAGCGGAACCGTCGGCGCTGATATGCGCGCACCGCGCCGATGATGGACAGCACAAGGTTCAGGACGAAGAGGGCCAGGGCGCCGAGCCAGAAGAGGCCGTAGCCCGCCATGAAGCCCACCATAGGTCCGTCTCCGCCTGCTGCGCCGGTGATCGCCGCCGTCGCAAAGAGGCCGACCGCGGCGCCTATTCCGAGAACCCCGACGAGGATCAGCGTCAGCTCCCAGTTCAGAGCACTGCGGCCGTGGTCGTTGATCAGTGCGCTGCGACGGCGCAGCACCAGCCAGATCACCAGCGGCACGATCAGCGAGAAGCCGAATCCTCCGAGGAGGAAGCGGCCCAGGTGGATCGCCACGCCCCACCCCTGCTCCTCGCCGGGACGGAGGGGAGGCTCGGGCTGAACAGTCATGCCTCACAGGGTACAGACTGCTGAGGAATGCAGACGCCGCGTGCGAGGACGCGATACAGTGCCGCGGTGACATTTTGGGAAGCCGTGCTCCTGGGCGCGATTCAGGGGCTCTTCATGTTCATTCCCGTGAGCTCGTCGTCCCATCTGGTGATCGCTGAGCACTGGTTGGTGGAGCAGGGGTCACCGCTGCCCAGCCCGGACAGCCCGGAGATGATCTTCTTCAACCTGGTCGTTCACCTGGGAACCATGGTCTCCGTCGCAGTGGTGATGTGGTCGCCTCTGAAGCGGCTGCTCGTGGGCACCGCACGTGAGCTGCGGCTTCTGACCAGGCGGCGCACGCTGCGCCACCTCATCCACATACGTCTGATGCTGCTGGGCGTGGTCAGCGTCGGCATCACGGGCAGCCTGGGCCTCATCATCAGAGAGTTCGGCACCGGGATCTTCGCCGTGCCGTGGGTGGTCGCCGTCTTTCTGTTCATCACCGGGGGGATTCTCTGGTGGACAGACAGCGTGCGGGGAACATGGCGCGGCGCAGGTCAGATGACGATCTGGGTGGCTGTGGTGATCGGCCTGGCTCAGGCCGTGGCTCTCTTCCCCGGCATCTCGCGCTCCGGCATCACGATCGCCGCTGCTCTTGCGCTGGGCATGCACCGACGGATCGCAGCGCAGTACAGCTTCTTCATCGCCATCCCCACCATTCTCGCCGCCACAGGCGTTCAGTCACTGAGCCTGGTGGGGCACCGGGACGGCTTCAGCATCGGGGCCGAGGCCTACTGGGCGGCCTTCTTCGTCTCCGCAGCAGTGGGGGCCGCCGCCCTCTGGGGCGTGCTCAAACTGCTCTACCGCGCTCGCTTCCGTGTGTTCGCCGTCTACGTAGTCCTCTTCGGGGTCTTCATCCTGATCTTCCAGCCGGACCTCTCCGATCCCCCTGTCGTCGACGAGGTGCCCGTCGAGGAGGAGCAGATGGAGCTGCGCGACCACATCGACTCCCATGAGGGGGCTGAGCAGAGGCTCCCGGGCGTCCAGGGGCAGTAGTCTGGCGTCATGATGTGGCTCTACTTCGCAGCGCTGGCCGTCATCGGGCTGATCGTCACGGTGCTCGCAGGGCGCTGGGGCGGCGCACAGCCCTCAGCGGAGGAGGCACCCGGAAGTCCTGACGGGCTGGAGGAGGTCCTTGCTCACGCAGCGTCGGAGGACCGGGAGCTGACGGCGCAGGATCTCGACGCAGTTCAGCTTCAGACGGGATTCCGCGGCTACCGGATGGATCAGGTCGACCGGCTTCTCGATGTCCTGCGGGATCAGCTCGCGGAGGCCCGTGCGCAGGAGCGTGACACGTCCGGCGTGTGAGGTGGATAATAGGGTCGTCAGAAATGGACGACTTTGAGAGGGAACCAACTCGATGGCTGCTATGAAACCGCGTACTGGCGACGGTCCGATGGAGGTCACTCAGGAAGGCCGCAGCCTGATTATGCGCGTTCCCATCGACGGCGGAGGTCGTCTGGTGCTGGAGATCAACAACGACGAAGCGGAGTCCCTCAAGCAGTGCCTGATCGAGGCTGTGGGCCAGTAGCGACTGCCCCGACCTTGACGGCCGCGAGAAGCCCGGTGCCGGTGGGCAGCAGGGCAGAGAGCATCCGGTCGTCATCTTGGACTCTGCGCTCCACCGTGCGCAGGGTCTGAGCGGAGTGCGCCCTGACGGCGGGCTTGGGCAGGCGGTCGCTGTCGAGCGCATCGCTGATGAGGAGCATTCCGCCGGATCGAAGCATGCGGACTGCTTCCTCCATGCAGCGTTCGAGCGTCTCTGCCGGGGTGTGGAAGTGAACCACGTCGTACGACCCTGAGGCGAGACGCGGCAGAACGTCCTCGGCGCGGCCTGAGATGAAACGGGTTCTGGCGCTTCGCAGATTCGTCTGGGCGCACAGGCTTCGCGAGGCGGCCAAGCAGTCCGGATCCGCCTCAATTCCAGTCAGGACGACGCCTCGGCCTGCGTCAGAGGAGCTCGCGCCCCGCAGGAGCGCGAGGGACGCCAGGCCCACGCCGCTTCCCACGTCGACGATGCTCTTCGCCCGGCCGGCGGCGGCCAGCATGCTCAGGGCGGCCGCGGTGCCGGGGTGACGGCGCTCACGCCGAGCTCGCGGGCCAGGGCTCTCGCTCGGACGGCTGGGTCGGACTCCGGCAGGTGCTCCTCTGCGTAGGCCCAGCTGGTGTGCTTGCTGGTGGGGGCCCCGGCGGTCATGATCCCACCCCTTCAGGCATCGTTCTTCTCCGGCGAATTTCAGGTTCTTTTCAGGCGGCGTCCGCATAATCATTCCGATGCCACGTGACGTCGGCGAGCCATATGCCGCACCGCACACCCTGAACCGTGACTCTACCCCGACCCCAGAGGTCCAACGCGTTCGGGGTCATCGTCGTCTCTCCGTCGGGTCGGTGCTCATCTTCGTCGCCGGGTGCTTGGCTGCGCTGATCGGCGCTGCGGTGTTCACGGCGTGGCTTCTGGGAGGGCGCTCTGCGGGCCCTCCGCAGGATGTGCAGGCGCTCCTGCCCCGCCGCCCAGCCGGCTCCGGGAGACGGCTGCGTCTCTGCAGGGCGGAGACGAGGCGAATGAGACGTCCGGGGAGATGCTTCCGGGACCTCATGAAGGAGAGACCGCTGCTCTTCTGCCGGGGCGCGCGAAGAGGCTGAGATCTACGAGATTCCCGTCGAGAGCCTGGCCCACCTCAAGCTGATGGGATGGACGGTCCCCTACTTGGAGCGGACTGATATGCAGGCGGACCACGCTGAGACAGGCGTCGTGGAGGGTGTGCGCACCATACGCATCCATATGGCGAACAGCGACCATTGGATCAACGTCTCCGAGACGAGGGCTGAGCAGGGGGGACTGGAGCTCAAGCCCCTGGAGGAGGCCATGGCGAACTCCGAGGGAGCGGAAGCCGAGGGCGACGGTGAGCTCCCCCTCAGCAGCGGCCAGACCGGCAGTCTCCTGCTGGGAGAGGACTACTGGACCTCCGGCGCGGAGCGGGCTGGTGTCCAGTACGTCATCAGCTCCGATCTTCCCAAAGCTCATGCGGCCGAGATCACCTCATGGGTCCTGGCCACTGACCGCTCACGGCTGCAGGTGATGCCTCACGAGCCTGGCGCTGCCGACCGGCTCGAGCGAGGCTTCGACGAAATGGGGTCGTGGTTCTCCGACTGAGCCCTGACCCGGCGCGCAGCGCCGGCCCCGTGTCCCGATAGGGTGGTTCCGTGCCCGGGATCAATGCCTACGAATTTCTGGTGCTCCTGCTCCTGGCGGTGATTCTGCTGGGGCCCGAGCGGCTGCCTCAGTACGCCCAGAAGCTGGGCCAATGGGTTCGCCAGGGGCGCCGCATGGCGGAGGACGCGAAGGTGCGCTTCCGTGAGGAGACGGGGACCGACTTCGACGAGGTCGACTGGGACAAGTACGACCCCCGGCAGTACGACCCCCGGCGCATCATCCGGGAGGCGCTTGCGGAGGAGGCCGACGAGCTTCGCGGAACCGGCGAGGAGCTGCGCCGGGCCGCTGACCCCAGGGCACTGTTCAGCAGCGGTCCGAAGAAGGCCGGCGGCGCGATGGCGGCCGGAGTGGCAGGCGCCGCAGCCTCGGGAACGGGCGCGCATGCTGGGGCGGCCTCCCTGAGCCCCTCGGGCGACTCCGGTTCTGACCCTGCGGGGCAGCTGCCTGCGCCTTTCGACATCGACGCCACCTGACGCCTCACACGTTCAGAGGAAGGGAGCGTCCCCGAAGCCCCCGGCCCTGCGCGGTCAGCTTCCCAGCGATCTCGCGCAGAGCTGAGCCGGCTGGTGAGTCGGGATGCGACACAGACACGGGTGCACCGTCATCGCCTGCCTGACGCAGTGTGGTGTCCAGGGGGACGGACCCCAGCAGGGGAACGGCTGTTCCGAGCCGATCTCCGAGGCGGTCCGCCACAATCTGTCCGCCGCCGGAGCCGAAGAGCTCCAGCACAGACCCGTCCGGCATGGTCATCGGCCCCATGTTCTCGATGACGCCAGCGACCCTCTGCTCCGTCTGGGAGCTGAGAGCGCCTGCCCGCTCGGCCACGTCGGCGGCGGCTGTCTGGGGGGTCGTCACCACCAGCAGCTCGGAGTTGGGGAGCAGCTGAGCCACGGAGATCGCGATGTCGCCCGTGCCCGGAGGCAGGTCGAGCAGCAGCGCATCGAGGTCGCCGAAGTACACGTCCGTGAGGAACTGCTCCACGGCACGGTGGAGCATGGGTCCCCGCCATGCCACCGCCTGGTTGCCCTCGACGAACATGCCGATCGAGATGGTCTTCACCCCGTAGGCCACAGGTGGGAGGATCATCTCGTCCAATCGGGTGGGCCTGTCCGTGATGCCCATGAGCCCGGGCACTGAGAAGCCGTGCACATCAGCGTCGACCACGCCCACCTTCAGCCCCTGCTCGGCCATGGCGCAGGCGAGGTTGACGGTCACTGAGGATTTGCCGACGCCGCCTTTGCCGGACGCGACGGCGTAGACCTTGGTCAGGGAGTCCGGGTCCGAGAAGGGGTTGGTCCTGCCGCCTCCCGCGCGCAGCTGCTCCTTCAGAGCGGCCCGCTCCTCGGGGCTCATCACGTGGAGATCCACCTCCGCGGTGGTGACGCCCTCGGCGCGGACGGCGGCTGCTGCCACATCTTCGACGATGCGGCTGCGCATCGGGCACGCTTCGATGGTGAGCTTGACCTGGATCTCCGCTGCGCCGGCGTCGTCGACGGTGACATCGCCGACCATGCCGATCTGGGTGATCGGCAGGCGAAGCTCCGGGTCCATGACCTCGTCCAGGCGGCGCCGGATTCGGTCAATCACCGTGGGATCAGTTTCAGGCATGACGACCATTGTCTCAGTCGGAGCGGGGCTGGTCAGCAGAACCTGAAACAATGCACGGTATGAGTGTTCAGCCTACCCAGGCCGGCGCTGCCGGCGGTCTGCCCACCGGTGAGCTGCTGGGCCGATACCGAACGTACGACGACGCCCAGAAGGTGGTCGACCACCTTGCCGCAGCGGAGGGCTTCGACATCAAGGCGCTGAGCATCGTCGGCAATGACCTGCGCAGCGTCGAGCACATTCGCACCCGGCTCTCCTACCCGCGGGTGGCTCTGGGCGGAGCCGCTCAGGGAGCCATATTCGGCGGATTCATCGCCATGATCTTCTACCTCTTCACGCCGGAGACACCGCTGATCGAACTTGCCTCGATCGTTCTTCTCGGCGCCGCCGTGTGGATGATCGCCGGCACCATCGGCTACGCGGTGCGCAAGGGGCGCCGCGATTTCGCATCGGTCTCCCAGCTGACGGCCACCACGTATGACGTCGTCTGTGACTTCGCAGTCGCAGGCCGGGCCCGTCAGCTGGTGAAGGAGGCAGGTGTGATGAGCCTCAACGCGCAGAACGACCCCACGGGACGCTCCGGGAACCTCGGCGGTGAGCGCTTACGCGCTCCCGAGCCCTCTTCGGGAACGGGGAAGAGCGCCGACTCTGGTGGGCACACGTCCCCCCAGTCCTCCTCCGAGGAGCAGGCCAGGCAGCGTGCGGCCCAGTGGCAGACCAGTGACGGCCGGCCGCGCTACGGGGTGCGTCGCGACGATGCGGAGTCCGACGCGTCAGCTCAGGCGACGGTGCCGGAGGCGCAGCCCGACAGCGCCGCAGATGACCGGTCAGACTCCGCGGCGCCTCCCCGCGATCAGCCTTGAACGCGGCGGATCCAGGCCTCCACATCATCCGTTGTGCGGGGCAGGGCCGCTGAGAGGTTCTCGTACCCGTCTTCGGTGACGAGGACGTCGTCTTCGATGCGAATGCCGATTCCGCGGTACTCCTCCGGAACGGCAAGGTCCTCGTCCTTGAAGTAGAGGCCCGGTTCGATCGTGAAGACCATTCCCGGCTCCAGCTCGGCGTCGAGGTAGAGCTCCCGCTTGGCGGCGGCGCAGTCATGGACGTCCAGTCCCAAGTGGTGGCTCGTGCCGTGAGGCATCCACCGCCGATGGTGCTGCCCCTCCGCGGAGAGCGCCTCCTCGAGGCTGACCGGCAGGAGGCCCCACGCGTCGAGATGCTCGGCGAGGACCCGCACGGCTGCGGCGTGGATCTCCCTGAACCTCACCCCGGGCCGCACGACGGCGAATGCGGCGTCGGCGGCGCTGAGGACAGCGTCGTAGACCTTCCGCTGCTGGGCGCTGAAGGTTCCCGAGACGGGGATGGTCCGGGTGATGTCAGCTGTATACAGTGAGTCGACTTCGACTCCGGCATCGAGCAGGAGCAGCTCGCCCGGGCTTACGCGTCCTGTATTGCGGATCCAATGAAGGATGGTGGCGTTGCTGCCTGACGCGGCGATGGTGTCGTACCCGAGATCGTTGCCCTCCAAGCGCGCCCGGGCGAAGAATGTCCCCTCGATGAGCCGCTCGCCGCGATCGTGCTCCAATGCTGCGGGCAGGGCGCGGACCACGTCCTCGAAGCCGCTCACCGTCGCGGCGACCGACCGGCGCAGCTCGGAGACCTCGTGCGAGTCCTTGACCAGCCGGAGCTCGGAGAGCAGCTGGCCCAGCGCGGCATCGTGGGTACGGGCCTGCTCGGCGTCGACGCCGTGCTCGGAACGGGCTGCTTCGACCACTGCGTCCGCCTGCGGATCTGCCTCTCGCACGACGCGGATGCCCGTGACGCCGGCGTCCTTGCCTGCGGCGGCAGGGAACTCATCGAGATCGCGGGCCGAGATGCCCAGGCGCGCCTCCATGTCTTCGAGGGTGGGCCGGGGACCGATCCAGAACTCGCCGTGCCTGGCGCTCGCGTAGAACTCCTCGCTGTCCCGGCCGGCCATGGGCTTGAAGTAGAGGGCAGCGTCGTGGCCTCCGTCCTCGCGGGGTTCGAGGACCAGCACGGCCCCGGGCTCATGGTCCGTGCCGAGGCCGGTGAGGTGCGCGAAGGCGGAGTGGGGGCGGAACCGGTAGTCGGTGTCATTGGACCGGGTCTTCAGCGGTCCCGCGGGGATGATCAGTCGTTCGCCGGCGAAGTGCGCTGAGACGCGGCCGCGGCGCTCTGCGGCGAACCCGGCGGCTTCGTCCCGGGCCGGCACCTCGCCGGAGGCGGGAGCCCACCTGGAGCCCATGAAGTCCTTGAAGGCCTGGGAGGCGGGACGCTGGGATCGGGAGGAGGTCTGCTTCACGTCGTCGTCGTTCATGCTCACCACAGTAGGGTAAGAGGAATGTACGACCTCCACGTGCACTCCGACGCGTCGGACGGCACCGAACCCCCAGCGCAGGTGGTCGCGGCTGCGGCCCGAGCCGGTCTGAAGGGCGTCGCCCTGACTGATCACGACACCGCCGCCGGGTGGGAGGAGGCGTCTGCGGGGGCCGTCCGCCATGGTCTGCTGCTGATCCCTGGGGCTGAGATCACCGCTCAGGCAGGACCTGTGAGCGTCCACATCCTCAGCTACCTCCATGATCCGGAGCACCCCGGCTTCGCCGCCATGAGCAGCGCAGTCCGCAGGGGAAGGGTGGCCAGGGCGCAGAGGATCGCGGAGAACCTCGGCCGAGACTTCGACCTCTCCTGGACTGACGTTCTCGCCCAGGTGGGGCCCGACGCGACGGTCGGCCGACCTCACATCGCAGACGCCCTCGTCAGCGTGGGCGTCGTCGCTGACCGCAGCGAGGCGTTCGCCCGACTGCTGCACAAGGGCACCAAGTACTACGTCGCCCAGCAGAGCCCGAGTCCGTCGGAGGCCGTCGCGCAGATCCGCGACGCCGGGGGAGTGCCGGTCATCGCCCACGCCATGGCCTCGACCCGAGGCGAGACTCTGAGCACAGCCCAGCTGGAGCAGATGGTGGAGGCCGGCATGCTGGGAGTCGAGATCCATCACCGCGACAACACGCCGCAGGGCAGGAGGCTCCTGAAGGAGCTCGCTGAGCGGCACCGGCTGATCGTGACCGGAGCCTCCGACTACCATGGTGCAGGAAAGCCCAACCGCCTCGGAGAGAACACCACAGACCCGGAGATGGTGCGCCGCATCCTCGAGGCAGGATCCGGCACCCCGCCGGTCGGAGAGGTCTCCCTATGAGCAGCGATGCGGCCTCGGCCCCTCACCCCAAGCGACGGCTCCCGCGAGCGCAGCGTCGGCTGCAGCTGCTCGAATGCGCGCAGCAGCTGTTCGTGGCCAAAGGCTTCCACGCCGCCTCCATGGATGACATCGCCGAAGCGGCCGCCGTGTCCAAGCCCGTGCTCTACCAGCACTTTCCGGGCAAGCACGAGCTCTTCCTCGATCTGCTCGACACCCATCTGCAGGAGCTCACCGGCGAGCTCACCGCAGCGCTGGCCGGCGAGAAGCCCAACCGGGAGCGGGTGGAGGACACGGTGACGGCCTTCTTCACGTTCATCGCGCGTGAGGACGAGGCGTACCGGCTGGTCTTCACCGCCGGAATGGACCACGACGAGGCGGTGGCGGCGCGGCTCTCCCAATTCCACTCCAGAATGGCGACGGCGATCGCTGAGCTCATCGTCGAGGACACCGGGCAGCCGATCGCGGAGGCCACCATGATCGGCCACGGTCTCATCGGAATGGCGACCCAGGCTGCCCGCCACTGGAACCGGCTCTCCGAACGTCCGCCCATGGAGGTCTCCGCAGAGCTTGCGGGCCGGCTGGCGTGGAAGGGAATCAGCGGCTTCCCCAAGGAGGCTCCTGGTGCGAGCAGGAGGTCCGCAGGCGACCCGCCCCGCCCGTGAGCCCTGCGATTTGCGCGCGAGCGTTAGTATCGACGCAGGATAAGCACAGGTTTCGCGTGCCTGCACGCCCGGCGCGCCCGTTGAAGGAAGTGGCATGGAAGTACGCATCGGAGTCCAGAACGTGGCCCGCGAGATCGTCGTCGAGACCGAGGCCGCCGCGGAGGATGTCGAGAAGACGATCGCCGAGGCCATCGAGTCCAACAAGCCCCTGGTCACCCTCACTGACCGCCGCGACAAGCGGATCGTCGTTCCGACAGCCTCCATCGGCTATGTAGAGATCGGCTCCGACACCAAACAGAGCGTGGGCTTCGCCGCGCTCGCCGAATGAAAGAACGCATGACAGACACACAGCAGGATTCCGCGGCAGCGGAGAAGACCATCACCTTCTCGGACTTCGCCGTCCGCTCAGAAATAGTCGATGCCCTCTCTGAAAAGGGCATCATCGCGCCATTCCCGATCCAGGCTGAGACGCTGCCGATCGCGTTGGCCGGAAATGACATCATCGGGCAGGCCAAGACGGGCACGGGCAAGACGCTGGGGTTCGGCATTCCCGCACTCCAGCGGGTCACGGCCCCGCACGAGGAGGGCTATGACCAGCTCCCCGTGCCGGGCGCGCCCCAGGCGCTGATCATCGCCCCCACCCGTGAGCTCGCCGTCCAGGTGGCAGGCGACATCACCACAGCGGGAGCGAAGCTCGGTGCGCGCACCGCGACGATCTACGGAGGCCGTGCGTACGAGCCCCAGATCGAGGAGCTTCAGCGGGGGGTCGAGATCGTCGTCGGCACTCCGGGTCGTCTCATCGACCTGCAGCGCCAGAAGCATCTGAACCTGAAGAACGTCCGCATCGTGATTCTCGACGAGGCCGATGAGATGCTGGATCTCGGGTTCCTTCCGGATGTGGAGAAGCTGCTCTCGTTTGTGCCGGAGGTGCGGCAGACCATGCTGTTCTCCGCGACGATGCCCGGCCCGGTGGTCTCCATGGCTCGCCGCTTCATGTCGAAGCCGACGCACATCCACGCAGCGGACCCTGAGGACGAAGGCGTGACGAAGAAGGACATCCGCCAGGTTGTCTACCGCGCGCATTCGCTCGACAAGGACGAAATGATCGCCCGCATCCTCCAGGCGGAGGGCCGTGGCCGGTCCATCATCTTCACCCGCACCAAGAGGCAGGCTGACAAGCTCTCTCTCGAGCTGATCTCACGAGGCTTCGCAGCCGGAGCGATCCACGGCGACCTCGGGCAGGGCGCCCGTGAGCAGGCTCTGCGCGCGTTCCGCAACGACAAGGTGGATGTGCTGGTGGCCACCGATGTGGCGGCTCGCGGCATCGACGTCACAGACATCACCCACGTCATCAACCTGACCTGCCCAGAGGACGAGTCGATGTACCTTCACCGGATCGGCCGCACCGGCCGCGCCGGCAAGAAGGGCACCGCGGTGACGTTCGTGGACTGGGAGGACATGCCGCGATGGAGCCTCATCAATAAGGCGGTCGGCCTGGACATCCCCGAGCCTGTGGAGACCTACTCCTCGAGCCCGCACCTCTTCGAGGATCTCGACATCCCTCAGGGGACCAAGGGTCGTCTGCCTCGCCACAAGCGGTCCAAGGCCGGCCTGGAGGCCGAAGCTGTCGAGGATCTCGGCGGCCCGGACAGTGAGCGCAGCGCCGGCAGGTCCGGAGGCGGCCGCGGAGGCCGTTCGGGCGGAGGCCGCTCCGAGGGAGGCCGCAGTCGCAGCCGTCGTCGCAGCGGTGACGGCGCGGCCGAGCAGAAGGCCCCGTCCCCCGAGAAGGCGTCCGGCGAGGGCGCCAAGGACGGCGCTCAGCGGAAGCGTCGGCGTCGGCGCCGCACAGGCGGCTCCGCAGGCGCCGGCAAGCCAGCTGAGAGCTGAGCGGCTCGGTGGGCGAGCTGTTCAGCATCCTGGCGGTGTGCACGGGCAACATCTGTCGCTCACCCGCCATGGAGCGACTCCTTGCGCACATGTTTGCCGAAGAGGACAGCGTGATCGTCCGCTCGGCGGGAACGTTCGCCCACAGCGGCTGGGACATGCAGCCCGGCACCCGGCAGCGGCTGGAGTGGGCGGGAGCAGCGACGGACGGCTTCGTCGCTGAGCAGACGACCCCTCAGATGCTGAGGGGTGCCGATCTGATCCTCGGAGCGACGCGCGAGCACGTGCGAGACATGCTGGCTGATGCTCCGGAAGCCGCTCCCCGGACCTTCACGGTCAGGCATTTCGGCCGCATCACGGCGCACATTCAGGATGATGAGCTTCCAAGTGCAGGCGCCGCAGACCGGCTGAAGGCGCTGGTCGCCCTCGCCGACGCCCGGCGCGATCGGACAGGCCCTCTGGGGGAGGAGTCCGACGTCGTGGACCCGTACATGCTGCCCGAGGATGTGTACGACCAGGCCTTCGACGAAATCTGCGAGCCGCTTGGGCGGCTGGCGGAGAAGCTGGGCATGCCCGCCCCGCCGTGCGCGTGAACAGCAGCCCTCGGAGTTAGCACTGTGCTTGATCGAGTGCTAACTGAGTCATATAGTTTGGCTTAGCACTCATCGTCAGTGAGTGCTAAGCCGAAGGATGAGCCGCCGGCACCCGCGACGACGGTCGGTCACTCCCGAGGCGTGCAGCAGTCCAAGCATTCACACCATGTGCAAAGGAGAGAGCTGAAATGTCAGTCTCTATCAAGCCCCTCGAGGATCGTATTGTTGTCCGCCCACTGGAGGCCGAGCAGACCACCGCGTCCGGCCTGGTGATTCCGGACACCGCCAAGGAGAAGCCCCAGGAGGGCGAGGTCGTGGCAGTGGGCCCCGGCAAGTTCGACGACAAGGGCGGACGCCTCCCAGTCGATGTCGCCGAGGGCGACGTCGTCATCTACTCGAAGTTCGGCGGCACCGAGGTCAAGGCAGGCGGCGAGGAGCTTCTCGTGCTCAACGCCCGCGACGTGCTGGCCAAGGTCGAGAAGTAAACCCACTACCCGCTCGACTCTTCCAGAGGAGTACACATCCATGCCAAAGCAGCTGCTTTTCGGCGACGATGCTCGCAAGGCCCTCGAGGCCGGCATCGACAAGCTCGCCGACACCGTCAAGGTCACGCTGGGCCCCAAGGGCCGCAACGTGGTCCTGGACAAGTCCTGGGGCGCGCCCACCATCACCAATGACGGCGTGACCATCGCCCGCGAGATCGAGGTCAAGGACTCCTACGAGAACCTCGGCGCTCAGCTGGCAAAAGAGGTCGCAACCAAGACCAACGACGTGGCCGGCGACGGAACCACCACCGCCACCGTCCTCGCTCAGGCTCTGGTCAAGGAAGGCCTGCGCAACGTGGCCGCCGGGGCCGCTCCGGGCGAGATCAAGCGCGGCATCGAGGTGTCCGTGGACGCCGTGACTCGCCGCCTGCGTGAGAACGCTCGCGAGGTTGAGGGTCAGCAGACCGCCAACGTCGCCGCAATCTCTGCGCAGAACGACGAGGTGGGCGAGCTCATCGCTCGCGCCTTCGAAGCCGTGGGCACCGACGGTGTCATCACCATCGAAGAGGGCTCCACCACCACCACCGAGCTGGACATCACTGAGGGGATGCAGTTCGACAAGGGCTTCCTCTCCCCGCACTTCGTCACCGACGCTGAGCGTCAGGAGGCAGTGCTTGAGGACCCATACATCCTGATCCACCAGGGCAAGATCTCCAACATGCAGGAGTTCCTGCCCGCGCTGGAGAAGGTCCTTCAGACCAAGAAGCCGCTGTTCATCATCGCCGAGGACGTTGAGGGCGAAGCTCTCTCCACACTCGTGGTGAACAAGCTGCGCGGCACGCTCTCCGCTGTGGCCGTCAAGGCTCCCGGCTTCGGCGACCGCCGCAAGGCCATGCTCGAGGACATCGCTGTGCTGACCGGCGCCACGGTCATCACCGAGGACCTGGGCCTGAAGCTGGAGCAGGTCAGCCTGGACGACCTCGGCACCGCACGCCGGGTCACAGTGACCAAGGATGAGACGACGATCGTCGACGGCGCCGGAAGCAAGGAGGACGTCGACGGCCGCGTGCAGCTCATCAAGGGCCAGGTCGAGGCGACGGACTCTGAGTGGGACCGCGAGAAGCTGCAGGAGCGTCTGGCCAAGCTGGCCGGAGGCATCGGCGTGATCAAGGTCGGCGCAGCCACCGAAGTTGAGCTCAAGGAGCGCAAGCACCGCATCGAGGACGCTGTCTCCTCGACGCGTGCCGCACTTGAGGAGGGCATTGTCGCCGGAGGCGGCACCTCCCTCATCAACGCGCTGACCGTCCTTGATGAGGACCCGGCAGTGACCGACCTCAAGGGTGACGCAGCAGCAGCAGTCGGCATTGTGCGCCGCGCACTGGTGCAGCCGCTGCGCTGGATCGCGCAGAACGCCGGACAGGACGGCTTCGTCATCGCGTCCAAGGTGTCGGAGCTTGAGGCCAACCACGGCTTCAACGCGAAGACCGGAGAGTACGGCGACCTGATCGCAGCCGGCGTCATCGACCCGGTCAAGGTCACGCGCTCCGCTCTTCAGAACGCAGCATCCATCGCAGCTCTGGTGCTCACCACCGAGACGCTTGTGGTGGAGAAGCCCGAGGAGGACGAGGACCACTGATCCTCTGATCCCTCTGCATAGGGGCCGGTCCGGGTTTTCCCGGGCCGGCCCCTATGCGTCTGTGCCGGGCCGGGTCCTGGTGAGCTGCTGCGGCCAGTAGACTTGTCCCTGATTCCCGCAGCCACGCCAGATTCGTTTTGGGAGAGACTTTGACAGATACCCCCGCCGAGGTGCGCGACCCCTTCGCCCTGACCGGCCTGACCTACGACGATGTGCTTCTGCTGCCCGGCGAGACCGACGTCATTCCCTCCGATGCGGATACCGCCACTCAGTTCTCCAAGCGAGTCACCCTGAACTCGCCTGTGGCCTCAGCGGCGATGGACACTGTCACCGAAGCCCCCATGGCGATCGCCCTGGCCCGTCTCGGGGGGATCGGCATCATCCACCGCAACCTCTCCATCGAGGAGCAGGCCAAGCAGGTCGACCAGGTCAAGCGGTCCGAATCGGGAATGATCAGCGACCCGGTCACCATCTCCCCGGACGCGACGATCGCTGAGCTGGACGATCTCTGCAGGCATTACCGCATCTCCGGGCTGCCCGTGGTCGACGAGCACGGCACGCTGCAGGGCATCATCACCAACCGCGACATCCGATTCCTGCCGGACGAGGAGTACGCCACCACGCGGGTGTCGGCAAAGATGACGCTCGCCCCGCTCATCACCGCACGCGAAGGTGTGGAGCGCGAAGAGGTCATCCGTCTCTTCAGCAAGAACCGCATCGAGAAGCTGCCTCTGGTCGATGATGACGGTCGCCTGACCGGGCTGATCACCATCAAGGACTTCGACAAGGCCGACAAGTATCCGCAGTCCACGAAGGACGACGAGGGCCGCCTCCGCGTGGGAGCGGCCGTCGGATTCTTCGGCGACGGCTGGGAGCGCGCCATGAGCCTGGTCGAGGCGGGCGCCGATGTGCTGGTGGTGGACACCGCCAACGGGCACACTCGCGGTGTGCTCGACATGATCGCCGCGCTCAAGAGTGAGCCGGCCGCCGCACATGTCGACGTCATCGGCGGGCAGGCGGCGACGCGCGCCGGGGCGCAGGCTCTGGTCGACGCGGGCGCCGACGCGATCAAGGTCGGCGTGGGGCCAGGCTCCATCTGCACCACGCGTGTGGTGGCCGGCGTGGGCGTTCCGCAGATCACCGCGATCTACGAGTCCTCCAAGGCAGCGGCTCCGGCAGGGGTGCCTCTGATCGCCGACGGCGGTCTGCAGCACCCCGGAGACATCGGCAAGGCACTGGTGGCCGGCGCCAACTCCGTCATGCTGGGGTCTCTGCTGGCGGGTGCGGCCGAGTCGCCGGGCGACCTGGTCTTCTACAACGGCAAGCAGTTCAAGGCCTACCGGGGCATGGGCTCTTTGGGAGCAATGCAGACCCGCGGGAAGAACACCAGCTTCTCGAAGGACCGCTACTTCCAGGCTGATGTGCCCAGCGATGAAAAGCTCATCCCGGAGGGCATCGAGGGTCAGGTTCCCTACCGCGGGCCGCTCTCTGCGGTGCTGCATCAGCTCACCGGCGGGCTGCGCCAGACGATGTTCTACGTGGGCGCGCGCACCGTCGATGATCTGAAGCGCAAGGGAGAGTTCGTCCGGATCACCTCTGCGGGCCTGAAGGAGTCGCACCCGCACGATGTGATGATGACCGTCGAAGCACCTAACTACAGGACCAAGTGATGAGCACCGAACTTCCTATCGGATTGGCCAAGACCGCGCGCCGTGCGTGGGCTTTGGACGATGTCAACGTAGTCCCCACACGCCGGACTCGGGCGTCCCAGGACGTGGACCTGTCGTGGCAGATCGACGCCTTCACCTTCGATTCGCCCGTCATCGCGGCACCTATGGACTCGGTGATGTCACCTGCCACCGCCATCGCGCTGGGACGACTGGGCGGTTTGGGGGTGCTGAACCTCGAGGGGCTGTGGACCCGCTACGAGAACCCTCAGCCGATTCTCGATGAGATCGCAGGTCTTGAGGCCAAGGAGATCTCCCCGCAGAACACACGCCGCCTCCAGGAGCTCTACTCAGAGCCCATCAAGCCGGAGCTGATCACCGCTCGCCTTGCCGAGATCCGCGAGGCGGGGGTGGTGGTCAGCGGGTCGCTCACCCCTCAGCGGACCCAGGAGTTCTACCAGACGGTGGTCGACGCCGGGGTCGACATGTTCGTCATCCGGGGCACCACCGTGTCGGCTGAGCATGTCTCCTCCCAGGCGGACCCGCTGAACCTGAAGGAATTCATCTATGAGCTCGATGTGCCGGTGATCGTCGGCGGAGCTGCGGGGTACACCCCGGCTCTGCACCTGATGCGCACCGGTGCTGCAGGCGTCCTAGTGGGCTTCGGAGGCAGTTCGGCGTCTACGACCCGTCGCGCGCTGGGCATCCGGGTGCCGATGGCGACTGCGATCAGTGACATCGCAGCGGCCCGGCGGGACTACCTGGACGAGTCGGGCGGACGCTATGTGCACGTCATCGCCGACGGAGGTCTCGGCACCTCGGGCGACATCGTCAAGGCACTCGGAGTGGGGGCTGACGCGGTGATGCTGGGCACGACGCTGGCCCGTGCCGAGGAGGCTCCCGGGCGGGGCTGGCACTGGGGCCTGGAGGCCGTGCACCCGGACTTCCCGCGCGGGCACAGGACTCGGGTGGGCACCGTCGCGCCCCTGGAGGAGCTGCTGTGGGGGCCTGGTCACCACACGGACGGCACATCCAACCTCATGGGCGGTCTGCGCCATGCGATGGCGGCGACCGGCTACGTGGATCTGAAGTCATTCCAGCGGGTCGAAGCGACGGTGAGCCCCTCGGCACAGGGCCACTGAGTCCTTCGAGGACAGCACTGCAGAAGGCGTGGGCGCCTGCTACCCCATAGGGAGCGGGCGCCCACGCCTATGCGCGGGGTGTCAGTCGAAGAGCTCGAGGTCCTCTCGGGCGCGCAGGGCCACCAGTGCGGCCCCCGCTCCGAGGAGGATGATGGCTCCGAGGAGGATTCCGCCGACTGTCGCACCGGTCCGAGCGAGCGTCACCACCTGCTGGTCGGTCTGCTCCTCCTCGACCTGTGTCGGCGCGGGTGCGGTGACGGTGAGCTCAGCGGAGCCGTAGATTCCGGAATCCTGGCCGGTCACCTCGACGGTGTAGGTGCCGGGCTCAGTCTCCTCGGGGATCGTCACCTGGGTCTCGGCGGCTCCCTGCTCGTCGGCGGGGACCTCTCCGAGTTCGGGGTTGAAGGCGATGAGAAGCTCCTCGCCTGGACCGTACCCCCCTGCGCTCACGGTGAGCTGTTCGCCGGCCGTGACGGTGTCGGGGCTGAGCGTCACTGAAGCGTCGCCGGAGTCCGATGCGTCAGGGGCAGGGCTCTGAGGGCCTGCGTCCCCGTCAGCTTGGTCTGTGGGGCCGGGGGAGACGGCGTCGTCGTCTTGGTCCTCGTCCTCATCCTGGTCCGCCCCGTCGTCGCGGGGCTCTCCGGTGAGGCGGATGTCGGCCACGATGGGGTCGTGGTCGGAGGATCGCCAGGGGTCCGTCCGGAACAGGTCCGAGGCGCTGGAGTTGAAGCGGCTGTACTCCAGGGCGATGGGCTCCACGGCGTTGATCTGCCAGATCTCGGAGCGGGCGACTGTATCCGCTGCGCTGGGCGAGGAGATCAGGTGGTCCAGGGAGCCCACCTCAGCGTCGAACATGTAGGAGTGCTGGCCGGTGGCAGCAGAGACGTTGGTGTACCCCTGGTCGAAGAAGACGCGCAGCGGGTCCTCCTGCTCGTAGGAGTTGAAGTCGCCCATGAGGTGCACGTTGTCCACTCCGGTGGACTCGCTGAGGGCGTCGGCGAAGGCCTGGACGCCCTCAGCCTGGTGGATCCTGTCGAGGTTCCACGGTGCCTGGCCGTCGCCCTGGTCAGCGTTGGGGGAGCCCTCGGGGACCCCTGAGGCACCTTTGGACTTGAAGTGATTGACGATGGCGAGGAACTGGTCCGCTTCGCCGCCCTGCGTGGGCTGGAACTGAACGGCGAAGGGTTCGCGTGCGTTGGAGTAGATGTCGGCGAGATCCCGGTCGAGACTTTCGAAGTGCTCAGCATCGAGCTCTTCGATTCCCTCGTCGAAGAGGATCCAGGAGTCGATGACTTCCAGCGCCTCGGGCTTGTAGATGTAGCCGTTGCGGATGACGTCCTCATCTTCGATGGAGGGGACGTTCTCGGGTTCGACCACGTAGTCCCAGGCCTCGTAGCCGAGGTCTGCGTTCAGTGCGTCGACGAGCTCGGCGTGAGCATAGTCGCGGTCCTGTTGGTGGAAGTGCCCGGAGTTCTCCATCTCCTGGAGGGCGACCATGTCGGCGTCCATCGCGTTGATGGCCGAGACGATCTTCGACTGCTGGCGCTCGAAGGATTCGGTGCTCCAGGCGCCCCGCACTTCGCACCAGTCGGCAGTGGTGGGGCTGCCGTCGCGGTCGGCGTAGAAGTCGCAGCCCGGCTCGTCCTCGCCGAGGTGGACGAAGTAGTTCAGCACGTTGAAGCCTGCGATGCGCAGATCGGCGGCCCGCGGTGCGGGTGTCTCACTGCCGGTGCGGGTGTTCTCGAAGCTCGCCGGCGTGGCCTCGTCCTCGGGCCCGTCGAGCCGGCTGGTGGGCTGGAGGCGATATTCGCCGTGGTCGTAGTCGACGATCACCGGCTGCTCCCAGCTCACCTGCGCGCCGACCCGCACCGGGCTGTCGGCGGTGATGTAGGGCAGCTCCAGGTCGGAGTTCTGGAGATCGGCCGTGGAGCCGTCGTCGAGGTAGAACAGCCGTTCGCTGTTGCGGGCGGCCCGGGCGTTAGCCTCAGCGCCGGGGGAGACGACGCTGGTCGGGTTGAAGAGGGGGTCTTCGCCGGCGACGATGCCGATCTCGCCGTACTGGTGAAGGGTGTAGTGGTCGGTGACCGTGTAGGTGCCCTGGGGCTCAATGAGCATGCCCATGATGGCGTCCCGCTCTTCCGATGTTTCTGGGAAGGCAATTTCGGCGGGCTCCACCACGGGATTCTCGTCTTCGATCAGGGCGAGCTCGTGGTGGGGGGCGTCATCCGAGCCGGGGAAGAGGCTGATCTGCGGCTGGTCGTTGTAGGTGCCGGCGTCGCCGGTGATCTCGACGTAGTCGCCGGGCTGGACGTCGTCCACGCTGGTCGGGGCGTAGACGAAGATCGCGTCGGAATAGTCCGAATCGTCGCCAGTCTCGGGGGACTGGATGTAGAAGCCTCCGAAGCTGCGCTCATCCGGGTAGACGCCCGTGACGACGCCGCTGGTCGTCACAGCCTCGTCCTCAGCGCCCCCGTCGATCAGTGCGTTGACGTCCTCAATGGACTGAATGTTCTCGTCCGTCTCGTCTTCGTCGGACGCCTCATCGTCTTCTTCGGCGGTGGCTTCCTCGTTCGGCTCGTCGTCCTCGGGGGGCGAGGGCTCCTCGGGAGAGGGAGGTTCGTCCTGGGACGAAGTCTCGTTCTCTTCGCCTTCCGCATCACCCGTGGCAGTGCCAGTTGGAGTCGGAGTGCTCGTCTCCGCACCTTCAGGATCGGGCTCACCTGACTCCGTGTCACCAGTCGGCTCGGATGCGCTCGGGGCACTCGCTTCACCGGTGCCAGTGGGCTCCGCTGTCTCCTGGGCCGCTGCCGGGGCACTGCCGAGCAGGGCGACTGCGAGGGCTGAGGCAGTCAGGCCGGAAAAGAGACGCGAGCGCATGGGTTCAAGAGTACCGAGAGGGATGAGAAGTTCCGGGACGCCGCCCGGGAGGGTCCTGCGTGTGACGCGAGCACGCTGGGCACGAAAAGGCCCCACGCGCACCTGCCAGAGCCCGCTTACCCTTGCTACCTTCCGGTCCTGGGGGAGTTAGGCAGGATGGCACCACGCGTGGGGCCGGACTCAATGTTACCTGCCCGAGCCCGCCTGAGGCGAACCTGGGGCGGATAGTATGAGCCTCGATGCCTGACAACCTGACTGCCGCCCCCGTGTCCGATCCTGCTCAGCCTCTCGTCAATATTCGTGACCTGGGCGGCATCAAGGTGGAGGGAGGCTCGGTGCGCCAGGGCTGGCTGTGGCGCTCCGACGACCCGACGCTCTCACCCCAGGAGGAGATCCGCTCGCTGGCCGAGCGAGGCGTCACCGCCGTGCTTGACCTGCGCTCCACCCCGGAATCCCAGGCGTCGCCGCACTCGACGGCCGAATCGTTCGGGATCCGCGCCCACCACCTTCCTCTGGCGGAGGCGGCTGTGCACCCGATGGCCCTGATCCAGGCCGCCCCCAGAGTGAAGTCCCCCGGTGATGTGGGCCGGTGGTACGCCGCGTTGGTGCGCGATCACTCGCAGGAGGTCGTCCAGGGCCTCAGCGTGATGGCGGAGAACGACGGCGGCACGCTGTTCCACTGCGCGGCCGGCAAGGACCGGACCGGGATCCTGGCCGCGGTGGTGCTGACGCTGCTGGGAGCAGACCGGGACGTCGTGGTGGAGGACTACGCGCACACCGAGCAGAACCTCGCCGCCATCTTCAGCCGACTTGCGGGTGCCGCTTACATCCGCGCGCGGGCCAGCAGCGCGCAGATCAGCGAGGAGGAGCAGAAGGCGCATGAGTTCTTCGCCTCGGACCACCCGCTGCTCGGAGCGACGCCTGAGTCCATGGACGCGATGCTGACTGACCTCGGAGGTCAGCGCGGAGTGATGAGCCTCCTCGGCCGTCACACGCAGGCAGACCCGCTGGTCGAGCGACTCCACCTCAAGCTTGTGCGCTGACGCGGTGCTGACTCTGACGGGGGATGTGCGTTCCGGCGGTGCTGACTCTGACGGGGGATGTGCGTTCCGGCGGTGCTGACTCTGACGGGGGATGTGCGTTCCGGCGGGGCTTTCGTATACGATGTATTTCGCTCTTCATCGGATTGATCCGGTGAGGAGTTCCAGCAGAATCAGGGTGACGTGTCCGAGCGGCCGAAGGAGCAACGCTGGAATCGTTGTGTACGGCAACCCCGTACCGTGGGTTCAAATCCCACCGTCACCGCTGAAGAAGAGGGCCTCTCCGCAGTCAACGCGGAGGGGCCCTCTTTCTGTGCTTGAACAGGCGCATCCCGAAAGGGCACGTCCGCCGGGAGCATCAGAGGCAGTGCGTCTGGTCTTTGTGGCACCTTGCTGTTCTCAAAAAGGGCCTCGCGTCCTCCGCGAGTATTAGAACAGGGTCTCATCAGCAGCTTCTTGGCCATCCTCGACGAGGAGTTCCATGAAGCGTGTGTTGATAAAGATCCGTTCACGGCCGGCCCGGAAATCCTGGAGCACACCTTTATCAAGAAGTGCCGTCAGCCACCTTGTGGCGGTCGGGCGAGAGACATGGCACGCGTCCATCACATTGACTATTCGGCAGTAGGGCTGCTCGAACAAGACATCCAAGAGTCCTACGTGACCGCCACTGGCCAGGGCGTCGCCTATCTCATGTTTCATCTCATTCTGAAGCTCGCGGATGGCCTCAATCTTCCTCAGCGTCGAGTCTGCTGTTTCCCGGACGGCCTCGAGCATGTAACCAACCCATTCCGTCCAGGCGCCCTCGGCCGTAACGCCTAGGAGCCGTCGGTAGTATTCGTTCTTGTTCTTGATGATGAACCGCGACAGATATAGGACGGGGAAATCCAGCAGGCCAGCTGCTACGAGCATCAAGACGTTCAGCACGCGCCCTGTACGACCATTACCGTCATCGAAAGGGTGTATCGCCTCAAACTGATAGTGGGCTATAGCCATTCTGACGAGCGGGTCGTACCCCTGACCCGAATTGACGAAGAGCTCCCAGTCGCTCAGTTTCTCGTCAATGACGGCGTAACCTTCCGGCGGTGTATATATAGGCGTCCGCGTCGCAGGGTCTCCTATGTAGGTCCCTCCGCCGGTCCGTAGGTCAATTGTGTGCAGCTTGATGATTGAGCAGATGTCCCGTGCCGTATTGGTGGTGATGATGCCGCGCCGTTCCACCATCTGGAAGCCTTCAAAGAGGGCCGTCCTGTATCGCAGGGCCTCGCGGGTTGCAGGGCTAGCCGACGATTCATCATTTGCATGCATGAACAGCTCGTCGGTAGTCGTGACTATGTTCTCCACCTCCGAGCTTGCTTGAGCCTCGAGGAGTGGAATCGCGTTGATCAGAACCGAAGCATTTGTCATGGACCGTGCCGCTTCGTTCATTGCCGCCAAAGACGCCCGCGCCTCAATAGCAAGCTTCAGAGTCTCCACGGTCTCTACGTTGGCCACCGGAGGTAGTTTCGGGAGCTCGTTGTAGGGAGTGGCGGCGTTCCATGACGACATGCAAAAAAACTAGCAAGACAGCAGTGATGTGTAAAGAATCTGCCATATTTTTTAAACGTCACGAACTCATGTCAACGTATGTGCATGGATTATCCACAGGTTCGAGTGTGCTAGAGGATCTCCCCCGAGCACATCTGGGTCCACTTGCCCACAGGTGTTCCGGCTTGATCTTGCGGTCCGTCAGTCCACAACCATCGATTGCCTGACAGGCCCCGCAGGCTCGTGTTCTACAGCTCGTAGAAGTAGACTGGGTCCATGACTTCGACCGCTGACGCCAAGAGTCCCATGCCCCGCCTGACCTTCATCACCGGCGGCCTGCTCGTCATCGTGGGTGTGGCGGGCTACCTGTTCTCCATGCTGAACGACACCCAGCACTTCACCGCCCTGATCCCCTCCGTGGTGGGCCTGCTGCTGCTGGCGTCGGGCGCCCTCGCCCTGAAGAACCTCATGGCCGGAATCCACGTCGCCCTGCTGATCGCGCTCCTGGGCGCCCTGTCGATGGCCATGCCGCTCATGAGCCTCGGCGAGCTCTTCGCAGGCGAGGCCGAACGGCCGGGAGCTGTGATCGCCGCGCTGATCACGCTCATTGCGCTGGTCATCTACCTGATTCTCGGAGTGCGCAGCTTCCTGGCCGCTCGACGGTGGAAGAAGAGCAGCACAGCCGCCTGACCATCAGGTCACAGGTAGTCCGGAATCTCGGGCACACAGCGAAGGCCGTCGGCAAACACTCCGTTGCCGGCGGCCTTCGCCTCGTCCCAGGCGCGCTCGATCGTTGCCAGGAACCTGTCGTTGGGCTCGTAGTACGCAGGAGCCCCATAGCCGTCGAGGGCCATCTGCTCGTTGATGAACAGCCCCTCCGCATAGACACCAGCCAGAAGGCGGCCGTAGTGGTCACGCACGTCGTGGTCGAACTCCAGAATCAGCTCATCTCCGGGGCTGATCAGCTGGGCGATCCGCGCGCTGGCCTCCGGGCCCAGGCACTCGACCGGTCGGTCACGGTGAACAGACTCAGGCGTGTCGATGCTGAGCAGGCGCACACTCTCCTCCACCCCGTCGAGCAGCACCACGACGGTGTCCCCGTCGATCACGCGTTCCAGCACCGCCGGCTGGGGCTCGGCGTAGTCGCCGTCTGCTCGCGCTCCATCGTCCCGGCTCTGCAGCCAGCTCAGGGAGGCGGCAGCGGCGATCACCACCAGCAGCACGACGAGCCAGAGGCGGACGCCTCGCGGCGGTCGCCAGCGAGTCTGGTGGGGGAGTTCGGCGGACATCCCGACAGGCTAGCCCTCTTCAGGAGGTCGCACCGAGGCCTGTCCACAGGCCCGGAGACTCATCCGCAGGGCGCACCTCGCCCACCGTCGGCAAGCCGAACAGCGCTTTCTTCCCCATTTCGAAGAACGGCCAATCTTCTCTCGCACAACGGGGGTCAGACCCGCTTTCTGCTGTGCAGACTGGTTTCACCAGGCGATGACCGCATCGCCTACGTGACAGCTCAAGGACGAGCCAGCACGGACAGCCAGCAGCAGCACGACTGAACTGACAAAGGAGTCAGCCATGAGCACCCACATCACCATCACCGCTGATCCTGCTCCCCGCCAGGACGAGGTCTTCACCGAGAGCCTCCTGGCATTCCTCGGGCAGCTGCACGACGAGTTCGGCGCTCGAGTCGCCGAGCTTCGGGCCCATGGGGACGCCAGCACCAAGGCTCAGGGAGAGGCCGAGCGCTTCGCCGCCTCCTGGTCCGCGGTGGTCGAGAAGCACCTCACGGAGCCACCCTGCACGTACATCGCCCCCCGCGGGCTGGCTCGCCTGGAGACCCGCATTCAGGCTGATGGTGCGCCCACCTCCGCAGGCATCGTTGACTTCGGGCTGCACCTGCACCGCAACGCCCGCCGCCTGCTGGACGAGGGCCGCGCGCCCTTCATCTCCCTTCTCGGCATGGAGTCCGAGAGCGAACTGCGCATGTGGCAGGACCTGTTCCACCGGGCCGAGCAGCTTTTGGACCTGCCCGACGGAACGGTCCGCGCCATCTGCTTCAGCGCCGCCAGCATTCAGGACGAGGAGGATGCGCACCAGGATTCGCAGGCCGTTCTGACCGGCTGAGACGCTCCCTGCGAATGCACTGAGGCCCGGTCCCCAGGGGACCGGGCCTCAGTGTGTCGTGCTCAGACGTGAAGGCTGTCGATCAGCTCGTCAGACCGTCCACGTAGTCGCTGTTCTCGTCCATCCACTCTTCGACAAGGTCACGGGGGTCACCGTCTGCCTCGCCGCCGAAGGTGTGGCCCAGCAGGTCGTTGAGCATCTCGGTGTCCATGTCGAAGTCCTCGAGCCACTGAGTCACCTCAGGGTGGTCGTCGGAGAACCCGTCACGGGCCACGATGTGCAGACCCTCTTCGTCGCCCAGAGTGCCCTCTGGATCCTCGAGGTCGCGGATCTCGTACTCGCCGTAGGTCCAGTGCGGACGCCACAGGGTGACGACGACGTTCTCGCCGGCGCTCATCTGGCTGTCCAGCTCGGCGATCATCGCGGAGGTGGAGGAGGTGATGAAGTCCATGTCCTCCAGGCCGTAGGTCGGGATGACCTCGTTCTCCGTGGCGTCGGTCAGGCCAGCGCCCGGCTCGATGCCGTAGATGGTGTTGTCGAACTCGTCGGCGTTGTCGGCGAGCTCCTCGAGGGACTCGATGGGAGCATCCTCGTTGACGGCGATGGTCAGGTAGACCTCGTCGTTCCAGGTGCCGAGGTCTTCGAGGTCGTCGCCGTACTCCTCCCAGTAGGACTCGTGGGTGATGGGCAGCCACGCGTCGAGGTTGACGTCGTAGTCGGCGTTGGCGAGGCCTGCGTAGGCCACACCTGCCTCAGACTCCTCAATGTTCACCTCGTAGCCCTCCTCCTCCAGGAGGATCTCCCAGAGGTGGGTGGCGACGATGCCCTCTTCCCAGCCGGCGAACATGGAGAGGGTGATCTCCTCACCGTCGCCGCCGGCCTCAGCGTCGTCGCCAGCTTCAGCGTCGTCGCCGCCGTTCTCGTCAGTCTCGACGTCGGCGTCCTCGGCCTCTTCGTCGTCTGCGTCACCGTTGTCGTCGGCGCAGCCGGTGAGGGCCACCCCAAGCACGGAGAGCACTGCGGCGGATTTGATGAACTTTGAATGTGCGAGTGTCATCTTCTTGATCCTTTCTACTTTTTCTCTTATCGGGTTCGGAAGGTCTATAGGTGTCAGCGGGGCCGAATGATCACGTCTTGGCTCGGCCGGAGTGGGCGGTGATGCGGTCAAGGAACATGGCCAGGACGACGACGCAGATCCCGGCCTCCACACCGAGTGCCAGGTCGTTGCCGGAGAGAGCGCGGACCACCTCGCCGCCGAGCGCACCTGCTCCGACCATGCCTGCGATGACCACCATGGACAGGCCCAGCATGATGACCTGGTTGATGCCGGCCATGATGGTCGGCACCGCCAGCGGCAGCTGGATCTGGCGCAGGATGCGTGAGGTGGACGCGCCGAACGCTTCGCCGGCCTCCACCACCTCGTGATTGACGCCCCTGATCCCCAGCTCCGTCAGTCGTGCTGAGGGAGCCATGGAGAACAGGATGGTGGCCACCATGCCCGGCACTACGCCGACGCTGAAGAAGGCGATGGCAGGGATGAGGTAGACCATCGGGGGCATGGTCTGCAGGAAGTCCAGCACGGGGCGCAGTCCAGCAGAGAACGTGCGGGAGTAAGCGGCAGCGATGCCCAGCGGCACACCGATGACGATGGAGACCAGGGTTGCCACGGCCACCAGGGCCAGGGTGTCCATCGCCTCCTCCCACAGGCCGACGCCGAAGATCAGCGTCATGCCGACCAGGGTTCCCAGCGCGAGCTTCCACGACTTGGCGAGCCACGCGATGGCCGCGAACACCACGGCGACGATGTACCACGGCGGCAGGTGCAGCCCGCCGAGGATGAGTCCCAGCACCAGCGCTGTGCCCAGCCCCAGGCGCCATGACTTCGCGGCGAAGCCGAGCCCGAGCCCAAGGAGCAGCGCCAGAATCAGCGGAGACCATTCTGGGACCTCTACGGGGAGGACGGATGCCAGCCCGTCTGTGATGATGTCGAACAGCATCCGCATCAGGTCCGCCAGCAGGCCCAGCGGAGTGTCGAAGACGTCTTGGATCCAGTCCTCGGCGGTCTCGGTCCAGTCGCCGAGCGGGATGCGGAAGTCGATTGCCTCGTCAGCCATCACGCATCCTCTCCTGCAGGCTTGACAGTCGATGTCTCGGGTTCAGGAACCGTGGGGTGGGTGCCTGTCTCCGGCGGCGCCATGGCCTCCAGCAGGTTGGCCAGCTTCACGTAGCCCATCTGGACCGGTTCGCCGTCGCGGCCGTCGCCCTCCACGGCCACAGCTCCGTCTGAGCGGATGGCCACCGGGACAAGCTCCTGGAGCGTCATTCCGGCTTTGACGGTGGTCGTGCGTGCGCGGACCTGCTCCTCCTCTGAGAGTGCCGCAGGCGGAACCATGACAGATTCTGCGGTGAGCACTCTGGTGCGGTCCACATCTGCGATGAAGGACGCCACATAGTCGTCTGCGGGTTTGGAGAGGATGTCTGCTGGGGTGCCGATCTGCGCGATCTCGCCGTCCTTCATCACGGCAATGCGGTCGCCCAAGTACATGGCCTCATTGAGGTCGTGCGTGATGAATACGATCGTCTTTCCCAGCTCTTCCTGCAGGTGCAGCAGCTGTCCCTGCATCTCTCGACGAATCAGCGGATCCAGTGCGGAGAATGCCTCGTCCATGAGCATGATGTCCGTGTCGGCCGCCAGGGCACGGGCGAGGCCGACGCGCTGCTGCATGCCTCCGGAAAGCGCGTCCGGATAGTGGTCGGCCCACCCCTCGAGGCCTACCTTGCTCAGGATATCTCCGGCGCGGCGGCGTCGCTCAGCCCGGTCCACGCCCTGAATCTCCAGGCCGTAGGCCGCGTTGTCCAGCACTGTGCGGTGCGGGAACAGGGCGAAGTGCTGGAAGACCATGGCCAGGTGCTCACGTCGCAGACGGCGCAGCTCGGTCTTATTGGCGGCAGTGATGTCCTGGCCCATGATCTTCACCACCCCGTCCGTCGGCGGCTGCAGCCCGTTGAGCGTTCTGATCAGGGTGGACTTGCCCGAGCCGGAGAGGCCCATGACGACGAAGATCTCGCCCGGGTTCACGTCGAAGCTCGCGTCGATCACGGCCGCGGTCCCCTGGGAGGTCAGCTCCTGCCGCGTGGCGCCCTCCTTCAGGCGCTTGACTATCTGCTTCGGCCTGCGGCCGAAAGCCTTATATACGTTCTGGACGCTCACTGCTGGTGCAGCGGCATGGTCGCTTTCGCTCAAAACCTCATACTCCCTCTGGTGCAATAACCAACGCTTCAACATAGCAAAGCACGTATTTCTCGCGATGAATATGACGTGTCAGCACCTCTGCCCGATTTGGCCCTGACAATGATCCTCAGCGACGAGGGTCTACGGAGGGCATGATGCCTGTCTCGGGGCGCCGCTGCCCGGCCAGCGGGCCGCGTCCGTGCACCCCCTGCCGCACGCGGTACCGGCCGTGCACCAGCCAGTAGAGCACCAGGTTCAGCGCAATGACCGCAGCGCAGGCCGCGTACATGAACTGATACCCCATGGCCTCCACGACAGGCCCCAGCATGAGCGGGGCAAAGCCGAATCCCACATCCATGCATATGAAGAATGTGGAGACACCAATACTGATTCGGTGGGTCGGCAGGGCATTTGCAATGACCGCCTGGAGCGCCGGCAGCATCGTGCCGAAGCCGCCGCCGGCCAGCACTCCTCCCACGTAGAGCGCCCAAGAACCGGGTGCCCAGGCGGTCAGGGCCATAGAAGCAACAAAAAGGCACAGGGCTGGGTAGATCACCGAATTGTCGCCGTACCGGTCCTGGATGCGTCCGGTGAACAGCCGCGTGATCAGCATGCCGCCCGAGTAGAGCAGAAAGTAGACCGAGGCGGCATCGAGCATGCCGAGCTCTCGAGCGTACCCGTTGAGGAACGTCATCACGGAGGCGAATGTCAGACCCAGCAGCATGGCCACCAGGGCCACGGGGAAGATGCGCGGTTCGATGATGTCCGAGGGGCGTAGCGACAGTGCGGCCCACCAGCCGGTGCCTGGTCGTCTGATCTCCGGAATGCGCATGACGACGGCCAGCGCGAACGCCAGGGCGGAGAGTGCGCTGACCACCCAGAACATCGCGTCGAACCCGTACCGCTCGGAGAGCTGCAGGGACAGCAGGGGGCCCAGCGCAGGTGGGAGCGCATTGGCCAGGAGGTAGTAGCCCGAGCCCTCGCCCCGACGAGATTTGGGAATGATGTCGAAAACCGACGCCGTGAGAGCCGTCTGCGCGAATCCCAGAGCGATGCCGTGAACGATGCGCACGGTGATCAGAAGCTCGTAGGAGTCCACGCCGAGGTAGGCGACAGTGGCGAGGGTGAACACGGCCAGACAGGTGATCATCACTCGCTTGCGGCCCAGCGTGTTCACATACTTGCCGGCGAAGACCCGGGCCCCCAGGGCGCCCACCACGAACGCGCTCGCTGCGAAGCCTGCTGCGGTCTCCCCTGCGGAGAACTCTGCTGCCGCGTAGACGGCCATGCCCGTCACCAGGGTGAAGAAGGTGGTGGTGATCAGCAGGTTGATCAGGGTGGCGAAGAGGAAGTCCCGCGTGAAGAGCCGAGGCTTCGGTTCGGGGTCCTTCGGCTGTGGAGCACCTTGACCCTTCGACGTATCATCAACCACGTCTTTGATTGTGCCACGAGGAGCCCAGCCCCATGCCTGATGCCGTTCTGCCTGCAGGTCAGCGGGCGCTGATCGCAGAGTTCGGCACACTCTCCGAGGTCCTGGCCTTCCACGATCAGGTGAAGGCTTCGCCGCTGCCCGGCCAGACCGAGACGGTGGCGGCCGCGCGGACCGTGCTGCTGGCGTTCCGCTCCCACAGGGAGGCTGTGGCAGGTGCCAAGCAGGTCCGGCGCATGAAGCTGCGCACACCGCGCCACGACCATGCGCCGCAGATCGACGTGCGCGTGCACTACGACGGTGAGGACCTCGAACCGCTCGCCCAGCACCTGGGGACCTCGCCTGAGGCACTCATCAGCTGGCACACCAGCACCGTGTGGGTGGCCGCGTTCGGCGGGGCCGCACCCGGCTTCGCCTACTGCGTCCCCGAGGAGCTGGCGCGTCGCAGGCGCCCCCGCAAGTCTGAGCTGCTGGCCGGCGGAGAGCCGATCCCCAAGCGCTCCTCGCCCCGTTCGGCGATTCCGGCCGGAGGCGTGGTGCTGGCCGACGAGTTCTCCGCAGTGTGCCCGCGCAGGACGCCGGGGGACTGGCAGCTGATCGGCACCAGCGACGCCGATCTGTGGAACCTGGAGCGGGGCGGGCCCGGAGGCCCCGCGCTCATCCGGCCCGGTGACCGGGTGCGGTACGTTCGAGCCGCTGAGCGGATTGAAGTGGCCGAGCGCGCACCGTCGCCGCCGACGACGCGCAGCCCGATGCTCGAGGTGATCGAGCCGGGTGCGCAGACCCTGATCCAGGATGTGGGCCGCAAGGGCTGCGCCGGCCTGGGGGCTGCCCGCTCCGGTGCCGCCGATGTGGCTGCGCTGCGGCAGGCGAATCAGCTGGTCGGCAATGATGACGGCGCCGCGGCGTTCGAGGTGCTGTGGGGAGGCTTCGCTCTCGAGGTGCATCAGACCTGCGTCTTGGCGGTCACGGGCGCTGAGGCGGAGCTGGAGATCAGCTCGCCGGTGCCGCAGGACAGGTCGAACATGGCAGTGGCGGGCACAGGGGCTGCCCCGCTTGAGGAGCAGAGGCAATGTCGTGAGGCCGCCCAGCGAGCGCCCTTCTGGATGCATGCGGGGGAGCGGCTTACCATTGCGCAGCCGTCCGCGGGGCTGCGCAGCTACGTGGCCGTCTCCGGAGGGCTGGAGGCGGCGCCGACGCTCGGGAGCAGATCGACGGATACGCTCTCGGGGCTGGGCCCGCCGCCGGTGAGAGCCGGGGAGACCTTCGGCCTGGAGGGCGTGACATCACGGTTCGTGGGCATCGCAGATGTGGCGCGCACGCCGCTGCCCAGCGACGAGACGGTGGTGCTGCGCTTCGCCGTGGGGCCGCGTGAGGCCTGCTTCGCGGACCAGGAGCGCCCCCGGCGGCGCAACCCCGGCCTGGAGACGCTGCAGCAGCAGCGGTGGACCGTCAGCAAAGATGCGGATCGCGTCGGCATGCGGCTGCTTCCGGAGGAGGGGGAGAGGCTGGAGGTGACCGCCGGTGGGCAGCTGCCCAGCGAACCTGTGGTCCGTGGCGCGGTGCAGGTGCCCCCCGACGGCCACCCGGTCCTGCTTCTGGTCGATCACCCGGTCGCGGGCGCATACCCGGTCATCGGGGTGGTCGTGCGGGAGGACCTGGGGCTCGCTGCCCAGCTCCCGCCGGGGGCCTCGGTGAGCTTCCAGGCAGTGGACCCGGAGACCCTCCAGCCCCTCTGATCGACCGGCGGACTGTCACACACCACGCGTTCTGCGCCCAGCGAGTACTCTTCATCAGCATGCGGACTCTCAGACCCTGGCTCTACGCCGGGATCGCGGTGACGGTGCTTGCCATGGTGCTGCTGCCGTACACCCTGCTCACCGGCGTCAATGCGTGGTATGGCAGCTTCCTGCTTTGGACCGTCGGTGCGGCGGCCGTGCTGGTCGCCAGCGCCCTGCTGAGCTTCGGCTGGGAGGACTGACATGGACCCCATCTGGATCTGGACTGCAGTGGCCGCCTACGTGCTGGTCGCGCTCATCGCCGCCGTGGTGTCTCGGGCCGGCAGGTCCTCCAGCATGTCCGACTATTTCCTCGGCGGGCGCCGCATGGGCGGGTTCGTCTCCGCCATGAGCTACTCCGCCACCACCTACAGCGCGTTCATGATGATCGGGCTGGCGGGACTGACCTACGCCGGCGGCGTCGGCGCCCTCGGCTTCGAGCTGCTCTACCTGTGCGGAGTCGTTCTCATCGTCATCTTCGGACCCCGGTTCTGGCGGGTGGGGAACAGGTACGGGTTCGTCACGCCCACCGAGATGCTCGCCCATCGATACTCGAGCCGTACGGTGGGCGCCGTCACGGCTCTTGCCAGCTGCGTGTTCCTCATCCCCTACGCCGCGGTGCAGCTGGCCGGCGTGGGGTACCTGCTCTCCGGGCTCTCGGGCGGGGCGGTGAGCTTCACGGCCGGGACGGTGCTGGCCACAGCGCTGGCGATCCTCTTCGCCATGGTGGCGGGGCTGCGCTCGGTGGCCTGGACCGACGCCCTTCAGTCCATCGTGATGGTCGTAGGCGCCAGCCTGGTGGTCGTCTTCGTCGTCGCCCACTTCGGCGGGGTGGGCAGCTTCTTCGGCGCGCTCTCAGCGGAGCCGGGAGGGGTCCTCACCGTCCCCGGGCCGGGCTTCTTCACGGTCAGCACCTTCATCGGCCTGACGCTGCCGTGGGTGTTCTTCATGATCTCGAACCCTCAGGTCAGTCAGCGCCTCTACACGCCGGGCTCCATTCGCGAGCTGCGACGGATGATGATCGGCTTCATGGCCTTCGGGCTCGTCTACACGCTGATCTCGGTGGTGTGGGGGCTCAGCGCAGTCCTCGAGTTCGACGAGTTGGAGTCCGCCGACCAGGCCACTCCTGCCCTGCTGGCCTCGGGGGTGGTGCCCGCGCCGCTGGCGCTGATCGTGATGGTCGGGATCATGGCAGCGGCCGTCTCCACCATCGACTCGATCATGCTGACTCTGTCCTCCATGGTGAGCCGCGACGTCTACCGCGCCGCCCGTCCGGGTGCGGGTGAGCGGGGACAGCTGCTGGTGGGCAAGCTGACGCTGCCGGTGATCGCGGGCTTGGCCTTCTGGTTCGCCCAGCTGCAGCTTGACCTCATCGCAGTGCTGTCGGTCTCCGCCTCAGCCGGTCTGCTGGTCATGGTGCCGCCTATCGTCGGCGCCTTCTTCTGGAAGAGGGGCACGGCCCCTGCCGTGATCATCTCCGTCATCGCAGCAGGGACTCTGGTGCTGGTGCTGGAGTACACGCAGACCGCTCTCCTCGGTCAGGGAAGCGGAGTGTGGGGCCTCACCGCCGCCGTGGTGCTCTACGTCGGGATCAGCCTGCTCACCCGCGCGCCAAGGGCCCGAGCAGAGGAGTTCATCGCCTGCTCGAACTCGTCGACGCGCAGCGGTGACAGAGCCGAAACATCGCTGACCTAGAGTGCCGCCATGCTCGATCGCCTGCACGAATACGTCCGCTGCTTCGCAGACCCGCAGCGATGGGCCATTGCGTCGGTGGTGTCCGTCACAGGTTCCTCGCCGGTGCCGGTCGGTACGTCCATGGCCGTCTCGGATGACCTGGAGATCATCGGCGCCCTCTCCGCAGGCTGCGCTGAGACGGCAGCGGCCCTCTCGGCGCAGCAGGCCATCGAGCGTGACGAAGCCGTTGTGGAGGTCTTCAGCCGCGACGGTGAGCGAGCCGGCTCGGTCAATCTGACCTGCGGAGGAGCCATGGAGGTGCTCATCCTGCCGCTCAGCAGAATGCAGGACCTCGAACGGGCCCGGCAGCTCACCCACCAGGACCGGCGGCACCGGGCGAGCCTCAGCATCGACGTTGCCGAGCTGGCAGCCACAGTGCGCTTCGCACGGAGCGCCGCGCCCACGCTGATCCTGACGGGCGTTCACGATTTCTCGCAGCAGCTGGCCGAAGCGGCCGTGCGCGCCGGCTGGTGGACCCACGTTGTGGACATCCGGCGCGAATTCGCCATCCCCGAACGGTGCCCGCACGGCGCACAGCTGCACGTGGGGCACCCTCCCTTCGTCGTCAGAGACCTCATCTCAGCGGCCGACTCCCCATTCACCGCCGTGTGCGTCATGACCCACCACCCGGACCTTGACGTGCCGGTGCTCAGCGAGGCACTCCGCTCGCCGGGCGTCAGCTTCGTCGGCGCCATGGGGTCTCGCTTCGCGGCTGCCCGGCGGGACATGGAGCTGGCGGAGCTGGGACACCCGGCAGCATCAAGGGGCCGGGTCCGCTCACCGCTGGGCCTCGACATCGGGTCCCAGTCGCCCGCCGAAAGCGCCATTTCGATGTTCGCTGAGATCCTCGGGGCCAAGAACGACGCCTCCGATCACCTGGGGGAGGCCCTGTCGGCCGGCTCGGGGCCTGTCGACCGCCGCAGACCGCGGCACCGCAGCATCCTGCAGCCGATGGCTGCGCACTAGGGCCTGACTGTGGCTCGGACTGTCGCCGTCATACTCGCCGCAGGGGCAGGGCGGCGGCTCGGCGGGCTGTCGAAGCCCCTGCTGCGCTGGAACGGACGCACCCTCTCGGGCCTGGCGATGCAGGCCGCCCATGATGCAGGAACAGAGCCCCTCCTTGTTCTCGGGCACCGATCCGATGAGGTGCTGGGCACCCTCCGAGCGGAGGAGGCTGACCTGCTCAGCGGCACGAGCGTGGTGCACCTGCAGCAAAGCTGCGCGATGGCCGATTCGCTGCAGGCGGGCGTTCATCGGGCAGCTGAGGGCGCGGCGGACCACGTGCTGCTGATGCTGGTGGACCAGCCTTCGATCGGCGCAGCCGCAGCCCGTGCTGTGCTCGCTGCCCATCGCAGGCAGCGCATCACTCGAGGTCGGATCCAGGGTCAGCCCTCGCATCCGGTGCTGCTGGATACGCCCGATGCTCTCAGCGGCGGCGGCGCTCGCCGTCGGCGACGAAGGGGCTCGCCGCTTCCTCCGGCAGCACGAGCATCGGACGACGTGGGTGCCGCTGGACGGCATCGCCGAGGCCTGGGATGTGGACGCGCCCGGTGATCTGAAACGTCTTCGCGGCGGAGCCGCGGGTCGGTGCGCGGCCGAGTAGAGTGGCGGGGCCGCCGGAACGGAACCGCGGCTCTTCGCTCACTCACTTCAGGAGTAATCCCTTGGTGAATGCCTCATGATGGGGGCGCATCACGCCGCCTGCGGCGCCGCCGCAGGTGTCCTCGCCGCCGCGTCCTTCCAGGTGCCGCTCACATGGCTCTCCGGCCATGTGGGGTGGCTGCCGGACACCCTGACGCTCGGGTTCGGGCTCCTCGGCCCCATGTCAGACTTCGAGATTCTCACCTTCATCTTCGTGTGCGCCGGCGCTGCACTCCTGGCCGACGCCGACCACCGCCACGCCACCGTCGCGCATTCGCTGCCGCCGGTGAGCGAAGCTGTCTGCGAGCTGGTGGGGAGGGTGGCCGGCGGGCACCGCAACGGCACCCACTCCGTGGTCGGGGTCATCGCGTTCACCGCTGTCGCGTGGGCCGCGTCGCTGATCGTCGTCGAGACGCCGGCGGGTGCCGTCAACGTGGGAGCGGGGGTGATGACGGTGCTGCTGGCCAGCTTTGCCGCGAAGGTGCTGAAGTTCATGCCGTCCTCAGCAAGCAGAGCGCCATGGGCAGTGGGCGCAGCCGTGGGGGCCCTGGTGGCCTTCGGCCTCGGCGGAGAGATGCTTCTCTTCCCGCTGGCGGTCGCGCTTGGGATGGTGGTTCACATCGTGGGGGACATGCTGACCCCGCAGGGCGTCAACTGGGTGTGGCCGCTGCGCATTCGCCCGCCCCAGTCTCTGCGCCGCATACCCAGCGTGCGGCGGGTCTGGACGCCGGGCGGCCGTCAGGCCCTCCCCGTGCTGGGCAGTGCCGGCTCGTGGCGGGAGTGGGTGGTCTGCGTACCGGTGTCGCTGACAGCCGCTGCGGGGACGGCCCTGGCCCTGAGCGGTGCTCTGGTGGGTGGGGCTTAGAGGGGACAATGCACTTCATGGACGTGATGAGCTTGGGGCTGTCGCCCATGAAGGGAACGCGTCATCTGGCCGTTCCGTCGCTGAGCCTGGATCGGGACGGACCGGTCGGGGATCGTGAGTTCTGCTTGGTCGACCCTGAGCGTCGAGGCGTGATCCGCACGGTGCAGCACCCCGAACTGGTGGGGGCAGACGTGTCGCGGCTCCCGGAGGGACTGCGCGTGCAGGTGCCCGGTCAGTCGGCTCTCACCATGGGTGCGGCAGCGCCCCGTGGGTTCCTGGACGTCGAGTACTGGGGGCGCCGCATCCGGGTGGAGCTGCTGAGCGATGAGCTCAGCGAGCTCTTCTCCGCATTTCTGGGCAGGCCGGTTCTGTTCGCGCGAGCCCAGCGCGGCGACGTGGTCTATGGGGATCACATCACCATCACGGCCTCTGCGTCCCTGGCGGAGCTGGGAAGCGACGCCGACCACCGGCGGTTTCGCTCTGCGGTGCACCTGCGCACCGACGTGCCGTGGGCTGAGGAGGGCTGGTGCGGGCGCACTGCGCAGCTCGGGTCAGCCACAGTCACCCTCGGCGGAGCGGTGCCTCGCTGCGCGGTGATCGACGTCGATCCGCAGACCGGCGAACGGAACGGAGATCTGCTCAGGCGTCTGGCCGGCCGGGGCCTAGCCATGCATACCGGGGAGCCGGTCTTTGGAGCCTATGCGCGGGTGAGGAGAGGCGGAACGGTGCATCTCGGATCACCGTTCCGCCTCCTGTGACTCCGCTCCCTGCAGTCAGCTCAGGGAAGCAGCAGCCGCCTCGAGGGCAGCTCGGCGCTCACGCCGGGCGGCGAGCGCCTCGTCCATGTCCACGGGTTCGAATCGGGTCGCCGTGCCGGGAGCGGCCCGTGCGACCTTGTCCATATCGGCGCTGATGACAGTGGCCACCATCCCGAACCCGCCTCCGGAGACGGCGTCTCGGTGCAGGATGATCGGCTGAGTCCCTCCCGGGATCTGAATGGAGCCCATTGCATAGCCGGCGTCGACGATGTTGGACGGATCGGAGCCTGCGCCGAAGGGCTGTTCCTTCTGCATCCATTCCACACCGGGCCCGTCATAGCGCAGCCCCATCCGGTCGGCCACCGGCGTCAGTGTCCATTCCTCCTCGGTCAGGTTCCTCAGTCCCTGTTCGGTGAGGCTGTGGTCGTAGAGGCCCAGAACGATGCGAACCTGCTGGCTGGTGCTGAAGTTCGGCCGGTGCTCTTCAGCAATGGTGCTGCCCTGCGGGACGGTCTGAGGCGCTCCGATGGGTATGACGTCGCCGGCCTCGAGCTTTCGGCCCTGGAACCCGCCGAGGGTGCCGAGGGCGTAGGTGGAGCGGCTTCCCATCACCACAGGCACATCGACGCCGCCGGAAAAGGCGATGTAGAAGCGTGTGCCGCCCTCAATGATGCCGAAGCTGAGCTCGTCGCCGGCCTCGAGGCGGAGTCTGCTCCACTGCGGCCGGGACTCGCCGTTGATCAGCACCTGCACAGGCGCGCCGGTGACTGCAATCGCTGCCGGCTCTGAGGCGGTCATGGCCGGCCCCATGTAGGTGCACTCCAGGGCCGCCTCGCCTTCGGTGTTGCCGACGAGGGCGTTGGCAAGCTCGTAGGAGTATTGGTCCAGTGCGCCGCCCTGCGGCAGGCCGAGGTGGTAGTAGCCGAAGCGGCCGCGGTCCTGAACGGAGGTGGCCAGGCCGGGCTGGGTGATCTCGATGCTCATGCGAGGGTCTCCAAGAGTCGCTGGTTGTAGCCTTCGGGGTCGGCCTGGGACGCCTCGGCGTCGAACTCGACAGGAAAGGTGCGGTAGGCGAAGGTGCCGGCATCCACCTGCTTCTGCATGGTCCGGTACTCCTCCTCAGTGACCGGCGTGAACTTCACGATGTCACCGGGCCGGAAGTAGATCATGGATTCTCCGAAGTCCTCGCCCCTCTGCTGGGGGTCGTAGATGGGTCCCGCTGCGAGGCCGAACATCTGGTAGCCGCCGGCTCCGGGCACGGAGTATATGACGCTGAAGGCGCCGCCGTGCCCCACGGTCAGCCCGGGGGTGCCGGAGGGCCTCGGGCTGAGGTACTTGGGCACCTCCATCTGCTTCTCCTGGTCGGTGAGCTGGAACATGAACGGCAGCCCGGCCACGAACCCGACCATGGTGACCAGCCAGGGGGAGGAGTGATGGCGGCGGATGAACTCGTGCTTGTCGGTGAGCCCGTTGACCTTGGCCGCGTAGTCGAGGTCGCTCATGGTGGGCTCCTGGTGGTAGCCCTCCCGGTACTTCCAGACGGTCTCGTCGGTGTAGGGGTCCTCATACCAGACGGGGACCTCGACGATGCGGGTCTGGAGCACCACGGATGACGCTGCCTTCGACTGCTCCTCAAGCTTCTGCACCTCAGTTCTGAGGTCTCGAGGGTCCAAGATGTCCGGGTCGACCCGCAGCAGCAGGGAGGCGTTGGCCGGGCAGATTTCGATCAGGCCTGCCAGGTCCATGGACCGCAGACCCTGGGCGATGGTCATAGCCCGAGCGTTGGCAGCCAGGCTCATGGCCGCGTCGATCTCCACGAAGAGGAACTCGTCGCCTCCGAAGGTGTAGCGGGCGTTCTCGGGGATGGTTGGTGCGCTCATGCTTTCTCCAATTCGTTGAGAAGACCGGAGTTCTCGATGAACTTGGTGTGGTGGGCGGCCTCCGATAGGGCCTGATGGGAGGCCAGCAGCCTGTGCATGTCCAGCGTGGTGGTGATGCCGCCGATCTCGGTCTCCTCCAGGGCTTGGGACAGACGCGAGAGTGCCTCGTCACGGTCGGCGCCGGAGACGATCAGCTTGGCCACCATCGAGTCGTAGAAGGGTGCGACCATGTCACCCTCCTCCACGCCGGTGTCCACGCGGATGGTCTCGCCCGCGGGCCACTTCAGGGCGGAGATCTCACCGGGGCTGGGGAAGAAGCCGTTGGAGGGGTCCTCAGCGTTGATGCGCACCTCGAAGGCGTGGCCGGTGAGGGCGACGTCGCTCTGAACCATGCTCAGCGGCTCTCCGGAGGCGATCATCAGCTGCTGGGCGACGATGTCGATGCCGGTGATCTCCTCGGTCACGGGGTGCTCCACTTGGAGGCGCGTGTTCATCTCGATGAACGCCGCCTCCTCACGCTGCGGGTCATAGAGGAACTCAACGGTCCCGGCGCTGGAGTACCCGCACTGCTCAGCCAGTGCCACTGAGGTCTCCGCGATGGTCTGACGGACGTGGTCGGGCAGGTGC
This sequence comes from Nesterenkonia sp. NBAIMH1, assembly GCF_007922635.1. Taxonomy (NCBI): domain Bacteria; kingdom Bacillati; phylum Actinomycetota; class Actinomycetes; order Micrococcales; family Micrococcaceae; genus Nesterenkonia; species Nesterenkonia sp. NBAIMH1. The sequence continues at coordinate 2,039,163 of NZ_CP042335.1, forward strand.
GGCGCGGGAGCCTCCTCCAGAACCTTCTGCGAGCGGCGCTGCATGGAGCAGTCACGGTCTCCCAGGTGGACGGCGCGCTCGCCGTCGGCGAGGATCTGCACCTCGACGTGACGAGCCTGCCTGACGAACCTCTCGAGGTAGACGGTGTCGTCGCCGAAGCCCGCACGGGCCTCCGCGCGGGTGACGTCGAGGGCGGAGAGGAAGTCGCCGGCCTCCTCCACCAGTCGGATGCCCCGACCGCCGCCGCCTGCGGACGCTTTGATCATCAGGGGGAATCCGATCTCCTCTGCCCGGGCGAGCGGGTCCGCATCCACGTCCAGGGGACCGTCGGATCCGGCCAGGGTGGGAACCCCCGCCTTGGCCGCCTGAGCGCGCGCGGCGACTTTGTTCCCCATGGTGCGGATGATGCTGGCTGCTGGGCCGACCCAGATCAGCCCGGAGTCGGCAGCAGCCTGAGCGAAGTCGGCGTTCTCAGAGAGGAAGCCGTATCCGGGGTGGATCGCGTCCGCGCCCGTGTCCCGCGCTGCCTTCAGCACGGCGGCCTGGTCGAGGTAGCTCTGCTGGGCGGGAGGCGTACCGATGATGACCACCTCGTCGGCCATGCGGGCGCACAGCGAGTCGGCATCGGCCTCGCTGCAGACCTGCACGGTGGAGATGCCGAGGGTCTTCGCGGAGCGGATGATGCGCACCGCGATCTCCCCGCGATTGGCGATCAGGAGCTTCTTCACAGGCTTTCAGCCCTCGTCGACGGTGACGAGCACTGTGCCGGGAACCACGGTGGCCCCGGATTCGGAGTCCACCGATGCGACCGTTCCCGAGACGTCGGACTTGATCTCGGTGAACTGCTTCATCACCTCCACCAGACCCACTGCCTGTCCTGCCTCGACCGTGTCGCCGGGGCTGACGAAGGGGGGCTTGTCCGGTCCGGGCGTCGTGTAGAAGACGCCGGGGAGGGGGGAGACGATCTCTGCCATGGTGGTTGTGCCTTTCGTAGGTGCTGCTGGGGGTGGGTGGTGCTCGACCGGTCAGCGGGGCTCATCGAGGACGCTGCGCACGGCGGTGGCAACATCAGGGGAGTTGGGCGCGTCTGAGTGGACGCAGATGCTGGAGAATTCGATGGCCACCTCGGTGCCGTCCACCGACAGGATCGGCTGACCCGTGAGGGCCCGGCGCACTCGGTCCTTCACCGCCTCCGGGTCGGCCATCTCTGGCCTGCGCTGGATGATCAGTGTGCCTTCGGCGGAGTAGTTCAGGTCCACATAGAGCTCGGGGATGAACTCGACGCCCTTCTCCGCGCAGACGCTTTGGTGCGCTGTGCCGGCCAGGCCGAAGAATGGGACGCCGTACTGAAGGTTCACATCCGCGACGCTGCGCATCAGCTCTTCGTCTCCGGAGAGCATTCCGTAGAAGGCCCCGTGGGGCTTGATGTGGCTCAGAGCGGCGCCGTGGGCCTGAAGAAAGCCCACCAGGGCTCCTGTCTGGTACCGGACCAGGTCGGCAGCCTCGTCGGGGGTCAGCGCCATGCGGCGTCGCCCGAAGCCGGACAGGTCCGGGAGCCCGGGGTGAGCTCCGATCCGCAGGCCTCGCTCCGCAGCGAGCGCGACGGTATGGGCCACGGTGTGCGGGTCGCCGGCATGGTAGCCGCAGGCCAGGTTGATGGCATCGACGGCGGACATGAGCGCCTCATCGTTGCCGAAGGAGTGCAGGCCCAGGCCTTCGCCCATATCGGAGTTGATGAAAATGTGCTGATCTGCCATGTGCTTGAGTCTATGGCGGTGCACATGAATGCGTCATGAGGCGAGGTGCACCATCTTTTGCGTGAGTGTGATGCACGTTGCACTACGGTTGCTGCATGCGTGTTTCCGACGTCGTGCGCACCTCTGAGTTCCATATCGAAGTGCGTGTCTCCGGGCCGGAGGGCGCCTTGGAGCGGCCGATCGATTGGACGGTCCCCACCGAGGCGATGGATCCCTCCGGGTTCCTGACGTCGGGTGCGCTGGTGCTGACCTCAGGGGTGGCGCTGAACGTCACCGACCCTCGCATATGGGACGCCTACGTGGAGCGGCTGGTGAAGGTTCCGGTGGCAGCGCTGGTGTTCGGGGTCGGTCCCGCGCATAAGCAGGTTCCCCAAGGGCTGGAGGCGGCCTGCGCGCATTATGGCCTGCCCCTGCTGGTGGTGCCGTCAGACGTCCCCTTTCCCCTCGTGCACCGGGAAGTCCAGGACACGGTCTCCGCGGAGCGGTACGAGATGATCCGCGACGGTTCGGCCTTGGCGCAGAGGTGCACCGAGCTGGTGGCTCGGGGCGGCACGCTGCAGGATCTTCTGGAGCAGATCGCCGCGGCGGCGGGGGAGCGGGTCAGTGTGGAGGACAGGACGGGGGCGGAGCTGCTTCGGGCAGGCGGACCGGGCCCGCTGCTGCAGCGGACTGAGTTCACGCTTCCCACCGAGGATGCTGACTCGTTCCGGCTTGTGGTCGAAGTGTCCACGCCGTCGCAGATGATGAGCCCGCTGATTCAGCCGGTGACGGCCGTGCTTGCGATGCACCTGGCGGCAGCCTTGGGGTCCACGGCCGTGGTGCATTCGCGCGGGGCGGGAAGACTCGTCGGTGCGATCTTTGCCCGAAGCAGCATCGCAACGGAGGAGCTGGTCTCCCTGGCCCAGGAGGCTGAGCTTGACCCCTACCGTCCGATCGGCGCCGTGGTGCTTCAGGCCGAGCCGGGACGATCCATCACATATCTGAGGACACTGTCGTGGCGCATCCGGACACGTCTGGCCGCCGAGTACCCGACGATGCGATTCGTGGAGGATGCGGACATGTCGACGATGCTGGTCCAGGGCCGTGGGCTGGAGGCTGCTCGCTTGCAGGATTCGGTGCGCACGGCCATGGGCAGGTCTCCGGCGGCCCGCGGAATGGTCGATGCGGTGGTCAACGCGGCAGAGCTGGGGCTCGTCCTGAGGCATATGCGTCGGTGTGTGGACGCCGGCACCGATGCCGCCGGTGTCCGCCGCGCTCCGCCGATGAGCTTCGACGCGTTGGTGGACGCTCTGCGGCATCCCGGCACGGAGTCCATGGCACGCCGGCTGGTGGCGCCGCTGGCTGCTGCCGAGCACGCTCCGCTGCGCGAGACGCTCGAAGTCTTTCTCCGCAGCAGCGGCACAACGGCCGCGGTGTGCGATGAGCTGTTCATCCACCGGAACACCCTTGCTCACCGTATCCGCAAGATTGAGGAGCTCCTGGGAATCGGACTCCAGGACGGTCAGTCCCGTGCGCTCCTCATGCTCAGCCTGCGGCTCGCCTAGTCACGAACATCACGCCGCAGCGACGCCCCGTGCGCAGTGCGGCCGCGTACTGTGGTGACCTGTGAACGAAGCATCAGCAGCGCCCGCCGCCGAGCGGCGAACCTCCCTCCCCGGAAACGTGGTGCGCGGGGCCCTCATCGGCATCGTCGAGACCGTCCCGGGGGTCTCCGGGGGAACAGTTGCCCTGGTCGTCGGCATCTATCACCAGCTGATCCGATCCGCCTCGCTGGTGGTCTCGGCCGGTCGTGCCCTCATCACCGGGCCGCGGCCCGACGACCCCGCCTCGACTCGACGGGCTGCCGCCGGCGTGCACCTGCGCGACGTCGACTGGCGCGTCATCATCCCTGTGCTCATCGGTATGCCCGTGGGTCTGTTCGGCGCCGTGCAGCTGCTCAGCCCCGCCGTGGAGACCTACCCGGAGCTGACGCGTGCCGCATTCTTCGGCATGGTGCTCGCCTCGATCGCAGTGCCCGTGCGGATGGCCGGCCGACTGGCGCTCAAGCACTGGCTGGCGGGGGCCGCCGCCGCAGTCGTCACCTGGGTGCTGGTGTCCCTGCCTCCGACCAGCGCGTCACCGTCCTGGTGGATCATTCTGCCCGCCGCAGCGGTAGCGGTCTCAGCTCTGCTGCTGCCCGGGCTGTCGGGGTCATTCCTGCTGCTGACCTTCGGCCTGTATGAGCCCACCATGGCCGCCGCGCGAGACTTCGACCTCGGATACTTAGGCGTCTTCGCCCTCGGCATGGTGCTGGGTGTGGTCAGCATCGTCAAAGGTCTCAGGTGGCTTCTGATGCACCACCACACGTTCACCATGGTGGTTCTGGCCGGGGTCATGCTAGGCGCACTGCGGACCCTCTGGCCCTGGCAGACTGCTGGCCGTGAGCTTCTGGGCCCGGCCGACAACCTCGGCGCCGTCCTGGCTCTCGGCGCAGCCGGGTTCATCATTGTGGCGATCCTCGTCCTCATCGACACCCGGCTGACGAGGCAGCAGAAGCGGGCCGAGGTCCGGTGAACGCGCCGTGAACGTGGCACAATCGACCAAATGGCCCCCCGTCTGACCGGATTTCCTGATCGTCACATCGCCCGCGACGGTGAAAGAACCATGCTCGAGACCATCGGCTTCGAGTCGCTCGACGAGCTGGTTGACGCAGCCGTGCCCGCGGACATCCGCCAAGATGGGCCGCTGAGCCTCTCGGCAGCGGTGCAGGAGCACCAGGTCCTGAAGCAGCTGCGCGCCTACGCATCCAAGAACCATCTGAAGTCGAACATGATCGGCCAGGGCTTCTACGGCACGCATACGCCGTCGGTGATCATGCGCAACGTCCTCGAGAACCCCGCCTGGTACACCGCCTACACCCCCTACCAGCCGGAGATCAGCCAGGGGCGGCTCGAAGCACTGCTGAACTTCCAGACGATGGTCTCGGACCTCACGGGCCTCGACATCGCCAACGCCTCCCTGCTGGACGAATCCTCGGCCGTCGCCGAAGCCATCCTGCTCATGCGTCGCAGCAACAAGAAGCACGCAGACGCGCCAGTGGTGATCGATTCCGACATCTTCCCCCAGGCCCGGGCAGTGATCGCAGGCCGGGCCGAAGCCGTCGGCATTGAGCTGATCTTCGCCGACCTCGCAGCGGAGGGCCTGCCCGCCGGCGATATCTGCGGCATCGTCCTGCAGCAGCCGAGCTCCTCCGGGCGCGTGGCAGACCGCAGCGCACTCATCGCCGAGGCCAAGGAGCGAGGCGCTCTCGTCGCCGTCGCCGCGGACCTTCTGGCCTGCACCCTGATCACCCCGCCAGGCGAGCAGGGAGCGGACATCGCCGTGGGCTCCGCGCAGCGCTTCGGCGTGCCCCTGTTCTTCGGCGGGCCCCACGCAGCCTTCATCGCGGTGCGGGAAGGGCTCCAGCGGCAGCTTCCCGGCCGACTGGTCGGCGTCTCCGTAGACGCTGAGGGTCGGCCCGCCTACAGGCTTGCCCTGCAGACCCGCGAGCAGCACATCCGCCGGCAGAAGGCCACCTCCAACATCTGCACTGCTCAGGCGCTGCTGGCCGTCGCCGCCGCCATGTACGGGGTGTACCACGGCCCCGACGGGCTCAAGGAGATCGCCGAGCGGATTCACGTGCAGGCGCGCGCCGTGGCCGAGGCGCTCGCCGACTCGGGCCGCGAGCTGGTCAGCGACTCCTTCTTCGACACCGTTCAGTTCCGCACCGCGGACCCGGCAGAGGCCGAGCGCCTGGTGGCACGCACCGCCGACCTCGGCATCAACATACGCCGCGCAGGCGATTCGGTCGTGAGCATCAGCGTCGACGAGGCCACCACAACCCGGGACCTCTACCTGCTCGCGTACGGCCTCGGACTGGTGGCCAAGCCCAGCGCTGCAGCCCAGCTGTTCGACGAGGTGATGATCGAGGGTGACTACGCATTCGGCGACGACCTGGTGCGCACCAGCGACTACATGACGCACCCGATCTTCCACACGGTGCGCACCGAGACCCAGATGATGCGTTACCTGCGTCGCCTCGCCGACCGCGATCTTGCCCTGGACCGCACGATGATCCCTTTGGGCTCCTGCACCATGAAGCTCAACGCTGCCGTGGAGATGGCAGCGATCAGCTGGCCCGAGTTCGCCGACATCCACCCCTACGCGCCGCACGACCAGACGGAGGGCTGGCGGGCCCTGATCGCTGATCTGGAGTCGAAGCTGGCCGAGATCACCGGCTACGCAGAGGTGTCCGTGCAGCCCAATGCTGGGTCGCAGGGAGAGTATGCGGGGCTCTATGCGATCCGCCAGTATCACCTGGCGAACGGCGATGCGGACCGGAGCATCTGCCTGATCCCCGCCTCCGCCCACGGCACGAATGCTGCGTCTGCAGTGCTGGCGGGCCTTGAGGTGGCAGTGGTCGCCTCCGCTGAGGACGGCACGATCGACCTCGCGGACCTGGATGCGAAGCTCGAAGCCAATGAGGGCCGCATCGCAGCCATCATGATCACCTACCCGTCCACCCACGGCGTGTTCGAAGCTGAGGTCGGCGAGGTGTGCTCGAAGGTCCACGCCGCCGGCGGGCAGGTCTACATCGACGGTGCGAACCTCAACGCTCTGGTCGGCCTGGCCAAGCCCGGATCCTTCGGCGGAGATGTCAGCCACCTCAACCTGCACAAGACCTTCTGCATCCCCCACGGGGGAGGTGGGCCCGGCGTGGGGCCGGTTGCCGTCGCGGACCACCTGCGCAGATACCTCCCCTCCACTGCGGTGGGCACCGGGGAGTACGACGCGGCGGGAACGCTGCGCACCGGCGCGCCGCTGACAGCCTCGCCGTACGGATCCGCGGGCGTGCTGCCGATCAGCTGGGCCTACATCGCCCTGATGGGCGCTGACGGCCTTCGGGGCGCCACGCAGCAGGCGCTGCTGAGCGCCAACTATGTCTCGGCGCGGCTGGCAGAGCACTACCCGACCCTCTACTCCGGGCCGGCGCCCGAAGGGATGGAGCGGGGGCTGGTGGCCCACGAATGCGTGCTGGATCTTCGCCAGCTCACCAAGGATTCGGGAATCACCGCGGAGGATGTCTGCAAACGGCTCATCGACTACGGATTCCACGCGCCCACGCTCGCGTTCCCCGTGGCCGGCACCCTGATGGTCGAACCCACTGAGTCGGAGGATCTGGAGGAGATCAACCGGTTCATCGAAGCGATGATCACTATTCGCGCGGAGATTCAGGCCGTCATCGACGAGGAGCTCTCCGCCGAGGATTCCCCGCTTCGGAACGCTCCCCACCCGGCCGACGTGCTGGTGTCGGACGAATGGGAGAGGGCCTACACGCGGGAAGAGGCGGCGTTCCCGGTGGCAGATCTTCGCCAGGACAAGTACTTCCCGCCTGTGGGCCGGATCGACAACGCTCACGGAGACCGCAATCTGGTGTGCGCGTGCCCGCCGCCTGAGGCATTCGCCGGCTGAGGAGAGCTGACACGATGGCTGAGCTGAAGCAGAGTCCGCTGGCTGCCGAGCATGAGGCGCTCGGCGCCTCGTTCACCGAGTTCGGCGGGTGGCAGATGCCCCTGAAGTACTCCTCTGAGCTGTCTGAGCATCGGGCGGTCCGTGAGGCCGCAGGGCTCTTCGACCTCTCCCATATGGGGGAGGTGCGGGCAGTCGGACCGGACGCCCCGGAATTCCTGAACGCGGCGCTGGTCTCGGACCTGGCCAAGGTTCAGCCGGGTCGAGCGAAGTACACGCTGACGGTCACCGCCGAGGGCGGGGTGATCGACGACCTGATCGTCTACCGGATCGAGGACGCTGAGTACCTGCTGATTCCCAACGCCTCCAACCGCGAGCGGGTCGTGGCTGAGCTGGAGGCGCGGGCCAGTGGGTTCGATGTGGAGATCTGGGATGAGACCGAAGGGATCAGCCTGATCGCTGTTCAGGGGCCCAAGGCGGAGGAGATCGTGTCCTCCGCGGTGCGGCTGGATGAGACGTACCTGGTGGAGGGGCTGAAGTACTACGCCCACACCACGGTCACCATCGGTGGGGAGCAGGTGCTGCTGGCGCGCACCGGGTACACCGGGGAGGACGGTTTCGAACTGTACCTGCCCTATGACAAGGCAGGCGCCCTATGGCGAGCTCTTCTGGAGCGCGGCTCGGAGTTCGGCCTCGTCCCCTGCGGACTCTCCTGCCGCGACTCGCTCCGACTGGAGGCGGGAATGCCGCTGTATGGGCATGAGCTCTCCGAGGAGCGTCTGCCGCAGGAGGCGGGCCTGCCGGTGGTCTCCTACTCCAAGCCTCAGGCGTTCGTGGGTCGCGACGCTTTGGAGAAAGCGCGTGAGGCCGGGCTCGGCAAGACCTCGGGCAGGAGGCTCGTAGGGCTGAAGGGTGCGGGCAAGCGTGCTGCGCGTGCCGGTTCCACAGTGCTGGACGAGGCGGGGAATGTCATCGGTGAGGTCACCTCCGGTGCCCCGAGCCCCACTCTGGGCCACGCGATCGCCCTGGGCTACGTCGACGTCGCCTTCAAAGAGCCGGGAACGGCGCTTCAGGTCGATGTCCGCGGCAAGCCTCAGGACGTCGAGGTCGTCGAACTCCCGTTCTACCGCCGCTGAACCGGACCTGTCCTTAGGGACAATCGCGCGGCTCAGTCCAGTCGCGGGTCCACCAGGCCGAGCTGGGCGCTGCGGATGAGGAGCTGGACCCGGTCCCGCACTTCGAGGCGGTTCATCAGCCGTCCCATGTAGACCTTCACCGTCGCCTCCGAGACCGACATCTGCGTGGCGATCTCAGCGTTCGACGAGCCCTTGGCCAGCAGCTGAAGCCCTTCCAGCTCCCGCTCCGGCAGGTGCGGGGGAACGCGGAAACGGGCGAGGGCAGTCTCCACCTCGGCCGGCGAGTTCTCCACAGAGACCATCAGCTGCTGCGCCACAGAGGGAGAGAAGCGGGCGATTCCCTCGTGCACCTGGCGGATGGCGGAGAGAATCTCCTCCGGCTCGGCGTCCTTCACGATGTAGCCGCCGGCACCCGCGCGCAGAGCCGGAATCACGTAGCGCTCGGTCGAGAACGTGGTGACGGCGAGCACCGATATGGCAGGATCCTCGTCCCGAATTCTGCGGGTGGCTTCGATGCCGCCGATGCCCGGCATATGAAGGTCCATCACGACCACATCCGGCCTGAGCTCCAGAGCCCGAGAGACCGCCGCCTCGCCGTTGTTCGCCTCCCCGATGCACCTCATTCCCGGCGATGAGTCCACGTAGGTGCGCAGTGCGGTGGACATGACCGGATGATCATCGGCGATGAGGACACTCACAGAGGCGGACTCCTCCTGGGTGTCATTGGCATCATCGGATACGGTCATGGAACCATCCTATGGGCCAATACTGGACGAAACCGAACGCGCGACAGCCCTGCGATATGTCCAGCACCTGTACAGGTGGTACAAAATGTGAGGAGCTAGGCTGAAACGTATGTCCCCGCAGAACGGCAGCACCAGCTCCCGTACTAGCGTCCTGGAGGAGTTCGAGTCCGGCACCTTCTGGTCCTGCAGAGAGCTCGACAAGTGGCTGCTGCTCGTCGTGACGCTCCTCGCCGGAATCGCTCTGGGTGCGGACATCATCATTGACCTCTTCGCGATGGATGGGGGCGATTTTCCGGTGGATCTCGCCCTGGTCGGCGTTCTCTCCATCGCTTGCGTACTCCTGCTGGGGATCTGCGTGACCTACGCGGCTCCGGCGGCGCTGGTCGTCCTCATTCTTTCCCTCTTCGTCGAGGGGCTGGTGATGGGGGTGCTCCTGGCGCTGCTGATCACCGGGCTGACGGCCCAGACCTCCACCAAGCGCTTCCGCCGGGGCACACTGGCGGTCATGATGGCATGGTCGGTCGCGCTGGGGATGACCTTCGACGAGCAGCTGCTGGGGCTGCTGGTGGCCGGCTCCGTGGCGATCGCTCTGCTGACCTCCTACGGGGTCGGAGGAGCCTTCAGGCGCTCCACAGATGCGAGCCTGCAGTCGCAGCGGGACCTGGAGGAGCTGGAGAGGCGCCACCGCGAATCGGTCGCCTACGAGCGGAAATCCATCGCGAGAGACCTCCACGACGTCGTCGCACACGACATTACGATCATCGCTATGCAAGCACGCGCAGCCCAGCTGAAGGGCACCCGAGAGGCCTACGAAGGGGCAGTGAAGGTCATAGGGAACGCTTCGCGGACCGCGCTGAACGATATGCGCCGAGTGCTGACCGTCCTCAATCCCGAAGACAGCCAAGCCATGACCGAAGCCGACGGAGAGCTCATCTCTTCGGCCTCCGAGCTCGACGTGCGGCGGGGTCTCCTTCAGTTCACCGAAAGGCTTGAGCACCTGGGTCTGACCGTGGACAGCGACATCACAGGCAGCCTCGACGGCCTCTCAAGGTCGGTCAATGCCGCGCTCTACCGCATCCTCCAGGAGTGTGCGACCAACGCCGCCAAGTACGCGCCCCCGGGCACCACAGTGCGGCTGGAGCTTGAAGTGGGGGAGGAGGTCTGCCTGACAGTCACGAATTCGCTGGTCTCGGGAGCGCAGACGCAGCATTGGTCCAGCAGCGGCGCGGGGCTGATCGGCGTTCGGGACAGGGTCGCGGCGTTCGGAGGATCGGCGCGCTACGGCGTCGACAACAACGGCAACTGGAAGATCCGCATCACTGGGCTGAAGTCGGCCTGATAAAAGTATGGGCCCGGGCGGCATAGAGGTGCCGCCCGGGCCGCAGGTTGAATCAGAGGTCTCAGCCGGGCCGTTGCACCGGAGCCCATCGAGGTCTGCTCCACCTGAAGTGCACGGCACTCCGTTACTGCACCGCACTTCATTATTCTTTCGCGACGATGTGAGACGAACTAGTCCACTTTCGTCTAAAGAGAGTCGCTCGCATCATCAGGCACTGTGACGTATGCCATGGTTTGGGCAAGCCAGCGGCTGATGCCCATCAGGACACCTGCGGGGAAGCCGATGATGGGAATCAGCATCGGCACCAGGCCGCCTGCGCCGGCCGCGAGGATGACGGGCCCATAGAGCAGGCCGACGACCACCCAGCCCAGCACGTGGACCAGAGGGTTCAGCTCGTGGCGCAGCAGCCATCCGACCAGGAGCGTGCCGGGGATGCCGACCACTGCAGCTGCTGCCCCGATGTAGGGGATCAGGGGCGCGATGAACTCCATGTCCCAGTCGAGGTCCAGCCACTGAGGCAGCAGGCCTGCTCCCAGCAGCAGTGTTCCCATGAGGAGGGTGGGGGCCAGCCAGGCCAGCAGCCACGCGGTCCAGGAGAGCCTCAGGACCGGTCTGCTCGCTGATGCCCGGCGGGACGATCGGCGCCGGCCCGCGGGGCGTTCGGGGGCGGGTGTCGTCATAGTTCGTTCCCTTCGCGCTCGTTCAGCCCGTGCAGCCCAGGTGCGCCAGAGCCTGCGCGACCAGCTTCTCCCGGCCCCCCACGAACTCCATCTGCGTCTCCGTGTCGAGCACCTGCTCCGGCGTCAGCCAGGACACTTCAAGGGCGTCCTGGCGCGGGGAGCACTCTCCGTTGACCGGTACCACGTAGGCCAGTGAGACGGCGTGCTGACGATTGTCCACCATGCCTGTTTCGCTCGGATACGGGAAGTACTCGCCGACGCTGAACGGGGTGGGGGACGGAGGGATCTGCGGCAGAGCCAGCGAGCCCAGGTCCTTCTCGATGTGGCGCAGCAGGGCGGCACGGACCGTCTCGCGGTACATCACGCGGCCCGAGACCACCGACCGGTGGAACTGGCCCTCGTCGTCGGCCGTGTAGAGAAGGCCCACCTCGGTGACGTAGCCGAGAGAGTCCAGCCGGACCGGCACCGCCTCGACATAGACGATGGGCAGGCGCTGCCGGGCGAAGTCAAGGTCGTCCTCGGAGAGCCATCCGGGATTCGGGTCGGGGGTCCGCACACTCATGAGCTCATTCTTTCAGAACCTGGGCCGAAGACGGCTCAGGCTCATCAGATGATGTCTTCCAGGGGCCGGCCCATGGCTGCGCGGCGCTCCGCATGGTTGATCCGGTGCCTGCGCGACTGCGTGGCCAGGATGACGATGAATGCGCTGATGGCGGCGCCTACGGCCACCCACGCGCTCGTTGCCTCGCCGAGGACACGGGGGAAGACCAGCCACATCATGCCCCAGGAGAGCGCGAGGGCGATGGTGATGCGGCCGCGCTCCGTCATGGAGTAGAAGGCTGCTGTCCAGACGCAGATGAAGAGGCCGATGATCGCCCACAGGCTGGGGGAGACTCCGGGGATGTCCCAGCCCCAGGAGGTCAGCCGCACCGACACCGCCGAAGCCGCCTGCACCAGGGCGAATCCGAAGAAGGCGCCCACTGCGTCATCGGTGAGTCGCCGCTCAGACAGTGAGCGGGAAGTGTGCTGATTGAACTGGCGCACCGATTCCAGCAGAGGCGGCACGATGGCCAGCGACAGCAGGGCCGCGATCGTCAGCCACTGATAGTGGATCGACAGCGTGAGGGGGACCATGAGGACTCCCGCGCCGGCAACGAGCCACCCGGAGTGCCGCTGACGCGGCGTCGACTCTTGGGACGCCTGCCACTGGAAGATCGCGTGGGCGATGAGCCCCACTGTGATCACCGGCCAGATCCAGTACCAGGACCGCTCCGGGGAGAGAAGGGCGAAGTCGCCGTCGAGCCAGGTCTGCCTCAGCTGACCGCCGAGGATGCCGCTGCTTGCGGGAGTGAACACCCCGAACATCCACAGGGTGGAGAAGATGGCCGAGAGGGCGCCGAGGCTGACAGCGATGCGCCGGTAGAGGTCCCATCGCTCCGGCTCGGGGTCAGGATCCCTGGAAGGAAGGTTGTAGGGCGGAATGTAGGTGTAGAGATCTTCCTCATCGTCGGCGAACTCGTACCGCGCCGGCTGTTGGTACGAACTCGTGGCGGCCTCGATCGCTGCGGCCTTCTGGGCGATGACCGTGCGCTGACGCTGTTCGTCCAGGGCTCGGCGCACACGCGGCGGCGGCGAAGGCCTGGTGGTGAACTCGCCGGGTGCGGGCGGCAGCGTCGTGGGCACGTTCGCCTCGCCCGGGCGCGCCTGCGCTGGTCCTGCGCCGCGTGAGTCGACGGGCTCCGCATCGGGGGCATCGTGCTGCTCCCCCTCATGCTCGGTGGGGCGGTAGGCCGGGATGACCTGAGTGGCGTCATCGTGCTGCTCCCAGGGAAGGCCTGCGTGTCGAGCCGGCGCCGAGGGGGCAGGGCCCTGGACAGTCTCAGGGGCAGCCTGCGCCGCGTGCGCCTCTTCGCGCTGACGGCGCTTCTCCTCCCGTCGTGCGCTGCGCCCCTTCCACCAGGTCTTCAGGCGCTGGTCGATGCCGTCGAAGAAGTCAGGCTTCGCGTCGTCGCTGCGGGTCGGTGTGGGCTCCGCCGGCGGGTCGGCCGCCAGGACGACGTCCTCGGAGTCTGCGTCTGCTGAGGCCTGAACGTGATCGTGGGGGGCCTCGGCCTTTCGCACTCCCTCAGCAGGGCTGAAGGCGTAGTGCCGCATGGTGTGTCCGTCCCCCTGAGACTCCTCAGCGGCTCCCGCACGGGGCGCAGAGTCCTCCGACGACGTCTCGGTCACGGTGAAGCCTCCCCTGGGCGCTCAATTCAGCATGGAATACGACACAGATATGTCAGTCGGCTGAAGATGCTTCCATCTCAACCTGGGTGCCGCCCCGACGCCGTCTGGTCCAGGCCAGTGCGATGAGGGACCCAACAAGGGTACCCACTCCGATGCCGAAGAGAGTGCTGGCCCACGGGGGGAGCCCCGTAGTTGTTCCCGTAATGTAACCAAGCCCTACCAGCCATAACGACCAGATCAACGCCCCCAGTACGAGCAGGGGGATCATCCGCGGCCAGGAGAGACGGATCATCGCCGACGTCAGCATGGACGCCGAGCGCCCGCCCGGCACCCAGCGGAGCAGCAGCAGGCCCACCACCGTGGACGCCGTGCCAGCGCGGATCGATGCGCGCAGGATGCCGCGGTGCAGCCTGCGCCCCCACCGCCAGCGGTAGATCAGCCGGAGCCCCTGGAATCGCACCATCAGGTGCAGCATCAGGTCCCCCAACAGGCAGCCCGCGGTGGTGAACCCCAGCACCGCCCAGAAGCTCAGGCGTCCGTCGGCTGCGTAGGCGCCTGAGGCGATCACCACCGGCTCTGAGGGGAAGGGCGGGACAGGTGCCGTCAGAGCGACGGCGAGGGCCTGCAGGGGGAGGAACCAGAAGCCCCACTCTGCGAGGAGCTCCTCGAACATTTCCATCCCGAACCCCTCAGGTGTGCGTTTCGTGCGACTGTGCTGGCTGCTCAGAGAGTCTACGACTGGACGTGAAGCGTCGTGGTGAGCCGGTGAGCGGGTCGTCGAAGCCGATCGTGCGGGCCAGCAGCTGCAGGGGCGCGCCGAAGTCGTCGGGGGCGTCGTCCCAGAGGTCCGGGTAGAACCTGTCGTTGATGATGCCCAGGCCCAGCATCGCCATGTGCAGGCGCAGCTGGTGCGTCTTGCCGGTATGCGGGGTGAGTCGGAAATGCCCCACGTCTCTGCCCTGCGGGCTTCGTCCCGCGGTGAGCAGCTCCACGCGGCTGGAGGAATTCGCGCCTTGGGTCTGATCCCTGCGCCGCCGGCGTCCGGTCCGCCCTTCGAGGCTGCGGCCCGAGAGCTCCGAGGGGTAGGGGACGCGCTCGCTGATCACCACGCCCTTGGTCTTCTCGATCCGGCTGCGCATCGTGACGGGGAAGCGGGCGAAGGGGGCTGCGCTCTCCGGGGCCGCGGGCATCGCGGACACGCATTCATAGGTTTTGCGGATCGTGCGCCGCTCGAACATCAGCTGGTAGGCGCCGCGGGTCTCGGGACGCTTCGAGAGCAGGACGACGCCCGCGGTGCCGCGGTCCAGGCGGTGGATGGGGATGAGGTCGTCATAGCCCAGGCGGCTGCGCAGACGCACCAGCAGCGATTCCTGCACGTACCGGCCGGCCGGAGTGGTGGGCAGAAAGTGGGGCTTGTCGACGACGAGCAGATCGTCGTCCTCGTGGATGATGCTCTCGGTCACCGGCAGCGGATCCTCAGCAGGCAGGGAGCGGTAGTACCAGATGAACTCAGCCGAACCCAGGGGTGCGGTGCTCGCGAGGGGGGTGCCTTCTGCGTCGACGACTTCGCCCGCATCGAACCGTGCCGTGATCCCGGCCGCGTCGAGGTGTCCGAACTTCTCCAGCACGTAGGCGTGCACGGTGGGCCAGGGACCTGAGAGCGGAATTCGCAGCCGAGTGGCGTTGACCCCGTTGCGCACCGGCAGCGGTGAGCGGCGCAGGTTGGGCTGGCTCACTCCCAGGCGGGAGTCTGGAGCGGCGAGGCATCCTCGACGGAGCCCGGTGCGGGCGCTCCGGCGTTCGAGGGCAGAACGACCTGCCATGTGACGCCGAAGGTGTCCTTGACCCATGCGTAGTTCTTGGCGAAGTCGTAGTCCCCGGGCTCCATCAGGTACTCGCCCTCGGCGGAGAGGTTGTGGACGATGCGGTCGAAGTCTTCGTCGCTGTCCACGACCACCGAGAGGGACATGGAGGGGGTGAAGTCGAATGCCTGCTCGATCAGCGAATCCTGCAGCATCAGAACCTGGCTGCCGATCCTCAGCTGCGAGGTGGCCACGAGGGTCGGGAGCCTGTCCACGACGGTCTCCATGGCGGCGGTGTCCTGAACGTTCGGCTGCTCGCCCGTCCTGGTCAGCGGCTGAACCTCTGTGCCCTCGGGGTGGTGCACGACTTCCAAGAGCTCAGCGTCGGGGAAGGTCTCGAGATACAGGTCGATGGCCTCTTGGGCGCGGCCCTGGAACATCAGGAACGGCAGGCAGAAAATCACGGTCCAAGTGTATCGCTTGGTGGAATGCTCCGCGTCCAGGCGGGGTCCTCAGAGCCGCAGGCCGCTGGGGCTGCTGTCGAAGCCGGCTTCCCGCAGCACTGCGGCGAGCGGGTGAGTGAGCACCGGCTCGCCGTTGACCTTCTCCACTGCAAGGCGTGGGCTCTTCGCGCGCCGCAGTGCTGTGACCAGCGCCTCGGCGACCGGTTTGGCCTCATCTGGGTCCACGTAGAGCAGCATCGTCTTGCCGCCGCGCTCCATGTAGAGGGCCAGGTCCCCCCGGTGCATGACGACGACGGCGCCTGCCTTGCGCCCGGGGCGGGCCTTGATGTCCGGCAGGGCGGGCCACTCCAGGGCTGCTCCGTACGGGTTGGCCGGATCGGCGGCTGCCAGGGCGATTGCGGCGCCGATCTTTCCGTCCTCCATGCCTTCGCCGATGTCACGCAGCCGGTCCACGGTGGCGGAGGAGGTGAACTGGGCCGCGCCGAGCTTTTCGATGAAGTAGCCGCGGCGCACCTGCCCTGCGGCCTCTGCTGCCGCGAGCACCTTGTACACGCCGGCGAAGCCGCCGGGGACGTCCTCCGAGGCGACGGAGCCTCTGGTGAGGACGCCGTACCGGTCCAGAAGGATTTCGGCTCGAGCATGCGCCGAGGAGGCGACTGCGGCGGGGTCGTCGGCCTGAGGCTGGGAGATGAGGGACCACCGCCCTCCGGAGGGCGTGCCGCCGGTGGTGCCCGTGCGCGCCTGCTGCGCGTCCGCAGCGCGCCTCAGGGCCATGCGGCGGGACGTGTGGCGAGTCCGGGAGGCGGAGGGCTTCCGCTTGTGGGCTGTGCTGCCGCCGCTGAGCCTCGTCCTGATGGGAGCGAAGCTGTCGGGTGCTGCACGGCCGGTCCAGAACAGCTCCCAGAGCGCGTTCTGGGTGGCCGTGACCGAGAGCTCCGCGGCGCCGGCGATCGCCTCGGCGAACCAGGCACCCCCACGCTCCAGAACCTCCATCACCTGATGGTGCGCCTCAGCGAGCTGCTCTCCACGGCTGCGCTGCTCCAACGCGTCGGCGTCGGCGGTCGGCGTGATGCTGATCCAGCCGTCGTGCCCGGCGAGCTCACCATGCCCGGTGACCACCGCCTCGCCTGCGCTGAGCAGCTCGTCCAGCATTGACGGCGTGTAGTCGCGGACCCGCGCCGGCAGGATGAAGCTCTCCCAGGCGCTCGCGGGGGCGGGATAGCCGGCCAGCTGCGAGAGCACGTCGGCCAGTCCGGCCGTCCCCTCCTGCCGGGATCCGGGCGCGACGGACTGCCATTCCGTCAGAAAGTGGGCGTACGCGGCGGTGGGCACTGGTTCCACCGCAGATCGCAGGGCGGCCAGGGAGCGGCGCCTGATGCGGCCCAGCATGTCGGTTTCGCAGTATTCGCGGTCGACCGGAGTGGTGCGGTCAGGGGTGAACAGGCCTTCCACGATCCGCCCGTGCTCGGCGAGACGGTCGAGGGTCTGCTGCACCGCGGCGAGGGGGAGGCCGAGCGCGGCCGCCGCGGCGTCAGGTGTGAAGGGGCCGTGGCTGCGCGCGTAGCGGGATAATAGGTCGCCGAGCGGATCATCGACCGGCTCCAGGAAGACCTGCTGAATGCCTTGGGGCAGCGGCAGGCCGAGGCCGTCCCGCAGGCGCGCGGCGTCCTCCGCGGCAGCGAAGCGCTCTTCGCCGTGCCAGCTGACCGGGAAGGCCCGCTGGGCAGAGATGAGCTCGTGCGCCCAGGTGCGGACGTGCTCCTGCGCTGCGTGGACCTCCTCATCGTCCTGTTCGGGATTCCGGAGTCTGCGCGCCAGCTGCTCGGCGCTGAGGGGGCCGAGCAGCCGAAGGAGGTCTGCAACGCCTTCGGCGTCGCCTCGCAGCCTTCGGGAGGGACTCAGCCGCTGGGCGTAGTTCTGGGACTCTTCGATGATGGCGGCATCGAGGAACTCCCGCAGCTCCACACGGCCGAGGAGCTCGTTGAGCAGCCGGGGGTCGACGCTGAGCGCGGCGGCCCGGCGCTCAGCCAAAGGGGAGTCGCCCTCGTAGAGGTACTGGGCGATGTAGCCGAACAGCAGGCTCTGCGCGAAGGGTGACGGCTGTGAGGTGGTGGTCTCGATGAGGCGGATTCTGCGCTGCTCGAGCCGCTGCGTGAGGTCTTTCAGGGCGGGCAGGTCGTAGACGTCCTGCAGCACCTCGCGCATGGTCTCCACGATCAGCGGGAAGTCTGAGTAGCCGGCTGCGACCTCCAGGAGCTGGGATGCTCGCTGCCGCTGCTGCCAGAGGGGCGTGCGCTGGGTGGGGTTCTGCCTGGGCAGCAGCAGCGCACGGGATGAGGTCTCCCGGAATCGTGCGGCGAAGAGGGCTGAGTTCGAGACGTGTGAGATGACGGCCTCTTCGAGCTCGTCGGGCTCGAAGGTGAACAGCTCGGCCCCTGGAGGGTCCTCGTCCATCATGGGGACCCGCAGCACGATCCCGTCGTCGGCGGCGAACGCAGCCCCGTCGAGCCCGTAGCGCTCTGTGAGCCGCGCCCCTACAGCGAGGGCCCACGGGGCATGGACCTGCATCCCATAGGGGGAGTGCAGAATGATCCGCCAGTCACCGAGCTCGTCGGTGGTGCGCTCGATGACCAGTGTGGTGTCGCTGGGGACCTCGCCTGCTGCGGCGTGCTGGTCTTCGATGTAGCGGAGGAGGTTCTCGCGCGCCCACTGGTCCAGCCCGAGGTGTTCAAGCTGCGGAGCAAGCGCCGCGTCGCCGCTGCGGACGCGGCGCACGAACTCGCCCATCGCCTCTCCGAGCTCAGCGGGCCGGCCGAGGCCGTCGCCGTGCCAAAACGGCAGGTTGGCGGGCTGGCCGAACGCGGGGGAGACCATCACGCGGTCGAAGGTGATCTCCTCGATCCGCCAGCTGGTGGCGCCCAGAGCGAAGAGATCCCCGACCCGGGACTCGTAGACCATCTCCTCGTCGAGCTCCCCGACGCGCCGCCCGCCGGTGCGGGAGTCTTCCTGGCCGACCAGGTAGACGCCGAAGAGGCCGCGGTCCGGGATCGTTCCTCCGGAGGTGACGGCAAGCCGCTGAGCTCCGGGGCGCCCGGTGAGGGTTCCGGCGTCGCGGTCCCACACCAGCCGCGGCCGAAGCTCGGCGAACCGGTCGGAGGGGTACCGGCCGGCGAGGAGATCCAGAGTGGCTTCGTAGGCGGAGCGTGGCAGGGCGGCGAAGGGAGCGCTGCGCCGGAGCAGCTGGAACCAGGCCTCAACGTCGAGGGTGTCCATCGCTGCGGCGGCCACGGTCTGCTGGGCCAGGATGTCCAGGGGGCTGCGCGGGATCCGCAGCGCCTCGATGCGTCCGGAGAGCATGCGGTCGACGATGACGGCTGTGCTGATGAGGTCCCCGCGATGCTTGGGGAAGAACCATCCCACGGAGACTTCGCCGACCTGGTGCCCGGCCCGGCCGAGGCGCTGCAGGCCGGCGGAGACCGCATGCGGGGCCTCGACCTGAATGACCAGGTCCACGGCCCCCATGTCGATGCCGAGCTCGAGCGAGCTGGTGGCCACCACGCAGCGGAGCCGTCCGCCCTTGAGATCATCCTCGATGATGGCGCGCTGGTCCTTCGAGACGGAGCCGTGGTGGGCCTTGGCGAGAGCCGCGGGCTCCTGGTCGCCCTCGGAGCTCTCCTCTGACTCGGCGTCGCTGTGCTCCGCCCTTTCGCGCCAGATCTCGTTGAGGCGGCCGGTGAGCTTCTCTGCCAGGCGTCGAGAGTTCACGAACACGATGGTGGACCGGTTCTGAGCGATGAGGTCCACCACGCGGTGCTCCACGTGGGGCCAGATGGACGGCTGCATGGGCTGCCCGCCGTCCTCGCCGCCCCCTGAGACGACCTCCGGGGCGGACATATCCGGCACGGGCACTGAGACGGTGATGTCCCACTGCTTGTCCGCCGGCGGGGCGACGATGTCTACGGCCTGCGAACCGCCCAAGAACCGCGCCACCTCGTCCTTCGGCTCCACTGTGGCCGAGAGCCCGATCCGCTGAGCAGGCGAGTTCGGCCCCTCCTCCTGCTGACGGCGCAGCTCATCGAGCCTCTCGAGAGAGACGGCGAGGTGGGCCCCGCGCTTGGTGCCGGCCAGAGCGTGGACCTCGTCGATGATGACCGTATCGACTCCCGTGAGCGTTTCGCGGGCACGGGATGTCAGCATCAGGTACAGGGACTCGGGAGTGGTGATGAGGATCTCCGGAGGCTGGCGGAGCAGGTCGCGGCGCTGCTTCGACGTGGTGTCTCCGGTGCGCACACCGACGCTGATGGTCCGCGATGGGCTGCCCAGGCGCTCGGCCGTATGCCGGATGCCCACCAGGGGGGAGCGCAGGTTCCGCTCGATGTCGACTCCCAGCGCCTTCAGCGGCGAAATGTAGAGGACTCGGGTGCCCCCGGTGGGAGGTGAGCCCTTCGACGGGGCGGGCCGTGGTGAGCCGTCCCCGGCCTCGTCCGCAGGTGCCGTGGAGGCTCGCATGAGCCGGTCGATGCTCCACAGGAACGCTGAGAGCGTCTTTCCCGATCCGGTGGGCGCGACGACCAGGGCGCTGCGGCCGGCGGCGACTGAGCGCCAGGCGCCCTTCTGGGCTGAGGTCGGGGAGCCGAAGGCGGCGCCGAACCACGTTCTTGTGGCCTCGGAGAACTGGTCCAGCGCTGTCATGGCCTCCACCTTAGAAGCCGCCTCTGACCTGCTGCCGGTCACGGCATGTGCCGCAGGATGTCCGGGCGGCGCAGGGGCCGGTTGAAGAGCGGACCGCCGGGCTCCATGAGGCTGCTTGCGGCGAGGGGGCCGATCGATACCGGGTCCAGCCCCATGCGGACCAGCAGCGCCATGGCGCGCGCTCGAGCCTCGTCGCTGTCGGCGGCCAGGGCAGCTGCCCGGCGCTGAGACATCGGAAGGTCGGGGTCGGCTGCATCCTCCAGCTCGTGGTGGGAGATGTGATTGAGCGCCTTGACCACGCTGCTGCGGCGGAACCGGCCCGCAATGCCCTGACTGGTGGGCATCTGCTCATCGACGGCGGCCTGGAGCCAGCCGGGCAGGATCTCATCGTGCCAGGTGTTGGTCGCGTCGATCAGAACCGTGCCGGCCGCGACGTCCGGATCCACCTCGTCCAGCTCCTCCTGCGGCACAGCGAGCACCACGATTCCTGGCCCGCTGTGACGGGTGCGCTGGGCGATCACGTCCTGCTCCACCGGGTGCGCACCCGGCGCGTAGATCTTCAGGTGGTGCCGGAGGGCCTTGGGGGACCTCGTCGAGCAGATGTCGACCTCGATGCCTGCGCGCAGGAGGGTTCGGGCGAACGCGGTGCCTGCTCGGCCCGCGCCGAGTATGCCCACCACGGGGGCTGCGGACTGCTCGGGGGCGCTATTCATGGTGGTACGGCCTTCCCGCCGAGATCTCCTGCGCACGATAGATCTGCTCGGCGATGATGAGTCGGACCAGCTGGTGCGGGAAGACGAGTCCGGAGAGCGACCATACTAGGTCGGCGCGCTTCTGGAGCTCCGCACTGACCCCGTACGCGCCGCCGATGACCATGACGACGTTCTTTCCGGTGTCGAACTGCTTCTGCAGCGCGGCAGCGAGCTGGGGCGACGTGAGGCTGCTGCCGCGCTCGTCGAGGAGCACCACAAAGTCCTGAGGCTTGAGGGCTTTGAGGATGCGGTCGGACTCCTCCTCGCGGGCGGCGTCGCCTTCGCGCTGGGAATGGGGAAGAAGCTTCCACGTGATCTCGTGATGCCTGCGCATGCGCTGGGCGTAGCGCTGAATGCCCGGCCGGACCCAGTCCTCATGCTTCTTGCCGACGGCAACCGCTGTGATGCCCATGCGCTCCTCTCACCCATTGGAGGATACAGCTGCGGCCCCGACCCGAGGAGGGGTCCGGGGCCGCAGCTGGAAGAGCGGTGCGGGTGGGATTTGAACCCACGGTAGGGATTGCCTACACGACATTTCGAGTGTCGCACCTTCGGCCGCTCGGACACCGCACCTCACCACTGCCCGGAAGCAGTGCCTATCCACTATAGGCGCTTGGGCGGCTTCGGCTCAAAGCGAGGTCGCTCGCGACGTTTCGCGCCAGCGTCAGCAGTGAAAAAGTGTGTGCACGTCGCCGGCGATCTCATGGCCCCTGAGGGCATCGACCTGCATCACCACTCCGACGCCGATGCTCTGCGCCCCCAGCTCGGCGATCAGCTGGCGGCAGGCGGCGATGGTGCCTCCGGTGGCGAGCACATCGTCGACGATGAGCACCCTGTCCTCAGGGGTGAGCACGTCCGGGGCCTCAATGGCGGCGGTGCCGTACTCCAGGCTGTATTGGACCCGAGCCGCAGGTGCCGGGAGCTTGCCCTCCTTGCGCACGGTCAGAACTCCGGCCGGGCGGCCGCGTTCTGCGCAGAGCCCCGCCATGACGCCTGCCAGCAGAAACCCGCGGGATTCGATGCCGGCAATATGTGTGAAGCGGCCCGCAAACGGCGCAAGCAGTCCTTCGGCGATGGTCCGCAGCCCCGTCGGGTCCGCCAGGACCGGAGTGATGTCCTGGAAGCTGACGCCCTGCTGCGGAAAGTCAGGCACGGTGTCGAAGAGGGAGCGCGCGTGGTCGAGGGCCTGGACTCCGGGCATCGGGAACGATGAGGCTGGCATGGGGCGCAAGTTTAGCGGCGGAACGTCTCGAAGAAGGTGCGCAGAAGCTCCGCAGACTCCTCGGCCCGCACTGAGGGGATGGTCTCGGTGAAGTGGTTCAGCCGCGGCTCCCGCAGCACGTCGAAGACGCTTCCGGCGGCGCCGGCCTTCTCATCCCAGGCGCCGAAGACCACGGCCGCGATGCGTGTCTGGCTGATGGCGCCCGCGCACATCGGGCACGGTTCGAGCGTCACGACGAGGCCGCATCCGTCGAGGCGCCAGCTGCCCAGGGTGCGAGCCGCGGCCGCCAGCGCGTTCATCTCTGCGTGGCCGAGAGGGTCCCGGTCGCGCTCGCGGGTGTTGTATCCCTCACCCAGCACCTCACCGTCCGGGTCCGTGACCAGGGCGCCTACGGGAACGTCCCCTGAGGGGGTCGCCTGCCCTGCCAGCTCGAGGCATCGGCCCATGAGGCGGTGCTGGACATCCGCGCTGCGCAGAATCATAGGGTCAGGCTACGCGGCGGGTGCGGTAGTTTTGCCCTATGCAGGTCCATGTTGTGGAGCATCCGCTCATCGCCCATAAGCTCACCCAGCTCCGTCGTACGGAGACGCCGTCGCACCAGTTCCGCGACCTCACCAAGGAGCTTGTGATGCTCCTGGCCTACGAGGCGAGCGAATCGCTGCCGACCCAGGGGGTGGAGATCGAGACGCCGGTGACCCGTATGACGGGCACCAGGCTGGCCGGGCCCAAGCCTCTGGTGGTGCCGATCCTGCGTGCCGGGCTCGGCATGCTCGACGGCATGGCCGCCATGATCCCCACCGCAGAGGTCGGCTTCCTGGGCATGGCTCGGGACGAGCAGACCCTCGACATCGTGACCTACGCCGAGCGTCTTCCGCACGACCTGACCGGCCGGCAGGTGTTCGTGCTGGATCCCATGCTGGCCACCGGCGGGACCCTGGCGGCCGCTTTCCACTACCTGAAGGAGGCCGGGGCGGCGAGCATCACAGCCATCACCCTGCTGGCCGCTCCGGAGGGCATCGAGCGGCTTCAGCGGGAGGCCGGGGAGCTCGACGTTCGGCTGTACACCGCGGCGATCGACGAAAAGCTCAACGAGAAGGCCTATATCGTTCCAGGCTTGGGAGATGCTGGAGATCGGCTGTACGGCCTCGCCGAATAGCCGCTGAATCGCGGGAGAAGTCCGTCGAGACCGTCTAGACGTCTCACTATGTGGAACCTCCGCGCTTATGTTACTTGCATTCGAGATTTATTACATGGATGCTTGGGATCGCACATTTCCGGTCGTCACCGCCAGAAAGCTTGAGATTCCATGCCTGCATCGCCGAATTCGAACCCAGGCTATGTCCATGTGTCGGTTCGAAATGCGGCGCGACGGGCTGAGGCTGCGCGGCGCCGCCGTGACGGCAGCGGGGGAGCGGGCGCCAAGAACGGCGTGCATCCGCCCCGCACCGCCCCTGTGCCCGTCGTAGCCGGCGCCGGGAGAGGAGCTCCCGCGGCGCATCCTGATGTGGTGGCCCGCGGTTTCGTGATCTATGTGGGGCTCGATGAGGACACCGCTGCTGCGGAGGGAACCTCGCTGCACAAGATCGCCACTGAGCTCAGGGACTATGTGGAGCACATCGCCCCTGAGTCGCAGGTTCACATCGCTATGGCGATGGCCTCAGCGGCAGCCGAGGGCTCCGACTTGGAGGTGGTCCGGCAGGCGCTGGGCGACCCCACCGTCGCCAACCGGCCGACGGACGCCCCATCGTCGCCTCAGACCGCGGCATCCCAGCCCGCCTCCAGCAACGGTGTCCTCATCGATCTCGCGCGGCGAGAAGTCCGGCTGGACGGGCAGGCGCTGAATCTCACCTACAAGGAGTTCGAACTGCTGAACTACCTGGTGGACAACTCGGTCCGCACGGTGGGCCGCGAGGAGCTGCTGAAGGCGCTGTGGCGCAGCATCGATGACGAGCAGATGCCCAACGAGCGCACCATCGACGTCCACATCAGGCGGCTGCGGTCCAAGCTGGGGCGCCTGGCCAACACGGTGCGCACTGTTCGCGGCCAGGGCTACAGGTTCTACGAACACCCTGAGGTGACCGTGTGGGCGGCCCCTGAGTACAGCATCTGATCGGGGCTGACTCGATGAAGAAGCTCCTCGTCCTTCGCCACGCCGAGGCTGGCATGAGCCTCTCCGGCGGGGACCATTCGCGTGATCTGACCGCCCGCGGTGAGGAGGAGGCGCGTCAGGTCGGCCGCCTCCTGCTCGAGCATAGCCATTGGCCTGATGCTGTGCTGGTCTCTGACGCGATGCGCACTCGGCAGACGGCGATCTGGATCGGTTCCGTGATGGGGGAGAAGGGCTCCACTCCCTATGTGGATCCGCGTCTGTACCTCGGCTCGTCCCGCACTCTCTGCTCGATCCTCAATGAGACTCCTGAGACCGTGGACACGCTGCTTCTGGTTGCCCATATGCCGGGCGTCCAGGATGTCAGCATGGAGCTGGCAAGCGTGAATTCAGTCGAAGAGGCTGTGATCAGCATGGCTGAGAATTGGCCTCCGGCGGGACTGGCCGTGTTCGGCTTCCGCGGCATGTGGGCGGAGCTTGATCACCGCAACGCCGATCTTTCGGATTTTCACCGCCCTGCGGTGTGAGCAGGGCTGAGCACGGCAGCGGCCGCCCTCCCGCTGAGGAGAGAGCGGCCGCTGCGGCTGAGGGCCGTTCAGCCCACTCGGCGCTTGAGCTCGTCAAGCTCGGCGGTGATGGATGAGGGAAGGGAGTCGCCGAACTCGTCGAACCATTCTTCGATGCCGGTGATCTCCTCCTTCCACTCCTGAGGCCGCACCGTGATGGAGTCTTCGAGCTCGGCCTCGCTGATGTCGAGGCCGTCGGTGTCGATGGCGTCCATGGTGGGGTTGTGGCCCAGGACGGTCTCCTGGGCTTCGGCGGTGCCCTCGAGGCGCTCGATGATCCACTTGAGCACCCGGGTGTTCTCGGAGAACCCGGGCCAGGCGATCTTGCCGTCCCGTCCGCGGCGGAACCAGTTCACCAGGAAGATCTTGGGGAGCTTGTCTGCCTCGGCCTCGCTGGAAACCTCGACCCAGTGCTTGAGGTAATCCCCGGCGTCGTATCCGATGAACGGAAGCATGGCCATCGGGTCACGCCGCACGTTGCCGACTGCGCCCTCCTGCGCCGCAGTGGTCTCGGAGCTGAGGGTGGCACCGAAGAAGATGCCTTGGTTCCAGTCGCGCGCCTCGGTGACCAGGGGAACGGTGGTCTTGCGGCGTCCGCCGAAGAGGATCGCGTCGAGCTTCACGCCCTCGGGGTCGAAGTACTCGTCGGCGAGCATGTCGGTCTGGTCGATGGGCGTGCAGAACCGCGCATTGGGGTGAGCTGCCGGACGGTCCGCGTCGGGGGTCCAGTCGTTGCCCTGCCAGTCGATGAGGTGGGCGGGGGGCTCTTCGGTCATCCCCTCCCACCACACGCCGCCGTCGTCGGTGAGGGCGCAGTTGGTGAAGACGGTGTTGCCCTTGGCGATGGCCCGCATGGCGTTGGCGTTGGTGTGCCAACCGGTGCCGGGGGCGACGCCGAAGTAGCCGGCCTCCGGGTTGATGGCTCGGAACTCGCCGTTCTTCCCCGGTTTGATCCAAGTGATGTCGTCCCCGAGGGTTTCGGCCTTCCACCCCTCGAGGGAGGGGTCGATGAGAGCGAGGTTGGTCTTGCCGCAGGCGGAGGGGAAGGCCGCGGAGAGGTGGTAGCTCTTGCCTTGGGGGCTGGTCAGCTTGAGGATGACCATGTGTTCGGCGAGCCAGCCTTCGTCCCGGGCCATGGCTGAGGCGATGCGCAGGGCGTAGCACTTCTTGCCCAGCAGGGCGTTGCCGCCGTAGCCGGACCCGTAGGACCAGATCTCACGGGTTTCGGGGAAGTGGACGATGTACTTCTCTTCGTTGCACGGCCACGGCACGTCCTCTTGGCCCTCGTCGAGGGGTGACCCGACAGAGTGGACGGCTGGGACGAAGAACGCGTCGAGCTGCTCCATGCGGCGCAGGACGTCGGTGCCGATGCGGGCCATGATCCGCATGCTGGTGACGACGTAGCCGGAGTCGGTGATCTCCACGCCGAACTTGGGGTCCTCTGCGTCGAGGTGGCCCATGACGAAGGGGATGACGTACATGGTGCGCCCCTTCATGGCGCCTTCGAAGACGCCGCTGAGGGTTTCGCGCATCTCCTCGGGGTCCACCCAGTTGTTGGTGAAGCCGGCGTCGCGCTCGTTCTCGGAGCAGATGAAGGTCCGCGATTCGACGCGTGCGACGTCGGCCGGGTCTGAGAAGGCCGCGAAGGAGTTGGGGAACTCGGGGCTTGTCAGCCGGGTGAGGGTGCCCGCGTCGACGAGCTCGTCGGTGAGGGTCTGGTATTCCTTCTCGGAGCCGTCCACCCAGTGGATGGCTGCGGGAGTGGTGAGGTCAGCAATCTGCTGCACGAAGGCCAGAAGGCCTTGATGATCTGTGGGGGCGTTCTTGGAAATATCCCCTGGATGTGCCGAACCGGGCGCCGTTGCAACGGTGGTCACTGTTTTCCCTCCATTGGGTTACAGGTTGCTGTCTTCAATTGGGGTGGCTGTCTGTGCTGAGGGCTGTGCGGCGAGCGGGCCCGGCGAACCGGTGCGCGGACGTCCTTGTCCGTATTGACCCGCTGTCCGCTCAGGCTCCTGAGTGATGAACAGCTGCTCCAACTGTAACCGCCGCGTGTGACAGCCGCATGACAAGGGGCTTTAATGTGTGCAGGCTCACAGTCAGTGCAGGGATTTGTTGCCCGGGACCTATGGCGGTATAGTCTTAGAGGTCCACAGGGCAGTAAGATGTACAGCTCAGGAACATGCGCCTATAGCTCAGCTGGATAGAGCGTCGGTCTACGGAACCGAAGGTCTGGGGTTCGAATCCCTATGGGCGCACCGAAGCGAAAAGCCTCGATCCTTGGAATCTCAGGGGTCGAGGCTTTTTTGTGCCCCGACTCGGGTGTTGGCGCCAGGCGATTCTGCCTGCGGCATCCGGACGCAGGCCGGCCTGCACGCAGCAGTCCTTCTGGTAGTGACGGAAGTCACGTTCGTGGCGCATGATGAGCCGTACCAGACCGCCATCATGTGGAAGAAAGAAGAAAGCCATGACACTGAGCAACCACGCCCCCAAAGGATCCCGGCACCTCGTCGACCCCGAGATCGCTGACCTCCTCGACGTTTTCCCGACCTTGAATCTCTCCTCTGAGACTCTCCCCAGCGTCCGAGAGATGTTCGGCGCCCCTGTCGAGGGCGCACCAGACCCCCAGGAGCTTTTCCCTGACGTGACGACCACCGAGCATCGCATACCAGGGGCTGAGGGAGATCCTGACGTGCGAGTGCTGTACTACGAGCCGAAGAACAGGACGACCTCCTCTGCGGCCCTGGTCTGGATTCACGGTGGCGGCTACGTCCTCGGCTCAGCTGACGCCGACGAGGTTCTCTGCCGACGGATCGCAGACGAGACGGGTGCGGTCGTGGCCTCGGTCGACTACCGGCTCGCCCCGGAGACCAAGGCCCCAGGTCTGGTGGAGGACTGCTACGCGGCCCTCCGGTGGCTTCACGCCAACGCCTATGAGCTCGGGGTCGACGCGGCCCGGATCTCTTTGGGCGGTGCCAGCGCCGGCGGTGGGCTCGCTGCGTGCTTGGCGATTCTGGCGCGAGACCGAGGTGAGTTCCCCGTCGCCTACCAGCTCCTCATCTACCCGATGCTCGACGATCGCACGTCCAGCACCCGCGACGCTCACCCCTACGCCGGAGAGTTCATCTGGACGCCGGGAGACAACCGCTTCGGCTGGGCGTCGATCCTCGGACACGAGCCGGGAGGCGACGATGTGTCGCCCTATACAGCGGCCGCCCGGGTCGAAGACGTGTCAGGACTGCCGCCGACGTTCATCAGTGTCGGTGCCCTGGACCTGTTCCTGGAAGAGGATATGGAGTACGCCCAGCGTCTTATAGCGACCGGCGTCCCCACTGAGCTGCATGTCTATCCCGGGGCATATCACGCGTACGACTTGAACGAGCAGGCACAGGTCACGGATGCGTACTTCCGCGACTTCCTGGGGGCGCTGAAGCGCTCACTCAAGGGATAGCAGGTGTTGGTGCGTCGGTCCTGCGCGATGCAGGACCGACGCACTCGACCGATCAGTGCCCGTCTCCGAGATTGCCGCTGAGTCGGTCGTGGCGTGCGGCGCTCTGGCTGTCCATGCCGACGATGGTGACGTTCTTGCCCTTGGACTCGTACTTGGTGCGGACCGCGTCCAGAGTGGCCACCGTGGAGGCGTCCCACACGTGGGCTCCTGACATGTCGATGACGATCTCCGTCGGGTCGCCGGTGTAGTCGAACTGGTACACCAGGTCATTCGACGAGGCGAAGAACAGCTCGCCCTCCACCCGGTACACACGCTGGTTGTCGTCGTCGCTCTTGTCCAGCCGCACCACCCGGGTGAAGTGGGCAACCCGCTGGGCGAACAGCACCATCGCCACGAGCACGCCGACACCGACGCCGTAGGCCAGGTTGTGCGTCCACACGGTGACCACCACCGTCGAGGCCATCACTGTGGTCTCCGCGAGCGGCATGCGGCGCAGAGTGGTGGGATGAATGCTGTGCCAGTCGAACGTGGCCCATGAGACGAAGATCATCACAGCGACCAGGGCCGCCATAGGGATGATGGCCACGACGTCGCCGAGGGTGACGACCAGGATCAGCAGGAACACGCCGGCCAGGAACGTGGAGAGCCGGGTTCGTGCGCCGGAGGCCTTCACGTTGATCATGGTCTGGCCGATCATCGCGCACCCGCCCATGCCCCCGAAGAAGCCGGTGATCATGTTGGAGGCGCCCTGGCCCCAGGATTCGCGGGTCTTGTTGGAGTGCGTATCGGTGACGTCGTCGACCAGCTTCGCCGTCAGCAGCGACTCGAGGATGCCGACCAGCGCCATCGTCAGCGCGAACGGGAAGATGATCTGCAGCGTCTCCATGGTGAGCGGAACGTTGGGAATGAACAGCTCCGGCAGAGAATCCGGCAGCTCGCCCTCGTCGCCCACCGTCGGAACCGCAATAGCTGCCGCCACCGTGATGATCGTCAGCACCACAATGGAGACCAGGGGAGCGGGAACCACGCTGGTCAGCTTCGGGAACAGGAAGATGATCAGCAGTCCCAGAACCGCCAGCGCGTAGACCGTCCATGGGACGTCCGTCAGGTGCGGGATCTGCGAGGTGAAGATGAGAATGGCCAGCGCGTTCACGAACCCGACCATCACCGAGCGGGGGATGAATCGCATGAGCTTGGCCACGCCGATCACTGCCAGCAGGATCTGCAGAAGCCCTGCAAGGATGACCGTGGCGATGAAGTAGTCCATCCCGTACTCCTGCGCCACAGGTGCAATCACCAGAGCAATGGCTCCCGTGGCGGCCGAGATCATGGCAGGCCGTCCGCCCAGGAACGCTATGGAGACCGCCATGGTGAAGGAGGCGAAGAGGCCCACGCGGGGGTCGACGCCGGCAATGATGGAGAACGCAATGGCTTCCGGGATCAGTGCCAGAGCGACGACGAGCCCGGCAAGGACCTCAATGCGCAGGCGCTTCGGTGATTTCAGCGCCGCCCAGATCGACTGCGAGCGGTCCACCTCCGGCGCGCCGGTCACTTCCTGAGGCTCGGCGGCGGGGTCGGGCACGGGGGCAGAGGACACAGATGTCTCCTTCGGAAGTTCGGCGCTTTTGCCAGTGTCGAGTGAGGGGCCGCCGGAACTCTGAGGTCTGAGGACTGGCGTCAAAAGCCTCACAGGGCGAACGGGGCAACCTTACCTTAACGTGAAGTTAGAGTCCCCACTCAAATGTAGGCAGAATGTCCTGCATGACTCATGATGGCGCTGCCACTGACAGTACGCATTCCTCCGGGGCGCCGAGCGGGACTGGGGACACCATGCACATCGGCGCCGTCGCCGAGCAGACCGAGCTGTCTCTGCGGACGCTGCGTCACTACGACGAGGTCGGGCTGGTGCGCCCCAACGGTCGGACGTCAGGCGGTTTCCGTCTCTACACCCCCGATGACGTGGAGCGCCTTCTGCTGATCCGCCGCATGAAGCCGCTGGGGTTCTCCCTGGAGGAGATGCGTGAGCTTCTCCACCTCATCGACGCTGAGGACAAGGCGCCCACCGAGGAAAAACGGCGCAGCCTCGAAGAATTCATCGCCGACGCCCGCAGCAGACGGGACAAGCTGGCGAGCAGACTGGCGATGGCAGACGAGTTGATCGAACGGCTCCAATCCGAGGCACAGGGCCGAGCCTCGTAGCTGCGGCCCGCCGATCTAGGATCGGACCATGAACTCATGGTGGGACGCAGTGAGCCACGGGGCCGCCTCCGGCGGGCTGGGTCAGCGCATTGTTGATGTGCTCGCGCCCGCCGTGCACCAGCACATCAACCTGATGAACTCCTCGGGCATCATCGTCGCCTCCACGGATCCCGAACGGATCGGCGCTGAGCACCGGGCTGCCGTCGAAGTCCTGCGGACCGGCCGGGCTGTCACGATAAGCCAGCCGGTGGAGGGAATCCCTGACAAGCCCGGAATCAACCTCCCGCTGACCATCGACGGGGGGCTCAGCGGCGTCATCGGCATCACCGGCGACCCGCGCGAGGTGGAGCCGGTGGCCCAAGTCGTGGTGCTCACGGTCGAACTGCTGATCGAGCAGGAGCGCGAGCACCGCAGCTCCATGGCAGCCCGCAGCCGCGCCCGGGAGATCATCGCCGCCCTGGTCTCCGACGGGCAGTCGCTCGCCAAGGCTCAGGAGCTGCTCACCGTCGCAGAGATCGGGAAGGGGCCCTGGTGCCTAGGCGTCTGGGCGTCCGCCCATCCCCGGCAGGACGGTTCCGCGCAGCCGCCCGAGAAGGCGGAGCAGCTCGTGATGGCGGTCAATGACGGCACCGCACCTCGCGTCCCCGGCCCGCCCGGGCCGTCGTGTGGCGCGGCCTGCTGTGGGCCGTCGCGGCCAGAGGTGCGTTCGACGAGGATCTGGCGGGCAGCGACGCTCGCAGGCTGACCGTCAGCGGCATCCCGGATCTGTCGACCCTGCGATCCTGGGGACAGGACATGGCCGCCCTAGGCCGGACGGCGGGCCTGCTGCCCAAGCCTGACCAGACCGAGAATGTCCCAGCAGAGCTGGCGATCGCCGTCGCACACCTTCCTCAGCCCACAATGGGACGGTTCGCAGAAATCGGCGGACGGCTCTCCGTCCCGCACCGAGAGACAGTGCGCGCTGTGACGAGCGCCGAGTCTCTTGCCGAGGCAGGACGCCAGCTCTATATTCACCGAAATACGCTGCTGCAGCGCATCACCCGGATCCGCACCGTGACCGGCCTGGACCTCAAGCGGGCGGATGAGGCGACGCTGCTGCGCCTGGCCCTGATGGCCGCTGAGTCCGCTCCCGCATCCATTGGACCCTGATGCACATATATGGGCCGGGTATTCGCGAGTGATTATGTTCATTCTGACGTGTCGCGAGTCACAGGTGGTCCCCTACTCTGTGATGCATGCCATCGACAATGCCGTCGTCTTCGCCGCTGCGCATCGCAGTCATCCCGGACTCCTTCAAAGGCAGCGCCACCGCCGCTGAAGCGGCTCGGGCCATGGGCGAAGGCGCGGACCGCGCCGCCGAAGCCAACGAGCGGAGCGTCGAGCTCAGCATTCTGCCCTTCGCCGACGGTGGTGAGGGCACCCTGGACGCCATCTGCAGCGCATGGGCGGTGGAGCCGCAGCAGGTCGCAACCACCGATGCCCTGGGTCGTCCCGCGCAGGCACGGTTCGCCGTCTCGGAGGTCCGCGGCAAGCTGACCGGGCTGATCGAAGCCGCTGAGGCCAACGGACTGCCCACCGTGAGCGATATGCCCCTGCAGCCCCAAGAGGCCACGAGCTATGGGGTCGGCACTGTCATCGCCGCCGCGCTCGACGCCGGATGTGAGGAGATCCTCCTGTGCATCGGCGGCTCCGCGACCACAGACGGTGGGGCGGGCATCCTGCAGGCCCTCGGTGCGCGGCTGCTGAACACCGCCGGCCAGGAGATCGGACCGGGCGGGGGAGCCCTCCAAGACCTGGCGCGCATCGAGACGCAGAGCCTGCACCCGCGTGCGTCGAAGGTCCGGTGGCGCATCGCCTGCGACGTCACCAACCCGCTGCTGGGACCAGAGGGTGCTGCCGCCGTCTTCGGCCCGCAGAAGGGCGCGTCCCCGCAAGACATCGAAGCCCTTGAGGCCGCCCTCACCACATTCGCCGACATACTCGCCGCCGAGGCAGGCCACGATGTGCGGGACGAGCCTGGCATGGGGGCAGCCGGCGGGATACCAGCACCGCTCGTCAGCCTCTTCGATGCCGAGATCGTGCCCGGCGGAGAGCTCGTTGCGGAGTCCTTGGGCGCCCATCGCGTCCTCGAGGAGGCCGATCTCGTCCTCACCGGGGAAGGGCGCCTGGACTCACAGTCGCTGAACGGCAAGGTGGTGGGGACCGTGCGGCGCCTCACGCCTGAGCAGATCCCGGTGATAGCGCTCGCCGGCGCGGTGGACCTCGACTCCTCGCAGTGTGCGGCAGCAGGTCTGACCGCAGCCTTTTCCATCGCGGCCCGCCCAGAGTCGCTGGATGAGCTCTGCGCGGAAGCGACCAGCCGCATCAGCAGCACGGCCGAACAGGTCCTCAGGGTCTTCCTCAGCGCCCAGCCGGCCTCACACCCACAGAAGAACACGGAACAAAGGAGTTCTGCGCCATGATCGATCTGCTCATCCTCATCGCCCTGGTGGCCGCCATCGTGCTGGTCACCGCCCGTTGGAAGGTCAGTCCGTTCCTCGCCCTGCTGGGTGCGGCCCTTCTGGGGACATTCCTGTACCGGATCCCCCTGGAGGAGAGCGTCTCCACCGTCACGGAGGCCTTCGGGAGCACTCTGGGCAACATTGGTCTGGTGATCATCTTCGGCACCATGATCGGTGTGATCCTGGAACGCTCCGGGGGCGCCATCGCCATGGCGGACGTGATCATCAAACTGATCGGCCAGCGGTTCCCCAACCTGACGATGACGCTCATCGGCTACATCGTCTCCATTCCGGTGTTCTGCGACTCCGGCTACGTGATCCTGAACTCCCTGCGGAAGGCGATCACCGCTCGGGCCGGCATCTCCGCGCTGGCGACCTCCACCGCATTGATGACGGGCCTCTTCGCCACCCACAACCTGGTGCCGCCCACCCCCGGCCCGCTGGCCGCCGCCGAAGAGCTGGGCGTCACCAGCGAGCTCGGCCTGATCATCCCGCTTGGACTGCTGGTCTCCCTGGTCGCCGCAATGGCTGCCCTGCTGTTCGCCTCACGCCTGTCCCACAAGGAGTTCGCCGCCCTGCCCGCCGAGCGCGAGGACGACATCGAGGTCCAGAACTACGACGCTCTGCGCGCCTCCTACGGCAAGCTCCCGCACCCGGCGCTCGCCTTCCTGCCCATCGGTCTGCCGCTGGTGCTCATCTGCCTGGGGTCTGTGGCGCAGCTGCCCGGAGAGCCCTTCGGCGCCGGCACTCTGACGGAGGCCCTGATCTTCCTCGGCACACCGGTCATCGCCCTCATTCTCGGCCTGATCGCAGCCGTCTTCCTCGTCTCAGGACGGGACCGGCTGAAGCGGTTCAACGAGGACATCACCGAGGCGATCCGGGTGGCGGCACCCATCCTGCTGATCACCGGTGCCGGTGCGGCCTTCGGTGCGGTGCTCAACGCTTCGCCGCTCACCGACTTCCTCGCGGACAACATCGCAGAACTCGGACTCGGCCTTCTGGTGCCGTTCCTCATCGCGGCGGCGCTGAAGTCCGCGCAGGGCTCCTCGACGGTCGCGATCGTCACCGGCTCCGCACTGGTCGCACCCCTGATGGGCTCACTCGGACTGGACTCCACCGAAGGGGCGGTGCTCTCGGTCCTGGCTGTGGGCTCGGGCTCCATGATGGTCTCCCACGCCAACGACTCGTTCTTCTGGGTGGTCTCCCAGCTCAGCCGCATTCCTGTGGGCACCGCCTACAAGACGCTCACCACGGCCACGGCCATCCAGGGAATCACAGCATTCGCCACCGTCTGGCTGCTCAGCCTGGTCATGCTGTAAATGGAGTGAGATCATGTAGGGACTGACACTTCGGTTGGTCGACCCGCTCAGTGAGGAGTTTGGGATGAGTTCAGCGCTGGCGGACATGCTCGCGGACGAGGCCATTCTGCTGGACGCGTCAGCAGCTGACTGGCGGGACGCCATTCGGCAGGCCGGAGCGCTTCTGGACAGGAGCGGAGTTGCAGGGGAGGACTACACCCGCGCGATGATCGACTCCGTTGAGGAGCACGGCCCCTACATTGTTCTCACACCCGGCTTCGCCCTGGCCCACGCACGCCCTATTGAGTCCGTGCGGCGGACTGGGCTTTCTTGGGTCCGACTGTCCGAACCGGTCGAATTCGGCCACGCGGAGAACGACCCCGTGAGCCTTGTGGTGGGGCTTGCGGCCGTGGATGACTCCTCGCACACCAGCGCCATGGCGGAGCTGGCAGGCGTGCTCGCAGACGAGTCGGCGATGGCCCGGCTCCAATCGGCGCAGACGCCCGCTCAGCTGAAGGCCGTTCTCAGCGGCGACGAGGCGCCCTCCGGCGCCGCCGGCGCAGCGGGGAGCCGGAGCGTGGATCAGCACCTCATCCTCACGGTGTGCGGCAACGGTCTGGGCACCTCTCTCTTCCTGAAGAACACTCTCGAAGGGGTGCTCTCGACGTGGGGCTGGGGCCGGCACGTCACGGTCGAAGCTACCGACACCATCTCGGCTCGGGGCCGCGCGAAGGAAGCTGCTGCCATCCTGACCTCCGGTGAGATCGCCAAGACGCTCGGGGACGTCGGAGTTCCCGTGCGCGTGATCGGAAACTTCACCAGCACCGCCGAGCTCGACGGCGCTCTGCGCGACATCTACGACGTTTAGGGAAGGCACCATGGACTGGCTGATCGTCTTCGCAGAGTTCCTCGTCAACGAGATCCTCTCCGTGCCCGCATTCCTCATCGGAATCATCGTCGCTGTCGGACTCATCGCCCTGAAACGCTCCAGCGGGCAGGTCATCGGAGGGGCGGTGAAGGCGACCCTCGGCTTCCTGCTCATCGGTGCCGGTGCGGGCCTGGTCGTCGCCTCCCTGGACCCGCTCGGGTTCATGATCCAGGGAGCCACCGGCGCCCAAGGTGTCATCCCCACCAACGAGGCGATCGTCGGAATCGCGCAGGAGCAGTTCGGAGCACAGGTTGCCTGGCTCATGATCCTCGGGTTCGCGCTGAGCCTGGTGCTGGCCCGCTTCACCCCGCTCGGCTACGTCTTCCTCACCGGCCACCACATCCTCTTCATGGCGACCCTGCTGACCATCGTTCTCGCGACCGCCGGATACTCGGACCTTGTCACTGTGGGGGTCGGCGGCGCCCTCCTGGCGATCCTGATGGTGTCGCTGCCGGCATTCTCACAGCCCTGGACGCGGCGCATCACCGGGGACAACACCATCGCCATGGGGCACTTCGGCACGGCCGGCTACATAGCGGCCGGTGCAGTGGGGAGGGTGACCGGCGGCAGGCGCAGCCGATCCACCGAAGACCTCAAGCTTCCGGAGGGGCTGCGCTTCCTCCGCGACTCCATGGTCGCGACCGCCCTGTCGATGGTGCTGATGTACGTGATCGTCGCGCTCATCTTCTTCGCACGCGAGGGCGAGGCCGCGTACGAAGCCTTCGAAGGCGGGGCGGAGAACCCCGGCAACTTCATCATGCAGTCATTGACGCAGGGTCTGCAGTTCGGCATCGCCGTCGCAGTGATCCTCTTCGGCGTCCGAACGATCCTCGGCGAGATCGTTCCGGCCTTCCAAGGCATCGCAGCCAAAATCGTGCCCGGTGCGACGCCGGCTCTGGACGCACCGATCGTCTTCCCCTACGCCCAGAACGCGGTGCTCATCGGCTTCGTCTCCAGCTTCGTCGGAGGGCTGATCGGCCTGGCTGTGCTCTCGCTGTGGCTGAACCCCGCCCTGGGCCTGGCGCTGATCCTCCCGGGCCTGGTTCCACACTTCTTCACCGGCGGCGCGGCGGGCGTCTACGGAAACGCGACGGGCGGACGCATCGGGGCCCTGGCCGGCGGCTTCGTGAACGGCCTGCTGATCACCTTCCTGCCCGCGGTGCTTCTGCTGGTCCTGGGAGACTTCGGAACAGCGAACACGACGTTCGGGGACACAGACTTCGGGTGGTTCGGCATCCTGGTCGGCTACGGAGCCGGGATCGGATCCCTGGGCGGGCTCATCGTCGTCGCTGCGCTCGGTCTGCTGATCCTCGGCGCTGCCATCCTCGTGCAGGTGAAGGTGGTCAACGTGGGCTGGGACCCGTCGCCTCACCGGTCCTGGGCCGGTGGGGGCGACAGCGAGGCCCCAGCCGATGGGGTCGCGCCGGCCGGCACGGCTGCGTCCTATTCGAAGATCACGCCGCCCAAGGGAGCTCCCGCTCCGCCTCCGCCCCCGCAGTAGCCCACCTCTCAGCTGCTGGGTGAGCTTGTCATATCCCTTCGCCACACAGCCAGTCGCCCGCTGAGCGGGGAGGAGTGGGTGTCGGCGCCCAGGTGGCGGGCGACGGCACCCGTCTCCGCGAGGACCAGGTCACCCGGTGCGGGTTCCGGGTCGAAGCCCAGAGCGATGAGTGAGTCCATCACCCGGTGCTCGCCGAGCATCCCCGGGTCGGGTGCAGCAGCATCAGCCGCGAGATCCTCGAAAAGGATGTCGCCGGCGTCGTCATAGGCGTGGGTGGTGCTGCGCAGCTGTCCGCCCGTCTCACCGGACCGGCCCCACACCAGCGTCTCCCGGATCAGCGCCCGAGCGCCCGCAGCCATCTGCACGGAGGTGGTCCGCTGCACATCCGCGGACTCCGCGATGACGAACGGAAGGCCCTCCCACACCAGTCTGGCGTCCTCCGCCAGGCGCAGCGACACGTGCCACTCCGCCGGGGGGCCGGGCTCCTGCGGGCGACGGCGCGGGTAGGCGACCATCCCGCCGATGTCCTCCAGGTGCAGCGTGCAGCCGGGGCCGACCTCCACATCCAGATGCACGCGGTCGGCATCGAGCAGGATCATCTCCGCCGCGGTGATCCCCACGTGGACCCGGTCGGGGGTTCTGGAGATCAGCCGCGGCGCCAGCTTCCCGACCACCAGCTGCGCCCGCGCCCGGGACGCGTCCCGCTGGACCCGGATGCGAGTATCAGGCGTGGCTGTGGACATGCCCGCCTTCGGGATGCTCCTCATCGGCGTGGAAATGCGGTGCCATGGGGCCCGGGTCCTGGGGAATGTGCTCCCCGGCGCGGTGCGCAGCGAGCACCGTCAGCACCCAGCGTCGCAGGGCGGCCACCGAGTCCTCATCCTGCTTCGAGAGCGCGAGCACTGCGCGGCCCTCGCGAGCCTCGCCGGCGTCAGCGACCATCTGCTCCACATCCACGCCCACATAGGGAGCGAGGTCCGTCTTGTTGACCACCAGTAGGTCAGCGCGGCCGATGCCGGGACCTCCCTTGCGGGCGACGTCGCCCCCGCCGGCCACATCCAGCACAAAGATCTGGGCATCCACCAGGGCAGGGGAGAAGGTGGCGGTGAGGTTGTCTCCGCCGGACTCGATGAGCACGACATCAAGCGGCGCGAAGTCCCGTTCGATGTCCTCAGCAGCCATCAGGTTCACCGTCACATCGTCGCGGATGGCGGTGTGGGGGCAGGCGCCTGTCTCGACGGGGCGGATCCGCTCCGGATCCAGGACGCCCGCTGAGCGGAGGAATCGAGCATCCTCGTCGGTGTAGATGTCATTGGTGATGACGCCCAGTCGCAGCTCCTCGCCCAGAGCGCGGCAGACGGAGGCGATCAGCGAGGACTTGCCCGTCCCCACAGGGCCGGCGATGCCCAGCCTCAGGGCGCGGTCCTTCGGGGCGGACGGGGTGGCAGCAGTGTTCTCAGGCACGGAAGAGCCTCCTTGTGGTGCGGGCATGATTCTCGATCCAGTGTTCCATCTGGGGCGCGGACGCAGCGGGCATGTCCGCGGGGTCAGTGAGAGCAGCGATTCCAGGGACCTGCTCCTCCACGGAGGCGCAGGCATCAAGGACCAGGCTCATGGCCTCGGCGGGATCGCCGGGGTCAAGCTTCAGCAGAGCGGCCGCAGCGGCTGCGGCGTCGTCGTAGATCACCAGCCGAACCAACTCCTCCGCCCCGATGGCGGCATGGGCTCCGATGGCGCCCATCACTGCAGGACGGGAGGGCCGCCTGCCCAGCGGCTGGAAGGCCGGCGCATCGGGCCAGAGGGATGTGGCCAGACGCACCAGGCCCCGCCCCAGTTCGGCGGCGATCTGCCGCGCCGCGCCGCTGGGCGTCCGCGCAGCCCAGGCGCGATCCGTCCGCAGCAGGGCTGCGGACGGATCAGGCTGATGCGCCAGGGCGTGCCGCACCATCACGGCGCACGCAGCGTCCGTCAGGGCTGCGGTGCGCGCACGCACAAGCAGAAAGTCGCCTACCTGCGCTCGGGCCAGCCCGCCCATCAGAGCAGGCTCCAGCCCGGAGGAGGAGACATGGCCGCCGGAGGGCAGGCGTGAGTCGGCGAGAAGCAGCCCCACCGTCTGCGCGGCAGGGGATTGGGCGGCGGTGGGCATCAGAACATGCAGTAGAACTGGGCCAGCGGCAGCCTCTCCGCCGGCTGCTGCTCCACCTGCTCCCCGTCGATCGAGATCTCGAAGGTGTCCGGCTTCACCTCAATGCGAGGCAGCGCATCGTTGTTCTTCATGTCCGCCTTGCCGATGTCGCGGGTGGGCTCCACCGCGCGGACCGTCCTTCGCAGTCCCAGCGACTCCTCGATGCCGTCCTCCAGAGCGGCAGGGGAGACGTAGGTGACGGAGAAGTCTCCCGCGTTCAGATCGGCGAATGCCGGCCGCTGCAGGATGGGCTGCGGGGTGGGGATGGAGGCGTTGGGGTCCCCGAGGGAGGCCCACGCGATCGCCCCGCCCTTGATCACACTGGAGGGTCGGATTCCGAAGAAGCGGGGGTCCCACACATTCAGGTCAGCGAGCTTGCCCGTCTCCACCGACCCGAGGTCGTAGGAGATGCCGTGGGCAACCGCCGGATTCACCGTGTACTTGGCCACATAGCGGCGGGCCCGCTCATTGTCGGCCGGCAGTCCGCCGTGCAGGCCTCCCAGACGGTGCTTCATGGTGTGCGCCACCTGCCACGTGCGGGTGACCACCTCACCGATGCGGCCCATCGCCTGAGCGTCGGAGGAGGTGATCGACAGGGCCCCCATGTCGTGGAGGATGTCCTCGGCCGCGATGGTGGTCCCGCGGATGCGCGACTCGGCGAATGCGAGATCCTCCGGCACGTTGGGGGAGAGGTGGTGGCAGACCATCAGCATGTCCAGGTGCTCCGCGACCGTGTTGGTGGTGTGCGGAAGGGTGGGGTTCGTCGAACCGGGAATGATGTGCGGCAGCGAGGCCAGCGTCAGAATATCCGGGGCGTGCCCGCCGCCGGCTCCCTCGATGTGGAAGGCGTGGATGGAGCGGCCGTCGATGGCGCGGATGGTGGAGTCCACGTAGCCGGCCTCATTCAGCGAGTCCGAGTGCAGGGCGACCTGCAGCCCCCACTTCTCCGCGGCGGTCAGCGCGGCGTCCACGGCGGCGGGGGTGGAGCCCCAGTCCTCGTGGACTTTGAATCCGGCAGCCCCGCCGAGGGCCTGCTCAGCGAGACCGGCGGTCGAGACCGTATTGCCCTTGCCGAGCAGGAGGACGTTGACGGGGATGGAGTCCAGGGCGCGGTGCATCTTCTCCAGATGCCACGGCCCGGGAGTCACCGTGGTCGCCTTCGAGCCCTCTGAGGGCCCGGTGCCGCCGCCCACCACCGTGGTGATGCCGGTGGCCAGGGCCTCGTGGAGCTGGGACTGGGAGAGCAGGTGGACGTGGGAGTCAATGGCGCCGGCGGTGACGATCTTCCCCTCCCCGGCGATCACATCGGTGCCCGGTCCGATGATCAGGTGCGGGTCCACGCCGTCGGCGATGTCCGGGTTGCCCGCTTTGCCGATCCCCGCGATCCGCCCGTCACGGATGCCGATGTCGGCCTTCACGATTCCCCACCAGTCGAGGATGATCGCGTTGGTGATCACCGTGTCCAGGGCGCCCTCTGCCCGGGAGGCCGTTCCTTGGGCCATCGATTCGCGGATGGATTTGCCGCCGCCGAAGACGGCCTCCTCGCCGCCCACGGTGAGGTCCTTCTCCACCTCGATCCACAGGTCGGTGTCGCCGAGCCTGATCTGATCGCCGGTGGTGGGCCCGAACATGGCTGCGTAGGCGTTGCGGTCGATGCTGACCATCAGGATTCCTCCCCGTTCGAGGTGCTGTCGGAGTCTCGTCGGATCTGCAGGCCTGCGACGTGTCGGCGGCCTCGGAGTGCGACGCAGTCGAGCTGCCGCGATGCCCCGGGCTCGAACCTTTGGGACGCGCCGGCGGGCACGTCGAGGCGGAAGCCTTCGGCGGCCTCCCGGTCGAAGTCCAGGGCCGAGTTGGCGGCCGGAAGATGCAGGTGGGAGCCGATCTGGATGGGTCGGTCGCCGGTGTTGGTGAAGACCAAAGTGATGCGCTCGTCGTCGCGCCGGTCTGCGTTGAGCTCGATCCTGCCCGGCTTCACCCGGACTGCGCCGGGTCCTGCTGAGGATGCGCCTGCCATTGTCTCTGCCTTCCTCGTCGGATCAGTCGATGGGGTGGTGGAGCGTCACGAGTTTGCGTCCGTCCGGGAACGTCGCCTCGACCTGGATGTCGGTCAGGGCCTCCGGCACACCCTCCATGACCTGATCCCGGGTGAGCACGGTGCGCCCGTCCTCCATCAGGGCGGCCACGGTGCGCCCCTCGCGGGCACCCTCGATGACCCAGGAGGAGAGCAGAGCGACGCACTCCGGGTAGTTGAGCTTCACGCCGCGGGAGAAGCGGTCCCGGGCCACCATGGCGGCAGTGGCGAGCATCAGCTTCTCCTGCTCGGCGGGGGTGAAGTGCATAGGAGTCCTTCCGGTGTCGTATCGCTGTCAGGATCCTGCCACGGGAATGTTTCACGGAATTTTCCGCGTATCCCCACGTCGGGCTTTGATCCCTTTTCTGGAAAGGGAAGCAGGCTTCTCAGCAGCGATATTCGTTTACATCCAGGAAATGGCCGAGCAACGTCAGAGTAATGCCACTGACGCAGGCTGTTGCCAGCCCGCTGAAGGATTCGGCCTTCAGGGAGCTTGAGCAGCCACCACTCGCATTCTTGACGATCGGAGAGCAACATGAGGGAAAAGAGAAGTCACTCCCGCCTCAAAGCATATGCCGCGCTCGGCGCAGCGGGAACCCTGCTGCTGTCGGCCTGCGGTGCACGCGCCGGGGATGACGCAGAGAATGGTGCGGCCGCAGAGTCCTGCGTCGACACCGACGGCGACACCATCAAGATCGGCTTCATCAACTCGCTCTCCGGCACCATGGCGATCTCGGAGACCACCGTCAACGACGTGCTGCACCTGGCCGCGGACCAGATCAATGAGGACGGAGGAGTGCTCGGCTACGAGCTCGAGATCGTCGAAGAGGACGGCCAGTCCGACCCGGCAACCTTCTCCGAGCGGTCCGACGCCCTGCTGAACCAGGAGTGCGTGGCAGCGGTGTTCGGCGGCTGGACCTCTGCCTCCCGTCAGGCCATGCTTCCCGTCTTCGAGGGCAACAACGGTCTGCTGTTCTACCCCACCCAGTACGAGGGCCTCGAGGCGTCGGAGAACATCTTCTACTCCGGCGCCACCACCAACCAGCAGATCATCCCTGCTCTGGAGTACCTCTTGGAGGAGGAGGAGATCGAGTCGATGTATCTCGTCGGCTCCGACTACGTCTTCCCCCGCACGGCCAACATGATCATCCAGCAGTGGGCGGACGAGAACGACGTCGAGATCCTCGGCGAGGACTACACCCCGCTGGGCTCCACCGACTTCACCACCATCGCCAACCAGGTGGCCTCATCGGACGCCGACGCTGTGTTCAACA
The DNA here is from genome assembly GCF_007922635.1 of Nesterenkonia sp. NBAIMH1. Taxonomy (NCBI): domain Bacteria; kingdom Bacillati; phylum Actinomycetota; class Actinomycetes; order Micrococcales; family Micrococcaceae; genus Nesterenkonia; species Nesterenkonia sp. NBAIMH1. Next base: position 2,081,553 of record NZ_CP042335.1, read on the forward strand.
CGCTCAACGGCGACTCCAACGTCGCGTTCTTCAACCAGTACAACGACCTCGGACTCTCCGCCGAGGAGATGCCCGTCATGTCAGTCTCCATCGCCGAGGAGGAGGTCGACGGCATCGGGGCCTCCAACCTCGAGGGGCAGCTCACCTCCTGGAACTACTACCAGACCCTCGACAACCCCGAGAACGAAGAGTTCGTCTCCGCGTTCCAGGACGCCTACGGCGACGACCGGGTCACCTCGGACGTGATGCAGTCCTCCTACAACAGCCTCTTCCTCTGGGCCGCGATGGCTGAGGAGGCCGGCTCGTTCGACGTCGATGAGATCCGTGACGTCGCCGACGGGACCAGCTTCGACGCGCCTGAGGGCACCGTCACCATCGACGGGGAGACCCAGCACGTCACCAAGACGCCCCGCATCGGCGTCATCAACTCCGAAGGCCTGATCGACGCAGTCTGGGAGGGCGAGCTCACCGACCCGGACCCGTTCCTCGACACCTACGAGTGGGCTGACGACGAAGAGGCCGCAGAGTTCGCCGAGGAAGCTGAGGAAGACGCCGACGCCGACACCGAGGACGAGTGACGTCTTCCATGGACGCGCTGCTTCCTCAGCTCGTCGCCGGGATCAGTGTCGGGTCGATCCTGCTTCTCGCAGCGATCGGCCTGGCACTGACCTTCGGTCAGATGGGCGTCATCAACATGGCCCACGGGGAGTTCATCATGATCGGGGCCTACGTGGCCTTCGTCATGCAGGGGCTCTTCGGCGCGGGCATCAGCCTCATCGTCGCGATACCGGCGGCATTCCTCGTCGGAGGAATCTTCGGGGTGCTGCTGGAGCAGATCCTCATCCGGCACATGTACCACCGCCCTCTGGATACCCTGCTGGCCACGTTCGGCGTCGGACTGATCCTCCAGCAGCTGGCTCGGGACATCTTCGGAGCCCCCGCTGTGGAGGTGGCCAACCCCGCCTGGCTCTCCGGCTCGGTGCAGATTCTGGGGACCAACGTGCCCCTGACCCGCATCTTCATCCTGGGCCTGGTCATCGTTGTGGTCGCAGGACTCTCCGCGCTGATGGCCTACACCAGCCTCGGCCGCCGCATCCGCGCCACCGTGCTCAACCGCAGCCTCGCCGAAACGTCCGGCATCTCCACGCGGCGGACCGACCGGACCACGTTCTTCATCGGCTCCGGACTCGCCGGAGTCGCCGGAGTGACCATCACCCTCATCGGCGCGACCAGCCCCACCATCGGCACCAGCTACATCGTCGACGCGTTCCTGGTGGTGGTCGCCGGAGGCATCGGCAAGATCAAGGGTGCCGTCATCGCCGCCTTCAGCCTCGGAATCCTGCAGGCGTTCATCGAATTGTCGACGACTGCGTCCATTGCGAAGTTCCTCGTGCTGATCATCGTCGTCGCCTTCCTCCAGATCAGGCCGCAGGGTCTCTTCAGCGTCCGCACAAGGAGCCTCGCATGACAGCCACCGCCGCAGCATCCAAAGCCGCCTCCACCCCCACGAAGGGAAAGCTCGCCGCCATCAGTGCGGCCGGCTCCAGCCCCGGGGTCCCCAGGCCGCGCACCGCCTACATCGGAATCGGCCTGATCGCCCTCGGCCTGCTCGTCCTGGCTCCCGCACTGCTGACGCCCTTCGAGCTGAGGCAGATGGGCCGCTTCGTCTGCTACGCCATGGTCGCCGTCGGCATCGGCCTCGCATGGGGCCGAGGCGGAATGCTCACCCTGGGCCAGGGCGTGTTCTTCGGGATCGGCGCCTACTGCATGGCCATGCACATGCAGCTCGAGGACGCCGCCCTGCGCGGGGAGGAGACGCCCCAGTTCATGTCCACCTTCGGCGTGGACCTGCCCTGGTTCTGGGAGCCGTTCCACTCGCCCATCCTCACCGTGCTGCTGATTCTGCTGCTGCCGGCCGCCCTGGCTTTCGCCCTGGGATTCTCGGTGTTCAAACGACGCGTCAAGGGCGCGTACTTCGCCATCCTGAACCAGGCCATGGTGTTCGCGTTCGTCACCCTCCTGGTGGGGCAGCAGGCCACGCTCAACGGCTCCAACGGGCTCTCCGGCTTCCAGTCGTTCTTCGGCTTCGCCATCAACGACCCCGCCAACCGACAGATGATCTACATGATCGCCGCCGGCCTGCTGATCGTCATGCTGCTGGTGGCCTACTGGATGATGCGCAGTCGGTTCGGCGAACTGCTGGTGGCCACCCGCGACGCGGAGGAGCGAGTCCGCTTCCTCGGCTACGACCCCGCCATGATCAAGACCATCACGTTTGTGGTGGCGGCGGTGATGGCGTCAGTGGCCGGAGCGATGTTCGTCCCCCTCGTCGGGATCATCTCGCCGGCCGGCATCGGAGTCGTCCCCTCCATCGCATTCGTCATCGGTGTGGCCATCGGAGGCCGGGCCACCCTCTTCGGCCCCGTGCTGGGAGCGTTCGCCGTCGCCTGGGCCGAGACCACATTGGCCGAGAACTTCCCCTCCGGCTGGTCCTACTTCCAAGGCCTGCTGCTGATCCTGGTGATCGCGCTGCTCCCCGGCGGCATCGCCTCGGTGGGCCGGTACTTCCGATGGAGACGAGCAGGAAGCAACTTCCGAAAGAAGGCAGAGGCATGACAGCACCCGCCACACTCAGCGTCGAGGACCTCAACGTGACCTTCGGCGCCTTCACCGCCGTCGGCGGCGCAAGCTTCCGCGCAGACCCCGGCGAGGTCCACTTCCTCATCGGCCCCAACGGGGCCGGCAAGACCACCTGCGTCGATGCGATCACCGGCCTGGTGCGAGGCACCGGCAGCGTGAAGCTCGGCACCGACGACGTGCTCGGCAGGCCGGTCCAGAAGATCGCCCGGCTCGGGGTCGGACGGACCTTCCAGACCGCCAGCGTCTTCGAGCAGCTGACCGTCCTGCAGAACCTCGACATCGCCGCCGGAATGCACCGGTCCGCCTGGTCGCTGCTCGGGCGGCGCCGCAGCATCGCCAGCCGCATCGCAGACGCCATGGGGCAGACCCAGCTGGAGGACCTGCAGCACCAGCCCGCCGGAATCCTCTCCCACGGGCAGAAGCAGTGGCTCGAGATCGGGATGCTCCTGGTCCAGGACGCCCGCGTTCTGATGCTCGACGAGCCCGTCGCCGGCATGAGCCTGGAGGAGCGCAACGCCACCGGCGAACTGCTGCACCGGGTGAAGAAGGACCGGGCCGTCGTCGTCGTCGAGCACGACATGGAATTCATGCGCAGCTTCGCCTCCCGGGTCACCGTGCTGCACCAGGGCCAGGTCCTCTCCGCAGGCTCCGTGGAAGAGGTCCAGGCCGACCCCAAGGTCCAAGAGGTCTACCTCGGCACCGCATCCATGTCCGAGGACGACGCGGCGCAGGCCCCAGCGCTCGCCGCAGCCAATCCAGGAGGCACCCATGCTTGAGCTCAGCAGCGTCCACGCAGGCTACGAGCGCACCCAGGTGCTCAACGACGTCAGCCTCACCAGCGCCGACAACGGCATCGCAGCCGTCCTGGGACACAACGGTGCAGGCAAGACCACCCTGCTGCGCGCCGTCGTCGGCATCATCAGGCCCACCATCGGCACCATCACGTTCAACGGCGAAGACATCACCCAGGCCGCCCCGAGCAAGAGGGTCAAAATGGGTATGGCCTACGTGCCGCAGGGGCAGCAGTCGTTCGAGCAGCTCAGCACCCTGGAGAACCTCCAGGTCGTCGCCGACGGCAAGCCGCGCTCCCGGCGCCGAAAGCTCGTCGACCACGCCCGCGAGCGGTTCCCCGCCCTCAACGAGGTGATCGACAAGAAGGCAGGGCTGCTCTCCGGGGGGCAGCGTCAGCAGCTGGCCATCGCGCGCGCACTCATCACCGAGCCCAGCATGCTCATCCTCGACGAGCCCACCGAAGGAATCCAGCCCTCAGTGGTCACTGAGATCGAGCGGACGATCACCGGTCTCGCCGCCGAGGACGGGCTCTCCGTGCTCCTGGCCGCCCAGCACGTCGGCTTCGCCCTGAACAGCGCGTCGAAGTACTTCGTCCTCGCCTCAGGGAGGATCACCAGCACCGGAGACGGCGGCAGCGCGGCCCAGGACCAGGTTCGCGACGCCATGGCCATCTGAGACGATTCAGAGCATGCCGGACGCCTCGCGGGCACGACGAGCGGCGGAGGACAGCCTCGAGGACTACGCCTTCCGCTACGTTCCGCGCACCTTCCGCCGGTGGTCGGCGCCCGCGGTCGGGGGCGCAGCCCTGGGATCGATGGCGTTCCTCGCCGACTTCTCCATGGGCGCCACCGTGGGACTGGAGCACGGCACGCTGAACGCGGTCGCCGGCATCGCCCTGGCCTCAGCCATCATCTTCACCGTCGGGCTGCCCATCGCCTACTACGCGGCGCGATTCAACCTCGACGTGGACCTGCTCACCCGCGGCTCCGGATTCGGGTACCACGGCTCCATCATCACCACGGTGATCTTCGGCGGCTTCACCTGCATCTTCTTCGCCCTCGAGGGGGCGATCATGGCTCAGGGGCTCTACGCCGGGCTGGGCGTCCCGCTGCCTCTGGGCTACCTGCTCTCCACAGTGGTGGTCATTCCCATCGTGATCTACGGCATGCGAGCCCTGGAACGGCTCCAGTTCTGGACCACACCCCTGTGGCTGGTGCTGGCACTCGTGCCGCTGGTGGGAGTGGTGCTGACTGAGCCGGACGTCGTCGAAGCCTTCCTCACCTTCGAAGGCGCCGGCTCCGGAGATCTGGAGCTCGGGGCCGTCGTCGCCTCCGCCGCAGTCTGCTTCGCACTCATGCCGCAGCTGGCCGAGCAGCTGGACTACATCAGATTCATGCCGCCGCGGACGCGCGCCAACCGGAAGGTCTGGTGGGCATCGATGCTGCTGGCCGGCCCGGGCTGGGTGATCTTCTCCGGGACCAAGCAGCTCCTCGGCGTGCTGCTCGCCGTCTACGTGCTGGTGAAGATCGACCCCACGCTCGGCTCCCGGGCGGCGGAGCCGGTGGTGCAGTTCCTGGGCGTGTACGAGCAGCTCATGCCGGACTGGCTCGCCGTGATCCTGGCGCTGCTGCTCATCGTCATCGCCCAGGTGAAGATCAACGTGACCAACGGGTACTCCGGCTCCTTGGCGTGGCTCAATGCCTACACCCGGGTGACGCGGCGGTACCCCGGACGCACCGTGTTCGTGCTCTTCAACCTCTCCATTGCGCTGGGGCTGATGCTCATGGACGTCTTCGGCCTGATGGCCTGGGTGCTCAGCCTCTACGCCAATTTCGTCATGGCGTGGCTGGTGACCATCTCTGCGGACATTGCGATCAACAAGTACGTGCTGAGGCTGTCCCCGATGCGGCCCGAGTTCCGACGGGGCATGCTCCACAACTGGAACCCGGTGGGCCTGGTCTCCGTGACCGCCGCCTCGGTGCTGTCGCTCGCGGCGTTCTTCGGGTTCTTCGGAGAAGCCGTTCAGCCGTTCGCCGTGCTCATCTCCATCGGCACCGCAGCACTGCTCACGCCGCTGACGGCCGCGGCCACACGAGGACGGTACTACCTGCGTCGCCGCAGCGACGGCGTGGACCTGCCCATGTACGACGAGGACGGAAACCCCTCCGCCGAACGCCTGCGCTGCCATGTGACCGGATACACTTTTGAGCGCCCAGACATGTTGGCATCAGCGGTGCGCGGACCGCTGGGAGAGACTCAGTACGTCTCCTCCTTGGCACTGACCCTCGCCGGCTCCGAACACCATGTGCTGCCCCCTGAGACCCGGACGGAGAGCGATGAGCGACGCAGCTGACACCGCCGGAGCCCTCGTCGCCGCCGCGGCAGCCCAGCTCGGCCGGACAGAGTTCGACGAGATCACCTACAAGGCCCTCGGCGCCGAGGTCGGTGTCTCCGAACGCACGGTCTACCGGCACTTCCCCACACGCGCGCACCTGCTGATCCGTGTGGCGCAGACTGTGGAATCGCGACTCTTCGCGCCCTCGGCGTTCACCACATGGGAGGGGCTCTACGGGGCCGTCGCGGCACGCTTCGCCGCCTTCGACGCACATCCGGCCGAGGCATTCATCCTGGCCCGCTCCGCCTCCCTGTCCCCGGTCCACACCGCCAGCCCAGCAGGACAGTCGCACTCCTTCTTCGCGGGCGCTGTGGGGGCGCTCGTCGACGAGTCTGCTCCGGGGCTGAACCCGCGCGATCGCCGGCGCACCGCATCGGCTCTGTGCTACTTCGCCTCCGCGCAGTTCTGGGTGCGCGTACGGGTGGGCTTCGACCTGGATGCGGAGGCTGCGATGCGCCACTTTCGGGCGGCGGCCCACCAGGTCCTCCGCGCCGTGCCCGAGGGGACCTGGCCTCACCCCGCATACGACGGCGTCGTGAGCTGAGGCGCCCGTGATCGGCCAGACGCCCGAGGCTGACGAGATCGCTCAGCGGCTGGGCCTCAGCCGCACCTCCGCCGGGATCCTCGCCGCCTATGTGGAGCTGATCGAGGAGCTCGGCACCGACGACGTCTCCCTGAAGCTGATCGCGCGACGTGCCGGGGTGGGGGAGCGAACCATCTTCCGCCACTATCCGACCCGCTCGGACCTGCTCCTGGGTGCCGTGGCGTGGGCCGACCATGTGGTGTTCGCGCGGCCCAGCTTCGATTCGATATTCGACCTTCCGCTGGCACTGCGCCAGACGATGGCCGCCTACAGCCAGAGGCCCGAGCTTGCCTTCCTGGTCGCCGAGACGACCATGCGGGGCGCCGCTGCAGCGGATTCGGCTCCCTCCCGGCAGCACGTGGAGCAGCTTCTCGACGCGGAGATCCCTGACCTCGGCGCTGAGGAGCGCGAACAGGTTGCTGCCGCCCTCTGCCACCTGGACTCTGCTGGGGCGTGGGCCGCGCTGCGCCGCGAATTCGGCATGGCGGCCATCGACGTCGCCGATGCTGCTGCCTGGACAGCTGAAGCTGTGCTGAACCCCCTGCGCTCCCGGGCGGTGAGCGGATGAACGGGCGCGCCCACCACCGTCACCACCACGGGCAGACGGATGAGCTCGTCGAGACCGCCCTGCAGACGCTCCGGGAGCACGGCGAGCGCGCCACCTCCGCCCGGCAGGCGGTGCTGCGGACACTGGCGGCGCATCACCGGCACCTGTCCGCGGACGAGGTCGCCGAGGACCTGAGCAGTCGGGCATCCACCGCACCACCGTCTACCGAGCGTTGGAGCGGTTCGCCGAGCTCGGGATCGTGGCTGTGCGACAGGTGGCCGGGGAAGCCGCATCCTTCCACTTGGCGACCTCCACACACGTGCACGGCCACTGCCGCAGCTGCCAGGCCGTGGTGGCGCTGCCCCCGGAGAGCTTCGCCGCGGCCGCAGAGGCGCTCGAGGCGGACGCGGGGTTCCAGCTGGATCTGCACCAGTCCACCATCACGGGCCTCTGCGCGCACTGCCGCTGAGCGCGACCCCGTCTCGAGCGCCGCCCGTCGGTCGCCCCCCTCCCGCTCCGCCCCCCCTGCCGTTCGCTCCAGCCCTCGAGCGCGATCCCCTGCCGTTGGGTGCTGGAATGTCGCAGCGAATCGCCCGCGAAACGGCCCAGATACTGCAGCTTTCCAGCACCGAACGGGGAACGGGGAGGGACGGTGGTCGTTCGCCGCTCAGGACTGGGTTTACTGTGGTGCTGCTTTAGGCCCTGCGGAAGAGGAGCTGGGTGGTGGCGTCCTCGGCGGTGACCCGTTCGATGCTCACGTCGTAGACGGGCTCGAGGGTGGCCTGGGTCAGGACCTCGTCGGTTCGGCCTTCGGCGTGGACGCGGCCGTGGGAGAGGAGCACCACCCTGTCGCAGTAGCGCGCGGCGAGGTTGAGATCGTGCAGGACAACCACGGCGGTGATGCCGAGCTCTTTGACCAGGTGGAGCACCTGGTGCTGGTAGCTGATGTCGAGGTGGTTGGTCGGCTCGTCCAGCAGCAGGCACTCAGCTCGCTGAGCCAGGGCCCTGGCGATCAGCACCCGCTGCTTCTCCCCGCCCGAGAGGCCGCTGAACTCCCGGTTCGCCAGGTGCAGCAGCCCGACCCGGTCCAGAGCCTCCTCAGCGACACGCTCGTCCTCGGGCCCTTGGCGGCTGAACATGCCGAGGTGCGGGGTGCGGCCCAGCAGCACCATGTCCGCCACGGAGAGCATGAGCTCGCTGGGCGGCTCCTGAACCACGACGGCGACGCGCTGGGCGAGCTTCTTCGGCGGGATGCGCGCAACGTCGGCCCCGTCGAACTCGACCCTGCCCGCATCGGGACGCAGCGCCCCGTACAGAGTGCGCAGCAGGGTGGTCTTGCCGCTGCCGTTGGGCCCGATCAGGCCCACCACTTCGCCCGGGCCGACACGCATGGATACGTCACGGAGGACGGTCTTGTCCCCGTAGGCGTGGGTGATGCTGGAAATTTCCAGCATCATTCCGTCCCGCTTCCCTGGAAGCGTTCGGAGATCAGCTCCAGGCCGTCCACGGAGAGCGGGGTGGCGGGTTCGGTGAAGTTGAACAGCTGGGTGTGGATCTGCCCATCCTGCACGGCTGTCATCGTCTCGGCGCCGGGCAGCTCCACGATGGTTTTCTCGACCCCGTCGACATCACCCTGGTAGAGCAGGATGAGCACGTCAGGATTCCGGTCGACGAGCTCCTCGATCTGCACTTCGAAGACCCGCTCATCGGTGTCGGCGAAGACGTTCTCGAACCCGGCGGCCTCCAGCTGCGGCTGGGCCATCGACCGGCTGCCGTAGGCGTAGGAGCTGCCGCCGCCCACCGTCGGGTACAGCACTGCCGCGGTCCGGTCCTCACCTTCGGCGCGCTCGGCGACGGCCTCCACACGGGCGTCGAGCTCGGCGATGAGCTCGGCGGCCTCCTGCTCTGCGCCGAAGATCTCCCCGTAGGTCTCGATCTCGGCGTAGAGCGTCTCGTAGGAGGCGTCAACAGTCGGCTCGGGGCAGTAGAGCTCCTGGATGAGCATGTCGATCCCAGCGGGCGAGAGGCCCTCACGGCTCACGCCGTCGGGCTGGCCGAGGGCGAGGTCCGGGTCGTGTGCGACGACCTCCTCCTGGGAGATCATCAGGTGGCCGGAGGCGTCCAGTTCTTCCGACAGGGACTCGATGCTCTGGATCCGGCTGTAGAGCTCCTCGTCGTAGTACTCCTCAGGGAACGCGCCGGCGCGGGCCACCGCACGGTCCATGAGGCCGAGCCCGTCGAGGATGGTGACCGGTGCTGTCTCCAGGAGAATGATCCGTTCAGGCTCGGCGTCGAAGGTCACCGATTGGCCGCAGTTCTCGATGGTGTGCGGATAGTCCTGGCCGGTGTCCTCGTGCGCTCCGGCTGCGTCGTCCGCGGCTGCGTCGTCCGCGCCGCCGCAGGACGTCGTGGTGAGCACCGCGATCCCTGCGACGGCGAGTGCTGTGCTGGTGCGGCGCGTGCGGGATTGGGTCATGGTGGGCTCTCAGGCAAAGGGGTGGGAGGTCATGGCATGCGCGCATTCATGCGGCGGATCAGAATCAGGAGGAAGGAGGCGCCCACCAGGGCGGTGATGATGCCGATGGGCAGTTCGCGCGGCTGCATGAGGACTCGGGCGCCTGCGTCGGCCCAGATCAGCAGGATGGCCCCGATCAGGGCAACGACAGGGATCAGCCGACCGTGTGCGGCTCCCACGAGGCGCCGGCCGAGGTGGGGGACCACCAGGCCGACGAAGCCGATGGCGCCGGCGGCGGCGACCACCGCCCCGGTGCAGAGCGAGACCACGGTCAGCAGCTGGATGCGGGTGGCCATCGGCGGCACACCGAGGGCACGTGCGGTGTCGTCGCCGATGGAGAGGGCGTCGAGGCGGCGGGCCCAGAGGACCAGGAATGCGGTGCTGGCCAGAGCGATGGCCAGCACCAGCATGAGGAAAGCATCCCAGCGTGCCAGGGCCAGTGATCCCAGCAGCCAGAACATCACCGACCGTGAACCCTCCGCGTTGTCCGAGGCGAAGATGAGGAAGCTGGTGGTCGCTGAGAGCGCGTAGCCCACAGCAATGCCGGCCAGCAGCAGTCGGATGGATGTGACGTGCCCGTTGGCGCGGGCGAGGAAGAACACCAGCAGGGAGGCTCCCAGTGCGCCGAGGAAGGCGCTGACCGGCAGGGCGTACTGCCCGGCCCCGGCAGCGAAGCCGAAGAGGATCGACGCCGCCGCTCCGGTGGAGGCGCCCCCCGAGATTCCGAGAATGTAGGGGTCCGCGAGGATGTTGCGGACCATGCCCTGCAGGGCCGCCCCGCAGATCGCCAGGCCCGCGCCGACTGCTAGGCCCATCAGCACACGGGGGGTGCGCATCTCCCAGACGATGGACTGCTCGGCACCGGTCCATGTCTGCTCGATGGGCAGGCCGATGCCGTGCCCGATGATGGCCAGCACGGTGGTGGGGGCGACGGGAACGGGCCCAATGCCCACGCAGAGAGCAATGGTCACCAGGAGCAGGAGCATCAGTCCGCCGGTCCACAGGGCGGCCCGTCGGCGCGTGCCCCGTCCGAGGCCGCCAGCTGTGGGGGCCTCCGTGCCTGAGGTGTTCGCCTTCTGCAACATTGTTGCAGCTAGCCTAGAGGGTGAGAGATGACGACGCGGCCTCGGGCTTCTTGGCGCGGATGCGGTGCTGCATCTGGACGTCGTGGCCGGGAGCGACGCCGTGCGCTCTGTCGGCCTCCATGACGGCGGGCAGCTCATCGACAGTGACATCGACGAACCCGGCGGCCCGGATGCGGCCGGCGAACGCGTCGATGGAGTCCGCCTCAGCCAGCGGCAGGTCCTGCTCATGGCCCCGGTAGGTCTCCCGAAAGTCGCGTGCACGTTCGCTGCTGGCTTCTCCCTGGCAGGCCAATCCTTGCGGGAACCAGAGCGAGTCCACGGCGACGAGGACGCCCCCGGGCCTGAGGATGCGCAGCCATTCGGCGAGGGCCTGCTCCGGCCCGCGCAGGGTCCAGAGCACGTACCGGGCGGTGAGTGCGTCGAAGGTCTCGTCGTCGAACTCCGGCGTGGAGGCATCGCCCCGTCCGAACATCGGGTTGGAGGAGTAGCCGGAGCGTCGCCGGGCCTCGGCCAGCATGCCCTCCGCAAGGTCGATGCCCGTGACCTGATGCCCCATGCCCGCCAGAAGAAATGCGACCGCTCCCGAGCCGGTTCCGAGATCGAGGACCTGCGCAGGCGGCTGGGGCAGAGCGGCGTTCCATACGTCCTCCCAGACAGAGGTGCCTCCTTCAGTCTCACGGCGGGCGGCCTGGTGGGCTTCGTAGTCCCTCGCCCACCGCGACCAGTAGTCGTTGATGCGACGCTGCTCCGCCGTGTGCGACGCCACCTGGTGTCCCTTCTCCGCGGCTGTGAGTCTCACGTCGTGGGCGAGCTCGGATGCGTTCTTCATCGGGGTGCCCTCCTGGTCCGCACGGGTGAGGCGCTTGGGACCGTCACTCAAGGTTCTGCAACATTGTTGCAAGAAGACTAGAGATCCTGGGTTACGCCGCTGTTTCAGTGACGAAACGTTTCGTCACTCCGTTTCAGCTTATAGTTGGCCTATGTCTGCCTCCCGTCAGCCTCGCCGCGTCCGGCTGAAGGACGTAGCTGAGAAGGCGGGCGTCTCGGTGGGCACCGCCTCGGATGCCCTCTCCGGCCGCGGGAGAATCACGGGGGAGACGCGGCAGAAGGTCGCCGACGTCGCAGCGGAGCTGGGCTACGTCGCCAATGCGCTCGCCTCCGGACTGCGCACGGGGCGCACGCGCACCATCGGGCTGCACCGCCAATCCCCGACGGAGCAGCTCGACAAGCCATATTTTCGGCAGTTTCTTGCCGGGGTGCTCGAAGTGGGACAGCGTCACGACTATGACGTCTCCATACTGTCCGCCAACGCCGACATGCCCCGCAGCACTGCAGCGCGCGTGGACGGGGTCATCGTGGTGGACCCCCTCAGCGACGATCTGCGCGCCCGTGAGCTGATGCTCTCTGCTCTGCCCGTCGTTGCAGGCGAGCATCTGCCTCCAGGCCTGCCCGAGTGCGAAGTCGTCGCCGTCGACCATCGCAGGGCGCTGAGTGAGCTCTTGGCCCCCGAGGCCGCGCGCGGCGTCACGCGGCCGCTGCTGGTGGCGCCCGACGAGCATTCCGGGTGGGGCAACCTGCTCCGCGATGTCTTCGATGCCTGGGCTGCGGACCTCGGCGCTGCACCGGCTCACGGGTATGTGCGGTTCGGCGGCTGGGACGACAAAGAGGGGTTCCGGGAGGTGCTCCAGCCGATGCTGCAAGCTGATGAGGAGGCCGACTTCGTGCTGGTCTCAAGTCCCTACGGTGTGTTGGCTGGCCTGGAGTTCCTGGCGGAGCATTCGCCCACGCGAGCCGTCCGCTTCGCCAGTGCGGGACCCGACGTCGGCGGGCTGCTCGACCACGTTCCCGAGGTGGGGTTCGTGGATCTTCCTGCCCGGGCTCTGGGAGCGGCCTGCGCCGAACGGCTCATCGAGCTGTTGGAGGCTGAGGCCGGCTCAGCCCGGGTCTCCGGCACCACGCTCATCGAAGCGCCTGTGCATCTCCCGCAGTAAACACTGCGTTAAATCCTGGCCAGGGGTTGCCCACCCCATTGACGAATCGTTTCGGCATGCGCAGTCTGGAGCCATCATCATTCGTCACGCTCCAGGAGGTGCGCTGTGGGAAAGGTCCCTGCCCATGAGGTCCAGCACACCCGGCTGAGAGACCTGTCCGCTGCCTACTGGTGGCTGTGGTTCGCCGAGCTCGTCATTTGGATAGGACGGTTCGTCGTCCCGTTCATGACGCTCTTTCTGACGCGTGATGTGGGTCTGTCCGCTTCTGCCGCCGGGCTGGTGGTGTCCGCCTATGGGCTGGGGGTGGTGGTCTCTGCGATGGTGGGCGGGATTCTCGCCGATCGGCTGGGCCGCAAACGCACCCTGCTCGGCAGCCTGCTCCTCTCAGCGGCCACCGTGATGCTGATCCCCTTCGCGCAGGAAGCCCTTCTGATCTGCATCCTCCTGTTCGTCTACGGGCTGTTCAACGGGGCGGCCCAGCCGGTGATGGTGACGATGGTGGGCGATATGGTGGAGCCCAGGCACCGCCGCACCGCCTACAACTACACCTTTTGGGCGGTGAACCTCGGGTACGCCATCGGTCCGCTGATCGCAGGATTCATGGCCGACCGCACCTTCGTGCTCGTCTTCTTCGGCCAGGCGGCGCTGCTGCTGACCGCCACCGCCATTGTCGCGGCCAAGGTGCCGGAGTCGCACAGCGCGGGACGGGCGCGGCGGAGCCCCCGCCGCCGCATGCTCCGCCGGCGACCGCCGGCGTCCAACACTGCAGAATCGATTCAGTCCTCCCCGCCCGTTCCCCGGCCGGGCAGGGGGAGCATCGGCAGAGTCCTCACGGATGGGGTCTTCATGACGTTCGCCTGTGTCATGCTGCTGTACTCCATCGTCTACGTGCAGTCGATGACCACTCTTCCGCTGGTGATGGCCGACCAAGGCTTTTCCCCGGTGTCCTACGGGTATCTGCTCACGCTCAACGGCCTCCTGCTCTGCCTCCTCCAGATCCCCACGGCCAAGTGGCTGAACCGGTTCAGCCGTGACGCCGTCATTGTGGTGGCAATTCTTGTCACCGGTCTGGGGGTCGGCTCTCAGGCAGCGGCTGCGACATTCCTCTTCTACTGTGCGGCGGTGGCGGTATGGACCCTGGGAGAGATGGGATCCCACCCCCAGGCCCAGTCGGTTGCGGCCGACCTCGCGGACCACACGCAGCACGGCAGGTATCAGGGCGTGTACTCGCTGAACCATTCGATAGCGATGGTCGTCGGCCCCATTCTCGGCGGGGCGGTGCTGGATGGGTTTGGGCACGAGGCCCTCTGGCTCGGCGCCGGCGGGGTCTGCGTGCTTGCAGCGGTCCTGCTGGCGGTGACAGGACCGGCGAGACGACGCCGTCTGGGCCAACGCTATGAGGAGGACAGGTTACGAAGATATGACGCTGAAGCTGCCCTGTAAAGGACGTGTAAACATCCTGTCAAAGCCATTGACGAAACGTTTCGCCAACCACAGTCTTAATGTCCAACAGCACTCCGGCGCCTGTCCGGAGCACCGCAGATATGGAGGCCCCGCCCGTGGGACACGATCACAGCCACGACCACAACCATGATGTTTGGCCTGAAGGGTTCTGGGAGCAGCCCCGTCGGCTGGGGGAGGGGCTCGAAGGACATGGCGCGGTGGACAGCTACAACGTGGACCGCAAGCCCGGCCTTCTCCACGTCAACCGTCAGCGGGAGGGCGGCTTCGCCGGCATCCAGACCTTCGCCAAGCTGCCCGTGGCGCTCACCCCCGAGGACCTGAAGGCCGCGGAGATCGACGTCGCGGTCTGCGGTGTGCCCTGGGACTCCACTGCAGGCGGTCGCAGCGGCACGAACCACGGTCCGATGGTCATCCGCTCCTGCGACTACAAGGGCGGCTACGGGCCGCGCCCGCACTTCTCCCTGGACACGCATGTGGATGCCTTCGCTGAGCTGAACATGTGCGACTACGGGGATTCGCCGATCATGCTGGGCAACACCCCGGGCACGTTCGAGGAGATCAGAAAGTTCGTCGGCACCATCGTCGACTCCGGTGCGATCCCCATCATCATGGGCGGCGACCATGCCATCACCTGGCCTGCCGCCACAGCGGTGGCTGACCACTACGGGTACGGCAAGGTCGGCATCGTCCATTTCGACGCCCATGCAGACACCGGCACGGACATGCCGGGCTCACTGGCCTCCCACGGCACCCCGATGCGCAAGCTCATCGAGTCGGGCGCGGTCCCCGGCAAGAACTTCGTGCAGGTGGGGCTGCGCGGCTACTGGCCGGACCAGGAGACGCTCGACTGGATGGACGAGCAGGAGATGCGGACGCACTTCATGGCAGAGATCAACCATCGCGGCTTCTACGAGGTGCTCGAGCGGGCCGTGGACGAAGCTCTCGACCAGGCGGACTACCTCTACCTGTCTCTGGACATCGACGTCGCTGATCCGGCCTTCGCCCCGGGCACCGGGACCCCCGAGCCCGGCGGGCTGACCAGCGTGGACGTGCTCACCGCGGTGCGGCGCCTCTGCGCGGAGGTCGGCGTGGTCGGCGTGGATGTGGTGGAGGTGTCCCCGCCCTACGACGACAAGGGGGAGATCACCGCGCTGCTGGCCAACCGGGCCATTCGCGAGGCGATGACCGGCATCGCGATGCGCCGACAGGGACTCACGGAGCCCAACTTCGTGCACCCGTATGCGCTCGGAGAAGGACTGGACAGCCAGGGGAAGGAGAGGAACCGCACCTTCCGCGCCCGATGACCGCAGACCGACCCCTATTCATCATTCGCATCGCACCAGTGAAGGAAGACCATGAATAACGCACGTTTCCAGCCTGAGGAAGACACACTCCTGCGACGACGATGCCTGCCCGGCACGCTGAAGGCAGCCGGTGTTCTCTCCATTGCTGCACTGACCCTCTCAGCATGCGGGAATGGGGGCGAGGCCGAAGCTGACCCGGACACCGCCGAGGGCGACACCGCCCAGGCTGCGCAGGAGCCGCCCGAGGACGGGGTGCTGAGACTGGGCGTCCTTGACGACATCGGTCAGCCGCCGGACCCGGACATCTACTACTCCGGCAACGGCCTCGCGCTGACCACGAATCTCTACGAGGGCCTTGTCCGCTACGAGCCCGGCAATCACGACGAGGCCACCGTGATTCCGCTGCTGGCCGAGGAGTGGGAGATCAACGACGAGTTCACCGAATTCACCTTCCAGCTGCGTGAGGGGGTGACATTCCACGACGGCGCCGAGTTCAACGCGGAGGCTGTCGAAGCGTCCTTCCAGCGACGCCTCGATGTTGATGCCGGCCCTGCCTACATGGCTGCGGGCGTGGATGTGCAGGCTGAGGACGAGTACACGGTCACGATGGTGCTGGAGGAGCCGAACTCCGCGTTCCTCGACTACCTGGCGTCGCCGTACGGGCCGCGGATGATCAGTCCCGAGGTGATCGAGGAGCACGACGAGGACAACGCTGAGGGCTACATCGCGGAGAATTCTGCGGGCACCGGGCCATACACCTTGGCTGAGGCCTCCGTCGGCGACGGCTACACCCTGGAGGCCTTCGAGGACTACTGGGACGAGGACCTGGCTGACCCGGAGTTCCACACCATCGACCTGCCCGTCTACACCGAGATCTCGGCGATGCAACTGGAGCTGGAGCAGGGTGATCTGCATGCCCTGCTGCAGGGAGTCCCGTCCTCGTCGCGCGGTGACTACATGGACGACGAGGCGCTGTCGGCGTTCGCTCTTCCCTCCTACCAGCTCTCCAACTTCCTGATGAACCCGAATCGGGAGATCCTCTCCGATCCGGAGGCACGCGTGGCCCTCTTCGAAGGGATCGACTGGAACCAGTACACCGAGGACATCCTCGGTGACAGTGCCGTGCCAGCAACGGGCGACTTCCCGCAGGGCGCCCTCCCTGATTACGAGGACCGGGAGCTGACGCACAGCCCTGAGGCCCTGGCTGAGTGGGCCGCGGAGAACGAGGGGGAGGAGATCGTCATCGGGCACAGCTCCGCCTCCACCGACTCCGAGCAGATGGCGAACCTGGTAGCCGCAGAGCTGCAGGGTATGGGCCTGAACGCCACCGTCACCTCTCACCAGTCCTCCGAGATCTTCGGGGACTTCTACGAGGACGCGACCGCGTCCCCCGACGCGTTCGTCTACTCCGGCACCTGGCCCGACTCGAACAACCCCTACATGCACGGCCACGTCTTCTGGGGCGAGTCCGGCGGCCTGAACCACCTGCGGTGCTCCAACGAGGAGATCGACGAGCTGCTCGACGAGGCCCTGGTCACCGATGACGCCGAGACCTTCAACGAGGCGGGTGAGGCAGCCTACGAATACGGCTGTGCACCGACCTTCGCCTGGGTCAGCGACTTCATGGTGTTCCAGCCATGGATCTCGGGCGTCGAAGAGGCTCACAGCATCGCGGCACCGGCGACGGTGGACTTCGCCCGACTGTCCGTCGACGAGTAGTCCGGATTCCCAGTGGCCACCGCACCGAGCCTCTCGGAGGCCGCGTCGACCAGCAGTCGTCTGAGAGACCTCCCCGGTCCCTTCTGGTGGCTCTGGCTCGTCCGACTGATCATCATGGTGGGGCACTTCGTGGTCCCCTTCATGACTATCTTCCTGACGTCCGAGGTTGGGCTGACGGCGGGATCGGCGGGCCTGGTCGTCGCGGCCTTCGGGGTCGGTGTGGTGGTCTCAGGGCTGGTCGGCGGCGTCTTGGCCGACCGCGTCGGCCGCAAGAGCACCCTGGTCGGCAGCCAGCTGCTCTCCGTCGTCGTGCTGCTGTTCATTCCGGCGGCGGAGGGCCCTCTGCTGATCTCCGGGCTGCTGGCGCTATACGGACTGTTCAACGGCTGCTCCTACCCGGTGATCGCCACCATGATCGGTGACCTCGTGGAGCCCGCGCACCGACGCTTGGCCTTCAACTACAACTACTGGGCGGTGAACCTCGGCTACGCGATCGGTCCGCTGCTCGCGGGATTCATGGCAGACAGTCGCATCGAGCTCATCTTCTACGGGCAGGCGGCCATGCTGACTGCCTCGATGGCTGTGCTGGTGGCCAAAGTGCCCGACTCCAACGCCGCGGGAGCTGTGGCAGGAAAGCGCCGGCGACGCCGCGGGCAGGAGCCGGACGCGTCGATGCGCGCCGGCATTCAGAACAGCCCGCCGGTGGAGAAGGGCGGGCTGCGCCAGGTGCTCAGGGACAGGACGTTCATCACATTCGGCCTGGTGATGCTCATCTACTCGATCGTCTACGTGCAGTCGACCACCACCCTTCCGCTGGTGATGGCCGAGCAGGGGTTCCCCTCCTCGGCCTACGGGCTGCTGCTGACCCTCAATGGCGTGCTGCTGTGCATCCTGCAGATCCCCACTGCTCGGCTCTTCGGGCGACTTCCGCGAAATGTGTGCGTGGCGCTGTTCATTCTGGTGACGGCTCTGGGGGTGGGGCTCCAGGCCGCGGCGACCACCTTGATCGTCTACTTCATCGCAGTGACGATCTGGACGTTGGGGGAGATGGGCTCGCACCCGCAGGCACAGTCCCTGGCCGCAGACCTCGCAGAGCCGGCTCGGCGGGGCCGGTACCAGGGGATCTTCTCCATGCATAAGTCCTTGGCGATGGTGATCGGGCCCGTGCTGGGCGGATTCGTGCTCGAAACGTTCGGCGCCTCGGTGCTGTGGCTCGGAGCGGCCGGCTTCTGCGCGATCGCTGCCGGGCTGCTGATGCTCACGTCCCGATCGAGGCAGCAGCGGGTCGAGGAGGTCGTCGCTGCGGACATCTCTCAGCGGGAGGCCGCAGAGCAGCGTGCTTGGGAACACCATTCTGTCCGAACGACTAAGGAAGAGACACGATGACAGCCTTGAAGGAGAAGCCTGCTCCGGCTCTGACGCAGGCAGCGGCGGAGCCGGTCGCCAGTCTGAGGAATCTGCATATCAGCCTTGAGCGCAACGGGGTCCGCTCCGATGTGCTGAAAGGCATCGACCTGGAGATCGGCACAGGCGAAATCGTCGGCATCGTCGGAGAATCCGGCTCCGGGAAATCTGTGATGACCATGTCGATGATGAAGCTGCTGCCGGAATCGTCCCGTCCGCATATCAACGGCGAGATACGAGCTGCTGGGCACGACATGAGCGCCATCAGCCCAAAGGCGCTGCGGGAGCTGAGACGGCACCGGATCGGCGTCGTATTCCAGGATCCTATGACTTCACTGAACCCCACCATGCACGTGGGCAGCCAGATCACGGAGAAGTCAGGTTCGGCCGAGGAGTCGATCCGCCTGATGGAGGCGGTCGGCATCCCTGAGCCCCGCCGCCGGTACAGGTCCTATCCCCACGAGCTCTCCGGCGGACAGCGTCAGCGGGCGATGATCGCGATGGCCGTGGCAGGCGACCCGGAGCTGATCATCGCCGATGAGCCCACCACTGCGCTGGACGTCACGGTGCAGGCGCAGGTCCTTGCGCTGCTGAAGCAGACGCAGCAGCGGCTGGGGTGCAGCGTCGTCATGGTGACCCACGACCTTGGGGTCGCCGGGCAGATCGCGGACCGGATCGTGGTGATGAACGCGGGCGAGATCGTGGAGCAGGGACCCAGCCACCAGATCCTCTCGGCGCCGCAGGCCGACTATACGAAGCGACTGCTCGCGGCCCGGCTCTCCCTCGACGTGCCGGGCCCGCCTCCTGCCCCCGGGCGTGACCTCGAAGGGGAGCCGCTGATCGCCGCCCATGACATCGAGTGCACCTTCGCGGTCAGGGACGAGAAGGGCCGCCGCACCACCCTTCGTGCTCTGCGTGGGGTGACGCTCTACGTCCAGCCCGGCGAGTCGATCGCCGTGGTGGGGGAGTCCGGCTCCGGAAAGTCCACCATTCTGCGCGCCGTGGGCGGCCTGCAGAAGAAGATCGCCTCAGGCACGATCACCGGGCCCACCAGCCCGGACGTGCAGATGGTCTTCCAGGACGCCGGATCCTCTCTGACTCCCTGGATGACGGTCAGGGAGATGCTGCTCGAGCGCTTCCCCCGCAGCGTGGGCGCGGACGAGAGGCGGGAGCGCATCGCTGACATGATCGGACACGTCGGTCTGCCGCTCTCCGTGCTGGACGCGAAGCCGGGGGAGCTCTCCGGAGGTCAGCGGCAGCGAGTGGTTCTGGCCCGTGCCACCATCGTCCCGCCTAAGGTGCTCCTCTGCGACGAGCCGACCTCGGCCCTGGATGTGTCGGTCGCCGCTGAGGTGCTCGAGCTGATCAATCAGCTGCGCATCGAGCTGAGCATCGCGGTCGTCTTCGTCACCCACGACCTCGCGGTCGCCCGCATGGTCAGCGACCGCATCGCGGTGGTGCACCACGGCCGTGTGGTCGAGCTCGGCCCAGCTGACAGCATCATCGATGATGCCCGGCACCCCTATACGCGCCAGCTGCTGGCCGCCGTGCCGGACCCGAGGCGCCCCCCAGGCGATGCGGTCGTCGCGCATCAGGGCGCCGGCCCGCCCGAGGGGTACACCTTCGACCGTCCGGCGGGATACGGAGAGGGCCCGCTTCCTGATGACCAGGAAGCCGATCTGATCGCGCTCAGCACCGCAGTGCCCCGTGCGCTCCGGCATTCTGTGGCCTGCTTCGTCCCCGAGGGGAGCGGACGATGACCGCAGCGCCCCCTCTCTCCACGGCAGCGGGTGCCGCACCCGAGGGCCCGCCTCCGCCGGAGCCCAGGTTCCGGCTGCTGGGTCGGATGAGCCCGGTCGCGTGGTGGAGCAGCCGCGGGGCCGCAGCAGACTGGGTGTTCATCAGCCTGCTGGTGATCATGACTCTCGTGGCTGTCGCAGCTCCTTGGCTTGCACCTCACGACCCGGTCCAGCCGGTCGGCGCGCCGCGGCAGCCGTGGTTCAGCGACGGTCACCTTCTGGGAACGGACATGCTCGGCCGTGACCTCCTCTCCCGCACCCTGATGGGACTGCGCACCTCATGGCTGCTGGCGATGATCGTCACCGTCGTCGGTCTGATCATCGGAATGACCGTCGGGCTGGTCGCCGGGATGCACGGCGGTTGGGTCGACACCGTGCTGATGCGGTTCACCGAGGTCTTTCTCGCCCTGCCCTCGATGATCGTCGCCGTAGCAGTCGCCGCGGCTCTGGGCCCTGGGCTGACCAACACGTTCATCGCCGTGACGATCGTCTGGTGGCCCTACTACGCGCGCATCATCCGCAGCGAGGTCCGCGCACTGGCTGTGCGTCCGCATGTTGAGGCCGCACGGATGGCCGGCGTCGGCTGGTTCCGCATCATGTGGCGGCACCTGCTGCCGGGCACGGTGCCTACGGCGATCGTGACCGCCAGCCTGGACATCGGAAACGTGGTGCTCGTCCTGGCCACACTCTCCTTCCTGGGGCTGGGGCAGCCCGCGCCGGCCCCGGAGCTGGGCGCTGACACCTCGCGGGGCATGGCCGAAATTCTCAACGCCTGGTGGGTGCCGGTCATCCCGGGTGCCTGTGTGGCCCTGCTGAGCCTGATCTCCAACCTTGCCGGCGACGGCGTCCGCAATCGTCTCGCGAACAGGAGCTGATCCGATGATCTCCGCACGGCTGCGCTTTGTGCTCATTCGCCTGGCCTCCCTGATCGGTCTGCTCTGGGTGCTGGCCACGGTGATGTTCATTCTTCAGGAGATCTCGGGGCAGGACCCGGTGGCCGCGACCATCGGCGCGACCGCCTCCCCGGAGGCGATCGCCGCCGCCAGGGAGCGCTACGGGCTCGATGACCCGCTTCTGGTCCGCTACGTCAGCTTCCTAGGAGGGCTCCTGGTGGGAGACCTGGGCATGTCCTTCCGCACCCGACGGCCGGTCATGGACGATCTGCTGGCCTACATGCCCGCGACCCTCGAACTGGTCCTCTTCGCCTTCGTGCTGGCGCTGATCCTGGGGGTGGCGTTCGCGGTCTCCTCGATGCTTCGCTGGCCCGGCGCCTCCCTCTTCCGGGGGCTGCTCTTCGTCGGCTCGACCATTCCCACGTTCCTGGTCGGCATCCTCGGGCTCATCATCTTCTATCGCAACCTCGGGATCCTTCCCTCGAGGGGGCGGGGCCCGAGCCCGGATGGTCCCAGCGGGTTCTACACGCTGGACGCCCTGCTCACCGGCCAGCTGGAACTTCTGTCTCAGGCGCTCCACCACATGGCTATGCCCGCGGTGGCGCTGGCACTGGCCCCGGCGCTCGCCGTAGGACGGGTTCTGCGCTCCTCGCTGATGGAGACCTACGGCCAGGACTACATCCGGACCGCTGACTCCAAAGGTCTGCGCGGAACCAGTGTGCTGTTCCGACACGTGCTGAGGAACTCCGTCAACGCGGCCCTGTCGATGGGGGCGCTTCAGCTGGGATTCATGCTCGGCGGAGTTCTGGTGGTCGAGGAGGTGTTCAGCTGGGGCGGCATGGGCTCCTACCTCGGCGCAAGCCTCAACGTGGCGGACTTCCCTCCGGTCGCCGGCGTCACGCTGATCCTCGGCGCAGTGTACGTGGTGGCCAACACGGCAGCGGACGTTCTTCAGTCAGTGGCCGACCCGCGCATTGCAGTCAGCTGAGCCGCGGAGCATCGGCCCGTCCGGAGGCGGCGCGGCGGCTTCCCGCCTCTCTTCGGCGGCCCTCCTAACGGTGGTAGGGCGTGCAGATCGCTAGGTGAGCCGAGAGGCTGGGCGCCGCCGCGCCTGCACCCGCTGCAGCGAAGCACGGTGCCGCGTCAGGTGCACCGCACAATATATACGGCGTCCCTCCGAACGGGCTGACGACGCGGGACGAAGCCGCCTCGGTCCGCTACGGGCTCAGCCCGGCAGCGTGTGCCCGTAGCGCTCGCCGCAGAAGCTCCGCAGCCGCAGAGCCAGTTCATGCAGTGCCTCCGCTGCGTGGTGGTCCGTGCGCCACTGGACGCTGAGTCCGACGGTGAGCCGGCTGCCCCGGTGATGCAGCCGCAGCGGGCGAAGGTCGAAGTGTGCGTCGTCCGAGACCACTGCGACGCCCCGGCCCGCAGCCGCTAGTGCCTGCGCCACCCGGCCGTGCTTGGTCTCCACGCGGCCCAACGGCGCTGTCCCCTCCAGCTGCAGGGCCGCGTCCAGCAGCTCCCGCGCCCTGAACTCGCCGGATGGGGTGATGATGACCTCCTGGGCCAGGTCCGCCGTCTCGACGGCCTCACGCTCTGCCCACCGGTGATGAGCGGGGACGTAGGCCCACACGGGCAGGCGCGCCAGATCAAGCGTCTGGGCGGGCAGCCCCGTGGGAAGCGCTGATGCGGGGCGGGCGGTGACCACCAGGTCATGCTCGGAGAGTGATCGCTCCAGGTCGGGGTCGATGCTGATCTCGCTCACATCAGGCACGGGGTCCTGCTGGCGGAAAGTGGCCACAAAGGGCGCGACGATGTCGATCAGCGTGGTCCGCGGCGCCGCCAGCGACACGCTGGAGAGCTGCCCCTGAGCCAGCACCTGCGCCAGCTGCGAGGCCTCGGCCTGCTTGGCGAGCACAGCCCGTGCGGCGCCGAGGAACTCGCGCCCCTCCGAGGTGAGAATGTTGCGCGTGCCTGCCCGTGTGAACAGCTGAAGGCCCACATCCTGCTCCAGCTTCTTCATCTGCCGCGAGAGCGAGGGCTGGCTGATCCGCAGGACCGACGCGGCCTCAGAGACGGTGCCGTGCTCAGCGACGGCGGCGAAGTAGCGGAGCAGACGGAGTTCCATGCCTGAAGCGTATACTCAAACGCCCAATCAGGCATTGGACGGCATGAACAGCTCACCCTGATCATCGGAGTATGACGTCTGCCTCCACGCCCCTGCCCCAGTCCCGCCGCCTCGTCACCGACCTCCCCGGCCCCAAGGCCGCCGAGCTCCTCAGCCGTCAGAAGGCCGCCGTGCCCGCGGGCGTCGCGTCCCTGATGCAGACCTTTGCCGTGCGCGCAGAGGGCGGCGTCGTCGAGGACGTCGACGGCAACCGGCTGATCGACCTCGGCTCGGGCATCGCGGTGACGTCCGTCGGAGCCTCTGCGCCCAGGGTCGTGGCCGGCGTGCAGGAGCAGGTGGAGCAGTTCACGCACACCTGCTTCATGGTCACTCCCTACGAGGGATACGTGGCCGTCGCCGAAAAGCTCGGAGAGCTCACGCCGGTGCCGGGCCCCACGCGCACAGCGCTGTTCAACTCCGGGGCGGAGGCCGTGGAGAACGCGGTGAAGGTCGCCCGCGCCTTCACCGGCAAGCAGGCAGTCGCCGCCTTCGACCACGCCTATCACGGGCGGACCACGCTCACCATGGCCCTCACCTCGAAGTCGATGCCCTACAAGCACAGCTTCGGCCCCTTCGCCTCCGAGATCTACCGCGTTTCGGGGTCCTACCCCTACCGGGACGGACTCAGCGGAGATCAGGCCGCCGATCGCGCCATCGACCAGCTCGAGAAGCAGATCGGCGCAGCCAGCCTCGCCGCCGTCATCATGGAGCCCATCCAGGGGGAGGGCGGCTTCATCGTGCCCGCCCCGGGCTTCCTTCAGCGCATCACCCAGTGGTGCCGCGACAACGACGTGGTCTTCATCGCCGATGAGATCCAGACGGGCTTCGCGCGCACCGGACAGTGGTTCGCCTCCGAGCACGAGGGCATCCAGCCCGACGTCATCACCACCGCCAAAGGAATCGCCGGCGGCATGCCCCTCTCGGCCGTCACCGGGCGCGCGGACATCATGGACGCCGCGCACCCCGGCGGCCTGGGCGGCACCTACGGCGGCAATCCTGTGGCCTGCGCGGCAGCACTGGGCGCCATCGAGACCATCGAGCAGGACGACCTGCTCCAGGAGGCCTCTCGCATCGAGGCCATCGCGATGGAGCACCTGCGCGCCGCCCAGAAGCAGGACGCCCGCATCGGTGAGATCCGCGGTCGCGGCGCCATGCTCGCCTTCGAAGTGGTCGACCCCGGCACCGGAGAGCCCGACGCGGCCCTGACGTCCGCCGTCGCCGCCGCAGCGCGCAGCGCGGGCGTCATCACCCTGACCTGCGGCACCTACGGCAACGTGATTCGCCTCCTTCCGCCCCTGACCATCAGCGACGAGCTGCTCCGCGAAGGGCTCAGCGTCATCACTGACGCGCTTGCCGCACACTGAGCCGCCCGGACCGCTTCGTTCCTACGACCAGAGAGAGACCGCACATGACGACGCTCACCGTCACCAACCCCGCCACCGGGGAGACCATCAGCACCGTCGCCGACACCGCGCCCCACGAGGCCGCGGCTCAGGTGGACGCGGCCCAGGCCGCCTTCGAGCAGTGGCGGACCTCCGCACCGCGTCACCGTGCGGAGGTGCTCATGGCCGCGTTCCACGGCATGCACGCGCAGGCGGAGCGGCTTCGGGACCTCATCGTTGCGGAGAACGGGAAGTCGCGGGCCGACGCGACGGCGGAGGTCACCTATGCGGCAGAGTTCTTCCGCTGGTACGCCGAAGAGGCTGTCCGGACTCCCGGCCAGTACGCCGAAGCACCCGCCGGGGGAGTGCGCAACGTCGTGACCCGGCATCCGGTGGGGGTGGCCGTGCTCATCACCCCGTGGAACTTCCCCGCCGCGATGGCCACCCGGAAGATCGGGCCGGCGCTGGCGGCAGGCTGCTCCGTGCTGCTCAAGCCGGCCGCCGAAACTCCCCTCACGGCCTTCGCCATCGCGGAAATCCTTCTCGAGGCCGGGCTACCCGAAGGTCTCGTGCAGGTGGCTGCGACCTCCGATGCTGCAGGGGTCGTCTCTGCGTGGCTGGCCGATGACCGGGTCCGCAAGCTCTCCTTCACCGGATCGACCGGGGTGGGGAGCGTACTGCTGCGCCAGTGCGCCGAGCGTGTGGTCAACACGTCGATGGAGCTGGGCGGCAACGCCCCCTTCATCGTCACCGCCGACGCGGATGTCGACGCTGCCGTGGCGGGTGCGATGGTGGCGAAGTTCCGCAACGGTGGGCAGGCGTGCACGGCGGCGAACCGCTTCTACGTCCACGAGGATGTGGCCGAGGAGTTCAGTGCCAAATTCGGCGAACGCATCGCTGCTCTGCGGGTCGGCGACGGGGCCCAGGGTGCGGAGATCGGGCCGGTCATCAGTGAGAAGGCGGCGGACGGCATCCGCACCCTGGTGGAGGCAGCAGCGGCAGACGGTGCCCAAGTGCGCGCTCAGGCTGAGCTGCCGCCGTCAGGCGGCCCCACCTTTGTGGCTCCCCAGCTGCTCACCGGGGTCGCCGCAGACGCAGCCATCCTGGGGGAGGAGATCTTCGGTCCTGTCGCTCCTCTGGTGACCTGGCGCGACGAGGATGAGGTCATCGCTGAGGCCAACCGCGTAGACGTCGGACTGGCGTCCTACGTCTACGCGAGCGACCTGAAGCTGGCCATGCAGATCGGCGAACGCCTCGAGGCGGGGATGGTTGGGATCAACCGCGGCATCGTCTCGGACCCGAGTGCGCCGTTCGGCGGTGTGAAGCAGTCAGGCATAGGCCGCGAGGGAGGGCAGTTCGGCCTGGAGGAGTTCACCGAGCCGCAGTACCTCAGCGTCGACTGGAGCTGACTGCAAGGATGCCTCAGAAGCATGGGTAGGATAGCTCGGTCGCATTAGCGCCGGCGTCCTTCGTGGCCTCAGAATCTGTGGGACGCATCACTCGCAGGGGAGAGGATCACACTGATGGCTACAGAGGCCGCAGCAGAGCACCAGGGACGGGCGGATCGGCTTTTCCGGAAGACGTTGGGCAAGTACGAGCTGTTCTTCCTAGGATTCGGCTCCATGATCGGCTTCGGGTGGATCACCCTCACCGGAGGCTGGATCCAGGACGCTGGAGTGGGCGGTGCCGTGGCGGCGTTCCTCATCGGTGGGGCGATCATGGCCCTGGTCGGGCTCGTCTACGCAGAGTTGGCTGCTGCCATGCCCTTCGCGGGCGGGGAGCACAACTACCTTCTGCGCGGCATGGGGCCCAGGCTGGCGCTGCTGGGGTCATGGGGCATCATCGGCGGCTACGTGACCGTCTCGATGTTCCAGTCGGTGGCCGTGCCGCGTTCGGCCACCTACCTGTTTCCCGATCTGGCGCAGATTCCGATGTACACGATCGCTGGCACCGAGGTGTATCTGACGTGGGCGCTGCTGGGCGCCGGGACCTCTGTGCTGCTGACGTTCCTCAACATTCGGGGCATCCGCCAGTCGAGCCTGCTGCAGTCCTCAGCGGTCATATTCCTGCTGGTCGTCGCCGTGGTCATGCTCTTCGCGTCCTTCTTCGGCGGAGAGCCCGAGTACATCGAACCCATGTTCACCGGCGGCGGGGCCGGCATCATCGCGGTGCTCGTGGTTGTTCCCTTCCTGTTCGTTGGCTTCGACGTGATTCCTCAGTCCGCGGAGGAGGCGAACCTGGCACCCCGGAAGATGGGCCAGCTGATCGTCGTCTCTGTGGTGGCCGCCACCGTCTTCTACATCGTCATCGTCAGCACCACTGCGCTGGGCGCGCCCGCAGACGAGCTCGGACGCTTCGACCTCGCCACGGGCGACGCCATGGCGTACATGCTCGGACACGAATTCTGGGGCCAGCTGGTCATCGCCGGCGGGCTCGCCGGCGTCATCACGTCTTGGAACGCATTCCTCGTCGGAGCTTCGCGCCTGCTGTGGGCGCTGTCCAACGCGGGGATGGTGCCGGCCTGGTTCGGCCGCATGCACCCGAAGCACGGAACGCCTGTCAATGCGCTGCTCTTCCTCGGCGGGCTGACCACCATCGCCCCGTTCTTCGGCCTGGCCATGCTGGACTGGGCGGTCGACGCCACCGGACCGGCCGTCGTCATCACCTTTCTGATGGTCTCCATCACCTTCGTCATTCTGCGTCGCCGCGAGCCGAGCATGGACCGTCCCCTGAGGGTCGGCGGTCGGAAGCTGGGAATGGCCGTCGGCGTCGTCGCCGTGATCTCCACTGCCGTGATGCTGGCTCTCTACCTGCCCGGCCTTCCGGCGTTCCTGACGCTCGAGCCGTGGATCATCTTCCTGGCATGGTGGACCCTGGGCATCATTTTCGCCCTGCGGCTGCCGGGCGGCATCAAGGGAGGTGCCGACGCGGAGCGCCGGCTCCTGGAGGCACTGGACAAGCGTCAGGCCGAACGCGGCAGCTGATCGGCGCCGGGGGCGTCTCCGGCGTCCTCAGCCAAAGCGGCCACGGCCGCGACCGCTGCCTGCAGCGCGAGCTCGAGCCCTTCGCGGGGGCGCTCTGCCGTCTCCGTCACGGAGCGGATCAGTGCGTAGCCGTCGGTGCCCGGCGGGCGCCACAGAGGCAGAGGGCTCGATTCGTCCAAGGCGGAGCCCAGAACGATGGCGTCGAGCATGGCTGCCGCTGCGGGCCACCGGTCAGCCGGAACGCCTCCGTCGCGAAGAATCCCGAAGAGGTCCTCGTAGATCTGCAGGGTGGCGTCGTCGTCCACCGGCGCGCGCACAAACAGGGGAATCGAACCGGGAACCGATGCTGACGCGTCCCTGAACTCTCGTATCCACGCTGCCAGGCGCTCCTGCCATGGGCGGGAGCGGTCGGCGAGGAGATCCGGGTCGATGGCCGAATAGAGCTCCCTGCGCATCAGCGCGATGATCTCCTGGCGCCCTCCTG
Organism: Nesterenkonia sp. NBAIMH1; assembly: GCF_007922635.1. NCBI lineage: Bacteria > Bacillati > Actinomycetota > Actinomycetes > Micrococcales > Micrococcaceae > Nesterenkonia > Nesterenkonia sp. NBAIMH1. Next base: position 2,109,701 of record NZ_CP042335.1, read on the forward strand.
GGACGTGGTGGTAGAGGGATGAGGGGTTCACCCCCAGAGCCTTTGCGATGCCCGGAATGGTGAAGTCCTGCTCACGTTCGGTCATCGTCAGCGCCGCGCGTGCGATCTTGCGTGCGGAGAGGATGTTCTGACGGGGACGCGGCATGATCCGATCCTTTCATGCAGGTCGGAATGCCCTGCCGCGTCCCCGGCGTCTCAGCTCATCAGTAGACGATCACGCTGCGTCCGGCGGCCCCGGCGCGCATCAGGGAGAACGCCTCATTGACGTCCTCGAGAGCGAAGCGACGCGTGATCAGCCGATCGATCGGCAGCCGTCCGCTGAGGTACAGCTGCGCCAGCAGCGGGAAGTCTCGGGGCGGCACCGTGCTGCCATAGTTGGAGCCGATCAGCGTCTTTCCCTGCTCGGCCAGTGCGAGCGCATCGACCGACACCGGAGCGTCCTCAGGCGGGAGCCCGACGATCACCGCCTTTCCGCCGCGTCGAACGCAGTCAGGCATGATGCCGATGGTCTCCGGCCGGCCGATCGCTTCGAAGGCGTAGTCGACGCCGTGGCCCGTGATCTCCCGCACCTTGTCCGGCAGGTCACCATTCGACAGCACAGTGTGGGTGGCCCCGAACTCCTCCGCCAGCGCGAGGGCCTCCGGATTGATGTCGGCTGCGATGATCTTGCCCGCGCCCGCGGCGACCAGGCTCATGATGAGCGAGAGCCCCACGCCGCCCGCCCCGATCACCAGTGCTGAGCGTCCTGCCTGCACGCCCGCGTCGTTGACCACTGCGCCGAACCCTGTGACCACGGAGCAGCCGATGAGCGCGGCGACGTCGAACGGCACCTCACGGCTGATCGGGACCAGAGCGTGACGGGGGACGACGGCGTACTCCGCCATGGAGCCCACGGCGAGGTAGGGGAAGGCCTCTCGGTCATCCTTGCGCAGGGGGGTGCTTCCGTCGGGGAGCCGGCAGCCCTCACTGGAGGCGTTGTCGCACACCCATGTGCGGCCCTCGGCGCAGGAGCTGCAGCGAAGGCACGGCTGAAACCACGTGATGATCACGTGGTCGCCCTCTTCGAGGTCGGTGACCCCCTCACCCATGCTTTCGACCGTGCCGGCCCCCTCGTGCCCCAGGACGGTGGGCGAGGGCATGCTCCACTCCCCGTCCAGGACGTGCCGGTCGGAGCCGCACACCCCGGAGGCGCCCAGCCGCACCCGGACGAGGCCCGGACCCGGCTCAGCGACCTCCACGGTGTCCACGGTCAGCTCGCGGGCCGCGGGGGAGGGGTGGAACGCTGCTCGTGCGCTGATCATGAGGCGCTCACTTTCGGTGCGGCCTCTTTCGAGGTTCGTCGGCCGTAGAGGACTTTGCTGAGGACGAGGTAGGAGATGGCCGCGATGAGCACGGTGGGAATAGAGGCAGTCACGTAGGAGAACGCTGCGTTCGTCTCCAGGCTCACCGGATCGTAGAGGAAGACGTACAGGACGGCGCCGACGGCGACGCTGGCCAGACCGGCGATGTTGACCCCGCCCTTGTACGCGTAGAGGGTTCCCTGCTGCCCGAGGTGCAGCTCACGCAGGTTCATGCGCTGTCTGCGCAGAATGAAGTAGTCGGCCAGCGCAACGCCGCACACTGCGGTGAGGAACGCCCCGGAGTAGGTGACGAACAGCATGAACTGCTCGTACATGAACTGCGGGAAGAACGTCATGATCGCGGGGAGTATGAAGAAGAGCGCGCTGAGGCCCTTCCACGGCACCTTCGCCAGTGCCTGCCCGGATGACTGTCGGATCGCAAGAACTGTGGAGTAGACGATCGATGACATCGAGGTGATGTTCGCGAAGGCGATGAAGGCCAGGATCCCGATGCCGAGCAGCGGTCCGCCGAAGGGCACCATCCACACGGTCGGGTCGGACTCGCCCAGGGTCAGTGCCGCGGCGAGGCCGACGGTCTGGGCCAGCACGGTGGCGAGGAACAGTCCCAGGAATGAGGGCCAGAGGGCGGCTCGTCGGCTCTTGGCCATGCGGGCGAGGGAGCCCATGATGGGGAACCAGGAGACCCCGACGCCGATGTTGAACTCCACGGCGATCATGAAGTTCAGCGTGTCGTCCTCGAACGGCGCGATGGGTGCAGCTGAGTTGAGCGCGTCCCATGACGTGTTCATGACGAGGAAGATCATCATGCCGGCGACGATGAGCGCCAGACCGGGGGCGACGATGGCGTTGAGACGCCCGATGGTGATGGGGCCGCGGGAGAGGATGAACCAGGCCAGGCCGATGGCGACCAGCGCTCCGACGGTGACGAGCGGGCCGTATTGGGAGAGCTCCGCCCCCGTCACCTCCCCGGTGATCTGGCTGGCGGCACGGCCGGCCATCACAGCCAGGAGTGAGGACCAGCCCATCTCGGTGATCAGCACGATGGTGAAGACGAGGACGCCGACGCCCACGACTCCGAACGCCCCGCGCAGCATCGTGTACTGCTCCGAGCCGTAGCGCTGGGAGGCGGCGGTGGCCGCCAGGACCATGAAGGACAGGCCGATCGCGTTGCCGATGATCATGGCGAGCACGCCGTCGCGGAATCCGACCATCAGTGCGGTGGAGCCTCCGACGATGAACGCCCAGGTGGCGATGGCGAGGGAGGTGTTGACCCACGTGAAGTCGGCGAAAGACCACACGCGCTCCTTCTTCAGGAGAGGGAAGGTGCCGAACCTGTGCTCTTCGCTGAGGAGGCGGTCTGTCTCTGTGCTCGAAGCCTTGGCGCTCATGCGAGGACTCCCAGGGCGACGGCGCAGATTCCCGCGCAGACGAGAAGGTACACGGCGATGTCGACGGGAGTGAGCGCCCTGTGCGCTACGTCGTCGGCTTCGTCGCTTTCGATGATCTGGATGCGACGCTCGAGCTCTTCGGCGACGACGGGCTCCATTCCCTTCTGCAGGAGCGTGTCGACGAATGGATTCGCCTGCGGGGCCGCTTCGGCACGCGGTTCGCTCATGGTGTGTTCCCCTTCTCTAGTGACAGCCCCGGAGGTGCCCGGAGCACGCATGGTCCCTGCCTCAGAAACCAAATGCGATTTGGTTAAGAGTGTCGTGTGCGTCACACATGCCTGTCAATAGCGGACCGCGCATTTAATGAACTGTTTACATTTTCGCCCGCCCGGGCATCCCCGATGCCGCTCTCAGAGCCACCGGCGGTGCAGGTGGGCCCGACGGTCCTGCCGGTACCAGGGGCCCTCAGGGCCTGCTTCTGAGGGTGCCGGCACGTCAACGATCAGCAGGTCAGGCTCGGCTGCGGCGGCCGCCAGAGGGTGCCCGCTGATGTCGAGCACGACGCTGCCGCCGTCGAACGTGAGCCCGTCCTCGGTGCCGCAGTGGTTCGCATACGCCAGTGCCACGCGGCTTTCGAGGGCGCGGGCGGGAAGCAGGATGTCCTGCACGGCCGGCTCCTGCGCCAGCGCGGTGGGAACGAGGAGCAGGTCGGCGCTCTGCGCGGCCGCGGCTCGGACCATTTCGGGGAACTCCACGTCGTAGCAGACGAGCAGACCGAGTCTGCGGCCCAGGTGATCCACCACGGCAGGGGGCTCCTCGCCGGCGACGAAGGAGGCCTTCTCCTCGGGTCCGAACAGCTGCACTTTCTGGTAGCGCGCGAGCACGGCCCCGTCGTCTGCGATCAGCAGGGCGGTGATGCCCCGCTCCTCGGGGGTCTCCCGTCCGGGCAGGCTGGCGACGATGCTGATGCTCTGCTCCCGGGCGATGCGGCGCAGGGCATCCTCCGCTGCGTGCACGGGCTCCTGGCCGAGTTCGGCACGGATACGGGCTGGTGCGTAGCCGGTGACGAACAGCTCCGGCGTCACCAGCAGCTCTGCCCCGGCCTCCTTCGCCTCGGCTGCCGCGCGCTGCACAGCGGCGAGGTTGAGGTCGATGCTCAGAGGCTCGGCCTGAGCCTGCAGGACGGCGATGCGTGTCATTGGGGTTCGGCTCCTTCAGCTCAGGCGGATCGGAGCCAGGTGCGACCACATGTCGCCCGGGCCCGGATTCTGGGGGTGGCTTGCGCCGCCGAGGTGGTGCACCACGCCCCACACGGCATTCAGTGCTGTGGTCACCGCCCCTTCGGCCCAGCCGGCCGTGAATGAGATGTCGTCGCCGGCCAGGAAGAGGCCGCGCTGGTGCTCGGGGAACCCATTCTGGACGAAGTGCCCGAACAGCATCTCCTGGTAGCGGTAGTGGCCGGGGAGGTTGTTCTTGAACGCGCCCATGAAGTTGGGGTCGGCCTCCCATGAGACGGTGAGCGGCTCACCGATGATGTGCGCCCCGATGTCGATGTTGGGGTAGATCTTGTGCAGGGAGTGGAGCATGAGGCGCGTGCGCTCCGATGCGTCGAGCGCCAGCCACTTCAGCGCGTCGTCGTTCCACGTGTAGGAGAGCAGGATCGATGCGGGGCCCTCGTCTCCGCCCTCGTCCAGGAGGTAGGTGGCGCGGGGGAGCCGGTCGGTCAGCGTCATCGACATCACCGGCTGGCCCGTCTCAGGGTCGGTGTCCCGCCAGAAGGGACGGTCCACCAGCACGAACGTCTTGGAGGAGAGCATGTAGTGGCTCTTCTCGATGGCGCGCCACATCGACGGGGTGAAGAGCGCCTCGTCGGTGTCGATCCGCGAGGACAGCAGCCATGACTGACACGTGACCACCGCGGCCGCGAACTCTCTGGTTCTGCCCCACTTCTCGGTGATGCTGATGCCGCCGGCGGGAAGGTCGGCACGCTGGCCGCGGTGAATTCCTGTCACTGCGCCTCGGGGCGCGCCGCCGTGCAGGCTGGCGAGTGAGGTCCCCTTCGGCCAGTGCACGAGGTCCTCAGGCGTGTGGTGCCAGAGCTCGACGGGGAGGCGCTGTGCGCCGCCGACGATGCTGCGGTGGTTGTCGTCGGCGTCGGTGAACACCACGCGCAGGACTTCCAGAATGGAGTTGGTGAAGTCGGTGTCCCAGCCTCCGGTGCCGAATCCCACCTGCCCGAACGTTTCGAGGTGCTCGTGGCTCAGTTGCCGAAAGGCGTCGGATCCGGCCAGGAACCCGTAGAAGGACTGGTCGTCGAGTCGTTCCACCAGGTCGTTCCAGAGGCGCTTCAGCGTGTCGACGTCTCGAGCGCGGATCGCGTCCTGCACAGCATGGAGCTGAGCGTCCTGCTGCAGGGCGCTCTTCCACCCTTCGGCCATCTCGCGGTAGAACTCCGGGAGATCGTCGGCGGTTCGGGCCCAAATCGGCTCCCCCTTGAGGTCGATGACCGTTGAGGGGGTCGCGTCCGAGAGCGGGTTCGGGAAGGGGCGAGTCTCCAGGCCCAGCTTGTCCACATAGTGGTAGAAGGCGCGCCCGGATGTGGGGAACCGCATGCCGCCGAGGTCCGCGGCCACCTGGGGGGCGGCGTCGAACCTCTCGGTCTTCAGCCGTCCGCCGATGCTGCCGGCCTCGTAGATGACCGGCTTCAGCCCCATCTTCATCAGTTCGAAGGCGGCCACCAGCCCGGCAGCTCCCGCTCCGATGACGGCCACTTCTGTGCCTCGTGCGCTCTCGGGGACGCCGCCGAGCCCGTGGGGATCCTCCAGGTAGTGGTCATAGCTGAAGGGAAAGTCCGGGCTGAGCATCGTGAGCGGCTGAGTCGTCAAAGGAGCTCCTTGGGGGCGAAGCGGCGTGCGGTGCGAATGCTCATTACTCTAGCCAGCCATGCGTGGGCCATCGGTGAAGGCGACCGCTCGGACGGGAGCGCCGTCGCCCTCATAGCGCAGCGGGAAGATCCCTACCTTCACGGACGGGGGGAGGTGCTCGAGGCCGCGCAGGTTCTCCACGATGAGCCCGTCCCGTCCGAGCACCGCCTCGTGGACAGGGAAGGCGGACGTGGGGTCGTCTGTGGGGTCGGGACTGAGCGTGTCCACTCCGAGGACGCGCATGCCGCGGCTCCACAGCTCCTCAGCAGCGCGGGGAAGCAGCCACGGATGGTTCAGGGCGCCCCGGTGGCCGAACTCCTGCGCCCATCCGGTGTCGATCAGGACGATCGGCGGCAGACGGTCAGGCACCGAGGACCCGTCGAACTCCAGGTCGTCCAGGCCGTACGGCTCTCCCTCGCCTGCATGGGGTGCCCGCAGCACGGCGGCCTCCCCGAACAGCTCGTGCAGGTCCACGTCGGCCATCGTGCGGCCGCCCGCGATGGTGTGCGCTGGGGCGTCGACGTGAGTTCCGCTGTGGGAGCCGAGGGTGAGACGGGCGACCTCCACGCCGTCGGTGGGGATCCTCAGCGCGGGTGCGACGGCGACGGCTGGGTCTCCCGGGTAGGTCATCATGGAGTCGCGGATCGGATGGCTCAGATCATGGAGAATCTGTGTGCCTGTGCTGCCGCTCCGGGGCTGTGGCTCAGGCATCGTGTGCTGAGAGGTGCTCGTGAACGGCGAGCAGTCTGCCGTCCTGCAGCGCGAAGACGATGGTCTCGCGCTCACGGTAGGACTCTGGGCCCTGCGGGGTCTCGACGGCGGTGTGGACGGTGTGCGAGAAGACCGCGCCCCCGGCGAAGGTCTGCACGTGAGGGTCGGTCGAGGCGCAGGAGACGACGCGCCAGCCGTCCGCCCTCCAGCTGTTCCAGAGCTGCTCGTAGGCGTCGCGGCTGGCGAGCCGCTGCGGCTCAGGATGGAAGATGAACGTCGCCTCGGGTGCGAAGCCCGCGAAGTAGCGAGGCCCGTCGTTGGCGGCGAAGGCATCGACGATGCGTTCCGCCGCGGCCTCGACGTCGGTGACGCTGGGCTCAGCCGGGGCGCTCATGCGTTCGGGCCTTCGTATGCGGGGGGCAATGCTGCGGGAGCGCTGTGTGGGCCAGTCTTCCCCATGGCTGAGACGAGCTCGTAGACGACGTGCGATGCCGCCACCGCGGTCAGCTGCGCGTGGTCATAGGCGGGGGAGACCTCGACGACGTCGGCGCCCACGATGTTGAGGTCCGCGAGGCCGCGGATGATCCGCAGCAGCTCGCGGCTGGTCATGCCTCCGGCTTCGGGGGTCCCTGTGCCGGGGGCGTGGGCGGGGTCCAGCACGTCGATGTCGATCGAGATGTACACCGGCCTGTCCCCGAGGCGTGCCCGCAGCCGCTCCAGGGCCGCGGGGACCCCGTGCTCCTCGATGAACTCGGTGGTGGTGATCTCGAAGCCGAGCGTGGCGTCGTCCTCCAGGTCCCCCTTGCCGTACAGGGGCCCGCGGATGCCCAGGTGCGCACTGGCGGTGAGGTCGATGAACCCGTCCTCACTGGCGCGGCGGAACGGGGTGCCGTGGGTGATGGGAGCCCCGAAGTAGGTGTCCCAGGTGTCCAGGTGGGCGTCCGCGTGCAGCACGGCGATGGGCCCGTGCTTCTCGTACATCGCTTTCAGCAGCGGGTAGGCGACGGTGTGGTCCCCGCCGATCATGACGAAGCGTCCCGCGTGCTGCAGCAGGTCCGCTGCGCCCTGGTAGACCTGCTGAATCGCCTCGTCGAGGTCGAAGGGGTTGGCCACGATGTCGCCGGCGTCCGCGACCTGCTGCACGGTGAACGGGGAGACGTCCTGGGCGGGGTTGTAGGGGCGCAGGAGCCGGGAGGCCTCCCGCACGTGGCTGGGCCCGAACCGAGCCCCTGGGCGGTAGCTCACCCCGGAGTCAAAGGGGATGCCTGCGACGGCGACGTCGGCGGTGCCCACCTGGTCCAGGGAGGGCAGGAGTGCGTAGGTGGCCTGGCCGGCGTAGCGGGGCGTCGCGCTGCTGTCGCGGGGTCCGGTCGGCGTGGTGCCGGAGGGTGTCTGTGTCATCGGGTGCTGCTCTCCATCAGGGTCTCTCGGTGGGGGGGGGGGGGTTGGTCGATGTCATGCCGTCGTCTCCTGCCTCATCGGCTGGGAGTAGTCCTCCTTATGGGTCCTGACATGCATCCAGGTCTCCATGTGGTGGACCTCGGGCAGTGAGCGCAGCTGCTCCAATCGTCCCGCGATCTCCGCGGGGTCGGAAGAGTTCAGCGTCGCGATGAGGTCGAACCGGCCGAGGGATTCGGCGGCGAACTCGACCTCCGGCATCTGCACGGCCGCGGCCACCGCGTCGTGGTCCTCTCCGGTGAGGCACAGGCCCACTCCCACCTTCACGCGGCCGCTCTGGGGCGTGTGGGGGATCTGCGCGCTGATCCGCAGCAGACCCGCCTCCTGCATGCGCCGGACCCGGCTTCTGACGGAGGTGGGGAGAGGTGGACCGTCGCGGCGAGGTCGTTGAAGCTCATCCTGCCGTCGGTGCGCAGCAGCTCGATGAGCGCGGTGTCCGTCGCATCGAGTCTCCCGTCCCCGGAGGGTGGGTGCTGAAGGCGCTCTTGACCACATGGTGGTAGAGCGTGACGGCTGCGGTGCGGACGCTGGGGTGCGATCGGACTCTGCGCAGCGCGCTGTGCAGCGCCTCCACGGTGGGCGCCCTGACTTCGAGGACGAGGTCGTGGGTGCCGGCGACCGCAGAGACCAGGGGATGTCCTCCTGCTCCATGAGGTGCCCGATCGCGTCCTCCGCGTTCGGCGCGCACCGCAGCGCGACGTGCGCCAGCACATGGTGGCCCGTCGCGCCGTGCGCTGCGGTGGCCACGATGCGGATTTGCCCTGTCTGCAGCAGCCGCCGGACGGTGCTGGAGACAAGGTTGCGCGGGGCTCCCAGCTCTGTCGCAAGCTCGTTGTAGGTGGCCCGGCCGTTGTGCTGCAGGGCGTGGATGAGCCGCTCCGGGAGCCCCTCGCGCATCGTCAGCGGGACGCTTCCAGAGATTCGCCGGTGTCGGCTCGCTTGGCACGCCGGTTCCAGGAGAGCGCGAGGTAGAGCACCGCGGAGAGGACGAATGCGGGGATCGCGGAGCCGACGGCCGGGGGCACCCAGATGTAGCCCAGGACGTAGGTGGCTGCGGCCCCGATGACCCACACGACGATGGCTGCCCAGTTGACCCCGCCGGAGAACCAGTAGGCGCCGTCGCGCGCCTTGAGGATGTCACGGCCGTAGCTGGCGCGGCGGATGATGAAGTAGTCGACGAGCATGATGGCGAACACGGGGATGAAGAACGCGCCGATCAGGGCGAGGAAGTCCGCGAACGCGTCCAGCAGCGCCATCCAGGTGGCGCCGATGATGCTGATCAGGCCCAGTCCCAGTGCGGTGGGGAGGAAGCGCAGCCGCAGGTGGCGCCCGGTGTGGGAGGTGACGGCGGAGGTGGTCATGCCGTAGACGACCATCGTGTTCGTGGCCATCACGGAGAGGAAGATGACCAGGGCCACGACGGTGCCGAAGCTGTCGACGAACGGCGTCGGGTCGAACTCTGCTGCGTCCTGGCCGCGGGCCAGGAAGTAGGAGATGCCGGTGAGGCCCATGAGCATGGCCAGAGTCGTCGAGGCGGTGTATCCGAGGCCGGCGCCGACGGCTCCCGCGCGCGGCGAGCGGGCGAATCGGTTCAGGTCTGCGGAGAGGACGGTCCACGAGATGGCCGTGTAGATGACGATGTCCAGGACCACGACCCCGTCGAGGCCGAGTGCCGGGTCCGTGGGCAGGTTCTGGAAATCTGCTGGGCTGAACGCTGAGAAGGCGGTGTAGAAGACGAAGCCCATCAGGCCCAGGATCAGCGCGGCCAGCCACGGCTCGATCTTGGCGATGCCCTGGTGGCCGAAGATGGCGAGGGCGACGACGATGGTCTGGCAGATCACTGACCAGAGGATGGGGTTCGAGGCGGCGCCCGTGTAGGTGGAGATGAGGTGGTCGACGGTGATGCCGGCCAGCATGGCCTGCACCCAGGACCAGCCCATGAGGATGATGATGTTGGCCGCCACCGGAAGCATGGATCCGCGCAGCCCGAAGGGCGCACGGGTCAGGGCCATGGTGGCCAGTCCGGTGCGGGTGCCGATGGAGCCGATGGTGATGAGCACGACGGCGCCCAGCAGCGTGCCGACGAGGATGCCGAGCGCAGCGGTGGAGTAGTCCACTCCCGGCACGAAGAGCGTGCCGGTGAGCATGGTGGTGACGACGAGGTTGGCGGCGAGCCAGATCATGAAGATCCGGGCCCCGCTGAGGGTGCCGGGAACGGGCTCTCCGGTCTCGGAGTGCTCGTGCAGGTGAGCGTCGAGTCGACGGTACAGGTTCATGCTCTCAGCCCTTCAGTGTGCGAGTGATATGCATGAACTTAGGGCCAGCGCCGGCTCAGTTCAATCCCCCATCCGGCGAAGAGTGACGGATCATCTGCGCATCTGCACCGTAGATCGGCGTTCTGTGCACCGTAATGCTGTCATGATCAGCTTTGACTTCGGATGTGCATCACCCTGCGGAATTGACTTGCGAATCGAGAATACTTTTAGATCCGCGCGAATTAGCTCTTTGAGAGAGTCAAATGTTTCGCGAATGTTTCCTGCAGGTGGGCTGCGCCCTCTATCGGCGCACCAGCGCAAGCACTTCGTCGCGGGTGCGCTCCATCGTTTCGGCCGTGCGGGCCTCTCCGTTGAAGCGCAGGTACGGCTCGGTGTTGGAGGGCCGAAGGTTGAACCACCACGTTCCGTCCTCCGCCTGGACACGCAGCCCGTCCATCCGGTCGACCAGCACGTCGCGCGTCTCGAACGCCGCCTCGACGGCCGCCATCGCGTCCTCTTTGCTCTGGACCTTCGAGTTGATCTCGCCGGAGGCGACGTAGGGGCTGAACTCTCGGCTGAGCTCGCTCAGCGGCAGGCTCTGCTGGCCCAGCGCGGCGAGCATGTGCATCGCCGCGAGCATGCCGGTGTCTGCGTTCCAGAAGTCACGGAAGTAATAGTGGGCGGAGTGCTCTCCGCCGAAGACGGCTGCCTCGGATGCCATGACCGCTTTGATGAAGCTGTGGCCCACGCGAGTCTCGACGGCGCGTCCGCCCTCCGCTGCGACGAGCTCCGGCACCGCCTTGGAGGTGATGAGGTTGTGCACGATGGCCGGCTCAGCCTCACCCGCGGCCTTCGCGCGGGCGATCTCGCGGCGTGCCACCAGGGCCGTGACGGCGGAGGGGGAGACGGGCTGTCCCTTCTCGTCGATGAAGAAGCACCTGTCGGCGTCGCCGTCGAAGGCCAGCCCGATGTCAGCGCCGTGCTCCAGCACGGCGGCTTGGAGGTCGCGCAGGTTCTCCGGCTCGAGGGGGTTCGCCGGATGGTTGGGGAACGTGCCGTCCAGCTCGAAGTACATCGGGATGATCTCCAGCGGGAGGCCGGGGAGGCGTTCGCTGCCGAGCACGATGGGGGTTGTCAGCCCGGCCATGCCGTTGGCTGCGTCGACGACGACCTTCAGCGGGCGGATCGAGGAGAGGTCGACGAGTTCGCGCAGATATGTCGCGTAGTCGGTGAGCATGCTCTCGGCGTCCACGGCGGTGGGCTCTCCCAGCGAGGGGATCTCCCCGTTGTCCAGGTAGGCCTGCGAAATCACGCGGATGTCTTCGAGGCCGGTGTCGGCGCTGATGGGCACCGCGCCGGCCTTGGCCATCTTCATGCCGTTGTACCCGGCAGGGTTGTGGGAGGCGGTGAACACGACTCCGGGGGCGTTCAGCTTCCCGCATGCGAAGTAGAGCATGTCGGTGGAGATCATGCCGAGCTGGGTGACGTTGGCTCCGCGAGCGGTGGCACCTTCGGTGAAGGCTTCGATGAATTCGGCCGAGGTGGGCCGCATGTCACCGCCGACGAGCACCTGCTGTCCGGCGAGCTGCAGTGCGTCGACGAACCCGGCGCCAACGGCGCGTACGGATTCGGAGGAGATCGTCTCGCCGACGAGACCGCGGACGTCGTAGGCCATGAAGGATTCGCTCAGGTCGATGCTCACTCGTCCATCCTAGGCGTACCCGCGGGCCGGCGCCGTGCCCGCGTAGAATGGCGCGCATGGAACTTCTGGCGATCGCGGTGGTCCTTGGCGTTCTGATCTTTCTGGGCCTTCGCCTGCTCGCACAGCGGCAGGCGCCGAAGGTGGCGGACAAGCTGCAGCAGGAGGTCACGCCTCGCATGGCCCGTGAGGCGGCGCTCGCTTTGGATGATGAGCAGCACAAGGCCGTGTACCGGCATATTGCCGCAGGCAACGGACGGCAGGCGATGGCGTCCTATAAGGAGTTCACCGGGGTAGGGCTGCGCGATTCGGTGGTCGCCATCCACGCGTTGAACCAGTATCCACAACCGTCGCCTTCGGAGCTTCGGCTGGGTGAGGAGCTCGATTCGGATGGCTCCTTCGATGAGGAGTACCTCGAGGACTCGATCGATGCCGTGCGGGAGGACGCTGACGTCAGCCCCTTCGACGAAGAGCGCATCGACGACGAGGGACCTGTGGCTGAGGCTGATCCCAACACGGGGGAGATCCTCGGCGACAACGAGCAGAATGTGCCGAACATCCCGGGGGCACAGTCCTCGCAGCCTGAAGGTGATGACGTGGATGCCCGGGCTCGGGAGCTCATGCGGGAGTCCGGCTTCGATCCTGATGCGGAGCTGACGATTCCGGACGAGTGGGCCGCCCCTGATCTGGACGATGAGCCGGCCGGCTTCCATCTGGAGGTGCAGCGGGGTGAGGAGAAGATCACCCTGTCGCACGAGGATCTGGAGCCGTGGGTCCATGATCAGCTGTACGCACTGCTGCGTGACGATCATGTGGACGAGGCCGCGACCCTGCTCGCGGCCAATTCGCCGCTCACCGAGGAGGAGGCCCACCGCTTCCTCGTGGTGTTCAAGGACCAGTCGTAGCCGCTCGGTCGCTACAAGCTCGCAGTTCAGGGGGCATAGCCAGCTTAGCCGTGTGTTTAAGAAAGGCATCCGTGAAATCGCCTTTATATCTTCTCGAAGATTGCTGCCAGTGGTTCCCCCCCTGGCGACTGTCGGTCTCACTGGATGCGGTGCTGCTTCACCGTAGGCAGCAAACCCGCGTTTTGGGCCGTCAAGTGAGTGTCTCTCCGTCATGCGCTCAACCGCCGATGAACCTAACTTCGAATCTGCTGAGACGCCTATGCGGGCGAGCGCCTACTGATGCGAGACATCCGACGAGTGGAATTCAGCACGCCGTGACTATCCGGGGGCGATGGGGCCTACCGATCGGGCAGACCTCTAAGGGTCGATCGAAATTGCGTGCTTCCAGGTGCCTGACGCTCCACCGTGCAAGGACATATGATCGAAAAGCTCAAACCTTCTGGTTTATGCACCGTGGTGAGAATGCCCCCCTCGCGGGTCATCGCTTCTCCAGGATGTAACTGCAACCCCTTCCCGAAAAATACATGAACAATCGAGGGGTTGGTTAAGGGAAACGGAACACTTTTGGGTGTGCAGAGCACAAAGAAGCAGGCAACATGCGAAGCGCATGTAGCCGACGACCGCAGACGAAGATAATGGAAGATTATCATTCTCATGGAATCCTTACTCTGGACGGTTGGTCTCGCCTTGGCGGGTAGCGGAGCACTGCATGTGCTCTACAGGCGCATCAACACGGACTGGCCAGAAAGTTACGGTTCGGTACAGAACACCGCTGACGAGCTCGCCCGTGGTGGGTTTTTAGACACTACATAGTTTTCCGGGGTGCCCCAGTTTTCGTTGTAGCTCTCTTCCTTGGCGTCGTGCTGGATGAGCTTGGAGGAATGCCGTGGGCTGGACTGGGCATTCTCTTACTGGGCCACTTCGCCGGGACGAACCTTCGAGCATTGCTTCGCCTCCTCCGGGGACCCCAAACTGCACAGAAGCTGGTCCTACTCGTGCATCACGGCGGGGTCATGGTTCTCGTGGTGATGAGCGCAACCTTGGCGACATTTCTACGGGGGCAGCTCGCCGGCCTTATTCCTGAAATTGACGATATTCTTATTGCCGTATGGGCAGGTCTGTTTGCGAGTCTTTTTCTAGCTGCGGCGAGATATTTGATGGCATCGCGCCCCTTGCAAGCTGATGAATTGACAGAAGGACTCGTCAAAGACATAGGTCTAGATAAATGGGAATATATCTCTCAGGCTGCTAAGGAGCATGGGGCCGATGGCGATCTCTTGCGGGCAATCATTCTTGCCGAAGTCCAGCAGAGGCCAAGGTGGTTCCGTCGGCTTGAGCGGGCCAAAGGATTAGTATTCCGGGCCGGAACCTATGGAATCGCCCAAATCGCAGCTTCGAAGCCAATCAGTGACAAGGAGTCTGTGGATCGACTGGCTGAATCATTTGCAGGGTACGTGGTCCCCAGAACAGGGGATCACTGGGAAAGTGTCGCAGCGCTTCGCGAGCGGTTAATGCGGCATAATCCTGACGCTGCGCATATAGATCGAATCACCTTGATGTACGAACTGCTCGGAGGGTTCACTATCGCTGATGATTACGAGCTAACCGACGAGGAGTAGTGTCCGGCCTACTGGCTAAGTGCGAAAGTGCTGACAAACGGAGTTTGGCGTGGAGCTCATCACCGGCCTGGTGGTTATGGCCGTTCTGTGCCGGGGTCGTTCAAAGTGTTCGTCGGCGCGAAGTCAGCCCAAAAGAGTCGACTAAGATTGACCAGGGGTCGCCAGCTCGGTGCCTTCGCGTCGGCGAAACCGCGATGAGGGTCAAAGCCCGCCGGGAGCGGAAAGCATTATATCGAGAGTAAACGGACCTTCGGCTGTCGAATGTTCGCAAATGAGCCCACTGCAAATGGACTTGAATGCACCGAGGTCGCTTGCATGACGAATCAGGCGAGGACCCTGGGCAAAGCAAAGCACGCATTGTCGGAGTACCTGCGGCAACTCCCCAGATCGTCCAGTGTGCCTGCGGACCACTAGCGTTTTAACTGGCCTCGAACGCAGCTCCGCCGCCAGGACCCTAGTCGGAAGACTCCTCCATTTCGGCGGGGCCGTCGAAACGCAGCTCACCGGCCGGAATCATCGGCATCAGTAGGCGCTCACCGAAGACCTTCAAGCTCATGCTGTGGAGCGCCTCTCGAAGGTACGGCAACAGCGCCATGACGCCGACACGGTTCGCGAATTCGAGCATAACGTCAGGGCCGAGTTTTGACGACTCAGACATTTCGTAGATCGCTGCAACTTCAGCTTCGACAACGCCCTCAGTGGACTGCGTCTCCATGCGCAGGCGGATACGCAACTTATCGCGCTTCTTGTTCTGAGAGAACTTGAGTTCAAATGAAGGTTTAACCGCGTCTTCATCGATGTCCTCGAGTTGCTCTTCATGTTCCTCTCCCGCACGAACTGCACGGAGTTCTAGAAACTCAACATCCATTAACGTCAACTGAGGGAGCAGCTCTTTGACACGGTTCAGTACCGCTTCTTCTTGAGTCATTACGCTCCTAAAGCAAAGTCGGACGGCTTCGACTCAGCCGCCGTCATGTACTCCTCGTCTACGGGGAATTCGTGGTTACCCCACATAGTCGCGACTTGTGTATGCCAGGAGAGAGCCCGGTAAGTTAAGAACTTCCCATGCAATGTCACGGGTCGCTCGTCGGGCGTCCACTCATCTTGTCGCTCATCAAGAAGCTGCCCTGTGTCTTGCTCTACAACATGCCGCACTAGGGCCTCGACGGCGTGGGCGTATTTTCGGACAGTCGACAGCTTGGGATCACTGTCCATCCGCTCGAAGCTGGCGATCGTTGGTTGAGTGACGCCCAATCGCTTTGCCACATCGTCTTGCGTTAGACCCCGAGCCGCACGCACCTGGACGAGGCTCGCCAGAAGCTTTGCGTTTGCCTCGGTGAGGTAATCGCTCCGGCGCATCGCGGGGAATCGAGGTCGATGCCGAACTCCGCTGCAAGTCTCTCGTCGAACGTCGTCATAGACTGCAATCTATGGTGACCTGAGCATGCACGTCAATATGAGTGGGGGTAGCCCCACAGGTGATGCGACTCCGTGTGATAGCGGGTGGCGGCGATGTCGACCTCTACATTCTGCAGTTGTCTGATGATCTCCTCGTCACCCGAGGCCACATCTTTTCATGGACTCGGAGGGCCACAATCCAGTGTGGCTTACATGACGGTTCGGCGTGGTAGATCCTCATTTTGGCGTCTTCCCATAGCCATGAGAGCTCCCAAATGTCGGGTTCACGGCTCATAGGTTTAACGCAGATACCAGCGGAGTCCCGCTCGCCCTGAACAATTGCGCCGGCTTCGGCACGTTTGCGCAAGGTGCGGTACTGACTCAGGAGCAGCTCAATGACCGCTTTAGGTGGAGTCCCGTCGTCATAGTTCCGACGGATCACTTCCAGGGCGCAGGCAAATAGTTCGTCTTCCACCACCGGGCGAGATGAACCATCTTCTTGCAGTGTCTGGAGGGTCTTGAACTCATTGAAAGAGTTCGGTCGAGCGCAAATCGAGTTCTTTCCGTCACTCCACACACTTTTTCCTCACCGTTGGACGAGCCTTTAACTATAACTAGACATTGCCTGTACGCGTGAGGAAACATCGACTGAACTTATCCTCACCCTTACTTGGCGACGTTGTATGCTGCCGGCCTCTATCCGACTGCGCTTCTCAGAGGTGACCCCAGGCCGAGCACTCACGCTAAGGCTTGACTTTGCCGATAGTTGCGCATCTCGAAGCTGGCAAGCTTCGCGTGGGTCCCCTGGCTAGCGGACTGCAGCTGCTGGTATATCGCGCCTCACCGTCATTCACGAGGTCAGCTTAGGTGAGCTCCAGCGCAGGAGCGGGCTCTACCGTGAAGGTCGAGGTGAACTGTGCGGCCTCGTACTGCGCTTCGGGCATGAGGTGAGAGTAAGTCGACTCTGTGATACTGACGGAGAAATGCACGATGTGCCGCGACAGCTTTCAGATGTTCATGCCGTTGACCAGCATTAGGGATGCATACGTGTGCCGGAGGGAATACAGTCTGGGCTTGTGGGAGAGGCCCTCAGTGCGCTTCACGGCGTTGTTCCAGTGTCGATTGGTCGAGTCGGCCTTCAGGAATGTGCCGTCCTGCTTAGGGAAGAGTGGGGCTTCGGGATCCCGGTCTTTCATGGGGCGACGGAGCATCTCTACTGATGAGACCGGCAGGCCGATCGTTCGGTTAGAGCGCTGTGACTTTGGCACCCCGATATAGTCGCCCTTGGAGTGACCCCCTAGTTTCGGTCCACTGGTTATGAGAGTTGCACTAGCGCCCGTGGGAGCGGGCAGGAAGACTGGTGTGACTATGACTTCGAAGAGACGACGCCATACCCCGGAACAGATCATCCGGAAGCTCCAAGATGCGGAGAAACTCCAGGCCGAAGGCCAGGATGTCGCCGCGGTGGCCCGAGAACTCGGAGTAACCGAGGCCACCTACTACCGGTGGAAGAACCAGTACGGCGGGATGAAGGCCGAGGACGCGAAGCGTCTGAAGGAGCTGGAGAAGCAGAATGACCGGCTCAAGCGGCTGCTGGCTGATGCGGAGTTGGAGAAGGCGGCGCTGAAGGAGCTGGCGGAGGGAAACTTCTAAGCCCGGATCGGCGCCGCGCTGGGGTCCATCACCTGATGAGAAAGATGGGCCTCTCCGAGCGCAAGTCCACGATGCTGACCGGGCTTTCTCGTTCTGCGTTCCGCCGCCGACTCAAGGGTGAGACCACTGCTGACCCTGACGCCGCGCTGCGAGGGTGGCTTCGCGCCTATGCGAAGGCCCACCCGCGGTGGGGCTACCGACGGGCCTACCATGACGCCCGGGCCGAGGGTTGGGCGGTCAATCACAAGAAGGTCCAACGGCTATGGCGTGAAGAAGGCCTGCGGGTGCCGGTGAAGCGCCGACGCAAGCGCGTTGGGTCTTCCACCGCGGAAGCGCCGCCGGCATGTGCGCCGAACACGGTGTGGGCAGTGGACTTCCAGTTCGACGCCGATGAGACCGGCCGCGCGATCAAGATCGCCTCGATTGTTGATGAGCACACCCGCGAATGTCTGGGCGGGATCGTGGCCCGCAGCATCACCGGTGATGATCTCACCACCCACCTGGACGCTATCGCCGCGCAGCAGGGGCTACCGCAGGTCCTGCGGTGCGACAACGGCCCGGAGCTGATCAGCCAGGCGATGGCTGACTGGGCTGGAGAGGCCACCGGGCTCCACTACATCCCGCCCGGTTCCCCGTGGCGCAATGGTTACGTGGAGTCCTTCAACAGCCGGATCCGGGACGAGTGCCTGAACATCACCAGCTTCTGGTCCCTAGCCCATGCCCGGATGATCATCACTGATTGGAAGAAGGAGTACAACACGATCAGACGCCACTCAGCGCTCGGATACCGCAGCCCCGCTGAGTATGCTGAAATCTGCACTCATTGAAGAAACCGCGGCTCTCATAACGCGTGGGCCTACTCCCGGGGGCATCCCAAGCACACCCGCGAATGTCTGGGCGGGATCGTGGCCCGCAGCATCACCGGTGATGATCTCACCACCCACCTGGACGCTATCGCCGCGCAGCAGGGGCTACCGCAGGTCCTGCGGTGCGACAACGGCCCGGAGCTGATCAGCCAGGCGATGGCTGACTGGGCTGGAGAGGCCACCGGGCTCCACTACATCCCGCCCGGTTCCCCGTGGCGCAATGGTTACGTGGAGTCCTTCAACAGCCGGATCCGGGACGAGTGCCTGAACATCACCAGCTTCTGGTCCCTAGCCCATGCCCGGATGATCATCACTGATTGGAAGAAGGAGTACAACACGATCAGACGCCACTCAGCGCTCGGATACCGCAGCCCCGCTGAGTATGCTGAAATCTGCACTCATTGAAGAAACCGCGGCTCTCATAACGCGTGGGCCTACTCCCGGGGGCATCCCACCTCTTCGAACGTCAGGAACTTGCTGTGATCGTCCACGGGCCAGCCTTCGGGAGCATCGACGCGTGGTAAGGACTGCTGTCGATCAGTCCGCGCCCAACCGCGTAGTCGAGGATCGAGGCCAGGAGGCCGAGGACGTTGTGAATGGTCTTCGCCGCCAGCCCATATTTCCTGAAGGTGCTTGATGAAGCGACAAACGTCGTCGTCCGTGATCATGTCGCTTAGCGAAGCGCCGAGCTCAGGCCCTATGTGCTTCTTTGTGCAGGACAGATAGGTCTGCACCGTGAACGAAGCCGGGGAATGATCCTCAGCGACTTACCTTAGTGGCGGCCCCTTCGACTTCAACTTCGCCAGATTCTTGCCCGCCCTGGCCTGGTCGCCCTTGTGTGGATCGAGCAAAAGCACCCAATCCTCGGCCGCCGCTCGCGTCGACACTGTCATGGTCTTTGCCGCTTGCTCTTGTGATACCAGACCACGTTGTAGCTAGTGCCGGTTTTGCTTTGTCGCTCTAGGGTGCTGGCCGTGTAGCCAACGCTTGCGGCTCCCAGTGCGTTTTCCGTTAGTGGAGGAGCAATTCTCTGAGCTTCACCCCTGCACCCCAGCTATTGCGGAGCAGTTATGGCGGTGCGGGTGGGATTCGAACCCACGGAGCAGGGTTGCTGCTCAACGGTTTTCAAGACCGTCTCCTTCGGCCGCTCGGACACCGCACCTTGGCGTGAACGCCGACGCACCACTATACGCGACGTATAGACTCAACGCGTTATGAAGATCATCCCGCCGGGCCTCTTCGCCGGCCGCCGCGAGGCCCGTCGCAAAGAGCGTGAGCTCGGATCCGGGCTGTGGCGCCAGGCGTATGACAGGTTCGAGCGCGGCATCGACCGCTACCACCAGATTCTGGGGGGAGTGGAGGACGACGCGGTGCACAACCAGCTCGTCGTCATCGGAGACCAGCTCGCCGATCAGCTGCCCCTGGTCTATGACCTCTGCCGCCGCGCCAACGAACGGTGGCCAGGGACCTCACTCCAGATCCCCGGCGGCTCACGCGACCTCCACGCAGCCCTCTCACGGGCGGCGAACCATGTCGCAACCACTGCAGAGGCCGAAGCGATGGTGAGGCTGCAGCACTCCGAGGTGGCCTCCGTGCAGCGTCGGGCCGACCAGGTGCTGGCCTGCCTCACAGAGGCCGAAGGCGCCATCGACTGATCAGGATGCACAAGGCGTCGCCCTATCCTTGCGGCGCCCTGATGGTGCGGTCCGGGAACCAGACCCTGGGTACGAACCACACGTAGAAGATCATCCCCAGCAGCTCCACCAGCGACTGGATGACGATCACCATGGGCACGATCTCCCACCCTTCGGGCAGGGAGAGCGCAAACGGCAGGACGATGAACGAGTTGCGCGTACCGAGCGAGAAGGCCAGCGTTCGTCCCTGCTGGGCCGGCAGCCGGAGCGCCGAGGCGATGACTTTCGAGATCAGCAGCGCGGCGATGAGGAACAGCCCACCGGCCAGCCCCACCCACGGCAGCAGGCCCAGGTGCTCCTGGAGCGGCCCGATGTGAGAAGCCGACACGAACAGGATCACCACCGCCAGCAGCGGCACCGGAAACCACCCGGCCCGCTCACGCACCTGGGCCAAAAACCTTCTGCGTGAGGCCCCGGCTTCGGTGAGGATCGCGGCCGCCAGGGGGAGGGCGAGGACCATCAATGCAGGCCAGACGGCCCGGATGTCGAAGACCCCGCCGAGATCGAAGTCCGTCATGAGGAGCAGGTACAGCGGCAGCAGGCCCAGCTGAAGGAACAGCGCCACAGGGGTCAGACCGGAAGCCCGCACGGCATCGCCGCGCCCCAGAGCGCTGAAGGTGATGAACCAGTCGGTGCACGGCACCAGCAGCACCAGGAGCAGGCCGAGGGTCAGGGCGTCCTGGGACGGGATGAGGGAGACGATCCCGAACACCGCTGCGGGGATGATGAGGAAGTTGCCGACCAGGGCGGCGAGGAGGAACCGGGTGTCCCGCAGCGACCTGGGCACATCGGCGAGGTTCATCTGCGTAAAGGTGGCGTACAGCAGCAGCGCCAGGGCCGGCCACACCAGCGCATCGAGCTGCTGACTTCCCCCGGGCCAGGCCATCCCCACTCCCGCGCCGAGGAGAAGACCCGCGAGGTAGATCCAGACCTGATGCTGCTCCAAGGAGTCGTGCGACACTCGTGTCATCATCCGGTTCAGGCCCTGCTGATTTCGCGACGGTTCCATCCCAGAAAGCCGACCGCGATCCCGACTGCGCCGAGACCTGTCAGCCAGAGCACCGGGGTCCACGCAATCTCCTCCACCGGGTATTCGGCCAGGTGCCCGAAGACGTTCAGGCTCTCCACGAACCGAGGCAGCTCCAGGAGACCGCCGAAGGTCGTCATGAAGCCGGCGAACCCGATGACGACCCAGCCCGCAGGGATGGCAAGGCGAGGGGCCCAGCCGAAGAGTCCGATCACGATACCGATCACAGCCAGCACCGCAGGGGTCTGTGCCAAGGAGCCCAGGAAGATCTGGCCGAAGTGCCTGCCGCCGTCCTCTTCGAGGGAGGCGAAAGTGCCGATTCCCATGCCTGCACCGACCAGTGCCACGAGGAGCAGAAGGCCGGTCAGCAGCACCGCAAGGTGCGCGCCGAGCCAGGCGGTGCGGCTCAGGGGCGCTGACATCAGGTACTCGGCATGCCCGCTGCCCTCCTCGCCTCTGATCAGCTGGAGGCCGCCGACCCCAGCGGCGGCGACGAACACCGCCATGAACAGTGCCATGTAGGCCAGGTAGCCCAGCATGATGTCATCGCCTGCGAAGATCTGGGCCATCTCCGCTGGAAGGTCGTCTGCGGTGTCGAGCATGGTCTGCGCGAATCCGCCGTACATCAGGCCGGTGATCAGCAGTGCAATCGCCCACCCGCGCAGGGTGCCCCGCAGAGTGCGTGCAGCGATCCCTGCCGGGGTGCCCAACGCAGGCGAGGCTTCTGGCCGGCCCGGTCGGGTGTGCATGAGGCCCGCCCCGAGGTCACGCTTCGTGGACAGCCAGAAGCCCAGCGACATGAGTGCCACCGCGAACCCGACGAGCAGCGCCAGCGGCCACCACCGATCCTCCACATAGGGGGCGGTCTGCTGGGCCCACCCCAGGGGGGAGAACCAGGACAGGGCACTGCCGCCCACCTCGGCGGCGTCCCCGCTCATGCGGATCAGATACGCCAGCCCCAGCAGGCCGCCGGCCATCGCCGAGGCGCCGCGGGAGGATTCGCTGAGCTGTGCGCTGACCGCTGCGGCACCGGAGAAGAAGAGCCCCACGGCCAGTCCGCCCGCAGCAACGAGGGCAGACCCTTCGGGGGAGTAGTCCGCTGTGAGCGCGGCGACCCAGACGAAGCCGGCGGCGATGAGGTTCGCGCCGCTCACCAGGACCAGGGTGGCGGTGAGTGTGGCATGGCGACCCACCGCATTGGACCGCACAAGTTCAGCTCGTCCGCTCTGCTCCTCCGCCCGGGTGTGGCGCACCACGGTGAAGACGCTCATGAGCGCCATGAGGATGTAGATGAACAGCACATAGCCGGCGGCGAAGAACCGCTCATGCGTGGGTGCGTCCATGCCGAAGGCAGGGCCGGTCATCATGCGCCCCACCGGGTCGGTGAACATGGTGGTCAGGTTCGCCAGCTCCTGATCAGTCTCTGCGATGATCTGGATCGCGTGGGCGACGTAGAAGCCTATCAGCGCAATGCCCAGGACCCACATGGGGGTGTAGATACGGTTGCGGCGCAGCATGAACCGCAGCAGCTTCCCGGTCCCTGTCAGCGTGGATCGGCGTGCGCTCCGGCTCGACGCTCGGGCGGAGTCGTGACCCAGAGCGGTGCTCATCCCTGCTCTGCTCCTTCGGGGTCGTCGCCGTAGTAGCGCATCAGCAGCTGCTCCAGCGTCGGGGGATGAGCCACCAGGGAACGGACCCCCAGGGCGGTGATCTGCCGCATCACAGCATCGATCCGGTTCCCGTCCACCTCGAAGACGGTGCGCTCGCCAGCTTCGCGAAAGTGGTGGACGCCGTGAGCCTCGGCGAGTGCTCCGGCGGGCTTCGCCGTCTCGACCTCGATGGTGGTGCGGGTCATGTGCCGCAGCCCGGAGAGGGTGCCGGACTCGACGATGCGCCCGGCCCGGATGATCGATATGCGGTCGGAGAGAGCTTCGACCTGGGCGAGGATGTGGCTGGAGAGCAGCACTGAGCGGCCCTGGGCTGCGGCTTCCTTGATGACCTCCTGGAACGTGTGCTCCATCAGGGGGTCCAGGCCGGAGGTCGGTTCGTCGAGCATCAGCAGGTCGACGTCGGTCGCCAGAGCGGAGATCAGCGCGACCTTCTGCCTGTTGCCTTTGGAGTATGTGCGGGTCTTCTTCCGCGGGTTCAGGTCGAAGCGCTCGATCAGCTCGTCCCGCCGCTTCGTGCTGTGCTGGGAACGGGCGGATCCGGCTCGCAGGCGCAGGAACATGTCGATGACCTCCCCGCCGGTCAGGTTGGGCCAGAGCTCCACATCCCCGGGAACGTAGGCTAGGCGCCGGTGGAGCTCACTGGCGTCCTTCCACGGGTCCCGGCCGAACAGGGTGACGGTGCCGGAATCGGGCCGCAGCAGCCCGAGCAGCACGCGCATAGTGGTGGATTTGCCGGAGCCGTTGGGACCGAGAAAGCCGTGGATCTCACCTGGGCCGATGTCGAGGTTCAGACGATCGAGCGCTCGGACCGCACCGAACTGCTTGATCAGGTCCCGGGTATGGATGACCGGCGGAATGTGTCCCAACGCGGTGTCCTCCTTAGGGGTGCTGCTCCGTGGGCAGTGAGCGATCCTGCTCAATGTTCAAGTACTGCTGCATGAGGGCGGAGGCATTGCTCGCCTCGGGCTCATGCGCCAGCCCTTCTTCCATGCCCGGCGCCATGGACAAGGCGTAGGGAATCGGCGGAAGCAGGGGAGCATCCGGATCCGTGTGGATGTCGATGACGACCGGGCGATCGGCAGCGAAAGCCTGCTGGTAAGCGCCCTCAAGTTCGGCTGAGGATCTGACGGTGATGCCCAGCAGGCCGTTGAGCTCGGCGAATGCCGCGTAGTCGAAGCGCGGAAGGCCTTGGCTCTGCGGGAACCGCGGCTCGTTCTCCTTCTCCCGCTGCTCCCAGCTGACTTCGGCGAGGTCGCTGTTGTTCAGCACGGTCACCACAAAGCGAGGGCTCGTCCACTCGTGCCAGCGTCGCCCGAGAGTGATGAGCTCGTTGATCCCGAGCATCTGCATGGCACCGTCGCCGCTGAGGACTGCCACGGGCTGCCCGGGGGAGGCCTCCTTGGCTGCGATGCCGTAGGGAATCGAGCAGCCCATGCTGGCCAGAGTGCTTGAAAGGTGCGCGGTGCCCCGAGGTGGGACGATCATCTGACGGACGTACCAGTACACGCTGCTCCCGACGTCGAGAGCCAGGAGCGCGTCGTCCGGCAGGTGTGCGCTCAGGGTGCGTGCAGCTGCCTCCGGGTTGACGGCCCTCATCGTCACCTCCGCGCGCCGTTCGGCGGCGACTGTCTCCTCCTGGACCAGGCGGTGGAGAGTGTCACGCCACTCGTCCTCACCCTGGGGTTCGACCATCGCGAGGAGGCGTTCCACGGCAGCCGTCGCGTCAGCGACGACGCCCACATCGACGGGGTAGTGGTTGCCCACTTTGGCAGGGTCGTTGTCGATCTGGACGGTGGCGCACGAGCCGGGGACCGGGTAGTACTCAGTCCATGGATCGTTCGATCCGATGATCACCAGGGTGTCGCAGGACAGGAGCACCTGCGCGCTCGCCGTGGTGCCGAGGTGGCCCATGGTTCCGGCCGCCAGCGGGTGGGACTCGTCCACGTAGGGCTTGCCCAGCAGGCTGGTGGTGACGCCTGCGCCCACTTTCTCCGCCAGCTCCAGGACCTGGGGTCCGCAGGCGCGGGCGCCCTGGCCGATGAGGAAGGCGATGCGGCTGCCTGCGCGGATGACCTCGGCTGCGCGTTCGAGGTCCGATTCCTCGGGGGCGACGCGGGGCGGCTGCCAGGCGGGGGTGGTCTGCACGTAGCCGTGCTCGTGCGGGATCTCGGGGGCAGGTCCGGACTGCACGTCTTGGGGGATGATCACCACGGCGGGGCCTGAGGAGCTGAGCGCTTCTCTGAATGCTTTGTCCAGGGCCAGTGGGAGCTGTTCGGGGGTGGAGACCTGCAGGGTGAACCCGGAGACGTCTTGGAAGAGCGTGTGGAGATCGACTTCCTGCTGATCGCCTGAGCCGAGTGTGGTGGTGGGCTGCTGCCCGATGATCGCCACGACGGGGACGCTGTCGAGCTTCGCGTCGTAGAGGCCGGTGAGGAGGTGCAGCGCCCCTGGTCCCTGCGTGGCGGTGACGACGCCGGGGAGTCCGGAGTATTTGGCGTAGCCGACGGCCATGAAGGCTGCGGATTCCTCGTGCCGGGCCTGGACGAACTCGAGGGGCTGCTGGTGGTGCTGGGAGCGCCGGATGGCGCCGACCAGTGAGTTGTTGCCGTCGCCGGGGTAGCCGAAGACGTGGCTGATTCCCCATTGCGGCATTCGCGAGATGACGAAATCTGCGCCGTTGGGCTGCTGCTCGGTCACGTGTCTCTCCTCCTGACCGCGCGTGGGGCAGTGGCTGCTCGGCGCGTGATCTCAGTTCCGCACGGGTTCCCGTGAGGCTGCCTCCGACATTACGGCCGATCAGCGGCGCTGCCTAGGTCTGGAGGGGATCAGACGGGTTCCGGAGCGGTCTGCTCGGGCGCGTTCTTCGCTGGGTGGGGGTAGCCGTCGCTGACGATGTTGAACGCGTCCTGGATGAGCTCGGGGAGCTGCTCATCGGGCAGCTCCCGACGGGCCCACATTGCCAGCGACATGTTGACTGCTGAGATGGCGGCCAGAGCAACCAGGCCAGGGTAGAGATCGGTCTTCGGATCGGTGCCTGTGCACGCGGCGAGGCGGTGGGCGAGGAGCTCAATGAGTTCGAGTTCGCGCTCGATGCGGAAGCGCCGCAGGCTGGGATTCTCTGCCTCCAGCGCTGTCACCTGCGCTGCCTGTCTCAGCTGTGCGGGGTTCTCCCGGGCGTAGTCGCGCATGAGTGTGCATAGCCTCTGCAGCGGCGGGCCCTCTGGAGAGCGGGTCGCGAAATCGTCGATGACCTGTTCGACGCCCAGGTTGAATGCGCCCAGCACAGCTTCTTCTTTGGTGGCGAAGTAGTTGGAGATAGTGCGGGGGGAGACGAAGGCCTCTCGGGCGATGTCGTCGATGGTGACCTCGTCGAGGCCTCGCTCTTCGGTGAGCTTCAGTGCGGCGTCGGCGATCGTTTTGCGCGTCATCTGCTTCTTCATCTCGCGCAGACCTATACGCCCCATATCCATGCGCGAGATTATACCGCGTGACTGTGCTGCTCAACCTATTTCCCGTTCACCAAGATTCTTCTTGTGGGTGACGCGGAGATGCGAAAAAGGTGCACTTGCGAGCCTGCGGCGGCGATGGGGTTAAGTGCTGCGATCCCGGTGAGCTCAATCTGCCTGAGATCTGACCACAGAACTGGCAACTATGCATACTATGAAAGTGGGCTTAACATGCAAACTTGCAGACCACGCAAACAGATGTCAGAATTCTTTTGGATCTTGATCACGCATGGATGCAGGAATCTCGCTCCGCCGCCCTACCACTTACCTTGATGTAAAGGAATGCCTCATGATGCGCGCATACTCACTTTTCGCCACCCTTCAGTCCATGGTTTCTGAGCGTGTGGACAGCCGTAAGGACCGCGGCGCCACCGCGGTCGAGTACGGCCTGCTCGTTGGTCTGATCGCAGCGGTAATCATCCTCGCGGTTGTAGCACTCGGGGGTTATATCGAAGGCGCCTTCGAGGCGGTCAACACCGAGCTCGAGGGCAACGTTGACCCAGTTGACCCCGAGTGACCTCGACGAATAGCTAGCGTTGACAGAGAAGTTGCCGGTGGGCCCTGAGCGGGGTCCACCGGCAACTTGCGCATCATCACCACGTCGAAACATCGGGCAGCAAGAGAGGACAGCACATGAGAGCACGCACGCGCGACCGTGGTGCTTCTGCCGTGGAGTTTGCGCTCGTCGCTCCTGTCCTAGTGGCGATGCTGCTCGGGATCTTGGCCTTTGGGCATGCGTTTCACGTGCAGTCTGTTCTCTCCAATGCGGCGCGAGACGGTGTCCGGATCATGGCCCTGGCGGACACCTCGGACGACAGTGACCCCGTCACGGCGGCTACGGAGAGGACCATTGCGTCGGCGGCCCCCTCAGCCAATGTCTCCGACTCCGATATCACCTTAGAGCCCTCAGGTGGCTGCGAAACCGGCGGAACCGCAACGCTGAAGATCAACTACCCCTTAGAACTGCTGGGGCTGGGCACTCCCATCACACTGACGGGCAAGGGGACCATGCGATGCAACGGGTGAAGAACGACGACCGTGGCGCGGTCGGCATCATTGTTGCGCTGATGCTGGTCCCGATCATGATTCTTGCCGCACTGGCCATCGATGTGGCCGCAATGCACGCAGACCGCCAACAGCTGCGAACCGGCGCTGATGCAGCAGCGCTTGCCGCAGCTCAGGACTGCGCCGGAGACGACTGCGATACCACCGATGTCACCGCAGAGACCATGGCCAAGGCCAATTTCAACGGATCAGGTGCCGAAGGGTCCGTCACTCACCTCGACGAGAAAGCAGGCGAGGTCTCTGTCCAGACGAGCAGCGTTCGCGAGCACTGGTTCGGCCCAATCGTCGGCATCAACAGCACCGAGCTTGAGGCGGAGTCGAGTGCACGCTGGGGATACCCCACCGGTGGGACCGCCGTTCTTCCCCTGGCCTTCTCGTGGTGCGAACTGGTTGCCCAGTCGAACATCACGCCCCTTAAGGACGAGACGGGAACCGTCGTGGGGGTAGACATGAACGGATCCGGCGAAGAAGTCACCATCCAGCTGCCCAAACACTCCGACACGGGCTGCAACGGGCCGTCCGGAAACCCACTTCCCGGTGGATTCGGCTGGCTGACTCCCAATCCCGAGAACTGCGGCGAGACGAAGTCTGTAGTCGGCGGCGTGGTTGGAGGGGACCCCGGCAACAGCATTCCCTCAGCATGCGAAGCTCAAGACTTCGAAGACTGGATCGGCAAGACGGTGCTCCTGCCGATCTTCAACGAGGCCACGGGCGAAGGAAGCGACGCGCAGTTCCGCATATTTGGGTATGCGGCCTTCACGCTCTCCGGCTATCGATTCTCGGGCGCGGAGTACCCCGCATCTTCCTCGCCCTGCAGCGGCAGTCAACGCTGTGTCCGGGGCAGCTTCGACCGCTTCGTCGACCTCTCCGAGGACTTCGAGTACAGCCCGGACAGCCCCCGCATGGGCGCCTCCGTGGTCGCCCTGACCCCAACATCCTCCGAGTAAGGATCGCGATTGTCCCGTCGTATTCTGGCCGCCCTCATCGCAGTTGTTCTCGCAGCCATAGCTGCTGTCCTCGTCATCAACTACGTCACCCAGGCAGATGAACGAGCCATGGCCGACATGGAGCCGGAGACCGTACTCGTCGTCAGCGACCAGGTCCCCGAAGGCACCCCGGCCTCCGAGCTGGGGGAGTACGTGACCGCTGACGATGTGCCCGCGGCGACGGTGGTGGAGGGTGCGCTCACCTCGCTCGAGGACGTCTCCGGTGAGGTCACCATCACCACCCTCTACCCCGGCGAGCAGCTGGTTCCCGGACGATTCGCCCGCCCGGAAGACCTCGAGCCCGACGATGAAGTCCAAGCACCTGAGGGCTACCACCAGATCACCGTCCAGCTCCCCACCACACGGGTCATCGGCGGCCACCTCGCAGCCGGGGACACCGTCGGCTTCTACGTCAGCGGAGAGTCAGAGACGCAGCTGACCCTGCAGAAAGTTCTCGTTACCCGGGTGCAGGGCGGGGTCAGCGTCGTGGAGGACGAAGAAGGCAACGAGACCACCGAAGCCGCGGCGGACACCCTCATGGTCACGCTCGCCGTCGAAGCCCCGGACGCCAAACTCGTCGCCCACGCCGCCGAATTCCACGGGATTTGGCTGTCCCTGGAACCGGACGACGCCCCCGAGGACGAGACCGGTCCCGTCAGCCCCGAGGACGTGCTCGAATGATCCGCATCGCCGTGGCCGGTGCAGGCCCCTACGTCGAAGCCGCCTACGCCCAGGCGGCCGGCGTGGCCTACATGCCGCTGCCCGCACCCGAGTCGGAGAGCCCATCGGACCTGCTGGGACGGCTGAACGGTGCCTCAGCCCCCGAAGTCCTGGTCCTCGACTCCCGGGAGGACCCAGAGCTCTGCCTCTCGCTGGCCGCACGCTTCTCCGCAGAGCACCCGGACACCGTGCTCCTGATGATCGCCGACGACGCCGAAACCCTGGGCCTGCGCGCCATGCGAGCCGGCGTCAAGGACCTGGTGCCCGCCGACGCCGACGATCACCAGGTGGAGCAGGCGCTCGGCAGCGCCGTCCAGCTGGCAGAGAAGCTCACCGCCCGGCACGCCGCAGCCCACGACCAGGAGCCCACCGGCCGGGTCATCACGGTCGTCTCGCCCAAAGGCGGCGCCGGCAAGACGACCATCGCCACCAACCTCGCCGTCGCCTGCGCCGTCGCCGTGCCGCACTCCACCGTCATCGTCGACCTGGACCTGCAGTTCGGCGACGTCGCCACCGCCCTGAACCTCACCCCCGAGCACTTCCTCCCCGATGTGCTGCAGAGCGCGGCCAGCGGCGACACCATCGCGCTCAAGACACGGCTCACTCTGCATGAGACCGGCCTCTACGTCGTCCCCGCGCCGGAGAGCCCGGCAGCAGGGGACAGCATCACCAGCGGCCAGATCAGCCAGCTGCTCCAGCTGCTCTCCCGCGAGTTCGACTACGTGGTGGTCGACACCTCACCCGGGATCTCCGATCACACGCTCGGCGCCCTCGACCAGACCACCGACCCGCTGCTGCTCACCACGCTGAGCGTGCCCGGGGTCTCCGGGCTGCGCAAGGTGGTGGACACCCTCTCCGTGCTGCAGATGTTCACCGGCAACTACCACGTGGTGGTCAACTTCGCAGACACCTCCCACGGCGTCACCCGCAAGGACGTCAATGAGACGCTGGGCGTCGCAGTCGAAACCTCGATACCTGTGTCCAAGGCGGCGCCCGCCTCACTGAACGTCGGTGTGCCCCTCATGCAAGCGGGCACCCGAGACCCGCTGGTGAAGGCGCTGGCTCCGCTGGCCAGCAGCCTGCTCCCCGACGGCGTCGACCTGGACCGGCGCGGACGGCTTCGCGAGCGACGGAGGACATCACGATGAGCCTGTCCGAACGGCTCCAAGCAGCGCAGCGGCGTCAGCAGCATCCCAACGGCCGCTCCGCCCAGAAGTCCGCGGACACCTCCGCCGACGCCGAGACCCCTGAGGATTCCGGCCCGCCGCCGGCCACCCGGGCCGCCATCCGCAAGGCAGGCGGCGGCACCAAGAAGCCCGCCGCCCCCAAAGCCGCGGCCGAGCCAGACGATGCACTGCGGCAGCTGAAGGACGACGCCGCCGCCACGCTGTTCAAAAGGATCGGCGCCCGGCTGAATGATCCCTCGCTGGCCGAGCACCAGCTCCACTCCCTGGTCCGGGCCGAGCTGAACACCGTCATCGAGAAGTCCTCCATCCCGCTCAGCAGCGAGGAGCGACGACGGCTCACCGCAGAGGTTCAGGACGACGTCCTCGGCTACGGTCCGCTGCAGCGCCTGCTCGATGACCCTGACGTCACTGAGGTCATGGTCAACGGGCCCGATAAGATCTACATCGAGAAGTCCGGCCAGCTGCAGCAGGCCGCCAGCCGGTTCGCCTCGGAGGAGCACCTGCGGCTGGTGATCGAACGGATCGTCTCCCGCATCGGCCGTCGCATCGACGAGTCCGCCCCCATGGTCGACGCCCGGCTCCTCGACGGCTCACGCGTCAACGCCGTCATCCCGCCGTTGGCGTTCAACGGCTCATCCCTGACCATCAGGAAGTTCAGCAAGGACCCCTTCAAAGCTGCTGACCTCGTCCGGTTCGGCACGCTGAGCCCCGAGATGGTCGAACTGCTGGATGCGTGCGTGGCGGCCAAGCTCAACGTGATCGTCTCCGGGGGCACCGGCTCCGGCAAGACGACCCTGCTCAACGTCCTCTCCTCCTTCATCCCTGAGGGCGAACGCATCGTCACCATCGAGGACGCCGTGGAGCTGCAGCTGCAGCAGGACCACGTGGTCCGGCTCGAATCCCGTCCCCCCAACGTCGAAGGCAAAGGCGAGGTCAGCATCCGGGACCTGGTGCGCAACTCCCTGCGTATGCGCCCGGACCGCATCGTCGTCGGCGAGGTCCGCGGCGGGGAGAGCCTGGACATGCTCCAAGCGATGAACACCGGCCACGACGGCTCGCTCTCCACTGTGCACGCCAACTCACCCAGGGACGCCATCTCACGCCTGGAGACCCTGGTGCTCATGGCCGGCATGGACCTGCCGCTGCGCGCCATCCGTGAGCAGATCGCCTCAGCCGTGGACGTGATCGTGCAGCTCACGCGACTGCGCGACGGCACCCGCCGCGTCACCGCCGTCACCGAGGTGCACGGCATGGAGGGCCAGACCGTCACCCTCCAGGACGTCTTCCTGTTCGACTACTCCGCAGGCGTCGACGAATCCGGCACCTTCCTCGGCAAACCAGTCTCCACGGGCATTCGGCCGCGCTTCACCGATCGCTTCGAAGAAATGGGCATCACGGTGTCCCCGCACGTCTTCGCTCAGCCACCGGCCGGGACAGGCCGATGAACGAGCTGCTGGAGCAGCACCCGACCGTTGCCGCCGCCGTGGTGGCAGGCGCGCTGGCCGTCGGGCTTCTCTGCTATCTGCTGCTGTCTCCTGGGCCGGTCCGCATCCCTGTCAGCCGCAGGCGGCCCGGCTATGTGCCGAGGCCCAGTGCGCTGCAGCGGGGTGCGGCGGCTGCCACCGGTGCCATCGAGCGCGCCATGGGGCGGCGCGGCACTCCCGCGGGCGAATCCACCCTGGAACTGGCAGGGATGAAGACACGGCCGCAGGACTTCGTGTTCCTGATCCTCGTCGGCTCACTGGTCGGCGCAGCCGCAGGACTTCTGCTGAACGGCCCGCTGCTGGCGATCGTCCTCGCAGCTGTGGTGCCGCTGGTCGCCAGGATCACGCTGAGCATCCGCATCACGAAGCGCCAGAAGCAGTTCGCCGAACAGCTCGACGACTCCCTGCAGCTCATGGCATCCAACCTGCGCGCAGGCCACAGCCTTCCGCAGGCGCTCTCCTCGGTGGCCAAGGAGGCAGACAGTCCGACGGCGGAGGAGTTCGCGCGCATCGTCAACGAGACGCGCGTGGGCCGGGACCTCGGCCTCGCCCTGGACGTCACCGCGGAGCGCATGGCCAGCGAAGACTTCTCCTGGGTCACCCAGGCCATCGCCATCAACCGTGAGGTGGGCGGCAACCTCGCCGAAGTCCTCGACGGGGTGGCCGACACCATCCGTCAGCGCAACGAGATCCGCGGGCAGGTCGCCACCCTCAGCGCCGAGGGACGGCTCTCTGCCCTCATCCTCATGGTGCTTCCCTTCGGACTGGCGGCGTTTCTGCTCGTCACCAACCCCAGCTACCTCGCCCCGTTCACCGAAAGTCTGCTCGGATACGGGCTGATGGTCACGGCCGTGCTGATGCTCATCATCGGGGGACTCTGGCTGCGGAAGACCGTGGAGATCAAGTTCTGATCGCCATGCCTGACATCGTTCTGATAGCCGCCGGATGCGCCGCGCTCGCCGCGGGACTCGGCGCATGGGTCATATGGACTGCAGTGGACCCGGTCCGCCGCGGCGCCCGGGCCAACCTGCGGCGCGGCGGCGTGAGCCTCATAGCTGCCACCAGTGACGACCAGAGCACCAGGTCAGGCCGGGCCTCCGTGTCGCTGGCCCGGAGAATGACGCCTGACCTGGTCGTCAACGTGCTGGACCGTCAGCACACGCTGGCCGGGCGGCCCGCAGCATGGACCCTGGAGAAGCTGCTCACGCTGAAGCTCCTGTGGATTCCGACGGCCCTCGTGCTGAACGTGCTGATTATGCTTTCGGGCCCGGCGCCTCTGACGGTTCTGATCGCTCTGCTGGTAACGGTCGTCGTGTACTTCCTTCCGGAGCTGCTGCTCAACAGTCAGGGGCAGAAGCGCAGCCAGCAGATCGAGCTGGAGCTCGCCGATACCCTGGACCAGATGACCATCGCGGTGGAGGCGGGCCTCGGCTTCGACGCTGCCATGGCGCGCGCTGCCGAGAACGGCAAGGGGCCTCTCGCGGAGGAGCTGGTGCGCACCCTGCAGGACATTCAGATGGGCAGCTCGCGGCGGCAGGCATTCGAGAGCCTCACCGAACGCACCACCGTGACGAACCTGCGCCGGTTCGTCCGCGCCGTGATCCAGGCCGACGCCTATGGGGTCTCCATTGCTGGAGTGCTGAACACCCAAGCCGATGAGATGCGCCTGAAACGCCGGCAGCGGGCTGAGGAGAAGGCTCAGAAGATCCCTGTGAAGGTGCTTCCGCCTCTGATGCTGTTCATCCTTCCGGTGATCTTCATCGTGGTCATGGGCCCGGCTGCCATCAACATCGCCGACACCTTCGGAGGCATGTGACGGTGGACCCGCTCTGGGCTCTGCTGGTCGCGGCCATCGTCGCGGCGCTGGCCGCCTGGCTCCTCACCCCGACCGTGAGGGCCTATGACGAGGCCGGGTCAGTCTGGGTCAGAATGCGCGCGCATGTGCCGTGCGCAGCTCTGGCCGGTGCGGGCGCCGCATGGCTGGCCGGCAGCACTACGGAGCTGGTGGCGTTCGCCGCCGCCGGTGTGGGATGTTCTCTGCTGGTAGTCGTCGACCTTGCAGAGCGGCGCCTGCCTGACCCTCTGGTGCTCGGAACGTTCGCGGCTTTGGTGCTGCCGCTGACGACTGCCGCGGCCGTTCAGGGGGAATGGGGGAGTCTTGGTCGGGGTCTGCTAGCCGCACTGGCCCTCCTGCTGGGCTATTTCGTGCTCGCGCTCATCGCCCCGTCGGGTCTGGGACTCGGCGATGTGAAATTCGCGGCCGTGATTGGCCTCTTCCTCGGCTGGTTCGGCTGGACGCACCTCGCCGCGGGGACACTGCTCGGATTCATCCTCAACGGAGTCGTCGCCCTCATCGTGGTGCTCATGCGGCGCCGGGGTGAGGGCGTCGACATTCCCTTCGGACCGTCCATGGTGCTGGGCGCGGCCCTGGCCGCAGCCCTCCTGGCCTAAGCTCCCGTCTTCGGGTGACTACGTCCGAGCGGCGGAGCGCTCGTCCACGTAGTACTGGACGTCCTCCCGGCCCCAGCATTCGACATTCTTCAGCTCCGGCAGGTCGGTGTCGGTGAAGACGGGCTGCAGCCCCTGCCTGCGCTGGTCCTCGTAGTGCCGCAGCAGCTTGAACGCCTTCGGCGACAGGATGCAGATGACCACCAGGTTGAACAGCGCGATGATGATCATCGCGACTCCGGCGATGGCCCAGGCGAGGTCGACGGCGATGGTGGCACCGATGAAGACGACGGCGGTGAGCACCACGGCGAACGTCTTCCGGACCGTCTCCGAGCTCGAGAAGAACAGGACGTTGGCCTCGCCGTAGGAGTAGTTGCCCAGGATGGACGTGAAGGCGACAAGGAAGATGATCGCTGCCAAGGCGATGGCGCCGAAGACTCCGAAGGCCTGTTCCAGCGCGCTCTGTGTCAGTTCGGCACCGACGTTCGCGTCCGCCTCCATGGGGTCGGCGTACGTGACGAGAATGATGAAGGAGGTGATCGAGCAGATCAGCCAGGTGTCGAAGTACACCCCGAGCGTCTGCACGAGTCCCTGCTTGACGGGGTGGGAGACGTCTGCGGTGGCGGCTACGTTGGGCACTGAGCCCATGCCGGCCTCATTGGAGAGCATGCCGCGCTGAACGCCGGCAACGATCATCGCACCGAAGGCTCCACCGGCGATCGCTCCGAAGTCGAAGGCCTCACTGAAGATGGAGGAGATGACAGCTGGTAGCTGGTCGATGTTGATGATGACCACGAGGATGCCGAGCACCAGGTAGAGAGTGGCCATCAGGGGGACCACGTTCTGGGCCACCTGGGCCACTTTGCGCAGCCCGCCGAAGATGACGACCGTGCCCGTCAGGAGAACCAGGATGATCGCGAGTGCCCATGTGAGAGTCGCCTCGTCACCCATCTCGGCGGTCGCGGCAGCACCGGTGACGGTGTCGACGATGGTGTTGGCCTGCAGTGAGGTGAAGCTTAGTGCGAAGCAGAAGATGAAGAGCACCGCGAAGACCATGCCAGCCTTGCGGGAGCCGAGCCCGCGTTGGATGTAGTAGGCGGGCCCGCCTTTGAAGGTGTCGAACCGGCGGGTCTTGTAGAGCTGGGCCAGCGTGGATTCGACGAAGCTCGCTGAGGCGGTGAACAGCGCCATCACCCACATCCAGAACACGGCACCGGCACCGCCCATCGCAATCGCCCCGGATACGCCGGCGATGTTGCCGGTGCCCACCCGAGCCGAGGCGGTCACCGCGAAGGCTTGGAAGGCTGAGAGTGACCGGGTGCGTCCGCCGTCGTCCCGCTGTGCGCGCTGGGTGATGGACCGAAACATGTTGGGCAGGTGCCGCAGCTGCACCACGCGGGTGCCGAATGTCAGGTACAGGGCCGCGATGGTGATGACGGGGATGCCCACCCATTGCCAGGCCGGATCCTCCACGGCTTCCAGCGTGTCCACCAGCGCGTCCATCTCATACCCCTAAGAATCGGACCAGCCCCTTGTCAGGCCGGATGCGCAGTCTATCGAAGTGCCTCAGCCGGTCGAAGGGCCGTGGACGGCCGCTCGCGGGTTCAGGACTTCACGAGACGAGCGATCGCCGCAGAGGCTTCGTTGATCTTCTCGTCGGCCTCTGCCCCGCCTGCTCTGGCGGCGTCTGCGACGCAATGCTTGAGGTGGTCGTCCAAAAGTCCCAGAGCGACGTTCTCGAGGGCGGAGGTCAGCGCGCTGATCTGGGTGAGGATGTCGATGCAGTACGTGTCCTCCTCGACCATGCGCTGGATGCCTCGGGCTTGGCCCTCAATGCGCCGCAGGCGTGTGAGGTACCGGTCTTTGTCGCTGATGTAGCCGTGGCCGGTGGGGGTCTCTGTTGGCATGGTGGCTCCTAGGTGGTGAGGCTGCGGGTGGAGACGTCGGGCCGCAGGTCCAGGCGGCGCAGCAGCTGGGCGTTGAGGGCGACGACGACGGTGGATGCGGACATCAGGATCGCACCGATGCTCATGGGCAGCACGAACCCGATGGGAGCGAGCACTCCTGCGGCAAGCGGCACGGAGATGAGGTTGTACCCAGCGGCCCACCATAGGTTCTGCTTCATCTTCCGGTAGCTGGAGCGGGAGAGATCGATCACCGAAAGCACCGATCGTGGGTCGGAGCTGGCGAGGATCACCCCTGCCGAACCGATGGCCACGTCGGTGCCTGCGCCGAGGGCGATTCCGACGTCGGCTTGGGCCAGGGCGGGGGCGTCGTTGACTCCGTCGCCGACCATGGCCACTTTCTGCCCTTCCTGTTGGAGCTCTTGGACCTTGGCGGCTTTGTCCTCGGGGCGGACTCCGGCGAAGACCCGGTCGATGCCCAGCTCGGCCGCCACTGTGTCGGCGACGGCCTGGGCGTCCCCAGTGATCATGACCACCTCGGCGCCGACGGCGTGCAGGGCTTCGACGGTGGCGTGGGACTCGGGGCGAATCTCATCGGCCAGGCGCAGGGCGCCGATCACCTCGCCGTCGGCGAGCACGTGGAGGATGATCGCTCCCTCGCTTCGCCAGGTGTCGGCGACGGGCAGCTCCTCCCGGCGGCTTTCGGTGAGCAGATGGGGGCCGCCGACCTGAATCGCCTTCCCTTGGACTGTGGCGCGCACGCCGACGGCTGGGGATGAGGAGAAGTCTTCGGCAGCGGGGACCTCCAGGCTGCGATGCTGCGCTGCGCCGACGATGGCGCGGGCCAGCGGGTGCTCGCTGTCACTCTCGGCTGCCGCGGCCAGGGCCAGTACCTCATTCTCACCGTATCCCTGGGCAGGTTCGACACCGGTGACGGTGGGCTCTCCCTTGGTGAGGGTGCCGGTCTTGTCGAACAGCACCGCATCCACGGTGCGCATCGATTCCAGGGCGAGCCGGTCCTTGATGAGCACCCCGCCCCGGGCGGCCCGTTCGGTAGCGATGGAGACCACCAGCGGGATCGCCAGGCCCAGGGCGTGCGGGCAGGCGATGACCAGCACGGTGATGGTGCGCACCACCGCCGCCTCGGGCATGCCGAGCAGCATCCAGGCCGCAGCCGTGAGAACGGCTGCGACCAGCGCGAACCAGAACAGCCACCCGGCGGCCGTGTCGGCGATGCGCTGGGCACGGGAGGACGATGCCTGAGCATCGGCCACCAGGCGCTGAATGCCGGCCAGAGCTGTGTCGTCGCCGGTGGCGGTGATGCGCACCCGGATGCCGGAATCGGTAGCAACAGTTCCGGCGACGACACGGTCGCCGTCCGTGCGGCGGACTGGCTTGGACTCACCGGTGACCATCGACTCGTTCATATGCGCCGACCCGTCGACGACCTCACCATCAGCGGGCACAGAGGAGCCGGGGCGGACGATCACCACATCATCGACCACCAGCTCATCCGGTGAGACCTTTTCCACGCCCTGATCGGTGACCTTCTCCGCCTCGTCGGGCAGCAGCTCCGCCAGCGAATCCAACGCTGAGCTGGTGCGGGCCAAGGAGCGCATTTCGATCCAGTGGCCCAGCAGCATGATGACCACCAGCAGGGCAAGCTCCCACCAGAAGTTCAGCTCATGGTCCAGCAGGTGCAAGCTCGCGCCCCAGGAGGCGATGAACGCCACGGTGATGGCCAGCCCGATCAGCAGCATCATGCCCGGTTTGCCGGAACGGATCTCTGAGACGGCCCCGGTGAGGAACGGCCGGCCTCCCCAGGCGTAGATCACGGTGCCCAGGACGGGGGAGACCCACCACACCCATTCCGCCTCGGGCAGGGGATATCCGAGCAGATTCGCGAACATCTCGTTGAACCCCACCACCGGCACTGCCAGCCCCAGCATGATCCAGAACAGCCGGCGGAACTGCCCGACGTGATCACCATGATCCCCATGACCACCATGTTCGGCATGAGCCGAGTGGTCGTGCTCGTCATGGTTCTGCTCGGCGTCGCCTTCATGGTGCATGGCATGGCCGTGGTGTGCGTGCTCGTGCTCTGTCATGGGTTCCTGACCCTTCTCCCACAGGCTCTCGGCCCGTTCGATCCCTGGCTGCCGGGTGCTGTTGTCCTTTTATGACTATACCCCAATGGGGTATCGATGTATACGGGGCGGGGGTATGTCGAACTGCTGGATCTGCGAACATGCCGTGCGCTCGATGTGCCCTCGTGATCAGCCCAGCCATTGGGCGAAGGCGAATGCCAGCAGGCCGCCAAGAGTCACGTAGAGTGCCGCGAGCGGAAATATGGAGCGCAGCACTCGGCCCTCCTGACCGGTCAGCCCTACGGTCGCGACGGCGGCCACGATGTTGTGGGGACAGATGATGTTGCCCGCAGAGGCTCCGAATCCCTGCGCCCCCAGCAGCGGCAGCGCAGGAAGGTCCGCCGCGCGCGCGGTCGTGGCCTGGAGCTCGGTGAAGAGCACATTCGACGCTGTCGCTGAGCCTGTCACGAAGGTCCCGAAGGCGCCGACCGCGGGGGAGAGCAGAGGCCATGCCGCCCCGATCCCTGCAGCCGCAAAGGCCAGCTCGTTCGTCATGCCCGCATGGGACATCGTGCGCGCAATGGTGATCATCGCGACCAGCGCCACCAGGACCGGGCCCAGCTGCCGGGTCGCAGTCACGATCGCGTGGGCAGCGTCGCGTCCTGACGTGCGCTGCAGGACCGCCCCGGCTGCGAAGGCCACCGTCAGCAGCATCGCCGGATGGGACAGGGGCTGAACGCTGCCGGAGAAGCCCAGGCCGGTCTCCCATTCGACCACCACGCTCCCCAAGGCATCAACGACCGGAGGGATCAGGCGGGTCCCGAGGACCAGCAGAACAAGGACCAAGTATGGGGACGCTGCGCGCAGCATGTCGCCCGGGCTCGACCGTTCCGCATAGATGCAGCCGGTGGCGACGGCCTCGATGTTCCGTCGTCGCAGCAGGACAGCGGCGAAGATCCCGACGCCGATCAGTGCGCCCCCCAAGGTGGGCAGCTCGGGTCCTATGAATACGGCGATCAGGCCGTAGGGAACCAGGAACGAGACGGCGGCGAGGATTCCCCACGTCCACAGCCGCTGGGTGCCGGGCAGGGCACTCCTGATGGTGATGATCAGCGCAGTCATCAGCAGGCCGCCGAGGACGACGTGGTACGGAGCTGTGGCCCTGGCCAGCTCTGACCCCGAATAGTCCACGAGGGCGCTCTGGGCCAGCACGGGCGTGCCGATGGCGCCAAACGAAACGCCTGCGGCGTGCCCGAGCATCGCGGCGACGACTGCCTGAACCGGCGGGAACCCTGCCGCCACCAGGAAGGGTGCCGCCAGCGCCACGGGAGTGCCGAAGCCCGCCGCGCCCTCAAGGAAGAGCGCGAAGAACCATGCCACCATGAGCGCCCCCAGCCGAGGGTCCGGGTGCAGGCGCGCCAGACCCGCCTGCAGTCGGTCGGATGCGCCCGTGCGCTGCTGGAGGTAGTGGATGCCCAGGGCGGGTCCGATGATGCCAGCCACCGCAGCGGCGATGAACGTCGCCTCAGCAAGCACCCCACCCGTGCCGGAGAGGATGCTGAACTGGTCAGCCGGCCCCCCGAAGCCGAACGCCGCCACCGCGAGCGCGAGGGTGACGACTGACGTCACCAGCCCCGCACGGGCGGCCGACCATCCGACAGCGGTCATGAGCACCAGGACGAGCAGCACCGGTACGGCTGCGAGAAGCGCCAGCATGTCGTCGTCGGCTAGCCCGCCGGGTCGATATTCGCCGTCGCGGCGGCCGCGGCGCTCGTCATGCCTGCTGCTGGGGCTCGGGCTGGTCGCTGAGCCGCTCGTCCTTCAGATCCGGGACGATCATGACTGGGCCGGCGGCCCGCAGCACCACCCCACGGGACACCGAGCCCATGAGTGCCCCGGTGAACCCGCTGCGCCCTCGAGTGCCCACCACGGTCAGCTGAGCATCACGAGCAGCTGCGATCAGCTGGGCAATGGGATCGCCCGGGTCGACGGCCGCCTCGATCGTGAGGTGAGGGAAGTGGGTGCCGATCCATGCTGCTTCGGCCTGCAGATCACGCTCCAGCTCAGCCTTCCTGCGCTGGACGACCCCTTCTCCCAGGGGGTCCAGCTCGGGGTACCACTCCAACCACCCTTTGAGGGCGGGCAGAGCCATCAGCAGCCGAAGCGTCGTGCCTCGGTCATCCGCTGCCTGGGCGGCGTGCAGAGCCGCTACCCGGCTGTGCCGAGACCCATCCATCCCCACGATCACCGGACGGGAGTCCGGTTGCGGTGCGAAACGGGCAGCGCCCTCCGCGTCGCTCACCTTGAAGTGCCGGGGCACAACGATGGTGGGACAGCCGGCGTGGGCCGGCAGGGCTGAGGAGACTGATCCCAGCATGCGCCCCAGAAAGCCGCCGTGGCCGCGGGCCCCGACCACCATGAGCTCGGCCGACCGGGAGAGCTCCTTGAGCACCCCGGCGGCGTCGCCCCGGGCGCTGCGGTAGTCGACTTTGCCTGGGTAGCCCTGCAGGTAGCGCCGCGCGTCATTGAGCACAATCGCGGCTGCTTCGAGGGCGTGCGTGGCGTCGGACTCCTCGGGAAGGGCCGCCAGGGTTGCGTAGACCTGAACGGGAATCTTGAACGCTGTGACAACTGTCAGCGCCCGTCCGCTGCGCTGTGCTTCTAGGGCGCCGTAGTGGAGGGCCAGGATGGACTGGGTTGAGCCGTCGAAGCCGACGACCACACCCAGCTCTCGGGAGGAGCGCTCGAACGCGATGGGCTCTGGCGTCGGGTACGGGTCGATGTTCATACTGCTCACCCTGCCCCAAGGAGAACGGCCCAAGTAGGGTCCAAGGTCCCACGTGATGGTGCGGTTGAAAGGTCCGCCCACGCGAGGGGCGTGCTGACGGAGCACTCGGTCTCTTCGACCAGGGGAACGGTGACCCTCAGGAGACCGTCGGAGAACTCGGCTGCGGCGCTCTCCACCCGGCTCTCCGGCGGGAGGGTCACGCTGCGATAGAAGCCGCTGCTTCCTCGAACCGCATACTTCTCGTCGGCTTTTTCGTACCGCTCCGCCTGGATGAGCAGGTGACCTGTGCTGATGGTCAGCGTGATGTCCTCGGGCCCGAAGTGCGGCAGAAGCGCTTCGACGACGATCGCGCCGCGGTCTTCGCTGCGGACGCTGAACGTGTGCAGCTTTCCGCGCAGGATCCGAAGGATGTCAGCCTCGGGGACGTCCACGCGAGGCATTTCGGCGCCGGTGAAGGGATCGCATCGCACTAGGGTCTCCGCCATGGGCTCTCTCCTGCTCTCGGTGGTTTCGAGGGTCAGCGGTGGCTGCGCCTACTCTCCGCCAGGACCCGATCTCGCCATAGGGTCCTTGGTCCCATGGCAGCCTCACCGGCACCGGCGCGCGCGAGCGGACCCTCACGGCCCTGGCTCCAGGGTGCGCGGCTACGTGGACGAAGGGCCGGCCCGTCGTGCGGCGCCGTACGCGGCGACCTGCGTGCGGCGCTGCATCCCCAGTTTGGTGAGCAGCCCCGAGACGTAGTTCTTGACGGTCTTCTCCGCCAGCCCTAAGTGTTCCCCGATCTGACGGTTCGTCAGCCCGTCGGTGATCAGCTGCAGAACCTGAGACTCCCGGAGGGTGAGGTCGCCGGCGGGGGCGTCGGAGCTGGCCGGCTGGTCCGCGATGGACCTGCGCACCCGCTCCGCTAGGTCGCGGCTGATGAGGTTCTCGCCGCGGGAGACCCGGTGGATCGCGTCGATCAGGTTCCGGTTCCTGATGTTCTTCAGGACATGGCCCGAAGCTCCGGCCATGACCGCGGCGACGCTTGCCGCGTCATCGTCGTAGCCGGTGAGGATCAGGCAGCGGATGTCCGGGTGGTCTGAGCGGATGCTGCGGCACAGGTCGATGCCGCTGCCATCCGGAAGGTGGACATCGAGCACGGCGACGTCCGGGCGTACTGCTGGAATGCGGACCAGGGCTTCCCTCACCCCGGCGGCTTCGCCCACGATCTCCAGGCCCGGCTCGGCGTTGAGAAGCTGCGCGATGCCGTGCCGGACGATCTCGTGGTCGTCGACGAGGAAGACCCGGGTCATGGAATCTCCTTCACCAGCGGGACGGTCCACTGCACTCGAGTCCCGCCGAGCTCGTTCGGGCTGACGGTGAATGCTCCGCCGTGCGCGCGGGCCCTCGCAGCGAGATTGTCCTTGCCGCTTCTCCGGTCCGAGTGGGCTGAGAGGCCGACGCCGTCGTCGTCGACGGTGAGCGTGACGTCGGACTCTGCGGCGCTGATCTCGATGCGGACTGCCTTCGCGTCCGCGTGCCGGGCGATGTTCGTCAGCGACTCCCGCAGGACGGCCACCAGGTCGTCTGCCAGCGAGCGGGAGACGACGAGGTCCACCGGTCCGGCGAAGGCAAGTCGCGGCATGGTTGCCAGCCTCCCCGAGAACTCGGTCACCACACTGAGGAGGCGGTGCCTGGGAGTGTCGGAGGAGGAGCGGGTCTGGAGGGTGAAGACGGCTGTACGAATATCCGATATGGCGGCATCGATGAGAGCGACCTGTTCCTCCATCGCGTCAGCGCATTCGGGGTGTGCCGAGGCGTGCGCCTGCAGACCGAGTCCCGCACCGAAGAGTCGCTGGATCACATGATCGTGCAGATCCCGGGCGATGCGCGTGCGATCC
This sequence comes from Nesterenkonia sp. NBAIMH1, assembly GCF_007922635.1. NCBI lineage: Bacteria > Bacillati > Actinomycetota > Actinomycetes > Micrococcales > Micrococcaceae > Nesterenkonia > Nesterenkonia sp. NBAIMH1. The sequence continues at coordinate 2,152,384 of NZ_CP042335.1, forward strand.
TCGACGATCTCAAGACGGTGCCGATCGGCTCGGGCCCACGCCAGCGCGACGGCGAGACTGGCCTGGCCGGCGAACTCCGAGAGCAGGGTGAGGTCCTCGGCGGCGAACGGTGCCCGCTGCTCAGCGCGGGTGACGCACAGGGCAGCGGCACGGTGTCCCTGGACCTCCAGGGGCACGGCCATCACTGAGGCCTGGGGCACCTCGGCGACGAACGGCCCCGGCTCGCCCAGTGATTCTGAGGAGATGCTGGGCTGGCCGTCCATCGCTCGGGGGACAGCACCGTCGTGGGGCCGGAGCCCGATGCCTTCGACGAGCGCCGCGCCGGTGCCCCACGCATCCTGGACGCGCAGCTCCTCGTCGTCACCGTCGGAGACGATCACGCTGGCCATGTCTGCCTCGGTGAGTGAGGCCAGGTGCTGTGTGAGAATCCCGAATGCGTCATAGTGCGGCGATGCCAGCAGCGCAGCCGTGACCTCGTTGAGCGTCTCGCTCAGCCGCTGGGCACGGCGGGCCTCGCCGTACTGTCTGGCGTTGCTGATCGCGATTGCCGCGGTGGCTGCCAGGGTGGTGACGAGGTCCTCATCGTCGGAGGTGAAGGGACCGCCTGCACGGTTGGTGAGGTAGAGGTTGCCGAACGTCTCACCGTCAATGGTGATCGGGACACCCAAGAAGGTGTCCATGGGTGGATGGTTCTCGGGAAAACCGACCGCTCTGGGGTCTGTGTTGAGATCTCGCAGCCGGATCGGGCAGGCGCTGTCGATGACTGCGCCGAGGACCCCGTGCCCCTCAGGCAGATGCCCGATGCGCTCCACAGTGTCTTCGGGCATGCCGATGTGAATGAACTTCTCCAGCCCGCCGCAGGAGGACAGCACCCCGAGTGCACCGTACTGGGCCTCGACGAGAGCCACGGCCGATTCGGCGATCTGGCGCAGCACATGCTCAAGGTCCAGTTCGCCGGTGACGCGCTGGCTTGCCTCCACGAGGTTTCGAAGCCGTCGCTGCGCCGTCTGAGGCCGAAAGTCGGGCACCGCATTCTGCGGCGTCGGCCATGTCACCGAGTCCTTTCTCGGTGCGCCATCACCAGAATGCGGAACAGACATCGTGGTCCTCAAATGAGCAATTTCGGACGGGACGGGCTGGGGCCCATTGTACGGTCCGGACCCGCTTCGACACTCTACGGGCATCCTTCTGAGCAGGGACGTCGAGGGACTTTAGACCCTACTGCGAGGCCGACATGAGGTCTACGGTCAGGCTATGAATCCTTCGAACGAAGTGCATGAGGGCCGTACCCCCGGTGTTCTGGTGGGCCTGGACGGCTCACCCGACAGCGAGCGAGCATTCCGCGCAGCGCTGCGGATCGCGGAGAAGCGGGGACTTCCCCTGCGGCTGGTGGGAACTTTCGCGTACCCGGTGGTGACGGATGCCTTCTATGTGCCGTCGATGATCGAGTTCCTCGACATTGTGGTGGGGGAGACCCAGAAGGTGCTCGACGGGTACGCAGCGCAGGCGGAGGAAGTCGGAGTTGAGGTCTCCACCCTGGCTGTGGAGAGCGACCCGGCAGCAGCGCTGGTCAGGGAGAGCCGCTCCGCTGAGGTGGCGGTGGTCGGCAAGCGCGGTCGGAACAGGTTCACCGGGCGCATGCTGGGCAGCGTCTCGGCGAAGCTGGCCGCGCACAGCCACTGTCCGACGCTTGTCATACCGGCTAAGTGGGAAGCAGGAGCCACGGAGGAGCTTCTCGCTCCGGCCCAGGAGCACGCCAGCGCCGAGGGGGTCCCGGAGGAGCCGATGACCGCAATGGAGGAGTCGGCGCCTCGAAGGCATACACGCCGGAGGTTCTCCAACGTCTCCCATGACTTCAACTTCGACTCAGAGGTCGTGGCAGGCGTCGACGTCGACAGCGCCTCCACCGACGTGGTGGATGCGGCCGCGCAGGCGGCTCAGCTGTGGGAGCGGCCTCTGACGCTGCTCTCTGCGGCTCCGTTGGATGGTGTGCATTGGTATCCCAACACGGTGGAGTACAACCTTGAGCTGCCCAGCCTGCGCCGCTACTACACCGATCACCTGCAGAAGATGGCCCAGTACGTGGCTGAGAAGTTCCCGGATGTGGCCGTGCGGTGGCAGTTCATCGACGGGTCAGCGTCCGGGGCAGTCTCCGAGGCCTCCCGGACCGCGGGGCTGGTGGTGATCGGCACCCGCGGCCGCGGAGGCTTCGCCGGGCTGCTGCTCGGATCGGTCAGCCAGTCCGTGCTCAACCGCTCAGCATGCCCCGTGCTCGTGGTGCCCACCCACAAGGACTGACGGTCAGGGCCTGCACTTAAGTCAGCGCCGCGCGTTCGTTTGAGGCGTCAGTCCGTTACCAGTCGGTGCCCAGATACGCCCCACTTGCCTCCAGTCGCTTCTGCAGTTCTGCAACATTCACGTCGCTGGCGCCTACGTCGGACTTGAGTGCAAGATCCGCAGCAGTTCCTGCAGCTTGACCCATGACGAAGCAAGGGCCGGTCACCCGACCAGAGGACTGTCCGATTTGTGTCATCGATGCGCACCTCCCGGCAACGAGAAGATTGTCTGCTCCCTCGGGGACGAGCATGCGATAGGGCAATTGATTGAAACCCCGAGAGTCACGGTTTGCGAAGCGGAATTCCACGTCGCCGTGTACGTGCGCTTCGACGGGCCATCCGTTGACGCCGATGGTGTCGGCCATGTCGGCGCACTCAAGAACATCTGCTTCGGTCAGCTGGTACGGACCGACTATGCGACGGGTCTCGCGGATTCCGATTTGCGGGGCGATGTCGACAATGTAGGAGTCCTCAAAGCCGGGTGTGCGCTCCTGAATGAACGCGAATGCATCCTTCACCTGCTGGCGACCCTGAATCTCTCCGTGAGTGAGTTGGCGAACGTCGGTGCCGTCAACGGCGGCACCATCTTGGTTGCTCAGCTGAGTTAGATTCGAGCGCCATTCGAGCGGGTTGCGCTGCGGACGCACAATTGGCTTCTTACGCGGGAACGTGTGGGTGCCTGCAGCTTCAGCCTCCTCCATCAGCCGACGTACCGTGACCCAGGCGCTGCCTGCTGCTGCTGGGTCCACACCATTTATTCGGAACATAAGCGATGGGTAGAGCAGCTGCTCCGATTTCTCATACGCAGCGCCCGACCATGCTGCAATATCCGCGTCACCGGACGCGTCGATGAAGAAACGTCCTCGCACCACGCCCGGACCAGACTTTGACTCGATGATGACTCCGTCCAGCGCACCGTCATCCGCCATCACCACACCAGTCGCTGTAGCGTGGAAAATCAGCTCGGTGCCGCCCGCGAGCACGAGCTCATCGGCAGCGATCTTGTAGGCCGAGATGTCGAAAGCCTGGGCCATGATCCGATTGTCCACTGAGAGGTGAGGTTCACTGAGCCCTTCGAGTGCTTCGAGGCGGTCCAGAAGTTCGTCAGCATACCCCCGCACGACGCGCACATCCTCGCCGTGAATGCGAGCATGCAGCCCGCAGAAGGTTGAGAGCCCGCCCATCGTTCCCGCTCCACCGAGAAAGCCGTACCGCTCGATGAGGACAACTGACCGACCAGCACGGGAAGCGGCCGTGGCGGCCATCAGGCCCGAGGGGCCGCCGCCAATAACGACTACGTCGTATTCGCCCACAACGGGTGCGGTCCGCTCTGGCAGATTGATAGTGCGGCTCATGAATTTACCTCCGTAGTGGGTGCCTCAACGTCTTCTTGTTCGTCAGCTTTCGTACACGACCCGGTGGCGTGGCAAGAGAGAACCGCGCCGCATGAGAGTGGACGAACGAGTTTGCGGTACTGCGTCAGGTAGCCGTTGCCTGTGTCCTGCTGATCGGCTGGTACATAGGTTTCCCGCGCGGCAAGCTCATCGTCGGCGACGAGAAGGTCAAGCCTGCCTTCAGCGATGTCGATTTCGATGACGTCGTCGTCGCGCACTCGACCCAGAGGGCCGTCGACGATGCCCTCTGGTGAGACTTCACCGACGGTCACGCCCTGGTTGACCAGACCGCTGAACTGACCGTCGGTGACGAAAGCAACTTGGTCAGCCAGACCGCGAGCGTTCAAGGCAAAGATGAATGACGAGGTGAATCCGAGCGCTGGTCCCCCCACCGCACCGATGCCGCGAATAATGGCAACATCGCCAGGTCGCAGCCTTCCATCTGAGATCCCTTCGATCGCGTCCTCACGACTGGTGAAGACGCGGGCGGGTCCGGTGAACTGCTTAGGTCCGGGGTCTGGCACGGGGCGCTTGGCCACCCCGCCTCCGGGTGCGAGTGAACCGCGCAGTACGACGATTGCCGGGTCGGTGCTGAATGGTGTCGCGATCCCGCGGATGGCTTCACCATCTGCGGGAGACGCTGCCTCGGCGTTCTCGGCCAAAGTCTTGCCCGTAACGGTCAGCGCGTCGCCTTCGAGCAGCGGCATCAGCTCACGAAGTATGGTCGCACCGCCCCCTGCGTCCTCGAATTCTTCCGTCAGCGTCGACCCATTCGGCCTTACTGAGCACAGGACCGGAGTGGTTGGTCCCAGAGCACGGAACGCCTCCCATACATCGACGTCGAGCCCCGCCTCCACCGCGACGGCTTGAAGGTGCTTGATCGTGGTGGTCGAGCCGCCGATGGCCAGCATGGCGCGAACGGCGTTCCGAATGGATTCAGTGGTGATGATGTCGCGTGGTCGCACGTCGCGGTGGATCATGTCCACCAGCGCGGCCGCCGAACGGCGAACGCTGTCCCACATGCGTGGGCTGTTCGCGCGAACGGGAGCGGCTCCCGGGACGGCCATGCCCAGGGCCTCCGCCGCGATGTGCATTGAATTGGCTGTGGCCAATCCTGCGCATACGCCGGGGCCCAGGATGGCGTCGTCGGCAAGCTCCTGCAAGTGATCCGTGGGCTCCTTTGTGACGGCAGCCATCGCTGCCTGCAAGAAGATCTCCTCCACGTCAGCTTCGCGCCCTTCGGCCAGTCCACTGTGCTGGTAGCCGCAGGGGATGATCACGGTCGGCACATTGAGACGGCCGGCTGCCATCAGATGAGCGGGCGTGGTCTTGTCGCACGAGCTGAGTGCAATGATCGCATCGAGCTGCGCACCCTCCACGGCAACTTCCACATCGTTCACCATCAGGTCGCGACTGGACAGGACGTAGCTTCCCCCGCTCCCTGCACTCGTGATGAAGTCGGAGGGCGCTGCTGTATGGATTTCGAACGGAAGCACGCCCAGGGAGCGCAGCTCCTTCTTGAGCACCGGGACGATGTCGTCCAAGTGGGCGAAGCAGGACGCCAGGTCGGACGAGCTGTTGACGATAGCTACCTTTGGTCGGTCCAACTCCTTCGCGGAGATTCCGAGCGGGCGCCATTCGGCTCGTCTGGCAATGCCGAGGGCGGATGAGGGCGAAAAGTTGCTTCGCAGGTCTACCATGTCTGTCTCCTTAGTGGCGACTTTGGTCGCCTTTATCGTTGCTGGTCGCCGGGAGCGAGGGAATTCGTCTCCTGTGACCCAGGCATCACCACGTGGTCCAAGCCGAATGCAGTGGGTTCGAGAGCTGCGGCCATCATTGCTTCCATGACCGCCTTGGGCACGAGACAGTCCGCGCATGCCCCCTCTCCGGCCTCGATCGTGACTACGACGCGACCCTGGTCGGTCGGTTCCCACCGGAGCAGGTAGCCATCGGCGCTCATGACATCCCGGAACTCCTGCAGTGCGTTGTCCACATCATTGGCGTTCATGTCACTGCTCACGAGGGGTCTCCGATGCTCGCGCAGGAGAACGGCAGCAGCCGGGGCGGATTGAGAGTGAATATCTCGACCACGGATGAGACCCCTGCATTGTTGGCTCCAGCGACCATGACCTGTATCGACGACGGAGCGCTCAGGAGGGGCACCGTTTCCGGCATCTTCGATTCGGTCGCAACGTCTGCTGTGGCGTCCGGATGTGCCGAGGGCAGACGCCACCGACTCTTCTTCGATATGGCATCTTTCCCCGCGGCGGCAAGCTCCGTGCGAGTGCGCTTTACGCGTTCGAAGACTGCCTCCCGCAAGTCATCCTTGCTCCAACCTTCTGCGGCGAAGAGGTTCGCGTGCTCGGGCACGAGCACGAGCAGAGCACTTGTGTATTCATGGATGAGCGCACCGGTCCGCCGAATGCTGTCTGCGAAGTCTTCTGCCAACTGCTCAGGGCGCATCGAGTGGCGCGCCTCGATGTGCATCACCGACCGGATCACGTAGGCGGTCACGACGCTGTCCTCAGCAGCAAACCCATTAGCCACGTGCCCCGGCTCCCAGGGGCTCTGCTCTTCATTTTCCCCAATGCACGCCGAATACTTGGCGGGGGTGCCTTGGGTAGCCTGATCCAAACCGTGGGGCCGCAAACCGAAGACGTTGTAGCATCCGAGACGGATGGCACGGCCGATCGTCGCGTTCGCGCGGAACCCCGAGCCGTAGATATCGCCTTGGTAGTTCAGTCCGATTTCATTGCGAATCGGACCGTTGACTACAAGGAACGGGGCCGTACCAGTCGTGCTCTGCCAGATGCCGCGCGCCGGGTGCGGCTCTTTGGCGATGGCCTCCCAAGCAGCAATCACGACGGGGAAGTACTCAGGGCGGCATCCTGCCAGTGCGGCGTTGATAGCGGCCAATCGAACAGTCATCGACCGATTCAGATGTGGGATGTGGAACAGCACGTCCTCGGAGTCGCGGGCTGACGCTGCTAAAAATGGTGCGAGGTAAGACTCCGTGACCGGCACCACAGGGAGCCCATCCGCCCATTCGTTGCTGTTGTAGTAGTCGAGTGCGGCGTGTGGCTGCCCGTCGATGACCATGTCGTTGGTTGCGTCTGTGGCGGTCATATCAGTTCTCCTCCACTCCGAGAATTCGTAGCAGTGAGGGCATGACTGCAGACACACGCTCACGCAGCTGATCGAGGTTCAGGCTCGCAACCGGATGCTGCACCGCACAGAATTCGAAGCCCGGGAATCCCTGCACCCTTGCCATCGCGCGGCCGGAGGGATAGAAGGAATCTGAGGTGATGCTCACCGCTGGAATGCCAGCACGTTCGAAGAGAATGCCGTCAGCGACCGTCGCTGCGCTGCATGAGCCGCAGTCACCCACCGCTGTGATCACGATGTCGACTTCATTGGCAATCTGATCTCGCAATGACTCGGAGATGGGAGTCCCGAAGTAATCCTTGGTGTAGAGCTTCGTCTGTTCAACACCATGCGAACGGCGCAGTTCCTGGCCGATCTCCTTCAGAAGGCTTTCGGCGCTTGTCTTAGTGTTGTCGACCAATCCGAGCACTGTGCCTCGGAGGGTGACGGGCCGAGGAGAGAGAGAGTTGTCAATCTCTCGTTCAGCCATCCCCGTGGGATCGAGTAACTTCTCCTGTGTCATGATCTATACTCCTAAAAAATAATTCCTTCTGTCACTTAAGGATGTTTGCGAACCTGAAAATCGTTAATGAGACCCTTCACGGGGTGAAACGAAATTCTCCACAAAATAGGCCTATGACGGTCCCCTTCTCTGGGATCTGAACATCACGATCATTCCGTCAAACCTTCATATCGAACCTCTCGAAGCGCCTTAGACAGTCGAGCAGCTGCAATTCGCAGCTTGTCGACCTGAGTCGTCTCTACGACATTGCGGTCTTCGAAAGCGAGAGAAATGGCCCCGACCGGCGTATCCCGGTACCCCATCAACGGGACGGCCACGCTGCACACGGTTTCAATGACTTGACCGTCGCTGATCGCATACCCGACGCGAACCACATGATCGAGAACGGCTTCCAGTTCGGCACGCGTGCTCGGCGTGCGACTCGTAAAGCGCTTGAGCCCTGCCGAGAGGATCTGTTCCCGCACAGTGATGGGCGCGTAGGCGAGCAGCACCTGCCCTATTGCACTCGCGTGCATGGGAGACCTGCCTCCAACCGTGGGGCCGCGTTCAGGGCGACGTCCCGGATGAAAACGCTCGATTGTCACCAGTTCAAGCCCTTGGCGTATGGCGAGATGAGCCGCGAACCCGGTGGTCTTGAACAGCTCTTCGATGTGTGGTCGCGCAATGTACTGCAAGCTTGTTGGTCGCGGAGCGAAGCTGGCGACCTCCCACAAGCGCAGGCCCACCGAGTAGCGGCCGTCGGCTCCCTTCTCCAGCGCCCCCCAAGCCGTGAACTGCTGCACAATGCGGTAGCAGGTCGCGATGGGAAGATTCGCGCGTCGACTGATCTCCGAAAGGGTCTGACGCTCTCGCCTGTTCTGGAAGGTGCCTAGAACGATAAGGGCGCGATCCACGACTGAACGAGGTGTGCCGGCCGGGACGCTCTCTTCTCCCGATAGGTCGTCCTCTTTGTCCCGTTGCCCAAGTGCCTCGTGAGCAGTCATGGCAGCCTCACTCACACCGGGGCCTTTTCGCGAAGTGCGTACACGGACTCGTGCCAAGGGATCACGAAGCGTTTAGCCTCGTTGACGATCAGGTACAGCACTAGTCCCATCAGGGAAAGCAGGAGGATCAGGGCGAACGTTCGATCGGTTTCTAGGGAGTTCATGGAGCTCATCACCATGGCGCCGAGACCACTGTTGCCCCCTAGAAACTCACCGACGATGGCACCAGTCGTGGCCAATGTGATGGCCACCTCCATGCCGGCAAAAAGGTAGGGGAGCAGGCTCCGCATCTCGAGCTGGGTGAAGGTCTGAGCGCGCGTCGCATTGAAGCTCGTCATCACTTCCCGCTGCCCTCTTTCAACAGAGCGAACCGCCAGAAGTACGTTCAGCATCACCGGGAAGAACGCAAGAATCGCCGCCAGTACGATCTTGGACGTCATTCCGAAGCCGAACCAGATGACGAACAGGGGGATGAAGGCGACCTTAGGCGCCACTTGCGCGATGATAATGATCGGTCGAGCACTGATCTCGAGCCATGGAAGTTTGCCGAGCACGACACCCAGCACCACGCCCACGGCGACACCAATCGCGAAACCAGCGAGCACCTCCGTAAGCGTGACACCGGCCTGGACCCACATGTTCGGTTCGCCGAGAATCTCAAAGACGGACTCCCCGACTGCGATGGGGGACGGCATGACCAGTGGATTTACATTCCGTGCTGTTACCCAGGCATGCCACCCAGCAAGTATGAGCAGGATCAGCCCTGGTGTCACGATCCACGGAAGAAGTTTCATCAGTCGTGCGTGCGACATATGTCAATCCCCCTTTTCCAGCTCACGCCGCAAGTCCCGTACAACCTCGTTGAACTCTGTTTCTGTTTGCAGTTCAACATCGCGCGGCTTCGAGAAATTGATTGGCACGATCTGCTCTATGCGCCCGGGGCGCGGTGTCATATGCACCACTCGATCGGCGAGGAAGACGGCCTCCGGAATATCGTGGGTCACGAATACGACCGTAGATTTTGTCGCTAAAACGATCCTCTGAAGTTCGATGTTCATTTTTTCTCTCGTGAGGGCATCCAAGGCGCCAAACGGTTCGTCCATCAGCAGAAGATCAGGTTCCGTGCTCAACGCTCGCGCGATGGCAGCGCGCTGGCGCATCCCGCCGGACAGTTCTCGGGGATACGACTGCTCAAAGCCTCCGAGCCCCACTAGTTCCGCCAACTCCGTCGCACGGGCGCGGCGGGCGGACTTGCCGACACCTCGCAGCTTCAGAGGCAATGCGATGTTGTCAAGCACGGAGAACCACGGAAAGAGGTTGCTTTCCTGAAATACGAAACCGAGTTTGGCGAGCGCCGAGCTGTCCACTCGGTCGCCGTTCCACAGCTGTCTGTCGTCCACCACGATTGAACCCGAGGTGGGACTGAGCAAGCCCCCCAGCATTCTCAGCAGAGTGGTCTTTCCGCAGCCGGAGCGTCCCACAAGCGTAATGAACTCGCCTCGACTTATAGACAGGTCGATATCCGAGACCGCTTGCGTGACTGCCGATTTTGTTCGGAACTCACGTCCGAGTCCCTTTATAACTAAGCGTGCATCTTCGTCGTGCTTTTCCGCAGCGGCGTTGCTGCGAGTGAGTGTGTGATCATTCATGATGGTCTGGGGCTCCCGTCACCAGGTATTCGTCGGCCAGCGCCTCTCTGGCCGCTTGGAATAGTTCTTGGCCAGATCTTCAGTTGCCTGGCACATGATCGTTGGTGATCCACGTGTCCGGGTCTCCATCGCCCTCAACGAGACCGGCGGTCGTATAGTCCTCGTAGATGCTGCTCCAACCGTCGAGGTCGTTTTCGATCCGATCGACCTGGCCCGAGGGGTCTACCCAGATCTCGTTGGTGTAAGCCTCCAGTGCTGCCTGTGCAGCCTCGTCGTCATCCAGTGCCGGGAATGAGTACTCCCCACGGAGCACCTCAATTACGTTCTCAAAATCGTTCTCTTCGTCGGCGGCAACGTCATTCACTGCCTCCTGCACAGCGGCAAGTACGGCCTCGATCTGCTCGACGGACTCCGGGTCATCCAGCGCCGAGCTGGCTGTGACCCATGTCTGCTGGGTAGGTGCGTCGGTCAGCCCTGCACTTGCGATCATCATGTCGTCGTTCTGCTGATCAAGGCTCATGGCAGTGTCGAGGCTGGCGATGTAGCCGTTCAGGGTGCCCTGCCGCACGAGTTCAAGGGTCGCGGCACTTACCTGGGTCGCCTGTCGATCTACCGAGTCTCCAGGGACATCGGCGTCCTGCAGGGCGAGGTCGAGCGTTGTCTCGCTGGTGCCGCCGACTGAGCCCATCCCGATCGTCAGCCCCTCGATGTCCTCGGCACTTTCGATCGGGTTCTCCATGCTTGAAACCATTCGCAAGCTTGATGCGTAGGTCATAGTTCCGACAGCTGTCAGGGGCTGTCCATCCTCCATGCTGGGCATAACGTCGGTGGTGTCGACGCGCGTCATGAGCCCCGCCCCTCCGATGGTCGCCTGCACGGCGGCCGGTGTGCCCTGCACCGGCTCGAGTGTCACGTCGAGACCATGTTCTTCGAAGTAGCCTCCGGCTTCGGCATACATCTCAGGGGTGAACGTAAGGGATTCGAGCGGAAGAAAGGTCACCACGGTGACCTCTGTGAGGTCTTCCGACTGTTCGCCGCTCGCTTCATCGGCTTCGGATTCCTCCTGCGCGCAGCCGGCCAGAACAAGCGCGCCGGTTGCAAGCAGTGAAACTCCGGCACTGGCCATGCGCTTCCGGCGGGAGATGAACGGAGTGTGGGTTGCTTCTGTCATGTCAGGCTCCTTGACGGGGGGTTCTGTGACTCAACCTTGCTGATCGTGCGGGCCCCGGGGGGCATACCTACATCGTGATCCATGTCACACAAACGGCCTAGCAACTTTTCGATGAGTGAAACACTATTTCGGCGGGATCTGACGAGATGTTGGGACTTCAGAGATCCAGGTCGTGCTCTAGCGGCTATTTTCCGGGAGAGCGAGACGCCATTCGTGGCAGAGCCCGGGTGACGCCCCCACTCCACTTTTCATCTGGTGAAAACGCTCCTAGTCCCTGAGCAGGGAGACTCGCTGCCTCCGGAGCCGGTACGCGACCCGCGCTGAGTTCAGCCACCGGTCGAATCTGCGGGGGAGCAGTCCGCCCTCCCGGGAGGTCTGAGGGCAGCGGAGGGTCACCCTGTAGCATCGATGTATGGCGATGCCGAAGGCAGCTCAGGAGGCGCACGGCGATGTGGGCGAGGTGCGTGCGGTGGACGCTGCGTCCTCGTTGTTCGGGGCCCTCGGCGATTCCTCGAGACTCGTGATCCTTCAGCACCTCCAGCTGGGCGAACATCGAGTCGTGGACCTGACGGAGCATCTGGGCCTCTCGCAGAGCACTGTGTCGAAGCACCTCGCGTGCTTACGGGAGTGCGGGCTGGTGAGCTCACGTGCACAGGGGCGCGCTTCCGTCTACTCGCTGAATCACGCGGAGGCCGTCATGCAGCTGCTCGCGTCAGCCGAATCGGTCCTGTCGCGTACCGGAGATGCCGTCACCTTGTGCCCCCTGCGTCAGGACGCACCACAGCGATAGAGGCACCCACGATGCCTCGGCCTTATGGGTGATCTGCGCCTCCGGGTCCGCAGCGGCTGTGGTCCTCCGTTTCGAGCTGGAACGTCGCGTGGTCGATGGAGACCTCGAAGTGCTCGCTCACACACTTTCGTATGGTTTCGAGGACGGCGGGGGCGTGCCCGTCGTAGAAGCAGGCATCCTCGAGGACAACATGGCCGGAGATGGTGGGAAGCCCTGTCGCCACAGTGGAAGCGTGCAGGTCGTGAACATCTCTGACGTGCTCCAGGTCCATGATGTGCTGCCGGACGTCGTCGAGGTCGAGGCCTTTGGGCGTGAACTCCATCAGCACACCCAGCGTCTCCCGCGTGATGATGGCCGCACGCGGGACGATCATCAGGGCAATGACGAACGCCGCGATCGTGTCAGCTCGGCTGTACCCGGTAGTCATCATCACGATGGCTGAGATGATCACCGCAATAGTCCCGAGAGCGTCCATGAGAACTTCCAGGAACGCGGCTCTCATGTTGAAGTTGGCGCTGCGGCCGGAAGACAGAACGGCGACGGCGGCGAGGTTCAGGACCAAGCCGATGATCCCGAACCAGAGCAGCTCCCCGGCGAGAACCTCGGGCGGGCTGTTCCAACGGTCTATACCCTCAATGACCGCATACACGCTCACACCGAGAAGCAGAAGGCCCTGACCGAGGGCGGCCAGAACCTCGACCCGCCGGAATCCCCACGTCCGTTTGGCGCTGGGAGGCCGAACCATGAGAAAGGCCGCGACCAGAGCCACGAGCAGGCCCGTTGAGTCGGTGAGGGAGTGGACCAGGTCCACCAGCAGCGCCAGGCTGCCGGTCATCCACGCCCCAATAGCCTGGGCGACGACGATGCCGAGTACCAGACCGAGAGCGATCCCTAATCGTCGACGATAGTCGGGGGCCTCCGCCGCCTGCGCGGGCGCGGAGCCGTGATGATGTCCAGCGCCCATGGTGATCTCCTCCTCCCGTGTCCGCAGAGCCTCGAGGGCGAAAGGATCGCCCTATGGCGATGTTATGCCTCCGCTTCAATATCATCCAAAGGTGCGAACACGTTGCGTTATCAGCAAGCCGTGGGCCCGTTGGGGGTTCCTTCAGTCGAGGGGAGGACGCCTGGCCCAGGCGGGGGCGGGTTCGGGCCGCACGCCGACCCCGATGATGCGCGGCAGGACGCCGGAGAGGGCGGGAACCCTTCGCAACGTGTGAGCGATGACCCGTGGAACACGCACCGGTCCAGTGCTGGTGAACACTCGCACCACGCCGCGATGGACACCCCGCTGGAAGGCCTGAGTGAGGCGGGTCGGCATCATCCGTCGACGCTGGACCGCCGCCGCTGCCCGATCGTTGATCGTGCCGTCGCGCAGGGGACGGGCCAGCATCCGGGCGGCGGCAACTCCGTCCTGGACTGCCACGTTGACCCCTACGCCTCCTACGGGTGACATGGCGTGCGCCGCGTCGCCGATGCACAGAAGCTCGGAGCGCCACCAACGCGTCAAGCGTTGCATCTTCACGTCCAAGAGCTTGACGTCTGCAAGGGCCAGTCGCTGAGCGGCCTCCGCGTCCTCGGGGATGGCAGCGGCGATCTCCCTGCGGAGGGTTTCTTCACCTCGTGCCCGCAGGGCTGGGTCGGAACTCTTGGGGATGAGCATCGCAGCTTGGATGTAGTCGCCGCGGGGGATCGGCAGCACGGGATGCTCGGTGCTGACCCGAGGGAACAGTGCGGCACGGCTGGCGGTCTTGGCGCCCGGAGCATCCAGCCGGAACCACCACACGTCCAGGGGGACGGAGAAGGAAACGGCCGGCAGTCGCGCCTCCTCACGGATGGCGGAGTCACGCCCGTCGGCGGCGATAGTCAGCAGGGCTGAGATGTCCTCCGCTCCGTCCGGTCCGAGGGTCTTCACGCCGGTGACCTTCGCGCCCGGAAGGTCTGCGGAGCCCTGAGGGTCCGACCAGAGGAGACCGCTCACCGCGGTGTTCATGCGCAGTTCGAAGTGGGGCTCACGACGCCCTGCCTCTGCAAGCAGATTCAGGAAATCCCACTGCGGGGCCATAGCCACGTACGGGTGGGGCTGCTTCAGGCGGCCGAAGTCCGCCACTGTGACCTGCTCGCCGTCGGAGGCGAGGAGTTGTACTCTCTCCACCTTCTGATGAGCGATCTTCTCGAACTCATCCATCAGGCCCAAGTCATCGAGCAGCGTCAGGGTGCTGGGGTGGATTGTGTCTCCGCGAAAGTCGCGGAGGAAGTCACCGTGCTTCTCCAGCACGAGGACGTCGACGCCTCCACGGGCCAGCAGCAGCCCAGCAATCATGCCGGCAGGGCCTCCGCCGGCGATGACGCACGTTCGGGTGCGTTCGCTCACGGGCTCTTCAACAGGCAGGTGGACAGTGGTCCCTCTCAGGACCGACGGTCACCTTTGCCTGCAGCATCATCGTCCTGGGGCTCGTACGCGCCACCCTCGTCGTTCCATCGGTCGAGGCGAGATGAACCTTTGCTTTTCGCTGCTCGTAGGCGGTCCTGCTCTGCCCGCTCCTTCTTGGATTCCGTAGACATTCGACAGCTCCGATCGGTGCTCGGCGGCCAGTGAGTCACTTCTAACGCTACGCGCATTGCCGGTCGATTGATACGCCTACGGGGCACCTTTAGGCGAACCTCACGACAAAGGGCCTTCATTATTCGGTGAGGCCTTTCCTATGGCTGAAAGGCACGGTGGCTGACCGGCGACGCAGCATGCTCGAGGAGCTGCAGTGCCCTGGGGTGCTCATCACCCGGTCGGGGCTGCCGATTGGCCTGCGTTCCCCGCTTATTGCGCAGGCCCAAGTGGAGCCTCCAACCGGATTTGAACCGGTGACCTTTCCATTACGAGTGGAACGCTCTACCAGCTGAGCTATGGAGGCCTGCGGGCGCGAAAGCGCCGCGCGGTGAATCATCCTAGCTCACCACGCGGCACTTTCGCTCATCAGGGCTGGGCGGCGCCTCAGAGGGCGGACGTCGGCTGGTCCGAAAGCCGCTCGTCGTCCATCTCCGGTACCACCATGACAGGGCCCTGCGCGGACAGCAGCACACCTCGTGACGTGGAGCCCATCAGCGTGCTGGCCACCGCGCCGCGGCCGCGTGTGCCGACCACCGTCAGCTGGGCCTTCTCGCTGGCGAGCGCCAGGGTGCCCACAGGGGTGCCTGACTCCACGCCGACGGTGACCTCCAGGTGCGGGAAGTGCCCGCGGATCCACTCAGCCTCGCGCTCCATGTGCTTCTTCAGCTCATTCACCCGACGCTGCACCGACGTGCTGTCGCTGGGGCCCACACCGGGGTACCACTCCAGGGTGTCGCCCAGGGGCGGCAGGGTGAGGATCATGTGCAGCCGGCTGCGGCGGGCATCAGCGGCCTCGGCCGCCTGCAGGGCTGCCACGCGCGACTGCTTCGAGCCGTCGAGTCCGACCACCACCGGTGCGCCTTCGTCCTTCATCGGCGCGAAGGGGTCGTCCAGGTCCTTCACCGTCTCGGCATAGGACTTGGGGACCACAACGGTTGGCGTGTGGGCGTGGCCCGGGACGGCCGAGGAGACGGAGCCGAGAATGCGCCCCAGGAAGCCGCCCCGTCCGCGTCCGCCGAGGACGACGAGGTGGGCCGAGGAGGAGAGCTCCACGAGGATGCCGGCCGCGTCCCCGTGCTCGGCGCGATAGGTCACCTCTCCCGGGTACTCCTCGAGGTAGTCGCGGGCCTGGCCGAGAGTCTCCTGAGCGGCCTTGCGGGTGGCGCTGTCCTCGGGAACCTCAGGAATGGCCGGAAGCGTGGTGTAGATGGCCGAGGGCAGCTTGAACGCGTGCACCACGGTCAGCGGAGCATTGCGCCGCTGCGCCGCGCGGGCGGCATAGTGCAGCGCAAGCCGGGCCTGCTCGGACCCGTCGAACCCGACCAGAACCCCCAATGGGCGGTCATCCAGGCCATACGACGTCATGCCGGACTGTGTGCCGGTCTCCGAATTGCTCATGCTTCCTCCTGCGGCTCGGGGCTGTATGCGCCGGCTTCGGACACGGCCCCTCCCTCGAGGCAGCGTCGCCGTACCGGCAATACCCATTCTAATGCGACGCAGATCACTTTTCTACAGGCTGTAGAAGAATTTCAGGAGCGGTAGGTCCACGGGGGCGGACGGTCGCGCGACCTTCGCATGAGGCACGTTCTGCCTGATCAGCAGGCGAAGCGGCCCTCCTCGAGCTCACCGTCGACCAGCCACGCGTCCACCAGATCGGTCACGCAGTCATTGCCCGGCCGGTAGGCGACGTGCCCCTCACCCTCGTAGACGATCAGCGACGAGCTGGGCACCGCGTCGTGCATGCTCTCAGCCCACTGCACCGGCGTGGCGGGGTCACCCGTGGTGCCCACCATCAGCATCGGCGGCAGCTCCTGATCCGCAATGGATCCCGGCTCCCAACCGTCCGAGACAGGCTCATGGGGCCACTCAGCGCACAGCACCCCAGAGTGGCCCAGGTAAGGCCCGAACGTGGGTGCGCGCTCCGTGAGCTCCTCGAACTCGGCCTCGATGCTTTCCTGGTCTGAGGCCATGCTGTAGTCCAAGCACATGACTGAGCGGAAGGCCCACGACGACATCCACTCGTACTCTCCCGACGGGGCCCGTCCTGCCTGCTGATCAGCCCAGAACATGAATGCGTAGTAGTCGCCCTCCTCCAGCGCCAGCGTCAGCGCTTCGGCGAGGAACTCCCACCCCTCCGGCGAATACATCGGGGTGATGAAGCCGCTCACCAGCATCGAGACGTTCAGGGTCCGCCCCGCAGGCTCCACCGTCACCGGCTGCTCATCCACCTGGGCGAACAGCTGCCGCACCGCCTCCACCACCTCGTCCGGGGTCTCCGCGATCGTGCACTCCGCCTCCGCAGCGCACCATTCCGCGAAGCCCCGCAGCGCCTCCTCGAAGCCCACCGCCTGGGCAACCGTCAGATCGTGGGCGCCGTTGGTCACATCCATCATCGCGTCCAGAGCGAAGCGGCCCACGAGATCCGGGAACAGCTCCGCGTAAGCCATGCCCAGCTTCGTCCCATACGAGAAGCCCATATAGTGCAGCTCGTCCTGGCCCAGAGCGCCCCGAATGATGTCCATATCGCGGGCAGCCGAGAACGTGTCGACGTGGCCCAGCAGCTCACCGGTGCGATCGGCGCACTGCGCACCGAGCTCCTCCGCCTGCTCCCGCGCCTGAGCGAACTCCTCATCCGGATTCAGCTCAGGGTCCGCCTCCTCCTCCCGGTAGGCGTCCATCTCTTCGTCGGTCATGCATTCCACGCCGTCCGACCGGTGGACTCCGCGGGGGTCGAATCCGACAATGTTCAGCTCCTCCCGCACCTCCGCGCTCACGACGCCGTTGAGCTGCTCACCGACCATGTCCACGCCCGACTCGCCCGGCCCGCCCGGATTGGTCAGGACGAAGTCGTCGTCAGGGGAGACGGAGTCCGCGATGAGGGCGATCTCCAGCGGGTCGCCCTCCGGATCGTCGTAGTCGACGGGGACGGTGATGTCCGTGCAATGCATCGCGGCTGCGCAGTCCTCCCAGTCCGGCTCCTGAGCGTAGAAGTCCGCGAGGCGCTCGTCGGCCTCCCCGTCCCCCTGCGTGTCCTGGGCCGACTCGGGCGCATCCTCAGCAGCAGGCGGCGTCTCCGCGGTGGATTCGCCGGCGGCGTCGTCCTCCGGCTCTGCGCAGGCTGAGAGGCCCAGAGCCGCCACGATCAGGGGAACCGTCCACCGTGCCGCGCGGGAGTGAAGCTCAGGCATTCGAGGCCTTTCGTGGGATGAGCTGCATCATCATGGCCTCCATCGCCAGCTGCGGGGGAACGTTCCTGCTGATGCGGTCGCGAGCCGCGTTCAGCGCCTTGAGGCACTCGAGAGTCTGCTCCGAGGTGAGCCGATCGGCATAGTCGATGAGCTGCTCACGAAGATGATCATTGATCAGCTCCATCGCACCGTTCTCCCCGCCCAGCTTCACCGCAAGGACATCGCGGAACACAGCCGTCAGATCGATCAGGGTTCGGTCCAGGGCATCATGGACGGACCGCTTCGCGCGGCGCGTGGAGTCCTCCTCGAGCCGCTTGAACTGTCCGCGCAGCTTCGGCGGGACCTTCTCCTCCGGATCCAAGCCCAGAGAGCGGCGCAGAGACGCCGTCTCATCGCTCAGCCGCGCATCCGACTCGGCCTCCGCCTCCGTCTGGGCGATGCTGACCAGCTCACCCGCGGCGAGCACGGCAGTGGAGGCGCTGCCGACCCGAAGGGGCAGGGAGACCACATGCTCGCGACGTCGGCGAGCTTCGGGATCCCGCGCCAGTCGGCGCGCGACGCCCACATGGTTCTGGGACACCCGAGCCGCGAAAGCCGCCTGCTCGGGATTCAGCCCATCCCGCTCGATCAGCAGCTGAGCCACCGCCTCAGCCGGAGGAATGCGCAGACTGACCAGCCGGCACCTCGAACGGATGGTGATGAGCACATCCGCGGGGGAGGGGGCGCACAGCACCCAGATCGTGCGCGGGGGAGGCTCCTCGATCGCCTTCAGGAGCACGTTCGTCGCCCGCTCCGTCATCCGGTCGGCATCCTCAATGACAATCACTCGCCACTCGGCGCCCTGGGGCCGGTCCTGGGCAGTCGTGACCAGCTCACGGACATCCTCGATGCGGTAGGTGACGTTCTCCGTCGAGACCATGGACACCGCAGGGTGCGTGCCGCTCAGAATCAGCTCGCAGGTCCGGCAGGCTCCGCAGCCGTCCCCGGCCTCGCAGTTCAGGGCGGCCGCGAAGGCGCGCGCCGCATTGGACCGGCCCGAGCCGGGCGGGCCCGTGAAGAGCCAGGCGTGCGCAGGCGTCGAAGCCACAGCCGTCTGCAGCTGCTCCACCACCTTCTCCTGCCCCACCAGCTCGCCGAAGACGCCTGAGGACGGGGCGTCGGCCTCCACCTGCTCAGACATTCAGCATCGGCTCCAGCGCCTCGCGGATCCGCGCGTGCACCTCAGGTGCGGGAAGCGTCCCATCCAGCACCAGATAGCGCTCCGGCGCCTGGGCGGCCCGGCCCAGGAACGCGTCCCTAAGCCGTGCGTGGAACGTCTCCTCTGCAGACTCGATGCGGTCCCCCGGCGCGCCCAGATCCCGCGCCTCACGGCGGGCCTTGGAGATCGCGGGCGCCACATCGAGCAGCACGGTCAGATCCGGCACCATGCCCTCGGTGGCCCAGTCGTTGAGGTCCGCGACGGCTTCGACGCCCAGCTCACGTCCGGCGCCCTGGTAGGCCAACGAGGAGTCCACGAACCGGTCAGACACCACGACCTGCCCGGCCTCGATCGCCGGGCGGATCTTCTGGACCACGTGCGCGGCGCGCGAGGCCGCAAACAGCAGCGCCTCGGTGCGCGGATCGACCTCACCCTGCCCGTGCTCCAGAAGGATGGTCCGGACGCGCTCGCCGATGTCAGTGCCCCCGGGCTCGCGCGTCACAATCACGTCACGGCCGGCTGCGGACAGCCATTCGCGCAGCAGGCCGACCTGGGTGCTCTTGCCTGCGCCCTCTCCGCCTTCGAATGCGAGAAATAGGCCCGGGCGCGCCGGTGCGGAAGAAGTGGGGGGAATGTCCGTCACGCGGACAGCCTATCCGCCGTCGCCTCAGGCATGGATAGGATAGGCCCCATCATGACTGATGCCCTCGCGCTGACAAGCCAGCTCGCCGTCGCCCCCGTGTGGATCTGGGTGACGACCATCCAAGGCCTGCTCTACCAGCTCTTCGCCCTCGTCATCCTCGTGGTGGCGATCGCGGCGCTGGTCAAATGCCTGAGCAAGGACTCCCAGCGATTCGAGATCGCGTTCAAACGCACCAAACAGTTCTGGCTCGCCATGACCGGCGGCGCCTGCATGCTCGCGCTGCTGGGCCTGCTGGGCTTCGGCCCCTTCACGCTGCTGTTCCCAGTGGCTGCAGCGGTGATGGCCACCGTCTATCTGGCAGACGTCAACCCGGAAGTGTCCTGATCGGGCGCGACCCGAAACCCTCGAACGGCAAGGAGCCCTCGCAATGGCCTACAACCTGATTCTGCTGCGCCACGGCCAGTCAGAGTGGAACGAGAAGAACCTCTTCACCGGCTGGGTTGATGTGAAGCTCACCGACACCGGCCGCGCCGAGGCTTCACGCGGCGGAGAGCTGCTGGCCGAGAACGACCTTCTCCCGGACGTCGTCCACACCTCGCTGCTCCAGCGGGCCATCACCACCTCCCACCTCGCTCTCGAGGCGGCGGACCGGCTGTGGATCCCGGTGAAGCGGGACTGGCGCCTCAATGAGCGTCACTACGGTGCCCTCCAAGGCAAGGACAAAGCCGAGATCCGCGAGACCTACGGCGACGAGCAGTTCATGATGTGGCGCCGCTCCTTCGACACCCCGCCCCCTGAGATCGACGACGCAGACCCTTACTCGCAGGCGGGGGATCCGCGCTACGCCGACCTCCAGTCCCCGCCCAGGACGGAGTGCCTCGCCGACGTCGTCGACCGCTTCCTGCCCTACTGGGAGGAGTCGGTGGTTCCAGACCTCAAGGCTGGCAAGACAGTTCTGCTCGCCGCGCACGGCAACTCGCTCAGGGCCCTGGTGAAGTACCTCGACGGCATCAGCGACGAGGACATCGCAGGAGTGAACATCCCCACCGGCATCCCCCTGCACTACGAGCTGGACGAAAGCCTCAGCCCCGTGACTGCCGGCGGCACCTACCTGGACCCCGACGCCGCGAAGGACGCGATCCAGGCGGTCGCGAACCAGGGCAAGAAATAGTCGGAGCCGATAGGACCGCCTGCTCGGCGGCCGGCGGCCCTATCGGGCGTTGAGCTCGCCCGTGTGAAGGTAGCCGACCTTGCGCGCCACGGACACGCCGTGGTCGGCGAACCGTTCGAAGTAGCGCGACGTCAGCGCAGCATCGGCGCTGGCGGCCCCGCCTGCCGTCCACTGGTCTCCAGCGATCGTGATGAAGACTCCGGCGTGCAGGTCGTTGATCTGCTCATTGAGCGACTCGATCTCGCTGATGAGCTGAGGGTCCCGGGTCAGGAGCAGCTCCACGAGCTTCTTCGCAATCAGAATGTCCTTCTCTGCCATCTCCTGGTACACGCGCCGCAGCGAGTGCTCAGCGACGTGCTCGGGGTATCGCAGACGAACAAGCTGGGCGATGTGCCGCGCCAGATCGCCCATGCGCTCCATCGAGGTGGACATGCGCAGCGCACCCACCACCAGCCGAAGATCCGACGCCACCGGCCCCTGGAGCGCCAGCAGCTCGACCGCCTTCTCATCCAGCATGGCCTGGAGTCTGTCGATCTGCACGTCGTCGGCGATCACCTCCTCAGCCAAGTGCACGTTCGCGGTCTCGAATGCCCGATAGGCCTTGCCCATCGCCTGATGGACCAGGACCGCCACCTCATGCAGCTTGTCGCCGAGATTGTGGAGGTCTTCCTGGAAGAGCTTGCGCATCGAGTCATGTCCTTATTGGCCTGCGTTCAACGGGGTGCCTGTCCACAGTGGTCGCCCCAGGTGACACGGCTCAGGATGGCGGCTGACGCAGAGGTGAACTTCTGGTGAACATCTGTCTGCGCGGCGACACGCGGACAGCACAGGCTCCGGCGGGGCCCTAAGCTGGGACGTTGTGGACTCCCTGCTCGTTGCGGCTACAGCGCTGATCGTCGGCGTCGCGCTGGGCGTTGCGTGCATGTACGCCTTCCGGGTCTCCGAGCGGCAGCGTGCCGCCGACGTGGACGTCGACGAGCCCTCGATGCCGGCAGGCGCCACAGAGGTCCTAGCCTCCCTGGGCCTGGGGTACATCGTCGTCGACACCGTCGACGGAGTGGTCCGGGCCAACCCCGCCGCATACGCCTTCGGGCTCGTCCGCGGCCACACAGTGGTGCACCGCGAAGTTCTGGCCCTCACCGCACGGGTCCGCGGCGACGGAGTGATCATCGAGGAGCAGCTCGAGCTGCCTCGCGGCCTGCAGGGCGAAGCCAGCATCGTCGCCAACCTGCGGGTCGCACCCCTGGGCGACGAGTACATCCTCGTCCTCGCCGACGACCGCACTGAGGTCTCCCGCACCGAGGCGGTGCGCAACGACTTCGTCGCCAACGTCTCCCACGAGCTGAAGACCCCCGTCGGCGCCATCAGCCTGCTCGCCGAAACCATCGAAGATGCCGCCGAGGACGAGGACGCCGTCCGACGGTTCTCCAAGCGCCTGCACAAGGAGTCCGTCCGCCTCGCCGCGCTCGTGCAGGACATCATCGAGCTCTCCCGCGTGCAGGGCAAGAACGTGGTGCACGCCGGCAGGCCCGTCGACCTTCAGGCTGTGATCGACGAAGCCGTGGACCGCTCCCGGCTCACAGCTGAGGAGCGGCACATCCAGATCAAGGTCGGCGGGAACCTGCCCAGGCGCGTCCACGGCGACCAGGAGCAGCTGACCATGGCCGTCCGAAACCTCATCGACAACGCGCTTCGGTACTCGCCCCCCAACACCCGGGTGGGGGTCGGCCTGGCGTCGGCGGACGGGGTCGCCGAGGTGGCCATCACCGACCAGGGGATGGGCATCGCACCCGAGAACCAGGAGCGAATCTTCGAGCGCTTCTACCGCGTCGATGCGGCCAGGTCCCGCCAGACCGGCGGCACAGGCCTGGGGCTGAGCATCGTCAAGCACGTGATCGGAAACCACGGGGGAGAGGTGTCGCTGTGGTCCCAGCAGGGCAAGGGATCCACCTTCACCGTGCGGCTTCCGGAGATCGACGAAGGTCTGGACTCCCTCAGGGGCCTCACCGGCGTCGACGAGACCCTGACCCACCGCGCGGGGCAGCGTGAGCTGACCGCAGAAGAGCCCACCATCGCACCGAAGAAGCCGCCGGCAGCGCCCCGCGCCGGCGAAGGAGGAGACGCGTGACCAGGATCCTGATCGTTGAGGACGAGGAGTCGTTCTCGGACGCCCTCTCATACACCCTGGAGAAGGAGGGCTACGACGCACTGGTGGCCGCCGACGGGCTCGAGGCGGTCGATCTCTTCGACCGCGAAGGGGCAGACCTGGTGCTGCTGGACCTCCAGCTCCCCGGCCAGCCCGGCACCGAGGTGTGCAGGCAGATCCGGCTCCGCTCGAACGTCCCGGTGATCATGCTGACAGCGAAGGACTCGGAGATCGACAAGGTGGTCGGACTGGAGCTGGGGGCCGACGACTACGTCACCAAGCCCTACTCCTCCCGCGAGCTTCTGGCTCGAGTGCGAGCGGTCCTGCGGCGCAACGTCGAGCCTGAGTTCGAAGACTCCTCCACCATCTCAGCCGGACCCGTGCGCATGGACATTGAGCGCCATATCGTCGAGCTCGCCGGCCGCAAGGTCAGCCTTCCCCTGAAGGAGTTCGAGCTCCTCGAGATCCTCATCCGCAATGCTGGACGCGTGCTGACCCGCGGGCAGATCATCGACAGGGTGTGGGGCTCCGACTATGTGGGAGACACCAAGACCCTGGACGTGCATGTGAAGCGCCTCCGCTCGAAGATCGAGTCCGACCCCGCCAAGCCTCGGCTTCTGGTGACCGTGCGAGGCCTCGGCTATAAGTTCGACGGCTAGACTGTCCGCTGGTCCAGGCATACGACGACGGCGGAGGTTGCATGAGCGACAAGGACACCACCCAGCCCATCCGGAGAGCACTGATCAGCGTCTTCGACAAGACAGGTCTCACTGAGCTCGCGCAGGGACTCCACGATGCGGGTGTGGAGCTCGTATCCACCGGCTCCACGGCCTCCCGCATCGCCGACGCCGGAATACCGGTGACCCAGGTGGAGGACGTCACCGGATTCCCCGAGATGCTCGACGGGCGGGTGAAGACGCTCCACCCGCGCATCCACGGAGGCATCCTCGCCGATCGTCGCAACCCGGAGCACGTCAGCACCCTGGAGGGCCACGGCATCGCCCCCATCGATCTGGTGATCGCCAACCTCTACCCCTTCGCCGAGACGGCGGCCTCAGACGCCTCCGAGCAGGAGATCGTGGAAAAGATCGACATCGGCGGCCCCTCGATGGTGCGCGCCGCTGCGAAGAACCACGCCTCAGTGGCCGTCGTCGTCGACCCGCTCAGGTACGGCGAGACGATCGCCGCCGCAGGGCAGGGCGGATTCACCCTGGCTCAGCGCAAGCGCCTGGCCGCTCTTGCCTTCGCGCACACTGCTGCATACGACACCGCCGTGGCACGGTGGACGGCCCAGGAGTTCGACACCGACTTCGACGCCGCAGACCTGCCCGCCCCTCCGGTGGTCAGCGAATCGCGCCGCAAGGCACACTTCCCGCCCTATGCCGGCCTCGCACTGGAACGCGTGGCCTCCCTGCGGTACGGCGAGAACTCCCACCAGCCGGCAGCCGTCTACACCGAGCCGCACGCCGCCCCAGGGCTGGCGCAGGCACAGGTGCTCCACGGCAAAGCCATGAGCTTCAACAACTACGTGGACGCCGACGCGGCCGTCCGCGCCGCGTTCGACTTCTCACGTCCTGCTGTTGCGATCATCAAGCACGCCAACCCGTGCGGAATCGCGCAGGCTGACAGCGTCGCTGCCGCCCACAGTGCGGCGCACGCCACGGATCCCCTCTCCGCCTTCGGAGGGGTCATCGCCGCGAACCGAGAGGTCAGCGCAGAGATGGCCCAGGCCGTATCGGAGGTCTTCACCGAGGTGGTGGCGGCGCCCTCCTTCTCAGATGAGGCGCTGGAGATCCTGAGGCAGAAGAAGAACGTCCGGCTGCTGCAGCTGGCCGAGGGCCACCACCGGGAGACGGTCGAGTATCGCCAGATCTCCGGCGGCATGCTTCTCCAAGCCTCCGACGCTCTCGACGCAGACGGCGACGACCCCTCGAACTGGAAGCTGGTGGCAGGCCCTGCCGCCGAGGAGCAGGTGCTGACGGACCTGGCCTTCTCGTGGCGAGCGGTGCGCGGGGTGAAGTCCAACGCCATCCTGCTGGCCAAGCATCAGGCAGCGGTCGGCATCGGCATGGGCCAGGTCAACCGGCTCGACTCCTGCCGTCTGGCTGTTCAGCGGGCCAACACCCTCGGAGGCGAGGGCGTGGAGCGCGCCCGCGGCGCCGTGGCCGCATCCGATGCGTTCTTCCCATTCGCCGACGGGCTGGCAATCCTCATCGCCGCCGGCGTGACCGCCGTGGTGCAGCCGGGCGGATCCCAGCGCGACGAGGAAGTCATCGCCGCTGCCCAGGACGCCGGTCTGACGATGTACTTCACCGGCACCCGGCACTTCGCACACTGACCTGAGCGACCGAAGAGATAGGGCAGAACGCCGTGACTGAAGAGCTGCTCGATGAGCTGACCGAGCTCATCCGTGAGGAAAGGCTCCGCGAGCTTCGCCAGGCGCTGAGCGACTCGAACCCCGGCGACGTCGTGGACTTCCTGGAGCGACTGGGGGTCAAGGATCGCGCCGTCGCGTTCCGGCTCCTGCCCAAAGACGTGGCGGTCGAGGCTTTCGACCTCCTGGATGAGGCGCTCCAGCATGAGCTTCTCGAGGGCCTGAAGGACCACGACGTCGCCCACTTCTTCGAGTCCCTGGATCCGGACGACCGAGTCCGGCTGATGGACGAGATGCCAGCCTCGGTCGCCCGGCAGATGATGCGTCACCTCGACGAGCGTGAGCGGAATCTCACGAACATCGTGCTCGGCTACGACCTGGGCACGATCGGCCGCCACATGAGCCCCGAGTTTGTCGCCCTGCGCCAGGAGCTGACCGTGGCGGAGGCGCTGCAGAAGGTGCGCGCCCAGGCCGAGGACGCCGAGACGATCTACACCGTTCCCGTGGTCGACGCGAGCCGGATGCTGCAGGGAGTGGTCTCGCTCCGCGACCTGCTGAAGGCCGACAGCGCAGCCGTGGTCGGCGAGCTGATGGCGGAGGCCGACTCCGTGGACGCCGACCACGACGCGGAGGACGCAGCGCGCCGGTGCGCCGACCGCAAGCACCTCGCCATGCCGGTCACCGACAAAGAGCACCGCGTCGTCGGAATCTTCACCGTGGATGACGCGCTGGACATCATCGAGCGGGCTGAGAATGAGGATGCGGCTCGGCACGGCGGTGCCGAGCCGCTGAACCGGCCCTACCTCTCCACGCCTGTGCTGACCATTATGAAATCGCGCATCGTCTGGCTGCTGGTCCTGGCCGTCGGCGCCACGCTGACGGTGTCGGTGCTCGACGCATTCGAGGACCAGCTGGAAGCCGTGGTGGCACTTGCGCTCTTCGTTCCCCTGCTGATCGGCACCGGCGGAAACGTCGGCAACCAGGCAGCCACCACAGTCACCCGCGCTCTTGCACTCGGCGACGTGCGCACCAGGGACGCGATCAAAGTGCTGTGGCGAGAGGTGCGAGTGGGGCTGACGCTCGGCTCGTCCCTCGGTGTGCTCGCTCTCGTGATCACCGGCGGGGTCTACGGCTGGGACATCGGCCTGGTCATCGGCCTGACGATGCTCGTCGTCTGCACCATGGCGGCCTCCGCAGGAGGGCTCATGCCGCTGCTGGGCAAATCGATCGGAGCCGATCCCGCCGTCTTCGCCAACCCGTTCATCGCAACGTTCGTCGACGCGGCAGGCCTCATCGTCTACTTCCTCATTGCGATGACCGTCCTCGGCATCTGAGGCCCCGGCGCCGCCCGCGCGAACGCTCGGGCGCAGGCGCAGACTTGATAGGTTGTGACCAACACACCGGACATCTGAACGACGTCATCACGAGCGACCTCGAGGGAAACCCACACCCATGGCAAAGATCATCTACACGAACACTGACGAAGCGCCCATGCTGGCGACCTTCTCCCTGAAGCCCATTGTCGAGGCCTTCGCCTCCACTGCGGGAGTCGAGGTCGAGACCCGGGACATCTCCCTGGCAGGACGCATCATCTCGCAGTTCCCCGACCACGTCGGTGAGGACAAGGCGGAGGCGGACGCCCTCGCCGAGCTCGGCCAGCTGGCCAAGAGCCCCGATGCGAACATTGTGAAGCTTCCGAACATCTCCGCGTCCGTGCCGCAGCTGAAGGCAGCCATCGCCGAGCTGCAGTCGCAGGGCTACAAGCTGCCCGACTACCCCGAGTCGCCCTCCTCCGAGGAGGAGCAGGACATCCGAGCTCGGTACGACAAGGTCAAGGGCTCGGCCGTGAACCCCGTGCTGCGCGAGGGCAACTCAGACCGTCGCGCGCCCGAGTCCATCAAGAAGTACGTGCGTGCCAACCCTCACCGCATGGGCCAGTGGTCCTCCGAGTCCACCACGAACGTGGCCACCATGGGCGAGGACGACTTCGCGTCCAACGAGCAGTCAGTGGTCTTCGAGCGCGAGGACGCCGTGACCATCCAGCACGTGGCCGGCGACGGCACCGTCACCACGCTCAAAGAGGGGCTCACGGTGCAGACCGGCGAGGTCCTCGACGGCACCTTCATGTCCGCGCGCGCCCTGGACGCATTCCTCACCGAGCAGGTCCAGGCGGCCAAGGAGGCGGACGTTCTCTTCTCCGCCCACCTCAAGGCGACCATGATGAAGGTCTCCGACCCGATCATTTTCGGCCACATCGTGAAGGCGTTCTTCCCCTCCATCTTCGAGAAGTACGGGGATGACCTCGCCGCGGCCGGACTCTCGGCGAACGACGGGCTGGCCTCCATCCTCAAGGGAGCAGAGAAGCTCGGCAAAGCCTGCGAAGGCATCCAGGAGGAGTACCGGAAGGGCCTGGAGAACGGCCCCCGGATGTCCATGGTCGATGACTCCAAGGGCATCACCGGGCTGCACGTTCCCTCGGACGTGATCGTCGACGCCTCCATGCCCGCCATGATCCGCAACGGCGGCAAGCTGTGGGGCCCCAGCGGCGAGACCGACGACACCCTGGCCGTCATCCCTGACTCCTCCTACGCCGGGGTCTACCAGGCCGTGATCGAGGACTGCCGCGCGCACGGCGCCTTCGACCCCACCACCATGGGAACCGTCCCCAATGTGGGACTGATGGCCCAGAAGGCCGAGGAGTACGGCTCGCACGACAAGACCTTCGAGATCGAAGCCGAAGGCACCGTGCAGGTGGTCACCGCTGCAGGCGATGTCGTCATCGAGCACACCGTGGAGCCCGGCGACATCTGGAGGGCCTGCCAGACCAAGGACGACCCCATCCAGGACTGGGTGAAGCTGGCCGTGGCCCGGGCCCGCGAAGCCAACGCCCCCGCCGTGTTCTGGCTGGACGAGCAGCGTGCGCACGACGCGAAGCTCATCACCAAGGTGGTGCACTACTTGGACGATCACGATACCGAGGGCCTGGAGATCAAGATCCTCAACCCCGTCGAGGCCACCAAGTACACGGTCGAGCGCCTCCGCGACGGCGAGGACACCATCTCCGTGACCGGAAACGTCCTCCGTGACTACCTCACGGACCTGTTCCCCATCCTCGAGCTGGGAACCTCCGCAAAGATGCTCTCGATCGTGCCTCTCATGGCAGGCGGGGGCCTCTACGAGACCGGAGCCGGCGGCTCCGCTCCCAAGCACGTCCAGCAGCTCACCGAGGAGAACTTCCTTCGCTGGGACTCCCTCGGAGAGTTCTTCGCACTGGTCCCTTCCCTGCAGAAGTACGCGGAGCAAGGTTCAGCGCCGAAGGCAAAGGTGCTCGCCTCCGCACTGGACCGGGCGACCGCCACGTTCCTGATGGAGGACCGCTCACCGGGGCGGAAGCCGGGCGGCCTCGACAACCGCGGCTCCCACTTCTACCTCGCCCAGTACTGGGCCCAGGAGCTTGCCGCGCAGACCGAGGACTCGGACCTCGCCGACACGTTCGCGCCCGTCGCCGAGGCGCTGACCAAGAACGAGGACAAGATCCTCGAGGAGCTCACAGCGGTCCAGGGCAGCCCCGCCGATGTCGGGGGCTACTACCGGCCCGATGAGAAGAAGGCGTTCAAGGTCATGCGGCCCTCGTCGACGCTGAACGAGATCATCGACGGTCTGGCCGGCTGATTCCCGAATGAGGCAGGCCGTCCTGCGGCCAGCATTCAGCAACCGCCCAGGTGGGTGTCGATACAGTCTCTGACCACGAGAGACGCACCGACAACCTCACCTGGGTGGTTTGCACTATGACACTTTTCGGCTTCCACTGCTCTCAGGAGCAGATCGCTCCGTCCCAGCTTCTGGCCGATGTGAAGCATGCCGAGCAGGCAGGCTTCGACGCGGCCATGAGCTCGGACCACTTCATGCCCTGGTCCGAGAATCAGGGCCACTCGGGATTCACCCTCTCCTGGCTCGGAGCAGCCTTGGCGCAGACCACCTTTCCCATCGGCTCGGTCTGCGCCCCCGGCCAGCGCTATCACCCGGCCCTGATCGCCCAGGCCACCGCGACGCTCGGTGAGATGTTCCCCGAGCGCTACTGGGTGGCCCTCGGCGCGGGCCAGAACATGAACGAGCACGTCACCGCCGACAAATGGCTGCCGCTGGAGCAGCGGCGCGACAGGCTCGAAGAGGCGGTGGACATCATTCGACGCCTGCACCAGGGCGAATGGATCAGCCGGCATTCTGGATACGTCGAGGTCGAGGACGCATACCTCTACGACCGTCCGGCCCAAGGGGTTCCGCTGCTGGCGACGTGCATCACTCCCGAGTCCGCGCGCCGTGCAGCCGGCTGGGCTGAGGGCATGATCACGCTCAACCAGCCCGGCGGCGCCCACCGCGACACCCTGAAGGCCTATCGGGACGCTGGCGGGCGGGGATCCGCGTTCCTGCAGGTGCACCTCTCCTGGGCCGACACCTACAAGCAGGCAGTGGAGACGGCGCGCCACCAATGGTCCGCCAACGTCTTCGGGCCGCCCCTGGACCAGGACCTCGCCACGCCGGCGCACTTCGACACCGCCGCCGGGGAAGTCTCGGCGGAGACGGTCCTCGACGCCGTCTGGACCTCGGCGGAGCCGGACCAGCACGTCGAGTGGCTCTCCGCCGCAGCCGAGGACTTCGACGCCGTATACATCCACCATGTGGGGCAGCACCAGAAGCCGTTCATCGATACGTTCGGCGAGAAGGTCCTGCCCCAGCTGAAAGGCACCTGATGCGCATCACCGAGACCGCCGACCTCTGGTACAAGAACGCCTTCATCTACTGCATCGATATGGAGGTCTACCTGGACTCCAACAACGATGGCATCGGTGACATCGACGGCATGTGCCAACGGATCGACTACCTTGCCGAGATCGGCGTGACCTGCATCTGGCTCATGCCCTTCTACCCC
The DNA here is from genome assembly GCF_007922635.1 of Nesterenkonia sp. NBAIMH1. Lineage (NCBI taxonomy): Bacteria > Bacillati > Actinomycetota > Actinomycetes > Micrococcales > Micrococcaceae > Nesterenkonia > Nesterenkonia sp. NBAIMH1. The sequence continues at coordinate 2,182,626 of NZ_CP042335.1, forward strand.
TCGCCCCGGCGCGACAGCGGGTACGACATCGCCGACTTCTACGGCGTGGACCAGCGCTACGGGGACCACGGCGACATCGTGGAGCTCATCCGCACCGCCCACGACCGGGGAATCCGGGTGATCATCGACCTGGTCATCAACCACACCAGCGATCAGCACTACTGGTTCCGCAGGTCCCGCGCCTCGACGGACAACCCCTACCGCGACTACTACGTGTGGCGCGGCGACACCCCGCCCGACACGTCCGACCAGACGATGTTCCCCGACTCCGAGGACGGAATCTGGACGCAGGATGAGAAGACGGGGGAGTGGTACCTGCACCACTTCCTGCACACGCAGCCGGACCTGAACACTGCCAACCCGCAGGTGCGTGACGAGATCTCAAAGATCATGGGATTCTGGCTCCAGCTGGGAGTGGACGGCTTCCGCGTCGACGCTGTGCCGTTCGCCATCAATCAGACCACCCTGATCGAGATCGACGACGACGAGATGGCCGAGCCGCACGACTACCTGCGCGCGCTGCGGTCATTCATGCAGCGGCGCGCCAGCGGACAGGGCGCTGCCATCATGCTGGGTGAGGTGAACCTGCCCCATGAGGAGCAGAGGGCCTTCTTCGGGGGATCGGACGGTGATCAGCTGTCGATGCAGTTCGACTTCTTCACCAACCAAAAGATGTTCCTGTCGTTCGCGCGTCAGGACGCAGCTCCCATCGAAGAGGCGCTGAAGTCCCGCCCCACTGACCTGAACGAAGAGGTGCAGTACGCGAACTTCCTCCGCAACCACGACGAGCTGACGCTGGACCTGCTCACTGAGGACGAGAGGAACGAAGTTCTCGACACCTTCGCCCCCGACGAGGAGCACCGGTTCGCAGGACGCGGCATCCGGCGTCGCCTGCCCACCATGTTCGAGGGCGACCCCCGACGTCTGAAGCTCGCATACAGCCTCCTCTTCAGCCTCCCCGGCACTCCGGTGCTCTACTACGGGGAGGAGATCAGCATGGGCGAGAACCTGGACGTGCCGGGCAGGGAGGCCGTCCGCACTCCCATGCAGTGGTCCAGCGAGAAGAACGCAGGGTTCTCCTCCGCCAGCCCGTCAAAGGTGGCGCGCGCCGTCACAGAGGGCTCCTACGGACCGGAGCACGTCAACGCGGGCATCTCGCGCCGGGAGCAGGATTCGCTCCTGCACTGGATCACGCGGTTGGCGAAGCGCTACCGCGAATCCCCCGAGATCGGCTGGGGCGATGCGAACATCATCGAACAGCCGCACCGCTGCGTCCTGGCCTACCGGATGGTGTGGGAGGACCACACCCTGGTGCTTCTGCACAACCTCGCCTCCGAACCCGTCCAAGTGCCGTTCGCACTGTCGGATGAGGGCCCTGGAACGCTCCTGATGGACCTGATGGTGGATGACACCTTCGAGCTCGACGGCGAATCGTCGACGGAGGCTCGGCTGGACGGCTTCGGATCACGGTGGCTGCGGATCAAGCGCGAGGGCGACCCGCGCCTCGTCTGATCCCCGGCCCGGAACGCCTGCGCGCGCTGCTTGATCGCAGCCTAGCCAACACTCAGACTCGCTGAGTACCTTCAATGAACGGCCTGAATGAGGAGGCACCCACTCTGATGATGCGACCCCTGAGGACCCCATATATGGCAGCCGCGCCTGCTCTGGCGGCGTCCGGGGCCCTGGTGCTCAGCGCCTGCGGTCCCTACCCGGTGGATGCCACCGACCAGCACGACGCCGCGGCGCCCGAGTCCGCGCCGGTCTTCGGCGATATTCGCCAGGAAGCCTTCGACTCGTCGCTGGCCGCGGAGTCGGTGACCGTGACAGGCGAGATGGAGGCGGGCGAGGCCGAGCTGGACGAACTCTTCGGCGAGATCGACGAGGAGGACTCCGGGCAGCTCGAGATTCTCGGTGCGTTGGACGGAACCGCCTCCCAGATGAGCTTCAGTGCGGGCACCACGAGCTTCACCCACAGGGTCGTCGAGGGCGACGAGTACTTCGCCGGCGAGGAGTTCGCGCAGCTGCTGGCCGCAGAGCTCAACGACGAGGACGACGTTGACGAGGACGAGGACGAGGCAGCGTCCCCGAGGACGACGAGGCCGCTGTCTCGTCCGAGGAGCTCTCAGAGATCATCGGCGACTCCTGGGTCCAGTTCCCGGAGGCCGAGGCCGTCTATTCGGCTGAGGAGCTGCTGACCACGTGGCGCTCGGAGCTCGAGGACGGCGAGTATGACGAGCTCGAGGCCGAGGAGAGCACCCGCGGCGGCGAGGAGGTCTGGGTGTTTGAGGAGGACGACTTCACGTTCGTCGTGTCCTCCGCTGAGGAGCCGCTGATCATGGAGATCAACGACGGCGAGAACACCTACTCCTTCGCCGAATGGGGCGAGTCCGAAGCCCCTGAGGCGCCGGATGACGTGATCACCATCGAGGAGATCCTCGAGGAGGCAGGGGCTGCGCCGCAGCCCGAATCAGACGTCGCCGAGAGCAGCAGCCTGCTTGAGGCCGCCGTGAACAGTCAATGAGCCGCAGCAGGCGGCCGGTAAGGAGATTGAAGAGATGAGCACGCTGTACAGGACCGCTGGACTGCTGGGTGTTGCACTGCTGGCGCTGACCGCCTGCGGCGATGAGGGCGTCCCGGCCGATGACCAGACCGATGAGGAGGACGGCGGCGGAACCGAGGGTCAGGACCCCGACGGTGCTGAGGAGCAGGGCGACCAGCCCGAGGAGATCGCGGGGAGGACCCGGAGGATGAGGGCGGGGTCGCTCCTGACGACGACACGATGGACCCGCCCAGCTTCGCTCAGATTCGGGAGGACATCTGGGACAGCTCCCTCGATCACGAGAGCGTGACTATCACCGTCCTCGTCGAAGAGGACGACGAGGACGCTGAGGAGGTGCCTGAGATCGACGCCGCTGAGGAGCCGGCGGACGGCGAGGACGACGCCGAGCTCGGTCCCGGAGACGAGATGGTCATCGCAGGCAGCATGACCGGCGACGGTTCCCTGCACGAGTCGCCCTTCGGCGAGCAGCGTCTCTTCGACGATGGGGAGAGGGTGCTGCAGTCCAACGAGTTCTTCGTCTCAACATATGAGGAGTCGCGTCCTGAGGATGCGGAGGGCCTTCAGCCCGACGAGCTCGAGGATTGGCTGCAGGAGCGCGGCGAGTGGGTCCACGTGACCGAGGTCGTGGACCTGGAGATGATCGAGACCCCGGAGGCGTTCATCATGAACCTCAGGGAGGGCTTCGAGTCGGCTGTGTCCGAGGAGGACGCCGAGGGAGAAGTCGACACGGTCAACGGTGAGAACGTCTGGGTCTACGAGATCGAGAACGCCACCTTCATGGTCGCCGCCGAAGAGGATGACCCCTACCTTGTCGGCTATGAGGCGGCCGAAGTGGCCGTCTCGTTCGAGCACTGGGATGAGACGGATGACGCGGAGGAGCCGGACGAGGACGTGATCATCGAATTCTCTGAGCTCGAGGAGGCGGTGATGGAGGCCACTGGGTGACGGTTTCCTGGACGGGAGCTAGGAAAGCTTTGGTCCTGTGCGCCCGAACCTGGACACCCCCTAAGAGTCTTCTCCGAATTCGCCCTAACGGCCCATTTTCGCTTTCTTTCCGCCGCCTCGTCTGATGGTATGGAACCAGTTCGCCGGGGAAGCCATTTCCCGGCGATGACGGCGGAAATTCCGCCACGCATCACATCGATGCAGGATCACACGGAGGTAACCACGTATGGCTACTACCGAAAACTCCAAGCTCCGCAGCATTGCAGGCATCGTTGGCATCGGCTCCATCGCCATGTTCGGCCTGGCAGCATGCGACGACGGCGCCGACGACACCGGCACTGAAGACCCAGCTGTCGAGGACAACGGCGACGGCATGGAAGACGATGGCGCCGCAGAAGACGACGCCATGGACGACGACGCAGCCGTCGAGGACGACGGCATGGATGACGACGGCATGGACGACGAAGGCTGATCGAATTCTGATCAGCACTTCGGTTCAATGAACCGTTGATTCAGGAAAGGCTCCCTGCGCATTGCGCAGGGAGCCTTTCTGTCTGCCATGAATCCATCTGTCGTGAAAGCAGATTCTGCTCACAGGAATATGTGGTGAAAGCTCAGGCCGGTCTGTGTCGGCAGTCGGCGCAGACGCCGCGGAAGACCACATCGGCAACATCGATCTGCATGCCCAAGGAGGCAGGGGCCTCCAGGCAGGGCGCCTCGCCGTGGACGCAGTCGACGTCTTCGATACGTCCGCAGCTGGTGCAGATGGCGTGGTGGTGGTTGTCCTCGGTGCGCGTCTCGTAGCACGCCGCGGCCCCGGGCGGGTCGAAGCGCCTGATGAGCTCCTTGGCGGTGAGGTCGTGCAGGACCGTATAGATCGACTGCACGGTGATCTCGGGCAGAGTCTCGGCCACTGCTGCGTGAACGCCCTCGGCAGGCTGATGGGGCTGAGAGCCGACGGCCTCAAGCACGGCGAGGCGCTGGCGCGTGACGCGCATGCCCCGCTGGCGCAGCTGGGAGGGCCAATCCTGCTCTTTCATTCCCTATATCATGCCAGCAGTTATGAGGTTCTCATAAAAAGCCCATGGGTGATGCTCTTCACAGAGCCTTGGGTGCGGCCGACCGGCGCGTAGACTTGGCCCGGCACGATGACCGGAGACGAGGAGCCCCTGTGAGCGCTGACATCAATACTGCACCTTTGGCAGATGTGGACCCGGAGATCGCCCAGGCGATAGCCGATGAGCTGGGCCGCCAGCGAGGCACCCTTGAGATGATCGCCAGCGAAAACTTCGTGCCTCGTGCGGTGCTTGAGGCGCAGGGCTCTGTGCTGACCAACAAGTATGCAGAGGGCTATCCCGGCCGTCGCTACTACGGCGGCTGCGAATTCGTCGATGTGGCGGAGAACCTCGCCATCGAGCGGGCCAAGCAGCTCTTCGGAGCCGATCACGCCAATGTTCAGCCCCACTCCGGCGCACAGGCCAACGTGGCCGTGATGACGGCCTTCATGCAGCCCGGGGACAAGCTGATGGGCCTCTCGCTCGCCCACGGAGGGCACCTCACCCACGGCATGAAGCTCAACCACTCCGGCAAGTTCTATGAGATCGCCGCCTATGAGGTGGATCCTGAGACCGGCTCCATCGACATGGACGAGGTGCGCCGGATTGCCCATGAGGAGAAGCCGAAGATGATCGTCGCGGGATGGTCGGCCTACCCCCGCGAGCTCGACTTCGTCCGCTTCCGCGAGATCGCAGACGAGGTGGGCGCGCTCCTGTGGGTCGACATGGCTCACTTCGCCGGCCTGGTGGCCGCCGGACTCCACGCCAACCCCGTGCCGTATGCCGATGTGGTCACCACCACCGTGCACAAGACCCTGGCGGGCCCACGCTCGGGACTCATCCTCTGCAAGGAGGAGCACCGGAAGAAGATCAATTCGGCCGTGTTCCCAGGGCAGCAGGGCGGACCTCTGATGCACGTCATCGCGGCCAAGGCGATTGCCTTCAAGATCGCCGGATCCGAGGACTTCCAGGAGAAGCAGCGTCGCACCGTGGCCGGCGCCCGAATCCTCGCTGAGCGGCTCGTGGCCGACGATGTCACCGAGCACGGCGTTTCGGTGCTCACCGGCGGAACCGACGTCCACCTGGTGCTGGTGGATCTGCGGAATTCGGATCTGGACGGCAAGCAGGCCGAGGATCTCCTCCACGAGATCGGCATCACGGTGAACCGCAACTCCGTGCCGAACGACCCGCGCCCGCCCATGACGACCTCCGGACTGCGCATCGGCACCCCCGCGCTGGCGTCGCGAGGATTCGGCGACGAGGAGTTCCGCGAAGTGGCAGACATCATCGCCGCGGCGCTGAAGCCGGAGCCGAATGTGGAGGCGCTGGAAGAACGGGTCAAGAAGCTCGCAGCGGACTTCCCGCTGTATGAGGGTCTGGAAGATTGGTGAGTGAAGCGATGACAGCGCAGATACTGGACGGAAAGGCCACCGCCAAGGCCATGAGGGAGGACCTCGCTCAGCGGGTCTCCGCGCTCAAGGAGCGAGGCGTGACGCCCGGCCTCGCGACGGTCCTCGTCGGCTCCGACCCGGCGAGCGAATCCTACGTGGCCGGCAAGCACCGCGACTGCTCCGAGGTGGGCATCAACTCCATCCAGGTGCAGCTCGATGAGAGCATCACGCAGGAGGAGCTGCTCGCTGAGCTGGAGAAGCTCAACAGCGACCCTGCGTGCACCGGCTACATCGTTCAGCTTCCCCTGCCGAAGCACCTGGACACTCAGGCCGTGCTGGAGGCCATCGATCCCAACAAGGATGCCGATGGTCTGCACCCGATGAACCTCGGGCGGCTGGTCGCATCGACCTCCGGTGATCTCACCTCGCCGCTTCCATGCACTCCCAAAGGATGTGTGGACCTGCTGACGCACTACGGCCTCGACCTCAACGGCAAGCACGTCGTGGTGGTGGGGCGCGGCGTCACGATCGGCCGGCCCATCGGCCTGCTGCTCACGAGGCGGAACGTCAACGCAACGGTGACCCTCTGCCACACCGGCACCAAGGACACCGCATCGCACCTGAAGAAGGCTGACGTCGTCGTCGCGGCTGCGGGAGTGAAGCACATGATCGACCCGGCTGACCTGAAGCAGGGAGTCGTGGTGCTCGATGTGGGCGTCACCCGTGAGGTGGACCCCCAGACCGGCAAGGCCACGATCTTCGGCGACATCGGTCCCGGCATCGAGGAGGTCGCCAGCCACTACTCGCCCAATCCGGGGGGAGTGGGGCCGATGACGCGCGTCGAGCTCCTCGCCAACGTGGTGGAGTCAGCGGAGCGCGCCGCCGGCTGATCCTGACGGAATGCGAAGGCTCGATGATCAGTTGAGCCGAGCATGGCGAAAAAGATCGGCTTCCTCTCCTTCGGCCACTGGACACCCTCACCGCACTCGCACACCCAGTCGGGGCAGGACGCGCTGCTGCAGAGCATCGACCTCTCCGTCGCGGCGGAGGAGCTCGGGGTGGACGGCGCATACTTCCGCATTCATCACTTCGCCCGGCAGCTGGCCAGTCCATTCCCGCTCCTTGCGGCGGTGGGCGCTCGGACCCGCAGCATTGAGATCGGCACCGGCGTCATCGACATGCGGTACGAGAACCCCATGTACTTCGCCGAGGATGCAGGCGCAGCTGATCTGATTGCGCAGGGGCGTCTGCAGCTGGGCATCTCCCGGGGATCCCCCGAGCAGGTCATCGACGGCTTCACGTACTTCGGCTACCAGCCCGGCGAGGGGGAGACCTCGGCGGATATGGCCCGCAAGCACACTGAGGTGGCTCTGCAGGTCCTGGAGGGCCGTCAGTTCGCGGAGCCCAATCCGCGCCCCATGTTCCCCAACCCGCCCGGCATGCTGCGCATCGAGCCCTACTCCGAGGGTCTGCGTCAGCGGATCTGGTGGGGCGCAGGCTCTGACGCCACCGCTGAGTGGGCAGGCAGGATGGGCATGAACCTGATGAGCTCCACCCTCAAGGACGACGAGTCGGGGGAGCCCCTGCATGTGCAGCAGACCCGCCAGATCCAGAAGTTCCGCCAGGAATTCGCCCAGCACCATCACGGCTTCGAGCCTCGGGTCTCCGTGTCCCGATCCATCATCCCGATCGTCAACGATCAGGATCGGGCCTACTTCCTGGGCCAGCGAGACTCTGAGGACAAGTTCGGAATGATCGATGAGAAGACCCGCGCTGTCTTCGGCCGCTCCTACACTGCGGAGCCGGACCAGCTGGTCACGGCGCTCGCTGAGGACACCGCGGTCGCAGAGGCCGACACCCTCCTGGTCACTGTGCCCAACCAGCTGGGCGTCGAATACAACGCGCACGTGCTGGAGAGCATCATGGAGCACGTCGCGAAGCCCCTCGGGTGGAAATAGAGGGACGAAATGTGCCCACCTCGGGTTGGTGCTGTCTGGCACAATCTCATCCGTGCCTCACACTGCGCCTGAATCGCCGCGCCCCCATACGTCCCTGATGCGCCCGGCCCTGGGCGCACTCGGCGCAGGGCTCCTCACCCTCACTGCCTGCATGGACAACGGCGGAGGCGAGGTTGGAGAGGGCCCGCCCACGCCCCTGGATGGAGGCGACGGCTACGAGGCCCAAGAGGCCGAGGCCGATTCCCAGGATGCCGGCCCGCCGGCGCCGCACATCGACTTCCCAGAAGACCCTGCCGGTGAGCTTGCCGAGGAGATCGTCGAGGCGCTCAATGCGGAGGGCGACGCCGAGGCCTCGCAGTGGGAGGGCCGGCTCAGCGACACGTTCGCCTCCCAGGTGGACGCGGACGACTTCGCGGAGGTCCTCAATGAGGATCTCCGTCCGTCCGCTCCGTGGGTCGCGGCAGACTATGAGGGGGACGAGACGTCGTCGACGACCCGCCTGGAGTCGCCCAGCGCCGAGCTGGACCTTCAGGTGGCGCTCTCGGATGACGGAGAGACGATTGAGACGGTGCTCTTCGCCGAGCCCTTTGAGCCGGCGGAGCCGGCCGACGGGTTCGAGGAGGTCGCCGAGCGGCTGGGAGAGATTCCGGGTGAGATGCACGGGCTGGTCCTGGAGGACGGGGAGCCGCTCCTCGAGCTGGGCCGTCCCCACGAGGCCTCCCCGCTGGCCTCCACGTCCAAGCTGTACGTGGTGCTTGCCCTGGGCCAGGCCATCGAGGAGGACGAGAGCCTGGAATGGGGCGACGAGATCGAGCTCACTGAGGATCTGCGGAGCCTCCCCTCCGGCACGCTCCAGGATCAGCCCGCGGGGTACACCACGACCATCAGCGACGTGGCGCAGCGGACCATCGAAGTCTCCGACAACACGGGCACGGATATGCTCATCGATCTGCTGGGGCGCGACGCGGTCGAGGATGCCGTGGCCGACTCCGGGCACACCCAGCCGGAGCTTCTCCAGCCGTTCCTCACCACCCGGGAGCTCTTCCAGCTCCGCTGGCAGCTCCCCGACCTCGGCGAGGGGTGGGGATCTCTCGACGAGGCGGATCAGCGGGAGCGGCTCGCAGAGCTCGAGGGCGAGGAGCTGGACATCTCCTACGAGGACACAGGTCCCGAGGATGTCGACGTCGACGTGGACTGGCATGCCAGCGCCTACGACATCGCTGCGGTGCACGAGGAACTGGCCGACCTGGCCGAGCAGCAGCCGCAGCTGGGGCCTGTTCTCGGCACTAATCCGGGCCTGGCAGGACCCGTGGAGGACCCATGGTGGGAGAGCCTTGCCTTTAAGGGCGGCGGCCTGCCGGGAGTGCTCACCGGCAGCTGGCACGCGGAGGCTGAGGACGGAACCACCCGGACGGTTGTCCTTCTCGCCCAGCACGATGAGGCGCTCGGGGAGCACCGCGGCGAGTTCTTCCAGCTCGCCCAAGACGCTCTGACCATCGGCACGGACTCCGAGGACCCTGACGGTGAGGATGAGGAGGATGAGGGGGACCAGGACTGACCCTCAGCCTGAGGCGGCCCCGCTCAGCGCAGGAAGAGCTTCTGCATTCGGTAGGTCGTCACGGTGAGCCCCACCCCGATCATCGCCAGGTAGTAGCCCACGTGCACCAGGCTCATGGGGCCGAAGTCCCAGAAGGCGATGTGGCGCATCAGTTCCACGCCGTGCCAGAGCGGAAGCACCTGGATGAGCCGCTGGGCGAGCTCCGGGTACACCTCAATGGGGAAGAGGGTTGCGGAGAATAGGAACATGGGCAGCATGAGGACCATGAGCCAGTCGAGCTGCTGGAAGCGGGTCATGAAGGTGGTGACCGCCATGCCCACAGCGGCGAACCCGAGGGCGATGAGCAGCGACGCTGCGAGCATCAGCACCGCCGCCAGAGGATCGACCAGCCCGGCGACCAGCAGCACCGCCAGGAACCCGCCGGCGTAGATCGCCCCCCGGAACAGGGCGAGCAGAATCTCGCCCAGGGTGAGGTCCAGCGGGCCCAAGGACGTGGCGATCATGGTCCGGTACAGCTTGGTGATCCGAAGCTTGAAGAACACGTTCACCGTCGAGTCGAACACAGCGCCGTTCATGGCTGACACCGCCAGCAGGGCGGGAGCGATGAACGCGGCGTAGGAGACGGTCTCCCCGTTGACCTCGAACCCTTCGCCGAGCATCGGGGAGACCCCGAGGCCGAAGGAGGTCAGGAAGAGCACCGGCTCGAGGAAGCCTGCGAAGAAGATCAGCTTCCGGCCGCTCCTGATGGCTGAGAGGCCCCGCTCGAAGACCGCCCTGACGTTGCCGGAGTACAGGTTGGAGGCGAAGCCGGTGCGGACGGTGACCGTCGGTGCTGCGCCGGTCTCCTGCTCCCTCCGGTCCTGGGCTGCGACCTTGGCCTCACGCTTGGCGTCCGCGCCGGCCCCCGGGACCCTGCCGCGCCACTCGTCGTAGCCGAGGCGGGCGGTGTAGACCCGCTGGACGATCAGCCAGCCCAGCAGGATCATGACGACGAGGTACGCGGCGTGGACGACGATGAGCCACACCGGTGTGGGCTGCCCGAAGGACAGGACCCGTCCCAGCTCGTTGGCATGCCACAGGGGAGAGAGCCATCCCAGCATCTGAAGGGGCAGCGGCAGGTTGGTCAGCGGGTAGAACGTTCCCGAGAAGAGGAACAGCGGCATCACGACGAAGCGCTGAATGAGTGCGATGCGTCCCCTGTCGTCGCGAAGGGCCGCCACGTAGGCCATGATCGGCAGCCCGAGGGCCAGACCGCCCATGGATGCGGTCAGCACCTGAAGGAATGCCCACGGGGAGGCCAGCACCCCGAAGGCGAGCATGACAGTCAGGAACACCGCCGAGTGCAGCAGGAACCTCACGCAGACGGCGCAGATGTGGCCGGCGGCGATCTGACGGGGAGTGAGCGGAGTAGCCTGCGCGGCGTAGTACCCGCGGCGCCACTTGAACCCCTCCATCACCGGGAAGGTCATCTCGATGGCACCGGACATCATCAGCGTGGCGGCGAGGATCCCCGGTGCGATGTACATCAGATAGGAGTCGGCGCCGTATTCGGCGAAGCTGGTTCCCTGGCCCACCAGAGCGCCGAGCCCCAGGCCCATGGCAACGATGTAGATGATGGGGTTGGCGACGGAGGCGAACAGGATCACGCTCGCATAGGCCCGCATCGAACGCAGCACCCGTTCGGTCATGAACAGCACCCCGCGCACCGAGGCGGCGCGGCCGAGGGCGTCCTTGTCCGCGGCCGGGGACGGCTCAGCCTGGCGGGGCCGGACCGGCCGCTCAGTCAACGAGCGTCCTTCCCGTCAGGCGCAGGAAGACATCCTCCAGCGATGACCGTCGGATCAATGAGGTCACGGGTCTGCGCCCGGTGCTGTGGATCCGTTCGAGGGCAGCCTCCGCATCGGCGGCGTAGGCCAGCAGGCGGTCGGGGAGCACTTCGATGTGGCTGAAGCCGATCGCAGCGTCCGTCAGGACGGGCTCGAGCTCGGCCGCGAGCTCGCTGTTCCGATCCATGCCGAACCGCAGCTCGAGGACCTCTCGCGTCGAATGCTCTCTGATGAGGCCCTGCGGGGAGCCCTCGGCCATGATCTGGCCGTGGTCCACCACGATGAGCCGTTCGCAGAGCTGCTCCGCCTCCTCCATATGATGCGTGGTGAGCACCAGGGTGGTCCCACGTTCGCGAAGCCGGAAGAGCCGGTCCCAGAGCACGTGCCGCGCCTGCGGGTCCAGGCCGGTCGTCGGCTCATCGAGCAGAAGGATGTCGGGGTCGTTCACCAGTGCTCGGGCGATGGTGAGGCGGCGCTTCATCCCTCCCGAGAGATCCTCGACCCGGGACGATGCTTTGCGCGTGAGCTGGGCGAACTCGAGCAGCTCGTCCGCCTTGGAGGTCAGGTATCGGCGCGGCAGTCCGAAGAACCTGCCGTACATGATGATGTTCTCTCGGACCGTCAGCTCCTCGTCCAGGTTGTCCTGCTGGGGAATCACGCCCAGGCGCGCCCGCACCTGCGGGCCCTCACGCTGCGGATCGAGTCCGGCGACCGTCATGGACCCGGAGGTTCGGGAGGCCACTGCGGCGATCATGCGCATGGTGGTGGACTTCCCTGCTCCGTTGGGACCGAGGAGCCCGAATGACTCGCCGGATGCCACGGAGAAGCTGATGCCGTCCACTGCGGTGAAGTCGCCGTAGCGCTTCACCAGGTTCTCGGCGGCGATGGCTGGCGACGGGAAGGCTGAGTCTGGCACGCCCGCCAGCTTAGCGCGCAGGGCCGAGGGACACTGTCGCGAGGAGGACGTCTTCATATGCGGAGCGGTCGCGGACGTTCATCCTTGAGGGTGATGTGCAGAGGGTCCTCATCCGGAAGACTGACAGGCATGACGCAAACCCTCCCTGGAACCGACTCCGCACGAGACGGCGAACCCATCCTGGAAACAGAGAATCTGGTCAAGGTGTACGGCCGCGGCGAGACTCGCTTCGACGCCCTGAAAGGCCTGACCTTCGGCATTCAGCAGGGCGAGTCCGTCGCCATCGTCGGCAAGTCCGGCTCCGGCAAGTCCACCCTGATGCACCTGCTGGCGCTGCTGGACCAGCCCAGCGCGGGAGTCGTTGCCCTGCGCGGCGAGCCCGTCAGCGGCCTCAAGGCCAAGGAGGTTTCCCAGCTGAGGAACAGAACCTTCGGCTTCGTCTTCCAGCAGTTCTTCCTCAACCCCCATCAGACGGTGCTCGAGAATGTGACCCTTCCCCTGAAGATCGCAGGAGTGGGCAAAGCTGAGCGCAACGAGCAGGGGATGCGCGTCCTCGAGCAGCTGGACATGGGCGCCAAGGCCAAGAACAGGGCCACCACGCTGTCGGGCGGTCAGAAGCAGCGCGCCTGCATCGCACGGGCCCTCATCAACAGCCCCAGCGTGCTCTTCGCCGATGAGCCCACGGGCAACCTCGACTCAGCCACAGGCGACGTCGTCGAAGACATCCTCTTCGGACTCCACCGCGACCACGGCATCACTCTGGTGCTGGTGACCCACGACGAGGACCTCGCAGCCAAGTGTCAGCGGCGGCTGATGATGCAGGACGGCGAGATCGTCCGCGAAGAGACCGGCCGAACCGCCCAGGAGGCAGCAGCGTGAAGACTTTCGACCTGATCAGAGCAGCCTTCGGCAACACGCTCCGCGCCAAGATGCGCACCGGCCTGACCGTCGTCGCCATCGTCATCGGCGCCTTCACCCTCACCCTGACCTCGGGTCTGGGAGCGGGGATCAACCAGACCCTCGATCGCATCGTGGCGGGCTTCGGCGAAGACGACGCGATCTATGTCATTCCCTCCTTCGAAGCGGATGCCGAGGAGCAGGACGGCCCCGCTGAGTACGACCCCGACGCCGCCACCGACACCGGGTTCGGCTCGGGCCTCCTCACGGGGGAGGACATGGAATACGTCGAGGACCTCGACGGGGTCACTGGGGTGGACGCCTCCATCGCGGCAGACGCCGACTACCTCGAGACGCAGGGCGGAGACCAGTACCAGCTGCAGCTGGACGACGCGCTCAACGCCCCGCTGGTCGAGCTCGCCGCAGGCAGTATCCCAGCCTCCGACGAAGCGGAGATCACGATCCCCGAGGACTGGCTGACGATCTTCGACACCGACTCTCCGGAGGACGCCATCGGGCAGACGGTCCTGATCGCAGCCAGCAGCGCCATCGGCGAGCAGTCGGATGTCGAGGCGGAGATCGTCGGCGTCACGCAGGGCTCCCTCGCAGGCGTCGGGTTCACCCCCATCCCCTCCGTGGAGCTCACCGAGCAGATCGCTGACATCAACGCCGAAGGCTACGAGGGAGAGCAGCCCGAGGGCTACATGATGGCCGCGCTGCAGATCTCGGACCTGGAGGCATACGAGCAGGACATCAAGGATGCGCTCGACGAGGAGGGCATGATGGGCCTGACCGTCGAGGATCAGATCGCCATGTTCGAAGCCGTGATCGACACCGTGACCTGGGTGCTTTCGGCCTTCGCCCTCATCGCCCTGCTCGCCGCGAGCTTCGGCATCGTCAACACGCTTCTGATGAGCGTCCAGGAGCGCACCCGCGAGATCGGCCTGATGAAGGCGCTCGGCATGTCTTCAGGGCGCGTATTCGGCCTGTTCTCGCTCGAAGCCGTCGTCATCGGCCTCATGGGATCCATCATCGGCATCGCCTCCGGCCTAGTGGTCGGGTTCGCCCTCGACGCTGCCCTGACCGGAGGAGAGGACCCACCGCTGGGGGACTTCGCCGAGCTGAGCCTCTTCGGCCTGAACTTCATGGCGGTCGGAGGCATCTTCGCCCTGATCATCGCGATCGCATTCCTCGCAGGGACGCTTCCTGCCATGCGAGCCGCCCGCAAGGACCCGATCGAGGCGCTTCGCTACGAGTAGTCCCACCGGCCGGATGACGACACAACGAGAGGGAGACATGAGCAAATACGGAACTGAGCCCTATGACCCCGACGCCGCCTACGGCACCGGCGCCCTCACCGAGCCGAACGCGGTGCGCACCCTGAGGGTGCTGGTGCTGGCCATGCTGGCCCTGAGCCTGGCCAGCTACGCACTGATGACGGTATGGATGCTCAGCGACGCCTACCTCGACGGGGTGCTGGCCATGTATGAGGACTTCGGCCTCCCCGCAGACGAGGCCGAAGCCGCTGCCGACGGCGCAGGGGGAGCTGCAGGTGCCATCGTCTCCGCGGCACTGATGGCTGGGCTCTACCTCGTCGTCTACTTCGGACTCAGAGCCGAGCGAAACTGGGCTCGGATCCTGGGCATCGTCTTTGCCATCATCGGCATCGTCTCGGCTGCGGCCACGGGCCTGTTCAGCCTGATGCTCGTGCCGTACTTCGACCTGGACCCGCTCCTTGCGCTGAGCGTGGGGCTGTATGCGCTCCACGCAGTCCTCGTCGTGTGGTGGCTCGTCCTCTCCTTCCGCCGTGAGGTCTCCCACTACCTCCGATTTGCCTGAAGGCCTCACCGTCGACTGCGCTAGTGTGAGCAGGTGACTGAACCAGCAGCAGCGCCTGACCGGCGAGTGCTGGCGGCACTGATGCTGCCGATGTTCGGCTCGCTGCTGAGCATCTCATCGGTGATGGTGGCTCTGCCCGCCATCGAAGAGGGCCTCGGTGCCACCCCATCGGACCTCCAGTGGGTTCTCTCCGGCTACGCGCTCGCCTTCGGCGTGGGCATGGTCCCTGCGGGGCGAGCCGGCGACATCTGGGGCAGGCGCCGCATGTTCCTCATGGGCGTCGCCGTCTTCGGGTGCGCCTCCTTGGGCGCTGCTCTGGCGCCGAGCCCTCTGGTGCTGAACCTCATGCGGTTCATCATGGGGTTCGGCTCATCACTGCTGGTGCCGCAGGTCATCGGAATCATCCAGCAGCTCTTCACGGGCGCTGCCAGGGGGCGGGCCTACGGCATGATGAGCACCGTCATCGGGCTCGGGCTGGCTCTCGGCCCCCTGCTGGCCGGAGTGCTTCTGGAGCTGGGCGACGATCACTTCGCCTGGAGGCTCGTCATGGCGGTGAACGTCCCGGTGGTTGCGGTGGCGCTGGTGCTGGCCTACCTGTGGCTGCCGGTCCCGGCGGGCGACGCCTCCGGTTCGTCCTCGGAGCAGCAGCTCAGAGGAATAGCACGTCTGGATCCTGTCGGGGCGCTCCTGCTCACCGGGTCGATCCTGCTGATCCTTCTGCCCTTCATCCAGTTCCAGAGTCCTGCAGGTGTGGCACTGGCCCTCGCAGGCCTCGGGCTGCTGGGCGTGTGGGTGCTGTGGGAGAGACGAATGGCTCAGCGGAATCCCGCCGCACCTATGGTGGATCTGCGGCTGTTCGCCATTCCCAGCTTCACCTGGAACTCCTCGGTGCTGATCCTCTACTTCGCCGGAATGCCCGCTATGGGCGCGGTGGTCGCTGTGTATGTCCAGCAGGGCATGGGCCACAGCGCGCTGGTCGCGGGACTCGTCACGCTTCCGTCGGCTGTGCTGGTCATGGCGCTGTCCACTCAGGTGGGCCGTCGGGTGGAGCGGCTCGGGCCGCGCATGATGGTCGCCGGCACGACGGCCGCGGTCGTCTCTGCGGCCGCACTCATGGGGGCGGCGCTGCTGATGGGCACACCCGTCTCCTCCGTGTGGTGGATCGTGGCCGGGATGACGATCAACGGGCTCGCCCAGGCGCTCATCATCCCGTCTGCTCAGACGCTGTCTATGCAGGAGGTGCCTGAGCACGTGGCCGGCGCCTCAGCAGGAGTGACCCAGACCGCGCAGCGCATCGTCACCGCCATCGGCCTGGCCGGTGTCACCGGCGTCTACTACGCCGTCGCGGCGGCGCGGGATCAGGAGGCCGGCCTGCTCGCAGCGGCTGCGGCCCTCACCGCGCTCATGACGGCAGCGCTGCTTGCCGCCGCCTTCGCCGCGCGCCGCGCGTCCCGCACATAGCCCGGCCCGGAGGTCCGGGCCGGGAGCTGCGTCAGCGCAGGCGCGTGACCTGCCGCAGGTCCTTGGAGGTGACGTAGTTCGGAGTGCCTGCGAAGATCTCGGCCCGTTCATCGGAGGCCTCCCACTCCCTCTCCGCAGCGGCGAAGTCCTCCGCGCTCCCGGGGCGTGAGACGAACCAGGTGAGCTCGGTCTTCTCATCGTCGAGCCACATGGACTCCACCGTGAATCCTCGGTCCTCCCGAGCCGGAATGACCTTGGTGCGCAGAAACTCTACGAACTGCTCGGCGAGCGCCGGCTCAAGCGTGTAGCGGCGCATCCACGTCGTGCGGTCCTTGGCGGTGTCCGGCGCAATGCCCTCAGGAAGCTCAGTCATGGGTTTCATGCTACTCCCGAGGCTCTGACACAATCGAGGATCATGAGCCAATCTCTGCCCTCCTCGACTCGCGCCGAGGCCGCCATGGCCAATGCCGGCCGGCGCGGCACCGGCATCGTCTTCGCCGTCATGGTGACTGTCCTGCTGGTGGCCCTCCTCTTCGCAGCCAACGAGAACGACATCATCGGATGGATTCTGGTGGCGATCTCTTCGGCGTGGCTCCTCCTCGCCATCATCCTCATCGTGACCTTCCGCCGCGGCGCCCAGAAGTTCGGGGACGCGGTCGACTCGGCCCGGGCCGACGCTGCGGCAAGGAACTCCGAGGCTGCAGGCGGCACGGCTGTGGTCGATGAGGACACTCACTCCCGCAACCTGAAGCTGGACCACTCCTTCAAGATCGTGCAGGTGCAGCGTCGCGTGGTGGCCGCCGAGATCGGAAAGATCTCCCGCGGAGAGCAGGCTGACATGGAGATCGTCGACCGCGCCCTGCAGACCATCCAGTTCACAGCGCACAACGGTCGCGACATGCTCTCCGATGTGACGGGCAGGCAGCCCGACGAGGGGTCCCCGGACGGCGGCCGCGGCGCCTCGGACGAGAACCCAGGAACCATCGAGGGGGACGTGATCCGATGAGCGCCGCGGAAGAGGCCCAGAGCCCCCACATCATCACTGACTCCAAAGCGGCTGGGGCCCTGCGGATCGGAAGCGTCAACGTCAACGGCATCCGTGCTGCCGAGCGCAAGGGGATGGGGGAGTGGCTCGCCCACCGAGAGATCGACATCCTCGCTCTGCAGGAGGTCCGGGCGGACCCGGACACGCTCACCAAGGTCGTCCGCAAGATGGCGGAGGAGGCCGGTGAGGCGGACCCAGAGTCGGCCTGGCACATTCACGAGCACGAAGCCGCCCAGAAGGGCCGGGCAGGGGTTGCCATCCTCTCCCGCCACGCTCCGACGGCCACGCGCACAGGCATCGGGGAGGGTCGCCCGGAGGACGAGGGCCGGTGGCTGGAGGCAGACTACGAGCTCGCCGATGGAACCACACTGACCGTCGTCAGCGTGTACGTGCACTCCGGGGAGGTCGGCACGGAGCGCCAGGATCACAAGATGCGCTTCCTGCAGGACATGCTCGAATATCTGCCCCGACTGGCTGAGCGCAGCGACCACGTGGCTGTGCTGGG
Source organism: Nesterenkonia sp. NBAIMH1 (assembly GCF_007922635.1). NCBI lineage: Bacteria > Bacillati > Actinomycetota > Actinomycetes > Micrococcales > Micrococcaceae > Nesterenkonia > Nesterenkonia sp. NBAIMH1. The sequence goes on from NZ_CP042335.1 coordinate 2,200,582, forward strand.
CGACCTCAACGTGGGCCACACTGAGCTCGACATCAAGAATTGGAAGGGCAACCGGAAGAACTCCGGCTTCCTTCCGGAGGAGCGCGCCTTCTTCGACCAGTTCTTCGGAGAGGCGGGATACGTCGATGTCGCCCGCCGCCTCGCGGGAGAGGTCGAGGGGCCGTACACGTGGTGGTCCTACCGCGGAAAGGCCTTCGACAATGACACCGGCTGGCGCATCGACTATCAGATGACCACCCCAAGCCTGGCGGATCGAGCGGAGAAGGCCGCGGTGGACCGGGCGTCCGACTACTCGCTGCGGTGGTCGGACCATGCCCCGCTGATCATCGACTACAAGGAGCCGAAATGACTGAGCGCGTGCTGTCAGGCATGCAGCCTTCTGCCGATTCGCTGCACCTGGGCAACTATCTCGGTGCGATGGTCAACTGGGTTCAGCTGCAGGAGTCCTACGACGCCTTCTTCTTCATCCCGGACATGCATGCGATCACGGTGGCCCAGGATCCTGCCGATCTGGCTGAGCGGGTGCGCCGGACGGCTGCGCAGTACATTGCGTGCGGAATCGATCCGGAGCGGTCCACCCTCTTCGTGCAGTCGCACGTGCCGCAGCATGCCCAGCTCGCATGGGTGATGATCTGCCAGACCGGCATGGGTGAGGCCGGCCGCATGACGCAGTTCAAGGACAAGGCCGCCAAGTCCGGCAGCGAGCACGCCGGGGTCGGGCTCTTCACATACCCCATGCTGCAGGCTGCGGACATTCTGCTGTACCAGCCGCACTCGGTGCCGGTCGGCGAGGACCAGAAGCAGCACGTCGAGCTCACTCGAAATCTTGCTCAGCGGTTCAACCACCGGTATGGGGAGACCTTTCGTGTGCCTGAGCTCGCTGTGCCTGCGTCCGGGGCAAGGATCTATGATCTTCAGAACCCCACCGCGAAGATGTCGAAGTCCGGGGAGTCGCCCAACGGTCTGCTCAACCTCATGGACACCGATAAGAAGATGGCGAAGAAGATCAGGTCCGCGGTCACCGATGACGGTTCCGAGATCCGGTTCGACCGTGCAGCCAAGCCCGGAATCTCCAATCTGCTGAGCATTCATTCGGCCCTGTCCGGGAAGGCTCCCTCGGAGCTTGAGGAGGAGTACGCCGGCAGAATGTACGGCCACCTCAAAGTGGAGCTGGCCGAGCTCGTCGTCGAGCGGCTCGGCCCCGTTCGTGACCGCGCCCTGGAGCTTCTCGAGGATCCGGGGGAGCTGGATGCTCTCCTCGCCCGCGGGGCGCAGAAGGCGCGCTCGGCCGCTGAGCCGGTCCTCGCCGAGGTGTACCAGAAGGTGGGGTTCCTTCCCGCCGCCCCGGGTTAGCGAGATGGCATCCTCCGACGACCGCAGTGAAGCGTCGCACGTCTCCTCGCTGCTGGACGCCGCACGTAAGAAGGTCACCAAGCTCGATGAGGGCGAGGAGGCAACGCCTAAGATCGACCCGATCGACCTCGAGGCGCTGAAGAAGGACGAACTGAGGGCGCGTGCGGCGTACATCGGCGCCAAGCGCTCCTCGGGAGTCCTGACCCGTGCAGGGCTGTGGGCCGTGTGGAGGCTCGCGGTGCTTGAGCGAACACGGCTCATGCGGTGTCTGAATCTCTTCCTCTTCCACTACGGCACGGTCATGGCCGCCGGGGCCGCCTACATGATGTTCTTCTCGGTGGCTGCCGTTCTCTTCGCAGGCTTCGGCATCGCCGGACTCGTCATCGGAGGCAACGAGGAGTATCAGGAGCTGATCGTCCGCGGCGTCGACAATGCGGTTCCGGGCGTACTCGACACGGGAGAGGGCGGGCTCGCTGCTCCCGCGGAGCTCTTCAGCACCGAAGGTCTGAATGTCGCCGTGACGCTCTCTCTGCTGGCGGCGGTCGTCACTTCGCTGTCCTGGGTGCACGGACTGCGGGCAGGGATACGAAGCATCTGGGACCGGCCGATCATGGCGGAAAACGTCGTGCTGGTCAAGATTCGTGATCTGGGCATGATGATCCTCCTTGTCGTCGTCGTTCTCTCCTCGGCGGTGATCGGCGTCATCAGCCACGGCTTCATCGACGAGATCTTCGACGTTCTGGACTGGGACGCCGCGGGCGCCACGTATTGGCTTTCCCGCGGAGCCACACTCGCCATCGTGTTCGGACTCGACATGGTCGTCGCATTTCTTCTGATGCGGGTCGCTTCGCGGCTTGTCATTCCGGTGGGGGTGCTGTGGCAGTCAATGCTCATCGCCGGCATCGGTGCGTCTGTGCTGCGTCTTGGCGCCGCCGAGCTCATTGCGCTGGGAGGCGAGGCGGAGAACCCGCTCCTGGGCCCGTTCGCCACCGTCGTCGGACTGTTCTTCTACTTCTATCTCTTCAGCCTCGTCTATCTCCTGGCCGCAAGCTGGGGGGCCATTGCGGCGGCTGAGCATGCCGAGCGCAGGAGGCGCCTGGCGTGAGCTGCCGGAAGGCTCATCAGCACTGCGCACGAACCGTCTTTTTCTACAGCGTGTAGAAGTTAACTATTCGTCCTTGCAGATGAATTACAGCTAAGATGAGCAGGAAACATTTCGCACCCAAGCACGCGACAGAGACGTCGCCGCGTCATCCATGGAGGTTCACCACCGGTGACACAGACAGCTGAAACGAAAGGGGGGGCGCTCGCCAAGCGAGGCACCCTCTACAAGGGACGTGAGGGGATGTGGTCTTGGGTCGGTCACCGCATCACCGGCGTCGGGATCTTCTTCTTCCTTCTGGTCCACGTCCTCGACACCTCCTTGGTGCGCGTCTCTCCTGAGGCGTACAACGCGGTGATCGGAGCGTACAAGCACCCGATCATGATTGCCGGTGAGATCGGACTCGTCGGAGCGATCGTCTTCCACGCGTTCAACGGCCTGCGCATCATACTGGTGGACTTCTGGAAGCAGGGGACCCGTTACCACAAGCAGATGCTGTATGTGGTGCTGGTCCTCTGGCTCGTGACCATGGTGGCGTTCTCCGCTCGCCACCTCATGCTTTTCATCGGTGGGGAGTGAATGCGCCAATGACCGCAGCACCTAACTCTGAAGCAATCCTCCCGGCGCAGGGCATCGAAGCGCCGCGCTCCGGCAAGGTCGACCCGAAGTATCTGCGCAAGGGCTCCTCGCGCGGCAACTTCGAGATGGTCACATGGGTCTTCATGCGCGTCTCCGGCGTGGCACTGGTCGTTCTGATCTTCGTGCACCTCTACACCAACCTGATGGTCGGTCAGGGGATCCACCAGATCGACTTCGCCTTCGTCGCCGGAAAGTGGGCCAACCCCGTTTGGCAGTTCTGGGACCTGACCATGCTCTGGCTGGCCATGCTCCACGGCACCAACGGAATGCGCACCATCGTGAACGACTATGCGGAGAAGGACACCACTCGCATGTGGCTGAAGTCCATCCTGTATGTCTCCACCACGGTCATCATCATTCTGGGCACCATGGTGATCTTCACCTTCGAGCCCTGCCTGGTCGACGACTCGGGCCAGCTGCTGGAGCACGCTCCGAGCTTCTGCCAGAACGTCGTGAACTGACCGACTGCGCACGCATCCCTGATCACCTACGCACCACGAAAAGAGAGCCAGCCTCACTATGCAGGTTCATAAGTACGACGTCGTCATCGTCGGCGCCGGCGGCGCCGGCATGCGCGCTGCCATCGAATCGGGCCAGCGGGCGCACACCGCAGTCCTGACCAAGCTCTACCCCACCCGCTCCCACACCGGCGCCGCCCAGGGCGGCATGTGCGCCGCGCTGGCGAACGTGGAGGAGGACAACTGGGAATGGCACACCTTCGACACCGTCAAGGGCGGTGACTACCTGGTCGACCAGGACGCAGCTGAGGTGATGGCCAAAGAAGCCATCGACGCGGTCCTGGACCTCGAGAAGATGGGCCTGCCGTTCAACCGGACGCCCGAGGGGAAGATCGACCAGAGGCGCTTCGGCGGGCACACTCGAGACCACGGCAAGGCCGCCGTGCGCCGCTCCTGCTACGCCGCTGACCGCACCGGTCACATGATTCTCCAGACGCTGTACCAGAACTGCGTGAAGCACAACGTCGAGTTCTACAACGAGTACTACGTGCTGGACCTCATCACCGTCGAGGAGGACGCAGTCCGCGAGGATGGCACCTCCTACAAGCAGAAGCGCGTTGCAGGCGTCGTCACCTACGACCTCGCCTCAGGTGAGATTCACATCTTCCAGGCCAAGTCCGTGGTCTTCGCCACCGGCGGCCTGGGCAAGATCTACAAGACCACGTCCAACGCCCACACCCTCACCGCCGACGGCATGGCCATCGCCTACCGCGCCGGCATTCCGCTCGAGGACATGGAGTTCGTCCAATTCCATCCCACCGGCCTCGCCGGGCTGGGAATCCTGCTGTCGGAGGCTGCGCGAGGCGAAGGCGGCATCCTGCGCAACAGCGAGGGTGAGCGGTTCATGGAGCGCTACGCCCCCACCATCAAGGACCTCGCGCCGCGCGACATCGTCGCCCGATCCATGGCCAACGAGGTGCGGGAGGGACGAGGCGCGGGTCCGAACAAGGACTACGTCTACCTGGACCTCACCCACCTCGAGCCGGAGCACATCGACGCGAAGCTCCCGGACATCACGGAGTTCGCTCGCACGTATCTCGGCGTTGAGCCCTACACCGAGCCTGTGCCGGTCTTCCCGACCTGCCACTACGCCATGGGCGGCATCCCCACCAACATCAAGGCGGAGGTCCTCCAGGACAACGACACCATCGTCCCTGGCCTCTACGCCGCCGGTGAGGTTGCCTGCGTCTCGGTCCACGGCTCAAACCGCCTCGGCACGAACTCCCTGCTGGACATCAACGTCTTCGGAAAGCGCGCCGGCCTCTACGCAGCTGAGTACGCAAGCGGAGCCGACTTCGTCGAGCTGCCGGAGACTCCGGAGACCTTCGTGACGGATCAGCTGAGCATGCTCCGCGACTCCAGCGGGACGGAACGGGTCGCAGCGATCCGCTCCGAGCTCCAGGAGACCATGGACGCGAACCTTCAGGTGTTCCGGTCCGAGGACACCATCAAGACGGCTCTTGCGGACATCGTGAAGCTCAGGGAGCGCTACGAGCGCATCACCGTGCAGGACAAGGGACGCCGGTTCAACCTCGACCTCCTCGAGGCCCTGGAGCTTGGCTTCCTGCTCGACATGGCCGAGGTCACGGCCGTGGCGGCGCTGCACCGCAAGGAGTCCCGCGGCGGCCACTACCGCGAAGACTTTCCCGAGCGCGACGACGACAACTTCATGAAGCACACCATGCTCTACAAGGATCCCGAGGCTGAGACCGAGGGAGTCAAGGGCATGCGCTTCGACACCAAACCCGTGACCTTCACCCGCTATGAGCCGATGGAGCGTAAGTACTGATGAGCACTCCCACTGTTGAGCAGGAACCAGCAAGCAAGGTAGAGCTCGGCGAATCCGCCGGCGGCGCTGGTGCCGTCGAATCGTTCACCGTCAACCTTCAAGTCCGCCGCTACGACCCCGAATTCTCAGAGGATGCCCGTTGGGACACCTGGGAAGTCACCATGCACGGCACCGACCGTGTGCTGGACGCCCTCCACAAGGTCAAGTGGGAGATCGACGGTTCGCTGACGTTCCGCCGCTCATGCGCCCACGGCATCTGCGGATCCGACGCCATGCGGATCAACGGACGCAACCGGCTGGCGTGCAAGACCCTTCTGAAGGATCTCGACACGTCCAAGCCGGTCATCGTGGAGCCCATCAAGGGCCTCCCGGTGGAGAAGGACCTGATCGTGGACATGGAGCCCTTCTTCCAGTCCTACCGCGAGGTCATGCCCTTCCTGGTGGCGAACACCCCCGCGCCCACGGCGGAGCGCCTGCAGTCGCCCGAAGAGCGTCAGCGCTTCGACGACACCACCAAGTGCATCCTCTGCGCCGCCTGCACGAGCTCCTGCCCTGTGTTCTGGACCGACGGCCAGTACTTCGGCCCCGCAGCGATCGTGAATGCGCACCGATTCATCTTCGACTCTCGCGACGACGCCGGCGATATGCGCCTCGAGGTCCTCAACGACAAAGAGGGCGTGTGGCGCTGCCGCACCACGTTCAACTGCACGGACGCATGTCCTCGCGGCATCGAAGTGACCAAAGCGATCCAAGAGGTGAAGACCGCCGTCATCACCAGGAGCCTCTAGTCACGGCAGCAGGCTGCGACACCGCCTGATCGCCGCATCCGAGCTGCAGAGCGCGTGAAGCACAGATGAAGGGGAGCACCTCGCCGGAGGTGCTCCCCTTCATCTGCATCGGGGAGCCGTCTCGGGGGATACGCTAGTGGGCGTGACTTCGACAGATCCTCTCTCCCGGTTCCATGCCGTGATCCCCGCCGGCGGGGTGGGCACACGGCTGTGGCCGCTCTCTCGGGCGGACGCGCCCAAGTTCCTCCACGACCTGACCGGCTCCGGAACCACGCTCATCCGCTCCACCTACGAGCGGCTGAGCCCATTGGCGAAAGACCGGGTCATGGTCGTCACCGGGCTCAAGCACGCCGAGGCCGTCACCCGCCAGATTCCGGAGCTGCAGAGCAACGATCTGGTGCTGGAGCCTGAGCCCAAAGACTCCGCGGCCGCCATCGGCCTCGCCGCAGCGATCCTCGCCCAGCGCGATCCCAACATCATCATGGGCTCCTTCGCCGCAGACCAGGTCATCGCCCCGGTCGATGACTTCCAGGACGCAGTGCGCGAGGCGGTGACGACGGCAGCCACGGGAAAGATCGTCACCATCGGGATCAAGCCCACCCACCCCTCAACAGGCTTCGGATACATCCGTCAGGGACCCGCCTACCCAGTGGAGGGAGCCCCTCACGCCCACCATGTGGCGGAATTCGTGGAGAAGCCCGAGCAGCATCTCGCCGATGAGTACGTAGCCTCCGGGGACTACCTCTGGAACGCCGGCATGTTTGTGGCGCCGGTCGGTCTGCTGCTGCAGCACCTGAAGGATGCCGAGCCTGAGCTGCACGCAGGGCTGACGCGCATCGCCGCAGCGTGGAACACCGAAGCCCAGGACCTCGCCCTCGCCCGGGTCTGGCCCACACTGCCGAAGATCGCCATCGACTATGCCGTCGCCGAACCGGCCTCCGCCGCCGGCGACGTGGCGGTCATCCCCGGAGACTTCACCTGGGACGACGTGGGGGACTTCGCGGCCATCGCCCGCCTGAACCCCGCCAGCCACCAAGAGGGCATGACAGTGATCGGCGCCAAGGCCCGGGTCTACTCCGAGGACTCCACCGGGATCGTGGTGGCGGACACCAACCGGGTCGTCGCCCTCATCGGGGTGGAGGACATCGTCGTGGTCGACACCGGCGATGCCCTCCTTGTGACGAACACCAGCCATGCGCAGAACGTGAAGCAAGCAGTGCAGGCGCTCAAGGACAAGGGAGACTCCGATGTCCTCTGAGACCAGCGCCGAAGCGATCATCGAGGAGCTCGAGCCGCAGCTCATCAGCTTTCGCCGGGACCTCCATGCCCACCCGGAGCTGTCGTGGAAGGAAGTGCGCACCACTGCCCAGATTCGCGGAACGCTCGAGGCGGCAGGTCTCTCCCCGCAGCTCCTGCCGGAGACCACCGGGCTCTACGTGGACGTCGGGCCCGCGGACGCTCCCTTTGCCGCAGGCTTCCGCGGCGACATCGACGCGCTGCCCATCACCGAGGCCACCAAGCTGCCCTACGCTTCTGCCGAGGACGGCGTCGCCCACGCGTGCGGGCACGATATCCATGCCACCGTCATGGTGGGCCTGGCCCTCGCCCTGAAGCGCCTCCACGCCGAGGACCGCCTCACCCACCGCGTGCGGGTGCTGTTCCAGCCCGCCGAGGAGAAGTTCCCCGGCGGAGCCCAGGAGATCGTCAAGCAGGGTCTGCTGGAGCCGCTTCCTCGCATCTTCGCCCTGCACTGCGACCCGAAGCTGACGGTGGGCGCCATCGGCACCAGAATCGGTCCCATCACCTCAGCCGGGGATCTGGTGCGCATCGAAGTCTCAGGCCGTGGAGGGCACACCTCACGTCCGCACCTGACCGAAGATGTCATCGGGGCGCTCGGGCACATCGCCACCGTCGTGCCCGCCGTGCTGTCACGACGCATCGACATCCGATCCGGGGTCTCCCTGGTGTGGGGCCATATCGAAGCGGGCAGCGCGGCCAACGCCATCCCCTCCACCGGCGCCCTCCACGGAACGATGAGAATTCTGGACGTCGAGGCCTGGCGGGAGGCCGGCGGTGTGCTGGCCTCCATCGTGCAGCAGGCCGCCGCGGCCTATGGCGTGGACGTCTCCCTCGATCACGTCCGCGGCGTCCCGCCCGTGCAGAACGCTGAGGCGGAGACGGCGCTGCTGGACCGCGTCGCCAAAGAGGTCCTCGGAGACGCCGGACTCACCCTCGCCGAACAGTCCATGGGAGGGGAAGACTTCGGATGGATGACCCAAGCCGTCCCCGGATCCATGTTCAGGCTGGGCACCATGACTCCCGAGGGCGAGCTCTACGACCTCCACCGCGGGGACTACGCCCCCGATGAGCGGGCCATCGGAGCGGGCCTGCGCGTCATGGTCGGAGCCGCTCAGGCCTCCATGGAGGAGCAGGATCGTGGCTGACGTGGAGTTTGAGGGCCTGGTCCAAGCCGCCCAAGAAGCGATGAGCGCCGCCTACGCCCCCTACTCGCGCTACCCGGTCGGAGCCGCAGCCCTGACCGACAGCGGCCAGGTGGTGACGGGCTGCAACGTGGAGAACGCCAGCTACGGCGTCGGTCTGTGCGCCGAGTGCACCCTGGTCGGTCAGCTCCAGCTCAGCGGCGGCGGAAGGATCGTCGCCTTCGTCTGCGTCAACAGCGCCGGAGAGATCATCATGCCGTGCGGGCGGTGCAGGCAGCTCCTCAATGAGTTCGCCGCGCCCAGCCTGCGCATTCTTACCCCGCGGGGAGTGCGCTCCTGGGAGCAGGTCCTGCCCCAGCCGTTCGGCCCCGCAGACCTGGAGGAGACGCATTGACTGCCCACGATCAGCACGACGCTGTTGACCTGATCCGCGCCAAACGCGACGGCGGCACCCTGACCGGCGAGCAGATCAGCTGGCTGATCCGCGCATACACCGACGGGACGGTGGCGGATGAGCAGATGAGCGCCCTAGCCATGGCCGTCCTGCTGCGCGGGATGAGCCGCGCTGAGATATCCCAGTGGACCGGCGCCATGATCGCGTCCGGCGAGCGTATGGACTTCAGCGGACTGCGGGCGGCCGACGGCACACGTCGGCTCACCGCCGACAAGCACTCCACCGGCGGCGTAGGGGACAAGATCACACTGCCCCTGGCCCCGCTGGTCGCCAGCTTCGGCGTTCCTGTCCCGCAGCTCTCCGGGCGCGGGCTCGGCCACACCGGAGGCACTCTGGACAAGCTGGAGTCCATTCCCGGGTGGCGGGCCCACCTGACCAACGAGGAGATCAACGATCAGCTGGATCAGGTGGGTGCGGTCATCTGCGCCGCAGGCTCAGGCCTGGCTCCAGCGGACAAGAAGCTCTACGCCCTCCGCGACGTCACCGGCACCGTAGAGTCGATCCCACTGATCGCCAGCTCCATCATGTCCAAGAAGATCGCCGAGGGCACGGATGCTCTGGTCCTGGACGTGAAGACCGGAGCTGGAGCGTTCATGAAGACTCGCGACGACGCGCAGGAGCTCGCACGCACGATGGTCGCGCTGGGCACCGATGCCGGCGTGAGAACCACTGCCCTGATCACGCGCATGGACACGCCTCTGGGCCTGACCGCCGGCAACGCCGTGGAGGTGGAGGAGTCCGTCGAGGTGCTCGCCGGGGGAGGGCCGGCAGATGTCGTGGAGCTCACGCTCGCACTGGCCCGAGAGATGCTGCTGAGCGCGGGAGTCGACGCGGATCCTGCGGAGCACCTCTTCAACGGCCGGGCCATGGATTCCTGGAAGCAGATGATCCGCGCTCAGGGAGGCGACCCGGAGAGCCCGCTGCCGCAGGCCAAGCATTCCCACACCGTCACCGCCTCAGAGTCAGGGGTGTTGGCGCGCCTCGACGCCTACTCCGTGGGCGTTGCAGCCTGGAGGCTCGGCGCCGGGAGAGCCCGCAAGGAGGACCCTGTCCAAGCGGCGGCGGGCGTGCGCATGCATGCCAAGCCCGGCCAAAGGGTCACGGCGGGGCAGCCCCTGCTGACCCTCACCACGGATGATGAGCCGCGCATCGCTCGAGCCGAAGCAGCTCTGGAGGGAGCGTGGGAGATCACCGGCACGGCAGACCAGCCGGAGCCGCTGGTGACGGCGCGCATCACCGCAGCCGATCTCTGAGGGACGCTGAGCCGTGAGAATCTTCGAATTCCTGGACTCCCTGCAGGAGTGGGTGCTCGACGCCGCCTCGGGATGGTGGACGCTGCTCGGCCTCTTCGGGTTCGTGACCGTCAACGGGTTCTTCCCGCCCCTGCCCTCGGACTCCCTGATCATCGCGCTCGGCTCCGTCCAGGATCAGCCCGGGACCCCGTGGTGGCCGTGGGTCATCATGACGGCCGGTGCGGCTGCGATCCTGGGGGACATCGTGGCGTATCGGCTCGGCCGGGCCATCGGAACGGATCGCTTCCGGTGGATGCGGCGCCCTGCCATGCAGCGAACTCTGGCATGGGCCAGGCATGGGCTGGACAAGCGCGGAGTGCCGGTGATCTTCGTCGGCCGCTTCATCCCCGGCGCCCGCGTGGGCATCAACTTCGTGGCGGGGTCGACCGGCTACTCGCTGCCGCGCTTCGTCCTGATCGACTCCGTCGCGTCCCTGCTGTGGGCTTCGTGGCTCGTGACCCTGGGCGCTGTGGGAGATGCCATCTTTGGGCACATGCTGCTGGCGATGGTGGTCGGCATAGCCTTCGCCGTCGTGGTCGGCCTGGTCTGCGAGCGGATCTTCTCCTGGATCACCCGGTGGTTGGACCGCCGCGGCGTGCATCTGGATCCCGAGGGGTATCAGGACACCTCAGCCATCGACCTGCCTCCGCCGGTGCGCCTGCGCCGGCACCGTGAGGATGAGGAGTGAGCCTGCTCAGCCCCCGCCCAGGGCGTCCTGAATGGGTCCGGAGACGAAGTACAGCAGGAACATCGCGGAGGTGACGTACATCAGCGGGTGCGCGTCCGTGAACTTTCCGCGGAGCGCCTTGATCACCGTGAATGTGATGAAACCGGCTCCGATCCCGTTGGTGATGGAGTAGCTGAAGGGCATGATCACGATGGTCATGAAGGCCGGGATGGCTATCTCGGCGTCGGTCCAGTCGATCCTGGTGATCTGCTGCATCATCAGGAACCCGACGAGGACGAGGGTCGCGGAGGCTGCCTCGGTGGGGATGACGGCAGCGAGCGGCGCCAGCACGATCGTGGCGAGGAACAGTGCGCCGGTGACGACGTTGGCCAGCCCGGTCCGGGCTCCGTCCCCGACGCCCACGGTGGACTCGATGAATCCGGAGTTCACCGAGGTGCCGCCCATGCCGCCGCCGATGGTGCCGACCGCATCGGAGACCATGATGCGGCGCGAGTGGGGAATCTCCCCGCGCTCGTCCCGGATCCCGCCGGTGTTGGAGACCCCGACCATGGTCCCGAGCAGGTCGAAGAAGTTGGCCAGCAGGAGGGTGAAGACCAGAAGGGCTGCGGCGACGACCCCCACCGACTCCCAGGAGCCCAGCAGATTGAACTCTCCCAGCAGGGAGAGGTCGGGGAGGGCGAACCACTCCTGGTCCAGGGAGGGCACGTTGAGGTCCCAGCCGTACGGCTGGTCCTCGCTCGCGGGACCGACGCTGAGGACCGCCTCGATCGTGATGGCCAGCACCGTCGCCGAGACGATCGAATAGAGGATGGCGCCCCGCACGTTCGCCGACCACATCACGAACAGGGCGAAGAGGGCCACCAGGAAGATCAGCAGCGGCCAGCCGAAGACGAACCCGTCGACGCCCAGCTCAAGGCCTGTGCCTCCGGCGTTCTGGATGAATCCGGCGTTGACCATGCCGATGAGGGCGATGAACAGGCCGATCCCCACACTGATCGCCACTTTGAGCTCAGGCGGGACTGCGTTGAAGATCGCTGACCGGAAGCCAGTCAGCACCAGGATGAGCAGGATGACGCCTTCGATCACCACCAGGCCCATGGCGTCGGCCCAGGTCATCCCGGGAAGGATCACGATCCCGTAGGTGATGAACGCTGACAGTCCCAGCGACGATGACACGGCCATCGGGAACTTCCCCAGCACGCCCATGAGGATCGTCAGCGTGCCTGACACCAGCGACGTGGCCGCTGCGACAGCGGGAAGGTTGGGCTCGCTGCCCCCTCCCAGGTACTGCCCGGTGGAATCGGCGGAGGCGCCGATGATGAGCGGGTTCAGGACGATGATGTACGACATCGCCAGGAATGTGGCGATGCCGCCGCGCATCTCTCGGCTGACCGTGGATCCGCGAGCCGAAATCTCAAAGTAGCGGTCGAGGCGGCCGCGGGGCTCAGGCGGAAACGGCTGCTGGGAAGTCTGTGCAGAGCTCACGAGGGGGAACTCTATTCGCACCGGCCCCTGCCTGGCGATCCGCACCGGTAGGCTGAGGGCATGGCCATGATAACCAGCCTCGAGACCCAGATCCGCGACCTCCCCAAAGTCTCCCTCCACGACCACCTGGACGGTGCGCTGCGCCCCGCCACGCTCATCGAGCTGGCGCAGCAGGTCGGCCACGAGCTGCCGACCCAGGACCCCGAGGAGCTGGCGGAGATGTTCCGCTCCAACGCCGACTCCGGTGATCTCATGAGGTACCTGGAAGCTTTCGCGCACACCACCGCAGTGATGCAGTCCGCTGAGAACCTACGCCGGGTGGCTCGCGAATATGTGGAGGACCTCGCAGCCGACGGGGTCGTCTACGCGGAGGTCCGCTGGGCGCCGGAGCAGCATGCTGAGGGCGGCCTGAGCCTGGACGAGGCCGTGGAGGCAGTGCAGGCCGGACTCACCGACGGCGTGGAGTCCGTCTCGGACCAGGACGGCATCATCGTGGTCGGCCAGCTGCTGTGCGCCATGAGGATGAACGACCGCGCCGATGAGATCGCCGAGCTCGCCCTGCGGCACCGAGAGAGGGGCGTCGTCGGGTTCGACATCGCCGGGCCCGAGGACGGCTTCCTGCCGAGCCGCTTCGAATCGGCCTTCACCACCCTCGCCCAGAACATGCTGCCCGTCACGGTGCACGCCGGAGAGGCGGCAGGCGTGGACTCGGTCAGGGACGCGCTGGTCTCCGGGCGCGCCTGCCGGCTCGGGCACGGAATACGCATCGCCGAGGACATCACGCTCACCGAGGGCACCGATTCGCGCTCTCGGGCTGCGGAGGGCGGAGACGAGGAGCTCGTCGAGGTGAACCTGGGAGAGACCGCCCGCTGGGTCCGGGACCGCCAGGTCCACCTGGAGACCAGCCCGACGTCGAACCTGCAGACAGGCGCCGTGGCTGCCCTGTCGGGCGACGGCAGCAGCACCATGGCTGACCATCCCTTCGACATGCTTTACCAGCTGGGCTTCAACGTGGGCGTCAACACGGACAACCGGCTCGTCTCCGGCGTGACGCTCTCCGGCGAGCTCGCCGCTCTTGCTGAGGCCTTCGACTACGGCATGGCCGAGCTGGTCGACTTTCAGATCAACGCCCTGGAGGCGAGCTTCCTCGGGTACGAGGAGCGGGAGGCGCTCTCGGCCTTCATCCTGGAGGCCTGGCAGTAGCGATGGAGCACATGGCCGCGCTGCAGCGCACCGTCGCCGAGCTGCGGGAGCACTGCCCATGGACGCGCGCCCTGGACCACCAGGCCTTGGCCGGATACCTCACGGAGGAGGCCGAAGAGGTCTCGGAGGAGATCCGCGCGGGATCGATGGGCGATCCGCTGCGCAAGGAGCTGGGCGACGTCCTGCTTCAGGTCGTCCTCCACGCCCAGCTCGCAGCGGAGCGCGGAGAGTTCACCCTCGACGATGTCGCTGAGGCCATGTACTCCAAGCTGGTCCGCCGCAGTCCCCACGTCTACCGGCCTGACGGCACCCTCGACCCTCGCCGGGCGAGTCTCGAGGAGATCGAGGCTGCCTGGCAGCGCATCAAAGCTCAAGAGAAATCGGAAGAAGGAGAATAGCCATGTCCCTCATCGCCAGCGTCTATGGGCGCGAGATCCTCGATTCCCGCGGGAACCCCACGGTGGAGGTTGACGTCCTGCTGGACGACGGCAGCTTCGGCCAGGCCGCCGTGCCGTCGGGCGCATCCACCGGTGCCTTCGAGGCCGTCGAGCTGCGGGACGAGGACACCTCCCGCTACCTCGGCAAGGGCGTGACCAAGGCCGTCAAGGCCGTCAACGAAGTCATCGCTCCGGCCCTGGAGGCCCTGGACGCCACCGAGCAGCGCCTGATCGACCACCTGCTCCTCGAGCTCGACGACACCGAGAACAAGAGCTCGCTGGGAGCCAACGCGATCCTCGGGGTATCGCTCGCCGTTGCCAAGGCCGCCGCCGACGCCTCCGACCTGCCGCTGTACAAGTACCTCGGGGGTCCCAACGCACACGTGCTGCCGGTGCCGATGATGAACATCCTCAACGGCGGCTCGCACGCGGACTCCAACGTCGACATCCAGGAGTTCATGATCGCCCCGGTCGGCGCTTCCACCTTCACCGAGGCGCTGCGCACCGGCGCGGAGGTGTACCACGCGCTCAAGGCGCTCCTGAAGGAGAAGGGGCTCTCGACCGGACTGGGCGATGAGGGCGGCTTCGCCCCCGACCTGCCGTCCAACCGAGCAGCCCTTGACCTGATCACCGAGGCGATCACCCGGGCCGGCTACCAGCCCGGCAAGGATGTGGCCCTGGCCCTCGACGTGGCCGCCTCGGAGTTCTACTCCGACGGCGCCTACACCTTCGAGGGCGAGTCGAAGACGCCCGAGCAGATGAGCGAGTACTACAGGGAGCTCGTCGAGTCCTACCCCCTGGTCTCCATCGAGGACCCCCTCGACGAGGACGACTGGTCGGGCTGGAAGACGCTCACCGACGCGATCGGTGCTCAGGTCCAGCTCGTCGGCGACGACCTGTTCGTGACCAACCCCACTCGCCTGGCCCGGGGCATCGAGAGCAGCACCGCCAACAGCCTGCTCGTCAAGGTCAACCAGATCGGCTCCCTCACGGAGACTCTGGATGCGATCAGCCTCGCCCAGCGCAGCCAGTACACCACCATGATCAGCCACCGCTCAGGCGAGACCGAGGATGTCACCATCGCGGACATCGCCGTGGCCACCAACGCAGGCCAGATCAAGACCGGTGCTCCCGCGCGCTCCGAGCGGGTCGCCAAGTACAACCAGCTTCTGCGCATCGAGGAGGAGCTGGGCGACGCTGCGGCCTACGCGGGACGCAGCGCATTTCCGCGCTTCACCCCCTGATCAGACCTCGCACTGATCCCCGAATGCCCGGAGGTCCGGCCTCATATGAGGACCGGGCCTCCGGGCATTCGCAGCAGTCCAGGGGGTCCGGCCTGAGGGCCGCCGCGTGTCAAAGGTGCTGCCGGTGCGGCGGCCCCCTTAACCTGTGTACACCTTCCCATTACGCACACCGAGGACATGCCACATGGCCCGAGACGCTCAGTCAGCCGACGATGCCGGCCACACTCCTCGATCCGAGGAGAAGCAGGGCCGCCGGCCTTCGCGCACCGAGCGCGACGAGCGGCGCAGGCTCAGCGAGCGCGAGCAGGTCTCCGGCGAGATCCGCACGCCGGCCCACATCGCCGCGCGTCGAGCGCGCCGGGTGGATCGCCCTGACCGGCCATCCGCCGGGGCCTCGCGCCGCTCCCCGGTGAGCGCATCGGCCGCCGTCCCCGAGCGGACCCTCTCAGGCCGCGCGATCGTGCTGACCATCGTGGCCCTCGTCGTCGTCTCCTTCCTGGTTCCCACGGTCCGGACGTACTTCCAGCAGCAGAGCGAGCTCGAGGAGCTCTCCGTCCAGATCCGCGCCGAGCAGCAGGAGCAGGCCGACCTCTACGCAGAGCTGGCCCGGTGGGAGGACCCGGAGTTCGTCACCCAGCAGGCCCGGGAGCGGCTGAACCTCGTGCAGCCCGGCGACCGTCGGTATCACGTGATGAATGCCTCCGCCGATGAGCCGGTGGAGGAGGAGGCGCAGGAGGAGCAGAGCGAATCCTGGGCCGAACGGCTGTGGGACGGCATTCTTGCGGATGCCGACGAGTGAGCGCTCGATCACCGGTACCCTGGTTCGCTGTGGAAGAGAACGCACCTGAGGCCAAGACGCCCGCCGCCGAGGATCTCGACACCCTGAGTCTGCAGCTCGGCCGGCCCGTGCGCGACGTCGTAGAGATCGGCGCGCGATGCCGCTGCGGAAGTCCCCTGGTGGCGACGACGGCCCCCCGCCTGTCGAACGGCATACCCTTTCCCACCACCTTTTACCTGACCCACCCCACCATCACCGCTGCGGTCTCGCGGCTGGAGGCCGCCGGTGTCATGGCCGAGATGAGCGAGCGTCTGCAGGAGGACTCCGCGCTCGCAGACGCGTACCGGGCCGCGCACGAGGCGTACCTGGCCGATCGGGAGCGTGTGCGGACTGCTGCCGGCCTGGAGCCCGTGTGGGAGATCGAGGGAATCAGTGCCGGAGGGATGCCGGAGCCCAGAGTGAAGTGCCTCCACGTCCACGTCGGCCACTCCCTCGCCGCGGGGCCGGGCGTCAACCCCATCGGCGATGAGGCTCTGCAGCGCATCGCAGCCGACTGGACCCTCGAGACCTGCACGTGCCGCAGCGCCTGGGACCATGGGGCTGATGTCCCGAAGAAGGATCTGTCACGGCACGTGAAGAGGCTCAGAAGCGGAGACCAGGAGTAGACATGGCCGGAACGGAAGCCCGGCGGGTGGCCGCCATCGACTGCGGAACCAACTCCATCCGCCTGCTCATCGCCGACGTCACCAGCGCGTCAGAGGCCGCCCCCAGCGTGCTCAGCGACGTGGACCGTCGGATGACGGTGGTGCGGCTCGGCGAGGGCGTCGACACTTCAGGAGAATTCTCGCCCGCCGCGCTGGAGCGCACCTTCGCCGCAGTGGAGGACTACGCCGCCCGCATCGCCGCCCACGGCGCTGAGCGCGTGCGCTTCGTCGCCACCTCCGCCAGCCGAGATGCGGCCAACAGGGACGAGTTCCTCTCCGGGGTCACGGAGCGGGTACGCGCAGCCGTGCCGGACTTCGACGGGCCCGAAGTCGTCGACGGCGACGAGGAGGCGGCCCTGTCGTTCGCGGGCGCCGCGGGCGTGCTCGACTGGGATGCTCTGCTCGCCGCCCATCCGGAGGGGAAGGTGCTCGTCGTCGATCTCGGCGGGGGATCCACCGAGTTCGTCCTGGGAACAGCAGCCGGAGCTGAGCACGGCGAATCCACCGACATGGGGTGCGTGCGCTTCGCCGAGCGGTACCTGCGATCCGACCCTCCCACTCACGACGAGATCCGTGCCGCGACGGCCGAGGTGCGCCGCATCCTCGGTGCCCTGAGCGTGCCGCTGCACGAGGTGCGAGCCGTTGTCGGGGTGGCGGGAACGGTCACCACCATCACCGCTCACGCCCTGGCGCTCACCGAGTACGACCCGGCCCGGATCAATGGGGCTCGGCTTCCCGTCGCCGCGGTCACCGAAGCCGCTGAGGATCTCGTCTCCATGGAGCGCGCCGACCGGGCGCAGCTCGGATTCATGCACCCGGGAAGGGTGGACGTCATCGGCGCAGGAGCACTGATCTGGTCCCTGATCCTCGAGCATGTCAACGACGTGACCGGCGAGGCAGCAGGATCCTGCGTGGCCAGCGAGCACGACATTCTCGACGGCATCGCGCTCTCGATCGGCGAGCAGCGGACGGCGGTGCAGCGATGAGTCTGCGCAGCCGTCCCTCGGGCCTGGTTGCCGCCGCCGCGGCTGCCGCGCTGATTCTGCCGACGGCCGCAGCGCCCGCCGGCGCGGACACCTATCGCGACATGCAGTTCTGGCTTGACGACTACGGCGTCGAAGAGGCCTGGGAGACCACCGAGGGGGAGGGCGTGACGATCGCGGTCATCGACACCGGCGTCGACGGCGGACACCCGACCCTGGAAGGAGCTGTGGTGGGCGGCGCCGACTTCTCCGGCGGCGGAGAGTCCTCCGGAGCGCCGGTCACGCAGGCCGCCACCGAGCACGGCACCCTGGTCGCCTCTCTGGCTGCCGGCCGCGGCACAGATCCCGACGAGGGCATGGCCGACGAGGACCTCTTCGACGACATGGACGACGACGAGTGGGACGAGTGGTTCGAGAACTTCGAGGCGGACCTGGAGGACGCCTACGGCGACGACTGGGAGGACGAGATCGATGAGGAGGCCCTGGATGAGTTCTACGAGACCAGGGAGTTTCCGCTCGACGAGGACCTCGAGGAGTCCGGGGGCGACGAGGAGGACGAGGACACCGACCCGCGCGGAGCAGGCGTGATCGGTGTGGCCCCCGGCGCGGATCTGCTGTCGGCATCACTGGTGCTTGAGGACCCCAATCCCTACGGCCCGGGGACCGAGGAGCAGATTGCAGAGGCTGTCACCTGGGCCGTCGATCAGGGAGCCGACATCATCAACATGTCGATCGGCTCCGGAGTCCAGGACTGGCCCGAATCCTGGGACGAGGCATTCCTCTACGCCGAGGAGCAGGACGTCCTGATCGTGGCGGCCTCCGGCAATCGCGCTGCGGGGCATCTGAGCGTCGGAGCTCCCGCCACCATTCCTGGGGTGCTGACGGTGGCCGGTGTGGATGAGGCCCGGAGCATCAGCCGGGACTCATCGTCGCAGGGCATTGCAGTGGACCTCGCGGCATCCTCGGAGCCGCTGGTGGGCGCGCTTCCGGGCGGGGGATATGCCCGTTGGGAGGGCACCTCCGGTGCGGCGCCGATCGTCTCAGGGGCCGCCGCTCTGGTTATGGCCGCTCACCCGGACCTCTCGGCCCGTGAGGTCAAGCACCGCCTGGTCTCGACAGCGGACTCCCAGGGCTCGGAGGGCGTGGACCCGGAGTACGGGCACGGCGTGCTCGATGTGGGCGAGGCCGTCAGCGGCAGCGTGCCGGAGTTCAGCGCCGCCGACTATCCCACCCTCGAGGACTGGATTCGGGTCCACCGCAGAGCCGATGCGGAGGACGAGCAGGCGCACGAGGACATCCCGGAGGCCGCCGGCGTGGAGCCCGGCCCGGAGGGCGAGCCGCGTGAGCTTCCGCGGGCTGCAGAGGTCGGAGGCGCTCAGGAATGGGCAGGCCCCGCGGCGCTGGGCATCGGCGGGCTGCTGGTGGTTCTGATGCTGACGGGCGCGGTCGTGCACCTCCTCTACCGCCGTTCCAAGCATCAGTGAGCCGGCGCGTGTGCGTGCGACAGGGCAGCGACGCATACCTATAGGATGAGAGGCATGGCAAAAACCATCCTCTCGGACAAACCTCGCATCCTGCTTGTCGGCGGCGGCTACGTCGGACTGACTGCGGCCCAGCGGCTGCAGAAGAAGGTCAAGGCGGCCGGCGGCGTCGTCACGCTCGTGGACCCGCTTCCGTACATGACGTACCAGCCCTTCCTGCCTGAGGTCGTCGGCGGTCACATCGAAGCGCGGCACGCCGTGGTGAGCCACCGTCAGCACCTCAAGGACACAGAGATCATCAACGGCAAAGTGACCTCCGTGGACCATGCCGCCAAGACCGCCGTCGTAGGCCTGGAGGAGGGGGAGAGCATCGAGATTCCCTACCAGGACATCGTCATGGGCGCCGGCGCGGGAACCCGCGTCTTCCCCATCGAGGGGCTTGCCGATGTCGGCATCGGCCTGAAGACCATCGAAGAGGCCGTCGCGGTGCGCAACCGCATCCTGGAGCGGCTCGAGACCGCCTCCCTCATGACCGATGAGGCGCAGAAGGCACGTGCACTGAGCTTCGTCGTGGTCGGCGGCGGATACGCCGGGACCGAGGCCGTGGCTGAGATGGAGGACATCATCCGCGACGCGGTGGATGCCAACTCCCGCCTGGCGCAGTCCGATGTGCGGATCGTCCTGGTGGAAGCCATGGGCCGCATCATGCCCGAGGTCACCGAGGAGCAGGCCGAAGGCGTCGTCGAGCACCTGCGCGGCAGGGGCGTGGAGGTTCTTCTGAACACCTCCCTGGGCTCCGCCGTGGACGGCGAGCTGACCCTGACATCGATGAAGGACAAGTCGGTGGTCGACACGTTCGCCGCCGACACCCTGGTGTGGACCGCCGGCGTGGCAGCCAGCCCCGTGGGCCGCGCCTCCTCCTTCCCTGTGGACGAGCGGGGTCGAATCACCGGCTCCGCGACGCTGCAGATCCTCAACGAGGAGGGCGAGGCCATCGAAGGCGCATGGACTGCAGGCGACGTCGCCGCCATCCCTGACCTCACAGGCGCAGGCCCCGGCGGGTTCTGCGTCCCGAACGCGCAGCACGCGCTGCGCCAGGCCAAGGTGCTGGCCAAGAACCTCTTCTCGGTCCGGTACGGGTCGGGCGAGATCCAGCAGTACAAGCACGAGTCCCTCGGCACCGTGGCGGGCCTGGGCATGTACAAGGGCGTCGGCAACCCGCTCGGAGTGAAGCTCAAGGGCTTCCCCGCGTGGGTGGCGCACCGCGGCTACCACGGCATGGCGATCCCCACTCTCGAGCGGACCGCCCGAGTGGCCGGAGGATGGGCCGCCGAGATGATCTTCGGCCGCGACTTCACCCCTATCCGCGACCTCGAACAGCCGCGCGAAGCGTTCCGCGCCGCAGCCGGCAAGAAGAAGGACGCCGCCAAGTAGTTCTGCGTGCGTTCTAGGATGGAAGGGTCGTCTGCGGACGGCCCTTCTTTCTTGCCCCCCGTAGCCCAATCGGCAGAGGCAGCCGACTTAAAATCGGTCCAGTGTGGGTTCGAACCCCACCGGGGGGACACAACACAGAGGGGGCCCGGTCAGCGGTCGCTGATCGGGCCCCCTCTGCTCAGAGCTACTCAGGGACGTAGTCGAACGTATCCGGGTTCGGCCCCGTGCGCTCATCCTTGTTCAGCCCGCTGATCGCGGCGACGTCCTGGTCGGAGAGCTCGAAGTCGAACAGGCTGAAGTTCTCTTCGATGCGGGACCGGGTCACGGACTTCGGGAAGACGATGTCTCCGCGCTGGATGTGCCAGCGCAGCGTCACCTGAGCCGTCGTCCTGCCCACACGCTCGGCGATGTCGACCAGCACCGGGTCCTCCAGGACCCCTCCCTGAGCGATGGGCGACCACGCTTCGGTGGCGATGCCCTGCTCTGAGCCGAAGGTGCGGACCGCGTCATTCGTCAGGTATGGGTGGACCTCGATCTGGTTGACCGCCGGCACCACGCTGGTCTCGTCGATGAGGCGCTGAAGATGCGGGATCTGGAAGTTGGAGACGCCGATCGACCGCGACTGTCCTGCCTCGTAGATCTCGATCATGGCCTTCCACGTCTCGAGGTAGTCGACGTCGATGGTGGGAAGCGGCCAATGGATGAGGAAGAGATCCATAGCCTCCACGCCCAGGGCCGAGAGTGAGTCCTGCGTCGCGCGCAGTGCGTCGTCGCGCCGGTGGAAGGAGTTGTTGAGCTTCGAGGTGATGAAGACCTCCTCCCGCGCCAGGCCCGATGCCCGGAGGGCCTCGCCGACACCGGCCTCGTTGCCGTACATCTCGGCAGTGTCGATGTGTCGATAGCCGACCTCGAGGGCGGTGAGGACGGCGTCCTTCGTCGTCTCCGGTGTGATCTGGAAGGTGCCGTATCCCAGCTGCGGAATGGTGACGCCGTTGTTGAGGGTGATCTGCGGAACTGTGCTCATTGTGCTCCTAGGGTCAGTTTCTGTCGGCTCGAAGGGTGACCTTCGACACGTAAGTATGGTGAACCTCGGAGGGGCGTCGGTTATTTCGCCCTTCGACGAGCGGCATAATATGGGCCGCTCAGCCGTTAGGATGGGGTGAGAACACACCGACGCAGTCGCGTTCGCTGGCCCTTTCCGGTCCGGCGGCACCCCTGAGGAAGAAGGAGACCGGAAACTCATGTCCAACCCGATCTTCAATACCGGAGCATTTCCGGACCAGTTCAACGAGCAGAAGCGCGAGCGCCGCCGCTTCTACATGAATTCAGACTCCGGCACGGTGTCTGAGGACCGCCGGCAGGATAAGACCTACGCCCAGCAGCACGGAATGCCGAAGGGGCAGGCCGAGTCCCTCGAACGGTCCTACGGCATGCAGGACGCAGCCGGCTCCGAGGGCGCCCCCATGACGTTCGACGACGTCATCCGCAAGACAGCGATCAGCTTCGTGGTCGTCCTGCTCGGCGCCGGCATCACGGTGACGCTCGGCGGCAGCGTGGAGGCTCCGAACTTCGGGGTCCTTTCGACGCTGCTCCTCGTCGGCATCTTCGGCGGACTGGCGCTCGGCATCGTCAACGCTGTGAAGCGAGAGCCCAATCCGGGCCTGATCCTGGCGTACTCCCTGCTGCAGGGCTTCGTCGTCGGGGCGTTCTCCATGATTCTGGAGGCCCAGTACCCCGGCATCGTGCTGCAGGCAGTGCTCGCCACGGTCTCGGTCTTCGCCGCGATCCTGATCCTCTTCAAGTCCGGCAAGGTGCGCGCCACCCCGAAGCTGAACAAGATCTTCATGGTGGCAGTGCTGGGCTACTTCATCTTCTCCATGGTGAACTTCGGCATGATGCTCTTCGGCGCCACCGACGCCATGTTCGGCCTGCGGACCGGTTGGCTCGGTGTGGCGATCGGCCTGCTGGGCATCGCCCTGGCCACCTACTCCCTGGTCCTGGACTTCACCAACATCGATGAAGGCGTCCGAGCCGGAGTCCACCAGAAGTACGGGTGGACCGCCGCCTTCGGCCTGACGGTCTCCCTGGTGTGGCTGTACATCGAGATCCTGCGGCTGCTCGCCATCCTGCGAGGTATGCAGGACTGATACGTCCTCATGCAGAAGCGGCCCGTCGGATCATCCGGCGGGCCGCTTCTCACGTGGCGGACGCTCACCGGGCATTCAGCCGCAGCGTGGCAGGATAGTACCTATGACCGTGCCCGGCCCGCCTTCGTCAGACCTCAGCGCAGAGACGCCCACGACCCCAACGGGCGGCGCCTCTGCTCCGACTGAGCCTGGGACCCACCCGCCGCAGCAGCCGCACTCCTCTCCTCGTCTGGCGGAGGAGGAGCGAATCCAGGAGGACATCCCCTGGGGTGTGCGCATCGCGGCGTCGTGGTCGTGGCGCGTCATCATCATTCTTATCGCGGCCGGCGTGGCGATATGGCTGATCAGCCACGTCATGCTGATCCTGATCGCTCTGCTCATCGCAGGTCTGCTCTCCACGCTCATCCGACCGCTGCACGACGTGTTCGTGAAGCTGAAGTTCCCCAGGGTGCTGGCGGCGATCACCACGATCCTCACCATGCTGGCGTTCATCACCGGGGTGCTCGTGCTCGTGGGCCAGCAGCTCGTCAGCGGCTTCGCTGAGATGGCGGATCAGGTCGAAGAGGGCATCTATGAGCTCATCGACTGGGGTGAGCAGACCGCCCAGAGCTTCGGGTTCCAGTTCTCCGGCGATGACTTCAACCAGGCTGTCGACGAAGTCATCGGCTGGATCCAGGAGAACCAGGAGACGATCATGTCGTCTGCAGGAGCCTTCGGCTCCGCAGCCGCCAACGTGGGCGTGGGCGCGGTCCTGATCCTGTTCACGCTGATCTTCTTCCTCTCGGACGGCCGCAGGCTCTGGGACTACATGACGCTCTTCGTCCCCGGCAAGCACCGCCCTGCGATCCACGGAGCCGGCCGGCGCGGCTGGACGGCCGTCGGCACCTACATGCGCGTGCAGGTGTTCGTCGCCTTCGTCGACGCAGTCGGCATCTACATCGGTGCGCTCATTCTCGACATTCCCCTGGCCCTGCCCATCGCTGTGCTGGTCTTCTTCGGCGGCTTCGTGCCGGTCGTCGGCGCAGTGGTCACCGGAGCCGTGGCCGTCATCGTCGCGCTGGTGGACCAGGGATTCGTCACGGCGATGATCATGCTGGGCGTGGTCGTCCTGGTGCAGCAGATCGAGTCCAACGTCCTGCAGCCCATCGTCATGGGCAAGGCCGTGAAGCTGCATCCCCTGGCAGTGGTGCTCGCGGTGACCGCCGGCACCACCCTGATGAACATCCTCGGCGCGCTGATCGCCGTTCCCATCCTCGCCTTCATCAAGCGAGCCACCCAGTACCTGAACAAGGAGGAGTGGCGGGGAGACCCCGAAGCGCTGGAGATGCGGCGCGTGCAGACCGAGGAAGCCTTCGCCCGGGAGGCCCACAAAGAGGCAGTCGAGGCCGAGGAGCAGGCCAGCATGGAGACTCTCAAACGCCGGGTGAAGCAGACGGTGCCCGGCCTGCACCCCGATCGGCCCGTCTTCAGCCGTCAGGGCTCCGCCGGCGCGAGCGAGGACCCAGGCCGGTCCGTGCCGGTGGGCCGCCCCGCAGGAGACGGCTCGAGGCCGCGCCGCGACGAGAGCTCCCCGTCAGTGCCCGCCCCCAAGCCCGCCGCCGAAGATCATCGTGAGGACAAAGAATCATGAGCATCATCTCGCAGGCCGCCGCCCCGTCACCCCGTTCCGAAGAGCGGCAGCTGTCCGTGACGCTGGATGACGTCGTCGCTGCTCGGAGCGAGCTGGAGGGCGTCATTGTTCCCACCCCGATGGAGCACTCCCGGGCGATGGGGCGCATGCTGGGCGCCACCGTCCACTTCAAGGCAGAGAACCTGCAGCGTGCCGGCTCGTTCAAGGTGCGCGGCGCCTACATCAGGATGAGCCGCCTCTCCGCGGAGGAGAAGGCATGCGGCGTCGTGGCCGCCTCCGCCGGAAACCACGCCCAGGGCGTGGCTCTGGCGGCCAAGAAGCTGGGAATCAGCGCCCGAATCTTCATGCCCCACGGGGCCGCGCTGCCCAAGATTGCGGCGACCAAGGATCACGGCGCCGAAGTGGTGCTGCACGGCTCCAACGTGGACGAGGCCCTTGCCGAAGCCCAGCGCTGCGCCGATGAGACGGGCGCCGTCATCATCCACCCCTTCAACCACACTGACGTGGTGGCAGGCCAGGGCACCATCGGCCTGGAGATCCTCGAGCAGCAGCCCGAGGTGGACACCGTCCTGATGAGCATCGGGGGAGGCGGCCTCATCGCGGGCGCAGCAGTGGCGCTGAAGGCCAAGGCTGCCGAGCAGGGGCGCGAGATACGGATCATCGGGGTGCAGGCGGAGAACGCGGCCGCCTACCCTCCGTCCCTCGCGGCCGACTCCGTGGTGCAGATCAAGGCTGCCAAGCGCACCATCGCAGACGGCATCGCTGTGGGCCAGCCGGGAGAGATCCCCTTCGACATCATCCGGGAGCTCGTCGACGACGTGGTCACGGTGTCCGAGGACGCCATCGCACAGGCGCTGATCTTCCTCCTCGAGCGATCCAAGATGGTGGTGGAGCCTGCGGGGGCGGTAGGAGTGGCGGCCCTGATGGAGGGCAAGCTCGAAGAGCTCGGCGTCGATGCGAAGAACATCGTGACCGTCCTCTCCGGGGGCAACATCGACCCGATGCTGATGATGCGCGTCATCCAGCACGGACTCGCTGCTGCTCAGCGATTCCTGCGGGTGAAGATCATGCTGCGCGACCGCCCCGGCGAGCTCGCCACCATCTCACGGCTCATCGCCTCGACGGATGCCAACGTCACCGGTGTGGACCACAGCCCCATCGGCAGCGACCTCTCCATGGGAGATGTCTCGATCACGATCACCATGGAGACCAAAGGCACCGAGCACTCCTCGCAGGTGCTGGACACGCTGCGGGCCGAAGGCTACGAGCCCATGGTGCTCAACTAGACAGCCTGCATACACAGGAGGCGACCTCCCCGGCCAGAGGCCGAAGGAGGTCGCCTCCTTGTGAGTTCGTGCCGGCCGTCAGCCGGTGTAGGTCTCGGCCGAGATGATCTTGACCTCGAGCTCGCGTCCGTTGGGCGCGGTGTAGGAGACCTGGTCACCCGCCTGCGTGCCGTTGATGGCCTCTCCCATAGGGGAGGTGGGGGAGTACACGGTGAGGTCCGAGTCACCGGCGATCTCACGATTGCCGAACAGGAACTCCAGCTCGCGGCCGGCCACATTGGCTTTCACGAGGGTGCCCGGCTTCACCGTGCCGTCGCTCTCCGGCGCATCGCCGACGACGGCATTCTCCAGAAGCTGCTCGAGGTAGCGGATGCGGGCCTCAGCTTTGCCCTGCTCCTCCTTGGCGGCGTGGTAGCCGCCGTTCTCCTTGAGGTCGCCCTCATCGCGTGCCGCAGCGATGCGGTCAACGACCTCCTGGCGTCCGGGGCCTCGGAGATGCTCCAGCTCCCCTGAGAGGCGGTCGTAGGCCTCTTGGCTCAGCCAGTTGGCGTTCTCGGCGGTCTCTGGGCTGTTCATGGTCATTGAGCCATCATAGGCCTCCCGGCTCATTGATGACACTTCCCACGGAGGGCTCAGCCTTCTGATGAGGGCTGATCCACCAGCCAGCAGGACTCCGCGATGCCCGTCACCCCGCCGTATTCGGTGCGCACCTCAGAGCGCAGGTACTGCCTGCGCTCGCCTGCTCCCTGCCCCTCGTGGGGGCCGATGGTTACGATGCGGTGCCCGACGACCGCATAGGACTCATCGAGCACCTGCAGGGCGCACTGGGCGGTCGCGTCGAAGTCTTTGGTCACCTCGTAGTCCACGACGGCACGGGTGTCGGAGACGATCTGATATCCGACATCGTTGTACTCCAGCTCGCCGAAGGCCAGGTCGATCGTGAACCATGCGGCGGCGCCGACAGCGGCGGCGAGGGCACCGATGATCGACCACCGCTTCGTCCGGGCGGAGAGGCGGCGCCGCGGAGCGCCGTATCGCTGGTCAAGCTCGTGCTGCTCAGAACCGCGCTGCTCATAGGTCACCGTCATCACCTATATTCTAGTCGCCATGAGTCAGCTGACCCGTCGTACTGAATCCGCTCCCGAAGAGTCCGCCGTCGAGGCCGCGGCCGACGAGCTGGAGGCGCGTCTGCCGCAGGCCCCGCAGAAGGTGCCTGACTCGAGAGGCCTCAGGCTCCTTGCCGTGCACGCCCACCCCGACGATGAGTCCTCCAAGGGTGCGGCCATGATGGCGGCATATGCCGCCGCCGGCGCGGAGGTGATCGTGGCGACCGCCACAGGCGGAGAGGCGGGGGACCTGCTGAACCCTGACGCGGCCGAGATCCGCCGATGCCACCGGGACCTGCCCGGTGTGCGCCGCGAGGAGATGGCGCAGGCCGCACGTGCCCTCGGCATCGAGCAGGTGTGGCTCGGCTTCACAGACTCGGGCCTGCCTGAGGGCGATCCGATGCCTCCGCTGCCATTCGGCAGCTTCGCCACCCTGCCGCTGGAGCAGTCCGCTGCGCCGCTGGTTCGGCTGATCCGCCGGTTCCGGCCCCACGTGATCACCACCTACGACGAGTCGGGCGGCTATCCGCATCCCGACCACATTATGACGCACCGCGTCAGCATCGAGGCCTATGAGGCTGCCGGAGACGCGTCACGGTATCCGGGGCTCGGTGAGCCGTGGCAGCCGCAGAAGCTCTACTACGACCGTGCGTTCAATCCTGGGCGCTTCAGGGCCATCCACGAGGCGCTGCTCGAGGCGGGCTTCGAATCGCCTTACGGGGAGCGGCTGGCCCGGTGGGAGGATGAGTCGCAGCGTCCGGACTGGCTCACTCAGCACACGGTCACCACGCAGGTGCCGGTCGGGGACTACCTGGAGGCGCGCGATGAGGCCCTGCGCGCCCATCGCACGCAGGTCGAGCCGCACGGCTTCTTCTTCGCCACGCCCAATGACTTCCTGAGAAGGATCTGGCCCTACGACGACTACGTGCTGGTGGACTCCAAGGTGGACGCCGGCGCACCTGAGTATGACCTCTTCGAAGGAATACCCAGGACCTGACCCACGCCGAGGGTGCGCGTAGAATAGGGGCACTATGGACTTCTTCTCTGCGGACCTGATGCCGCTGCTGACCCAGTGGTGGCCCGGAGGCGGGGGAGGCGAATCCCCGAACCTGCGGCCAGGGCTGGAGGAGGAGGACATCACCCCCGGCATCGCCGGCTTCCTCTTCACCGCCCTCATGGTCGGCCTCGCCGTGCTGGTCATCCGTGACCTGGTCAAGAGGATGCGCCGCATGAAGTACGCCTCGGAGGTCGAGGCCGAGAACGAGGGCCTCGAGGCTGACTTCCCCCACGAGATCGTCCCCGCCGAGATCTCGGAGTCGCAGCAGCGTGCCCGCGCCGCCGCTGCTGAGGCCCGATTCGGCCCCGCTGAGCCGAACGAGGCCTATGAGGGCCGGGAAGAGACTCCGGGCGGGCCGGAAGCACCCCGCTGACGCGAGGCCTCCCAGTCCGTAGGGTGATGGGATGAGCAATCGTCTCGCCTCTGCGCAGTCCGCGTACCTGCGCCAGCACGCTGACAATCCTGTCGACTGGTGGCCGTGGTCCGCGCAGGCGTTCGCCGAGGCGCAGCGACGAGACGTGCCGGTCTTCATCTCGATCGGCTACGCGGCATGTCACTGGTGCCACGTGATGGCGAGGGAGTCATTCGAGGACGACGCAGCGGCGGAGCTGCTGAATGCGCGCTTCGTGGCGATCAAGGTGGACCGGGAGGAGCGTCCCGACGTCGATGACACCTACATGGCAGCGGTGCAGGCGATGACGGGAATGGGCGGCTGGCCGATGAGCGTCTTCGCCACCCCGCAGGGCAGAGTCTTTCATGCGGGGACCTACTTCCCGCCGCAGCGCAGGGGTCAGGTGCCCAGCTTCTCCGAAGTGTGCGACGCGGTGCATGAGGCGTGGACGCAGCGCCGCGACCAGGTGGAGAGCCAAGCCGAAGACATTGCCGAGGCGCTCGCGGGCCAGCGTCGCCAGCAGTCTCAGATGGCCACAGCAGTGCAGACCGATCGCGAGGGGTCATCCCTCAGCATGAGCGGTGAGGTGTACGCCGACCTTCGCGCCAGGACCTTGGACGTCCTGGCCGAGCAGGAGGACGAAGGTCACGGCGGGTTCGGCGCCGCTCCGAAGTTTCCGCCCTCGCCGCTTCTGGGGTGGCTCCTCGAAGACTCCGCATGGAATCCGGAGCATCCCTCAGGGCAGCTGGCGCTGCGGACGATGGCCGCCATGGGACGCTCCGCCCTGTTCGACCACGTCGAGGGCGGGTTCGCGCGCTATGCCACAGACCGCGCGTGGGCCCTGCCGCACTTCGAGAAGATGCTCTACGACAATGCTCAGCTGCTGGGCCACTATGCCAGGCTCTCGCGTCACACGGCTGCTGACGCGGGCGCCCGGGCAGACGCTGAGCGCATCGCGCGGATGACGATCGAATGGCTCAGGGAACGGCTCCTGCTGGATGACTCCGGGCTCCTGGCCTCCAGCCTCGACGCTGACACGGTCCTGCCGGACGGCACGCATGCGGAGGGCGGCACATACATCTTCAGCGATGCCGAACTGGCAGAGGCCGCGCGCGAGTCAGGCCTCAGCGACGAGGAGGCGCGGAGAGCCGTCGAGCTCAACCGCGGTGTGCCCGCCGACGAGCATGCGGTCGCGTCGGGAGCCCCGCTGAGCATCACTGCGGAGACGCCCCGCACCGTCCACTTCGACGCACCCCTGAACGATGAGGAGCGCGCCCTGTGGGACGCCATGATGCCCGCGCTGCGCCGTCGGAGGGCCAGCCGCAGCCAAGCCTCCCTGGACAGGAAGGTGGTCGCCTCCTGGAACGCGCAGGCCGTGCAATCAGTCGCCGAGGCAGCTGCTCTGTGGGAGGATGCAGAGCTTCTGGACTTTGCGGAGAGCCTCGCCGAACGCCTCTGGGAGACGCACACGGATGAGGAGGGTCGGGTCTGCCGCACCTCCTACGCCGGGAAGCGGGGAACGGGCGTCGGGACGCTGAGCGATCATGCGCATCTGATCTCGGCATGCTTCGCCCTGGCCTCCGCCGGCGCGGGCTCCGAGTGGGCTGCGCGCGCTGCTCATGCCCTGCGCTTCACGGCGACGCACTTTGTGCAGCGCTCGGATGCGGGGCTTGAGGTGCTGGACACACTCGATGAGGAGGGGCTGCTGCACGCCGCCCAGGCCGGCGCGGCGCACGCCTCGCCGTTCGACGGCTCCGAGCCGAGCCCCATCGCAGCTCTGGCTGCGGCGGTGCAGCAGGCCGAGGCATTCGCCGTCGACGTCGATCTTCCGATGCGCTCCGGGGAGCTCCTCCAGCACGTGGCACCGGCAGCTCCCCGGGCACCGATCGCGGTGGGCTCAAGTCTGCTGGCGCTCCGGCGCTCCGTGCAGCAGTCGCCGGCGCTGCGGCTCTTCGGCGGGTCCCCGGAAGATGCCGCTCAGGTGCGTCGCACTGGGGCGCTTCTCGGCATCCCGGTGGAGCCCCCGGCCCCGGGGACCGTGTCCAAGGGGGCGGAGCTTCGCGTGGCGGTGTGCCTCAACGGCCCGGAGACCTCGATGTGCCTCGTCCCGCAGGGAGACCTCCGCGCAGCTCTCGCGCCGCTGAGCTGATCGTGCACGGTGCGCTCAGCCGACGACGGCAGAGAAGCTGATCATGATCGCTGCGTAGTGGAGGCCGAAGCCTATGAGGGTGCAGGCGTGGAACAGCTCATGGAAGCCGAACCAGTGAGGTGAGATGTTCGGCCTCTTGAGGGCGTAGAAGACGGCACCTGTCACGTAGGCCGCGCCGCCGGCGCAGATGAGGACTGCCGCTGCTGCATCTGCGGCGAAGAAATCGGCGATGAACCACATGGCCGAAAGGCCCAGCACCACGTAGACGAGTGTGGAGAGCCATCGTGGAGCGCTGGTCCAGAAGACTCGGAAGAGGACCCCGCCGATGGCCCCGACCCACACGCCTGTGAGCAGGATGGTGGACTGCGGCTCGGGCAGCAGCGCCGGAGTCATGGGAGTGTAGGTGCCTGCGATCAGCAGCATGATGTTCGCGTGGTCCACGCGTTTGAGCATCACTTTGGCCCGAGGGCTCCACCGCCCCAGGTGGTACACGGCGGAGACGGTGAACAGCAGCAGTCCCGTGATGGCGTAGATCGCCGCAGCGACGGTGAGGCCGGGCGTGGGCGCCCAGGCCACCGCGGCCATTCCGGCCGCCAGGGCCGCGGGAACCATGCCGGCGTGCAGCCAGCCGCGGAGCTTGGGCTTCAGCGGCTGCTGGGGGCTCAGGAGCTGCTCCGCAGGGGCGGACGCTCGTCCGTCGGCGGTCAGCGACTCCTTGGCGGTGCTTTCCATAGGCTGAATTCTATCGAGAGAGTGACTGGTCGGTAACAAGCTGTCACAAGGGTGCGGGCGACGGAGTGGCATAGGGTGGCGGGT
Source organism: Nesterenkonia sp. NBAIMH1 (assembly GCF_007922635.1). Lineage (NCBI taxonomy): Bacteria > Bacillati > Actinomycetota > Actinomycetes > Micrococcales > Micrococcaceae > Nesterenkonia > Nesterenkonia sp. NBAIMH1. Next base: position 2,231,977 of record NZ_CP042335.1, read on the forward strand.
GTGAAGCGCCCGCAGTCCGGGCCCCGCCAGGGGCTGAAGCATTTGGCCTACTCGCTGTACGAGCGAAGGCTCCTCGCCGACCTCTCCTCCCAGCCGGCGCCCCAGCACATCGGGGTCGTGGTGGATGGAAACCGCAGATGGGCCAAGCTCGCCGGCGCAGAGACCGCCGAGGGCCACGCGGCCGGAGCCCAGAAGATCGTGGAGTTCATCGATTGGTGTGCTGAGCTCGGCGTCCCCACCGTCACTCTCTACATGCTCTCCACCGACAACATGAGCCGCTCGGGGGAGGAGCTGGACCAGCTCATGCGCATCATCGGGGACCTGCTGGACCAGCTCGCCGAATCCCGGCCGGGCGGACGCCCGCTCCGTGTGCACCCGGTGGGCCAGCCCGAGCTCCTTCCGGAGCCCCTGGCCCAGAAGCTGTGGTGCGTCACGACCGCGACCGGCTCCATCCCGCTCGTCAGCCCTGAAGGGGGTGCGGATGAGGAGCCCTGCGTCCATGTGAACGTCGCCGTGGGCTACGGCGGACGGCAGGAGATCACCGACGCGGTGAAGGACCTCCTTCTGAAGGCCGCCGACGAGGGTGAGGATCTGCGGCAGGTCGCAGACCGGCTCACTCCCGATCAGATCGGCGAACGGCTCTACACCCGCGGTCAGCCGGATCCTGATCTGATCATCCGCACCTCCGGCGAGCAGCGTCTCTCCGGCTTCCTCATGTGGCAGTCGGCCTATTCGGAGTTCTACTTCGCTGAGGCGCTCTGGCCCGATTTCCGCAGGGTGGACTTCCTCCGAGCCCTGAGGGACTTCGCCAAGCGGCAGAGGCGCTTCGGCAGCTGAGAGCAGCTGTTCACCTGTTCGTCACCTGCCGTTTCGTGTGTTCTCCCTCATACGGCCGCGCGCAGGCTTAGATTAGAAGTGTCAGAACCCTGACCGGAAGGCCCAGACCATATGCGCTATGGCAGAAGGGGCCGGTCTGGTCCCTGGCCGTCAGTGCGGCCATGGGTCGGCCGACCATCATCCGACCGAGGATGCGTCGAGACTATGACGCCTGCGGCGCATCTGAGACCCGTCTGGAGACACTGTGGCCACCACCCCGCTCGCCGCCCCCGCTGATGCCGCTGCACTCGAAACAGCCGTATCGCAGGAGGTCGCACAGAAGTCTTACGTGCTAGACACCTCAGTTCTGCTCTCCGATCCGAAGGCAGTCCTGCGCTTCGCCGAGCACGAAGTGATCATTCCGATCGTCGTGATCTCCGAGCTGGAGAAGAAGCGCCACGATTCGGAGCTGGGCTACTACGCCCGCTCGGCCCTGCGCCTGCTGGACGAGCTGCGCACCGCCCATGGAGCCCTGAACCAGCCGGTGCCGCTGAACAGCCAGGGCGGTCACCTGCTGGTCGAGCTCAACCACATCAGCCAGGAGGTTCTGCCGGCCGGCTTCCGGGGGCCGGAGAATGACGCCCGAATTCTTGCGGTGGCGAAGTCGTTCGCCGACGAAGGGCGGGCGGTGACAGTGGTCTCGAAGGACCTTCCTATGCGGGTGAAGGCCTCAGCCATGGGGCTCGACGCCGATGAGTACCGCAGCGAGTGGGTGGCGGACTCCGGGTGGACGGGCTTCGCAGAGGTGACTGCGGCCGACGACCAGGTCGCCGAGCTCTACGACGGCGAGCGCGTCGAGCTGGAGGAGGCTGATGATCTGCCCACCAACACGGGATTGGTCATCCAGTCCGGCTGCGGGTCCGCACTGGGCCGGGTGAAGCAGGATGCCGCATCGAAGAAGTACGTGCAGGTGGCCCGGGCGGACCGCGACGTGTTCGGCCTCCACGGCCGCTCTGCCGAGCAGCGGCTGGCGATCGACATGCTGATGGACCGCGAGATCGGCATCGTCTCCATGGGAGGCCGAGCGGGCACCGGCAAGTCTGCGCTCGCCCTGTGCGCCGGACTGGAGGCAGTGCTGGAGCGCCGGGAGCACCGGAAGATCGTCGTCTTCCGTCCGCTCTACGCGGTGGGCGGACAGGAGCTGGGCTACCTCCCTGGCTCAGAGGCCGAGAAGATGAACCCGTGGGGCCAAGCCGTCTATGACACGCTCAGCGCCCTGGTCTCCGAGAACGTGCTCGAGGAGATTATGGCCCGCGGCCTGCTGGAGGTGCTGCCGCTGACCCACATCCGCGGGCGCTCCCTCCATGATGCGTGGGTCATCGTCGATGAGGCCCAGTCCTTGGAGAAGAACGTCCTGCTCACCGTGATGTCCCGCATGGGGCAGAACTCGAAGATCGTTCTGACGCACGATGTTGCTCAGCGCGACAATCTGCGGGTCGGCCGCCATGACGGCATCGCAGCCGTCGTCGAGACGCTGAAGGGAAACGCGCTGTTCGGCCACATCACCCTCACCCGATCGGAGCGCAGCCGCATCGCCGCCCTGGTCACAGAGCTGCTGGAGGAGTGAGGCGCTGACCGCCCCGGAGGCTCAGAACCACGGAGGAGCCTCATCCGATGCGGCCGGGGTGCGGGAGGGGCGGCTGCGGCGCTCCTCCCGCACCCCTCGTGTGAAGATCCAGGCAACCGCGACGCCGGCGACGGCCCCGGCCAGATGCCCGGTCCAGGAGACGCGCATGCCGGCGGCCACCGGCATCATGCCGACCAGCATGGAGAGGCCGTAGAAGACGATGACGAAGATCGCGAAGACCATGGCCACCACTCGTCGCGTGATGAGCCCATAGATGATGAGGAAGCCGGCGAACCCGTAGATCACGCCGGATGCGCCCACATGCCCGCCCCACGAGGAGCCGTCCGGACGCAGCACCCACGGGGTGCCGATCAGCCACAGGACGATGCCTGAGACGAGCCAGATGCCGGACATGACAAAGGTGAACCGGCGGGTGAGCAGCGAGACCATGCCGCCGAGCACCAGCCAGGAGAACGTATTGCCGAGCAGGTGGCCGAAGCTGCCGTGGAGCACAGGCATGAAGAGGATGCCGCTGAGCCCCTCGAGACTGCGCGGCGTCAGGCGAAGGGTGAGATTCAGCCAGTTGCCCGTCCACATGTTGACCAGCCACAGCAGCCACATCACCGCCAGCGGCAGGAGCACCGGAAGGAAGGTGCGCACCATCGAGTGCTTCAGCTCCGTGCCCAGCGAACGCTGAGGCTCGTGGTGATCGTCCCCGGGCTGCAGGTGCAGGCTCATGCCTCCACCATAGGCGAGGCGTCTGGCGGCAGTCGCCCCAGGCACCCTGGCTGTGACCCTGAAACCCACCCTGATCCGTACGTGTCATCCGGCTCACAGCCGGACTAGGATGACCCGGAGAGCGGACCGGGACCCCGGTCTGCGCCGAACCGCACAGACGGGAGTAGCGACATATGGCTGAGACCGAGTACCGGGTCGAGAAGGACACGATGGGCGAGGTGAAGGTGCCGGCCCACGCGCTGTACCGGGCACAGACCCAGCGTGCAGTGGAGAACTTCCCCATCTCCGGAAGGACCCTCGAGCGAGCTCACATTGAGGCGCTCGCCCGGGTGAAGAAGGCCGCGGCCAAGGCGAACGCGGAGCTGGGCGTGCTCGACGAGGAGCTTGCCGAAGCAATCGTGGTCGCCGCCGAGCAGGTCGAGTCGGGCGACCTTGACGAGCACTTCCCCGTGGATGTCTTCCAGACCGGCTCCGGAACGTCGTCCAACATGAACACCAATGAGGTGCTCTCCTCACTGGCCAACCAGCACCTGGAGGCCAAGGGGTCGGAGAAGCGGGTCCACCCCAACGATCACGTCAATGCCTCCCAGTCCTCCAATGACGTGTTCCCGACGTCGGTGCATGTTGCCGTCACCTCCGCGCTGGTCAATGACCTGAAGCCTGCCTTGGCGTACCTCGCCGAGCACCTCGAGGCCAAGGCTGAGGAGTTCAAGGACATCGTCAAGTCCGGACGGACGCACCTGATGGACGCCACCCCTGTGACGCTGGGCCAGGAGTTCTCCGGCTATGCGGCCCAGGTGCGGTACGGCATCGAGCGGATCGACTCCTCCCTGCCGCGCGTCGCCGAGGTTCCGCTGGGCGGCACCGCAGTGGGCACCGGGATCAACACGCCGCTGGGCTTCGCAGAGAAAGCCATCAGGAACCTCGCCGAAGACTCCGGCCTTCCGATCACTGAGGCCAGAGACCACTTCGAGGCTCAGGCCAACAGGGACGGCCTGGTGGAGGCCTCCGGGCAGCTGCGGACCATCGCCTACAGCTTCATGAAGATCAACAATGACCTGCGTTGGATGGGTTCGGGCCCCAACACAGGACTGGGGGAGATCGCGCTGCCTGATCTGCAGCCCGGCTCCTCCATCATGCCCGGCAAAGTCAACCCGGTGATCTGCGAGTCTGCCATCCAGGTCTCCGCCCAGGTGATCGGCAACGACACCACCGTGGCGCTCTCCTCCACCAACGGTGCCTTCGAGCTGAATGTGGGCATCCCCGTCATGGCGGCCAATGTCCTGGAGTCGATCCGACTGCTGACCAACACCTCACGGGTCATGTCCGACAAGATGATCAACGGGCTGACAGCCAACGAGGAGCGAGCCGCGTTCCTTGCGGGCGCATCGCCTTCGGTCGTCACCCCTCTGAACAAGCACATCGGCTACGAAGCCGCGGCCGAGATCGCGAAGCACGCCGTGAAGAGCAAGGTCACCGTCCGTGAGGCGGTCGTGGAGCTCGGCTACCTCGAGCGAGGAGACCTCACCGAGGAGCAGCTGGACGAGGCGCTGGACGTCAAGCGCATGACCCAGCCCGGCTGATCACCGCCACTTAGCCGCAGCCCCGGCGTCGAGAGCCCATTCCAAGGATTCTCGATGGCCGGGGCTCAGCGGTTCTGGGAGCCCGTCCACCGGGAACCACCCGACATCAGTCGACTCGTCGTCATTGACGAGCGGCTCCCCGGACATCCACTCCATCTCGAAGACCGTATCCACGTAGCGGCATCTGTCGCCGTTGGGGTACTCGATCAGGCGGGTCGCCGCCACGCCGGCGATCCGGACTGGCCGCACCACCGTCCCGGTCTCCTCGTGCACTTCGCGCACCGCACCCGCGGCGGGCTCCTCCCCGGGATCGAGGATGCCGGAGGTGATCATCCAGGCCCCGTTGTCAGACCTGCGAACCAGCAGCACCTCGGGCGCGTCCAGGGCGGAGCCGTCCGCGTCGCGGCGTCTGATGACCGCGGCGCGGACCGATGGCAGAAGCAGCTCTTTGTGCCCGATGTCCTCGCGGAGCGCTGTGATGAAGTCTGGTGTGGCCACGGCCTCACCCTAGTAGGAGGGCCGCCGCAGTGCCGGTCAGCATGAACGGTCCCAGCGGCAGACGCGAGCGGCCTTCGGCCCTGCGGAGAGCCAGAAGCGTCAGAACGGCCAAGCCGGCGAGCATCAGGGTCGATGCCACGGCGAGCACCGCGGAGCTCCAGCCGAAGAATCCGCTGTGGAGGCCGAGGATGAAGGCCAGCTTCACGTCGCCCAGGCCGACGGCTGAGGCAAAGATGAGGCGCACAGCCATAAATCCCAAGGACCACAGGATGCCGGCCACGATTCCGCGGAGAAGGCCGTACGCGTCGCCGGTGAGCGCAGCGACTGCGATGAACAGGCCTGCCGAGACCGCGGCCCAGGGGTAGACGATGGTGTTGGGCAGTCGATGCTCGCGGACATCGACGATGCTGAGCAGCACCGCGCAGATCAGGCAGATGGCGCCGATGATCAGCAGCACCACCCCTGCGCCAGTGCCGCTCCCTGAGCTCAGCAGCTCTTCGATCTGTTCGACCACGGGCACAGCCTATGCGCACTCACGGCGGACGAGGGTGCTGTGCAAAACTGAGGCCCATGGACGAGCAGCAGGGCGCACAGCGCTATCCCTCAGAAGGCGGAATCAACTTTCACACGCGCAAGTGGGTCAAGCCTGAGGATCTCAATCCCAATGGGACCCTGTTCGGGGGCAGCCTGCTGCGCTGGATCGACGAGGAGGCCGCGATCTACGCGATTCTGCAGCTGGGCAACGAGCGGGTCGTCACCAAGTTCATGTCCGAGATCAGCTTTGAGGCCTCCGCGCAGCAGGGCGATCTGATCGAGATGGGCCTGCTGGCCACCAGCTTCGGCCGTACGTCGCTGACCATGCGATGCGTGGTGCGAAACATGGTCACCCGAAAGAAGATCCTGACCATCGAGAAGCTGGTCTTCGTCAACATCGGCCCAGAGGGAGTCCCTGCACCGCACGGCTTCACGGATATCACCTACAACCGGGATCGGATGCCCGGACAGCGGCTGTCCGACGGCGACAGCGACGACTGACAGCGTCAGGGGGTGCGCGCCGGACGCGGAATCCTCAGAGCTCGCCGAGCTGGGTGACCAGGTCGGCTCGTCCCTCGGCGAGGCGGTACGTGACGCCCGCAACTGCCGTCTTCCCGGACTCGACCGCGTCGTGGAGGACCGTGGAGCGGGAGATCATCCGCTGCACGGTCTGCTTCACGTGCTCTTCGACGGCTTCGTTCACGGTGGACGCGCCGGCTCGCTGAGCCGCCACGATGGAGGGGGTGATCCGCTCGACGAGATCGCGCACGTATCCGCCCGGGAACTCGCCCGTCTCAGAGGAGTTCATGGTCGCTGCGACGGCCCCGCAGGAGTCGTGGCCCAGGACGAGGATCAGAGGCACGTTGAGCACGTCCACGCTGAACTCCAGCGAACCCATCACTGCGTCGTCGAGGACCTGTCCGGCTGTGCGGACGACGAAGACATCGCCCAGACCGACGTCGAAGATGATCTCCGCTGCCAGTCGTGAGTCCGAGCATCCCAGAATGGCAGCCACAGGGTGCTGCGAGTCCGTCAGGGACGAGCGGCGAGCGGCGTTCTGGTTCGGGTGGGCAACGTCTCCCGCGACGAAGCGGGCGTTGCCGTCCTGCAGCTTCTTCCACGCCTCAGCGGGAGTGGGCTGACTCTCAGACATTCTCAGGGTCCTCTCTCAGGGATTCGACCACGGCCTCCACTGCTGTGAGGAACTCGTCGTCCCCGGCGTCGCCGCCGATCACCACGGTGGTGCCGTCGACGTCGTTGTTCTCCTCGGTGAGCACCCAGTAGCGGCGCTCCTGATCACCGTCATGGTATAGCTCGAACGTCATTCCCGCCGCGCTCTGCTCGCCGGCGGCCGGCGAGTGGTCGATCTCCTCGGCGAGCCAGGACGGCTGCGGGTCCTCGGTCTGAGCGAAGCCGACGAAGTTCATGGCCGTGGTGGTGTAGCCCACCTCCCACACGTCCACTCCGTGGTCCACGCGCGATTCCCAGCGGGCGTAGTTGGCGGTCCAGTCATCCGGCACCGCCGGTGAGAGGGGGGAGTAGGCGGTGACTCCGGCGTCGTCCAGCGCAGCCGCCTCGCCCTCGACGTCCTCGTCCGGGATGAACGTGTAGTCGGGCTCGGGGCTGAGGAAGTAGAAGCCGCCCATGATGAGCACCAGGACCAGCATCGTCATCAGCATTCCGAACATCGGCGTCGTCAGTCGTTTGTGCTGGGCCTCCGTGAGCTGAGGAGTGGGAAGCTCCTCCTCGGATTCGTGCTCGGCACGGGCGTCTGGCTCAGCCTCATGGTGCGGGCCGCTCTCCGGGTTCTGCTCGGGTCGATCTGTCACGCTCCCTATTCTCGCATTGAGCTGCGCGCGCGGGCGCCCGATAGGCTGGGCCCATCGACAACGACGTTGATCACCAACCACGACGGGAAAGGCCTTCCTATGAGCGGCTACGACGAGACCAACGCCGACCAGCACTACTCGCATCTGAGCTCACGGCTCGCCGTCGGGGACACTGAGCCGGACCGGAACCTTGCGCTCGAGCTCGTCCGAGTGACCGAAGCGGCCGCAATCGCCGGCGGTGCATGGGTGGGCCGCGGAGACAAGCTTGCCGCTGACGGCTCTGCGGTCGACGCGATGCGCTCCCTGCTGGACACGGTGAACCTCAACGGAGTCGTCGTCATCGGCGAAGGGGAGAAGGACGAAGCCCCGATGCTGTTCAACGGTGAGCAGGTCGGCAACGGCACGGGCGCTGAGGCCGATGTTGCCGTAGACCCGATCGACGGCACGCGGCTGACCGCGCTCGGATACGACAACGCTCTCGCCGTGCTCGCGGTGGCTGAGCGGGGCTCCATGTTCGATCCCTCAGCGGTGTTCTACATGGAGAAGCTGGTGACCGGGCCGGAGGCCGCCGACCTGGTGGATCTGCGCCTTCCGGTGAAGCAGAACCTGCACCTTGTCGCCAAGGCGACGGGAAAGCGCATCGATCAGCTCAACGTCTGCGTGCTGGACCGTCCGCGCCACGCCGGGCTCGTCCAGGAGATCCGAGACGCCGGGGCCCGGACTCGCTTCATCATGGACGGCGATGTTGCCGGCGCGATCGCCGCAGCGCGTGAGGGAACGGGCGTGGACGTCCTGATGGGCACCGGGGGGACTCCCGAAGGCATCGTGACGGCCTGCGCCATCAAGGCCACCGGCGGAGTCATTCAGGGTCGACTGGCGCCCACCAACGAGGAGGAGCGTCAGAAGGCGGCCGACGCTGGTCACGACGTGACCAAGGTGCTGACCACCGACGAGCTCGTCACCAGCGACAACTGCTACTTCGCTGCAACCGGCATCACCGACGGAGACCTGCTCCGCGGCGTGCGCTACCAAGGCGACAGGGTCTTCACCCAGTCTTTGGTGATGCGATCCAAGTCCGGCACGGTGCGCACCGTCGAGGCGGAGCACCATGCCCGGAAGTGGGAGTCCTACACGTCCCGCTGAGACGGGCGGCGTGTCGCGTGAGCGAAGGACGAGTGCGTGGCTGAGCGGCTGACGCGCGGGCAGCTGGGGCTCGCCTGCGGGATCACAGCAGGGGCAGGCTTCGTGGACGGGGTGGGGTTCATCCACCTGGGCGGCTACTTCGTCTCCTTCATGTCGGGGAACTCCACTCGCGCTGCGGCGGATCTTGCCTCGGGCGATCTCCTGGGATGGGCGCGTGCTCTGGGGCTCGTCCTTGCCTTCGTGTTCGGCGTGGTGCTGGCGTCCGTGGTGTCGCATCGTGGGGAGGGCGCGGCTGCGCGCGACGGCACGGCGGTCCAGCCTCAGCTGCGAGCCATGTGGCTTGCCGCTGCGGTGCTGACGCTCGCTGCGGTGTGCGGCAGCCTGTTTCGGCTGGGCCATGGGGAGGGCTGGTGGTTCGCGGTGGCTCCCCTGATCGCCGCCGCGATGGGTGCGGTGAATGCGACCTTCACCCGCGGGGGTGAGGTCAGTGTGGGGCTCACATACATGACTGGCGCGCTGGTCAAGGCCGCCCAGCATTTCGCGGCCCTGCTGCAGGGCCGCCCGAACACGGTGTGGCTGCGCTACGCGGCGCTCTGGTCGTCCATCGCGGCAGGCTCTGCGGCCGGGGCGGTCTGCTACCTGGCGTGGGACCTGTGGGCGGTGTGGATCGCTGTTCTGGGACTGCTGGCCTGTGCGGCCGCTGTGGGTCTGCGCCGCCCTCAGAGCTGAGCGAGGAGCTCCTTCCAGAACGACTTCCATCGGGGGATCTCATCCTGGGTCGGCAGCCTGCTGTGCTGGACCGCCACGACAGCCTTTCCGGGCGACTTCTCGCTGATGGTGACGTCGGCGCGGGTGCCGTCGGCCAGCTTCACGCGCCAGTAGCGCCACGTGTCGGTTGACGATGCGGTGGGCCGCTCCTCCGCCGGGACCCCTCCGAACTCCTGCATGCCTGCCACCACCTCGAGGAGCCGTGCGAGGGCGGCGTCCTTATCCCCGTGGACGGTCTTCGAGGCCGAGGCGCTGAAGTCCCCGGTGTGGGACTGCCCCGGAACGCGCAGACCCCTCTCATGCTCGTACGCGATCGCGGCGCCCTGAGCCCACCAGCCGCGCGAGGCCATATGCTCCGGCATGCGCTCGAAGGTGATCTTCGCAATCTCAGCGTGGGGGAGCTGTGCGGCCCCGGCCTCGTCGAGGAGCGCGACCCATTCTGTCCAAGCGATGCCGCTGGCCTGCTCGATCCCAGACGTGCTCTGAGGCTTCACCATGAGCCGAGCCTAGAGCCGGTCGGCCGCCGACGCCAGAGACGGTCGACCCTCGGCTGGAGGGCTCACGTAGTAATGTGCGCCGCATGGTGAAGCAGTCCGCATGGCAGCCCTCCGCATACCTCGCGTACGCCTCAGAACGTACCCAGCCGCTCATCGACCTCATCTCCCGAGCGCGGGTGCCCGGTGCGTCCCGGGTGGTGGACCTTGGGTGCGGTCCGGGCAACGGGCTGCCCATCCTGAGGGCGGCGTGGCCGGATGCGCTGATCACCGGCATCGATTCCAGCCCGGACATGCTCGCGCGGGCCCGCGAGGCCTCGGACGATGCACAGATGTCATTCGTGGAGGCGGATATTCGCGACGTCGGGCGGACACACCTCCCCGACGGCGAGCCGGCCGACGTGCTGGTCTCCAACGCTGCCCTGCACTGGGTCCCTGAGCATCGCGAGCTGCTTCCGCAGCTGATGGAGCTGGTTGCACCGGGGGGCACCCTGGCAGTCCAGGTTCCGGGGAACTTCTCGAATCCGAGCCATCGGCTTCTCTATGAGATGGCCTCAGCTGTGCCCTACCGCGCAGCCGTGGACATGTCGCAGCTGATCAGACCCACGGCTTCGCCTGAGGAGTATCTCTTCGACCTTGCCCAGCACGGGTGGGAGGCCGAGGCGTGGGAGACCACGTACTGCCACGTCCTTCAGGGTGAGGACCCGGTCTTCGAATGGATATCGTCCACCGGGGCGAGGCCCGTGCTGGATCAGCTGGAGGGCAGCCTTCGTGAGCGGTTCGTCGCGGAGTACAAAGAGGCGCTGCGGCAGGCGTACCCGCGCAGTGCGATCGGGACGGTACTTCCGTTCCGACGGGTCTTCTTCACGGCCCGGCGGAGCGGCGCATAGGCATCCCCGCCTGAGCCTCCGAGTCTCAGCCGCGGGTGCGGTACTGGGCGATGATGGGGCAGTCCATCGGGTCGGCCTGTCCGAGCCCCACATCGTTGAGGTAGCGGATGACGATTCCGTATGACTCGATGAGTCCGGTCTCGGCGTAGGGGATCTGCTTCTCGGCGCAGAACTCCTCCACGATGGGCTTGACCTTGTGGAGGTTGGGGCTGGGCATGCGGGGGAAGATGTGGTGCTCGATCTGGAAGTTCAGGCCGCCCATGCCCCAGTCGATGAGGCGCCCACCTCGAATGTTCCGTGCGGTCAGGATCTGTCGCTGCAGGAAGTCGACCTTTGAGTCTTTGGGGATCACCGGCATGCCTTTGTGGTTGGGGGCGAAGCTTGCTCCCATGTACACGCCGAACACGGCGACCTGCACTGCGATGAAGGCCAGTCCCACCAGTGGGCCCATAGCCCAGATCACCAGGAGTGGGAAGCCGATGAGGCGCACTGCCAGGAGGGCCGCCTCGGTCCCGCGATGCTTGACCTTCGTGGCGCGAATCACAGCATCGACGGCGCTCACGTGCAGCGCCCAGCCGAACATGGTCAGCAGCGGGAAGAGCATCCAGCCCTGTCGCCGGGCGAACCAGGCGGCAAAGCCGGTGCGCTTCTCAGCATCTTCGGGGATGAACGCGATGAAGCCCGGTTCGATGTCACCGTCCTTGCCGACGGTGTTCGGGTTGGCGTGGTGCTTGCCGTGCTTCTTGGCCCACCATGCGTAGGAGAGTCCCACAATGCCGTTGCCGATGATGCGCGACAGCCATTCGTTTCGGCGACCGTTGGAGAAGACCTGCTGGTGGGCTGCGTCGTGCGACAGGAATGCGACCTGAGTGAAGAGGACGCCGAAGACGACTGCCGTCAGCAGCTGCCACCATGATTCGCCGAGCATGACCAGCATGACGCCGGCTCCGGCGAAGGCGAGGACCAATGCGATGACGCGCCCGATGTAGGCCTGCGCGCGCCGGTCCATCAGCCCTGCCTCTTTGACCTTATTGGAGAGCTCGAAGAAGTCATTGGTCTGCTGGCTGCGGGCGGAGTGGCTGCCCGCGGCTGTGCGCCGCTCCGACCGGCGAGAGGTGCGGCCTGGTGCCGGGGGCGCATCCGCGCGCGTCTCATCAGTGATCGTCATACCGCTTACGCTATGTCCCCGCCGCAGCTCCGCGCGTCCCCCGTCGGAGCCAACCTGACCCCCTACCCCGGTAGGGGCTGGGCATCCTCGCGGGGCTCGAGAGGCAGATCCGCGCACACCAGGAAGCCCCCTGAGCGCGTGGGGGCCGCCGCAGAGCTGCCGCCGACTGCCGTCGCGCGCTCACGCATTCCGTTCAGACCGCGCCGAGCTCCGGGCGCGGAGGGCAGGAGGCCTGAAGGCGCAGGCTCGTTCTCGACCGCCACCTGCACACCGGGCCGTCCGCCCACCTGGCACGGGCTCAGCCGCACGGTGATGGCGGCCTCAGGTGCGTGGCGGACGGCGTTGCTCAGCGCTTCCTGGACGATGCGGTATGCGGCAAGACCTGTCGCCGGGCTCGCGCGCGCGAGCGTCGCTGCCTCGTCGGCTCGGTCCAGGCCCCAGTAGTCGATGGGCGCCCCCGAGGCCCGCGTGCTCTCGATCAGGGCGTCGATGTCCTCGATGCCCGGCTCGGGTGCGGTCGGCGCCTCCGATTCATCGCGCAGAATGCTCAGCAGGCTGCGCATCTCACTGAGCGCCTGGCGAGACGATGCCGCGATGTCGGCGAACTCCTGGCGTGAGACCTCGTCCACCTGCGGGTTCCGGTATGGGGCCGTGCTCGCCTGCACACTGATCACGGACATGCTGTGGGCGACGACATCGTGCAGCTCTCTGGCGATCCGGTTGCGCTCTTCGAGCTCCTGCCGCCGCCGATCCTGCTGCGCGCTGCTGGCCTCGGCCGCTTCGACGCGCCCGGCGCTGAGGATCCACAGCCTCAGCGAGATGCCGGCGGCGACCGTCCCGGCCGTCACGGCGCTGAAGACGATTCCGCTGCTCAGTGCGCCGGTCGGCAGCTCCGGTGAGGCCCAGATGAGGGCGGTCGCCGTCATGAAGGATCCTCCCAGCCACCCGGCGGCAGACCATATCCAAGGCCAGGAGAGTGCTGCTACGCCCAGCACAGCGCACTGCGTGACGATGGCGGTCACGGGCCAGGGCCACACGATGACGCCCGCACCGGCGGTGGCGATCATCAGGCCCGTTCCTGCGGCCAGCGAGAGGGGGAGGCCTGCGGCGGGCCATCGCAGCGTCAGCACGACTGCGGTGCAGTGGGCCGCCACGAGGGCCATGGTCAGGGCGGCGTTGAGGGAGTAGACCGCGGCGACCACCGGCCATCCGACCGCGAGGAGAGCGGTCGCCGCCGCGATGACGCCGATCCACGCGTAGAGGCTCATGTGCAGAACACGACGGCCCGACAGGATCACCCGGGCGCCGGTGAGGGCCCGGGGCTGCTGCTGATCAGCTCCCTGATGGGTGGGGTAGCTTGTAGCTGTGCCTGCCACCGGTTCTGCCTCCTCTGCTGTGCGTGTCCTCATTGTGGACGATCAGTCCATGATCCGCGCGGGCTTCGCAGCCCTGCTGGATGCTCAGGAGGATATAGATGTAGTGGGGACGGCCGAGGACGGCGCCGGCATCACCGACGTTGTACGGCGCACTCGGCCTGACGTCGTGCTGATGGACATTCGGATGCCTCAGGTCAATGGGCTCGACGCGACGCGTGCGGTCCTCAGTATGCCTGGAGATGCGCCGAGAATCCTCATGCTCACCACTTTCGATGCTGACGAATACGTCTTCGGCGCGCTGCGGGCTGGGGCGAGCGGATTCCTCCTCAAGGATGCTGCCCCCGACGAGCTCATCCATGCGGTTCGCGTGGTCGCCGAAGGTGAATCGCTGCTCTCCCCGAAGATCACGCGCACCCTCATCGCTGACTATGCAGCGAGGCCGGTCAGCTCACCGTTCGGTGAGCACACCCTCGAGGTGCTCACCGAACGGGAGACCGATGTGCTGCGCCTGGTGGCTCGCGGCCGCTCCAACAGGGAGATCGCCGAGGACCTGTTCCTCGCCGAGCAGACGGTGAAGACGCACGTCTCCAGAATTCTCGGGAAGCTGGATCTGAGGGATCGCACCCAGGCCGTCGTCGCCGCGTATGAGGCGGGCCTGGTCAGGCCCGGAGACTAGGGGAGGCGAAGCAGCGGGGCCTGCAGCGACCGCTGAGGACCCTCAGGTCTGCCGAATCACCGGAGGCCCAATGCCCGGTCGCGGTTCACCTGCCGTGTCGCGGAGGTGATCGTGAAGAGGGAAATGATCGTGCCGACGTAGAAGAAGCCGATCGTCAGCAGGAAGAGGATCCCCTTGATGTACTTCCCGATGTAGAAGTACTGGAGCCCTGCCACGAAGAAGAAGCCCAGAATCGTCAGAACCAGGGCCAGCCCCGGATCCTTCTGCGGACCGTCGACACCACGAGAAGCCATGGCTGCATTCTACGCAGGCCGAGGCGCGCGGCTCATCCCGCGGCCTCCGGAGGCTCGCTCGCGGAGCTCGACGGGGGTGGGCCCAAGGGTCGGAGCGGCCTCCCAGCTTCTGCAGCCTGTCTGGAGTGCTCCCACGCCTGCCTGAGGGCCCAGAACTTTCGCCAGTGCGCGGCAAGATGGTCAGGGGAAGCCTGGTGGACCACCGTCTCGGCCTCCGATATGGCCACCGCGAGCAGCAGCGCCTCGCTGCCGGGCTCCCGCTCGCGGTGCGGCCAGGGCTTCCAGGTGCCGGCTGCGGCATCGACGAGCTCCTCCTCTGCGCGAAGACCTGCCACCAGCTGCATGACCACCGAGTCGCTGAGCGGCTTGGCCCGTCCCTCGCGCGTCAGGCCCTTGGTCTTGAAGTCGATCAGGCACAGGCGGCCGCCGATCTCTGCAACCAGGTCCAGTGTCCCGGCGTAGCCGACCTGGTGATTCCAGACGGTCACCTCAGCCGCAACGGGCCTGACTCCGTACATGTCCCACCATTCGTCGAACCGGTCGGCGAAGGCCGTCTCACCGTGCTCCTCAAGGAGACGGTGCGCACCGTCGGGGTCGGCCCCGGGCTCACCGAGCATCGCCAGAGCCACGTGCTCCGCGTAGCTGTGGACGCGGTCCCCCCGTGCGGCAGCGTCGTCACGGAATCGCTCTGCGGCGGAAGAGGCATTGCGCGCCAGGCGACGCAGCTCGCCGGGACTCCCCACGCAGGCGGCCAGCTGAGCGTCCTGCGCCAGGGCCGTTGCGGCCATGTGGCCGGCCCACCCGGTCAGGTCCTTGGCCTCTTGGCCTATGACCGTGGTGATCGAGGGGACTTCGGGCGGGGAGTTGAGGGACCGCGAGTACATGCGGCCGAACTCTGTGCTGTGCGCCAACGCAGGATCAGTCATGGCCCACGAGTCTGCCACGTCGGTCAGACATGCTGGGAGCCGTTCAACTGGACGACCTGAGCCGGCTTGGGTTAAAGTGTCATGTCGTCGGAACGCGGGGGGAACCTTGAGTTCGACCGATGTGCGGATGTAGCTCAGCTGGCTAGAGCATCACCTTGCCATGGTGAGGGTCGCGAGTTCGAATCTCGTCATCCGCTCGCATATCAGCTTCGGCTGATGCGAAGTGGCCGATGCAGTCGGCTGCTGATTCACCGTGGGGCTTGTCTCCGCGGCCCGGTGGGAGTGAGAGTCCACTGGGTTGGGACGGGCGTCCCACACCCGAAGCAGGGTGGGGTGGCCGAGTGGTTAGGCAACGGTCTGCAAAACCGTCAATGCGGGTTCGATTCCCGTCCCCACCTCGGAGCTAGTACACTGGCTCAGCCTGATGAAGGCGCGATTGGCGCAGCGGTAGCGCGCTTCCCTGACACGGAAGAGGTCACTGGTTCGATCCCAGTATCGCGCACGGCACGAGGCTAAGGCCTCGAGCCGCAT
This sequence comes from Nesterenkonia sp. NBAIMH1, assembly GCF_007922635.1. Classification (NCBI taxonomy): domain Bacteria; kingdom Bacillati; phylum Actinomycetota; class Actinomycetes; order Micrococcales; family Micrococcaceae; genus Nesterenkonia; species Nesterenkonia sp. NBAIMH1. The sequence goes on from NZ_CP042335.1 coordinate 2,247,867, forward strand.
GATGCGGATGTAGCTCAGCTGGCTAGAGCATCACCTTGCCATGGTGAGGGTCGCGAGTTCGAATCTCGTCATCCGCTCTGCGAAGAGAGGCGAAGCCCCGAAGTCCCCGACTTCGGGGCTTCGCTGCGTCTGTGGCAGGATAGTCCCCACGTGCTACGGGATCGGTGAAAGTCCGAACCGGCGGTGACAGTCCGCGACCCTCCTGTCCAGGAGGCTGAGCTGGTGAAACTCCAGCACCGACAGTCAGAGTCTGGATGGGAGTGGCACAGAAGGAGATGCGCGCATTGGGCACCGCCCCGCACCACGCCCACGAGCCCTTCATGCAGCAGGCGCTCGACGCCGCCCTGCAGGGCCATCGAGGAGCGAACCCGCTTGTAGGAGCTGTGCTGACGGACAGCAGAGGAGCGGTGCTGTCCGTAGGCCACCACCGAGGCGCCGGCAGTCTGCATGCTGAACGGGACTGCATCGCCAGGGCACAGAGCAGCGGAATCAGCGACTTCAGCGGAACGACGCTCTACAGCACCCTGGAGCCCTGCCGCAATTACGGCCGAACACCAGCGTGCACCCAGCTGATCCACGAGGTCGGCATCGGTCAGCTGGTGTACGGGGCGAAGGACCCCACCGCCAACACAGGCGGCGCAGATATTCTCACCGAGGCCGGGGTCAGCGTCGTCGCGGGCGTGATGGCCGCTGACGCCGAGGCGCTCAACCACCGATGGACCGCAGCCCAGAAGCAGGGGAGGCCGTTCGTCACGGTGCACCTCGCGCAGTCCCTGGATGCGCGCATCGCCGCTGCGGACGGCACGAGCCAATGGATCACCGGGCCCGAATCCCGTACGCACACGCACACCATCAGACAGCGCATCGATGCCATTCTGGTCGGAACCAACACTGCTCAGGTCGACGATCCGAGGCTGACGGCGCGCACGCCGGACGGAGAACTCGCTGAGACCCAGCCTCTGCGCTGCGTCATGGGCCGCCGCGAACTGGCGCCGGGTGCCAAGCTCACACAGGGGCGTCCCGAAGGCGACGGGTGGGCCCAGCTGCGCACCAGGGACCCCTTCGAGGCGCTCCTGACTCTGGCGTCGGCCCAGCACAACGGCTTTCCAGTGCGGCATGTCCTGGTCGAGGGCGGCCAGTCCGTGCTCTCGGCGTTCGTCGCCGCAGATCTCGTCGACGAGATCTTCGCCTACGTGGCACCCGTGCTCATCGGCACCGGACAGGACGGCTCGGCCCGGAACACCCTCGGCAGCATCGGCGTTGAGACCTTGACGGATGCGCCCCGATACGGCCTCGACCCCGCAGATGGGGGCCCCGTCACTGTGATGGGGGACGACGTCTGCCTTCACCTCACCCCGAAGGGAGCCCAGTAGTTGTTCACCGGCATCATCACCGGCCTCGGAACCGTCCTTGAGCGGACGCCCGAGCCCGTCAGAGGCGTTGAGCGCCTCGTCATCGAAGCCCCCGGGCACGTAGCAGACCTGCCTCTGGGCGGTTCCATCGCAGTCAACGGCGTGTGCGTCTCCGCCGTGGACATCACCGCTGACGCCCTGGCCGTCGAGCTGATCCCCGAGACCCTCAAGCGGTCGACCTTCGGGGAGTCCGGGCCGGGTGACCGCGTCAACCTTGAGCGCTGCCTGCCGGCAGAGGCCAGGCTGGACGGACACGTGGTCCAGGGTCACGTGGACGGCGTGGGGACTCTCACCGAACGCGACAGCAACGACGGCCGCCACCGCTTCGCTGTGCCGGCAAAGCTCGCGCCGTACCTTGCAGAGAAGGGCTCAGTCGCCATCGACGGCGTCTCCCTGACCGTCACAGCGGTGGGCAGCGATGAGGCGATGGGCCAGACGTGGTTCGAAGTCGGCCTCATTCCCACCACCTTGGCAGAGACCACCCTCGGGCTCCTGCAGCTGAGCAGCAGCGTGAATATTGAGGTGGACGTCCTCGCCAAGTATGTGCGCCGGATGCTTGCGTTCGACTCCGCAGCACCCGCCGAGCGTGAGCCGCTCGGCCTCGCGGGCATCCCCGCCGTGCGCCAGCCTGACACTCCCGGCCCGGTTCTGGACCGGGTGGAGGTGGCTCTCAACGAGCTCTCGGCCGGGCGCCCAGTCGTCGTGGTGGACGATGCTGATCGGGAGAACGAGGGCGACCTCGTCCTCCCTGCCTCCGCTGCCACCGCGGAGGTGCTGGGCTTCATCGTTCGCCACACCTCCGGCGTCGTCTGCGCCCCGATGTCGGCCGAGCGCGCCCGTCACCTGGCGCTTCCGCCGATGGTCGCGGAGAACACTGACCCGAAGGGAACCGCCTACACCGTCAGCTGCGACGCTGCCGGAGTCGTCTCCACCGGGATCAGCGCAGAGGACCGGGCGATCACCGCGCGGGCGCTCGCGAGCCCTGAGACGACCGCCTCCGACCTCACGCGGCCGGGGCACATGTTTCCGCTCGTGGCACATGCCCAGGGCGTGCTGGGCCGGGAGGGGCACACTGAGGCGACCGTCGATCTGTGCAGGCTCTCCGGGCATGCAGAGGTGGGGCTCATCGCGGAAATGGTGCATGACGACGGCTCCATGATGCGCCTGCCCGCGCTGCGGGAGTTCGCCGACGAGCACGGGCTTGCCCTGATCAGCATCGCTGACCTCATCGAATACCGAGGGGGCACGGCCTCTCCCCATGCTGTTCGGGAGCTTCACGCGGCAGCGTGGGACGCCCCTGCGGAGACCGCAGCAGGCCTTGTCAGCTCGGGGCCGCAGGTGATGCTGCCCACGGACTTCGGCATCTTCACCGCCCAGGTGTGGACGGAGCACGCGACGGGCCACGAGCACATGCTGCTCTCGGCGGATGCCGCGGACACGAAGAACCCGATGGTCAGGCTCCACTCCGAGTGCGTCACCGGCGACGTCCTGCACTCCCACCGGTGCGACTGCGGAACGCAGCTCGCTGCGGCCCTCGAGGAGCTGGAGCGTGACGGCGGTCATCTGCTGTACCTCAGGGGGCACGAGGGGCGAGGCATAGGCCTGGCCAACAAGATGCGCGCCTACAAGCTCCAGGAGCAGGGCGCGGACACCGTTGAGGCCAACGAGATGCTCGGCCTTGCCGCGGAGCTGAGGGACTTCACGGGCGCCGCTGCGATTCTGCACTCCGCGGGCATCAGACGTCTGAGGCTCCTCACCAACAATCCCGCAAAGGTGCAGGCGCTGTCCGCGACCGGGCTCGACGTGGAGCAGGTTCCTTCGGCGGGCATCGTCCAGGAGCACAACGAGCGCTACCTGCGCACCAAGCGCGACCGCATGGCGCATATGCTGGATCATCTGCAGCTCAATGAGCAGAATGAGAGCCTGGAGAAGACGAGTCTGACGAGTGCCGAGGAGGCTTAGAGCATGAGCGGAGCAGGTGTCCCGCAGGTTGACCAGGACGAGCTCAAAGAGATCGCCAAGGCCGCCAAGAAGCTCAAACTCAAAGTCGCTGTGGTGGCGGCGCAGTGGCACCAGCAGGTGATGGACGGCCTGGTCGGCGGGGCGGACCGCTACCTGAACAGCGTGGGTCTGGACGACTACACGCTGCTGAGGGTCGCCGGCTCCTACGAGCTGCCGGTGGTCGCTGCCCACGCCACCAAGAACTTCGACGTCATCGTCGCCCTGGGCGTCGTGATCCGCGGTGAGACTCCTCACTTCGACTACGTGTGCCAGGCTGCGACCGACGGCTTGGCGCGCCTGTCGATCTCCACGGGGAAGCCGATCGGCTTCGGCGTGCTGACGGTGGACACCGAGGAGCAGGCGCTCGCCCGGGCCGGTCTGTCCGGCTCCAAGGAGGACGTCGGCAGCTCCAGCGCCCATGCGGCCGTGGCTGCGGCCCTGGAGATCAGCAAGCTGAAGAAGTAGGCGGCAGGCGCGGAAGGTAGGGTGGTCAGGTGAAAACTTTCGACGAACTCTTCGCCGAGCTGGCGGCCAAGGCGGAGGAGCGGCCCGCGGGCTCCGGCACTGTCGAAGCCTTGGATGCTGGGGTGCATCAGATCGGCAAGAAAGTCGTGGAAGAGGCAGCGGAGGTCTGGATGGCCGCCGAGCATCAGTCCCGCGATGAGGCGGCCGAGGAGATCTCTCAGCTGCTCTACCATCTGCAGGTGATGATGCTTGCCAAAGGTCTGACGCCTGCGGACGTCTACCGCTTCCTGTGACCCTACCGATCGTGACGAGGAACCCCTAGAACCATGCTGCGCGTTGCTGTGCCCAACAAGGGCGCCCTGTCTGAAGCTGCCATGTCCATGCTGTCCGAGGCGGGGTATCTCCAGCGCCGGGACCGCAAAGAGCTCCGGCTGATCGATGAGGCCAATGGAGTCGAGTTCTTCTACCTCAGGCCCAAGGATGTCGCCGTGTTCGTCGGGCAGGGGATCATTGATCTCGGCCTGACCGGGCGTGACCTCTTCGCCGATGCCCGAGTGGGCCACGGGGCTGAGGAGGCCATGGGATTGGGCTTCGGCCGAGCGTCCTTCCGCCTCGCCGCCCCGCGCGGCATCTTCTCCTCGGCCTCCGAGCTGCGGGGCAAGCGCGTCGCCACCACCTATGACGGGCTGCTCTCCTCGTGGCTGGAGGAGCAGGGCATCGAGGATGTCGACGTGGTTCATCTGGACGGCGCTGTCGAGTCCGCCGTGAGCCTCGGCGTCGCGGATGCGATCGCAGATGTGGTGGAGACCGGCAACACTCTCAAGGCTGCAGGCATGGAGACTTTCGGGGAGGCCATTCTGGAGTCGGAGGCCATCCTGATCTCTGCGTCGGGGGAGCGGACGGCAGTGGGTGACGGCAACGGCGCGGATCGGCTCATTCGCCGCATCAAGGGCGTGCTGACCGCCAGGCAGTACGTGATGATGGATTACGACATCAGGCGCGAGCACCTCGAGTCTGCGGCAGCCATCACGCCGGGCCTGGAATCGCCTACGATCTCGCCCCTGGCGGACGAGAACTGGGTGGCAGTGCGGTCCATGGTGCCTGCTCAGCAGACCAATCAGCTGATGGATGAGCTCTACGACCTGGGCGCCAGGGCGATCCTCGTCACGACCATCCACGCCTGCCGGGTGTAGGAGGAGGATCCCCAGATGTCGCTAGCAGTTCGGGTCATTCCGTGCCTTGACGTCGACGCCGGACGGGTCGTCAAGGGCGTGAACTTCGAGAATCTCCGCGATGCCGGGGACCCGGTCGAGCTCGCTCACCGATACAACCGCGCCGGCGCCGATGAGCTGACCTTTCTGGACGTCACCGCCTCCAGCGACGATCGCGGAACCACGTACGACGTGGTGTCGCGGACGGCCTCGGAGGTCTTCATCCCTCTCACGGTCGGTGGGGGAGTCCGCAGCCCCGAGGATGTGGACACGCTCCTCAAGTCAGGGGCCGACAAAGCCAGCATCAACACTGCGGCCGTCGCGCGGCCGGCTGTCATCAACGACATCGTCGCCAGGTTCGGAAACCAGGTGCTGGTCCTGTCGCTGGATGCCAAGCGCACCGGCGCCACGGAGTCGGGCTATGAGGTCACCACGCACGGAGGCCGACGCGGAACCGGCATCGACGCGCTCGACTGGGCCAGAGAGGCCTCCGAGCGCGGGGTGGGTGAGATCCTGCTCAACTCGATCGATGCTGACGGCACGCAGGACGGCTTCGACACTGAGATGATCGCTGCTGTCCGTGCGGTGACCCGCGTGCCCCTGATCGCCTCCGGAGGCGCCGGCGTCCCGGAGCACTTCCCTGCTGCGATCGATGCCGGGGCCGACGCCGTCCTGGCGGCTTCCGTGTTCCACTTCGGCCCCACGGACATGTTCGCGCGGGTCAAGGACGCCATCCGAGCCGCCGGCTACCCGGTAAGGTGATCCCCCTGATGAGCCAGACCACTCCTGCGGCCGACATTTCCGGGAAGCTCGCCTTCAATGAGGCAGGGCTGGTGCCCGCTGTGGCCCAGGATGCTGACTCCGGAGCTGTCCTTATGCTCGCCTGGATGAACGAGGAGGCGCTGGCCGCGACGCTGGCTACGCGCCGCGGAACCTACTATTCGCGCTCGCGCGCTGAGCTGTGGGTGAAGGGCGAGACGTCCGGGAACGTCCAGCACGTCCGCTCGGTGAGCATCGACTGCGACGGCGATACGGTGCTGCTCATCGTCGACCAGACGGGACCCGCCTGCCACACCGGGGAGCCTACGTGCTTTGCGGGTCGAGAGCTGCCGCTGGCACCGATGGAGGAGGCCGAATGAGGGACTTGGGCACTGTCGCGCCCGCGCGCGAAGAGTTCCTGGACCTGGCTTCCGAGCACCGCGTCATCCCGGTGACGATGACCGTGCTGGCCGACGGGCACACTCCCCTCAGCATTCACCGGACGCTGGCGCCCGACGGCGGAGCCGGCACGTTCCTCATGGAGTCGGCAGCACCAGGCGCGGCATGGGACCGCTACAGCTTCATCGGCGCCCGCTCCGCCGCAGTCCTGACGGAGAAGGACGGGGCCGCGCATTGGCTGGGCACCCCTCCGGCCGGAACGCCGTCTCAAGGAAACAGCGCCGACGTCCTGCGGGACACGCTGCGGTTCCTTGCGGGCGACAGCGGGCGCGCCCGCACAGCAGCCCTCCCTCACCTGAGCTCGGGGCTCGTCGGCTACATCGGGTGGGACGTGGTCCGCCATTGGGAGCGCCTCCCGCACCCGCCTGCGGAGGGCTTGGGGCTCCCCGAGATGGCCATGAATCTTGTGTCGGACCTGGCCGTCCATGACAATCGCAGCGGCACGGTCACGCTCATCGCCAATGCCATCAACGGCGACGGTCGCTCCGAGGGCGCGGAGAGGGCGTACGAGGATGCCGCAGACCGTCTGCGCCGCATGCGCGACGATCTCAGCCGTCCCGTGGCCCCTGAGCTCACAGCGGCTGAGCCCGACTGGTCCGCGGCAGTGGAGGCCGAGCTGCACAGCCGAGTCCGCCATACCTGGGACGAGTCCGAATACATGGACTGCCTGCGCAGGGCCAAGCAGGCCATCGTGGACGGCGAGGTCTTCCAGATCGTCGTCTCCAGGAGGTTCGAGGTGGACACGAGCGTCGATGCTCTGAGCATCTACAGGATGCTCCGTCTGCTCAACCCGAGCCCCTACATGTATCTCATGAGCTTCGAGACCCCCGACGGCGAGCCCTACCAGGTGGTCGGCGCCTCCCCTGAGGCGCTCGTCACCGTGGAGGACGGGATCGCCGTCTCGCACCCGATTGCCGGCACACGGCCGCGCGGGGCCACTCCGGCCGAGGACAGGGAGCTGGCCGAGGACCTGCTGGCCGATGAGAAGGAGCGCGCCGAGCACATCATGCTCGTTGACCTGGCGCGCAACGATCTCGCCAAAGTGTGCGAGCCGGGATCGGTCGAGGTCACACGGTTCATGTCGGTGGAGCACTTCAGCCACGTGATGCACCTGACAAGCCATGTGCAGGGCAGGGTCGCAGACGGGGCTGAGCCCTTCGACGTTCTCGCCGCGACCTTCCCTGCCGGAACCCTGTCCGGCGCCCCTAAGCCTCGGGCTCTCCAGCTGCTCGATGAGTGGGAGCCCACGCGCCGGGGCGTATACGGGGGAGTGGTCGGCTACTTCGACCTCTCCGGTCGCATGGACGGTGCCATCGCGATCAGATCCGCGGTCCTCTCCGGCGGAACCGCCTACGTGCAGGCCGGCGGCGGAATCGTCGCCGACTCCGACTTCGACGCAGAGCGGATAGAGACGGTGAACAAGGCGGCAGCCCCGCTGCGTGCGGTTCTCGCGGCTGACAGGCTGCGCACCCTATGACCGCGATCCCGGAGAGCGCCGACCAGGGAGGCGCAAACCGGCGCGCGCCCGGTCTGCAGAGGCGAACCCTGGTGCTGGCGGCGCTGGTGGCCAGCGGCATACTGTTCGCCGCCACCACCCAGACGTGGGTGCTGGCGGAGGGCCTGGGAGACACTGCCCCGGTGGCCCAGGTCGAGATTCCCGGCACCGAGATCTCTGACCTCGTGACAGCGATGGCGCTGGTGGGGCTCGCCGCGGCCGTGGCTGTATCGATCGCGCGCAGGGTGCTCCGCTATGCGGTGGGCGCTGTGCTGGTGGGCGCGGGTCTGCTGGCACTGGTGCAGGTGGTGGGCGTCATCGCCGATCCCGCGGGAGCCTCGATGGTCGCGCTGGGAGAGACGACCGGTACGACGGAGCCGGCCGAGAGCTACGGCGTCGGCGTCGCCGCCTATGCGGCCGCAGCGGGCGCGGGCCTGATGCTCATCTCCGGAGCGGCGCTGCTCATGGTCGCGCACCGATGGCAGGACGCCAAGGCGTCGAAGAAGTACAGCCGCACCGGCGCCGTGGACGGCGCATCGGCCGACGAGCCGGACGAGTTCGATCTGTGGGATGGACTGTCGCAGGGCGATGATCCCACCGAGGGACGCGACTGAGCCGAACTGCCCTCCCATGGCAGAATGGACACCTAGAACCAGTGACGCCCCGCAGAGGCGGCGACCGGAAGAGCAGCGCAGAGGAGATTCTTATGGCGAGCACCAGCACCAAGGTCCGTGATGTTGAGCAGGAGCCCGTGGCGGACGACGAGTTCATCCACCACGATCACATCGGCCACGGGTCCACCCCCGCTGCGTGGACGCTCGTTCTGGGCGTCATCCTCGGATCCGTGATCATCGGCGTCGGAATGATCATCTGGGTCGAGGTGCTCATCTGGATCGGCGTCGCCATCCTGCCCCTGGCCATCATCGCCGGCATCGTCATGAAGAAGATGGGGTACGGCGTCGAGCTGGACACCAAGGCGGTCCTGAATCGCGGTGCGGACCCGCGCAGCCACCAGGGGCCGGCGCAGCCGGACCGTACGCGCGGCGCCGAGGCTCGGCAGCCGGGCAGCGGCACCAGCTGAGCAGGGCTGCCGGTTTCTGAATGCCGAACATTCTCGAACAGATCATTGAGGGCGTCCGCGAGGATCTCGCGGACCGTCGTGCAGCCGTGCCCCCACGTGAGATCACGGCCCGCCTGGCCGACACGGAGCCAGCGCTGAACGTGCGTGAGGCCCTGGCCGGAGGACGCGACGACGAGGACGGCGTGAAGATCATCGCCGAGGTCAAGCGCAAGTCCCCGTCCAAGGGCAGCCTGTCCGGCATCCCGGATCCCGCGAGGCTGGCACGCTCCTACGCCGCCGGCGGAGCCAGCGTCATCTCGGTGCTGACCGAGCGTCGCCGTTTCAGCGGCAGCCTCGAGGATCTCGACGCCGTTCGCCGCGCTGTGAGCATCCCTGTGCTGCGCAAGGACTTCATGGTCGACGAGTATCAGTTCCACGAGGCTCGGGCCCACGGCGCAGACCTCGTGCTGCTGATCGTCGCGGCTCTGGACGACTATCAGCTCCGCGACTATCTGTCCCTGACGCGCGAGCTGGGCATGGACGCTCTCGTCGAGGCGCACACGGAGGCTGAGATACACCGAGCCGTGGATGCCGGGGCCGGCATCGTAGGCATCAATACGCGCAACCTGAAGACTCTTGAGGTCAACCCGGCGCACTACGACGACATGGCCGCGCACCTGCCTGATGACGCCGTGCGGGTCGCGGAGTCGGGAGTCGATGGGCCGGGCATGGTGCGCAGCTACGCACAGCAGGGCGCTGATGCGGTGCTCGTCGGGGAAGCCCTGGTCAAGCACGGGGACCCCGAAGCAGCCGTGCGTGAATACCGCCGATACAGCAGTGCCAAGGAGGGTCTGTAAATGACTGAGCAGAAATCGCACGATGCTCCCGCTCAGCAGCGCTACCGCGACGCCGAGGGGCCGTACTTCGGAGCCTACGGCGGACGCTGGATGCCGGAGTCCCTGGTCGCGGCCCTGGACGAGTTGGAGGCTGCCTTTCGCAGCGCCAAGGCGGACCCGGACTTCACGGCCGAGTACCAGCGTCTGTGCCGCGACTACACCGGACGACCCAGCCTGCTCACCGAGGCGACTCGCTTCGCGGCAGCCGCAGGGCGCGCGCGCATCTTTCTCAAGCGCGAGGATCTCAACCACACGGGATCCCACAAGATCAACAACGTTCTGGGTCAGGCCCTGCTCGCCAAGCGGCTCGGCAAGACCCGACTGATCGCGGAGACGGGAGCGGGCCAGCACGGCGTCGCCACAGCGACCGCCGCTGCCCTCATGGGCATGGAGTGCGTCGTCTACATGGGTGCGGAGGACACGCGCCGGCAGGCGCTCAATGTGGCGCGGATGAACCTTCTCGGAGCTGAGGTGGTTCCTGTCGAGGCCGGAGCCAAGACGCTGAAGGATGCCATCAACGAGGCCCTGCGCGACTGGGTGGCCAGTGTGGACGAGACGCACTACGTCCTGGGCACCGTGGCCGGCCCCCATCCCTTCCCTGAGCTGGTGCGCTTCTTCCACCAGGTCATCGGAGATGAGGCTCGAGAGCAGATCCTCGAGCAGACAGGTCGGCTCCCGGACGCCGTGGCGGCGTGCGTGGGCGGAGGGTCCAACGCCATCGGGCTCTTCCACGGCTTCCTCGACGACGAGTCAGTGGCGCTGTACGGCTTCGAGGCCGGCGGCGACGGCGTGGAGACAGGCCGGCACGCCAGCTCCATCACCCTGGGACGCTCGGGCGTGCTTCACGGGGCGCGCTCCTACCTCATGCAGGACGAGGATGGGCAGACGGTCGACTCACACTCCATCTCTGCGGGCCTCGACTATCCGTCGGTCGGACCTGAGCACGCCTACCTGGCCGACGCCGGGCGCGTCTCCTACGAGCCGGTGACCGACACCGAATGCATGAATGCTTTCCAGCTGCTCTGCCGGACAGAGGGCATCATTCCTGCCATCGAGACGGCCCACGGACTCGCGGGCGCCGCCAGGCTCTCGGCCTCCTGGGGTGATGAGGGAGCCGGCCGCATCATCATGGTGAACCTCTCCGGTCGCGGCGACAAGGACGTCGCAACGGCCGCGGAGTGGTTCAGAATGCTGCCTGGCCAGGAGAACGACCCGGTCGCCGACGATTCCGGTGCGAAGGCGCCGGACGAGGGGGTCGAAGCGTGAGCATCACTGCAGCAGCCATCGACAGGGCCAAGGAGCGCAAAGGAGCGGCGTTCATCGGATACCTGCCTGCGGGCTACCCCGATCGCGACACATCCATCGCTGCCGCCATCGCTCTGGCCGAGAACGGCGCCGATGTCGTCGAGATCGGCATCCCCTATTCGGACCCCGTCATGGACGGGCCGGTCATTCAGCAGGCCACCACGGAGGTGCTGGGTCGAGGATTCCGCCTCGACGAGGTGTTCGAGGTGGTCAAAGCCGTGACAGAGGCGACGGACGCCGCCGTGGTCGTGATGACCTACTACAACGTGATCGATCGGATGGGGGCCGAGACCTTCGCCAGACGACTTGCGGAGGCAGGCGGAGCGGGGGCTATCACCCCCGACCTCATCCCCGACGAAGCATCCGACTGGATCGCGGCGGCGGAGAAGTACGATCTTGACCGGATCTTCCTGGCAGCACCGACCTCCACTGAGGAGAGGCACCGGTCCATCGCGGAGAGCTCGCGCGGATTCGTCTACGGCGTCTCCCTCATGGGTGTGACCGGCAAGCGAACCGCCGTATCGGACGCCGCAGCCCGCGTGGTGCGGGCCTCGAAGGCGGCAGGCGCCTCGCGGGTCTGCGTGGGCCTGGGCGTCTCCACGCGCGCCCATGTCGAGGAGATCGGCCGCTACGCCGACGGCGTGATCGTCGGCACCGCTCTGGTCGCGGCCCTGCGCGACGGCGGGGTTCCGGCTCTCAGCGGTCTGGCCGCCGAGCTGAGCGGTCGTGCCTGATAGCGTGACCGCCGTGACTGCAACGCTCGCCTCTGGCTTTCCGCCGCCGCCGCTCCGAACATTGGACCTCCCAGGCCCGTTCGAGATCGCAATGTACGCACTCTGCATCGTGCTGGGCGGCATCCTCGCCGTCGTCGTGGCCTCCAAGCTCTGGAAGTCGCGCGGGGGAGACCCTGAGGACGTGATGAGCGCCACCCTGTGGGCCGTGGTGCTCGGCATCATCGGCGCAAGGCTCTACCACGTGGTGAGCTCCCCCGATCCCTACTTCGGACCGGATGGAGACCCCATGCGAGCCTTCCGGGTGTGGGAGGGCGGCCTCTCGATCATCGGGGCTGTCATCTTCGGCGCTCTGGGGGTCTACATCGCCTGCCGCCGGCACGGAATGAAGTTTCCAGCACTCGCGGACGCCGTCGTGCCGGGCGTCATCCTGGCACAGGCAGTGGGCCGCTGGGGCAACTGGTTCAACCAGGAGCTCTTCGGCCGTGCCACCAACCTTCCCTGGGGCCTGCGCATCGACCTGGACCAGGCCTCGCAGGCGCCGAGAGGCACCACTGAGGACACGCTTTTCCACCCCACATTCCTCTACGAATCAGTGTGGAACCTCATCGGCTTCGTCGCCCTTCTGTGGCTCTATCGACGCTTCCGCTTCCGGCCGGGGATCGTGGCCCTGACCTACGTGGCGTACTACTCGCTGGGCCGGTTCTGGATCGAATCCCTGCGCATCGATGAGGCCACCAAATCCACCCAGTACCCCCTCTCCGAGATCGGTCTCGACTGGCGGCTCAACCAGATCATCGTCTTTGTGCTGTTCATCGCGGCCGTGGCCGCCATGATCTGGCTCTGGACCAAACGTCCCCGGACCGACGAGCAGCTCGACGAGCAGCTCCAGGGATACCGTCCCGACTCGCGTATGCGTTCGGACGGCGATCAGCAGCAGCTCGCGACCGTCCCGGCTCAGGGGGAGCCTGAGCCCGATGAGGGGTCGACCGAGGCTGAGGACCCATCGCCGGAGCCCACTGACGGTCCGCCCCGAACGTAACGCAATTTGCGCCGCTCGACCCTCGAGCGGAAAATAGGCCTGATAGCCCTCGAGGGTCAGGCTTCTACGAACGCCCCGGATCGGGTCGCACCCAATCCTTTCCGAGGCACGCACCCCGAGTGCATCCATGCCGAGCGCGCCCACCCCCAGCGCCTGACTCCCGTCATGCGTGCTGAGCGCGCGAAGGTCTCCCCCTGAGTGGAGGAAGGAACTGATCATGTCCGCACCGCAGGTCATCAGCCCATTTGAACGCTTCGCCGCATTCCCTGAGAAGCAGGGCCTCTACGACCCTGCCAACGAGCATGAGAACTGCGGAATGGCCGCGGTGGCGACCCTGCGGGGCACTCCGGGGCACGACATCGTCGACCACGCGCTCTACGCTCTGCGCTGCGTTGAGCACCGCGGTGCCGTCGGAGGCGACGTGGGCACGGGAGACGGGGCGGGAATTCTGACTCAGATTCCGGATGAGCTGTTCCGCGCAGTGGTGGACTTCAACCTTCCCCAGCAGGGCGACTACGCCGCAGGCACCGCCTTTCTGCCCCAGGATGAGGCCGAGCGCAATCAGGTCACCGCCGCATTCGAGGAGATGGCTGCGGAGCAGGGCCTGACGTTCCTGGGCTGGCGCGATGTTCCGATCGACGATTCCATGATCGGCTCGATGTCTCGCGCGGCCATGCCCTACTTCAAGCAGGCCTTCGTCACTGTGGCGCCCGAAGACTCGGAGGAGTATGCGAGCTCCGCTGCGGGCAGCCTGGACCAGCGGGCCTGGAGGCTGCGCAAGCGTGCGCAGAACAGGCTCGGCGTCTATTTCGCCTCGCTGAGCTCGAAGACCATCACGTACAAGGGGATGCTGACCACAGCTCAGCTCGAGCCCTTCTACCCTGACCTCTCCGACGAGCGGTACACGTCGACGCTCGGCATCGTGCACTCCCGCTTCTCCACCAACACCTTCCCCTCGTGGCCGCTGGCCCAGCCGCTGCGGCAGGTGGCGCACAACGGTGAGATCAACACTGTTGAGGGCAACCGGAACTGGATGCGAGCACGCCAGTCCATGATGTCCTCAGAGCTCCTCGGGGACGACCCCGAGTACCTCTTTCCCATCTGCACGCCGGGAGCATCCGACTCGACCAGCTTCGACGAGGCTGCCGAGATGCTCATGCTGTCCGGGCGGCCGCTTTCGCAGGCTATGCGGATGATGATTCCGGAAGCGTGGGAGAACCATGCCTCCATGGATCCCAAGCTCCGCGCGTTCTACGAGTACCACGCGATGCTCATGGAGGCCTGGGACGGCCCGGCCGCCATGGCCTTCACGGACGGCAATCAGCTGGGCGCCGTCCTGGACCGCAACGGCCTGCGCCCGGCGCGCTACTGGGTCACCGACGACGGTCTCGTCGTCCTCTCCTCCGAGGTCGGCGTGATGGACCTCGATCCGGCACGCGTGGTCCGCAAGGGCCGCGTCGCCCCCGGGATGATGTTCCTCGCCGATACGGCCGAGGGCCGCATCATTGAGGACGAGGAGATCAAGCAGGATCTGGCCTCAGGCCGGCCGTGGGAGGACTGGGTCGCCGAGAACCTCGTCGAGCTGAAGGACCTTCCCGAGCGGCTGCACGTGAAGCATCCCTCGGGCTCGGTCCGGCTGCGGCAGCAGACCTTCGGCTATACGCACGAGGAGCTCAAGACGCTGGTCGGCCCGATGGCCTCCACGGGTGCTGAGCCGTTGGGCGCGATGGGCACGGACACTCCCATCGCCGTCCTGGCAGACCGTCCCAGGCTGCTGTTCGACTACTTCGTGCAGGCATTCGCGCAGGTCACCAACCCGCCCCTTGACGCGATTCGCGAGGAGCTCGTCACCTCACTGGGCGTATACATCGGCCCCAACGGCAACGTGCTGAGCTCAGAGCATGTGCGGCACCAGCAGGTGAAGCTGGACTTCCCCGTCATCGACAATGATCAGCTGGCGAAGATCGCCAACATCCGCAACGGCGAAGGCCAGAAGGTGGCGCTGAAGATTCGCGGGCTCTTCCGCGTGGGCTCCACTGAGGAGGAGTTCCGCCAGCGCATTCGCGAGATCTGCGAAAAGGTCTCTGCGGCCGTCAATCGCGGCGTGAACTACATCGTCCTGTCCGACCGCGACTCCAACGCCCAGTGGGCTCCGATCCCGTCTCTGCTGCTGACCTCTGCGGTGCATCACCACCTGCTCAAGTCCGCGAACAGAACGCGGGCGAGCATGATCGTCGAGGCCGGAGATGTCCGCGAGACTCACCACGTGGCGCTGCTGATCGGCTACGGCGCGGCGGCCGTCAACCCCTACCTGGCCATGGAGTCCGCTGAGGACATGGTGCATCGCGGCGAGATCACCAACGTCGATGAGCAGCAGGCGGTCAAGAACCTGATCACCGCCCTGGGCAAGGGTGTTCTGAAGATCATGTCCAAGATGGGCATCTCCACCGTCGCGTCCTACTGCGGGGCTCAGACCTTCGAGGCCGTGGGCCTGTCGCAGCGGCTGGTCGACCAGTACTTCTCCGGAACCGACTCCCTCATGGGCGGTGTGGGCCTCGACGTCATCTCGCGGGAGACGCAGGACCGGCACGCACTCGCGTACCCGCAGGACGGCAACGACTTGGGCCGCGGCTCAGAGCTTGAAGTCGGCGGCGAGTACCAGTGGCGGCGCGACGGCCCCCCTCACCTGTTCAACCCTGAGACGGTATTCCGGCTGCAGCACGCCTCGCGCACCCGCCGGTACGACATCTTCAAGCAGTACACCAAGGCAGTGGACGACCAGTCGGAAGCTCTGATGACGCTGCGCGGGCTCTTCAGGTTCAAGGAGAACGGGCGCTCCATACCGATCAGCGAAGTCGAGCCGGTCAGCGAGATCGTCAAGCGCTTCAACACAGGCGCGATGAGCTACGGCTCGATCTCCCAGGAGGCGCACGAGACCCTCGCCATCGCAATGAACCGCCTCGGCGGGCGCTCGAACACCGGCGAGGGCGGGGAGCACCCGCAGCGCCTCATCGACCCTGAGCGGCGCAGCGCCATCAAGCAGATCGCCTCCGGCCGCTTCGGCGTGACCAGCCAGTACCTGACCCACGCCGATGACCTGCAGATCAAGATGGCTCAGGGCGCCAAGCCCGGCGAGGGCGGCCAGCTCATGGGCAAGAAGGTGTACCCCTGGGTGGCCGAGACCCGCCACTCAACCCCTGGCGTCTCCTTGGTCTCGCCCCCGCCGCACCACGACATCTACTCGATCGAAGACCTCAAGCAGCTGATCTACGACCTCAAGCGGGCCAACACTGCGGCGAGGGTCAACGTCAAGCTCGTCTCCCTGCACGGTGTGGGCACGGTGGCGGCGGGTGTGGCCAAGGCAAGCGCCGACGTCGTGCTGATCTCAGGGCACGACGGCGGCACGGGCGCCTCCCCGCTGAATTCGCTCAAGCACGCCGGCACCCCATGGGAGCTCGGTCTGGCCGAGGCGCAGCAGACACTGATGCTCAACGGTCTGCGTGAACGCATCACCGTGCAGGTCGACGGCCAGATGAAGAGCGGAAGGGACGTCGTCATCGCCGCGCTTCTGGGCGCCGAGGAGTACGGCTTCGCCACCGCGCCGCTGGTCGTCTCAGGGTGCATCATGATGCGCGTCTGCCACCTGGACACCTGCCCGGTGGGCGTCGCGACTCAGAACCCGGTGCTTCGAGAGCGGTACACCGGCAAAGCCGACCACGTGGTGAACTTCTTCGAATTCATCGCCCAGGAAGTCCGGGAATACCTGGCCGAGCTCGGCTTCCGGACCCTGGACGAGGCCATCGGACAGATCGACCGGCTCGACATGGACGACGCCAAGCGCCACTGGAAGTCGGAGGGCCTCGACCTCACCTCAGTGCTGACAGGCTGGGACCCGCACGAGGAGAAGACCGCGGGCATGCTGCGGCGCACCTCTGAGCAGGACCACGGTCTGGAGAAGCACTTCGACGTCGCACTGATCGAGAAGGCACAGGCAGCCATTCACCAGGGTGAGCAGGTGCGCATCGAGTCTCGTGTGGTCAACACTGATCGGGCTGTGGGCACCATGCTCGGCCACGAAGTGACCAAGGCACTGGGCCTCTCGACGCTGGACCACAACACGATCCAAGTCGACCTGCACGGAGAGGCGGGCCAGTCCTTGGGCGCGTTCCTGCCGCACGGCATCACGCTGAGGCTCACCGGCGACTCCAACGACTATGTGGGCAAGGGCCTCTCGGGCGGCCGAATCATCATTCACCCGCACCCCAGCGCGCCCTTCGTGGCCGAGGAGAACACGGTCGCGGGCAACGTCATCGGCTACGGGGCCACCCAGGGCGAGATGTTCCTGCGCGGCCAGGTCGGGGAACGGTTCCTGGTCAGGAACTCCGGAGCCACCGCCGTCGTCGAGGGCATCGGCGACCACGGGTGCGAGTACATGACCGGGGGACAGGCGCTGATCCTCGGCCCGACCGGGCGCAACTTCGGTGCGGGAATGTCAGGGGGAACGGCGTACATCCTCGACTTCGACCGCGGCAGGCTCAACGACCAGGCCATCCGGACCGAAGCGCTGCTGCTCAGCGAGCTCGACGAGGAGGACAAGCAGATTGTGCTGGACCTCCTTCGGCGGCACCAGGAGGAGACCGGCTCGTCGCTCGCCGAGCGGCTGCTGGAGACGCCTGAGGCCACGCTCGACCGTATGACCAAGATCCTGCCCCGCGACTACGACGCTGTGCTGCGCGCCCGGGCGGATGCCCTCGATGAGGGACTGGACCCCAATGGCGACGCCGCATGGCAGAAGATTCTGGAGGTGACCCGTGGCTGATCCGCGCGGATTCCTGAAATACCCCGAGCGTGAAGGCCGGCCCTCCCGGCCGGTGCCGGTGCGCATCATGGACTTCAACGAGGTCTATGAGCGCCAAGACAAGAGCACCACGCAGACGCAAGCATCCAGGTGCATGGACTGCGGAATTCCCTTCTGCCACACGGGCTGCCCCCTGGGCAACCTCATCCCTGACTGGAATGACCTCGTGTGGAGGGACCAGTGGGAGGAGGCCTCGGCGCGGCTTCACATGACGAACAACTTCCCGGAGTTCACAGGCCGTATCTGCCCGGCGCCCTGCGAGACCTCCTGCGTGCTGGGAATCAACCAGCCGGCTGTGACGATCAAGCAGTCCGAGGTTGAGATCGCCGACACCGCCCTCGAGCGCGGCTACGTGGAGCCCGTGGTGCCTTCCCGGCTCACCGGCAAGACCGTCGCTGTCGTCGGCTCCGGACCGGCTGGGCTGGCCGCAGCCCAGCAGCTGACACGCGCCGGACACACCGTCGCCGTCTACGAGCGGGATGACCGTGTCGGCGGCCTGCTCCGCTACGGAATTCCTGACTTCAAGATGGAGAAGCACCTCGTCGACTTCCGCATCGAGCAGATGGAGGCCGAAGGCACCCGGTTCTACCCCTCGACAGAGATCGGCGCGGACATCACCTGGGCCGCGCTGCGTGAGTCCTACGACGCGGTCGTCGTGGCGACGGGGGCTATGGTTCCGCGCGATCTCCCAGTGCCCGGACGGAGCCTGGGCGGCATCCACTTCGCCATGGACTACCTGGTGCAGTCGAACAAGGCCGTGGCCGGCGACGAGGTTCCGGACCAGATCCGGGCCGACGGCAAGCACGTCGTCATTCTCGGCGGCGGAGACACCGGAGCGGACTGCATCGGCACCGCACACCGACACGGCGCCAAATCGGTGACGACCCTGGCCATCGGCAAGGAGCTGCCTCGGGAGCGCCCGGGCCACGAGCCGTGGCCCATGGATCCGCGCATCTTCGAGATGTCCAGTGCCCACGAGGAGGGCGGCGAGGTGCAGTGGCTCGCGTCCACGGTCGAGTTCAGCGGTGACGAGAACGGCAATGTGCGCGCACTGAAGGTCGCTGAGACGGAGTACCGCGAGGACGGCTCCCGCGGTCCCAAGCCCGGAACCGAGCGTGAGATCCCAGCGGATCTTGTCTTCCTCGCACTGGGCTTCACGGGCGCCGAGCAGGAGACCCTGGACAGCCAGGTGGGCATGGAGTTCACCTCTCGCGGGGCGGTCGGCCGCACAGAGGACTACCAGACCAATGTCGAGGGAATCTTCACCGTCGGCGATGCTGGCCGGGGCGCCTCTCTGGTGGTCTGGGCGATCGCAGAGGGCCGTGCGGCAGCGTCGAAGGTCGACGAGTACCTCGAGGGATCCACCAGGCTTCCCTACCCGGTGAAGCCGAGCGACCGTGCGATCTCTCTGACCTAGACGAGGGCGTCCGGAGCACTGCGCGGGCTCCCGAATCTGCCTCGGCCGCCGCCGATCTGCAGCGCCGGGATGTGCCTCCCTGCCCCTTGCGTTCTGCGGTAGGCTCAGCCTGTCTGGACCTGACACAGCGTGGTGTCGTGCCAGTTTCAACCTGACTGACCGACCCCTTGAAAGGTGAGGCATGAGACACGCAAAGATCGTCGCCACGTTCGGCCCGGCCACCGCCGGATATGAGAAGACCCGCCAACTGATCGAGGCCGGCGTCGACGTCGTCCGCGTGAACATGTCCCACGGGGACTACGACGTGCACGAGGACACCTACCGCACCGTTCGCGAAGTGTCGAAGGATCTTCGCCGGGCAGTGGGGATCTTCGCGGACCTGCAGGGCCCCAAGATCCGCCTGGGACGCTTCGCAGACGGCCCTCATCAGCTGGGCGAGGGAGATCGGTTCACGATCACCACGGAGGACGTCGAAGGCACACAGGAGCGCTGCTCGACGACGTTCAAGAAGCTGCCGGGCGATGTGGCCCCGGGTGACACGCTGCTGATCGATGACGGCAAGGTCGCCCTGCGGGCAGTTGAGGTCACCGATACCGACGTGATCACTGAGGTGACCGTTCCTGGTCCCGTCTCGAACAACAAGGGCATCAACCTTCCCGGTGTGGCCGTCTCGGTGCCGGCACTGTCGGAGAAGGACGAGGAGGACCTGCGCTGGGCGCTGCGCACCGGCTTCGACATGGTGGCGCTGTCCTTCGTGCGAGACGCTGCCGACGTCGAAGCAGTGCATCAGGTGATGGAGGAGGAGGGCCGCTACGTCCCCATCATCGCCAAGATCGAGAAGCCGCAGGCCGTCGACGCCCTGCAGGATGTCATCGACGCCTTCGACGCGATCATGGTTGCCCGCGGCGACCTGGGCGTGGAGCTGCCTCTCGAGGAGGTGCCGGTCGTTCAGAAGCGTGCCGTGGAGCTCGCTCGCCGGTGGGCCAAGCCTGTGATCGTGGCCACCCAGGTGCTGGAATCGATGATCGAGAGCCCTCGTCCCACCCGCGCCGAGGCCTCCGACTGCGCCAACGCAGTCCTCGACGGAGCCGATGCCGTAATGCTCTCGGGCGAGACCTCGATCGGCAAGTACCCGGTCCGCACCGTGGAGACCATGAGCTCCATCATTCAGACCACTGAAGCGCGCGGCCTCCACCGCATCCCCCAACTGGGCACCAAGCCCAAGACCCGCGGCGGAGCGATCACCCGGGCCGCCAACGAGATCGCCGAGCAGCTGGACGTGGCATACCTCGCCACCTTCACGCGCTCCGGCGATTCTGCCCAGCGGCTGTCCCGCCTTCGCCCCCGGCAGCCGATCTTCGCCTTCACACACGTGGAGCACACGCAGAACACGCTGACCCTCTCCTGGGGGGTGCAGCCGCGATGGGTCGAGTTCGCCTCGCACACCGACCGCATGACCTCACAGGTGGACAAGCAGCTCCTCGAAGAGGGCGTTGCGGAGGTGGGGGACCTGGTGGTCATCGCTGCCGGCTCCCCTCCAGGCCAAGCCGGGACCACGAACATGGTCAAGGTGCACAAGATCGGCGATCTTCCCGACGGCGGCGCCAACATCGACGCGCTGCGGCGCGGTGACGCAGACGTGATGCCGGCTCGTGAGCCTGTGGGTCCCTGGCCCAGCCAGAGCGCCGCATCGGCGCACTCTGCGCACTCAGCGCTCTAGAAGTGCGGAAGATTGATTCTGTGCCCGCGGCGCAGGAGAGCTAAGATGGAGCGGCTGGGCGGCTCATAGGCCGCCCGCTGCCGGCCCGAATGGCGGAATTGGTAGACGCGCTCGACTCAAAATCGAGTACCACTGGTGTGTGGGTTCGAGTCCCACTTCGGGCACAGACCGATTGCAACGCCCCGATGAAGGAGCACCTTGACTGAAGAGAATCAGCACGACGCCGAAGCCGACGCCGTCCCCGCAGACGGTGGGCGTCGCCGTGTGCTGGTCGCTGAGGACGAGACGCTCATTCGGCTCGACATCGTCGAGATCCTCACCGGCGCCGGGTACGAGGTGGTTGCCGAGGCGGAGAACGGGGAGAAGGCGGTCGCCCTTGCGCGGGAGCACCAGCCGGACCTCGTCGTCATGGATGTCAAGATGCCCGTCATGGACGGCATCAGCGCCGCCAAGCAGATCGCGGAGGGCCGCATCGCCCCCGTCCTGATGCTCACGGCCTTCTCCCAGCGGGACCTCGTCGAGTCGGCCCGGGAGGCCGGGGCGATGGCCTACGTGGTCAAGCCCTTCGGAGAGAATGACCTCATACCGGCCATCGAGGTGGCTGTCGCCCGTTTCGAAGAGATTCGCGCGCTGGAGGACGAGGTCGCTGACATCAGCGACAAGTTCGAGACCAGGAAGCTCGTGGAGCGCGCCAAATCGCTGCTCACCACGAAGATGGATCTGACCGAGCCGGAGGCCTTCCGCTGGATCCAGAAGACGAGCATGGACCGTCGTCTGACGATGCGCGAGGTCGCTGAGACCGTCGTCGACCAGATGGGCTGACCCGCGCCGTCCGAAGTCTCCGAACCGCCGCCGGGGCCCGCACTCGAATACTGAGACGGGCGTGGGGTGCACTGCAGCGGTTCGGATCCCCGCATAGAATCGTGGTCATGTCCGCACCCACTGATCAGCCCCGATTCACCCCGCCCCAGCCTGTGACAGGCCCTTCCTCACCGGAGAAGCCGCGTTCCTGGCAGGTCACCGACGGCTACACCCGGGCGCCGGCCCGTGGCATGCTCCGCGCCGTAGGCATGGGCGATGATGACTGGTCCAAGGCGCAGATCGGCATCGCGAGCTCGTGGAATGAGATCACTCCCTGCAACCTGTCGCTGGACCGACTGGCCAAGTCGTCCAAGGAGGGTGTGCACGCCGGAGGCGGCTTCCCCATGGAGTTCGGGACGATCAGCGTGTCCGACGGCATCTCGATGGGACACGAGGGCATGCACTACTCACTGGTGTCGCGCGAGGTGATCGCGGACTCCGTGGAGACGGTGATGAATGCCGAGCGGCTGGACGGATCAGTGCTCCTTGCCGGCTGCGACAAATCCCTGCCGGGGATGCTGATGGCAGCAGCGCGCCTCGACCTTGCGAGCGTGTTCCTCTACGCAGGCTCGATCATGCCGGGCATTGCACGCTTCAAGGACGGAACCGAGAAGGAAGTGACCCTGATCGACGCCTTCGAAGGGGTCGGCGCATGCGGACGCGGCACCATGAGCGAAGAGGACCTCGACGTCATCGAGCGTGCCATCTGCCCCGGCGAAGGTGCCTGCGGCGGCATGTACACCGCGAACACCATGGCCTGCATCGGCGAAGCACTGGGCATGTCGCTTCCCGGCTCTGCGGCGCCGCCGTCAGCAGACCGTCGGCGGGACGCCTACGCGCGCGCCTCAGGAGAGGCCGTTGTCGAGATGCTGCGGCAGGGAATCACCACTCGCGACATCCTCACGAAGAAGGCGTTCGAGAACGCCATCGCCGTGACCATGGCATTCGGCGGCTCCACCAACGCGGTGCTGCACCTGCTGGCGATCGCCTCGGAGGCCGGTGTGGGTCTCGAGCTGGAGGACTTCAACCGCATCGGAGACAAAGTCCCGCACCTGGGAGATCTCAAGCCCTTCGGCCAGCACGTCATGGTTGACGTGGACAAGGTCGGCGGGGTGCCGGTCGTGATGAAGGCGCTTCTCGACGCTGGGCTGCTCCACGGAGACGCGATGACCGTGACCGGCAGAACGGTGGCAGAGAACCTGGAGGCGATCAGTCCTCCGGACATCGACGGAAAGATCATTCGCCATCTCGACAACCCCCTCCACCCCAATGGGGGCATCGCGGTGCTGCGCGGCTCACTGGCCCCCGAGGGCGCCGTGGTGAAGTCTGCCGGCTTCGATGCGGAGGTCTTTGAGGGCACCGCTCGCGTCTTCGAGCGTGAGCAGGCCGCACTGAAGGCGTTGGATGAGGGTGAGATCCAGGCCGGGGATGTGGTGGTCATCCGCTACGAAGGGCCCAAGGGTGGTCCGGGCATGCGTGAGATGCTCGCCGTCACCGGTGCCATCAAGGGCGCCGGTCTGGGCAAGGACGTGCTGCTCATCACCGATGGGCGGTTCTCCGGAGGCACCACCGGCCTGTGCATCGGGCACATAGCCCCTGAAGCTGTGGACGGCGGGCCTATCGCCTACGTCGCCGACGGTGACCGGATCCGGGTGGACATCGCAGGCCGCACCATCGATCTGCAGGTCGGGGAGTCGGTTCTCGCCGAGCGGATGGCAGCGCCCGACTGGAAGCCGCTGCCTCCGTACGTGACCACGGGTGTGCTGGGCAAGTACGCGAAGCTGGTGCGCTCTGCGGCCGAGGGAGCCTCCTGCGGCTGAACCTCGCCGCGCAATTCCATATGGTGAGACGACTCTCACAGGGTTGACATAGGTCACACGTCGGAGAACGATGGTTTCTATGCGCAGCGAACTAGTAGCGGTACCCGTCATCGCCCCCGCCGGGCACTGACTGGTTACTGCCGCACACTGCGTACGCAACCATCCGCCCCGGCACAGGGAAGCCCCTGCACGCCGGGGTTTCGTCTGTGCTGAGCCCAGCCCCACCCATGCAGCGACGAATGACAGGGAAGATGAGATGAGCATTGCATCAGATGCCAGGCCCGCAGCACCGGCAGCAGCCTCTCCCCACAGCGGTGCCGAAACCCGTGAGGAGCGACGGCGCCGCATCACCACCGCCGAGCACCGACTGTACGGCCCCGGGCGCAGCGTAGCGCCTGAGGCCGTGACCGGGAGCCAGTCCATCATCCGCTCCCTCGAAGAGCTCGGCGTCACCGACGTCTTCGGCATTCCCGGCGGCGCCATCCTTCCCACCTATGACCCGCTCATGGACTCCGAGCAGGTCAACCACATCTTGGTCCGCCATGAGCAGGGAGGCGGCCACGCAGCTCAAGGCTATGCCATGGCCACCGGGAAGGTGGGGGTCTGCTTCGCCACCTCCGGACCGGGTGCCACCAACCTGGTGACGCCGATCGCCGATGCCCACATGGACTCAGTGCCGATGGTCGCGATCACGGGGCAGGTCAACGCCTCCGTCATCGGAACGGACGCCTTCCAGGAGGCTGACATCGCCGGCATCTGCGCCCCCATCACCAAGCACACCTACCTCGTGCAGGACCCTGACGAGATCCCACGCGTGCTCGCCTCGGCGTTCCACCTGGCCTCCTCAGGGCGTCCTGGACCGGTGCTCGTGGACATCACGAAATCGGCCCAGTCTGCTCGCACCACCTTCTCCTGGCCGCCCAAGATGGGGCTGCAGGGCTACAAACCGGTCACCAAGGGCCACGGCAAGCAGGTCCGCGAAGCCGCCAAACTCATCGCAGCCTCCAACAAGCCGGTGTTCTACATCGGCGGCGGCCTGATCAAGGCCGAGGCTCACGAGGAGTTCCGGGAGCTCGCCGAACTGCTGGGCGCGCCGGTGGTCAGCACTCTCATGGGACGGGGCGCCTTCCCCGACTCCCACACCCTGCACGTGGGCATGCCGGGCATGCACGGGACGGTCTCTGCGGTGGCGGCGCTGCAGCAGTCGGACCTGCTGATCACTCTCGGTGCGCGCTTCGATGACCGGGTCACGGGGCAGCTGGACAGCTTCGCGCCGGAGGCGAAGGTCATTCACGCAGACGTCGATCCCGCAGAGATCTCCAAGAACCGTCACGCGGACGTGCCCATTGTGGGCTCCCTCGAGGAGATCATCCCGGACCTCACCGCCGCTCTGCGGCAGGAGCTGGATGCGCATCGTCCGGACCTGTCTCCCTGGTGGAACAGAATCGACCGCCTGCGTGAAACCTATCCCTTGGGCTGGACCGCGCCGGAGGACGGAGGCCTCGCGCCTCAGCAGATCATCAAGAAGATCGGCGAAGCCAGCGGACCGGAGGCCATCTACGCATCCGGTGTTGGCCAGCACCAGATGTGGGCTGCGCAGTTCGTCAGCTACGACCGCCCTCGTCAGTGGCTGAACTCCGGCGGCCTGGGCACCATGGGCTATGCCGTGCCGGCAGCCATGGGCGCAGCCGTGGGTGAGCCCGGCCGCACCGTGTGGGCCATCGACGGCGACGGCTGCTTCCAGATGACCAATCAGGAGCTGGCGACGTGTGCCATCAACCGCATTCCCATCAAAGTCGCGGTGATCAACAACTCCTCGCTCGGCATGGTGCGCCAGTGGCAGACCCTGTTCTACGAGTCGCGCTACTCCAACACTCACCTGAACACCTCGACCAACGACGCGGGCGACGAGGTCGTGCGGGTGCCTGACTTCGTCAAGCTTGCCGAGGCCTACGGCTGCGTGGGCCTCCGCTGCGAGCGGGAGGAGGACATCGACGAGGTGATCGCGCAGGCAAACGCCATCAACGATCGTCCTGTGGTCGTGGACTTCGTGGTCTCTCGAGATTCGATGGTGTGGCCTATGGTGCCGGCCGGTGTGTCGAACTCAGACATCCAGGTCGCGCGGAACATGACCCCGGACTTTGAGGAAGAGGACGACTGATGGCGGATGAGACGAAGCGGCACACCCTTTCGGTGCTCGTCGAGGACGTTCCCGGCGTGCTGTTCAAGGTCTCGGGCCTCTTTGCCCGCCGGGCCTTCAACATTCACTCGCTTGCGGTAGGGCCCTCGGAGGTCGACGGCCTCTCGCGCATCACGGTGGTGGTGGATGCCGATGAGCACCTTCTGGAGCAGATCACCAAGCAGCTGAACAAGCTGGTGAACGTCATCAAGATCGTCGAGCTGGACCCGGGCAATTCGGTCCAGCGCGACCACCTGCTGATCAAGGTCCGCGCAGATGCCGCGGCGCGGCTGCAGGTCACGCAGGCGGTGGAGCTGTTCCGCGCCCGCATCATCGACGTCTCTCACGAGTCGCTGACCGTGGAGGCCACTGGAGCCGCCGATAAGCTCGATGCGCTCCTGAGCGTGCTGGAGCCCTTCGGCGTCCGGGAGATCGTTCGCTCGGGCACGTTGGCGATCTCACGCGGGGGCAGATCGATGGCTGACAAAGCCCTCCGCTAGAGTGCGGAGGCGCACTCTTTTTTCCGAACCGAATCACTGATCGAGGAGATATCCCCATGGCTGACCTCTACTACGACGACGACGCTGACATTTCGGTCCTCTCCGGGAAGACTGTGGCCGTCATCGGCTACGGCTCGCAGGGCCACGCACACGCACTCTCGCTGCGCGACTCCGGCGTCGACGTCGTCGTCGGCCTGAAGGAAGGGTCGTCGTCACGGCCCAAGGCAGAGGAGCAGGGGCTGAAGGTCGCGACGCCGGCAGAGGCGGCAGCGACGGCCCAGATCGTCATGATGCTGGTTCCGGACCAGCACCAGGAGAAGGTGTTCGCCGAGGATGTCGAGCCCAACCTGCAGGACGGCGACGCCCTGTTCTTCTCCCACGGCTTCAACATCCGCTACGGCTTCATCAAGCCCTCGGAGAACGTCGACGTCGCCATGGTCGCCCCCAAGGGACCCGGTCACGTGGTGAGGCGCGAGTACGAGGCTGGTCGCGGCGTCCCTGCCCTGATCGCTGTGGAGCAGAACGCCACCGGCACCGCGAAGGACCTCGCTCTGGCCTACGCCAAGGGCATCGGCGGCACCCGCGCCGGGGTCATCGAAACCACCTTCACGGAGGAGACCGAGACTGATCTCTTCGGCGAGCAGGCAGTGCTCTGCGGCGGCGCCTCGCAGCTGGTGCAGTACGGCTTCGAGACGCTGACCGAGGCCGGCTACAAGCCCGAGATCGCGTACTTCGAGGTCCTGCACGAGCTGAAGCTCATTGTTGATCTCATGGTCGAGGGCGGCCTGACCAAGCAGCGCTGGTCCATCTCTGACACGGCCGAATTCGGCGACTACGTCTCCGGCCCCCGTGTGATCAGCCCCGAGGTCAAGGAGAACATGAAGGCCGTCCTGGCGGACATCCAGGACGGCAGCTTCGCGCAGCGGTTCATGGACGACCAGCGGGCCGGCGGCCCGGAGTTCGCCAAGCTGCGGGAGAAGAACGAATCTCACCCGATCGAGCCCACGGGCCGTGAGCTGCGCAAGCTCTTCAGCTGGATCAGCGACCAGGCGGACGACTACCAGGAGGGCCAGACCAAGCGATGAGCAAGCCCATCGTGCTCCTCGCTGAGGAGCTCTCCCCAGCCACCGTCGAGGCGCTGGGGCCCGACTTCGAGATTCGCCAGTCGGACGGCGCCGACAGGGACCGGCTCCTGACCGACATCGCCGATGCTCAGGCTGTGATGGTCCGCTCTGCCACTCAGGTCGATGCCGAGGTATTCGCTGCGGCGAAGAGCCTCAAGGTGGTGGCCCGGGCAGGAGTGGGCCTGGACAACGTGGACATCAAGGCGGCCACGGAGGCGGGTGTGATGGTCGTCAACGCGCCGACCTCCAACATCGTCTCGGCCGCGGAGCTGACCTGCGCCCATATTCTGGGACTGGCCCGGAGCATCTCCCCCGCGCATCAGGCGCTGAAGGGGGGCGAGTGGAAGCGCTCCAAGTACACCGGCCTGGAGCTGCAGGACAAGACCCTGGGCGTCATCGGCCTGGGTCGCATCGGCGGGCTGGTGGCCGAACGCATGGCTGCCTTCGGCATGGAGATCGTGGCCTACGACCCCTACGTGACCTCCGCCCGGGCGCACCAGCTCGGGGCCCAGCTTGTGGAGCTCGACGAGCTGCTGGCCACCTCGGATGCGGTGACCATCCACATGCCCAAGACTCCCGAGACCATCGGGATGCTGGGCCGGGACGCTTTCGCGAAGATGAAGGAGACGGCCTTCGTCGTCAACGTCGCTCGCGGCGGACTGGTGGATGAGGAGGCGCTGGATGAGGCCCTGCGCGCCGGAGAGATCGGCGGAGCGGCCATCGACGTGTTCTCGAAGGAGCCCGCGACCGGGCTCTCCTTCTTCGACCATGAGAACGTCGTCGTCACCCCGCACCTGGGCGCGTCCACTGTGGAGGCGCAGGAGAAGGCGGGAGTCTCAGTGGCCAAGTCGGTGCGGCTCGCCCTCGCCGGCGAGCTCGTGCCGGATGCGGTCAATGTCGCAGGCGGCGCGATCGATGAGCTGGTGCGTCCGGGCATCCCGCTGATCGAGAAGCTGGGCCGGGTCCTTGCGGCCCTGTCCACCGAAGCGTTCACCGACATCGAGACGGAGGCGGCCGGCGAGATCGCCGAGAAGAACGTCACCGCTCTTCAGCTGGCGGCGCTCAAAGGCGTCTTCACGGATGTGGTCACCGAGCCGGTGTCCTACGTCAACGCCCCGGTGCTCGCCGAGCAGCGCGGCATCTCCACTCGTCTTTCGACGACCACTGAGGTGGAGGACTACCGCAACGCGCTGACAGTGCGCGCTGCGACATCCTCAGGCACCAACCTCGAAGTCCGAGGAACGCTGACGGGCACGCGGCAGGTCGAGAAGGTCGTCGGCATCAACGGCTACGACCTCGAGGTCACGCTGACGGATCACCTGGTGGTGTTCGAATACGCAGACCGGCCGGGCGTCGTGGCATCGCTGGGCAAGATTCTCGGCGAGCACAGCATCAACATCGCGGGCATGCAGGTCTCCCAGAGCACCAAGGAGGGCCGTGCGCTCGCGGTGCTTGCCATTGACGCAGCCCTGCCCTCCGGGGTGCTCGACGAGATCGCCCACGAGGTGCAGGCCTCCTTGGCAGCCGAAGTCAACCTCGAGGACTGAGAAAGAGACGGATGTCCAAGCCCGCCTATTACATCACCACCGCAATCAGCTACCCCAACGGGGAGCCGCACATCGGTCACGCCTACGAGTACATCGCCTCGGATGCGATGGCCAGGTTCAAGCGGCTCGACGGCTTCGAGGTGATGTTCCTCACCGGCACCGACGAGCACGGTCAGAAGATGCAGCAGTCAGCGTCCAAGGAGGGCATCACGCCCCTCGAGCTGGCCTCAAGGAACTCGGCGGCTTTCAAGCATGTCGACGACGAGGTGCTGAACATCTCCTACGACCGGTTCATCCGGACCACGGACGAGGACCACTATGAGGCGTCGAAGGCGATCTGGCGGCGCATGGTGGAGGCGGGCGACATCTACCTCGACACCTACGCCGGGTGGTACTCGGTGCGTGACGAGCGCTTCTTCGCCGACGATGAGACCCATGTGGGAGAGGACGGTGTTCGCTACGCCTCTGAGACCGGCACGGAGGTCACGTGGACCCAGGAGGAGTCGTACTTCTTCAGGCTGTCGAAGTACGCCCAGCCGCTTCTGGACTTCTACGCCGCCAATCCGGGCTTCGGGGGACCCTCGAGCCGATTCAACGAGGTGATCCGCTTCGTCGAGAACGGGTTGGACGACCTGTCGATCTCGCGCACCACCTTCGACTGGGGCGTTCCGGTGCCCAAGGATCTCACTGAGGCCGAGACCAGCCTGGACCACGTCATGTACGTGTGGGTCGATGCGCTCACGAACTACCTCACCGGCGTGGGGTTCCCGGACACCGAATCGGACGCGTTCAGCAGGTTCTGGCCCGCAGACGTTCACGTCATCGGCAAGGACATCTCACGGTTCCACTGCATCTTCTGGCCGGCGTTCCTGATGAGCGCGGGACTGGATCTGCCCAAGCGAGTCATGATCCACGGCTTCCTGCACAACGCGGGCGAGAAGATGTCCAAGTCGGTCGGCAACGTGGTGGCCCCCGAGGCGTGGGTGCAGACCTATGGACTCGACGCGGTGCGGTTCTTTCTGCTGCGCGAGTTCCCCTTCGGCCAGGACGGCTCGTACACCCATGACGCGGTGGTCGGGCGCAAGAACTCCGACCTCGCCAACAACCTGGGGAACCTCGCCCAGCGCAGCCTGAGCATGATCGTCAAGAACTGCGAGGGTGCCGTCCCTGAGCCCAGGGCATTCGCAGAGGCTGACGAGGCGATCCTGGAGCAGGCCCAGGCTCTGCTGCCGCTCTCCCGGGAGGCTTACCAGACCCAGGACTTTCACCGGGCTCTTGAGCGAACATGGTTCGTGCTCGGAGAGGCCAACGCCTACTTCGCAGACCAGGCGCCATGGCAGCTGGCCAAGACGGATCTTTCCCGGATGAGCACCGTCCTCTACGTCACCGCCGAGGTGGTGCGCCGGGTGGCGCTGCTGGCCCAGCCGGTGATGCCGGACTCGGCCGCGCAGCTGCTGGACGCGTTGGGCGTGGAAGGGGACGGGGACGCGGGCCGCACGAATGCGTCCAATGAAGGACCCCGATCCTTCGCCGCTTTCGGGGAGCGGCTGAAGCCCGGCACGGCGATCAGCAAGCCGAAGCCGATCTTCCCCCGACACGAAGAGGAGAAGTGAGAATCATGGCGGAGCAGACGTTCAGCATTGCAGTCATCCCGGGCGACGGAATCGGTCCGGAGGTCACAGCAGAGGCCAAGAAGGTCCTCGACGCGGCGCTCGAGCAGGAGCCCATAGAGGTCAGCTACACCGAGTATCCGCTGGGAGCAGAGCATTGGCTCGCCACCGGCGAGGCCCTGTCGCGGGAAAGTCTGGAGCAGCTGAAGTCGCATGATGCGATCCTCTTCGGTGCAGTCGGCGCCGACCCCCGCAGCGCAGAGATCCCCTCCGGGCTGATCGAGCGCGAGCTGCTGCTGAAGCTGCGCTTCAGCCTGGACCACTACATCAACCTGCGTCCCGTCCGGACCTATCCCGGGGTGGCCACCCCCTTGGCGTCCGATGAGCCGTTCGACTTTGTGGTGGTCCGTGAGGGCACAGAAGGGCCCTATGCCGGGACTGGGGGGACCCTACGCGGCGGCACGCCCGCCGAGATCGCCAATGAAGTCTCGGTGAACACCGCCCACGGCGTCCGGCGGGTCATCGCCGACGCCTTCGAGCGGGCCGAGGGTCGCCGCCGGCACGTAACGATGGTCCACAAGACCAACGTCATGACCTACTCCGGCAGCCTCTACCAGCGACTGACTGAGGAGGTGGCCGCCCTGCACCCGCAGGTCACGTGGGACTACATGCACGTCGACGCCGCGACCATCCACATGGTCACCAACCCGCAGCGCTTCGACGTCATCGTCACCGACAACCTCTTCGGCGACATCCTGACCGACCTCGCCGGTGCCATCACCGGCGGAATCGGCCTCTCGCCCTCCGGGTCCATCAACGCCTCGGGGGAGTTCCCCTCCCTGTTCGAGCCCGTGCACGGATCCGCTCCTGACATCGCCGGCCGTCAGATCGCAGACCCCACGGCAGCTGTGCTTTCGGCCAAGCTGATGCTGGAGCACCTCGGGATGGAAGAGCCGGCCGAGCGCATAGAGTCAGCCGTCAATGAGCAGCTGACGGAGTGGGCCGCGCAGAGCGCAGCCGACCTGACCACCAGCCGGAGAGGCGATGCCTTCGTGGAGAAGCTGCGCCGCCGCACCGCCTGAGAACCCGCCCGCCACCCCCAGAGGAAGTCCGCTATGACCTTCGAACTCGTCCCGCACCCCAGCCCCACCCCTGAGGACCGCATCGTCGAGATCCTCAAGGACCCGGGCTTCGGCACCACCTACACCGACCACACGGCTGTGGTCGACTGGAGGGCGGACGGCGAATGGCAGAACCACCGGGTGGAGGCCTACGGGAATCTGGAGCTGAGCCCCGCGGCGGCCGTCCTGCACTACGCGGAGACGATCTTCGAAGGCCTCAAGGCCTATAAGCACGACGACGGCAGCGTGTACACGTTCCGTCCCGACCAGAACGCTCTGCGCTTTCAGCGCTCCGCCGCACGCATGGCGCTGCCGGAGCTGCCGGTCTCCACGTTCGTCGAGTCGCTGGAGCAGCTGGTCGCAGAGGACAAGGCATGGGTTCCGACGGGGGAGGGGGAGTCTCTGTACCTGCGGCCGTTCCTGTTCGCCGATGAGCCGTTCCTGGGTGTCCGCCCAGCCCAGACCTTCAGCTACCGGGTCATCGCATCTCCGGCCGGGAACATCTTTGGGGGCAAGCTGCGCCCGGTGCGCATCTGGGTCACGCGGGACTACGTGCGCGCTGCCCCCGGAGGGACCGGTGCGGCGAAGACCGGAGGCAACTATGCCGGTTCGCTGGTCGCGCAGAAGCAGGCCATCGACAAGGGCTGCGACCAGGTGCTCTTCCTCGACCCTCTCCACGAGAATGCGGTGGAGGAGCTGGGAGGCATGAACGTCTTCCTCGTGCGCAGCGACGGCACGCTGATCACACCGGAGCTCACGGGCACCATTCTTGAGGGCATCACCCGCGACTCGATCATCCAGCTGGCGAAGGACCGGGGCTTCAGCGTGGAGGAGCGACGCGTCGGGCTGTCCGAATGGGCCGAGGGCGCCGCGGACGGCACGATCACGGAGGCTTTCGCCTGCGGGACCGCAGCGGTGGTGACCCCCATCGGAGAGCTTCTCGACGGTGACCGGACGATCACCATGCAGGGAGACTTCTCCGTCACCATGAGCCTGCGCGAAGAGCTCCTGGGCATTCAGCGCGGCACTGTGGAGGACCGTCACGGGTGGCTGCACCGTCTCGCCTGATTTCTCTGCTCTGCGGGCGGTAGGCTGAACCTATGCGTATCGCCCGATTTGTGGTCAACGATGAGCCCTCATATGGGCTGCTGAACGAAGATGACACCCTGACGGAGCTTGTGGGTGACCCGCTGTACGGCGGGGTCCACCCCACCGGCAACGTCCACCAGGTCGACGACGTGCGGCTGGTCGCACCGGTGCTCCCTCGCTCCAAAGTGGTCGGGGTCGGCCGGAACTATGAGGATCACGCGAAGGAGATGGGCAGCGAGCTTCCCGCCTCGCCGATGCTCTTCCTGATGCCCAACACTTCTGTGGCCGGCCCCGGAGAGCCCATCACGATGCCTGCCTTCACGGAAGAGGTGAGCTATGAGGTGGAGCTGGCCGTCGTGATCGGCCGGATCGCGAAGGAGGTCCCGGAGGAGCGCGTGCCGGAGGTCATCTTCGGGTACACGGTCGCCAATGACGTGACTGCCCGCGACGCTCAGCGCACGGACGGTCAGTGGGCACGCGCCAAGGGCTTCGACAACTCTGTGCCTCTGGGCCCCTGGATTGAGACTGAGCTGGACCCCTCGGATCTCCGGATCTCCGGCCGCCTCAACGGTGCGACCGTGCAGGACGGCACCACTGCGGACATGGTCTTCGACGTACCGTTCCTGATCTCCTACATCTCGCAGGCCATGACCCTGCTGCCCGGCGACGTGATCCTGACCGGCACTCCCGCCGGTGTTGGCCTTCTCACTGAGGGAGACACATTTGAGGGCGAGATCGAAGGCATCGGAACGCTTCGCAACATGTTCCGGCGATGAGAGCCCTCGCCAGTCCGACCTCCTCGCCTCGCCGTGCCGCTGCAATTCTTCTTGTTTAGGAGCTTCAAACTGTGATGAGCAAACCTGTGCCCGCCCCTTCTGATATCCCCGCTGTGGATGCTGAGACACCGGTTCGGGTGCGTTTCTGCCCGTCGCCTACGGGCACCCCGCATGTAGGGCTGATCCGCACGGCACTGTTCAACTGGGCGTATGCGCGGCACACCGGCGGCCGGATGATCTTCCGCATCGAGGACACCGATGCTGCCCGCGACTCGGAGGAGTCGTACCAGCAGCTGCTCGAGGCGCTCTCCTGGTTGGGCATCGACTGGGATGAGGGTGTGGAGACCGGCGGGCCCCACGGGCCGTACCGGCAGTCCCAGCGCGGCGAGATCTACCAGGACGTGCTGAGCAGGCTGGTGGAGGCCGGGCACGTCTACGAGTCCTTCTCCTCTCCCGAAGAGGTGGAGCAGAGGCACCAGGCGGCTGGCCGCGACCCCAAGCTCGGCTACGACAACTTCGACCGGGACCTGACGCAGGAGCAGAAGGAAGCATTCCGCGCGGAGGGTCGTCAGCCGGTCCTTCGGCTGCGGATGCCCGACGAGGACCTCTCATTCGTGGACCTGGTGCGCGGGGAGATCACGTTCCAGGCGGGCTCCTCGCCCGACTTCGTGGTGGCGCGAGCCAACGGCGCACCGCTGT
Source organism: Nesterenkonia sp. NBAIMH1 (assembly GCF_007922635.1). Lineage (NCBI taxonomy): Bacteria > Bacillati > Actinomycetota > Actinomycetes > Micrococcales > Micrococcaceae > Nesterenkonia > Nesterenkonia sp. NBAIMH1. The sequence goes on from NZ_CP042335.1 coordinate 2,282,024, forward strand.
ACACCTTGGTCAACCCCGTCGACGACGCACTGATGGAGATCACCCACGTGCTCAGGGGCGAGGACCTGCTGTCCTCGACACCGCGTCAGATCGCTCTGTATCGAGCCCTGCACGCCGTGGGCGTGGCGAAGCACATGCCTGCTTTCGGCCATCTGCCCTATGTGATGGGCGAGGGCAATAAGAAGCTCTCGAAGCGTGATCCCGAGTCCAACCTCTTCCATCACCGGGATCGCGGGTTCATCCGCGAAGGGCTCCTCAACTACCTGGCGCTGCTGGGATGGTCGCTCTCGGCGGATGAGGACATCTTCACAGTGGACGAGCTGGTCGAGCACTTCGATGTCAAGGATGTGCTGGGAAATCCGGCCCGTTTCGACTCGAAGAAGGCGGAGGCGATCAACGGCACCCATATTCGTCGGCTGCAGCCCGGGGACTTCCGTGACCGGTTGGTTCCCTACCTGCAGGCCGATGGCCTCGTCGGCGAGGACCTGACCGAGGAGCAGGGACGCATTCTGGATGGGGCGGCACCGCTGGTGCAGGAAAGGATCGCTCTGCTGTCCGAGGGGGCCGACATGATGGCGTTCCTCTTCCGGCCGGACGAGTCTCTGGTGGTCGAGGATAAGGCGTTCAGCGGTCTGGGAGAGAAGGATGCTGTTCTCGAGACGCTCGATGCGGCATCCGGAGCCCTCGATGGGCTCGACGGCTCCGCGTGGGCGACGGAGGGCATCGAGGAGACCCTGCGCGAGGCGCTGGTGGAGGGCCTGGGCCTGAAGCCTCGCAAGGCCTTCGGTGCGGTGCGCTCTGCGGTGTCTGGTCGAAAGGTCTCCCCGCCGCTGTTCGAGTCGATGGAGCTGCTCGGCAAGGAGTCTTCGATGGCTCGGCTGGCCCGATTCCGCGGCATGGTGGAGGCCCGCTGAGTCGAGTTGTGCTTCGCTCAGCTCTTCCGGTAGACTTCAGTGCTGTTGCGCGACGGAGATCGCACAGCATTGGGCTATGGTGTAATTGGCAACACGGCGGTTTCTGGTACCGTTATTCTAGGTTCGAGTCCTAGTAGCCCAGCGGATTATTTCTTTTAGAAGTATCCAAAGAATCACATATTGCGGCCCCATCGTATAGCGGCCTAGTACGCCGCCCTCTCACGGCGGTAACGCGGGTTCGAATCCCGCTGGGGTCACCGCGCGGCGCAGGCCTCGGAGTGAAAGCTCCGGGGCCGAGCCATGTGATATCAAATTGCATAGGGCCCCATCGTATAGCGGCCTAGTACGCCGCCCTCTCACGGCGGTAACGCGGGTTCGAATCCCGCTGGGGTCACCACCAGAAATGCCAGGACATCGTTGATTCGATGGCCTGGCATTTTCGTTGTGGCTGACCCACCCGATCTTCGCACTCACGCAATGCTTCAGACCGTACTCCGCAGCGTGCTGCCACCATCGACCGGCGCGCCCGCAGCTGATCAGGATCCTCCACCTATGTGTCCAGCCGGCACAGATGCGCTCTCCGTAGTGTGCGAGGGGTCACCTCCTCGACGGAAAGGACCATGCCATGTCAGAAGCAGCAGTCAACACACGGCTCCTCGGCCTGAAGGATGTCAGCGTGCACGTGGAGGACACCGGCGGCCCGGGCCGCCCCCTTGTGCTCATCCACGGCTGGCCGCTGAACGCCGACGCATGGTCGAACCAGAAGCAGGCCCTGACCGGGGCCGGCTACAGAGTCATCGCCTACGACCGTCGCGGCTTCGGCCGCAGCGACAAGCCGGCTGGAGGGTACGACTACGACACGTTCGCGGACGATCTTGCCGGACTTCTCGATGAGCTGGACCTCCAGGACGTCACCCTCGTCGGATTTTCCATGGGCGGAGGCGAAGTCGCCCGATACGTCTCGCGGCACGGCCAGCAGCGACTGCACAGCATCGTGTTCGCCGGAGCTGTGACCCCGATGATGATGCAGTCGGAGGAGAACCCCGAGGGGCCGCTCGACGAAGCGACTGCTCAGCAGATGTCCGAGCAGCTTGAGGCTGACTCGGAGGCATTCTTCGACCAGTTCACCCGTGACTTCTTCACACCTGCCGGAGGTGCGGAGCCGATGGTGAGCGAACCGGTGCGTCACGAGGCCATCACGCAGTGCCGCCAGGCCGACCACTCCGCGGCGCTCCAAGCCATGGGCGCATTCGGCACCACCGACTTCCGCGATGACCTCAGGACTGTCACGGTGCCGACCCTCGTCCTCCACGGCGGTGCGGATGCCATCGTTCCCTTCGAAGGGTCCGGCAAGCGCACCCACGAAGCCGTGCCCCACAGCACGGTGCAGGTCATCGACGGGGCGCCGCACGGATTCAACGCCACCCATGCGCAGGAGTTCAACGCGGCACTGACGACCTTCCTCGGCGAATAGGTCCGCGCGGCGGGGGCCTGGTCACGTCCACGGAAATGCGAAGATGAAGCGTGACCCAGGCCTCCACCACCGCGACCGCCCCAGCGGCGCCGCGTGTCATCCTGCCTCTGCTGGCCATCCTTGCGCCCGTCCTCATGTGGGCCTCGACGTTCGTCGTGACCCGCTGGGCCGCTCCCAGCATCGACCCCGGACCGTTCGCCCTCATCCGGCTCATCGCAGCGTCGCTGACGCTCACCGTCCTGGCTCTGATCGTGCACCGAGGCCGGCCCCCCAGACCCACACGAGCCGCCCTGGGCTTCGCTGCGGCCTTCGGGGCGCTCTGGTTCGGGCTCTACACGCTGCTGTTCAACTGGGCAGGCCACTACCTCGACGCAGGCACCGTAGCCCTCGTGGTGAACTTCGCGCCGCTCATCGTCGGAATCGGCGCAGTCGTCTTCTTCAAAGAGGCGTTCAGCCGCCCCCTGTTCGCGGGCATGATCATCTCCCTCTCCGGCATCGCGCTCATCGGCGTGGCAGGGGGAGTGGGCCAGCTGGCTGTCACCGGTCTGGTGCTCGCCTTCGGGGCCGCGATCCTCTATGCCGCAGGAATGCTCCTGCAGAAGATGGTCCTGCGGGACCTCGATCCGCTCACCACCACATGGCTCGGAGCGCTCGCCGGGACGGTGGCCCTGCTTCCCTTCGCCCCGGCGGCCGCGGCAGGCATAGGAGAGATCTCAGCGGCCACCGTATGGGCGGCAGTGTATATGGGTATCGGGCCCAGCGCCCTGGGATTCTGGTTCTGGGGCTATGCGATGACCCGGTTCCCCACCGGTCGGGTGGCATCGGCGTCGCTGGCAGTCCCTGCGGTCGTCATCCTGATGTCCTTGGTGACGCTGGGGGAGGTGCCCCCGCCTCTGGCCATGATCGGAGGTGCGATCTGCCTCACCGGGGTGGGGTTGGCTCAGCTGCGCCACCGGCGCCGCGCCGTATGACTCAGCGGCTGCTGCTCCAGGACGCCAGCCTGTTCAACGCCTCTGCCAACGTCTCCGGGCGTTTGCAGAATGCGAATCGCAGCAGGTGGTTGAGCTCGTCGCCGCGGTCCTGCTGGGTGGCGGGCAGCGTCAGCGAAGACACCGGAATCGCTGCGACGCCGGCCTCCTGAGCCAGCTGGACGGCGAACTCTGCGGCCGTCAGGTCCGTGACCGGCCGGACGTCGGCGAGCACGAAATAGCCCGCCTCCGCCGCGAACGGGGCGAACCCTGCACCCGCCAGCCCCTCCGTGAGCTGATCGCGGCCAGCCCCCAGAGCGTCCCTGTTCTGCGCGAAGAACCCATGGTCATCTCGGAGGCCCTCCGCCGCTGCGAACTGATAAGCAGGTCCCGAGCAGAAGCTCAGGAACTGCTTGACTCCCCGCACGCGGTTCACCAGGTCCGCGCTTCCTGTCAGCCATCCGACCTTCCATCCGGTGACCGCAAACGATTTGCCGACTGAGCCCACTGCCACGGCGACCTCCTCAGCTCCGGGGATGCTGAGGATCGTGCGGTGCGAAGAGTCCGCGCCCGGGAGCACCAGATGCTCGTAGACCTCATCCGCCATGACGACCAGATCATGCCTGCGCGCGATGTCCACGATCGTCTCAAGCTCCGCCTCGGTGAAGACTGTCCCCGTGGGGTTATGGGGCGTGTTCACCAGAATCATCGACGTTCGCGCCGTCACGGCTGCCTCCAAAGCTGCCGTGTCCGGGCGGAACCCCGGGGCCCGCAGCGGAACCGTCCGCAGCTCGGCCCCCGCCAATGCGGCGACAGCTCCGTAGGAGTCGTAGAACGGCTCGAACGTGAGGATCTCAGAGCCGGGCTCCGCTAAGGCCAGGATGGAGGCGGTGATCGCCTCCGTTGCGCCCGTGGTGTGCATCACCTGGGTCTGCGGGTCCAATGCGACCCCGTACCACCGCCGCTGATGGTCTGCCACCGCCTCCCGGAACCACGGGAAGCCCATCCCCGGAGGGTATTGATTCGACGGCCCAGCGTCGGTGCCGACCGCCTCAGCTGCCAGCTGCCGCAGCCACGCCGGACCCTCCTGATCCGGGAAGCCCTGGCCGAGATTCACCGCCCCATGCTGCTGCCCGAGAGCCGTCGTCCGTTCGTAGATCGTGGGCAGCACGCGGCCGGACTCTTGGTCATATACGTTTGCGCCTGCGGCTGCGCGCATCCATGGTGGCTGAGACATCCAGCTCATCGTAGACGGGCTGCTCCCTCCTGCGCGTCCACGGCCACGTCATGGCGGCCCACAGCACAGCAGCCAAGACGGCGAGCCACACGACATAGACCGGCCACGGGCCCAGCAGATCGATCAGCGAACCCCCCTCCGGCGGACGGTTCAGGAAGCCGTAGTTGGTCCCCAGCAGGTGGTTCATCGGCATGGCCAGCGCAGTCCACAGCACCGCTGCCGCGTACGCCGTGCCGAAATCGCGCCAGCTCGGTCGGCAGCCCCAGCGCAGAAGCGCCAGAGGCACCAGCAGCACCGCAATGTGCAGAACCCAGTAGAAGATCATGTTCACCGACACGCCCCCCAGCATGCTCGGATGGGGAGTGAGCAGCGCCTGTGAGTTCAGCGTCAGACCCCAGTAGTAGGCGATCGCCACCGCCCAGCGGGGCCTCGAGAGCAGGGCCACGGCACAGATGAACCTCAGAGCGTCCGAGAAGTGAAGCGGAAGAGATCCGTCCCAGCTGAACTGGCCCGGCAGCAGGCGCCACACTGTGTACAGCACCGACAGGACCAGCAGAAGCCAACCGGCAGTCCGGAAGACCACATCGGGGCGGGTCAGCTTCGGCACGCCCCAGAGGGTCATCGCTGCGCACACAGCAGCGAGGCCCAGAAGAATGAGGTGCGCAGTTCCGAACATCACACACTTCAGTCTGCCGGATACGCTGGAGCGATGCAGATCTCGGAGATCATCGACGCACTGGAGCCCATCTCATCCCGGTATGCGCAGAGCAACAGCATCGACCGCACCAGCGAATGGTTCATGCTCAAGCTCCAGGAAGAGGTCGGAGAGCTTACCCAAGCGTTCATCGACCTGCGCGGCATGGGACGTGATCGGGGCACCACCGAGAAGCAGCGCCGTGACGCCTTCGACGCTGAGGTGGCAGACGTCCTGGGGCAGCTGCTCCTGCTGGCTCACCACAATGACGTGGACGTGGAGCAGGCCGTGGAGGAGAAGTGGCTGAAATGGGCGTGAACGATGCAGGGCAGACCGTCGCCGAAGCAGGCGAGGACGCGGTTCTTGGGGCCCTCATGGGGGTGGTCCAGCCGTTCAACGCCGGTCGCGGCCATGTGGGGCTGGAGCTGGGCCCGGGCAACGACGACGCAGCGGTGCTCAGCCCGAGCCCGGGCAGCCGCATCGTCATGACCACGGACACCATGAGCGAGGGCCAAGACTTCAGGCGCACCTGGTGGAGCGACCCCGTTGCGGAAGCCATGGACGTCGGAACCAAGGCCGCTGCCCAGAACCTCTCCGACATCAACGGCATGGGCGCAGAGCCCACCGCGCTGCTGATCTCCCTGACGCTGCCGGGCGATGTGAGTGCAGACTGGGCGGAGCACTTCACCCACGGCATCATCCGTGCATGCTCCCAGCCCGGGGCCGAACAGTGCGTCATCGCCGGGGGAGACCTCGGCTCGGGCGAGACGATCGCCATAACCATCACTGCAGTCGGGGAGCTGCCTGCGCAGATACCGGGCCTGACCGGTTCGCCAGGGCTCCGCCGGGACGGAGCGCGCCCCGGGGACCTGCTCACGGTGGCCGGAAATCTGGGCTACGCCGCAGCCGGCCTGGCACTGCTGGAGAGCCCGGACACTGAGCTCGACAGCCCCGATCCGCATCACTGGAGCTCGACTCCCACTGTCCGGCGGGCGCTCGCCGCCCAGAAGCGGCCGCACCCGCCGCTCGTCGAGGGACGAATCGCCGTGCTTGCGGGTGCAAGTGCCGGGATGGACATCTCGGACGGACTCCTCCGAGACGCTGACAGGCTGGCCAAGGCTTCCGGAGTGCGCCTTGAGCTCGATGAGGACGCGCTGCGGGCGCGGGCCGAGCAGCTCGCCGAGGCAGCCCAGGGCCTCGAGCGGGACGAGGAGCTGGCCTTGGAATGGGTTCTCACCGGAGGCGAGGACTACTCCCTCCTCGTCACCTTCCCGCCGCAGGCCGAGCTTCCGGAGGGCTTCAGCCGAATCGGCACCGTCATCGCCTCAGACGCAGACCAGCCCGGAGTGCTCACCCCTTGGGGCATGAGCAGTCCGGGCTGGGACTCCTTGAAGGGCTAGGTCAGCCTTCGAACTTGCGGCCGAGCTGGGCGAAGGACCAGCCCTCGGCCTCCCAGTGCTTGGCGTCGAGGACATTGCGGGCGTCGATGAACCGCTTGGACGCCACCAGGGGCTCAAGATCGGCAGGCGTCAGCGACTTGAATTCGTTCCACTCTGTGGTGAGCATGACCACCTCCGCATCCCGGACCGCCTCTTCCAGGCTCTGGACGTAGCCCAGCCGGGGGTAGCGCTTGGCAGCATTGTGGTTGCCCTCGGGGTCGAAGACGGCCACATCCGCGCCTGCGTTGTAGAGGCGCGCGGCGACGTCCAGCCCTGGGGAGTCGCGCACATCGTCGGAGAGAGGCTTGAAGGTGATGCCGAGCACGGCGATCTTCTTGCCGACCACGTCCTGGTCCAGGAGTTCGAAGGCTCGTGCGACGGCCTTCTTGCGGCGGCGCAGGTTGATCTGGTCGATCTCATCGAGGAACTTCATCGAGTGGTCCAGGCCCAGCTCGGCCACGCGGGTCTGCAGCGCACGGATGTCCTTGGGCAGGCAGCCTCCGCCGAAGCCGACTCCGGCGTTGAGGAACTTGCGGCCGATGCGCGTGTCGAATCCGATGGCGTCGGCCAGGGTGGTGATGTTGCCCCCGACGTTCTCGGTGACCTCTGCGAAGGCGTTGATGAAGCTGATCTTGGTGGCGAGGAACGCGTTGGCGGCGACCTTGACGAGCTCAGCCGTTTCGAAGTCTGTGGAGATCCAGGGGGTCTCGCGCCCCAGGGCTTCGGCGTACACCTCCCGCAGAACAGCCTCGTCGGCCTCGGACCCTGTGCCCACCACCAGACGGTCGGGGCGCAGGGTGTCCTCCACGGCGAAGCCCTCGCGCAGGAACTCAGGGTTCCATGCCAGCGAGACGCTCACCCCGTCGTTCTTGGTCTCGGCCACCAGCCCTGAGAGCCGGGCGGCGGTGCCGACGGGGACGGTGGATTTGCCGACGACGAGCGAGTCCTTGGTGATGGAGGCGACCAGGTCGGTCGTGGCAGCGTCGACGTAGGTGAGGTCCGCGCCGGTGCCGCCTCTTACCTGCGGGGTGCCCACGCAGATGAAGTGGACGTCGGCCCATGAGCCGGCCTCAGAGACGTCCGCGGTGAAGCGAAGCCGGCCGGAGTCGACGTGCTTGCGGATCAGCTCGGGCAGACCGGGCTCGTGGAAGGGAAGCTCGCCGCGCGAGAGGGAGTCGACCTTCTCAGGGTCGACGTCCACGCCGAGGACGTCGAAGCCGAGTTCGGCCATGCACGCCGCGTGCGTGGCGCCCAGGTATCCGGTGCCGATCACAGAAATATTGAGAGTCACGGACGCCACCTTAGCGGTTCGGCGCATGTCCGGGGTGACGGCCGGCCTACTGCAGGTCGCTCTCGGGGTTCTTCCGCACCAGCTCGGTGAGCTGCTGAGCCGCGGCAGACACCACGTGGGCGAACCGTCGGCCCGGCTGGCGGGAGAGCCGTTCGATGGGGCCGGAGATGGACACTGCCGCGAGAACGCGCCCGGAGGGACCCCGCACCGGGGCTGAGACCGAGGCCACGCCGGGCTCGCGCTCGCCCAGAGACTCCCCCCAGCCGCGCCGGCGCACCCCGGCGAGGACGGTCGGAGTGAACCGGGCGTCTCGGAGGCCCTCGACGAGTCGGTCGTGGTCCTCCCAGGCCAGCAGGACCTGAGCGGCCGATCCTGCCTTCATGGACAGCTGGGTGCCCACCGGTATGGAGTCGCGCAGACCGATGGGCCGCTCCGCCGAGGCCACGCAGATGCGAGAGTCGCCCTGACGCCGGAAGAGCTGTGAGGACTCGCCCGTGGCGTCGCGCAGCTTCAGCAGGATGGGCCCGGCAGCGGAGACCACCTGATCGGAGCCGGCGGCCTGGGCGAGCTCGGCCATGCGGGAGCCGATCACGTAGCGGCCGCGCACGTCGCGCGAGAGGAACCTGTGGTGGACCAGTGCCGATGCCAGACGGTGAACGGTCGGCCGGGCCAGACCTGTGACCTCCACCAGCTGAGCAAGAGTTGCGGGACCGGCCTCGAGGGCGTCCATGATCATCACCGATTTGTCCACCACTCCGATCCCTGAGGGGGAGTGCAGGATGCTGTGTGCCATGGTCTCACTATAGTCCGAATAGTGAGACCAGAGGGTGTCGGTCTAGAGCCGCGGCGATGCTGGTGGTTCTCTAGAACTATGGCACAGACAGCATCCGCGGATCAGCCGCTCACTCTGGCGGAGAAGGTATGGCGCGACCACGTCGTCGTGCGCGGAGAGGACAAGGACGGGCAGCGCAGCCCGGACCTGATCTACATCGACCTGCACATGATTCACGAGGTCACCAGCCCTCAGGCGTTCGAGGGGCTCCGTCTGGCGGGCCGTCCCGTGAGGCGCCCGGACCTCACCATTGCGACTGAGGACCACAACACGCCGACGCTTGAGATCGACAAGCCGATCGCCGACCCCATCAGCCGCAAGCAGGTGGACACCCTGCGCGCCAACGTGGAGGAGTTCGGCATACGGATCCACTCGCTGGGCGACGACAACCAGGGAATCGTCCACGTGGTCGGCCCTCAGCTCGGACTGACCCAGCCGGGAATGACCGTCGTCTGCGGGGACTCCCACACCTCCACCCACGGCGCCTTCGGGTCCCTGGCGATGGGCATCGGCACCTCGGAGGTGGAGCACGTCCTGGCCACCCAGACGCTCTCCCTGAAGCCGTTCAAGACGATGGCTGTGACGGTGAACGGCAGCCTGCGTCCGGGAGTCTCCTCGAAGGACATCATTCTGGCCGTGATCGCCCAGATCGGCACCGGCGGCGGCCAGGGCTACGTCCTCGAGTACCGCGGCACCGCCATCGAGCAGCTGTCCATGGAAGCTCGGATGACGATCTGCAACATGTCCATCGAGGCCGGGGCGAGGGCAGGCATGATCGCTCCCGACGAGACGACGTTCGAATTCGTCGCCGGCCGCCCGCACGCGCCCACCGGCAAGGACTGGGACGACGCCGTCGAGTACTGGCGCTCGCTGCGCACCGACGAGGGGGCCCAGTTCGATGCGGAGATCATCATCGACGCCGATGAGCTGGAGCCGTTCGTCACCTGGGGCACCAATCCGGGGCAGGGCGTGAGCCTCAGCGAGGCAGTGCCGTTCCCCTCCGACTTCCACGACCCGGTCGACCGCGAGTCGGCTGAGCGTGCCCTGCAGTACATGGATCTGGCCCCGGGCACACCGATGCGCGACGTTCGGGTCGACACCGTCTTCCTGGGCTCCTGCACCAACGCGCGCCTCGAGGACCTGCGAAAGGCCGCAGAGATCATCAGGGGGCGCGAGAAGGACCCCGATGTGCGGATGATTGTTGTTCCAGGCTCCGCGAAGGTCCGGCTCGACGCTGAGGCCGAGGGCCTGGACCGGATATTCAAGGACTTCGGGGCGGAGTGGAGGTTCGCCGGATGCTCGATGTGCCTGGGCATGAACCCCGACCAGCTCGCAGAGGGCGAGAGGTGCGCCTCCACCTCGAACCGAAACTTCGAGGGACGGCAGGGCAAGGGCGGTCGAACCCACCTGGTCTCGCCCGTCGTGGCCGCCGCTACCGCGATCCGCGGCACGCTCTCGTCGCCCTCCGACGTCGGCGCAGGCGCGCCGGTGCCTGCCTAATCCGCAGGGGCGGCATCCGCCCCGCTCTCCTCAGGGCCGCTCACGCAGGCCCGGCCCCGCAGCAGACCATCGAGGAAGGCTCCCCATGGAACCCATCACGACGCACACCGGCATCGGCGTGCCGCTGAACCAGTCGAACGTCGACACTGACCAGATCATCCCCGCCGTCTTCCTGAAGCGCATCACCAAGACCGGGTTCGAGGATGCCCTCTTCTACGCGTGGAGGAAGAAGGAGGACTTCGTCCTCAACCGGGAGCCCTTCAAGCACGGCACCGTCCTCGTCGCGGGCCCCGACTTCGGCACGGGGTCATCCCGTGAGCATGCCGTGTGGGCGCTTCGGGACTATGGCTTCAAGGTGGTCATCTCCTCCCGGTTCGCCGACATCTTCTACAGCAACGCGGCCAAGCAGGGCCTCCTCGCGGCGAAGGTCGCTCAGCCAGACGTCGAGCTCATCTTCAAGGAGCTCCAGCGTGAGCCCGGCGCTGAGATCACAGTGGACCTGGAGGGCCGCACGGTGGTCTGCGGCAGCGTCGAGACCACCTTCGACATCGACAACTACACGCGGTGGCGCCTGCTGGAGGGCCTGGACGACATCTCCCTGACGCTCCGTCAGAAAGCCTCCATCGACGCCTTCGAGGGAACCCGGCCGGGGTTCAAACCCGCGACGCTTCCGGCTAAGGTGTAGCCGCCGGCGGGCGCCTCCGCCGTCCGCGAAGCTGAAGAGCCCCCCGAACCCCATCGGGTACAGTGGCAGGGCTGGAATCCGCTGGATCGAAGGGACCACGTCATACATATGGGCAAGCTGCTCACAATTCAGGGCGGGAAGCCCCTCGAAGGCACGGTGCACGTCCGCGGTGCCAAGAACTTGGTGCCCAAGGCCATGGTGGCGTCTCTGCTGGGCAGCGAAGTCTCCGAGCTTCGCAACGTGCCTGACATCAAGGACGTCGAGATCGTCCGGAATCTGCTGCAGATTCACGGGGTCAAGGTGGACGCTGACCCGCTGACCGGGGACCTGAGCCTCGATGCGCGCAACACCTACCTGGCCGAATACTCCGAGATCGACGCGTATGCCGGGGACTCGCGGATCCCCATCCTGTTCTGCGGGCCGCTGATGCATAAGATCGGCGAAGCATTCATTCCTGATCTGGGCGGGTGCCGCATCGGCGATCGCCCCATCAACTATCACCTCGAAGTGCTGCGCAACTTCGGCGCTGTGGTGGACAAGCAGCCCAACGGCATCCACATCTCAGCGCCCAAGGGCCTCAGCGGTGCCAAGCTCGAGCTTCCCTACCCATCGGTGGGCGCGACCGAGCAGGTGCTGCTGACTGCTGTGCTGGCTGAGGGCATCACTGAGCTGCGCAACGCCGCTGTGGAGCCGGAGATCCATGACCTCATCGCGATCCTGCAGCAGATGGGAGCGATGATCACGGTCTACACAGACCGGACGATCCGCATCGAAGGCGTCTCTCGCTTGGGACGATTCCGCCACCAGGCGATTCCCGATCGAAACGAGTCCGCGTCCTGGGCCTCGGCTGCTCTCGTCACCCGCGGCGACATCTACGTCAAGGGCGCAGCGCAGCGCGACCTCACCAGCTTCCTCAACATCTACCGCAAGATCGGCGGAGAGTTCGAGGTGGACGAGGAGGGGATCCGGTTCTGGCACGGCGGCGGGCAGCTCCAGCCCCTAGTGCTGGAGACCGACGTCCATCCGGGCTTCATGACTGACTGGCAGCAGCCGATGGTGGTGGCCCTGACGCAGGCTCACGGCGTGTCCATCGTGCACGAGACCGTCTACGAGAACCGGTTCGGCTTCACGGATGCGCTCACGCGCATGGGAGCTTCGATCCAGCTCCACCGCGAGTGCCTGGGCTCCAACCCCTGCCGATTCGGCCAGCGCAACTTCCTCCACTCCGCTGTGATCTCAGGAGCCAGTGAGCTCACCGGTGTCGACATCAACATTCCTGACCTGCGCGGCGGATTCTCTCACCTGATCGCGGCGCTGGCTGCCAAGGGCACGTCCAACGTCACCGGCATCGAGATCATCAACCGCGGGTACGAGCACTTCATCGACAAGATCGAAGCTCTCGGTGCGGACATCCACATCGAAAAGAGTGGGGCTTCGTCGGCCCCTCAGCCTGCCATCGCCGCGGGCGGATGAGTCCAGAGGTGGACGCCACTGGATCTTCGGCGCAGGAGACGGCTCGCCGATCTCCGGCCTGGCACCTCGCGGCAGGTCTTGTTCGGCCCGGCATGAACGCTCTGATGGGCAAGGAGTGGCACGGACTCGAGAACATCCCCTCCGACGGCTGCATCGTCGTAGCCAATCATGTGAGCCTCATCGATCCGCTCGCGGTGCTGCACGCGGTCTACCGCAGCGGAACCACCCCTCACATCATGGCCAAGGACTCGCTGTTCCGCGTTCCCGTCCTCGGAACGCTCATGAGTGAGCTGCAGCTCATACCGGTGACGCGCAATGCGCGCGACAGGTCCCGGGAGTCGCTGGACATCGCGCACGGCATCATCCAGGAGGGCGGGGCCGTGGTGATCTACCCTGAGGGCACCCTCACCACCGACCCTGACCAGTGGCCCATGCGCATGAAGACCGGCGCCGCGCGTCTGGCTCTGACCACCGGGGCTCCCATCGTTCCCCTGACCCACTGGGGCACCCACCGATTCCTGCCCTTTGGCGCCAAAGCCCCGAGGATCCTGCCGCGCCGCTCCTACACGCTGCGAGCCGACGAACCTCTGGACATGTCCGATCTGCGCAGCAGGCCGCTGAGCCGCACTGTGCTGGCCCAGGCGACCCAGCGCATCGAGCAGGCACTGACCGAAGGTGTCAGCCGACTGCGCGGCGAACCCGCTCCTGAGCTGATATGGGACAGAAACATCAGCCAGCGCGTGCCTCGCGATCAGCTGCGGGCCCGGGCTGAGCAGCAGGACAGGCACGCGGATCGCACCGGGGAGGGATCGGACGAATGAGTCCCACTGCGGTTCTCGGAGCAGGATCCTGGGGGACCACCTTCGCCAAAGTGCTCGCCGACGCCGGCCAGGACGTCACGCTCTGGGCGCGTCGCGAGGAGGTCGCCCACGAGATCAGCACGCACCGGACCAACAGCGCGTATCTGCCCGAGGTGTCTTTGCCCACGGGCATCCGTGCCACCTCGGATGCGGACCGAGCTGTCCGCGAGGCTGAGGTGATCTTTCTGGCCGTTCCGGCTCAGAGCCTGCGTGAGCGGCTGTCGCATCTGAAGGGGAGCCTGAAGCCGGGGGCGATCGTGGTTTCGCTCATCAAGGGCCTCGAACGCATCAGCGACCTGCGCATGTCCGAAGTCATCCACGATGAGCTCGGGCTGCCTCCGGAAAGGATCGCCGTGCTCTCGGGCCCCAACCTCGCAGCAGAGATCGCGCGCGAGGAGCCCACAGCGTCGGTGATCGCCTGCTCAGACTCTTCCGTCGCCGAGCAGCTGTCCCAGCTCTGTCAGACCTCCTACTTCCTGCCCTACGTCAACTCTGACGTGATCGGCACGGAGCTCGGAGGAGTTCTGAAGAACATCATCGGTCTGGCAGTGGGCATCTGCGACGGGCAGCAGCTCGGCGACAACTCCAAAGCCTCCGTCATCACCCGCGGTCTCGCGGAGACCACGCGGTTGGGGCTGGCCCTGGGCGGACGCCAGGAGACCTTCGCCGGGCTTGCCGGCCTGGGAGACCTGGTGGCCACCTGCGGGTCGCCGCTGTCCCGCAACCGCACCGCGGGGCGTCTGCTGGGAGAAGGGCTCACGCCCGGGCAGGTCAGCGAAGCGATGACCCAGACGGCCGAGGGGACGAAGTCCGCAGCAGCCGTCCTGGATCTGGCGCGCCGCTATGGGGTGGACATGCCGATCTGCGAAGCGGTGGTATCGGTGCTCGAAGGATCCATGACCGTGGACAACATCGTCGGGTCTCTCCTGGCCCGGGATCTGAAAGCAGAGGTGCATTGACCGTGCCATCCGAGCCGACGGCCAAACCGCGCGTCCTGGTCCTCTACGGCGGCCAGTCCTCCGAGCACGCGGTCTCCTGCGTCACCGCAGCCGGGGTGCTCAACGCCATCGACACGCAGAAGTACGACGTGGTCGAGGTCGGGATCACCGAGGCAGGGCAGTGGACGCGTCCCACGGCGGACCCTCGCACGCACGCGTTCGGCGCCGGTGATCTTCCCCGCGTGGAGCCGACCCGGTCCTCCGTCATCCTCCATTCCTCCGCTCGTGATGCAGGCGCATCAGGCACCTCTCTGGTGGAGCTGCATGCCGACGGAACGGCTGCTGAGCTGGGACACGTCGATGCGGTCCTGCCGCTGCTGCACGGTCCCTACGGCGAGGACGGCACCCTCCAGGGGCAGCTGGAGCTCGCCGGAGTGCCGTACGTAGGTGCCGGTGTGCTGGCCTCCGCATTGGGAATGGACAAGCACTTCATGAAGCTTGCGTTCCAGGCCTCCGGGCTCCGCGTCGGTCCGTGGGAGACCATCACCGCGCGGCAGTGGGCCTCCGACGCAGGAGCCTGCGTCGACCGGGTGAAGCGCCTGGGCCTCCCGGTGTTCGTGAAGCCCGCCCGGGGCGGCTCGTCAATGGGCGTGAGCCGGGTCGACAGCTGGTCGGAGATCGTCGAAGCGATCGCTCAGGCCCACCAGCACGATGCCAAGGTGATCGTCGAGCAGGGCGTCTCCGGCCGGGAGATCGAGTGCGGCGTCCTCGGAGCAGCGGCGCACGCCGCGCCGCGGGCGTCGGTGTGCGGCGAGATAGTGGTGCACAGCGGTGCTGAGCACCATCAGTTCTATGACTTCGAGGCGAAGTACACCGACGCCGCCGCAGCCGATCTCTCATGCCCGGCAGATCTGCCCGATGAGGTCAGCGATGAGATCCGCCGCCAGGCGGTGATCGCCTTCGAGGCCATCGATGGTGAGGGCCTGGCGCGCGCCGACTTCTTCTATGATGCTGCGGCCGCCGAAGGCGAGCGCATCGTCGTCAACGAAGTGAACACCATGCCCGGATTCACGCCCATCAGCATGTACCCGCAGATGTGGCAGGCCAGCGGCTTCTCCTACCCGGAGCTCATCACAGAGCTCATCCAACTCGCCCTGGAGCGCCCCACGGGCCTTCGATAGAATGGCGTGCATCGACTGACGGAGGTCCTTCACCATGATCGGCATTGACGACATCACCATGCGCACCGCTGACCCAGCATCAGCCCCTTCCACTGGGGGTGCGGCAACCATTGAGCGGGAGACTACGCCCCAGGTCTCCGAGCCCGGGGACCACGAGCGGTTCGCCCACTACGTGAAGAAGGACAAGATCACTCAGTCCATGGTCGAGGGCAACGCCGTGGTGGCGCTCTGCGGCAAGGTGTGGGTTCCCTCACGCGATCCGAAGAGTTTCCCCGTGTGCCCTGAGTGCAAAGAGATCTACGAGGAGTTCGGCGAGTCCGGCAAGGACGACTCCGGCGAGGGCGGCGGTCGCGGGTTCTTCGGCTTCGGCAAGAAGTAGGTGAGCGAACCGTCTCTCTTCGACGTCGGCACCGACGTCGGATCGGAACTTCCGCCTGCCCTGCCGCACCGCGCGGCTCATGGCACCGCCCCCACGCTGCGGCAGTGGCAGCAGGAGGCCCTTGACCTCTATGTGCGCCGCCGGCCCAAGGACTTCCTGGCTGTTGCTACCCCTGGGGCCGGCAAAACGACCTTCGCGCTGAGGGTCGCCAAGCTGCTCTTCGAGTCCGGTGAGGTGAGCCGGCTCTACGTGGTGGCCCCGACGGAGCACCTGAAGCGTCAGTGGGCGGACGCCGCAGCACGCGTAGGCCTGGCCATCGACCCCAACTTCAAGAACAGCGACGGTCGCCACGGAGCCCAGTTCGTCGGTGTGGCCGTGACGTATGCACAGGTGGCCAACAAGCCGGCACTGCACCGCAACAAGACCGAGGCGGCTCGGACGCTCGTCGTCTTCGATGAGATCCACCACGCCGGCGACGCCCTCTCGTGGGGAGACGGGGTCAGGGAGGCCTTCGATCCTGCGGCGCGACGTCTTGCGCTCACCGGCACGCCCTTCCGGTCTGACACCTCTCCCATTCCGTTCGTGGACTACGTAGAGGACAACGACGGCGTCCGCCGATCCAAGGCCGACTACTCATACGGGTACGGGCCCGCGCTGCACGACCACGTCGTCCGTCCGGTGGTCTTCATGACCTATTCGGGAACGATGAGATGGCGGAACTCCTCCGGGGAGGAGATGGAGGCGACCTTGGGCGGCGCCGCCACCAAAGACATCACGCAGCATGCCTGGCGCACCGCCCTGAACCCTGAGGGGGACTGGATCCCTGCGGTGCTGCGCGCGGCCCATCAGCGGCTTCTCAAGGTCCGGGATCGCATTCAGGACGCCGGCGGTCTCGTCATTGCCACGGATCACGAGGATGCTCGTGCCTACGCCGCTCAGCTCGACGCTCTGACGGGGCAGAGAACCACAGTGGTGCTCTCGGACGACAAGGAGGCCTCGAACAAGATCGAGGAGTTCGGCGCCGACGGGTCGCGGTACTGGATGGTGGCTGTGCGAATGGTCTCGGAGGGAGTTGACGTGCCCCGGCTCTGCGTCGGGGTGTACGCCACCTCGACGTCCACCCCGCTGTTCTTCGCCCAGGCGGTCGGCCGCTTCGTGCGCCTGCGCAAGAAGGCGGAGGTGGCCAGCGTCTTCCTGCCGTCCGTTCCTGTGCTCACCGACCTCGCCAACGAATTGGAGGCGGAGCGGGACCACGCCTTGGGAACGGAGCATGAGGGGCCCGCTGAGGGCGACGAGCTGATCGACCCCCTCGACGAGCAGGAGGGCGAGGACAAGGCATCGGACCAGCTGACCCGCGGAGAGTTTGCGGCTCTGGGTTCGTCGGCGTCATTCGACCGGGTCATGTTCGACGGCGAGGAGTTCGGCCTGGGGGGAGACGTAGGCTCTGATGAGGAGTTGGGCTTCCTGGGAATTCCGGGGCTTCTGGAGCCGGAGCAGGTCTCTGAGCTGCTGCGCCAGCAGCAGGCCGAGCAGATGAGGAGAAGCCCATCGGCTGCTCAGCGGCAGCGGGACGTGGTCGACCACCGCCAGCTCAAGGACCTCCGCGCGAAGCTCAACAAGTCCGTGTCCGCCTACGCGGCGAAGACAGGGATGCACCAGGGCAGCATCCACACGAAGCTACGGGAGAAGTGCGGCGGACCCGCTGTCCCTCAGGCTGACCAGTCACAGCTTCAGGAGCGCCTCAGGACCGTCCAGCTGTGGTTCACCCGTGCCTGAGGCGTCTCGGGATTGTTCGCCAGGCGTGCTGGATGAGCATCAGGACAGGATCAACAGGTGTCCTTACGCGTCCCAGCACAGGCAGAACGGGTGTCCTGCAGGTGAGCTGTAGACGCTGAAGCTTCCGCGAAGGGTATTGGTGCCGCTCTGCAGAAGCTCCGCGCCGAGCTCAAGAGCCTCCTGATGCGCGGTGGTGATGCTCTCCACCCAGAGGTCCATGTGGGAATTCACCGGCTCGTCGGGCCAATGGCTCGGCCTGTGCTCGGGCGAGAGCTGCACCGCCACAGGCTTTGTACCGTCGGGGAGGCGCACGGACTGCCACTCGTGGTCCCCTGCGGCCTCGCCGCCCAGGATGTCTGCCCAGAATTGTGCCTCTGCGGTCACGTTGGCCGCATCGAGCACTGTGGTTCGCCTTGTGATCTTCAACGTGTTCAGAGCTCGTCGCTGCGGAGCAGTTCGACTCCGGCCTCACGGAGCTCTTCGTAGGTCTCTGCGATGCGGTCCTCATCGACGCCGACCGTCAGATTCTTCAGCAGCCTGACTTCGTAGTCGTTGTCCGCCGCGTCCAGGGCCGTCGCCCTGACGCAGTGATCGGTGGCGATCCCAACGATGGTGACGGTCTCCACGCCCTGCTGCTGCAGGTATGTGTTGAGGTCCGGGGCGCCCTCTTCGATGACATCGGCTGGCGCGACGGCCTTCTCCTTCTCGCCCTCCTTGAGGCCGGTCCGGTCGGGGTCGCCCAGCCGTCCTTCGAATCCTGAGTAGCCGTCGTCGAACAGGCCCTTGAGGAAGCGTGCCTGGATGCGCTCCGTGTCGAGATCGTCGTGGAGGTCGGCCCCGCGGGTTCCGGCGACGCAGTGCACGGGCCAGGTGCGCTGGAAGTCCGGGGCGTCGCTGAAGTGGCTGCCGGGCTCAATGTGCCAGTCCTGTGTGGCGACGATGACGTCGTACTCGCCATGGCTGTCCTCGAGGAACTCGGAGAGTTCGGCCGCCAGCGCGGCGCCGCCCTCCACGGCGAGCGCGCCGCCTTCGCAGAAGTCGTTCTGTACGTCCACGATCACGAGTGCTTCAGCCATGCTTCGAGTGTATAGACCCCGGTGGGCCCAAGGCTACGAAAGAAGCGGCAGAGGTGACTGGTGGATGGTCGGAATCACCGGGTCGCCCTTGGAGAGCCGGTGGGCGGCCCTCGGGAGCTCTGCGAAGGACTCCCGGTGCCGCGAAGCGGCGCGCCGGACTCCCTCCGCGCCGGTGAATCCCGGCTGCAGCTCGCCCTCGACCACCAGCGGAACCTGGAGCCGGCGGGCCTCGGCTGCGGTCTCCGGGGCGGCGCCTATGCCGATGACTTCCGCCTCTGCTGCTCCGCTGCCGCCGTAGGTCCTCATGGGCACCTTGACGCCTCCGCGGCTGCTCTTGCCCTCTGAAGCCTTCTCCACGGGGATCTGGCCCCCGGAGCTGTCCTCATGCTGAACGAGCTTGTAGACCATGCCCGCCGTGGGAGCGCCCGCTCCGGTGACCAGGCGCGTGCCCACCCCGTAGGAGTCCACCGGTGCCGCGGCGAGACGTGCAATGGCGTGCTCGTCCAGGTCGGAGGAGACGATGATCCGTGTGGCGGTGTTCCCGAGTGAGTCCAGAAGGTCTCGGACCATGAAGGCCTGCTCGACGAGATCGCCGGAGTCCAGCCGCACCGCGCCCAGTCGCGGACCTGCGACCTCGACCGCGGTGCGCACCGCGCGCTCGACGTCGTAGGTGTCGACGAGGAGGGTCGTCTCAGGGCCGAACGCTTCGACCTGCGCGGCGAACGCCTCCTCTTCGGAGTCGTGGAGGAGGGTGAACGCGTGGGCGGCGGTGCCCAGAGTGGGGATGCCGTAGTCGTGCCCGGCCTGGAGGTTGGAGGTGGCCGCGAAGCCGACGACGGCAGCTGCGCGTGCGCTGGCCGTCGCAGCCGCTTCCTGGGTGCGGCGGGAGCCCATCTCCACGCAGGGCCGTCCGCCGTCCGAGACGGTCCCGCCGGCTGCCTGGACCATCCGTGACCCGGCGGAGGCGATCGCTGAGTCGTGGTTGAGGACCGAGAGGATGTATGTCTCGAGCAGGCATGCTTCGGCGAAGGTCGCCTCGACCCGCAGCACCGGGGAGTGCGGGAACCACATCTCGCCCTCGGCGTAGCCGCTGATGCTGCCGGAGAACCTGTAGCCGGCGAGATAGTCCAAGGTGGGCTCGTCCACGATGCCCCGCTCACGGAGGAAGGCCAGCGCATCGTCGTCGAAGCGGAAGCGCTCCAGGCCTTCCAGGAGCCGGCCGGTGCCGGCGACCACCCCGTACCGGCGCCCTCCGGGCAGGCGGCGGCCGAAGACTTCGAACACGCAGCGGCGGTGCGCCGCGCCGGAGCGCAGCGCGGCCTGCACCATGGTCAGCTCGTACTGGTCGGTCAGCAGTGCGGTGGAGGGGCTCACGAACCTAGACTAGACGGCATGACAACTGACGGTGCGACCCTCACGGGCAGTGACACGGATCTCGCTGCTGTGCTGACACCGCAGCGTCCTTTCCACGTGGTCGTGTGGAATGACCCGGTGAATCTGATGTCGTATGTGGCGTGGGTCTTCCGCAGCTACTTCGGCCATTCCAAGGAGCGGGCGCAGGAGCTGATGATGAAGGTGCACACCGAAGGCCGCGCTGTGGTGGCCACAGCCGGTCGGGAGAAGGCGGAGCAGGACGTGACGGCGATGCACAACTATGGTCTGCAGGCGACCCTCGAGGAGGCCGGCTGATGGCACGAGCGTTTCACGCCACCACGCACGGATACCGCGCTGAGCTGACCACCCATGAGCGTCGCCTGCTCTCAGGGCTCTGCGCTGATGTGATCCAGCTGCTCGAGGCGCGCGCCGAGGAGGTCGCCGAGGCCTCCGGCGAGGCTCCTGCCGAGCACGCCGAGCACGCCGATCTCGCCGATCCGGTGTTCACGCACTTTCGTGCCGAGCTCGCCGGCCTGGGCGAAGGCATGGACGAGGGGACAGGAGCTCCGGCGGACGAAGGGCCCGACATCCCAGCTCCCGGGCTGGACCCGCCGGCCGACGGCGTCCTGGCCCGCCTCCTTCCCGACGCTCACGAGGACGGGGAGGAGGCCCGGCAGCTGCGGCGGCTCGCCGAGGGCTCCCTGCGCGAGTCGAAGATCAGTGACCTGCGCACCGCCCGGATGCTCCTGGAGTCAGGCACGGTGCGCCTGAAGGAGGAGCAGGCTCCGGCCTTCGGCCGCGCACTCAACGACCTGCGCCTGACTCTGTCGGTGCGTCTGGGCATCGAGGATGACGCGGACGCCAGAAAGGTCCATCAGCTGGCGGCCTCGGGAGCCAGTCGAAGCACTGAGGCGTTCATGGCGGAGATCTACACCTTCATCACCTGGCTTCAGGAGTCGCTCTTCTCCGCGATGCTCGATGTGCTCCCCGACGACGAGGAGCAGGAGAGAGGCCACGCCGGGCGGTAGGGTGAGCGGCATGGAGCTCACCATCATCGGCTGCAGCGGCTCGTTCCCGGGTCCGGAGTCTCCGGCATCCTGCTACCTGCTCACCGCAGAGCACGCGGGTCGGACATGGCGCCTGCTTCTCGACCTGGGCAATGGGGCCCTGGGTGCTCTGCAGCGTCACATCCGCCTCGACGAGATCGATGCGGTCGCCTTCTCTCACCTTCACCCCGACCATTTCAGCGACATCTGCGGACTGCACGTCGCAGCGAAGTGGCATCCCGGCGGTTCGGGCCCCGGACTCATCCCCATCTTCGGCCCGGAGGAGACCGCCCGCCGAGCGGCGGAGGTCTACGGCATCGACCCCGATCCGGGCATGTCTGAGGAGTTCGACTTCAGACACTGGGCGGACGGGCAGCCCCACACTGTCGGACCGTTCACCATCACCCCGTATGCCGTATGGCACCCCACACCGGAGGCCTACGCCCTGCGTGTTCAGGCCGTCGACGAGAGCGGCGAGTTGCGGACTCTGACCTACTCAGGCGACACCGACGCGTGCGAAGGGCTGACTGAGGCTGCGCGGGGAGCTGATATCTTCCTCTGCGAGGCTGCCTACCAGGATGGCCGGGATGAGGAGCTGCGGGGAATTCACCTGACCGGTGCACGCGCCGGCAGCACCGCCGCCGATGCGGAGGCGAAGCGGCTCTTCCTGACCCACATCCCGGTGTGGACGGACCCGGATAAGGTGTTCGAGGCGGCTGCGGCGCACTACTCCGGTGAGACTGCCGTTGTTGCGCCCGGCGCCTCCTACCGCATCTGATGCATCCGGAGCCGGCAGAGCAGCGACCGACACACACATCGAGGAGAGCACCACTGTGAGCACTACGTCCGACTACCTCCGCCATGACGGCCGCCTGGCCAACCAGCTGCGCGACGTGACCATCACACGCGGCTGGTCTTCGCAGGCCGAAGGAAGTGCTCTCATCGACTTCGGCGGCACCAGGGTGCTGTGCACCGCCAGCTTCGAGTCCGACGTGCCGCGCTGGCTGCGCGGCCGGGGGACCGGCTGGGTCACCGCTGAGTACGCGATGCTGCCGCGGGCCACCAATACCCGAAACTCGCGCGAATCCGTGAAGGGAAAGATCGGCGGCCGCACCCACGAGATCTCCCGGCTGATCGGCCGCGCCCTGCGGGCCGTGGTGGACACCAAGGCGTTGGGGGAGAACATGATCACTCTGGACTGCGACGTGCTCCAGGCCGACGGCGGCACACGCACGGCAGCGATCACTGGTGCCTACGTGGCACTGGTGGAGGCCATCGAATGGGCTCGCCAGGAGGGTCACGTGGGCAGGAAGGCCGAGGTCCTCACCGATTCGGTCTCAGCGATCAGTGTGGGCGTCCTGCCCGACGGCCACGCTGTGCTCGATCTGCCCTACACCGAGGACTCCACCGCTGGGACTGACATGAACGTCGTCGTCACCGGATCCGGCGACTTCGTCGAAGTGCAGGGCACCGCCGAGGGAGCGCCCTTCACCCGCAGCCAGATGGATGAGCTTCTGGACCTCGCCGTCGCGGGGTGCGCCCAGCTCTCCGAGATGCAGAAGCAGGCGCTGGACGCCGCATGAGTGCCCGGCTCGTCCTCGCGACACGCAACCAGGGCAAAGTGCGCGAGCTTCGTGCCCTGCTGGCCGAAGAGCCCGCGCTCGCCGGCCTGGACCTGGACGCCGCAGTCGTCGACGCTGTCACAGCCGGGTGTGCAGAGATTCCAGAGACCGGCGTCACCTTCGAGGCGAACTCACTGCTGAAGGCCCGCGAGGTGGCTGCTCAGACCGGACTGCCGGCCGTTGCGGATGATTCGGGGCTAGCCGTGGACGTGCTCGGCGGCGCACCCGGAATCTTTTCCGCGCGCTGGGCCGGGGAGCAGGCTTCGGACGAGAACAATCGGCGCCTGCTGCTGCAGCAGCTTGCCGATGTGCCGCAGGCCCACCGCGCTGCAGCCTTCATATGCGTCGCATCCCTCGTCACCCCCTCCGGTGCTGAGCACACGGCAGAGGGCCGCCTGGAGGGTGAGCTGCTCACCGCCGAACGAGGCGATGGCGGATTCGGCTATGACCCCATCCTGCAGCCTGCCGGAGAGTCGCGCTCCGCGGCCGAGCTGTCCATGGAGGAGAAGAACGCGATCTCGCACCGCGGCAGAGCCTTCTCCGCGCTCGCCCCCCGAATCGTGGAGGTTCTGGCGGGGGCGTGAGGGGGCTGAACTTCACCGCCGTGGACTTTGAGACCGCCAACGGCTTTCGCGGCTCTCCGTGCGCCATCGGTCTGGTGCGGGTGCGGGACGGCGTCGAAGCCGAGACGCACTACACGCTGCTCAGACCGCCGGAGGGCTTCGACCGGTTCGATCCGAGGAATATCGGCATCCATGGGATCACCCCAGAGGCTGCCGCCTCCGCGCCCCGCTTCGGAGAGGCGTTCGACGAGGTGGCCGCATTCATCGGTGCGGACACGCTGGTGGCGCACAACGTCACGTTCGACCTCGAAGTCCTCGAGTCCGCTCTCGAAGTCTCCGGGATCGACGGACCGGGCCTCAGCGGACTCTGCTCGGTGCGCCTGGCCCGGGCCGTGTACCAGCTCCCCTCGCACGCCCTGCCGAAGGCGGCAGCCGAAGCGGGCTTCGACCTGAAGCATCATCACCACGCGCTCTGGGATGCCCGAGCCTCTGCTGCCATCGTGGTCGACATTGCACGTCGTCAGCAGACTCCGGATCCGCGCGCACTGTTCGGTGCCGCGAGCATCGAGCCTGAGGTGCTGGAGCCTTGGACGGCGCCGCGAGTGCGTGAGTCCCGGGCGACCCGGCAGATCCGCGGCTACGGTGACCTCTTCGATGCGACCGTCCCCTTGGGGGGCAGGGAGCTGCCCGATCTGATGCGCTGGCAGGAGGAGGGCCGGAACCTTCCGGCGAACCAGGACGCGGACCCGTCGCACCCGTTCTTCGGCGAGCATGTCAGCTTTACCGGGAACCTGGTGATTCCTCGCGGCGAAGCCAAGCAGCTGGTCGCCGGCTGCGGAGGCACCACCTCCTCACGAGTGACAGGCTCCACCAGCATCCTTGTCATCGGCGACGGGTTCGACGAAGCAGACCTCGCCGCTGATCGGGACCCGCAGGGACCGCTGGGCTCCAACAAGGCCAAGGATGCGCTCAAGCGCAGAGAGACCGGACAGAGCATCCGGATGGTCTCCGAGCGGGCGTTCCGACAGCTGGCCGGGGCGGCTTGGCCCTACGCGCCCTGAGCGGCCTGGCGCCACCGGCGGGCAAGGTCCTCGACGACGACGCTCAGCAGCTCGTGCCGGGACTGCTCCTCGGAAAGATCCTGCTCTGAGTGCTCTCCGGCGGTGACCTCTGCGACCCGCGACTGCGCGGCGGCAACGACGTCAGGGTGACCGTGGGTCAGGCTGATGGCTTCCTGAGCCCATTTCTTCCGCGTCTCGACGCCCACATAGGGAAACAGCCCGATCGGAACGGCTCGGGAGAGCACGGCCGTGTCGTATGCCTCCGGCTGGGCAGGGGAGCTGGGGTAGGCCATGTCCGCGGAGGCGAGCCCGCGCAGCGAACTCTCTGCGCTGCCGGGGACGAGCGGGCTTCCGCCGGCCTGCAGGATGAGCGCCAGAGCGTGGTCGGTGGGCCGCCGCGGGGGCTGCGGGGAGCCTTCGGGGAAGGACCCGGTGACGGCCCGGTGCCAGCGCAGACAGGCCAGCCACATCGCTGCCAGCGGGTCTGCCCCCGTTCCTTCGGCGGACCACTCGAGGACCTCAAGCAGTCCGTCGGCCAGGCAGAGGGTCAGCAGCGTCTCAGCGTGGATCGGCTCATCCCGGCCGGGCAGCAGTGCGGTCATCTGCCCCTGGAACTGCGCGATCAGCTCCTCGTCGGTCAGCGTGTCTCTGTTCACCCGGACAGGGTATCCGCCGTCGAGCACGGACTCAGGCCCAGACCAGGTTCCAGGTGCCCGCCAGCAGCGACGCGGCAGTGGCCGCGGCCGCGATTCCCGCGCCTGCCAGCACCACGAGAGCATCCGTAGGCACCAGACGCGCTGGTCGTGCCCAGGTGCGCGGCCCGGCGCCGAAGCCCCGGGATTCCATGGTGATGGCCAAGCGTGTGGCTGTCCGGATCGCCTGGACCAGCAGCCCGAACGCTTGGGACAGGGTGCCGGAGACTCCCCCTAGGAGGCCCTTCTTGGCACCGATGCCGCGGGCGCGACGCGCATGGCCCAGGGTGCTCCAATGCTCTGCCAGCAGCCCCATGAGCCGCATCGCAGCGAGTGCGCCCAGGACGAATCGCGCCGGTAGCTTCAGCTGCTGGGCCAGCGAGTCAGCCAGGTCGGTGGGATCGGTGGTGGAGAGGATGATGACGCTGGGCAGCACGATGGCGAAGGCTCGGAGCCCCAGGGCGACGCCGAGCAGCAACGAGCCGCTGCTGACTGTCGTGAAGCCCAGGTCCAGCAGCACCCGCCCGGACTCTTCACCGGCGATCGCGGTGCCCCATACGGCGATCACCGCCCCGACTGCAAAGGGCCAGATACGGCCGAGGAAGGCCAACGGACGGATTCCCGCCAGCCCGAGCATCAGAAAGCTGGTCGCTGCGACCACAGCCGCCGAGACCGCATCGATGGTCGCCACCAGGGCCAACGTGATGAGAGCAAGTGCTGCCAGCTTCGCAAGAGGGCTGCGTCGGCCCAGCCACGAGGAGTTCCGCGCGGAGCCCAGCCCGGGAAGCTCCGTGGTCCCCCGTTCGGCTGAGGGCGTTTCTGCGGGGCGGCTGCGGAACTGCCCGATGTCGACAGTCTCAGCGTCGAGGGCCTCCAGGAATGCGGCGTCGTGCGTGACCGCCAGCACAGCCCCGCCCGCGGCGAGGTGCTCACGCAGCAGGTCGACGATCTCCGCAAAGGTGTGGGCGTCCTGCCCGAACGTCGGCTCGTCGAGCAGCAGCATCTGCGGACCGGAGGCCAAGGCGGTGCCTACGGAGAGCCTGCGCTTCTCGCCCCCCGAGAGGCTGAACGGGTTGGCGTCGGCGAGCTGCTCCAGCCGCAGGCGGTGCAGCAGCTGGGCCACTCGTGCCTCGACATCCGTCTCAGCGAACTGCGGCCGGCCGTCGACGGTGCGCGCCTTCTCCGCGGAGAGCCTCAGCTCTTCGGCCACAGTGGGCTTCACGAACTGGTGCTCAGGCTCCTGAAAAACCATCCCGATACGACTGATCAGCTGTGCCGGATTCCACGCATGCGGGTCCGGGGTGAGCGTGCCGGCGTGCGGAGGCAGCAGGCCCGCCAGTGACAGCAGCAGGGTGGATTTGCCAGCTCCGTTCGGCCCCGTGATGCCCACCGCCCGGCCAGCGCTCAGGGTGAGGTTCACCCCGGTGAGCACCGGGGCAGGGCAGTGACGTCGCCGCCACCCTCTGCGCGGACTGTGCCGTGAGACGGCCAGCCCCTCGGCCCGGAGCACGACATCGCTGCCCTGCACTCCCGACTGCTGAGCACCTCCAGCCGGCGCGGAGATCCCCTCGGCGTCACCAGGGACTGACCGTGGCGATCCGTCCCACCCTGGGACCCAGAGGCCCGCCTCGGCGAGCTCCGTTCGCAGGGCACCGTCTGTGCTGAGAGTCGACGAGGGCGCTCGCCGGCTCACTCCGCTTCCTGGGGCGAGCACGACCAGCGTGTCCATGTGCTCGGCCCAGCGGGCCAGCCGGTGCTCGACGACGACGAGGGTGGCGCCGGTGCGTTCGGCGGCGGCGATCACCGCGTCGCGGACCTTGTCGGCACCCTCAGGGTCAAGGTTGGCGGTGGGTTCGTCGAGCAGCAGCAGACCCGGGCGCATCGCGAGGATGCCGGCCAGTGCGAGCCGCTGCTTCTGACCGCCGGAGAGCTGAGCGGTGGGATGGTCACGGGGGAGGTGACCGAGCCCCACGGCCCGCAGCGCTTCGGCGACACGGTCCGGAATCTCGTCCCGGGGGACTGCGAGGTTCTCCGGGCCGAAGGCGACGTCGTCGCTGAGGCGGGAGAGCACGACGGCGGCCTCCGGGTCCTGCTGCATGAGCCCGGCCCGGCCGCGTGCCTCCTCGGGGCGTGCGCCGTCGATGAGCAGATCGCCCTGGGCTTCGGCGCCCTGGTCCTGCAGAACACCGGCGAGTCCGTGCAGCAGGGTGGATTTGCCTGCTCCGGAGGGTCCTGCGATGAGGACCTTCTCGCCGGGTCGGATATGCAGGTCCAGACCTGCGACCGCTGGGGAGTCCCGGTCGGGATGGTGCCATGTCCAACCCCGGGCAAGAACCTGTGCTCCAGCTGAGGGAGCTTGCGGCGTCGTGGTGCGGGTGCTCGGCCGGACGGCCGCCGGATCAGAGGTCACGGCGGGGGCTTGTCCGGCCCAGCGGAGATTCGCGGTGCGCCTTCCTCGAGGCCATCGGTCCCAGAACACCGGTGGCGGCGAGCGCCCGGGTGCCCAGCCAGGGGAGAAGCCCGGCGACGATGGCCCCGGACAGCATGAAGCAGCCGATGTGGATGGCCGTCTCCAGGGGTGCGTAGGCGTACATGGGCACGATCCAGTGGTAGGTGATGCCGCCGGTGAGCCCGGAGGCGGCCCCGCCGAGGAGTGCGATCTCGATGCTGAAGCGCCGGTACATGACGGCCAGGAAGATGAGCTCGGCCCCGAGCCCCTGCATGAACCCGGAGGAGAGCACGGTGAGGCCCCATTGGGAGCCCAGGAGGGCGGAGACGGCGGCGGCGACCATCTCACAGTAGATCGCCGCACCGGGTTTGCGAATGATGAGAGCGCCGAGGACGGCGGGGAAGAGCCACATGCCGTGGACAAGCGTCTCCACCGGCGGATAGAAGGCGAAGAGGCTGCCCACGAAGTGGTAGCTGAGGTTCCAGCCCCAGAAGATGACCCCGGAGGCGACGGCGAGTGTGGACGCCACCACGATGTCGGAGACGCTCCAGCGCATGGAGCGGCGTGCGGATGCGGACCGTGCAGATGCGCGTGAGAGCGCTGAAGAAGAGTTCATAGCGACTTCCTTCGCAGGTTCTAGCCTGATCAGGTTCAAGGGTCTGGGCCTCAAGCCCACTCTCAGCGACTGGCCGGTGATCGGCGGCCGCTCCCCTGTCGGACAGAGTTCGGTATTCAGTTGTCACCGCCTAAGCGGTGGTGGGCGTCACATTAGCACGGGGCTGCGCGCACGTGGCTGTCCGTCCGCACCGGTAGGTTTGGCCTATGCGCTTCCTGCACACCTCCGATTGGCATCTTGGGCGTGGCTTCCACGGCTTCAGCCTGCGCACTGAGCAGGAGCAGCTGTGTGAGGCCGTGTGCGCCGAGGTGAGGGAGCAGAACATCGATGCCGTGCTGATCGCCGGCGATGTCTATGACCGGGCGCTGCCGCCGGAGTGGGCCGTGGAGCTGCTGGAGAGAACCCTCGGGCGGCTCGTGGAGCTGGGTGCGAAGGTCATCGTCACCTCCGGAAACCACGACTCGGCGGCTCGGCTGGGGTTCGGGCGAAGCCTGATGCGCAGCTCGGGGGTGCACATCCGCAGCGCACTCGAAGACGCCTGGGTGCCCGTTGAGCTGGAGGATGAGCACGGCCCGGTGCTGGTCTACGGCGTCCCCTACCTGGAGCCGCAGCTTCACGCCGCGGAGCTCGGCTGTGAGCGTGCCCACCACACTGCCGTGACCCGGGCCGTGGCCGAACGGATCCGGGTCGATCGTGCCGAGCGCAGCCCCCAGGCGCGCACCATTGTGATGGCGCACCTCTTCGCCGCCAAGGGCACGGCCTCCGCATCAGAGCGGAACATCGGTGCGGATGTCGCCGCGGGGGAGCAGCCGGAGCACCACGAGGACACCGTCGGCGGCCTCTCGGTGGTCCCGCTGGAGATCTTCGACGATTTCGACTGGGCAGCCCTGGGCCACCTCCACGGACGGCAGGCCCTCACGGACACCGTCAGGTACTCCGGGTCGCCGATCCGCTACTCATTCTCCGAGGCGGAGCAGGAGAAGGGAGCGTGGATCTACGACACTGCCGACGGAAGCGCCGCGGCCCTTGACTGGAGCATCGGCCGCCCCCTCAAGCGCCTCTCCGGCACGATCGAGGAGATCCTCGGCGCGGAGACGCTGGAGCGGTGGTCACACGCCTACGTGCAGGTGAAGCTCACTGATGAGCAGCGGCCCGAGCAGGCCTTCCAGCGCGTCCAGGAGTGCTACCCATACCTGGCCAGCTTCAGCTATGCAGGGGCGGGCCGGCTCACCAGCGGGTCCACCTACTCGCAGAAGCTGCAGCAGGCCCGCACCGATGCTGAGGTGGTCGCAGGCTTCCTGGAGCATGTGCGCAGCCGGAGCCCTCATGAGGCTGAGCAGCAGCTGATCGCCGAAGCCCTCCAGGAGGTGCGCGCATGAAGCTTCACGCCATGACTCTGTGCGCCTTCGGGCCGTTCCCCGGAACTGAGACCGTGGACTTCGATCAGCTCAGCGCCGAGGGTCTGTTCCTGCTGCGCGGCCGCACCGGCTCCGGGAAGACGTCGGTGCTCGACGCCGTGACATTTGCCCTCTACGGGAACGTAGCGGGGCTGAGAGACCATAACCTTCTCAAATCACACCACGCGCCTGATGAGCGAGCCCCTTTTGTGGAACTGGAGTTCTCCGTCGGCGGGCATCGCTATTGGGTACGTCGGACACCCTCGTTCATCCGGGCGGGGCGCAAGACGATGGTCAACCCTACGCTCAGCCTGAAGCGATGGACGGGGGACGGCTGGGACGTCGGAGTCTCAGGCATCAAAGCCGCTACTGCTGAACTCAGCGGCATCCTCCAGCTGAGCCTGAAGCAGTTCACCAAAGTGATCCTGCTTCCTCAGGGAGACTTCGCTGACTTTCTGCACGCCAAGAGTGCCGATAAGCAGGCACTCCTCGAACAGCTCTTCGACACCTTCCGGTTCCGACGCCTGGAGGAGCGCCTCAACGAGCAGGCCAAGGAGGCCCGGGCCCGCAGCGAACGCATCGAAGCCCAGATCGAGCAGCTCACTGCCCGCCTGCGCAGCGACGCCGCCTCGCTCCTGATGCCCCCCGCCGAGGAGGGCGCAGGGACGGAGGAGGCCGACCTTGACGATGTCCCTCCAGAGCAGCTCGGGGAGCGTGTCACCGTCCGGGCGGAGGAGCGCCGCGGCCGGCTCACCGGGCGCCTCGAGGCTGCCCGGGAGGCCGCAGATAAGGCCCGAGCCCTGGCGGAGGAGCTGTCCGCGCGCCGACGGGAGCTGCGCCGCTGGGCAGAGCACCAGGACGCGCGGCGGACGTATGCCGCCGCCTCCGACCAGGCAGATGAGGACCGGGCCCGCTGCGCCCGCCATGAACAGGCCCGCACAGTGGAGAAGTGGTTCCGGGAGGCGACCAGGGCTCAGGAGCGTCATCAGCAGGCCGCCTACCAGGCGAAGGCGGCGGCGCAGAAAGCCTCCGACACTTTCAGCGCCGGATGGTCGGGTGCCGTCGACAGCGATGCAGACGCCCCTGCTGTCGTGGACCTCGGGGGAACGCCCGATCACTCTGCTCTCCAGCAGGCCGCTGAGACGCTGACGGGGCTGCGCACCCGGCTGGCGGAGGAGGAGGCCGAAGAGCTCGAAGCCCGTCACAGCCATCAGCTCCGCAGTGCCGAGCAGTCCGCGCTGACCGCGGCCCAGGCCCAGCAGAGCGCGGAGGAGCTGACCGCCAACGTGGACCAGCTGACGAAGAGCCGGCAGGAGCTGGCAGAACGGCGGCAGGACGAGGCCGCTCTCGACGCCGCTGCGGAGTCCGCCCGGGAGCGAGTGACCGACGCAGACTCCATCGTCCAGCTCATGGCACGACGCGACCGGGCCGCTGAGCAGCAGGAGCGCCGTCAGGCCGAAGCGGAGCGGGCCCATGAGCAGTACAGGGCCCAGGATGATGACTACCAGCGGGCAGTCAGGGCCTACCGGGGCGGCATGGCGGCCCAGCTCGCCGGCCGGCTCGAGCCCGGAGAGCCCTGCATGGTGTGCGGCTCTGTCGAGCACCCTGCCCCGCACGCCGCGGATGAGGAGGAGGGCGCCACTCTCGAGCAGGTCGACGAGGCCCAGCAGCGGATGACAGCTGCCCACCAGAAAGCAGTCGCCGCAGCGGCGGCGCATCGCACCGCTCAGCAGCAGTACGACGAGCTGCTCGAGGAGCTCGGCGGGGAGGCAGAGGACAGCGATGCGCACACCAGCGCAGAGGAGGCTGCGCAGCGCCTCGAATCCGCGCACCAGGAGCTCAGTCGGGCCCAGGAAGCCCGCCGCGAGCAGCAGCGCATCGCCCGCGAGCTGGAAAGGTCCGCAGAGGAGCTCCACGCAGCCCAGCGCCGTCTCACTTCCCTGGAGCATGAGCGTCAGAGCGCACAGGCGGAGGCCGAACGCGCCCGGACCGCTGCCGCCGAGCTCGAAGACCGGCTCGCCCGGCTCCGCGGGGGCCACCCCAGCGTCAGCGCCCGCCTCGAGGCCGTGAAGGAGCTGCAGGCCGCCGTCCAGCAGGCCGTCGATGCCGTCAGTGCTGAGTCGGCTGCCGCCTCTGCCGCCAGTACCGCCGCGCAGTCCGCCGAACGCGAGCTGGCCGAATCCGACTTCGCCGACTCGACCGACCTTCGGAGAGCCCAGCTGCCCGAGGAGGAGCTCACTCGGCTCCGCGGCGCGGTCAAGGAGCATGACGCTCAGGGGCAGCGGCTCGACTACGAAGCCGAGCAGCCCGAGGTGAAGGGCGGCCAGGCCCGCCAGTCCGCCGGCGAGCAGGCTCCCGACGCAGACGAGCTCCAGCAGGTCCAGCAGGCAGCCGTGCACGCGGAGGATCGTCTCGAGCAGGCGAGGGACGCCCTCACCACCTTCGACGCCCGACGCGAATCAGTGACCGGGTGCATCGCGTCCCTGAACGAGAGCCTTCAGGCCAAAGCCGACCAGGCCGAGGAGCAGACCCGCCTCCTGGCTCTGGCAGAGACCCTCAACGGTCGCGGGCACGACAACCCCATGCGGATGACCCTCACCACATTCGTCCTGGCGGCCAAGCTCGAAGAGGTCGCGCAGGCGGCCTCACGTCACCTCGGGGCGATGTCAGAGGGCCGGTATCAGCTGCTGCACCAGGACACCGGGTCAGGGGGGAGCAAACAGGGCCTGGACCTGCAGGTCCATGATGAGCACTCTGATGAGCGCCGGCCAGCCTCCTCACTGTCGGGCGGGGAGACTTTCATGGCGTCGCTGGCGATGGCGCTGGGCCTCGCGGAGGTCGTCCAGGCTGAGGCGGGGGGAGTGGAGATGGAGTCGCTGTTCATCGACGAAGGCTTCGGCTCGCTCGACGAGCAGACCCTCGACGCGGTGATGGTCGCCCTCACGAGTCTGCAGGGCGAGGGCCGGCGGGTGGGAGTGGTCAGTCACGTGGCCGAGATGCACACTCAGATACCCTCCCAGCTGATCGTCCGGGCCTCTCGAGTCGGTTCGACCCTGACGATGAGAGTTCCTGGGTGAGGTCACCATGAGCATGAAGTCGAGTGCAGGGCAGCGGCTGCTGCGCGCTGCTTGTCATGTTCCTGCTGTGCTCCTTGTGCCCGGACTTCTGGCGGCGCTCCTTCCGCGCGGGGAGCAGCTCCTCGCCGTCGCCTCGGCCCTGTTCGCCCTGGGAGGGCTGTTCGCGGCGATCGGCCTGCGCGCGACGCTGCGCAGGTACGCTCATCCGCGCAGCATCCTGCTGAGCAGCAGCGTCCTTCACGCCGGCGTGCTCATCCTCCTGCTGAGGGCCTCGGAGTTCGCTTCCCGTCACCTGGCTCCGGATGCGACGGCCGCCGCACTGGTGATGGGGCTCGCCCTTGTGGGAGGGCTCACTGCCCCGATCCTGCCGGGAGCTTCCCGGCATGCGCGGCTGAACAGGCTGACCGGAGTCATCGCCGCTGTGCTGGCTGTCGTCTGGCTGCTCGCCGCCTCTTCCGGCGGCATGCTCATCGCCTCGGCAGTGATATGCGCCGCCGTGGTGCCGCTGACAGCGATGAAGCTGCCCGAGACCGCATTCAGGCAGCCCTTTGCTGAGCCCGAGGACGGCGAAGCTAGGCCTGATCCTCGAGAAAGCGGCTGACGGCGGCCTTGTAGTCTCGAGATGTCAGCACATTGATGTGGTTCCTGCCGGGTATCTCCTCGAAGCGGGCGGGAGCTCCCATCTGCTGCACCCAGTCGGCCAGCTGAGGCGCCTCGTCCGCTGCGGGATCCTTGCTTCCCGCCACGACCAAGGTCGGAACGCTCGGCACCGTGTCGGCCGGGGCGACCTCCTCCTCTGAGAGAGCCAGACGCAGCTCCACAGCGTGAGGAAGGTTCTGGTCAGGGATCGCCGCAGCATGAGTGATGAAGCGTCGTGTGTGCTTGTCGACCGGCTCGGGTCCTCCGCGTGCCCAGGCCCTGGCCTGGTCGGCGTCCACCCGGTACGGCTTGGGCGAGACCGGAGATCCGCCCATCACCAAAGACGACACGGATGATGGTGTCTCGTGCGCGAGTGCCCAGCAGACGCGGGACCCCAATGAATAGCCGTGCACGGCAGCACGCCTCCCATGCTGAGTGATCACCTGGTGCAGGTCGTCGACGAGGTCCCCGGTGCGCATTCCGGCCGGATCAGTGCTCTTGGCGTCGCCATGGCCCGGCATGTCGATGGAGATGATGCTCCGGCCCAGGTCGGCCATAGGGTCCAGCCACCCGGTCTTCACCCAGTTGAACAGGGTGTTGGACCCGTAGCCGTGGACCAGAAGCACCGGATCGCCGAGCGGACTGGGGTGCTCCCATACGTGTGCGGCGGCACCGAGGTCCGTGGTGAATGACCTGGGTGCCGGGTAGCGCAGCCGGCCCACTCAGCCGTTGAGGCGCAGTGTCGCAGCGGTGCTGCTGCTGATCTCCTCCAACAGCTGCGGCTCCTCATTCAGCAGTCTGCCGTAGGAGGGGACCATCGCTTCGAGCTTGGGCCTCCACGCGTCCACGAGCCCTCCGAAGCAGCGCTCCAGCAGGCGCAGCATAATGCTGGGAGCGGTTGAGGCCCCCGGTGAGGCTCCGAGAAGCCCAGCGATCGACCCGTCGGCGGAGGCGATGAGCTCGGTGCCGAACTGCAGGACGGCTTTCCCCTCGTCGTTCCTCTTCATCACCTGAACGCGCTGCCCTGCGGTGATCATGTCCCACGAGTCCGGACCGGCGTCGGGGACGAACTTGTAGAGCTCCTCCATCTTCTGCCTCTGGGACTTGGCGACCTCCTTGAGCAGGAAGGTCACCAGGTCCCGGTTGTCCTTGGCCACGCCCAGCTGGGTGAGGATGTTGTGGGGCCGCACAGACAGCGGCAGGTCCAGGAATGAGCCGGACTTCATGAAGTTGGGGGAGAAGCCTGCGTAGGGGCCGAACATCAGCGATCGTCCGCCGTCCACGAAGCGAGTGTCGAGGTGGGGGACAGACATCGGAGGGGCACCCACCGACGCCAGCCCGTAGACTTTGGCGTGGTGCCTCTCCGCGATGGACTGGTCAGTCGTCTTCAGGAACTTGCCCGACACGGGGAAGCCGCCGAAGCCCTTGATCTCTTCGATGCCGGACCCTTGAAGCAGGCTGAGGGCCCCGCCTCCGGCCCCGACGAAGACGAACCGCGCGGATGCCTTGAGCTTCTTCCCGGTGGACAGATCCTTGAGAGAGACGACCCATCGCCCATCGCGGGCGCGGGAGAGGCCGGTGACGTCGTGGCCGTATCGAATGTCTGCGCCGGACTTCTGGAGGTGAGCTGCGAGCTGCCGGGTCTGCGAGCCGAAGTCGACGTCGGTGCCGTCGTGGAACTTCGACGCGGCCACACGCTGCTCCGCGTCGCGGCCTTCGGTGAGCAGAGGCGCCCACTCTCCGATGGTTGCCTGGTCCTCGGTGTGCTCGATGTGGGAGAACAGGGGCTCCGCCTTCATCGCCTCGTACCGGACCTTGAGGTACTCCGCGTTCGTGTCGCCCCAGACGAAGCTGATGTGCGGCAGCGCGTTGATGAAGGTCCGCGGGTCGTTGAGCGTTCCGTTCTGCACCCAGTGGGACCACAGCTGCCTGGACACGTGGAACTGCTCGTTGATGCCTTTGGCCTTGGCCGTCGAGACGGAGCCGTCCTTGCCCTGAGGCGTATAGTTCAGCTCGCAGAGAGCGGCGTGGCCTGTGCCGGCATTGTTCCAGGGGTCCGAGGACTCCTGGCCGCCCCCTTCGAGCTTCTCGAAGAGCCCGATGGACCAGTGAGGCTCCAGCTCGCTGAGCAGGCTGCCGAGCGTGGTGGACATGATTCCCGCGCCGATGAGGATGACGTCGTATCGGTTCTCAGGGCCTGAAGCCTCCGGCGTCGCTGCCGACTGGTTCACAGTGCTCCCCTTTGCTCGTTGTCTGTGTGATCCGTGGGAAGTGATCAGTGTTTCGTCGCCTCGACCTTACCCGAGATTCGGCGGGCTCCAGATTCAGCGTTCGCCTGCGAGCGCGATGTCTGCGAACTGCTCGTTGAGGACCGGAGACATGGGGTAGTCGCTCACGCGACGGCCCAGGGCGAGCCCCGAGATGGGGTAGGCCAGCGGCACCGCCGGCAGGTCTTCGGCCAGGACGACGGCGAGCTCGCGGTAGAGCTCCGCGCGCGCCTCATCGTCCTGCTCGCCGCGGGCCTGGGCCATCAGCTCCCAGACCTCCTCCGAGTCGTAGTTGAACTCCCGGTTGGGCATCCCCAGGCCGTTCTGCCCGAACAGGGGGCCGAAGAAGCTGTGTGGTGAGCGGAACCCTCCATTGCGCCCCATGAGGTGGAGGGCCCGCTCATCGTCGGCGAGCATCTCTTCGATGTAGCCGTCGTCCCAGCGCACGGGGCGGGGCTCGATGACCAGGCCCACATCCGTCAGATCGCGTGCCAGGGACGCGTAGACAGCTTCGGGACGCGGGAGCCAGCTGCGGGTCGTCGCCATGGGGTAGTAGAACCGCAGCGGCTCACCCTCGTACCCGGCCTCTTCGAGCAGTTCGGCGGCTGCTGTGGGGCTTCGGTCGTAGCGCGGGGCGGCGTCGGAGTGGACTCCGAGCGCGGGCGGAGTGAATTGGAAGGCAGGCCGGGAGCCTTCGAGGAGGATCGCTTCGCTGAGGGCACTTCGGCGGACGGAGCGGGCAATCGCTTCCCGGACCTCAGGACGCCCCATGATGGGGTGCTCCAGGTTCATGCCCAGGTAGAGGATGGAGAAGGGGTCGCGCTGCAGGATGAGGCGGCCTGCCTGGACCAATGGCCGGAGGTTGTCGGCGGTGATGTGGTCGTACACATCGATCCGGCCGCGGTTGAGCTCTCGGAGTCTGTCGAACGATTTGCCCAGCGCTCTCACGGTGACCGAGGTGGCACCTGCAGCGTCGCCCCAGTGGTCTTCGAACGCGGTCAGCCTCAGGCTTCGGCCGTCCTCGCTGCGTCCGACCAGCTGATAGCAGCCGGTGCCGATGGGATTTCTGGAGACCAGACCCGGATCGGATTCGGAGAGGACGGTCTCCGAGGCGATCCCGAAGGCCGGCTGGGTCAGGGCCTGGAGCAGATACACCACCGGCTCAGTGAGGGTGAGCACCAGAGTGAGCTCATCCTCTGCTTCGACCGACTCCAGTACGCAGCTGTCCTCCTCGGCAAAGCCGCCGAATGCCGTCGGGAAGGCCAGGGGAGTGGAGGCAGAGACTGCTCCGAATCCGTAGAGGTAGTCCAGCCTGCCCCATCGCCGGATGTTGGCGGCAACCACGTCGGCCGTGAGCTCGGTCCCGTCGTGGAAGGTCACGCCTTCGCGGAGCCGAAAAGTGTAGACCAGGCCGTCGCGGCTGGTCTCCCACTCTTCGGCGAGAAGCGGTGCCACACCGCCGGTGTCCTGGTTGATGCCCACCAAGGGTTCGAAGATCTGCCGGCAGATCCGCTCCGTCTCGGAGTCGACAGCCAGCCCTGGGTCCAGGGAGCCCGCAGGGGAGACCGCGCCGATGATGAGCTCGCCCCGGGAGGGAGGCCGGTCACCATCATTCTGCGAAGCGGACGAATCGTCGGCCGGGGCGGCCATGGCAGGGAGCGCGGAGGACGCGACCGCCGCCGCGGCGCCTCCTAGGCCGGCTGCGCCGAGGAATCGGCGCCTGTCCAGCTGAACCATCTCCGCCCCCGTCTCCGCAGGAATGACGAACGCCGTGAACACCGGTCCTGTTCACGCTCAGCTTCGCCGTCTGTGCAGTGCGCAAGCATATCGCCTGTGCCTTCAGGCCCGACGCATCTCCGCAGAGTCGGGGTGAAGCATTCGGGACAGCCGTGGCAGTGCAGCTCAGCCTGACACGTCGAGCTGCGAGGTCAGCGGCCGCGGGTCTGCTCA
This sequence comes from Nesterenkonia sp. NBAIMH1, assembly GCF_007922635.1. Classification (NCBI taxonomy): domain Bacteria; kingdom Bacillati; phylum Actinomycetota; class Actinomycetes; order Micrococcales; family Micrococcaceae; genus Nesterenkonia; species Nesterenkonia sp. NBAIMH1. The sequence goes on from NZ_CP042335.1 coordinate 2,319,494, forward strand.
TGGCTCCATCGGTCGGGCTGGTCCTCGAGCGCCTTGCGGTCCCACTGCCCCCGCTCAGCGGCGGCCTCATAGGTGCTGTGCAGGAACCGGCGAAGCGTGTCCGCCGGGTCATCGGTCCTGCGAACGGTCTCGTAGGGCAGACGAAACTGTCCGCCCTCGACGCTGTAGGAGGCGTCGGCAGGCGCCACCGGGAACTCGGAGAAGCCCGCCGGTTCGGGATACGCGTAGGCGTAGAACGCGCCTTCTTCCCCACCGCCGGGCCAGAACCCGCAGCTGCTCAGCTCGTGGGAGTATCCCTCCACCATGACCCAGTCGCCGCAGTTCGGGGCACCGCCCGGATGCGGCGGGGCGGTGCGGCCGGAGAATCGTGTGCAGGCGAGGTCCATCGAGCCCCAGAAGAAGTGCACGGGGCTGACTTTGCCCACGAAGTGGGAGCGGAATTCGCCCATAGCCCTGTCCGCCAGGAGCAGCTGGCGCCAGAACAGCCGTGCCGAGACGCCGTCGTAGGAGGCGTGCTCGTAGTCCTCTGCGAAGGGAATCGCCGGATCGACCTCATTGGGCTGTGACTGGATTCGCGCTTCGATGCCGAGGTCGGTGAGGGCCGCCATCGTCTCCGAATAGAAGATCGCCACAGGTTTGGGCTCGAGCGCCACGGTCCGCACCGACCCCTCGCTGGTACGGATGACCAGCTGGTGGTCGATGAAGTCGAATTCCATGTCGAATGCTCCACGAGGGTGCGGAATCATCGACGTGGTCAGGCCTCTGGGGCTGACGTACAGGGTGACCTGCCACCAGTGGTTGAGCAGGGGTGCGTGGACCAGCCGAATCTTGCCCACGATCTGAGTCCACATGTGCAGCGTGCTCCGGGTCTCTGCCCAGTCCTCAACTCGCAGACGCGGCCATGCCTGTCCTGCGGATCCATGGTGCTCAGCCACGGTCAGCAGCCCGGATCTCATCGACGTGGACTCCGTGGGCGCGCAGGCCGTCGAGTCGCGGGCACTCTTCGCCGCGGGCGGCGCTCACACGCGTGACCATCGCTCACTCGGGATCATAGGATGCTGGTCCTTTCCCATGAGAGTCGCCGAACCGCCTGGGTGGCGACGCCGTCGTCGGAGTCCCGCCCCCTGCCTATAGATAGCTAGGGCTCTCACACAACAGATTAGGCCTGCTCCGCACCCGCGTCCAGGCCCTGATTGAGAGGGTCTGCTCCCAGATTCTGGTCCGGCGAGTCCCTCTGAATTCGGCAAGAATTGCCGAAGACGGTGCAGAAGCACCAGTTTCGAGATGAGAGGGAGAGGATCTTCCTCCACGGTGTGGTGGATGATCAGTTCGCAGGGCTGGGCGTAGGCAGCTTGCCTGTGCGCGAGGGGGGACTTGAACCCCCACGTCAAAAGACACTGGAACCTAAATCCAGCGCGTCTGCCAATTCCGCCACTCGCGCGTACCGTCGTGCGTGAGCACAACGGCCTTCCAGTTTAGCTGTCCAGGCCGAGCGTCTTCCGCAGACGTGCGACGTGGCCGGTGGCCTTCACGTTGTAGAGCGCATGCGAGACGCTCCCAGATTCATCGATCACGACGGTGGACCGGATGAGCCCTTCGGTCACTTTGCCGTAGTTCTTCTTCTCTCCCCATGCTCCGTACGATTCGGCGACGGCGTGGTCCTCGTCGGAGAGAAGGGGGAACTGCAGCTCCTGGTCTGCGGCGAACTTCTCCAGTGCGGGCACTCCGTCCGGGGACACGCCGAGCACCTTATAGCCTGCGCCCTGAAGGGAGGCCAGGGAGTCTCGGAAGTCACAGGCCTGGGTGGTGCACCCGGGCGTCGAAGCTTTGGGGTAGAAGTACACGACGACCTTCTCGCCGCGCAGCTCCGAGAGGGTGACGGTGCTGCCGCCTGCTGAGGGCAGGGTGAAGTCTGGGGCGAGGTCCCCTGGTTCAAGCTGAGCAGTCATGGGGCTTCCTTTCGGCATGTCGCGGGCAGTGTCGGCTCCAGCCTACGGCTCCGGCCGAGCACGTTCACGCATCTGTCACACCCCTTTCATAGAATGGGTGCATGGTGATCAAGAGTGAGCGCGGCGAGGCGGAGCGGCGTCTGGTGGCCGCGCTGCGCTCCACCTTCGACGCATCCGTCATGAACTTCGGGGCCTACAACCTCCTCTACGCCGAGAATGCTCCGGCTGCCGGTCTGTGGTCCCTCGAGGGGCCCGAGCTCTCCGCGATGGAGGCTGTCGGCGCCGCTCGGCATCTCCTGGTGGGCTATCGGCGTGAGCCGGTGGAGATGGTCCTCTGCCCTGTCGACCTCGATGAGGCGCTGCCCCGCATGGAGCCCGGCACCTCCGCTGACGCTGCGCCGAGGGTCCCAGTGCCTGTGAATCTCACGAACCTGGCGGGAATGGCCACGGAGGGCACCACCGTCCGCATCGTGCTCTCTGCAGGCACAGAGCTGAATCTCGACATTCGGGAAACCGTGGAATTCTCCGGCCTTCCAGGGCTTCCGCTGCATCAGAAAAGGGATGTGGAGGACTTCTACGACTTCCTCGATCACTTCATGAACAGCGTCGAGCACCCCCTGCGGCCGTGAGGGGCCATGTGCGGTTGGCGGTCACCGTGAGCCCGTGCTAAGGTTTCCTGTCGTTGCCCCGGCGCGCTTGGGCAGCAGACTGCACGAATCAGATACCCCTGATTGGGGCCTCTAGCTCAACTGGCAGAGCATCAGACTCTTAATCTGCAGGTTGCGGGTTCAAGTCCCGCGGGGCCCACGCTGAGATCGTGCGAAGCGGAAGCCGCTGGTCATCTGATCGGCGGCTTCTCTGCTTTCGGGCGGTTCAGTTCCGCGCAGTGGCGCGGCTCAGCTCCTAACGGGTACTGTGTATCGGTCCGTGTCCGCAGCGGCGGGGTGTAGTTCAGTTTGGTAGAGCGCCTGCTTTGGGAGCAGGAGGTCGCAGGTTCAAATCCTGTCGCCCCGACGGTGTCGAAGGATGCGGCTGCGCGAATGCAGCCGCATCCTTCAGACCTGACGAGCCGATCCATCGGCTGCGCTGCGCGGACGCCAACCCGTAACCCGTAGACCCAGGAGCCCATAAACGTGGTCAAGAGCACCGTTGAAGAACTGAACCCGACCCGAGTCAAGCTCACGGTCGAGGTGTCGAGCGAAGAGCTCGAGCCCAAGATCAAGGCCGCCTACAGCAGCATTGCCGAACAGGTTCAGGTTCCAGGCTTCCGCAAGGGCAAGGTCCCTGCTGCCATCATCGACCAGCGTGTGGGGCGGGAATACGTTGTGCAGCAGGCCATCAACGACGGCCTCCAGGACTTCTACCGCGCCGGCCTGGACGACGCCGAGATCACGCCGCTCTCGCAGCCTGAGGTGTCTGTCGACGAGATTCCCGATGTGAAGACCAAAGAGGGCGTCCTGAAGTTCTCCGGCGAGCTGGACATCAAGCCCCGCATCGAGCTCCCCGACTACAAAGGCCTCGAGGTCGAGGTTGAGGCCCGCGAAGCCGACGAGGCTGCGGTGCAGAAGGAGCTCGACGAGCTGCGCGACCGCTTCGGCGCCCTCAAGGATGTGGACCGTCCCGCTGCGCAGCAGGACTTCGTCACGATTGCCATGAGCGCAAAGGTCGACGGCGAGGAAGTCGACTCAGCCGACGGCCTGAGCTACCAGGTCGGCGCCGGAAACATGCTCGAGGGACTCGACGAGGCCCTCGAAGGCCTGTCGCCGTCAGAGGATGCAACCTTTGAGACGACCCTCGCCGGCGGCGAGCACTCGGGCGAGCAGGCCCAGGTCACAGTGACCCTCACTGCAGTCAAGGAGCGCGAGCTGCCCGAAGCTGACGATGAGTTCGCTCAGATGGCTTCAGAGTTCGACACCATCGACGAGCTTCGCGAGGACCTCGCGTCCAAGGCTGAGCAGACCGTGCTTGAGGAGCAGGGCGTCGAAGCCCGCGACAAGGTCCTCGAGAAGCTCATCGGTCTGGTGGAGATCCCCGTCCCGGAATCCGTGGTGAACGAGCAGATCGAGCAGCACTTCAGCGGCCAGGGCCACTCGGAGGGCGACGACCACGACACGGACTCCCACCGCGAGGAGATCCGCAAGCAGACCGAGGACGCCTTCCGCAACGAGATGGTGCTGGACATCGTCGCCGAGCGCGAGGAAGTCGGAGTCGAGCAGTCCGAGGTCATCGAATACATCGTCGCGACCTCCGGCCAGTACGGCATGGAGCCCAACCAGTTCGCCCAGATGCTGGAGCAGGCCGGCCAGATCCCGATGATCCTCGGAGAGGTCCGTCGGCGCAAGGCACTGGCCAAAGTCCTTGAGTACGCTGCAGTCAAAGACAGCGACGGCAACGAGGTGGACCTGACCTCGTTCGTCACCCCGCCCTCTGAGGGCGAGGACGGCGAGGAGATCGCCGCAGAGGAGTCCTCCGAGGAGAAGTAGTCCTCCGAGCATCTCAGCAGCAGAACCCCCGGCGTCCGCGCGATGCCGGGGGTTCTGCGCATACACCGCCAGAGACTGCATGTGCCCACGGCGAACAGCCCCGCGTAAGTGCCCAGAGCCGGCGTTCCCGTGGGCTAGTGTTCAGTGACGAGAATGACAGCAGACCACAGTGGAGGTACCCCAGTGTCTGAGTTGCCCACCGCCCAGAGCGTGGCTCCGGAATCCCAGGACAACTACATCTATAACCGTCTCCTCAAAGAGAGAATCATCTGGCTGGGCTCAGATGTTCGCGACGACAACGCGAACGCCATCTGCTCCCAGATGCTGCTTCTCTCCGCAGAGGACCCCGAGCGCGACATCTACCTCTACATCAACTCGCCCGGCGGGTCCGTAACGGCCGGCATGGCCATCTACGACACCATGAAGTTCATCCCCAATGATGTCGTCACCGTGGCCACAGGCCTCGCGGCATCCATGGGACAGTTCCTGCTGTCCTCGGGCACACCCGGCAAGCGCTTCGCGACCCCGCATGCTCGCATCCTGATGCACCAGCCTTCGGGCGGCATCGGAGGCACCGAGTCCGATGTGCGAATCCAGGCGGAGCTCATTCAGCACATGAAGCAGGTCATGGCGGAGCTCACCGCGGAACAGACCGGGCAGTCCGTGGAGACGATCCTTGAGGACAATGCCCGCGACAAGTGGTTCACCGCACATGAAGGCCTCGAATACGGCTTCTTCGACAAGATCGCCCAGCGCTCCTCGACCGTCTCCGGCGGCGGGGGAGTCTGAGAGAACGACGACGGAACTTTAGGAGCACCAGCATGAACTTCGACTTTTCTCAGAACGCGCCCGAGATGCCCTCCGCCCGCTACATCATGCCTCAGTTCGAGGAGCGGACTCCCTACGGCTTCAAGCGTCAGGACCCCTACGCGAAGCTTTTCGAGGAGCGCATCGTCTTCCTGGGCACTCAGGTGGACGACGCTTCGGCCGACGACATCATGGCTCAGCTGCTCGTGCTTGAGTCCATGGATTCCGAGCGGGACATCACTCTCTACATCAACTCGCCCGGCGGATCATTCACCGCCATGACCGCTATCTACGACACGATGCAGTACATCCGGCCCCACGTGCAGACTGTGTGCTTGGGCCAGGCCGCCTCAGCTGCGGCAGTCCTGCTCGCGGCCGGCACACCCGGGAAGCGGTACGCACTGCCCAACGGTCGCGTTCTGATCCATCAGCCGGCTACGGGAGGCACTCGCGGCACAGCCACGGACCTCGCCATCCAGGCAGACGAGATTCGACGCATCCGTACGTGGATGGAAGAGGTCCTGGCGCATCACACCAACCAGACCGCCGCGCAGGTCAGAGAAGACATCGACCGTGACAAGTTCCTCTCGGCGCACGCGGCCAAGGAATACGGTCTGGTGGACGACGTTCTGACCTCCCGCAAACTGCCCTCCTAGTGGCTTAGGCTGGGGACTATGGCGCGAATCGGCGAGAGCAGCGACCTGCTCAAGTGCTCCTTCTGCGGGAAGAACCAGAAGCAGGTCCGCTACAAGCTCATCGGTGGCCCCGGTGTGTATATCTGCGACGAGTGCATCGAGCTCTGCAACGAGATCATCGAGGAGCACCTCAACGAGGTCCAGGAGACGGACACCTTCGAGCTTCCGACCCCCAAGCAGATCTACCGCTACCTCGACGAGTACGTGGTGGGACAGCACGCAGCCAAGAAGACCCTGGCTGTGGCTGTCCACAACCACTACAAGCGTGTGCAGATCACCGGCAGCGCGTCCAAGACGGCAAGCATCTCGCAGGGCGACTTCGACGACGTGGAGATCGGCAAGTCGAACATCCTGATGGTCGGACCCACCGGATCGGGGAAGACCTACTTGGCACAGTCTCTGGCCAGGAAGCTGCAGGTTCCGTTCATCGTGGCCGATGCGACCAGCCTCACGGAGGCCGGCTATGTGGGCGAAGATGTCGAGAACATCCTTCTGAAGCTCATTCAGGCCGCCGACGGGGACGTGAAGAAGGCGGAGCAGGGCATCGTCTATATCGATGAGATCGACAAGATCTCCCGCAAGTCGGAGAACCCTTCGATCACACGAGACGTCTCCGGTGAAGGAGTCCAGCAGGCCCTCCTGAAGATCCTCGAGGGCACCACCGCGCAGGTCGCGCCGCAGGGCGGACGGAAGCACCCCAACCAGGAATACATCCAGATCGACACCTCGAACGTCCTGTTCATTGTGTCGGGCGCATTCGCCGGACTGGAAGAGATCATTGAGTCGCGGACCGGGAAGAAAGGTCTCGGCTTCGGTGCCCCGCTGTCGACGATCACCCGCGAGGAGATCACCTACAGCGACCTTGAGCCTGAAGATCTGCACAAGTTCGGCCTGATCCCAGAGTTCATCGGACGCCTGCCAGTAGTGGCCACCGTGGAGGAGCTGGACACCGAGGCGCTGGTCGCCATCCTCACGCAGCCTAAGAACGCCCTGATCAAGCAGTACCAGAAGATCTTTTCGCTGGAGGATGTGGAGCTCGAGTTCACGGACGCGGCGATCCGCGCGATCGTCGGGATGGCAGAGGTGCGCGGCACGGGCGCCCGCGGACTCCGCAGCATTCTGGAGACCGTGCTCAACCCGGTGATGTTCGAGCTTCCCGACCACGAGGACGTCGCCACCATCACGATCACCGAGGAGGTCGTGGCTGAGGGTGCGGAGCCCGTCATGCTGAGCCGCTCCGAAGCAAAGAAGCTCCACAAGAAGACCGCCTGAACCCTTCGCCGCTCGAGCGGCCCGAAGAACGGAGTGAACCTGGCATGAGCAGCATCCCGGAGAACCTGAGATACAGCTCCGAGCACGAATGGGTGAGCGAGCCCAACGAAGACAGCATCGTGCGAGTGGGCATCACCGACTTCGCACAGGATGCCCTGGGCGAAGTCGTCTATGTCGACCACCCTGCCGTCGGAGCAGCCGTCGCAGCAGGGGACGTCGTCGGCGAGGTGGAGTCCACCAAGTCGGTCTCCGACATCTATGCCCCTGTCGCCGGAGAGATCACGGCGGTGAACTCGGAGCTTGACCAGCAGCCGCAGACGGTCAACGCCGAGCCCTACGGCGGGGGATGGCTGTTCGAAATGCGGCTCGCCGCAGAGTCCGGCTATAAGGCGCTTCTGTCCGCCGAGCAGTACTCACAGGGGGCTGGCTGAGCAAGACCCGTCCGTTCTTCGCATCCTGACCGCCGACGCTGAATCTGTGCGTCGAAGAAGGTTAATCTATGTCTCTGTCTGTTATATAGTTGTGACCCTAGGTCAAGCGCGCATGATCGGCAGAGGAGGGCAGCGTGGAACAGGCCAGTTCAGAACGGGCACGCGGACGGCGGTACGGGGCCGGTGAGACCACATCCATCTCCTTGCCGCCCACTACAACGGGCAGCCTCGAGGCATATCTCTCAGACGTCGACAGCCGCGCCCTGGGGGCACTGCCTCCGGGCTCTGCGCTCCTGATCGCCCACAGCGGCGCCAATCAGGGAGCCAGGTTCCTGCTGGACGGAGACGTGACCACGGTGGGCCGTCACCCGGAGGCCGAAATACTCCTCGACGACGTCACTGTGTCTCGGCGGCACGTGAGATTCCACAAGACTCCCGAAGGCTTCGTGCTCGAGGATCTGGGCAGCCTCAACGGCACCTACGTCAATCACAACCGGGTGGATCAGCACCTCCTCCAGCCCCGAGACGTCGTTCAGATCGGCAAATTCCGCCTCACGTTCTACGCCTCATCGAAATAAGTCGAGCTGAAATAACTGCTGAAAAGGGCACAGGGCGTTATTGTGTTTCATGGCTTCACCTTCCCCTGAGCCTGAAAGAGGACACGCAGTGAGCGCAAGGCCTGCTCGCACGCCGAAACAGGCGGCGAAGAACGAGAGTACCGATACCAGAGCGCCCGCAGAGGCGCACGTATTCACCATTTCCGAGGTGCTGCGTGAACTGCAGAACGAATATCCCGATCTCTCAGCCTCCAAGCTGCGGTTCCTCGAAGAGCGGGATCTTGTCGAACCCGCCCGCACCGACTCCGGGTACCGGAAGTACTCAGCCTCCGACGTCGAGCGTCTGCGGTTCATCCTCGCCCTCCAGAGGGACAGGTATATGCCGCTGGACGTCATCAAAGAGACGATGGACGCCATCGACCGCGGGGAGAAGCCGGAGGCCCTCCCGGAGCATGCTCCGGTCGGTCCCCGCGACATCACCGACGACGTAGCAGGGCAGATCACCGGCCGGATGCGGCCAATGAGCCGCAAAGAGCTCCGAGCTCTCTCGGGCGCCACTCGCGGAATGCTCGACACCCTGGAGAAGTTCCGCATCATCGCGGCGGACGAGCAGGGCAACTACAGCCATCAGGACCTCAAAGCCGTCAAGGCCGTCCGCGTCCTCGCACGGTACGGCCTGGAGCCCAAGCACCTCGTAGGAATCCGGCGCTCAGCCGATTCCGAGCTGGATCTCATCGCTCGCGCCATGGCTCCCCACGCGATGCGCAAGGACGCCGCCGCGAGGGCGCGGGTGGCAGAGTCGTCCAAAGAGATGCTGCAGTCGCTGAAGGAGCTTCGCTCATCCATCATGGATTCCGCCGTCGAAAAGATCGACCGCGGCTGAGCTCAGAGGCCTACACTGGTGCCATGGAGGATCGGCCCGGTGAGCAGGTCATGCTGGACATCGTCGGTGTGCGTGTCGAGCTGCCCTCCAGTCAGCCTGTGATCATCCTGCGCGCTGCCGACCAGGACTCGGAGGGGCGTCAGCAGTTCGCCGTCGTGGTCGGGCCCTCCGAGGCGGCAGCCGTAGCACGAGCGCTCCAGGGCGAGATTCCGCCGCGTCCTCTGACCCACGATCTGCTGACGAATGTGCTTGAGACCCTGGGCGGAGGAGTGGCGCACGTAGAGATCAGCCTGATGGACGCCTCAACCTACCGGGGCACGCTCGCGCTCAGCTCCGGCAGGACGCTCGATGCGCGTGCCTCCGATGCCATCGCCGTCGCTGTGCGGGCCAAGTGTCCTGTCACGATGCGTCGCGACACTCTGCGGAGCGTCGCATTCAGTGCGAGAGCAGATCCCCATGACGCGCCGGCAGAATCCGCTCACCCTGAGGGAGAGCCTGCGAACAGGTCTCCCATCTCTGAGGAGGAGATCGCCGAGTTTCAGAGGTTTCTCAGCGAGGCAGAGCCTGATGACTTCGGCAGCTCAGGGCACGGAGGCAACGGCCGGTAGCAACACGCGCGGCACCAGCGGGTCCCATGCCGAGTCTGCGGCGCTAGACTGATGGGCAGATCATAAGCTTCCCCCTCGATACGTGATGAGAAGGTGACCGGTGAGCCTGGACTTCAGCTCTGAGACTCGGAGGGCGCGTCAGCAGCCCGCAGCTCAGGACCGGCTGTTCGACGACGGCCTCCCCGACCTTGATGAGGAGATGGGCTACCGCGGCCCCATCGCCTGCTCTGCGGCCGGAATCACCTACCGCCAGCTGGACTACTGGGCCCGGACCAAGCTCGTGCAGCCCTCGCTGCGCAATGCGTCCGGATCTGGTTCGGCCCGTCTGTACTCATTTCGCGACATTCTGGTGCTGAAAGTCGTCAAGCGTCTGCTGGACACCGGGGTTTCGCTGCAGCAGATCCGGGCGGCGATCGAGCATCTGCGCGAGCGAGGTGTCGAAGACCTGGCGCAGATCACCCTGATGTCTGATGGCGCTTCGGTGTACGAATGCACATCGCAGGACGAGGTGATCGATCTGGTCCAGGGCGGACAGGGCGTATTCGGCATTGCCGTCGGACGGGTGTGGCGAGAGGTGGAGGGATCGCTCGCAGAGCTGCCCCGCGAACGCACCGAAGCCCACGCGGACGCCGCCCAGGTCGAGCCCGAGAGAGCCTTCGAGGGCACTGACGAGCTTTCGCAGATGCGGGCGCGAAAAGCCTCATAGCTGCGGCGCTCCGAGCCTCCGCTCGGAGCGCGCCGCCTGCTCAGTCGACCTTGATGAGCTGCTTGAGCAGTTCGTCGAAGCTCTTCGCCATGTCCCGCACCTGGTCCGAGGGCCACTGGTGGACCGGGTATGCGGCCCCTTGTATCTGCTGCCAGAAGGGGTTCTCCTCGAGCACGGGGAGCATCATCTTGTCCGCGTAGAGCCGCTCCATCTCCAGCAGGCGATACTCATGCTCGACCGAGTCGGCGCGTGCACGGTTGACCACGACCCCGGCCTGAGTCAGCTGCGGGGCATACTCGTTGGAGAACATGCGGATAGCGCGCATGGTGCGCTCTGTGCCCGCGACGGAGAAGAGGCTCGGCTCCGCCACCAGCAGGACCTGGTTCGAAGCCCCCCACGCAATGCGGGTCAGGCCTGAGAGGGACGGAGGGCAGTCGACAAGCACGAGGTCGTACCCTTCGAGCTTGTCGACGAGTGTCTTCAGGCGCTTCATATCCCGCGGACGAATATCCGGGCGGTCGAAGGTTGCGGAGATTGCCGAGCCGGCGACCACATCGAGGACAGCCTCCTCCTGCCGGTCCTCCGGCAGCAGCTCCACCCACCCGGAAGGGATGGTGTGCTGGGTGATGTCGGCCCTGCGGTACTCCCGCAGAAGCAGGCCCGCCTCCTTGCCGGTGCCCCGGGTTACGGCAAGGCCCGTGGTCGCATCAGCGTGCGGATCAAGGTCGATCACCAGCGTCTTGACCCCTGCGTTGAGGGCGGCCGAAGCCAGGCCCATGGTGACCGAGGTCTTGCCGACCCCGCCTTTCAAACTGGAGACGCTTAAGATCTGCACCTGCCCATCCTAAGACGCGACGTGCCCCCACGGTGCAACCGCGGGGGCACGTCGGAGAGTCGCTGAGGATGCTGAGGCCGTCAGCTGACCTGCATCTCGCCCATCTCCTCCCAGCCATCAGCGTCGATGCTGCGGGAAATGATGCGCGGGGTCGAGGCGAGGGCCCCGAACATCGGCCCCTCAGAGCTGATCGCACGCTGGAAGTGGTCGGAGGTGACATGCGCCTCGGCGGCGTCGTCATCAAAGCCCTCCACGAGGACATATTCGTTCGGGTCCTCCAGGCTGCGCGACCACTCGAAGAACTTGTTGCCGGGCTCGGCGCGGGTCGACTCGGTGAACTCGCGAGTCAGCTCAGGCCACTCCTCCGCATACTCCGGCTTCACCGGGAACTTCACCACAATCAGAATCATCGTTGTGGTCTCTCCTTTCCAAAGAATGAGCGAATGTCCAGCACTGCAACCGCAGATGCTCCCACACCATTCCGAGGCTCCGCCGACCTAGGATGGGGATCATGGCAACACTGCGACCTGACCTGGCGATCATCGGCTCCGGCTCCGGCAATTCCCTCATCACACCCTTCTGGAACGACAAAGAGGTGGTCCTGGCCGACAAGGGCATCGATGCCACCGGCGCCTTCGGGGGCACGTGCCTGAACGTGGGGTGCATTCCCACCAAAATGTTCGTCCGTCCGTCCGCACTGGCCCGCGCACCCCACGAAGCAGCCCGCCTCGGGGTCACGATGGGGGAGGCCCGCGCCGACTGGCCCGCCATACGGGACAGAATCTTCGGCCGCATCGATGCCATCTCGTCAGGAGGGCGGGAGTACCGGGAGAGTCTTGAAAATGTGCACCTGCTCCAGGAGAAGGTCACGCTGACCGGACACAGGTCCTTCCGCTCGGAGACGACAGGCACCGAGGTCCGCGCCGAGCAGCTTGTGATCGCCGCAGGATCGCGGCCGGTCATTCCTGAGGTGCCAGGCATCACGCTGCCCCAGGTCCATACCTCGGACACCGTCATGCGGCTGGAAGAGCTGCCTGAGCGCGTGCTCATCGTCGGCGGCGGCTACATCGCCTGCGAGTTCGCGGCGATCTTCTCCGGCCTGGGCAGCAGCGTGGTCCAAGTGAACCGCAGCCAGGGGCTGATGCGCCAGCTCGACGAAGAGATCGCCCAGGCGTATTCGGCCCAGGCCGAGAAGAACTGGACCGTGCGATACCAGCGCACCCTCGCCTCGTTGGAGCCGCACGAGCCCGACTCCGAGCAGGGTGGGGTCACCGCCCACGTGGTGACCTCGGACGGTCGGGCTGAGACCTACGACGCCGACTGCGTGCTCGTCGCCACGGGGCGGACCCCCAACACGGATCTGATCGGCGCTGCCGACGTGGGCCTGGACCTCCATGAGGACGGACGGCTGGCCGTCGACGCCCACCAGCGTGTGCTGTCCGAAGGCCGGCCGGTCCCAGGCCTGTACGCAGCCGGGGACATCTGCTCCGAGGCGATGCTCAAACATGTGGCCAACCACGAAGCGCGGGTGGTCTCGCACAACCTGGAGAATCCTCGGGATCTCAGGCAGGCCCGCACCTTCGCCGTGCCTGCCGCTGTGTTCTCCCACCCGGAGATCGCGTTCGTCGGGATGACCGAGGCCGAGGCAGTCGACTCGATAGGCCAGGCGAACGTCACCGTCAAAGTCCAGAAGTACGGCGACACCGCCTACGGCTGGGCCATGGAGGACATGCACGGTCTGGCCAAGGTCCTCGCGGACCGTCGCACGGGTGAGATCCTCGGCGCCCATGTCGTCGGAACGCAGTCGTCGAACCTCATCCAGCCGATCGTCCAAGCCATGAGCCTCGGGCAGGATGCCTACACCGCAGCACGAGGCCAGTACTGGATCCACCCCGCGCTGACCGAGGTCATCGAGAACGCGCTGCTGGGTCTGGACGTCCCGATTCCGGACAGCGCACCGCTGTAGCGGACCCAGCGTCGGGGAGGAACAACGCGGCGCCCTCAGCAGTTGGCACGGAGGCACCCACCCTGAATACGTCGAAAGGACAGTACCGATGGCAGAGCGTGTTGACTTCTGGTTCGATCCCCTATGCCCCTTCGCGTGGGCAACTTCCCGCTGGATCCTCGAAGTGGAGAAGGTCCGCGACATTGAGGTCCACTGGAACGTGATGAGCCTCGGAGTGCTCAACGAGGACAAGAACCCGAGCCCGGCCGAGGACGCTGAGCAGCTGGCCCGTTGGATTCCGGCCCGTGCCTCCACAGCCGTGGAGCTCGCGCACGGCGAGGAGAAGGTCGGTGAGTTCTACACCGCAGTGGGCACCGAGATCCACCACCGCGGAAACCGAGACTTCGAAGCCGCCGCAGCTCAGGCTCTGGAGAGCATCGGCGCCGACTCCTCCCTCTTGGAGCAGGCGAAGACGGACACCAACGACGAGCGCATGCGCGCCTCCCATCACGAAGGGATCTCGCGGGTCGGCCAGGACGTCGGCACCCCGGTCGTCGCCTTCAAGGGCACCGCATTCTTCGGTCCGGTGATCACCCGGGTCCCCGAGGGCGAGGAAGCAGGCAAGGTCTTCGACGGCGCGGTCGCGCTCGCCGAGTACCCCTACTTCTTCGAGCTGAAGCGCTCCCGCACCGAGTCGCCGCAGCTCGGCTGAGCACAGCACGGGGGGCGAGTCCGCGCGTGAGAGACTGAGGCTCATGTCTGACGAATCCCTGGGCACGGACTCGCCCATCACCCCCGCTGTTCCCGAAAAGCCCGCGTTGGAAGGCCTCGAGGCCACGCTCAACGAGGCCTGGCAGGCCGAGAGGCTCTACCACTTCGACGAGACGGCCCCCCGCGAGCAGGTCTACTCCATCGATACCCCGCCGCCGACGGCCTCGGGGTCCCTCCACGTGGGCCATATGTTCTCCTACACTCAGACCGATGTGGTCGCCCGCTTCCAGCGGATGAGGGGCAAAACGGTCTTCTACCCCCTCGGCTGGGACGACAACGGTCTGCCGACCGAGCGCAGGGTCCAGAACTTCTACGGCGTGCGCTGCGATCCCTCCCAGCCGTACGACCCCGACTACACGCCGCCGACGAAGCCGGCGAAGAACCAGCGCGACTGGGACGCCATCAGCCGGCAGAACTTCATCGAGCTCTGCGAGACGCTCACCGTCCAGGACGAGAAGGTCTTCGAAGATCTCTTCACCCGCCTGGGCCTCTCCGTCGACTGGCGCCAGACCTACCGGACCATCGACGAAAACTCGCGTGCGGCATCCCAACGCGCCTTCCTGCGCGACGTGAATTCTGGCAACGCCTACACCGCAGAGGCGCCGACGCTGTGGGACATCACCTTCCGGACCGCAGTGGCCCAGGCCGAGCTGGAGGCCAAGGAGCGGCCCGGTGCCTACCAGGCCATCCCTTTCTTCGCCGCCGACGGCAGCGAGGTCGTCATCGAGACCACACGGCCGGAGCTGCTCCCCGCCTGCGTGGCCCTGGTGGCCCACCCTGACGATGAGCGATACCAGCCGCTCTTCGGCACCACGGTGACCTCTCCGCTCTTCGGGGTGGAGGTCGAAGTCACCGCGCACCGGCTCGCCGACCCGGAGAAGGGCTCCGGCATCGCCATGATCTGCACGTTCGGCGACATGACCGACGTGACCTGGTGGCGTGAGCTGCAGCTTCCCACCCGCGCTCTGATCGGCCGTGACGGCCGCTTCGCACGAGAGACGCCGGAGTGGATCGCCTCAGCGCAGGGTCGCCTCAGCTACGAGCAGCTGGCCGGCAAAACAGTCCATTCGGCCAAGGAGGCGGTCGTCGAGATGCTGGGCGAGGCCGGCTTCCTGCGCGGAGAGCCCAAGCAGATCACCCACGCCGTCCACTTCTACGAGAAGGGCGACAAGCCGCTCGAGGTCGTCACCTCCCGGCAGTGGTACATCCGCAACGGCGGACGTGATGCGGGCCGCCGCGCCGAGCTGATCGAGCGCGGCCGGCAGATGGACTGGCACCCCGCGTTCATGCGCTCCCGCTACGAGAACTGGGTTGAGGGTCTGAACGGTGATTGGCTGGTCTCCCGCCAGCGCTTCTTCGGCGTGCCGATCCCGGTCTGGTACCGCCTGGACGAGGATGGCGAACCGGACTATGAGCACCCCCTCCTGCCCGAGGAGGCTCAGCTGCCCGTCGACCCCTCCTCGGACGCGGCTCCAGGCTTCACGGAGGATCTGCGGGGCGTTCCCGGCGGCTTCGTCGGCGAGCAGGACGTGCTCGACACCTGGGCGACGTCCTCGCTGACCCCTCAGATCGCCGGCAAGTGGGAGCGCGACAACGAGCTGTTCACCCGCGTCTTCCCCTACGATCTCCGGCCGCAGGGGCACGACATCATCCGTACCTGGCTGTTCTCCACCGCTGTGCGGGCACACTCGCTGCACGAGTCGGTCCCGTGGACCAATACCGCAATCTCCGGCTGGATCCTGGACCCGGACCGTAAGAAGATGTCCAAGTCCAAAGGCAACGTGGTCGTGCCCGATGAGGTCCTGGAGAAGTTCGGCACCGACGCGGTCCGCTACTGGGCCGCCAGCGCCAAGCTCGGGGCGGACACCGCCTACGAGGAGGCGCAGATGAAGATCGGCCGCCGTCTGGCGATCAAGCTGCTCAACGCCTCGAAGTTCGCGTTCGGGATGGGCGTCACGGAGGAGCACATCGTCCACGACGCATCCTCGGCCCAAGGCGTCGCGCACCCGCTTGACCAGGCACTTCTGGCCCAGCTGGCCACGGTGGTGGATGAGGCCACGAAACGGTTCGACGAGTACGACTACGCGAGGGCCCTCCAGCTCACAGAGCAGTTCTTCTGGAGCTTCACCGACGACTATGTGGAGCTGGTCAAGGACCGTGCCTACGGCGGTCAGGGCGAGGACGCGCAGGCATCGGTCCGCGCGGCCCTGGCGACCACTCTGGACACGCTGCTGAAGCTGTTTGCGCCCGTTCTTCCGTTCGCCACCGATGAGGTCTGGCGATGGTGGCGCAGCGGCTCCGTGCACGGGGCGGAATGGCCGAGCTCGGAGGGCCTGCACGCCGCCGCCGGCGAGGCAGTCGCCCTGGACGCGGTGGCTGACGCGCTCGTTGCAGTGCGCCGGGCAAAGTCCGACGCGCAGGTCAAGCAGCGCACCCCGATCCTCACAGGCACCTTGGCCCTCCCAGAGGTCCAGCTGCCGCAGGTCTCCGCGGCTCTCGAAGATCTGAAGTCGGCGGTCAAGGCGGAGCAGCTCGTGCTCGTCGCCGGGGGAGACGCCGCGGAGCTCACCAGCGCGGAGTACGCAGCCTCTGAGGCGTAGGAGGCGAACTCCTCCTGAACAGCGGCGGCGCGGACCCAGGGCAGAAAAGCCCGGGCCCGCGCCGCCGCTCGTTGTGCTCCGGAGGCCGCGATCAGTCCAGCTGATTCTCGAGGGCTCGGACCTCGAGGACGCCTCTGAGCTCGGTGAGGGACTGCATGAGCATGCCCGGCGACTGGTACTGCGAACGGCTGAACGTCATGGTGGCGTCGACCACGGGGCCGTCCTCAGTATCCTCCCGCTTCGTCTGCGAAAGACCGGTCTCGTAGCCCATATCGGAGGCTGCGCGGAGGATCTCCCGAAGGATGCCGTGTCCGTCCCGGTAGCGCACCTCGAAGCGCTGAGTGCGGCCATGCTGGGGGAGCCGCCGCACCAGCCACGTCACCACTGTCATAGCCAGCAGGTGCAGTGCCACGGTGATCGCCGCAATCAGCGGCATCCCCGCGCCGCAGGCCATGCCCACTGCTGCGGTGACCCAGATGGAGCCCGCAGTGGTGAGGCCCGAAACGATGTTCTGACGGACGAAGATCACGCCCGCTCCGATGAACCCGATCCCGGAGACGATCTGGGCCGCGATGCGAGAGGGATCGAGGATGACTCCGTCCGCGAGGATGTGAGCAAAGCCATAGGCGGAGACCAGGGTGAAGAGCGCTGAGCCGAGGCCGACCAGGATGTGCGTGCGCGCTCCCGCCGACTTCTGGCGCACCTCGCGCTCGATGCCGATGACGGCGGAGAGCACGAAGGCGCAGATCAGCAGCAGCGCCTCCTCCGCGGCTGTGTCGCGCAGCAGTTCGATGTCCATTGCCCTGACGCTAGAAGGTGCCTCTTCGGCGCACAAGTCCTCTAGTAGACTGTTGAGCCGAATCCGCTTTGATCCGGCCATCACCGGGGAGCATCCGGAAGAAAGGTCCGTGACGGTGCCGCCGTCGCCACTGAGTAGACCCGGACGGGTATGCCCGTCACAGCAGTCGTGGAGAGGCGCAGAGCCGGCACTGCCGGCCTGTGCAAGCAAGGTGGTACCGCGCCTCGAGCTCCGGCTCGCAGCGTCCTTGCGGCAGCACTGAATACTCTGTTCGGCCCGACCAGGATGGACTCCATGACCGAGACTTCTCCCGTCTACCCACGCGCTGCCTCCGGCAAGGAGCGTGGGGCCCCTGCCTCCGCGCGCTTCCCCGAGATTGAGGAGCGCATCCTCACGTACTGGGACGAGGACGGGACGTTCAAAGCATCCGTCGAGCAGCGGCAGGGGGAAGAGTTCGTCTTCTACGACGGCCCGCCCTTCGCCAATGGTCTTCCGCACTATGGGCACCTGCTGACGGGATACGCCAAGGATCTCGTCCCGCGGTACCGCACGATGCGCGGCCAGCGCGTCGAGCGGCGGTTCGGCTGGGACACCCACGGCCTGCCGGCAGAGCTCTCCGCGATGAAGGAGCTCGGCATGCGGGACAAGGCCGAGATCGAGGCGATGGGGATCGACACGTTCAACGATGCGTGCCGCTCCAACGTCCTTCAATACACCAAGGAGTGGGAGAGCTACGTCTCCCGCCAAGCCCGCTGGGTCGATTTCGAGAACGACTACAAGACCCTCAACGTCGACTTCATGGAGTCGGTCATCTGGGCGTTCAAGCAGCTCCACGACAAGGGCCTGACCTATCAGGGGTTCCGGGTGCTCCCTTACTGCTGGAAGGACGAGACCCCGCTCTCCAACCATGAGCTGCGGATGGACGACGAGGTCTATCAGGACCGCCAAGACCCTTCGGTCACCGCCGCCTTCCCCGTGACAGAGGGTCCGGATGAGCTGCTGGGCGCTCACCTGCTCGCCTGGACCACCACTCCGTGGACGCTGCCGACCAACTTCTCCATCGCCGTCGGCCCGCATGTCGACTACGTCGTCGTCGAGGCTCCGGCGGAGGGCACCGTGCCGGGGAAGGTGGTCCTGGCGCGCGAGCTGCTCGGCGCCTATGCCGAAGACCTCGGATTCCAGGACGCTCAGCAGGCCGAGCAGGCGGTCGGCGCGGCATACCGCGGCGAGCAGCTCGCGGGAGTGCGCTACGAGCCCCTCTGGGACTACTACACCGATGAGGAGGCCTGGGGCACCCAGCACGCCTTCCGGGTCCTGGTCGAGGACTACGTCACCACCACAGACGGCACCGGACTGGTGCACCAGGCCTCGGCCTATGGTGAGGAGGACCAGCGGTCCTCAGAGGCTGCCGGCATCCCGGTCATCCTTTCGGTGGACTCCGCGGCGAAGTTCCTGCCTATGTTCGCCGAGCCCACGCCGTCGGGGCGCGCCCCACTGGCTGACATCGCCGGAGTCCAGGTCTTCGATGCGAACCGCACGATCATCAACAGCCTTCGGGCCGACGGCCGTCTCGTGCGCGAAAAGTCCTATGTGCACTCCTACCCGCACTGCTGGAGATGCCGGACCCCGCTCATCTACAAAGCTGTGACCTCCTGGTACGTCGCCGTCACCCAGGTCAAGCAGCGGATGCTTGAGCTCAACGAGCAGATCAATTGGATCCCAGGGAACGTCAAGCACGGTCAGTTCGGCAGGTGGCTCGAGAACGCCCGCGACTGGTCCATCAGCCGGAACAGGTACTGGGGGAGCCCCATCCCCGTGTGGGTCTCCGACGACCCCGCCTACCCCCGCACTGAGGTGTACGGCTCGCTGGAGGAGCTGAAGGAGGCATTCGGCGACTACCCGCGCAACGCCGCGGGTGAGCCGGATCTGCACCGCCCATGGATCGACGGCCTGACCCGGCCCAACCCCGACGATCCCACCGGACGCTCCATGATGGTGCGGGTCGAGGACGTGCTGGACGTCTGGTTCGACTCCGGCTCCATGCAGTTCGCGCAGGTGCACTACCCCTTCGAGAACGCGGAGTGGTTCGAAGGGCATCATCCCGCCGACTTCATCGTCGAGTACGTGGGCCAGACGCGCGGCTGGTTCTACACCATGCACATCCTGGCCACGGCTCTCTTCGACCGGCCGGCATTCACCAACGTGATCAGCCACGGCATCGTGCTGGGCTCCGACGGTCAGAAGATGTCGAAGTCGCTGCAGAACTATCCGGACGTCAACGAGGTCTTCGACCGCGACGGCTCCGATGCGATGCGCTGGTTCCTCATGAGCTCCCCGATTCTTCGCGGCGGAAACCTGGTGGTGACCGAGGAGGGCATCCGTGAGGGTGTGCGCCAAGTGCTGCTGCCGGTGTGGAACGCATGGCACTTCTTCGCCCTCTACGCCAACACCGCCCGGGGCGGAGCCGGCTACGAGGCGAAGAGCGTCCGGGCGGATGAGGTGGAGAACCCTCTGGACCACTACATCCTCGCCGCCACGGGCGATCTGGTGCGTGAGGTGACGGACGCGCTCGACGCGTTCGCGATCGCGGAGGCCACCGAGGCACTCCGCCGCTACGCGGAGACCCTGACGAACTGGTACATCCGTCGGTCCAGGGCGCGGTTCTACTCCGAGGACCTCACGGCCTACGACGTGCTCTTCACGGCCCTCGAGACCTGCGTCCGTGTGGCCGCGCCGATGCTTCCGCTGATCTCCGAAGAGATCTGGCGAGGTCTGACCGGAGGGCGCTCTGTGCACCTGGCGGAGTGGCCCAACCCGGAGGACTACCTGCGCGACGAGCAGGCCGTCGATCGGATGGAGCGTACGAGAGCCATCACCTCGGCCGGCTCCGCCCTGCGCAAGCAGGCCAAGATAAGGGTGCGGCAGCCCCTCGAGCGTCTGACCGTGGTGGTTCCCGAGGCCGAGGAGCTGTCGGGCACGTACCAGGAGATCATCGCCGACGAGCTGAACCTCAAGTCAGTCGAGCTTCTCGAAGCCGCGCAGACCAACGAGGCTGACTTCGGCATCGGCCGGCAGCTGGTGGTGAACGCCCGCGCGGCGGGACCCCGGCTCGGGAAGGATGTCCAGCACGCCATCAAGGGCGCCAAATCCGGGGACTGGTCCGTGCAGGAGGGCTCCGTCACGGCCGGCGGCCTGCAGCTTCACGAGGGTGAGTATGAGCTGACCACCACGGTCTCGGAGGAGGCGGGCGACAAGGCCGTCACGACGCTGCCCGCCGGATTCCTCGTCCTTGACACCGAGCTCACCCCGCAGCTTGTGGCTGAAGGTACGGCCCGTGACGTGATCCGAACCGTGCAGGCGGCGCGCAAGGCCGCCGATCTCAACGTGTCCGACCGCATCCGCACCACGCTGACGGCTCTGCCCGAGGTGATCGCCGCGGTGGATGAGCACGCGCAGCTGGTCACCGAGGAGACGCTCACCGCAGACCTGGACCTGGTCGAGGACCCCTCGGCCGCCGAACCTCAAGCACACGTCGTCGTCATGGAGAGCATCTGATGCCCGAACAGCCGCTGACCCCGGGCGAGCCGTACGACCAGTTCTCGGTCGCATCGGTCTACGCCGAGCTTCTGTCCCGAACCCCCGAGAACGACATGCAGCCCCGGCTGGAGCCGATGCGCATGATCATGGACCTCTTGGGCAACCCTGAGCGTTCCGCCCCAGCCATCCACATCACCGGGACCAACGGCAAGACCTCCGCTGCTCGGATGATCGAGGCGGGACTCCTGGCCCATGATCTCCGCACGGGTCGGTACAGCTCGCCGCACATGGGATCGGTCACCGAACGGATCAGCGTGGACGGAGTGCCCGTCTCCGATGAGACCTTCGTGCGCATCTGGGACGAGATCCGTCCTCATATCGGCATGGTCGATGAGAGGCTGAGCGCGGACGGCGAGGTGCCGCTGACCCTCTTCGAGTGCCTCACCGTGCTGGCCTTCGCCGTCTTCGCCGACGAGCCGGTGGACGTCATGGTCCTGGAGGTGGGCCTGGGCGGAGCATGGGACGCCACCAACGTGGTCAGCGGCAGCGTCCAAGTCGTCACCCCCATCAGTCTCGACCACACTGACCTGCTCGGAGACTCTGAGCATGACATCGCCCTCGAGAAGGTCGGCATCATCAAGCCCGGCGGATTCCTCGTCTCCGCCGCGCAGGTTCCTGAGGCCGCCGATGTGCTGCTCGAGGCAGCGCGTGAGGCAGGAGTTCCCTTCCGCTTCGAGGGGGTGGAGTTCGGCGTCGAGTCCCGGCTCCCCGGCGTCGGCGGCCAGCAGGTCACCGTCCAGGGGCTCGCAGGGCGCTACCCCGATCTGCTCCTGGCCCTGCACGGCGCTCATCAGGCCCAGAACTTCAGCCTTGCGGTGGCGGCTTTGGAGGCCTTCATCGGCGGAGCCGAGCAGGAGCTGAATCTCGAGAACCTCCAGCTGGCATGCGAGCACATCACCAGCCCCGGTCGCCTGGAGACCCTCCGAACCGGGCCGGCGATCATTGCCGACGCTGCCCACAACCCCGCCGGGATCGAGGCCTCCGCGGAAGCGCTCAAGGAGAGCTTCGGGCTGGACAAGCTGGTGCTGGTGGTCGGAATCCTCCAGGAGAAGGACGTCCGCGCCATGCTCGCGGCCCTGTACACGCAGTACGGGGACCTGGCCAGCGACATATGCCTCACACAGTCCGTCTCGCCCCGTGCGGTGCCCGCAGAGGAGCTGCGCCTGATGGCTGCCGACGCAGGCTTCCGCGATGAGGACCTGCACAGCACTGAGCGGCTCGACGAAGCCATCGACTGGGCCGTGTCCCGTGTCGACGAGGACGGCGCCACCGTCACCGGCGGCGTGCTGATCACCGGATCGGTGACACTGGTGGGAGAGGCTCGCACCCTGCTGGGTGCAGAGGACGACCGTCTCAGGAAGGACACCTGATGGCCAAGCGCCGCCGGCTGACCAAGGCCCAGCGGGAGTGGAGGCCCGGGCAGACGCGCCCCCCGCGCTCGGTGAAGACGCTCTTCGCCTCCTCGGTGCTGTGCCTGGAGGCATGTCTGATGCTGTTCTTCGGGCTGACCGCCTGGGGGCTCAACCAGCACTATTGGTACGCCTGGTGGCTGCTGGCCGGCTCGGGGCTGATCGCGGTGCTGCTGGTGCTCACATGCGGGCTGCTTCGCCGCCCCCTCGGGTACGCGATCGGCTGGGTCCTGCAGTTCGTGATGATCTCGGCATTCCTCTGGACGGCGCTCATCACCGAGGAGGGCCTGTGGACGCCCTTGGCACTCATCCCGGGGCTGGGCTTCCTGGCCTGCTGGTGGTACGCGGTGCGCACGGGCGCAAGGCTTGACGTCGAAAAGATGGAAAGATACCGGATGGAAGAACAATTGGCCGCTGAACGTGAGGAGAACGATTCATGAGCGAACGAACTCTGGTGCTCATCAAGCCCGACGGCGTAGAGCGCGGTCTGACCGGCGAGATCCTGCGGCGAGTGGAGCAGAAGGGCTACCGCGTCGCGGAGCTGAAGAAGGTCGCCGCAACGCAGGTGCAGCTGGCGGAGCACTACGCCGAGCATGAGGGCAAGCCGTTCTATCAGCCTCTGGTCGATTTCATGCTCTCAGGCCCCATCGTGGCCGCCGTGGTGGAGGGTGACGGCGTCATCTCCGGCTTCCGCTCGCTGTGCGGCGTCTCAGACCCCACCGCCGCCGCTCCAGGGACGATCCGCGGCGACCTGGGCCGCGACTGGGGGGAGAAGGTCCAGAAGAACCTCGTGCACGGCTCAGACTCCGCTGAGTCGGCCGCGCGTGAGATCAGAATCTGGTTCGGCTGAGCCGAGCGGAGCTGAGCGTGCGTGAACGGGGTGAGGCAGCAGTGAGGAGCGCAGCGGACCTTCCTGACGCTCAGCGGCCCATTGGGCGATTCATCGCAGACCGGGTTCTCCCGCGCTGGGAGCAGCTGAACGAATACCCGCGCGCCACCTCTCACCAGGCGTTCGTCACCAAGCAGCTGCAGCGCCGAGGCTTCACGGTGCTCACTCTCCCCGGGGTCGGACAGGTCTATCTGAGGGCCAAGGAGGTCCGAGGGGGCGGCTATGGGCGTCTGACGACGCTGGTGAGCGCGCAGGCGCTTGAGGCGACGAGCTCCTGGGATCTGCTGCAGGAGTACCTGGCCGCGGCGGAAGTGCCCGCCTATGAGGCGGCTGCCGGCGCAGACGCACCCCACAACGAGGGTCTGGCGGTCCGCTTCTTCACCGTGGGCACCGAACCGACCGCGGCTGCCGTCCAGGTGCCGCTCTTCGTCGTCGGCGACGGGCGCAGCACCGTCCGCGAGCTGGTGACGCGCAGCTTCGAGCACCGCAGGCGCAACCGTGCACTGGCCCTTGCGCTGCCCCGTGAGGTCACGCCGGCCCTGATCACGGCCGCCGACCTCACTCTCGACACGGTCCTCGGGCACAAGGAGCTGCGGATCCTTCGGCGAAACAGCGACCTGTTCACGGGGATGCTTCCCGTGGATGTGACAGCAGTGATCTCCGCGGAGCTGACCGAGGTGGCTCGTCAGGCTGCCGCATCCGTGCCGGGCTACGGCTCAGGCTCGGTGGACATCCTCACCTCGAGCCTCCGCAGCGCCGCCGACGCCGCGGTGTTCGGCATGGACCCAGCGGCCAGCATGCGCATGCACGCCTATCCGGCCCTGGGCTCCCGTCAGGGCATCGGCCGCCACATCAGCGAGCAGTTCCGTCTGCGCAGCGAGTACTGGGATCAGTCGTTCAGCCCGGCGTTGCTAGAATGGGACGAGCTCGAATGAGGAAGGGACTCTCTCAATGACTCAGACTGACCTCCGTCCGGGGCCGTCTCAAGGCTCGACGGGTCAGGATGTCAGCGACTCCAGCTTCAGCATCGGCTCGCGCCGAGTGCTGGAGCTCGACGGCAGTCGCCTCCTGCGCGTAGGGGCTCGCCCGTCTCTGGGCCAGTACCTCAAGGAGCTGTGGCACTTTCGCCACTTCCTGTTCTACGACTCACGCTCCCGCGTCTCCTCGCAGAACAACCTGGATTCGCTGGGTCGCGCGTGGATGCTGATCAACCCCATGCTTCAGGCACTGGTCTACCTGACCATCTTCGGGATCATTCTGGAGACCAGCCGAGGCGTCATCAACTTCATCGGCTATCTCATCATCGGTGTCTTCACCTTCCGATTCATCACGAGCGCGGTCACCGGGGGCGCCACCTCAATCGCCAACAACCAGCGCGTGGTGCAGTCCTTCAACTTCCCGCGCGCCGCGCTGCCCATCTCAGCCACGGTTCGCGAGCTCTTCGCCTCGATACCGGTCTTCCTGCTCATGGCTGTGCTGGTCTACTTCCTCGGCGACTACATGATCGGAGGGCTGGAGGAGGGTGTCGTGAATATCACGATCACCTGGCACTGGCTGCTCTTCTTCCCGGCGATTCTGCTGGCCCTGATGGTGATGACCGGACTGGGACTTCTGCTGGCTCGGGCGGTGAACGCCCACAACGATGTGCGGCACCTGATCACCATCGGCACGCGCATTTGGTTCTACACCTCTGCCGTGATCTTCGGGGTTGACCGTTTCGCTGACGCGGGGCACGGGTGGCTCGTGACCGTGATGCATCTGAATCCGGCCTTCTGCGTGCTCGACATCATTCGCCACGCGTGGATCTACGACGGCTTCGCTGACCCCATGCGCTGGGTGGTCCTGGGCAGCTGGGCCGTCGGCCTGATGGTGATCGGCTTCCTCGTCTTCTGGCAGGGCGAAGAGACCTACGGCCGGGAGCGCTGAGGCTCGATGGATCAGACGGTGACCAGCTACACCCCGCGCCGCGCCAATTGGCTCGCTGGCAATGGACACGACTACCCCGATCACGGGGCGGCGGACGATTTCGGCTTCATCGAAGAGATTCACTGGGATGACGCCCCCCTGACCCAGAGCGCTCCGGTGGTGCAGCGGCTGGAATCCCAGAAGGTCGCCGTAGCAGTCGACGGTGCCTCCATGACGTACAGGGTGCGGTCGGACAACCAGCACCTGAAGGAGAAGGGCCGCTTCGCTCGACAGATCAAGAAGGCGCTCGGCTCCGGGTGGCTGGAGGTTCCGGCCCTCCAGCCGCTGAGCTTCGTGGTCAACCGCGGTGAGACGGTCGGCGTGATCGGCACGAACGGCTCCGGAAAGTCCACGCTCATGAAGCTGCTGACCGGTAAGATTCGCCCCTCTTCAGGCGACGTCTACGCTACCTCGACTCCGGTGATGCTCGGTGTGAACGCCGCCCTGGTCAAAGAGATCTCAGGGCGCGAGAACATCAAGCTCGGCTGCCTCGCCATGGGGATGACGCCGGCAGAGGCCGAGCGGAAGTTCGAGATGATCGTCGAGCTCTCGGGTCTGCGCGAGGCGCTCGATATGCCGCTGAAGGCCTATTCTGCGGGTATGTCGTCCCGGCTGCAGTTCGCGATCGCGACCGCCAAGGACCCGGACATTCTGCTGATCGACGAGGCGCTGAACACCGGCGACTCGCAGTTCCGCGCGCGGACCAAGGATCGCCTCGACGAGGTGCGCTCCCAAGCAGGCTGCGTCTTCCTCGTCTCCCACTCGCTGGGCACCATCAAGCAGATGTGCACCCGCGTCATCTGGATCGAGCAGGGACGCCTCCTCGCCGATGGCGACCCGGAGTGGGTGTGCTCGCAGTACCAGGAGTACACCGATCACAAGTCGAGCGGGCGCACACGGTCCGCCCAGATCGTCTACGACCGGACCATGCTCAAGCTCGCACCGGTGGAGATCGAGTTCTCCGACGGCAGCCGGCCCACCAAAGCCAGCGGCGCCCGCGCGAACTGACGTGGTCGCCATGAGCGGTATCGGCCGTCTGCGCCGAAGTGCGAGCCGCGCCTACCGGAGAGCGGCAGGCACGGAGCTCCACCGGCTGCGAGAGCAGGTGGACGAACTGGCCGGCGAGGTGCATGTGCTCAGGGCCCGCCAGCAGGCCCACGGGCCCGCCCCGACGGAGACGGCCGACATTGCCATGCTCACAGACATGCGTCTTCCCGGGGGCACTACAGCATCCCTGGCGGAGGAAGTCATCGCCCAGCACGACGCCGGCCTCACCACCGCGCTGATCCACGCGCAGAGCGGCATCACGAGTCTCTCCACAGGCTTCAGCCCGCACATTCGGCGAGTCATGAACCTTGAGGGTGTGCACCTCGTCTCCCCATCCGAGCCCCTCAGAGCGGGCCTGCTCATCATCCGCCACCCCAAGGCGATGGCGACCGCCGCGTCCCGCTTCCCCCAGATTCAGGCGGAGCAGGTGGTCATGGTGGCCAACCATCCGGCCGCCGACGCCGCAGGGCACACGGAATACGACGTGGCCCTGGCCGACGCGCGTGCTCGTGCCGCATTCGGCGCGGCACCGGTGTGGGCACCGATCAGCTCAGTGGTCCGCGAAAGCCTCGCCCAGGACGCGGAGAGCATCGTCCTGCGGGCCGAGGACTGGCCCAACATCTTCGGTCGCCTCCCGGCGGCGGGCCTTGCGCGCAGCCCCGGAGACGGCGTGCCGGTCATCGGACGCCATTCGCGGCCACAGCGCGAAAAGTGGCCGGACACCCGTGAGGACCTCCTGGCCGCCTACCCCGATGCCGATGATGTGCGCGTGGAGATCCTCGGCGGCGCCGAGATCCCTCAAACGATCCTCGGAGAGCTGCCCGCGCGCTGGAACGTGCTGCCGTTCGGGGAGGAGGAGCCGAGCGAGTTCCTCCGGCGTGTGGACTTCTGGGTCTTCATGCATCACCCCTCCTGGCGGGAGGCTTTCGGCCGGGCGGCTATGGAGGCGCTCGCCGCGGGATGCGTGGTGGTGCTCCCGCCCTACCTCGAGACTGTCTACGGGGATGCGGCCCTCTACGCGGAGCCCCATGAGGTGCGAGGCATCGTGCAGGAGTGCTGGGACTCGCCCGAGATGTTCCGGCGCCAGGCGCAGGCCGGTCGCGACTATGTGGCGCGCTACGGTCCGCAGGCCCATCTGAGGCGACTCACAGAGCTCGGAGTCGTGACGCCATGACCGCCGACCATCCTGTCGAGGTGTGCGGTGCACTGGGCAGAATGACTCCCACCGCCGCCCGCGGCTTCGAGCGCATGCTCGCTGCAGCTTCGGATGAGGGCGCCCAATGGCGAACGAGCCGTGACGAGAAGGGCTGGCGACTGCGCAGCACCGCAGCGCTCCCAGCGCTCGAGGCCGGTGACGGCTCCGTGCACCATCTGTGGAACGCGGCAGGGTCCGCGCACCACAGGGCGGGGCGGCCGTGGACTGAGGCTGCCGCGCACGCTGATGCCTGCGGGCTGCTGATGCACGCAGCCGGAGGCGGGATCCTGCATGGAAGCGTCTCAGGTGCGCAGGTGCTCTACACCGCAGAGGTGGACACCGCGGTGCTCTTCTCCACGCGGCTGCGCTGGCTCACCCATGCCCTGGACCGCCTCACCCCGGATTGGCAGGCCTGGGCGGAGATCCTCTCCTTCGGGGCGCCGGTCGGCGGGCACACCACCTTCGAGGGCATGCGCCGGCTTCAGCCCATGGAGTACGCGGAAGTCTCCTCAGAGGGGAACTCGCCGCCGCGTCGTCGGCAGGCCCGGTGGAGCTGGGCTGAGCACGAGCCGCGTCCCGTGAAGGATATGCAGGCGGTCACCGAGCAGGTTGTTGCTGACATGGCAGAGTTCATGCGGCCGGCCGCGGCGGCGGGCGCGTCCAATCCGATGCTCTCCGGCGGACGTGATTCACGGATGCTCACGGCCTTGGCTCTGCGTGAGGCCCCTGATGCGGAGAGCGTCACCGCGTGGACGACCAGCTCGGACACCGGGTCGGCCCTCGAAGAGATCGTCGGCGCACGTGCCGCGCACGCCCTCGGCGTAGGCCAGCGCATCGTCACCGGCAGGTATGACGAGGTCGACAGGGATCTGCGCGCCTACGCCGACGCGGTGGACCATCAGGCGTCCTTCCACGTGTGGCTGACCCCGGTGGCCAGACGTCTTGGGGCGGCGGAGGGGCCGATCTTCGACGGAATCGGGGGAGGGGTCTTCTTCGGAGGCGGGTTCGCGGACTCTTCGGTGAGGAGCTCCTCGGAGAGCCTCAGCGCCCAGCGCGCGGCGTCTCGGTCCCATTATCTGCTCGAGGCCAACAGGGTGCTCTCCTCGGCACTGACTGCGAGCCTGCGGGGCTCGGCCCGCTCGCGCGCCGTGGAGGTGGCGCGGCCGTACGAGTCGCATCCCAACGGCCACACGCTGGCGTCATATCTCATGCGGACCGTTCCCGGCATCGCGCTGGCTCCGGCGCGCGTGCTCGGCCGCTCCCGGCCCACGATCATGCCGATGATCAGCGACGCGGTCGTCTCGGCGGCGCTGCAGCTGCCGCACGAGGCCAAGGCTGAGGGCGCGTGGTATCCGCAGCTCCTCAAAGCGGCGGACGCCCGCCTGGCGGGGATGCCGACGGCCGACGATCTGCTCGGCATGCATCACCACAAGAGGAGGATGGCCAGCCGGGAGGGGGCCCGGGCCGTTGCCGGACTCATCCGGTCGGGGCCGGCCTCGCTGCTGCTGAGCCCCGCACTGCGCGACGCTGACCCGCAGGAGGGGTCGGGGCTCGTCGCGTGGCAGCGGGCGCTGAGCACGACCCGAACCCAGCACCTGCTCAAGGGTCTGTCCATGCTCAGCCTGTGGCTCGAGGACTACGGCCCGCGGCTGACCGACGCCGATCCGCTGGGGGTCCATCGTGCCTGACAAGCCGGTTGAGACATCATGGCTGCGCCGACGGGCCTCGCCGCATCTTCGCAGGGTCAAACGGGGCGCCAGGCGCGGCATGAGGCAGCTGCGCAGCTCGGTGCGCCCGCAGGTGGGCGGCTTGGGGCCTGTCCATCGGACGTCGCCGTGGCGGCACCTGCGGGACTTGGCAGAGGGTGCGGCTGTGCCCGCCATCGGTCTGGATCTCGTGCTCGCTTCCGCCCCTGAGGGGGAGACGGCTCTGCCCGAGCGCTTCATCGATCCTCTGATCCTCGCTGAGCGTCGCAGCATTCCGACCGTCATGCTGGTCGACTCGGCAGATGATCTCGAGCACCCGCTGGCCGCGGTGGTCACTCACATGGTCACGTATCGGCAGGAGCTGCTCGGCCAGGTTGAGGCCTTCGCAGGAGAGGAGCGCACCCTCCTGCTGGGCAGCGCCGCACCGGTGCGGCGTCAGGTGCGGGAGCTCCTGAGGCTGACCCGCGTCCACACGCGTCGCGGCTGAGGCTGCGGCTCAGCTCTCCACAACGGCGCCGCGCGCTGTGTAGTAGCGCTTCACCCGAGGGTCCGCGAGCAGGGGCCCATGCACCTGCAGCACATTCATGCCTGAGTTGATGTTGGCCTCGAGGATGACCGGCCCCGTCGGAGAGATGATGATGTCCCAGCCGATGTACTCGAGGAATCCGAGCTTGCGGGCGCCGTCGAGCACGAGCTTCTTCGTCTCTTCCCAGAAGGGCACGGTGATGCCCTCGATGGCGGAGCCCGTGTCCGGGTGGTGGGAGAACCATTCGAGCTCGTTGTCCTCAGGCAGTCGCGACGCCTGGGAGAGCTGACCCGTCTCGAGATCCACTGCGGCGCTGAGCCCGCCCTTGGTCCAGTTGTCGACGTGCCCGGAGCGTGATGTGCCGATGCGGTGCACTGCCCGCGCGATGAACGGCTCGTGGTCCTTGTCCAGATCCGGCATGGTCAGCACGCGGATCGTGTTGGTCGCCTCCGGGTTCAGAGCTGACTGAACCTCGTGCTGCGGCACAGCCGCCTCGAAGAGCAGCGGCTTGTGGAAGGACTCCACCCACGCTGTGATCTCGTCGAGGGTGGTGGCGCTGCCGTCGATCCGATAGCCGTTCTGGTCCCGCCTGATGGAACGCACGCCATTGGCCTCAGCCCCATGAAGCGGCTTGGCGAAGATGTGCGGGCGCTCTGACAGTGTCTTCTCGAGGAATTGGGCGGTGGGCTGGTGGGTCACATCGGGGAAGCCATGGACTCGTCCGCGGCTGCATATCCCCAGGAAGGGGACCACCTGGGCCTCCAGGCTGAGGCTGTTCATCAGCAGGAAGAAGTTGAACTTGTTGTTCATGGCCTCCTGCAGGTGGGGGTTCACCATGTTCTTGGTGCGCAGGTAGCGCTGAACGTCGTTGACGTAGAGGGATGGGTCATTGCCCCGGTCGAGCCCGTAGAGCGTGGCCGAGCGCGACAGGAAGCCCTCGCGCCACCATTGGGGGCTGCGGGAGGAGAAGTCCGTCTCCCAGCGGAACTCCTTGCGCAGGAACCGTCGTGCCGCACCGAGCTTGCGCCGCTGCCACCGGTAGTTCCGGACACCGGAACGAAGGGCGCTGTTCAGAAAAGCCATGACCGTGATCGTATCGGGCATCGGGCACAATGGTGGGGATTATGCATCTGAAGACGCTCACTGTGCGGGGGTTCAAATCCTTCGCCTCCGCCACCACCTTCGAGTTCGAGCCCGGGGTGACTGCTGTGGTGGGCCCCAACGGATCGGGCAAGTCCAACGTGGTGGACGCCCTCTCCTGGGTGATGGGCGAGCAGGGGGCCAAGTCCCTGCGGGGCGGCTCCATGGAGGATGTCATCTTCGCCGGCACCTCTGAGCGCCAACCGCTGGGGCGTGCCTCGGTCAGCCTGACGATCGACAACACCGACGGCCTGCTCCCCATCGAGTACTCCGAAGTCACCATCTCCCGGACGATGTTCCGCACCGGCGGATCCGAGTACACGATCAACGGATCCTCCGCCAGGCTGCTGGACATTCAGGAGCTGCTCTCCGACTCGGGCCTGGGCAGGGAGATGCACGTCATCGTCGGCCAGGGCCAGCTGGACCAGATCCTCCACGCCACCCCCGAGCAGCGACGCGGATTCATCGAAGAGGCGGCCGGAGTGCTCAAGCACCGGCGGCGCCGCGAACGATCCGTGCGCAAGCTCGAGAACATGCAGGGAAAGCTCGAGCGCCTCGAGGACCTCATCAACGAGGCCTCGCGCCAGCTCGCCCCGCTGGGCCGGCAGGCCAAGGTCGCCCGGCGGGCCCAGCGCATCCAGCATGATCTGCGCGACGCGCTCTCGCGCCTCATCGCCGATGATCTCGTCCAGGCCGCAGGCGCCCTCGCAGAGTCCAGCCGGGGCGAGGAGTCAGACACAGCCCGAGCCGAGGAGCTGCGGACGCAGATCGAGGCGCACGACGCATCGATGCAGCGACTGACCACGCAGGCTGAGGAGGCCCGGACTGCCGCAGAGAAGCTTTCAGCCGGCCACCACCAGCTCGCCCAGGCCCAGGAGCGCCTGCGATCTGCGGCCTCCCTGGCGGGGGAGCGGGCCGCAAGCCTCGCCGCGTCCTCCGTCGTCGACTTCTCCGGCTCCCGAGACCCCGAGCAGCTGCGGACCCAGGCCGAACAGGTCGCCGGCGAGGCCGCCCAGAAGCAGACCGAGGCAGAGGAGGCCGCCGCAGAGCTGGAGAGACGGGGCACGACGCGGGCCGAGGCGGAAGCAGCGCTCGCCGCCGAGGAGACCCTCATCACTGAGCAGCTGCGGGCTGCGGCGGACCGGCGCACCGGGCTGGCGACCCTCCGCGGCCGCGTCGACGCCATCGATGGTCGCCTCGAAGCGTCTCAGCAGCGAGGCGACCGCGCGCGAGCTCAGCGCCGCTCCGACCAGGGCGCTCTCGAGGCCTCGGCGGCGGACCTCGAACAGCTTCGTCAGCGCAATGAGGAGGCCGACAGCAGCGGTGCAGAGCTTGAGGCTGCCTACGAGGCCGCGCGAGCGGCGCAGGGGAAGCACCGAGAGGACTACGAGCAGGCGCGCGCCGCCGCTCGCCAGGCTGAGATCACCGTCTCTGAGCGCCGTGCTCGCCTCTCAGGGCTCGAATCGGCGCTCGCCGCCGCCGACCACGCGGTCGCCCTCAATGATCAGGGGGCTGCCTTCAGCGTCGATGTGGTGCGCGCCGGAAGCGACGATGGGCAGCTCCGGGAGGCACTCGCCGAAGCGGTGCTGGTGGGGGACGCCGCCTTCGGCCGTGAGCTGGTGGACCGCGGTGAGTTCTCCGCGGCGCTGACGATCGGCCAAGCGGTGATCAAGGACGGCGAGCGCATACGTGGGGGAGCGGGCAGAGCCGCCGAAGGCACCCTGACCGAACAGATTGAGCAGCTCGAAGTGCTCATCAGGCAGGGTCAGGAGGAGCTGGAGGCGGCCGAGGCCGCAGCTGCGGGCAGCGCTGAGACGCTCAGCGCCGCCGAGCAGCGCACCGCGGAGGCGCAGCAGGCCCATCAGGCCAACGAGGCAGCTGTGGCGTCGACAGGTGAGCAGCTGCGACGACTCTCCGCTGAGGTGGAGCGCGCCAGGGAGCGCATTGCCGAGTCGGCGCAGGAGATCGAGGATGCTGAGGCAGCCATCACGGAGCTGCGGGCCCAGAGGCACGAGCTGATTGAGCGTCTGGAAGCAGCTGAGTCGGACGAGGTCATCGAAGACCCCTCCACCCAGGAGCGTGATCGTCTCAGCGCAGGGGCCGCAGATCGGCGGCGGCATGAGGTGGACGCACGTCTGGCTCTGCGTGCCGTCGAGGAGCAGCACCGGCAGCTCCTCGAACGGACTGCGTCGCTGCGTCGGCAGGCTCAGCAGGAGGTTCAGCGCAGAGAGCAGGTGCAGAGAGCTGCCGCAGCGAAGGCGGAGAAGTCGCAGGCCGCTGAGGAGGTGCGGACCGAAGCGGAGCACGCGGTGGACCGGATCGTCGCCCAGCTGGCCGCGGCGCAGGAGGCGATCGACGCGGCCCAGGCGCTGCACCGGCACCTCACTGCTTCTTTCGAGGAGGTGCGCGCCTCGCGTCACGTCCAGGACGCCGAGCTTCAGGACGTGGCGTCCCGCCTGCACGCCGCTGAGGTGAAGCAGACGGAGCTGCGCCTCGCCCTGGAGGCTGCTGAGGCTCGTGCGGACGAGGATCTCAGCCTCACGCCGGAGTATCTCATCGAACACTATGGCCCCGACGTGCCTGTCCCCGTTCCGGCTGAACATGAGGATGAGGCGGAGGGACCGGACGGCGGAGGCGGTCGTGCCTACGACAGAGGCGAGCAGGAGGCGCGTCTCGCTCAGGCCCGCAAGGACCTCAAGTCCCTGGGCAAGGTCAATCCGCTGGCGCTGGAGGAGCATGCGGCACTGGAGGAGCGGCACACCTACCTGCAGAATCAGCTGACGGACCTGAAGAAGTCGCGGCAGGACCTGCTGGACATCATCCGCGACGTCGACGCCACAGTCGAGAAGGTCTTCGCCGAGGCGTTCGCGGACACCAAGGAGCAGTTCGAACGGGTCTTCTCCCGGCTCTTCCCCGGCGGCGAGGGAAGGATCGAGCTGACGAACCCAGAGGATCTCCTGAACACCGGCGTGGAGGTCCACGCGCGGCCGCCCGGCAAGCGCATCAGGCGCCTCTCCCTGCTCTCCGGGGGCGAACGGTCCCTGACGGCTGTGGCGCTGCTGGTGGCGATCTTCAAAGCGCGTCCCAGCCCCTTCTACGTGATGGACGAGGTGGAGGCCGCGCTGGACGACACCAACCTCTCGCGGCTGCTGGTGATCTTCGAGGAGCTTCGTGAGTCCTCTCAGCTCATCGTCATCACTCACCAGAGACGGACGATGGAGATCGCTGACGCGCTCTATGGTGTGTCGATGCGGCAGGACGGATCCACCCGCGTCATCTCCCAGCGCTTGAGCAGATAGATCTGACTTTCAGGGTGCCTTGTGCTGGTGGAGCTACGATGCGGTCCTCGAGCACTGGAAGGCAGGCACGATGTCATACGACGCGGTCGGATCGAATATTGAGCACTTGCACAACCCCACCGGTCTGCGGATTCTGCTCCGCAGGGTTGCGGAGGAGTAGCGGACCCTTCGCGGGGTCCGAACGGCCGCCGCCCTGACCGGCACGGTGGGCTGGGCCCGCCGACGATCGGACGGCACGGCAGAAGTCGTGGCGTTCAGGCCAGACGGTCTCAAGGACTTCCAAGCCAGAGTGGTCGGCCTCATCGAGGGTCAGGACGGCATCGAGGCCGACGCTGAGGCGTCCGACGAGGCGAAGGGCGAACGACGCTTCCGGCTCAGGCGTGAACAGTTCCTCCTGGAAGACGCAGAAGAGATCGACTACTACAGATCTCTGGGCGTGGACCCCGAATCACGCCAGTTCCCCGCGCTGCACCGCAGCGGTCTGCTCAGCGGGGCGGACACGACTGAGGTGCAGGCAGCTCGAGACTATTGGCAATCAGAGTGGGGAGTCGACATCGACCCCAGCTTCCACATTGCGTTCTCCGCAGTCACCGGCGGCGCCGATGTGAGAGTCGTTCCCCAATCGGAGTACCGCACCATCTGGCGTCTGCTCAATCCCGGCCAGAGCACCATCCAGGCCTACTCGGACAAAGTGCTCTTCAGCCGACTGCTGCCCACCAGCAGGCAGCCGGTCACGTCCCTCGTGTGCATCGACGGCAGGTACTACGACGGCGATGCCGCCTGGCTGCCCCACCAGTCGGAGGTCATCGAGACGCTCGCCCGCGTCGGCAGGGGCATCATCAAGCCGACCAGCATGGACAATGGGCGGGGCGTGGACGTCATCGAGCACCTTGGGGGAGACCGGCTCAAGCTGGGGAGCAGGGAGACTGACCTCGAGGATCTGGCGCAGCGCTATCGGAAGAACTTCATGGTTCAGGAGATCGTCCGTCAGCATGAGACGCTCGCGGAGCCGCACCCAAATTCGCTGAACACCCTGCGAGTGGTCACCCTGCGCTGGGGAGGCGAGGTTCATCACCTCCTGACTTTCGCCCGGTTCGGAGTCGACGGTCGTATCAATGACAACGCCGGCACAGGCGGTCTCTGCGTGGGCGTGCAGAGGGACGGCACCCTGAGCGACTACGGGATCAACGAGCACGGAATGATCGCCACGGCCCATCCCAGCACTGGGACTGTCTTCGGCGAAATGTCCGCTGTTCCCGCATACGGCAAGGTCCTGGACTTCGCGCGGGAGCTTCATGCTTCGGTTCCCTATTTCGACCTGCTGTCCTGGGACATCGGCGTCGACCCTGACGCGGAGCCGGTGCTGATTGAGTGCAACTTCCGCGGCGCCGTGTGGCTCTATCAGCTGGCGGCCGGTCAGCCTCTCTTCGGGGACCTCACCTCCGAGCTGCTCTCAAGCATTCGACCGGACCACGGAGCATAAGACGTCAGCCTCTGAGGGCGGCGATCTCGTCCAGCATCTTTTCTGCGGACCCCGCGACCAGGACAGGGAAGTCACGAAGGTCAGGCTTGACGGAGATGCCCTCGACAATCACTGACCTCTTCTGAGAGTCGCGCACGACGACGTCGACGAAGCCCCATGGCAGCGACGGAATGGCTCGAACAGCATCGATAGCGGCTGAGCCTATGCGCTGCGCCAGACCGGGGAGCATGGCCCCGCTTCCGTCGGGCCCAGGAGAGCAAGAGGCTCGTTCCGCGATGCGCAGACCCTGAATCGTGATCCCGTCTGCACCCGCTGTGCTGTCAGGTTCTCGCCCTCCGCACCCGGATACACGGAGATGCTCGGGTCATAGGGCGGCGTGCGTACCATCCTGCTTCACGCGAGATCAGCGTCAGATCAGTCTCAGTCCGCTCGTGATAGGCCCTGAGGTCTTCCAACGACTGGACTTTGAGTGAGCGAGGAACAGCGACCCCGGCTTCCTGGAGTATCTGCTGAGTGAGGTGGTGCCGACGAAGCAGCGCGCTCGCACTCGCCCGGAAGCGCTCGTCCATGATCCCGTTGAACCACTTGTCACGCTGGCCCTCGCGTGCCGCAACGATAAGGCGGTTCGCCTTGAACTCCGTGCTCCAGCCCTTGGTCTCAAGATGGTGGGCGAGGGTGTGGGTGCGGATGTCCAGGGCAGAGGCGCCCGCCCGGAGGTCGGAGGGAAGCAGCTCGGGCAGAAGGTCAGTGGGTGAGGGGGCGGCGTCAGCTCTGTGCTCTTCACGCCGTCGATGGGGGCAGATGCCAGGAGCCGCTCCCAGGCAGGACCTGCCACGTCCTTGGGCTCTCCGTAGACCGGGTAAGTGGAGTTGCTGACCGCAGCGTTGGTGTTGAGCTCCAGCAGGTAAGGCTCTCCCGTGTCCTTGGCGACGAGGATGTCCGCACCGCCCCAATCCATGGTCGGGATGGCGCGGATCGCGTCACGTCCGACAGCGAGAACCGAGGGGTGAAGGAGATCGAGGCACTCACTCGCTTCGCCGCCGCTGCTGATTCCTCCTACGTTGCGCACAGTGATTCGTTCCCCTTCGGGAGGACCGAATCGAGCGTGAGCCCTTGGCGCTTCAGGTGCCTCTCCGTCGTCCTGTCGACGGGAATCATCAGCATGCAGTTATTGGGGTTTCTTCGGCGAAGCTCGTTCTTGGCCTCGATGAGCTGAAGAACCGTTGCACGTCCGTCCCCGCGACGTGGGGCAGCAGCCGACGCACTGCACCGAAGCACTTCTCCGGGTGACGATGAGCCGAAACTCGATGCCATCGATGTACTCCTCCACAAGCACACCACGACCATCCGTATTCGCGTCCTCGTAGCCCTGAACGATCTCATCGGCGGTGCTGGCGTTGACCGTTACGTTCTTGCCCTGGCCGCCGAAGCGAGGCTTGATCACCACGGGGGCAGCGAGCTTCGACTGTATGCGCAAGGCCTCTTCGGATGAGGAGGCAATATCGCCTCGTGGGGTGGAGACTCCAGCAGACTCGAGCAGCCGCTTCGTCAGGTATTTGTCCTTGACGATGAGCCCGCCCGTCACGGTGTCCGTGCACATGTGACCGCGAAGCAGCGCTCGCCGGCCATCCTTCTCCGCAACGGCAGTGTACGTCCCGTACCAGGTGACGTCTGCGCCGTCTCGCGCAGCGGCCCGCGAGGTCACAAGTGTCCCGACGTTGCGGCCCTTTTCGAGCTGCTGCGCGATGACTTCCTGCGAATCCTCATCCTCGTAGAGGTTAGGCTCGTCCTTGACGATGTCGGAAAAGTATCCGTGAGGCTCACGTGATCCCCATTCGTGATAAGCGCACACTGCGTCGCGTAATCAGCTCAGATTAGCCTACGCAGCTGGCGTCTCAGGCGGCGCAGAAAGCCTCGCACGGT
This sequence comes from Nesterenkonia sp. NBAIMH1, assembly GCF_007922635.1. Classification (NCBI taxonomy): domain Bacteria; kingdom Bacillati; phylum Actinomycetota; class Actinomycetes; order Micrococcales; family Micrococcaceae; genus Nesterenkonia; species Nesterenkonia sp. NBAIMH1. The sequence continues at coordinate 2,357,014 of NZ_CP042335.1, forward strand.
GGGGCCTGGATGATGCGGAACTCTTCCGACTCCGGCCTCTCCGCACGAGTCATCGCGACGGACGTGATCACGGACTTTGTGGGTCCCTTTGAGGAGAGGTAGCCGAGAGCTGACACTGCGTCGGCCGGGCCGGACACGACGGCCTCGACACGCTTTCTGCTTGCGTTCTTCACGTAGCCGGTGAGACCGAACTGACGGGCGCGGCGCCCGAACCATTTCCGGTACCCGACGCCCGTGACCCGGCCTCGGATGTCGAAGCGGAGGGTGAGGGTGTCGACCTGCTGCGGCGGGAGCGCAATGTCAGCGGCTGCAGCGGTCGCCTCGAAGAACTTCTTCGCGACCGGTGCGGGGTTCCCCACATGGGGTACTGGGCGCTGCCGATGGCGGCGTGAGCGTTGAGCTCGATCACAGTGCACTGCTGCTCCCACGTGGGCTTGCGGTGGTCTTCGATGAGCATATCGAGGCCGCAGAATCCAAGGCCCGGAACGGCCTGCACTGCTTTTACCGCAAGCTCCTTGATGGAGGGATGCATCTCATCGGCGATCTCGAAGCTGTCGCCGCCCTGGGAGAGATTCGCGGAATTCGCCAAGAGCACCGTCCGTCCGGCTTCGGGTACGGAGGAGTACGTCAGTCCAGCCAGGTTGAGCTGGTATTGGAGGGACTCGCCGACCTTGATCGGACGGGAGCTCAGATGCGGGTTGTCCTGGCGGGCGCGATTCTTGTATTCGATGAGATCGGCCACGGTGTGGACACCGTCCCCGGTGACAGAGGCAGGTGCGCGGACCACGGAGGCCACGACTTCGTCGCCGATGACGACGATGCGGTAGTCCTCGCCGGGGACGTGATCCTCGATGACGAAGTCGTCGTCTCCCAGCTCACTCTGCTGATAGAGCTCCAGCGCGTCCTGGAGCTCGTCGCGGCTCTGGATATTTGCGACTACACCGATGCCGCGCAGCCCTGCCACGGGCTTGCAGACCACCGGATAGCCGATGCGGTCGGCGTATTCGATCGCCAGTTCGCGGTCTGCAGTGGAGAAGACTCGACCCTGCGGCACTGGGACGTCGATGCGCTGAAGCAGCCGACGGGTGGCCTCTTTGTAGCTGCAGATCGACAGTGCCACGCCGCTTGCGAGAGGAGAGCGGCCCCATTTGAAGCTCAGCCGCTTCTCGGATGCTGGGTCGGTCACCACGAACGCGCCGTTCGGATAGCGGGTGCTGGAAGTCCGTAGCGGAGCGCTTCACGCTCAAGAGGTGTCCCTTCGTCCCGTCCTTGGGGAGCGGCGCGATGTACGGGGCATCGTCGAAGACGTTCGCCGGCTGACCCTCATATGCGGGGCCGCAGGCTCGGGCGCCACAAAATAGCGGTTCACCTGCGGAAGGCGGTTCCGCAGCAGCGCACCGAGCTCGTCGCCCGAGCCCTGCTCCTGGGTGCTGAACTCTACGAGCGCCTCCGTCATCGCTGCTTCGATGCGGGCCAGAGCCTCCAGCCCAGGCGATTCCTGGAGCTCCTCGACCTCGGCGGAGTGTGCCCGGGTGAGTCCCTCAACGAGCGCGCGAAGCTGACCGGCGTCTCCGCGCGGGATGTCCGCAGCAAGAAGCGCCTCGAGCGCCCTCTCGCCGGCCTCCCACGCTGCAGAAGGGACGACCAGGTGCTCCCCGTGGTGCACAAGTTCCGACTGTCCCAGAGCGGACACCTGCGCGCCGGCACGCTCACCTACGACCTGCGCGTAGACGCGGGAAGGGCGGGCCTTGGCCTCGTCCTGGCGCAGGCGGACCAAGCGAACGAGTGAGATGGGGCCCGTGCTCTTGTGTGCTTCAGACAACGTGGGTTCCCTTCGAGAAGTTGACGGCCGCGGCTCTGTCGTCGGCGAGGTGGCCCGCCATGAGGAGCTCAGCGAGCGCTGCGAGGACATCGGGGCTTCCCTTCGCGGTTGCCCTGAGCTCGCCTGTGACCTGGTCCACGCCGTGCACGCTGAGCGTGGCGCCGTGGTCCTGTGCGATGCGAGGCAGCTCCTCGCCCACGCGCTCTGCGTGGCGGAGGCCTTCGATGTCGAGCGATCGGGTCACGGCGTCGACTGGTGCAGGCAGCTCGAAGCCCGCCCGCCCCGCCTGGTAGGCCACGAGTGCGTCACCGAGCGTGTCACCGAGCGAAGCGTCGGCAGTCATGTATGTCTCGATTCGGGGCCGCTCTGAGATGCTGGTGATCAGGAGGGGCTTTCGCCCTCTTGGCCGGCGTTGGGATTGGCCACGGCGTCTATGGAGGCGAATGCCAGGCCCGGCACCGCAGCAAGAGTTCTCACGAACAGGGCGGCGTCGTCGGCGCTCAGCTCATCGGTGACGCTGCGCACACCCGTAGAGTGATCCACATCAAGCTCGACAGCGGCGATGAGCGAATCTCCGACGATGAACGCGCGGATGGGGCGGCCCGGCATCTGCTTCTCCACCAGCATCCGGGACTTCAGCGGTGCGACCTCATGGCCGTCGTCATCGTATGTGAAGGTCAGGCGAGTGGTGGCGTAGCCGGCCACGTACGGGTTGCTGCCGGGAGTGCGGTCTGCCTTGTCCCGTCGGCGCAGCGTCATGAACGCGCTGCGCAGCTCGTCGCCTGACGTGATCCCGCCGATGGCGCGCACGGGGTTCTCTCCTACGCCCTCGCGCAGAACGACCGGATAGCCCAGCTTCTCCGCATACTTCTCCGCCTTCTTGAGGCTCTGCCAGGAGAACGACGCGCCAGGCGGGGTGGGGACCTCGGCCCGGTCCAGGAGTGCCCTTTTGAGGCGGTGATCCTGGGCAAAGGTGACCGCAGCGAGGTCTGAGGCCTCAGGCACGCCATGGGTGAAGGAGATCTCTGCCGGGACTGAGCGCGATCTTCCTGCCAGGAGCACCTGGCGGGGGAGCGAGAGCACATCAAGATCGCGGGCCAGAGCCGCGCGATGCACTTGGTAGCCGTCAATGAGCCGGGAGGGGATCGGCACCCCTGCCGCCTCCACCTCCGGCTCCGTCATGCTGTCCTTCGGCACGTTAATCCCTTCCGGTTCCTGCATTCGTCGATCATCTGCACGTCCGAGCCTGCCGAGCTTACCAAGGGGAGATGCTTGCCGGCAGAAGCTGCCGCGGCGGTGCGGCGGCCCAGGGACAGATATTTGCGGAGCTTCCAGGAACATAAGCAGGGGCAGGGGTGTTGGCAACATGTTGTGACTGCAGGCGAACACATCTCAAGACCGCCGATCCCGGCCGAGCTCAAGGTGATGATCGTCTCTGCGTTCATCATCGCGATCGGATTCGGGATCGTTTCGCCGATTCTTCCCCAATACGCATCTGACTTCGGGGTATCCGCCATGGCAGTCTCGGCCGTGGTGTCGGCCTTCGGCCTGTTCCGCCTGCTCTTCGCTCCGGCGTCTGGGCGCCTGACCCAAGCATTGGGGGAGACCCCGGTCTACGTCATCGGCCTCCTCATCGTCGCGGTCTCGATGATCGCGACCGCGTACGCGCCCACCTATGAGCTGCTGCTGGCCTTTCGGGCAGTCGGCGGCATCGGATCCACATTCTTCACCGTCGCTGCCATGACGTTCCTGGCCCGAAAGTCCCCGCCCACCATCCGCGGGAGGGTTATGGGCGCCTACGCGTCGGCATTCCTCATCGGCAATATCGCAGGTCCCCTGCTGGGCTCAGCTCTGCTGGTCTTCGGCCAAGAGGTGCCGTTCCTGGTGTACGGAGCTGCCCTGGTCATCGCAGCAGCCGTTGTCTTCTTCATGCTTCGGAAGTCCCGCCTCGAGGATCGGAAGAACAAGGACGAGCGGCAGCGGGCGTCTGTCAGGGAGGCTCTCGGCCACGGCAGCTACCGGGCAGCGCTAGCCTCCGGATTCGCCAACGGGTGGGCGACATTCGGCCTGCGGAACTCCGTGGTGCCGCTCTTCGCCGCCTCAGCATTCGTCGGCACGGGCTGGTTCATCGACTCCGCCCAGCTGGCAGGCGTCACGCTGGCCTGCTTCGCGGCGGGCAACGTCGTGGTGGTGCTGACCCTCGCCAAACGATCCGACGAATGGGGCCGCCGCCCACCCATCATCCTGGGACTGCTCGTTGCGGGCGCAGCCACCGGTACCCTGGGCCTAGCCCCCGAGCCCTGGGTGCTGCTGCTCCTCAGCGTCATCGGCGGCGCCGGCACCGGGCTCATCGTCCCCGCCCAGCAGGCCGCTTTGGGCGATCTCGTGGGGGAGGGGCGCAACGGCGGCACTGTCATCTCCACATTCCAGATGGTCCAGGACCTGGGGGCGATCATCGGACCGCTTCTCGCAGGACTGCTGGTGGACCAGCTGGGCTACGCCTGGGCGTTCGGTCTGACCGGCCTCATTCTGATGCTCGGCGCCGCAGCCTGGAGCCTCGCCCCGGAGACCCTGACCCGGGAGGAGAGCGGCGGACGGCCTGCCGCATCGTAGTCTCAGCCGCGGAGGCGGATACTAGGGTCCGTCGACTGATCATCCGCACACTCGTATCCGGTGACTCGGGACCACCGCGTTTTTACCGTCTGAGCGGCAAGGAAGAAGGATAGGCATGGAGTTTCAGTGGCCGGAGCACTTTCAGCCCTCGGTCGTCCGCTCGGGATTCGGGGCTGGCACCGTATCGACCCACACGTTGGCGCTGGAGGCGTGGAGACGAGGGCTGAAGGTGACGTTCCTCGCTCCCAGCGGCAAGGAGCTGGAGGTGTCGGACGGTGCGCGCACCGTCCGTTTTGACCGGTCGCGGGCCGCCAGCGAGATCAGCGAAGAGGCATACAGCATCGTGGAGTCGAAGTACGACACCACCGCCGCCCTCCGGGCCGCAGGCGTTCCCGTGCCGGAGGCGTTCGCGCTCGCTGCGTCGGAGACCACGTTCGAGGAGGTGAGGGCCCACGCCGAATCGCTCGGCTACCCGGTCGTCCTCAAACCCATGAGGGGCTCCAGGGGGCGAGGGGTCTTCGCCAACATCCAGTCGGTGGAGCAGCTCCAGGAGTACTACACGTAACTCGTCGACGACCTTGGGTCTGAGCACATCGTCCTCGAGCGCCATCATTTCGGCGGTGATTACCGTGCCTTCGTAGTGGGCGACCGTTTTATCGCGGCCTGTCAGCGCATTCCCGCACGTGTCTCAGGCGATGGAACTCACACGGTTGGCGAACTGATCGATCAGAAGAATCGGCTTCGCAGACAGAATCCGTTCCTGTCCGGAGGGCTCATCGCCAAAGACTATGAGGTGCGCTCCATGGTGGCGCAGCAGGGTCTCACGATGGACTCTGTGCCCCTGCGGGATGCTGACGTTCAGCTGCGGCAGAAGGCCAACGCCAGCGCCGGGGGTGATGTGGTGGACGTGACGGACGCGTTTCCGGAGCATATGCAGGCCGCCGCTGTGAGCGCCGTGTCCGCAATACCAGGCCTCCCTGCGGCTGGAGTCGACATTCTCTGGGATCCGGACAACGCAGGGGGTCGGGAGACCGAGTTCGTGATCATCGAGATGAATTCGCGAGCTCATATCGGCGTGAACATGTATCCGACCCACGGCCGAGGGAGAGATGTCCCGGAAGCAGTCATCGACAACTTCTTCCCGGGTTCGCGCCGCCCGAGCACGGCGGGCGCAGAGATGCTCACCTTTGATCGGGCTGATCTTCTTCAGCCCATCCTGAACGGAACGGCGGCCTCGGTCGAGCTGAATCCACTCCCGGAGCACGGCCTGCCGGTCCGGCGGCAGTGTCGGCTCGCGGCAGGCCTCAGCCTTCCGCCCGCGCTCCGCCGGAAGATCCGCAGTGAGTACCGCAGGGCAGGGGTGAGCGGCAGACTCGTGCTCCGCGAGCCCGAGCCCCGTCTGGTCGTGGCAGGGGAGGAGAAGTCCGTTCGCGAATGGTTCCGACGAATCGCCCGAGTTCTCGGCGAAGAGTTCTCGCAGGTCGAAGAGTATACGGGGCCAGTGCACCTAGGGTTCGGAGTCTCCGAGTGATCGGTACGGCTGTGCGCGTGTGTTGTCCTCCGGGAGCAGAAAATTCATGAAAGGCTGAATAGAAGCTTAAGTAAGACTGAACATTGAGAGGATCCATGGAAGGCCAGCACGATCGCTCGTCGGCGCGCCCTATTGCGCATCGGAGCAGGCGCTTTCTTCAGCAGGTGCGTCATGGTCGGCCCCTGAGGTGCACCGCACGCTGCTCCTTGGGGAGCCTGACGGCGACCAGCTCGAGAACGAAAACCTGCAGCGGTACCGCACTGCGGCTGACGAGGTGATTCTCGGTGCCAGCGGGGTGTTCGAGGACGCGGCAGGGACGGTCCGACTGCCCAAAAGGGTAGGCGGCGGCGAGATCAGGGTGGACGGAGCCTCGGGAGACTCCCCATCGATTCCGCACACTCGGCCCGACGTGTTTCAGGTGGCGTTTCCCCATTGGCCCGCAAAGTACAGCTGGCGAACACGCGCCCAGAAGCGCGAAGGAAAGATCAAGCAGTCCCAAGGGGCTGATCTCGTGGTCGGCTGGGAAGCCATTGCCTCCAGGAAGTCGAGCACCGGAACGGCGGTTGGCTCGTCTACGGCCTGGGTCGCGGGGCAGCGGCGCCGGACAGGCGCTTTGCACGCCCACAGGTTGAACGGCATCTCGTCGCGTGCAGCTTCGTGGCCGTGCTCGAGCTGTCCCGGCGTCCAGGGCGCCGGGAACGGTCCGTGTCACTCAAGCTCTATCCGGTCTATGCCGGAGTCGATGAGAGCGGGCCGGCATATGCCCCCCGTCACTTCCGGAGGACTTCCGCAGAGTCGTACAGCACCTCGCATGGCGAGGGCCGAGGGGGTTCGGCCAAGCGGGCGCAGGCTGTGGTGAAGACGATCTCGGTCGTCACCTTCACCTTCCGGTAGGACAGTGGCCCGTCGGGCGGCAGCCGGAAGCGCAGAAAGGGCCCCTCGCAGTCCGACGCAGCAGCTCGTCTTACGGAGCTTCTTTCGCACGCGGAGGCGGATGACTTCGGAATCCACCGTCAGTCCGTGCGCCACCACGCCGCGCTCGGCCGGCGACTCAGCAGTGCCCTGGTTGCAGAGCAGGCCCATGCCGAAGGCGCGGACATCAAGTGGGTTAGCCCGGCACGAGCGGTCGCCGAGCACCACGGAGTCCGGGTGCTGATTGACGGAGCCCACGCCAACGAGTCCGCCGCAGCGACGGTTTTCGTCTCAGACAAGTACCGGACAGGAAAGCTGCTTCGAGATGCAGGCGTGAGGGCTCCTCGCAGCGAGGTCGTCCGCTCTGCAGGCCGCGCACACGAGCTGGCCCAAGCGTGGCAATGCCCGCTGGTCATCAAACCGCGCAGCGGAAACAAGGGTCGTGGCGTGTTCGTGAACCTCACGACGCCGGAGAGCATCACCTCCGCCTTCGAGAGTGTCCACGCGCTCGGCAACGACGTCCTGGTGGAAGAGTTCGTTCAGCCGTTCGAGGAATACCGATGCATCGCGACCGCTGCCGAGTGTCTCAGCGTCGTCCGCCGGGTTCTCCCTCACGTCGTCGGAGACGGACAGTCGACGATCGCTGAGCTCATCGCTGAGAAGAACGAGGAACGACGCCGTTCGCCGCACCTGATGAAGAGCCTCATACCGCTCGACGATGTGGCACGCAGCCATTTGGCCCGGCAGGGCAGCGACCCCGAAAGCGTTCTGCCGATGGGCAGGGCCGTGACTGTTCGGGATGTGGGCGGGCTGAGTTCAGGCGGAGACACCGTGGAGTGCTCCGAAGAAGTGCCAGCTTCGCTCAAGGACACGGCGAGCGCTGCTGTGGCCAGCATCGGGGGTGTGGCACGCGGGGGTCGACATCGTTGTCTCAGCTGCCGGAGACATTCCCTACGTCATAGAGATCAACACAGGAAGCGGCATTGCAGGGCATCACTATCCGTCGCGGGGCGAACCCAAGGAACTGGCAAGCTATCTCTGGCACAGCCGCCTCAGCGAAGCTGTCCTGAGGACGCGCCAAGACGATGGGGTCGCTGCCCCGCGACGCAAGACCGTGGTCGGTTCGAGAGCACAACGATCACGGAGCCGATCGACCTGGTTCGGGAGGCACAGGCCCTCTTGGAGAGTCGCGGCTTCACGATTGCGAGGGAGGGCACGCGTCTCTGGACAGCCCAGGCTCGGGACGGAGGTGTTCGTTGGAGCTTCGGCCCCTGGACCGACTACGACCTCAACATCGTGCGCCGGCTTCTGAAGCACCCACAGGTCGCGCTCAACGTCATCCGGAGTGGAGGACTTCCCGTTACTTCTGAGGCGGCGGAGGGAACAATCCTCCGCGTTTTGCCTCTCGTCGGGAGAGTCTGCTGGCAACTTCAGAGTATGGGTCCCACGTCGCGAGCCACATGGTTGAAAGTGCGGCTGCGCTCGCCGTGAGCGCCGTTCGGGCCATCCCTGAGCTTCGCTGGGGGGCAGTCGATGTCCATGTGAGCGCGGACGAGGTCTCGGTCGCGGAGATCTCGGTCCCTTCCGTCATTTCCGGCGGTCACGAGGTGCTGACGGGCTCCGCAGCCTCGATAGTGGATCAGATCGTTCAACCCGCTCTCGCGGACATGTGCATCATGGTTGGCAACTGACCCCGTCCAAGAGCGCCTGGCACGGGGACAGCACTGCAGTCCGCGCCGCGGGCCACACACAAGGGGCGGGCTCCAGCGCAGTGCTGGAACCCGCCCCTTCTGCTGCACCTAGGCGCAGAGAGAGCTGAAGCGAATCAGTGACCCGCTGAGGTCCTCTCGATGTAGGAGTAGGCCTCGGTCTGGTGAGCCGCCACGTCGATGCCGGCCTCCTCGACCTCTGCGTCCACCCGGAAGCCGATCGTCTTGTGGATCGCCAGACCGATGATGAATGTAGCCACGAACGTGAAGATCGCGGTCACGACCACTGCCACCACCTGAGCGACCAGGAGCTCGAAGCCTCCGCCGACCAGGATGCCGGAGCGACCCTCGCCGTAGATGTCCTCGTAGCCGAAGAGGCCGATGGCCACTGTGCCCCAGAGGCCCGCCACGAAGTGCAGACCGACCACATCAAGAGTGTCGTCGAACTTGCCCCACTTGATGTCGACGGCGAAGCAGCAGATCACGCCGGAGATGGCGCCGAGGATGATCGCACCGACTGGTGCCACGTGGGCGACGGCGGGAGTGATGGCCACCAGACCAGCAACAATTCCGGAGGCAGCGCCCACAGGGGTGGGCTTCTTGCCGCGGGCCCACTCGGTGAGCAGCCACGCGACCAGTGCCGCTGCCGGAGCCAGCATGGTGTTCAGCCAGTTGAGGGAGATTTCGTCAGTGCTGCCAGCCTCACCCAGGTTGAAGCCGAACCAGCCGAACCACAGGATCGAGGCGCCCAGCAGCACGAACGGAACGTTGTGAGCCTTGTTCTCAGTGATCTCCGCGAAGCGTGAGCGAGGTCCGATCACCAGGACCAGAGCCAGAGCCGCCAGGCCGGCGCACATGTGCACGACCAGGCCGCCGGCAAAGTCAACAGCCTCACCCACGGCGTCGCCGATGAGTCCGCCTTCGACCAGCAGTCCGCCGTCGCCCCAGACCCAGTGGGCCAGGGGTGCGTAGACCAGAGTCAGCCAGATCGGAACGAAGATCATCCACGCGGAGAACTTCGCCCGGTCTGCAATGGCGCCTGAGATCAGCGCAGTCGTGATGATCGCGAAGGTACCGCCGAAGCCGACCCATACGAGCTCGTCGCCGGCCGCTTCGAAGGATCCCATCGCAGCGAAGTTGTCAGCGGGGTTGCCGAAGAGGCCCCCGACCGATGAGCCGAACGAGATCGCGTCGCCCCAGAGGGTCCATGTGATCGCGACCAGTCCCATAGCCGCGAAGCTCATCATCATCATGTTCACGGCGGACTTGGTCTGGGACAGACCGCCGTAGAACAGAGCGAGTCCGGGGGTCATAAACAGCACCAAGGCGCCTGCTACGACAACCCAAATAACATCAGCTTCCATAATGTCCCTCCAGGAAACGTCGTCTACCGATGGCCTTCACCGGTGCGAGATGACTTCTATCCTGGAGGGCACGTGTTTCGCCTCAGCGGCCCTCGTGTTTCAAGAACGTTAACTTTTTCCTGCGAAAAGGCATTTCGCCACATGTGAGGCCCGGCTGTGCATCACTGGTCCTCGAGGAGCGCGTCCACGAACGACTCGGCGTCGAACGGAGCGAGATCGTCCGGGCCCTCACCGAGCCCCACGAGCTTCACCGGCACCCCCAGCTGCTGCTGAATGGCCACCACAATGCCGCCGCGTGCGGTGCCGTCGAGCTTGGTCAGGACGATGCCGGTGATGCTGACTGCCTCCGAGAAGACTTTGGCCTGCGAGAGCCCGTTCTGGCCCGTTGTCGCATCCAGCACGAGCAGCACCTCGTCGACCTGCGACCGCTTCTCGACCACACGCTTGACCTTGCCGAGCTCGTCCATGAGATTGGCCTTGTTCTGCAGCCGGCCAGCAGTGTCCACCAGCACGGCGTCGACGTTGTCCTCCTGCGCCTTCGCCACGGACTCGAAGGCCACAGAGGCGGGATCCGCCCCCTCCACATCCGACGAGACAGTGGGGACACCCACACGGGCGCCCCACGTGGTCAGCTGTTCGGCTGCGGCAGCGCGGAACGTGTCCGCTGCGCCCAGCACCACAGTCCGGCCCTCGGCCACCAGCACTCGGGCAAGTTTGCCCACGGTGGTCGTCTTGCCGGTTCCGTTGACCCCGACCACCATCACCACAGCCGGCCGGCCCTCTGCCGTCGTCGTGAGCTCACGGTCGAAGGTGGGGTCGACGAGCTTCACGAGCTCCTCCCTCAGAAGCTCCCGCACACGCGCAGGGTCCCTTGAGCCTTCGACCTTGACGCGCTCACGGAGCGTCTCGACGAGGCTCATCGCCGCCTCGGCGCCGAGGTCCGCGGTGAGGAGAGTCTCCTCGATCTCGTCCCAGACGTCGTCGTCGATCTCGTCCTGGCTCAGGAGTGCGAGCAGGGTCTTGCCGAAGACGCTGTTCGACTTGACCAGGCGCGCCCGCAGCCGGGCAAGGCGCCCCTCTGCAGGCTCCGGGCGGTCCAGCTCCGGCTCGGCGGGAACGGGGGGAGCGTCACCCTCGGGGGCCTCCTCGACCAGGGTGTCGCCGGTGGGCTCATCCGCCTCCGGAGCATCATCGGCATCCCGGGTGGTGGGATAGCGCTGCTGTGACCGTCGGAAGAGGTCGGAGCCGCTGACGAGGAAGAATCCGAGAAGGCTGACGAGCAGAACGGCCAGGACGATGAAGGAGATCAGAACAGAAGTTTCCACGCGCCTCAGTGTCCCATACAGGATCAGCGTCTGAGGCGGCGAGACACCTTCTGCGCGGTGGTGCGCGCTCGCTCCGGCAGTGCGCCGAGCACGGACGAGTTCGCCTGCTCGGCGAGAGCCTCAAGGGCGCGGGAGTGGTCGCTCGACGCGGCCTCAGTCTCCTCCAGCCGGCGTTCGATCCGATCCAGCTTCTCGGTCAGCTGCTCGAGCTGCTGCTCACGCCGCTCCAGGCGCGCCTGGAGGCTCTCATTCCTGGCGCGCTGCGCCTCCACCTGATCGGCGAACACTACGCCCTGCTCATCGAGCCGCTCCGCCAGGTTCCCGAGGTCCGCACGAACAGCCGAGAGCCTCTCCGGAACATCCTCGAGTCCCCCCAGCGCTGAGCGCACACGCTCCTCCAGGTCTCGGAACTCCACGCTCCGCACCTCGTCGAGGCGGTCGTAGACGCTCCGAAGCTCAATGATCAGATCCCGCTGATGGGCGATGAGCGAGACCACGACGTCGTGCGCGTTCTTCCCGAGGTCCTCAGGCGGCGTCGCATCTGCCTCCGTGAGCGTGGACGACGAGGCATCCTCGGAGGAGGCTTCGTCGGTGCGGGTCTGCTCCTCGTCGGCTGAGCTCGCGTGTGTCATGGATCATCTCCTAATGCTGAGCGGTGCCGTGGATGATGTCGAAGAAGCTGGGACGAGGCGCTGAGCCGTCTGCCTCCGCTGCTGACACTGGCTTGGTGGACCGTGGACGCAGCTCGTCCGGCAGCGCGCGGAAGCCGATGTGCGGCGGGACGCGAAGATTTCTCATGTCGAACCCGGTGAGCGCACGCAGGCCGCTCGCCGGAAACTCCTGGATCTCGCGCATGAATGCCGCACGCTGTGCGTAGGAGGCGGAACGCGCGGTGTGCGCCCCCGCCAAAGCGATCGCAGGGGCAGCGCCGCGGCTCAGACCGGGGGTGCGACGGATGCCGGACGCGGCACGTCGATGCCCCTGCTCCGCGCCCTCCAGCAGCTGCTCGTGGGCAGCCAAAGCCGCCTGAACAACCCGGGCGTCGTCTTTTTGGCTCACATTGATACCCTAGATGATCGTGTTCAACTCCCTCTCCGACCGCCTCGCCGCGACCTTCAAGAATCTTCGCGGCAAAGGGCGTCTCACCGAAGCCGACATCGACGGCACCGCCCGCGAGATTCGTCGCGCCCTGCTCGACGCCGACGTCGCAGTGTCAGTCGTCCGTGAGTTCATTCGCCGGATCAAGGAGCGCGCCCTGGGCGAGGAGGTCGCTCAGGCGCTGAACCCCGGCCAGCAGGTCGTCAAGATCGTCAACGAGGAGCTCGTCGGAATCCTCGGCGGTCAGACGCGTGAGCTGGCCTTCGCCAAGCAGCCGCCCACGGTGATCATGCTCGCCGGGCTGCAGGGCGCCGGCAAGACCACCCTGGCCGGAAAGCTCGCGCACCACCTCAGGTCCAAGGGACACACCCCGATGCTCGTGGCCTGCGACCTCCAGCGGCCCAACGCGGTGCGCCAGCTGCAGATCGGCGGCGAGCGGGCCGGGGTCCCCGTGCACGCTCCGCATCCGGGCGTCTCCTCCGAGGCCGAGGTCCCCACCGGAGATCCAGTCGCGGTGGCAAGAGAAGGCGTGGCCGCGGCGCGCGAGAAGCTGCATGACGTCGTCATCATCGACACCGCCGGCCGACTCGGAGTCGACGCTGAGCTGATGAAGCAGGCCGGGGACATCAAGGCCGCCGTCGGCGCTCACGAGACCCTCTTCGTCATCGACGCCATGATCGGCCAGGACGCGGTCAACACCGCACAGGCATTCAATGAAGGCGTCGACTTCACCGGCGTCGTCCTGACCAAGCTGGACGGCGATGCGCGCGGCGGTGCCGCCCTCTCCGTGGCAGAGGTCACCGGCAAGCCGGTGATGTACGCCTCGACCGGTGAGGGTCTGCGGGACTTCGAGGTCTTCCACCCGGACCGTATGGCCAAGCGCATCCTCGATATGGGTGACGTGCTCAGCCTCATCGAGCAGGCCGAGGCGAGCTGGGACAAGGCTGAGGCCGAGAAGATGGCCCAGAAGTTCGCTGACCAGGAAGACTTCACCCTGGAGGACTTCCGCGCTCAGATGCAGCAGCTCAAGAAGATGGGCTCGATGAAGAAGCTCCTGGGCATGATGCCTGGGGCGCAGGGCATGCGTCAGCAGCTCGACCAGTTCGACGACAGTCAGGTCGACCGCATTGAGGCCATCATCAGCTCGATGACGCCTCACGAGCGCAATGCTCCCAAGATCATCAACGGCTCCCGTCGGGCACGCATCGCCAAGGGTTCAGGCGTGCATGTCTCGGAGGTCAACCAGCTCCTCGAACGCTTCGGGCAGGCCCAGAAGATGATGAAGAAGATGGCGGGCGGCGGCGGAATGCCCGGAGGCATGCCGGGAATGCCGTCCGGGATGGGCGGCGGTGCGCCTGCCGGCGGACGGAAGAAGGCGGCCAAGGGCAAGCCGAAGAAGAAGGCGAAGTCCGGGAACCCGGCCAAGGCCGCGCAGGAGGCCCGCGATGCCGAGCAGCGCCGCCGCGAGAAGCCGGCCAGCGGCTCTGCGTTCGGAGCCCCGCAGCAGGATGTGAGCCCCGAGGATCTCTCCCTTCCCAAAGGATTCGAGAAATACCTCAAGTAGATGGCATAATTCCCTAGTACTTTGCACAGGCCGGGGGACCCTCTCATTCCCTGTCACTGAGCAATGTCTCCACAGCGGCATACCGCGCAGCAGCCCCACACTGCCAGAGATGACCGACTGTGACCACAAGACTCAAGGAGCAGCTACACAAGTGGCAGTCAAGATTCGTCTGAAGCGCATGGGCAAAGTCCGTGCACCCCACTACCGGGTCGTCGTCGCCGACTCGCGCACCAAGCGTGATGGTGCCGCGATCGAGCAGATCGGCAAGTACCACCCCACCCAGGAGCCTTCGCTCATCGACATCGACACAGAGCGCGCGCAGTACTGGCTCTCCGTCGGTGCTCAGCCCACCGAACAGGTCATGGCGCTGCTGAAGGTCACCGGCGACTGGCAGAAGTTCAAGGGCCTCGAAGGCTCAGAGGGCACTCTGCGGACCAAGGAGGCTCCTCAGGAGTACACCGTCCCCGAGAAGGGCTCGGTCATCGTCGAGAACACCGGCAGCACCGAGAACCCCACCGATGAGAAGGCTCCCGCTGAGGCGCCTGAAGCATCCGCCGAGGAGACTCCCGCTCCCGACGCAGCAGAGGAAGTCGCCGCGGAGAAGGCAGCCGAGTAATCATGTCGTCTGTGATCACTGATGCTGTTGAGCACCTGGTGCGCGGCATCGTCGACTCTCCCGACGACGTCGATGTGCGTCAGAAGGATGGACGTCGCTACGACACCGTCCAGGTCCGGGTCCACCCGGAGGACCTCGGACGCGTGATCGGTCGTGCCGGACGAACTGCCAAAGCGCTGCGCGCAGTGGTTTCGGCCCTGCCCGGCGGCCAGGATGTCCGCGTCGACGTCGTCGACACGGACCGTCGCCGCTGACCTCAGCAGAATCATGGCGCAGACTGAATACGGATCCGACCCGCAGCCCAGCCCGGAGAGGGAAGGGCTGCGGGTCGCTCGTATTGGTAAGCCCCACGGCGTGCGCGGGGAAGTCACCGTCGAGCTGTTCACCGACGAGCCTGAGGCGAGGCTCGGCCCCGGTGCGGTGCTGGAGCGCAGGCCCGGCAAGGGCACCGAGGACCGGACCACGCAGCAGCTCACTGTGTCCTCCCAGCGGTGGAACAAGAAGATCTGCATGCTTTCCTTCGAGGACGTGCGGGACCGTGATGCTGCAGAGGCTCTGAGGGGCTCCACCCTGCACATCGAGATCCCCGACGAAGACGAGCAGGAGGGCTGGTACTCCCACGAGCTTGAGGGAATGGTCTGTCAGAGCCCTGACGGTCATCCCTACGGCGTTGTGGTTGAGCTCGTGACCGGCCCGGCGCAGGATCTTCTCGCAGTCAGGACCGAGGCGGGGGACGAGGTGCTCATCCCGTTCGTGGAGGAGATCGTCCCCGACATCAGCGCCGATGAGCGCATCATCACGCTGACCCCGCCCGAAGGGCTCATCTGAGTGCGCATCGACCTGATCTCGATCTTTCCGGAGTTCTTCGACGCCCTTGACCTTTCGCTGATCGGAAGAGCTCAGGAGGACGGGCTGCTGGATGTGCGGCGCCACCAGCTCCGCGACTACGCCGCAGACCGGCACCGCACCGTTGACTCGCCCCCTGCCGGGGGTGGAGCGGGCATGGTGATGAAGCCTGAGCCGTGGGCCCTGGCCCTCGAATCGGTGCTCTCGTCCCGGGCCGCGGGCACACGCCCCACCCTCATCATCCCCACTCCCTCGGGGGAGGTCCTCAGCCAGAGCCTCGCCCACGAGTTCGCCGCCCATGAGCACCTCGTCTTCGCCCCCGGCAGGTTCGAGGGAATCGATGAGCGAGTGGCCGCATGGGCAGAGGACCACTTCGAGGTGCGCAGGGTGAGCATCGGCGATTACGTGCTCAACGGGGGAGAGGCGGCCGTCGTCGTCATGGTCGAGGCAATTGCTCGCCTCGTGCCGGGAGTCATCGGGAATGCGGAATCCCTCACGGAGGAGTCCCATGCCGACGGCCTGCTGGAGTACCCGGTCTACACGAAGCCCGCCGATTGGCGGGGTCTGCACGTGCCCGAAGTGCTCCTCAGCGGCGATCATGCCCGCGTGTCTGATTGGCGCCGCCAGAAGTCTGAGGAGCGAACGCAGCGGCTGAGACCTGACCTCTGGGCACGACGGGCCTGAGGACGGCACCATCGGCTCATGTGTCCTCGGGGAATCTTGCCGGCACATTTCCCCCGCGGGGACCCCTGTGACATACTTGTTGGCTGTGCCCGCTGGGCGCTGACCTCTGCCACGGGGGAGGCGCGCCGAACAGCCGGGCCGCGGAATTCCGGCGACCGCCGGACCCGTCCACCAGCTTTATGACTCGAGGCGAGGGCGCGGCGTCTGCTGCGCTATCGTCCCAGGTCCCTGATATCGGGGCGACTGACCTGTGGCAGCCCGTCCCAAGGAGATGCAATGCAGAAGCTCGACTTCCTGGACCAGGCTAGCCTTCGGGACGACATCCCCGACTTCGGCCCCGGCGACACCGTCAGCGTCCACGTCAACATCATCGAGGGCAAGAACACTCGTGTTCAGGTCTTCAAGGGCTATGTGCTCGGCCGCCAGGGCCACGGCGTCGGCGAGACCTTCACCGTCCGCAAGATCTCATTCGGCGTGGGCGTGGAGCGTACCTTCCCGGTGCACTCCCCAGTGATCGAGAAGATCGAGGTCTCGGCGCTCGGCGACGTCCGCCGCGCCAAGCTTTACTACATGCGTGAGCGCCACGGCAAGGCGGCCCGCATCAAGGAGAAGCGCGAGTCAGCAGTGGCCCGCGCCAAGGGCCGCGACGTCGAAGAGGCAGCTTCCGAGGCCTGAGCCTCACTGCAGACGTGATCAGACGTTGGGGGCTGCGGCTGGCTGCCGTGCTGGCCGCAGCCCTTCTCGTCTCCACGGCGATCCGTGTCTTCTGGATCGACGTCTACGTCGTGAACCAAGACTCGATGGACCCCACTCTCCACCACGGGGAGCGAGTCGCCGTGGATAAGCAGTACCCGGGTCAGCGTGGCCCCCAGAGCGGGGATGTGATCATCTTCGACGGGGAAGGGTCCTTCACCCCGTACCAGGGGCAGCGCTCGCCGCTGAGCCGACTCGGCCAGCAGATGGCCCACTGGGTCAGCATGGGCGCTCCTCCGCAGGTCTTTGTCAAGCGCGTCATCGGCGTGGGAGGAGACACCGTCGCGTGCTGCACGGACGATGGCCAGCTCACCCTCAACGGAGAACCCCTGGAAGAGCCCTATCTGCCCCCGCACGAGCTCGCCTCGGAGCTGTCGTTCGAGGCTGAGGTGCCGGAGGAGCGCATGTGGGTTCTGGGGGACAGCCGCAGCGAATCCGTCGACTCGCGCGCCCTGCTCGGCGCCCCAGGCGGCGGTATGATCTCGGAAGACCGCATTATTGGGCAGGTGACGGATGTTGTCTGGCCGCTGTCAGAACGCCGAAGCCTCGAGGAGTCCCTTTGACTGATCAGCCTGCTCAGGCGCCCAGCGGCGGTGGGCGGAAGCGCCATCCCATGGTGAGCCTGCTCATCGAAGCGGCGATCATCATCGGCCTGGCTGTGCTCATCAGCTTCATCGTCAAGACCTTCCTCCTCAGAGCGTTCTACATTCCGTCCGAGTCGATGGAGCCTGCTCTGGAGGTCGATGACCGCATTGTGGTCAACCTCCTCGCACCCGGACCGATGGAGCTGGACCGCGGTAACGTCGTGGTCTTCGAAGACACCCGTCAGTGGTGGGGGCCGGAGCAGAGCCCCGAGACGAATCTCGGGCAGGAGGCACTGATCTTCATCGGTCTCATGCCCGACACCTCAAGCCACTACGTCGTCAAGCGGATCGTCGGACTCTCCGGGGACACCGTGGAGTGCTGCGACGAACAGGGCCGGATCCTCGTCAACGGCGAGCCGGTCGATGAGCCTTACATCAATGATGGCCACAGCCCCAGCGAGCAGGAGTTCAGTGTGGAGGTGCCCGAAGGGCACGTGTGGCTGCTCGGAGACAACCGCGGCGCCTCGGCGGACTCGCGGGCCCATGTCGACGAGCCGAATGCCGGAGCGGTTCCCGAGGAGGACGTGATCGGCAGGCACCTGGGCACGGTGTGGCCCTTCGATCGCTTCGCCGGCGGCGCCTCGCAGGACGAGCCGTTCGAATCGGTCCCGGAGCCGGCCGGAGCGGCGCGCCCCCCAGAGGCTCCATGACGCAGTCGGCCGCCCATGCCACCCTGAAGCCCGAGCTGCAGCTCCTGGCAGAGCGGGGAGCTCGGCTGATCGCTGGAATCGACGAGGTCGGCAGAGGCGCTCTGGCCGGCCCGGTCACGATCGGCGTGGTCGTTATCGACCTCGAACGGCTTTCCCCAGATGTGCTGAGCGCCGGCGTCTGGCCGCTTCTGGACGGGGTCCGCGACTCCAAGCTCCTCACCCCGGCAGCCCGAGTCAGGTGGCAGCCGACCATCTGTGAACACGCCGCCGCCCACAGCGTCCAGCATCAGAGCGCAGACCAGATCGACGCCAAGGGGCTCACGGCTGCGCTGGGAGCCGCCGGTCGCGCCGGGGTGGAAGCGGTGGAGCGGTCGATGGGGCGCACCTTGGACGCGGTGCTGCTTGATGGGACGCACGATTGGCTGACATCGGGTGCGGATCCGCGCGTGAGCACCATGCCGAAGGCAGATCAGAAGAGCCAAACGGTGGCCTGCGCATCTGTGCTGGCGAAAGTTGAGCGTGATGAGCTGCTGCGCGGACTTGCCCACGAGCATCCCGAATTCGGCTGGGAGTCGAACAAGGGGTACGGATCGAGCGCCCATAGGGCGGCTATTCAGGTCCACGGACCGAGTCAGCACCACCGGCGGTCCTGGAATCTGGGAGCTCCCGCGCTGCCGGGTCTGTGACCCTCCCCGCTCGGTATTGCACTGAGGGCGAGTTGTAGGCGATGACGCGCCGACGTGTGCTCGGGCCGCGCTGAAGATTCCGTGCCGGCCGCTCCGGCGACGGAGGCTGGTCTTCGGCGACGGAGAGGAGAGCGCATGCACGCCAAGGATCGAACGGGGTGGGACGGGGAGCAGCTGGCTGCCGATTTCCTCGAAGCGAAGGGCCACCGCGTGGTGGAGCGCAGATGGAGGACGCCCACCGGCGAACTCGACCTCGTCACTCTCGACGAGGGCACACTGGTGGGCGTGGAGGTCAAGACACGGCGAGGCATCGGCTACGGGCACCCTCTCGAAGCCGTGAACGGGAAGAAGCTGCGGCGTCTTCACCTGCTTGTCCGCGAGTACGCCCTGACCCACTCCCTGCGCATGCCTCACCGGGTCGACGCAGTCGGAATCGTGATGCCCACCCGCGGCGCCGAAGCTGTGAGCATCGAGCACCTCGTCGGGGTGGTCTGATGACGGGCCACGCTCCGTCCGCCCCGCGCACGACGTCGATGGGGCGGGCACGCGGGGCCGTGGTCATCGGCGCCGAAGGCCGTCTGATCGAAGTCGAAGCGGACATCGGCCAGAGCCTCCCCTCCTTCGTGCTCCTCGGGCTCCCGGACGCGGCCCTGAGAGAAAGTCAGGACAGAGTCCGTTCGGCGGCGAAGAACGCGGGTCTGAGCCTGCCGGCGCGCCGCCTGACGGTGAACCTCTTCCCGGCGTCGCTTCCGAAGGCCGGTTCGGGCCTCGATCTCGCCATCCTCGTCAGTGCGTGGGCTGCCGACGGAAAGGTGTCCGAGACCGAGAACGTGCTCTTTATGGCGGAACTGGGGTTGGATGGCCGCCTGCGACCGGTGAGAGGGGTCCTCCCGGCTGCTGCAGCTGCTGTGCACGCCGGGTTGGGGACCATCGTCGTCGCTCAGGAGAACGCTGCCGAAGCCGCACTGGTTCCCGGTGCTGAGGTGCTCTCCGCTGATCACGTCTTGGACGTGGCGGCAGCTTTTCGCTCGCCCAGCCTGACTGGTGCAGCGCTCGAAGGAACGCTCGGCATCAGCCGCCTCGTCGGCGGTGTGAGCACCGATGAGGCGCACCCGGCCGAGCAGCTGCCGGATCTCTCAGAGGTCCGAGGCCAGCTCGAGGCGCGGTTCGCCCTTGAGGCCGCCGCGGCGGGCGGGCACAACATGCTCCTTCTCGGACCCCCGGGCGCCGGAAAGACGATGCTTGCTGAGCGGCTTCCCTCCATACTGCCTCCGCTGACGGATGAGCATGCCATGGAAGCCACCGCCATCGCCTCCGTCAGTTCGGCAGCTCAGGCTCAGCTGACCGGGCTGCAGCGCACCCCGCCCTTCGAAGCGCCGCACCACAGCGCCTCAGCGGCCGCGATCATCGGCGGCGGCACCGGCATGCCGACGCCGGGCGCTGTGACCCGCGCCCACAGAGGCGTGCTGTTCCTCGATGAGGCGCCCGAATTTCAACGACACGTCCTGGACTCTCTCCGGCAGCCGATCGAAACAGGCCGCATCGCGCTGCAGCGCTCCGCTGGGCAGGTGATCTTCCCCGCCCAATTCCAACTGGTGCTCGCTGCCAACCCATGCCCCTGCGGCATGAACTCCGGGCGCGGGCTCCAGTGCACCTGCACCGTGGCGCAGAGGAGAGGGTATCTTCGCCGCATATCGGGCCCGATGCTGGACCGCATCGACCTCCAGGTCAGGGTGGAGAGACCTCGCTCCTCGGCCCTCGCGCTCGCGGAGCCGGGCGAAACGTCGGCACAGGTGCTGGCAAGGGTCCGGCAGGCACGGGCACGCCAGCGCGAACGACTGGCGCCCTACGGCCTGCAGCTGAACAGCCAGGTCTCACTCAAGCTCCTCTCCGATGAGCTGCGGATGCCGCGGCCAGTCACCGCGCAGCTCGACGCAGCGTTGGACCGTGCGCTCATCTCGCTGCGCGGCTACGTGCGCATACTCCGCCTGGCGTGGACGCTCGCAGACACCCAGAGCAGGGATGAGCCCGCGGCCGAGGACATCGACGCAGCCATGCAGCTGCGGCTCAGCGCAGGAGATGTCCGATGAGCGAACACCTCAGCCTTTCCGTGCGCGAAGCCAGGGCAAGCCTCAGCCGGGTGATCGAACCCGGTGACCTTCTCGGGTGTCTCATGGTGTCGCTCCTGGGCCCCCAAACCGCGTGGGAGCTGATACGGGCTGAAAGCGCCCCGCCGGCCTCATACCAGCAGGGCGTTGCCGAAGCGGCCGAACGTGCCGGCCTCAGCCAGAGGCAGCGGTCCCTCCGGCATGGCCTGGCGCGTTGGCGCACGCGGGTCCGACAGGCAGACGGCCCACGAGACCTGCGGCGCATCCGCCAGCTCGGCGGGGACCTTCTGATCCCTGAGGACGCAGCATGGCCGCGGCAGCTGGATGAGCTCCATCCTGCGGCGCCCCTGGGCCTATGGTTTCGAACGGCGCCCGCGGGAGCCTCGCCCCAGCACCCCATGGAGGAACTGAGCACAAGGATGCCTGCCCCGCACCGAAGGGTGGCAGTCGTAGGCGCCCGGGAGATGACGGACTACGGCGCGCGGGTCGCCTACGAGCTGAGCGAGGAGCTCGCCTCCCACGGAGTCGCCATCATCTCCGGAGGGGCCTACGGAATCGACGCCGCGGCACATCGTGGTGCACTGGCAGCAGCACGCGCCGCCGACCACCGAAGCGCCCCCACCCTGGCAGTCCTCGCCGGCGGCGTCGACCGCCTCTACCCCGCCGGCAACGAACGGCTTCTTCAGGCGATCTCCGGCCGAGGCCTTCTGCTCTCCGAGCTCCCTCCGGGCGCGAGTCCCACACGCCACCGGTTCCTGCACCGGAACAGAATCATCGCCGGCCTCAGCGCCGCTACGGTCGTGGTCGAGGCCCGAGTTCGCTCCGGCGCACTCTCAACCGCAAACCATGCGCTCGCCCTCAGCCGACCTGTCGGAGCAGTCCCCGGAGACATCCATTCCGCCGCCTCCGCCGGAACCCACCGGCTGCTGCAGGAGGCGCCGGCCCACCTGGTGACCAACGCCCTCGACATCGTCCACATGATCAGCAGCGCGGACGTCATGCCCACGGCCGCAGCAGCACCAGCCCAGCCGAAGCTGACCGACGCTCAGCCGCTCCGGGACCGTCTCGACCGCATGAGCGAACCCGACCGGCTCCTCTACGACGCCTTCCCGCGACGGCGGCTGATCACCCCAGGGCGACTCGCAGAGGAGGCCGGGCTCCCCGTCCCGCAGGTCCTCAGCGGCCTGACCCGCCTGCAGGCAAACGGCCTGGTGCGCGCTTCCAACGGCGAATGGGGCCGCTGCGAGTAGAGTGCACAGCATGGCGCAGGCAGACAGTGCGGGCGACCCTCTGCTCGAAGAGTTCGCCGCCCACATCCAGCACGAGCGCGGCCTGTCCGCAAACACGCTCCGCAGCTACGTCTCTGACCTCACCCAGCTCGCCGACAGCTGCGGCCCCCTTCGACAGCTCACCCTCGGATCGCTGCGCACCTGGCTGGCAGAGCTGCACGATGCCGGTCTCGCCCGCAGCACCCTGAACAGAAAGGTCGCCGCCGCGCGCGCATTCACCGCATGGGCCCTCCGGCGCGGCTACCTGTCGGAGGATCCCGCCTTGCGACTGAGAACAGGCAGCCGCGGAACCCACCTCCCCGACATCCTCCAGGCCGACGACATGCACCAGGTCGCCGATGCCCTGGCAGCTCTGCGCCTCGGCCACGCCGACCTACGGGAAGAGAGCCCCCGTGAATACGCGCTCGCCGCCCGCAACGAGGCCCTCGTCGAGACCCTCTACGCCGCAGGCATCCGCGTGTCCGAGCTGACAGGCCTCAACATCGCCGATCTCGACCAGAGCCGCCGCACTCTGCGGGTGAGGGGCAAAGGCGACAAGGAGCGGACCGTCCCTTACGGCAGGCCCGCCGCGGAGGCCCTCGACCGGTGGCTCGCTGTACGGGACCAACTGGCGGGACCCTCGGCCGGCAGTGCGGTATTCCTGGGCGCGCGCGGAGCCCGCATCGACCCCCGCGTCGTGCGCCGCATCGTCGACGAAGCCCTAGAGGGGCTCGGCACCACCGGGGCTCGCGGGCCCCACTCCCTGCGCCACAGCGCAGCCACACATCTCCTCGACGGGGGAGCCGACCTGCGCGCCGTGCAGGAGCTCCTGGGCCACTCCAGCCTGCAGACCACCCAGATCTACACCCATGTGTCGTCCGAGAAGCTGCGGAAGGCCTACACCCAGGCCCACCCGCGCGCGTGAACGGAGCTCTCGGCAGGCGCCGGGGCAGCTGTTACGATGTGTCCACATCCTCCATGTGAGTCATCTGTTCGGTCGTTGGGGAAGACGCACCAACAGACACGTGGAGGATCACATGAACACATACGCTGCAGACGCGCGGGGTGCCCGTGGTGTGCTTCACATCCACTCGGCCCCGACAGCGCTGTGCCCGCACGTCGAGTGGGCCGTCGCCTCGCTGGTCGACACGCGCGTCGACTTCGACTGGGTGCAGCAGCCCGCTGCCCCCGGGACGTGCCGCGCAGAGCTGAGCTGGCACGGCTCCCAGGGGATGGGCGCCAAGCTCGCCTCAACGCTGCGGGGTCTCGCACACCTGCGCTTCGAGATCACCGAGGAGCCCTCCGCGGGCTGCGACGGCTCGCGGTGGTCGCACACCCCTGAGCTGGGGATCTTCCACGCCACCATTGACACGGCGGGGAACATCATGGTCTCCGAGGACCGTATCCGCTATGCCTACGAAATGGGCGCAGGCGACCCCTCCGTCGTGTACCAGGAGCTGTCCCTCGCCCTGGGCGAGGCCTGGGACGAAGAGCTGGAAGCGTTCCGCCACGCCGCCGAAGGAGCGCCCGTTCAGTGGCTTTCACGAGTCGGCTGAGCGCGCTTTGTAGAATCTCCACAAATTCGTGATCTAAGGTGGCGGAGTGACCGCCCTCCCCGCCCCCGTCGCCATCTCAGATGAGGCGCTCCGCACTCTCCGCAGCAGCCTCTCGCCTCTGACGACGATCGTCGGAGAGCACCTCGAGAACGAACTGTCTTGGTACGCCACCCTCAGCACCGAGGAGCGGGCCTCCCTGCGCCTCATCGCCCAGCGAGGAATCTCGGGACTGGTCGCCTGGCTGGAGGACCAGGACTCACGCTCCATCCCTCTGGTCAATGAGCTTCTCGGCCCTGCGCCCACGGACCTGATGCGCAGCATCTCCCTCCACAGAGCGCTCCAGCTGATCCGCGTCATCGTCGAGGCTGTCGAACAGCGGCTTCCCGGCCTCATGCCGGCCCCGGACCGGCCCCTCGTGCTCGAGGCAGTCCTGAGATACTCGCGAGAAGTCGCCTTCGCGATAGCCGATGTCTATGCGCGAGCAGCAGAGTCGCGCGGGGCGTGGGACTCACGGCTGGAGGCGCTGCTCGTCGACGCTCTGCTCCGGGACGAGCCCTCAGAGCAGATCTCCTCCCGCGCTGCCGCCGTCGGCTGGCAGTCCCAGGCAGGGCTGAGCGTCATCGTGGGGAAGGCGCCGCAGGAGTCGGACGCCCTCTTCATATCGAACATCCGGCGCCAATCCATCCGGTTCGCCGCCGACGCCGTCGCCGGAGTCCAGGGGGACCGTCTGATCCTGCTCCTCGGCGGCGCCGACGACCCGGCCCCGGCGGTCGCGAAGGTGGAGCCTCACTTCGGCGATGGTCCCATCGTCTACGCGCACCACGAGGGCCCGATCGCCACGGCTGCAGGTGCCGCGACAGCTGCCTTCAGCGGGTACAGCGCCGCGCCCGCGTGGTCACAGGCGCCCCGGCCGGTCAACGCCGAGGACCTGCTCCCCGAGCGGGCCCTGGCCGGAGACGACAAGGCCAAGCGGACCCTCGTCAGCCGTATCCATGGAGTGCTGGCAGAGGCCGGGCACAGCCTGCTGGAGACCGTGCAGGCCTACGTCGAGGGCGGGCACAGCCTCGAGGCGACAGCGCGCGAGCTCTATGTGCACACCAACACCGTCAGGTATCGGCTCAAGAGAGTCACCGAGGTCACCGGCTGGGACCCGATGGAGCCGCGGGACGCCTACGTGCTGCAGACCGCGCTGGCCCTCGGGCGGCTGTGACGCGCAGTCAGAGTCACGGCCCGGTGCCGGCTCTGTAGGATTCCTACAACCCTCAGAGCAGTCCTCGGCTGGAAAGGTGGGCACGTGCTCGCGATCGTATGCCCCGGACAGGGATCCCAGAAGCCCGGAATGCTCAGCCAGTGGCTCGAGCTGGAGAATGTGCGCGCCGACCTGGCCTCCGACGCGCAGCTCGCCGGAGCGGACCTCGTCGCTCACGGCACCGAGTCGGACGAGGAGACGGTGCGGGACACAGCAGTTGCGCAGCCGCTCATCGTCGCCGCCTCACTCATCTCCGCCCAGACGCTCGGCGTGACCGCCCAGCAGCTGGCAGGCGCCAGCAGCCGGGTCATCGTCGCCGGGCACTCCGTGGGCGAGATCTCAGCAGCCGCCGTCGCCGGCTCCATCACTCGCCGCGATGCCTTCCAGCTCATCGGCGTGCGCGGCACCGCCATGGCAGAGGCAGCCAGTGCGCACCCGACCGGCATGGCCGCAGTGCTCGGGGGCGACGAGAGCGAGGTGCTGGCAGCGATCGAAAGCGCAGGACTGACGCCCGCAAACGTCAACGGCGGCGGCCAGATCGTCGCCGCCGGCTCCCACGAAGCGATGGAGGCCCTCGCAGCGAACCCGCCATCTCGGGCACGGGTGATGCCGCTGAAGGTCGCGGGCGCCTTCCACACCGACTACATGGCGTCGGCCCGGGAGAAGCTCGCCGCGGCATCTCAGGACATCCATGCAGCTCCGCCCGTCGTCCCGCTGCTCTCCAACCGCGACGGCACCGAGGTCACGGACGGCCAAGACATGATGTCCCGCATCGTCGACCAAGTCACCCGGCCGGTTCGCTGGGACCTCTGCATGGATACGATGAAGTCCCGCGGAGTGACAGGAATCCTCGAGCTCGCCCCCGGGGGAGCACTGGTCGGACTGGCAAAGCGCGGGCTCAGAGGTGTGGCTTCGCTGGCCGTCACCTCGCCCGAGGACCTGCCGGCAGCCCAGGACTTCATCACCGAGCACACCGCCTGACCCGAAGGATCACAGAACCCGCCGTGAACGCCTACCAGCACTCCGCGCTCGCCCAACCTGCCCCCGTCGCCGGCACCGCAGTGCTGGGACTGGGCGCCCACCGCCCGGACGTCATGGTGGACAACGAGCAGATCTGCCAATGGATCGACTCCTCGGACGAATGGATCCGCAAACGGACAGGGATCGTCACCCGTCACCGTGCGTCCGCCGAGGTGTCCGTGGTCGACATGGCCGAGGGCGCGGCGCGAGACGCCATCCAGGACGCCGGAATCTCCCCGGAGAAGATCGGCGCCGTGATCGTGGCGACCGTCACCCACCCTTTTCAGACTCCCTCGGCTGCGGCCGCCCTGGCCGCACGCCTGGGCATCAATGCAGCGGCCTTCGACATCTCCGCAGCATGCGCCGGATACTGCTACGGCGTCGGTCAGGCCGATGCCCTGGTCCGCTCCGGCCTGGCCAGCCATGTGCTCGTCGTAGGTGTGGAGAAGCTCTCAGACTTCATCGACAAGCACGACCGCTCCATCAGCTTCCTGCTCGGCGACGGTGCCGGAGCAGTCGTCGTCGGCCCATCCGAGCAGCCCGGGATCTCACCCAGCATCCTGGGCTCCGAGGGAGACAAGTGGGATGCGGTCTCTATGGACTCCTCGCTGCTCAGGCTCCGCGACACCCTTGCCGAAGCGCAGGCCAGCGGTGACGCGGCCACGCTGCTGGACGCTGAGTCGCGCCTGTGGCCGACCCTGCGCCAAGAGGGCCAGACCGTCTTCCGCTGGGCAGTGTGGGAGATGGCAAAGGTGGCGAAGGAGACCGTCCGCGCGGCAGGAATAGAGCCGAGCGACCTGACGGCCTTCGTTCCGCACCAGGCGAACATCAGAATCATCGATGAATTGGCCAAACAGCTGGGTCTTCCCGAGCATGTCCTGGTCGGCCGCGATATTGTCGATGCTGGAAACACCTCCGCAGCATCGGTGCCTCTGGCCCTCCATCGGCTCCGTGCGGAGAACCCCGAGATTTCGGGCGGACTGGCCCTCCAGATCGGCTTCGGCGCCGGCCTGGCATACGGGGCTCAGATCGTCCGCATCCCATAAGACACTCACTAGGAACACCAACCCGAAAGGAGCCCACAGTGGCTGACAAAGACGCAATCCTCGCAGGACTGGCAGAGATCGTTGAGGAGGAGACCGGCCTGGAGACCGACGAGGTCCAGCTCGACAAGTCCTTCACCGAGGACCTGGACATCGACTCCATCTCCATGATGACCATCGTCGTCAACGCCGAAGAGAAGTTCGACGTGAAGATCCCAGACGAAGAGGTCAAGAACCTCACGACGGTCGGGGACGCCGTCAGCTACATCGCGAACGCACAGGGCTGACCCCCCCCAGCAGACGCGCTCATCTTTCCAGCGAAGCCCCGGAGGAACCTTCAGCAATGTCCAAGAAGCTAGTCATCACCGGAATCGGCGCCACCACACCGATCGGCGGCGATGTGCCCACGCTGTGGCAGAACGCGCTGGCTGGCACCTCCGGGGCGAACACCCTTGAATACGACTGGGTCGAGCAGTACGACCTGCCCGTGACCTTCGCCGCAGAAGTGAGCGTGGACCCCAAAGAGGTCCTCTCCAAGCCGGAGGCCAAGCGGATGGATCGCTCGACGCAGCTGGGGATGGTCGCCTCCCGCGAAGCATGGAGCGACGCCGGCCTCTCCGGGGACTCCGCGGAGAGCGGCATCGACCCGCTGCGGTTCGCCGTCTCATTCGCCACCGGCATCGGAGGAGTGTGGACGCTCCTGGATGCTTGGGACACTCTGCGCGAGAAGGGCCCTCGACGTGTGCTGCCGATGACGGTGCCGATGCTGATGCCCAATGGCGCCGCCGGCGCCATCAGCCTGGCATTCGGAGCACGTGCGGGAGCCCGCACGTCCGTCTCGGCCTGCGCGTCAGGCGTCGAATCGCTGGTGCTGGCCATAGACATGCTGCGTCGGGGCGAGGCCGACATCGTTCTGGCGGGCGGAACCGAAGGCTCGATTCACCCTCTCCCGATGGCCGCATTCGGCAACATGCAGGCGCTCTCCCGCCGCAACGATGACCCCGCGGCCGCATCGCGTCCCTATGACGTCGATCGGGACGGCTTCGTGATGGGCGAGGGCGCGGGAGCCCTGGTCGTGGAGACGGAGGAGCATGCCAAGGCGCGCGGCGCGCGCATCTATGCCGAGCTGGCGGGCGGCGCTGTCACTTCCGATGCCCACCACATCACGGCTCCCGACCCCGAGGGGCTGGGTGCGACGCGGGCCATTCATGCTGCGCTCGAGTCCGCGGGAGCTGCGCCTGAGGACGTCACACACGTCAACGCTCACGCGACATCCACTCCCAAGGGCGATGTCCCCGAGTACACGGCCATGAAATCTGCGTTCGGCGCGCACCTGGACAGCATCTGCGTGTCAGCGACCAAGTCCCAGACCGGACACCTCCTCGGCGCCGCAGGCGCCGTGGAATCCGTCCTCACCGTGAAGGCGCTTGCCGAACGCGCAGCCCCTGTCACGATCAACCTCGACAACCAGGATCCTGAAATACCCCTGGATGTGGTCACCGGCTCCCCGCGGAAGCTCGGCGAGGGTGACCAGCTCGGCATGTGCTCGAGCTTCGGCTTCGGCGGCCACAACGCTGTGACGGCCTTCCGCACGGTCTAGGTGTCCCTGCAGGGCGCGAAGATCATCCGCGAGGATGATTCTCGCCCTCCGGGCTTCTTCTACGGTGGTTTCCCATGGACACTGCCGCTCACCCGCCCGCTCTGCAGCTCAGCGGACTGACCAAACGATTCGGGTCCGCAACTGCGGTCGAGAGCCTGGACCTGACCGTGCCGCGCGGCTCCCTGTGGGGATTTGTCGGCCCCAACGGGGCGGGCAAGACCACTGCCCTTTCCATGGCAACAGGCCTCCTGAGGCCCGATGCCGGGAAGGTGCGCATCGACGGGGTCGACGTCTGGAATGACCCCGCAGAGGCCAAGCGTCGAGTCGGCGTCCTCTCAGACGGCGCCCTTCTGTTCGAGAAGCTCACGGGAGAGCAGCTCGTCACCTACTCCGGGCTTCTGAGGGGAATGCCTCGAGGTCTGGTTGCCGAGAGGGTGCAGGATCTACTGCGTGTCCTGGGTCTCGAGGAGGCCGCCGGGAAGCTCGTGCAGGACTATTCAGCCGGTATGACCAAGAAGATTGCCCTTGCGACGGCCCTCGTCCACTCGCCCCAGCTCCTGGTGCTGGATGAGCCGTTCGAAGCAGTCGACCCTGTATCCGGGCGGACCATCCGAAGCCTGTTGGAGACCTTCGTCGCGTCAGGCGGAACAGTGATCCTCTCCTCTCACGTGATGGAGCTCGTGCAGAGGATGTGCACCCACGTTGGCATCATCGCCGAGGGGCGGCTGAAGGCCGCCGGAACCCTCTCGGATGTCGCCGGGGGGCACGACTTGGAATCTGTGTTCGTCGACCTGGTCGGTGCGGACCGAGTGGGGGAGGGCCTGGGATGGCTCCGGCGCTGAGAACCGGGGGGTACGTGGCTGCCCTGCTCCGGCTGAAGCTGCGTCTCTCCTGGAACGCTCTCGGCACCTCCGTCTGGGGTGCTCTGGGGACTGTGATGATGCTCGTCTTCGGCTTAGGCGGCGTGCTCGCGGTGAACGTCTTTTTGGTAGGGGTCGCAGGACGCGGCTCTCCGGCTGATGTCGTGACTCCCGCTGTGCTGGCAGGCTCCGGGGTCACCGCGCTGTGGCTCATCGTCCCCGTCTTCTTCTCAGACCGCCTGATGGATCCTCGGCGGTTCGTCTCATTCGCCGTGCCGCGTTCGGTGCTGGTGCTTGGTCTCACGCTGGCAGGGATGCTCAACATCGGCCTGATCCTCACCCTCGGGTGGATGGTCGGCCACGTCCTGGCGTGGCGCTCCTCGGCGGTGGCAGTGATCGCCGCTGCTGCGACTGTTCCCCTCGCCCTGGTGATGCTCGGACTGCTGCATCAGGCTGCTTCGGCAGCAGCAGGAGCGTGGCTGGCCGGCCGTCGCTCCCGCGATCTCCTCTCGATCCTTGCGCTGTGCGCCATGGTCGGCGCCTACCCCATTACGCAGGGAGCGCTCGCGGCCGTCACCACCGTCGTAGACGCTGCGGATGCGGTTGCCCACTGGCTTGCTTGGACCCCCTTAGGTGCCCTCTATGCCATTCCTGCCGATGCTGCCGCGGGCGACTGGCACCTGGCAGCGGTGAGGCTGGCGATCGCTGCGGCGGCGTGCGGAGCCGCAGCAGCGGTCACCCGTGCGGCTCTCATATCGATCACAGAGAGGTCGCCGGGCACGGGCGGCTCCGTCAAGCACGCGCGCCAGGGACGATTGGGGCTGCTGGGGCGCTTTCCGGCCACACCGGCGGGCGCGGTGGCGGCACGACAGCTCACATACTGGTTCAAGGACCCCCGCTACAGTGCGGGGCTGGTCATGATCCCCGTCATGGTGGGGCTCGGGGTATTCATGCATCTCCAGACAGGCGAGCAGTGGATGCTCTTCGCTCTGGGACCCTTCGTCGCATGGGTTCTCGGATATTCGGCCAGTGCGGACATCGCGTACGACCACTCCGCCTTCTCGCTGCACGTGACGACAGGGCTGGACGGGCGTGCAGATCGGGCGGGGAGAGTCGCAGCGGCATCGATCTTCGGTGTGCCTCTGTGCATCGTGGTGGCCGCTCTGCCCCTCCTTGTTGTGGGCACGGCTGAGCAGGCAGCCGTGGTCGCGGCGCTCTCTGTGGGGGTTCTGCTGACCATGCTGGGACTTGCCGCCGTCTTCTCTGCGGGGATGATCTATCCGGTGCCTAGGCCGGGCGACCCTCCTACCCAGGTGCCGCAGGGGGCCATGGGGCGGTCCATGCTGGTCATGCTGCTGAGCAGCCTGATTGCGGCTGTGCTGCTGGTGCCGGAGATCGTTCTCGCGGTGGTGTGGAGTGTCACCGGCCTGACGGTGTGGGCCTGGGTGCTGGGTGCGTTCGCTGTGCTGAAGGGCGTGGGGCTCCTCCTGGCCGGGGTCGCCGTCGGCGCCCGCGTGTACGAGCGCACGCTCCCGGAGATATATCAGAGAGTCGTCGCTCAGTGAGCTGACTGGAGGCCGCTGAGGAGGCTGAGCGTCTCGTCGAGGCTGCGTGCTTCGGCGGGGCCGGACTCTATGACGTGCTGCACGGTGAGGGTGCTGTCCAGAATGAAGCTTGTTCGCCTGGGGGCCCCGTTGGTCTCAGAGAAGGCGGCGAATCGGCGGGCGATGCCCCCGTGGGGCCAGAAGTCGCTCAGCAGCTCCAGTCCGTCCGGGGCGCCCAGCTCCTCCGCGAAGGCGCGCAGGGTATGCACGGCGTCGCAGGAGACGGCCAGCACCAGGGCGTCAAGGGCTCTGACCTCGGACCAGCGGCCCGAAAGCTCTGACAATTCGGACCCGCACACTCTGCTGAAGGCGAATGGGTAGAACATCACTAGGACGGGGCGGCCGGCGCAGGACGCGAGGTCCACAGTCTCACCGTGCTGATTCCGCGCTGAGATGCCGGGAGCGGCGACGCCCCTGAGGGCAGCGGCGCTCGTCACGCTCAGAAGGACTTCCGATGCACCAGCCGTGCCGCGGCCCACTGCTCGCTCACCCCTGCGGAGGTGGTGACGTGCAGGCCGGCGTTCGGGGCGGAGTCCTGGATCTCGACCGGTGCGACGTATCCGTCGCGGCCTTTGCGAGGGGTGAGGAGCCACACGACGCCGTTCTCATCCAGGGTGGTCAGAGCATCCATCAGCGCATCGGTGAGGTCGTCATCGCCGTCGCGGAACCACAGCAGGACGGCGTCTACGACCTCCTGCTCGTCCTCGTCGATGAGAGGCTCATCCAACTGCTCTTCGAGCCCGTCGCGGAGGGAGTCGTCGACATCGTCGTCCACTCCGATCTCCTGCACCAGCGAATCGGCGCTGAGTTGCAGCTCCGCGAGGAGCGAGTCTTGGCCCGCGGCGTTGGCGGACGCTTCCTTTCCGGGTTGCTTCAGTGACTGTGCCACGTGCACCACGTTACGCCAGAGAGCGCCGCATTGGGTGCACTGAGACACCATGTGAAGGCATACAGGTCCGTCCGCGTTCCCGGTAGAGTGGCGCAAGAACTGCCCGCGCCACACCCCGGCGGGGCTCCAAGCGACCGGTCCTCAGCACCACGGAGGCCGGCCCGAGGACGAAAGGTGACCTCTGTGAGCGCTGGAGAAGAGAACTCCCACATCCGCAGCGGCCTGACCAACCAGTTGCCAGACGTCGACCCGGAGGAGACGGGCGAATGGCTTGAGTCCTTCGACCAGCTGGTCGAGACCCATGGCACCGAACGCGCCGAGTACATCGTCCGCTCGCTCCTGCAGCGGGCAGGCGCCAAGTCCATCGGCGTTCCGATGGTCACCACCACGGACTACGTCAACACGATCCCGAAGGATCAGGAGCCGAAGTTCCCCGGCGACGAGGAGATGGAGCGGCGCTACCGCCGCGTGCTCCGGTGGAACGCCGCCGTGATGGTCCACCGTGCCCAGCGCGAGGACATAGGGGTCGGCGGACATATCTCCTCCTATGCCGGCGTCTCCACCCTCTACGAGGTGGGCCTCAATCACTTCTTCCGCGGGCAGAACCACCCCGGCGGCGGCGACCAGATCTTCTTCCAGGGCCACTCCAGCCCCGGCAACTACGCACGCGCATACCTCGAGGGCCGGCTGACTGAGGAGCACCTCAACGGGTTCCGTCAGGAGATCTCGAAGGCCCCTCACGGCCTCTCGTCCTACCCCCACCCTCGCCTGATGCCGGACTTCTGGCAGTTCCCCACCGTGTCCATGGGAATCGGGCCGATGAACGCCATCTACCAGGCACAGTTCAACCGCTACTTGCACAACCGCGGCATCAAAGATACGTCCGACCAGAACGTCTGGGCGTTCCTCGGAGACGGCGAGATGGATGAGCCGGAATCGCGCGGGCTCCTGCAGCTGGCGGCCAACGAGAAGCTCGACAACCTGAACTTCGTCATCAACTGCAACCTGCAGCGACTCGACGGGCCCGTCCGAGGCAACGGCAAGATCGTTCAGGAGCTGGAGGCGTTCTTCCGCGGAGCGGGCTGGAACGTCATCAAGGTTCTCTGGGGCCGCGAGTGGGACTCGCTCCTCGAGAAGGACGACGACGGCGAACTTGTCCGTGTCATGAACGAGGCGCTCGACGGGGACTACCAGACCTACAAGGCGGAGTCGGGAGAGTTCGTGCGCGAGCACTTCTTCGGCCGTTCGGAGAAGACCAAAGAGATGGTCGCGGATATGTCCGACGACGACATCTGGAACCTCAAGCGCGGCGGGCACGACTACCAGAAGGTCTATGCAGCCTACAAGGCAGCCGTCGAGACCGAGGGGCAGCCCACGGTCGTCCTGGCCCAGACCGTCAAGGGCTATGGGCTCGGCCCGAGCTTCGAAGGTCGCAATGCCACGCACCAGATGAAGAAGCTGACGGTGGATGACCTCAAGCGGTTCCGCGACACGCTGCGGATCCCGATCAGCGATGAGCAGATCGACGCCGATCCCTACAACGTCCCCTACTACCACCCTGGTGAGGACGCGGACGAAGTCGTCTACATGCGCGAGCGCACCGAGAAGCTCGGAGGTCCGGTGCCTGAGCGCCGTGTGGCCGAGAAGACGCTCGCCCTGCCGGGCGAGAAGGCCTATGCCGGGGCCAAGAAGGGCTCCGGGAAGAACAAGGCTGCCACCACGATGGCGTTCGTGCGTCTGCTGAAGGATCTCATGCGGGAGAAGGACTTCGGCGACCGCATTGTGCCCATCGTGCCCGACGAAGCACGCACCTTCGGCATGGATTCGTTCTTCCCGACGGCCAAGATCTACAACCCGAAGGGCCAGAACTACCTCTCTGTGGACCGCGAGCTCATGCTCTCCTACAAGGAGTCGGCTCAGGGTCAGCTGCTTCACCCCGGCATCAACGAGGCGGGGGCGACCGCTGCGTTCACCGCCGCCGGCACAAGCTATTCCACCCACGGTGAGCCGATGATCCCGCTGTACATCTTCTACTCGATGTTCGGCTTCCAGCGCACCGGTGACTCATTCTGGGCCGCGGCGGACCAGATGACCCGCGGATTCATCGTCGGGGCCACGGCCGGCCGCACCACCCTTACGGGCGAAGGGCTGCAGCACGCGGACGGACACTCGCCCCTGCTGGCGTCCACGAATCCGGCGGTCAAGCACTTCGACCCGGCGTACGGCTACGAGATCGCTCACCTCATGGAGCAGGGCCTCCACGAGATGTACGGCGAGCACGACGGTGACCGCAATGTCATGTACTACCTCACGGTCTACAACGAGCCGGTCATCCACCCGGCCGAGCCGGAGGATCTTGACGTAGAGGGTCTCAAGCGCGGCATCTACCGACTGAAGGCCTCGGACGTCGAGGGCCCCAAAGCTCAGCTGCTCGCCTCCGGTGTGGCGGTCCCGTGGGCACTGGAGGCTCAGGAGCTGCTCGCCGAGGACTGGGGCGTCTCGGCCGATGTGTGGAGCGTCACCAGCTGGAATGAGCTGCGACGTGAGGCAGTGAGGGTGCAGGAGGCTGCGATGCTCTCTGCCGATCAGGAGCCAGCGGTGCCTTTCGTGACGCGCCAGCTCGAGAACGCCGAAGGGCCGATCGTTGCCTCAACGGACTTCGTGACGGCTGTTCCGGACCAGATCAGGCAATTCCTGCCGCACGCGTTCGCGACGCTCGGGGCAGACAGCTTCGGCTTCTCCGACACCCGTGCCGCTGCTCGGCGCCACTTCAAGATCGATGCACATTCGATGGTCGTGCGCGCCCTGCAGATGCTCGGGGAGAACGACAAGGCCGGTGAGGCCATGAAGAAGTACGATCTGGCGGACCCCAAGGCCGGCACATCGGGCGAAACCGGCGGCGATGCCTGACCCAGGACCCGTCAGCGCTTCAGAGATCGTCTGAGGCATCAGGAGCTGCGCCGAAGTGCGCCCCGCCTCATCGGGGGGGGCGCACTTCGTCTATTCGGCAGGGGGAGCAGGCTCCGCCTCGACGCCCTCGCCGTCGAGAGTCTGCTCGTAGTCCAGGCATTCGCTCGTCTGCTCAATCTCTGCCACGGCGGGGGAGAGGGCGGGCATCGCTGTGGCGGAGGACACCGCGCCCAGTCCCAGCAGGACCTCGACAGCCGGCTCCCGTCCGAAGGTGACGGCCTGGTAATAGTCCTCCTGCTCGATGAAGACCCAGTCGACGCCGTCAATGCGCTGGCACGGCTCATCCGTGGCGCCGATGGGCTCCACTCCGCAGCGCAGAACGACGTCGGACGGCTCACCCCACGCGCTCGTTCCCTGCGAGTCGGTGGGCCGCTGCTGGCTCTCTCCGAGGTTCTCCGGAAGCTGCAGCATCATGTCCGCGCACGCGGGGTCGTGAGCCTGGGGGGCCGGCTCCACGCTGGCTGTGGCGGCGCACCCGGAGATCCCCGCGGCGGCCGCAAGCAGAGCTGCCGCCGGCGTTGCACGGTGTGTCGTATGGGTCGGTCGGGGTTTTATCGGCATCGGGGGTATTCTGCTATGTCAACAGCACCTGCGCCATGCTCGGATCTGACGTCGCCCCGATCCGTGTCACAGCAGCGCACTGGCCATAGGAGAACGAATGACCGCTGCTCACCCCGGCGCCCCGAGGCACGGAGGCTACGCAGGCCCCCCTGCTGACGACAGCTTCTACTTCCAGGACGGCCCAGGCCGCCCGCTGGACCCTGAGCGTTCCCGGCAGAAACGAAATGGGCGGATTGTGCTCGGGATCATGGCCCTCCTGGTGATCGGCGCGCTGATCGCAGCGGGTGCCTATCTCTTCGCACTGTCGCGGGCTTATCAGGGCAGCGTCAATCATTTCCCCTCGACGGCGGACGGCGAGACGGCGGTGACTCCGCCGGAGGAGGACCGGCCCGAGGCGAATGACGACGGAACGGTCAACATACTGCTTCTCGGCTCCGACTCCGGCGGCGGCTCCGGAGAGGATGAGAATCTTCCACGAGTCCCGGGCGGCGGACGAAGCGACACCATGATGTTCATCAACATCCCAGCCGATCGCAGCGGCGTGAACGTCATGTCCGTGCCGCGCGACCTGTGGGTTGAGGTTCCAGGGGGCTACGGCTGGCATAAGGTGAATGCTCCGTTGGCGCTGGCGGACCCCGAGGGGCCGTGGCTTACGGTGGCCACCTTTGAGAGCCTCTTCGACGCACGCATCGACCACGTCATGGCCATCGACCTTGAGGGCTTCACCGGGCTGGTGGAGGACCTGGACGGCGTCACGGTGAACAACCCGCAGGACTCGCCCTTCGAGCAGTACGGGTACACGTTTGCGCCGGGCACCCAACACATGGATGCCGAGCAGGCAGAGGCCTTCGTGAGGCACCGCTCCAGCTTTGCCCAGGGCGACCTCCAGCGAGTGGAGAACCAGCAGGCGCTGGTGAGAGCCGTCGTGAACGAGGCGGCAAGCCCGAGAAACCTCGCCAACCCGGTGCGTGTGCACGACATGATCGGGACCTTCTCCTCACACCTGGTGGTCGATGAGGAGCTGGGAGCAGGAGCTGCCGCCGAGCTTGCCTTCTCCATGCGGGGGGCGGCGCAGAACATGAACTTCGGGACCGTGCCGAACGCCGGCCACGGCTACTCGTCCGACGGGCAGTGGATCTTCCACCAGGACGAGGCCGCCATGGCAGAGATCGCCCGCCACATCGACGAGGGCACTCTGGGCGAGTACCTGTCCTCAGCGGAGTAGGAGCAGAGCCACTACCGCAATGATGGTCGGACCGCACGCGCCGCTGGGCCGCATTCTGGGCGAGAAGACCGCATCGAAGCTGTCCCGTGAGCTGGGACTCTCGACGGCGAAGGATCTTTTGGACCACCTGCCGCGCAGGTGGGTGGACTATGGGAAGCTGTCCAGCTTCGCCGATCTCGTCGAAGGCGAGCACGTCTCCTTCGTGGCAGAGGTCGTGAGCCAGTCCGAGCGGCGCATGCAGCGTCGTCGAGGGATCATCGTGGAGGTCACTGCGGCCGACGAGCAGGGCCAGCACCTTCGGATGGCGTTCTTCCAGGGCTATCAGGCCCGAACGAAGCTCAAGGCTGGCTCCTCGGCGGTCTTCCACGGAAAGGTCGGGGCCTACGGCGGGGAGCTGACGCTGAACAACCCTGACTTCGAGGTGCTCAGCTCCGCCGACGGCGCGGGCGGCGCCGATGCCTCGGCCGAGCTGAGGCAGGGTCCCATGCCGCTCTATCCCGCCACTGCCGGCGTCTCCTCGCCGGCAGTGCGCCGGTCGGTCGAACTGGTCCTCGACACCGCGGACCTCGACGAATGGCCAGACCCCGTGCCTCGGTCCGCGGCGGCGCAGCACGGGCTGCCGAGCCTGGCGGAGGCCTATGCGCTCGTTCATCGACCGATGTCGTCCGGGGAGCACCGCCGGGGCGTCGACTACTTTCGGTTCCAGGAAGCCGTCATCCTACAGGGCGTGCGGCACCGTCAGCGCGAGGTCGCCGACGAGGTCCCTGCCCGGCCGTATCCTCCCCGCTCGGAGGGGCTTCTCTCAGCCTTCGACGACCAGCTGGAGTTCAGCCCTACGGCGGGTCAGCGACACGTGGGAGAGACTCTCATGCGCGGACTGGGAAGCAGCACCCCTATGAATCGGCTCCTGCAGGGAGAAGTCGGCTCCGGGAAGACTCTCGTAGCGCTGAGAGCGATGCTGCAGGTCGTCGATGCGGGTGGGCAGGCGGCTCTCGTCGCCCCTACGGAGGTCCTGGCTGCCCAGCATGAGCGTTCACTGCGGCGCATGCTCGGACACCTCTCCAGCGACGGCACCCTCATGTCCCACACACCGGGCCCGACCGTCCGGATCGCACTGCTCACGGGCTCCATGTCTGCCGCGGCGAGGAAGCAGGCCCTGCTGGACATCGCCTCGGGCGCTGCCGGTCTGGTGATCGGCACCCACTCGATCCTGCAGGAAAGCGTGAGATTCGCAGAACTGGGTCTGGTGGTGGTGGATGAGCAGCACCGATTCGGGGTGGACCAGCGCAATGCGCTGCGGGATCGGCAGACTCCGCGCCCCCACATGCTGGTGATGTCCGCGACTCCCATTCCCCGGTCCGTCGCACTGGCCGTCTTCGGCGACCTTGAGCTGACGACGCTCGAAGGGCTTCCGGGAGGCCGCCACCCAGTCACGACCCACGTGGCTCCGATCAGCAGAGGGCCGCACTGGGTCGACCGCATCTGGAAGCGCGCGGCCCAGGCAGCGGCAGAGGGCCGGCAGGCCTACATCGTCTGTCCCAAGATCCAGGACGCGGAGGGGTCGGGCGATCCTGCCGCATCGGTGCAGCGGATCGAGTCAGTCCTTGCAGAGCACCCGGAGACGGCCCCGCTGCGACGCGCGACTCTGCACGGACAGATGCCGGCCGAGCAGAAGGAAGAGGTGATGGGAGCCTTCGAGCGCGGCGACCTCGACATGCTCATCACCACGACAGTGATCGAGGTGGGGGTCGACGTGCCCAACGCCACGCTGATGATCATCCTTGATGCTGAGAGCTTCGGCATCTCCACCCTCCATCAGCTGCGGGGCAGGATCGGACGAGGTCCCACGCCCGAGAACATGTGCCTGCTGGTGACTCGGCTGCCGGAGGGCCACCCATCTCTCGAGCGGCTTCACGACGTCGCCGTCTCAACTGACGGGATGGAGCTGGCCCGGCTGGATCTGGCTCGGCGCAGGGAGGGAGACGTGCTCGGGGCCGCGCAGGCAGG
Organism: Nesterenkonia sp. NBAIMH1; assembly: GCF_007922635.1. NCBI lineage: Bacteria > Bacillati > Actinomycetota > Actinomycetes > Micrococcales > Micrococcaceae > Nesterenkonia > Nesterenkonia sp. NBAIMH1. The sequence continues at coordinate 2,395,791 of NZ_CP042335.1, forward strand.
CCGGAGTCAGCGCCTGAGGCTGCTCTCGGTGGTCGAGCATGAGAGCGTGATCGATCAGGCCGGGCAGAGCGTCGCTGAGCTCTCGGAGCAGGATCCGACCTGGGACGGGCAGCCGGCGCTGCGCGACGCCGTCCGTGAGTGGATGGATGATCTCGACGGAGGAATGAAGGAGACGTAGTGGCGCGCATCATTTCGGGGACGCAGAAGGGCCGCCGGCTGGCATCGGTGCCGGGCCAGGGCACCCGGCCCACCTCCGACCGTGTGAAGGAAGCTCTCTTTTCGCGTCTTGAGGGAATCAACGCCATCGATGATGCGGTCGTGGCGGACCTCTACGCCGGGTCGGGGGCGCTGGGGCTGGAGGCGGTGTCCAGGGGAGCCCGCGTCCTCGAAGCGGTGGAACGGGCAGAGGCAGCCTGGAGAGTTCTGCGGCGAAACGCTGAACCCTTCGGGGACGCTGTGCGAGCTGTCAAGGGGGAGGCGCTCAAGTATCTTGCATCGAGAGCGGGTGAGCCCATTGAGCTCCTCTTCCTCGATCCGCCCTATGCGCTCGACGAGGCGGCGCTGGCCAAAGTGCTCGCCGCATCGGTGCCGCACTTGGATGAGGCTGCCACAGTCGTCGTCGAACGCGACTCGCGCGCACCCGAGCCGCTGTGGCCCGCGGGCATGAGCGCCTTCCACCAGCGCACCTACGGCTCCACAGCTCTGTGGCTCGCGGAGGTGACCCCCTCGGTGTGACCGGTAGAGTTGCACCGATCGGAGAGGAGCGGGCTTGCGCATCGTCTATATTCATCAGCACTTCAATTTCCCCTGGGAGCCTGGCTGGCAGAGGCCGTGGCAGTTCGCGCGCCGTCTGGTGCGCGCCGGGCACGAGGTCACGGTGATATGCGGCGGCAGCAAAGCGGAGGACCTGAGCCTCGAAGGCGTCACGATCCGGAGGCTGGCTGTGCCCTACGAGAACGCCATGGCGTTCCAGCAGCGCGTCCGTTCCTTCATCTCGTTCATGGCTCGTGCCACCCTGAGCGCAGCTCAGGCGGATGCTGATGTCGTCTTCGCCTCCTCGACGCCGCTGACCACGGCAGTGCCGGGGATCATAGCGTCCAAGCTTCGTCGCGCACCGTTCGTCTTCGAAGTGCGTGACCTGTGGCCCGAGGCGCCGGTGGCCCTGGGCTTCGTGAAGAACCCGATCACGATCCTGGCCGCTCGAACGCTGGAGAAGCTGGCCTATCGCTCCGCGGACCACGTGATCGCGCTGTCTCCCGGCATGGAGGAGGGCGTCCGGCGCGTCTGGCCCCGAGCCAGGACGACGGTGGTGCCCAACGCTTCGGACTTGGAGAACTTCTCCGAGGGCCGCGCCCGCAGGGCTGAGATCCGAGAGGAGCTGGGGTGGGAAGCTGATGACGTCGTCCTGTTCTACGCGGGAAGCTTCGGCATCACCTACGACGTGCCCTGGCTTGTCCGTCTGGCGGGTGAGCTGCATCAGCGCGACGCTCGCTTCCGCGTCGTTGCCTACGGTGAGGGTGCTGACACAGAGCGCACGCGAGACATCGCCCGAAGCTACGGCCTCGACGCCTACGCGGTGCTGCCGGGAAAGATCCCGCGCACGGAGATCGAAAGGATGCTGCCCGCCGCTGACTTCGCCGTCTCGACGCTGGTGGACAACCCTGCCCTGGAGATCAACTCGCTGAACAAGGTCTTCGACGCCTTGGCGGCGGCTCGCCCGGTCCTGTTCAATCACGCGGGGTGGCTGCCTGAGGTGCTGGCACGCGCCGGCGCAGGATGGGAGCTGCCGCGTGATCCGGCCCAGGCCGCCGAGCGTCTCATCGACTGGGTGGACACAGGAGGCCTCGACCTCCTCGCCGGTTCCGAGGCCGCTTTGGCGCTTGCTCGCAGCGAATTCGACAGAGATCTCCTTTTCACACGTTTCCTCGGAGTCTTGGAGGCCGTGGGGAAAGATATAGAGTGAATACATGTATTCGGCTGTCTGTCCTGGAACTTTCGACCCGCTGCACAACGGCCATGTCGAGGTGATCGCACGGGCCGCCAACCTCTTTGACGAGGTGGTGGTGGCGGTGGCGACAAATTCCTCGAAGAGGCCTCTGATGGACCAGGCGGCTCGGCTGGAGATGGCGGCGCAGACGTTCAGCTACCTTCGTGGTGTGACGGTCCAGCCCCTTCCTTCCGGTGTGCTGCTGACCGACTTCTGCAAAGAGGTCGGTGCCAGCGCGGTGGTCAAGGGTCTTCGCGGTCCCCAGGATTACAGCTATGAGGCTTCGATGGCCACGATGAATCGGCATTTGGCAGGCGTGGAAACGATCTTCCTGGCCGCTGACGGCCGTCATTCGCACCTCTCGTCGACGCTGGTCAAAGAGGTGCACAGTCTTGGCGGCGACGTTTCTGAGTTTGTGCCGCGGGCCGTCTACCGCCGACTGATGGGCAATGCATGAGCTGCATACCTCATTCAGGAAGCTCCCAGAAAGCAAAGAATGAGCGGGGTATGGTGTGAACATGAGCTCAACGTCGAAGATACGGAAAGCCGTAATACCAGCTGCCGGACTCGGTACGCGCTTCCTTCCTGCCACTAAGGCCATGCCCAAAGAGATGCTCCCGGTGGTGGACGAGCCCGCCATTCAGTACGTAGTGGCAGAAGGGTCCCGCGCCGGGCTGGACGACATTCTGATGATCACCGGCCAGAACAAGAAGGCCATGGAGGACCACTTCGACCGCGCCCCCGCACTCGAGGCGGCGCTGGAGGCGAAGGGCGACTCCAAGAAGCTCGCCTCGGTCCAGAAGGCCACCCACCTGGGAGACATTCACTACGTCCGTCAGGGTGAGGCCAAGGGTCTGGGGCACGCAGTGCTCTGCGCTCGGCAGCACGTGGGCCACGAGCCTTTCGCCGTCCTGCTGGGCGACGACTTCATCGATCCCGTCGACGACCTGCTGACCCCGATGATCGAGGTGCAGCAGGAGCGCGGCGGCTCTGTCATCGCCGTCATGGAGGTCGAGAATGTCTCCGCCTACGGCGTGATCGACCCTGGCGGTGCGGACACCTCCGCCGCCGACGGTGTCGTGCCGGTGCAGGGTCTGGTGGAGAAGCCTGACGCTGCGGATGCACCGTCGAATCTCGCAATCATCGGCCGCTACGTGCTGCACCCGGCCATCTTTGATGAGCTCGAGCAGACCGCACCGGGCAAGGGCGGCGAGATTCAGCTGACCGATGCTCTGGAAGCCATGGCCAAGAAGCCTGTGGACCAGGGCGGCGGAGTCCACGCCGTGATCTACCGGGGGCGCCGCTACGACACCGGCGACAAGCTCTCCTACATCAAAGCGGTGGTGACTCTGGCGTCCGAGCGCGAGGATCTGGGCCCGGAGCTGCGTGACTGGCTGCAGCATGAGTTCATTCAGGGGCTCAGCTGATCCGAGCGCCGCAGCCGTATCGGGCCAGGCGCTCCCGGGCACACTGGTGCGTAAAGCGGAGTACTGGTGTGTTTACGCCGCATGCATCAACCCTGGTAGAGTAGAGCGCTGTGATACATCCGCAGAAGAACTCTGCGCTGCATCCGGCTGACTTGCGCGTGAACGTCAAGGAGCTCCGGGACAGCCCGGGCAGCAGCGAGACGGTGCGGCGGACAGCCGATGCCCCCGAAGGCTTCGGCACTCCGCTGGTCGGCATCGAAGAGCACAGCGAGCTGGACGTGGAGCTGAGGTTCGACTCAGTCCACGAAGGCGTGCTTGCCAGCGGCACCGCCGCTGGGCTGGTGCAGGGTCAGTGCGGACGGTGTTTGGATGCCATCAGCTTCCCGCTGACCGTCGATGTCACCCAGCTGTTCGCCTGGCCAGAGAACGTCCAGGAAGCGGCAGAGGACGAGGATGAGACCCGTGCGGTCGATTCCGACCTCACGGTGAACCTCGAACCGGTGCTGCGGGACCTGATGGTCTCGGCTCTGCCGTTCGCGCCCGTGTGCCGGGACGACTGTCCCGGACTGTGCTCTCAGTGCGGCTTCCGCATGGAGGAGGACCTCGAGCATGAGCACGAGCAGCTCGATCCTAGATGGGCCGAGCTGGCCGGACTCGCAGAACAACTGAACGAGGCTGACGACGACAGATCGTCCGCCTGAAGACCTGACCTGACCGTCACCGAGAGAGAAGAGAGTAACCGTGGCTGTTCCGAAGCGGAAGAAGTCCCGTTCCAACACCCGTCACCGCCGGTCCCAGTGGAAGGCTGACGTGCCGACCCTGGTCAAGACCGTGGAGAACGGCCGTGTCGTCTACAGCCGTCCCCACCAGGCCAAGCTGGTGACTGACTCTGCCGACACCCCGCTGTTCTATGAATACAAGGGTCGCAAAGTCGCCGACGCCTGATACGGGTGGCATCGGCTGAAGAGCTTCTGGAGAGTCTCGGGGTCAGCATCGACCCCGGGACTCTTCGTCTTGCCCTGACGCATCGCTCGTACTCATACGAGAACGATGGGATCCCCACCAACGAGCGGCTGGAGTTCCTGGGCGACTCCGTGCTGGGGCTGGCCGTCACTGACTACCTCTACCGCACGTACCCCGATCTGCCCGAGGGCGATCTTGCCAAGCTGCGTGCCGCACTCGTCTCGACTCGGGCTCTGGCTCGCATCGCTCGTCGCCTGGGAGTGGGACGCCATGTGCGTCTGGGAGAGGGCGAGCAGCGCACCGGCGGGTCGGACAAGGACTCGATCCTCGCCGACACCATGGAGGCTCTGATCGGAGCCTCCTACCTCTCCACGGATGTGGAGACGGCCCGCCAGCTGGTGCTGAGACTGGTGACGCCGCTTCTCTCGGACAAAGAGGCGATGACGGCCGGCAAGGACTGGAAGACGACGATCCAGGAGCTCGCGGCGGCCCAGGGTCTGGGAGAGGTCCGCTACATGGTCGAGGGCGAGGGTCCTGACCACAGCCGAACCTTCACTGCTGTCCTGACCATCGGCAGCGTCCCCTACGGCACGGGCAGCGGCAGTTCGAAGAAAGACGCCGAGCGTGAGGCTGCTCGTCTGACGGCTGATCAGATCAGCTCGGCGGACGACGCCGACATCCTGACGCTTGTGCTCGGACGAGGCTGAGGAGGCACTCGTGACCGAAGAGCCGTACCGGGCGCGCCGCGCCTCAGGCGCCGCACCCGCCCCCGATCCGCATGCGGAGGGGGAGGCCGAATCGGGTCAGCCCGGCGGCAGACGGCGGCGCGGATGGAAGATCGCCGGCATCGCAGCAGCCGTGCTGGCGGTGCTGCTCGTCATCGCCGTCGTCGTGTCCTTCTCGTACCTGCGGAATCTTCAGACGACGTTCGACGAGAACCGCAATGTGATCGACGGGCTGGATCTCGAGGATGACTCGGCCTACCGAACGCCTGAGGGCACCATCAACATGCTGCTGATGGGCACCGACTCGCGCGGCGACGACGAGGATGATTATCGCGACGCCACAGGCGAAGGCAGCGAACGCTCAGACACCATGATGTTCGTCCACATCCCGGAGGACCGCTCCGGCGTCTACGTCATGTCGATCATGCGGGACCTGTGGGTGGAGGTGCCCGGCGAGGGAATGGGTCGGGTCAACACGGCCCTGGGCCTGGGCGGGTACGAGCTCGCCGTGGACCTGGTCGAAGAGATGCTCTACACCCATATCGACCACGTGGCGGTCGTCGACTTCGAGGGCTTCTCGGACCTGACGGAGGCACTCGGGGGCGTCTATGTCGACAACCCCCACAGCTTCTCGGCCGGGCAGCGCAACCCAGCGTTCTACCCGGAGGGCACGATACGCCTGGAGGGCAGCAACGCGCTGCGCTACGTCCGAGAGCGCCAGTCCTTCCCCACGGGGGACTACGTCCGGGTGGAGAACCAGCAGCGGGTCGTGCGCGCCATCATTGAGCGCTTCCTCTCCGCGGAGACGCTGTCCAACCCGCAGCGCATCCACAGCGTGGTCGAGGGGATGACCCCTTATCTGGATGTGGATGAGGCCCTGAATGCCGAGTCGGTCGCGGGATACGCCGTAGGCATGCGGGACGTGCGGGGAAGCGACATTCACATGTTCACCATGCCTGGCGGTGAGCACGCGACCACCTCCGGAGGCGCGCAGGTGATCATGCCCGACGAAGAGATGATGAGCCTGCTGCGCACGTCGCTGGCCCAGGAGAATATGGGCGGCTTCATGGACTACATTGAGCTGGTCGAGGAGCAGGAGAACGGCGAGTTCGGGGTGCCCGACGAGGCCGAGGATGACGAGCCTGATGAGGATGACGGCGAGAACGCTGAGGCCGGCGCTGCGGGCAGCGCCCCGGCCGGCGGCCGCTGATGCACCCGGCTCTCAGCGCTGAGGACGTGTGGGTGCTGGTCTGCACCTACAGGAGGCCCGAGCTCCTGGCACGCCTGCTTCGCTCGCTGGAGCGGGAGGGTGTGAGGCACCTGATCCTGGTCGACAACGCGCCGACCCCTGACGCCCGCCCGATTCTCGACGACTGCTTCCCCTCCGGCGCATATATTCATCAGCCGAAGCCCGGGCTGGTCCGGGCCCGCAATACGAGCCTCGATGCTGTGCCCGCCGAGGCTTCGGCCGTGATCTTTCTCGACGACGACGAGACCGTGGATCCCGGCTGGTTCGATGCGCTCCTGGCCTGTGCGCGGGCCTCCTCGGCGGACGCCGTCAGCGGCCCCGTCGTTGCCGATTTCGACGGGCCGGAGCCTGAGTGGATCTCCACGTACGGATTCGTGCGCCGCACGGACAGGCCCACAGGCCCCGGCCCGAAGCGTTTGGCGACGAACAACACGCTTGTGCGGGCGAAGTGGTTCGCCCCGGCTTCCCGCGGCGGGCTGGGTCTGCGCTTCCATGCTGCGTTCAACACCGTCGGCGGGGAGGATTCGGATCTCTTCGATCGGCTGAGGGAGGCCGGCGCTGTCTTCTGGTGGTGCGCCGAAGCCGCTGCGACCGAGCACGTGCCTGCGGAGCGGGCCACTCGCGAGTGGCTGCGCTCCCGTGCTCTGAGAGGGGGCCATGTGCGAGCGCTGAAGCGTCGTCTGCGTACGGCGCCGACCGTCGCGGGCACTGTCCGCGTGAGCCTGAGCATCGGGGCCGAGGGAGCCGCTCGGGCTCTCTATGGGGCGCTGCGGCGCACGCGGGCGAGACTGGGACCCCGTCAGGTGACGTACACCGACGACTACTACCTCTGCGAAGGCGTCGGCATGCTTGCCTCGCTCATCGGTCGTGGCCGGGAAGAGTACGCCCGGCCCGCCGCCGACGAGCCGCCAACGCGTCCCTGAGCGAGGCGGAGCCCTCGGCTGCTCGGCGACGGGCGGCCGCCGCCCAGGGCTTGAGCCCCTCCGGCGAGGGAACGCCCGGCCGACGGAAGAACGCCATGCTCTGCGGGTAGCGCCACCGGTGGCGCAGAGGGTCCTCCACGTACAGCTCGGCGATCCGCGTCAGCGTACTGGCCGCCTGCCGGCGCTGCTCGGACGGGGTGCGGCGCAGCTGCCGGAGATACCAGACGAAGGAGCGCTCGAACCCGGAGCGCACATACGTCTCAAGGAGCCCTTCATCGTCGAGCCAGGTTCTCTGGGCGCGTTCACGCAGGAGGCACTTTCGGAAGTACTCGTCGGTGAGGGCATTCACCATGGAGCCGGGGACCTCAGCGTGATACTCGTACGTGTTCGTCCGGCAGGCGACGAACACCTCGGCAGCGCTGAAGACCTGCAGGAAGAACAGCGAGTCCTGACCGGCGGCACGGTGGACCTGTCGGATGCGGGCTGCGCGCAGCCAGTCGCGGCGCACCGCGAAGGATGACAGGTTGGTGGGTCGAAACTTCGCCGCGGCCAGGACGTCCCCACCGGCCGCGTAGAGCAGTCCGCCGCGGGGCGAGTGCGTGTAGTGGCGCAGGTTGTCCACGTGCTCGGTCCGGTCGCTGTACGTTCTGAGCTGATTGCCGATGGCCAGCTGAGCCGAGGGGTGCCGCTCCAGCGCGAGGCCGAGCTGCCAGAGGCCGTCGTTGAGCACTGCGTCGTCCGGATCCAAGAAGGCAATATGAGGCGCGGAGGCCAGGTCGAGTCCCATATTGCGCGGACGGCCCCCGGAGCCGGACCCGCCGTCATCGAAGAAGTGGGCCCTGACGTTGGTGTGCGCTGCGGCCAGCTCCGCGACGGCCTCCCGCGTCGCGGCGTAGGTTGAGCCATCGTCGACCAGCAGGATCTCCATCTGATCGAAGTGCTCAGACGCCGTCAGCGACGGGAAGGACGTCGTTCGCAGGAGCTCGCCATTGTTGTACACGGGAATGACGACACTCAGCTGAGGATTCACGAAGACCACGCTACAGCGTAGGGGAGGGCCCGACAGCTGATCGCCGGGCGAAGAAGCCCCCACCACGTCGTCCGTGAGCACAATGCTCTGAAGAGCATCGAATGAGAGGGGGTGACGGGAATCGAACCCGCGTAGCCAGCTTGGAAGGCTGGGGCTTTACCATTAAGCTACACCCCCCTGCAGAGCGCCTGACTACCGTAGCATCTAGGCTGGCCATGTGCCCAAACCGAGTGTCCGATTCCAGATCCAGCCCACCGTGTCGCATTATCGGGAGCCCCTCATCCGACGGCTTCTGCGCTCGGAGCCTCTGACGCTGAGGCTGACGGGACGCTTCTCGAACACCGAGGTCTCATCGGCGGAGCGCATCGAGTCCGCCGCGCAGGACGTGCTGCGCAGCGTGTCGGCAGTGCGCACCCTGAGCCTCGGCCCCTGGTGGTGGCAGGTGGGCGACGTCGCGGCCGTGTGGCGCGGCGAGGAGGACGCCTACGTGCTGGAGGGCCGGTTCTACACCCTCTCGGCATGGGTCGCCGGCGCGGTGGGCAAGCTGCGTGGGCGCACAGTGATTCTGTGGGGCCACGGATGGAAGCGTCCTGAGAGCGGCTGGAAGCGCCGCACCCGTCTGGCCTTCTACCGCCTCGTCGACGGCCTGCTCGTCTATGGCGAGCGCGCCGAGGAGCTCGGCGTCGAATACGGAGTTCCGTCGCATAAGATCCACGTCGTCTTCAATTCGCTCTACCCCCAAGCAGCCCTGTCCGCGCGCTCAGAGCCGCCGCCCAGTGAGGCCCCCACTGTCATCTACTCCTCGCGGCTGACCCCGCGGCACCGGCTCGACCCCCTTGCGGAGGCCCTGGCCGCATGGCCTCAGGGGCAGCCGCGGCCTCGCGTGATCGTGATCGGCGACGGCTCTGAGCGGCCCAGGCTCGAGCAGCTCTTCGCCGACCAGCAGCTCGATGCCGACTTCCTCGGCCCCGTGTATGACGTCGAACAGCTCAGGCAGCTCTACTCCCAGGCCCATCTGGCCCTGTCGATCGGAGGGGCGGGGCTCAATGTCATCCAAGCGCTGAGCTTCGGAGTCCCGGTGGTCGCCGAAGCGGGGCACCCCGACTCCTCGCCCGAGATCGAAGCGGTCATCGAAGGGCGCACAGGGCGCTGCTACGACGGTTCGGCCGAGGATCTGCGTGCAGTGCTCACAGACGCGCTTGCCGACCCGTCGCAGCTGCGGCAGATGGCCGATGAAGGGCTGAGACTGGTGCGCGAGCGCTACACCGCGGAGCGCCATGCTGAGGCGATTGAGACGGCGCTCGTGCGGCTCATCCGGCGGTAGCCGCCGACCCCCCCCGGAGGAGCGGAGCGCCGGTCGGCTCAGCCCTTGGGCTCGATGATGAGGTTGGTCATCCGTGCGGTGGAGAGCCGCTTGCCGTCCTCATTGGTGATGACGATCTCGTGGCTCGTCATCTGCCGCCCCACGCTGATGGGAGTGCAGGTGGCGTAGGTGTGCCCCTCGCGGGCCTGCCGATGATGCGTGGCGTTGAGCTCCGTGCCCACCACAATCCTGTTCTCGTCCTCGAGGCTGATGCGCACATGCAGCAGAGCAGCGATGGAGGCGACCGTCTCCGCGTGGAGCAGGTGCGCCCCGCCGTGCATGATGCCGATGGTCTGCTCATTGCCGGCCACAGGCATCCTCGAGACGATCTTCTCCGGACTCATCTCTTCGAAGACGATTCCGGCCTTGGCCGCAAGCGGGGGAGTGCCCTGGATGCGGAAGTACTTCCGATACTCGGGGGCGAATCCCATAGCCTCCATACGAGCATCGCGCTCCGCATCATCGGGCACGGGGGTGGGCACAGCGGCCATAGGGAATCCGGGCTGATACTCGATCTTCTCGGTCATAGCGCCCACCCTACTGACTCATCGCGCCAGCGGTAGGGTGGTGCTGTGACTTCTGAGGGCAACAAGCTGCTGGTGATCGACGGGCATTCGATGGCGTTCCGGGCGTTCTACGCCCTCCCGCCGGAAGGCTTCCTGACCAGCTCAGGGCAGTACACCAACGCCATCTACGGCTTCACCAACATGCTGCTCAAACTCATCAGGGAGGAGCAGCCCACCCACGTGCTGCTCGCATTCGACCTCGACACCCCCACCTTCCGCCACGAGACCTACGACGACTACAAGGGCGGGCGGGACAAAGCCCCCGAAGAGTTCAAGGGACAGGTCGGACTGATCCAGGAGGTCGCAGAAGCCCTGACCATCCCGGCCGTCACCGTCGAGGGCTACGAAGCGGACGACATCGTAGCCACCTACGTCACCATGGCCGAAGCCGCCGGGTGGCAGAGCCTCATCGTCTCCGGAGACCGCGACGCCCTGCAGCTGGTCACCGACAGCACCCACCTGGACTATCCGACCACCGGCCTGTCCAAAACCCTTCGCCTCGACCCCGAAGGGGTGGAGGCCAAGTACCTCGTCAGCCCCGGACAGTACCCCGACCTCGCGGCATTGGTGGGAGAGTCGGCCGACAACCTTCCCGGCGTGCCCAAAGTGGGCCCCAAGACCGCCGCGAAGTGGATCGGCCAGTACGGCTCCACCCGAGGCATCATCGACCACGCCGACGAGATCAAGGGCAAAGCCGGCGAGAACCTGCGGGCCGCGCTCGCCGACGTCGAACGGAACCTGGAGCTGAATCTTCTGGTGAGGGACCTCGACGTGCCGGTGACTCTGGAGGACTCGGTGCTCACTCCTCCTGACAGAGAGGCCGTCGAGCCGCTGTTCGACGCCCTGGAGTTCAACCAGATCCGCGAGAGGCTCTTTGAGACGTTCTCGGCACGGTTCCCCGACGCAAATCTCGACGCGGAGCCTACTCACGCCCTTCCCGAGGTGAAGGTGGTCTCCGACGCTGAAGGGCTCCGCAGCTTCCTCCATGCCCACGAAGGGCCCCTGGGGCTCGCTGTGATCATCGACACGTCATATGAGTCTCTGTCGACCAAAGCCAAGCGCGATGACGCTGCCCGCAGTGCGGAGGCCATCGCGGTGGCGCTGGTCGCCGCGAGCAGCAGCCCCGAGCGTCCGGCCGCCGGTGCGGCCATCTCTCTCACCGACGCCGACCAGGCGCTCGAGTCGGAGCTGGCGGCCTGGCTGGCGGACCCCGCGTCCCCCAAACTCGTCCATGACTTCAAGGACGCCGGCAAACGCCTCGCATGGCGGGGCCTTCGGCTCAGGGGGGCAGTGGAGGACACCCTCCTCTCCGGCTACCTCATCCAGCCGGACCGGCGCAGCTTCAGCTTCTCAGACCTCGTGGCTCAGCATCTGAACGGATCCGTGGAGCCCAAGGACTACATCGGCGGTGAGGAGTTCAAGAACCAGGAGGAGGCCACCTCCCAGCAGTCGCTGTTCGACGACGAGCCGCTGGCCGGGGTCTCCGAGGCTGACCTCGCACGCGCCGCGGTCCATGGGATGCTGCTGCACCCTCTGTCCGGGGCTCTGCACTCTCAGCTCGCTGACCGCAGGGCAGAGGGGCTGCTCTACGAGCTGGAGCTTCCCCTGGCTGAGATTCTGCTGCAGATGGAGCTGACGGGGATCGCGGTCTCTGAGGACAAGCTGGCGGAGCTCGACGCCGAGTTCGAAAGCGCGATCGGCGCCTCGGCTGAGGCCGCGTACAGCGTGGTCGGGCACGAGGTGAATCTCGGTTCGCCCAAGCAGCTCCAGACGGTGCTCTTCGACGAGCTCGAGCTGCCCACCCAGGGGGTGAAGAAGAACAAAACGGGCTACTCCACCGATGTTGAGACCCTTCAGGAGCTTCTGGCCAAGACGCAGAACGAGTTCCTGGTGCACCTGATGAGCCACCGGGACTCCTCCAAGCTGCGCCAGACGGTCACTGGTCTCACGGAGGCGATCGGCGACGACGGCCGGATCCACACGACGTACGCCCAGACGGTGGCCGCCACCGGAAGGCTCTCGTCCCTGCACCCGAACCTGCAGAACATTCCGATCCGCACGTCGGCGGGGCGGAAGATCCGCGACGCCTTCGTGGTGGGCTCGGGCTATGAGACGCTCCTCACCGCAGACTATTCCCAGATCGAGATGCGCATCATGGCTCATCTCTCCGGGGATCAGGAGCTGATTGAGGCCTTCCGCGCAGGCGAGGATCTGCACAGCTTCGTGGGAGCCCGTGTCTTCGGGGTCGGCACGGAGGACGTGAGCCTCGAGCAGCGGTCCAAGGTGAAAGCCATGAGCTACGGCTTGGTCTACGGCCTCTCCAGCTTCGGGCTGTCGAAGCAGCTCAGCATCGGCGTCGATGAGGCCCGCGACCTGATGAACGAGTACTTCGAACGCTTCGGCGCCGTGCGCGACTATCTGCGCGACATCGTCGCTCAGGCCAAGAGCGACGGCTACACCTCCACGATCTACGGACGGCGCCGGTACCTGCCGGATCTGACCAGCGAGAGCCGCCAGCTCCGCCAGATGGCAGAGAGAGCGGCTCTCAACGCGCCGATCCAAGGCTCCGCCGCCGACATCATCAAGCGCGCCATGATTGACGTTGATTCGGCGCTGGCGCAGGCGCAGCTGCGCAGCCGCGTGCTCCTCCAGGTCCACGATGAGCTTGTGCTTGAGGTCGCCGAGGGTGAGCGCCAGGACGTGGAGAGGCTGGTCGTGGAGAACATGGCCGGGGCCGCCGAGCTGGATGTTCCGCTGGACGTCAACGTGGGGACCGGTGCGACCTGGCACCAGGCCGCACACTGACTCCGCGAGGGGCTGAATTCAGCGGCGATCGAGGAGGCTTTCGCGACAGTTGAGACGGTTGTCTCAGCGGTATAGACTGACCGGGCGCGTTCTGCGCACAGAGTCGATCCGACCTCTGACACAGAAGAGCTTTTGTCATTTGTCCGTCGCTCAGTGCTAAGGAAGAACTGTGCACTGACCCTAGAAGAACAATCCATATCGGAGCCCCTACTACATGACCACCACCGCAACCGCCCCCGGTGCCCCTCAAGTCGCCATCAACGACATCGGCACTGCCGAGGAGTTCCTGGCTGCCGTCGACGCCACGATGAAGTACTTCACCGATGGCGACATGGTTGAAGGAACCATCGTCAAGGTCGACCGCGACGAGGTTCTCCTCGACATCGGGTACAAGACCGAAGGCGTCATCCCCTCCCGCGAGCTGTCCATCAAGCATGATGTTGACCCGGATGAAGTCGTTCAGGTCGGTGACCAGGTCGAGGCTCTCGTTCTCCAGAAGGAGGACAAGGAAGGCCGCCTGATCCTGTCCAAGAAGCGCGCGCAGTACGAGCGTGCTTGGGGAGACATCGAAAAGGTCAAGGAAGAGGACGGCGTCGTCACCGGCACCGTCATCGAGGTCGTCAAGGGCGGCCTCATCCTCGACATCGGCCTGCGCGGCTTCCTCCCTGCCTCACTGGTGGAGATGCGCCGCGTCCGTGACCTTGCGCCCTACATCGGCCAGGAGATCGAGGCGAAGATCATCGAGCTCGACAAGAACCGCAACAACGTGGTTCTGTCTCGCCGCGCATGGCTGGAGCAGACCCAGTCCGAGGTCCGCTCGTCCTTCCTCAACAAGCTGGAGCGCGGCCAGGTCCGCAACGGCGTCGTCTCCTCGATCGTCAACTTCGGCGCCTTCGTGGACCTCGGCGGCGTGGACGGACTCGTTCACGTCTCGGAGCTGTCCTGGAAGCACATCGACCACCCCAACGAGGTTGTGTCGGTGGGCGACGAGGTCACCGTCGAGGTCCTCGAGGTGGACATGGACCGCGAGCGCGTCTCGCTGTCCCTGAAGGCCACCCAGGAAGACCCGTGGCAGACCTTCGCCCGCACTCACGCCCTCGGCCAGATCGTGCCCGGCAAGGTCACCAAGCTCGTTCCCTTCGGCGCCTTCGTGCGCGTCGAGGACGGCATCGAGGGCCTGGTCCACATCTCCGAGCTGGCCGTTCGGCACGTGGACCTCGCAGAGCAGGTCGTCTCCGTCAACGACGAGGTCTTCGTCAAGGTCATCGACATCGACCTCGAGCGCCGCCGCATCAGCCTCTCGCTGAAGCAGGCCAACGAGGACGTCGACCCGGACGCTGAGGAGTTCGACCCCGCCCTCTACGGAATGGACGCCGAGTACGACGACGAGGGGAACTACAAGTACCCCGAGGGCTTCGACCCGGAGACCAACGAGTGGATGGAAGGCTACGACGAGCAGCGCGCAGCCTGGGAGGCCCAGTATGCAGCCGCCGCCGAGCGGTGGGAGCAGCACAAGGACCAGGTTCGCAAGGCTGTCGAGGCCGACGCCGAGGCAGCCGCCGAGGCATCCGTCTCCACCGGTTCGTCCTCATCCTCCTCCTCGCGCTCCGAGCGTCGTCCCGCCCCAGAGTCCGGCCAGAGCAACTACTCCTCCGCCGAGGAGACCGTTGACGCCGGCACCCTGGCCTCGGACGAGGCGCTTGCTGCGCTTCGTGAGAAGCTCACCGGCAACTAAGCACGTACGATCCGCCGGGCTGTGACCCGGTGATCACCATCAATGACCCCTGGAGGCTTCTCCAGGGGTCATTGTTTTTTGTGCACACACTGCATAATGTGGAGATTCGTTCAGAGCTGAATCGCACAGGTGCTCGGACTGAGTGCTAGGTACATACCGAAAGGTCATAATGCTTCACAAGGTCCACGACCTGCTTCGACTGCGGACAAACCCTCTTCTGTTCTTCTCCTCGTCGATCATTATGTTGGCGTTCGTCGCAGTCACGCTCATCATTCCGGATCAGATGGGGGAGACCTGGGGTACCGCGGCGACGTGGATCTTCGAGAACTTCGGATGGTTCTTCATCCTGGGCGTCTCCATATTCCTGCTCTTCCTCATCTACATCGGCGTGAGTCGGTTCGGGCGTCTGAAGCTGGGCGCCGATGAGGAGAAGCCGCAGCACTCGGATCTGGCGTGGTTCGGGATGCTCTTCGCAGCCGGCATCGGCACCATTCTCATGTTCTGGGCCGTTGCGGAGCCTGCCTTCCACTTCGACACCCCGCCGCGAGGCGCGGAGATGGGCATCGAGGGCTACACCGAGGAGGCAGCCCGAGAGGCGGTGGGCTTCACCCTCTACCACTTCGGACTGCACACCTGGACGATCTTCGCCCTCCCGGGGCTCGCGTTCGCGTACTTCATCTACAAACGCAATCTTCCCCCTCGCGTCTCATCCCTCTTCCAGCCCATTCTCGGCGACGGCATTCACGGTCCCGTGGGCAAGGGAATCGACATCTTCGCGATCGTCGGCACCATATTCGGCATCGGCATGTCCATCGGCCTCGGGACCACCCAGGTCCACGCCGGCCTCGCGGAGCTGACCGGCCTGCCAGATGTGTGGTGGGCCTTCGTGGTGATCATCGGCACCGTCACCGTCATCGCCACGATCTCTGCCGTGGTCGGCATTGACCGGGGCATCAAGGTGCTGTCGAACTTCAACATCGGCACGAGTGTGCTGCTGCTGCTGTTCGTCATCATCACCGGGCCGACGATCTTCCTTCTGCGCGGCATGGTCGAGGCCGCAGGAATCTACGTCAGCATCCTCCCCGAAGTCATGTTCTGGAACGACACTCTCGCGGACAGCGGATGGCAGCAGGACTGGACCATCTTCTACTGGGGCTGGACCATCTCATGGGCGCCCTTCGTCGGGATCTTCATCGCCCGCATCTCCCGGGGTCGCAGCGTCCGGCAGTTCGTCGCCGGAGTTCTGGCGCTTCCCACGCTGTTCAGCATCATCTGGTTCGGCACGTGGGCCACGGCTGTCTTCGACATCGAGTTCTTCGGAGAGGGCGGGCTCGTCGAGGGTGTGGTCGATGCCGGTGCGGAAACATCGATGTTCGCGCTGCTGGAGCATTACCCGCTCGCCACACTCACCAGTGCCATCGCCATCATGCTGGTGGGCGTCTTCTTCATCACGTCCCTGGACTCCGCCTCCCTGGTGCTGGATGACATGTGCAACGGCTACGACGGCGACGGACGGCCGAAGGGCACCACCGCGCCTCACCAGCGCGCCATCTGGGCCATCTACATCGGCGTTGTGGCGGCAGTGCTGATCGTCTTCACCGGTGAGGGCGGTGTCGAAGTTCTTCGCGACGTGGCTCTGGTCTTCGGGCTGCCGTTCTTCGTGCTCGCGTTCTTCATGATGTACAGCCTGAACCGGGCCATGAGGGAGGACGCCGGCGAGGTGAGCCACCTGCCGTCGCGGCGCTGGCTCAAGACGCTCCCGCCGGAGGAGTACGAGCGACGCATGGAGGAGGGCGACCCTGAGCTGGCTGAGGCTGTCGTGGCCCCGGACTACGCCGCCGGCACGGAGCCCGAGAACGCCCCGGAGGTCGATCACGCGGAGCAGCCGGAGCTCGTCCAGGAGTACCGACTGCGCACCGGTGAGAACATCAGGATCGACCCCACCACCGGGCAGCCCGCTCCAGGAGAGCGTCCTCCCCACATCTGATCAGTGCCGCGCACCAGGGGTCCGTGCCGAGCCGTTCGGCCCGGACCCCTGGTGCGTTCTGAGGCGTGGTGCTATACAGGATCCATGAGTTCGCAGCCGGATGATGCGCACGAGGTGAAGGATCAGCCCGACCAGGAGCGGTACGTCCTGCTCATGGACGGAGAGACCGCCGGCTTCCTGGAGTACCAGGATCTGGGCGACAGGCTCCGAGCCTTCGTC
This sequence comes from Nesterenkonia sp. NBAIMH1, assembly GCF_007922635.1. NCBI lineage: Bacteria > Bacillati > Actinomycetota > Actinomycetes > Micrococcales > Micrococcaceae > Nesterenkonia > Nesterenkonia sp. NBAIMH1. Next base: position 2,412,770 of record NZ_CP042335.1, read on the forward strand.
CACACTCAGGTCGAGGATTCCTATCAGGGCAGGGGAGTGGGCAGCCGACTCGTCGGCGGGGCGCTCGAACGCGCCGCCGAGAGCGGCTTGGCCGTGATACCGCGCTGCCCCATGGTGCAGTCCTTCATTCGTAAGAACCCGGAGCACGCAGAGCTTGTCCCCGAGGAGCGTCGCAAAGAGCTCTCGCTCTGACGACGCCTCGCATCACCTGGTCCGCACGTGCGTCCGCGAGCCGCCGCTGCGCAGCCGGATTGAGTCTCTCTCGCAGGCAGTACTCTGTTCTCTACGATGACTGCCTCCACGCAAAGCTCCCGACGCACCCCTGTCCGTGTCCTCATCCCCGCAGTTCTGACGCTCCTGTGGCTCGCGTGGACTGCGTGGGGCGGCCAGACGTTCGGGGCGATCTCCGAAGTCACCACCAACGACCAGGCCACATTCCTCCCCGCTGATGCGGAGTCGACCCAGGCCCTCGAGCTTCAGGAGCGCTTCGGGGATGACGATGCGGTCCCCGCCACGGTCATCGCAGCCCCGGTCGACGGGGAGCTGACGGAGGACCTGACGGCGGAGATGCAGGCTGCCGGTGAATCCGCATCCGACCTTGAGGGCGTGATCGAGGTGACGCCGCCGCAGCCTTCCGAAGACGGTGAGGCGGTACAGCTGACCGTCCTCCTGGACGAGGTCGCCGCAGAGGAGGGTGCGCTGACCGAGCTGCGTGAGCTCATCAGCAGCGAGCTGCCCGAGCAGGACTGGGACGCATACGTCACCGGGCCCGCAGCACTGTCGGCCGACCTGTCTGAGGCATTCGCGGGGGTCGACGGCCTGCTGCTGCTCGTCGCGGTGGTGGCGGTGTTCATCATCCTGGTCAGCGTCTACCGATCGGCCCTTCTGCCGATTCTGGTGCTCCTATCCTCCGTGGGCGCGCTGTGCGCGGCGATCACGGTCATCTACTTCATGGCGGACGCAGGGTGGATTCAGCTCAACGGCCAGGTGCAGGGGATCCTGTCGATTCTGGTCATCGGCGCCGCGACCGACTACTCCCTGCTTCTGGTGGCCCGCTACCGCGAAGAGCTGGCGAGCAGGAGCGACCGGTTCGGCGCCCTCTGGACAGCTGTGCGACGCTCGGCACCGCCCATCCTGGCCTCAGGAGGCACTGTCGCCGCTGCATTGCTGTGCCTGCTGCTGTCAGACCTGAACTCCAACCGAGCCCTCGGTCCCGTGGCGGCCACCGGCATCGTCTTCTCCATGGCCGCGACGCTGACGTTCCTTCCTGCCATGCTTGCCCTCCTCGGCCGTCCGGCGTTCTGGCCCAAGACGCCGCACGCGACAGCGGAGGGATCGGCCGGTCAGTACAAGCTGTGGAGCCGCGCGGCCTCACTGGTCAGGCGCAGTCCGCGCGTCATCTGGGTCACCGTGACGCTTCTGCTTCTGCTGGCCGCCGCGGGCGTGGGCCAGCTGCGAGCGGATGGGATCGCTCAGTCCGAAGTGGTTCTGGGAGAGACCGAGACGAAGTCCGGCCAGGAGCTTCTGGAGGAGCACTTCGACGCAGGAACAGGCGCGCCGACCAACGTCTTCGTGCGCAGCGGTGAGGCAGAGGCTGCCCTCGATGCTGTGCAGGACACCGACGGCGTCGCGTCGGCTCAGCTGCTTGCTGAGGGCCAAGCACCCGCCCAGGATGCGGAGCAGGCCCAGGAGGTCGACGGTTGGGTGCAGATCTCGGCCACGCTGAGCAGCCCGGGGGACTCGCCTGAGGCGGAGCAGACGGTCAGTGCGCTGCGCGGCGAGCTCGAGCAGCTCGACCAGGAGGCTCTGGTGGGCGGAACGACCGCTACGCAGCTCGACACGAACGAGACGGCGCAGCGGGACCTGACGGTCATTGTGCCCAGCGTCCTGCTGGCAGTGACGCTCATCCTCATCTTGCTGTTCCGTTCGATAGTGACGCCTGTGATTCTGGTCGTCACCACGGTGCTCTCGTATCTGGCTGCCCTGGGCATCTCGGCGCTGGTGTTCAACCATGTCTTCGACTTCCCCGGCGCCGATCCCACCGTTCCGCTGTACGGATTCATGTTCCTGGTGGCGCTGGGAGTGGACTACAACATCTTCCTCATGACCAGGGCGCGGGAGGAGACGCCGAAGCATGGGGCCTCGGAGGGCGTGCTTCGGTCCCTGGTGGTCACCGGCGGGGTGATCACCTCCGCAGGCGTGGTGCTGGCCGCCACGTTTGCGGCGCTTGCCGTGCTGCCGCTGATGTTCATGGTGCAGCTGGCCTTCCTGGTCGCATTGGGCGTGGCGATCGACACGTTCGTGGTCCGGACGCTGCAGGTCCCGGCCCTGTGCGCCGATATTGGGCGCCGCATCTGGTGGCCGTCGCAGCTGTCACGGAGCCGCTCAGGCGCAGCGGGGCCGTAGACTCGGGAGCATGTCCAAGAGTGTGAGTGTGGGTCTGACCGGGGGGATCGCATCCGGAAAGTCTGCGGTCGCGGACCGGCTCGTCGAGCATGGAGCGATCCTCATCGATGCTGATCTGCTCTCGCGTCAGGTGGTGGAGCCGGGCACTGAGGGGCTGGCAGAGATCGTGGAGACGTTCGGCCGCGGTGTGCTGACTGAGGAGGGCGCGCTTGATCGTGCGGCGCTGGCGCAGGTGGTCTTCAACGATGAGGACGCGCGCATGAGCCTCAACGCGATCATCCACCCGCGCGTCCGGCATGAGGCACAGCTGCAGCGCGAGGCTGCCCCGGCCGGCAGCGTAGTGGTCGAAGACATCCCACTGCTGGTGGAGGGCGGGCAGCAGGATCGCTTCGACACAGTCGTCGTCGTCACCGCCCCCCATGCTGAGCGGATGCGGCGCCTGGTCGAAGACCGTTCCATGGAGCCGGAGGAGGCTGAGCGTCGCATCGAAGCGCAGGCCACGGATGCTCAGCGCGTCGCCGCCGCCGACGTCGTTCTCGACAACTCGGGAACCTTGGAGGAGCTTCATCAGCAGGTGGACGAATTTTTCGCCGGACTGGAGCGTTGATCCCCCTATGTCTTTAGCCCCGAAGATCAGCCGCACCGTCGCGCCGTTCAAGGTTGAGAGTCCCTATCAGCCCTCCGGCGATCAGCCCAAGGCTATCGAGGAGCTGGCTGAGCGGGTCGAGGGCGGCGAGAAGGACATCACCCTCATGGGCGCCACCGGCACGGGCAAGTCGGCGACGGCTGCGTGGCTGATCGAGAAGGTGCAGCGGCCTACGCTCATCATGGTCCAGAACAAGACCTTGGCCGCCCAGCTGGCCAACGAGTTCCGCGAGCTCCTCCCGCACAACGCCGTCGAATACTTCGTCTCCTACTACGACTACTACCAGCCCGAGGCGTACGTCCCTCAGACGGACACGTTCATTGAGAAGGACTCCTCCGTCAACGACGAGGTGGAGAGGCTGCGGCACTCAGCGACCAACGCCCTGCTGACCCGCCGCGACGCTGTGGTCGTCGCCACCGTCTCGTGCATCTATGGTCTGGGGACTCCGGAGGAGTACATCTCCCAGATGGTTGCTCTGAAGCGTGGGCAGCAGATTGAGCGCGACGAACTGCTGCGCCGCTTCGTGGGGATGCAGTACGTGCGCAACGACACCGACTTCCACCGGGGAACCTTCCGTGTGCGCGGCGACACCGTTGAGATCATCCCGATGTATGAGGAGCTTGCGGTGCGCATCGAATTCTTCGGCGACGAGATCGAAGCGATCCACACTCTCCACCCGCTGACTGGGACTGTGGTGCGCGAGGAGGAGGAGATGTACATCTTCCCCGCCTCCCACTACGTGGCCGGAGACGAGCGCATGGCGGCAGCCATCACCCGGATTGAGGACGAGCTGCGGGACCGGCTGGCTGAGCTCGAGGCGCAGAACAAGCTCCTGGAGGCGCAGCGGCTGCGCATGCGCACCACCTATGACCTGGAGATGATGCAGCAGATGGGGTTCTGCAACGGCATCGAGAACTACTCGCGGCATATCGACGGCCGCGGCTCCGGCACCGCACCGCACTGTCTGCTGGACTATTTCCCCGACGACTTCCTGCTCATCGTGGATGAGTCCCATGTGACCATTCCGCAGATCGGCGGCATGTACGAAGGTGACATGTCCCGCAAGCGCACCCTGGTCGAGCACGGCTTCCGCCTGCCCTCGGCGATGGACAACCGGCCGCTGAAGTGGGATGAGTTCCTCGAACGGATCGGGCAGACCGTCTATCTCTCCGCCACCCCCGGCAATTATGAGCTGGGGCAGTCCGACGGCGTGGTGGAGCAGATCATTCGTCCCACCGGGCTTGTGGACCCCGAAGTGGTGGTGAAGCCGACCAAGGGCCAGATCGATGACCTGCTGGGCGAGATCAAGGCGCGCTCGGCCCGGAATGAGCGCGTCCTCGTCACGACGCTGACCAAACGGATGGCCGAGGACCTCACGGAGTACCTCCTGGAGCACAGCATCAGGGTCGAGTATCTGCACTCGGATGTCGACACGCTCAAGCGTGTGGAGATTCTTCGTGAGCTGCGGAAGGGAACATACGACGTCGTCGTCGGCATCAACCTTCTGCGTGAGGGACTGGACCTCCCGGAGGTCTCTCTGGTCGCCATTCTCGATGCGGACAAGGAGGGCTTCCTGCGCTCCACGACCTCGCTGATCCAGACGATCGGCCGAGCCGCCCGCAACGTGTCCGGTCAGGTGCATATGTACGCCGATCGGATCACAGACTCGATGCGGCGCGCGATCGACGAGACGGATCGGCGGCGGGAGAAGCAGATCGCGTACAACGAAGAGCACGGCATCGATCCCACGCCGCTGAAGAAGCAGATCGCGGACATCACAGATCTCCTTGCCAGGGAGGATGCGGACACCGCTGACCTGCTGCAGGGCATGGGTGGGCTCGCTACGGGCTTCAAGTACGGCAAGGGCCACCGCGGGTGGACCGGCTTCCAGAAGGATGACGACGGTGCGGATTCTGACCAGCCCGGCGGAGCGAAGGAGTCCGCGATCTCCAACACTCCGGCCAAGGACACCGCAGAGCTCATCGAGCAGCTCTCAGCACAGATGCACAACGCTGCCGAGGAGCTGAACTTCGAGGTGGCGGCCCGGCTGCGCGACGAGATCGGGGATCTGAAGAAGGAGCTCCGAGCCATGCAGGCCAACCAGTGATGGGCAGCGGAGGCTCCGCTAGAGTATGGATGTGAGCACCGCATCGCAGCCGCAGCCTCCGCAGGTCACTCCGCTGGCGGAGGGGCTGACTGCCAGAACCTTCGCTCCCGCCCTGGACGCAGACGGGAACCCGGACGCGGGGACCGGAGCATTCCATCGAGCTGTTGCGCTCGGCTTCTACGAATCGACGCCCACCGACGAACGGATGAGGCTGCAGGAGCAGGTGCTCGTCGGGGACGGGCAGCGCATCACCGGCGTCTACGTGGACCCGGGCAGCGCGTCGCTGAAGCACTGGGGCGAAGCCCACGAGCAGCTCACCTACGGCTCCGAGCACCCTGTGGGCACATTCATCGATTTCGACAAGACGCTCAACGCCGGCGGGCCGCAGCTGATCGACGCGTTCCTCATCACCGGGGTGACGGTGGACGCCTCATACCGGCGGCGAGGCATCCTGAAGCATCTGATGACCAGCCGGCTCGCCGCCGCGGTCGAGGACGGCAAGGCTGTGGCACTGCTGACCGCCTCTGAGGGCAGCATCTACGGCCGCTTCGGATTCGGACCCGCCACCCGGGAGCACCAGGTGCGGATCAACGTCAGCCGCGCCGGAGAAGCGTTCGGGCTCCGCCGCCAGCCCTCCGGTCGGGTGCTCACGGCCGACCCCTCCAAGCTGGGCGACGTCATCGATGAAGTCTTCGCCGGCCACCACGCCGTCACCCGCGGATCGGTGGGCCGGCTGCCGGACTATCGCCGCTACGGGACGGGGGAGTGGACCCCCGATGACATCACCACCCCGTGGCGCGGTGCCCGGGCCATCATTCACGTCAAGGATGACGGCCGCATCGGCGGGTACGCCGTGTTCACCTTCAGGGGGTGGGATGAGGAGCCGTTCACGATGCGTATCAGCGACCTCATCGCGGTGGATGCTGAGTCGCAGATCGAACTCATCCGGCACCTGTCTGCCATGGATATGGTGGAGCGGATCAGCTGGGACGGCGCTCCCGCTGAGGACCCGCTGAGATGGGCGCTCGTCAACCCTCGAGCCCGCCGTGCTGCGCGGGAGAGCGATGTGCTCTGGGTGCGAGTCCTGGACGTTCAGAAGGCCCTGGAGAATCGGGCCTGGGGCGCCGACGGCGATTTCACCCTCGAGGTCGCGGACCCGCTGGGCATCGTGTCGGGACGCTGGCGCGTCGTCGTGCGTGCCGGCTCAGCCCAGGTCGCCGCCGTGACGGGGGACAGGGACAGCGGGCCGCTGCTGCGCACCGATGCTGAGACCCTGGGCTCCATGTACCTGGGCGATGTCAGTGTGCGCACCATGCACAGTGCTGGACGCGCCGAAGCGGCCCCGGCGGACCTCGACCTGATCTCTGCTGTCATGGACCTGCCCACCGCGCCCCACTGCGCCACACACTTCTGAGCACTCGGCCCCCCGGACAGGGCCGCAGCCCGGTGGGATCAGAGCTCTCCGACCCTCCACACCCTGACCACAGGGGTCTCCGCCTCGTCGGAGGCGTTGAGGTCGATCCAGGCGTGGATGGCCCAATCATGGTTGGACTGGTCGTCATCCAGCACCTGGGAGGCATGCCAGAAGCGGCCCTCGGCGTCGGGAGCATCCGCTGGGTCCTTCGTCACACGGAAGAGGCCCGCCGCGCGAGCCTTGGCATCGACATAGACGTCCTCGTACTCGCCGAAGAACGCGTCCAGAGCCTCGCCCCACCGGTCGGCGGAAGCAAACTCAGTGCCGGCAGGCTCCAGCTCCGCGAGCGTGCGCTCCTTCTCCTGAGCGAACAGCTCAGCCCTCCGGAACATTGCGTTGCGGACCATGACGGTGAAGGCCCGCTCATTGGCGGTGACCCCCGAAGGCGCTGCCGGCTCCGCATTCTCCTGCTGCCTGCGCTCCAGTTCGGCCAGCCGCGCCGGGTCGTCGCCGGCCGCTAGGCGCTCCCACTCCTCCAGGAGGGAGGAGTCTGTCTGGCGGACGAGCTCGCCCAGCCATTCGGTGAGATCCTCCAGCTCCTCGCTGACCTTCTCCCGAGGAACGGTCTGCCGCAGGGTCCTGTACGCGTCGGTGAGGTAGCGCAGCAGCACGCCCTCGCTGCGCGCCAGCCCGTAGAAGTTGATCGCGTCGATGAACGTGAACGCCCGCTCCACCATGTCCCGGACGACCGACTTCGGCTCCAGCTCATGGTCGGCCACCCACGGGGCGGAGGATCGGTACACCTCGAACTGCTGGGTCAGCAGCTCCGCCAACGGCTGCGGGTGCGTCATATCGTCGAGGATCCGCATCCGCTCCGTGTAGTCCACCCCCTCAGCCTTCAGCTCCGCGATCCGCTCGCCCTTGAGCTTCTTCACCTGAGCACCCGTCACCTGATACGGAGTGTCGAGAATGGACTCGATGACGCTGACGACATCGAGCGCATAGGTCTCCGACTCCGGGTCCAGCAGCTCCAGGGCTGCCACCGCAAAGGGGGCAAGAGGCTGGTTCAGCGCGAAGTTGTCCTGAAGCTCCACCGTGAGGTCAACAGTCCGACCGTCCTCATCCGGCTCGTCGAACTTCTCCAGCACACCCGCGGCCAGCAGCTCACGCAGAATCTCCAGAGCCCGGCGCTGCAGCTGAGCCTGCCGGGCCTTCGACTCATCTGAGGAGGTGATCAGCCGCCGCATTGCCACGATCGGGTCCTCGGGGCGGTTCAGCAGGTGCAGCACCATCGCGTAGGTCACCTGCATGCGCGAGACCATGGGCTCCGGCTGAGCCTCCGTCAGCTTCTCGAACGTCTTCTCGCTCCACGAGACGAAGCCTTCCGGAGGCTTCTTCTTCGGCTTGGACTTCATGGCCTGGGACACTTTGGCCTCGTCCCCGGCGTGCTTCGCCTGCGCCTTGCGAAGAGCAGCCTCATTCTCAATGACATGCTCAGGCGCCTGCACCACCACAGTGCCCTCCGTGTCGTACCCGGCCCGACCGGCCCGCCCCGCGATCTGATGAAACTCGCGGGCGTTGAGCTGGCGCACGCGCTCGCCGTCGAACTTCGACAGGGCAGTGATCAGCACCGTGCGGATCGGCACGTTGATCCCCACGCCGAGGGTGTCAGTGCCCGAAATGACCTTCAGCAGGCCCTCCTGGGCGAGCTGCTCCACCAGACGGCGGTACTTCGGCAGCATGCCCGCATGGTGGACACCCACCCCCGACTTCAGCAGCCGCGCCAAATCCTTCCCATATCCCTTCGAGAAGCGGAACCCAGAAAGGCGCTCGGCAAGCCGCTCCCGCTCATCCTTGGAGAGCAGGCTCAGGCTCATCAGCCCCGAGGCCTGCTCAGCAGCGGCACGCTGCGAGAAATGCACCGCATACACGGGAGCCTTCCCCGTCTCAGCAAGCTGCTCCAGCTTCTGAACCAGCGGGGTGGTCGAGTACTCGTAGTCCAGCGGCACCGGCCTTGCGGCCGAAGAGACGGTGACGACATCGCGGCCCGTATGCTCAGCGATGCGTCTCTCAAACCCCGACGTGTCCCCGAGGGTCGCCGACATCAGCAGGAACTGCGCCTGCGGAAGCTCAACAAGGGGCACCTGCCACGCCCATCCGCGATGCGGGTCCGCGTAGAAATGGAACTCATCCATGATCACCGGGCCCACGTTCGCCGCAGGCCCCTCACGAAGCGCCTCATTGGCGAGAATCTCTGCCGTGCAGCAGATGATGGGCGCATCCGCGTTCACCGACGAGTCACCGGTGACCATACCGACGTTCTCCGCGCCGAAGACCTCCACCAGCGAGAAGAACTTCTCAGACACCAGCGCCTTGATGGGCGCCGTATAGACGCTGCGCTCGCCTCGGGACAGTGCGAAGAAGTGCGCCGCCAGCGCCACCAGCGACTTCCCCGACCCCGTCGGCGTCGCCATGATCACATGGTGACCCTCCGCCAGCTCCGCGACCGCATCCTCCTGAGCCGGGTAGAGGCTCAGCTCCTGCGAGGAGACCCACGCCTCAAAGGCTGCGAACAGCTCCTCGGGCCCAGGGGCGGCCCAGGAGTCGGACAGCTTCTCGAGCTTCGTCGGTGCGCTCACCAGCCCCGCCGCCTCCACTCGCTCAGATGCGGACGCTCAGTGCCCAGCGTCGTGGGATCGCCGTGACCAGGATGGACCACACTGTCATCCTCGTAGACGGCGAACAGCCGCGCCTCCACATCATCGATCAGCTGCACGAAGTCCTCATCCGACCACGTCTTGCCCACGCCGCCGGGAAAGAGCGAATCCCCCGTGAACAGGTGCGTGGGCCCATCCTCGACGTTCAGGGCGAAGGCCAGGGAGCCGGGCGTGTGACCGCGCAGGTGGATGACCTCCAGCGTGACCCCGTCATAGGTCACCGTCTCTCCATGTGTCAGCAGACGGTCCACCGCCACACCCTGCTGCGCCTCGATCTCGCCGGCGTCGCGCTCGCCGGCGAGAAGCTCGACGCCGGCGACGTCGAACTCCGGAAGCGCGCGGATGTGATCCCAGTGCTGATGCGTGGTGAGCACCGCCTTCACACCGGGCGAGCAGGGGGTGTCGCCGACGGCGCGGCCCATGAGCTCCCTGATCGCCGGCGCGTCGTCCGCTGCGTCGATGAGGACCTGCACGCCTGACTTCTTGGCCGTCAGCAGGTACACATTGTTGCTCATATCGGAGACCGCGATGCGACGAATCGTCACGGCAGGAAGGTCGTGTATCAGGGAGCTTTCCGCGGGCATGCCGCTCAGTCTATGTGCCACCGCCGATGGACACGCCAGTGAGGTGCGTCGAATCCTGTCGACGGCAGGGTCAGGACGACAGCAGGCCCGCCGCGATCTCCCGCGCCTCGGAGAGCAGGCTGCCCCCATAGATCCGGTGGTGAGCGAACGCGCCCTCCGCCAGCAGAAACAGGTGGTCAGCCAAGCGCTGAACATTCGGGGTCTCGGGGAGGTCCTCCTCGATGAGCTCCCTCAGGCGCTCGCAGACCGCGTGCTTGTGCCGGCGGATCATGGGATATGCCGGGTGGTCCGCAGGCAGCTCCGCCGCGGCATTCAGATATGCGCAGCCGCGCGTGATGGTCTTGGCATCCTGCATGTAGACGTCGAAGAGCGCGAGAGCTCGGGGGGAGTCCGCCTTGCCGATCGCGGCCTCGAGCTCGGGCCACCAGCACTGGTGCCGGTTCTGCAGGTAAGCGGCGATCAGCCCGTCCTTATTGCCGAAGTTCTTGTACAGGATGGGCTTGGTCACCCTCGCTTCAGCGGCGATGGTGTCCACACCGACCGAATGGATGCCCTGCTCGTAGAACAGCTGCGAGGCGATGTCGAGGATCGTGCGAGCCCCCGGGGTCAGGCTGTCCAGGTCGATGGGCTGGTGGTCCATGCGCACTCCTTGACTAAACAGATCCGTAACCCGTAGCTTCGGCCCAGCAGGTTACTGATCTGTATATCTTCTCTTTCGGCTCAGCCGAGCAGAAAGCTCACGCGCCAATTCTAGGAGTGCCCATGAGCGGAGTCGCCCCGTGACAGTCGCCGAACAGTCCCCAGCCGCGCCCCACGTCCTGACTCGCCGCCAAGCCTCCCAGTTCGCAGGAGCAGGCCTGGCGCTCATCGCCGTCTCCTACGGCGTCGCGCGCTTCGCCTATGGTCTCTTCGTCCCGGCCTTCCGCACGGAGTTCGGCCTCGATCCCACGCAGGTGGGACTCATCGGCTCTCTCAGCTATGGCATCTACTGCATTGCCATCTATCCGGCCATGATGCTCACCCCCCGCTTCGGCAGCCGGCGGCTCACCGTCTTGGCCGGAGCGCTGGCAACCATCGGCATGGCGCTCGTGGCGCTCGCGCCTTCCGCGGCCGTGCTGACCCTCGGAGTCGCCCTGGGAGGGCTCAGCACCGGCATCGTCTCTCCGCCGCTCGCCCATGCGGTTGCTCTGCGTGTGCCGCGCGTTCGCCGCGACCGCACACAGGCGATCGTGAATTCAGGGACCGGGCTCGGCGTGGCACTGTCGGCCCCGGTCGCCCTGCTGACTCTCGAGCACTGGCGGAGCGCGTGGCTCGCCTTCAGCCTCGCAGCCCTGATCGTCACGCTGTGGGCCGCCTTCAGCGTTCCTCGCACCCGCGAGGCGAAGACATACACCGTCGCGGTCCGCTGGCACGGCGGCCGGCGCCGCCTGGTCAAGGACATGCTGCCGGACCCGCTTCTTCCCGAGGGCGCGACGAAGCTGCTCGTCACCTCATGGATGCTCGGCATGGGAACGGCGGCAGTCTGGGTATTCGGACGCGACGTCCTCATCGACACCGGAGGCCAGGGAGAGATCAGCTCCACGCTCGCATGGGCTGCGCTGGGAGCATGCGGACTGCTGGGCGCCGGCGCCGGCGATCTTGCCTTCAGACTCGGGCTCACGCGTGCATGGGCTGTCAGCTGCCTGTGCATCGCAGCCACGACGGCTCTGATCGGCTCAGCGCCCCAAATGGTCGCCCTCAGCGTGGCGGCCTCCGGCCTGTTCGGAGCCGCGTACATCGCCACCACCGGCCTCCTGCTCATCACCGCAGCCAGTACCTACCATCAGCAGCCTGCCTCCGGCGTCGGGCTCTCATTCCTCACGCTCGCACTGGGGCAGGCGATCGGGGGCGCCCTCCTGGGCAGTCTCATCGACAGCGCCGGCGCGGCGCTCGCCTTTGCCGGCGCGGCCGCATTGACCGGCCTCTCCGCGGCGCTCGCTCCCTCCAAGGCCATCAGCACACGCACCCAAGAGATCGCAGTCCTCCGTCAAGGAGATGTCGGCGCGCAGAATGCTCAGGAGTAGGACCTGCAGAGGACAGCGGTGCGGGGAGGCCCTGTTCAGCCCATCTTCATGCGCTCAGGATGAGGGCGCCGCGGCAGAGGTCGTAAAGTGCCGGATCTCGGCGGCAAGGTCTTCTGCGGAGTGCGCGAGCGCAGCGGCGCCCTCCCCTTCGAGCTCTCCGTCGAGTGCGTAGCCCCAGGTGACCCCGATGCAGGGGATCCCATGGCGAGCTGCCCCCTCCACGTCGAATTTCCGGTCGCCGACCATGACCAAGCCCGGCAAGGAGGCGTCGGTGTTCGAAAGGCCCAGCTGCTGGAGAGCGGAGGCGATGATCGGGCCCTTGGAGGTGTGCGGAACGCTTTCGTCCGGATCTGAGCCGGCCACAGCGTCGACCGAGCCGCGCAGACCCTGAATGTCGAGCAGACGCTCAGCCTGTGGGCCGGGCTTCGATGTGGCGACGGCGAGGGCGCAGCCCTGGCCCCTCAGGCTGCTCAGAAGGTCTCGGATGCCGGGGTAGACCTCGGAGGCTGCCATGCCCTCGCGCATGTAGCCCTCCCGGTAATGCTCGATGAGCTTGGGCACCAGCTCCTCAGTCACTCCGGGAAGCGCTTTGAGGCTCGTGGCCAGCGGCGGCCCGATGAAGCTCCTCAGCCGGTCTTCGTCTGGAACCCGAATGTTGTGCGCCTCCAGGGCGGCGGATATGCCTCCGGTGATGGCACCGGCAGGATCCACCAGTGTGCCGTCCAGGTCAAAGATCACAGCAGGAGCACTCATCCGCCATATCTTTTCACGGGCGGCGCCGGTGCCCCTACACTCACCGAGTGACCGACATTCTGGTGATCCAGCACGAAGAGACCGTCGGCCTGGGGCGCCTCGGCCTGTGGCTGGAGGCGGCGGGCGCTCATCTGCGCATCTGCAGGCCGGACCGAGGCGACCAGGTGCCTCCGCGCGCAGGAGGCGCTGACGGCCTCATCGTGCTCGGAGGGACCGCCGCCCCGCACGACGATGACCGATGGCCGTGGCTGCCCGATGTCCGAGCCCTGCAGAGGACGGCGGTGGACGCTCGCCTGCCTACGCTGAATATTTGCCTGGGTGCCCAGCTGTGCGCCGCGGGCTACGGCGTGGACGTGTTTCGACGCACTGCTCCGCAGCTCGGAGTTGCCGAGCTGACCCTCAGGCCTGAGGCGCAGGAGGACCGGCTGTTCCGCGGCCTGCCGGAGCACCCTCAGGCCGTGCTCTGGCACCAGGAGGAGATCGCGCAGCTTCCGGCCGGTGCCGTGCACCTGATCGAGGGGACCGATGCGCCGGTGCAGGCGTTTCGCATGGGAGACTGCGCCTGGTCCGTCCAGTTCCATCCCGAGCCCGATGAGGAGACCCTCGCTGCCTGGGCCCTCGGGCCCGGCTCCCTCGCCGCGGGCAGGGGCCCGGAGGAGATCCTGGCCTCGTTCGCCCGCCGGGCAGAGGACATCGAGGCTCATTTTCAGCCTGTGGCCGAACGCTTCGTCGAGGTGTGCCGCGCTGAGGCGGCATCGCCCTAGGACGAGGTCCTCGAATGTTTGTTCGATCATGGGTCGGCCCATACACTATGCCGGGTGACTGAGACTGCCTCCGCCGTGATCGAGTCCGTGGACGCCTACTACGACGACGCCGCTGCGCGGGCTGCCGAGAACGGCGCTGCCGGGAGCGCCGAAGCGGATCGGATCGTCGTCCAGGGCGCGCGCGAGCACAACCTCAAGAATGTCAGCGTCGAGCTGCCCCGCAACGCGCTCATCGTGTTCACCGGGCTCTCGGGCTCGGGGAAGTCGTCCTTGGCCTTCGACACCATCTTCGCCGAGGGGCAGCGTCGGTACGTCGAATCGCTCTCGGCCTACGCCCGGCAGTTCCTCGGGCGCGTGGACAAGCCGGACATCGACTTCATCGAGGGACTCTCCCCGGCGGTGTCCATCGACCAGAAGTCCACCTCGAAGAACCCTCGCTCGACGGTCGGCACCGTCACAGAGATCCACGACTATCTGCGCCTGCTCTGGGCGCGCATCGGCGTTCCGCACTGTCCGGAGTGCGGGGAGCGCATCGAGCGGCAGACGCCGCAGCAGATCGTCGACCAGGTGCTGGCCTTTCCGGAGGGAACGCGCTTCCAGGTGCTTGCGCCCGTAGTCCGCGGACGCAAGGGTGAGTTCAAGGATCTGTTCCGCGAGCTGGCCGGTGCCGGATTCTCCCGCGCCGTCGTGGACGGTGACGTCGTGCAGCTCAACGATCCTCCGACCCTGGAGAAGCAGTACAAGCACACCATCGACGTCGTCATCGACAGGCTCGTCATTCGGGACGGCATGCGCCAGCGCCTGACCGATTCCATCGAGACCGCTCTCAAGCAGGCCGAGGGGCGCCTGAGCATCGAGCTCGTCGATCTCAGCTCGGACGGCACCCCCGCCAATGAGCGAGTGCCGGAAGGTCTGACGGGACCGAAGATGCGGCAGTTCTCAGAGAACCTCGCCTGTCCCAATGAGCATCCGCTGCCGATCGATGAGATTGAGCCGCGCTCCTTCTCGTTCAACTCCCCATTCGGGGCGTGCGATGCATGCAGTGGGATCGGCTCTCGTCTCGAGGTCGACGAGGATCTGGTCATCCCGGACGACTCGCTGAGCCTCGAGGACGGCGTCATCGCACCGTGGTCGACGGGCTCGACCACCAAGGACTACTTCGTCCGCATGATCGAGGGGCTCTCCTCTGAGCTCGGCTTCTCCATGCGCACACCGTGGAAGGAGCTGTCCAAGAAGGCTCGGAAGGCGCTGCTCCACGGGCGGAATCACAAGATTGTGGTTCAGTACCGCAACCGTTGGGGGCGTGAGCGCAAGTACTCCACCGGGTTCGAGGGAGTGCTGAGCTGGATCCAGCGCAAGCACGAGGAGGTCGAGACCGACAACGCCCGAGACCGGTATGAGCAGTACATGCGGGAGATTCCCTGCCCGGCCTGCGAGGGGCAGCGGCTGAACCCAGGCTCACTGTCGGTCCTGGTGGAGGGGCGGTCCATCGCCGAGGTGGCGCGGTACCCGCTGGATGAATGCGCCGCGTTCTTCCACAGCATGGAGCTCTCCTCCCGAGACAAGACCATCGCCGAGCAGGTCCTGAAGGAGATCGACGCTCGCCTGCAGTTCCTCCTCGACGTGGGGCTCAGCTACCTGACCCTGGAGCGGGCCGCCGGGACGCTGTCCGGCGGCGAAGCGCAGCGAATACGTCTGGCGACGCAGATCGGCTCCGGTCTGGTGGGCGTCCTCTACGTCCTGGACGAGCCGAGCATCGGTCTCCACCAGCGGGACAACACCCGTCTGATCGGCACGCTGACGCGGCTGCGCGATCTCGGCAACACGCTGATCGTCGTCGAGCATGATGAGGACACCATCGCGCAGGCGGACTGGACCGTCGACATCGGCCCGGGCGCCGGCGAGCGAGGGGGACGCATCGTCCATTCGGGCTCAGTCGAGAGACTCCGCTCCAACGAGGCATCGATCACCGGCGACTACCTCAGCGGCCGGCGGGTCATCGCCGTTCCGGAGCAGCGGCGTCCCGTCGACAGCTCCCGCGTGCTGAGAGTGGTCGAAGCCACCGAGAACAACCTCGACAACGTCACCGTCGACCTGCCTCTGGGCATCTTCCTCGGCATCACCGGGGTCTCAGGCTCCGGGAAGTCGAGCCTCATCAACGAGATCGTCTCCAAGGCGCTGGCCAACAAGCTCAACAATGCCCGCCAGGTGCCGGGCCGCCACCGCCGCATCGAAGGTGTGGCCGAGCACCTCGACAAGATCATCCAGATCGACCAGAGCCCCATCGGACGGACGCCCCGCTCAAACCCCGCCACCTATACGGGTGTCTTCGACCACATCCGGAAGCTCTTCGCGCAGACCAACGAAGCGAAGACGCGCGGGTACCAGCCGGGAAGGTTCAGCTTCAACATCAAGGGCGGACGGTGCGAGGCCTGCACGGGCGACGGCACGCTGAAGATCGAGATGAACTTCCTGCCGGACGTCTATGTGCCCTGCGAAGTCTGCCAGGGTGCGCGGTACAACAGGGAGACCCTGGAGATTCAGTACAAGGGCAAGAATATTGCTGAGGTGCTGGACATGCCTATCGAAGAGGCTGCCGAGTTCTTCTCCGCCTTCGCACCCATCTCACGGCATCTCAGCACGCTGGTCGATGTAGGCCTCGGGTACGTCCGGCTGGGGCAGTCCGCAACCACCCTCTCCGGCGGCGAGGCCCAGCGGGTCAAGCTTGCCTCCGAACTGCAGAAACGCTCGAACGGCCGCTCCATCTACGTGCTCGACGAACCGACCACCGGACTTCACTTTGAGGACATCCGCAAGCTCCTCGCAGTCCTTCAGGGCCTCGTGGAGAAGGGCAACACCGTGGTGACGATCGAGCACAACCTGGACGTCATCAAGTCCTCTGACTGGATCATCGACCTCGGCCCCGAGGGAGGAAGCGGCGGCGGCAGGATCGTTGCCCAGGGCACTCCCGAGCAGGTTGCCGAGCAGCACGAGGAGACGGGGTCGCACACCGGGCGCTACCTGGCCCAGATGTTGCTACCATCACCCCGATGAGCACCGCTGAAGGGACCCCCGGTCACGCCGCCGTCGGAGGCGACCGACGTGCGAAGCACGAACGTGTGCGAAAGGCCGGGGGGCGAGTCATTCGCATGCTCTGCCGTCCGACCGTGACCGGTCTGGAGCACGTTCCCTCTGAGGGCGGGTTCATCGTGGCCAGCAACCACCTCAGCTTCCTGGACTCCGTTCTCATCCAGGGCATCTTCCCCAGACCCGTGAGCTTCTTCGCAAAAGCTGAGTACTTCGCCCAGACCGGCCTGAAGGGCCGCGGCATGAAGCTCTTCTTCGAATCATTCGGCTCCGTCCCCGTCGACCGGGACAAGCAGTCGGGTGCGGTGGAGGCCCTGTACGGGCTGGGCGAGATGGTCCAGTCCGGCTCCGGCGTCGGCATCTACCCGGAAGGCACCCGGAGCCGCGACGGCAGGCTCTACCGAGGAAAGAACGGTGTGGGCTGGCTCGCGCTTGCCACCGGGGCGCCCGTCATACCGGTCGGTCTTCGAGGCACTGAGGAGCTGCAGGCTCCCGACTCGAACCGTGTTCGGATCCGAAGCTTCGAGGTGCACGCGGGGGAGCCCCTCAGGTTCGAGAGGATGGAGAAGCAGCCGCTGAAGGCGCGTCGAGACGCGACGGCTCAGATCATGGACGCCATCGCTGAGCTGTCCGGGCAGGAGCGCGTCGACTCCTACAACGCCCGCCCCGCGGAAGCCGGCGACACCACCGAGGGCGGCACCGGCGGCTGATCCATGGCTGACCCTTCCTCCTACCGGCCGAAACCAGGGGAGATCCCCACGCAGCCCGGTGTGTATCGGTTCATCGATGCGCAGGGGCGTGTGATCTACGTCGGCAAGGCCAAGAGTCTTCGCTCCCGGCTCAACTCGTACTTCTCCTCGCCGAAGCAGCTGCCGCCGAAGACCTATGCCATGGTCCACACCGCTGAGCGTGTGGAATGGACCGTCGTGGGCTCCGAGCTGGAGGCTATCCAGCTGGAGTACACCTGGATCAAGCAGCACACCCCTCGATTCAACGTGATGTACCGGGACGACAAGTCCTACCCCTACCTTGCGGTCACGATGAACGAGAAGTTCCCGCGCGTTCAGGTGATGAGAGGGGACAAGCGCAAGGGCGTGAAGTACTTCGGCCCCTTCCACCCCGCCAAAGCGATCCGCGAGACCGTCGACACGATGCTGCGCGTCTTCCCGGTGCGATCCTGCTCCGCAGGCGTCTTCAAGCGCGCGGAGGCGTCCGGGCGTCCCTGCCTGCTCGGCTATATCGACAAATGCGCGGCTCCCTGCGTCGGCGCAGTCAGTGCGGAGGAGCACCGAGGGCTGGCCGAGGAGTTCGTCGAGGTGATGTCAGGTCGCCCGGAGAAGCACATGCGGCGCATCGAGCAGCAGATGGAAGCAGCCGTTGCAGAGCTGCGGTACGAGGACGCGGCACGCCACCGGGATGATCTGCAGGCTCTGCGCCGAGTCTTCGAACGCAATGCGGTCGTGCTGCCCGAAGATACCGAGGCTGACATCTTCGCCGTCGCGGGGGACGAGCTCGAAGCGGCCGTCCAGGTCTTCCACGTGCGTCAGGGTCGAATCCGCGGTCAGCGGGGCTGGGTCTCGGAGAAGGTGGAGGACATCGACGAGGCGAGGCTCATCGAGCAGCTGCTGCTGCAGGTGTACGGCGACATGCCGGATGCCGAGCGCATCCCTCGTGAGGTGCTGGTTCCTGCACTGCCCGATGATCACGAGGAGATAGGCCTCTGGCTCTCCGAGATGCGGGGGGCGAAGGTCAGTCTTCGCGTGCCCCAGCGGGGTGACAAGGCGGCGCTCCTCGGAACGGTCGCCGAGAATGCGGAGCAGGCGCTGCGGCTGCACAAGACACGGCGCTCCAGCGACCTCACCACCCGGTCCGCGGCGCTGCGCGAGCTGCAGGAGCACCTGGATCTGAGTGAGCCGCTGCTGCGCGTCGAGTGCTTCGACGTGTCGCACACCGGAGGCACCAACGTGGTCGCCTCGATGGTGGTCCTTGAGGACGGCCTGCCCAAGAAGAAGGACTATCGCCGCTTCTCAGTCCGAGGCGCAGCGGCACGCGACGACACCTCAGCGATGAGAGATGTGATCGCTCGACGCTTCTCGCGCTACCTCAAAGAGCTCGAGAAGGCCGAGAGCCCCGTCTCCGAGGAGGCCGTCGCAGAAAGCGGTGAGATCGACGCTGAGGCGAAGGAGTCCACTGCGGTGGACAGGGAGGCAGTGCGGTTCGCGTATCCGCCGAGTCTGGTGGTGGTGGACGGCGGGCAGCCGCAGGTCAACGCGGCACGCGCAGCGCTGGACGAACTCGGACTGATGGATATGCCGGTCGTCGGCCTGGCCAAACGTCTGGAGGAGATATGGCTGCCCGGCGATGACTTTCCCCTCGTCCTTCCGCGCAGCTCAGAGGGTCTCTACATGCTTCAGCGCATTCGGGACGAAGCTCACCGGTTCGCCATCGCCTACCACCGCACGGCTCGGTCCAAGCAGATGACGCACTCGGCGCTGGACGATGTCCCGGGTCTGGGCCCCAAGAAGCGGGCGGCCCTGGTGGAGCATTTCGGCTCCGTCGCGAATCTCACCCAGGCAGCTCCGGAGGACGTCGCAGCGGTGCCGGGGCTGGGTCTGGCCAGTGCGGAGAAGATCCTGAGGCATCTGCGAGGCGATGCTCCTGAGTCAGATCCCGACGGCGAGTCCTCTCCCGGGGAGTGATTCGGTGACGCGCCGGCGCAGGGACAGGTAGGCTCAAGATGTGATCAATGACTTGGCTCCCATGAAGCCGCCGGAGAGCGAGCTGCTGATCGTCACCGGCATGTCAGGCGCAGGCCGCACCACGGCAGCCCACGCCCTCGAGGACATGGGCTGGTACGTCGTCGAGGGGCTCCCCCCTGAGCTGATTACGACCATGATGGACCTGATCGCCCGGAACCCGGGCTCCGTGGAGAAGCTCGCCGTGGTGTTGGACGTCCGCTCCCGCCGTCTCTACTCGAACATGCGGGATTCCCTGGCGCAGGTCACTGCCGCGGGGATCGGCTACCGGCTGCTGTTTCTCGACGCATCCGACGAGCTCCTCGTCCGCCGCTTCGAACAGGGTCGGCGGCCCCACCCGCTCCAGGGCGAAGGTCGCATAGTCGACGGCATACACGCTGAGCGCGAAGTCCTGAAGGACGTCAAGGACTCAGCCCATCTGGTGCTCGACACCACTGACCTGAATGTCCACGGTTTGGCGAGTGCGGTCAATGAGCTGTTCAGCGATGACGGGCCCGTGACTCTGCGGCTCAACGTCATGAGCTTCGGCTTCAAGTACGGAGTGCCCGCGGACGCGAACTATCTCGCCGACGTGCGTTTCATCCCCAACCCGCACTGGGTTCCCGAGCTGAGGCCCTACACAGGGCAGGACCAGAACGTGCGGGACTATGTTCTGACCAATGAGGGCGCAGGGGAGTTCGTCGACCTGTACGTCCAGGCCCTGCAGCCGGTGCTTGAGGGCTATCGCCGGGAGAACAAGCACTACGCGACGCTGGCCGTGGGATGCACAGGAGGAAAGCACCGTTCGGTGGCGATCGGCGAGGAGCTTGCACGTCGCCTCGATCAGCTCCCCTCGGTCACCGTGAACGTGGTGCACCGGGACCTCGGACGCGAGTAGGCCGGGAACATGTCGAGCGGACCCATCACCGTCACCGGGCCACTGCCCAGCATCGGGGCTTTCGCTGAGTCCGCCTCGGGCTCGTCCGGGACGAGCTTCCGTGTGACAGCCCTCGGCGGCGGCCACGGGCTGAAGTCGACCCTGCGGGCGCTGCGCGTGATCGCTGCGGAGCACCTCACTGCGATCTGCACCGTCGCAGACGACGGCGGCTCCTCCGGCCGACTGCGCGAGGAGATGGACGTCCTGCCTCCAGGGGATCTGCGTATGGCGCTGACGGCTCTCTGCGATGACAACGAGTGGGGACGCACATGGGCCTCAGTGATGCAGCATCGCCTCCGGTCGAAGGACGGTCAGGGGGGATTGGACAATCACGCGGTCGGAAACCTCCTGATCGTTGCCCTCTGGGAGCTGCTGGGCGACTCCGTCGACGGGCTCCGCTGGGCGGGGGCGCTGCTCGGCGCTCGGGGCCAGGTGCTTCCGATGTCGCGCACACCGCTGACGATGTCGGGACTGGTGCGCACCGGCTCCTGCGACGACGGTGAGCTGGTGCGCATGGACTCTCAGGCGGAGCTTGCGAAGGCGGGTCGGCTCGGCCGACTCACGGACCTGCGGCTGCACCCCCAGGAGGCTGAGGCCTGCAAGGAGGCTGTGACGGCCATTGAGCTCGCCGACTGGGTCGTATTCGGCCCCGGATCCTGGTACACCTCCGTGCTGCCTCACTTCATGCTTCCGGAGCTGCGCAGCGCGCTGGCGGAGACTGAGGCGAGGCGATGCGTGGTCATGAATCTGCTGTCGGAGACGGATGAGACGATCGGAATGACCCCCGCGGATCATCTCGACGTGCTGCACGACTACGCTCCCGAGGTGCACATCGACTCCGTGATTGCGGACCCCCGCTGCATCGCCGAGGCTGAGCGCCCCGGCCTCGAGCAGGCCGCCTCCAGACTGGGCGCACAGGTGACCTACGCCAAGGTTCGCCGAGGCGATGAGCCTGAGGTCCATGACATCCTGCGACTGGCCATTGCGCTCAACGAGGTTTTCCACGAGGCGCGGGACTGAGCGCTGAAAGCATGATGCGTCTGGCCGACCGCACCGATGGGGGATACCCTCTTCCAGTACGATGACGTGGCTGTATGCCCGCCCGACCACGACCCCAAGGACTCTTCGAAGACATGGCGCTGACCGAGTCGGTCAAGGACGAACTCTCCCGCACGGAGGTCTCCACCACATCCGAGCGCAAGGCAGAAGTCTCAGCCATGCTGCGGTTCTCCGGGGGGCTTCACGTCATTTCGCGCCGCATCGTCATCGAGGCCGAGCTTGACCACGCGGCCACGGCTCGTCGTCTTCGCGCCGCCCTCCACGAGGTCTACGGCCATTCGTGCGAGGTCATCGTCGTCTCAGGAAACGGCCTGAAGAAGGGTTCGCGCTACGTTGTGCGCGTGGTCCGCGACGGTGACTCGCTGGCTCGCCAGGCGGGGCTGCTCGACGGGCGGGGACGCCCTGTGCGAGGTCTGCCGGCGGTTGTCGTCAACGGTGCTGTGGCGGATGCCGTCGCGGCATGGAGAGGCGCGTTCCTCGCGCACGGCTCGCTGACCGAGCCCGGACGCTCCTGCTCGTTGGAGGTCACGTGTCCGGGGCCGGAGGCCGCACTGGCGCTGGTGGGCGCCGCGCGTCGCCTGGGGCTGACGGCCAAAGCGCGTGAGGTGCGCAGCGCAGACCGCGTCGTCATCCGCGACGCCGATTCCATCGCGCAGCTGCTGACGCGCATGGGCGCCCACCAGACCCTCCTGGTGTGGGAGGAGAAGCGGATGCGCAAAGAGGTCAGAGCGTCAGCGAACCGGCTGGCGAACTTCGACGACGCGAACCTCCGCCGCTCCGCCCAGGCGGCTGTGGCTGCGGGTGCGCGAGTGGCGCGCGCCCTTGAGATCCTGGGCGATGAGGTGCCTGAGCACCTGGAGTACGCCGGCCGGCTGCGCCTGGGCCACAAGCAGGCGTCGTTGGACGAGCTCGGGCGCCTGGCGGATCCGCCCATGACCAAGGACGCCGTCGCGGGACGGATCAGGCGTCTGCTGGCGATGGCGGACAAGCGCGCTGAGGAGCTGGGCATCCCAGACACCAACGCCGACGTGCCGGACGACATGATTGATTAGGACTGCCTAAAAACTGGCTTTATTCTGTATTTTTCTCCATGGGTGAACAGTTCATGCCGTATCGCGTGAAAGGGTTAATTTCGGCCTGCGGCGTGCATATGATGAGACCCGGAGCGAGGCACTGACCTCGACGTATTCCGCAACCAAGGAGGAAGAACCATGGCTGAGTACACACTTCCTGAGCTGGACTATGACTACGGCGCGCTGGAGCCTCACATCTCCGGGCGCATCATGGAGCTGCACCACTCCAAGCACCACAACACCTACGTGGGCGGCGCCAACACCGCGCTTGAGAAGCTGGCAGAGGCGCGCGAGAAGGGTGACTACTCCACCACGCCGCTGCTGCTGAAGAACCTCCAGTTCAACCTCGGCGGCCACACCAACCACTCCATCTTCTGGAAGAACCTGACCCCCAACGGTCAGGAGCGGCCAGAGGGCGAGCTGGCGGCCGCAATCGACGAGTACTTCGGCTCATTCGAGGCATTCCGCGATCAGTTCACCCAGGCCGCGCTGACCATCCAGGGCTCCGGCTGGGCCATCCTGGCCTACGAGCCCATCGGCGGGAACCTCGTCATCGAGCAGTTCTACGACCAGCAGAACGGTGTGCCGGTGGCCACGACGCCGCTGCTCATGCTGGACATGTGGGAGCACGCCTTCTACCTCGATTACCAGAACGTGAAGCCGGACTACGTGAAGGCCTTCTGGAACATCGTCAACTGGGACGATGTGGCGGAGCGACTCTCCGCAGCCCGCTCCGGGGCATCCTCGCTGATCGCTCCCTGATCAGGCCCGACTGCACAGCGTGATGCACATCACGCTCGAAGCATGAGATACTAACTTCATATCAGCAACAACGATGTTGGGGATCAGCAGCCACGCTACGCATGGCCGCTGGTCCCCAATTGCTGTTTCAGCCCACGGAAGAACTCTCCAGGAGGACCCTATGGCAACAAAAATCGCGATCAACGGCTTCGGACGCATCGGCCGCAACTTTCTCCGCGTCATCCAGGACCAGGGCCAGGACCTCGAAGTGGTGGCCATCAATGACCTGACCGCCCCGGAGGCGCTGGTCAACCTGACCAAGTACGACTCAGTGCTGGGACGCTTCCCGACCGATGTCTCGATGGACGGGGACGAACTGGTCGTCGGCGGAAGCCGCATCAAGCTCTTCTCGGACCGCGAGCCGGCCAACCTTCCCTGGGGCGACCTGGGCGTTGACATCGTCATCGAGGCCACCGGCTTCTTCACTGACAAAGAGTCCGCTTCGAAGCACATTGAAGCGGGGGCGAAGAAGGTCATCGTCTCCGCACCGGGCAAGGGCGTGGACGCGACCCTGGTCATGGGGATCAACGAGGACACATACGACTCCGAGAACCACACGGTGGTCTCGAACGCTTCCTGCACCACGAACTGCCTGGCCCCAGTGGTCAAGGTGCTCAACGACGAGTTCGGAATCGTCGAGGGCCTCATGACCACAGTGCACGCCTACACCGGCGACCAGCGTCTCCACGACGCCCCGCACAGCGACCCCCGCCGTGCTCGCGCCGCAGCCGTCAACATGGTGCCCACGTCGACTGGCGCCGCGAAGGCCATCGGGCTGGTCATCCCCGAGGTCGACGGAAAGCTTGACGGGTTCGCCGTCCGCGTTCCCGTCATCACGGGCTCCGGCACGGACCTCACCGTGACGGTGGAGAAGGACGGCGTGACCGTGGATCAGGTGAATGCTGCGTTCGAGAAGGCAGCGGAGGGAGCTTTGGCCGGAGCTCTGGCGTACAGCACGGACCCGCTGGTCTCGAGCGACATCGTCGGCGACCCGCACGCCAGCATCTTTGATGCTCCGCTCACGAAGGTGATCGGCAATACCGTGAAGGTCTTCTCCTGGTACGACAACGAGTACGGCTACTCCTCCCGTCTGGCGGAGATGGCTGTCTTCATGGGAGGCAAGCTCTGATCCTGCGGCCTCAGGCGCAGATCTCAGGCCCCGGACCCACCTATGGGCCGGGGCCTGTTTGCCTCCGCAGCGATTGGTAGTCTGATCACTATGACAGCAAAGACTCTCGAGTCCCTCCTCGATGAAGGTGTCCAGGGCCGTTCGGTGCTGGTTCGCTCAGACCTCAACGTTCCGCTGGCAGACGGTGCGGTGACCGACGACGGCCGCATACGTGCTTCGCTTCCCGTGCTGGAGAGGCTGGCAGCCGCCGGGGCCAAAGTGCTGGTCGCCGCGCACCTCGGCCGTCCGAAGGGCGAGCCGGTCCCTGAGTTTTCACTGGCGCCGGTCGCTGATCGCATGGGCGAACTCAGCTCAGTGACGGTGAGGCGGGCCGAGGACCTCACCGGTCCCTCCGCCCGTGAGGCAGCAGACGCTCTCGGAAGCGGCGAAGTGCTTCTCCTCGAGAACGTGCGTTTCGACCCTCGTGAGACGTCGAAGGATGAGGGCGAGCGTCAGACGCTGGCTGGCGAGCTCGCTGCGCTGACCGGACCTGAGGGCGCCTTCGTCAATGACGCCTTCGGTGCGGTGCACAGGGCTCACGCTTCCGTGGTGGACATTGCTGCGGAGCTGCCTGCGTACCAGGGAGACCTGGTGGCGTCGGAGCTGAAGGTGCTTGAACGGCTGACCACGAGCCCGGAGCGTCCGTACACGGTGATTCTCGGGGGATCGAAGGTGTCGGACAAGCTCGCAGTCATCGAGAACCTTCTCCCCAAAGCTGACACGCTGCTCATCGGCGGAGGAATGGTCTTCACGTTCCTGAAGGCGCAGGGCTTCGGCATCGGAAAGTCCCTGGTGGAGAATGACAAGCTCGACACGGTCAGCCGCTTCATGGACCTCGCGGCTGAGCACGACTGCCGACTTGTGCTGCCCACCGATATTGTGATGGCGTCCGCTTTCGCTCCCGACGCTGAGCGTGAGGTTCTCTCTGTGGACGCTCTGGAGACGGGCAGCCACGGAGCCGACGCTCTGGGCCTGGACATCGGGCCGAAGTCTGCGGAGCTGTTTGCTCAGAGCATCGCCGCGTCGAAGACGGTCTTCTGGAACGGACCGATGGGAGTCTTCGAGATGGAGGCGTTCTCCCACGGGACGCGCACCGTGGCGGACGCACTCTCTAAGGCCGAGGCCTTCAGCGTGGTCGGCGGCGGCGACTCCGCAGCGGCAGTGCGGACCCTAGGGTTCGATGAGTCAGGCTTCGGACACATCTCCACCGGCGGTGGAGCGAGCCTCGAGTATCTCGAAGGCAAGACGCTCCCCGGCATCCAAGCACTGGGTCTCTGACCTTTCAAGAACGCCAACAAAGGACTCGTATGACTCTGCAGAAGAACGGACAGTTTGTCCGCAAGCCCCTGATCGCGGGCAACTGGAAGATGAACATGGACCACATGCAGGCGATCGCCCTGGTCCAGAAGCTCGCGTGGACCCTGGACGACGCGAAGCACGACTATGAGCGTACGGAGGTTGCGGTGTTTCCGCCCTTCACGGACCTTCGCGGCGTCCAGACCCTGGTGGCCGGCGACAAGCTGAGCCTCGCCTACGGCGCGCAGGACCTTTCGCCGCAGGACTCCGGGGCGTTCACCGGAGACATCCCGGGAAGCTTCTTGGAGAAGCTGGGCTGCTCATTCGTCCTCGTGGGTCACTCTGAACGGCGCGAAGTCCATCAGGAGACGGACGAGGTCCTCAGCGCCAAGCTGCAGGCCGCGCTTCGTCATGGGCTCGCGCCTGTGCTCTGCGTGGGGGAGGGCCTTGAGGTCCGCGAGGCCGGAAACCATGTGCAGCACACGCTGGACCAGGTGGATGCCGCACTGGCCGGGACCGCCTCGGATGAGCTGAGCGAGCTGGTCATCGCCTATGAGCCTGTATGGGCTATCGGCACTGGCAAAGTGGCGGGCCCGGAAGATGCTCAGCAGATGGCGGAGGCCATCCGCCGCCGCCTCGAGGAGCTGTACTCCGAGGAGTTCGCGCGAGGAGTTAGGCTCCTGTACGGCGGATCCGTGAAGTCTTCGAACGTGGCTCAGATACTCGCCGGAGCAGATGTGGATGGAGCCCTGGTCGGCGGTGCCTCCTTGGACGCAGAGGAGTTCGCGAAGATCGCCCAGTTTGAGAAGCACGTCACGGCGTAGGCGCGCGCAGGCCCCTAGGGGCTATGCTGGTCTGTGCTGTTCTCCCCGAAGAAAGGTCTTGAGTGGACTTCGTCACCCTCACCCTTCAGGTTCTGCTGACCTGTGTCAGTCTGCTCCTCATTCTGCTGATCCTCCTGCACAAGGGGCGTGGCGGCGGCGTCAGCGACATGTTCGGCGGCGGCGTGACCAGCTCGCTGGGTGCTTCCGGCGTGGCGGAGCGAAATCTGAATCGCCTGACCGTGACGCTCGGCGTCGTGTGGGGCGTGATCATCGTGGCCCTTGGTCTGATGATGACGGGCGGCATGGACGTCTGATCTGAGCGTCTCTGCAGACGAGAGGGGCGGGACCGAATGCAGTTGTCGGTCCCGCCCCTCTCGTCTGCAGTTCCGGGCCTCAGAGGCGGCTGGCTGCCGCTCTGTCGAGGTGCCATACGGTTTCACCGATGCCGCGAGCGTTCTTCGAGGGGATCTCCTCCACGGGGGTGTCCTCGTCGAACGCCTTTGAGACTGCTTCGGCTTTCGAATCCCCGGCGGTCACGAGCCATACGCGTTCTGCGGAGTGGATGGCGTCGAAGGTCAGGGTGACGCGCATAGGCGGTCCGAGTTCGGCGGGGGCATCATCTTCGCTGGTGACCGCCTGCCCTGTGACGTGCAGCGCGTCCTTATGGGGGAACAGGCTGTTGATGTGGCCGTCGGGCCCCACGCCGAGCAGGTGGACGGCGAGTTTGGGGAGCGCAAGGCCATTGCTGCCTCCTGCAGGAGCGTGCGCCTGAAGCTGCTGCGCGTACATCTCAGCTCCGGCCTCTGGGTTGGCGGCGTCCTCTGAGGTGGGCATGGCGTGGATGTTCTCTTCCGGAAGCCCGTGGTGGGCTACCAGAGCGTCGAGCAGTGCTTCGCGGGCCTGCTGGTCGTTCCGGTCACTTTCGCCACCAGGGAGGAGGCGTTCGTCGCCCCACCAGATGTGCACTCTGCTCCAGTCAGGCGCTGTGCGCGAGCCCTCCTCGGAGGCGAGGTGCTCGGCCACAGCCTTGAGCACGCCGATGCCGGGCCCTCCGCCGGTGAGAGCCACGTGGGCGAAGCCCTCATCCTCCACCGTTGATCTGAGCGTGCTGAGGAGTTTGCTCGCGACGCTGTGCGTCAGCTCTGTCAGATCGGCGTATATGTCTGTTGCGGGAACCGCAGCGTGTTCCTTGACGTGAAGCATGAATTGATCCTCCTGGGGATGCGTCTGTACAACTTTTGTTGATTGCGCCTCACGCTAGGAGGTCAACCTCCATGTCCGGTGAACAGGGGGTGGCCTCGTCCTCAGGCGGGCACTCGCCACTCGCGTCCGTCGCGGAGCATCAGCGTGTGGGCAGCCTCGGGTCCCCATGTGCCGGGCGCGTAGGCTTCGGGCTGCTCGCTCATCGACTCCCATCGTTTGATGAACGGGTCGACGATCCTCCATGAGAGCTCCACCTCGCGGTGGCGCGGGAAGAGGGGAGGCTCGCCTCGGAGCACGTCCAGGATGAGGCGTTCGTAAGCTTCGGGCGACTGCTCGGTGAAGGACCGTCCGTAGCTGAAGTCCATGTCGACGTCTCGCACTTCCATGGTGGTCCCGGGAACCTTGGAGGTGAGCCTCAGGGTGGCGCCTTCGTTCGGCTGGATCCGTATGATCAGCGCGTTGCCGCCGAACTCGGCCTCGTCGGTTTCGGTGAAGAGGAGATTGGGAGCTCGCTTGAACATCACCGCGATCTCAGTGACCCGTCGGCCAAGACACTTGCCGCTCCTGAGGTAGAAGGGAACGCCTGCCCACCTGCGGGTCTGGACGTTCAGCTTCAGCGCGGCGAAGGTCTCCGTGGTGGAGCGTGGGTCGAAGCCCTCCTCCTCAAGGAAGCCGGTGATGCGCTGCCCGTGCACTTCGCCTGAGGTGTACTGGCCCCGCGCGCTCGAACCGTCCAGATCCTCGGGCACCTGAACGGCTTCAAGGGCCTTCTCCTTCTCCCGTCGGAGGTGATCGGCGTCGAAGCTGATCGGCTCCTCCATGGCGGTGAGGGCGAGGAGCTGGAGAAGGTGGTTCTGGATGACGTCGCGCGTGGCGCCGACGCCGTCGTAGTAGCTGGCGCGTCCGCCGATGCCGAAGTTCTCCGCCATGGTGATCTGCACATGGTCGACGTGCTGATTGTTCCAGAGGGGTTCGAAGAGCCGGTTGGCGAAGCGGAGGGCGAGCAGGTTCTGGACCGTCTCCTTGCCCAGGTAGTGGTCGATGCGGAAGACGCAGTCGGGGTCGAAGACCTTTTCGACGGCGACGTTCAGCTCATGAGCCGATTCCTCATCGTGGCCGAAGGGCTTCTCGATGATGACTCTGGACCAGGGATCGGCCGCATGCTTGCTGCGATGCGCCAGACCGTGGGTGGAGAGCTTCTCGGAGACGGTCTCGAAGGAGTTGGGAGGTATGGAGAGGTAGAACGCATGGTTGCCTTCGGTGCCTCGCTGCGTCTTCAGATCATCGAGCGTCTCGCCCAGTCGCCGGAAGGCCTCATCGTCGTCGAACCCCTCCGCCGGGATGAACCTCAGTCCCTCGCGCAGGCTGTGCCACGTCTCCTCGTCGAAGCCCGTGCGCGTGCCGGCACGCACGTGTGTCTCGACCTCATCGGCGAAGTCCTCATGCGACCATCCGCGGCGCCCGTAGCCCACCAAGGAGAAGCCTGGGGGCAGCAGTCCCCGATTGGCCAGGTCGTAGATGGCGGGCAGCAGCTTCTTGCGTGCCAGATCCCCGGTCACGCCGAACATCACCACGGCGCAGGGGCCGGCCGGTGTGTTGGCGCGTCCGTTCCCTTGTGTCGGTGCGTCTGCGGCTGTGCTCATAGTGACGAAGCTGCCTCGAGCAGCTGGGCGATTCCTGCCCGGCGGTCAGTGAGGTGGAGCTGCAGGACGGGCATTCCATGACCAGCGAGCACCTGGGCGTCGCCTTGAGCCTGTGCCGAGATGAGCTGGCTGAGGCTGAAGGGCCGGTCGGGGACGTCAAGGTCAGCGTCGGCGGCGGCTGTGATCTGAAGGAAGGCGCCCACGTGGGGTCCGCCCTTGTGAAACTGTCCCGTGGAGTGCAGGAAGCGGGGTCCCCACCCGAAGCTGACGGGCCGCCCGGAGGCGGCCGCGAGCTGCGGACGGATCTCTTCGAGGGACTTCTCCGAGGTTCGGTCCGCGTATGCCATCACGGCGAGGTAGCCGGATGCGGGAATCTGCTCGAGGAGAGCTTTGAGAGCAGCGGTCAGCCCCGGGCTGTCCTCGCTCAGCAGCGAATCGCTGCCTGAGGACCTGATCTCCACGGCACCGTCGACAGCAGCCTTCTCGGGCTCCGGCAGGCCGCCGTCGAGGAGGCCTCGGGCAGCGTTCTTCGCGGATTCGACGTCGGGCTGGTCGAAGGGGTTCAGGCTGAGCAGAGAACCCGCGACAGCTGTAGCCGTCTCCCACAGCAGAAACTGAGAGCCCAGACTTCCTCCGGTCCGGATCACGTGGGGAGACACGACGGTGTCTGCCTCATCGCCGTCCACCGAGGAGCTCTCGTCGGCATCTGCATCCACGATCTCGGTGACAAGAACGTCGTCGGCGTCGCGCGAGAGCTCCGGCTCGCCGTCGGCAACGATGATCGGCAGAACCCCGGTTCCCTGCTTCCCGGTCGATTCGGCGATGAGCTGCTCGATCCAGGCGCCGAGCCCCACAAGGGGCGAGCCGGCGTCCGCGACAACCAGCTTGTCCCGCAGCGGCGACGTGCCGCCGAGGGCGGCGCCGAGCTGCAGGCCCGGGTTCGAAGGGTCATCTGCGAAGAGGACTTCGCCGGCATCCTCCGCGTCGTCCACGAGGGTCTCGATGTCTGCCCCAGCCAGCCCTGCCGGCACGAGCCCGAAAGCTGTGAGCGCGGAGTAGCGGCCGCCTACGCTGGGGTCAGCCTGGAAGACGGCTCGCACGCCGTCGGACTCAGACTGCTCCTGCATGGGCGAGCCGGGGTCGGTGACGACAACTGTCCTTGAGAATGCGTCGATGCCGGCGTCGGCGAAGGCCTTCTGCACAATGCGGCGCTGCGAATCCGTCTCCACGGTCGAGCCGGATTTCGAGGAGACGACCAGAACCGTTCGGCCCAGGTCCGTGAGCGCGGCGGAAACCTGCTGCGGGTCCGTCGAATCCAGCACGACGAGCTCGACACCCTCCGTGGCGCAGATGACCTCGGGGGCCAGCGAGGAGCCGCCCATGCCCGCAAGAACGACGCGCTCGACGCCCTCATCGCTCAGCTCCTGCCGAAGCTGCGCGATCTGGGGGATGAGATCACGCGCCGCAGAGAAGGGGGAGACCCACCCGAGACGCTTGGATGCTTCGTCTTCGGCGGCCTGCCCCCACAGAGTATGGTCCTTGGCGCCCAGGCGTGAGGCGAATTCGTGGTCCACGAGACCGGGGACGTGAGCATCGGCCGCCTCTCGGGCAGCTCCGAGCAGTGACAGGGACAAAGAGCTCATGACGCGGTTGAACCTTTCCGTTTGGAACGAAGACGCGGTGACAGGGGGTCGTAGGGCGCTAGAGCCTTCAGGAGTTGCGGGTGAGGCCTTCGGCCGTCGTCTCGAGCAGGCCTTCCCAAGACTTGTCGAACTTGGCGAGTCCGTCCGCCTCGAGGTGGTCGACCACGTCCCGGTAGCTGATGCCTGCGGCCGAGACGCCGTCCAGCACGCGGTTGGAGTCGACGTAGGTGTCGGACATGGTGTCGCCCTCGACCTTCCCGTGATCGGCGAGGGCCTCGAGGGTCTTCTCAGGCATAGTGTTCACCACGCCTGCAGCCGCCAGCTCTGTGACGTACAGCGTGTCGGACAGGCTCGGGTCCTTCGTGCCGGTGGAGGCAAGCAGGAGGCGCTGGGGCCGGCCGCCGCGCTCAGCCAGAAGGAGCCAGCGCTCCGAGGTGAACGATTCGCTGGCGATCTGGTGCGCCAGGCGGGCGTTGGCCAGGGCGGCCTTGGACTTCAGCTTGGCGGTGTCGGGCTTCCCCTCCTCGGCGGCGAGCTCAAGCCTCTTGTCGACCTCCGCATCGACGCGGGAGACGAAGAAGCTGGCGACGGAGTGGATCTTGGAGATGTCGAGCCCGTCGGCATGCGCCTTCTCCAGGCCGAGCATGAAGGCGTTGATCACCGCGCGGTAGCGTTCCAGCGAGAAGATCAGCGTCACGTTGACGCTGATGCCGGCGGCGAGCGTCGCCGCAATCGCTTCGATGCCCTCCACGGTCGCGGGGATCTTGATCATGACGTTCTCGCGTCCGACTGCGTCGTAGAGACGCTTCGCCTCAGCGATGGTCTTGTCGGCGTCGCGGGCCATTCTGGGGTCCACCTCGATGGATACGCGTCCGTCGACGCCGTCAGTGGCGGCGTACACGCCGGAGAACACGTCGCATGCTTCCCGCACGTCGGAGGTGGTGATGTCGAAGACTGCATGCTCAGCGTCGGCGCCCTGGGCGGCGAGCTCCTTGAGCTGGTTCTCGTAGGCATCACCCTTGGAGAGGGCAGCTTCGAAGATCGTCGGGTTGGTGGTGACTCCGACGACGTTCCGCTCTTCGATCAGGGCGGCGAGTGAGCCGTCGTTGAGGCGCTCCCGGGAGAGATCGTCCAGCCAGATGGAGACTCCGGCGTCGGACAGTGCCTGAGTGTTTTCGTTCGTCATGTCTGTGTTCCTTTCCTGCCGCGGGTGAGGATCAAGCGGCTGCGTGGATGGATTCTTCGGCGGCCTGGGCGACAGCCTCGGCGGTGATGCCGAACTCCTTGTAGAGGGTCTTGTAGTCGGCTGAGGCGCCGAAGTGATCCAGGGTGACGGTCCTGCCGGCGTCTCCGACGTAGCGATGCCACGACATAGGAGATGCTGCCTCGACCGCCACGCGGGCCCTCACCTCGGATGGGATCACTGACTGCCGGTATTCGGTATCCTGCTCCTCGAACCATTCGAGGCACGGTGCTGAGACGACGCGGGCTGCGATTCCCTTCTGCGCCAGTGCCTCGCGCGCTTCGACTGCGAGGGAGACCTCGGAGCCGGTGCCGATGAGCACGACGTCGGGGCTGACAGCCTGACCGTCCTTGACCGCCTCGGCCAGGACATAGGCGCCGCGTGCGGCCCCTTCGACGGAGCCGAACGCCTCTGCCGTGGCCGGCCCGGACCCTCGCTCATACGTGGGGACGCCCTGGCGCGTCAGCGCGAGACCAGCGGGGCGGTCCGCCCGCTTCATCACCTCGCGCCATGCGATTCCCACCTCGTTCGCGTCTGCAGGACGCACGACATCGAGTCCGGGAATGGCGCGGAGGGATGCCAGCTGCTCGATCGGCTGGTGTGTGGGCCCGTCCTCGCCGAGTCCGATCGAGTCGTGGGTCCACACGAAGATCGAGCCCACGCCCATGAGGGCCGCCAGTCTGACGGCGGGGCGCTGGTAGTCCGAGAAGATGAGGAAGGTGCCGTTGTACGTCCGCAGCGGAGCGGAGAGCTGCACACCGTTGGTGATGGCCGCGGCTGCGTGCTCGCGCACACCGAAGTGGAGATTGCGGCCGTAGTCGCGGGCGTTGAACTTGCCCGTCGAAGCGGCTGAGGGTCCGAAGGAGTCTTCGCCGCTGATCAGGGTGTTGTTCGAGCCTGCAAGGTCGGCTGATCCGCCCCACAGCTCAGGAAGGACCGGTGCGATCGCGTTGATGACTTTGCCTGAGGCCGCTCGCGTGGCGAGAGCTTCGCCGGCTGGGAACTCAGGGATGGCCTGCTCCCACCCTTCGGGCAGTCGGCCTGACTCGAGCCGGTCCAGCAGCTCCGCGTTCTTCGGGTTCGCCTCCCGCCACGCGTGGTACTTCTTCTCCCACGATGCTCGGGCGTCCCTGCCGCGGGCGGTGACCTCACGGGCGTGCGCCAGCACGTCGTCGTCGATGTGGAAGTGCTTCTCGGGGTCAGCGCCGAGGAACTCCTTGGTGGCGGCGACCTCGTCTGCGCCCAGGGCGGAGCCGTGGACGCCGCCGGTGTTCTGCTTGTTCGGCGCGGGCCAGCCGATGACTGTGCGCAGGCAGATGAGCGAGGGCTTGGAGGTTTCGGCTCGGGCCGCATCGACGGCGCGGGCGAGCTCGTCGACGTCCTCTTGGTAGTCGCCGGTCTTCAGCCAGTCGACGCGCTGGACGTGCCATCCGTACGCCTCATATCGCGCGGCGACGTCTTCGGTGAAGGCGATGTTGGTGTCGTCCTCGATGGAGATCTTGTTGTCGTCCCAGATGACGTTCAGGGTGCCGAGCTGCTGGTGGCCTGCCAGGGACGATGCCTCAGAGGTGACGCCCTCCTGAAGGTCGCCGTCGGAGGCGATGACCCAGACGCTGTGGTCGAAGGGGGACTCTCCCGGGGCAGCGTCGGGGTCCAGCATTCCGCGCAGGCGGCGCTGCCCGTAGGCGAAGCCCACGGAGGAGGCGAGCCCCTGTCCCAGGGGTCCCGTGGTGATCTCCACGCCGTCGGTGTGGCCGAACTCGGGATGCCCTGGGGTCTTCGAGTCCCAGGAGCGCAGAGCCTTGATGTCCTCCATCTCCAGCCCGTAGCCGGAGAGGAACAGCTGCAGGTACAGCGTCAGCGAGGTGTGGCCGGGCGAGAGGATGAAGCGGTCGCGACCCAGCCAGTGAGGATCCGAGGGGTCATGGCGCATCACCTTCTGGAAGAGCAGGTAGGCCGCGGGGGCCAGCGACATCGCGGTGCCGGGGTGGCCTGAGCCCACCTTCTCCACCGCATCCGCGGCCAGGACTCGGATGGAGTCCACGGCACGACGGTCGAGGTCGGTGAATGCGGCAGAGTTGCGGACTGCGGATTCGGTCACAGCGGGTGTCCTCCCAAGGATGGTGCTTCGGTGTTGTTGTGGGCGCCGGAAGAAGATCCAGCGCCGCCCTCTGACAAAGCTCTGGTCAGATGTGCGCCACCTCATTGTGACGCTGGACTCATCGACCAGCCTACCGTCGCAGAGCCTAGCCGTCTCCTATGAGTTGCGGATTGCCGCTCCCTCACCTCAGTCCTGGGGCGGCGTGAGGCCGAGAACGCGGCTGATCAGTGTGAGGTCACGCTTTGTCACCAGCACGTCGGCGACATCGTTCAGGGCTGGCTTGGCGCAGAATGCGACGCCGATGCCGGCCGTCCGCACCATGTCGATGTCGTTGGCCCCGTCGCCGACCCCTACGACGGAGCGCGCAGGAATCCCCTGCTCGTCCGCCCATCGTCGAAGGTGCGAGGCCTTGGCTTCGCGGTCCACGATGGGACCCGTCACACGTC
Organism: Nesterenkonia sp. NBAIMH1; assembly: GCF_007922635.1. Classification (NCBI taxonomy): domain Bacteria; kingdom Bacillati; phylum Actinomycetota; class Actinomycetes; order Micrococcales; family Micrococcaceae; genus Nesterenkonia; species Nesterenkonia sp. NBAIMH1. The sequence continues at coordinate 2,447,483 of NZ_CP042335.1, forward strand.
CCGTAAGAGCCCCTTCGGAGATCTCGAGGTGATTCGCCCGAAAGTCGGTGAGCCCCAAACGGCGAGCAAGAGGCTCAAGAATCTGAGCAAACCCTCCTGAGACGGCATAGGCCGGCCAGCCGCGGGCTCTGAAGGCATCGATGAGGCTCACTGCCCCTGCAGTCGGCGTCACCTGCTCCACGACTTCGGCAAGAATCCCCTCCGGCAGACCGGAGAGCGCTTCGACGCGCGCATGCAGGGAGGCTGCGAAGTCCAGCTCCCCGGCCATCGCGCGCTCTGTCACCTCAGCGACCTCAGCCTCACGGCCCGCGTGGGCCGCCAGGAGATCAATGACCTCCTGATCGATCAGCGTCGAGTCGACATCCATGATCAGCATGAGCGGCGCATCGGGTGCGTCAAAGCTCCGGCGCAGTTCGATGCCGTGGGTCAGCGGGGAGAGGTCATGGGCGCTCATGAGGGAACAGCTTATCGGGGCGAGGCGCTCGGAGGAGCAGTGCGCGTGCGCCGGCGAGGGGGAGGCGGTTGGGTAGTGTGGGGCCCATGAGTCGGGTCCTTGATATTGCCGGTGCCACCGTGCGCCGCGGGCGAAAAGAGCTTCTGAACAACATTGATCTGCAGGTCGGCCCCGGTGAGCATTGGGTGGTTCTGGGCCCCAACGGCGCGGGGAAGACGACCCTTCTGCAGATTGCGGCTGCACGCCTCTTTCCCACGACCGGCACGGCGACCATTCTCGGCGAGACGCTGGGGCAGGTGGATGTGTTTGAGCTCCGGCCGCTCATCGGGCTCTCCTCGAACGTCGTCGGAAACAGCATTCCTCCTCAGGAGACCGCGCTGAACGTGGTGCTGACTGCCGCCTACGGGGTGAGCGGCCGGTGGAATGAGGACTATGAGCGGCTCGACGAGCGGCGCGCGTTCGAGCTCCTGAATGAGTGGGGCGTGGGCACGGTCTTCGACCGGCCGTTCTCGACGCTGTCTGAGGGGGAGCGGAAGCGGGTCCAGATCGCTCGAGCTCTGATGACTGACCCGGAGCTCCTGCTTCTGGACGAGCCGGGCGCTGGTCTCGATCTTGCCGGCCGTGAGGCTCTGGTGGCTCGCACGGCCGGTCTTGTGACGTCCGACAGCTCGCCCGCCACGGTCCTGGTCACTCACCACCTGGAGGAGATTCCCCCGGGCTTCACCCACGTTCTCCTGCTCCGCGACGGGGAGACGGTCGCCGCCGGAGCGCTCCGCGATACGCTCACCGCGGAGAACCTGAGCAGCACGTTCGACACGCCGCTTGAGGTCATCGAGCGTGAGGGCCGCTTCAGCGCCTTCATGAAGAGCTGATGGAGGCCCTGCTCGAGTTTGAGCTCCACGGGATGGGGATCGGACTGCTGGCCCTGATCCTGCTAGCGGGGATCTGGGCCGGTGCCATCAACACCGTGGTGGGCTCCGGAACCCTCGTGACCTTTCCGGTGCTCGTTGCCATGGGCGTTCCCCCCGTCTCGGCCACTGTGTCGAATGCCATGGGCCTGATCGCAGGCAACTTCACCGGCGCATGGGGGTATCGGCGCGAAATATCGCAGGTCAAGCCGGTGCTGCGGCGCCTGATCCCGGCGTCATTCGTCGGCGGAGTCATCGGTGCGACGCTGCTGATCACGCTTCCCGAGGAGGTCTTCGGCCGCGTCGCCCCTGTGCTCATCGTGGTGTCGCTGCTGCTCGTGATCGTCCAGCCTCGACTGTCCCGGTGGGTGAAGCGGCGGGCCGCAGAGCGCACGGGGGACCCCGACCCTCAGACTCCGCAGCCTGGGGACTCGCCGGAGGCGGCGGCGAAGAAGGCCACCGATTCGGTCAGGTGGCCTTTGGTGCTTCTGGTACTCCTCGCCGGCATCTACGGCGGGTACTTCGTGGCAGCTCAGGGCATTCTGCTGATGGCGCTTCTGGGCATCTTCCTGGCCGCGACGATCCAGCACGCGAACGGCGTCAAGAACCTGCTGGTGGCCTTCGTGAACCTCACCGCTGCGCTCAGCTACATAGTGGTGGACTATCTCATCAGGGAGCCGGAGGATCGCGTCATTCTCTGGGGCGTGGTGCTGGTCATCGCGATCGGCTCCACGCTGGGCGGGCTGGTCGGAGCCTGGGTGGGTCGGCGGCTGAATCCCGTCGTGCTGCGCAGCGTCATCATCATCCTGGGACTCGTGGCCTTGGGCGTCATGGTCAACGATCTGCTCTGAGGGTTCGCACGAGCTTGGGCGAAGACGCTGGTGTGGGATAGCATGTCTCTTTGGTCGAAAGGCCAAGAATCTTTTGCTTCCTAGCTTCTGGCGGCTTCCCGGCTGAGGGAGACCAGCGGCACCCGAAAAGGACACCATTATGAAGAACGACATCCACCCCAAGTACCAGCCCATCATCTTCAACGATCTTTCCTCGGGCGAGAAGGTGCTGACGCGCAGCACGGCGACCTCCCAGAAGACGATGGAGTGGGAGGACGGCAACACCTACCCGGTGATTGACGTCGAGATCTCGGCCGCTTCACACCCGTTCTACACGGGCAAGCAGCGCATTATGGACTCCGCCGGTCGTGTGGACAAGTTCAACAAGCGGTTCTCCGGCTTCGGCGGCAAGAAGTAGGAACGCTGAAGGCAACCAGGATTGGTTGTCCAGTGCGTTCCCGTGCTAATCTTTCGTGGTTCTGAAAACGGGAACGCACCACCTGCGCGGGTGGCGGAATAGGTAGACGCGCTAGCTTGAGGTGCTAGTCCTCCAATAGTGAGGGTGGGGGTTCAAGTCCCCCTCCGCGCACAGACGAGAAGGCCCCTGACCTGGGATAACAGGTCAGGGGCCTTCTTCATGTGGATATGAGTTGGCGCTTGGCTGATACGAGCGGCTGCTCGGCCGCGATGCGGCGCGAGCTGACGGATCAGGTCATCAGGAGGCGAGCAGCGTATTGACGTTCGCGGGGGTCAGGGTGTGCGCCGTCACCAGAGCTGACGCTCCCAGAACACCAGCTCGACCGGAGGTCTGAGTGGGCACGATCCGCAGATGCTGTGTAGCCAGCGGCAGTGACCGCGAGTAGACCGCCTCCCGCATGCCGGCCAGAAAGTGCTCTCCGGCCGTGACCACCAGACCGCCGATGACGATCAGCTCCGGGTTCAGCATGTTCACGCAGCTGGCCAGCACAGACCCGACAGTTCGTCCGGCTGCCCGCACCAGGTGCATGGCTTCCAGGTCTCCTGCGCGCACCAGGTCGATCAGGGCGGCATGATGGGGAACGTCTCTGCCCCGCTCGCGCAGCTGGGCAGCGATGGCATAGCCCGACGCGACTGACTCCAAGCAGCCCAGGTTGCCGCAGGTGCAGGGCGTGGTGCTCTCGGCAGAGGCTGAAATGTGGCCGATGTCCCCGGCCGCGCCCAAGGCGCCGTGCTGCAGGCGGCCGTCACTGATGATGCCGGCGCCGATGCCCGTGGCGACCTTGACGAACATCATGTGCGAGACCTCTGGGTAGATCATGTCGTGTTCGCCCAAGACCATGGTGTTGACGTCGTTGTCCACCAGGATGGGCACATCAAAGGTCCTGCGCAGGTGCGCCGGGACGTCGTAGCCGTCCCACCCCGGCATGATCGGTGGACTCGTGGGGCGCCCTGTGGCGAACTCCACCGGGCCGGGAAGCCCCATGCCTATGCCGATGAGCTTCTCGGCAGGGAGATTCGCCTCTGCGAGCAGGCGGGCGCCGACGTCGAGCACGGCGTCCAGCACGCGCTCCGGGCCCAGGGAGATGGAGAGTTCCTGCTCCTCCTCGATCAGGATGCGAGCCGCTAGGTCCGTGACGGCGATTCGAGCATGCGTGCCTCCGAGGTCGACGGCGAGTACGCAGCGAGCCGCAGGGTTGAACGCGAAGGTGGACGGCGGCCGCCCGCCGGTGGAAGAGCTCTCTCCCGCCGGGGCGATGAGATCCGAGGCGAGGAGCTCCTCCACCCTTGCGGAGATCGTCGACCGGGCAAGACCCGTCTGCAGCGCCAGATCGGCGCGCGTTCGGGGGACGCCGTCTCGCAGCAGCTGCAGCAGACTCCCTGCGCTGGCCAGGGGAGCGGCCCGGGCCGCTGCGAAAAGGTCCCGGCTCTGCCCATCGGGTATTACTGCGAATGACATAGGGACAGTAAACCACTCACGCTTCTGATCGATCCGTTCCCAACATTTAACAGTCGTTCGACAGCTTTTGCTTGACGCATGACAGAAGTGTGCCTAGGTTTGTGATCATGGTCACACCAGATGGGCGTTCCGAGCTTCTTCAGATGAGCGGCATCATCAAACACTTTCCTGGGGCGAAGGCGCTCGACGGCGTCGACCTCGACATCCGTGCCGGGGAAGTGCACTGCCTGCTGGGTCAGAACGGCGCCGGCAAGTCGACCCTGATCAAGGTGCTCGCTGGGGCGCATCAGCCCAATGCGGGTGAGATCACATGGAAGGGCGAATCAGTAGCCATCGAATCCACGATGGACGCACTCCGGCTCGGCATAGCCACCATGTATCAGGAGCTGGACGTCGTCGACGGGCTCTCTGTCGCCGAGAACATCTTTCTCGGGCATGAGCTCGCGGCCTCCGGCGTGCTCCAGCGCCGGGAGACACTGCAGCGCACCAAGGACCTCCTTGCCCGGCTCGGCCACCCTGAGATTCCTCCGAATCGCACAGTCGGCCAACTGCCGGCAGCCGGCAAGCAGATCGTCTCGATGGCTCGCGCCCTGTCCTACGACGCACAGCTGATCGTCATGGATGAGCCCTCCGCAGTCCTGGACCCTGAGGAGGTCGACAATCTGTTCCGAGTAGTCGCCTCGCTCACCGCAGAAGGCGTGGCGGTGGTCTACATCTCCCACCGGTTGGAGGAGATCAGGCGCATCGGCGACCGCATCACGGTGCTCAAGGACGGTCGAACTGCTGCTACCGGCCTCGAGGTCGCTGAGACGCCCACTGCTGACCTGATCTCCCTGATGACTGGTCGGGAAGTGATTGCCGACTTCGGCGGCGCGCCGAGCGGGCCCACCGGAGACAAGCCTGTCCTGGAAGTCGGCGAGCTGGCAGTGGAAGGCGTCTTCGAGCCGGTCACCTTCAGTGTCCGTCCGGGCGAGGTGGTGGGCCTTGCAGGGCTGGTCGGGGCGGGCCGCTCAGAGATACTTGAGGCGGTCTACGGAGCCCGCCGTCGCACCTCGGGGACCGTGAGCGTCAGGGGAGAGGCGCTGCGCGCCGGTTCCATCACTGATGCGGTCAACCGCGGCATCGGGTTGGCTCCGGAGGAGCGCAAGAGCCAGGGGCTGCTGCTGGAGCAGCCCATCTACCGGAATATCACGCTGTCGACCTTTGCGCGCTTCGCCCGCGGGAGCCTGCTCGACGAAAAGGCTGAGCGAGCCGCTGCCCGGGAGAAGGCGGAGGCGCTGGATCTCTCGCCCCCTGACGTTGAGCGGCAGACCCGCACGCTTTCCGGAGGAAACCAGCAGAAGGCGATGCTGGCCCGGTGGCTGGTGCACGGCTGTGAGGTGCTTCTGCTGGATGAGCCGACCCGCGGCGTCGACGTGGGCGCGCGCGCCGACATCTACCGACTGATTCGAGAGCTTGCGCTGCAGGGAACCGCCGTCGTGCTGGTCTCCAGCGAAATCGAGGAAGTCTTGGGCCTCGCAGACCGGGTGCTCGTCGTCGCAGACGGCTCGGTGGTCCATCAGGGGCCGGCGGCCGACATCACTGAGCATCAGGTCCTGGACCTCGTCATGGAAGGAAGCGCAGCATGAGCACCGAAGAGAGCACCCGCGAGGCCGCATCGGAGGAATCAAGTGCTTCGAGCCGTGACCTGAGCTCCGATGGGGAGAAGAAGACCGCGACGGCTGCCAGACCACGGCTCAGCCTCGGCCACAGCCTTGGGCTGGTGCTGGCGCTTGTGGCGCTGATGATCATCGGGATCATCACCGGAGGGGAACGCTTCGTCAGCGTGGACAATCTGATGGTGATCCTGCGGCAGGCGGCGGTGATCGGGGTGATCAGCATCGGGGTGACCTTCGTCATCACCTCCGGGGGCATCGACCTCTCCGTAGGCTCTGTGATGGGCCTGGCCACTGTCTGGGCTTCGACGTTGGGCACACAGGCTCTGGCCAACGACTATCACTGGTCGATCATGGTCTTCACTGCGCTCGCGGTCGGGGCGGCGTGCGGGATCATCAACGGCGTCATCATCGCGTACGGCAGAGTCGTCGCGTTCATAGCGACCTTGGCGATGCTGGTGGCCGCCCGAGGGCTTGCAGAAGTCATCTCTGGGCGGCAGACGCAGATCGTCAGCGTCCCAGACTTCCTCAGCACATTCCGCGGCGACGCGCTGGGCATTCCGGTGATCGTCTGGATATTTCTGCTGGTGGCCGCAGCCGGCTGGTTCCTGCTGAACCGCACCACCTTCGGCAGGCGGACCATCGCCATCGGCGGAAACCGCGAGGCGGCCAGGCTGGCCGGAATCAAGGTCAAGCGCCATCAGATGATGGTCTTCGCCCTCGCCGGACTCTGCGCCGGCATCGGCGCGGTCATGATGCTCTCGCGAACCACCGCCGGCTCCTCCAACCACGGGTACCTCATTGAGCTGGACGTCATCGCCGCGGTCGTCATCGGAGGCACCCTGCTTGCCGGTGGTCGGGGAACCATTGTCGGCACCGTGCTGGGCGTCCTGGTCTTCGCGGTGCTGACGAACATCTTCGTCCAGAACAACCTGGACCAGTCCGTACAGGCTCTGGCCACGGGAGCGATCATCGTGGTCGCAGTCCTGCTCCAGCAGCGCTTCGCCCGTGACGGGCGCACCTAGTCCCTCTGCTCAACGGCGCAGCGCCGACCATTCACCTTCAAGAAAACGAGGAGAACAACATGTCACGCACCCGCAGCACCACATGGTGGCTGAGCGCCACCGCAATGATCTCGGCCGGACTGCTGGTCACCGGCTGTCTCAACAATGACCCTGAGTCCGTCAACGACGATGAGGACAGCGGAGCCGCAGACGCTGCCCCAGCCGGTGCGAACGAAGAACCCGGTGAGGAGGTGGTGATCGGCTTCTCCGGCCCTGCCGCAGGCCACGGCTGGATGGGCGCCATCACCCAGGCGGCTCAGGAGCAGGGCGAAGAGTTCGAGGACGTGGATCTGCGCGTCTCCGAGGGCTCGGATGACGTCAACATCCAGATCAGTCAGATCGAACAGTTCATCAACGACGGTGTTGATGCGATTGTGGTGCTGCCCTTCGACGGCGCGGCTCTGACCGAGGTGGCAGTCGACGCAATGGAGGCCGGAATCCCGGTGGTCAACGTCGACCGTGAGTTCTCCTCCGAGTTCGCCGCTCGGACCACGATTCTCGGTGACAACTACGGAATGGGGGTCTCTGCCGGTGAGTACATCTGTGAACGGATGGAGGGCGACAGTGATGCTGTGGTCGCCGAGATCGCGGGAATCGACTCTCTGCCCCTGACCCAGGACCGCAGCGAAGGCTTCGAGGATGCGCTTTCCGACTGCGGGCTTGAGGTCAGCAACCGGGTCGCTGCCGACTTCTCCGTCGCCGGCGGTGAGGAGAGTGCGGCCAACCTCCTGCAGGCCGCACCGGAGATCGACGCCATCTGGAATCACGACGACGATCAGGGAGTCGGCGTGCTCGCAGCGATTGAGAACGCCGGCCGCGATGAGTTCTTCATGGTGGGCGGAGCCGGCTCTGCCAACATGATGCGCGAGATTCAGAGCGAGGACTCAGTGGTCGAAGCCACTGTCATCTACCCCTCGACTCAGGCCGCAGACGGTATTCGCCTGGCTCGGCTGCTCGCTCAGGACCGCGCCATGGAAGACCTGATCCAGATCGAGGTGCCGCGTGAGATCCAGCTCCACGCACCGGTGGTCACCGCCGACAACGTGGAGCAGTACCTTGACTCCGCTTTCGAGTCCTGAGCGGAGGGCGAGGAGACATGACGAGCGAGCAGACCGCGACGCGGCCCGGGTCGAGGCGGCTCGGTGTGGCGATGATCGGATACTCCTTCATGGGGCGAGCCCACTCCCACGCGTGGCGCAGCGCCCCCAGGTTCTTCGATCTGCCGCTGGCTCCGGAGCTTACGGTGCTGGTCGGCCGCAGCGCCGAGGCGGCACAGGCTGCGGCGGACCAGCTCGGCTGGGCCGAGGCGGAGACGGACTGGCGCAGCGCCGTGAATCGCGAGGACATCGATGTGGTGGACATCTGCACACCCGGAAACACCCACGCCGAAATAGCTGCCGCCGCGTTGGCCGCCGGAAAGCACGTGCTGGTGGAGAAGCCGATGGCCAACACCGTGGCCGAGGCGGAGTCCATGGCGCGGGCCGCGCGGGACGCGCAGAGCAGGGGAGTGCAGGCGATGGTGGGTTTCACCTACCGCAGGGTCCCTGCCGTGCAGCTGGCCCGCCAGCTGGTGGCCCAGGGCCGCATCGGCGATGTCCGGCAGGTGCGGGCCCAATACCTGCAGGATTGGCTGGCCGACGAGAACAGTCCGCTGTCGTGGCGGCTGGACAAGGAGGTGGCGGGTTCCGGTGCGCTGGGCGACATCGGGGCACACGCTGTGGACCTGACGACTTTCATCACCGGAGAGCGGTTCGCCGGCGTCTCAGGGATGCTGGACACCTTCGTGAGGGAGCGTCCAGTCGCCGAATCCTTCAGGGGGCTGCACGGCACAGCCGGCGATCAGCGGGGCCCGGTGACTGTCGATGATGCGGCCCTGGCCATGGCCCGTCTGGAGTCTGGCGCACCGGTCACCCTGGAGGCCACCCGATACGCCTGGGGGCGCAAGAATGCTCTGCGCATTGAGGTCTCCGGAACATCCGGCGCCCTGGCCTTCGACTTCGAGGACATGAATGTGCTGCACCTCTACGAGGCGAACGCCGACGCCTTGACGTCGGGCTTCCGGCGGATTCTGGTGACTGAGCCCGACCATCCGTACCTCGAGGCATGGTGGCCCCCCGGCCACGGTTTGGGCTACGAGCACAGCTTCACGCATCAGGTGGTGGACTTCGTCCGCGCGCTGGCCAGCGGTGAGCAGCCCACACCCAGCTTCGAGGACGGTCTCCATGTGCAGCGGGTCCTGGACGCAGTGGAGCGTTCGGCCGGCAACTCCTCGGCCTGGACATCTGTAGGAACCTGACCAACCTGTAAGGAGAAATCCCATGGCACGACCAGTCACATTGTTCACCGGCCAGTGGGCCGACCTGCCGTTCGAGGAAGTGGCCCGGCGGGCGGGCGAATGGGGCTATGACGGATTGGAGATCGCCTGCTGGGGAGATCATCTGGATCCGTGGAAGGCCGCCGAGGACGACGCCTACGTGCAGAACCGGCTCGACATCCTGGAGAAGAACGGGCTGCGGGTCTTCACCATCGCGAACCATCTCAAGAGTCAGGCGGTGTGCGACGATCCCATCGACGCCAGGCACCGGGATATTCTCTCCGACCGAGTGTGGGGTGACGGTGACCCGGAAGGTGTGCGACAGCGAGCTGCGGAGGAGCTGAAGGCTACGGCTCATGCCGCCTCACGGCTGGGCGTCGGCACGGTGACTGGGTTCACCGGGTCCTCCATCTGGAAGTATGTGGCAATGTTCCCCCCTGTGGCCCAGGAGCTGGTGGAGGCGGGATACCAGGACTTCGCGGACAGGTGGAACCCCATCCTGGACGTCTTCGACGAGGTGGGGGTGCGGTTCGCCCACGAAGTCCACCCCTCGGAGATCGCCTACGACTACTGGACCACGCAGCGGACCCTCGAAGCCATTGGGCACCGGACGGCCTTCGGCCTGAACTGGGACCCATCCCACATGGTGTGGCAGGACATCGACCCAGTCGGGTTCCTCTGGGACTTTCAGGACCGGATCTATCACGTGCACTGCAAAGATACGAAGAAGCGACTGACGGATGGTCGCAGCGGACGTATGGCCTCCCACCTCCCGTGGGGTGATCCGCGCCGCGGCTGGGACTTCATCTCCGTGGGCCGCGGCGACGTGCCGTGGGAGGACGCCTTCCGGATGCTCAACGCGATCGGCTATCAGGGCCCGCTCTCCGTGGAGTGGGAGGACGCAGGAATGGACCGGCTGGTCGGCGCGCCGCAGGCTCTGGAGTTTGTGCGCGCCAACGCGCTGGAACCGTCAGCGGCAGCGTTCGACGCTGCTTTTTCAACGCGCTGACTTCGCCTACTCCAAGGCCGAGCCGGCACCAGCGGGCAGGCCCCTGCCTCCAATCATCGGGTCAGGGGCCTATCCATGCGCCGGCGCGGTCCAGGCACTCTCTCTGCGCATCGTTGGGGGCGTCTCAGTGTGTGGGCGCGTGGGTCGCGGAGGTCCCGTGGTGTGTGCTGACGGCTTGGATGAGCTTTTCGAGGAATTTTGCGGCGCCGGCTCGTTCGGTGGGGGTGAGCTCTTCGGCGGCGGTGATCATGTCTGCGTGCATGCGGCTCAGGGTGCTTCGTACGTCTCGGTCAGCGGCGGGGAGGACTTTCAGCCCGACGGAGCGGCGGTCCTCGGGGTGGGGGACTCTTTGGACGTAGCCGTGGGCGGAGAGGCGGTCGACCAGGGCGGTCACTGATGCGGCGGTCAGCTCCAGTGTCGCGGCGAGGTCCTTCTGCCGGGGGGTGTGCCCGGCGGTGTGCTGCTGCAGCAGGAACCTCAGGGCCTTCATGTCGGTGTCCTTCATGCCCATCGAGCCTTGGGTGCGTGCGCGCATGGCTGTTTCTTCGTCGCGGTAGCTGCGCAGCAGGTTCAGCAGGTCGATGGCGGAGTAGGACTCCTGGGTGCGTAGGTACCAGTAGCCGGTGCCGGAGGCGGCCTCGGGGTTGGTCACTGCCTGCTGCGGCTGAGCCTGGGCGGGCTGCAGGGTGGGGGTCTCTTTGTCCTTCATGGTTCCTTCAGGTCTTCGCCGGATGCGGCGGCTGTCCGAACTGATCAGTGAGGAGCCTAACAGTTGACCTCATTAACTGTTAGGCTGTCTAAAAGTTGTACACCTTATAGATGAATTTGAGATGAGAAGACGATGAGCGAGCAGGTCGAAGAAGCACAGGATCATAAGGTGAGCCCAGCACCGACGGCCCCCAAGGATGCGGGCCAGGACGTGGATGATGACAGGGTGCGGCTGGACCAGGCGGCCAAGGCGGTCTCGGCGGGGCTGATGGCCCACCCGGCGGTTGCCTCAGCGATCGTGGAGATCTCTGGGAGCACTCAGGCCCCGGACTTGGGTCTGCGGTGCACTCTGCACGAGGAGGACGACACCCGGGAGGTGATGGGCACCATCATCAATGGTGTGGTGCCCAATATGGAGCTGATCCTGGATCTGGTGTTCGCCTCCCAGGACATCAGCTTCGTCCTTCCCTCCGGGCGGACTCTGAGCCGGGACGAGCTGGAAGGTGCAGGGCTGTGAGGACCGCGGCCATAGCCACAGCCCAGGCCTACCTCACGGTGGCCCTTGTTCTGATGGCCCTGATCGTGGTGATCATCGCCTGCCGCCGGCTCCACACCCGAGCCCAGCAGTCCAAAGCCCTGAACCAGAACCTGCAGGCTGCCCCCAGACCCGCAGCCCAACCCGGACCCATCCCCGCAGCCTGACACCCGGCGCAGACGAGCACCCTCTAGGGTGGTCTCATGACTGGGAGCGAGCAGCCCGCCGCAAGGGCGGAGCAAGACGTCATCAGGTTCTGCCGCGATCTCATCCGCATCGACACCCAGAACTGGGGAGGCGGGCGCTCGAACGGTGAGCGCGACGCGGCAGAGTACTGCGCCGAGGTGATGCGGGAAGCAGGCCTGGAGCCCACCATCGTTGAATCCGCACCGGGAAGGGCGAGCGTCTTCGCGCGCATGCGCGGCTCGGACCCGGATGCCGGGGCGCTTGTGGTGCATGGGCACCTCGATGTGGTGCCCGCGCAGGCCGAGGACTGGCAGGAGGATCCCTTCGCAGCTGAGCTGCGGGACGGTCTCATCTGGGGCCGCGGTGCCGTGGACATGAAGAACATGGACGCCATGATCCTTGCCTCTATGCTTCGCATGAGCCGTGAGGGGCACCAGCCGCAGAGAGACCTGATCTTTGCGTTCTTCGCAGACGAAGAGGACAACGGGAGATTCGGCGCCGCATGGATGGTGGAGAACCGTCCAGAGCTGTTCGAGGGCGCCACGGAGGCCGTGAGCGAAGTGGGAGGATTCTCCACCGACGTGGCGGGCACACGTGCCTATCTCATCCAGACCGGCGAGAAGGGCCTGCACTGGACCAGGATGATCGCTGAGGGCACAGCCGGACACGGCTCAGCTGTCCAGCGGGACAACCCCGTCGTCACCCTTGCCCGCGCTGTCGCGGCCATCGGCGGCTATGAGTGGCCCATCGAGTACACCAAGACGACTCGTTCCCTGTTCGAACAGCTTGCGGACCTCACAGGCATTCCCTTCGATGAGAAGAATCCCCAGCCGCTTCTCGATGCGCTGGGCTCGGCCGCGAAGTTCGTGGGCGCGACCCTCCAGAACACCTCGAACCCCACGCAGCTGGAGGCCGGGTACAAGCACAACGTCGTTCCGGGCGAAGCCAGCGCGCTCGTGGATGCGCGCACGCTGCCCGACCAGGACGCCAAAGTGGCCGCCGTGCTCAGGGAGCTGGCCGGTGAGAAGATCCGATTCGAACTTCTCAACGAAGGCCGATCCTTGGAGCTGCCCTTCTCCGGCGCCCTCGTGGAGCAGATGGTCAGCGCCCTGAAGCATGAGGACCCGGAGGGCGTCGTGCTGCCATACATGCTGGGCGGAGGGACCGACAACAAGCATCTGGCTGTGCTGGGCATCGCCGGCTACGGGTTCGCCCCGCTGAAGCTGCCCGCTGAGCTGGACTTCACCGGGATGTTCCATGGGGTGGACGAGAGGGTTCCCGTCGAGTCGCTGACATTCGGAGTCCGGACGCTGCACCGGTTCCTCGCCCAGCAATGATCCTGCAGTAGTGTGGGTCGACAAGCACGTCGCCCAGAATCACGCATCACAGGTGAAGGAGCGTCAATGCCGCACCAGACAGGGCAGCAGCCGGTCGAGAGCTGGTACACCCCCGAGGATGAGGACGGCAGCGGTTGGGAGTACCTCGTGCTCACCTGTCAGCCCCGACAGTCCCTCGCCGAGGTGAGGCGGCAGGTGATCGACCACGCCGAGTACGGGCGCTGGGAGCTCCGACGCAGCGCCCTGTACACCGGGGGAGTCCGGAAATACTGGCTCAGGCGTCGCCTGATGCGCGTGCGCAGGACCCTCTGACTGCGCCCGGCGGACGCCGATCCCGAGTGCTCACACATTGGGGCTTACCGGCCCGCTGGGCCGTTGATAGTGTGGCCCCATGAGCGCAGATCCCCGCATCGCATTGAACGCTCTCACCGATGCCCTCGGCGAGCACCTTTCAGCAGCCGTCAACCGCCGTGGGGAGGAAGACCCGGCGGTCGAGAAGGCGTTCTACGCGATCGGCGATGCCTTTGAGGCGTATGAGGACGCCCTCTTCGCAGCCACAGGCGAAGTGACGCCGCTGGACCTCTACGACGAGGAGGCGGACGCGGACGACGAGCTCGACGACGAGGACGAGGAAGAGGATCTGGAGAGCCTCGGCGACGACTGAGACGCCCCGGCTCAGCGGGTCCTGAGCGGACGGAATGTCCGACCCCCCTGCTGAGTTGTCCCCTGTTGGACCTGTCGCCTGAACCCTAAGGACGTACCGCGTGAGATCGTGGCCCGCGCCGCCCGTGCCCTCCCTCCCCGCCGTGGACGAGACTCTCGAACTCCACAGCACCCCGGCAGCGACGAGGACCCCCGTCGTCTCCCGCGACGGCACGGCATCGCTGTATGTGTGCGGCATCACTCCCTACGACGCAACCCACCTGGGTCACGCCAATACGTACGTGCAGTTCGACATCCTCGTGCGCTATTGGCGTGCGTGCGGCCTCGACGTCAACTATGTCCAGAACGTCACCGACATCGACGATCCGCTGCTCGAGCGGGCCGATGCGACAGGGGTGGACTGGCGCATGCTTGCTGAGTCCCAGACCGACCTGTTCCGCTCCGATATGCACGCGCTGCGTGTGATTCCGCCCAACACCTACATGGGGGCAGTCGAGATGATTCCCGGGGTGGTTGAGGATGTGGAGCGCCTGCTCAGTGAGGGAATCGCCTATCCGGTTCCCGCCGAGGGCACCGCGACCCCCGACTATTACTTCGACATCGCGAGCGCAGAAGCCCGGACGGGATGGACCTTCGGAAGCATCGGGAACTACGACCGCACATCAATGGAGGAGCTCTTTCCGGAGCGCGGGGGCGACCCCGAACGCGCAGGGAAGCGCGACCCGCTGGATCCTCTGCTGTGGCTGGCGCGACGCGAAGGCGAGCCGAGCTGGGACGGGGGCACCCTGGGCGAGGGGCGACCCGGCTGGCACATCGAGTGCTCGGTGATCGCCCGTCGTCATCTTCCTGCGCCGTTCAGTGTGCAGGGTGGGGGATCGGACCTGCGATTCCCGCACCATGAGTTCTCGGCAGCGCATGCGACAGCCGCAGACGGGGTGCCGCTGGCGGAGCACTACGCCCACACCGGCATGGTCGGCCTCAACGGCGAGAAGATGTCGAAGTCCAAGGGCAATCTGGTCCTCGTCTCCGAGCTCACCGCGAAGGGACACGATCCGCAGGCGATCCGAGCGCTGCTGCTGAGCCACCACTGGCGCGCCGACTGGAGCTTCCACCCCGACGATCTCGCTTTCGCCGAAGCGCGCCTGGGGCGCTGGAAGAGCGCCGTCGCGCACGCCGAGGACTACGACGCGGATCCCTCGCATCCCAGTCCCCTCCAGTACGCGCTCATGTCGGCCCTTTCGGGAGACCTCAACGCGCCGGCGGCTTTGGACATACTCGACCTGTGGGCCGCTGGGCAATTTCCGGGGGGAACCTCCAGGCGGCAGACGATCGACCTCGTGGACGCGCTGCTGGGCATCAGCCTCGAGGCGTGAGACTGCGCGACCGCGCTCCGGAGTCCGCCGTCAGGACTCCGGCGGTCGGCGCCGCTTGAGGTATCGCTCAAACTCCTCGGCGATCGCGTCGCCGGTGGCCTCCGGCAGGTTCGTGGTGTCAGTGGCCTCCTCGAGGCGCTTCACGTACTCACCGATCTCCGTGTCCTCTTCGGCCAGCTCATCGACGCCGCGCTCCCAGGCGGCCGCATCCTCAGCCACTTCGCCGGTGTCCACGCCGAAGCCCAGCAGCTCCTCGAGCTTGCGCATCACAGCGAGCTGAGCCTTCGGCGAGGGCGCCTGGCCCACGTAGTGCGGCACCGCAGCCCACAGCGAGACGGCGGGGATGCCCGCCTGGTAGGCCGTATGGGCAAGCACTCCGACGATGCCCGTCGGCCCCTCATAAGTGGGAGCATCCACATCGATGGCTTCCTGCAGAGTCTCGTCCTCAGCAGAGAAGGAGGCGGGGATGGGACGGGTGTGAGGGACATCAGCCAGCAGTGCGCCCACCAGCACGACGGCATCGACGTCGTACTCAGCTGCCTTGGTCAGCAGGTCCGCCGTATAGGACTGCCACCGAAAGCTGGGCTCCACCCCGTGAACGAAGAGCAGCTCGAAATCCCCGCCGGAGACCTCGGCGCGCAGGATGGTCGTGGAGGGCCAGATGATCTCCCGATGCCCCTGATTCCGAATGATCTTTGGGCGGGAGAATTGGAAGTCGTAATACTCCTCCTCGGTCAGCTTCTCCATCACCTCGGCGTCGAGCGCAGACGCGACGGCCCGGATGGCAGCCGAGGCGGCCCCGCCAGCATCGTTCCAGCCCTCGAAAGCCATCAGCATGACCCGGGGAGGCCGCGGAGTCTCCGACCCGTCCGCGATGATCGACCGGAGGTGGGACGCGAGAAGCTGTGCCCGGTCGGTGCTCACCGACGGGGCGTCCGGGTGCTCCGAGTCGGACGGCTCCTGCCGACGGTCCTCGGGCTCTGGGAATTCCTCGCTCACGCTCTTCACACTAGTGCGCCAGCCCCTCAGGCGGAAGCCGTAGGATGATCGGCATGTCTTCACTTCAGGCGGTCTTCTGGGACATGGACGGGACCCTCGTAGACACAGAGCCCTACTGGATACAGGCCGAATATGACCTCGTCGAAGCGTGGGGCGGCCAGTGGGACGAGGCCAAGGCGCAGCTGCTGGTGGGCCAGGCCCTCGAATTCAGCGCCTCCGTCCTGCAGGATGCGGGCGTTGGCATGGAGACCGCCTCCATTGTGGACGCCCTCATGGACCGTGTGATCGCGCGCTGCGCCCACGAGATCCCCTGGCGGCCGGGTGCGCTCGAACTCCTGGGCAGCCTCCGCTCCGCCGGAGTCCGCCAGGCGATGGTCACGATGTCGTGGGGCCGTCTGGCATCCGCGATCGCCGAGCGGCTTCCCCAGGACCACCTGGAGTTCATCATCTCCGGCGACATGGTCAGCCGCGGAAAGCCTGATCCTGAGGCGTACCTCCTAGGCTTCGAGAAGATGTCCGAGCAGCACGTGCGCCTCACCGGTGAGGCCCTGGACAAGACCCGCTGCATCGCAGTTGAGGACTCGATCCCCGGGACCGCCGCAGCTGCCGGCTCAGGCCTCGTGACGCTGGCTGTGCCCCACTACTCAGCCCTGCCCGAAAGCGATCAGTGGCACCTGGCCGAGAGCCTCTCCGGCCTGAGCGCCGCCGACCTCCAGAACCTCCTGACGAAAGAGCCGACAGCCGTCTGATGACGAATTCCTCCACTCCATCGCCCGGACAAGCCGTAGGCGCTCACATGCGCCAAGGACCATTGCAGCCCGGACAGCGCGTTCAGCTGACCGACCGCAGGGGAAAGCCCTCCACCATCACGCTCGCCGAAGGCGGAGAATGGCACACGCATCAGGGCGTGCTGCGGCACGACGTGCTCATAGGCCAGCCGGAAGGCATCGTGGTGGCCAACGACAAAGGGTATGAGTATCAGGTCCTCAGGCCCCTGCTCAACGACTTCGTCCTCTCCATGCCCAGGGGCGCCACGGTCGTCTACCCCAAGGACTCCGCGCAGATCGTCCAGGTCGCCGACGTCTTTCCGGGCGCCCACGTCGTCGAAGCCGGAGTGGGGTCCGGGGCGCTGTCCATCAGCCTCCTGCGCGCAGTGGGAGACGCCGGCACGCTGAGGTCGTACGAGAGGCGCGCAGAGTTCGCCGACATCGCGCGGGGCAACGTCGAGGCCTTCTTCGGAGAGGCCCACCCCGGCTGGGGCATCGAGCTGGGAGACTTCCAGGAGAAGGCCCCTGAGTTCGAGAGCCCAGCCAGCGTCGACCGTGTCATCCTGGACATGCTCGCACCGTGGGAGTGCATCGACGCGGTCAAGACCGTCCTCGCCCCGGGAGGAGTCTGGGTCTCATACGTGGCCACCGTCACACAGCTGTCGCGCCTGGCCGAACAGCTCCGTGCCTCGAAAGGCTTCACGGAGCCCGAGGCGCACGAGACCATGCTGCGCACCTGGCACCTGGACGGCCTGGCAGTCCGCCCCGATCACCGCATGGTGGCGCACACAGGCTTTCTGCTGTCGACCCGCAGGCTGGCGGACGATCAGACGCCCCTCACCCTGGCCAAGCGCGAGAAGGTCTCAGCGCCGAGCGCAGAGGACCGCCAGGCGTGGCCCGCCTTCGACGACGATGCCGTGTGGGACGACAAGACCCTCAGCACTCGCAATGTGACGGGGAAGAAAGCCCGCCGCGCCGCTGTTCACGCCCAGACCCTCGCCGACAGAGCCAAGGAGGTGCCAACGCGTCGTGACGGAGAATGAGCTCGCCGACGTCAGAAGCAGGCTCGAGCATGCCCACAGGCAGCTGGACAGTCTGCGCTCCCGCCATAAGGACGCTCAGGACAAGCTTCAGGCCGCAGGCCGCAGCAATGAGCGGCTCACCGGCATGCTCGAAGCGACCCGGAACCAGATCACAGAGCTGAGAGGCGCTCTTGAGGCCGACGGTCAGGCGCCCTTCACGTTCGGGACCATCATCGGGTACCGGCCTGCGCGGGACCGCGTCGAGGGACGGGAGATCGAGGCGGCCTCCGGAGCCGGCTGCGACATTCTGCACGGCGGGCGAAAGATGCGGGTCAGCGTCTCGCCCCTCATCGAGCCCGCAGAGCTGCATCCCGGATCGGAGGTGCTGCTGAACGAGAACCTGACGATCGTCTCCGTCCTCGACCCCGACCGCACCGGTGAGGTGGCGAGGGTCAAGGAGGTGCTGCCCGACGGGCGGCTCGTCATCATCGCACGGGGCGAGGAGGAGCGTGTCGTCGCGCTCTCGGAGGCCGCCGGCCGGCGAGGCGGCAGCGATGCCGAGCAGTCTGCCCAGGCAGAGGTCGGAGACGCAGTGGTGGTGGACCTGCGAACCGGCACAGCCACCGAAGTCGTCTCCCTCTCTGAGGTGGAGGATGTCGTGCTTGAGGAGTCGCTGGACGTCTCCTACGAACAGATCGGCGGCCTGGCTGAGCAGATCGGCCAGATCCGTGACGCTGTCGAGCTGCCCTTCCTCCACGCCGACCTGTACCAGGAGCACGGGCTTCAGGCGCCGAAGGGCATTCTGCTCTACGGGCCGCCCGGCTGCGGCAAGACGATGATCGCCAAAGCGGTGGCGTCCTCGCTCAACGACGGAGGCGAGAGCGCAAGCTTCCTCAACATCAAAGGCCCGGAGCTGCTGAACAAGTACGTCGGTGAGACGGAGCGGCACATCCGCATCATCTTCGCCCGGGCACGTGAGCGCGCCTCCTCAGGGCAGCCCGTGGTGGTGTTCTTCGACGAGATGGAGGCACTGTTCCGCACCCGCGGCTCCGGAGTCTCCTCGGACGTGGAGACCACGATTGTGCCGCAGCTGCTCGCGGAGATCGACGGGGTGGAGTCCCTCGACAACGTCATCGTCATCGGCGCCTCAAACCGCGAAGACATGATCGATCCGGCGATTCTGAGGCCGGGCCGACTCGACGTGAAGATACGGGTCCGGCGTCCTTCAGCCGAGGGGGCTCGCGACATTCTGCGCATCCATCTCGGTGCTGCTGTGCCGCTGCGCGCAGCGCTGGTGGCTGAATGGGGTTCGTCCGAAGCGGCGCGGGAGGCGCTGATCGACCTCGTCGTCTCCCGGCTGTACCCCGCTCAGGCTGACTTCATGTCGGGCGCGGTGCTGAGCAACGTCATCGACCGGGCCAAGAAGGGTGCCATCAAGGACTTCATCGCTGAGGGTCAGAGCCCGGAGTCGAAGGGGATCGCCCCGCACCATCTGGAGGCTGCCATGGACGAGGAGATCGCTGAGCAGAAGACGCTGCAGGCAGGACTGGGGCTGCACGCATGACGGTACGCCGCCTCATCGGCATGGAGACCGAGTACGGCATCCACGCCCCCAACAATCCACGTGCCAGCCATGTGGCGCTCTCCATCGAACTGGTGAACGCGTACGCGGCCCACGCCACCGAGTCCGGCTCCTCCGTCGCAGGCACAGAATGGGACTACCAGTCCGAGTCGCCGCTGGTGGACGCTCGCGGCTGGGTCCTTCCGCGGTCGGCCGCCCACCCCAGTCAGCTGACGGACAGCTCAGACGCTCTGGCCTACGCCGCCGAGCAGGAGGCGGGAGCCGGGGACGTCAGGGATGCTTTGGGCAACATCCCAGGCGGGGACCCCAGTCCGGCCGATGCGGCCGAGCGAGAGGGCCGTGCAGGATCGCCTGCCCCAGGCTCTCCTCACTGGCGAGGCGACTTCTTTCAGCTCAGGGACGGGCAGCCGCAGCTTCTCATGAACCTGGTGCTGGCCAACGGCGCGCGCTTCTACGTCGACCACGCGCACCCCGAGTATTCGGCGCCCGAGGCGATCGGGGCCAAGCGCGCTGTGCTCTATGACGTCGCCGGGGACCGCATCGCCTGCGACGCCGCCCGGCGGCTCTCCCAGGAGGAGGGCGCACCCCAGGTGCTCCTCTACAAGAACAACACGGACAACAAGTCGGTCTCCTACGGGGCGCACGAGAACTATCTCGTCCCTCGCTCCACCGATTTCGACGACATCGTGGACGGGCTGCTCCCCTTCTTCGTCACGCGGCAGATCCTGTGCGGAGCGGGGCGGCTCGGCATCGGGCAGCAGGGCCAGACGTCCGGCTACCAGATCTCGCAGCGCGCTGACTTCTTCGAGGAGAACGTGGGCCTGGAGACCACCGTGCGACGGCCGATCATCAATACTCGGGATGAGCCCCACGCGCACTACGACACCTGGCGGCGTCTCCATGTGATCATCGGCGACTCCAACATGAGCGAGTACTCCGCCTGGATGCGCGTGGGGACCACCGCCCTGGTGCTGGACCTCATCGAGTCCGGCAGCGCACCGGATATCCGACTCGCCGACCCCGTCGCGGCCCTGAAGCGCATCAGCCACGACACCAGCCTCACCGCAGCGGTCCACACCGATCGGGGTGAGCTGACGGCCCTGCAGATCCAGCGCCTCTATCTCGAAGCGGCGAAGGAGCGCGCAGGTCAGGAGAGCGCCGCTGAGCTTGCGCAGGCGGCCCCTGACACGGAGACCGCAGAGGTCCTTGACGCCTGGGAGCAGCTGCTCACTGATCTCGAAGCGGATGTCTCGAGCGCGGCCGACAGGGTGGACTGGGTGGCGAAGCTGCAGCTGATCGAATCGTACCGCCGCCGCGACGGCCTGGCATGGGATGCGCCTCGCCTCGGCCTGATCGATCTTCAGTACCACGACCTCAGGGAGGAGAAGGGGCTCTACTACAAGCTGGTGAGAGCAGGACGCATGCGGCGCCTCTTCACGGATGATCAGCTCGCATGGGCTGCCGCGCACCCTCCTGAGGAGACGCGCGCCTGGCTCCGCGGGACGCTCGTGTCCGACTATGCGCATCTCGTGGCCGGCGTCTCGTGGGATCAGGTGCTGCTGCGCGAGAGCAGCGGCAGCCGACTGGTCCGCATCCCCCTCGCCAGTCCTCATGCAGCGAGTAGGGCAGAGGCCGAGGAGGTCCTGCGCGCCGCCCCCGACGACGCGGCCGTGATAGAGGCGCTCGAGGGCCTGGCGGGTGGGTCGTAGACTGGCACGAGACCGCATGACACCCCGGTGAGGAGACCCAATCCCATGGCCCAGCCGCAGAAGCAGCCCCAGCGTCCAGGAGGCGACAACGGCCCGCAGACGGAGGACTCCGGCCAGGTGCGCGGAAACCCTCAGGCGGCTGAGCGCGTCGATGAGCTCGACTCGCTGCTCGACGAGATCGACACCGTCCTGGAGTCCAACGCGGAAGAGTTCGTCAAAGGCTTCGTCCAGAAGGGCGGCCAGTAGGCGGTGGATCGCCGCGTCATAGGCGTAGAGACCGAGTTCGGCATCACGCATCGGCCCACCAGCGGACGAGGACTGCCCCCAGACGAGCTCGCCCGGTACCTGTTTCGTCCCGTGGTCGAGTTCGGCCGGAGCTCGAACATCTTCATCCCCAACGGTGCTCGGCTGTATCTGGACGTGGGCTCTCACCCCGAGTACGCGACCGCGGAGTGCTCAGATCTGATTGATCTCATTGCCGCGGACCGAGCCGGCGAAGTCATCATGCACGATCTCGCTCAGGCGGCCGAGCGTCGGATCGCAGAGGACGGCTTCGACGGAGCCGTCTACGTTTTGAAGAACAACGTGGACTCGGCAGGCAACTCATACGGCAGCCATGAGAACTATCTGATTCCGCGCACCACACACTTCAGACGCCTGTCAGGGATTCTGCTTCCGTTTCTGGTCACCCGCCAGATCCTGACCGGTGCGGGGCGAGTGGTGCCGGCGGATGAGACCCGCGAGGCGCACTTTGCGTTCTCACAGCGAGCTGACCACATGTGGGAGGGCATCTCCTCGGCGACGACCCGCTCCCGGCCCATCATCAATACCCGCGACGAGCCGCACGCGGATGCGGCCGAGCACCGGCGGCTGCACGTGATCGTCGGGGACTCGAACATGTCGACGACGACATCCCTGCTGCGCTACGGCTCCACCGACCTCGTGCTGCGCATGATCGAGGCGGGAGTTCCCATCGGCGACTACGAGATGGAGAACCCGATCGGGGCCATCCGTCACATCAGCCACGACCTCAGCGGCACCGCCCAGGTTCGCATCCGTGGTGCTGAGCCGATGAGCGCGGTCGCCATCCAGAGGGGCCTGCTGGAGAGGGCCAAGACGTTCGTCGCTGAACGCGGAGCCCACCATGAGCACGTGGATTCTGTCCTTGAGCTGTGGGAGCGCACGCTCGAGGCCGTTGCCACGGGTGATCACAGCCTGGTCGACCGTGACATCGACTGGGCGATCAAGAAGCGGCTCGTCGATGAGATCGCTGCGCGGCAGGGGATCGGCCTCAACCATCCCAAGCTCGAACAGGTCGATATGGCGTATCACGATGTGAGCCCGGATCGAGGCCTCTTCCATCTGCTGCAGCGGCGAGCACGGGCCACTGATGTCACCACGCCCGCTCAGGTGCGCCAGGCGATGGTGACCCCGCCGCCGACCCGGGCGGCCCTGCGCGGCGAGTTCCTCTCCGCCGCGCGGGCCTTCGGGGCGGAGGCGCAGACCGACTGGGTCCATCACAAGCTGGTGGACCGGCCCTTGGAGGCCATCATGCTCAAGGATCCGTTCGCTTCGGCCGATGCTCGTGTAGACGCTCTTCTTGACAAGCTTGGGGATCGGGAGCGTCAGCTGCGGCGGCGCAGCATCGATGAGCGCGACGGCACAGCAGCGTCGCTGGCGCTGACCGATCTGTATGTCCGCAGCGAGACGGATGAGCAGGCGGGGCTTCCGGCAGCGTGAATCTGCGGTGGGCGTAAAGCGCCGTCGACAGCGTGCTTGAGGCCGCGCGCCCAAGGTACAGTTCCTCGGTGATGCCTACGTCTCGCCTGACCTCCCAAAGCCTTGCGCTGAGCACTGCTGCGCTTCTCGTCCTCTCCGCCTGCGGCGACGCTGAGGGCGATGGCCTCGGCGATGCTGACGCGCTCTCCGGGGTCGACGTCTCTCCTCAGGATGAAGGCGCCCCTGAGGTCCTGATACATGACGATATTGAGCTCGAGGAGAACGCCTCGCGCGTGGTGAACGCCGGCGACGGGGAGCAGGTCTCCGAGGACTCCCTGCTGGACTACCAGCTGGTGGCCGTGGACCCCGAGGACGGCACGGTCCTTCAGGATTCCTATGAACAGGATCTGACCCCGTATCTGCCGCTTCCGGCGTTCCTCGGAACCGAGGGCCAGAACCAGTTCATCGGAGAGGCGCTCAGCGCCGACGGCGTGACGATCGGCTCTGATGTGGCGGTCTATCTGCAGGCCGGTCCCGCGGAGGCGGCAGAGGGCCAGGAGAACTCCCTCTACATCTTCCACCTGGAGGGCCAGGCTCCGGCGCACGCCGACGGCGAAGAGGCCGAGCAGTCCGGGGACCTTCCTGAGATCGACTCCTCCGTCGGAGATTCCCCTGACCTGGCGGAGGAGGAGCTGGCTGACCCGCCGGAGGACCTGAGCACCGAGGTGCTGATCGAAGGTGACGGCGACGAGATCGGTGAGGATGACTACGTCTTCGCCCAGTACCGTGGATGGACCTGGTCCGAGGGCGAGGAGTTCGATTCCTCGTGGAGCGAAGACGGACAGCCCGGCGAGCCCTTCGAATTCTCCCTCGATGAGGAAGTCTCAGCCATGACCCAGCAGGGGGCCATTGAGGGCTGGAATGAGGGCATTCCGGGTCACCGAGTCGGTGACCGTGTCCTGATGGTGATTCCGCCCGAGATGGCCTACGGAGAGTCCGGTCAGGGTGAGGCGATCGGCCCGGACGAGACGCTGATCTTCGTCGTCGACCTGGTCAAGATCATCGACGCTGAGACCGTCAGCGACGTGATGGCCCAGCAGCAGGAGCAGCAGGAGCAGCAGCCCGCCCCCCAGGAGCTGGACCTCTCCGACGAGGAGCGTGAGCAGCTGGAGGAGCTGGCCGATGAGATGGGCATCTCGGCCGAGGAGCTGGAGATGCTCGCGGCGCAGCTCGGCGTCGAATCGATCGACGAGCTGGAGCAGTTCGTCGGCGACGCCGAGGAGACAGCCGACGAGGACGCCGATGAGAGCGAAGACGAGAACGAGGAGGACCAGGACTGATGTCTTTTGGGGAACGCGCATACGACCGCAGCAAACCCATGATCGACTTCCCGGGGGAGACGCCCCCGGAGGAGCTGGTCATCGAAGAGCTGATCCCCGGTTCCGGTCCCGAGGCGGCACCGGGTGACATGGTTGCCTGCCACTACGTGGGCGTAGCCTTCTCCACGGGCGAAGAGTTCGATGCCTCTTGGAACCGCGGCCACACGCTGGACTTCACTGCTGGCATCGGTCAGGTCATCCAGGGATGGGACCAGGGCCTGATCGGGATGAAGGAAGGCGCCCGTCGGCGTTTTGAGATCCCGCCCCACCTTGCCTACGGCGAGCAGGGCGCCGGCGCGGCCATCGGCCCGAATGAAACCCTCATCTTCGTGGTCGACCTCATGCGGGTGGAGAAGAACTGACACGCGCGTGACAGACGGGCCCAAAGCGGTGCAGGAGGAGCAGGCCGACGACGGCGTCGTCAGGGCACTCTCGGTCGCCAAGACCGTCTTGGACGCCGGCCGCGCCGGGATCACACGCGGCGAGCTCCGAGAACGGGTTGAGAGCTACATAGAGCTCAGAGCCTCCGGGCAGGACGACGACTCGTTCGAGCGGATGTTCGGCCGGGACAAGGAGTACCTGCGGGCCACCGGAGTTCCGCTGACCGAGATCAGCAGCGCAGGGGACTACCGCTACAGCATCGACCCGGACCAGTACGGACTTCCGGACCTGCGGCTGGAGCCCGCGGAGCGGCTCGTGCTGCGACAGGCTCACGCTGTCTTCGCCGAATCCAATATCCGCGGCCTTCAGCACGCCCTCTGGGCACTCATTCCCGAGGCTGACCCCCAGGATGACGTTGCGCTGAGCGCGCCCCCGTGTCGCTTCAGACATCGATCGGCTCTGAGCAGGAGATCGACCGTCTCCTGGAGCTCGCCGCGATCGGCATGGGTGGGGCGCTGATGTTCCACTACACCGGACGCGGAAGCTCGAGCCCGACCGAGCGCCGCATCGTGGGCCTGGGGGCCGGAGTCCGCGGCCACTGGTACCTCTACGGGTTCGATCTCGACAAGGAAGCTCATCGAGTCTTCCGCATGGACCGGATCCACTCCCACATCCGGCCGCTGAGAAGGATGACCCCGAGCACCGTGCCGCGGCAGACGCTGCAGCCGCCGCGGCAGGGGACGCGCAGGAGGACATAGCACGGGTTCTCGCCGACATCCCCGGAGCATGAGAGCCTGAGCACCGTCCTGACGGGTGTGCTGGCGGCGCACGAAGGCTCTGCCCCCAAAGCACCGAGACTTCGCCCGGCTGCGGCGCAGCGGCCCGCCGACGCCGCAGGGGCGAAGGTGGATCGCGTGATCAACATGGCCGCCGTGCTTCTCAGCGGTCAGCAGCTGCGGCCCTCCGATCTGATGCGCCGGTTCAGCATCACCGCCGAGCAGCTGCACCGGGACCTGCTGTCGCTCGGTATGGCGGGGACCTTCGGCGACGGCTACTCCGGCGACTACCTCGAGGTCCACCCGCTTCCGCCGCTGGAGCCTGAGCGCTTCCGCAGCGACTATCTCTCCCGGGACATTCCCGTGAGGCTCACCGGCCCGGCCGGCACGGCGGTGGACACCATGTCCCGTCCGGTGTCTCTGACGCGCTACGGTGCGCTCGGCGTGCTCATGGCGCTGCAGGCGCTGGAACGCATGAGCGCGCCGGACGACAGCGGCACAGGGCCTGCCGTGCGCAGCCTGAGGCGCAAGATCGCTGGGGTCGTCCCCCCGGAGCTCGTCAGCGCAGCGGACTCCATGGCCCTGGCCCGCACCTCTGCGGAGAACGTGTCCCTCGAAAGCATCCGTGCCGCAGCGGCCGGCGGCTTCTGCGTCAGGATTCGCTACAGCGACGCCGCCGGCAGCAGGACCCAACGCGTGATCGAACCCGTGCAGATCGTTCACGACGGCCCCGGCGTCTATGTTCGTGCGTGGTGCCGACAGGCGGAGGGGGAGCGTCTCTTCCGGATCCAGCGCATCGAACAGATCGAGACGCTGCCTGACGTGCTGCGCAGCCAACGCGCAGACGCCCTTGCGCGGACCGCGGCGCCGCGGGCCCTTGCTCCGCGCACGGACGAGTCCATCAGCGTGGTCCTCAGATTCTCGCCCCCGGCCGCCGGGACGGCGGAGCGCTTCGCCCCTTCCCGCATTCATCGCGAGAAGTCCGGCACGGTGACCATCGGCACCCACTTCAGCAGTGCTGAGGCCGCCGTCGGGTACGTCGTCGCCGCAGGCGGGGATATTCAGGTGCTCCAGCCCCGAGAGCTGCGCCAGCAGGTGTACGCCCGCGCCCAGCAGCAGCTGCGCGACGCCCAAGGGGGCGACGAAGCTCGGCGTTGAGCTGAGCGGCGTAGAATGGCCGGAACGTCAGAAAGGAAGGCCGCACCATGTCTTGGCAGCACCTGCTCATCGTTCTCCTGATCGTCCTGCTGCTCTTCGGCGCCAGCCAGCTGCCCAAGCTGGCCAAGTCGATGGGCCAGTCGGCTCGGATCTTCAAGGACGAGGTCAAAGAGTTCAAGAAGGACGACACTGCCTCTGAGGGGCGCGGCGACGAGTCGCCGGCGGTCGAGGGACGCGTGATCGACGGGGAGCGCACTGCGCGGCCCGCCCCGGAGTCTGAGCGCCACGACCAGCGCTGAGCGGATGACCGCAGCCTCCGAACGTCGAGCCGGTGCGGCTCCCGGAGCCGGCGACCGTTCGCCCAGAGAGAGGCGATCACGCCGGGATCCCGAGGGGCGTATGGCTCTGAAGGATCACCTCCGAGAGCTTCGCAATCGCCTGCTGATCTCCTGCGCAGCTGTGGTGCTGTGCGCCGTCGCCGGAGGCTTCCTCTACGACTGGATCTTCTCCGCCATCGCAGAGCCGGTCCTCAGCTATGCCGCCGACGACGAATCCCGCCAGGCTGCCATCGCCTTCAACGCGGTCGGCCAGCCCTTAGACATGCTGGTCCGGATTGCAGTGTTCGCCGGCATCGTCATTTCGTCACCGGTCTGGCTCTACCAGATCTGGGCATTCATCATGCCTGGCCTGCGGAAGACGGAGAAGCGCTACGCGATCGGATTCATCGCAGCCTCAGTGCCGCTGTTCCTGGCGGGCATCTGGTTGGCCTATACAGTGCTGCCCCAGGCGATCCGGTTCTTCTTCGCGCTGAACCCCGAGGGGACCACCAACTTCATCGCCCCGGATGTCTACTTCACGTTCGTGCTGCACCTGTTCCTCGCCTGCGGCGCTGCCATGGTGCTGCCGGTCGTGCTCGTCGGGGTGAACATGATGGGTCTGGTCTCCGGCCGCCAGATTCTGCGCTCCTGGCGATGGGTGGTCATGCTCATCGCCGTCATCTCTGCGATCGCCGCGCCTGGAGGCGAGGTCATCACCATGTTCATCATCATGGCGCCCCTGTGCCTGCTCTTCGGCCTGGCGATCGGTCTGACGCTGCTGCTGGACCGTCGTAAGTCGAAGAGGCAGGCTCAGGACCCGACGTTCGCCTGAGCGCTGAGGCTGCGCAGGAGTGCGTCCTGCTCCTCCAGGATCAGCCGGCGCAGTGCACGCGGGGCGTCCGGATTCTCCTCGAGCCAGGCGGCAGTGCGGACGGCCGCCGGATGCTCGGAGGCCGTCTGGCCCGGCTCAAGGTGCGCGACTGACGGGAACAGGCCGCGGACCACACGACCAGCGTTCCCGAGCGTCATGGAGCCCCACACGCGGTTCAGCGAGGCGAAGTACTCGGGCTCGTAGCCGGAGGTGAGATTCTGCGGGTCGGCCCCGAATCCGTCGATGACAGCTGACAGATGATCGTTGGAAAGCTCCTGGCCATCTTCGTCCGTGCCCGAAAGGGCCTGCTGGAGGGCAGAATCCTTCACCCTGCGTTCCGGTCGGGATGCCAGTGCCATGCGGTGGGCGATCGCCCCGCGGGCTGTCCGCTTCGCCTCAAGCTCAGCATCCACATGTTCCTGCGCGGCTCTGCCGTGGGCCACGAGCGCCTGGAGGAACGCCCACCGCAGCTGCTCGTCGATCTCCAGCCCCAGGATTCCGTGCGCGGAGGCCTCGCCGTCCAGAAGGCCCGCGAGCAGGTCCAGCTGGGATCCATGCCTGAGGGAGAGGGACGCCAATGTCCTTGCGGCAGCCAGCTGCGCATCCCCGCCGTTCTGCTCCGCGATGAATTCCGCCAGCCGGGCGGCGAACCGGCTCTCGACATCCTGCCGATGAGAGGCCGGGGTGTAGCGCTCCGCAGCGGCGTCTGCCTGGCGAAGCAGCGAGGAGACCACGGCCGCCTCAGGTATCTGAAGACCCAGCTCGGACACGGCCTTGATGAATTCTGGAGCGGGCAGCTCACCATCGCGCACCATGGACCACATGGAGGCCCACACCGTCGCTCGTGCCAGTGGGTCATTGAGCGGCAGAGTCAGCGCTGCGGCGACTGATTCCGGGTCCAGGCTCAGCTTGGCATAGGTGAGATCCTGATCGTTGGGCAGGACCAGGCGCGGCTGGTCCTGGGGAACCACCAGTCCCGGCACCGGTGTGAGACCGTCGGGAGCCTCAGGGCTGATCTCCACGGGGGCGGAGGAGTGCAGGCTGAGCTGCCCGTCATCGTCGAGGACGTACAGTCCGACCTCCACCACGTGAGGGCGGGCGATCTGGCCGCCGGTGGACGGGTCGGTGCCGGTCTGACGGATGCTCACCGCGTCCTCGGACACCTCGACCTCGAGAATCGGAATGCCTGCTGTCTCCAGCCATGCCTGTGACCAGGCGTGCATGTCCTTGCCCGTCGTCTCGTGGAGCACGCTGAGGAAGTCGCTGAGGCCGGTGTTTCCGAAGGCGTGCCGTGCGAAGTATCGCTGGGCCGCTTGGCGGAACGCGTCGCGCCCGGCGTAGGCGGCGAGCTGCTTGAGCACACTGGCGCCCTTGGCGTAGGTGATTCCGTCGAAGTTCTGGTGCGCTGCCTGAAGGTCAGGAATGTCGGCGACGATCGGATGGGTGGTGGGGAGCTGATCCTGGACGTAGGCCCACGCCTTCCGACCGTTGGCGAACGCGACCCAGGCGGTGTCGAAGTCCGTGGCCTCGTCAACAGCGAGCGAGCCCATGTAGTCGGCGAAGGACTCCTTGAGCCACAGATCGTCCCACCAGTGCATGGTGACCAGGTCGCCGAACCACATGTGCGCCATCTCGTGCATGATGACGTTGGCGCGCAGCTCATGCTGGGCCTCCGTGGCGGCGGTGTCGAAGATGAGCCGCTCGGTGAAGACCACCAGGCCCGGGTTCTCCATGGCGCCGGCGTTGTACTCGGGGACGAACACCTGTTCGTACTTCCCGCGGGCACTGCCCTCGGCGTTGGGCTCGGCGCCGCCCCACGGGTAGGGGTACCCGAACTCCTGATGGAAGAAGGTCAGGCCCTGCTTCGTGATGGTGAAGAGGTTCTCAGCGTCGAGGTGGTCGGCCATGGCTCGGCGCACCAGCACCGTGAGGTGCAGAGTCAGGTCTCGATCGGGGTGCGCCCACTCGTCCGTCACCTCATGGTACGGACCGGCGATGAACCCGATGAGGTAGCTGGACATGAGGGCGGTCTCGGCGAACGTCACCGTCGTCATGCCCTTGCCGGCCGTCTCCTGGGATGAGACGGGAGAGTTGGAGCGCAGCAGCCAGGCATCGGGGCCGGTGATGCTGAAGGTGAACCTGGTCTTCAGGTTCGGCTGATCGAAGACCGGGAGTATTCGCCGGGCGTCGGCGGACTCGCACTGGCTGTACAGGTAGACGCTGCCGTCCTGATCCTCGTACCGGTGGAGGCCCTCGCCCGATCGGGAGTACCTCGATGTGGCGCGCACGACGATGGTGTTCTCGCCGTCTGCCAGGCCGTCGAGCTGGATCCGTGCGTCCCCCGCGGCTGTCGAGGCGTCGCGGTCCTCGCCGTTGATCGTCAGCGCTTCGACCGATGCGCCGAGGTAGTCGAGGAACGGAGTCTGCTCGCTGGCCGATGCATCGTAGGTGATATGCAGAGTCGCCTCCACGGGGAAGGTGGCCGCAGCGGGCCGCTCCGCCCCCGACAGGTCCAGATGGGCGGTCACTGACTGCACGCTCACAGCGGCAGCGCGTTCGGCTGCCTCGTGGCGGGTCAGGTTGTCGTCATCGAGCCGGCTCGCGTTCTCACCTGGGGCTTCGGGCGTCTGCGTCATACGTGCCATTCAAGCACGCCTCGGGCCTGACCCGCCTGCGCAGCTCGCCCACCGTGGGACCGCGGCGGCTCACCAGCGGTGGTGGACCTCGGGTTTGATGCGCCGTTCGTAGAGCTCTGCAACGGCCTCGAAGAATCTCTCCGGGAGCGCGTTCATGGTGCCGGCTTCGGCGTTGGTCTGCGCCTGGGCGGCATTGCGGGCGCCGGGAATGACGGTGGAGACCCCGGACTGCTGAGCCACCCAGCCCAGGGCGGCCGTGGGCGGGCGCCACCCGGTGTCCCGGGCGATCTCCGTGAACTCGCGGGCAGCTTCGACGCCGTTCTCGAAGTCGACCCCGGCGAACGTCTCGCCGACGTCGAAGGCCTCTCCCCGCCGGTTGAAGCTTCGGTGATCGTCGGCGGCGAACGTGGTGTCCTTGCTGTACCGCCCAGCGAGC
The DNA here is from genome assembly GCF_007922635.1 of Nesterenkonia sp. NBAIMH1. Taxonomy (NCBI): domain Bacteria; kingdom Bacillati; phylum Actinomycetota; class Actinomycetes; order Micrococcales; family Micrococcaceae; genus Nesterenkonia; species Nesterenkonia sp. NBAIMH1. The sequence goes on from NZ_CP042335.1 coordinate 2,478,207, forward strand.
AGGCCGGAGGCCAGGGGCACACGCGCGATGATTCCCACCCCGGCTTCCTGGGCGGCGGGAAGCACCGCCTCGAGGGGCTTCTGCCGGAACGCGTTGAGGATAATCTGCACCGTTGCCAGGTTCGGCCGTTCGATGGCTGTGAGCGCCTGATCCACGGTCTCCACGCTGACTCCGTAGGAGGCGATCGCCCCCTCCTCGACGAGTGTGTCCAGAGCGTCATAGACGGCATCCGAGGAGAACACGGCGTCATCGGTGGGGCAGTGCAGCTGGACGAGGTCCAGGGTCTCCACGCCCAGGTTCTTCCGAGACCTGTCGGTCCATGCACGGAAGTTCTCCAGGGTGGCGTGCTCCAAGGTCGGCTCCGGCGCGCGGCGGATCATCTTGGTGGCGACAGTGCCCTTCCAGTCAGGGTTGGACCTCATCCACTGTCCGATCCTCTGCTCGCTGCGGCCGTCGCCGTAGACATCGGCGGTGTCGAAGAAGGTGATGCCGCTCTCCGCCGCCGCGTCCAGGACCCCATGGGCATCAGCGTCGGAGACGTCCCCCCAGTCTCCGCCGATCTGCCACGTGCCGAGGCCGATGACAGAGACGCTGCGTCCAGTTCCTCCAAGAGTGCGAGTATCCATACTCAGGAGGCTACACCGGCGGAGCGTATTCTGCGCAGGGTCACCTCAGGGTGGTCCCGCCCGCCTGAAGGTCCATCGGGCGGCGTCTGCGCAGAAGCCGCGGCGGGTGCATGCTCAGCATGATCAGCACGTTCGCGGCCACGACGAGTCCGATTCCGGCCCATGCCATGAGGGGCAGATCCTCAGCGAGGAAGACCGACCCCAGGAGCGCGGCGAAGAGAGGGTTCAGCGACATGCCTAGCCCGAACACCAGCGGGCTGATGTGACGAAGCACGATGAGATCCAGCGAATAGGGGACAGCAGTGCTCAGGACGCCGGCCGCCGCGGCGAACAGGTACGCCTCCAGCGGAGGCTGGACGCTGATGACTATTCCGATGGCGAAGGGAACTGTCATGACGGAGGAGAGAATCGTCGCTGCGGCCGTTCCGGTCAGCCCCGGGACGCGCCGACCCACCACCCTGTTGGTGAGGATGTAGCCGGCCCAGCAGACAGCCGCGAAGAGGGCGATGCCCAGGCCGACGAAATCACTGGTCGGGCTGGGGCGTGTGAGCAGGACGACGCCGAGAAGCGCGATGGCGGCGCACCCTACGTCGCGAGCTCGGCGTGAGGCCGCTATGGCGACGGCCAGCGGACCGAGGAACTCGATGGTCACCGCCATGCCCAGGCCGATCCGGTCCACAGCCGTGTACAGAGCGGTGTTCATCCCCGCGAAGAAGAAGGCGAGAAGGGCGATGGGCCCCCACTGGGCGCGGGTGAGCCGGTGCAGGCTGGGGCGGGCGAGGCTGTTGAGGACCAGCGCAGCAACTACCTGCCGCGCGGCCACCACACCCAGAGGCGTCAGGGTGGGAAAAGCAAGCGATCCGATCGCTGCGCCCGCCTGGGTGCTGGCTGCGCTGGTACCGATCATAGTGAAGCCCCGCCCTGGGCGTCCCTGGAGTCCGCTGCTCATGCTCACGAGTCTCAGTCAGACGTCCGGTTGCGCATAATGCATGCACTCTGTCTGCTATACGCTGAGTGTATGGATTGGGATCTGCGCCACGCACAGTGCCTCATCGCGATCGCAGACGAGGGGACGCTGACGGACGCCGCGATCACTCTGGGCATTTCGCAGGCTCAGGTCTCGCGCAGGCTGCGGGCGCTCGAGGAGGCGTGGAACGTCCAGCTGGTGCGTCGAATGCCCCGGGAGGCGGCCCTGACCGAGGAGGGGCGGCGCGCGCTTCCCCAGGTGCGAAGCCTGCTCCAGCTCGCCGCAGCGGCGGAGCAGACCGCCCGAGGCGCCGTGCAGCTGCGGCTCGGCTACGTCGCCACCGTTGCCGGGGGGCGCACGCCGCAGCTGCAGCGGCTGTGGCGGCGGGACAATCCCGAGTCGGATCTTGTTCTGGTGCACGGCCGCGCCCCGAGCGCAGGGGTGGCTGAAGGGCTCGTCGATGCTGCGGTGGTGCGTTCCGTGCCCGAGGGGCGACGGTATGGGTCTGCGGCGTTGGGGGAGGAGGCGCTGATGGTGGCGGTCGCTGATGACGACGTCTGGGCCGACCGGGGCGAGGTCGCCCCTCATGAGTTCGCCGGCCGCCCTCTGGTGCTCAATACGGGGTCGGATGTGCCGCTGGATCGGGCGTGGGGAGCCATCCGGCTCCCCACCGGCACTCGTGGTGGATTCCACCGACTCGTGGCTCGACGCCGTGGCTGGGGGGCGGGGCATCGGTGTGACGACGTCCGCAACCTCACAGCAGCACCGCCCGGAAGGGCTGCGCTACCTCAGGATCGCCGGAGGTCCGACCGCCCAGGTATCGATGATCTGGCCGAAGCAGGCTCCGAACCCGCTGGTAGGGGCCGCGGAGGTGCTTCTCAGCCGGCTTTTCGCTCAGTGACCCGAACTGCTGTTCGACCCCGGACCTCTCCGGCGAGGATCTTCTCAGCCTGCGAGAAGACGTCGTTCAGGCCTATCGTCTCGGTCATCTGGTCGAGGAGATCGAGGGGCAGATCCGTGCTGAGCCGGTGCCATACGCGTTCGCGCACCGCCAGCGGCTGTGTCACGGAGTTGACGCCTCTGAGGGTCACGCCGCGAAGAATGAACGGCACCACGCTTGTGGGCAGGTCCGTTCCTGCGGCGAGTCCGCATGCAGCCACTACGCCCTCATTCGACGTCTGGGCGAGGACGTTTGCCAGGGGAGTGGAGCCGACGCTGTCCACGGCGCCTGCCCATCGGGCCTTCTGCATCGGTTTTCCGGGGTCGGCGAACTCTTCACGATGGATGACGTCGGCGGCGCCGAGGCCGCGCAGGTAGTCGCCATGCTCCTCCACGCGCCCTGTGACGGCCGTGACGCGGTAGCCGAGCCGCGCCAGGATCGCCACGGCCACGGAGCCGACGCCCCCTGAGGCGCCTGTGACGACGATGTCGCCGGACTCGGGAGTTATGCCCCCGTCCTCGAGGGCCAGGACGCAAAGCATCGCCGTGAAGCCCGCTGTGCCGATCGCGGCGGCACGAGAGTGGCTGATGCTCTCGGGAACCCGAACGAGGTGATCTCCGGACACCCGCGCCCTCTGGGCCAGGCCGCCGTGCTGCGTCTCACCCAGGCCGTCGCCGGTCAGGACAACATGATCGCCGGCTGCCCAGCGCTCGTCCTCGGAGGAGACGACGGTGCCGACCAGATCGATGCCTGGGATCAGCGGTGAAGCGCGGACGACACCGGGCTTGCCGGCAATGGCCAGACCGTCCTTGTAGTTGATTCCCGAGTGGGTGACATCGATGGTCACGGCATGGGGGCTGAGGAAGTCGTCCGACAGCTCCCTCACTTCCGCTGTGTGCTGAAGGATCTTGCCCTTCTCGGTCTCCTGCTCGATCACTGCGGCGTGGAAGCTCATGTCCGCCACTGTAGTGATTTCCCGTTCGGGGGGAAATGGGTGGGCGGGCTCCGCGCCGCAGGGCAGGCGCGCTGAGGCCCCGGCCGCATATGCGAACCGGGGCCTCAGCGTCAGACGCTCAGGGCGCGCTCAGCGCTTGCCGCGCTTCTCCAGCTGCGAGAGGGCCAGGCCCAGTCCGAAGAAGGTGGGAGCCCAGTGACCGACGAAGATGCCCCACCGGTCTGCCTGCGGCTTGGACTCGTCGCCGGCGAAGCGGGAGATGACCCAGCTGCCTGCGGAGACGCCCACGGAGATGAGGGCTGCGTTGTACGCGTGCTCTGAGCGGAAGCCGAGATCGTGAATCGTCTGCAACATGCTGGAACTCCTTTGATATTGGGGTCCCCACATCATGCACAGCCTGAGATGAGCACCCCCTGGATGCTGCCCGCACGTACCCTCCAGCGTGCGTTCGGGGGCTTCAGCGCAGGCGAGGTGGGCGGGTGGCCCACAGCACGCCGGCCACGAGCGCCGGTTGGAAGGGCAGACGAATCGCGCGCTTTCGGTCGGTGTCCAGACCGAAGCCGTCGCGCCGGTGGTACCACTGGGCGATGTTGCCGGGGAAGATGGCCGTGAAGAATCCTGCGGCGACCCGTCCCACCGTTCGTCGATGCCTGCCGGGGAACACCAGTGCGAGGCCCAAGCCGACCTCGCAGACGCCCGAGGCGAGGACCGTGGCGTCCTTCGACAGCGGAACGAACTCCGGCACCTGGGCCTGGAACTCTTCGCGGGCGACCGTCATGTGGCTGACACCTGCGCCGACCAGCGCGGCCCCAAGTGCGATGCGAGTCGAGCTGCGGGCGAAGGAGGACCGGGCGAGAGGGGTGCCGTGTGTGCTCATGCCGGCACTCTACGCCCGCCCGCGCAGCAGTCAGGTGTACGGGCGGTGCACATTGAGGGGAGCGTATGGGCTCGAAGCAGTGGGGGACAGGTGCGAGACATCGCCACGGCTCTTGAGTGCGCCGAGAGGGACTCGAACCCCCGACACCTGCGGTGTAAACGCAGTGCTCTAACCAACTGAGCTATCGGCGCGTGCTGGATGCGGTCACCCAGTGTAGCGGAGACGCAGCTGTCAGCAGCTACTCGCGCAGACCTGCCGCCTGAGCCTGTTCGGCTGCGAAGAGCGCAGCGCCGACGATTCCTGCGTTCTTCTGGAACTTGGCCACGGACACCTCTGCGCGCAGGCCCGTCACGTAGGGAAGGAAGTCATCAGCCCGAGTGGAGATGCCCCCACCGATGATGAACTGAGACACCGGTTGGATGCGCCACAGGTGCGCAAGATATCGAGCCAGGCCCTTTCCGTACTCGTCCCACGGCTGTTGGTTCCTCTCCCGGGCACGTGCGGAGAACACCGTCTCTGCTACCACGCCGTCGAGCTCCACGTGACCCAGCTCAGAATTGGGAACAAGCACACCGTCATGGACCAAGGCTGACCCCACCCCGGTGCCCAGGGTGATCATCATGATGGTGCCGCTCTTGCCGTCGCCGGCGCCGTAGCGGGCTTCCGCCAACCCTGCAGCGTCCGCGTCGTTCAGGCACGCTGTTCTGCCGGGAAGGGCGCTCAGGAGCTGGCCTGCGTCGCAGTCGATCCATGAGGGATCGATGTTGGCCGCGGACAGGACTACGTTATCGATCACAATCGCCGGGAATGTCACTCCCACCGCGAGCTGCTCCTCCGCGGGGCACTCGGGGTGGGAGGCGAGCTTCTGCAGCACCCGGTCCACGGTGTCCCGCACGGCCTCAGGAGTAGCTGGCTGGGGCGTGTCGAAGCGGACCCGCTTGCTGATGAGGTCTCCCGCCTCGAGGTCGACGATGCCGCCTTTGATCCCTGTGCCGCCGACGTCGACGCCGATCGCGCAGCGCGGGAGATCCCTCAGCGCGGCGCTCGCCGGGCCGAGAGCTTCAGCGGCCGGGGCGCCCCCGGCAGGACGATTCACAGCAGCAGAGGTCATGGTCCCTCTTCTCCTCAGGCGTTCTCGGTGGGCAGGGTCAGGATCTCTGCGCCGTCTTCAGTGACAACCAATGTGTGCTCGAACTGAGCAGTTCGTCGGCGATCGCGCGTCACCGCCGTCCAGCCGTCCTCCCACAGCTCGAACTGGCGGGTTCCCAGAGTGATCATCGGCTCAACAGTAAACACCATCCCGGGCTCGAGCGGCTGCGAGTATTCGGGAGCCGCATCGTAGTGGGGGATCACCAGCCCGGTGTGGAAGGCGGGGCCCACGCCGTGGCCGATGAACTCGCGCACCGAGCCGTAGCCGAACCGTCGTGCGTAGACTTCGATGGCTCGTCCGATCACATTGATGGGACGGCCGGGCTTGACCGCGCGGATGCCCCGCATCATGGCCTCGTGCGACCGTTCCACGAGGAGTCGCGATTCCTCATCGACCTCGCCGACGGTGAACGTGACGTTGTGGTCGCCGTGCACACCGTCGAGGTAGGCGGTGATGTCCAGGTTCACGATGTCGCCGTCGGTCAGCACGGTCGAGTCAGGGATGCCGTGGCAGACCACTTCGTTGACGGAGGTGCAGATGGACTTGGGGAAGCCGCGGTAGCCCAGGCAGGAGGGGTATGCCCCGCGCTGAGTCAGGAAGTCATGGGCGAACGCGTCCAGCTCGTCGGTGGTGACCCCTGGCTGGATGAGCTTCCCGGTCGCGACCATCGCGTCGGCGGCGAGCCGGCCGGCTGCTCGGATCCGTTCGACGGTGGCCTGATCGAAGGCGTCCGGTCCGGTGTAGCTCTCGGGAGCCTGCTTTCCGACGTACTCCGGCTGTGGGATCTGCGGCGGCACCGATCGTCGCGGAGAGACTGTGCCTTTGGTCAGCGTGCCGACAGGGGCGGCGGAACCAGCTGGTGACATGCCTGACAGCCTATCTGCTCCGGCCCCGCTGCATTCCCGTCGCAGAAGGGCATGGGCGTATCCTGAGCGCATGTCTGAGTACTGGTACAACGTGACCACAGGTGAGGTGGAGGAGGGACGGAGGTCCAGCTGGAAGCACCTCATGGGGCCCTACTCCAGCCGGCAGGCCGCTGAGCAGGCGCTCGAGCAGGCTCATGAGCGGTCCGAGAGCTACGACGAGATGCTCAAAGAGGAGCGAGAGGGCTAGCGGGCGGTCCCGGAGGCGTCAGAAGGAGTGCTCCTCGGCAGGGAAGGCGCCCGACTCGACGTCCTCGCGATACTGGGCTACTGCCTGGTGAACGACCGCTCTCAGATCCGCGTACTGCTTCACGAACCGGGGAACTCGTCCACCATTGAGCCCGAGCATGTCCTGCCACACCAGGACCTGTCCCGTGGTGGCGTTCCCGGCTCCGATGCCGATCGTCGGGACGGTCAGCTGCCTCTCGGCCTCCGCGGCGACGTCGGCGGGCACCATCTCCATCACGACGGCGAACGCCCCTGCCCCCTGCACGGCCAACGCATCATCGATGACCTTCTGTCCAGCCTCGCCGCGTCCCTGCACGCGGTAGCCCCCCATGGCGTGCTCTGACTGCGGGGTGAAGCCTACGTGGCCCATGACCGGGATGCCCGCGTCGACGATCGCCCTGACGGCTTCGGCCCTCTCAGCCCCACCTTCGAGCTTGACCGCGTGCACGCCGGCCTCCTTCATGAAGCGAACGGACGTCTCCACAGCCTGCTGCGAAGAGATCTCATACGAGCCGAACGGAAGATCCACCACGACCAGCGGGCGCTGCACGGCGTTGGTCACTGACCGGGCGAACACCATCATGTCGTCCACCGTGATCGGCAGCGTCGTCCCCGACTTCATCATCACGTTGGCAGCCGAGTCTCCCACCAGGAGCACCTCCACCCCAGATTCCTCGAACGCTGAGGCGATGCTCCCGTCGTAGGCGGTCAGCATCGTGAACCTCTGCCCAGCCTCCTTGAGCTGGAGCAGGTGGTGCGTGCGAATGCGAGCGGGGGCGATTCTTTCAGCGCTGCGCTGCCCCGTCTGAGGATCCGCAGGAGTCTTCTCCCCATGCAAAGGTGATTCGGAACTCATGGGTGCAACAGTACTGTGTCTCCGCATTTGGGTAGAGTGACGATCGATAGCACGAAACACCCAGCAGGGAGGCTTGAGCCAATGGATCGCCAGCAGGAGTTTGTACTGCGCACCATCGAGGAGCGCGATGTCCGGTTTGTGCGCCTCTGGTTCACCGACGTGGTCGGGTCCCTGAAGTCTGTGGCGCTGGCGCCTGCCGAAGTCGAAGGAGCCTTCAGCGAAGGACTGGGCTTCGACGGCTCCTCCATCGAGGGACTCTCACGCATCTCCGAGTCGGACATGCTCCTGAAGCCCGATCCCTCCAGCTTCCAGATCCTTCCTTGGCGGGGAGAGGACGAGCCCACGTCTCGTATGTTCTGCGACGTTCTGACGCCTGACGAAGAGCCGGCCGCGGGGGATCCGCGACACGTGCTGAGGCGCCAGCTCGATGCCGCTGCGGAGATGGGGTTCACCTGCTACACCCACCCAGAAGTCGAGTTCTATCTGCTGGACTCGGACCGCCCTGACAGCAGCGGGAGCCTGCACCCCGCTGATCAGGCCGGCTACTTCGACCACCTGACCGGGTCTGTGTCCCAGGACCTGCGGCGCCATACCGTCAACATGCTCGAAGCAGTGGGCATCTCTGTGGAGTTCAGCCACAACGAGGTGGGGCCGGGCCAGCACGAGATCGACCTGCGCTACGCGGACGCTCTGACCATGGCCGACAACATGATGACGTTCCGCACCATCGTCAAGGAGGTGGCGCTCCAGCACGGCAAGTACGCCACGTTCATGCCGAAGCCGTTCAGCGATCATCCCGGTTCGGCGATGCATACTCACTTCAGCCTCTTCGAGGGCGACACCAACGCGTTCTACGCTGCGAACACCGAGTTCAACCTCTCTGCGACGGCGCGTCAGTTCATCGCCGGCGTTCTGACGCACGCCCCTGAGATCACCGCCGTGACCAATCAGTTCGTGAACTCATACAAGCGCCTGTGGGGAGGGGGAGAAGCCCCCAGCCACGTCTCCTGGGGCCACAACAACCGCTCCGCACTGCTGCGCGTGCCGCTGTACAAGCCCAACAAGGGTGGCTCCGCACGGGTGGAGTTCCGAGGCATCGACAGCGCCGCGAACCCATACCTTGCCTATGCTGCGGTGATCGGCGCCGGCCTGAGAGGCATCCGCGAGGGCTACGAGCTGCCCGACCCCACCAGCGAGGACGTCTGGTCGCTGACATCGGCCGAGCGCCGCGCCATGGACATCAAGCCTCTTCCCGGCACCCTGCACGAAGCCCTCCGTCAGATGGAGGACTCGGAGCTGGTCGCCGAGATTCTCGGTGAGCAGCTCTTCGAAATATTCCTCCGGAACAAACGCCAGGAGTGGGACGCCTACCGGGTCAACGTCTCGCCGTTCGAGGTGAGCAGCTACCTCGGCGCGGTCTGATACCGCGCGCAGAGAGGAGCCCGGCATGCAGGAGCAATCTGTTCGAAGACTGATCGCAGCAGGGTTCCAGGACACTGCCCGTGCCAAGAGGTTCCTGGCGGACAGCCAGCTGGAGGCCATCCCCACCGAGGATCTGGTTGAGCAGATGCGCTGCGCACCGGACCCCGATCAGGCGCTGCTGCTGCTGATCCGTCTCGCGGAACGGGCGCCGGAGGTTCTCGAGCTCTTCCGGAAAGGTCAGTCCGCAGCCCTTCCTATGCTCCGACTGCTGGGAGCGTCCCAGGCGCTCAGCGAGTTCCTCATCCGGCACCCCCAGCACGTCGATCTCCTCATCGAAGGCCCTCGCCCCTTCTCCGATGCGAGTGAGCATCGCGACCCCTCCGCCGAGGAGCTGCACGCACGATTGGCATCTGCCTGCACAGCGGAGCAGCCGGGGACCGCCCTGCGTGTGGCGTACCGCCGCGAGCTCACCCGACTCGCGCTCGAAGACCTCATCGCCGAAGACCCCGCTGAGTTCCAGCCCAGGGCTTCGCGTCAGCTCGCGGATCTGGCCGGCGCGGCAGTCGAGGTGGCCCTGCGCATTGCCCACGAAGAGCTCAGCAGACGCAGGCCGGAGGCCTCGGAGGTGGAGCTGGCCGTCATCGGCATGGGAAAATGCGGTGCTCGCGAACTGAACTACGTCTCCGACGTAGACGTCATCTTCGTGCACCGAGCGCCCGAGGGTATGGAGCACGACGTCGCCCAGACGCTCGCAGCCGACCTGGCGGCCGGCATATCGCGCATCATCGGCGCCAACTCGGGCGAGCCGGCGCTTTGGGAGGTCGACGCCAATCTCCGTCCTGAGGGCAAAGACGGCCCGCTGTCCCGAACCCTGGACTCTCACAAGGAGTATTACGCCCGCTGGGCTCACGGCTGGGAGTACCAGGCACTGCTCAAAGCGCGCCCCATCGCAGGCTCCGCCTCGCTGGGGGAGGACTACATGGACGCCATCTGGCCGCTGGTGTGGGAGGCCTCCGCCCAGACAAACTTCGTCGAGAACGTCCAAGCGATGAGGCGCCGAGTCTTCGAGAACATCTCCTCAGACCACGCGGCGCGGGAAATAAAACTCGGCCGGGGCGGGCTGCGGGACATCGAATTCACCGTCCAGCTCCTGCAGCTCGTCCATGGACGTGTCGATGCCTCCCTCAGAGTGCGGGACACAGTCTCGGCCATCGCGGCGCTGGAGACCGGGGAGTACGTTTCCAGCCATGACGCCGAGGAGATGTCTGCGGCCTATCGTCGGCTTCGCCTGTACGAGCACCGCATTCAGATGTCGAACATGCGCCGGACGCACCTGATGCCCGAGAAGGAGGCCGATCTGAGGGCCCTCGCCCATGCCGTCCGAGGCCCTCAGGAGACCCGCCGACGGGCCCCCGGCGAACTGCTCGACGAATGGAAGGCCGTTGCGCGCGAGGTGACCGGCTTCCACGAACGCATCTTCTACCGCCCGCTGCTGTCGACCACGGCCGCACTGTCTGACGAAGACGTTCGACTCTCGCCCGAGTCTGCTCAGGCCAGGCTCGCAGCCCTGGGGTACATGGATGCACCGGGCGCGGTGCGGCATATCCAGGCCCTGACGTCAGGAGTCAGCCGCAGGTCCAAGCTGCAGCGAAGGGTTCTGCCCGCCATGCTCGGGTGGCTGGCCGAGGGCGTCGACCCCGACGCGGGGCTGCTGGCCTTCCGCCGGCTCTCCGACTCATTGGGCAGCAGCCCGTGGTACATGACGATGCTGCGGGACTCCTCGGTCGCCGCTGAGCGGCTGGCCGCCATTCTTTCGGGCTCACGCTTCATCTCGGACCTTCTGGAGCACTCGCCGGAGGCCGCCCGATGGCTCGGAGACGATGAGCGGCTCGCGCCGCGCAGCTTCGAGGCGCTGTGGACCGAGGCGCAGCACTCGCTCGCTCGACACACAGAGCGCGAGGGCGGGGACCCCACTGCGGGGGTCCGACTCGTGCGTCTGATCCGCCAGCGAGAGGTTCTGCGGACCGCAATCGCTGACACCGTAGGTCTTCTCACTGCCGAGCAGGTGGGGCGTACCCTCTCCGATGCGGATCGCTTGGTCACCCTGGGCGCGCTGCGCGTTGCGGAGCAGGAGGTGTACGGCGAGTCCGGTCAGCAGATCGACTTCCTCGTGGTGGCCATGGGTCGCCAGGGCGGACAGGAGATCGGGTACGGGTCCGATATGGACGCTCTCTTCGTCCATCGCGCAAAGGAGGGTGTGGAGCCCTCCGGGGCTGCCGGCCAGGCGAAGAAGCTGACCCAGCGGCTGACCGCGCTTCTGTCAGCGCCGGTGAAGCCACCCGTGAGGGGAGAGAGCCCGCTCCAGATCGATGCCGATCTCAGGCCCGAGGGTAAGCAGGGCCCACTGTCACGGTCCCTTGACTCCTATGCTGAGTACTACCGCCGCTGGATCGCGGTGTGGGAGCGTCAGGCTCTACTCAGGGCGCGTCCTATTGCCGGATGCTCTCAGCTGGCCGCTGATTTCGTCCGTGTCGCGGATGAGGTGCGCTACGGCACGGCGCCCACTGAGTCGGAGATCAGAGAGATCCGCCGGATCAAGGCCCGCGTGGAGGCAGAACGGCTGCCTCGGGGCGCGGACCCCAATCGTCACGTCAAATTGGGCAGGGGCGGCCTCTCAGACGTCGAATGGCTGGTCCAGCTGATGCAGCTCCAGCACGCTCACGAGCTTCCCCGGCTGCGCACATCATCCACGCTCCAGGGCTTGGACGCCCTCGTCGACGACCAGCTGCTCAGCCCGATCGACGCCAACACGTTGGCCGAAGCGTGGAAGCTGTGCACCCGGGTCCGTTCCGGGAACAAGGTGTGGGGTCTGCGAACGATCGACGTGCTGCCCAGTGCCCGGCGCGACCTTGAAGCGGTCTCGCGCTGGTGCGGGTTCGGGCCGGGACGCGCAGCCGACTTTGAGGAGCACTACCTGCGCAGCACTCGCCGAGCTCGAGCAGTCTTCGAGCGGCTCTTCTACGCGACCGAGTAGGCCGGCGTCTCAGGCTGGTCCGGCGCGGGCTCAGAGGGAGCGAGCAGGTCGAGAGTGCGGTGCTGGGCGTCCTCCTCCGGGGCAAGGTTGACGAGCATCAGCTCGTCCGCCTCAACGCGGTCGCCGAATGCGTCCAACCACGCCACGACGTCATCCCGAGTGCCTGCTGCGGTCTCCTTGAGCATGCCCAGGACCTGCTGGCCCGCCGGATGGTCGCGCAGCGCCTCGACATCCTGCGCCGTCAGCTCACGGTTCCTGCCCAGCATGGCCTTGATCCACCCGTTCTGCGCGGCTCGCAGCTGATCTGCGGCCTCCTGCTCCGTATCGGCTGCGATGACATTGGCAGCGGCCATGAAGTGCGGCTCGGCGCCCGGGCCTGCGAGCGAGTGTGCGGCATCGAAGTTCTGCCGGTACGTCTGCGCTGCCTGGTCCAGCATCTGGGGTGCGAAATGCGAGGCGAATGCGTACGGAAGGCCGAGCTGCGCCGCCAGCTGGGCGCCGTACAGCGATGAGCCGAGGATCCACAGCGGCACATCGGTCCGCCAGCCCGGGTAGGCATTGACGCCCTTCACCCGGGACCTTCCGGTGAGATATCCGGAGAGCTCCACCACGTCGGAGCTGAACCGGTCGGATTCGGTGCCGTCACGGCGCAGCGCGTGCATGGTGGCTCCGTCGGTGCCCGGGGCTCGTCCCAGCCCAAGGTCGATGCGGTCTGGGTAGAGCTCAGCGAGTGTGCCGAACTGCTCTGCGATGACCAGGGGCGAGTGGTTGGGGAGCATAATTCCTCCCGCACCGACGCGAACGCTTCGAGTGTTCGCCGCGATGTGCTGAATCAGCAGGGAGGTGGCCGATGAGGCTACGTGAGGCATGTTGTGGTGCTCCGCGAACCATATGCGCGTGTATCCGCGGCTGTCTGCTGTCTGGGCCAGGCGCAGAGATCGGGCGATGCCCTCGCCGATCGTTTCCTCGTCAGTGACTTTGGCGAGGTCGAGCAGCGAGAGCGGGCGTTGTGCTGAAGTCATATGGAGGCCAACAGGATGGAGCCCGATGCCATTCCGCCCCGAGTGGGCCGAGCGCCTGTCAGTTCAGTGCCGGTTCGGCCGCGGCCGTCCGTGGGGCCGTCAGATCGCCGAGTCCTCGGGTTCGGTACCGCGCCAGTGTTCGGTCCCATACGTTTGCGGCTGCGACCATCGTCAGAGCGGACCCCAGCATGTGCACCCAGACGAGCTGAACGGGAAGTCCCGTGAAATGCTGCCAGTAGCCGACCGCTCCCTGGAGCACGATGACGGTGAGAAGGAACCAGGCGGCGCGTCGCTGAGCGGAGGAGGCGTCTGCCCGTATGGTGCGCACGAGAAGCAGCGCGGCAGCCGCGCACAGAATATACACCGGCACCACATGCAGCTGGGTGACGAGCTGCGGGTCGAAGTCGTGGCGGGGGGAGCCGGGGTCGCCCGCGTGAGGCCCTGTGCCCGTGACGATGGTGCCCAGCACGACGGCCGCCCACGCCGCCCCCAGGATGGTCCAGGCGGTCGCCCGCGCGATTCGGTCGGCGGCACCGTAGGCAAGGGGCACATCTGCGCGCCCGCCTGAGCGGAGCTCAAGCCGCACCCGGCTGAGGATCCAGGTGGCGACCATGACCAGGCCTGCCGAGACGATGAAGTGCAGCGCCACGACCCAGGGGTTGAGGTTGGTCCAGACGGTGATGCCGCCGATGATGGCCTGGATCGGTATGCCTGCCACGATGATCGCCGACATCACAGTCAGCGGCCTGTGCGTGCGGCGCAGCCTGATGACGGAGAGCAGCATGGCGGCGGCGATGATCACCAGCACGTAGGTGAGCAGCCTATTGCCGAATTCGATCGCCCCGTGGATTCCCATCTCCGGAGTGGACACGAGGGAGTCTTCGGTGCACAGGGGCCACTCAGGGCAGCCCAGCCCGGAGTCGGTGAGCCTCACCGCGCCGCCCGTGAGGATGATGCCGATGTTGGCGATCAGGGACGCCCACGCAAACCACAGGGTCCATCGGGTGATCTCCTGGGGAAGCCAGCGCACTAGGGGCGAGAGCGTCGCTGCGATGCGTCTCCGCATCGTGCGGAAGGGCAGGGTCAGGGTCTCCACGGTGAATCACCTATCTCCACTGGAACCAGCGTCGGGCGGCCAGCACGGCAAGGATAGCCCAGCCGGCCAGGATCAGAAGCGGGATGACGGCAAGCTCGCCGCTGATGCTCGCCGCGCGCAGCAGCTCGCCGAGCGAGGCAGAGGGGATGAGAAGCATGGCCGCGCCCAGGCCGTCATGGCTGAGCGGAAATACGCTTCCGCCGGCAGCGCCCATCACAACCCACGCAACGTTCGTCAGCGCGAGAGTTGCTTCCGCGCGCACCGTTCCCGCGATCAGCAGTCCCAGCGCCGTGAACGCCGCGGCCCCCACCACCACGGCAGGCAGCATCCAAAGAACTCCGACCGGATCGGGGCTCCAGCCGAGCACGATGCCGGCGGTGCCCAGTACGATCAGCTGCACCGCAATCACGGCGAGGACCGCGACGGCTTTGCCGAGGATGAGCCCAGTGGGCCCCAGCGGCGTGGTCGACATGTATGCCAGCACGCCGTACTGGCGTTCGAACCCTGCGGCGATTCCCTGCCCGGTGAAGCCCGTCGCCATGACGGCAAGGGCGATGACCCCTGGGGTGAGCACGTCGATCGAAGGGATCGAGTCGCCGGCCACGAGATCGAGACGATGAACGCCGATGAGGACCATGAGAGGTAGAAGCAGACTGACAAGCAGCTGCTCGCCGTTGCGGAGCACATTGCGCGTCTCGTACAGCCCCTGCGCCAAGACCCGAACGGGCGCCGAGGCCGGGGCGGGAGCACTCGACTCATGGGGCGGCTCGACGGTCATGGGGTGCTCACCTCCCAGAACACGTCCTCCAGAGTGCGTGCTTCGAAGCTGATCTCTGTGGGCATGAGCGCGATCTGCTCCCACCAAGCGGTCACGGCCGCCAGTTCGCTCGGGGACGAGATGCCGTAGACAGCCCACTTTGCGCCCGCTTTGTTGGAGGCGTCGCCGTCGAGCGCGGCCGGAAATGGTGCGCGCGCTAACTCTGAGGAGGTCAGGATCCGAGGCGAGGCGAACACCAGTTTGCGGGCGGGGGAGCCGCTGGAGAGCTCCTCGCGCTGCTCCACCGGGGGAAGATTGCGCCTCTCGGGCGGATCGTCATCGCGGGTCAGTTCGGCGACGGTGCCATGGCGGACCACGGCGCCGTCCTTGAGGATGAAGACAGAGTCCGCCAGGCGCTGTGCCTCTTCGAGCAGGTGGGTGGTCAGCACAATCCCCACACCGCGAGCGCGCAGATGCTCAATGAGGTCGAAGACCAGGTGGCGAGACTGAGGGTCGAGCCCCGCCGAAGGCTCATCCAGGAACACGACCTCGGGCTGGCCGATCAGCGCGGCCGCCATAGCTGTGCGCTGCCGCTGTCCGCCGGAGAGCCGACGGATGCTTCGGTCCAGGAACCCGCCGAGATCGAGCCGGCGGGTCAGATCCTCCAGCGGCCAGGCGGAGCGATGCAGCTTCGCGACATGCGTCAGAAGAGTCCGCGGCTTCACGGACTGCGGCAGCCCTCCGTCCTGAAGCATCACCCCGACGCGGGAGCGCAGCTGCGCGCTTGCCCGATAGGGATCCTCGCCCAGAAGTCTCACGGTGCCCGCCGAAGGCCGCACCAGCCCCTGAGCTATGCCCATCGTCGTGGTCTTCCCGGCCCCATTGGGCCCGATGATGACCGTCACCTCGCCCCGCCGCGCCGCCAGGTCGACGCCCGAGAGGATCTCCTTGACGCCCGAGCCCGCGCGCGCAGAGCCGACGGCATAGCGTACGTCGCTCAGAGCGAGGCAGGGCGCGGAGACGGCAGAAGGCATCGCCATATTCTACGACTTCCCCTCGCTTTTCTACATGTCGTAGAACACGCATGGCCAGGTTCACATTTTGGACGGCTCTCCAATGGGGTGTGGCGGCCGGGTGCTCCGTGTTAGCTTCAACACTATGCAGACGCATCGTGGACTACAGCTACTGCTTCTTCGCCGCAGCGGGTAGCGAAGGTGCAGCGCCGAGAGCGCACACTGATGGCCGAGTCCCTGCTGCGGAGTACGGCATGACCTTGGCCGACCGTCCAAGCCGCACCGAAGCGAGAAGGAACCCCCATGCGCCAGCTGCAGAAGCCCTCCCAGATGCCCTATCAGCGATATGAGCCTTTCCACGATCAGATCACGGTCTCGCTCCCCGATCGGACCTGGCCCGACAAAATCATCACCCAAGCCCCTCGGTGGTGCGCTGTGGACCTTCGTGACGGCAATCAGGCACTGATCGACCCTATGAGCCCCGACCGGAAGCATCGCATGTTCGATCTGCTGGTCTCCATGGGCTACAAGGAGATCGAAGTAGGGTTCCCCGCCGCCTCTCAGACCGACTTCGACTTCGTCCGTCAGCTCGTCGAGCAGGACAAGATCCCCGACGACGTATACATCCAGGTGCTGACCCAGGCCCGCGAGCACCTCATCGAGCGGACGTTCGAGGCAATCGACGGGGCGCCCCAGGCCATCGTGCACCTGTACAACTCCACATCGATCGTGCAGAGGGAAGTGGTCTTCAAGAAGGACCGTGCCGGCATCGTCGACATCGCCGCGCAGGGAGCGCGACTCTGCCGGAAGTTCGAAGAGAACCTCACCCACGATACCGAGATCAGGTACCAGTACAGTCCCGAGTCATTCACCGGCACCGAGCTCGACTTCGCTGCGCACATCTCGAACGAAGTTCTCGGCATCCTCGGAGCCACCCCGGACAAGCCGGTCATCGTGAACCTGCCCGCCACCGTCGAGATGGCCACCCCCAACGTGTACGCCGACTCCATCGAGTGGATGCACCGGAACCTCACCCCGCGTGACTCCGTCATTCTGTCGCTGCACCCCCACAACGATCGCGGCACCGCAGTCGCCGCCGCTGAGCTGGGCTACATGGCGGGCGCGGACCGCATCGAAGGATGCCTCTTCGGCAACGGGGAGCGGACCGGCAACGTGGACCTCGTCACGCTCGGAATGAACCTGTTCAGCCAAGGCGTGGACCCGCAGATCGACTTCGCCCAGATGGACGAGATCAAGCGCACCGCCGAATACTGCAACCAGATGCGAGTCCCGGAGCGTTCACCGTGGGCGGGAGACCTCGTCTTCACGGCTTTCTCAGGCTCGCACCAGGATGCGATCAACAAGGGATTCGCTCATATGGATGCCCGTGCTGAGGCCGAGGGCAAGGACCGAAGCGCGCTCACCTGGGCCGTGCCGTACCTTCCCATCGACCCCAAGGACATCGGCCGAAGCTACGAGGCCGTCATTCGGGTCAACTCTCAGTCGGGCAAGGGCGGCGTCGCATACGTCCTGAAGACCGAGCGGGGCATCGATCTTCCGCGCCGCACCCAGGTCGAATTCTCCGGCGTGATCCAGAAACGGGCGGACACGGGCGGGGGAGAGGTCTCACCCGCCGAGATCTGGCGAATGTTCCAGGACGAATACCTGCCTGCAGGAGCGGAGGGCAACCAGTGGGGGCGCTACCGCCTTGGAACTGTCCGGACCTCCTCGAACGCAGGCGGGGACTTCAGCATGGACGTCGAGCTGATCGTCGACGGGTCTGCGCGCTCTGAGCAGGCGCAGGGCAACGGACCCATCTCGGCCCTGCTTCACGTCCTCCAGCGCGACGGCATCGATGTGAGGCTTCTCGACTATACGGAGCACGCAATGAGCGCCTCAGGGGACGCTCAGGCAGCCAGCTTCGTGGAGCTCGCCGTGGGAGACCGCGTCCTGTGGGGCGTCGGGCTGGACCATGACACCACCCTGGCCAGCCTCCAGGCAGTCATCAGCGGTGTGAACAGAGCGATGCGCGAATAGCCGCGCCGGTGCCAGGCGTACGCTGGAGCGGTGGCAGGAAGCACCTTCTCATCGCGCAGCTACCGGGACGTGGCCCTGGTGCTGCGCACCCACAAGCTGGGGGAGGCGGACCGCATCATCACGTGTCTGACCGCCTCCCACGGACTGGTGCGCGGAGTAGCAAAGGGTGTTCGACGCACGACGTCCAAATTCGGCGCCACCCTGGAGCCGTTCATGGTGGCCGATGTTCAGTTCATCCACGGACGAAGCCTGGACATCATCTCTCAGGCGCAGGGCCGCTTCGCCTACGGTCCGCTGATCGCTGCTGACTTCGACGCCTATACAGCGGCCTCAGCTATGGCTGAGGCCGCTGAGCGTCTGGCCGAGCATGAGACCGAAGCGCGGCGTCAGCAGTTCGAGCTGCTGCACGGGGCATACGGTGCGCTGTCCCGCGGAGACCACCCCGCTGATCTCATTATGAGCTCCTACCTGCTCCGGGCACTCTCGAGCGCAGGGTGGCGCGTGACATGGTCCGCCTGCGTGGCCTGCGGCCGACCGGGTGCCCACAGCGGCTTCCACGCGCCCACAGGCGGCCCGGTGTGCGCAGACTGCAGGCCTCCGGGCACCCGGAGCCTCAGTGCGGGAGCTCCCCAGCTGCTCGAGGCGCTGCAGCAGGGGCGGTGGGAGGAGGTCGGGCAGTCTCCGCTGGCTCTGAGGCACGAAGCGGTGGGCACCGTCGTCGACTATGCCCAGCATCATCTGGAACGTCGCTTCGCCAGCTTGAGGGCACTCGTGTGACCAGCCTGGCAGAATGATCGCCGATGGCATCGAAGCATAAGTACGAAGACCCGTGGCCGCACCCGGACGGCGCGACTGCCCCGCAGCTGCCGGCTGCGCTGGTGCCGAGGCACGTCGCAGTCGTCATGGACGGCAACGGCCGCTGGGCCAACCAGCGAGGCCTTCCGCGCACCGAAGGCCACCGTGCCGGTGAGCATGCGCTGATGGAAGTGATGGCTGGCGCTGTCGAATCCGGTGTCAGCCACGTCAGCGTGTACGGGTTCTCCACCGAGAACTGGAAGCGTTCCCCGAATGAGATCCGATTCATCATGGGCTACTCCAAAGAGGTGCTGCGTCGTCAGCGCGACGTGCTGCACGCCTGGGGCGTTCGCATCCGTTGGTCCGGGCGTCGTCCGAAGCTCTGGCGGTCCGTCATCCGGGAGCTTGAAGCTGCCGAGGAGCTGACCCAGGACAACACGCGAGCCACCCTGACCATGTGTGTGAACTACGGCGGGCGCGCCGAGATTGCCGACGCAGTGCAGAGGATCGCTCAGAAGGCAGCGACTGGGGAGCTGGACCCCAGGAGGGTCCGAGAGTCAACGGTGGCTGCGCATCTCGACGAACCCGACATGCCCGACGTGGACCTGTTTCTGCGGTCCTCGGGGGAGCAGCGCATCAGCAATTTCCTTCTGTGGCAGTCTGCCTATGCAGAAATGGTGTTCCTGGACACCCTGTGGCCGGATGTGGACCGCACCACGCTGTGGGAGGCCATGAAAATATATGCCCGGCGCGACCGGCGCTACGGCGGTGCCGTCGACAGCGTGGCTGGCTGAAGGCTCAGCTGCGCTGCGCCGGTGCGTATGCCTTCAGCCACCGGTGCACCTGGTCGAAGGCCTGCGTGCGCACCGGCTCAGCGGATGCGAACACATCGTGCATCGCACCCGGCACGCGCGCTACGGTCACCAGATGTCCCAGCCGCACCGCGCGGCGAGCCAGAAGCTCGACGTCGAGCACGCCGTCGTTCTCCTGGTACTCCGGTGTCCACTGCCTGCGATAGACGGTGCCGGCGGACAGAAGGACCAGCACGGGAATGCTGAGGTCCAGCCCCTCGTAGACCCGCCGGTGGCCCGTCGTGACAGCACGCATCCAGCCGGCCGTCATCGGGAAGGACTTCCGGGGACGCCACGCAGGGTGGAGGTCCCACTCGCCGTGAGCCTCGACGCTCAGCGACTCCCAATAGTTCTCCAAGCGCGGCACGCGAAGCGCCGCCGTGGGATTGATGTGGCTCAGGGGAGACACGAGCCCGTCAACAGCTGCTCGTGCCGGCAGGTCGCCGGGGACCTCCAGCCATGGAGCGTTGAGCACCAGCGCCCCCGCCGCGTCAGGGTGCTCCTGGGCCCACAGTGCCGCGACCAGCCCTCCGGTCGAGTGTGCATGGATGATGGGAGCAGGTGCCTGCGGATTCTCCTGACCGATGATTCTGACGGCTTCATTGATTTCGGCGTAGTAGTGGGTGAGGTCCTCTACGTAGCCCGGCGATTGGGAGGCTCGGAGGCTGCGGCCGTACTTGCGCAGGTCCAGGGCGTAGAACTGGTGTCCCGCATGAGCCCAGGAGCGCGCCATGGGGAGGTTGTAGAAATAGTCGGTCCATCCATGCAGGTGCAGCACAGGCGCCCGGTGCTGGGTCTCAGGGCGATCGGGGCGAGGCTCATCCATGCGCACCAGCGTTGCGCTGAGGGGCCCCTCGTTGTCGGCGCCCAGGGGGATTGTGCGCCTGACGCAGCCCGCAAGCACATCCGAGACCCACGCACCCTCCGGTCCTTCCTCGAGCAGCTCTGCCCGATCAGTCTCAAAAGCGCGGCCTGTTCTGTGCTGGGCGGGGACGGGGTAGAGGGCAGGGGCATCGGCGGAGACCTCAGATGACATGCCGATCAGGCTAAGAGATTTCTCTGAGGAGATGCTGAACTGACGTGCGGATAGGATCGGGGCCATGGCAGCCCCGGTCTACCGATTCGTCTTCCGCACGGTGCTCTCTCGGCTTGACCCCGAGAACGCCCACCGATTGGCGGTGCTGGGGCTCAGCGCGGTCTGCCGTGCGGGCGCCGATCGCGCCCTCGAGCATCTCACTCGCCCCGATACGCGGCTGCGGACGGAGGCGATGGGGCTCGAGTTCCCCTCTCCCTTCGGCCTCGCCGCCGGCTTCGACAAAGGCGGGCGAACGGTGCTCCCTCTTGCCGCACTCGGGTTTGGGCACATCGAAGTCGGCACGGTCACCGGCCAGGCCCAGCCCGGAAACCCTCGTCCCCGAATGTTTCGGCTCGTGCGGGACCGCGCCCTGATCAATCGGATGGGCTTCAACAACGACGGTGCTGAAGCTGTTCGTGCGCGCCTCGAGGCCACGCGGCACCGCCTCGCGAAGCTGCGCCGTCGCGGCAGGCACGTCCCCGCAGTAGGGGTCAACCTCGGCAAGACCAAAGCGGTTCCGCTGGACTCGGCCCTCGATGACTATGTCGATTCCGCGCGGCTGCTGGCACCTGTCGCCGACTACCTCGTCGTCAATGTTTCCTCACCCAACACGCCAGGACTCAGACAGCTTCAGAGCATCGATGCCCTGAGGCCGCTGCTGGAGGCTGTTCGCCGCACGGCGGACTCGGTGACTGAGAAGCATGTGCCGCTTCTCGTCAAGATCGCGCCCGACTTGGCTGACGAAGATATCGATGCGGTGGCAGATCTCATCGGCGAGCTGTCGCTGGACGGTGTCATCGCGACCAACACCAGTGTCTCCAGGAAGGGGCTCGTCACCCCCGCCTCCGAGGTGCAGGCGATGGGAGCGGGTGGTCTCTCCGGGCCCGTCCTGGCAGAACGAAGCCTCGAGGTCCTGGCGCGCCTCCGGAGGCGACTTCCCGCCTCAGCGACCATCATCTCGGTCGGGGGCGCAGTCAGCGGTCCGGATGTGGATCAACGGCTCCGGAGCGGAGCTGACCTCGTGCAGGGCTACACCGGCTTCGTCTATGAAGGTCCGCTGTGGGTGCGTCGCATCAACAGGCATCTGAAGAGCCTTGCCGTAGACTGAGCGCGTGCTGTTCAGCAAGAGAAAATCACAGAACGAAGTCCTCGAGGAAGAGGCGCGTGCCCACGCCGACGCCGGCGATGCTGCCGCGGCGGCCCAGGCGCGAGCAAACAAGTTCCCTGAGAAGAAGGGCGGTCCCACGCCGAGGCGCAGGGACCAGGTCGCGGCCAGGAGACAGCCGCTGGTTCAGGCGGACCGCAAGGCCGCTCGCAAGGCCCAGCGCCAAGCCTTGGCCGACGAGCGCGCCAAGACCCGGCGCGCCATGGAGACCGGGGATGAGCGCCACATGCCGGTCCGGGACCGGGGTCCCCAGAAGCGATTCGTCCGCGAGTTCATCGATGCCCGCTACGGGATCGGGGAGTGGCTGCTCATCCTCATGGTGGTCTTCCTCTTCGTCTCCCTACTTCTCGGCGATCAGGTCATGGCCAGCCTGGGCCTCGCCCTCTACGGCCTGATCCTTGCGGTCATCGTGGAGTCCTTCTGGGTGGCACGACGGGCTAAGCGGCTGGCTGCCGCGAAGTTCGGCCCAGAGAATGTGGAGAAGGGGCTGGGCTTCTACGCCGCGATGCGAAGCATGCAGCTCCGCAGGCTGCGGCTTCCGAAGCCTATGAATGGCCGCGGCGAATATCCGGCCTGATCGATTCGCCGCTGGCGGGAATGCCGCGAGGCAGGGTCGCGTTGCTAGAGTGAACAAGACGGCCCCATCTGACTGAAGACCAGACGTGTACGTCCGTCGGGAAGGTAGAAGAACCATGAGCACTCCCACACAGGATGCCGCCGAAGCCACTGAGCTGCGCGGCGCAGAAGTCGACGGCCACAAGACTCACCAGGTTGAGCTGTCTGAGACCGCGAGCGAGAAGGTGTCTTCGCTCCTGCAGCAGGAGGGCCGAAGCGACCTTCGGCTGCGCGTGGCCGTCCAGCCCGGAGGATGCAGCGGACTCATCTACCAGCTGTACTTCGACGAGCGAGTGCTTGACGGAGATGCCCTGCGTGCATTCGACGGCGTCGAGGTAGTAGTCGACAAAATGAGCGTGCCTTATCTCGAAGGCGCAAAGATTGACTTTGAGGACTCCATCTCAAAGCAGGGCTTCACCATCGACAACCCCAACGCCGGCGGATCATGCGCCTGTGGAGACTCCTTCCACTGAGGCGGCCGGCGTAACTTCTACGTCATGTAGAACCTCGTGAAGGTCCGCATGCCCCAGGGCATGCGGACCTTCTGTATGCGGTCGGGTCTGAAGCAGTGTCAGAGCAAGCGCGCTTCTACATGACGTAGTAGTCTGGACCCCAGCGTTTACACCCAAGGTTCAGCGCGCGGGTCACTCGCTCGCTTGCATAAAAGGAAAGGGCCGTCTTTGAGTTCGCACACACGAACCGGCAGCCGAGGAATGAATAGCCTCAAGGGCGCCGCACTAGCCGGAGCAGCCCTTCTGGCGCTCACCGCCTGCGATGAAGATCCGCCGGCCAGCAGGGGCTGGCTCCCGGGCGAACGGGACACGACGTCAAACACTGCGCTGCTGACGGACCTCTGGGTCAACTCGTGGATCGCCGCCCTCCTCGTAGGAATCCTCACTTGGGGCCTCATGCTGTGGGTCATAGTTGCCTATCGCCGCCGCAAGGGCGATGTCGGCTACCCCAGGCAGCTCGCGTACAACGTCCCTCTGGAGATCATGTACACCGTGCTTCCGCTTGTGATGGTCGCCGTGTTCTTCTACTACACGGACCAGGCGCAGCGCGAAGTGGATGAGCCCTACGCCGAGCCAGAGGTTCAGGTGAACGTCGTGGGCAAGCAGTGGGCCTGGGACTTCAACTACACCTACACCTCTGAGGCCGGCGAGGAGTATGTGGTCCACTACGCGGGTGTGCAGGGCGATCTCACCTATGAGGACGGCTCCCCCCGCGAAGAGGTGGTCGACACCCTTCCCACGCTGTACCTTCCTGTGGACCAGTCCGTCGAGTTCGAACTGACCTCACGCGACGTCATCCATTCCTTCTGGGTTCCCGCCTTCCTTCAGAAGCGCGACATGGTCCCAGGCCGCACCAACTACATGTACCTGACTCCGCAGGAGACGGGGACTTTCCACGGCAAGTGCGCAGAGCTCTGCGGGGAGTATCACTCGAATATGCTCTTCAACGTGGAAGTGGTCGAAGAGGACGAGTTCGTTGAGCACCTGGAGACCCTCGAAGAGGGCCACCTCGACGACACGTACGACCGCAACCCCAACCTGCACGATCAGGCCACCATCACCGGAGGGGATGACTGACCATGACGACTATGGAGTACTCCGCTGACGACGCGCGGGACAGTACGCGAGCGGTCCCCGTCTCAAAGGGCAAGGTCATCGTCAGCTGGCTGACGACCACCGATCACAAGAAGATCGGGTACCTCTACCTCATCACGTCGTTCATCTTCTTCTGCGTGGGCGGGGTGATGGCTCTCATCATCCGAGCCGAGCTCTTCGAGCCCGGCATGCAGTTCCTCCAGACGAGGGAGCAGTACAACCAGCTCTTCACGATGCACGGCACCGTGATGCTGCTGATGTTCGCCACGCCCCTCTTCGCGGGCTTCGCCAACGTGATGGTGCCGCTGCAGATCGGCTCTCCGGATGTCGCCTTCCCGCGCTTGAACGCGCTGGCCTACTGGCTCTTCCTCTTCGGATCGCTGGTGGCGCTGGCAGGCTTCCTCACTCCGCAGGGAGCAGCCTCATTCGGCTGGTTCGCCTACGCCCCGCTCTCCGACACGACATACTCACCAGGACTCGGTGGGGACCTATGGGTTCTGGGGCTCGCGCTCACGGGCTTCGGCACGATCGGCGGCGGCGTCAACTTCATTACGACGATCATCTGCATGCGGGCGCCCGGTATGACCATGTGGCGCATGCCGATCTTCACGTGGAACGCCCTGATCACCTCCATCCTGGTACTCATGGCATTCCCGCCTCTCGCGGCGGCGCTCTTCGGCCTGGCGATGGATCGTCGTCTGGGCGGACATATCTTCGACCCGGAGTCTGGCGGAGCGATTCTGTGGCAGCACCTCTTCTGGTTCTTCGGCCACCCGGAGGTCTACATCATTGCCCTGCCCTTCTTCGGGATCGTCTCCGAGATCTTCCCGGTCTTCAGCCGAAAGCCGGTCTTCGGATACAAGGGCCTGGTATACGCCACGATCGCCATTGCTGCGCTGTCCGTGACGGTGTGGGCGCACCACATGTACGTCACAGGGGCAGTGATGCTTCCCTTCTTCGCGCTGATGACGATGCTCATCGCGGTGCCGACTGGGGTGAAGTTCTTCAATTGGATAGGCACGATGTGGCGAGGATCCATTACCTTCGAGACTCCCATGCTGTGGAGTCTCGGGTTCCTCGTCACCTTCCTCTTCGGCGGTCTGACAGGGATTATCCTTGCTTCCCCACCCCTGAACTTCCACCTCTCGGACACCTACTTCGTGGTCGCGCACTTCCACTACGTCGTCTTCGGCACCGTGGTCTTCGCCATGTTCGCGGGCTTCCACTTCTGGTGGCCTAAGTGGACGGGCAAGATGCTCAACGAGAGGCTCGGCAAGATCAGCTTCTGGATGCTGTTCATCGGTTTCCACGGGACATTCATGGTGCAGCACTGGCTCGGGGTCATGGGCATGCCTCGCAGGTACGCCGATTACATGATCGAAGACGGATTCACCGGAATGAACCAGTTCTCCACCGTCTTCTCCATGCTCCTCGGCGCTTCCCTCATTCCCTTCTTCTGGAACGTGTGGATCACGGCCCGCAAGGGCAAGAAGGTCCTGGTCGACGATCCATGGGGCTTCGGCGGATCGCTGGAATGGGCGACCAGCTGCCCACCTCCTCGACACAACTTCTATTCGCTCCCGCGGATCAGGTCTGAGCGTCCGGCACTGGATCTTCACCACCCGGAGCTGTCCGATCGGCACACCCTTGATACGCCCGCAGGCAAGGTGTTCGGGCCTGCAGACCAGCAGGACAAGGCAGGTATCTGAGCATGAGAACAAACATTGCACTGTTCGGCGGGATCGGCGCCTTCGTCCTGCTGGTGGCCGTCATCTATGCCTTCATCACCCTGAATTGGGCCACTGTCGGATCCGGGCAGGAACTCGGGATCGAGTGGGTCGGATTCATATGCCTCCTGCTCACGGCCGGGCTTGGATTCATGCTCTGGTGGTACCTCCGCTCCACGGCGAAGCACCAGCCTGAGGTTATGGATGCTGACAACCCCGAGGGCGAGATTCACCAGATGACCGGCAACTACGGTGAGTTCACGCCGTGGAGCTGGTGGCCCCTGGGACTCGGCGGCGCGCTGGCTTTCATGTTCTTCGGCTTTGCCGTCGACTGGTGGGTCTTCATGTTCTCGCTCATCCCCATCCTGTTCTTCATCAGCGGATGGGTTCTCGAGAACAACCGCGGACATTACCGGCACTGATCGGATGTCAGTGCTGCCTATCGTCGTCCATGGCGAACCCGTTCTTCATCAGCGGGCGAAGGAAGTGGAAACGATCGACGACGACGTGCGGCGTCTCGTGCAGGACATGGACGAGACGCTGGACGCCTCCCACGGTGTTGGTCTGGCGGCGCCGCAGGTCGGAGTGGGGTTGCGCATCTTCCTTTGGAAATGGCAGGGCGACACCGGCGACGTTCCTCACCGGGGAGTGATCATCAACCCCAGACTTCGGCTGATCGGGCGAGTATCTCAGGACGACCCTGATCCTGAGGATGAAGTGGAAGGCTGCCTTTCAGCGCCCGGATACAGCTACCCGCTGAAGCGAAGCGATCACATTGAGATCCAAGGGTTCGATACGAGCGGTGAGCGCCTTCAGTTCGAGGCGCACGGGTGGTTTGCCAGGATCATGCAGCACGAGTACGACCACCTGGACGGCTACCTGTACGTAAACCGTCTTAAGCCACGTTGGGCGAAGCGGTGGAAGAAGGCTGTCAAGAGGGAGGGATGGACCGTGCCGGGCCACTCCTGGATGCCCGGAGAGGATCCCGACCCCTTCGGATACGATGAGGATCCTCAGCTGGCGGAGCAGAGTTAGCGGTCAGCTGCCTCAGCCTGCTGTGAAGTCCACCCACCGCCGGAGGGTCTCAGCGGCAGCGCCCGAATCGATGGACTGCGACGCCTTGGCCATATTGCTCTTCAACCGGTCCGCTACATGCCCGTCGGCGTGCACGTCCAGGGCCGTGAGTCCTGCTGCTGCGTTGAGAATCACGGCGTCCCTGATGGGTCCGCCGGCGCCCCTGAGGACGTCCTGAACGATCTGCGCGTTGTCCGAGGCCGTGCCGCCTGCGAGTGCCTCTACGGCGACGCGTTCCAGGCCCACATCCTCGGGCGCGATCTCGGAGTGAGTGATGCGTTCTCCTCGAATCTCCCACACATCAGTCGCCGCTGACGTTGTCATCTTGTCGCGCCCATCCTGACCCCGGAAGACCAAACCTCGGGTTCCGCGGGCGGCCAGGGCGTCTGCCATCTTCGGGGCGATCTCCAGGGCGGCGCAGCCCAGCGCCTGGGCCTCGACGCGTGCGGGATTGGAGAGAGGTCCGAGGAAGTTGAACGCTGTCCTGATGCCGAGTGCTCTGCGCGCCGGCATGACGTGCCTCATGGCCGGGTGGAAGACCTGCGCAAACAGGAACGTGATTCCCACCTGCTCGGCAGACTGCGCGACACGGTCGATGGGCAGGTCCAGGTCGACTCCCAGTGCTTCGATGACGTCCGCTGCCCCGGCGGTGGAGGAAGCACCGCGATTGCCGTGCTTGATGACTCTCGCGCCCGCGCCGACTGCGACGAGGGAGCTCATCGTCGAAATATTCACCGTGCCAAGCTGATCGCCTCCGGTCCCCACGATATCCAGCGCAGGGCCAGGGACCGAGATGCTCAGAGCCTCGTCCAGCATTGCGTCTGAAAGGCCCCGTAGCTCTGGTCCGGTCTCGCCCTTTGCCCGAAGGGCGACGAGGAATCCTGCGATCTCTGCCTCCGCCAGCCCGCCCGACATCAGACGGCGCATTGCGGCTCGGGCAGTATCGGATGTCAGGCTCTTTCGGCTCAGCAGTGCTTCGAGGAGCTCTGGCCACGAGGTCATTTCAGGCATGCGCCCACCCTATCGGTGGGGCTATTTCTACGAACTGTAGAAATATTTGGACCATTTTCGAAGCGAGGCACACCCACGGATCCCAGCAACGACGGGGCAAGCAGGCGGTACGTGCCTACATCCAGCTCCGCCACACCCATCCTTGAGAGTGCGCCAAGGTGCGGTTTCAGGACATAATGAATGCGTGACATCCGCAACCCAAGCCCCAGCAGCCACGGCACGCACGCTGCCGAATCGTCCGAACATGGTCTCTGTAGGAACCATGGTCTGGTTGACCAGTGAGCTGATGTTCTTCGCAGGCCTCTTCGCGATGTTCTTCACGCTGCGGTCGACCCAGCCGGACATGTGGGCCGAGTACAGCCAGCGCCTTGACTTCCCGCTGGCGCTCACCATCACCGTGATCCTCGTGGCCTCCTCCGTGACGGCGCAGTTCGGCGTGTTCGCTGCCGAGCGGCACCAGCCCCGACGCACTGGGGGACTCTTCCAGATCAAGGGCTGGGGCATGGTTGAGTGGTACTTCCTCAGCTACCTCATGGGCGCGGTCTTCATCGCAGGACAGACCTTCGAGTTCGCTGAGCTTGTTGACCACGGAGTGACCATCGGCGTGAACTCCTTCGGTTCGGCCTTCTACATCACAACGGGCTTCCACGGGCTGCATGTTCTCGGTGGACTCTTCGCCTTCCTGTACGTCATCGTGCGGGCCTACTTCTCCGTGAAGTTCACACACAAGGAAGCCAGCGCCGCCGTTGTCGTCTCGTACTACTGGCACTTCGTGGATGTGGTCTGGATCGCGCTCTTCGCGGTTGTCTACATTCTTCCGATGCTCGTTTGATCGAGCGATCCGCACACTTTTACCACCACACCTACAAGCAAAGGACCCCACGTGAAGGCACTCTCGCAGAAGCGCCGCCACCCGGCTGCGTTTGCCGTGCTGCTCCTGCTGGGACTGCTGCTGACCGGCGGACTCTACGCCGCTGCGACGACAGTCAACCAGGCCCAGGCATCTGAGCTCCCGGGCGACTACACCGCAGACCAGGTGGACGAAGGCGAACGTCTGTTCGTCGCAAACTGCGCCACCTGCCACGGCATCAACGCCGAAGGGACCAGTGAGGGTCCATCGCTCGTAGGCGTCGGCGCTGCGTCGGTGGAGTTTCAGGTCGGCACCGGCCGGATGCCCATGCAGATGCAGGGCCCTCAGGCACAGGCCAAGCCACCGCAGATGAACGACGAGCAGACGACGCAGCTGTCGGCCTACGTCGCCTCGCTGGGTGCGGGCCCCGGAATCCCGGATGAGGAGTACTTGGATGCCGACGCCGGTGACCCGGCTCGCGGCGGCGAGCTCTTCCGCATCAACTGCGCGATGTGCCACAACGCTGCAGCCGCAGGCGGCGCCCTGACCGAAGGCAAGTACGCACCGTCGCTGCACGGAGTGGACGAGGTTCACATCTACACAGCCATGACTACCGGCCCGCAGAACATGCCTGTATTCAACGATGCGAACATCCCACCGGAGGACAAGCAGGACATCATTGCATTCCTCAAGACGTATGAGGCGCAAGGATCTCCCGGAGGCTTCTCCCTGGGGTTCCTGGGACCTGTCTCCGAGGGACTCCTGATCTGGACCCTCGGACTGGCGCTCCTGATCGGCTCCATGGTCTGGCTGACCTCGCGCTCAAGCTGAGACCGCTGAGCACCCCAACAAGCATCGACTGAGAAGAGCAAAGGACAACACAACTATGGTGGACAACGGTCACGGCGGACGGGAAACTGGCGCCGTCGTCACTGCCGACACGGGATCAGATGGCAAGTTCGCCATCGAGAACCCGGGTCTGCCGCCGCATGCTCCGCGGACGGCTGACGTGGACGAGAAGTCGGCTAAGCGAGCAGAGCGGCAGGTGTCCGTTCTCTTCATACTGTCCATCATCGGCACTGTCGTCTTCTTCGTCGGATACTTCGCGATCGGCCGGACGGCCGAGGAGTATGCGGACTACTTCGATCAGATGGCAATGCTTCGGGTCCAGAACACGCTTCTGGGCGTCGGGGCCGCTCTGGCCATGCTCGGCATCGGCCTCGGGATCGTGCACTGGGCGAAGACCCTCATGCCCGACCACGAGGTCGTTGAGGCGCGTAAGCCGCTGAGGACCGAGAAGGACCGCGAGGAGGCAGCTGGCATCCTCAACGACGTGGCCGAGGAGTCGCAGGTCAAGCGTCGGCCGTTCATGGTCGGCTCGCTTGCTCTGGCCGCCCTTCTGGCGCCCCTTCCTTTCGTCGCCATGTTCCGCGACCTCGACAGGGCGTACGGAGAGGACTTCAGCCCCGAACGCCTCCGTCACACCCTGTGGGAAGAAGGGACGCGTCTGGTCAGGGACCCTACGGGGACACCCATTCGCGCCGCGGATCTCACTATCGGCTCGGCCGTGCACGTCATCCCGGAGAACCTCCGTGAGATCACATCTCACGGGCAGCGGCTCTCAGAGAAGGCCAAGTCCGTCGTTCTGCTCATGCGTCTCAGCCCTGATGACTTTGAGCACACCTCGCCCGGCCGCGAGGATTGGACCTACGAGGGCATCATCGCCTGTTCGAAGGTCTGCACCCACGTGGGCTGTCCGATTGCTCTGTATGAGCGTCACACCCACCACCTGCTGTGTCCATGTCACCAGTCGACCTTCGACGCGGCCCAGGAGTTCAAGGTCGTCTTCGGCCCTGCTGGGCGGCCTCTTCCGCAGCTGCCGATCACGGTGGATGACGAAGGCTTCCTCATTGCGCGCAGCGACTTCACAGAACCTGTTGGTCCTACCTATTGGGAGCGTCACGACGGATGAGTGCCGAAACGAAGAAGTACTCCGAGGCTGACTACCTCGAAGTCGACACCTACGAGCCCCGCACGCGCGGAGGCAAGATCGCCAACTACCTGGACCAGCGAGTTGCCGGCACAGGCATGGTGCGGGAATTCGGCCGTAAGGTCTTTCCTGACCACTGGACGTTCATGTTCGGTGAGGTTGCGCTGTACAGCTTCATCATCACGGTTCTCTCCGGTGCGTTCCTGACCTTCTGGTTCGACCCCTCGATGTCCACCACGCGCTACTCGGGCGCATACGCCCCGCTGCAGGGACTGGAGATGTCAAGCGCCTACGCCACGGCGCTGGAGCTCTCGTTCGACGTGCGCGGCGGACTCTTCATGCGCCAGCTGCACCACTGGGGTGCCCTGCTGTTCGTCATGGCGATGGCTGTCCACATGCTGCGAGTGTTCTTCACCGGAGCCTTCCGCAAGCCGCGCGAGATCAACTGGCTCGTCGGCGCGACGCTGCTCATGCTCGGAATGCTCGCCGGCTTCACCGGGTATGGTCTGCCCGACGAGGTCCTCTCCGGCAACGGACTGCGGATCGCCGACGGAACCTTTAGGGCCATTCCGGTCATCGGCACGTACATGTCATACCTGATCTTCGGCGGGGAATTCCCCGGCAGTGAGGTCATTCCCAGGATGTACAGCCTGCACATCTTCATAGTGCCCGCGCTGATTCTCATCATGATCGCAGTTCACCTGTTCCTGGTTGTGGTGCACAAGCACACACAGTTCCCTGGTCCGGGGCGGACCGAACGCAACGTGGTCGGCTACCCCGTGGGACCGGTCTACGCCGCGAAGGCCGGCGGATTCTTCTTCATCGTTGCCGGAATTCTGGCCCTGATTGCTGGAACCTTCCAGATCAACGCTCTGTGGAACTACGGGCCCTACGACCCCTCGCCTGTTCAGGCCGGGGCACAGCCGGACTGGTACATCGGGTTCCTCGAAGGTGCGCTGCGCATGATGCCGGGCTACATCGGTGAGATGTCTCTGGAGTTCGTGCTGCCCACGCCGTGGGGCGGAAACGCGATCGCAACGCCGATCCTGCTTCCCATGGGGATCATCGGCATCATGTTCGCAGGCATGTTCGCCTGGCCCTGGATCGAGGCCTGGATCACCGGCGACAAGCGGGAGCACCACCTCCTGGACCGTCCGCGCAACGCTCCGACCCGTACCGCAGTGGGAGTCGCCACAGTGTTCTTCTACGGCCTGATGTGGGGAATGGGGTCAAACGACCTGATCGCCACTCACTTCCAGCTGTCAGTCAATGACCTCGTGTACTGGTCCTGGGCTGCGTTCTTCCTCGGAATCCCGCTCACCTACATCCTGACCAAGAGAATCTGCCTGTCTCTCCAGCGGAAGGACCGGGAGACCGCACTCCACGGTCACGAAGCCGGCGTCATCGAAGTCAGCCCCGACGGCGGGTTCTCGGAGCGTCACAAGATGCTCAGCGACTACGAGCTCTGGACGCTCGTGGCATACGAAGCTCCAGCGCCGTCCGGCCCCCGCCCCAACGCAAAGGGCAAGGTCACGTCGGTCGAGAAGCTCAGGGCTCGGCTCAACAGGATGTTCTTCGAGGACCGTGTTGAACCCGTATCCCGCGGAGAGTATCTCGAGGCGCTTGAGCACCACGGGCACCAGCCCGACCAGCTCGAGGCCGCGAGCTCAGCGGGAGCCGTCGAAAGCCCCGCACGGAGCTGAACGCACAGTACGAGTGAGGCCCCGAACCCCTGCGGGTTCGGGGCCTCACTCGTACTCAGAACGGTGAGCAGCGAGGACTAGGAGCCCGTCCCTCGCACGATGCTGCGCAGTCTCTGCAGGCGATCGGCCACCGCCTTCTCATGGCCCAGGGCATTCGGCGTGTAATAGTCAACGCCCACCAGCTCGTCCGGCGGGTACTGCTGCGACGCCACATGGTGAGGCTCACTGTGCGCATACACGTAGCCCTTGCCGTGTCCCAGGCGCTCCGCACCCTTATAGTGCCCGTCGCGCAGATGCATCGGCACAGCGCCGCTTCGGCCAGCTCGGACGTCGGCAATGGCCTCATCAAGAGCCTTATAGCTCGCATTCGACTTCGGGGCCGTCGCAATATGGACGGTGGCCTGAGCCAGGACGATTCGGGCTTCCGGCATGCCGAGCAGCTGCACCGCCTGCGCTGCGGCGACGGCGGTCTGCAGGGCTGAGGGATCCGCCATGGCGACCTCCTCGGATGCGGCGATCACGAGCCGTCGGGCGATGAAGCGCGCATCCTCCCCAGCGACAACCATCCGCGCCAGATAGTGCAGCGCCGCATCCACGTCCGATCCCCTCAGCGACTTGATGAAGGCCGAAACGATGTCATAGTGCTGGTCTCCGTCCTTGTCATAGCGCTGGACGGCGAAATCCGCAGCCTGCTCGGCATCCTCAGGTGAGATGACGGACGCTCCTCGGCCGGACGCAGTGGCAGCGGCTGCCTCCAGCGTCGTCAGGACACGTCGTGCGTCGCCTCCCGCGACCCTCAGGATGTGATCCTTCGCAGAGGCCTCCAGCTCGAACTGAGCGTTGAGGCCCCGCTCCTCGTGGAGGGCTCGATGCAGGAGCCCTTCGAGGTCGTCGCGAGTGAGGGGCTGAAGCGTCAGCAGCAGAGACCTTGAAAGCAGAGGTGCCACGACGCTGAAGGACGGATTCTCAGTGGTCGCGGCGACCAGGATCACCCAACCGTTCTCCACCCCCGGAAGCAGGGCGTCCTGCTGGGCCTTGTTGAAGCGGTGGATCTCGTCGAGGAAGAGCACCGTGGTGACGCCGTTGAGGTCCCTGTCATTGAGGGCCTGGTCCATCACCTGGCGAACATCCTTGACGCCCGCGCGGATGGCGGACAGCTCCACAAACCGTCGGGACCCCCCGCGGGCAATTACATGGGCTATGGTCGTCTTCCCTGTGCCGGGAGGGCCATAGAGGATGACCGAGGAAGGACCTGCGGGTCCCGAGCTCTCCTCGGTGAGAACCCGGAGGGGCGAACCATCCTTCAGAAGGTGCTGCTGGCCCAGGACTTCACCGAGCGACTCGGGGCGCATACGAACAGCCAGCGGCGTGTGTCCGCGTCGCTGGGCATGCTCCCCGGATGACGCCGAGAAGAGATCGCCTGTCATTCCTTCTCGAATGTCATGGAGATCGAGTTGATGCAGTACCTGAGGTCAGTGGGCGTCTCGAAGCCCTCACCCTCGAACACATGGCCGAGGTGGGACTCGCAGGATCCGCACCGCACCTCGATCCGGGTCATGCCCATGGATTCGTCGCGAATGTAGGTCACGTTGGAGCCCTCAGCGGGCTGATAGAAGCTCGGCCACCCGCAGCGTGAGTCGAACTTCGTGTCAGACTCGAAGAGCTTGTCTCCGCACGCGCGGCAGTAATAGATCCCAGTTTCCTTGTTGTCCCAGTATTCGCCCGTATAAGGACGCTCAGTGCCGCCCTGACGCAGCACCTGATACTCGAAGTCGTTCAGCTTGTCCCGGTATGGGTCTGTGCTCATGTGCACCATTCTAAGAGCCAGCGCCTAAAGTGGTCTCGAACGCGGCCCCGACCCTTCTGTGAGGTGAAGACTGGATGAATACGGACGCAGAGCCCTCCCGCATCAGTTCGGCGGCCCAGGGGGCCTCCCTCTCATTCCGACGTCTCCGTCTCAGAGGAAAGCGCCTGGGCGAGCGGGCCATCCGCAGGGCCCGAAGCGAACCCGAGCCCACCCCATGGATCGGAGCCGGTGCTCTCGGTGCGGCAGTCGGGCTCGGCACGGGCCTGACCCTCACAGC
Organism: Nesterenkonia sp. NBAIMH1; assembly: GCF_007922635.1. Lineage (NCBI taxonomy): Bacteria > Bacillati > Actinomycetota > Actinomycetes > Micrococcales > Micrococcaceae > Nesterenkonia > Nesterenkonia sp. NBAIMH1. The sequence goes on from NZ_CP042335.1 coordinate 2,512,657, forward strand.
GGCGGCGTCTGCGGTGGCAGGCTATTTCGCGCGGACTGTCGTCACGCCGGTGAAGGAGCGCGTGGAGGACCTTGAGGTGCTGGCAGTCGTCAAGGGTCCCGACGGCGACGAGGTCATTCTCCCCGCCACCTCTCACACGGTCGTCGACGGTGTGTACGGCCTCTTCTTCCACGGGGGCCGCGGCTTTGCGCGTGTAGGGCGCATCACAAGCTTCACGGCCAGGGACGGGACGCTTGCCCGAAAGGTCGAACACGTCGCCGGCGGCGATCTGCGCACTGCTGTTCGTGGCTGGTGGTCCGCAAATCCGCATCTGACGCCCCAGGAGGCGGGCTTCGAGGCAGAGGAGGTCGTCATTGAGCTGCCAGACGGTCCTGCTCCGGCGTGGTATGTGCCGGCACGGAATCCCCGTGGGGCCCTGAGCGGGCGAAACATATGGGCCGTTATGGTTCATGGGCGCGGAGGCCGACGCACCGAAGGCATCAGAGCCCTTCCGGCGGCTCAGCAGCTCGGCGTCGATTCGCTGCTGATCTCCTACCGCAACGACGGCGAAGCTCCGCCGACCCCTGACGGCCGCTATGGCCTGGGCATTACGGAATGGCCCGATGTCGAAGCGGGTGTGCGATACGCATTGGAACATGGGGCGGAGGACATCGTCCTCTTCGGGTGGTCTATGGGCGGGGCAATCTGTCTGCAGACGGTCGATCGTTCGCCCATCGCCTCCAAAGTGCGAGGGCTTGTCCTGACAGGACCCGTGGTCGACTGGATCGACGTGCTGAGCCACCACGCCCGCGCGCTTCACCTGCCTGAGCCGGTGGGCCGCCTGACGAGGCTGTTCATATCGCACAAGGCGGGTCGGCGCGTCACCGGCCTGGCCTCGCCTCTGGACCTGCGCATGATGAATTGGATCGACCGTGCCGAGCAGCTGAGGCACCGAACCCTGATCCTTCACAGCATCGACGACGAGGTCGTGCCCTACGGCCCCAGTCGGCAGCTCGCCGAGATCAGCGACCGTGTCAGCTTCGTACCCTTCACCCGCGCCAAGCACGTCAAAGAATGGAACCACAAGCCCCATAGGTGGGACTCGAAGGTGGTGCAGTGGGTCACTGATCTGTTCAATGCTGAGGTCCCCGGGGGAGAGGACCGGTCTGCCTCGCCGGACCCCGACCCCGACACGATGGAGATCGAGGCTGTCACACGTATGACCGAGTGAAGGGCCTCAGCGCTGAGCGCCGACGTGATTCCTCACGTTGTGCTTGATGCGCCCCAGCATGGCGCGGAGCCCGCGCAGGCGCAGGGGGGTGATGGCTCTGCTGAGGCCGAGTCGATCCGCCAGATCGTCCGGCGTGGCAAGAATCTGCTCATAGGTCAGTCCGTTCAGTCCCTGATGGATGATCGAGGCGAAGCCGCGAGTTGTCGGCGCTTCTGCGGGGGCGGCCAGGATCAGCTCTGCCGTCCCGTTCTCGTCGTGGAACTCAACCGTGAGGAAGAGCGGCGTCTGACACTCTTCCACCTGCTCCATCTCATCCAGGTGCTCGCGGTACTTCTCCGGCACCTCGGGAAGCTCCTTGGAGAGTTCGAGAAGGAGCTCCAGGCGCTGTCTGTCCTCCACCGCCTGAAACTCGTCGACGATCTCTTGGAGGGGCTGCGGCATTGTCTGCTCAGTCATAGGGCTCTTTCTGAAGATGAGATGCGGGAGAGGCACGCGTATGGGGCACAGCCTACTGGCCATGCCCCATACGGGCGCTGATGCGTATGAGCGGCTCCCTACGCGGCGGGAGCCTCGCCCCTCTCCGTGCCGGTGACGATCGGCAGGCGCACTGCGTTGCCCCACTCCGTCCAGGAGCCGTCGTAGTTGCGAGCCTTGTCGTAGCCGAGCAGGTGCTGGAGCACGAACCAGGTGTGCGACGAGCGCTCACCGATCCGGCAGTAGGCGATGACCTCGTCTGCCTCGCCGACTCCCGCCTCATCCTTGTAGATGGCAAGGAGCTCGTCGCGCGACTTGAACGTGCCGTCCTCGTTGGCTGCACGAGCCCAAGGCACGGAGGCAGCCGTGGGGATGTGGCCGCCCCGGAGCGCGCCCTCCTTGTCCTCGAAGCCAGGAGCGGAGGTCACCTCTCCGCTGTACTCGGCGGGGGAGCGGACGTCGACGAGCGGGGCGCTGCCGATCTGCTCCAGGACGTCCTCGCGGTAGGCGCGGAACTCCCCATCGTTGCGCTCTGCGGGCACTGGGTACTCGCTGCGTGCGGGGGAGGGGACGTCGGTGGTGAGCTCGCGCCCCTCGTCGACCCATTTCTGGCGGCCGCCGTCGATCAGCCGCAGGTCCTTGTGCCCGAAGAGGGTGAACACCCACAGGGCGTACGCTGCCCACCAGTTGGACTTGTCGCCGTAGAAGACGACGGTCGTGTCCGGAGTGATGCCTTTGGAGGCGGCGAACTCGGCGAACTGCTCAGGGTTGATGAAATCCCTGGTGACGGGGTCGTTCAGATCTGTGTGCCAGTCGATCTTCTGGGCGCCAGGGATGTGCCCGGTCTCGTACAGCAGCACATCCTCATTGGACTCGAGGAGCACCACGCCGTCGTCGTCCTTGTGCTCTGCGGCCCACTCTGTGGATACGAGGGCATCGGGATTGGCGTACTGGGAGAAGTCATTGTCTGCCATCGGCTGTCTCGCCTTTCTGCATGTTGGTCGGGGAGAAAGTGTTCCGTGATCCACAGTAGTCGGACGCGGCTGCCTGCGTGAAGAGCATATGTCATGAGAAGTCATATGTTCATACCCTTTTGTTCAAAGGAATCGGCGGATCAGCACCTCCAGCTTCAGTAGAGTGGCCTCCATGCCTTTCGCCGAACCGCTGGCCGCACGCAGGCCCCAGGTCAGCCCCCAGAACCTCGTGGCCGGACTGGAGCCCTCGTTTCGCTTCGCTGAGGTGTCCTTCGACACCTACATCCCCGACCCCGATCACCCCTCTCAGGCTGAGGCGGTGGACGCGCTGCGCGGCTTCGCGGAGTCGGTCACGCAGAAGCGCTCCTCGGGCGGGTTCCTCCAGAAGATGTTCGGCGCCGGCACCAAGCCCTCAGGACCCCAGGGCATCTACCTCGATGGGGGCTTCGGCGTGGGGAAGACGCACCTCCTCGCCTCGCTGTATCACGCGGCAGGGGAGCAGGGAGTCCCGCACGATCAGCGCGCCTTCGGAACCTTCGTGGAGTACACCAACCTTGTCGGGGCGCTGGGCTTCCGCCAGACGGTCGATGTATTCAAGGGGTATCAGCTCGTATGCATCGACGAGTTCGAGCTCGATGACGCAGGAGACACCACGATCATGTCCCGCCTGCTGCGAGAGCTTGCCGACGCGGGGGTGAAGCTCGCCGCGACGTCGAATACGCTCCCCGGAGCGCTGGGCGAGGGCCGATTCGCCGCCAGCGACTTCAAACGTGAGATTCAGGTGGTCGCCGACCAGTTCCGGGTGATCAGGGTCGATGGCGAAGACTACCGCCATCGCGGTCTTCCGGAGGCTCCTGAGCCGCTCTCCAACGGACGCGTGGAGGCCTTCGCCGAGAAGCACTACGGAGAGGACATGATCGCAGCGGACGACTTCGGCACCCTCTGCGAACACCTTTCCAGCGTCCATCCGAGCCGCTACCGCCAGCTCCTCAGCGACGTGGACGTATGGGCTGTCAAGGACGTCAGTACGATCGAGGGCCAGGCTCTCGGGCTGCGCTTCGTCGTGCTCGCCGACCGCCTCTACGACCAGGACGTCAAGATCGTCGCCTCGGGGGTGCCGTTCGACAAGCTCTTCACCGAGGAGATGATGTCCGGGGGGTACATGAAGAAGTATCATCGCGCCGTCTCCCGCCTGACCGCCCTCGCCCGGGCCGGTCATATGGGGGAGGAGGCGCTGTAGTTCACGCTCAGTTCACATGGGAGTGCTTCGATGCTGAAGCATTCCCAGGCACCTCAGAAAGGCGTCGCCATGGCCAATATGGAACCCTGGGCCGGCATCGACTCCGGCGCCAGGAAGAATCTTCGCGAGTTCATCGACCAGCTGCGTGACGGGGGATACACCGTCCAGGACGGCCATACCCCGGACCCCGACCTGATCGATCCTCAGGGCCGTGCCGTCGAGACCTGGCAGGAGAACTATCCGTACGACGCCCGTATGGATCGCACGATCTACGACATCGAGAAGTACCACCTGCAGGTGGAGCTGCTGAAGTTCCAGTATTGGGCCGAGGACTACGGGCTCAAGCACGTGCTGGTCTTCGAGGGCCGCGACGCAGCGGGCAAGGGCGGCACCATCAAGCGCTTCACTGAGCACCTCAACCCACGCACCGCCCGAGTGGTGGCTCTCAACCGGCCATCGGATCGGGAGCGCGGACAGTGGTACTTCCAGCGGTACGCCTACCACATGCCCACGGCCGGGGAGATGGTGCTCTTCGATCGCTCCTGGTACAACCGTGCAGGCGTGGAGCGGGTCATGGGGTTCTGCTCGGACCAGGAGTACGAGATCTTCATGCAGCAGGCGCCGGTCTTCGAGAAGATGCTCATCGATGCGGGCATCCATCTCACAAAGTTCTGGTTCTCAGTGACTCAGAGGGAGCAGAGGACGCGCTTCGCCATTCGGCAGATCGACCCCGTACGTCAGTGGAAGCTCTCTCCGATGGATCTCGAATCGTTGGATCGGTGGGAGGACTACACCGAGGCCAAGGAGGAGATGTTCCGGCGGACCGACACCGACCCTGCGCCATGGATCACGATCAAGTCGAACGACAAGAAGCGGGCCCGGCTCAACGCCATGCGGTACTTCCTCTCTCAGTTCGAGTACGAGGGCAAGGATCACGAAGTCGTCGGCGAGCCGGACTCGCAGATCGTCCAGCGCGGCCGCGACGCGGTGGGCGACTAGTAAAGATAGGATGCTTCGAAGAACGAATCATCGACCTAGGAGGCACATTGGGTGCTGACATCGGCGTGACCGGCCTTGCCGTCATGGGTGCCAATCTGGCACGCAACTTTGCTCGCAACGGATACACGGTCGCTCTGCACAACCGCTCCGCAGCTCGGACCGACACGCTCATCAACAGCTACGGAGGAGAAGGCGACTTCGTTCGGACTGAGACTCTCCAGGAGCTCGTGGAATCGCTCGAGCGGCCGCGCCGGGTGCTGATCATGGTGAAGGCCGGGGCTCCCGTCGACGCCGTGATCGACGACCTGATCCCGCTGCTGGACAAGGATGACATCGTCATCGACGCCGGAAACTCCTTCTACGAGGAGACCCGCCGTCGCGAGGCGGCGCTGCGCGAAAGGGGCCTGCACTTTGTGGGCATAGGCGTCTCAGGGGGTGAGGAGGGGGCTCTGCTGGGGCCTTCCATCATGCCCGGCGGATCCAAGGAGTCGTACGAGTCCCTGGGCCCGATGCTCGAGAGCATCGCTGCTGATTATCACGGTGAGGCGTGCTGCGCGTGGGTCGGAACAGACGGCGCGGGGCACTACGTCAAGATGGTCCACAACGGGATCGAGTACGCCGACATGCAGGTCATCGGCGAGTCATACGACCTGATGCGTGCTCTGGCGGGAATGGAGCCCGCCGAGCAGGCCGGCGTCTTCCGGGAGTGGAACACGACGGATCTCGCCTCCTACCTCATTGAGATCACCGCCGAGGTGCTGGAGCAGGAGGATGAGCTCACAGGGCGTCCACTCGTTGACGTGGTCGTCGACTCGGCAGGACAGAAGGGGACGGGACGCTGGACAGCGATCTCCGGCCTCGAAGTCGGCTCACCGGTCACGACGATCGCCGAGTCCGTCTTCGCCCGCTCCATCTCATCGCAGCGCGACGTTCGTGCGGTGACCTCGGAGGTCTTCGGCGCAGGGATCACCGGTGCCGTCTCGGCTGAGGATCTCTACGGCTCCGGCGACGCCCGCCAGGAGTTCGTCGAGGATATCCGCAAAGCGCTCTATGCCTCGAAGCTCGTCTCCTACGCCCAGGGCTTCGACATGCTCTCGGCTGCGGGCAAGGAGTACGGCTGGGACCTGGACATGCGGACCATCGCATCTCTGTGGCGGGCCGGCTGCATCATTCGGGCGGACCTTCTGGACACCATCATGCGGGCCTACGATGCCCCGTCCGGGAACCAGCCGGTCAACCTGCTGCTGGCTCCTGAGTTCTCCGAAGCGATCGCAGAATGCCTGCCCGCGTGGCGCCGCGTCGTCGCAGCCGCAGCCACCTACGGCGTGCCTGCGCCCGTCTTCTCCTCTGCGCTGGCGTACTACGACAGCCTGCGCGCGGAGCGGCTGCCGGCCGCCCTCACTCAGGGCCTGCGGGACTACTTCGGTGCGCACACCTATCAGCGCATCGACAAGCCTGGAACGTTCCACACCCGGTGGAGCCAGGATCGCTCAGAGACTGAGGCCTGAGCTCGCCCAACGTCAGGAGGCCCGGCCTTTCGGCCGGGCCTCCTGACGTTCGCTGACCGCGCTGACGCCTCAGATGAAGAGGGCCGGGTCCAAGGCATAGTTGGCCGGGTCGACCAGCGGCTGGTGCTCTTCTTCGCTCCGCTTTCGATCCTTGGCGGGGACGCCGACGAGCACTGAATGCGCCGGGGCAGACTTCACCACCACGGCGTTGGCCCCGACGGCGGACTCCTCACCGATCTCGACCGGTCCGAGCACTTTGGCGCCGGCGCCGACGGTGACGCCGTGGCCGAGGGTAGGGTGTCGCTTCGTCTGCTCCAGCGACGTGCCCCCGAGGGTCACTCCCTGATACAGCATGCAGTCGTCGCCGATCTCGGCCGTCTCTCCGATGACGACGCCCATACCGTGGTCGATGAAGAAGCGACGTCCGATCGTGGCACCCGGATGGATCTCTATTCCAGTCAGACCTCGTGCCACCTGTGACACGACTCTGGCGGGGGTCTTGAGCCGTTCGACCTTCCACATCCTGTTCGCCACGCGGTGGGCCCACACAGCGTGGAGGCCGGAGTACGCGAGAACGATCTCGGCGTTGCTTCGCGCAGCGGGATCATGGGAGCGTGCGTGGCTGATGTCTTCTCGAATCCGTGACAGGAGGCCCATGGTCAGCCCCTGATGTCTTCGTAGAGCATGGTGGAGATGTAGCGTTCGCCGAAGTCGCATGCGAAGCTCACGATGAGCTTGTCCTGCATCTCTGGGCGGGCTGCGACCTCGAGGGCCGCCGCCACATTCGCCCCGGTCGAGATGCCGCCCAGAATGCCCTCCTTCGTGCCGAGGTCGCGAGCTGCGGCGATCGACCGCTCGAGGTTGGCCTGCATCACCTCGTTGTAGATCTCGCGGTCCAGGATGTCGGGAACAAAGTTCGGGCCGATGCCCTGGATCTTGTGGGGGCCGGGGTTTCCTCCGGAGAGGATGGGGGAGTCTTCGGGCTCGACGGCGACGATGTGCAGGTCGGGGTTGTACTCGCGAAGTCTGCGTCCGGCGCCGGTGATGGTGCCGCCGGTGCCTATGCCCGTGACGAACACATCGACCTTGCCGTCGGAGTCGCGCCAGATCTCCTCGCCCGTCGTCTCATAGTGCGCCTTGGGATTCGCCTGGTTCGCGAACTGCCTGGCCCATATGGCGTTCTCGGTCTCCGCCACGATCTGCTTCGCGCGCTCGACGGCTCCTCGCATGCCTTCAGCGCCCGGCGTCAGAACTATCTCAGCCCCATAGGCGCGCAGCATGACCCGCCTCTCCGTCGACATGGTCTCTGGCATCGTCAGCACCACGCGGTATCCCCGTGCGGCGCCCATCATGGCCAGGGCGATGCCGGTGTTGCCCGACGTGCCTTCGACGATGGTGCCTCCCGCACGGAGGTCGCCCGACTCCTCGGCGGCGTCGATGATGGCCTTGCCGATGCGATCCTTGACGGAGGAGGCCGGCGAGTAGAACTCGGCCTTCAGGGCTACGTTGCCCGGAAGGTCAGCGTCGAGTCGGTTCAGTCGGACCAGGGGAGTGTTTCCGATGGCTTCGGTGATGTTGTTCAGCATGCTTCATAGCCTTTCATGCAGGGGTTTCTTCGGCCAGCCATTGGGGCCAGCGCCGGCGGAGGTGGGCGATCTTGGGGTCGATCACGAACTGGCAGTAGCCGAGCGCCGGGCGGCGCGTGTAGAAGTCCTGGTGTTCGGGCTCGGCCTCATAGACCGTTCCCAACGGCTCCAAGGAGGTGACGATCGGCTGGGTGTAGCTGGACTGAGCTGACCGGGCCGCATGCTCGAACTCCTGACGCTCAGCCTCATCGGTGTAGAACATCACGGATCGGTACTGGGGGCCGACGTCCCCTCCCTGACGGTTCAGCGAGGTGGGATCGTGGGTTGAGAAGAAGACCTCGTAGAGGACCTCGGGCGGAAGCGCCTCAAGGTCGAAGGTGATCTCCACCGCCTCGGCGTGTCCGGTCCAGCCCGCGCTGACAGCCTCATAGGCTGCCGGGCCGGTCCCGCCGGTGTAGACGCTGCGCACCCTGTGAACACCCCTCAGACGGCGGGCCAGGGAATCGAGGCACCAGAAGCACCCCGACCCCAGCACTACGGTCCGGGTGCGGTCTGCGTGGGACTTGCTCTCAGTCATAGTTCAGGCAACCTTTGGCGCCGGCTACAAATTCCGGGCTAAGTTGGGCGCATGCCTAAGACTCCCGCCCTCCAGGAGGTCATCGATGCCGCCGAGGAGCTGTGGCCCCATTCCCTCGCCGAATCCTGGGATGCCGTGGGGCTGGTGGCCGGCAGACGCGATGCCCCGGTGGCCAAGATCCATTTCGCCGTGGACCCGGTCTCCGCCGTCGTGGACGAGGCCTGCGACGCTGGGGCGGGGCTGCTGATCACCCACCACCCGCTGCTTCTGCGCGGAGTGACGAGCGTCGACGCCAGTGATCCCAAGGGTGCCGTGGTGCACAGGCTGATCGAGTCAGGATGCGCGCTTCTCACCGCCCACACCAACGGTGACTCTGCAGTGGGGGGCGTGAACGACGTGCTCGCGGAGATACTCGGCCTGCGCGACCAGGAGCCGCTGAAGCCCGCCGAGGAGGGTCTCACGGAAGAGGGTCTGGGCAGGATCGGCAGCCTGGAGCCGGGGATGCCTCTGGGCGAGTTCGCCTCCAGGGTCTTCGGCGCCCTCCCGTCGGTGGCGGGAGGAGTGCGGGTCGCCGGTGACCAGGATGCCTTTGTCCAGCGCATAGCCCTCTGCGGAGGCGCGGGCGACTCGCTGATCACGGCGGCGCACGACGCCGGCGCTGACGTCTACATCACAGGGGATCTGCGCCACCATCCAGCATCTGAGGCCCGCGAGAGGGCCCGCGGCGGCCGTCCCTACCTGATCGACGTCTCCCATTTCGCCTCGGAGTGGCTCTGGCTGCCTGCGGCAGCGCAGGCGCTGGATCGAGTCCTCTCCGAACGTGGGTATGAGGTGGAGGTGGCGGTCTCCGGCATCAACACCGATCCTTGGGACTTCGTTCTCACCCCCGGGTAGTATTTCGGGGCACAGAACAGCGGGCTGCTGACCGGCCCAGCTGCCGGCGAGGTGAGGGGATGCACGTGCGCGATCTGATAGTAGAAGCCGACGGGGGAAGCCGCGGAAATCCGGGAATCGCCGGAGCCGGAGCCTTGGTGCGGGACCAGGACGGGCAGATCCTCGCCTCTGTTGCAGTTCCGCTGGGTAAGGCGTCCAACAATGTGGCGGAGTACACCGGTCTCATCGAGGGGCTCAAGCTCGTCCGTGACATCGACGCGTCCGCCCGCGTGGAGGCGCGCCTGGACTCCAAGCTGGTGGTGGAGCAGATGTCCGGGCGGTGGAAGATCAAGCACGAGGATATGAAGCGTCTCGCCGCCGAGGCTGCGACCATTCTGCCTCCCATGCAGGTCACCTACACGTGGATCCCCCGGGCCAAGAACGCTGCCGCTGACACGCTCAGCAACGAGGCGATGGACGCATCGGCTGCGGGCGCCGAGTGGAATCCGTCGACGAGCTCCGTAAGGCCCTCCTGATCAGTCCTCGGCGGTGATGAGGTTCAGCTGATGAGGCGTTCTGCCCTCGGCAGGCCGCACCTCGACCTCCCACTGCTCAGAGGCCACGCTGACCACGTCAGCGATCGTCTGGGGCTGCGGCTCGGCCCGAAGCAGCATCCCGGTGAGCTGACCCCGTGCGTGCTTGGCGAAGTGAGTGACGACTTTCCGCTCCCCGTCGCGTTCGGTGAAGCTGTTGACCACCAAGGTCTGCTCCGGAGCGGACGTGAATGCCTGTGCGTACGAGGATGAGCGGCAGTCAATGACCAGCTGGTCGCCCACTCGAGCAGACAGGGGCTCCGCGAGCCGCTTCTTCCACCAGCTGCCCAGCTTTCCCAGCGGGTCCAGCTTCACGTCCATGGAGCAGCGGAACATCGGGATGCGGTCGGTGAACGATGTGGCCCCGAACGGGCCGGAGAAGATCAGGACCTGCTCCGTCGCCCGCTTCAGCTGCGGGGGTGTCAGCGTTCTGGCTTCGAGGGCGTCGAACAGCACACCGGTGTAGATATCATGTGCAGGCCCAGCCGCAGCCCGCCAGATGTGCTGATTGGCCTCGACTTCGCCCAGGACCCTGCTGCCGACCTTGAGGACGCTCTGCGCGTCCTCGCGGCCGCTGGCCTCGATCAGAGCATCCACCACCTGTCTGCGCTCATCGGCGAGCTCCGGCATGGTGAGCGACCGCAGGTCCAGAGGTTCGTCGACGTTGTCGGCCGGCGGTGTTTTGCCCTCGCTGGGCGGCAGGAAGATCAGCACCGAAGAAGGCTAGCAAGGGCGGGAACAACACATGGCATCGCCTCGTTGGGAGGGTCACTGCGGATCGTCGGAAACGTCCGGCGTCCCTCCCCGAGACGAGAGAAGGACACCACCGCAATGGCAGATCTGAACGAACTCATGAAGGACAAGCTTGGATTCGGAACTGCTCCCCTGGGGAACATGTTCCGCTCCATCCCGGACGACGAGGCGCAGGCTACGGTGCAGGCCGCCTGGGACGAGGGGATCAGGTACTTCGACACGGCACCCTTCTATGGTGCGGGGCTGGCGGAGGAGCGCCTGGGAGAGGCTCTCTCCGGAAAGAGCCGCGACGAGTTCCTCCTGGGCACGAAGGTTGGACGAGTCGTCCTGGATGAGACCGAGGAGAAGTCTGGGCTGTTCGAGGACGGGCACCAGAACAGGATCGTCACCGACTACAGCGCAGACGCCACCAAGCGGTCCATCGAGGACAGCCTCAGGCGTCTGAACACTGATCGTCTCGACTTCGTCTTCGTGCACGACACATCACCCGATTTCCACGGCGATGACTGGATCGGGCTCTTCGAGCAGGCGCGCACCGGCGCCTTCCGCGTCCTCGCGCAGATGCAGAAGGAAGGCGTCATCTCCGGATGGGGTCTGGGCGTCAACACCACCGAGCCCATTGAGCTTGCGCTCTCGCTCCAGGAGACCCCGCCGAGCATGAGTCTTTCTGCCACCCAGTACACGCTGCTCAAGCACGAGAGGGCCCTTCAGCGCATGCTCCCTCAGGCGGAGGAGGCAGGCGCGAAGCTGATCGTCGGCGGGCCCTTCAACTCCGGTGCGCTGCTGGGCGGAGACAACTACGACTACGGACCCATTCCGGACGAGGTCAAGGAGCGTGTGACGAAGCTGACCGCTGTCGCCGAGAACCACGGTGTCAGCCTGAAGGATGCCGCGATCCAGTTCTCCTCGGCGCACCCGGCAGTGGCGGCCGTGATCCCCGGGTCCAGCCGGCCGTCGAGGATCGCTGAGGACATAGCGGCCTCGCGTGCACAGATACCAGGTGACTTCTGGGAGGAGCTGCTCGAGCAGAACCTCATCTCCTCCCACGCCCCGCTGCCGCGGAGCTGAGCCTGCCCGGCAGGACGTAGAATAGATCGGGGCAGGTCGGCCAGATCATCGCGGCACCCAGGGCGCTCTCCGAGCGTCCGAGGATTGTCGAGGAAAGTCCGGGCTCCGCAGGGCAGGATGGTGGGTAACGCCCACTCGGGGAGACCCGCAGGCCAGTGCCACAGAAAACAGACCGCCAGCTGCGTGCTGGTCAGGGTGAAACGGTGGTGTAAGAGACCACCAGCGATCCAGGCGACTGGATCGGCTCGGCAAACCCCATCCGGAGCAAGGCCGAACAGGATGTGCTTGAGGGCTGCCCGCCCGAGCATCCGGGTTGGCCGCTTGAGGCCCGCGGCAACGTGGTGCCCAGATAGATGATGGTCCGAGACAGAACCCGGCTTATCGGTCGGCCTGCCCCTCCGTTTCTGCGCCGAAAACACACTGGTGCGACCGGCATCACACCTAGCCGCCGCGGCGTCGCCGTTCCCGTAGACTGCTTCGCGGCATAGACAACGGCGTCTAGAAACGGAGAACTGCATTGTCAGCATCCATCACCGAGCACCTTGATTCCTGGAATGAGCGAGAGGCTCAGGCAGAGGCGATGATTCCCCTCATCGGTCAGCTCTACCGGGAGAACAACGTCGTCACCGGAATCTATGGGCGGCAGCTGGTCAACCAGTCAGCCATCGACATCCTCAAGGCGCACCGCTTCGCTCGTCAGGTGGACGAGCAGGAGCTTCCCATCTCAGAGACGCTTCCGCTCGTCCAGGCCCTCTCCCGTCTCGACTTAGGCTCAGCCAGTGTCGACCTGGCGCGGCTGAACAACGCATTCAAAAGGTCGGGCGCCACGGAGCTCGAAACGTTCCTGCGCGCGGAGCTGGCCGACGTCGTCGGGCGACGAGGGGAGGGGACCCCCGAGCCGACAGATGTGGTTCTCTACGGGTTCGGGCGCATCGGCCGACTCCTCGCCCGCATCATGATCGGCCACGCCTCGTCCGCGTCCGGGCTTCGCCTGCGTGCCGTCGTCGTCCGTCAGGGCAAAGGCGACGATCTCGCGAAGCGAGCCTCCCTGCTGCGACGCGATTCCGTGCACGGGCCCTTCGCCGGCTCCATTCGTGTGGACGAGAAGAACAGCGCGATCATCGCAAACGGCACGTACATCCAGGTCATCTACGCGAACCAGCCCGAGGACGTCGACTACACCGCATACGGGATCCGAAACGCCGTCGTCGTGGACAACACGGGGATGTGGCGTGATGAGGAGGGTCTGAGGAGGCATCTGAGCTCCCCGGGCGCGGAGCGGGTCCTCCTCACCGCACCCGGCAAGGGCGACATCAAGAACATCGTCTACGGCGTCAACCACACTGATGTCGCTGACTCCGACACGCTGATCTCGGCGGCGAGCTGCACCACCAACGCGATCACGCCGATCATCAAGCTGATGCACGACAAGTACGGCATCGACCATGGCCATGTCGAGACCGTCCACTCCTACACGAACGACCAGAACCTCATCGACAACTTCCACAAGGGCGAGAGGCGCGGCCGCTCTGCGGCGCTGAACATGGTCCTGACGGAGACCGGAGCCGCGAAGGCGGTCTCCAAGGCCCTGCCTGCTCTCGAGGGGAAGCTCTCCGGCAACGCCATTCGAGTGCCCACAGCGGACGTGTCGATGGCAGTCCTGAACCTCGAGCTCAATCGTGAGGCTGACAAGGATTCGCTCAATGCCTTCCTGCGGAGGGAGTCCCTGGAAGGGCCGCTCCATTCGCAGGTGGACTACATCGACTCCGCAGAAGTCGTCTCGACCGACTTTGTCGGCTCCCGAGCTGCAGGCGTCATCGACGGCCTCGCCACCATCACCAACGGTCGTCAGGCGATCCTCTACGTCTGGTACGACAATGAGTTCGGCTACTCGGCTCAGGTCGTTCGCGTCCTGGAGCATATTACGTCGTCAGCTCCGGCGAAGTACCCCTCGGCCGCCTGAGCCGCACGGGCGCAGGGGCGGGTCGCCTGGTCGCGATGGCTTAGGGTGGAGCCCATGGCAGAAGAAGGTGCTCCCACCCAAGGAGCACCAACGTCGCCAAGAGGAACGCGACCACGACGCCCCCGAGGTCGTGGTCGAACCCGAAGCGGCAGAGCGACCACCGGTGAGGCGTAGTCCCTACATGAATAAGGACTGAAACGGCGGTCCATCCGGAACGCTTTGAGCGCGCTTTCGGCACGGAGCGGGTCGGCGAGGATCGATAGGTGGGACTCGCCCTCTCGATTGATCCGGCGCCTCCGTCATCCCGTCATGAGCGCCAAGGAGCTACGGCGACGAAGGATTATCCCCAAGGAATTCGAACCCATGGTCGACCGGTGTCTGAAGCACTAGACCACCACCGCGCCGTCCGTACTCCAGTTCATCCGAGACGAATACGCCACCGCGCTATGCGGCATGACTCTGAAAGTGCTACTATCTACAGCCTTCCAACACCACGGCCCTGGCTCCTGCCCCCGGTTACAGGAGCCGGGGCAACGAGAGCAGCTATGCCGTGCCCACCACACACCCTAAGCGCAGCCGGTTAAACCTCAGCGAAGCTTCAGAGGTCGTGCACAGAACCCCCCTCTTGCACCGAACCGCGACACCTGGCCCCGGCCGGTGTCAACAACGTCACGCCCTTATACCTCTAGGGGGCCGACTGCTTCTGTCGCTCTGTGAATCCGCCGTTTACCACTCCGGTAGGGCTGAGGCGGCAGTGCTCAGCTGGTCACCGAGTACTGCGTTGGCGATCAGGAAGTAGATGACCAGCCCTGTGGCGTCCACCAGGGTGGTCACCACAGGGGCTGAGAACACTGCCGGGTCGATCTTCAGCCGTGTGGCGATCAGCGGCAGGATCCCTCCGACGCTTGAAGCCCAGAAGCAGACCACCAACAGCGTCAGGGAGATGATCAGTCCGATGTCAGTGCCATAGAATATCGAGGCGATCGGGAACCCTATGGCTGCCAACATCACTCCAAGCAGCAGCCCCACGCGGGCTTCCCTCCACAGAATTCTTGGCAAGTCTCGGAAGCGAACTTCGCCGACCGCAAGTGCACGAATCATCGCACTGGCTGCCTGAGAACCTGCGTTGCCTCCGGTATCGATCAGCAGCGGGATGAACAGGGCCAGCACCACCATCGACTCGAGTGTCTCTTCGAAGAACTCCAGCACATTGACGGTGAGCACTGCGGCCAGGACCAGCACCAACAGCCACACCGCTCGGCTTCGGGCCAGTCCAAAGACGGTCGCCGCCAGGTAGGGCCTGCCCAGTGGTTCTGCACCACCGGCACGGTAGGCGTCTTCAGTGACTTCTTCTTCCAACGCTTCCATGGCATCGTCGACGGTGATGATTCCGATGACTCGGTCTTCAGAGTCCACCACCGGCAATCCGAGAAGGTCAGCATCCTGGATGAGCCGGCCAGCGTCTTCCCGGCTCTGATGCGCGGTGACGCTGTAAGCATCAGTGAGCATCACGTCTTGGACCGGGGTCCCCTGAGGGCTGGTCACAATGTCGCTCAGTGAGACGATGCCCACCAGGCGCCGCTGCTGGTCAGTGACCGGCAGTACAGAGTATTCATCGGAACGTCCGGGGCGGTCTTGGAGTTTCTGCAGGGCAGCCTCGCGGGTGCTCTCTGGTGAGACGGTGACTACGGCCGGGACCATCATGCGCCCTGCGGTGCCCTGTTCATAGCCCAGCAGTTCAGCTGTGGTGTCCCGCTGGTCCCTGGAGAGGCCTTCCATCAGCCGAGTCGCGACCTTGGCAGGAACTTCATCAAGGAGCCGGGCTCGACGGTCAGCCGGCATCGCTGCGACCAGTTCTTGCACTCGCTCTTCTTTGAGCCCTTCGAGCAGGGTCCTCTGGTGTTCCGGGTCAAGGCGCTCAAAAACTTCCAACGCCTTGTCCTTCTCCATCAGCCGAAACGCCACGGCCTGTTCAGACGGGTCAAGGCGGGCGATCTCTTCGGTCACGCGGACAGCGTGATTTCCATGGACCCAGGTGCGGACCTGGTCTGTGGCGTTGGCGCTAATCAGGTCACTTAGGACGTCGGTGGACATGACAGTACTCCCTAAAACATCGGCGCACGGAGACACCTCTCCCCCGGCATATCGGGCAAGGGGGCACGCGGCCATGAACATCTTCAACGGTGGTCAAAAAGCGGAGGGCTAAGGACGCCGAACGCGAATGCTCCGGCCCATGATCTATCGCCAATGAGCTCAGCGAATGAGTAGCCCCACAGAAGCCCATACGGACCTATTGCAGTGAGACGCTAATCAGCGATGAGAATCAGGGCAGACGAGAGGGAGCGGAGCGCAGGCGGTCGACGCCGGGACTAGAAGACTCGTCCATGTCAGACTCCCCTCTCAACGTTGCGGGGCCACAAGGCCACCATGATGCGGATCACAAAACAGGATGTTCTCCAAAGAATGAGCCCACGAAAAGTGTCTTCAATGCGAACCGCTTTGAAACTACCATCGGCACATGTTTCCAGCCAACTATAAGAGGGTTCTCGACATGCTCCCAGTTCGCGCCGACACCATCTGCAAGCATCGGGCGATGACACCGATGTGTCTCCAAAATGATGCGCCTAGCGTTGCTCCCGCTCTATTCACTACTCTGAGCGGCGACCTGGTCCTGGAGATTTTCGACTACGTGGCTCCAATGCCAGTTCAAGAGAATGTGATGTCCCGAAGAGGAGGCTGATGCTGTGTTTGCCACGCTATGATGCTGATTATGACGCAACTGCGAATCTCTCATATCGCCCGCCTCCTCGGTGTCAGCTCAGACACCGTCCGTCGGCTGATCAAAGTGGGCACCCTCGGCGCAGTGCCTGACTCATCAGGACGGACCGCTGTCAGCGGTGAGTCCGTTGCCGCCTACGCGCGGTCGCGCTCGGTGTCCGGTTCCGATGGGTCACGTGTCTCGGCGCGGAACCGGCTCGAGGGGATCGTCACCGAGGTGAAGACCGATGGGGTGATGGCGCAGGTCGAGGTGGCTGCTGGCGCCTTCAGGCTGACCTCTCTGATGACCCGCGATGCTGCTGAAGAGATGTGTCTCACCTCTGGCGTTCCGGCGACCGTCGTGGTGAAGGCCACCAACGCCGTGGTCGAACTGGGGGAGATCGTCGATGATCGGTGAGAACCTGTCCGGTCCCCGGTCGTGGCGCGTGCGCGCCGGCATTGCGCTCGGGCTCATCCTCGCGGTCACCGGTTGCGGGTCTGCTGCGTCCGAGACCGCCGGATCAACCACCGATCCCGATGCCGCCGGATCGACGGTCAACGTGGCAGCCGCGGCAGACCTCAAGTACGCCCTCGACGAACTGATCGAGGAATTTGCTGAAGACCATCCAGGAGTCGAGGTGGCGGTGACCTACGGGTCATCTGGGAACTTCGCGGCTCAGATCCGCAATGGAGCGCCCTTCGACGTATATCTCTCCGCGGACATCGACCTGGCGCAGGATCTCGCCGCGGACGGCTTCGGCGACCCGGACTCGGTGTTCGACTACGCGGTGGGCCGGTTGGTCGTCTGGGCGCCTGAGGATTCCCCGGCGGATGTCGAGGCTGGAATTGAGGGGTTGGTCTCAGAGGATGTGCGCACGGTGGCTATCGCGAATCCGGAGCATGCCCCCTATGGGGAGGCCGCCGAATCCGCGATGGAGACTGCCGGTGTGGCTGAGGAGCTGCAGACCAAGTTGGTGCTCGGGGAGAACATCGCCCAGGCGGCGGAGTTCGTGCTCAGCGGCAACGCTGATGTAGGCATCGTGGCGCTCTCGTTGGCGCTTTCGCCGCCGATGACCGGTGCGGGCAGCTACGCCGAGGTGCCGCTGGATTCTTTTCCCACCCTGCGCCAGGGCGGGATGCTCCTCGATGACGCAACCGCCGAGGACGAAGACTTCGTGGACTTCATCGGCTCGGAGCAGGGGCAGGCAACCCTCTCTGACTACGGTTTCTATCCGCCTGCGGGTGAGGACTGAGCCGGGATGGACTGGGATGCTGTCCAGCTCAGCATCCAGCTGGCAGTGCTGACAACGTTGATCCTGATGGTCCTGGCGGTACCACTGGCGGCGTGGCTGGCGTATTCGAAGCAGCGCTGGACCGCGATCATCGAAGCGGTGGTAGCGCTGCCGCTGGTGCTTCCCCCTACGGTTCTGGGCTTCTATGTGCTGGTGGCGCTGGGGAACCAGTCACCGATCGGGAGATGGTGGATCGAGCTGACCGGGTCCCCGCTGGCGTTTTCCTTTAACGGGCTGCTCATCGCCTCGGTGATCTACAGCCTCCCCTTTGCAGTGCAGCCGATGGTGGCGGCCTTCGTCGGCGTGGATCGGCGACTGCTCGAGGCCTCCACTGTTCTGGGGCGCTCCTGGGCATCAACGGTCCTGCGTGTGGTGCTGCCGCTCTCCCGCACCGGGCTGACCACCGCCGCGGTGCTGACCTTCGCGCACACGATCGGCGAGTTCGGCGTGGTGCTCATGGTGGGCGGTAACATCCCCGGTGAGACCCGGACCATCGCGATCTCCATCTACGACAGCGTCCAGGCCTTCGACTACGACACCGCGGCCACCACGAGCCTGTGGCTGCTGCTGTTCTCCGTCGTTGTCCTCGGGCTGACTTATGGGCTTAACAGCAAGGGAAGGACCACATGGCCGAGAGTCTGAGCGTGCGGATCCGCCACGAGGTCCTCGATGTGGATCTGTCGCTGCCCCTTGAGGTGGATACCCCGATCACTGTGGTGTTCGGCCCCTCCGGTGCAGGAAAGACGACGCTGTTGCGCTGTATCGCAGGTCTCGCCCACCCCGGAGATGACGCGCACATCGCACTGGGCGCGCAGGTGTGGCAGCAGGGCCAGAGCACCGTTCCCGTGCGACGGCGCGGGATCGGGTACCTGTTCCAGGACCATGCGCTGTTCCCGCACCTCTCCGTCGAAGCGAACGTCGCCTATGGGATCGCGAAGCTGCCGCAATCACTGCGCGAACAGCGGGTCCGAACGGCCCTGGAGAATGCGCGCGCCGGTCATCTGCTCGGCCGAGACACCGCGAGCCTCTCGGGCGGGGAGGCGCAACGCGTGGCGCTGGCCCGCGCGCTGGCATCGGCGCCGAAGTTACTGCTCCTCGATGAGCCCTTCAGCGCGTTGGACGCCCCAACCCGCGATCAGCTGCGCGGGGAGCTGCGCGAGATCCTCGTTGCCACGGGCACCCCGGCGCTGCTGGTCACTCATGACCGCGCCGAGGCCTGGGCGCTGGCAGATCGAGTGATCAGCCTCGTTGACGGCGGGGTCCAACAGATCGGGTCGGTGGAGGAGGTGTTCAACCGTCCGGCCACGGTCCCAGCAGCCCGGGCGGTGGGGGTGGAGAACATCCTCCGGGGCGAGATCACCGAACGTGTGGGAGGCAACGTCGAAGTCCGTGTGGGGGACCTGGTGCTGCTCACCGGCAACCCGGAAGGGCTCGAGGTGGGCGAGTCCGTGGCGTTGTGCGTCCGGGCGGAGAACGTCTCGCTGATGTCAGACGCCCCGACGCCGACGCCAGCTCCCAACCGATTCACAGCACGAGTGACCGAAATCAGGGAGCGCGGCTCGCTGCACCAGATCCGGGTCGCGACCAACCCGGTGATCACCGCCTATGCGCTGGGTTCAGGTTCTCACAGCATCCTGCAGGCGGGCTCGCTGGTGACCGTGGACGTGGTCATCGAGCGGTGCCACATCATCGCGAGTGCACACGCCCCCACGGAGACTTCCTAGACAGAGTCCTTTCGCGACTATTTGTGATGCCATACCTTCCAGGCAGAGAACACCAACAGCGCGACGAGAAGCGGCACAATCACCGCAGCAGAGACCACTCCGGAGAGCAGCCCACCGATAATCGTGCCCAGTATCGATCCGGCAGTCATTGATAAGAAGAAGCCCGGGTTACGCCGGAGTACCTGGAAGCTGTCATCGCGGCTAAATCGAGCGAACGCGACAAGCATCGTCGGCAATGACACCAGCAGAGATAAGGTGCCCGCAGTGCTGATATCGATCCCGTAGAGTAAGACCAGAGTGGGGATGAGTAGCTCCCCGCCGGCCACTCCCATAAGTGCTGCCACCACACCGAATATGAACCCCGCAACGACACCGGCGGCCCATTGCGCCCCTATCGTCAGCTCCAACGTGGGTGTGGCCCAGATATGGGTCACTGCCAACAACACAGCAATCAGAAGCAGCAGTGTGCCCAGCACCTTGTAAAGAGTTTCTGATGCGATTTTGGTGGCCCAAGTGGCCCCCACCCAGGCGCCGATAAAGCTCCCGATGAGGAGGTTTATCACGACGTCCCAGTGTGGGCTCACCTGCTCCAGTGGGGTCACGATCAAGCGGGCGGGGATGGCGGTCACCACGACTACCAGGCTCATCGCTTTGTTCATCACTACGGCATGCAGCGCTGCGAAACCGAATACGCCGATCAGGAAGGGCAATCGGAATTCGGCGCCACCAAGCCCTATCAACCCACCGAGAACCCCCACCAGAGCTCCGATCATGAACGCTAGCGGCAACGAACGACCGGAGGAGCCGACCAAAGTAGGGAGGTTTCTTGAACCGTACTGGGTTTAGTTCCGCTGCATGGGTGCGGGAAGTTCCTCCCGCTGGTGTTCGTAATATGCCGCTTCAATCTCAGCGGGTGTCTGGTGGCCCAGGTGTTCGTGAAGCCTGGTGGTGTTCCACCAGTGAACCCAGTTCATCGTGGCGAACTCGACCTCGGTCAGGGATCGCCATGAGGGCTGGGAGTAGATCAACTCGGTCTTGTACAGCCCATTGACTGGGTCTGCTGACGGTTCGATTGACCTCGGGGTTTATGCCGCCAGAGCGACAGTCGTTCTGTAAACGGTCTCGTACTCAACCGGAGTCAGCTTACCCAGACGACGCTGTCGACGACGCCGGTGATACGTTCGCTCGATCCAGTAGATGATCTCCCTGCGGAGCTCATCGCGCGAGGACCAGCAGCGCTTGTTGAGGACGTTCTTCTGCAGCGTGGAGAAGAAGCTCTCCATCGCCGCGTTATCACCTGCAGCGCCAACTCTGCCCATCGATCCGAGCAGACCATGAACCTTAATCATCCGCTGGTATTTCCTGGAACGAAATTGAGACCCTCGGTCGCTATGAACCGTGCATCCGGCCACTGCGCGCGCTCCTCGGCGGGCCACCGCATCGTTCAACGCGGCCACCGCAAGGTGTGACTTCATCCGTGCTCCGATCGAGTAGCCCACGATCCGGTTCGAGAACACGTCCTTGACCGCGCAGGCATAGAGCTTGCCTTCCGCGGTCCGATGCCCCGTGATGTCCGTGAGCCATAGCTGGTTCGGAGCAGTCGCAGTGAAATCGCGTTCCACCCGGTCATCACACACCGGCGGACCCGGCTTCTTGTTCATCCTTCTGGCTCTGCGGATGGTGGCCGAGAAGATCCGCTGCTGAGAACACAGTCGCCAGACCCTGCGCTCTGACACACGATGCCCGGCCGCGCAGAGCTCATCAGCGATGAACCTGTGCCCGAACTCGGGATCATCAGCCTGGATGTCATAGGCGGCGTTGAGCAGCTCGGCCTCCTGCCAGTCACGCTCCGAGACGGGGTTCACCGCCCACTGATAGAACGCCTGTTTGGAGAACCCCAACACCCGACAGGTCACCGCCACCGGAACACCGGCGGCGGCAAGGTCACGGACCAGCGGGAACATCATTTTGGGCGGGCCTGCCCGACCTTCAGATTTGCCTGCGACAAGTACGCCGTGGCTCGCCGAAGGATCTCGTTTTCTTGTTCGAGTTCACGGATGCGTTTGAGCATCTTCGTCTGCTCGGCCCGGTCTGCGGTGTTCTCCGCAGGGACGAACCCGTGCTGCTCTGCGCGTTGATGGTTCACCCACAGTTGCAGCGATGATTTCGAGATGCCCAGGTCCTGGCAGACCTGCTTCTGTGTCATCCCGGAATCGAGCAGCTCCAGCGCGGAGGCTTTGAACTCCTCGGAGTAGATCTTCGGCACGGGACTATCCTCTCTGCATTCTTAGCAGTCAGGAAGTCAACCGAACCGTCAGCAGACCCCATCTGTTCCGGCAGCGAGCCAAACAAGAAGTGCCCTACGTGTGTGTGCCTCGACATGTTTCGGAGAGCCGGGTCTACTTCACTGTTTCTCATTTCGGCCCTGAGGTCATTGCTGGAGACGCAAATTTCACCATCGCGGATCCGGCAGGATTCAATTTCGCGATCATGTCTTCCTCCATGTTTATCACTTGGCAGAGGACTATCGGAGGGCGTATCAAATCCGACCTCCGCTTCGGCTCGACATTGTCTTGGTACACGCTCCCACTCCCGGCCGTCGGCGATGGCCTTCAGGAGGAGATCATTTCCGCAAGTAAAGCGGTTCTGAAAGCAAGAGAGCGCCACCCGTATCGCTCCTTGGCAGACCATTACAACGCCCTGGTGATGGACCCGGCTCTCATCAAGGCGCACGACAAGCTCGATGCTGCAGTGGATCGCGCCTTCGGAGCTGAAGGGATGTGCCAGTCAGAGAAGGAACGTCAGGAACTCCTCTTCGCTCGATACGCAGAAATGTTGAAAGCGGACTAACCGTGGTGAGCGGCGGCTAGCTAGGAGGTGGTTCTCTGCCACCTGACATGGCCCAAGGACTCCATGTGTCCGGAAGGGTGCTGTTCCACTAGGGTGGCCGTATTAAGACCGGCCGATATCCATAGGGAGTTTCGTTATAAATGGCAGAGTTCATCTACACCATGGTCAAAGCCCGAAAAAAAGTGGGCGACAAGGTCATCCTCGATGACGTGACGATGTCGTTCCTCCCGGGGGCGAAGATCGGCGTCGTCGGTCCGAACGGTGCGGGCAAGTCAACGATTCTCAAGATCATGGCCGGCCTCGACGAGCCGTCCAACGGTGAGGCGCGGCTGTCGCCCGGCTACTCGGTCGGAATCCTTCAGCAGGAGCCCCCGCTCAACGAGGACAAGACCGTCCTGGGCAACGTGCAGGAAGGCGTCGGCGAGATCTACCAGAAGCTCGTGCGGTACAACGAGATCTCTGAGCTGATGGCTGATCCGGACGCTGACTTCGACGCCCTGATGGAGGAGATGGGCGCGCTGCAGGGTGACATCGATGCCGCCAACGCATGGGATCTCGACTCCCAGCTCGAGCAGGCGATGGACGCGCTGCGGTGTCCCCCGGGCGAGGAGGCCGTCACCCATCTCTCCGGCGGCGAGCGCCGTCGAGTAGCCCTCTGCAAGCTCCTGCTTGCCAAGCCGGACCTGCTCCTCCTCGATGAGCCCACCAACCACTTGGACGCCGAGTCGGTTCTTTGGCTCGAGCAGCACCTCGCCTCCTACCCCGGCGCTGTCCTGGCCGTCACTCACGACCGGTACTTCCTCGACCACGTGGCGGAGTGGATCTGCGAAGTGGATCGCGGTCGGCTCTACCCCTACGAAGGCAACTACTCCACATACTTGGAGAAGAAGAAGGCCCGCATGGAGGTACAGGGCAAAAAGGACGCCAAACTGGCACGGCGGCTCTCGGACGAGCTCGAGTGGGTTCGTTCCAACACCAAAGGCCGCCAGGCGAAGTCCAAGGCTCGCCTGGCCCGCTATGAGGAGATGGCTGAGGAGGCCGAGCGCACCAAGAAGCTCGACTTCGAAGAGATCCAGATCCCGCCCGGACCTCGCCTGGGCACGCAGGTGATCGAGGCGGAGGAGCTGAGGAAGGGATTCGGCGATCGCATTCTGATCGACGGGCTCTCCTTCTCGCTCCCCAGGAACGGCATCGTCGGCGTCATCGGTCCGAACGGCGTCGGGAAGTCGACGCTCTTCAAGACCATCGTGGGTATGGAGAATCACGACGCCGGCGACCTGACGGTCGGCGATTCTGTGAAGATCTCATACGTGGACCAGAACCGCGGCGGCATCGACTCCGACAAGAGCCTGTGGGAGGTGGTCTCCGACGGTCTTGACTTCATCAAGGTCGGAAACGTGGAGATGCCCTCGCGCGCCTACGTCTCCGCTTTCGGGTTCAAAGGCCCGGACCAGCAGAAGAAGGCCGGGGTGCTGTCCGGAGGAGAGCGCAACCGCCTGAACCTGGCACTGACTCTCAAGCAGGGCGGCAACCTCCTCCTGCTCGACGAGCCCACCAACGACCTCGACGTCGAGACCCTCAGCTCCCTGGAGAATGCTCTGCTGGAGTTCCCGGGATGCGCCGTGGTCATCTCCCACGACCGGTGGTTCCTGGACCGTGTGGCCACCCACGTCCTGGCGTGGGAGGGTACCGACGAGAATCCCGCCAACTGGTACTGGTTCGAGGGGAACTTCGAGGCTTACCAGGAGAACAAGGTTGAGCGGCTCGGCGCCGACGCCGCACGGCCAAGCCGTGTGACGCACCGGCGCCTCACCCGCGACTGACCCCTCCTCGCCGGGCGGGGATGCACGTTGACGGCTGTGGTCGGCCCTAGCGGTCGGTCCGCCGACGACAGGTGCCTCCCCGCCGGGGCGTGCGGGCTCAGAACGGGGGGTCCTCGCCTGATGCTGCCTCCCAGTTCGGCACGGTCTCAGGCTCGGCGGCAGTCCCGTCGCTGCCTGCGCCGCCAGCCTTATGCCCCGTTCGGGTGAACGCGGCGGTCCCTCGCGAGAGATCGTGGCCGACGCTCTCCGCGAAGATCTCCAGGTCCTGCCCGCTCTTGCCGTCGTCACTCTGCCACGACCGCAGCTGCGGTCGGCCCACCACTATGACGGGGTCTCCTTTGCTGAGCGACGCGCAGGCATTGGAGGCCAAGCGCTGCCAGCATTTCACGGTGTACCAGGTGGTGTTGCGCTCCTCCCACTGTCCGCCGCTGTAGACGCTGTGCGTCGAGGCGATCCGGAAGCTCGCAAAGCTGCCCTCGCTCGAGGGGGACTGCGGGCTTGCTCCCACGTTGCCCCGAACGACGATGGTGTCCGTCATGACGTGCTCTCCTTCTGACGCGGCTGGTGATCAGGCGACGATTCACAGGTGGACTGTGAGCGTCGTCTGTCGAACTCTGCCGCGTCGTTGGAGAGGCGCGGCCGGATCGTGACCGCCCGTGGACGCGCTTGGGAGTCGGCCGGCAATTCGATGCGGCGTGCAAAACAGAGCTCGAGTAGACTGGTCAGGTCATTGCCCCGGTAGCTCAGGGGATAGAGCAGCGGCCTTCTAATCCGCTGGTCGGGGGTTCGAATCCCTCCCGGGGCGCAGTGCTGGATCGTACGAGGGCCGTGGCCCCAGCGCATGATGGGCCCGGGATGCCCCGGAACCCTTGGACCCGAGCCTCGCCTCGAAGGAGAAGCCTCCCTTGCCTCTGCGCCATCAGCTTCACCTTGGGCTCGTCATGGCGGCAGCTGCAGCGCTCTCTCTCACCCATTCACTGCTGCGGTTCCGGAATTTCGAGGCGAAGGGCTACGACCTGGGCATCTTCGACCAGGCGGTGCGGCAGTATTCGCTCTTCAATGCGCCGATCGTTCCCATCAAGGGCGAGGACTTCCATCTCCTCGGCGATCACTTTCACCCCATCATCGCGCTCTTCGCACCGCTCTACTGGCTCTGGGACGACCCGCGGGTGCTCAACGTCGGGATGGTCCTTCTGCTGGTCTCGGCAGCGATTCCTGTCTATCTCGTGATCCGTGGGTGGTTCAGCCACGGACCCGCACTCATGGGAGCTGCAGGGCTGCTCCTGTTCTGGCCGTTCCAAGCACTGGTGAACTGGGACTTTCACGAGATTGCCTTCGGTGTCCCTCTCGTCGCCTGGATCATATGGGCGGTGGAGCGTCGCCGCTTCGCGTACGCCGTGAGCCTGGGCGCTCTGCTTCTGCTGGTGCGCGAGGACATGGGGGCGACTCTGCTCGCTCTGTCTGCGGTTCTTCTCATCAGAGGGGCATGGAAGTGTGCGCTGGCCACAGCGGCACTGGGCCTGCTGGGCCTGTGGTTCGCCGTGGGAGTCGTCATTCCCCACTTCGCGCCGGCGGGGGAGTTCCAGTACTGGGAGTACACGGCCCTCGGAGCTGGCGCGACGGCCGCTCTCCTCACGATCGTCACACAGCCTTGGCAGGCCGTGGCCGCCCTCTTCGACCATCCTCTGAAGGTGGGCCTGTGGCTTCTCCACCTTCTGCCGACTCTGATGCTTCCTCTGCTGAGTCCCTACGTGCTGCTGGGACTGCCGGTCCTGCTGTCCAGGCTGTGGAACGACCGGCTCAACGTCTGGGCGCCGGTGTACCAGTACGACGCCATCCTTGCGCCGATCTTCCTGCTGGCAGCGATGGATGTGGCTCGACGGATCGTCCACCAGCGGCAGCTGCTGCCTCCAGTCCCGTGGGGGAATACCTATAGGGGGCCTCGAAGAACGTCATACCGGGCCGCCGTCGCCTACGCCGTCCCTGCGGCGATGTGTGCAGCGGCAGTGGTCGGCACGCTCGCATTCCCCCAGGTCTTCCCCTTCCACCACACCGTGACGGGCCAGAACTGGAGCATGGGAGAGCGAGCTCTCGCTCATCAGCGCGTGGTGGAGATGGTTCCTGACGACGCGTGCGTCGAGGCTGCCGACACCGCAGTTCCGCATCTGACGGACCGCACCTACGCGGGGCTGAATGGCACGACTGCCGAGGAGGATCTTCAGTGGCTGATCATCGATGACCGGGTCCAAGAGCTCGGCGGCAGCAGTCCGCTGAGCCCTGACGAGGCCTTCGATCGGGCTGAGCGGCTGGGCTTCGAGCCCGTCGTGGAGGATGACGAAGGCCTGTGGCTGCTCCGCCGAGACCTCCCTGCCGCCGACAAATGCTCCGACTATCTGGAGAGGTAGTGCGCAGGACCCGGCTCGTCAGGCGATGCCTGCCTGGCGACGATTGAAATCCACCGTTCGCGGATCCAGCTGAGGCTTTTCACGCAGAGCCCGTGTGATCCGAGTGGCGTTGACCCGGACCAGATCCACCAGCGCTGCAGGGTTGACCTTCCCGACTTCGTAGGTGAGGCCCACGGCAGCGCGCACCTCGCCGTCGAGTCCGACAATCGGTGCCGCTATCCCGCCAGCCGACGGGGAGACGCAGCGATGAGCCACGAAGTACCCCTGCTGCCGGATGTCTTTCAGCGTGGAGCGAAGGTGGCCAGGATCGGCAATAGTGTGTTCGGTGTAGCGCTTCAGCGGATGCTGCAGGTAATCCTCAACGTATTCATCGCGTTCGTGGGCAAGCAGAACGAGTCCGCTGGCCGTGACGTGGAGCTGAAAGTGGCCGCCCATCTTGTTCCGCCCGGTGTAGTTCGGGTGAGCGCGCAGGGCTTCCACATACATCACCTCATGCTTCTCGCGAACGGCAAGCTGTACGCTCATGCCTGTCTGGTAGTGCAGCTCCATGAGGTGCGGAAGCGCTCGTTCTCGCAGGCACATCGCCTGAGACGTGGAAGCGAGTCCCAGCATCTTGCCGCTCAGGTAGTAGCGGCCCGACTCGTCAAGCTCCAGCCCGCCCCACTGCACTACTTCCTTCACCAGGCGGTGTGTGGTGGTCAGCGTGAGTCCCGCCTGCCGGCTTATCTCTGAGAGGGAAAGTGGATTGCCTGCTTTGGTGAAGGCGTCCAGCAGCGCTAGGACTCGGCCCGCAGCAGTCAGCTTCGGTTCGGCAAGGTCGTTCATTCACGGCACCCCTAACATACGACACTGTATGATCTCTCGATCACTATGGCACGCAGTGTCGTAAATCACAACAGGCCCGAGAAAGTCTCGGCAGGGGCTCATAGCTGCGGGTCCGTTACGAGGGTGAAGGGGGCCCAGGGGGCGAACTCCGGTTCTCCTCCCAGTAGACGGGGGAGTCCGTGAGGAAGGGAATCGCAGCTGCGCGGTCTTCGTGGATCGGTTCCTGGGGAAAGGACTGTTCAATCGCTCGGTGGCGCTTCACGACTCCGGCCTTGAATTCGGGGTGCGTCAGAATAAACATGTCCCCACGTCGTAATCCGTGGAGCACCCGCCGGCCGGCCTCTTCGGCAGACATGTACGGCTGCTGCTTGGCCCTTGCTGCGAACTCGGCTGAAGCGGGCGCATACCCCGACTCGCCGTAGTGCGACGGTCTCGTGCTGGTGCCGAGGGCGATGTTGCTGTGCACCGGTCCGGGCAGATAGGCAGAAACGCCGATCTGCTGATCAAGCAGCTCAATGTGCAGCGCCTCAGAGAGAGCGATGATGGCGGCTTTCGTCATGGAGTACAGGCCGGCGACGATGGGCAGCAGTCCGCCCATCGAGGACGTGTTGATGATCCAGCCTCCCTCGCCGTGTTCCTGGATCTTCGGCAGGAACGCTTGGATGCTGTGGCCGACGCCACGAATGTTGACATCGATGACCCAGTTCCAGTCATCTTCGGTGGCGTCTGCCACCGGACCGGTCAGGCCGATTCCGGCATTGTTGACCAGCACGTCCACTCTGCCGTAGCGAGTCTGCACGTCATCCGCCAGTCCACGCATACTTCCAAGGTCAGTGACATCCACGCATTGGCCCTCGACCTTGAGGCCCTTCGAGCGGAACAGGTCGCGGGTCTCATCCAGCAGGCTCTGGCGCCGGCCCGTCACGATCACCTTCATGCCGGCTTCGGCGAAAGCTAAGGCGATGCCTCGGCCGATGCCGCTTGAGCCGCCGGTCACGACGGCCACTTTCTTATCCATACTTCGCATCGGCACTTCTGCATCCATGCTCTGATGCCACCATCGGCCGAGGCAGTCAGGGGGGTGTCTTCCGTGAGGCAGAAGGAGCACCACACGGATGGCACTCGGTGCCATTAGTGTGGGATGCGTCACACTGATGGGTGCTTGTTCGGCCTCCGTCAGAGTGGGACTTCTGCAATGTGTCGATGCAACCGAAAGGCAGCTCTCATGACGGCAGAGCCCGTTGCCATGGCCCGACCTTCAGCTTCCGCGGGGGCTCCTGCTGGCGCGAAGCCGATGCGCCTGGTGGACCACTTCGAATATGGGCTGGATGCGCCCATATGTCTGACGTGGGAACTGACCTACGCGTGCAACCTCACATGCACGCATTGTCTGTCCAGCTCGGGCCGCAGGGACCCCCGCGAGCTCAGCACCGAGGAGTGCAAAGCCGTGATCGACGAGCTGCAGAAGATGCAGGTCTTCTATGTGAACATCGGTGGTGGAGAGCCTACGGTCCGAAGCGACTTCTGGGAGCTGCTCGAGTACGCCACGAGCAACAGCGTCGGCGTGAAGTTCTCCACAAATGGCGTGAAGCTCACTCCCGAGAATGCAGAGATGCTCGCGGCGAACGACTATGTGGATGTGCAGATTTCCTTGGACGGCGCGGACGCCGAAGTGAATGACTATATTCGCTCCGCAGGCTCGTACGACATGGCCATTCGAGCCATGGAGAATCTGCAGAACGCGGGTATGAAGAACTTCAAGCTCTCCGTCGTCTGCACACGATGGAACATCCCCCAGTTGGACGAGTTCAAAGCGATTGCGGATCGATATGGAGCCCAGCTGCGCCTGACACGGCTTCGCCCCTCGGGGCGGGCCGTCGACGTGTGGGACGACCTGCACCCGACGAAGGAGCAGCAGAGGGAGCTTTACGAATGGCTGCTGGCCCACGGTGAGGATGTTCTCACCGGCGATTCGTTCTTCCACCTCTCTGCCTTCGGCGAATCGCTGCCTGGACTCAACCTCTGCGGCGCAGGACGCGTGGTCTGCCTCATTGACCCTATCGGCGAGGTCTACGCGTGTCCTTTCGCCATCCACGATGACTTCCTTGCGGGGAATGTACGTGACGAGGGCGGATTCGAAACGGTCTGGAAAGAGTCGACGCTGTTCAAGGATCTGCGCGAACCGCAGGCAGGCGGAGCCTGCTCGACCTGTTCCTTCTTCGACAGCTGCAAGGGCGGCTGTATGGCCGCGAAATTCTTCACCGGACTGCCCCTGGACGGCCCGGACCCGGAATGCGTGCGCGGCTTCGGCGAGGAGCTGCTCAACGATCGCGACGGCGCTGAGCTCCCCAAGCCCTCTGGGGACCACTCGCACCGCACCTCACCGCCAAGACCACGAGCGGGCTCGAGCCGGCCTACGACGAACCGCAAAGTCTCCGTCACCATTGGGGCCAAGCCGCCGGCGCCGAGCGCCCCTCCTGTCTCCGCATGCAATGACAATCCGCTGGCCGGATTCGCGCCCGACCAGGCGGCCGCCGAGTAATTCAAGCCCAAAGTCACCTAAGGAAGCGACCCCATGGCCAACCACTGGTTCGAAACAGTCTCCCTCGCCGAGCAGCGGGCCAAGGAGCACCTGCCGCCCTCCGTATACGGCGCGCTGATAGCCGGTTCAGAGAAGGGCGTGACCATCGAGCAGAACAAGGAAGCCTTCGCTCAGATCGGCTTCGCGCCGCACGTGGCCGGGCACAAGCCTCACCGCGAACTGAGCACAGAAGTCATGGGCATGCAGCTCTCCATGCCTGTGCTGATCTCCCCCACAGGAGTGCAGGCGGTGCACCCAGAAGGAGAGATCGCGGTGGCGCGCGCTGCCGCCAATAGGGGCACCGCCATCGGATTGAGCTCCTTCGCATCAAAGTCGGTCGAAGACGTCGCAGCGGCGAACGAGAACACGCTCTTCCAGATGTACTGGTGCGGCACCCGGGAGCAGATGCTGCAGCGCATGGACCGCGCAAAGAAGGCCGGCGCTCGAGGCATTATCGCCACCCTGGACTGGTCCTTCTCCAACGGACGGGACTGGGGGAGCCCCTGGATCCCCGAGCGCTTGGACCTCAGAACAGCCATGAAGTTTGCGCCCCAGGCGCTCACTCGCCCGAAATGGCTCTACAGCTTCCTGAAATCTGGCCGCGTTCCCGACCTCACCGCACCGAATCTCCAGGCACCCGGGGGAGAAGCGCCCACCTTCTTCGGCGCCTATGGAGAATGGATGGGCACCCCACCGCCTACCTGGGAAGATGTCGCCTGGCTGCGCGAGCAGTGGGACGGACCATTCATGCTCAAGGGCGTCACCCGCATCGACGACGCAAAACGTGCTGTGGATGCCGGCGTCACCGCGATCTCAGTATCGAATCACGGGGGCAACAACCTTGACACAACGCCGGCGACCATCCGTGTGCTGCCCGGCATTGCGGAGGCCGTGGGCGACGAGATCGAAGTGCTCCTCGACGGCGGTGTCCGCCGCGGCTCCGATGTGGCTAAGGCCGTGGCACTGGGTGCCAAGGCGGTGATGATCGGGCGGGCCTACCTCTGGGGTCTGGCCGCGAATGGTCAAGCCGGCGTCGAAAACGTCCTGGACATCATGCGCGGAGGTCTGGAGGCCGCGGTTCTCGGGCAGGGCAAGGCGTCGATTCACGATCTCTCTCCCGACGACCTTGTGGTGCCGGAAGGATTCTTCCTGCGCCTGGGGGAGCCCCGTGACACTGCGGGTCCGGTGGTCGACACCAGGAACTCGACGAGTCGCACAACAGCCGCCAGCGACGCCGCTGCGACGGGGCCGGCCCCGCAGCCTCGACCGACTGCCGCCCTCAGCAGCCAATGATGCAGACCGTCGGGCCCCAGCTGCAGCTCAGCCGATGGCCGTGGCCGGAGATTCACGAGCCCGTTGTTCTGCTGCCGCTGGGATCCACCGAGCAGCACGGCCCCCACCTGCCGGTCGATACTGACACCCGCATCGCGCAGGCTGTCGCCGAGCATCTGGGGCAGCGTCTCAGCGCCGACTCCGAGAACGTCCTCATCGCTCCCGCGGTCGCCTACGGAGCCAGCGGGGAGCATGCCGGCTTTCAGGGCACCATCTCGATCGGGCATGAAGCACTGGGCGGTCTGCTGCTGGAATACGGCCGCTCTGTGTCGGACTGGGCGGCGAGGCTCGTGATTGTCAACGGTCACGGTGGGAACGTGGCGTCCCTGTCCCGTGCGGTGCCCCGCCTTCGCTACGAGGGCAGGGAGACCGGATGGCTGCCGTGCGCCAACGGCTATGGCCTGCCCGGTCCGGAAGAGGACGCGCACGCGGGCCGAGTGGAGACCTCACTGATGCTGCACATTCAGCCTGATCTCGTTCACCTGTCCAAGGCAGAACCAGGCGTCACCGAGCCGTTGGAGAAGATTCTGCCTGACCTGATGGCGGGCGGGGTCAAAGCAGTGGCGTCCAACGGTGTGCTGGGTGACCCCACAGGCGCCG
This sequence comes from Nesterenkonia sp. NBAIMH1, assembly GCF_007922635.1. Lineage (NCBI taxonomy): Bacteria > Bacillati > Actinomycetota > Actinomycetes > Micrococcales > Micrococcaceae > Nesterenkonia > Nesterenkonia sp. NBAIMH1. Next base: position 2,544,664 of record NZ_CP042335.1, read on the forward strand.
ATCCAGCCGAGGGAGAAGAGCTGCTCAGCTCTGTCGTCGAGAGCGTCTATCGTCGCTACCGGGCATGGAATGTGGCAGAGACCGGCTGTCTCGCCCTGCCGGCGGAGCAGCGATCAGGATGATAGAGGACTGACGAAGCAGTGAGCATATGAGCACCCCGGGAGAGGACAGGCTGGCTCTGCCGCTCGGCGCCTCAGTGCGGCTCAACGCCCACACATACGTGTTCGACGCAGGACGGATCCTCATGGGAGGCTCCCCCTCCCGAGTGGCGCGGCTCACCCCCCAGGCGGCACAGGCGTTCTCGCATGCAGATTCGGACCATGACCGAAAGACGCTGCCTCAGAAGGGGCGGCGGCTCACGATCACGGGGGCGACCAGCCAACGTGTAGCCGGATACCTGGTGAGGGCCGGCATGGCCGATCCCGAGCCGGAGACCCTGCCAGCACTGAGCACCGCTGACATCACCGTCGTCATCCCCTGCTTTCGCAGAACCGAGGCGCTGCGCAGGCTGCTGCAGAGTGTCGCCGCGGAGCTTCCCACCTCCTCGGTGATCGTCGTCGACGACGCCTCCGGCGACGCCAGCCCGCAGATCGCAGCTCTCTGCAGGACCTTCGGCGCCCAGGTCATGAGACTCCCTGAGAACGGAGGACCCGCGGCCGCGAGAAACCATGGGCTGGCACAGGTGCAGACTCAATTCGTCGTGTTCATCGACACAGACGTCGTGCTGCGCGCCGGCAGCATCCCCCTGCTGCTGCGACACTTCGCAGATCCGCAGCTCGCTGCCGCAGCTCCCCGCGTTCGGGGCCTTCCGCAGAAAGAGTCAAGCTGGGTCCTGAGGTACGAGAACGCCCGGTCCTCACTGGACCATGGTCCGGATGCCTCCTCAGTGCGCCCGCACTCGCCACACTCCTGGCTCTCGACCACCTGCCTGCTCGCCCGAACCAGAGCAATCGGGGAAGGCTTCCGCGCTGACATGCGAGTGGCCGAGGATGTCGACCTCGTGTGGCGCCTGGTCCATGACGGGTGGCGAGTCCGCTACGAGCCGCAGTCCGTCGTCGAGCACCAGCACCGTTCCAGCGTGGAAGCCTGGCTCGGCCGCAAGTTCATCTACGGCACCGGAGCGGCGCTGCTGGCACAGCGGCACGGAGCACTCGTCGCCCCTGCTGTGATGTCTCCATGGGCGGGCATCGTTCTGGGCGCGCTCGCAGCCCAGAGGGCCTGGTCAGTGCCTGCGGCATCCGCCGCCACCCTGATCGCCACGGCGGTCAATCTCCATCGGCTGCGCAGGACGACGCCAGAGCTGGGCGCACGCACGGTGCTGGCCCTCCGGCTGTCGACCTTCGGACTGACCTCCGCGGCAGCCCAGGGTCTGGCACTGACGCTTCGCCACTGGTGGCCTGCGGTCGCAGCTGCCGCGAGCATCTCTCCGCGCGCTCGCCGTCTTGTGCTGATGGCCGCACTTGCAGATGCAGGATGGGAGTACGGGCGGCTGAAACCCCGGATGGACCCCTTCCGCTTCGCCCTGGCCCGTCGGCTGGACGACTGCGCCTACGGCCTGGGTGTGTGGATCGGGGCGTGGCGTGCGCGTTCAGTCCGAGCGCTGCTGCCGACGCGACCCAAGCGGTCCCGGGGTTAGCTGCTGCGCAGCGGCCGCACGGGGCCGTCGCCGCCTCCTCCACGTTCCATGTGATGGAACGAACTCTGTTCGAGGACGCGAAGCCGGTGACCATGAGTGAGTGACGCAGCACTCTCTAGCATGAAGGACCCATCGTGACAGAACAGACCCCAGACCTGGTCCATGACCTCATCATCGTCGGCTCCGGCCCTGCGGGCTACACCGCTGCCGTCTACGCGGCCCGAGCCAACCTGAAGCCCATACTGCTGGCCGGATCGGTGACCGCAGGCGGTGAGCTGATGAACACCACCGATGTGGAGAACTACCCAGGCTTCCCCGAAGGAATCATGGGGCCCGACCTCATGATGAAGATGGAGCAGCAGGCGCGTCGCTTCGGCACCGACATCCGTCACGAGGACGCCGCGGCACTGATCCTGGACCGCCCCATCAAGGAGATCACCACCGGCGCCGGAGCCGTGCTGCACTCGAGGGCCGTCATTCTCGCCACCGGGTCGGCTTACCGTGAGCTGGGCGTGCCCGGGGAGAAGGAATTCTCAGGGCACGGAGTGAGCTGGTGCGCCACCTGCGACGGCTTCTTCTTCCGTGAGCAGCACATCGCCGTGGTCGGCGGCGGCGACTCCGCCATGGAGGAAGCCCTCTTTCTGACCAAGTTTGCCTCCCGTGTGACGGTCGTGCACCGCCGTGAGGAGCTTCGAGCCTCCAGAATCATGGAGGATCGGGCGAAGGCCAATGAGAAGATCAGCTTCCTCTGGAACGCGGAGGTGACCGAGGTTCAGGGCGAAGACAAGGTCAGTCGCCTGATTCTCCGGGACACCGTGACCGGAGATGCGTCCGTGCTCGACGTCACAGGAGTGTTCGTCGCGATCGGTCACGACCCCCGCACGGCGCTGTTCCGAGACCAGCTGAGGCTCACTGACGCGGGCACTGCCTGGGTCGACGGTCGAAGCTCCAGGACCTCCCTCCCCGGCGTCTTCGCTGCCGGGGACGTTCTGGACCCCACGTATCGCCAGGCCGTCACTGCGGCAGGCTCAGGCTGCACCGCTGCGATCGACGTGGAGCACTGGCTGGCTGATGCGGCGGAGTCCGACGCGGCCGACGACGCGGCTCTGCAGACCGCGGGGTGACGAAGCCGGACCGCTACGCCATGGCGCGCGCGATCATCTCTCCGATGAACACTGCAGTGTTCGCCGGTCCCCGCGAGGGAGCTGAGGGCAGCAGAGACAGGTCCGCCACTCGCAGACCTTCCACGCCGTGCACCACTCCTGCGGAGTCCGTCACAGAGTCGGCGCGGGACGCCGGTCCCATCCTCGCGCTGCCGCACGTGTGGAAGCGGAGACCGATATGTGCGCGCAGCCACCTCTGCCACGTCGCCTTGTCGTCCATCACCGCCCCCAGATGTTCTCCGGCTGAATCCGCAAGAAGTGCGCGCACAGGTTCCGCGTCCAGCACATCCACCGCGGTCCGCATGCCGACGCGGAGCCTCTCCAGGTCCTCCTCGGCAGTGAGGAAGCGGTAGTCGATGCTCGGCGGAGTGAACGGACTGTTCGAACGGAGCGAAATCAGACCTCGGGATTCGGGGCGCTGGAGTCCGACCATCAGCGAGTAGGTTCGCCGCGCGAGCTCAGTTTCAATTCCGAAGAGGCGGCTGTGGGGCACCGACGTCAGGAGCAGCTCGATATCACCTCGTTCTGCTGATCGGGGCTCAGCGGCCTGCCGCGTTCCGCCCCCCGGCGCACCGTCTCGCCGGGTTCCGGCAGAAAAGTTCCAGGACAGCGTGAAAGCTGCTGCGGCGTCGGTCTGCTCAACCCCCGGGCGCACCACCAGGGGGAGGCTGACGTCCGGATGCTCGCTCACTCCCTGGCCCACGCCGGGAAGGTCTGCACGCACGCTCACTCCGTGACGGTGCAGCTGTTCGGCCGGCCCGATCCCGGACAGAAGGAGCAGCTGCGGTGTTGCGATAGCCCCTGCGGTGAGCACCACTTCTCCGCAGTCGATGCTCTCCACGCCGGCGGCAATGCCTCCATGGGCAGCAGCACTGACGTCAACTCCGACGACTCGCCGTCCATGAAGGCGCAGTCTGAGCGCGCGAGAGCTGCCCCGGACCTCCAGGTTGGGCCGCTCCCTGGCCGGTGCCGCGTACTGCATCCCGGGATGCAGTCGGACACCGCCGATTGAGTTCATCGGCACAGGACCTATACCGGGTATGCCACCGGCGTTCTTGTCCGCTTCCCACACGGCACCGCCGCTGAGCGCTGCGGCGAGGAAGCAGTCGTCCAATGGTCCTGATGCACCCTCGCGCGGAGACTGTGTCCACGCGCGAGCAATCTTCATGGGCCCCGTTCTGCCATGCAGCGTCGAATCCGGATAGTCCAGGTCCGTCTCGAGTGCTCGGAGAATCGGGAGGGCGTTGGGGTACGACCATGACGAGTGGCGCGGATCGTCGCCGGAGGCGGCCGCCCATTCGGCGAAGTCTCCCGGGTGGGCCCTTACGAAGTACCCCCCATTGATGGCCATCGACCCGCCCAAGGCCCTGCCGCGGGCCACCTTCCACTCCCGCCCCTCGAACAGGGAACTGGGGTAGTCCCAGTTCAGGTCGTGGCCTGAGCCGGCTGACTGGAGGGAGCTCGCCGGCTGCGTGTCTCCGGTGTGCGTCTCGCCCGCTCCGGGGACTGGCCCAGCTTCGATGAGCAGAACAGACATGTCTGGGTTCTCGCTGAGTCGGGCCGCAAGGGCGCAGCCGGAGGCTCCGCCGCCTACCACCACGACGTCGTAGTGCTTGGTCATGTCGTCAGCCGGCGAACACTGCGCGGACGTCGTGAAAACCGCCGCTGATCAAGTCAGCCAGCACGAGTGAATCATCGACCAGCCACTCCTCGTAGGCCGACAGGCTGATGCCCAGACACACCTGGCCCAGGGTGATCGCCATATGGGAGTCCCGCGCCACGCCGAGACGCTCTGCCACGAACTCTGCCACCACCCTCCTCCAGGCCTGGTACCGGAGGGCAGAATGGGCCACCAGGGTCGGGGTGGTCAGGAGGACCGTCATGCGTTGACGCAGAAAAGGGACTTCATCGTGCGGAAAGCGGTTGAAGTCGACGACCGATTCCCGCAGTGCGTCGAAGAGCGGGGTCTCTGCGGGTGCTTGAGCCAGCCGGGAACGCATCCGGAGCAGGAGACCGTCGAAATCGCCCCATGGCAAGTCATTCTTAGAAGAGAAGTATCGGAAAAAGGTGCGACGGCCAATGCCTTCGGCTTCCGCGATGTCTTCGACCGTGACATGGTCGAATCCATACTTGATGAAGAGATCCAGACCAGTGCGGCCCAGGCTGTCAGCAGTGGTCAGTCGCGCTCTGCCCACCCGCCTGGGAGGGCTCTTGCCTGGCGCTGCTGCAACAGCCTGCATCACACCTTCACCTCAGCACGACTCGCTCAAGTCCCACATCACTCTTCCGCCTGACAGTAGTCGGAGGGGGTTTTTCCCTCCATCTCTTCTCATCGACACTCTGTGCCAATACTATGATGCATATCACGTTCTGAATCCGCTGTCTCGAATTTCCTGACGGCTCAATCGAAAGGACTGTCCCATGAACGACCACATCGAGCCCGACCGAACGGACGCAGAGGACACAGAGAGCACAGTGGAGGCGGATTCGTTGATCGAGGAAGTCTCCATCGACGGCATGTGCGGCGTGTACTGAGTCTCCCGTGACAGTGTTTGACCCAGAATCGGCGTGGAAGCTGAGTTCACAGGTGTCGGTGCGGCCTGAGCCGTTCGGCGCCCTGCTGTACCACTTTGGAACCCGCAAGCTGTCCTTTCTCAAGGACCGCACCTTGGTGCAGATCGTCGAGTCCCTGCGCGACCAGCCCAGTGCTCGTGCGGCAATCGTCGCCGCCGGCGTAGCGGAACCGTATCAGGACGTCTACATCAGGGCCGTGAGCTCTTTGGTGGACTCGAACATGGTGGTCGCCCAAGAAGCCTAGACGAACAGACGCAGAGGAGGGGCTGGAGATGATCATCTCCAGCCCCTCCTCTGCGTCTGCGGGGCAGCTACACCGATGCCGCGGCCGCCGCCGGCCGGGCCGGCCGGTTCGGCAGCATCTGGCCAGGCTCCAGCGGGAAGTGGCACGCGACTTTGTGCGGCCTGCGGCTGCCGTCGTCCACGTCGCTGGGGATCGGTTCAACCTCGGCGCAGATATCCTGCGCCAAAGGGCAGCGCGTGCGGAAGCGACAGCCGGACGGGGGGTCCAGCGGGGACGGCGGATCGCCCTTCAGCGGGACGGGCCGTTTGGCCTCTCCGGTCTCGACGTTCAGTATCGGAATCGAATCCAGCAGGGCGCGGGTGTAGGGGTGCCGGGGAGCGTCATAGATGGTCTCGGCCGGTCCGATCTCTGCCAGTTGGCCGAGGTGCATCACTGCGACTGAATCACTGATCTGCTTGACCGTGGCCAAGTCGTGAGCGATGAAGAGGTAGGCCAGGCCAATGTCCTGGCGCAGCTCCTCGAAGAGGTTGAGCACTTGGGCTTGAATGAGCACGTCCAAGGAGGAGATGGCCTCATCGCAGATGATGAGAGCCGGCTCGAGCGCGACAGCGCGGGCGATGGCTACGCGCTGGGCCTGCCCGCCGGAAAGCTCTATGGGTCGGCGATTGCAGTAGATGCTGGGGTCGAGGCCGACGATCTCCAGGAGCTTCTCGACGCGCTCCCGACGCTGCTGCTTGGACATATTGGTATGCCCCAGCATGGGTTCGGAGATGACATCAGACACGCGCCAGCGGGGGTTCAGCGAGCCGAAGGGGTCCTGATACACCATCTGCATTTCGGCGCGGACGGCCCGAAGGTCCTTTCGGGACATGCCGCTCATGCGCCTGCCGCGAAACTCGACGGTCCCCGAAACTGGCTCCTCCACGTTGATCACGGCGCGGGCCAATGTCGATTTTCCGGAGCCCGTCTCACCGACGATGCCCAGAGCTTCGCCCGGGTACAGCTCGAACGAGACGCCGGATAGCGCATGCACTGTTCCGGTCTTCACGCCTCCCGGCCCGCGGGTGGCGTATTCCTGGACCAAATCTTTGACCACGAGCAGCGGCTCCTGCTCCGAAGCCGCCCCACTGTGCGCGGCGGAATCTGGCACTTCCCGTGTGGATGCGGAGGGCACAGTGCCGATGTTCGCTGATCTGCCGGTCATCGTTTGGCTCTTTCATCTAGTGATGACGCGAATCCATCGCGTCCTTCTGTCGATGCTGGCTCCTCGGAATGGGCGCCTTGCTGCCCCTCTGCCGTGAGAAGCTCTGCGGTTCCCGCAGTCTCCAGCCGCTGACCGCCGACGGGATGCCAGCACGCGTAGCTGTGCTGGTCGTTCTGCTGCGCCAATGGCGGTTCCTCCTCCGTGCACACGTCCGTGGCGCGGGGGCAGCGTGGAGCAAAGGGGCACCCCTGCGGCAGGCTGCTCAGGTCCGGGGGGTGTCCTCCGATGACCGTGAGTTTGGAATGCGGGACTGTGGTGAGCTGCGGAACGGCCCCCAGGAGTGCCTTGGTGTAGGGCATCTGCACGTTGCTGAACAAGGATTTGGTGTTCGCGTGCTCGACGACCTTGCCTGCATACATCACCATCACATCGTGCGCATAGTTCGCAGCCAGGCCGATGTCGTGGCTGATCATGATGACCGCAGTTCCCAGCCGCTCCTGAATGTCCACGAGCAGCTCCATGATCTGAGCCTGGGTGGTGACGTCCAATGCTGTCGTGGCTTCGTCCGCGATGAGAACTTTGGGGTCCGAGGCCAACGCTATCGCGATGACGATGCGCTGCCGCATGCCCCCGGAGAGCTGGTGGGGATACTGACTGATCCGCGTTTCCGGCGAGGGCAGACGCACCAGCTTGAGAAGCTCGATGGCCTTCGCTTCGGCGGCGTGCTTCTTCATCGGGCTATGGAGCCGTATTGCCTCCATAATCTGGCTTCCCACATTCATCGTCGGGTTGAGGGATGCCGCCGGGTCTTGGAAGATCATGGCGATCTCTCGTCCGCGCACGCTCATCAGAGCCTTCTCGCTGAGACCGACGAGCTCCCGCCCGTTGAGCCGGACCGATCCGGTCACTTTCGCACTCGGCGGCAGGAGCCCCATCAGGGCCCGCACTCCGACCGACTTGCCGGAGCCGGACTCGCCGATGATGGCCAAAGTCCGGCCGGGGGACAGCTGATAGTTCAGGCCATTGACTGCTTGGACCTCGCGACCGTGTTTGGCGAACACCACTCGGAGGTTCTCAACCGTCAGCACTGGCGCATTCTCTGGTCCTGGCTCGTTCTGATCCACGTGGCTCCTCTCTGCCTGCAGTGAGCTCATCGTGTGTTCACCTCATCTCGAATGCTCTCGCCCAAGAGGTTGAACGACAGCACGGTCACCAAGAGTGCCAGGGCAGGCCACAGCACAAGCTGCGGGGTGGCGGACATTGACTGTTGGGCCTCATAGACCATGTTTCCCCAACTGGGGTTGGGTGCGGGGATGCCCAGGCCCAAGAAGGACAGCGCACCCTCCGTCACGATCACTATCGCCATGCCAAGCATCAGGAAATTCGTCAGCTGCGGCACAATATTGGGAACGATGTGGCGGAAAAGAATGCGCCACCACGGGCTGCCCGCCAATTGAGCCGCCTGGAGATACGGCATGCTCATGACTTTCATCGTCGATGAGCGTGCGATGCGCGCCACGGCGGGAATGCTGAATGCTGTCAGCGCAATGATGGTGTTCGGCAGGCTCGGCCCCAAGACCTGAGCCAAGACGATCACGAGGACCAGTGAGGGGAACGCGATGAGAACATCCAGGACTCTCATGATCGCGGTGTCGGATTTTCCTCCGAGATAGCCCGAGACCGCTCCGACCGATCCGCCGACCACCAAGCCTATGACGTTGACGGCTATGCCGACGGTGAGAGAGGCCTGGCCGCCGTGGATGAGCCGCGACAGGACATCGTTGCCGTTGACGTCGGTGCCCAGAGGGTGGCCGGGCGACCCGGGGGGCAGTGCGCTGTCCAGCACGCTGCCCCCCACCGGGGACTGCAGCGGCAGGACGTACGGCCCCACAAAGCAGAGCAGGATCAGCAGTACGACGGTGCTGCCCGAAAGCCAGGTGATCATGCGGCGCCTGAACGTGGACCAGCGAACGCCGGCTCGCGGTGAGGTCGGAGCAGGGGCGGCGGCTCCGAGTTCGGGCCTGGTTGGTGCACTAGTGACTGCCATATCGAATCCTAGGGTCGAGAACGGCATACATGATGTCGACGAAGAGGTTGGCGAATATTGCGACCGCCGCGAAGATGAACACGCAGCTCTGCACGACCGCAAGATCCAGGCTGATCACGCCTTGCAGCATCAGCATTCCCATGCCGGGCATGGCGAAGATCTGCTCAATGATGACCGTTCCGCCGATGAGTGCTCCGATGTTCAGTCCCACGAGTGTGAGCAGCCCGAAGCTGGAGTTCCTGAATGCATGGAGCCAGAGAATCCGCCAGATGCCTGCGCCCTTGGCGCGAGCTGTATCGATGTAGCCGGCTCCGAGCAGCTGCTCGCCCAGATCACCTCGAAGGAAGCGAGCGTAGAAGCATGCCATCGGGATGGCGAGAGCCAGCACCGGCAGGGTGACGGAGCGCAGATTGTCGATCAGGCTGACCTGGACAGGAACATAGCCGATGGCCGGCAGCATCTGCAGGGTCACTGCGAAGACCAGAACAAGAAGCAGAGCCATCACAAAGTTGGGTATGGCGAGCAGAGTCATGGAGAGCACCATGATGAGACGGTCGACAATTCCGCCGGGCTTCCGCGCAGCGAGAAGCGCGACCGGCAGAGCCAGCGCCACCGAGAGCACGAACGCCAATCCGACCAGTTCAAGCGTCACGGGAAGTCGCTCGGAGAGCAGCTCGGCGACCGGTCGGCCATTCACGGATGAGACGCCGAGGTCACCTCGGAGAAACCCGAACAGCCACGTGATGTAGCGCTCGGGAGCCGGACGGTCGAGCCCCATGCGCTCGCGCACCGCCTGGACCTGCTCCTCCGTGGCGTCCATGCCGGCCTCATTCCGGGCAGGATCCCCTGGCATGGCTTCGAGCAGGATGAAGACGAGAATACTCACTGCAAGAAGAAGCGGTACGGCCAGCAGCACCCTGCGGCCGATGAGCCTCAGGAGCGGGGAGCCGGCCGCCCGGCCCAAGAAGCTGCCGGGCTTCTTGGACCGAGGGCTGGTGACCTGCGTGTCGGCATTCGAGGTCATTCTTGCTCTATCCAAACGCGGTCGTAGAGGACCTGCTGGTTCACCGCGAGGGCGGGGATGGGTTCGGTCAGCCCCGGACCATAGACGCCATCGCGAACTACCTGGGCGGGGCTGAAGGCGGGGCCGAAGGGTGCGTAGGCCTCTTCTGAGATGTACTCGGAGATCTCCTCATAGAGCTCCTGACGCTCATCTTCGTCAGTCGTGGAGGCCGCCTCATTGAGCAGCTCATCAAGCTCGGTCTCCAAGCCTTCCGCCTGTGCTTCTTCCACGGTCTCAGCGCCCTCAGGCAGCGGCGTGCCGCTGTATGGGGAGGTCGAGCCGAAGCGGACGTTCACGCCGATGCCGGCGGCAGGGTCCCACGCGCCGGCGGTTTGGAGGACGGATTCCCACTCCCCGCCGACGAAGTTGGTGATGATGTCCCCCAAACCAGCGGAGTTGATGATCACATCGATGCCTGCTTCCTGCCACTGTGTCTGCAGCGCTGTGGTGACCTGCCGTGCTGTGGAGAGATCGGTGGTGCTCAGCTCCACTTCCAGACCGCCGATCTCCTCCACCAGCTCGGCGGCCCGCTCGACGTCGTGTTCGCGGTAGCCGGGCACTTCTGCGTGGTGGAACAGCCCGCCGGAGGCCGTGAAGGACTCGCTCATGTCACCCTCGCCGTTGAAGAGCCCTTCATTGATGGCCTCAAAGTCGGTGGCGTAGTAGATGGCCTCGCGAGCGCGTTCATCGTCGAAGGGCTCGGTGCGGGTGTTCAGCTGAACCACATACGGGGAGGTGGGAGCACCAAGGTGGACGCTCAGATCTGGGTTCTGTTCAGCTTCGCCGATGAGGTTCACGTCGCTCAGACCTTCAACAACGTCTCCCTGACCAGCTTGAATGGTTTGGTAGCCGACCTGGTCACCCCCGACGGACTGGAAGTTCAGCGCGTCAAGGTAGGGGAGATCGTCCTGGTAGTAGTTGTCGTTGCGCTCCATCTCCAGCCGCTCATTCTGCTGGTTGCTCGTGACGATGAAGGGGCCTGCCCCCACGGGTGACCTGCTGAACTCTTCCCCGCCCGATTCTGCGTAGGCTGTGGGTGAGCCGACATAGTTCAGGTTCGTTCCTGGGAAGCCATTGAGCAGCGCGGCGTTGGGGTTCGACAGGTGAATCTCCACAGTCCTGTCATCGACGGCCTGAATGGCGCCCAGCCGAGACATGATGAGATCTTCGTCCACGTCATCGGGAAGGGCGTCGAAGAGGCTGTCCAGCCATTCGTCGTCCAGTTCGGGCGCTTCCCGCTCCAAGTCGAAGTCCACGTCCACTGTGGCAGTGCTGCCCCAGCTGATCGCTCGAATCCAGTTCCACACGACGGCATCGGCGTCCATCGGCGTGCCGTCGGAGAACTCAATCCCCTCTCGGAGGGTGACAGACAGTGTGAGCTCGTCCTCCGACCACTCCGCGCTTTCGGCCTGGTTCGGCACAAGCTCTGCGCCGTCCCCGTCCTCTTCGGGCTCCAGAAGGAAGAGCCCGCCGAAGATTGCCGCGTTCTGGCCCAGGTTGGCCCCTACGCTGTTGCTCCTGGCGGGGTCGAGGCCCGTTGACCAGTCTCCGGCGAAGGCGGCGTCCAGAATCGCGGTGAGCTCCCCGCCCTGCTGCGGTTCGCCGGCTTCTTCTCCATCGCCGTTGGCGCTGCCGTCGCCGTTGCCGTTGCCGTTCCCGCCAGCGGCGCCGCCCCCGTCGTCGCCGCACGAGACGAGCGCTAGGGCTCCCACTGCGGCGACCGTGAGGAGCCGCAGGTAGGCGGGCTGACGTGCTGACGAGTCTGTGTCCCTCATGACAAGTTCCCCTTAGAACGATAGTGCGGAGTACTTCCCGAGCATCCACCGGAGTATGTTCCTCCGGTCTTCAAAGCCTGACGGATGTGTGTGAGCCGAATCACATTCCTTCCGTCGGGAGGAAGTGCAATACGGGAGTCCGGGAGGACGCCCACGAACGCACATGACCCGTGCCTGCAGAGCCTTCTGCGGGCACGGGTCGACGATCGGCGTCAGGCTGACAGGCCCAGCCATCGGTAGGCGTTGTGATGGCTGATGTTCTCCCACTCGGCGGCAGGCAGATCCATGGACTTCAGCGTCTTCGCGGCCGGCTCCTCGCGCAGCATGGCCGGGAAGTCTGAGCCGACCATGAGACGGTCCGAGCCGAGGAGGTCGATGAGGTACCGGATGGTCCGGCGGTCGAAGACCATCGAGTCGTAGTAGAAGCGCCTGGCGTATTCCAGAGGCGAAGGTCCATCATCCGGCATTACCGCACGCTCCAGGTTCTTCGGCTCCTCATTCCATGAGCCGCCCCAGAAATAGTTGGCGCGGGGAAGCATCATGGGGAAGCCGCCGGCGGCGTGGCTGAAGGAGACGCGCAGGTTCGGACAGGCAGCTGCTGTGCCGCCGAGGATCAGCGACGCGGCCGCATACATGCCCTCGATGCCGACTACGTAGGTGCCCATGGCAGACATCGGGAGTCGGTCATTGGGGGAGGGCATAGCGTGGACGAAGAGGGCCAGATCCAAGCGCTCCAGCTCCTTGAAGAACTCCAGGAACTTCTCGTCGCCGATGGAGCTGCCCAGCACATTGGAGGCGATCTCCACCCCGGCGAGGCCCATCTCCTTGATGTGCTTCAGCTCCGTCGTGGCTGCCTCTGGATCCTGCATGGGGACCATGCCGAGACCGATGAGTCGCTGCGGCGAATGCGAGGTCAGCTCGACGGTGAACTCATTGGTGTGACGGGCAAGCGCCAGTCCGTCCGGTGACGGAAGGTCATAGCGCAGCAGGGGAGGCATGGGGCTGATCACCTCGACGTCCACCCCGGAAGCGTCCTGAGCCTCCAGGCGCTTCTCTGCTTCGAAGAAGACGTCCTTCGCCCGGAACCTCATCTGTCCGAAGATCAGCTGACGATCAGTGCTGTCGGGCACGGCTTCCATGGCGGGAAAGCAGGCGGGTGCGTCTGCAGGGTAGTCCTTGGGCAGATAGTGGGCATGTGCGTCAACGATCATCAGTGCTCTCCCGATCAGTTCTTGTGAGGATGAACGGAGACGTGGACGGCATCGCCGCTGCCTGCCCTGCCTGACAGAGTGTCGATGGCCTCGCCCACCTCTTCCAGCCCAAAGGTGTGGGTGTGAAGCTTCTCCAGAGGGAAGCGCCCCGATTCGATGATCTCGATGGCTTTGCGCTGCGCGGGAGCGTCCACTCCGAACGCGCCCTTGAAGGTCAGTCCGCGCTGGATGATGGTGTCCGTCACCATGGGGATCTCCCGCCCCCCTTTCAGCCCCGCCAAGACCACCGTTCCTCCGTGCCGGACGGATCTGAGGGCATCGTTCACCGGACCCGCCGCCATGGGAGTCAGTTCGACGGCCACGTCAGCCATTGCGCCGTGGGTGACATCCCCGACGAACTCAACAATGTCCACGGCATCTGGGCCGTCGACCACGACGGCGTGGTCGGCCCCGAGTTCCCGGGCCAAAGCCAGTTTGTGCTGGTCCTTCTCCAGGCCGGTGATGATGACCTTCGACGCCCCTACAGATTTGGCGGCGATGACGGCTCCGAGGCCGCGCTGGCCCGCTCCCAGAATGACCACCGTGTCGCCCAGGCCCACCCCTCCCAGATCGACCGCCCATCGGACGCCGGCGCCAATGGGGTTATACATGGCAGCGATCTCCTCGGGCAGACTCTTGTCGATCTTGTGCATCACCGAGGTGGGGGAGAGGTACATGTGCTCCGCGAAGCCGCCCCACAGAATGGGCTCCACCGCGACCGGCGTCACACCGTGTCCGCCTTGCCGGAAGCGGCATGCCTGGTATCGGCCGATCAGGCAGTCCCTGCATTGGCGGCACGGCACAATGACTTCCAGGCCCACGCGGTCTCCGACCTCGACGCCCCACCGCTCGGAGGCGAGCTCGCCCAGCTCTTCGATGATTCCCATCGGTTCATGACCAGGGATGAACGGGCCACGGGCGCCGCCCAGCTCACCGCTGAATATCTCGACATCGGACCCGCAGATTCCGTTGGCCTCCACGCGAATCAGTCCATCGTCGCGCCCGATGGTGGGACGTGGGTATTCGCGGATCTCGATCGTTCGTGGTTCGGTCTGGACAGCGGCGCGCACCATTTCAGCCATGTCTGCTCCCTCGTGATGTGTGAGTGTGGTCAGGCGGAGGTCAGGGTCTCAACGATGGAGGGCGTCAGCTGACGTGCGCGCTCCTTGACCTCGTCCTCGCTCAGCGGCGCGACAGGATGCTCCGTGGTGATCCACTGATACTCGGCGTCCCCCTGAATCTTGGCCATAGACCTGCCCGTCGTATCGAATGCATCAGTGATCACCACCGCTGCGGGCAGGCCGCCTCCTTCGAACTGAATGCCGTCGGCCACTGCTGCGGCACTGCACGAACCGCAGTCGCCTATGCCGATCACGACAACGTCAGAAGACTCTTTGAATCGGTCGATGATGTCTCTATCGACCGGCACCGAGAAGTTCTGCTTGGTCTCTACGATGCTCACCTCCTTGGCGCCGTATTCTTCGGTGAGGAGACTTCCCACCTCCTGGAGGAAGAGGAGGGCGTTGTGCTTGGTGTTGTCCAGCAGGCCAACACGGAGCCCTTTGAGCTCGGAGGTCCGCTGTGCGTGGGCTTTCGCCGACTCATCGGCCCCGGCTGAGACCTGAGTGGGGTTCAGGATTCCATTCGGTGTCACGGCTGTGTTCCTATTCTTCTTCGTGGATGATCACACCGCGGATGTTCTTGCCGTCAACGAGGTCCTGATAAGCATCGTTGACCTGGTCGAGGGTGTATCGGCGGGTGATGAGTTCGTCGAGCTTGAGGTCGCCCTCCATGTACATCCGGAGGAGGCGCGGAATGTCGTAGGTGGGATTGCAGTCGCCGAAGAGGGCCCCGCGTATCTCTCTCTGGTACCCGATCAGGAAGCCGCCGGGCAGCGTGACGGCCTCTCCGCGGCCTATGCCGGTGATGGTGACCTTGCCGCCCTTTCCGGTCATCTGGACTGCCGCGTTGACCATCTCCTCGGTGACGATATGCGGGGTGAGGATGACATGATCGGCCAGCTGGCCCCAGGTATGGGCGACGACGAAGTCGTGTGCTTCCGCAGCATCGGCGAACGCATGAGTGGCGCCCAATGTCTTGGAGTTTTCGCGCTTGAACTCCACGGGATCCACCACGATGACGTCGCGAGCACCTGCGTAGCGTGCTCCCTGAACCGCGTTGGAGCCCACACCGCCGGCGCCGAAGACGACGACAGTCTGCCCGGCACGGACTCCCGCGGCGTACACCGCTGAGCCCCAACCGGTGGGCACTCCGCACCCGGAGATCGAAGCCAGGTCGAAGGGAATGTCGTCGAAGAGCGGGATGACGGCGTACTCGGACACCACTGCGTACTGGGAGAACGTCCCCAGTGAGCAGAACCCCCCGTAGTCCTCGCCGTCCTTGTGGAATCGGAATGTGCCGTCGAGGAACATGCCGGTGCCGGCGTTGAGACCCTTGACGCACATGCTCTGGTGGCCCTCCGAGCATGGTCGGCAGGTGCCGCAGGCAGGGATGTACGAGCACACCACTCGGTCCCCCGGCTTGACGCGCCTGACGTGCTCGCCGACGGATTCGACGATCCCAGCGCCTTCGTGTCCTCCCACCACTGGCATACGCACCGGAGCGTCGCCTTCGGTGATGTGATGATCGGAGTGGCAGAGCCCCGAGGCGTAGAACTTGATGCGCACCTCAAAGGCCTTGGGTGCGTCGAGCTCCAGCTCGGTGATCTCCCAGCCGGTGTGCGCCTGGTGGGTCACGGCGGCGCGAGTAGTAATGGTGTCAGTCATGAGTTGTACGCAGCCTCACTTCAGCGGATTGAAACGGTCTTGACCTGGGTCCACTCCAGGACGGAGTCGGCTCCCATTGTTCGGCCGAAGCCGGAGTTCTTGTAGCCTCCGAAAGGCCCGCCGATGACGCCGGCGCCGATAGGGCTGTTGATGCCGACCTGGCCGGCCTGCAGTCCGCGGGCGAACTTCACGGCGCGCCCGGTGTCGCTTGTCCACACCGAAGACACGAGTCCGTACTCGGTGTTGTTCGCGACCTGGAGGGCCTCGTCGTCGTCGTCGACCGGAATCACCGAGAGAACAGGACCGAAGATCTCCTCCTGTGCCAGGCGGCTGTCGGGATCCACTTTGTCGAAGATCGTCGGCTCGACGAAGAACCCGTTCGCGTACTTGTCACCGGATGGCTTGCCGCCTCCGATCACGAGGTCGGCGCCCTCCTGTCGGCCGACATCCATGTACCCCAGCACGCGCTCATACTGCTTCTGGTTCACCACCGGCCCCATGCTCACGTTCTCGTACCAGGGACCGATCGTGGTCTTCTGCAGTTCCGCTGCCAGGCGTTCCACCACTTCCTGATGGATGCTGCGCTGAACCACCACGCGCGACCCGGCCGCGCAGACCTGACCGGTGTTGATGGTGATGGCGAATGCCATGCCGGAGATGGCCCGGTCCAGGTCGGCGTCGTCGAAGACCACCTGCGGTGACTTGCCGCCCAGCTCCAAGTGCAGCGGAGTGAGATTCCTGGCGCAGGACTCCATAATTGCGCGTCCAGTCTGCGGCGAGCCGACGAACCCCATGCGCGTGACCTTTGGGTGGGCCGGAATGGGGGCTCCAGCTTCGGCCCCGTAGCCGGTGACCACGTTGACGACGCCGGCCGGTATGCCGGCCTGAACGCCAAGCTTGGCCAGCGCAAGGGCTGCCAGCGGGGCGTCTTCGGCAGGCTTGATGATGATGGTGTTCCCTGCCGCAATGGCGGCGCCCACCTCGACAGCGAACATGGGCCCGGGGGCGTTCCACGGAATGATGGCGCCTACGACGCCGAAGGGTTCCCGCAGCGTGAATCCAAGGGTGTCAGGGGAGTGGGTGGGAAGGGACACGCCCTGCACCTTGTCCGCCTGCCCGGCGATGAAGCGCAGCTGGCTCGCCATGGGAACCATGCCCCTCGCGGGTCGACCGACTTCTTGGGACTCGAGCTGGTCCAGCTCTTGGACCTTCTGCTCCACGAGGTCCGCCCACGCGAAGATGAGATCGGCTCGGCGCGTGGCGCTGAGATCGCGCCAGGCGGGGAGGGCCTTCTCGGCGGCCTGGACCGCAAGGTCCACATCTGCTGCGTCGGAGCGCGGGATGGTGGCGATCACGTGGCCGTTGGCGGGGTTGATGACCTCGATGGTCTCCCCGCTGGAGGCGGGGACCCATTCGCCGCCGATCAGCTGGGCTCCGCTGATGAGCAGTTCAGGGTCGAGGTCCAGAGGTGCTTCTGCTGTGGCAGTCATAATGCGTGTCCTTCGTCAATTCTGTTCATGAGGAGAGGTGCGGATCAGTCGTCGTGGTCGATGAGAACGACCCCGCGGATGTTCTTGCCGTCGAGCATGTCCTGATACCCCTGATTGACCTCTTCGAGGCTGTAGGTGCGGGTCACCAATTCATGGAGCTTGAGCTTGCCGGCCTGATACATGCTCAGCAGGCGGGGAACGTCGACCAGCGGATTGCAGGCGCCGTAGACGTGACCCTTGATGCGCCGCTGGTAGCCGATGAACTGGCCAGGATTGGCCCTGATCTTGCCCGGACCCACCGCGGTGATGGTGACCTGTCCGCTCTTGCCGATGATGTTCAGCGCGTCGGCGATGACCTTGTCGTGCAGCTGTCCGACGGTGATGAGCGCATGATCCGCAAGTTCGCCCCACGTGATGCCTCGAACGAACTCCAAGGCTTCCTCCGCTGTTTCGAAGGTGTGCGTGGCGCCGAAGACCTTCGCCATGTCCCGCTTGAACTCCACCGGATCCACCACGATGACGCGCTCGGCACCAGCCATGGCAGCCCCCTGCACCGCATTGGCGCCGACGCCGCCGGCGCCGTAGATGACGACCGTCTGACCCGCCTGCACTCCAGCCGCCCGCACCGCAGTGCCCCAGCCGGTGGGAACGGCGCAGCCGCACAGTGAGGCCACTTCCCACGGAATGTCCTTGGGGATCTTGATCACAGAGGCCTCAGAGACCACCGAGAACTGGGTGAAGGTGCCGAGCACGCAGAGCCCGCCGTAGTCCACTCCGTCTTTGTGGAAACGGAAGGTGTCGTCTTTGAGAATGCCGATCCCAGCGTTCTTGCCGTCGTCGCACAGGTTCTGCCTGCCGGAGGAGCAGTAGCGGCAGTTGCCGCACGCCGGGATGAAGGAGGCCACGACGTGGTCCCCCAATTCCACTCTGGTCACCCCGGGGCCGACGGCGTCTACGACGCCAGCTCCCTCGTGTCCGCCGACGACCGGCATGCGCATCGGCGCATCGCCCTTCTGGATGTGGTCATCTGAGTGGCAGAGGCCTGCGGCGTACCACTTGACCCTGACCTCGTTGGCCTTCGGGGGGTCGAGTTCCAACTCGGTCAGTTCCCACGGCTTTCCGCCCTCGTAGCAGACGACAGCCTTCGTTCTAATGGTTTCCAGCGCCTGCTCGGCAGGTCCCGGCGCATCAACGGTGGTGCTCATGAGCCCCCTTCGGTCGTCATTTTCGCTCTGGGCAGCCCCGGTGCGGAGATGTCCTGGTAGTCCATGATGCTCACAAGTCGGAATGTGGTGCACGTCACTTCCTCAGGATGGAAGGGTGAAACGCTCCGGGCTCCGATGAGCGCCTGGCTAGGCCAAAAAGTCCCCTTCCAGCACACGGGAAGTCCTTTCCCATCCGGCACATGGAGGGTCATATTCGAAGTGCCGCTCGTGCGCGGTGCGCGGTGAACGTCACCGCGGAACTCAGAATCGGAGCACCACTATGAACGACCAGAACGCTGCCGGCTCGTCGTCGGTCGATCAGGCGCTTGCCAACTTCCGCGAGACCATGGAGAAGGACGACTATCACCTGAAATGGTCCCTGAATGAGGACGAGAAGGTGACTGTGGAGATCGAGGCAGGGCCCGAAGCCTGCGCCGACTGCCTCTCTCCCACGCCGGTGATGGAGGCAATCATGGGCGAGGCGCTCTCTGGCACGCCTTACACCCTGGACCGTGTTGTCCTGCCCAACGAACACTGAGCGGCCGCCCCTGACGCCATTCCATGGCACGGAAGTGTCCATGACACCTCTCCCGGCCTCCATGGATAGTGATACGTGCCACATGGGCTGAGCGGACCCAGACTCGATCTGCTCGCACGACACGGTTGAAAGGGAGCCTAGTGAACGCTCAACAGGCGGTAGAGCTCGATCCTCAGAATGCGCACCGAGTAAGCGACTACCTCTACGAACACGGCTGGTCAGACGGATTGCCCGTTCTGCCTGCCACGGAAGCGCACGTCGACGAATTTCTCGCTCAGACGTCGCGATCCCCTGATGAGGTCATCGCTAAGCTGCCGCAGCTCAAGAGAACAGCCACGGTGCGCGAGGTCGCCGTGCATGCCGTCATGGCGGGCTGTCGGCCGGAGTACTTCCCTGTCGTGCTGGCCACCTGGGATGCGCTGACGAACGAACGTGCGGCCTTGGGCGGCGGATGGCAGTCCACCTCCGGCCCCGCACCCTGGGTCATTGTCAATGGACCGATTCGCGAGCAGCTGGGCATCAACAGCACCGGGGGCGTGTACGGTCCCGGCTTTCGTCCCAACATGACCATCCCACGAGCGGTCGGCCTGACGGTCCGCAACAGCTTCGGGCTGCTGCCCCATGAGCTCGAACAGGCAACCCAGGGTGTTCCGGGTCGCTGGAGTCAGCTCATCGGCGAGGATGAGGAGCACTCCCCATGGGAGCCGCTCTCGGTGGAGCTGGGCGCCGCCGCTGGCGAGAGCCGAGTGAGCACAATGCTCGTCCGCACCTGTGAGTTCCTTGACAACCGACACTTCCACGAACCTGTTGAGATCCTGCGGGACTTCGCGGACACCATTTCCCGGTCAGGACCCTGGATCTTCAGACACTCCTCCGTGGGCATCGTGATGAACCCGGACCATGCCCGTGTGCTGGCGACGGCAGGCTACTCCAAGCAGGACGTGCGCGAATGGTTGGTGGAGCACTGCGGGAAGACCGAGCAGCAGCTGAAGTCGGTGGGGAAGGGGCTCGGCGCGAAGCAGCCGGACGGTCCCTTTGATGACGAGCATTTTCACCGCGTGTTCGCCGAGAACAGCCCCAAGGCTCTCCCCATCGTGGTCGCAGGATCCCCGAACGCTGCGATCTCTATGGTGGTGCGAGTCTTCTCCGACTGGTCAGCGGCATCCTTCCCGGTCGAGAACTCCGGAGCATAGCGCTTCGTCCCTTTCACATGATCAAGGAGTGTTCAATGTCGAACCAAGAGTTTCCCGTCCCTCTCAGTGACCCGCTGGCCTCATCCGATGCTCAGTGGTTGGCCGGAAGGACAGCGGCGGTCGCCGGGGGCGGGCTCTCCGGCCCCTTGGGCAACGTGGGCTTTGCCCTGGCGTGGCTCTACCACAGAGCCGGAGCGAAGGTCGCTGTGCTCGACCGGGATCTCGTGGCCGCCGAACGGACGGTCGCAGCCATCGAAGATGATGGTGGTACTGCCAAAGCGTTCGAGACGGATGTCCTCTCACAAGCTTCTACGTCCGCAGCGGTCGCTGCTGCTGCCGAGGAGTTCGGAAGCTTGGACGTGGTCGCGACCTCCATCGGCGGAGGAGGCGCAACAAGCGTCTTCGGCCTTTCGGAGGAGGACTGGGACCGAGCATTCGACCTGAACCTGAAATCTGCCTGGAGGCTCATGGTCGCTTCCGAGCCCCATATGACGGCAGGAGGCTCCATCGTCACTGTCTCGTCGGGGGCCGCAGAGGGGCGCGGTCCAGCGATGCCCTACAGCGTGGCGAAAGCGGGCGTGGAGAAGCTCACGACAGGAGCCGCGGCCACTTTGGCCCCGAGAGGCATCAGGGTCAACTGCATTCGCGTAGGCATGATTTGGGGTGCATTCGCGGCCCGCGGCATGGATGAAGAGCTGCGGGAGGTTCGTCGGAAGAATGTTGCTCTTCAGACTGAGGGAAACCCATGGGACATCGCCTCGGCTGCCCTTTTCCTCTCAACAGACCAGGCTCGGTGGATATCCGGGCAGGTTCTTTCGGTCGACGGTGGGGGTTTCGCGATGCGCAGCACCGGCGCAGCCGGCGCCGACACGGTGAAGAAGCAGTGATGCGGCGCAGCACCCCCAGGCGAGCCCTGAACTCGGGCCTGCTTCCTGTCTATTCGGCTACGTGACATTCCTCGACACCATTTGGAGACCCTTCATGGAAGACAAAGTCGTCTCAACCGCTGCCGAAGCCGTGGCGGACATCCCAGACGGAGCCTCAGTGGCGGTCGCCGGGTTCGGCATCTCCCACCGCTTCCCCTCCACCCTGTTGGAAGCCCTGCAGGACCAGGGCGCACGTGACCTGACCGTCTACTGCAACGGATTGGGGAGCCAGGGGGCGCCGACCGCGCAGCTGCTGGCCGAGAACGAACAGATCTCCATGCTCGTCGCCAGCTTCTCCTCCCGTCCCGGGCCGCCCACCTTGGCCGAGGAGCAGATTCTTGCCGGCACGTTGGAGTTTGAGGTGGTTCCGCAGGGAATCCTTGTGGAGCGTATGCGCGCCGGCGGTGCTGGTATTCCCGCGTTCTACACAGAAGTCGGTGCCGGAACCAAAGTGGCAGAGGGCAAAGAGGTTCGCCATTTCGGTGGGCGACCCCACATCTTGGAGCACGGCATCACCACCGACTTCGCCATACTCCGCGGATACCGGGCGGACCGGTTCGGCAATGTCCAGTTCCGCGGCGGCAGCCGAAACTTCAACGACAGTTTTGCCAAGGCGGCGCGGACAGCGATCATCGAAGTGGAGGAGATCCTCGAGGTGGGTGAGCTGAAGCCCGAAGAGATTCACCTCCCCGGGGTCTTCATCGCCCGTGTGGTCAGGACCACCACGACGGTCGACGTCTCCTCCCTGCCTCAGCGCTCAGCCCGCTCGGCGGACTCTCACCGTGAGTACGGCGGCAAGCCCGCCTTGTCGCGCGCTGAGATCGGACGTCGGGCGGCGGCTCTCCTCGAGGACAGGAGCATCATCAACCTTGGGGCGGGTCTGCCGAATCAGGTCGTGAACTATCTGAACGGGCGCGACGTTGTCCTGCATGCAGAGAATGGGATGCTGAATTACGGGGGGTTCGCCGATATCGAGAGGGCGGACCCAGATTTTCACGATGCTGGAGGGAACTTCATCGATGTTCTGCCCGGCGTGAGCTTCTTCGACTCGGTCACATCATTCGAAATTGCACGCGGAAAGAGACTGGACGCCGTCATCCTGGGGGCCTATCAGGTCGGCAGCAACGGTGATCTGGCGAACTGGATGCACCCAGGGCGTCCAGGCGGCGGCATCGGGGGAGCCATGGATCTCGCCGTCGGCGCCAAGTCGGTGATTGTCACCATGGAGCATGTGGACTCCAAAGGACGTCCTAAGCTGGTGCAGGAGTGCGACTACCCCATTACCGCGTCTGAGTGCACCAGCGTCGTGGTGACTGATCTGGCGCTCCTGCGACGCAGTGAGCACGGGCGGTTCGTGCTTGAAGAGGTTGCCGCCGGCTTCACCGCTGAGGAGATTCTTGAGCTGACGGCGATGGAAGTCGATGTGGCAGAAGATCTTGGTGTGATGCAGGAAGCATGGTGAGTCTCAGGACCGGACACGACTGTCGGAGGTGACGTGCGCACCCGTCCAGGGCCCCCGCTGGCCTGGGCGGCTGTCTGGTCCGATACCCTGAGGCGGACTTGGAGCGCCGGCTGAGATCCGGGCTCGAGCGCAGAACTCAGGCTGGAGGACACACATATTGGACACACACCAGGCCGGAATCGCCGGAAGACCGGGCCGCGTCGCGATGCTCAGTCTTCATACGTCTCCGCTGGCGCAGGCCGGGATCGGCGACGCTGGGGGTCTCAACGTGTATGTCAATGCCTTGTCCGCAGCCCTGGCCGCCCAAGGCGTCGAAGTTGACCTGGTCACCACCGACCTGGACGGGCCTGACAGGGCTGACCGGGTCACTGAGCTCGAGGATGGGCGCAGGATCCACGTGCTCCCGGTCGCTCACACGTGTCAGCAGGATAAGAACCGGCTGCTCGAATGTCTCGACGACCTGGCTCGCCGCGCCGTACTCAGTCTCGTAAGCACCGGCACCGGCCGTGTCGATGTCCTCCATTCCCACTACTGGATCTCGGGACTGGCGGGCCTGCAGATGGCGGAGGAGCTGAATGCGGAGCTCGTGCACACGATGCACACCATCGGACAGGTCAAGCAGGAGCTCGACGCTCGACTGTGGGAGGATCCGCGCAGACACGCAGCGGAAACCAAGATCGCCGAGGCGGCTGCCGCACTGACTGCCAACACGTCAGGCGATGCCGCCGACCTGGTGCGAGTCTTCGGCGTGCCTCAGGAGAGGGTGGTCGAGGTTCGCCCAGGTGTGGACGTCGATATCTTCCATCCCCCTCAGGGTGCGGACCCCCGCATCGGTCCCTTGGACGGTCGACCTCTGAGACTGACATTCGCAGGGCGACTCCAGGAGCACAAGGGACCCCACGTCGCAGTCTCGGCTGTCGCAGAGCTGGGCCGCATGCATCCGCAGCAGCCGGTGGAGCTCACCGTGGCAGGGCGGCAGTCCGGTCCCGACGCTCTCGATGTTCGGCAGCTGGCCGACCGAGAGGGCATCGCGCATCGCGTACGATTCGTGGACCCCCTGCCCCACCCAGACCTCGCCGAGCTGTTTCGCCGCTCCGATGCGGTGCTCGTCCCGAGCCGATCCGAATCATTCGGCCTTGTCGCTCTCGAAGCTCTGGCCTGCGGCACACCGGTGCTGGCGCACGACGTGGGGGGACTGAGCGAACTCGTCACACACCGGCGTACAGGTCGGCTGGTGAGTGATCTGAATCCCCACAGCTGGGCCGAGCAGATGAACTGGCTGGTGATCCACCGCAGGGCGTGGGCCCGCTACTCCGAGACGGCCGCCTCGCAGGCGTCGGGGCATTCGTGGTCCGACACGGCGGAGGCCGCCCTCAGGGCATACTGCGCAGCAGTGCCGGCACTCTGCGGGTGAGCTCACTCACCGCCCGAGATAGCGGGAGCGCCAGGTCTCGGAGTATTTCGCATGCGCCTCCTTCGGAGTGCGCGCCGCGGTGCGCTGCACCGTCTCCTGGATCCACGGCTTCAGGCCCTGCGGCGCCCGGATCATCCCTTCCTGAGCCACCGAGGCCACCAGATCTCCGTTCCGATTGAAGATCCACCCGGTGGCGAGCCCGCGTGCGCCCTGCGCCGAAGGCGAATCCATCACGAAGAGCAGCCACTCGTCCGCCCGCGCTGGTCGGTGCCACCACATCGCATGGTCCAGGGAGGCCATCTTCAGCCCCGGCTTTGCCCAGTACAGCCCGTGCTGGCGCATCATCGGCTCGAAGGGCAAGTAGTCCGAGGCGTAGAGGATGGCGGCCCGATGTATGTTCGGATCATCCGGGAGCGTCCCCTTCGTGCGCAGCCACACCGCCGATGTGGGGCGGCGATCCCGGTCTGCTTCCAAATACACCGGGCGGTCGATATGCCGTATGTCGAACGGGCGGCCCACGCCCCATTCCTGAACCACGGGATGCTTCACGTGGGCCAGCAGCTCAGCCGGTTCTGGGAGCTCCTCGGGCGCGGGCAGATTCGTCGGCATCTGCATCTGATGCGCGGGGCTGTGTGCGCTGACCTGGAAGCTCGCGATCATCGACAGGATCGGTTGGTCGTCCTGGTAGGCCTGCGCCCTTCGTGCCGAGAACGACCCACCGTCGCGGAGCCTCTCAACACTGATCTCGATGGGCTTCTTTGCGTCCCCTGGCCGGAGGAAGTAGCCGTGGACGGAGTGAATGGCCCGCTCGGGCTGAACAGTGTGCATGGCCGCGGCAGCCGACTGTGCAAGAACCTGGCCGCCGAAGACCCGCCAGAATGCCTGCGCATATGTCGGAGCGCGAAATCTGTCCGCCTGCTCGAGCGCCTCGAGTTCGAACATGGACGTGAACTGCCTCATCGTCTCGTCCGGCGCAGGCTGCGCGCTCTCCATCTCTTCGTCATTGACGCTGCCGGCCATCGCTCTCCCTCTGCTGTGCCTACCGTCGGGTAATTCGTCGCCACAATACCCTTTGAGGCGCCCTCTTGGCTGTGTGCCTGCGACAATGAAGGAGATGACGCAGACTCTGAAATTCGCTGAGGCAGCCGCCCTGCAGGACCTGTCGACCTACGTCGCGCGGGCTAAGAGGATCGAGCAGCAGGGCATCCGGCTCCAAGCCGCGGGCAGCGTCGTGGCTGCCTGGGTCCCCGTGATGACTCCCAGCTCCCTGATGGGCCGGCTGCCCGCCGTTCTCGGACTGCGCACCATGGCGCTGGGCGAGAGCTCCTCAGCCGACGTGACGGTTGAACTGGGCTCCATCACGGAGCGTCTGGCGCGCCTGACCAGCTCTGACCTTGAGCTTGCTCTGCCTCCGTCACAGGTCAATGCCCCATGGGCCGCCGTCACCCCGCCCCGCTCCGGCTGGGAGCCCCAGGGAACTGTCACCGATGCGCTGCTCCGAGAGACCGCAGAGCGCGGCATCACCCAGATTGCCGACGCGGTGCCGAGCTCCGCCGGTGCCGCTGCCGTCGAGCAGGTGAGGGAGCGCGTCTGGGGCGAGCCTGTGACCCAGACGCCGCCGATCCCTGCAGGCGCTGCGTTCGGCGCCCTCTCTCTAGGATTCTTAGGGTCCGACGACGCAGTCACCAGTGTCCACACCCTGGGGCGATGGACCCGGCTCACCTCGAAGGGCGGCTACATCCTCGCCCGCTCCTCAGGCACTCAGCTGAACTAGGCGTTGACCATCGAGTGGGCTGCGCGCTCGAGGTAGTCCCACAGGACCTCTTCATGCATGGGTGAGAGCTCCGCTGACTTCACCGCGTTGCCCATGAACGTCAGCCATTTGTCGCGCGCCCGGCTGTCGACGGTGAAGGGCATGTGGCGCATGCGCAGTCGAGGGTGGCCACGCTCTGCCTGGTAGGTGCGCGGACCGCCCCAATACTGCTCGAGGAACGTCAGGAGCCGGTGCTTGGCCGGCTCAAGGTCCTCCTCGGGGTACATGGCTCGAAAATCCTCGTCCTCGGCGACCTGCGCATAGAACGAATCGACGATCCTCTGGAACGTCCTCCGGCCGCCGACTTGGGCGTAGAAGCTGTTCGGATCGACGTCCTCCGTGCCGTCTCCCTCGACGGGCTGACCGTCCGGGCCGGGGAGGACTCCGAGGTCCGTGGGCCTCGGCGGGGTGGGTGCTCCTTCTGCGTTCGTCGGAGCCGAAGCGGCGTCGCTCTCGCCGGACGGCTCCTGACTCTGGGCCTCATCCTCCTGGGAAGGGAGGCCGGTCACGCGGGAGGGCGGCCTTCCGGCGGGGCGGACTGTAGCGATGGGTGCGCCCAGACGCTGGGAGAACTGAGGCAAACGGGAGGGCTGCTGCTCATCGGACATAGTCTGCACAGCATAGAATGTCCGGTGTTTGTTCCGGAACCTCACCTAAGGATCCCTATGCGCGTTCACATCGCCACCGACCACGCCGGTATGGAGCTTTCCGCCCATCTGGTCAAGCATCTGACCGAGCTCGGCTATGAGGTCATCGACCATGGGCCGACCGACTACGACGCTGAGGACGACTACCCGGACTTCGTCCTGCCCGCCGCCGAGGCCGTGGCTGCCGAACGGGCTGAGGGGCAGGATTCGCTGGGCATCGTTCTCGGAGGCTCGGGCAACGGCGAGCAGATCGCGGCGAATAAGGTCCGCGGCATCCGTGCGGCGCTCGCGTGGAACCGCGAAACAGCCCAGCTGGCCCGTGAGCACAACGATGCCAATGTCCTTGGCCTGGGAGGACGCCAGCACGGACTGCCTGAGGCCACGGCCATCACCGAAGCGTTCCTGACTGCTCAGTGGTCCGAGGCGGAGCGTCACGCCCGCCGGATCGGAAAGATCTCCCAGTACGAGAGCACCGGCGCCATCGGTGCCTGAGGGCCACACCCTTCATCGTCTCGCCGAGGTGATCAGCCGGCTCTTCGCGGGCCGGAGCTGGCAGGTGAGCTCACCTCAGGGCAGGTTCGCCGAGGGCGCGGCTATGCTCACCGAGCGCGTTCCCGAGCGGGCCCAAGCTCACGGCAAGCAGCTCTTCGTCCACGTGGACGATGCGGTGTGGCAGATCCACCTCGGCCTCTATGGCGCCTTCAGCTTCCGCGGCGATGAGCAGTTCGCCGGCGTAGGCGCAGTGGGAGCCCCCCGCGCCGCTCGCGCGGGAGGAGGCGGTGAGCGCGACGATGAGGGATGGATCGTTCCCGAAGCTCCCCAGGGTGCCGTCCGAGCTCGCGTACGGGGGCGCGACGGCTGGGCTGACCTTCGGGGACCCGCGGTGTGCCGAGTGGTCACGTATGACGAGCACCTCTCGGTGCTGGAGCGATTGGGGCCGGATCCGCTGCGACAAGCGGGCCTTGGGGTTGAAGAGGCTCCGTTCGAGCTCTTCCTTCGGCGTCTTGCCCGGCGGCGCGTGAGCATCGGGGCGGCTCTCATGGACCAGGCCGTCATCGCGGGGGTCGGAAACATCTACCGCGCCGAATCCCTGTTCCTGGAACGGATGAGCCCGCACGCGGGTGCGGCCGAGATTCCCGAGCAGCGCGTGCGCGACCTCTGGACGAGGCTCACCCGGCAGATGCGGGACGGCGTGGCTGAGGGTGCGATACGGACTCTCAGGCCGGGCGCCGGCGCGGCCGCCGGTCCGCGCCCCCACTGGGTCTACAAGCACGAGGGCACAGCCTGTCTGCGATGCGCGGCGCGCATACGTGCTGAAGAGCTGCAGGGCAGACGTCTGTACTGGTGCCCCGGGTGCCAGGTCGTCCCGTAGAATCGCCGGGTCAGCCGACGCATCAACCCGCAGGAGATCCGAAGCCCCGTGTCCGAGCAGATCAGCATCACAGTCAGCGGCGCACCCACGACGGTCGCACAGGGCACCACCGGAACGGATCTGTTCGCCGATGATAAGTCCACTGCGGTGATGCGGGTCGACGGCGAACTGTGGGACCTTGCCCGCGAAGTGCCCGCCGGCGCTGACGTGCAGAGAGTCGACGTCTCTGAGCCGGAGGGTCTCGATGTGCTGCGCCACTCGGCGGCGCATGTCATGGCCCAGGCGGTCCAGCAGCTCTTCGAAGGGACCAAGCTCGGCATCGGCCCCTACATACGAGATGGGTTCTACTTCGACTTCGATGCCCAGAGGCCGTTCACCCCAGATGACTTGAAGAGCATCGAAAAGACCATGAAGAAGATCATCAACCAGGGGCAGCGCTTCGAACGCGAGGTCGTGACCCTGGATGAGGCGAAGCGCCAGATGGCGGAGGAGCCCTACAAGCTGGAGCTGCTCGGCGAGGGCGACGACGCTGAGACGGCTGCCGAAGGTGCCGGCGTTGAAGTGGGCGGCCCCGAAATCACCATTTACCACAACGTGGACCGCAGCGGGGAGCGAGTCTGGTCCGATCTCTGCCGCGGCCCGCACGTGCCCAGCACAAAGCTGATAGCCAACGCGTTCTCCGTGATGCGGGCCGCCGGCGCCTACTGGCGCGGCAAGGAGGGCAACCCTCAGCTTCAACGCCTCTACGGAACTGCCTGGCCCACCAAGGATGACCTCAAGGCGTACAAGGAGAGGCTCGCGGAGGCCGAGCGCAGGGATCACCGTCGACTGGGGCGCGAGCTCGATCTCTTCAGCTTCCCAGAGGAGATCGGCTCGGGTCTGTCGGTCTGGCACCCCAAAGGCGGTCTCGTGCGGGGAATCATGGAGCAGCATGCCCGCACGAAGCACCTGCAGGGCGGCTACACCTACGTCTACACGCCGCACATCTCCAAAGCAGACCTGTTCGCCGCCTCTGGCCACCTTGCCAACTACAAAGACGACATGTGGCCTGCGATCTCGATGGACGAGGAGACGGACGAGGACGGGAACGTCACGAAGCAGGGGCAGGACTATTACCTCAAGCCCATGAACTGCCCCATGCACATCCTCATCTACAAGGAGCGCGGGCGAAGCTACCGCGACCTTCCCCTGCGGTTCGCGGAGAACGGCACGGTGTACCGCAACGAACGTTCGGGCGCCCTCCACGGCCTCACGCGTGTGCGCGGGTTCACTCAGGATGACGCTCACCTCTTCGTGCGGCCGGACCAGCTCGAGGCAGAGGTCACCAAAGTCGTCGAGTTCGTCGTCGACCTTCTGCGGGACTTCGGGCTCGAGCAGTTCGAGCTTGAGCTATCCATGAAGGATGACGACAGCGGCAAATGGGTGGGCTCCGAGGAGTACTGGGAATCGGCGACTCAGGCCCTGCGCAACGTAGCGGTCGGCTCTGGGCTCAAAATGACGGAGATCCCCGGCGAGGCGGCCTTCTACGGACCGAAGATCGACCTGAAGGTCACGGATGCGATCGGGCGCAGGTGGCAGCTCTCCACCGTTCAGGTCGACCCAAACCTGCCCGAGCGCTTCGAGCTGGAGTACACGGCCGAGGACGGCTCACGGCAGCGGCCCATCATGATCCACCGAGCCCTCTTCGGGTCGATCGAGCGTTTCTTCGCCATTCTGCTCGAGCACTACGCCGGTGCGTTCCCCGCATGGCTGGCACCCGTTCAGGTCCGGGGGATTCCGGTGGCTGAGCCGTTCAACGATCACCTCGGGGAGGTGATCCGGCGGCTCCAGGCGCTCGGCGTCCGTGCTGAGCTGGACGACGGGTCGGACCGGTTCCCCAAGAAGATCCGCACGGCCTCGAAGGACAAGATTCCGTTCGTGCTGATTGCCGGGGGAGAGGACCAGGAGGCGCAGGCCGTGTCCTTCCGCTACCGCGACGGCACCCAGGAGAATCAGGTGCCGATCGACGACGCTGTGGCAAAGATCGTGCGGGCCATAGAGGACCACGAAGCCTGAGCAGCCATGGATTCAGAGGTCTTCGACGAGTTTGAGCTGGCGGGCGCGCCCGACGGCTTCCAACGCCTGTGGAACCCGCATCGGGCGGCGTATCAGAGCCGCGGACAGAACCAGGTCACAGGTGAGGGCGACTGCCCCTTCTGCCAGGGTCCCGAGCGCACCGACGAGGAGTCGCTCATCGTCCACCGCGGTAAGACGTGCTTCGTTCTGCTGAATCTGTATCCCTACAATCCGGGCCACCTGCTCGTGTGCCCCTACCGGCATGTCCCGGACCTCACCGACCTCACCGCTGAAGAGTCCCGCGAATTCACCTCGCTGGCTCAGTCGAGCATGCGCGTCCTCACAGCTGCGGCGCGGCCTATGGGCTTCAATCTGGGCATCAACCAGGGGCAGGCCGGAGGTGCAGGGATCGCGCCGCATCTGCATCAGCACGTGGTCCCGCGGTGGCAGGGAGACGCGAACTTCATGCCGATCATCGCGCAGACGAAGAATCTCTCCGCCACGCTGGGACAGACTCGTGAGCTCATTGCCACGACGTGGACCCCCGACGTCGCCGAAGGCTCCGACTGATGCTCAAGCACGCACGCTCGTTCTTCTCTCGCCTCTTCACGCCTGTGGCACGCCTTCTGCTCCGCGTAGGTCTGACCCCCAATGCGGTGACCGTGATAGGCACCCTCGGTGTCAGCGGCGGCGCTCTGATCCTGTATCCCTTGGGTGAGCTGTTCTGGGGGACCGTCGTCATCACCCTGTTCGTGTTCAGCGATCTGGTCGACGGCCTCATGGCTCGGCTGGGCGGGCAGAGCAGCGTCCTCGGCGGCTTCCTCGACTCGGTTCTGGACCGAGTGCAGGACAGTGCGGTCTTTCTGGGACTGATGATGTGGTTCTACACCACCGGTGAGAACGCCATGATCGGGTCGGCCGCAGCCATCTGCATGGTCTTGGGACTGTTGGTGTCATACATCCGTGCACGCGCAGAGTCGATGGGCTTCGACGCGAACGTCGGAATTGCGGAGCGCCCGGAACGCATGGTTTCCACTCTGGTGACTGCCGGACTCGTGGGCCTGGGGCTCCATGAGGGGGTCCTGCACGTGGTGCTTGTGCTTCTCGCCATAGCGTCGGGCATCACCGTGGCGCAGAGGATCACGACTGTTGCACAGCAGGCGAACGAGCCCCGCGCCGGCTGATGGAGGACGGAGGGAGCCCTCTCCGTTAGCCTGGTCGGAAGCTGAAACGATCATCCCGCCGACTACGAGGAGAATAATGGCCGGACACTCCAAATGGGCCAACACGAAGCATCGCAAGGCTGCGGTCGACGCGAAGCGGGCGAAGATCAACGCGCGCTATACCAAGCAGATCGAAGTTGCGGCCCGCAACGGCGGCCCGGACGCTGCGGGAAACCCGGCGCTGGAGCTTGCAGTGTCGAAGGCCAAGAAGGAGTCGGTGCCCAATGACAACATCGACCGTGCCATCAAGCGGGGCGCCGGCCTCTCCGGCGACGCCGTGGACTACGAAGAAGTCACCTACGAGGTGCGCGGTCCTGCCGGTTCGGCGCTGCTGGTGGAATGCCTGACGGACAACCGCAACCGTGCCGCTGCGGATGTGCGGACGGCAGTGTCGAAGTCTGGGGGCACTCTGGCGGATCCGGGCTCGGTCGCCTTTATGTTTCAGCGCAAAGGCGTCGTATCTGTGCCTCAGCGGGACGGAGTCTCAGAGGACGATGTGCTCGCGGCTGTCCTCGACGCGGGCGTCGAGGAGGTGTACGACCAGGACGATCGCTTCGAGGTGCGCGCTGAGCCCGGCGACCTTCAGGCGGTGACGAAGAGTCTGGATGAGGCAGGAATATCCTATGACGGCGACGAGGTGGCCTTCCTCTCCGACATCAAGGTCGATCTTGATCTCAAGGACGCCAAGAAGTTCCTCAGGCTGCACGACGCCCTGGACGATCTCGACGATGTTCAGAGCATCCACACCAACGCAGATCTCAGCGAGGAGACGCTCGCGGCCCTGGACGCCGAAGGCTGAGCGTGTGAGCGTCCGCGCTTCCCAGCAGTCAGGTGGCCTGTCGGGGACGGCGGGCAGGTCGCGTACGCTCCAGCGGATTCTCGGCGTGGACCCGGGGCTGACACGATGCGGGTTCGCCGTCATCGAGATGGCGCCCAACCGAAGCGGCTCCTCGGTCCATGTGCAGGTGACGAGCACCAAGCCCGACGAGGATCTGGCCTGGCGCATTCTGAGCATCCAGAGGGCCGCGGAGAAGCTTCTCGACTCGTTCGCCCCTGACGTGGTTGCCGTCGAGCGGGTCTTTGCGAGCAGCAACGCTCCGACGGCCATGGCCACAGCGCAGGCGGTGGGGGTCATCATTGCCGCGGCTGCCGCGCGGGACATTCCGGTGGCCTGGCACACGCCCTCAGAGGTGAAGGCGGCGGTGACCGACGACGGCACCGCGGGCAAGGCTGCTGTGGCACGGATGGTTCAGCGCATACTGCGCCTGCCGACGCTGCCCACACCGGTCGACGCGACCGATGCGTATGCGGTGGCCATCTGCCATGCGTGGCGCTCAGGGGTGGGGGCCGCGTACAGCATGTCGGCGGGCACCCGGACTCATCAGGGAGCGAAGACCACGCTGCAGAAGGCCGCAGAGGCGCGCGGCGGAGCCGAAACCCCTGCCCAGAAGGCGTGGCGCGCCGCTGAGAAGCGAGCTCAGGGCCGCTGAGGCCGCTAGAGTACTCGAAGGTTTGTTCTAATAGGGGACTCAGCAGCGAAGGAGACGACGGCGTGATCTCAAGCATTAGGGGTGAGGTCCTCCACACTGGGCTGGACCACGCCGTCATCGACGTCTCCGGCTTTGGCCTGCATGTCAGCGCGACGGCACAGACCCTGTCCCAGCTGCGCGTCGGCGAGCAGGTCATGCTGAGGACCAGCTACGTGCCCCGCCAGGACGAGGCCCCTCTGCTCTTCGGCTTCGCCGAGACGGGGGAGCGAGAGATCTTCACGTCGATGCTGTCGATCTCCGGCGTGGGTCCCAGGCTTGCTCTCGCCGTGCTTTCCGTGCATTCTCCGCAGGATGTCCGTCGCGCAATTCGCGACTCGGACACCGCCGCCTTCACCCGCGTGCCGGGCATAGGCAAGAAGACGGCGCAGAGGATCCTTCTCGAGCTGGCCGGCAAGCTTGTTCTCGATGAGGTCGAAAGTGCGGCTCCGGGCGCCCCGCAATCAGAGGGGTCTGCGCCGAGTGGGGCATCCGCCGAAGTGACTGCTGCGCTGGTCTCTCTGGGTTGGAGCGAGAAGGATGCCGAGAAGGCACTGGGTGCGGCGCTCCACGCCGAGCCGACACTCTCCGAGGCGGACACCTCAACGCTGCTGCGTGCGGCCCTGCGCGGCCTGAGCGGCGCGGGAGCATCAGATGTCCGACGCTGAGCGCTCCGACGCGGGAGGCTCACCTCTGGTGAGTCCTGCCCCCGGGGCGGAGGAGAAGCAGCTCGAAGCGGCACTGCGCCCCAGAACCTTGGACGACTTCGTCGGGCAGCCGACGGTGCGCAATCAGCTGTCCCTAGTGCTGGAGTCTTCACGCATGCGGGACACCGCTGCTGATCACGTCCTGCTCTCCGGCCCTCCCGGCTTGGGCAAAACCACCCTGTCGATGATCATTGCTGCGGAGATGGCCGCGCCGCTGCGGATCAGCTCCGGCCCAGCCATCCAGCACGCCGGCGACCTCGCAGCCATCCTCTCGTCGCTCACCGAGGGCGAGGTGCTCTTCATCGATGAGATACACCGCATGTCCCGACCGGCGGAAGAGATGCTCTACCTGGCGATGGAGGACTTTCGCGTCGACATCATCGTGGGCAAGGGAGCCGGAGCCACCTCCATTCCTCTGGAGCTGCCCCGATTCACCCTCGTCGGGGCCACGACGCGCGCGGGGCTTCTGCCGGGTCCGCTCCGTGATCGCTTCGGCTTCACAGCTCACTTGGAGTACTACTCCGCCGACGACCTCGAGAAGGTTCTCCGGCGCTCGGCCGCAATGCTCGACATCAGCGTGACGGATGAGGCGTTCTCCGAGATTGCCTCCCGGTCCAGGGGCACCCCCCGCATCACGAACAGGCTGCTGCGACGAGTCCGAGATTGGGCGCTGGTGAAACAGGTGCCGCTCGTGGATCTGGGGGCGGCATCGGAGGCGCTGAACACCTATGAGGTCGATGAGCTGGGGCTGGACCGTCTCGACCGGGCGGTGCTCCATGCCCTGTGCCGCACCTTCCGCGGCGGTCCCGTGGGGCTTTCGACACTGGCAGTCATCGTGGGCGAGGAGACGGAAACGGTGGAGACGGTCGCGGAGCCATATCTTGTTCGGGAGGGTCTGCTCGCCAGAACCCCAAGAGGCCGTGTCGCGACAGAGGCCGCCTGGAGGCATCTGGGACTGACGCCGCCGGGCGCAGAGCCGGCGCCTCCGCAGAACCCGCTGCCCGGCACCATGTCGTGAACCTCACGGTGCAGGGCGCGCTTCGGGTCTGACCTGATAATCTGGCGCGTTGTGAATCATCTTCCTCTTCTCACGCTCTTGGCAGGCAACGGCGACCCCGCGGGCAACGCGGCCGGCGACCCGTTCATCTGGATCATGCTGGGCCTTCTGGTCCTGTTCATGGTCTTCACCTTCCGTCGCGGCAAGAAGATGCGCGATAAGCAGCAGCAGGCGCACGCGCAGGCCACAGTGGGCGCCGAGGTGGTCACCGCCGGTGGTCTCGTCGGCACTGTCGTACACCGCGATGAGGAGCGCCAGAGGCTCACTCTTGAGTTCTCCTCCGGCAACCGCGCAGACTTCCTCCTCGGGGCCGTCCAGCAGATCACCGAGCCGGCGCCGAGCGAGTCAGGCGACTCCACAGACGACGACACGTCCCGGCCCCGCGACTGATGTCTGCACCCAAGCCCGTGCGTCGGGCGCTCGCGGCGCTGACTGCGCTGCTGATCATCCTCGTCACAATGGGCGGTCTGCTCCTCTACGGAGTGCAGGACGGACGGGCCCAATGGGCGCCGCTGCTCGCGCTCGATCTCGAGGGCGGCACGCAGATGGTGCTTTCCCCGCAGGTGGAGACGGGCGAGGAGGTCGACGACGAGCAGCTTGAGCAGGCCGTCGAGATCATTCGTCAGCGAGTGGACGGCACGGGCGTCGCCGAGGCCGAGATCGCAGTTCAGGGTTCGGAGAACATCGTCGTGAATCTCCCCGGAACTCCCGACGAGGCCACACGGGAGCTGATCCAGGCCAGTGCCGACATGGAGTTCCGTCCGGTGCTGCAGCAGGGGAACGACCCCATCTACTCACTGCAGCAGCAGGAGCAGATGCGCCAGGACACACTCGATGCCGCTGAAGAGGACATGAGCGACGACGAGTTCGACGCTCTCCAGGAGCAGCTGGACCAGCAGACGCAGCAGGCCGAGGAGGAGGCCGCCGAAGCTGAGGAGGCCCAGGCCCAGCCGGAGGACTTCGACGAGCCGACTGGTGAGCCCACGGATGCATCTGACCCGAACTGGGTCACGCCCGAGCTCGCCGCTGAGTTCGAGAACTACCGGTGCAGCGACGACATCTCCCTCGATGATCGCGCGGACTGGTCCGATGAGGAACCCATCATCACCTGCAACCCGGACACCGGTGCGACATTCCTCCTGGGGCCCGTTGACGTCCCGGGCGAGTTCATCGCCGACGCGGACTTCGGGCTGGAGGAGAACAACTGGATCACCACCGTCAGCTTCGACAGTGAGGGCACTCAGCTCTTCGCGGATTCGTCCTCCAGGCTCTATGGGCTCGAAGGCGACCGCAACCACTTCGGCATTGTTCTGGACGGCCACGTGATCATCGCGCCCTCCATGAACGCGCCCATCTACGACGGCAACGCGCAGATCAGCGGGGAATTCACCGAGGACGAAGCGCGGGGGCTGGCAGAGCAGCTGCGCTACGGCTCCTTGCCCATGAGCTTCCAGATCGAGTCGGAGCAGCAGATCTCTGCGACGCTGGGAGCCGACCAGCTGCGGATGGGCCTCCTCGCAGGCCTGATCGGTCTTCTGCTGACGGCGGGATATGCCGTGTACCAGTACAGGGCGCTTGCCCTCGCCGTGACCATGCCGTCACTGATCGTGGTCGGCGCGCTGACCTGGTGGGCCATCTCCCTGCTCGGGTGGTCGGACGGATACCGGCTTTCTTTGGCGGGCATCGCCGGGCTCATTCTCTCCATCGGCCTGACCGCCGACTCCTTCGTCGTCTATTTCGAACGGGTCAAGGATGAGCTCCGTGAAGGCCGTTCTCTGGCGGGCGCGGTCGAATCCGGATGGCAGAGGGCCCGCAGAACGATTCTCGCGTCCAAAGCGGTGAACATCATCGCTGCTGTGGTTCTCTACCTCGTCGCAGTGGGCAATGTGCGAGGCTTCGCGTTCACTCTGGGTCTCACGGCCCTCATCGACGTGATCCTCGTCTTCCTGTTCACCCACCCCCTGATGCAGCTTCTTGCGCGACGACGCTTCTTCGCCTCGGGGAAGCGCTTCTCCGGTCTCTCGGCGCGGGAGCTGGGCGTCGACGTGCTCTATAAGGGAGCGGGCCGCTTCTCGCGCAGCCAGGTCGTGTATTCGGATCCCCAGGCAGCAGGGGTGCCGGCGCAGACCCCCGAGCAGGAGTCCGCTGCGGCAGATCGTGCCCAAGAGGTTCCTGAGCACAGCGAGGAGGAATGGGCCGAGATGACGATCGCCGAGCGTCGTCGTGCCCGTGAGCGTGCGGCCCGCCGCCGAGAGCGGGCCGAGACAGAGGACGGACAGGTGCTGAGCGCCTCTGCCTCTCCGTCCTCCGAGGAAAGGAGGGACGACTGATGGCAGCAGGTTTTGCCAAGGCCGGCAACCAGCTCTACACGGGGGAGAAGGCCTACCCCTTCATTCAGCGTTCCAACATCTGGTTCGCGATTGCGGCTGCCTTGGTCCTTATCTCCATCGCGATCCCCTTTCTCCGCGGCGGCTTCAATCTCGGCATCGAGTTCACGGGGGGCAGCGAGTTCACCATCTCCCAGACTGAGCAGACAGAGCCCGGGATCGGTGAGGAGGCCGTGGCTGATACCACCGGCCAGGACGCGACGGTCACGAACATTGCACCGGGCACCATGCGGGTGCAGACCGATGAGCTGGACGACGCAGAGACGATCCAGGTAGCCGATGCGCTGCAGGACGGCTACGGCGTCAGTGCCGACCAGGTCTCGTCGACATTCGTCGGTCCAGTGTGGGGCGAGCACGTCTCTCAGCAGATGATGATCGGACTGGTCGTCTTTCTGGTGCTGGTCGCGCTCTATATGGCGGCCTACTTCCGAACCTGGACGATGTCTGTGGCAGCCCTCACGGGGCTGGGCTTCGTCGTCGTCACGACGGTCGGCATCTACTCGGCGACCGGCTTCGAGGTCACCCCGAGCGCAGTCATCGGGTTTCTGACGATCCTCTCCTACGCCCTGTACGACACGATGGTTGTGTTCGACAAGATCAGAGAGAACCTGACCCCGCTGCATGATCAGAAGGACCAGACGTTCACCGAGCGGACGAATCTGGCCATCAATCAGACCCTGGTCCGATCTGTGAACACCTCAGTCGTCGGGCTGCTGCCCGTGGGGTCGATTCTCTTCATCGGAGCATGGCTGCTGGGGGCGGGAACCCTTCAGGACATCGCGCTGGCGCTCTTCACCGGCATCATCGTGGGCACCGTTGCGACGATCTTCGTCCAGGCTCCGCTGTACGCCCGCATCCGCCGGGGAGACGCGAGCATTCGCGAGCATACCCAGATGGTCCTGTCGATGCGCGATGAGCGAATGGCGCAGGGGGGCATCCGCACCATCACAGCATCAGGCACTCCGCTGGGAGACGACGGGCAGCCGGTTTCCTTCCCGCCTCTGCCCGAGACCGAGTCAGAGACGGCAGGCCCCGACGTGGAAGAGGCCGAAGTGCCCGACTGGGAGTCGCTGTTCGCCGCCGACGCCCGTGACGTTGAAGGCGGACGTCAAGGTGGGGAGCGTAGAGAGCCATGAAAGCGCTTAGAATAAGCGAATCATGACGCGACCTACCCGGTCAGTGGGCACCCTGGCCCACTCAGACGACTCGCCGCTGCTGGAGCCTCTGGTGCGCGCGGTCAAGGCGAACAGTGCTGAGGCTGATCTTGCCCTCATTCGGCGGGCCTTTGACGTGGCCCACCACCATCACGAGGGTCAGAAGCGCAAGTCGGGCGATCCTTACATCACCCATCCGGTGGCGGTGGCGACCATCCTGGCCGAGCTGGGCCTGGACGGGCCCACCCTGGCGGCTGCCCTGCTGCACGACACCGTCGAAGACACCAAGTACTCCCTGGAGCAGCTGACCAAAGATTTCGGCGAAGAGATTTCGCTGCTCGTCGACGGCGTGACGAAGCTCGACAAGCTGAAGTTCGGGGATGCTGCACAGGCTGAGACGGTGCGCAAGATGGTCCTGGCTATGGCCAAGGACATACGTGTCCTGATGATCAAGCTGGCCGACCGGCTCCACAACGCCCGCACATGGCGCTACGTGCCCGCGGAGTCCAGCGCGCGCAAGGCGAAGGAGACGCTGGAGATCTTCTCGCCGCTGGCTCACCGCCTCGGAGTCAACACCATCAAGTGGGAGCTTGAGGATCTCTCCTTCGCTGCCCTCTACCCCAAGGTGTATGAGGAGATCGTTCGTCTGGTGGGGGATCGGACCCCGCAGAGAGAGAAGTTCCTCGCCGAGGTCCGCGCGACCATTGCCGATGACCTCAATGAGGCCAGCATCGCTGCCACCATCACGGGACGGCCGAAGCACTACTACTCGATCTACCAGAAGATGATCGTGCGCGGCAAAGAGTTCGACGACATCCATGACCTGATGGGCGTCCGTGTTCTGGTGGACTCGGTCCGTGACTGCTATGCGGCCTTGGGTGCCCTTCATGCGCGTTGGAATCCCCTTCCAGGGCGTTTCAAGGACTACATCGCGATGCCCAAGTTCAACATGTACCAGTCGCTGCATACGACAGTGCTGGGTCCCTCCGGCAAGCCGGTTGAGGTTCAGATCAGAACCTACGAGATGCACCGGCGCGCCGAGTACGGTGTGGCGGCGCACTGGAAGTACAAAGAGGACGGAACTGCAGCGCCCGCATCGCTGAGCGCTGACGGCGGGACGGCGGTCAGCCCCGGAGACAGCCCCAATGAGGCCCGTCAGCAGTCGCAGGCCACAGCTGACATCGGGTGGCTGCGCTCATTGGTCGACTGGCAGTCCGAGACCAAGGACCCGGACGAGTTCCTGGATTCGCTGCGCTACGAGATCAACGCCAAAGAGGTCTTCGTCTATACGCCCAAGGGCGAGGTCATCTCACTGCCTGCGGGAGCGACGCCCGTGGACTTCGCCTACAGCATTCACACGGATGTGGGCCACAAGACCATCGGCGCTCGAGTCAACGGAAAGCTCGTACCGCTGAACTCAGAGCTGCAGCACGGCGACTGGGTGGAGATCTTCACCTCGAAGGCGGAGGGCGCCGGACCCTCGTACGACTGGCTGATGTTTGTGAAGTCGCCTCGCGCGAGGAACAAGATTCGTCACTGGTTCTCCAAGGAGCGCCGTGAAGAGTCCATCGAGCGCGGCAAGGAGATGCTCACCAAGGCGATCCGGAAATCGAACCTGCCCCTGCAGAAGGTGATGAACCCTGAGGTCCTCTCAGCAGTCGCTGGGGAGCTCCACTATTCGGACATTTCGGGCTTCTATGCCGGGGTCGGCGAAGAACACGTGTCGACGCAGAACGTCATCGAGCACCTCAACAGCCTCTTCGACCCAGAGGATGCCGAGGACGAGGAGCATGACACCACCCCCATCACGTCGCCGGCGCCGCGGCCCACGGAGTACTCGGATGCCGGAGTGGTCATCAAGGGTGCAGGCAATGTGCTGGCCAAGCTGGCCCGCTGCTGCACACCCGTTCCGCCGGACGAGATCGAAGGGTTCGTGACCCGTGGTCAGGGAGTTTCGGTGCACCGGGCAGACTGCCGCAACGTCAGCCAGCTTCGCGAACAGCCGGGGCGGCTCGTCGATGTCGAGTGGGCCCCGACCAAGTCGTCGGTCTTCCTGGTCGAGATTCAGGTGGAGGCGCTGGACCGCAAGTCGCTCCTCTCCGATGTCACACGGATACTCGCGGAGTCGCACGTGAATATTCTCTCGGCCACTGTGCAGACGTCGAAGGACCGTGTGGCGGTGTCCCGCTTCAGCTTTGAGATGGGAGATCCGCGGTACCTCAACCACGTGCTGAACTCGGTGCGAAGGATCGACGGCGTGTACGACGTCTACCGAACTGTCGGAAAGCGTCGAGAAATACACTGATCGAGGAGCTCTGCGATGCGTGCGGCGCGTCCCTTTTCGCCGTTCGCTGAGCGTTTGGTCCGTTCAACGATCCTCTCAGCCATGGCCTCCAGGTCGTCGACGCCTTGGAGAAGCTGGCCGATCAGGTCGAGCCGGCGGCTCAGAGTATTCTGCTCGTCGTCTCCGGGCGTGTAGACGTGCTCGTCCTTGCCAGGACGCTGCGGCCAGAAGCACAGGTCCTCCCGCAGCCATCCGTTGACGGTGATGAGTCGGTCAGCGGGCTTGCGCGTGCCCACCGTCCCGATCCCGAGGAAGATGTCCTCTGCGGTGCGCTCAGGTGTGGTCAAGGCTGCCCCGCCCAGTCGCATCTGCTCCTCCTCCTCCAGGGGCACACTGTGGACCTGCCAGAGTATCGGTTCTCTCAGGTTCGGCCGTGGCGTGGCGCCGGGGGCGATGATATTGATGCGCTGCGGTGCGCTCCCGCTGAGATGAGCCCAAGCGGCAGTTTCGCCGCAGAGTGTGGCTCGTGGTCGAATCTTCGGTCCGAGCAGCGCGTGCGCCGCTTGGGCTCTGACGCTGCGGGAGCCTCTCACCGCCGCGCGTACGAATACGTCGGCGAGAACCGGTCTCAGCGCGCCCTCGGAGGCGAGGGTCTGAAGCTCGGCTGACGTGAAGGGCGAGCCGGGGCGATAGAAGTGATCCGTCCGGCTCTGCGCAGCGTCCATAGCGTCAGCATCTCCCGACCTGGCTGCGAGAGCAACGGACTCACGGCTGCCTGTGGAAAACCTCCAGGGCATGCGTGAGGATCTCGACCGCCGCTGCTTGGTCGATGCTGTCCCGCTGGTCACGTGCCTCGACCCCGGCCGCGCGCATCTTGCTCTGCGCGCTCACCGTGGAGAGCCTCTCATCGACAAGAGTCACCTCCGCGCCGACACTGGCCTCTTCGAGGCGCTGGGTCAATTCTGCGGCATACTCGCGCGCCTTCTGCGTCGAGGGGGTCTCCTGGCCTGAGAGGGAGAGGGGCAGCCCGACATAGATGACGCGGGCGCGACGCTCCTGCGCGATCTTCACGAGCATGCGCAGGTCAGAGCCTCTCCGCGCGTCTCTGCGGAGGGTCATCACGGGCGTGGCGACCAGTGCATCAGGATCGGAGGCAGCGAGCCCCACACGCGCGTCGCCCACGTCGACTGCGAGACGGACGCCGGGGCGAGGCGGACTGCTCATGCGCTGCGTGCACGAACGGCGGCGACCACGGCGTCCAGAGCTGCCGGAATGGCGGAGGCGTCCTGGCCGCCGCCCTGTGCGAGGTCGGGCTTGCCGCCGCCTCCGCCGCCCAGCACACCGCAGGCTACCTTGACCAGATCGCCTGCGCTCAGGCCCTCTTCCC
The DNA here is from genome assembly GCF_007922635.1 of Nesterenkonia sp. NBAIMH1. Taxonomy (NCBI): domain Bacteria; kingdom Bacillati; phylum Actinomycetota; class Actinomycetes; order Micrococcales; family Micrococcaceae; genus Nesterenkonia; species Nesterenkonia sp. NBAIMH1. Next base: position 2,586,246 of record NZ_CP042335.1, read on the forward strand.
TGGCTGCCTCTGTCGTCCCGATGACGACGACGGGACGTCCTTTGGACTCCCCGGCTGCAGCCGCAACGGCCGCTCGCGATCCGAAGCGCTGACGCAGGTCCATGACGAGTTGGCGGAGGTCGTCGCCAGTGGCGCTCCCGGCATGGTGCGCAACGACGGAGACGCCGTCAGCATCGACGGCCTGGTCGGCAAGCTGGCCTGCTGCGGCGCGCAGCTGCTCGCCCCGAAGCCGTTCAAGCTCACGTTCGGCCTCCCGGAGCTTCGAGAGCGTCGAGGCGATGCGGTCAGGCACCTGATCCGCGGGGACCTTGAGCATCTCGGTGAGCTGGCTCACGAGCGTACGCTCGGCTGCGAAGTGCTTGAAGGCATCCAGGCCCACCAAAGCTTCGACGCGACGGTTGCCCGATCCCACGGACGCTTCCGACATCAGCGCAACGGTCCCGATCTCAGCGGTGGAGGAGACGTGGGTTCCCCCGCAGAGCTCTCGCGACCATGGACCGTTCATCTCGACCACCCGCACCTGGTCGCCGTACTTCTCTCCGAACAGCATCATGGCGCCTATCGCCTCAGCCTCATCCAGCGCCATCGTCTTCGTCTCCACGGCGAAGTTGTCCCGAACGGCCAAGTTCGTAATCTCCTCCAGCTCCTGGCGGGCTCCGGGGGAGAGGGCCTCGTCGTGGGTGAAGTCGAACCTGAGGAAGCCCTCCTTGTTGAACGAGCCGGCCTGCACGGCGTCGGGTCCGAGAACATCGTGGAGTGCCGCGTGGATCAGGTGGGTCGCCGAGTGCGCCTTCTGCGCATCAAGGCGTCGCCGGACGTCGATGGTGCCGAGCGCCTCTGCTCCGGCTGGAACCTCGCCCTCGAGGACCCTGGCCCGATGCACCGACAGCCCCTTGATAGGGGACTGGACGTCACTGACTTCGAGGATGAAGCCGTCGCCGGTGATGCGCCCAGTGTCGGGTGCCTGACCGCCCGCCTCGGCGTAGAAGGGCGTCGCGTCGAGGACGATCTCGATCTCCTGGCCTGCGCCCGCCGAGGAGGCCTCGGCCCCGTCGACGACGAGGCCGCGGATGCGCGATTCGGTGGTGTGCTCGGTGTACCCCGTGAAGTGGGTCGGCACGTCCCGGAGCAGCTCTCGGTAGACCTCGGTGTTCGCGTGCCCGGACTTTTTGCCCTTCGCGTCTGCCCGCGCGCGCTGCCGCTGCTCCGCCATCAGTTCGCGGAAAGTGTCCTGGTCGACATCAACGCCGGCTTCTTCGGCCATCTCAAGGGTCAGATCGATCGGGAAGCCGTAGGTGTCGTGCAGCGCGAACGCGTCCTCGCCAGAGAGGCGTCCGCCCTGTGCCTTCGCGCTTCCGACTGCCGAGTCCAGGCGTGCAGTGCCCGCTGAGAGCGTACGGAGAAAGGCCTGCTCCTCCTTCTCGGCGACGCGAAGGATGGTGTCGAAGCGCTGCTCGACCTCAGGGTAGACGCCCTTCATCGCATCGCGGGACACGCTGATCAGGCTGCCGAACGTGGAGTCTTCTGCCCCGAGGAGGCGCATCGCCAGGATCACCCGTCGGATGAGGCGGCGAAGAATGAAGCCTCCTCCTTCATTGGAGGGCCGGACCCCGTCGCTGATCAGCATCAGAGCGGACCGGACGTGATCGGCAATCATGCGGAGCCGCACGTCGTTGCTGTGGTTGGGATCCTCAGGGTCTTCTGTCGAGGTATAGGTGATGCCGGCCAGCTCGGCGGCACGGTCAAGGACTGGTCGGACCTGGTCCGTCTCGTACATGTTCTCCACGCCCTGGAGGACCATGGCGAGGCGCTCGAGGCCGAGGCCGGTGTCGATGCTCTTGCTCTGAAGAGGACCGGCCACTTCGAACTCCGACTTGGAATGCACTGCCGAGAGTCGATCCTGCATGAAGACGAGGTTCCAGATTTCGACGTAGCGTGTCTCGTCCGCTGCGGGGCCGCCTTCGATCCCGTAGGCAGGCCCGCGGTCGTAGTAAACCTCCGAGCATGGCCCGCCTGGACCCGGCTGCCCGGTGTTCCAGTAGTTGTCCTCGGGACCGAACCTCTGGATCCGGTTCTCGGGAACGCCGACGTCGTCCCGCCAGATGCTGTAGGCCTCGTCATCGTCCTGGTAGACGGTGACCCAGAGGCGGTCGGGGTCGAGGCCGAATCCTCTCGGACTCGATCCGTCCGTGTCCCGAGAGCCGGTCAGCAGCTCCCAGGCCATGGGGATGGCCTTCTCCTTGAAATAGTCGCCGAAGCTGAAGTTGCCGCACATCTGGAAGAAGGTTCCGTGCCGCGCAGTCTTGCCCACCTCTTCGATGTCGGCTGTGCGGATGCACTTCTGCACCGAGACAGCACGGCTGTAGGGAGGCGTCTCCGCACCGAGGAAGTAGGGAATGAAGGGCACCATGCCGGCCACCGTAAACAGCAGCGAGGGGTCAGGAGAGACCAACGACGCCGAGGGAACCCTTTCGTGCCCCCGGGCACCGAAGTAGTCGTACCAGGTGCGGGCGATCTCCTCAGACTTCACTGGTCCTCCAACTCATTCGAATGCGGTGCCGTGCAAGTTTAGCGGGAATGAGAGAGCCCGCCGTGCCCGGAGGCAGCGGCGGGCTCTCTCAGCCATGAAAAGGACTCAGCGGGCGTAGTACTCGACGACCAGCTGCTCTTCGCACGTCACGGGAACTTCCGCGCGTGCAGGCTTGCGGACCAAGGTGGCCTGAAGCTTCTCGATATCCACGCTCAGGTAGCCGGGAACGGACGGGAGGACCTCCTGGTGCGCGCCGGCAGCGGCAACCTGGAAGGGCTCAAACTTCTCGGAGCGCTCGTGGACCTGCACGATCTGACCGGGCTTGACGCGGTATGAGGGCCGGTCCACGCGCTTGCCGTTCACGGTGATGTGACGGTGGGTCACGAACTGCCGCGCCTGGGCGATGGTGCGAGCGAAGCCCGAGCGGAGCACGAGAGCGTCAAGGCGAGATTCGAGGAGCTCGATCAGGTTCTCACCCGTCAGGCCCTCCGACTGGCGCTTCGCCTCTTCGTAGTAGCGGAGCATCTGGGACTCACGGATGCCGTACTGGGCGCGGAGCTTCTGCTTTTCGCGCAGACGCACTGCGTAGTCCGAGTCGGTGCGACGACGCGTACGGCCGTGCTGACCGGGACCGTAGGGGCGACGGTCGAGGTACTTCTGGGCCTTGGGAGTCAGCGCAACGCCGAGGGCGCGGGAGGCCTTCACCGTCCGTCGGGCGCGCAATGGGGTCTTAGGCATAGATCATGCAACTTTCTGCTCAATGGCGACGGCATTGTGTTTATTGCGCCGCGCACAGCAGTGATGTGCGCGGTACCTGGCCTCCGGAACAGGTTCACGACCTGAAGGAGAGCTCGAGCTGCCGATTGCTCGGTGACTACGACAACGGGCTGAGCCCGCGCCTGCCAGACAGCCGCCTACTCTACCACCTAGCCGCGGAGGGCTTTGCGGTCCGGTCGCGCTCTGTAGGGATCCACACCTTTGGGAATCGGCGGCCGAGCCGAGGGGAGAGCGGACATGCGCCGGTCGACCTCGTGCACTTCGTGCTTGGTGAGCTTCTTGTCCAGCTTCTTGATGTGCTTGGTCAGCTTGGACAGCGGAACCTGCTTGTCCCCGCGTCCAGTCTGCACGACATGGACCGGCACCTCGTTGCGGAGCACGGGCTTGAGACGTTTGCGAGTCTTCTCGCCCAGTTTCTGGGCGCGGCCCGCCGGACCTTCGGTGACGAGAACGACGCCTGGCTTGCCGATGACCCGGAACACAGCATCCTGTGTCTTGGGGTCCATCTGGATGGGCTCCTCCTCGACGATCCACCCTCGCCGGAGAGTGCCCAGGGCTGCTGCAGCAGCGCCTGGTCTTCCTTCGATGCGGGCGAAGGCGGCCTTCTCCGCGCGTCGGTTCATCACAATGAGGGCGCCCAGCAAGGCGCTGGGGAGGCCGACCAGGAGGCCTGTGATCCAGTTGAGCAGCAGGGTCGCGACCACGAATGTGACGGCGAAAGCCAGCAGTGCTGCGAGCGCCATCCACCACCCGATGTTCGGGTCGTAGGTGCGCGTCATGCTGAAGACCTGCTTGATGCGGGAGAAGAAGCCGTCCTGGCCGCTCTTCTTTCCCTTATTGGCCTTCTTCTGCGACTTCTTCTCGGCCTTCTGCCGCTTGTTCTGCGCGCGGAGCTGCTTCAGCTCGGCCTTGGCCTGCTCTTTGGTGAGCGTGGGGGAGGATTCGGACTTTGCCATGATGCGTTCCAGGGTACCGGATCGCCGTGCCTGTGCGTCTGCGGATCGGTCAGAAGCCTGCGGCGACGAGTGTGGAGGCTTCCTGCTTGGTCTGGCCGGAGGGCTCAATGTGGGCAAGCTCCGCAGGGATGTCGAAGCCCTTTCTCTGCATCGCCTTCGCCCAGAGCGAGCCGGCGCGGTAGGACGAACGGACAAGGGGGCCGGACATCACGCCGAGGAAGCCGATCTCTTCGGCCTCCTGGGAGATCTCCATGAACTCTTGGGGCTTGACCCACCGGTCCACGGGAAGGTGGCGGGGCGTCGGGCGCAGGTACTGGGTGATGGTCAGCAGGTCGCAGCCCGCGTCGTGCAGATCGCGCAGCGCCTCGGATATCTCTTCTCGCGTTTCACCCATGCCGAGTATGAGGTTGGACTTGGTGATCATGCCGTGGCGCTGGCCCTGGGTGAGGACGTCGAGAGACCTCTCGTAGCGGAACGCCGGACGGATGCGTCGGAAGATGCGCGGAACAGTTTCGACGTTGTGCGCGAAGACCTCTGGCTTGGCCTCGCAGATGCCTGCGATGTTCTCCTCCTTGCCGGAGAAGTCAGGGATGAGGATCTCCACGCCGGTGCCGGGGTTGAGCTCGTGTATCTTGCGGATCGTTTCGGCGTAGAGCCAGACTCCCTCGTCGGCGAGGTCGTCCCGGGCCACCCCCGTCACCGTCGCGTACCGGAGCTGCATTTCGGCGACCGATCGTGCCACCTGGAGCGGCTCCATCTCATCGAGCGCCGCGGGCCGGCCGGTGTCGATCTCGCAGAAGTCGCAGCGTCGTGTGCAGGCTGATCCTCCGATGAGGAAGGTCGCTTCACGATCCTCCCAGCACTCGAAGATATTGGGACACCCTGCTTCTTCGCACACGGTGTGCAGCCCGGACCCGCCGACGCGCTTCTTCATGGCGGCGAACTCCGGGCCCATCTTGACCTTGGTCCGCATCCACTCCGGTTTGCGCTCCACCGGAACCGCGGCGTTCTTGGCCTCGACGCGAAGCATGCGTCGGCCCTCTGGTGCGATGGAGGTGGAGGCTGAGTTTGTCGGTGCGCATCCGCTCACGTGATGGAACCTTCCTTCAAGGTCGAGGTGTTAGAGGGGGCGGCCCGCTCGGAGTTGGCCGCCGGGTCGGCATAGCCGCTGCTTTCCTGGTCTGCGCTCTCCTTGACGAAACGTGGAAGGACCGCACGCAATTCCTGCTCTATCTGATCGACGACGTCCGCGGGCGTGACCACACGCCCGATCTCCCGGGTGATGGACGTTGTCTCAGCGTCATCGATGCCGCAGGGAACAATGTTCTCGAACGGAGACTGCGCATTCGAACAGTTCAGCGCAAAGCCGTGAGTGGTGACTCCGCGGTGATTGCGCACGCCGATCGCTGCGATCTTCCGGTCGGGCGTTCCGGATGCCGAGTCGCCCACGATCCAGACTCCGACGCGCCCCTCCACCCGGGTGGAGGTGATGCCGTAGCTCTCTCGAAGCACCTTCATAATGGTGTCCTCGAGGGCACAGACATATTTCTTCACGAGAGTCCGGTGCTTGAGGTGGAGAATGGGGTAGCCGATGAGCTGCCCTCGTCCGTGCCAGGTGATCTTTCCCCCGCGATCAACCTCCACCACTGGTGTGCCGTCGCGGGGCTTCTCGTGGTCCTCGGTGCGCTTACCGGCCGTGTAGACGTCAGCATGCTCCAGGAGGAGGACTGTGGAGCGTGAGGGGTCCGCCATTGCGTCAACGTGGAGCTGTTTCTGAAGCGCGAACGCGTCTGCATAATCAACCAGGTGCGGGTCGAAGCCCAGGCGCCGGTATTCAAGAGCCATGCCGCCCACTCTACGCCCTATGGACTGGCGCGATCTGTGGAAAGGCTCTGCAGGGTTCAGCGATCTGCTGAATGCTGATCCTATGACTTTGGAGCCCTCCGACTTCGGCAGAGTGTCGATTCCCCACCGCCCGCGGGTGGCTGGTCTGAGGAGCGAACGTCTGCTGGGCATCGGCGGCCGCTGCGCGGTATGGCAGGTTCGGCGTCTTGAGACGGAGGCATCGGGGTGCATGTGGATCTCGTCGGGGGATGCTGTTCCGGAGGTCTTGGCGCTGAAGGTGCCTCTGGAGTCTCCTCGGAGCGCGCCGTCGTCGCACAGCCTTCGAGCGGAGCTCGACGCCATGGTCCCGCTGGCGCATCCGCATCTGGTGCGGGCCTGGGGCATCGCTCTGGATACTGGGGACGGCGACCGCGGACTGCTTCTCGACGTCGCTGCTGCGGGTTCCCTGGCGGGTCTGCTGACCCATGGCGGTGTGCTCTCGCCCTCGCGGATGGTGACCGCGCTGAGCCCTATCGCGGAGGCATGCGCCCATCTTCACACCCAGGGTGCCTCCCATGGCGATGTCACGGCCGCGAACATTCTCCTGACGCCTGAGGGGAAACCCGTGCTTGCCGATTTGGGAGACGCGTATCTGCTGGGCATGGGCAATGATGCGGTGAGCGGCGAACAGGATGTCAGGGCGCTGGCGAGGGTCGCCTGGCTGTGCTTGGCCGGCGAGGCGCCGGGCCGGGGTCGTCGCCGCACGCCGCTGCGAGTGATCTGTCCCCAGGTGAGCGAGGGGCTTGCTGACCTCCTCGAGGAGTGTCTGGAAGCAGGGGACGGCGATATGCCTGGTGCCTGGGAGTTTGCCGCAGAGGTCTATGCTTCGGCTGATCCCGAGCCGCTGAACCTTCGCGCTCAGACTGATGAGGAAGTCCTGGCAGAGCTGCCGACGATGCTTCCCTCTGGTCCGCCGGGGAAGAGGAGAGGCCGCCGGCGAGAATCACTCGCCGGCGGCCTCAGTCGCCTGCTGCGCGCAGGCCGAAGGGGATCGCCTCGTGCTAGAGGCCGAGCTCTCCTTCGAAGCGAGCCTCTTCGAGCCTCGCCTTGAGCGTCTGAAGGAACCGGCCGGCGTCTGCACCGTCGACGAGGCGGTGGTCATACGTCAGCGAGAGGTACATCAGGTGGCGGATGCCGATGCTCTCGTTGCCATCGGCGTCGGCCACTACGGCAGGCCGCTTTTCGATCGTTCCGGTGCCCAGGATCGCAGCCTGCGGCTGATTGATGATCGGGGTGTCGAACAGTGCCCCGAACGAGCCCAGGTTGGTGATCGTGAAGGTTCCGCCGCTGAGCTCCTCGGGAGAGATGCTGCCCTGACGGGTCCGCTGCGCGACGTCGGAGATCTTCTTGGCGAGGCCGCCGAGGTTCAGCTCTCCGGCGTCCTTGACCACGGGGACGAAGAGACCCTTGTCAGTGTCGACAGCAAGCGCAAGGTGCTCAGCGTCGTGGTACGTGATCTCCTTGGTGTCCGCGTCGTACTGAGCGTTGAGGACTGCGTGCTGCTTGAGGGCCTCCGTCACGGCCTGAGCGATGAAGGGAAGGTAGGTCAGCTTCACTCCGTTGGCTTCCTGGAAGGACGCCTTGGCCTTGGACCGGAGGTTGACTATGCGAGTCATGTCGACCTCATGGACCTGAGTCAGCTGAGCCGAGACCTGCAGCGACTCGGTCATGCGCTGGGCGATGACCTGACGGATGCGCGGTGCCTTCTCGGTCTTGCCGCGCTGTGAGGTGTCGGGCTGCACCGGAGCGGGCTGCGAAGCTGCTTCGCCCTGGGCCGGCTCCGACTTCTTGGACTCTGCCGCGTCGAGCACATCCTGTTTGCGGATGCGCCCTCCGACTCCGGTGCCTTGGATCTCGGAGAGGTCGATGCCCTCCTTCTTCGCAAGCTTCCGGACGAGGGGAGTCACATAGCTCTCTCCGGATGCTTCGCCGGAAGCATCGGAGGCCGCAGCAGATTCCTTCTCCACGGGGGAGGGGTCTTCATGACTGCTCGACTCCACCGCGTCGTCTGCGGACGCCTGCTCAGAGGATGCGGCCTCAGCTGCTTCTTCCTCCTGCGGGGCGGTGTCCTTCCGCGATTCCGGCTCGGGCTCACCTTCCGGCTGAGTCTCAGGCTCAGATTCCGGCTCGGGCTCGGGCTCGGCGCTGGGCGCGGAACCGCCGCCTGCAGATCCGGATCCTATGAGAGCGAGAACCGCTCCCACCTCGACGGTCTCATCCTCAGAGACCTTGAGCTCCTGGACTGTTCCTGCGACGGGGGAGGGAACCTCAGTGTCGACCTTGTCGGTGGAGACTTCGAGCAGCGGCTGATCGACCTCGACCTCGTCGCCCACGGCAACCAGCCAACGCGTGACAGTGCCTTCTGTCACGGACTCGCCCAGGGCGGGGAGGGTGACCTCTTCACCATCGCCTCCACCTCCGGAGCCTGACTCCGCGGCAGGAGAGGTGTCTGCGGCGCCGCTTTCGGCGGTCTCCTCCTCGGCCGAGTCGGCAGTCTCCTCGGGCTCCTCTTTCGTCTGCTGGTTGGACTCATCGGCGCTGTCGTCCTGCTCAGCGCCCTCTGACCCGTCGGACTCGCCGCCCGAGCCGTCGCCGATCTTGACGAGCGGGGCGCCGACCTCCACGGTCTCGTCCTCGTCGACGAGCTTCTCCTCGATGGTGCCGGCCATAGGTGAGGGGACCTCGGTGTCGACCTTGTCCGTGGACACCTCCACAATGGGCTGGTCGACCTCGACCTCCTCTCCGACCTCGACGAGCCAGCGGGTCACGGTGCCCTCGGTGACGGACTCACCAAGGGCGGGAAGGTTCACAGTCTCAGACATGATGTCCGGCTCCTAATCGATATGAGTGGTCGACGAGTGGTCGTTATCCGTGCAGGGGGTGGCCGAAGAGCGCCATCGCCGCTTCACCCATTGCTTCGTTCTGGGTGGGGTGTGCGTGGAGAAGGCTGGCTACGTCTTCGGGGTATGCCTCCCAGTTGACGATCAGCTGCGCTTCGCCGATCTGCTCACCGATGCGGGTGCCGATGCCGTGGACTCCCACGATCGGGCCGCCCTTGACAGCGATCATCTTGATGATTCCGCCGGTCCCGAGGATGGACGACTTCCCGTTGCCGGCCAAGTTGTACTTGGTGACCTCGATCTGGTCCTTGCCGTAGGTCTCTTCCGCCATCGGCTGCGTGTAGCCGATGGACATGATCTCGGGCTCGCAGTACGTCACCTTGGGGATGTTGATGTCCAGCACAGTCATAGGGCTGTTGCCGGCGATCTCCTCAGCAACGAAGATGCCGTGCTGATAGCCCCGGTGCGCGAGCTGAAGGCCGGGGACGATGTCGCCCACTGCGTAGATGTTTCCAACGCCGGTGTGAAGGCGGTCGTCCGTCATGACAAAGCCTCGATCCAGGGTGATGCCCTGGTCCTCGAGCCCCAGGCCATCGGTGACCGGTCCTCGGCCCACCGCGACCAAGCACAGGTCTGCCTCGAACGTCGTGCCGTCTTCCAGCGTGACCTTCACCCCGTCGGCGGTCTCCTCCACATCTTTGAAGAAGGTTCCGGTGCTGAAGGAGATGCCGCGAGCCTTGAACGTCTTCTCGAGCTGCTTGATGATGTCAGGGTCCTCGTTGGGGACCAGGCTGGGCGCCCCTTCGATGATGGTGACGTCGACCCCATAGGACTTCCATACTGAGGCGAATTCGGAGCCGATCACTCCGCCGCCCAGAACGATCGCTGACTTGGGGAGCTCCTCCATCTCGAGCGCCTCGGTGGATGTGATGACTTTGTCGCTCAGCGGCAGGCCGAACGTCTTCGCCGTCGAACCGGTCGCCAGGACGATGTTCTGAGCGCTGTAGCTGGTGCCGTCCACGTCGATCTCTGTGGGGGACACGAGCTTGCCTTCCCCCTCGATCACCTGAATCTTCCGCATCTTCAGCAGACCGGTGAGGCCTTTGTGCTTGCCGGCGACGATTCCGTCCTTGTACTCCTTCACCTTCGCAAGGTCGACGCCCTCGAAGGTGGTTCTGACGCCGTACTTCTCTGAGGACCGCGCCTCGTCGGCGATCTCAGCGGCGTGCAGGTATGCCTTGGTGGGTATGCACCCGGTGTGCAGGCATGTCCCGCCGAGCTTTGACTTCTCGATCAGTCCGACGCTGAAGCCGTGCTGCACTGCGCGAAGGGCGGCGGCATAGCCGGCGCTCCCTCCGCCGAGAACGAGGACGTCGAATTCTTCGGCCACGATATGTGCTCCTTGAGTGAGACGTTGAAGGGCTGGATCGCCCTCTTCGCTGGAAGTCAGCCTATCAGTGCGAATCCGCGCCGATAGGCTCGGCGATCAGGCTCGGGCCAGGCCTTCGAGATACGAAATCAGCGTCCGTACAGTCACTCCTGTGCCTCCCTTGGGAATGTAACCGTAGGGGCCTTTGTCGTTGAAGGAGGGGCCAGCGATATCGACATGGGCCCATGGGATCCGCCGTGTCTCCGGGTCCAGCGCATCCTCATCCGCGTCTGCCCGGTCGCCGACGAACTCTCGGAGGAAGGCTGCGGCGTTGAGCATGCCTCCCTCGCGTGCGCCAGTGTTCGTCAGGTCCGCCACATCAGAGCGGAACCCTGCGAGCGCCTCCTCAGGAATCGGCATGCCCCATGCGGACTCCCCGGCCACGCCGGCCGCCTCTACGAGGCTGTCGCGGAGACTCTCGTGGCCCATGACGCCGAAGGTGCGGTTGCCCAGGGCGATCATCTGAGCGCCGGTGAGCGTGGCCACGTCGACGATGGCGTCCGGCTGTTCCTCAGAGGCAGCAACGATGCCGTCGGCCAGGACCAGACGCCCTTCGGCATCGGTGTTCAGCACCTCCACCGTCTTGCCCCCGTAGATGCTGATCACGTCTTCCGGTCGCTGCGCCGTCGAGGAGGGCATGTTCTCCGCAAGGCAGAGCCATCCCGTCACTCTGATCGGCAGGTTGAGCTCGGCTGCGGCGAGCACGATGGAGAGGACCGTCGCGGCCCCGGCCATGTCGAGCTTCATGGTAGTCATTGCATTGGCCGGCTTGAGGGAGAGACCCCCCGAATCGAACGTGATGCCTTTGCCGACCAGGGCGATGTGCGCGGCGGGCCGCGAGGGTGCGTGCTCGATGCGGACCATCCGGGGTCCCCGGGAGGACCCATTGCCCACTCCGAGCAGACCCCCAAAGCCCTCCTTCTCCAGATCCTTGGGGGCCCAGACCTTCACCTTGGTCTTCGAGTCCTTCGCCGCCTTCTCCGCAATCTGCGCAAAGGACTCCGGGTACAGGTGGCTTGGGGGAGTGTTGACGAGGTCCCGAGTGGCCCGAACCGCATGGCCGACCACTCCGGCCCTGGCCATGGCTGCCTTGGTGTGCTTCTCCTTCAGCGGAGTCAGCACCACGACCTCCGAGGCAGGTCCCTTGCGGCGAGCATCTTCGCTGCCTTTGAAGTGGTTGAAGCTGTACGCGCCGATCGCAGCGCCCTCTGCGACAGCGGAGACCTGTTCGACAGTGGCCGAGGGAAGTGCAAGAGCGATGGAGTCGGCTCCCGAGAGCTGCCGGACCGCGGATCCCGCCGCGCGCCGCAGGGCCTCCGTCGAAACGCCGCCGTCGACTTCGCCCGTCAGAGTTCCCACTCCCACCAGAACGAGCGTCTCGGACTTGAAGCCGTCGACGCCGGGGAGGCGCAGAATCTGGTCCTCGGAGCCTGAGGCGCCGAGAGCCTGCAGCGAGTCGGCGACGCTTCGCGCGGCATTGTCAGCCAACGGGTTGGGCAGGAGCACGGGGCCTTTCGGCCCCTTTGCCACTCCGAGCACCAACGCGTCTGCGTCGACCTTCTCGACGGCGGAGGAGACAGCGGACAGTGAAGGTTTGAAGTCGTTGATCACGTGCCCGATCCTACTCGTCGGCGCCGTCGGCACAACCGGCGCTCTTCGGCGCAGACCGGGCGTGGCGCGGCGCCGGGAATGACGGACGTGGGCAGACTGTTCCTCACACATCCCAAGGAACAGAATGGCTACCCGGCGAAGGAGCAGTGTGGGCCCCAACGATCAGTTCGATCCCGGCCAGTCAGGTGTCGATGGAGACCGCTTCAGCCTCCTGCACCTGCACGCCGAGCCTCAGAACGAGGCGCACCCCGATGAGGACGGCGGTCAGGCGGGAGAACTTGTCCTGCGCTCCAACGAGCCCGGGCAGGACGGTCCCAGCAGTGCCGAAGGCCTGAGCATGCTGGTGTCTGTGGCGGGACACACCGACGCCGGCCAGCTCTCCGAGCAGATGGCCGACTCGCTGCTCTCTGCGCTGCCGCACCGGCAGATGGCCAGCTTTGATGTGGACGCCCTGTTCGACTATCGGTCCCGTCGACCGCGGATGCTCTTCACCGACAGCCGCTTCTCAGAATTCCAGGGGCCGCGGCTGGATCTGTACGAGCTGCAGGACGCCCTGGGGCGAAACTTCCTGCTTCTGACCGGGGATGAGCCTGACTTTCACTGGGAGAAGGTGGCGGAGACGCTGCTCGAGCTGGCGAACCATCTCGGGGTGAGCCTGACAGTCTTCGCCGATGCGCTGGGGCTGCCTGCTCCGCACACTCGTCCATTGGGAGTGACGGCCCACGGCAATCGCGAGGACCTGGTGAGCGGCATCTCGACGTGGTCGCCCAATGCCCAAGTCGAGGCGGGCCTTTCTCAGATGCTGGAGCACCGGTTCGATGCCGCCGGCCATGACGTGGTCGGGTACACCGTTCACGTGCCCCACTATTTGGCGTCGGGCAAGTACCCCCAAGTGGCAGTGGCCGCGCTGGAGTACGTCGGCGCCGCGAGCGCGCTGATGCTTCCGACTGATGATCTGCGTGAGGCTGCTCGCGCGGTCGAATCGGACATTACGCGCCAGGTCCAGCAGAATCCTCAGGTTGCGCAGGTGGTGGAGCAGCTGGAGCAGAACTTCGACCAGTACGCGACCAAGCAGCAGCGCTCTCTGCTGGTGCACAGTGACGATGCGGTGCCGGATGCCGAGGAGCTGGGGGCTGCCGTTGAGCAGTACCTGCGCTCTCAGCCGGGCGACAGTATCTTCAGGGGGCCAGAGGGCGACATCGACGAAACCTTGGGCAATGACTCCCAGCACGGCTCAGACGAAGACGAGGGCCCTCGCGACTGACTGTCGCTGCGACGACTTTTCCACGGGGCAGGAAGGCGCCTAGAGCCGCGCCGGCTCCTTCAGCCCGGCCCGGGGGCGCAGACGCCTGTCCGCGATCGACGACACGCTTGCTCCATGACAGCAGAGAACGCCCCGCGCTCCCAGCCCCAGGAGAAGTTGCCTTCCGCTCATCTCGACCGTCCGGGCGACGCCCTGGCCCTCGTGCAGCACACCTTCGGGTACATGCCGCAGGAGTCGTTGGTCCTGATCGGACTCGCGGGAGGCTCGAGCGGCGGGCACCTCCGCGTAGACCTCGCCGGAGGTGCGGCGGATCCCTATGCAATGGCCCGTCAGTGCGCCGAATGGCTCGCCGGCCCACACTCGCAGCCTTCGCCCGAGACGGCCATAGCTCTCCTCTTCACACAGCATGCGCCGTCGCCGCTCCACAGCCAGCTGTATGACGGTCTCGTCCACACGCTGGCGGGCTGCCTCGACTCCGAGTACGGCGTCGAGCTTCTTCACGTGTGGCATGCCGGAGGCGACGCTGTGCGGAACTACACCTGCCGCGACGAGACGTGCTGTCCGTATCCGGGCTTCAGCATCTCCGCGGAGCTCGATTCCTCGCTCGAGCGTCTTCCCCAGCTGACCGTCCGGGCAGGTGCTGCGGCCGGTCCGGCGGACCTGCTGGACGAGTTCCTAACCCCTGTGCATGCTCCATCGGAGGCGTCGCAGCGTGTGGTGCGCAGGATGGTGAAGACCGCTGCCGCGTCCGAGAGCGTGGAGGACGAGCTCACGCTGTGGGGCGAGGCGCTCTCACGCGGCCGAGGCTCTGAGCCCTCGATGTGGCTGCACACAGCGGAGGAGGCAGCCGCGTCGATGCTGCGCACGCTGGCCCGAAAGAGAGTCCGAGATGCTCTCGTTCCGCTGGCCTCTGTGGGGTACCCGGCGGCCGTTGCAGGAACGCTCTTTCACGAGGAGCTGCGCAGGGACCCAGGGGGGCCGCGCGTCTCGAAGACGGTGAACTCTGGGGCAGACTCGCCCCGAGACTGCCCCAGGGGTTGGACGCGCAGGCGTTGGACCGCCTTCTGCAGGACTACGCAAACTGCTGGCTCGGCGCAACGGGATCCCGTCCCGACTGGAGGGGAATCGAAGTTCTTGAGGCTCTGCTGAAAGAGCTGCTGCCCTATGCGGAGGCCGAAGAGCGTGAGGCCGCCTTGACTCTGAAAGCATGGATTGAGTGGGTGAAGGGCAGAAGCTCCGTATCGAGCGAAGCTGTGGACCTGATCCGCAGGGAATTCGGGGACAGCTCCGACTGCACCATGGCGGAGCTGGTCGACAGATTCTCTCGGGGTTTTCGGCGTTTCCCCATGGGCCCGCGTGAAGGTCCAGAGCTACAGCTGGTGGAAGTCGGACCGCGGCGCCTCGCCGAAAACTGCTTCGCATTTCGGGAATGAGCGCTGACTGCGTATCGTTAGGACACCTAAGACCCTGCAGATCCGGCGTTTTGGCGGCGAACGTGATGAGCGTGCCCGTCAGCCGGGCTTGACAGGGTCATAGGCGTGTTGGGCTCAAGAGGGGTCTGGCAGTGCCTGTCCGTGCTGCGAAGCTCGGGAAAGCGAACGTGTCGAGTCGGAAGGTCAACGTGCCCACTAGCAAGACCGAGGAAGAGACTGCCGCAGTCGGCGAGCAGAAGACAACTGCCCGTACCAGCGCGGCGAGCAAGTCGACAGCCTCCAAGTCCTCGACCAAGGCCGGTTCTGCGGCCAAGAAGTCGACCGCGACCAAAAAGACCGCCTCGACCAAGGCTGGAGCTGCCAAGAAGGCCCCTGCCGCCAAGAAGGCCGGGGGCGGTCGGCGCAAAGCCACTGACGCTGTCGACGAGATCCTCGCTGAAGTGGACAGTGAGGAGGATTCTCCCACCCAGGCGCTCGCCAATGCTGTGGCGAAGGCCGAGGAGGAGGGCGAAGACGCCGAGAAGCTGGTCGACACTGACACAGCGGAGCCCAAGGAGGACGAGTCGACCTCCGGCCGCGGCTTCGTCATCTCCAATGCGGATGATGACGATGCGCCCGCCGTACAGGTCGTCTCGGCAGGTGCCACCGCCGATCCGGTGAAGGACTACCTCAAGCAGATCGGCAAAGTCGCGCTGCTGAACGCCGAGCAGGAGGTGGACCTGGCTCTTAGGATCGAGGCTGGCCTCTTCGCCGACCACAAGCTGGCCAACGACGACATCACGGACCGCAAGCTGCGGCGCGACCTGCAGCTCATCGTTGCAGACGGCAGAAAGGCGAAGAACCACCTTCTCGAGGCGAACCTGCGTCTTGTCGTCTCCCTGGCCAAGCGCTACACGGGCCGCGGCATGCTCTTCCTGGATCTGATTCAGGAAGGCAACCTGGGGCTGATCCGTGCTGTGGAGAAGTTCGACTACACCAAGGGCTTCAAGTTCTCGACCTACGCCACGTGGTGGATTCGCCAGGCCATCACCCGTGCAATGGCCGACCAGGCACGCACCATTCGTATTCCGGTCCACATGGTCGAGGTCATCAACAAGCTTGCGCGTGTCCAGCGGCAGATGCTGCAGGACCTCGGACGCGAGCCCGCCCCCGAAGAGCTGGCAGCGGAGCTGGACATGACGCCTGAGAAGGTCGTCGAAGTCCAGAAGTATGGGCGTGAGCCGATCTCTCTGCACACTCCTCTCGGCGAGGACGGCGACTCAGAGTTCGGCGACCTGATCGAAGACTCAGAAGCTGTCGTCCCCTCCGATGCGGTGAGCTTCACGCTCCTTCAGGAGCAGCTGCACTCCGTCCTGGATACGCTCGCCGAGCGCGAGGCAGGCGTCGTCGCAATGCGCTTCGGGCTCACCGATGGGCAGCCGAAGACGCTGGATGAGATCGGCAAGGTCTACGGGGTCACCCGGGAGCGTATAAGGCAGATAGAGTCCAAGACAATGTCCAAGCTGCGGCACCCGAGCCGCAGCCAGGTTCTTCGCGACTATCTCGACTGACGATCCTCAGACACGTGGGGCCCCCGACCTGATCGGTCGGGGGCCCCACGTGTAGCTTGGCGCTGTCAGCTGATGCGGTCAGACTCGTCGATCCAGTTGAGCGTCTTCGGGCGCAGGGTCCCTTCGACGGCGCGTCCGTGGTGGTTGCAGAACAGGAGTGCTCCTCCGGAAGCGAGCTCTGCGCGCACGTACGCCTGTGCGCCGCAGCGGTCGCAGCGGTCCAGGGCGGTCAGCTGAGTCTGACCCTCGAGCGTGCCGGTGGTGCTTGTCATGTCGCCTCCTAGCGTTGCGTCAAGCGATGTCAGACCATCCAACCATGTCGACCTCGAGAAAAGTCCCCAACACAGGGGGAGGGGCGCGCCTTTCGCTCACCGCGTACCCCGGCGACTACCCTGAGCACCATGGCATCCCGCGACGACTACAGCGCCCGGCACCTCTCTGTTCTCGAGGGTCTGGAAGCTGTGCGGAAGCGCCCCGGGATGTACGTCGGATCGACCGACTCCCGGGGGCTGATGCACTGCCTGTGGGAGATCATCGACAACTCAGTCGACGAGGCGCTGGCCGGCTACGCCTCGGCCATCACCGTCACCCTGCATGCGGATGATTCGGTGGAGGTGAGCGACGACGGACGCGGAATCCCCGTCGACATCGAACCTCGCACCGGCCTGTCGGGACTCGAGGTCGTCTTCACCAAGCTGCACGCCGGGGGCAAGTTCGGAGGCGGAAGCTACAACGCAGTCGGGGGCCTTCACGGCGTGGGCGCCTCGGTCGTCAACGCGCTCTCGGCCCGTCTCGACGCCACCGTCACCCGTGGCGGCAAGGTTCACGCCCTGTCCTTCCGCCGCGGCGAGCCGGGCACCTTCGACGGTTCGAAGCCCACTGACCACTTCGAAGCGGCTCAGGCCGGATCGCCGCTGCAGGTCTCCGGCAGGGCCAAGCGCGGCATGACCGGAACCACCGTTCGCTACTGGGCCGACCGGCAGATCTTCACACCCGACGCCGCCTTCAATGACGAGGAGCTCTTCGCTCGCGCCAGGCAGACGGCGTTCCTGGTGCCCGGCCTGAAGATCGTCGTCAAGGACCTCCGCGGTGCTGAGCGAGCGGAGCAGGTCTTCCAGTACGACGGAGGCATCAGCGAATTCGTCGAGCACCTGACGCCGGACGCGCCGGTCACGGATACCTGGCGCATACAGGGGCACGGCACCTTTGCCGAAACTGTCCCGGTCGACGGGCAGATGCAGGAGGTTCAGCGCGACTGCGAGGTGGATATAGCCCTGCAGTGGGGGACCGGCTACGACATCACGGTTCGCAGCTTCGTCAACATCATCGCCACGCCCAAGGGCGGCACGCATCTCAGCGGCTTCGAGCAGGCCATGCTTCGAGTATTCCGCAAGGCGGTCGAGGCAAATGCGCGAAAGCTCAAGGCAGGCAGCGACAAGCTGGAGAAGGACGATGTGCTCGCAGGCCTGACAGCCGTGATCACAGTTCGCATCGCTGAGCCGCAGTTCGAGGGGCAGACCAAGGAGATTCTCGGCACGCCCGCGGCGCGCCAGATCGTGTCCAAGGTTGTGGCCGGCGAGCTCGAGAAGAAGCTGGCCTCCGCGAAGAAGGCTGACAAGCAGCAGACCTCTGTGCTGCTCGAGAAGATCGTCTCTGAGATGAAGTCCAGAATCTCCGCGCGGCAGCTGAAGGAGACCCAGCGGCGGAAGAACGCCCTGGAGAACTCATCCATGCCGGCCAAGCTCGTCGAATGCCGGGCTAAGGAGGTCGAGTCCTCGGAGCTCTTCATCGTCGAGGGCGATTCGGCGCTCGGCACCGCGAAGCTGGCGCGATCCTCGGACTACCAGGCTCTCCTTCCCATCCGCGGCAAGATTCTCAATGTTCAGAAGGCCTCCGTCTCCGACATGCTGTCGAACCAGGAGTGCGCGGCGCTGATCCAGGTCATCGGGGCCGGCACGGGGCGCAGCTTCGACGTCAGTGCGGTTCGCTACGGCAAAGTCGTGCTGATGACCGACGCTGACGTTGACGGCGCCCACATCAGGACCCTGCTTCTGACGCTCTTCTTCCGCTATATGCGTCCCATGATCGAAGAAGGCCGGGTCTTCGCCGCAGTGCCGCCCCTGCACCGGGTGGAGATTGTGCAGCCGGGCAGCAGGCCCAACGATGTTCGCTACACATACTCGGAGTCCGAGCTGATCGCGCTGCTGGCCGAGCTGGAAACGTCAGGCCTGCGCTACAAGGAGCCGATCCAGCGGTACAAGGGACTCGGAGAGATGGACGCCGATCAGCTCGCGGAGACCACCATGGACCCGCAGAGGCGGTCCCTGCGACGCATTCGGGTCGAAGATGCCGATGCCGCGGAGAAGGCATTCGACCTGCTGATGGGCAGCGTCGTCGCTCCGCGCAAGGACTTCATCATCGAAGGGTCGCGTGCGCTCGACAAGGATAGGATCGACGCCTGAGGCGCCCATCGTGCGCATTGTCACAGAACGTTTTCTACAGGGCGTAGAACAGCTAGACTGTCCCGGTGACCACTTCCCCCGCCCGCACCGCAGCTGACGCACCCGCTTCGACCGGGCTCAAGCGCAAGGCTGCAGCGTACTGGTCACTGACGAAGCCTCGTGTGATCGAGCTTCTGCTCGTCACCACTCTGCCCACTATGTTCTTCGCCCAGCGCGGGATCCCCGACTTCTGGATCGCGGTGGCCACAATGATCGGCGGTGCGATGGCGGCAGGCTCAGCCGGCGCCTTCAACTGCTATCTGGATCGGGACATGGACCGGCTGATGAACCGGACGAAGAAGAGGCCGCTGGTCACCGGAGAGGTGAGCCCGCGTGAGGCCCTGGTCTTCGCTTCGGTGCTGGGCCTGCTCGCACTGGCTGTGCTCTGGGTGGGCACGAACCCCTTGGCGACGCTCCTCGGAGCGACGGCCATCTTCTTCTACGTGGTGGTCTACACCATGGTCCTCAAGCGCAGAACTGAGCAGAACATCATCTGGGGCGGCATCGCAGGATGCTTCCCCGTGGTGATCGCTTGGGCTGCTGTGCGCGAAACCTTGGACTGGCCGGCCCTGGTGCTCTTCGTGATCATCTTCCTGTGGACCCCGCCGCACTACTGGCCGCTGTCCATGAAGTACCGGACCGACTATCAGAAGGCCGACGTGCCCATGCTCGGTGCGGTCGCCACGGAAGACACCGTGTCGGTTCAGGTCGTGCTGTACGCCTGGGCCACCGTCGTCTGCTCGCTCCTGCTCGTGCCGCTGGGATGGGCTGGGATCACGTACACGGCGGTGGCAGCCATCTCCGGAGCATGGTTTGTGTGGGAGTGCCACGTGCTGCACCGCAAGGCCCAGCTCGGAAGCCTGAAGCAGAAGGAAGCCATGAAGGTCTTCCACCTGTCGATCCTCTATCTCACCCTCCTCTTCGTCGGCCTGTGGATTGATCCCTTCATCGGCAATCCTCTGATGGGCTGAATCCAGCTCTCGTTCGCCTCACCATGGGATGAGGAGGCGCGCAGACACCAGGTTCAGAGCCGTGCGTGCCCGGCCCGTGCAACCAGGGCCGCGCGCTGCGGAGAGTTCGTCGGGAGGAGCTTAAGGGCGGTATAGAGGGCCTGCAGGTCTCCCGTTGTCTCAGGAAGCTGGAGGTACCTCCAGAGATCCTCCGCACTGCCGTCAGCAAGCATCGTCTCCCGCATCTCAGCCTCCAAAGCTCGGCGCAGCATGAGGATTCCCGGCGCCTCGGAGCCGGGGAGGAGCTGGCCCCCGTATATGTCCAGAGCGAGGCTGCGGGCGCCCGACGCCAGAGCCCGGCGCACGGTGAGGGCATCGAGTTCGCAGGGCGACGTGAGCCGGTAGGGCTTGGAGAGCAGATCGACGCCTGCACCGTCCGAGACCTTCGCGAGCGCCCGGCGCAGTCGCACCATTTCAGCGCGGAGCGCCACCTCGTGGCCGCGTTCGCCGAAGAGCATCTCGGCAAGCTCCCCGGAGCTGAGGCCCCTGCCCCGGTCAGCATCCCCGTGCCAGGCAAGCAGTGTCAGGATCTCAGCGTGCCGCAGGCTGAGACGCACTCGATGGCTGCCGGTGCTCAGCAGCGGAACTGCTGTGCCCAAGGTGATGAGCTGGGCCAGCCCAGTATCGCTGGTGAGCACTTTCAGCTCTGCCTCTGCGGCGGAGATCGCGGCATAGATGAGGGGGAGCGAATGGACGGCCACCGCTTCGGGTCCGCCCGTGAGATCCACGACGCCGAGAACCGCGCCGGTGTGCGGATTGCGAATCGGTGCGGCTGAGCAGGAGAACTGATGCGCGGAGAACGCGAAGTGCTCGCCCTGGTGGACTTGGGCGCCTCGTCCCGTCGCCAGCGCTACGCCCGGGGCGGAGGTGCCGATGGCGCGTTCGGACCACCGGGCCCCGGGCTGAAACGCGGAGGCCTCCGCGCGCCTCAGAGCCTGGCGGTCCCCGTTGACCCACAGAAGGCGACCCTGGGCGTCGCCTATCGCGACGATGAGGCCAGCTTCGGATGCGGGGCGGATGAGCAGCTGGTCGAGGACCGGCAGTACGCCCTGAAGGGGGCTGGATGCCCGCAGCCTTTCGAGGTCGTCATCGGAGGTGTCCACAGGCGCAAGGGCGGCCGCGGGGTCGCTCAGGTACTCAGCCGACCGTCGCCACGATGCACGCAGCCCGGGCGCAAGGGCGTTCCATGTATCAGGCTGATCAGGAACTGCCCTCATCATTGCCCTTCCGCCTCGAGGGTGTGTGGCACATCACATTCTAGCGGAGCGGTGCGCGTGGGGCTATGCAACGCATATGCAACCTCAGGCACCCTAGCCTCGTGAGTGTGAGCTAACTCACACCAGTCGAGCCGTCGAAGGAGGCCACCATGGGCACATACTCGCAGCCGGGCACTGAAGGCAGTGTCGTGAGCTTCAAGCCCCGATACGAGAACTTCATCGGAGGGGGCTGGGTCGCTCCCGTCAAAGGACAGTACTTCGAAAATCCCTCGCCCGTGAACGGACGAACATTCACGGAAGTCCCCAGGTCCACCGCCGAAGACATCGAACTGGCCCTCGATGCAGCTCACAAGGCCGCCCCGGCGTGGGGCAAGACATCGGTGGCAGAGCGCGCGCTCATTCTCACTCGAATCGCGGACAGGATCGAGGAGAACCTCGAGATGCTTGCTGTGGCCGAGACCTGGGAGAACGGCAAGCCGGTCAGAGAGACCCTTGCTGCGGATCTCCCGCTCGCTGTCGATCATTTCCGCTACTTCGCCGGTGCAATTCGAGCCCAAGAAGGTGGCATCAGTGAGATAGACAACGACACCGTCGCCTACCATTTCCACGAGCCGCTGGGCGTCGTCGGGCAGATCATCCCGTGGAACTTCCCCATTCTGATGGCCACATGGAAGCTTGCGCCCGCGCTGGCGGCAGGCAACGCGGTCGTCCTGAAGCCCGCGGAGCAGACTCCCAGCAGCATCCTGCTGCTGATGGAGCTCATCGCAGACCTGCTCCCTGATGGCGTGCTCAATGTGGTCAACGGCTTCGGAGCCGAGGCCGGCGCTCCGCTGGCATCGAGCTCGAGGATCCGTAAGATTGCCTTCACCGGTGAGACCACCACGGGTCGGCTCATCATGCAGAACGCATCCCAGAACCTCATTCCGGTCACGCTGGAGCTCGGCGGGAAGAGTCCGAACATCTTCTTCGAGGATGTAAGCCGGGCCGATGACGCCTTCTACGACAAAGCACTTGAAGGCTTCACGATGTTCGCGCTCAACCAAGGCGAGGTGTGCACCTGTCCTTCACGAGCGCTCATCCAGGACAGCATCATCGACAGCTTCCTCGAAGCAGCGGTGGAGAGGACGAAGGCCGTCGTTCAGGGCAACCCTCTGGACACCGACACCCAGGTCGGAGCCCAAGCCAGCAACGACCAGCTGGAGAAGATCCTCAGCTACCTCGACATCGGCCAGAAGGAGGGTGCCCAGGTGCTGACTGGAGGTGCTCGGGCCGAGCTGGACGGAGACCTGGCCGGAGGCTACTACGTGGAGCCGACGATCTTCCGCGGCAGCAACAGAATGCGCGTCTTCCAAGAGGAGATCTTCGGTCCTGTCGTGTCGGTGACGGGGTTCTCCGACTACCGCGATGCCATCTCCACCGCCAATGACACGCTCTACGGACTCGGCGCCGGTGTGTGGTCCCGCGATGCCAATATTTCGTATCGTGCAGGAAGAGACATTCAGGCAGGCAGGGTCTGGACGAACTGCTACCACCAGTACCCGGCGCATGCGGCATTCGGCGGATACAAGCAGTCGGGCATCGGCCGTGAGAACCACCTCATGATGCTGGCGCACTATCAGCAGACGAAGAACATGCTGGTGAGCTACTCAGAGGACAAGCTCGGCTTCTTCTGATCCAGACGGCAGGGGCCGGTGCGCATCGCAGCTGGTGCGCACCGGCCATCCCGCCGAGTGAGCGACGTCCCAAAGTCTGAAGGAGGCCCCTATGAGTGCCGAACGTGTCGCGATCACCGAAGAGGCTGCTGCGCTCCTGCGGCAGCTGCGCGAGGACCATGGCCAACCTCTGATGTTTCATCAGTCCGGAGGCTGCTGCGACGGCTCGGCCCCGATGTGCTACACCCAGGGAACCTTCGCCACGGGTCCGGCGGACGTTCTTCTGGGGGAGCTGGATGCGGGAACGGGCGAGCCCGTCCCGGTCTGGATCTCCAAAGCGCAGTACGAGTACTGGTCCCACACCCACATCACCATCGACGTCACGCAGGGCAGGGGAGCAGGGTTCAGCATTGAGGGTCCCACCGGTCACCGCTTCCTCGTGAGGTCCCGTCTCTTCACTGAGGAGGAGAGCGAGAGCTTGGCGCCCGTCCAGTCGGGCTAGACAAGGGGATGGTCAGTTCCGGCCGATAGGGTGTGAGCCATGAGCTCACCGGCCGAACGCTATGCAGCCTCTCGCCGTCGCGCCGCGGAGGCCAAGACACAGTTGGGTGCCTTCAGGGCGGCGCAGGCCTTCGACCTGGACGAATTTCAGGTGCAGGCATGCCGTGAACTGGAAGCCGGAAAGGCGGTGCTGGTCGCCGCGCCCACGGGAGCCGGCAAGACGATCGTCGGGGAGTTCGCGGTTCACCTTGCCCTGGCCCAGGGCAAGAAGGCCTTCTACACCACTCCCATCAAAGCGCTGAGCAACCAGAAGTATCAGGAGCTCGTTGAGGACTACGGCGCCGCGCGTGTGGGGCTTCTCACCGGCGACACCTCGGTGAACTCCGAAGCGGACGTGGTCGTGATGACCACCGAAGTCCTGAGGAACATGCTGTACCAGGACTCATCGACCCTCGAGCAGCTTCGGTACGTCGTCATGGACGAGGTGCACTACCTGGCTGACCGCTTCCGCGGCGCCGTGTGGGAAGAGGTGATCATCCACCTGCCGGAGTCGGTTCAGGTGGCTGCGCTTTCGGCCACGGTCTCCAACGCAGAAGAGTTCGGCGCATGGATGGACACCGTGCGCGGCGAGACCGCCGTGGTGGTCTCAGAGCACCGTCCCGTGCCGCTGTGGCAGCACATGGTGGTGGATCACCAGCTGTACGACCTGTTCACCGGCGAGGCTGACGAGGAGGAGGCTGACGACCGTCAGGCACTCGTGAATCCGCAGCTTCAGCGGATGGTCCAGCTGCAGCAGTCACCCGGCTCGCGCCGCCCGGGCGGCCATCGTGGTCGTGGGAGAGGCCGAGGAGGTCCGCAGCGGGAGCAGCGCACGTCTGCGCGCGGAGGCGGGTCCTCTCAGGTCTCCAGCTTGTCAGGGGCCCCATCGCGCACGCACAGGCTCTCTCGCCCCAAGATGATCCGCGCATTGGACCGCCAGGCTCTGCTGCCCTGCATCGCCTTCATCTTCTCCAGGGCTGGCTGCGAGGCCGCAGTGGAGCAGTGCGTCCAGCAGGACCTGCGACTGACGTCGAAGGAAGAGGCGGCCGAAATCAGCTCACGAGTTGAAGCGATGGGGTGGGAGCTGCCGGCCGAAGATCTCTCCGTGCTCGGCTTCGACACATTCCGGGAGGCGCTCGTCAGCGGTGTCGCCGCTCACCACGCCGGCATGCTGCCTCCCTTCAAAGAGCTGGTCGAGAGCCTCTTCGCCGAGGGACTGCTCAAGGTGGTCTTCGCCACAGAAACGCTGGCCCTGGGCATCAACATGCCAGCCCGGACCGTCGTTCTGGAGAAGCTCGACAAGTTCAACGGCGAGTCGCACGTCGACATCACGCCAGGCGAATTCACGCAGCTGACCGGACGTGCGGGCCGACGCGGCATCGACGTCGAAGGGCACGCGGTGGTCGTCTGGCAGCCGGGCATGGATCCGCGGCAGGTGGCAGGTCTGGCGTCGAAGCGCACCTACCCGCTGAACTCCTCGTTCAGCCCGAGCTACAACATGGCCGTGAATCTCACGGCTCAGTTCGGACGGCGCAGGGCCCGCACCATTCTGGAGTCCTCCTTCGCGCAGTTCCAGGCCGACCGTGCCGTGGTGGGCCTGGCGCGCGACGTCGCCAAGCGCGAGTCCTCGTTGGCCGGCTACGAGGAATCCATGGAGTGCCACCTCGGCAGCTTCAAGGAGTACTTCGAGCTGAGACGCAGGCTGAACGAGCAGCAGAAGGACCAGGCCAAGGCAAGAAACCGTCAGCGACGTCGGGACATCGTGCGTGTCCTCTCCGCCCTCGAGCCTGGGGACATCGTCGACGTCGGCTCGGTCGGCAAGGCGAAGCGTCATCTGGGGGAGTGCCTGGTCGTCCATGCCGCGCCGGAGCACGACCCGCGGCCCGGCGTTGTGACCCATGACGGCAAGCTTCGCAGCATCACAGTCGAGGATTTCGCCCAGCCGCCTGAGGTGATCTCCTCCATACGGCTTCCTCGCAAACCCCAGGTCAAGGTGCCCAAGATCCGCAGGGATCTCGCCTCCAGCTTCAGGGCCGCCCTGCAGGAGCGGGTTCCGCCTCGTCAGAACGCACCGCAGCCTGGGTTCGGCTTCGCCGAACAGCCGGGTGACAGCGAACACACCGAGCAGCTCGAAAACGCCCTTCGCAAGCATCCCTGCCACTCCTGCAGCGATCGGGAGGACCACGTCCGCTGGGCGGAGCGCTGGTGGAAGCTGCAGAGGGAGACGGATCAGCTCAAGGCCAAGATTGATCTGCGCACCGGCTCCATCGCGAAGACGTTCGACCGAGTGTGCGGGGTGCTCTTCGACCTCGGGCACATGGTGCCCGCCGACGATGAACGGATGCCGACGGCGGCGCCCGTGGCGGATGAGTTCCGGGCCGAGGAGTTCGTCGTCACGGAGCGGGGACAGAGGCTCCGGCGCATCTACGGCGAGCGGGATCTCTTCACGGAGATGCTTGTGGAGCGGGGTGCCTTGAGCGCGCTGAGACCGCAGGAGCTTGCGTCGTTCGCAACCCTGCTGGTCTACCAGGCAAAGCGCGAGGACGAGGGCGCGATGCCGCAGATGCCCACGACGGGTCTCACGCGTGCGGTCCGCGAAGCGTTGGAGGTGCACACCGAGCTGGAAGCGCTGGAGAAGCGGCATCACCTCGAGCCGACTGCTGCGCCGGAGATGGGCCTGACGCTGCCGATGCATCGGTGGGCCTCGGGCGCCAGCCTCCGAGCCGCCCTTGAGGAGTCCCCTTTGGCCGCCGGAGATTTTGTGCGGTGGGCCAAGCAGTGCATCGACGCGCTCGACCAGCTGTCAAAGGTGCCGACGGCCACCAGCAAGCTCGCCACGGCCTGCCAGGACGCGGTCAGCCTCATCAGCAGGGGAGTGGTGGCATACTCCTCAGTCGCGTACCAATCCATGGAGGACGAAGAACTTGACGATGAATGAAGCCGCCTCGCTCGAGAGCGTGCACCTTCTGAACAACGGGACGATCCATTCCACTGCGGAGCCCTACGCCGAGGCGATGCTCGTCGAGAAGGGACACGTGGCGTGGCTCGGATCCGACGAGACCGCCTCTCGGCTCAAGGAGCAGTATCCCGAGGGTGTCGTCCAGGAGCAGGACCTCGACCGGACGCTGGTTGCGCCCGGATTCGTTGGGTGGATTACGCGCGGTGTCGCTGAGGGGGACTCAGGTGATCTGGCCGAGCGTCTCGACGCCGCAGCAGCTCTGGGCTACACGACCCTCAGAATGGGGCTGGCCATCCCGGCGGAGCTGCTCACAGGTGAGTCGCTGCAGAGCGTCGTCACGGGACTGACCAGCTCTCTGCGCACGGCGGCCGCGCATCCGATGGACACATACCCGGTTGTGCAGCTCTCCGGGCTGCACGATGTGGCCGGAGCGGGCGGTCTGAGGGCACTGAACGAACTCCTGACGCTGCTGGGGGACGCCCACGAGGTCGAAGAGGCGGAGGGCCGACGCATCTCTGTGGCCGTGTCCTATGCGGAGGTGGCCGAGAACCTCATCGGTGTCCGCACCTGGATGGCGGAGGAGTCCCGCCAGCTTCTGATTGACGTCACCGGTGAGGACCCGGGGGAGGTGGTCCAGTCTCTCGCAGCAACCACGTCCCAGCTCCGGCAGCTGAAGCACACCCCGAGCGCTGAGAACCCCACGGTCCTGGTCGGCTTCGACTCCTCGCAGCGGGCTCATTGGGAAGACCTGCTCAACACTGGGGCGCAGGTGCTCGCCCGGCGGGCCATCCATCTCTCCACTGCCCTGAGCGTGGGAGTCCCTACGTCGGCGGCCCCGCCTGAGGGGGAGAGCCCGTGGCAGCTGATCAGTGAGCACGTGCATCACCAGAGCGACCCGGTGTCTGTGCGTGCCGGCTTCAATGCGCAGACCCGAGGAGCGTTCCGCTCCCTGCCAGGTGGCCAGCCGGAGGCGGGAACCCTGAATCCTGGGTCGGAGGCGACATATGTGGTGTGGGAGGCGGACTCCCTGTCAGTGCAGACTCCCCACTCGGCTGTGTCGGCGTGGAGCACAGATACCCGTGCCCGCACACCGCTGCTCCCGTACCTCCCCGGACGCGATGAGGAGGGAGGCCTGCCTCGGTGGAGAGCGACGGTCATTCGCGGGGAGGCAGTGAGCTAACGTGGTCCGCATGAAGATCCTGACCGTCATTCCCACCTTCAACGAGATCGACGCCCTGCCGGTGACGCTCGACCGGCTTCGGGCCGCTCTGCCTGAGTCCGACGTGCTCATCGTCGATGACTCCAGCCCTGATGGCACAGGCCAGCTGGCGGAAGAGATGGCGGCCGCCGACGAGAAGGTCCACGTCATTCATCGGACCAAGAAGGACGGGTTGGGCGGAGCTTACATCGCCGGATTCACGTGGGGGCTCCGACGCGATTACGACGCCTTCGTCGAACTTGATGCCGACGGCTCGCACCAGCCCGAGCAGCTGCCGGATCTCATCGCCCTGCTCGACGAAGCAGACCTCGTCATTGGGTCGCGATGGGTCCCGGGGGGCTCTGTCGTCAACTGGCCGCTGCACCGTGAGCTCATTTCGCGAGCGGGCAGCTTTTACTCCCGCACCATGCTCGGACTCAATGTGAGAGATATCACTGCGGGTTTCCGTGTATTCCGGCGCTCCACCTTGGAGGACATTGACCTGAAGTCGATCAAGTCGGCGGGTTACGGCTTTCAAGTGGACATGACCTTCCGCGTTGCCCGTCAGCGCAAGACGATTCGGGAGGTGCCCATCACCTTCGTCGAACGAACGGTCGGCGAGTCGAAGATGAGCGGCGGCATCGTGGTGGAGGCCGTCACCAACGTGACCAGGTGGGGCCTGGCGGCCCGGGCCTCGACGCTCGCTGGGAAGCTGGCCGGAACCCGGTGAACGTTCGGCCGTGCTGACAGTGAAGGCCCGCCCCCTGAGGGGCGGGCCTTCACTGTCAGCGGCTCAGGCGAGTCTCAGACCTTTTCGCCGCGGCGTTCGCGCAGAATCTTCATACGGTCCTGAAGAATTTCCTCAAGCTCGTCGGTCGAGCGCCGTTCCAGGAGCATGTCCCAGTGGGTTCGGGCGGGCTTCTCGGGCTCCTCGTCGGGCTTGTCGCCCTGGGCGAGAACGCCCACTTTGCCGCTCGAGGCTGTCCACGTGGTGGGCAGGTCCGCGTCGGAGGCGAAGGTGACGACGATCTTCTCGCCATCCTCGCAGACGTATTCCACATCTTGGCGGGGCGCTGGCTCGACGCCCGTCTCTGTCTCCATGGATTGGGCGCCGAGGCGCATGCCGCGCAGACTGCGATCACTCATCGGGTTTTCGGCTCTCTTCGTCGACTACGTTCTGTGGTGCTGGTCTCCCTACTCCAACCAGCAGGGTCCCGCAGATTATTCCACGGGACCCTGAACGGCTGTGACCTGCTGGGGGAAGGGGTTCAGCTGCTCTGCTGGTCTCCGCTGCCGGTCGAGGGTGCGGCACCTGGGCTCTCCTCAGACACGCGGGCGATGACGTCCTCGGCAGACTCCTCGCCCAGGGACGGCTTGCCGCTCTGTCGACCCGGCTTAGCCTGCCGTGCGGCATCCTCCAAGTCGGCGGCAGACTCATACTGTGCCGCGTCGTCCGTGACGGAGGTTGCTCGCGCAGATTCTGCGAGGTCGGCGATGGAGTGCGAAATGCCCGGCCGTGCCGCTCTGCCGGTCTTGGCCTGTTCTTCCTCGCGCCGTGCGCGCAGACGCTCGGCGCGTGCTTCCCTCATCTTCTCCTTCTCCTCGAAGGAGACCTCCTGTTCGCCGCCGCTTCCTCCGCCGAAGGCACCCGCAAGGCTCTTCAGCGCCTCGCCGAACTCGCCGGGGATGAAGAACATGGTGTTCGACTCCGATTTGGCCATCTCGGGGAGGGACTGCAGGTACTGGTAGGAGAGCAGCTCAGGCGACGGCTCTGAGGCGTGCACAGCATTGAACACGGTCTCGATGGCCTGGGCTTCAGCGTTCGCGCCCAGGATGCGGGACTGCGCCTCACCCTCCGCCTGGAGGATGGCCGCCTGCCTCTCGCCCTCAGCGTTGAGCACGGCAGACTGCTTGTTTCCTTCGGCAGTCAGGATCGCTGCGCGGCGGTTTCTCTCGGCACGCATCTGCTGCTCCATGGAGTCCTGGATGCTGTGCGGCGGGTCGATGGCCTTAAGCTCCACACGGGCGACGCGGATGCCCCAGCGCCCGGTGACTTTGTCGAGCTCGCCGCGGAGCATCGAGTTGATGTCATCTCGTGAGGTGAGAGCCTTCTCGAGGTTCATTCCGCCGACGACGTTTCGCAGGGTCGTAGTGGTCAGCTGCTCGACGCCGACGATGTAGTTCTGGATCTCATAGCTGGCAGCCTTGGGATCCGTGAGCTGGAAGTAGACCACGGTGTCGATGTCCACGACCAGGTTGTCCTCGGTGATCACCGACTGCGGCGGGAACGATACGACCTGCTCACGCATGTCCAGGAGCGGGGCGAGCCTGTCGAGGAAAGGGACGAGCAGCGCCAGGCCGGGCTGGAGCGTTCGGTGATACTTGCCGAGGCGCTCAACGATTCCTGCCCGCGCCTGCGGGACGATCTTGACCGAGTTGACCAGGATCACCACGACGAAGAGCAGGAAGACGACGCCGACAATGAGGAGTAAGAAGTCCATAGAGGTCCGTTCCTAGGGGTTATTGGGCAGGGGCAGGGGTCAAGCCTGTTCGGGCTCCGGGTTCCAGTCGATGGAACGAATGGGGGAGAGGTACACCGTCGCGCCGTCCACTGAGTCGACGACGGCCGGCGCACCGGGCTCCAGGATGAAGTCGCCGGACGCTCGGGCGGTCCAGGTGTCTCCGTCGACCTCTGCGAGGCCGGACGTCTGAGTGACCGTCTCGACCGCGGCGGCCTCGATCCCGGTCAGCCGGTCGACGCCCGTGAGGGTCTCGGGCGATCGGCTCTTGAGGTGCTTCAGTGCGACGGGCCGGATAGCTCCGATCATCAGCAGAGCGACGACTCCGCCGACCAGAAGCTGCGCCCAGACAGCGCCGCCCGCCAAAGCGACGGCTCCCGCTGCCACTGCTCCCGCGGCAAGCATGATGAAGATGAGGTCGAGGCTGAAGACTTCGAACATCAGGAGAATGAAGCACAGGGCCAACCACGCTGCCCAGAGGTTCTCGCCGAACCATTCGATCATGTGCGGCTCACCTTCATTCGTCTCTGCTGCTGACCCTAGTCATCTCACCTTAGCGGTGCGGAGGCTCGGACGAAACAGGTGTTACTCCTCGTGTGCAGAGGCAGAGGCCTTCGTCCACACCATCACCTCTACCGCCACGGTCACGCGTGCGACGTCGGAGGATGCGATCTCTTCCTCGACTGCCGCTCGTGTGCGGTGATGTCCTGCTGGGCCCATGTGGATCAGGTCGGCGGCGGAGACGGAGTCCACGCTGACTTCGGTGCGCACTTCTTGGGTGCTGACGGGGCGACCCATGTGCGGCTCCAGGTCAGCGATCACGTGATCGCGCTTGGCCCGCTGCTGAGAGATGAGACCGTGCTGCTGGAGCTCGTGGAGATGATCCGGCAGGGGAATGACGATGAGGGCTTGTCCGCCGGGCTGCAGGACGCGTGCATACTCAGCTGGGTGCCGAGGCGCGAAGACGTTGACAACGGTGGTGATCGAGCCGCTGCTGAGGGGCAGCTGCTTCCAGAGGTCCCATACCAGCGCCAGGGTCTGTGGATGCTTGGACGCGCGCTTCATGCCCGCTGCGGAGATGTCGAGAGCTATGCCGCTGCGGGTGGGATTCTCATCCAGGAGGCCGTGCAGATAGTAGCCGGTGCCCGCGCCGCAGTCCGCAACCATCTCATCCGCTGCGACGACAAGGGTCTTCAGGCAGTCGAGGACAGGCTGGAAGATGCCGGAGCGCTGGACCCGCTCACGGGACATGATCATCTCCGGGGTATCCGGGGTGAGGCGGGTGCCCGCTCCGGACATGAGGTTGACATAACCCTGCCTGGCCGCATCGAAGCGGTGGCCGGCGGGGCATAGCAGTGCTGAGAGGCGTTCCGGTCCGCCTCCGGGTCCGGGTCCGGGTGTGACGATGAGTCTTTGACGGCAGTTTGGGCACAGCACCGGCCACGTGCGCTGCACGCTCCGGCTCGCTGCGGCGGTCAGCGTCGCGTCATCCATGATGCCCAAGGCTAGACCCGAATGCTGGCTGTCACGTGCTCAGGACAGACTGCACGCGGCGGGTGGTGCTCATCACCGCGCTCACGCGTTGCCTGAATGACCGATAATCTACATTATGTCAACGTAAGGGTGAGTGCGACTCCCGGCTACCCTGAACGGATGACCCACACCCCCGGCCGCCGAGCGAGCCACGACGCTGACAAGCGAGCCCGCACAGGTTCTGCTTCCGCAGCCTTCGCAGCCGACGCCGGCCTCGTGGTGATCTTCGCCGTGGTGGGCAACCGCTCGCACGAATCCGGACTCAGTCCATGGGAGATCCTGTCCACTGCATGGCCGTTCCTCGCCGCGCTGGCGCTCGCGTGGCTGATCAGTGGAAGCCCTCGCTCCCCACACCGGCTGTGGCCCCATGGCGTCGTCGTGGTGGCCTGCACAGTGCTTATTGGCATGCTGCTGCGCCTTCTGCTCACTGACGGAGGTGTGCAGACCAGCTTCGTCGTGGTGGCCACCCTCAGCCTCGGCGTTCTGCTGATGGGGCGTCGAGCGATCTCGAAGCTGCTGGCGGGCCGAGCAGAGCGCATGTCCACAAGTTGACATAATAGCGATCCGAGGGGCTCCGCGGCGACGCCCGGCAGACTCTGACCGGATCTCATGCATACGTCCAGCACCTGCCAAGGTCGGTCTCTCTAGTGTGGGTAAAGCTCATCACGAGTTGCACCACATTCCATAAAGGAGCGTTAGAGCGTGAAAGCAGTAACTTGGCAAGGCACGCACAAGATGTCGGTCGAGACCGTCCCCGACCCGACCATCGAAAAGCCCAGCGACGCCGTGATCGAGGTGACCTCCACCGCGATCTGCGGCTCGGATCTTCACCTCTACGAAGTCCTGGGCCCTTTTATGACGCCTGGGGACATCGTTGGCCACGAGCCGATGGGGCGCGTCGTCGAGACCGGGTCCGGAACCGACCTCAAGGTCGGCGACCGGGTCGTCGTTCCGTTCCAGATCGCCTGCGGCAACTGCTACTTCTGCAGCAAGGGGCTCCAGACCCAGTGCGAGACGACGCAGAACACAGACATGGGCACCGGTGCGCCGCTGTTCGGATATTCGCAGCTCTACGGCGCGATCCCCGGCGGGCAGGCACAGTTCCTTCGTGTGCCCCACGCCGACTATGGGCCCATCAAGGTCGGCGACGAGCTTCCCGACCACCGCTACCTCTTCCTCTCGGATGTGCTGCCCACCGCGTGGCAGGCAGTTCAGTACGCCGGGGTTAAGAAGGGCGACAGCGTCGCGGTGCTCGGCCTCGGACCGATCGGTCAGTTCTGCGCGCGCATCGCACGGCACCTGGGCATGACGGTGTATGCCATTGAGCCCGAAGCCGAGCGCCGAGAGATGGCAGCGCGCCACGGCATCGAGGTCTTCCCCCAGACCGAGGACGCGGTGGCGACCATCAAGGAGAAGACACAGGGACGCGGGCCCGATGCTGTCATCGATGCAGTCGGCATGGAGGCCCACGGAGGTGTCCAGTCCGCGGTGGCGAAGTTCGCGCAGCTCGGCGCACAGTTCATGCCGAAGAAGATCTCGCAGCCGATGATGGACACCGTGGGCATGGACAGGCTGGGTGCTGTCTACACAGCCATCGATCTGGTGCGCCGGGGTGGGACCATCAGCCTCTCCGGCGTCTACGGCGGCCAGGCCTCTCCCCTGCCGATGCTGACCATGTTCGACAAGCAGATCCGAGTGACTATGGGTCAGGCCAACGTCAAGAACTGGGTCGACGACATTCTCCCCCTCGTGGAGGACACGAAGGACCCTCTCGGCGTCGACGACTTCGTGACTCACCATCTCCCCCTTGACCAGGCGCCTGAGGCGTACCAGACCTTCCAGAAGAAGGAGGACGGCTGCATCAAGGTCGTCCTCGACCCCCAGGCAAGCTGAAGGCCTGCGTCTCGAAGAGCTTCTGAAACCGTTCGAGCGATCCCGAGGAGGACGCCATGACTGAGAAGAACCAGACGGACCCGACCACCAAGCATCATGACGATCAGTTCCCCGCGCATGGGGATGTGGGTCAGCCAGGCCTGGACAGCGAAACAGCACCCACCCCTGACCACGGCGAAGACTCCTACGTCGGCGCCGATCGCCTCAAGGGGAAGAAGGTGCTGATCACCGGCGGAGACTCCGGGATCGGGCGAGCAACCGCCATCGCCTTCGCGCGGGAGGGGGCCGACATAGCGTTCGTCCATCTCCCGGAGGAGAAGGAGGACGCCCAAGAGACGCTCAAGCATGTTCACGATGCTGGCCGGCGCGGGCACGCATACGCGGCTGACCTGACGAAGGACGACGCTGCGGAAGGCGTCGTCGGCAATGCGCTGAAGGACCTGGGCGGAATCGACGTGCTCATTCTGAACGCGGCCTACCAGCGCAAGCGCAGCGGCATCGAGCACGTATCCATGGATGACGTGAAGAAGGTGTTCGGCACCAACCTCACCGCTCACGTTGCGCTGACCAAGCACGCGGTGCCGCACATCCCCGAGGGCGGTTCGATCATCACGACCACATCCGTGCAGGCAGCAGGCCCCGCTCCCCCGCTGTTCGACTACGCGATGACGAAGGCGGCCCAGGTCGCCTTCACGGAGTCGTTGGCACAAGAGCTCACGCCTCGCGGCATCCGCGTCAACGCGGTCGCTCCGGGACCGATCTGGACCCCTCTCATCCCGGCCACCGGCTTCCCCGAGTCAAAGGTGGAGAACTTCGGCGGCGACACCCCTATGGAGCGCGCCGGGCAGCCGGCCGAGCTCGCTGGAGCCTACGTATACCTGGCCTCCGAGGAGGCGAGCTACACTTCGGGCGCCGTCATCCCCGTCACCGGCGGCAAGCCGTTCACAGGAGCGTGAGTTCAGATGCCTGAGGAGGAGCGCAGCTCAGTCAAGGACGAAGGGCTCTACGAGAAGCTCCGTGAGGACCAGGGGTACTCCAAGGAGAAGGCAGCCCGCATCGCCAACTCTGCCGCCAAAGAGGGGCGGCAGAAGCAGGGCGAGAAGGGCGGCAACTCTGAGAACTATGAGGACAGGACCGTGGAGGAGCTTCAGCAGCGCGCCAAGGAGCTCGACGTCGACGGCTACTCACAGATGAAGAAGGATGAGCTGATCGAAGCCCTGCGAGACCGCTAGGCGCGCTCATCGTTCGTGGCGGGACCGGGATCTCAGTATTCTGGTTCCGCCATATGTGTCCGCCCGAGCAGTCTGCTCCGGGGACTCATTCGACCCTCAAGGAGCTCCGAATGACAGCGAGAACAAGCCCGCTGCAGCATGTGCTGCTGGCCGGATGCGGCGACCTGGGTGAACGGGTCGGGACGCTGCTGCACGCACAGGGTACGCCAGTGACCGGCATCAGGCGCCGCCCGAAGCCTCATGGGCTCCCCTTCCCGGTGCTGGGAATGGATCTCGCTGAACCCGACCGCAGGCACGAGCTGCCGGCGGCAGATGCCGTCGTTATTGCCATGACAGCGGACGAGCCCACTCATGAGGGGTATGAGCGCGCGTACCGGCAGACTCTCGCAGGCCTCGCCTCGATCCTGCCGCGCCCGCTCCCCCGCCTGGTGTTCGTCTCATCGACCGGTGTCCTGGGCGACTGGGACGGTGACACTGTCACCGAGCAGACCCCGCCGTCGCCGAAAAGAGCAACAGCCAAGGTTCTTCACAGTGCAGAGAGCGATGCATACGCGCAGTTTCCGGAGGTGACCGTGGTGCGGCCGGCAGGGATATACGGGCCCGGGCGGACACGGACGATTGACCGCGTCCGGGCCGGCAAGCCGGCCGATCACGGACGCATCACCAACAGGATCCACTCAGACGATCTGGCCAGCGCCATCGTGACGCTCCTCGAGCTGGAGGAGCCTCCGTCGCTGGTCCACGCGGTGGATCGCGCACCGTCCACGATGGGTGAGGTGCTCACCTACGTTGCCGCCCGTCTCGGAGTGCCCGTGCCGGAAGATTCGGGCAACGGGACGCTTTCGGGCAAGACGATCGATGCCAGCCTGCTCCATTCGCTTCTTCCGCGGGACGGACTTCGCTACCCGACGTTCCGCGAAGGGTATGGCGCGCTCATCGATGCCGCCGAGGCAGAGCGAGGCTAGATCAGTCCGCCGGAGCCGGATTCAGGTGGGAGGCGCTCAGGGCGCCTCCCCGCGAGTCGAAGTAGTAGAGCTGAGCCACCACCGGAACATCAGACTCGACGACGAGGCCGAACGGCGCGTCCAGCGGGACGGCTTCGGGTTCGATGAGATCGTTGATCCGCTGGTGCCGCACTCGTCTTGGGTCCACGAGGATTTCGTACGGCCCGACGGGTTCTGCGTCATCGTGGAACACGGTGAGGCGAACGCAGGCCTCCTCGAACGCAGTGTTCAGCAGACAGAGGGTATTGCGTGAGGTGAACTCAGGCTCCTGGCCTGTGCTCTGACTGGGAGCGAAGCCGGCGGAGAAGACCCAGGAGGTGCGTCCCAGTCCCGCATCGCGCTTGCGCCCGCGTGCACGTTCCTTCGAGCTGCCACGTTTCATGGAGTGCTTCAGCGCCACGTCTCTACTCGCCTTCCTCTCCGAGAAGCTCTTTCAGATAGTCGTTCATCATGACTCCGTCCGGGTCCATCTGCTTCCGAATCTGTTGGAACCGCTCCCACTCCGGGTAGAGCCGCGCCAGTTCAGGAGCCTTCATCGTGTGCTTCTTGCCCCAGTGCGGCCGACCGCCGTGCCGCTGGAAGATCGGCTCGATGTCATCGAAATACTCCTTGAACGGCAGAGTATTGTTCTGCAGCAGCGCAATGGTCATGGTGTCTCGCCCTTGGGCATTGGAGATCATGACGTTGTCTGCCGCAATCGTGCGCACCAGCACCCGCCAGCCGACAAGAGCGCGATGCTCCGACTTCACGCGTTCCCGCACTTCGCGGAAGGCGGCCAGCTGCTCGTCGAAGGGCAGCATGTACTCCATCTCCTCGAAGACAAGGTGCCGGTCATTCGGGATCACTTCGTAGGAGGGTCCTGTCACCTCCTTCTTCAGCTCACCGGGAGGCAGAAGGGTCGGCTCCTCTCCCGGCTCGTTGAGAAGACGGACCTGAGCCATGTCGGAGCGCGGGTACCAGTAGAAGTCGAAGCTGCGGTTCTGCTCCACCAGCTCGGCGAAGTGCTCGAGGACCCAATCGATATGGATCATGAAGTTCTGTCGGTGCAGCATGTAGGAGGACTCGAGCCGCAGGGTGAGGGAAGTGATGATTCCCAGCGTCCCCAGGCTGAGCGCCGCGGCACGGCTGAGGTCATGGTCCTCGCCTTCACCCGCGTCGACGCCGAACGGGATCTCCTCCCCCAGTCCGTTGACAAGCACCCCGCCGATGACCATTGACGAGAGGTTGCCCAGTGAGATGCCTGACCCGTGGGTTCCTGTCGAGAGTGCTCCTGCGATGGCCTGATAGTCGACGTCGCCGAGGTTCATCATGGCGAGGTCGTGCTCGCCCAGCATCGCTCCCAGATCCCGCAGCCCGGTTCCGGGAAGCACCCGTGCGGTGCGGCTTTCATAGTCCGCAGCTTTCACGCCGGAGAGCCTCTCGAGGGAGACGAGCGTCTCGGGGGTGTTGAACAGCGGAGTCGAGGAGTGGCCCGAGCCCACGGGCCGCAGCGTCTTCCCCTCGGCGCGCGCTTTGGCAACGAGCTGCTGCACCTGGCGGGAGCTTCGCGGGGCGGCTCTGCTCTTCGGGGTGAACTTGATGCTCCCGGACCAGTTTCGGAAGGTGTCTGGCATACGCTTCGACCTCATAGACCTGTCGTACGGAGATGATCTCTGCTCAGCTGCCCAGTCAAACGGTCGAGCCTGGGCAAATGCTGAAGGGCCCCGCAGCGTCACGCTGCGGGGCCCTTCAGCTGTCAGAGTGGGATGCGCTCCCGGTCAGGCGGCCGGTGCGTCCTCGCGGGTGTACTCGAGGCTGCCCAGGCCGTTCATCACCTGCTCTGCGGTGACCTGGTGGTTGACCACCGAAGAGGTCCACGTGCCCCAGACGGTGGAGTCGAACTCGTCACCGTTGCGACCGAGGTTCTGCAGGCGCTTCTGCTCCTCCTCCGTGAGCGTCTGCGTCGACAGGGGTTCGAGGTGCTTGACGTCATCGGCGCTCTTGCTGATGAACTCGCCGACGCGTGTGCCGTAGTCATCGTGGATCATGAACAGGTGCCAGAGGAAGCGCTCCTGCACCTGCGGTGCGGCCTCCTGAATCATGCCGCCGAGCTCCTCGACCAGCCCGTCGCGCTCCCACGCATTCATCGTGACGTAGCGGGCGCGTGCTTGCATGTAGTCGTTGCGGCGCTCGATGTTCGCAGGAGCAACGCGACCGGTGATCTCGGGCTGGTTGTTCGGCTTCTTCTCCGCCTCGGTGAGACCGCCGGTAATGGAGGGCTCGTAGTTTACGTGCGGGTTCTGGCCTTCGGCGAGGTCAACGCCGTAGGACATGAGGCCGCCGCGCTGGTGGGTGTGCACCGACTTGACGCCCTTGGGCGAGTTCACGGGCAGCTGCAGGTAGTTCGGGCCCACCCGGTAGCGCTGGGTGTCCGAGTACGAGAAGGTGCGGCCGATCAGCATCTTGTCGTCCGAGAAGTCGAGCCCGTCCACCAGCACTCCGGTGCCCATGGCGATCTGCTCGTTTTCGTTGTGGTGATCGTCCACGTTGCGGTTCAGCGTCATGGTGCCGACGTGGCGCAGCGGGAACTGGTCCTCCGGCCAGATCTTCGTGTCATCCAGGGGGTCGAAGTCCAGTTCGGGGTGCTCCGCGTCTTCCATGATCTGGACGTAGAAGTCCCACTGGGGGTGCTCGCCGCGCTCGATGGAGTCGAAGAGGTCGCGGCTGGCGTGGCCGAGGTCCTGACCCTGCACCTTGGCGGCCTCCTCGCTGCTGAGGGAGGCGACGCCGGCTCTGGGATGCCAGTGGTACTTGACGAGGACCGACTCACCCTCGGCGTTGATCATTTTATAGGTGTTGACGCCGAAGCCCTCCATGTGCCGGTACGTGGCCGGGATGCCTCGAGGGCTGAAGAGGTGGGTGAGCATGTGCATCGACTCAGGCGCCTGGCTCATGAAGTCGAGGATGCGCGCCGGTTCCTGTCGGAAGGAGACGGGGTCCGGCTTCAGGGAGTGGATCACATCGGGGAACTTGATGGCGTCACGGATGAAGAACACGGCCAGGTTGTTCCCGACGAGGTCCCAGTTGCCGTCCTCGGTGT
The DNA here is from genome assembly GCF_007922635.1 of Nesterenkonia sp. NBAIMH1. Classification (NCBI taxonomy): domain Bacteria; kingdom Bacillati; phylum Actinomycetota; class Actinomycetes; order Micrococcales; family Micrococcaceae; genus Nesterenkonia; species Nesterenkonia sp. NBAIMH1. The sequence goes on from NZ_CP042335.1 coordinate 2,624,857, forward strand.
AGAACTTCACGGCGAAGCCGCGGGGGTCCCGCAGGGTCTCTGCTGAGTCGCGGCCGTGGATCACGGTGGAGAAGCGGATGGCGAGGTCGGTCTTCTTGCCGGCTTCCTGGAAGAGCTTGGCGCGGGTGTACTTCGAGGCGGGCTCGTCGCCGATCATGCCGGTTGCCTCGAACTCGCCGTAGGCTACGAATCCGCGCGCATGCACGACGCGCTCGGGAATCCGCTCGCGGTCGAAGTGGGAGATCTTCTCGAGGAAGTGGTAATTCTCCAGTGTGGCGGGTCCGCGTGAGCCGACCGTGCGCATGTTCTGGTTGTGCTGAACTGGGTGGCCCTGTCGGGTGGTGAGTGTCTGCTCAGCCATGGGGCACTCCTTTCGTCCTTGGGTGGAGGGCCTCAGTCTAACGCTTATTCTGAATGAGTCAGAACTGTCACGCACCGGGCACGTCGGCTCCTGCGCCGGAGCTTCTATTTGGGAAAGGCGTTGGCATCGGGGCGGTACGCCCTCCGTCGGGCGTATTCGTGGACGCCTGCCAGCGTCTCCCGCTGAGCCTCTGCGGTCTCGAGGAGCTCGTCCGCCACGTCGCGCTTGACCCCCAGCTCCTCGCAGTAGTCGGCCACCACGAGCCAGGCATGCATCTTTGCTGTGATGGCCCCCATCATCAGCTCAACTTCAAGAACCATCTCCGAGGGAGAGCGATCCGTCACACCCGTGCCGAAGGGCTTGAGCCGAGCAAGCTTCTCCGCGGCTGAGGCCGCCTGCTCCATGATCGTGGGCCGGGTGAAGCCCTGCCGCTCGATCAGGCCCTCAAGCCACGCACGCTCACCGGCGATGCTCTCGGCCACGGCGGCGAGCTGCGCGTACACGGGGGTGTCCTGATACCCCTCCGCCATCGCCGTGATGCGGTCCAGGCCCGCCGCGGCCCCCGACAGGTGGTCTCTGAGATATTGGCCCAGGAGGTCGCTGCTGACCGCATCCTCATCCAATGAGTGGTCTGCCCCGGGCAGCGGCAGGTTCGCCTGCGACGCCGGGTCCTTCGTCTCGGCCCGCATCGGGCCCGAATCTGCACCATTGCCTCGGGACATGCCGTCGATCAGGTCCTCGAGTGCCTCCAGGCCAGTCCTGGTCGGCTTCCAGCCGAGCTCCTCACGGGCCCGGTCCGTATTCATCAGCGGGGACCGCATCGCCATGTCCAGCCAGCCCTCGTCCATGGGGAGCAGACGGCTGCGATGGGCCAGCTTGATCAGAGGGCGGATCGGGAAGCTCGGCACGGGGAATGAGCTCTTCTCCACGGCCTTGTACGCAGAGTCCACTTTGCCCATCTCAGCCTGCTGGGCAGCCTCCGTGTTCGACAGCGCGGATGCGAGGGCCTCGCCGTCGAGGATGTCATCGGCTGCCACGTTGAAGGGGCCGTGCGCACCTCGCAGCACAGCCTCGACGAAGGCGGCCGCAGCATCCCGAGCATGGAGAGCCTGCAGTCGGATGCCGTCGGGCATAGGAAGGCGGGGCGGCCTGACCGTCCCGAGAAGATTGTTGGGCAGAAGCTTGCCCAGGAAATAGCGCTGAATCTCCGAAGCCGCTGCTCCCTGGAAGATCAGAGCGGGGCGGATCCGAGCCACCGCGACGTCGGGATGCTCGGCCTCGAACGCATCGACGGCTCGCTCCTGAGCCGCCTTGTCCACGCTGTAGTGGGCCGTCTGAATGCCGTCGGTGCGCCAGGTCTCGTCCCGCAGCTCGTGATCCTCGACCGGCGAGTACGCACCCACAGAGGATGCGAGGGCCACGTGCTTCACCCCCGCCCTGGCAGCCGCCTCGAGGACGTGGGCGGTTCCGTCGACGTTGACGCGGCGCAGGAGCTCACGGTCGTGGTTGGGCTGAATGAGCCAGGCAAGGTGGATGACCGCATCGGCTCCGTCGAAGGCCTCCGTGAGCTCGTCCACGGATTCCTCCCACTGGACATCGATGCTCAGCCAATCGGCCTGCCGGTAGGGGTCCACATCGGTGTTCGGACGGCGACGGGCGATGGCCCTGATGCTGTCAGCCTCACCGCGCTCCATGAGCTCGTTCAGCACGGCGGTTCCGAGATTTCCGCTTGCTCCGACGACGGCGATGCGCATACCTGTAAATCCTCCTGCAGAAACGTTCTTGCTCTGGGCGCTGCCACCACCACACCACCCGATCCTGGATCTCGCGTGTGCGTCGCCTGGATGCCTGCGACTCTGGGGCGACCGCCACGGCGTGCCTGCGGTCCGATGCTCCCCGGCCTGCCTAGCCTGGGCACGTGAGTGTTTTCGGGCCCGCAGCCGAGGCGGCGGCACGTCTCGCCCCACAGCCGGCGAGCGACGCGGCCGACTCGCCTGAGCCATCCGGCCTTCCCGGCAGCTTCAGGTCCGCCTTGGAACAGCTTCGTGCTGCCGCACCGCGGCACGAGGCCTTCGTCGAAGAGGTTCCGGCTCCCGTCAGACTCGCTCCATACGCTGTGGCGCTTCGGGCAGAAGTTTCGGTCGACGGGTCCTCGGCCCCGGTCGCCTCCGGCGCGCAGCGTCCGGACACAGATTCGGGTCAGACCTTGGCAAGCGGGCGCTTCATCCTTCTTCACGACCCGGCCGGGCAGCCCCTGTGGGGCGGAACGTTTCGCGTGGTGATCTACATCAGAGCTGAGCTGGAGCCCGAGATGGGGAACGACCCCCTTCTTGCCGAGGTGGCGTGGACCTGGCTCTCTGACTCACTGGCCCAGCACGGCGTGGAGCACACGGCCGCAGGGGGAACGGCGACAAGGATTCTGTCTGAATCGTTCGGGTCCCTGAATTCGCGCGAGTCGACCAATGATGTGGAGCTGCGCGCGTCGTGGACGCCGGCCGGCGAGGGATTCGGCGCTCACCTGGAAGCCTGGGCGGACATGGTCTGCTCATTCGCCGGGCTTCCCTCACAGCCCGACGGCGTGCTTGCGATGCCGCACATCCGGAGAATATAGGAGAACGTGCCCCCTCACCCCGAGCAGTCAATGCCGCAGGACAGCGAAGCGCTCCCCCTGCTGACCGAGCCCCAGGACGGCGTTCCTGGGGTCATCAGCACGCAGCGGGGGCTGATGAGAGCGGCGGAGGCCCTGGCCCAGGGCCAGGGACCCGTTGCAGTGGACGCCGAACGTGCTTCGGGGTTCCGCTACGGTCAGCGGGCCTTCTTGGTGCAGCTCAAGCGGGAGGACTCGGGCATCTGGCTGATCGACCCCGAGGCATTCGACGCCTTGGAGCCGCTCGCTCCCATTCAGGAGGCGTTGGGCGATGCCGAGTGGATTCTTCATGCCTCCACCCAGGACCTTCCCTGCTTGGAGGAGGTAGGCATGCAGCCGACCCGCCTCTTCGACACGGAGCACGCCGCACGGCTGGCTGGCCTTCCCAAAGTGGGTCTCGGGGCGGTGGTCGAGAACCTGCTGGGTCTGCGCCTGGCCAAGGAGCACTCGGCAGCGGACTGGTCCAGAAGGCCGCTTCCGGAGGATTGGCTCCGCTATGCAGCCCTGGACGTAGAGCTGCTCGTGGAGCTTCGCAAGGAGCTCAGCCAGCTCTTGGACGATCAGGGAAAGACGGAGTGGGCTGAGCAGGAGTTCGAATACCTGCGCACCTTCAAACCTGCTCAGCAGCCGCCCGAAGACAGGTGGCGGAGGACGTCCGGACTGAACAGGCTGAAGTCGCCGCGCAAGCTCGCCGTACTCCGGGAGCTGTGGAACGTGCGGGAATCGCTCGCGGAGAGCAAGGACGTCGCTCCGGGGCACCTGATCCCCGATTCCGCGCTGATCGCAGCCGCCGATGCCCAGCCGCGGACTGTGCCCCAGCTGCTCGATGTCCAAGGATTCCACGGCCGTGCCGCCAAGAAGGAGGCGCGGCGCTGGCTCGCTGCCGTTCAGGCCGGCGCGCGTTCGGACGATCTTCCCGTCAAGCAGGCCCGGGGCGGGGGCGCCCCTCCCCCGCCCAGAACGTGGCGCGACCGGAACCCCGAGGCATTCGCGCAGTTTCGGACTGCGCGGGCGCGGGTGCATCGTCATGCGGAGCAGATCGACGTCATGCCTGAGACGCTGCTGACCCCCGCGGCGCTGAAGCAGCTCTGCTGGACACCGCCGAATCCGGTGGACTTCGACACCGTGGCATCGGCGCTCGAGGCCCTCGGAGCGCGTCCCTGGCAGATCCAGCAGACCGCAGCGATCGTCACCGTCGCCCTGCTCGACCCAGAACCGGTCGACGACTGATGTCGTGCTTCACCGGCTGCTCTCCTCGGCGGCAGTTCCTCCGAGGAGCTCTTCTGGGGGCAGGGGCGCTGTCGCTGACTGCCTGCGGCGGCGGAAGAGACTCCGAGGACGCCGGCGACGACCAGGACTGGACTGACATCGCACCAGCGGAGAGCCTGCCGGTTGGAGAGGCGGGCATTGCGGAGGTGGGTGAGCACACGCTTCTGGTCAATCGCCCGGACGAAGACTCGGTGATGGTGTTCTCAGCCGTCTGCCCCCATGAGGGGTGCACGGTCGGCATGGACGAGGATCGCTTCGAATGCCCGTGCCACGGCTCCCAGTTCGAGTTCACGGGTGAGCGGATCGCCGGACCAGCACCCCGTGGACTGACGTCCTACGATGCGGAGATCAGCGAGGGGACGATCCGGGCACGGCTCACCTGAGGCGTGCCCGGATCCGGGCGGTGCCAGGGGTCGGATCGACGCTCAGTGCGGGCGCTGCTGAAAGAGAGGGATCTCTCCGGTGGGCATCGCTTCTCCCGGCAGGCGACGCGCGAAGGGCACTTTGGTGCCGAGGACCTGGGCCACAGTGTCCTGGGCGATCTGGGCAGAGGTGAGTCCGACTCTCTCGAGCACCTGGTCCCTGGACCCATGGGCGAGGAACGTCACCGGCAGTCCCACTTCGTTCAGAGCGGTGTCCACTCCGGCAGCTCGCATCTCCTGCCGGATTCGGGAGCCCACGCCTCCTGCTCTGACGCCGTCCTCGATGCACACCACGATCCGGTGGCGTGCGGCAAGGGACACGACCGTCTCCGGGACCGGAAGCACCCAGCGCGGGTCGACGACGGTGGCAGTGATCCCTTGGTCCTCCAGCCTCTTGGCCAGGTCGAGGGACAGCTCCCCCATTGTTCCCACTGAGACGATCAGGACGTCGTTCGCATAGTCGCCGTTCGTAGCCGCCGCAGTGCTGTGCAGCACGTCGACCCCGTCGTCGAGCCGCTCGAGGGCATGAATCTCGTCATTGACCGATCCTTTGGAGAAGCGCACCACGGTGGGGGCGTCTTCGACAGCCACGGCTTCGCGCAGCTCTTCACGCAGTCGGGTGGAGTCACGAGGCGCCGCGATCCGCAGGCCCGGCACGATCTGAAGCAGCGACAGGTCCCACATGCCATGGTGGCTCGGCCCGTCGGGACCTGTGACGCCGGCGCGATCGAGCACGAGGGTGACTCCTGCCCTGTGCAGGGCCACATCCATCAGAAGCTGATCGAACGCGCGATTGAGGAATGTGGCGTAGACGGCTATCACCGGGTGGAGGCCGCCGTACGCCAGACCCGCCGCCGACGCGACTGCGTGCTGTTCGGCGATGCCCACGTCGTACACCCGGTCCGGGAACCGCTTGGCCATCGTGGAGAGTCCTACGGGCATCATCATGGCCCCGGTGAGAGCCACGACGTCCTGCCGCTCTTCAGCAATGGCTGCGATCTCCTCTTCGAAGACGGATGTCCATGAGCGGGCGGAGCCGCGCGAGACGGGATCCCCGGTCTCGGGGTCGATGACGCCCACGGCGTGCATCTGATCGGCTGTGTCCGCGCGGGCGGGCGCGAATCCTCGGCCCTTCTCCGTCATGGCGTGCACGAGCACCGGTCCGCCGTAGTTGCGAGCGTCAGCCAGGGCATCCTCGAGGGCGCGCTGGTCGTGGCCGTTGACGGGCCCGATGTACTTGATGCCGAGATCCTCGAAGAGTCCCTGGGGACTCCAGAAGTCTTTGGCTCCCTTCTTCGCCGCATGAAGGCTGCGGTACATCATCCGCGAGACCGCGCCGCCCTGCTGAAGGCGGCGCTTCGTGCCGTCCAGCATGTCTTCGTAGGCGCGGTGCGTGCGGACCTTGTCCAGCACGCCTCTGCGCAGCTTGGAGAGCTGGTCGGCCAGCCCGCCGACGGTCGGTGCGTAGGAGCGCCCGTTGTCATTGACAACGATCACCACGCGCCGGTCCTTGTCGGCGGCAATGTTGTTCACGGCTTCCCAGGCCATGCCCCCGGTCAGCGCGCCGTCGCCGATGATGGGAATGACGAAGCGGTCGCCCTCGCCCTGCAGCTGATAAGCCCGCGAGATCCCATCTGCCCAGGAGAGTGAGGAGGAGGCATGCGAGGATTCGACGATGTCGTGGGGGGATTCGTCGCGATCCGGATACCCGGAGAGCCCGCCTTCCTTGCGAAGCGTCGTGAAGTCCTGCCGTCCGGTGACCAGCTTGTGCACATACGACTGGTGCCCGGTGTCGAAGATGACGGAGTCCCGAGGAGAGTCGAACACTCGGTGGATGGCGAGCGTGAGCTCGACGACGCCCAGGTTCGGGCCGAGATGGCCGCCGGTGGCGGAGACATTGGCGATGAGGAATGCGCGGATCTCTTCCGCAAGATTCTCGAGCTGCTCGGCGTTGAGTCGGCTCAGGTCCTGAGGAGCCCCGATAGTGGGCAGAATGCTCATTCGGCTATGGTACCCAGCCCGACCTGCACGGTCCCAACACGCGACGAGCGAGGGCGGGGTCAGACCGTATGGTCTGACCCCGCCCTCGCCGCTTCTGATGGGCGCTGACGCCTAGGAGGCGTTCTTCACCAGGCTTCGCAGCACGTACTGCAGGATGCCGCCGTTGCGGTAATAGCCTGCCTCGCCCGGGGTGTCGATCCGCACATCGGCGTCGAACTCGACAGTGCCGCCGTCGTCCTTCGTGGCAGTGACCTTGACCGTTGCCGGAGTCTCTCCATTGTTCAGCGCTTCGATGCCTTCGATGTCGAAGGTCTCGAAGCCGGTGAGGCCGAGAGTGTCCGCCGACTCGCCCTCGGGGAACTGGAGCGGCAGGACGCCCATACCGATGAGGTTCGACCGGTGGATGCGCTCGAAGGACTCGGTGATGACGGCCTTCACTCCGAGGAGCCGGGTGCCCTTTGCCGCCCAGTCGCGGGAGGAGCCTGAGCCGTATTCCTTGCCTCCCAGGACGACGAGGGGAATCCCTGCCTCCTGGTAGTTCTCCGCAGCGTCGTAGACGTACGCCTGAGGTGCGCCGTCCTGAGTGAAGTCGCGGGTGAAGCCGCCCTCCACGCCGTCCAGCAGCTCGTTCTTGATGCGGATGTTGGCGAAGGTGCCCCGGATCATCACCTCATGGTTGCCGCGTCGCGAGCCGTAGGAGTTGAAGTCCTTGCGCTCCACGCCGTTCTCCAGAAGGTACCGGCCTGCGGGTGTGTCCGACTTGAAGGAGCCGGCTGGGGAGATGTGGTCCGTGGTCACGGAGTCGCCCAGCTTCAGGAGCACCCGAGCTCCCTTGACGTCGGTCACCGGGCCAGGCTCCATGTCCATACCGTCGAAGTAGGGCGCCTTGCGCACGTAGGTCGATGCCTCGTCCCACGAGAAGGTGGAGCCTTCGGGGGTGTCCATCGCCTTCCAGCGGTGATCTCCGTCGAAGACAGTGTCGTACTTGGAAGTGAACATCTCCGTGTCGATGGACTCGTCGATGATGGTCTGGACCTCAGTCGGGTCGGGCCAGATGTCCTTCAGGTAGATGTCCTTGCCCTCGGAATCCTGACCCAGGGGTTCGTTCTCGAAGTCGAAGTCCATCGATCCGGCCAGCGCGTAGGCGACCACCAGCGGAGGCGAGGCCAGGTAGTTCATCTTCACATCGGGGTTGATGCGGCCCTCGAAGTTTCGGTTTCCGGAGAGAACGGAGGTCACAGCGAGGTCCTCGTCCTGGACGGTCTTCGAGATCTCATCCTCAAGAGGCCCGGAGTTTCCGATGCAGGTGGTGCAGCCGTACCCGACGATGAAGAAGCCGATCTTCTCCAGGTATTCGATCAGGCCTGAGCGCTCGTAGTAGTCGGTGACAACCTTTGAGCCGGGGGCGATGGAGGTCTTGACCCAGGGCTTCTGCACGAGCCCCTTCTCCACCGCGTTGCGCGCGAGCACGCCGGCGGCGAGCATCACATTGGGGTTCGATGTGTTGGTGCAGGACGTGATCGAGGCGATCGAGACTGCGCCATGGTCGAGGTGGAACTCCCGACCGTCGGGCATCTTGACGGCCACAGGCTTCGACGGACGGCCGGCGGCGGGCTGACCGCCCTGACCGGTGCGGGGCTTGTCGGCGGCGTCCTGCTCCTGCCCGGCTGCGGGAGTGGGCGCGTCGGACGCGGGGAAGCTCTCCTCCACGGCCTCGTCGACCGTGCCTTCGGCGGTGTCGGCACCGTTGTCGACGTAGTTGTGGATGTCCTTGCGGAACTGCTCCTTCGCATCGGTGAGTTCGATGCGGTCCTGCGGACGCTTTGGACCGGAGATCGACGGGACGATGGTGGAGAGGTCCAGTTCGAGCTGCTCGGAGAAGCGAAGCTCCTTCGACGGGTCGTGCCACATCTTCTGCTCTTTGGCATAGGCCTCGACCAGGGCCAGCTGCTCCTCGGTGCGGCCCGTGAGCCGCATGTAGTCCATCGTCACCTGGTCGATGGGGAACATCGCCGCAGTGGAGCCGAACTCAGGGCTCATGTTGCCGATCGTGGCTCGGTTGGCGAGCGGAACCTCGGCCACGCCGTCGCCGTAGAACTCGACGAACTTTCCGACGACTCCGTGCTCACGAAGCATCTGCGTGATCGTCAGCACGACGTCGGTGGCGGTGGCACCCGCGGGGATCTCGCCGGTGAGGCGGAAGCCGACCACGCGAGGGATGAGCATGGAGATCGGCTGGCCGAGCATCGCTGCCTCGGCCTCGATGCCGCCGACGCCCCAGCCGAGCACGCCCAGTCCATTCTCCATGGTGGTGTGGGAGTCAGTGCCCACACATGTGTCGGGGTACGCCTGCAGGCCGTTCTGAGTCTGCCGGGTCATGACCACGCGGGCAAGGGACTCGATGTTGACCTGGTGGACGATTCCCATCCCTGGGGGAACGACCTTGAAGTTCTCGAAGGCGGTCTGTCCCCAGCGCAGGAACTGGTACCGCTCGCCGTTGCGCTGGTACTCGATGTCCATGTTGCGCTCGATCGCATCATGGGATCCGAAGGCGTCGATCTGCACGGAGTGATCGATGACCATCTCGGCCGGAGCCAGCGGGTTGATCTTCTCGGGATCGCCGCCCAGGTCAGCGACGGCCTCGCGCATCGTGGCGAGGTCCACCACGCAGGGAACTCCGGTGAAGTCCTGCATGAGCACCCGTCCGGGGGTGAACTGGATCTCGACGTTCGGCTGGGCGTCCTTGTCCCATGACCCGAGGGCCTTGATGTGCTCAGCGGTGACGTTTGCGCCGTCCTCGGTGCGCAGCTGGTTCTCCAGCAGCACCTTGAGGCTGTAGGGAAGGGTGTCGTAGCCCTCGACCTTGTCCAGTCGATAGATTTCGTAGTCGGCGCCGTTGACGTTGAGAACGTCCTTTGCTCCGAAGCTGTCCACAGTGCTCATGCGGGACTCCTTTGTCTGGTTGTCCGAACTGACGCGGGCCTCGGACTTGGGCGCGACCGATGACCTCGTCGTGATTCAGAGACCATCCTACTCACACGTGAATCGTTGGCGTGTCCGCAGACACAGGTCTGTCGTCACCGCGCGAAGACGGCGACGGACTCCATGTGGTGAGTGTTGGGGTACATATCGATGACCTCAAGGTCTCGCAGGCGCCATCCTCGGACCGCAAGGGCTTTGGCGTCTCGGGCGAAGGAGGCAGGATCGCACGAGACGTAGATGATCTGTCTCGGGGCCGCCGCGTCGATTCCCGCAATGGCGCGCTCACCTGCCCCTGCCCGCGGCGGATCCAGGAGGACCAGGTCTGAGCTCCGGAGGCGCGACAGGATTCGCTCGACCGGTGCCTTCAGCACCTCGACATGATTGAGGCCCTGAAAGAGATCCTTCGCACTGGCGGAGGATGCCTCGGCCGCTTCGACGGAGAGCACATGGCCGGTGGGCCCTACGCGCTCTGCGGCCCACGCGGTGAACAGTCCCGCCCCCGCATACAGATCGGCCACGGACTCCCCGGGGCCGATGTCGGCCATCCGGTCGACTGCGGAGATGAGTGCCTGCGGTGCACGCCGGTGGATCTGCCAGAAGCTCTCCGCTCGCAGCGTCACATGGGTACGAGGGCCGTCGGGCGCCGCCACAGGGTGAGGAAGGGGCTCGTCGACGGTATGCCGGCCCAGGAGCGTCTCATGCACGAGTCGCAGCCCCGAGTTCTGGCGTCGTCGCGAACTCTCTCGGCGGGGTGAGCGGCGGGGCTCCGATGGTCTGATGCGCGCGAGGACAAGATTGAACTCTCCCGGGGAGCTGCCGGCAGCGTCGACCAGACGCTCCTCAAGGCTGGAGACCTCTCCGCGGGTTCGGACGATCACGGTCAGGGGCCCTCTGGCGCCGGGTGCGATGAGATCGACGTGCTCCGCGCCTGAGAAGTCCCAGCCGAAGACGGGCGATTCGGTCAGAGCCTCCACCGCCAGAGGCATATCGGAAATGGGTATGACCTCGTGCTCCCGATGGGGATGCATACCCAGCTGACCCTCTGGGGTCACGGCGAAGTCCGCGCGTGTGCGCCAGTGCAGCCCGTCGCTGGAGCCGTCCAGGGCTGTCACCCGGGGCTCTCCCTCGGCGGTGAGATGGTCTCGGTCGAACCCGCCCAGCAGTGTTCGGTCGAGGGTGAGGTCGCCGATGCGCGCGAGCTGATCGCGGAAGACGTGGGCCTTCAGGCGTCGCTGATGGGCAAGGCTGATGTGGCCCAGCTCCGCACCACCCACCGGCAGAGCTCCGGAGGCGTGCGCCGTGTGGGCATCGGCAGCTGGCCAGGGGTGCGTGCGCCGATGCTCCGAGCGCTCGATCACGGACACCGCGTCGGCCCGCCAGAACTTCGCGGACGCTCCCCCTTGGGTCACCGCTGCTCGAACGGTCTCTCCCGGAATGGCATGCCGCACAAACACGACGCGCCCCTGGTGTCGGGCGACGCAGTGACCGCCGTGGGCCATCGGGCCCACCTCAAGGGTGAGCAGGTCAGTCACGGACGGGCTCGCGGTCATCGCGTGCGGCCGAACCTTCGTCGGTGTCGGCTGCTTCTCCTGCGGACTCAGGCCGTGTGATCATCCAGCCCAGCCAGAGGCCGAGGGCCCACAGAGGCACACCCATCACCAGACGCGAGGTCCCCAGCGGGCCGAAGGCATCGGCCACGTAGAGCGGAACCTGAACTGCGAAGCGCGCGACCATGATGGCCACCAGGATCCAGGTGGCCAGTGCGTAGCGACGCCTGAGATTGGCCTGATGGCGCCACGCGACCCCCTGACCGCGGATGAACCCGAAGAGCAGCCCCACCACAGGCCAGCGCACCGCGATCGAAATGACGAATGCCGTGGTGTAGACGACGTTGACCAGGATTCCTAAAACGTAGAAGTCACGCGCCTCCCCGGTCTGCTGCGCGACGAGCGCACACAGTCCCACTCCCACTATTCCGGAGACGGACTGGACGAGCGTGCCCCGCTGGATGAGCCGGGCGATCCCGAAGGCGCCGGCCACGAGCAGTGAGCTCAGCAGGGCTGGGCCCAGCTCCTCCGTGAACAGGAAGACAAGGAGGAAGGCGGCCGGCGGGAGGGTTGCCTCAGCGAGGCCTCTCCACCCGCCGAGGGAGCTCCACACCTCAAGGGACCCGTCGTCCCGGGCGTGCAGCTTGGAGGCCGCCTGGGCAGACAGCTGCTCCCCCACCTCATCGGCGCGGCTCTTATCTTCGTCGGGCGTCTCCGCCTGTCGGCTGCTCTGCTGATCCGCCATGGTCAGTTCTGCGCGTTTCCAGGTGATCCGGGGTGCACTCCGTTGGTCGGCGTCGCATTGCCTCGCTGTCCGGCCTGTCCTCTGCGGGGCACACGCACGCGCTTTGCGCCCTCGGGAGGATTCAGCGGCAGGAGCTCACGAGGGGGAAGAGGCTCGTCGCCGCGATTGACGACCAAGTGGGAGAACAGCGTCTCGACCCCGGCTGCGGCCTTCCGGTCAATCGCCCCTTTGCCTCCGATCACGCCGCGCAGGAACCAGCGGCGACCTTCGAAGCCGATGAACCGGGCAGCTCGCCAGCCCTGCCTGCCGTCCTTCAGCGTGGTGGGCACCCGGGCGTGCAGCTCCTTGCCGAAGGGTCCGTCGACGTGCTTGGCCCGCCCCTTCTGCTTGACGACCGACTCCTCGATCTGGCTTCGGACGTGATCCCATGTTCCGCCGGACTTCGGCGCCGAGAAAGCCTGGACCTGCAGGCTGGCCTCGCCGATCCTGATAGTCAGCGACACGATCTTCTTCGACTTCTGGTCGATGTCCAGCCGTACCTGCTGGTTCTTCACTCCTGGCACCAGGAGCGAGCCGAAGTTGATGTATCCCTTCGTCGACGTCAGGTCCGAGACGTCGCGCGGTGTCCGTTCGGAGAGGATCGACGCTGCCCGCTGAGCACCTTCCTCCCCGGCGGCAAGCTGCTGAGGGTCCGGCGAGGACACCACATCTGCGTCATCGTCAGGACGCCCGGCATCAGCCTCTGTGATGTCCACCTGGTCGGCGGGGTCCTCGGCGTCGTGGGCGAGGGCCTCCCTGATGGTTGCGGGTTTGTTGGCCGAGTCTTTGCTCTTCCTGCCGAAAAGCGCCATGGTCTCTCCTTCGCTGTATGTCTCTGCCTGGCCGTTCTGTTCGGCCGTGAAGCGTGTGGTCAGCGTCCGCTGGAGCCGAATCCGCCTGTTCCCCGCTCGCTGCCGGGCAGCTCCTCGACTGTCCTGAAGACTGCCTGGCCTACGCGCTGAAGCACCAGCTGGGCGATGCGGTCTCCGCGGGCCAAAGCCGCAGACTCTGCCCTGTCGGTGTTCAGGAGGAGGACCTTGATCTCACCGCGGTAGCCGGCATCGATCGTCCCCGGCGCGTTGACCAGCGCGATGCCGTGCTTGGCCGCAAGGCCGGAGCGCGGGTGGACGAGGCCTACCCACCCTGGGGGGATGGCGAGGGCAACGCCTGTCGGCACCATGCGCCGCTCCCCCGGCTGCAGAACAATGTCTTCCGTGCTTCGGAGATCCGCGCCGGCGTCGCCCTCGGACGCATAGGAGGGCGGAGGAAGCTCAGAGTCCAGGAGGCGGAGCGGGACGTCGACGGCGTCGTACGGGGTGGTCACAGGAATGAGTCTACTGGCCGAGGAGAGCTGATCGTCGAGGAGATCGTCAGCGCGGGGCTCAGAGTGTGCCGGGCGATGCAGTCCGGCCGGACTCTGCCGCACCGGCAAGGGCCGATGCCAGAGCCTCGGGCTGGCGGGTGGATACGAGCCAGTACGGCGTCGGGTCCTTGGGATCTGTGATCTCGGCCGTCAGGACGGAGCCGATCCAGCCTCGCACGCACTGGTAGGACCGCGCGTCGAAGCCCGGTCCCAGCTGATTCCGGGCCGCGTCCCCGGTGTGGCCGACGATTCTGCCCAGGTGCTTCCGCTCGATGCGGGCGCGACCCGCGCGCAGATGCGTCTCTGTCACCTCCACCCGGGGGGTGGTGATGATGAGCGCAAAGACGCATAAGGCGATGCCTACGATCATCGCCAGGACGCCCCAGAAGACATCGATCGGGAAGAAGATGGTCGAGAAGCTGGCCCCGATGATCACAGCTGCTGTCCAGAGCCACCAGGCTGGCCAGAGCTTCTCCGAGTAGATCGGGTCCTCGGGCATGGGTGCTCAGGCCTCGCAGTCGGCGCAGATCAGCACGCCGTTGCGCTCCACAGCCTGGGAGCGGTGGCGGACCAGGAAGCATGATCCGCAGGTGAACTCATCGGTCTGCGCAGGAAGGACGCGTACCTGGAGCTCCTCGTCGGAGAGGTCGGCTCCGGGCAGCTCGAATCCTTCCGCCGCCTCCGCTTCGTCCTCATCGACGACGGCGGACTGACGGCTGCCGGAGCGGTTCTTCAGCTCCTCGATGGAGTCTTCGTTGGACTCGTCGTCGTTCTTGCGCGGCGCGTCGTAATCGGTAGCCATATCTGCTGCTCCACTCGTGAGTCCGGACGCCCCGCACAGGTCGGTGCACCGGTGGGGGGACACTTCAGGTCGCACAGATTGTGTCTTATGAGCCGTGCAGGGACAAATCCATTCTGTCAGGGGCGAAATGAAGGGACGCCGGACGGCCTCAACCTCGGCTTGAGCGGCTCAGGTGTGGGCTGCGCCGGCGCGGAGTATGGTGGCCCATCAGGACGGTCTGCCCGCGGAGGCGGCCGTGCCTACATCAGTTATTGCACGCCTTCATGGGGAGGTCCGTTCAGGATGCAGCAGCTCCGGATAGTCGGGGTCGAGTCGCAGCAGCGCCCCCCGGTCCTACTGCTCTCTGACAAGGACGGCGTCGAGTACAGCGTGGAGATCAGCGAAGCGCTCCGCGCAGCGGTGGGGGGCACCGGCGCCCATCGTGCCGCGCGGGTTGAGGAGCCCGGAGCCTTCGGGCCTCGAGAGATCCAGGCGCGCCTCCGAGCCGGCGCCTCTGTCGAGGAGGTCGTGGAGGCAAGCGGCCATGATCGTGAATATGTCATCCGCTTCGCAGGACCCGTGGCCGACGAGCGGGCCTTCCACGGTGCTCGTGCTCGAGCCGCTGTCATTGCCCGCAGCTCCTCATCGGAGAATCATCGACTGGCCTTCGGCGACGCTCCGGCGACGCTGGAGGCGATGGTGCGCGTGAGGCTGCGCGCAGTCGGCGCTCCCCCTGGAACGGCTTCGTGGGACGCGTGGCGCCGGGAGGACGGTCTCTGGACGGTCAGCTGCGACTTCGATCTGGACCCGGCGACGGCTCACTCCGAGAGCGTGGGGGAGCAGCCGCCGGCCCTGTGGAGCTACGACCCGACCACCCGTGCCCTCCATCCTCAGAACAAGTGGGCTGAGGCGCTCTCCTCACTTCCTCGGGATGCCTCGCGCAGGCAGCCGGGCCGTCGACTGGCTGCCGTGGAGGAGCCTTTCGACGTCGATTCGGCGTCGGCTCCGGCTTCGCGCAGGGTTCCTGATGCGGGGGCAGGCCATGAGATGCCTGCAGGCGCGGACGCGGAGGACCTTCTGGACATTCTGCGCGCGCGCCGCGGACAGAGACTCGGCACCGACGAAGCCGCGGACGACAAACTGGCGACCCTCATCACTCGCGATGAGGAAGCGCCGGTGGCGCCGCGGCTGCAGCCCGTCGAACCGGTGGAGGATGAGGATCCGGAGGAGCACGTCACCGAGACCCTCCCGGGCCTGGACGAGATCCAGCGACGGGGAGGGTCCGAAGAAGCTGGTGCGCCTGAGGCCGAGACCGGCTCCGAGGCTGAGCCGGCCTCAGGTGCTCAGGACGTCGACGCCTGGGGCTTCAGCTACGCAGACGATCAGGAGACGACTCCCCTGGAACGGCCCGAGGCGGACGCTGGTGCGGAGGCGGGCACGGAGGCGGACGACGCGCCGAAGCGGGGTCGAAGGAAGAGCCGTCGTCCCTCGATGCCGAGCTGGGACGACATCCTCTTCGGCAGCAAATCAGACTGAGGCCGGCGGTCAGACGGGGGTCGCCGGGTCGAAGGTGCGGCCTGTGAGCTCCAGGAGAGGAACCTTCCTCTCCAGCTCTGTGAGCGATCCGTGCTGGCCTACCATCTCGCGCACTCCGGGGCCGCTGCGCCTCGTGTCGAAGAAAGCGATGTCATCGCGCGCCGCGATGATGACATTTCCGATGCGCGGCAGGGCCGTGTCGTTCACGGGGCCGAACCATCCCGCGTCGACGGCTTCCTGACGGGTGAGCACCCAGGCGGACTCTCCGAGGGCGCGGCGCCATAGGTCGGCGATCTGCCCCGGATCGGCGTGGGGAAGCGTGTGCAGGTACATCATCCGTGGGTCTCCGGCTGTGTGCTCGACTCCCCCGAGCAGGTCCTCGCGCTCTGCGACGTCTATGCCCGCAGCGTGCGGCACGTCGACCATGCCGTGGTCCGCCGTCAGCAGCACGGTCGCCCTCTCGCCGAACCGCTGCGCCAGCTGCATGCTGAATCGCTCGGCCGCGGCGTTGAGTCCCTCAAGGTATTCGCGCCAGCGCGGTGAGGCTGTTCCTTCTCGGTGGCCTGTTCGGTCGAGCTCGTCGACGTAGAGGTACACCAGCAGCGGGGTGGCCGGCCCGCGCCGAGTTCCCCCTGACTTCCGGTGCCCGCCGATCCAGTCGGCGGCGGCGGCGAATCGATGCTCGATGCGCTCAGCGCCCCGGAACTCCCCGCCTGAGAGTGATGCGCGGGTCAGCTGGGAGCTCCGGAACTGCGGCCGTGAGACGGTGAGGACCTCAGCCCCCGCGGACTGCGCCCTCTGGAGCACCGTGGGATGGGGCTGCCAGGATGAGGGGTCGAGGTCGTCGGGCCAGCCGCTGAGCATGTTGACCACGCGCCCCAGATGTGGGGCGTAGAGGTCGTAGCCGAGCATTCCTGTCTCCCCCGGGGTGAGCCCTGTGCCGAGGGAGGTCAGTGAGACGGCCGTGGTGGCTGGAGCCCCCACATCCAGGGTTCGGGCGCTTCGGCCGCTTCGCCAGGCTGAGGCGAGAAAGCGTGCGTGCCCGGTGTGCCGAGCCAGATTCTCGTCGCCGAGCCCGTCGACCATGACGACGACGGCGATGCTGGACTCGGGCACTCCGAGCCGGTTCTCAAAGCCCTCCACGCCCAGAGCAGCGGCTGCGGACGTCATGACGTGGCGCAGGTGGGCGCCGGCGTAGTCGGGCGGAGCCGGAAGTGCGGTGGCCATCAGCGGGTCTGGTGCACCTGGGCCCGCCGCAGGGCCCGGACGAACGCCCGGGCCTCCCGGACAGCTGTGTCCCCCTCGGCCGTAGAGGCGATGCGCAGGGTGATGTCCTCGGGAGACACGTTCCCTGTGTCGCCGTGATCAGCCATGCACTCGGGGTTGCCGCAGTCCGCAGGCATCGTGTCGAGCCGAGCGCCGCCGGACCAGTTCATCGTCAGTGTGACTTCGATCAGGCCTCGGTCCGGCCGGAAGTTCTGGGGGCTCCTGTGGACTTCGGAGAGGATCACTGAGCCCATTCGGGCCACCGGCACCACCTCTGTCGAAATGCGCGCCACAACCTCCCCCGAGCTGCGTCTTCCGCCGTCGTCGTGGGCGAAGTTGGGATCTTCGTCGGCGTCGTGATCGTCCAGGTGTGCGACGACCACCACATTGTCGGCCAGGGCGAGCACGGTGATGTGGCGGTGGACCTCCTCCATATCGAAATGGGTGTCCACGTGAACGATCTGGTGGCTCGCTTCACGTCCGTCGAGAGCCTCGGCGACCGTGTGGTGCACCAGGTCTGGGTAGAAGCCGCCTCGATCGATAGCCTCTTTGAGGCTCCGGGTCAGAGTCATAGAGGCCATCGTATCGCCGCCGCTCGGCCCCGAGGATCTGCGCTGAGCAGAAAGGGCGCGCCAAGTTCGCTCCGGCAGGGGGCATTCTGGATAATGGCGGGGTGCTTCAGACCCGACCAGCCTCCTCCCCAGCCGCACGCTCCGCCGGTGGGAACGCCACGTTCCACCACCGCAACGCTGCCCTTCTCTCAGTGACGGAGGTTGAGGCGCCGGTCGTCGTATCGTCCAAGGATCTCGACGCACGCCTGGCCGACGCCCGCAAGCGGCTGAAGCTTCCGGCAGGACTGCTCCAGCGCGTCGCCGGGGTCCGGGCGCGGCGCAACTGGCGCAGCGATGACGAGGTCCGCACGGGCACCGTTGAGGCCGCGCGCCGAGCGCTGAAGGCGGCTGGGATATCCGGCGAAGACGTCTCCGTCATGATCAACACCTCGGTCACTCGGGAGCACTTGGAGCCATCGGTGGCGGTAGGCGTCCATCATGAGCTGGGCCTGCCGAGCTCCGCGATGAACTTCGACATCACGAATGCGTGCCTGGGCTTCGTCAATGCTATGACGCTGGGCAGCTCGCTGATCGATGCGGGCCAGGCGCGCTATGTCCTCATCGTGAATGGAGAGGACGCTCGCCGAGTGCAGGATGCCACGATCGAGCGCATCAACACCCTGGAGCACGTGGCCCGCGACGACTTCATGAAGGAGTTTGCGTCGCTGACGCTTGGGTGCGGCGCCGCCGCAGCGGTGATCGGGCCGGCGGACGAGCATCCGGAGGGTCACCGGATCAAGGGCGGAGTCACGCGTGCGGCCACGCAGCACCACGAGCTCTGCGTCGGCGACCATCGGGGTATGTTCACCGATGCCCGAGGCCTTCTGGAAGGCGGCCTGGAGCTGGTCATGGACGCCTGGGAGGACGCTCAGGAAGACTTCGACTGGAACGGCATGGATTCCTATGTGACCCATCAGGTCTCCCAGCTGCACACGTCGTCGATCATCAAGGCGGCGAAGCTGGACAAGAAGAAGGTGCCCGTCACCTACCCGGAGCTGGGAAACGTGGGGCCCGCATCCCTGCCGATCACGTTGGCGAGGGAGGAGGCCGCAGGCCGCCTGGAGAGGGGCTCGCGCGTCCTCTGCATGGGGGTAGGGTCGGGTCTCAACACAGCAATGGTCGAGATCGAATGGTGAGGCACTGATGGCGAGCTTCCCCTGGTGGCGCAGCATTCCGGCTGCCTCTGCGCGGCTGCCCTTCAAGACGCTCACCGAGACTCCCCTGCCGGGGCTCGACCCCGCCTGGTCGCGGCTCGTGACAGCCAAGACCGACGACGGGGAGCACACCTTCCACGTCCTTGACACGGGCCCTGAGCTCGCTGCCCGGGGGATTGAGGCCACCGGCACCATCCTGGCTGTGCACGGCAACCCGACCTGGTCATACCTGTGGCGCAGCGTGCTGGCGGCGTCGCTGCAGCAGGCACGTCCCGGCCACGCGTGGAGAGTCATTGCGCCGGATCAGCTGGACATGGGGTTCTCCGATCGCCTCGAGCACACTGAGCCTCCCTCCGCCTTCGCCTCCGGGTATCGGCGTCTCGAGGAGCGGCTGGGGGATCTTGACGGGCTCATGGACGAGCTCGACGTCGACGTCTCACATCCCTTGGTGACCCTCGGCCACGACTGGGGCGGAATCATCTCCTTGGGTTGGGCCGTCCGGCACAGCAACGTGGTCGACGCCGCCGTCTCGCTCAATACTGCGGTCGATCACCCCTCGGGCGAACCGGTTCCGCCGGCGCTGAGGGCGGCAATGTCCCCTGCGGTGCTTCCTTCGGCCACCGTGCTCACAGATGCGTTCCTGCGCACGACGTTGGCCCTCGCCGCACCTCAGGGATCGGCCAAGGGGCTTCCTCCGGAGGTGGCTGCCGCGTACCGCTCCCCCTATGTCTCCCGACTGGGTCGAGGCGGCATCGGAGGATTCGTGGCCGATATTCCGGCGCTGGCGGCACACAGCTCCAGGACGGTTCTTGAGGAGATCTCCAGCGGTCTGAGCGCCTGGGACAAGCCGACGCTTCTTCTGTGGGGGCCCAAGGATCCCGTCTTCCGGGATCGCTATCTCGCCGACCTGCGTGAACGCGTCCCGCACGCTGACCTTCACCGCTATGAGGGTGCGAGCCATCTTCTCATCGAGGATCGAGACCTGACCGGCCCGCTCTTTCAATGGTTGGGGGATGTCTTCGGCGCATCTCACGCACCGGCTGAGCAGCGCCAGTCCCCTCCCCCGGCAGGTGAGGTCACCCCGCTCCACCACCAGCTGACTGAGCTGACGTTCACGTGGCGCCGCACCGAGCCTGCTGCGGTCGACATGACTCGTAGCGGCGAATCCGTGACCTGGGGTGAGCTTAGGGAGAAGGTTGAGGCTCTGGCCGTCGGCCTGCACGAGCAGGGTGTTCGACGCGGGGACCGTGTGTCGCTGCTGGTGCAGCCCGGCAACGATCTGACCGTCATTCTGTATGCCCTGCTCCGCCTCGGGGCGGTGGCTGTGGTTGCTGATGCTGGGCTCGGAGTCAAGGGTCTGACGCGGGCAGCACGCAGTGCGCGCCCCGCGTGGGTGATCGGTGCGCGACCGGGTCTGGCGGCCGCGCGTGCGCTGGGCTGGCCGGGCCGCAGGATCAGTGTGTCGGCCCTGTCCGACCGCCAGTCCGCCCTGCTGGGCACTGAAGCGTCCGTGGAGAGGCTGCTGCGACGTCACGCCGGCGCGCTTCTGGATCAGGTGCCGCGTCCTGAGCCCAGCGATGACGCCGCGATCCTCTTCACCTCCGGCTCAACGGGGCCGGCCAAGGGCGTGCGATACACCCATGCGCGGCTCGGTGCTCTGGTGGCCCTGCTTCGTCGGACCTTCGACGTGAAGCCGGGCGCCTCGCTGATTGCAGGCTTCGCTCCCTTCGCTCTGCTGGGGCCGGCCATCGGGGCCACCTCGGTGACGCCGGACATGTCGGTGACCAAGCCCGCGACTCTGACCGCGTCTGCGGTGGCTGATGCTGCCCTGGCCGGCGAGGCGACGATGTTCTTCGGATCCCCTGCGGCACTGCGGAATGTAGTGGCGACTGCCGGCGACCTGTCGGCGAAGCAGACCAAGGCGCTGAGGCACATCAGGCTTGTCCTTTCGGCGGGCGCACCCGTGCACCCGGACATTCTCGACTCGGTGCAGAGCATCTTCCCCTCAGCGGAGATTCACACCCCCTACGGCATGACCGAGGGTCTGCTCCAAGCGGACATCACGCGCGATGAGGTGCACGAAGCGATGTCCACAGGCCAAGCCGGCGTCTGTGTGGGCCGACCGGTGAAGGGCGTCCGCTTTGCCGTGGCGGCTTTGGATGAGCTGGGGAGGCCCTCTGAGGAGCTCAGCGCCCCCGAGGATGCCGTCGGCGTATTGGGCGAACTGGTGGTCTCCGCCGCTCACCTCAAAGCGGGCTACGACAGGCTGTGGCACACCGAGCGTCGGTCGTCCCGCGATGACGCCGAGGGGCTGCGCTGGCATCGCACGGGCGACGTCGGCCACGTCGACGCAGCCGGCCGGCTGTGGATCCAGGGCCGCCTGCAGCATGTGATGACGACAGCCGAGGGTCCCTTCGGCCCCGGCGTGGTGGAGACCCCCGTCGATTCGTTGGACGGCGTCGCCCGCTCGGCCACGGTCGGGGTGGGGCCCGAGGGCGCCCAAGCTGTCGCAGTGATCGTGGAGCCGGAGTCCGGCGCCTCTCTCTCGTATGGGTCCTCGCCTCTGGCCTCGCCCGAATTCTCAGCCCGCGTGCGCGAGATTTCCCCCCTCGCGGTCTCTGCGGTGCTGGTGGTCGAGGAGCTTCCCACCGACATCAGGCACAACTCGAAGATCGAACGCGGAGTCCTCGCAGAGTGGGCCGAACGGGTCCTGGCGGGAGAGAAGGTGGGTTCGCCATGAGTCCGGCATTTGCTTCTGAGCTGCCTGTGGGCTCCCGAGTGCTGGTGACCGGCGCTTCGGGGCTGCTGGGACGCAGCGTCGCCCGTGGGCTCCTCGAAGCGGGCTTTGAGGTGCGGACGTTCCAGCGGTCCGCGTCCGGCGTCGATGGGGCCGAGGACGTCCGAGGTTCGCTGACAGAGCCGGTCGATGTGGCGTCTGCTGTCCACGGCCAGGACGCTGTGGTCCATATGGCGGCCAAGGTGTCGGTCTCCGGCAAGCACGAGGACTTTGAGAACGTCAATCTTCGCGGCACGGACACACTCTTCGAGGCTGCCTGGGGCGCCGGGGTGGAGCACGTGCTGCACGTGTCCTCCCCAAGTGTGGCGCATGCCGGTTCGTCGCTGATCGGGGCCGAAGCAGGGCGCCCGGATCCTGAGCATGCTGAGGGAAGCTACGCCGTGACGAAGGCGCAGGCTGAGCTGATCGCCGAGTCCTACGCCGAGGTGGGCATGAAGGTGCTGGTTCTGCGTCCTCACCTGGTGTGGGGTCCCGGCGACGGTCAGCTCACCAAACGGATCGTCGATCGTGCGCGCTCAGGAAGGCTTCCGCTGCTCGGCACGGGCGCGCCGCTGGTGGACACCCTGTACATCGACAATGCCGTGGATGCGTTCGTCGCCGGCCTCCGACGCCTGCCGCAGATTGCCAAGGGGCCGGTGGAGGACCGCAGGCTTGTCGTCACCAACGGCGAGCCGCGGCCGATCGGTGAGCTTCTGGCGGGCATCGCCCAGGCCGGTGGCGCGAAGGCTCCCTCTATGAGGGTTTCGCCGGCTGCGGCGAAGGCTGCTGGCTGGGTGGTCGAGAAGCTGTGGGCTGCCACGGGTCCGCACGCCGATGAGCCGCCTATGACCCGTTTCCTTGCTGAGCAGCTCTCCACAGCACACTGGTTCGATCAGCGACGCACGCGTGCGATCCTGGACTGGACGCCGCAGATCACCCTCGACGAGGGGCTGGAGCGCCTGGCCCGTCATGTGCGGCGAACTGGGCAGGTCCTCTGATCCTCAGGCCGTGACGAGGATTCCGTCCTCGTCGCTCCACAGCGTTGCTCCGGGACGGAACGTCACGCCTCCGAAGCTGAGGACCGAGTCCGCTTCTCCTACGCTCTGCTTGGCCGACTTCCTCGGATTGGTGCCGAGCGCACGGACTCCTATCGTCAGCTGCGACAAGGCGGTTTTGTCCCGCACCGCACCGTTGATGACCACTCCAGTCCAGCTGTTCGCCAGCGCGGCCTCGGCGATCATGTCCCCCATCAGGGCAGACTCGAGCGACCCGTCTCCGTCGACCACCAGCACGGCGCCGTCACCCGGACCGTTGAGGATGGACTTCAGCAGGCCGTTGTCGCGATAGCAGCGCACGGTGCGGATCGGGCCGGTGAAGCGCTGCAGACCTCCGAGGTTCTGCATCTGCAGGGGCAGGGACTGCAGGGATTCGTCCTCATCGTAGAGGTCGCAGGTGCTGAAGTCTGAGTTCATGGCTTCCCTTCTCGACGTCTTTGTCGTACCCCCGCATATTACATACGACGCTCAGTATCTGGAGATCACCCGGCGTGGAGAATCGGTGCGCTGGTCCGGCTCGCGCAGGTGCACCGACGCGTGAAGAACACGGACCCCCTCCGGCGAGGCTAGCAGAGGAGTGAGCTCCAGTCGCGAGACTTCCGAGTGGTTGTCCTTCAGCGAGGCGATGCGCTGAACCACGTCCTTGACTGACTCCATGTCCACGCGGGGCAGTCCGCGGTGGCCTGTCAGCTTGACTGCGGCCTTCGGTCCTGTGACGAGCTGGTCGAGGTCCTGATCGGTCATCGGAGGGACTGCGTACGCCCAGTCCTGGAGCAGGTCGGACGCATCGCCCGACATGCCGAATGACACAACGGGTCCGATGAGCGGGTCCTCGAGTCCACGGACCGTGCAGGCCTGCCCGGTGGGAGCCATCGCCTGAACCTCCAAGTCAGGCTCATCGGCAGCATTCGATCCTGTCAGCGGCGCCAGTGTGCGGCGCATCTCGACGACAGCGCGACGCAGGTCCGCCTCGTCCTCCAGTCCGAGCTGGACTCCCCCGAGGTCGAGCCGCTGCCTCAGGTACGGATGCGTCGTCTTCAGGGCCACAGGGAACCCGATTCGGCGGGCGGCATCGCAGGCCTCGTCAGCTGTGGCCACCCGGGCTGCACCCATGAGCTCGATTCCGTAGAGGCCGAGGAGCTCCTGCGTCTGCTTCTGATCGAGCAGGGTCTCCCCCTCTGCAGGGACCCAGTCGGCGATGAGTGCCTCTGCCGCGCGGTAGGCCGCCGAACCCTCCAGCCCCTCGGGCACGACGGGCTCGCCGACTCCGCGCTCGCGCCAGGTGCGGTAGGCCGCGATCTTGCTGAGCACAGTCACCGAGCGTGCCGGCGAGGAGAAGACGGGGACTCCCTGCTGCAGGGCACCGTCTTCGATGACGGGTCCGGCGTTGCCGATGAAGTTCAGAGGCACATGCGGATCGGTGACCCCGATGAGGGACATGACCATGGGCTTCGTCTGCTGACGTGCTACGTCGGAGATGGCGCGATAGAAATCATGCTGCGCGCCGGGGATGGTGGGCTGCAGGCAGAGCGCCACCGCGTCGACTGAGTCGTCGTCGAACTGCGCCTGCAGCGCCTGCTGAAGGGCGGCTCGAGCCTCGTCCTCAGTGCCTTCGATGCACAGGTCCGGGTCCACGCGGGTGGGGTCGAGCCCTTCGGCTTCGGCGGAGTCGGCCAGAAGTCGGCCCATGGAGGGCGAGTTGGTGAGGATGCCGAGTCGCGGGCCGGCGGGTATGGGCTGAGTGGCGAGCACTTGGAGCACGTCCATGAGCGAGTCGCTGTTGGCTGTCTGGATGACGCCCGAGCGTTCGAGCATGGCGTCGACTGCCGCGGGCGGCGCCGCGGTGGTGCGTGTCTCATGGCCGGGAGGCACCCGCACACCCATCAGCTCCGACTTTGAGACGACCACGGGTTTCGCCTGCGAGAGTCGTCGGGCGATTCGCACGAATTTTCTCGGGTTGCCGAAGGATTCGAGGTGGATGCCTACGGTGCGTGTGGCTGAGTCGTCTTCGAAATGCTGCATGGCGTCGTTGCCGGATACGTCGGCCCTGTTGCCTGCCGAGATCGCCGATGTCACACCCAAAGAGCGTCTTTGAGCCTGAGCTATGAGGGAGAGGCCCATGGACGCCGATTGGCTGAAGATTCCGGCTCCTCCGCGGATGGGCATCTGAGGCAGCCGCGAGGCGTTGAGCCGCACGTCGGGGTCAGTGCTGATCAGTCCCATGGACGCCGGGCCGACCAAGCGCATTCCGTAGCTGCGCGCCAGCCGGACGAGTTCGCGCTGATGGTCTCCGCTGGTCTCCGTCACGATCAGCACGCCTTTGACGCCGGCCCGGCCGCAGTCGGTGACGGCGGCGATCATCCGGTCAGGCTCGGCGGCGATCACCGCGAGATCAATCTTTGGCTCAATGTGGTCCAGCATCGAACGCGACGACGCATCGTCGTCAGTTCGTTCGTACGCTTCGGGGCTGACCGAGTGCACGCCGCCTGTGAACCGTGCCTCCATGAGGTGATGGAGGAGGTGG
This sequence comes from Nesterenkonia sp. NBAIMH1, assembly GCF_007922635.1. Classification (NCBI taxonomy): domain Bacteria; kingdom Bacillati; phylum Actinomycetota; class Actinomycetes; order Micrococcales; family Micrococcaceae; genus Nesterenkonia; species Nesterenkonia sp. NBAIMH1. The sequence continues at coordinate 2,649,936 of NZ_CP042335.1, forward strand.
TAGCCCACGGAGCCGTAGAGCCGGGAGCTGCCGATCACCGCGACCTGCTGCGGATTCAGCAGCTGAGCCACGCTCTGAGCCTCGGCCCGATGCTCCCGTGCTTCCATGACCTGGCGGGAGCGGTCATTGGGATCGATGCTGAAGCCGACGAGTATGACGTCCTCCTCGAAGCTGCGATCGATCTCGTAGCCCGCCTCATGGAACACGGAGAGCATCTTCCGGTTGGCGGGGAGGACTTCCGCTGAGAAGCGGGTGAGTGCGCGCTCTCGGCCTGCCGCGGCGAGGTGCTCCAGAAGGATGGAGCCCACGCCCCGCCCCTGGTGCGCGTCGGAGATGTAGAAGGAGACTTCTGCCTCGTCAGTGGAGCCGATGCGGTCATAGCCGCCCACACCGATGATGTCACTTTCGCCGGAGCGGTCAGCCACCAGAACGACCAGGCAGACCCGATCCGCATGGTCGACGTCGGTGAATCGCTCCAGCTCAGCAGCTGAGAGGCTCGGCTTGTAGGAGAAGTAGCGCAGGTATCTTGACGACTCCGACTGCTCCGCGTGCATCCGCTGAAGCCGCGGGGCATCCTCCTCCCAGACAGGGCGCAGCTGCGCCGCAGCGCCGTCGCGCAGGACGACATCGGCCTCCCAATGGGCCGGATATCCACGCCGAGCTGCCGTTGAACCCATACGATCAACTGTAGCCGCCGCCGCGGCGTCATCGTCTGCGATGATCGAACACGCCGAACCTGAGGGATCTGAAGCACCAGCCTATGGCCCGCCGCAGCACTGAGACCGCACCCCCGGTGACCCCGGAAGACAACATCACCGACATCGACGTCTCTTCGGAGATGGAGACCTCATTCCTCGAGTACGCGTACTCGGTGATCTACTCAAGGGCCCTTCCCGACGCAAGGGACGGCCTGAAGCCGGTGCAGCGCCGCATCCTGTACATGATGTCCCAGATGGGTCTTCGCCCCGAGAAGGGTCATGTGAAGTCGGCGAGGACCGTCGGTGAGGTGATGGGCAAGCTCCATCCCCACGGCGATTCCGCCATCTATGACGCTCTGGTGCGCATGGCGCAGTCCTGGGCGCTGCGCCTGCCGCTGGTGGACGGCCACGGCAACTTCGGGTCCCTGGATGACGGCCCGGCCGCTTCGCGCTACACCGAAGCGCGTATGGCTCCCGCTGCCCTGGCGATGACCGCGGACCTCGATGAGGATGTCGTGGACTTCGAGCCCAACTACGACAATCAGCTCACGCAGCCGTCTGTTCTTCCCAGCGCATTCCCCAACCTCCTGGTCAACGGGGCCAGCGGCATCGCTGTGGGCATGGCGACGAACATGGCCCCGCACAATCTCCGGGAGGTGGTGTCCGGGGCCAAGCACCTCATCCTTCACCCCGAGGCGACGCTCGAAGAGATGATGGAGCTGATCCCCGGCCCGGACTTCCCCGGAGGCGGACGCATCGTCGGCCTGAACGGCATCCGAGATGCTTACAGGACGGGGCGAGGGTCCTTCAAAGTCCGCTCGAAGACGCGTATTGAGCAGGTCTCCCCCCGGCGAACCGGCATCATCGTCGATGAGCTTCCCTACATGGTGGGGCCCGAAACGGTGATCGAAAAGGTCAAGGAGGCGGTGCAGGCCAAGAAGCTCGCGGGGGTGTCGGATGTTCTGGACCTGACGGACCGCAAGCACGGACTGCGCATGGTCATCGAGCTCAAAGCCGGCTTCAATCCCCAGGCGGTCCTCGCGCAGCTGTACAAGCTCACGCCTCTGGAGAACAGCTTCGGCATCAACAATGTGGCTCTGGTGGACGGGCAGCCTCGCACCATGGGCCTGCTCGAGCTGCTGCAGGTCTACGTGGATCACCGCATCGACGTGGTCCGGCGTCGCACAGCGTTCCGCCTCTCCAAGCGACGGGACCGTCTGCATCTGGTCGAAGGGCTGCTGATCGCCATCGTGGACATCGATGAGGTCATCCAGATCATTCGTGCCGCTGAGGACGGACCTACGGCGAAGCAGCGGCTCATGACGGTCTTCGATCTCTCCGAGGCGCAGGCTGAGCACATCCTGGAGCTGCGGCTCAGGCAGCTCACTCGCTATTCGACTCTCGAGCTGGAGAAGGAGAAGCAGCGGCTTGAGGAGGAGATTGCACACCTCGCCGCGATCTTGGACTCTGAGGAGGTCCTGCGGACCACTGTGGCTGACGAGCTCGACAGCATCGCCGACAAGTACGGCGACGAGCGTCGGACTGAGCTGGTGGAGACGGAGGACGCGGAGCCTGTGCCTGCTCTCACGCCGGCCAAGGGTGAGGATCCTGAAGCCGCGCTGCGGATCCCGGACGCTCCGTGCTGGGCTGTGCTCTCCACCTCCGGCATGCTCGCTCGCACCGCTGATCGTGCGCAGCTGGTGCACCCGGGACGGCGCAGAAAGCACGACGCGCTGAGCTCCCTGGTCCCGGCGACCGCTCGTGAGGCAGTCGGCGCCATCACCACGGCAGGTCGGATGATCAGGCTCTCTGTGATGGACATGCCCGTTCTGGAGGTTGCAGGCGGCACCATCAACCTGAACCAGGGCGGAAAGGCGAAGGACTACTTCAGCCTGGCGCGCGGGGAGCAGGTGGTCGGGCTGGTGCCCCTTGAGAAGGTCCTTGCGGTGGCCACGGCCCAGGGGCGCATCAAGCGGATCAATCCTGACTACCCGGCCAACCGGGATGAGTGGGAGGTCATTGCTCTGAAGGAGAAGGACACGGTGGTGGCCGCCGTCCCGTCCGCTGATGAGTCCGACCAGATGGTCCTGATCACTGCGGGCGCTCAGCTGCTCAGATTCGGCGCCGACAAGGTTCGTCCGCAGGGGCGTACCGGCTCGGGCATCGCGGGCATCAAGCTGGCGCCGGGCGACGAGGTCATCGGGTTCGGCGCCATCCCCGCTGCGGTGGCTGATGCTCCCGGTGCCGCGGTGGTGGTGACGGCGGCAGCCGGTGACGGCACCCTGGAGGGCCTGGAGAGCGGGACGATCAAAGTGTCTGAGCTTTCTGAGTTCCCCATCAAGGGCAGGGCGACGGGAGGTGTGCGGGCACATCGGTTCCTGCGCGGCGAGGAGCGCCTGATGGTCGGCGCGGCCGTTCTTGCGGCTCCTATGGCTGCGGACAGCTCGGGCTCCGCGCGCACACTCCCGGCGGAGATGGCCAGGCGCGACGCTTCAGGCGTGGCTCTGGAGCAGCGGATCACCGCGGTGGCGTCGAGCCCTGAGGCGCTCTCATCGGTCTATGCCCCCGAGGCATAGGTAACATTCGACACACTTTTACTACAGAGCGTAGAAGAATGGTGATTTCAGCAGTATCGTAGTAGTGCGTTGCTGAAAGGAGCACCGAATGATGGCCAGTCTCGGCGAACTTGAGCGTCAGGTGATGACATTGCTGTGGGACACGGGCTCCCAGCTGTCGGCCAACGATGTGCGTGATGAGCTGGATGACGCCCTCGCTGTCACCACAGTCCTCACGGTGCTTTCCCGTTTGGAGAAGAAGGGCCTCGTCCGGCGTGACCGCGGGTCTCGCCCCCACCGCTACACGGCAGAGGCTTCACGCGAGGACCACACCGTGGAGATGCTCAACGAGGTGCTCGGCCAGGCCGGTGACCGCGAAGCGGTCCTCGCTCGGTTCATCGGCGGCGTTTCGGAAGAGGAAGCGGCTGCGCTGCGCCGCATTCTGAGCTGACGCACGGCCCTCACCTCAGCAGATAGAATCTTCGCTCAGTGGAGATTCTTGCCCTTGGCCTCGCCCTGCTAGCCGTTGCCCTTGCTGTGCCCGTTCCTATGCTCCTTCATGAGGCGCCGGCCAGGGCACGCTCTCCATGGGTCTGGATGGTGCTCTGGCAGGCTATTGCGCTGAGCGGCGGACTGTCCATGGTGGGCTCGCCGATCATCTACGGGCTCTCGCCGTTCGGATCATCGTTCCCGGAGGCAGTTGGGACCGCGGTCGAGCTGACCACCGCAGAGGACTACGAGGCCCTGGCGGCCATGGATGTCCACCCCTGGCACATCTTCGCTCTCTGCCTGGGCCTTGTGCTGGGAGCCCATCTGCTGCTGACTCTGGCCCGGACGTTCTACCGGGTGCGCAGGGCCCGAGCGCGTCACCGCCAGATGGTTCAGCTCCTCTCGACGCCGCTGCGCTCCCCCTCCTTCGGAGAGATGACGAGCGTTCCCGACTTCGATGCCCAGGTGATCGAGCACGACGCTCCCCTGGCCTACTGCCTTCCCGGGCGGACGAACGCCGGCTCGGTGACTGTGCTCTCGCGAGGCCTCCTGGACCAGCTCACCGATGCTGAGCTTGCCGCGGTGGTCGCGCATGAGCGGACGCACCTGCGTCAGCGGCACCACCTGCTAACCATGGCCTTTGAGGCGTGGTACCGCGCTCTCCCCTGGCTTCCGACGACCCGCTACGGGCGTGAGGCCGTTCTGGAGCTCACCGAGATGCTGGCCGACGACGGTGCGCTGGCCGAGCACGGCAGTGATGTGCTTCTGCGGTCCATTGCCACCACAAGCACCTCAGGCGACGGAACGCGGGCCGATCTTCAGCCAGGCGATTCGGGACTCATCACCGGCATCAGGCTGCAGCGGCTGCTCACGCGGCCCCGTCCTCTGGCGTGGCCTGCGTCAGCCGGCCTGCTTGCGGTGAGCGCTCTGCTTCTCGTGGGGCCGACGACGCTGATCCTTGTCAGCTGACTGCACAGTCTGGCGGAGGCTCTAGTGATCGGGGCTGTCGGACTGCTTTCGTTCGTACCGCCAGGCGAAAAGACCGATCACTGTCCATATGACGGCGAAGAGGCTCAGAAACACCGGGGCGAAGCTGAGCCCCAAGTCCAGGGTGAGGTTCAGGAGCACCATTCCGAGCGCCCCCAGCCCGAAGAGGACCGCGAGGGTGAACAGGCGCCGCACTTGGCTCTCTTGGGGCGGGGGCTGCTGCGTCATGATGATTTCTCAGGTGTTGTTGGCCAGGAAGTCCTCAGCGCCGCCCACCAGCTCCGTATGGGCCTGCTCGAGACCCTCTCGGTTCACGATGGAGGCGATCTCGGCCGCGAACTCCTCAACGGTGTAGAGGCGGCCGGCCGCGTCGCGGCGGGCTTCGAGAGCGCCGGGCTGTGCCCGATCAAGGAGGGTCGCAGTGATGGTGCCTTCGATCATGTCGCCGGAGACCACTGTCAGCGAGACGCCCTTCTCATCGAGCTCAGGCGTCATCTCCCGGAGGGCATCCTCACCAGCGCGCTTGGAGCGGGCCACGGGCTCGTATGCGTCCATCGTTGCTGTCTGGTTGATGAAGTGGGCCTGGTGGCTGGTGACGAACACAATCTGGGAGCCGCGCGGCATGACCTCAAGTGCGGTGCGCACCAGGTTCACCTGCGCATCGCGGTTGAGCATGAGCGCGTAGTCCTCACCCCGGTCGGACTCCATGCCCCCGGACGCGTTGAGGATGAGCAGGTCGAGACTGCCGAAGTTTTCGACGGCCGCGTCGACAAGAGCCTGTGCTCCCTCGGCCTCGGTGATGTCGGCCTGGACCGGGACCGCGCGGCCGCCGGCCTCCTCAATGCCCTTGACAACCTTCTTGGCGCGCGGCGCCTTGGCGCGATAGTTGACGACAACGCCTGCGCCGCGCTCTGCCACGAGCTGAGCGGTGGCGGCGCCGATGCCGCGGGAGGAGCCGGTGATGACGGCTCCCCTGCCGGCGAGATCCTGTGAAGTCATGCGATCAGTCCTTTCGAGATTCTGTCAGTGACCCATGCCGAGGCCGCCGTCGACCGGGATGACGGCCCCGCTGATGTAGGCGGCGTCGTCGGAGCCGAGCCAGGCGACAACTTTGGCGACCTCTTCGGCTTCGGCGAACCGTCCGGCAGGGATGGACTCCAGGTATTTCTTCTGGGTGTCCTCGTCCAGTGCATCAGTCATGTCCGAGCGGACGAATCCGGGCGCCACCACGTTGGCTGTGATTCCGCGGCCGCCCAGCTCCCGAGTCAGGGACCTGGCCATGCCCACCAGGGCCGCCTTGGAGGAGGCGTAGTTGATCTGCCCGGGCGTGCCGTAGAGGCCCACGACGGAGCCGATCAGCACGATTCGCCCCTTCTTCTGCTTCAGCATGCCCTTATTGGCGCGCTTGACGACGCGGAAGGCTCCGGTGAGGTTGGTGTCGAGAACCTCGGAGAAGTCGTCCTCGCTCATACGCATCAGAAGCGTGTCACGAGTGATGCCCGCGTTCGCAACCAGGACCTCGACTGGACCGTGGGCCTCCTCGACCTGTTTGAAGGCGGCGTCGATGCTCGCAGAGTCGGTCACATCTGCTGCGACCCCGAGGGCTCCTTCCGGGGCTTCGCCGCTGCGTGTGGTGACGGCGACCTTGTCGCCGTTGGCGATGAAGGCTTCGGCGATCGCCCGGCCGATGCCACGATTTCCGCCGGTGATCAGTATGGATCGATCGCTCATGTGTCTCCTGCTTCGTGTCTGCCGGTCTGCCGGTGCTCACCCTATCGGGGCCGCAGGGGTGAGCGGTAGAATAGGACAGATGTCAGAACCCGTTTACTCCGTCACCGACGCGCCGATGCGCCACAGTGTGGAGCAGAGATCACGGATGGTGGCTTACACCGTCCAGATGAGCCTGCGCATGGTGTGCTTCCTGCTCGCGGGTCTTACAGCGGTGGTCTGGCAGTCATGGTGGGCCGCCGTCTTCGTCGTCGCAGCCATTATTCTGCCCTACACCGCGGTGGTCGGCGCCACGGCCAGCGGGGATCGGTACCTCGGGGCGGCCCGCGAAGGCGTTGATCCGCAGCGGCAGCTGACCGCGGAGCATGAGGAGCCCGAGGATGAGCCCCGCCAATGGTGGGAGGAGCAGCCCGAGGAGCCCGTGGGCGTGCAGAGCGGGGACACAGTCATTGAAGGTGAGATCGTTTCCGGCGAGGTGGAGAGGGGTGAGCCGTAATGGATCTGCTGGGCTCCCTCTCGTCTGGCGCTGAAGGCCCTCAGGCGCCGGAATGCTCCCGCAAGGGATGCCGCGAACCTGCCGCTTGGAAGGTCCTGTGGAACAACCCCAAGATTCACGACGCAGAGCGTCGCAAGATATGGCTTGCATGCGGTGAGCACCGGGATTGGCTGGAGCAGTTCCTGCAGGCTCGGCTGTTCTGGCGATCCACTGAGCCGCTTGAGGCTGAGCCGTCCCAGGCTGTCCAGGGGACTCAGGAGTGACGGACTTTCGTCAGCGGTATTCGTTCTTGGCCTCACCCACCTGGATCGGGTGGTTCGCGGTCTGCATCCTCTTCATGGTGGTCTGCTACTTCTTGGGCCAATGGCAGTGGGACCGCCGAGATGCCGCATTGGATGAGATCGGGACCATCCAGGCCAACTACGATCAGGGCCCCATTCCCTACTCAGAGGCCCGGGACATCTTCGCCTCTGCTGATGAGGACGATGAGTGGAAGAGCGTGGAGCTCGTCGGCGAGTATCTGGCGCAGGACCATCTCTTCGCCCGCAACCGTGCGAACTCCGGGCAGGTCGGCTACGAGCAGGTCGTGCCCTTCCGTGAGGCCTCGACGGGTGACGTGGTGATCATTTCCCGGGGCTGGCTTGCCCCGGGAAGCGAGGACGGATCGCTGCCTGCGTCGAACCCTGAGCCGCCGAGCGGGCAGGCCGAGGTGACGGTGCGGATCAAGCCCGGCGAGCCTGAGATCGGCCGTGATGCGCCCGAGGGCCAGCTGGCGTCCATCGAGCTTGACGAGATTGAGGATCAGGTCGGCTACAGCGTCATGGGCGGCGCCTACGGAGAGATGTTATCGGAGTCTCCGCAGCCGGCTGAGCAGCCTCGGGGATTCGCTCGTCCCAGCGTGGACGAGGGGCCGCACCTGGGCTATTCGATGCAGTGGATCGCGTTCGGCATGCTCAGCTTTGTCGGCTGGGGCTATGCGGCCCGCCTGCAGGCCCGGAGCAATGACGTGGCTTATGCGGAGGAGGACGACGGTGAGCTGCCGGCGGGCATACCTAAGCGTGAGGTTCTCAGGCGCGCACGGGCCGAGCGGATGCGTCAGCAGGGACGCCTGACGGATGAGGATGCCGAAGACGCCTGGGTCGACGAGCATATGGCGGGCCGGTGAGGACGGGCCTCACTCCAGCTGGATGAGGTCCTCGTACTCCGCTGTGTAGAGGTCTTCGACGCCGTCGGGAAGCAGCACGACGCGTTCGGGGTCGAGCGCTTCGACGGCACCGGGGTCGTGGGAGATGAGGACGACCGCGCCTTCGTAGGTCCGCAGCGCCGCGAGGATCTCTTCGCGGGAGGCTGGGTCGAGGTTGTTGGTCGGCTCGTCGAGCAGCAGCACGTTGGCCCTGGAGGCCACGAGTGTGGCCAGGGCCAGGCGCGTCTTCTCGCCTCCTGAGAGCACTGACGCCGGTTTTGCGGTGTCGTCCCCGGAGAAGAGGAAGGATCCGAGGATCTTTCGCTGATCTGTGTCGTTGAGGCACGGTGCTGCCGTCTTCATGTTCTCCAGCACGGAGCGCTCGGTGTCGAGGGTGTCGTGCTCCTGGGCGAAGTATCCGAGCTTGAGCCCGTGACCGGAGATGATGTTCCCGGTGTCGGGCTCGGCGGTTCCTGCGAGCAGCCGCATGAGCGTTGTCTTGCCGGCGCCGTTGTATCCGAGGATGACGACGCGTGAGCCGCGGTCGATGGCTAGATCGACTCCGGTGAAGATCTCGAGGGAGCCGTAGGACTTCGAGAGAGATTCCGCCATAAGCGGGGTCTTGCCGCAGGACTGGGGCTCTGGGAAGCGGATTTTGGCGACCTTGTCGGTGGCCCGCTCCCCTTCGAGGCCGCGCATCATGCGCTCAGCGCGCTTGAGCATGGATTGGGCGGCAGTGGCTTTGGTCGCGGTGGCCTTCATCTTGTCAGCCTGCTGCCGCAGCTGGGAGGCCTTCTTCTCCGCGTTGGCGTATTCGCGCTTGCGCCGGGATTCGTCCTGCTCACGCTGGACGAGGTACTTCTTCCAGCCCATGTTGTAGACGTCCACCGTTTGGCGCATGGCGTCGAGGTACAGAACCTTGTTGACGGTGTCTTCGATGAGGTCGACGTCGTGGGAGATCATCAGCACTCCGCCGGGGAAGTTCTTGATGTGTTCGCGCAGCCAGGTGATGGAGTCGGCGTCGAGGTGGTTGGTGGGCTCATCGAGCAGCAGCGTCTCGGCTTGGGAGAACAGGATGCGGGCGAGCTCGACGCGCCGGCGCTGACCGCCGGAGAGCGTGTGCAGCGGCTGGGTGAGGATGCGTTCAGGGAGGTCGAGGTTGGCGCAGATGGTTGCTGCTTCGGCCTCGGCGGCGTATCCCCCTCCTGCTTGGAATTCGTCTTCGAGGCGGGCGTAGCGCTTCATGGCTTTCTCTTGGACGTTTCCGTCCTCTGAGGCCATGCCCTTCTCGGCTTCGCGCAGCTTGGTGGTGACCTGGTCGAGGTTTCGGGCCGAGAGGATGCGTTCGCGCGCGAGCTGGTCCATGTTCTCGACCTTGGGGTCCTGGGGCAGGTACCCGATCTCTCCGCGGCGTTCGACTGTGCCGTCGGTGGGCTGTCCGGCTCCGGCGAGGATTCGGGTCATGGTGGTCTTTCCCGCCCCGTTTCGGCCGACGAGCCCGACTTTGTCCCCTGCGTCGATCCGGAAGGAGACCTCGTCCATGAGCAGGCGCGCGCCGACGCGCAGTTCGAGGTTGGACACGCTGATCAAGGGTTCTGCTCCAAAGGGGGTTGTTGAGGGTGCGGGAGGCCCGTGTCAGTGTACCGGGCTGGGGTTGGTGCGTTCCGGGCACGACAGCGGCCCGGTCCCTGTCGGGAGCCGGGCCGCATGTGCGCGGTTTCAGTGTGAGGCGTGGAGCCTGATCAGATGTTGAATCCGAGGGCCCGCATCTGCTCGCGGCCGTCGTCGGTGATCTTCTCGGGGCCCCATGGCGGCATCCAGACCCAGTTGAGCCGCCATTCGTCGACCATGGTGCCGATGTTTTGGCCGACCTGCTCCTCGAGCACGTCCGTCAGGGGGCATGCGGCGGTGGTGAGTGTCATGTCGATCACCAGAGCGCCGTCCTCCTCGTAGCGGAGGCCGTAGAGCAGTCCGAGGTCTACGATGTTGATGCCGAGCTCGGGGTCGATGACGTCTTTGAGCGCCTCTTCGACGTCCTCGAGCGGCGCCTGTGTTGCGGTGTCAGTCATGTACCGCTCCTTTCTCTGCATTCAATCCTGCGCGTCATAACGATGTCGCACAAGGGTTGATTCCTCGTTGAGGGAAATCAGGCGGCTGCGAGGAACCGGTCGTAGCCGTTGGCTTCGAGCTCGTCTGCCAGCTCGGGGCCTCCCTGCTCGGCCACTCGGCCGTCCACGAAGACGTGGACGTAGTCGGGCTTGATGTAGTTGAGGATGCGCGTGTAGTGGGTGATCAGCAGCGTGCCCATGCTGTTGCTCTCGTGGGCGCGGTTCACGCCTTCGGAGACCACGTGCAGGGCGTCGATGTCGAGGCCTGAGTCCGTTTCGTCCAGGATGGCGAACTTGGGCTTGAAGAGCTCCAGCTGGAGGATCTCCACGCGCTTCTTCTCACCGCCGGAGAAGCCTTCGTTGACGTTTCGGTTGGCGAAGTCGGCATCGATCTTGAGCTTCTCCATGGCGTCCTTGACCTCTTTGGTCCAGGTTCGCAGCTTGGGCGCTTCGCCTTCGATGGCGGTCTTGGCGGTGCGCAGGAAGTTGGTCATGGTGACGCCGGGAACCTCCACGGGGTACTGCATGGCCAGGAAGAGTCCTGCCTGGGCCCGCTCGTCGGGTCCCATCTCCAGGACGTCCTCACCGTCGAGGGTGATGGAGCCAGAGGTGACCTCGTACCGGGGGTGGCCTGCGATGGTCGAGGCCAGGGTCGACTTGCCGGAGCCGTTGGGCCCCATGATGGCGTGCTTCTCACCTGAGGTGATGCTCAGGGTGACGCCCTTCAGGATCTCTTTGGAGCCCTGCTCGGTCTCGATGGAAACGTGGAGGTCCTTGATCTCAAGGGTAGACATGTCAGTGTCCTTTTCTGTGTCTGGGAAGTGTGCGGGCGACCGGGGATGAGGTCAGTTGCCGTGGATCTTGAGCTCGTTCTCGAGGTCCTCCTGGAGGGCCTCTTCGATGGCGGGCACGCCGATCTTCTGGATGATTTCGTGGAGGAAGCCGCGGACCACCAGCTGACGGGCGATCTCCTCTGGGATGCCGCGGGCCATGAGGTAGAACAGGTGGTTCTCGTCGAAGCGTCCGGTGGAGGATGCGTGGCCTGCGCCGTCGATGACGCCGGTCTCGATCTCCAGGTTGGGCACGGAGTCCGCTCGGGCGCCGTCGGTGAGGACCAGGTTTTCGTTCTTCTCGTAGGAGTCGGTGTTCTCTGCCTCTTTGCGGATGAGAACGTCGCCGATCCACACGGTGCGTGCCGTCTGCCCTTGGAGCGCGCCCTTGTAGAGCACGTTGGACTTGTTGGACGGCGAGTTGTGGTCCACGAAGGTGCGGTGCTCGATGTGCTGGCCGGAGTCGGCGAAGTAGAGCCCGTACATTTCGGCTTCGGCGCCTTCTGCGGCGTAGCGGAAGTTGACGTTGAGCCGGACGATTTCGCCGCCGAGGCTGATGGCCACGTGCTTGTACTTCGCGTCGCGTCCCACTTCGGCGTCGTGCTGGCCGGTGTGGATGGCGTCGCTGTTCCAGCGCTGGAGGCTGATGACTTTGAGGTCTGCGCCGTCACCGACTTTGATCTCGACGTTGCCGTTGAAGATCGCGGATCCGCGGTGCTCGAGGACGATGGTGCCTTTGGCGTGCGCGGCGGCTTCGAGGACGATGTGGCTGTTGGCTCGTTTGCCTGCTTCGACTCCGGTGATGTCGACGCGAATGGGCTCTTCGATCTCGGTGTCGGCGGGGATCTGGATGTAGAGAGCTTCCGGTGTCTGCTTGGAGGCGATAGCAGCTGCGCGATCGGCAGGCTGCAGCACGGATCCGCGAGGGCTGGTGTCGGCGGTGAGGGATGACACTGCAGCGGTTTCGGGGGCGGAGATCTGGTAGTCGACGGGAGCGCCCTCGGTGGGGGTGTCTTCGAGGACTGAGGCCAGCTTCTTCAGCGGTGAGAAGCGCCACTCCTCTTCCCTGCCGGTGGGCTGCGGGTAGTCGGCGGGGTCGAAGCTCACGGTGCGCTTGGCGCGCGAGCCGGCGCCGGAGGTGATCTCCTGGCTTTCGCCGAGGCCGCCGTGGCTGTGGCTGTCGTCCATAGTCTCGGCGAGGGTCTCGCCCTCTTCGGTGAAGCCCGGAATGGAGATGCGGCGTTCGCCGACGTCTACTCCGGCGACTTTCTCCTCCTGCTCGGCAGGGGTGTTGGTCATCGTTTTCTCTTCCCTCTGTGGTGTGTGTTGACGCGGTGTCAGGGGTGGGGACTGAGTGAGCCTCTCACAGCTCGTCCGCGGCCCCAAGGGTGGGACCGCGGACAGCGTGCGAGGGGGTGGTCAGCCCACTGAGCCTTCCATCTGCAGCTCGATGAGCCGGTTGAGCTCAAGGGCGTATTCCATGGGCAGCTCACGGGCGATGGGCTCGATGAAGCCGCGCACGATCATGGCCATTGCTTCGTCCTCTGCCATGCCGCGTGACATGAGGTAGAACAGCTGGTCCTCGGAGACCTTGGAGACGGTGGCCTCGTGTCCGAGGGTGACGTCGTCCTCCCGGATGTCGATGTACGGGTAGGTGTCGGTCTTGGAGATGGTGTCGACCAGCAACGCGTCGCAGACCACGGAGTTCGCTGAGTTCTTAGCCTCCGAGTTGATCTGGACGAGTCCGCGGTAGGAGGCCCGCCCCCCGGAGCGTGCCACTGACTTGGACACGATGCTGCTGGAGGTGTTGGGGGCCATGTGCACCATCTTGGAGCCGGTGTCCTGGTGCTGACCTTCGCCTGCGAACGCCACCGAGAGGGTTTCGCCCTTGGCGTGCTCACCGGTGAGGTAGACGGCTGGGTACTTCATGGTGACCTTGGATCCGATGTTGCCGTCGATCCACTCCATGGTGCCGCCCTGGTCCACCACGGCACGCTTGGTGACGAGGTTGTACACGTTGTTGGACCAGTTCTGGATGGTCGTGTACCTCACGCGGGCGTTCTTCTTCACGACGATCTCGACGACTGCGGAGTGCAGTGAGTCAGTGTCGTAGATGGGTGCGGTGCAGCCTTCGATGTAGTGGACGTAGGAGTCCTCGTCGGCGATGATCAGCGTCCGCTCAAACTGGCCCATGTTCTCCGTGTTGATGCGGAAGTAGGCCTGGAGGGGGATCTCGACGTGGACGCCCTTGGGAACGTAGACGAAGGAGCCGCCTGACCACACGGCGGTGTTGAGGGCGGCGAACTTGTTGTCGCCCACGGGGATCACGGAGCCGAAGTACTCCTCGAAGAACTCGGGGTGCTCCTTCAGGGCGGTGTCGGTGTCCATGAAGATGACACCCTGCTCCTCCAGGTCCTCGCGGATCTGGTGGTAGACCACCTCTGATTCGTACTGGGCTGCCACGCCGGAGACGAGGCGGTCGCGCTCTGCCTCAGGGATGCCGAGGCGCTCGTAGGTGTTGCGGATGTCTTCGGGGAGGTCCTCCCAGGTGCGTGCCTGCTTCTCAGTGGAGCGCACGAAGTACTTGATCTGGTCGAAGTCGATGCCGGAGAGGTCCGCGCCCCAGGTGGGCATGGGCTTGCGGTCGAAGTACTTCAGGCCCTTCTGGCGGAGCTTGAGCATCCACTCGGGCTCGCTCTTCTTGCCGGAGATGTCGGCGACCACTTCGGTGCTGATGCCGCGCTTGGCGGCGGCGCCGGCGGCGTCGGAGTCTGACCACCCGTACTCGTAGCCTTTGCCGAGGTCTTTGAGCTCGGGGTTGGACTCGAGGATCTCGGAGATGACTCCGGGGTCGTCGGTGTTCTTGAGGGTCTCTTCAGCCTTCTGAGTGTCCGTCATGACAGCCTCTCTTGTTGACGCGGGGAGATTACGATTCGCTTCCGGCCGCCCCTTCTGGGTGCGGCGGTGGTCTGTGGTCCCTGTTCTGCACGGGCTCTGCGTTCAGCAGCGAGCTTCTCGCGTCCGACCGGGACGTGTGTTGTGCATACATGTGCTCCCGCGGCCTGGGTTGAGAGCCGCCGGACATCGACCTCCAGCAGTCGGGAGATCATGGCGGTCTCTTCCTCGCAGAACACCGGATGGGCGGCGGCTATTTCCCGGACGGGGCAATGACCTTGGCAGAGTTGGGTGGACTGCATGGCCAGAAGGGGGTTGTCGCGGCCCACAAGCCGGGTGAATCCCGAGAATCCGTCGTCGTTGAAGAGCTCGGCGAGCTTCTCGGAGCGTTCGTCGAGGTCCTCGATGCTGCTGAGCTGCTCCCAGTAGCGGGCCTCGAAGCCGGAGAAGTATTCCTTGGCGAGGGTGCGTGCCCCGTAGGAGTCGGCGGCCGCTTCCTGACGGGTATCGATCCCGGCTTGGTCCACGGGCGTGAGCTGAGGGTCGGCTCCTGCTTCTGCGAGTGGCTCGCCGGAAGCGTGCTGGTCCAGCACCTGGAGAGCGGCCCGGACGAGGTTCAGGTAGTCGTCGCCCAGGATCTGCTGCCCGCGGGAGGACAGCACGTAGCGGCGCGAGGGCCGTCCGGCCGCGCGCTTGGATCCTGTGACGGTTTTGATCTCGACGATGCCCTGCTCGGTCATGGCGTCGAGGTGCCGGCGGACCGCTGCGGGGGTGAGGCTGAGCCTCTTGCCGAGCTGGGCCGCAGAGATTGGCCCCTCCTCCACGACGAGCTGCAGCACCCGCTCACGGGTGGACCCGTCCGCTTCGGGCGCGAGGGTCTCCGCTGCTGGCGCTGGAGTGCCGGCTTCCGATTGCATAAGTCAATTCTGACCTATTCGCATCTGCGGCACCAGCAAGGCAGGCCTTAGTGGTGGCCTTCAGCGCGTCTCCGCCCGGTAAGGTCTGCTCACCACCGGATTCTTCTGGGAGTGCATCCGTGATGTCTGCGCTCCCCGCCCTGACATCCCACGTCTCCCCTTGGAGGTGATGGTTCAGGCTTCAGCCGGTATGTCCGGGGCAGCATCGTCAGTCATGGCGGGGTCATATGGGAACCAGCCGTAGGTCAGAAGAGTCGGAGGATGTATACGCGACTGTGGCCCTGGTCGCCGCGGACGGCAGGATGTGCTCGCCTCCGTGGACTTGTTCCTCGCCGAGACTGGGTCATTTCTGTCCCAAATGTGCCTGTGTGGGGGACCCATTCCGGCTGGGAACTGAGCGAATCTGGCGAGGTCTAAGGCTCCGGCGACCCCGCAGGCATCTCCAACCCTCGGCCGGACCACCCCATGCCTCGGGTCCCAGAACGTCCGCCCCAGGGGACTATCTGTCCAGTAGAAGGGCAAGGAGACTGAAATCATGCCAGCGCGAAAATTCGCTCCCCGATTTGCAGTTGTAATGCTGGGAGGGAGCGTTGGTTACCTGCTTCTCAAAGTTCTCCTGCCCAACACCAGCTGGGCCCCGGCTGACGTACTACCAGCGCTCTTCATCATTTTCCTCGGTGCGCTGGTCAATGCCTGGGTCGGCCGCCAAGCAGATGCTCTGCGGGTGCGGGAAGAGAACGGAAGTCCCCTACCGAAGGTGTCCAAGATGAAGCATACAAAGACAACTAGCCGCAGCCTGGCCGCAGTCCCGCTGATATCAGTCTTGGCGGTCCTTTTCGGAGGTCCGCCTGCCTATGCAGGCGCGGCAAGCGCGAAGCCCGAAACCCAGCAGACCTCCACCGAGACCCTTTCAGAAGAGCAAACATTCAGCTCCGAAGAAGTACACCTCTCGACAGCGGACTTGGCATCGATCGAAGGGGACCTTAAGGACACGGGAGCTTCATACACCGTCACTCAGTCTGATGGCACTACTTTTCACGAGTATTCGCTGACTGACGGAAGCGTCTTCGGCATCTCTCAGAACGCTTCCGCTCCTCCCACTGAACCGGGGCACGTCACGCCAGATCTGAGCTTCGGCGACACAGATCAGGGGTTCTACATTCTGCTCAATCAAACAGACCAGAGCGCGATTAGGGCCGGCTCAACAGCTGTCCTGACCGCCTCAATCTGTGCCATTAACGTGGTGGCTTGCGTCGTGGCATCTGGTGCTATTGCGTCAGCCAGCGAGTACATACGCGAAGTTGGAAGCTGTCCGGGCGGGCGAAACCTCCGCATTGATGTCCAGGTTGGGGGCGGAGCACCGGCCCCAACTGGGGCGCGTTGCGTCTAAGATCACGGGCTCAGAAATCAACGCTCGCGTCCCAACTTCGGCAGCGCCCTTCCGCAGAGCGAGTCACGGCCACTCGTGTTGAACGGCAGGAAGAGGGATGCTTGCTAAGACGCTTCGAATACGCGGAAATGGGCGCATGCGTTGGGCGCCAAGGTCGTTATAGCGGCAATTCAAGCAGTGCTAGATATGGGTCTCCGCGTAGGCCCAGGACAGCGGCGAAGGCTGGTTCAGTCTTCATACCGCTGCTCTTCAGCTGCCGAATCTGTTCGCGGAACTCCTCACCGTGTCGGGTGAGCAGCACGTATTCAGCCACTAAGTGCCTGAAGGCCCGCTGTTTCCTGACGGGAGTGGGTTGGATGAAGAATTCGATCGGGTATGTCCCCATGGTGAAGGCTGCGCACCACGCACCTGCTTCACGGCCATGTGCCCACGAGCTGAAATCGGACCGATGGGAGAAGCAGGTCGTGAGGTCATCGCGAACCTTCGCGGGCTGGCTGGTCGATATAAGGATGTCCAGGTCGGAGTTCGGGAGATCGATGTCCAGCGGCACGGTGCCTGCTAGGGCCCATTCCTCGACCTGCGGCATCGAATCGAGGGGCAGCTGGTCCAGAGTCCGGGCAGCGCGCTGCTGCCTGCTGTTCCCCTTGCGCAGATAGTCGCTGGTTAAGAGCTGTCGCTCAGCCTCTGCTGCAGTCATGCAGGGTGCCTCAGTCATGCGGGGTCGCTTTCAGGGGAAAAGAACAGCCTCGGCACGGGCGCCATGAGTTCGGGGCCGTTGTTGCGCACATTGCCGACCTCGGGGCCGACCGGGTGAATCTCCCAGAGGCGTGCCACCTCGGGCACTCCCCCGCGCACTTCGTCGAGAAGCTCTTCCAGCTCTGTGCTGGTGGGCTCGCCGGGCTGAACCCATTGGTCGGCAAGTGTGGGCGTCATAGCCAGTGGGGTGCGGTCGTGCAGGGCACCGAGCTCACGCAGGACTGCGTCATCAGCTGTGGGTGCTGGGCCGGTGAGAATGGTGGTGGAGACGATCGTCTCCTCTCCGTCCGTCCAGCTCTCCCAGAGGCCGGCGAACAGCATGAGAGAGCCGTCGGCGGGTCTGATGAGGTGCGGGGTCTTCGTCCGCCCCTCGGTGCGCCATTCGTAATAGCCCTCGGCTGGGACGATGGCGCGCTTGCGCCGTACTGCGGAGCGGAAGCTGGGTTTGGTGGTGACGGTTTCAGAACGGGCGTTGAAAGTTCTTGAGGAGAAGGTTCTGTCCTTGGCCCACGGGGGCAGCAGTCCCCACCGGGCGGGGCCGAGGCGCCTCAGGATTTCTCCGTCGACGAGGGTTTCCACAACGATGGGGACTGTATCGGTGGGTGCGATGTTCCAGCTGGGCTGGTGCTGGTAGTCGGGGTCGTGGTCGGCGTGGAGTGCGGCGGCGAGATCGCCGGTGGCTCGAGCTTGGACGTAGCGGCCGCACATGCTGTCAGCTTACGTGTCAGGATCTGGTTCTACTCTTGTTTCTATGAGCGCTGAGACTCTGGAGACTGGGCAGCAGGTGCGCACCGCACAGGTGTGGACCACTGCGGGTGGTGCCCCGCTGAAGTTTATCTTTGAGGATCGCCGGTTTGTGGTCTGTTCGCGGCCCATTTTTTGGATCGGCCGCCATGAGGGGTGGTGGACCAGGGTCCGCCGTCTGCCGAAGACCGACGCGGCGAAGCTGCTGGAGCGCCCGATGTACCAGGTCCAGGCCAAAGATATAGACAATGGCGAGATCCTCACCTTCGACCTCGAGATCAGCGAGGCACGGGAATGGGCCGTCGATACGGTGCGCCCGTGATCTGAAGTCTCACGTCACCGGTGGTCGCGGTTTCGCCTGTATGTGGCCTTCTGGTCGGACCATTCGAAATCGGGCACATACGGGCGAAGGTACTCGCGGAGGTTGTGATCGCACACGTAGACGAATGTTCCACGGCGGCCGCGAGTGAGCAGAACGTAGTAGACATTGCGGACCCACTCGAGGAGCTCCTCGGGAGTCCAGTCTCGTCCCTTCTGCTTATTGCGATAGATGGCCCGCTTGTCGAAGAAGCTGCTTCGGTCGAACCATAGCGAGTCCTCATCCGGGTCGTATCGCAGATCGGGGCCGATGATGACCCCGGCGTAGTTGAGGTCATAACCCTGAAGGGTATGGATGGAGCCGACCTCCTCGAGCGAGCCGGGTGAGTCCACCCAATCCTTCACTCGCGAGTTCCAGCGCGCCTGGTAGTCACCAATGCGGATGTCGGTGAGCGACCCGTCCTTCTTGCTCACCCACTCCCACGCGTAGCCCGCTGCCATGCGGGCGAGCCCGAACTCCTGATTGCGTTCACGGATCACGTGGTGCATCTGCGCCGGATCCTCGAACATGGTGAACTCGTAATCGCTGCCGAAGCGTGTGGGATGACGAGGGGGTTCTCCGCCGACGAGCGACTTGATGTACTTGATGTAGTCGTTGCCGCCGAGGACTCGCATCTGGGAGCGGAGCCTGTGGTGTTTGCCCTCCCCTTCGGCTTTGGCAATGACGCCGCGAAGGTGCTCCCTGGGCAGGTCCGAGGCGTGAACGGTCTGCGACAGATCAGCAAGCAGGATCTGGTGGTCGCTCAGCCGCTGCACCCAGTCCAGCTGCGTCTTAAGTGCCCCGTCGGGCTCATCCCCGAAGAGTCGACTGTTGATGTCGCGGTAGGTTCCGTTCAGCGGGCCCGACGCTTGGGCAGCTTTCTGAGAGAGGCGATGCGTCTCGTCGACAACGAGCAAGGAATAGCGGGTGTCGGAGTTCCCCACTGTGAAGGGACTGACCACCATGTCCGCACGGAGATGCGGGATTCGCCGGAACACCCGTTGTATCGATTCGCGCAGCGACTGCTGAGGGACTACTAGGCCGATCCCGTTACCGGTCTCCAGGAGGGACCTGATGGCCAGCCGGTTCTCTCGGGTGAAGAACTCGCTGAACTCTGACCCTTCACCTTCCTCCTGCACGGGATCGGTGTCAGCAGCTGTGCCGATGTCTACGAGCAGTTTGAGGAGGAAGACTGCGACGATTGTCTTCCCCGTCCCGGGGTCTCCTTCGACGACGATGGAGCCTGCCGCGGTCCTACCGCTGAGACTTCTCAGCAGCAGCGAGACAATGTCTCGAACAGCTCGTTCTTGGTTTTCCTCAAGTGATTTGAACGGGGAGAGTTTGTACAGGTCGTCGTTTTCGATCTCTTCGATGCTCTTGCGAAAGATCTCATGCTGTCTGAGCTGATCGAAAAGCTGGCCGCGGAATCGAGCTTGGAAGCTGTTCTTGCCGTGGTAATTGCGATCGACAATGCCGTCATTGCGATTAAGCAGGTGGTACTTGCCGTCTCCCGCGAGGTGTTGGATGAGGAAAGCCTCAAGATCCAGGGCGGCCGACTTGTTGAACTCGTCGTCCAAGATGACGCGCGACTCTCTGGCGCGTGAACCATGCAGCGCCCTGAGCTTGGTCTTCTCATGGTTGGCGTAGTGCTGGCTGATGCGTTTGGAAACATTAGTGGATTCGCCGACGTAGATGGTGCGGTTCTGCTCGTTCCTGATCAGGTAGACGGCCGGCCAGTTCTGCAGGCGGGTTCCTTCTTCGCGGAGTTTGTGCTCAGCCCCAGGAGCAAAGTCGAAGGAGATGATGTCCAGGGTTTCCGACGTCTTCGTCATGGCGACCCCGCAAAAGGTCGGGGCAGGCTGGCGCAGATGCGCCGCATCCTCGCCGTCATCATTCTGTCAGCCTACCCGCGGCGTACGCCGCTCAGCGCGACATTGGCTGTTTCGGTCGTCAGGAGGCTTCCTGGTCGACTGCGACGATGACGGATTTGGTGCGTGTGTAGGAGGCCAGCGCTTCAGGCCCTGACTCCCTCCCCCATCCGGAGTCGCCGACTCCGCCGAAGGGCACTGCCGCATCGAGCATGCCCCAGCCGTTGACCCAGACGATGCCGGCGTCGAGCTTCGCCGAGACTCTGTGCGCGCGGCTGATGTTCTGCGACTGGAGCCCGGCCGCGAGACCGTAGGGGGTGCTGTTGGCGAGCCGAATGGCCTCCTCCTCCGTGCTGAATGACTGCACGGTGAGGACCGGCCCGAACACCTCTTCCTGGATGATTGGCGCGTCCTGGGGAAGGTCGGCGAGCACCGTGGGCTCCAAGTAGAAGCCGCCGTCCTGCTCCAGGCGCGAACCTCCGGTGATGAGCCGCCCGCCCTGATCCAGCGCCTGCTGGATCTTGGCCTCGACGCCTTCGAGCTGGGACCTGCTGATGAGCGGGCCGATCACGGTTCCGGGGTCGCTGGGTCGGCCGACCGGAACGTGCGGCACGGCGCCTTCCAGAATGTTCAGGACCGCTTCGTAGGCGGACTCTTGGACCAGGAGTCGGGGGCCGGCCATGCAGAACTGGCCGGTGTTGAAGATGAACCCGCTGATGGCTGTGTTGACCGCCGCCTCGAGGTCCGCGTCTTCGAAGATGATGTTCGGACCGTTGCCGCCGAGCTCCGCGACCACAGGCTTCAGGTGCTCCCCCGCGGTCCGTGCCACCTGGCGGCCGACAGCGGTTGAGCCGGTGAACGCGATGGCGTTGACGTCAGGATGCTCCACCAAGGCCGCACCGAGCTCCGGGCTGGGCCCAGTGAGGAGGTTGTATACCCCATCAGGCACACCCGCCTCCTGGAGGATGCCGGCGAGCAGCTGAGCGGTCTGCGGAGTGTGGGGTGCGGGCTTGTGGACCACCGTGTTGCCGGCCGCAAGTGCGGGGGCGATCTTTGAGCAGCTGAGGATCAGAGGGAAGTTGTAGGGGCTGATGGCTGCGACAACCCCGTGGGGTTCGCGGCGAGTGTAGGCCAGCGCCGGAAGCGGAGTGTTCCTGACGGATCCGTCGAGCTGCTGGGCAAGCGCCCCGTAGTACTCGAAGTGGTCCGCGGCGTTCGGTACGTCGATGTTCCGCGCAAAGGTAATGGGTTTGCCGACGTCGAGGCTCTCCGCCTGGGCGAGCTCCTCGGTGTGCTCACGCATCAGGGATGCGGCTCTGAGCAGAATGCGGGAGCGCTCCCGCGCGGGCATGCCTGACCATCGCTGGTCGTCGAAGGCTGCGCGTGCTGCTCGCACTGCCGTGTGTGCGTCAGCCGGCGAGGCGGCTGCGGCCTGGCCGACCACCTTGCCTGTCGCGGGGTCTTCTACGTCGTAGGCCGTCCCTTCTGCCGGGGCGACCCATTGTCCGTTGATCCAGAGATTGTTCCGGATGTTCCCTTGCTCTGACATGATCGGGCTCCTCACGCGAAATGTGACTTGGATCATAGATCTGCGGTCGAGGGGCTACAAGAGTCGTTCTTATCCTGTGGGACTCCTCTCCGCGTGTTGCCGCAGCAACGATGAACACACGTATGCCCCCGATGCGAATGAGCTCCTCATGTCTGGTCACGTAGATGCTGTGGTGCTCGATGTGCTCGAGACTCTGCTCGACCTTGCCCCATTGGAGAACGGCTCGAGGAGGTGGGATAGCATGCTTCCATGTTGGAACCGTTCATTATGCGGTTCCAACGGCTGGAAGGTGAGCTTGGCGAAGTCTTCCTCGCGCCGGACGTTCGGGGCGACGACCTCGTTGACGTGGTCGATGGGCTGCTTGCACTCTGACGCACACGCCGCTTCGGTCCAGATCAGTCTTCGGACGTTCTATCGCTGGCGGACAGAGACGCACGAAAAAGACCCGCCACACCGGGCGGGTCTTTTTCCAGATTGTGGAGCATATCGGACTCGAACCGATGACCTCCTGCATGCCATGCAGGCGCGCTACCAGCTGCGCCAATGCCCCATTTTCCTGCTTGACTGCTTCAGCATCTCTGCGTCGGCAACCCCTATATATTACACCTGCTCAGAGCCGGGAGCCAAATCAAGGTCCACCACCGGCACGTCTGCGTAGAGGCGGTCCAGTCCATACAGGGAACGCTGCTCCTCGTTCTGAATGTGGACCACCATGTGCCCGTAGTCCAACAGCACCCAGGTCCCGGAGTCCTTGCCCTCACGCCGCAGAGGCGAGGAGCCGTGCTCCTGCTTCACCTTCAGCTCAATCTCATCGGTGATCGCATTGATCTGCCGCTCCGACGGCGCAGAGCAGATCAGGAACGCATCGGTGATGCCGAGCCTCTCCCCCACATCCAGGCCGGAGATATTCGTCGCCAACTTCTCAGACGCGGCGTGCGCCGCGGTCCGCAGTTCAGCAATCACATTGTCAGGAACAGTCATCACACCAAGCCTCAAAGCACCACAGTAAACAGAACAACAACGGCGGCTGCGAGCAGCAGCGCCAGAACAATCACCAGCCACAGCATCACGTTGGGACGGTTCGCCTCCTTGGAGGTCTCATCGACGAGCTTGTCGATATCCAAGCCGTGGGCCCCGCGAGCTTCGACCGGTTCGATGCTGCCCGACGGCAGCTCCACGTAGTCGTGCTCGGAGTCCATGGCATCGCGGACCGTCTTGGAAGCAATGACGTCGGACTCCGGGGGGTGGTGACGACGCCACCGCCGCTCCTCGGCCTCCCTCGCTTCGCGCTCCGCCTGCTCCTGACGCAGACGCGCCTGGTTGGCCTGCATCGCCTTCGCGGCGAAGGCCTGCTGGCGGCGCAGCAGCTCAGGGTCCACGTTCTCCGGATCGTCGTGGAGCTTGATCTCGCTGGTGAGCTCATCCAGCTCTGCGAGCATGTCCTCATCGAGCCGGGGAATGCTCGACGTTTCCCGCAGCAGGCGCCAGGCCCGGCGCGATGCCGGAATAGGGGCGACTTCACCGCTGTCGGCCTGCGGGTACGTGATCAGCTCTGTGGAGGCACCGGAGTCAGGCTCATCGTTCGCCTCCGGCTCGGAGGAGTCCTGCTCCTCGAAGCTCGGCACGTGGTCGATGTCACCGAGGCCCCAGGTGTCCTCGCCGAGAGCATCGGCGACCTCTTCTTCGGGCCGTGACTGGTCCGGCTCCGCGGGCTCAGGCAGCGGCGCCTCGGGGGCATCTTCCGGAGCTGCCCAGGAGGTCTCCTCCTCAGCTTCGTCATCGTCACGCTCCGCCGGTCCGGGCTGGCCGAAATGAGACCCCGAGTAGGAAGGTGCCGCTTCGGTCTGCTCCTCGTCGGGCCATTCGGCGTCGTGCGCCACCTGCTGGACAGGTGCAGTGACGTAGTCGCCGGGCTGAAACTCCTGAGTGGCTTCGGGATCCTCATCCAGAGGACGCTCCGCCTCGGGCGCCTCCTCGGAATCGGCCTCCTGAGCCTCCCGCTCTGCCTCCGCCAAGTCACCGGCGGCGGGATCCTCCATGGTCTGCACGTCCTTGAGCGTGCGGGCCAGTTCGTCCTCACCGGCGTCGTCCGGAACCCCAGGCACCTGCGCCTCCACAGATGCCTCAGGCTCCGGCGCTGCTGTCGCGTCCGTCTCCGGAGGGTCCAGCTCGTCCGCCGCCGCGTCAGCCTCTTCGAAGGCGCCGCGGTGCACGGCCAGCTCGGCCTCACGACGGCGCCGCAGCTCCTTGCGGGAGACCGGCAGATAGCGCTCACGGAGATTGTCTCCGCCGCTGATCTGCTCGGGGATTGAATCACTCATCGTGACGCCTCCTGATCGTTTTGGTCCATGCTATGCCCCACTGCGTCGCTGGAGGGGGCACCATGGGCGTGTGTGGCCGAGTCAGGGCGGTACAGCCTGTGCTTCGCGATGTACTGAACCACCCCGTCGGGCACCAGGTACCAGACCGGCTTTCCCGTTTCGGCACGCTCACGCAGGTCAGTTGAGCTGATCGCCATGGCCGGAATCTCCATCAGAGACACCTGGTCGCTGCGGCCCAGATCCGCGTTGATGTAGCCCGGCCTGCTCACCGATACGAAGTGAGCGAGGCTCCACAGCTCCTCGACGTTCTTCCACGACAGGATCTGGGCCATCGCGTCGGCCCCTGTGATGAAGAAGAGCTCGGCCGTCGGATACATCTCGCGGAAATCGCGCAGCGTATCAATGGTGTACGTGGCTCCGCCGCGGTTGATGTCTGCCCGGGAGACCGTGAAGCGCGGATTGGACGCCGTGGCGATGACCGTGAGCAGGTACCGGTGCTCCGGAGGCGTGACGTCGCGCTCCTGCTTCTGCCACGGCTGCCCGGTGGGCACGAAGATAACCTCGTCGAGGCCGAACTCCGCCGCAACCTCGCTCGCAGCGACGAGGTGACCATGGTGAATGGGATCGAACGTCCCTCCCATGATCCCCAGTCGAGGGGGCCGGCTGCCCGGGTCGGGAGTGGTGGAGGTGTGAGCCAAGCTGGTCAGTGACCGCCGGCCTCGGGGTCAGCCTGAGGTGAGCGGTTCTTCTGCGCGAAGCTCAGAGCCACCAGCATAGCCAGCATCAGGAATGCGAACATCAGGATGCCGAACCAGGGGGCCGGCATGAACAGCGCCTCGCTGTGCTCCTCGGCGAGCAGGGTCAGAACAGGAAAACTCATGGGCGCTAGTCTACCCACATCGCGGACCTACGGACGGATCTGACCCTCGCCGCGCAGAATCCATTTGGTGGTGGTCAGCTCGCCCATACCCATCGGACCGCGGGCGTGGATCTTCTGAGTGGAGATTCCCACCTCGGCGCCCAGTCCGAACTGACCGCCGTCGGTGAACCGCGTCGACGCGTTGACCACCACAGCGGCTGCGTCGACCTCCGCGATGAACTTCTCTGCGCTGCGCACCGAGTCGGTCACGATGGCTTCGGTGTGGCCTGTGGAGTATCGAGCGATGTGATCGATGGCCTCATCGAGTGAGGAGACCACCCCGACCGCCATCTCCAGGCCCAGGAACTCGGTCGAGAAGTGTTCGCTGCTGACCTCGTGGACCTCGCCGTAGTCGTTGGGCGAGACCAGGTCGGGGCCGTAGTCCGGCAGCCACTGGCGGGCACGGGGGTCCACATGGAGAGTCACCCCCGCGCGGTGCAGCGCCCGGAGCGCCTCGACGGCCGCTCCTTCGGCGCCTTCGTGGATCAAAAGGGTCTCAGCGGCATTGCAGACGCTGGGCCGCGACGTCTTTGCATTCATCGCGACGTTGCGAGCAATGTCAGGGTCCGCACTCTCGTCCAGGTAGACGTGGACGTTGCCTTCGCCGGTTTCGATGACGGGGACCCTGGCGTTCTGCACCACGTGCTGTATGAGGTCGCTGCCGCCGCGGGGAATGAGAACGTCGACGCTGCCTCGGGTATTCATCAGGGCGGTGGCGCCCTCCCGGCCGTACTCGTCGATGGACTGCACCGCGTCCACGGGAGCTGAGCAGGCTCGGAGAGCATTGCGAATGATGCTCAGGAGCATCTCGTTGGTGTGGGACGCTGCGGAGCCTCCCCGGAGAATCGCTGCGTTGCCGGACTTCAGTGCCAGGGCGGCGATGTCCACGGTCACGTTGGGCCGCGCCTCGTAGATGACTCCGATGACGCCCAGGGGAACAGAGGTCTGGGTCAGCCTGGCGCCGTTGGGGAGGGTTCGGCCGTTCAGGACACGTCCGATGGGGTCCTCCAGAGCCATGACGTCCTCGACGGCCTCGGCCAGGGCCTCGATGCGTGCTTCGCTGAGCTGAAGACGATCCAGCAGCGGCTTGGAGAGCCCGTTCTCACGCCCCTGCTCCAGGTCCTGCCGATTGGCCTCGACCAGTGAGGCGACAGACTCGCGGAGACCGCGCGCGAGGGCAAGAAGTATGCGGTCCTTGTGCTGACGGTCCATGGAGCCCAGCGGACGCGCACCCTCTCGGGCGCGGCGGCTCACCTCGGCGACGCCCTGGGTGACCTCGGTTCTCAGCTCGTCGGACGTCTCGGCGCTCATACGCTCCTCACTCGTGCCATGTCATCAGTATGGACCACTGCCCGCTCGTAGTCAGGGCCCAGCTCAGCGGCCAGCTCTGCCGTGGACCGGCCCATCATCTGAGGCAGCTCCTCCGCAGAGTACCCGGTGACGCCGCGGGCGTGAACCGTTCCGTGGGCATCGACCACTTCAATCACGTCGCCGGATTCGAAGTCGCCCTCCACGGCGGTGATGCCCGCGGCAAGGAGGGAGCTTCGGCCTACAGCGACAGCTCGCACCGCTCCCTCATCCACCACGATCCGACCCTTCGTCGATGCGAGGTGGGCGAGCCATGCGGTGCGCGCACCGCGGCGCCGGCCCCTCGGGTGGAAGAAGGTGCCGACCTCTTCTCCCGCCAGCAGCCTGGGGGCGTTCTTCGCGGAGGTCAGCATCGCAGGAATCCCGTGGGCCGTGACGATTCGCGCCGCCTCCACTTTGGTGACCATGCCCCCGGTGCCTACGCCGGCTCGGCCGCGCGGGCCGAGGGTGACACCTGTCAGATCCTGTTCCCCGCGAACGTCCCGAAGGGGACTGCCGCCCTGCGAAGGTGGGCCGTCGAACAGTGCGTCGACGTCGGAGAGCATCACCAGGGCGTCGGCGTGCAGGAGGTTCGCGGTCAGCGCCGCGAGTCGGTCGTTGTCGCCGAAGCGGATTTCGGCTGTGGCCACCGCATCATTCTCATTGACCACGGGCACAGCACCCAGGGCAAGCAGCTTCTCCAGGCTGCGCAGCGCATTGGTGTACGTGGCCCTGCGGATGAGGTCCTCCACTGTCAGCAGGACCTGAGCGACCGGTGAGCCGTGGCGCGCGAACCCCTGCGTGTAGTGAGCCAGGAGCAGGCCCTGTCCCACAGCAGCGGCCGCCTGCTGCGCCGCCAGGTCGGTGGGGCGGCTGGGCATGCTCAGCGGCGCCAGTCCGGCTGCGATCGCACCCGAGGAGACCAGCACCACTTCGGTGCCGCCGTCTCGCAGCTGCTGGCAGGCGTCGACCAGGTGCAGCAGCGCCTCAACGTTGATTCCGTCATCGACGGTGGTCAGCGATGAGGAGCCCACCTTGATCACGATGCGGCGCGCGGCGGGGAGCTCCGCCGCTGAGCTCACCACGCCGGCAAGCTTGGTCCTCACCGAGACTCCTGCTCGTCATCTTCGGCGTCGGGATCCCAGTGGCTGTACACCACTTCAGTGCCGCTGGTGTCGTCTTGGTCGTAGAACGCGGCCATCTCTTCGCGTGTGAGGGCCTTGGCCGCACGACGATCGGCCTGCTCCTGCTTCTTCTCGGCGCGAGTGGGCCTGTGCAGGTCGTCGAACCTCACGTCGGTGCCGCGCGGACCGGCGAGATGCTCGGCACCCGCTGCCATGGTGGGCTCCCAGTCGAAGACCACCCCGTCGTCGTCGGAGCCGATGACGACTGAGTCACCTGGGGCGGCCCCCTGCTTGAACAGCTCGTCCTCGATGCCGATGGCAGCCAGACGATCCGCCAGGTAGCCGACTGCCTCATCGTTGTTGAAGTCCGTCTGGTGAATCCACCGCTCGGGCTTTGCGCCGCGCACTCGCCACAGCGGTGCCGCGTTCTTCTCCTCACGGGAGATGCTGAAGCCCTTCTCGTCCACCGGCTTCGGTCGAACCGTGACCTGGACGGGGGCGTGCTCGGTCTCGCGCTGGGCGCGCGCGGCCTCCACCAGTTCGGCCATGGCAAAGCCGAGCTCGCGCAGGCCTTGGCGTGCCACTGCGGAGACCTCGAAGACCCTCCAGCCGCGCCCTTCAAGCTCGCCGCGGACCATCTCGGCCATGGCCTGGCCATCCGGAAGGTCCGTCTTGTTCAGGGCGATCAGCTGGGGCCGCTCGTTCAGCAGGAGGGACTCCACGCCGTAGGACGCGGATCCGGTGATCGCGTCGGGGGCGTACGCGGCCAGCTCTTTCTCGATGGCGTCGAGGTCCCCAAGGGGGTCACGGTCGGTTTCGAGGCTGCCGCAGTCCAGGACGTGGACGAGGGCTGCGCAGCGCTCCACGTGGCGGAGGAACTGGTGGCCCAGCCCCTTGCCCTCGGCGGCGCCAGGGATCAGTCCGGGCACGTCAGCCACGGTGAATCGGGTGGAGCCGGCCTCGACGACGCCGAGGTTGGGGACCAGGGTGGTGAACGGGTAGTCGGCAATCTTGGGGCGCGCCGCAGACATCGCGGCGATAAGGCTCGACTTGCCTGCCGAGGGGAAGCCCACCAGGGCGATGTCGGCCACCGACTTCACCTCGAGCTCGATCTCCACCTGCTCGCCCGGCGTCCCCAGCAGCGCGAAGCCGGGGGCTTTGCGCTTCTTCGAAGCCAGGCGTGCGTTGCCGAGCCCGCCGTGTCCTCCTTCGGCGATGCGGATCCTGGAGCCGATGCCGACGAGGTCGGCCAGCACGTTGCCCTCGCGATCTTTGACCACGGTGCCCTCGGGGACGGGGAGCTCGAGGGTCTCTCCCTTGGACCCGTGACGGTGGTCGCCCTCTCCGACGCCGCCGTTGCCGGCGCGCCGGTGCGGCCGGTGGTGGTAGTCGAGCAGCGTGGTGGTCTGCGCGTCGGCGACCAGCTCGACGTGCCCGCCGTCGCCGCCGTCGCCGCCGTCGGGGCCGCCCAGGGGCTTGAACTTCTCTCGGTGGACGGAGACGCATCCGTGTCCGCCGTTTCCGCCTGCGGCGTGCAGGACCGCGCGATCAACAAAATGCGCCACTGGAACCTCCCGTCGACGAGAATCCTCGTCTTGTCACAGCCACCTGCTGGTGCGCTGACCTTACGTGCCTGAACAGGGCGTCAGCCCTGAAACACCGAAAGCCCCGCCAGCCGTGTGAGCTGCGGGGCTTTCGGTGTGTGGTCAGCTCTCACTGACCGGTTGGCCGCTGATTCTGATCAGAGGCCGAGACCAGCACTGCCGCTCAGGCGGCTGCTGGAACGATGTTGACGACCTTGCGGCCGCGACGGGAGCCGAACTCTACGGATCCGTCTGACAGGGCGAAGAGAGTGTCGTCGCCGCCGCGTCCGACATTGCTGCCGGGGTGGAACTTGGTGCCGCGCTGGCGGATGAGGATCTCGCCTGCGTTGACGGTCTGGCCGCCGAAGCGCTTGACGCCCAGTCGCTGGGCGTTGGAGTCGCGACCGTTGCGAGTCGAGCTCGCACCCTTCTTATGTGCCATAGCGTTTTGCCTGCCTCTCGCTTAAACCTGTATCAGGACGATTCTACGGCTCAGGCCGCGATATCGGTGATCTTGACCCGCGTGAGCTCAGAGCGGTGGCCCTGGCGCTTGTGGTAGCCGGTCTTGTTCTTGTACTTGTGGATGACGATCTTCTGGCCGCGCAGGTTGCCCTGCACCTCGGCCGAGACCGTCACCTTGTTGAGCTCGTCAGCTCCGGTGGTGACCTTGTCGCCGTCGACCAGCATCACTGCCGGCAGCTGAATGGTGCTGCCTTCCTCGGCGTCGACGCGGTCAAGGGTCACCAGATCTCCGACGGAAACCTTTTCCTGGCGGCCGCCTGCGCGGACAATCGCGTACACCACTTGGACTCACTTCTCTCGTTGAACGTGCAATAAATACGTGCGCGGAGCGCGCAAAAAAGACTTTGGGCGCAATAGCACCAGCCGTCAATCCTACGCGGTTCTACTCCGATTTGCCAATCTCATCGGCGGACACGCCCACTCCGAGCATCATCGGAGCGGTGTCAGCCTTGGCCGCTGACTTCTCATCGGCGCTCTTCTGGGGAGCTGCGGCGGAGAAGCTGGCACTCTGCTGCTCCTTCTCCGCAGACTGCACCTGGTGCACCTCTCCCCCGGAGCCCTGTGCCGACCCCGCCGCGCGACGGCGACGTCGAGCAGGTGCACTGCGCCGCGGCTGCTCGCTCCGCGAGGCCAGCGCCTCCTCCAAGGAGTCGAGGGAGGAGGTCTTGGGCTGCTCCGCAGGCTCCTCTGCGCGCTTCTGCGCGCCGGACTTCTCACCGCGCGGAACCTCGACCGGCTCGCCGCCGATCTTCAGCGTCGACTGCCCGCTCTTCGCCTGACCCTCATTCTTGGAGCTGCTGCCGGTGTCCGCCGAAGGCGCCTGCTCGTCGTTCTTCTCGGACTCACCAGCTCCGGCGGTGGCCGCGGCGACCTTGGCCATGCCCGCGCTCGCCCGCTCGAGCTTCTTCAGCTCCCTGGGGTCGGTCTGCCGCCCGGAGTCGTCGTCCTTCTTGGGCTTGTTCTTGCGCTTCTTGGACTTCTTGCTGCCGTTGGACCGCTGCTCGCCCTGCGAGTTGAAGGCGGGCTGGTGGTGGATCGGCTCCTCGTGGGTGACGATGCCGCGTCCTGCGCAGTGCTCACACTCAGAGGAGAAGACCTCCAGAAGCCCGGTGCCCATGCGCTTGCGCGTCATCTGAACGAGTCCGAGCGAGGTGACCTCGGCGACCTGGTGCTTGGTCCGGTCCCGGCCGAGGCACTCCACCATCCGGCGAAGGACCAGGTCGCGGTTGGACTCCAGGACCATGTCGATGAAGTCGATGACGATGATGCCGCCGATGTCGCGCAGCCGCAGCTGGCGCACGATCTCTTCGGCGGCCTCCAGGTTGTTCTTGGTGACCGTCTCTTCGAGGTTTCCGCCGGAGCCGGTGAACTTGCCCGTGTTGACGTCGACCACGGTCATCGCCTCGGTGCGGTCGAAGACCAGGGAGCCGCCGGAGGGCAGCTTCACGTTGCGCCCGAGGGCCTTGTTCAGCTGCTCGTCGATGCGGTGGTGGGCGAAGATGTCCTGCCCGTCATGCTCGGCGGGGTCCCACTTCTTCAGGCGGTCCAGCAGGTGCGGCGCCACGTAGGTGACGTAGGCCTCGACGTTGTCCCACGTCTCGTCGTCCTGGATCTCCATGGAGGAGAAGTCTTCGTTGAAGACGTCGCGGACGACCTTGATGGTGAGATCGGGCTCGGCATAGAGCATCTCAGGGGCCAGGACCTTGCGGTCGTTGGTCTGGTCCTGGATGGAGTCCCACAGTGCGCGAAGCCTGTTGATGTCGTTGGTGAGCTCCTCTTCGGAGGCGCCCTCAGCGGCAGTGCGAACGATGACCCCGGAGTTCTGGGGCATGTTCTCCTTCAGGATCTTCTTCAGCCGCGACCGCTCCGTGTCCGGGAGTTTGCGGCTGATGCCCGTCATGGATCCCCCTGGCACGAACACCAGGTAGCGCCCGGGCAGGGAGACCTGGCTGGTCAGCCGGGCGCCCTTGTGCCCGACGGGGTCCTTGGTGACCTGCACCAGGACGGAGTCGCCGGACTTCAGGGCGTTCTCGATCTTTCGGGGTGCGTTGCCGATGCCTGCAGACTCCCAGTCCACCTCACCGGCGTAGAGCACGGCGTTGCGGCCGCGTCCGATGTCGACGAAGGCAGCCTCCATGGAGGGCAGCACGTTCTGGACTTTGCCGAGGTACACGTTGCCGATCAGGGAGTCCTGGGTGGTGTGCGAGACGTAGTGCTCTGCCAGCACCTCGTCCTCCAGCACTCCGATCTGGATGCGTCCGTCGCGGTGGCGCACGATCATCTTCCGGTCCACGGACTCCCGGCGGGCCAGGAACTCCGCCTCGGTGACGATCCCGCGACGGTTCGACTGACGGTTCCCGCGTCGGCGCTGGCGCTTGGCCTCGAGCCGGGTGGAGCCTTTGACGGAGGAGACCTTGTCCGAGGCGTCGGAGCTTGCTTCGCGTCCGGAGCGCACCCGGGTGACGGTGTGGCCGTCCTCGTCCTCGATCTCCATGTCTGAGGAGCCGCGGCGCCGCTTGCGGGTCCGCCGGACTACGGTGCCGCTCTCATCAGTCGACTCGGCGCGGCCCTCGTCGTCGGAGCCGGAAGAGCCGTCTGCGTCGGATGAGTCAGACTTCTGCTCAGAGCGGTCGCCGCCGCCCGAGGAATCGTCATCGGAGCCCTGCGATGACTCGTCGGCGCTGCGTCCGCGGTTGCGCCCTCCCCTGCGGCGCTTCCGCCGGGACCTCCTGCCGCCGTCGCCGCCGGAGTCGGCGTTCGACTGCTGGGAGGACTCCTGGTCTGAGTCGTCCTCGTCATCGCCGCCGTCGTCGTGGGACTCCGGCTCGGGCTCCTTCTCCTTCTTCGGCGTCCGCTTCACGGACGAGAGGTCAGGAGCCTGGAACAGGACGTCCAGAGGGTCTTCGGCCGGCTCAGGGTCAGCGGGCCGCTTCGGCGACGCGTCCGCCCCAGGGTGACCGGGCTCAGGGACGGAGAATGGGCTGTAGACCTCCTCCGCCGTCTCGGCGGAGGATTCTGTGGAGTTCTCGTTGCTCATGGTGGGCCAATGCATTTCCGCCGACCTCCAGCGGAGCCACACTCAACGCCGGACGACGGCTCTGTCTCGTCCTTCGAACGCCCGACCTGCTCCTCCCCGGGCGCTGCCTCCGCTGTGTGAGGCGCGCTCTGCGCGGGGAGCCCGATGCCGGACTATGGTCTGCGCAGCATCTGCGGCGGCGACTTGCTCTGTGGCTTTCCGTGCGTACCTTCGTTCTGGTGGTTCACGACGGGCGCCTGCCGCAGCTCTGCATTCAAAGCTTTCTCAAGGATCAGGTGTGGTCTGCCCTCGATGTCTTTCAGTATGGCACATGCACATCTATGACCAGGTGAACGGCATAGCATGGGGGCATGTCGCATCTTGTGAAGGACCGCGCCTACGGGGTGTGGCTGCTGGTCAGCGCGCTCGTCGGAGCTGCGGCCAGCTTCCTCCTCCTCCATGAGCGGGTGCTGCTGTGGGGGGATCCTGACCACGTCACGGCCTGCGATGTGAACCCGTGGGTCTCGTGCGGCGAGGTGATGAACGCCTGGCAGGCCTCCACCTTCGGATTCCCGAACATCTTTCTGGGCGTCGTCGGCTTTCCCCTGATGGTGCTCGTCGCGGTGACGGTTCTTGCCGGAGCGAGGCTCCCGCGCTGGTATCACTGGGGCGTGCAGGCCGGGGCGACGTTCGCCTTCGGATTCTGCATCTGGCTCTGGTACTCGGCCGTCTACGTCATAGGGGTTCTGTGCCCCTACTGCATGGTCGTGTGGTCGGCCGTGATCCCTCTCTTCGTGGTCGTGACGACCCGCAACATCCTCACCGGGGTGATTCCGGCACCTCCCCGCGTCCGCGAGCTCACGGCAGCGTGGTGGTGGGCACTGGTGGTTCTCATCTTCCTGGGGGTCTTCGCCAGCATCCTGATCCAGTTCTCCTGGGCGTTCACAGGCTGAGCCCAATCGTGGGCTGAGCCTCCCCGCAGGTCAGAGGTGAGGCAGGGCTCACAGAAGAAACTGATCGAGCCCCTGGGGGCGCCAATGATTGAATGGGGTTTTAGGCTGCCCCCGCTCAAGGAGAACACCGTGCCTCAGACCGTCAACGCAATCGTCGCTCTCACCAAGAACGCTCCGGCTACGGTCGAGAAGATCGTGATCCCTGATCCCGGCCCGGGAGAAGTGGTCGTCGACGTTCTCACGTGCGGGGTCTGCCAGACCGACCAGCACTTCCAGCAGGGTGAGGTCGGGGACAACTTCCCCTACCTGCTCGGCCACGAGGCCACAGCCCGCGTCTCCGAGATCGGAGACGGCGTGACCAACGTGTCCGTGGGCGACAAAGTCATTCTGAACTGGCGTGCCGTGTGCGGCGAGTGCCGCGCCTGCCGGAAGGGTCAGCTGCAGTACTGCTTCGACACCCACAACGCGTCCCAGAGGATGACGCTGGAGGACGGCACCGAGCTCGAGGCCGCCCTGGGCATCGGCGCCTTCGCGGAGAAGACGCTCGTGGCCGCCGGGCAGTGCACCGTGGTCGACGACGTGGACGACGCCTCCAACGCCGCGGTAGGGCTGCTCGGCTGCGGCGTGATGGCAGGCATCGGCGCCGCCATGAACACCGGTGAGGTGAAGCGCGGCGAGTCCGTGGCCGTCATCGGCGTCGGAGGTGTGGGCACCGCCGCAGTCGCAGGCGCGAAGCTCGCGGGTGCGACGAAGATCATCGCCGTGGACCTGGACCCTCGGAAGCTGGAGACCGCCAAGAAGCTCGGCGCCACCCACACGATCAACTCGGGCGAGACCGATGCGGTGGAGGGCATCCGCGAGCTGACCGGAGGCTTCGGCGCGGACGTCGTCATCGACGCGGTGGGCGTGCCCGCCACCTACAAGCAGGCGTTCTACGCCCGTGACCTCGCCGGGCGGGTCGTGCTGGTCGGCGTCCCCGACCCCTCCCTCACCTTGGAGCTTCCCCTGCAGGACTTCTTCAGCCGGGGCGGCTCCCTGAAGTCCTCCTGGTACGGCGACTGCCTTCCCTCCCGCGACTTCCCCATGCTGGTGGACATGTATCAGCAGGGTCGTCTCGACCTCGACGCCTTCGTCACCGAAAGGGTCCGCCTCGAAGACGTTCAGACTGCCTTCGACACCATGAACCGCGGCGAGGTGCTGCGGTCGGTGGTGGAGATCGACGCCTGAGATCAGCAGCCCCGCCGCACATGCAGCACCACCACTACGGATACGAGAGGACGACCTCATGAGCGCACGCATTGAGCACCTGGAGACCTCCGGAACCTTCTCCCTGGACGGAGAGACGCACAACGTGGACAACAACGTGTGGATCGTCGGCACGGAGGAGGAGGTCATCATCATCGACCCTGCACACGATGCCGAGGCGGTGGAGAAGCAGGTGGGTGGCCGTCGGGTCGCAGCGATCCTGCTGACCCATGCCCACGACGACCACATCCGGCAGGTCCGGGACGTCCAGTCCCGGGTCGGCGGCGACATCCACCTGAACTGGGACGACAAGGTCCTTTGGGAGCAGGTGTACGGAGACGCTGAGCCGGAGGTCAAGATCACTGACGGGGATACATTCACCATTGGTGAGACGGTCCTGACGGCCATTCACACACCGGGCCACTCCCCCGGCTCCACGTGCTACTACGCCGAGAACCTCGATGGTGAGCCCGTCCTCTTCTCGGGTGACACGCTGTTCAACGGCGGACCCGGGGCCACCGGGCGCTCCTACAGCAGCTTCGAGACCATTGTGGACTCCATCAAGTCCCGCCTGTTCGAGCTGCCGGATCAGACGCAGGTCAACACGGGGCACGGTCCGTCGACCACGATCGGCACGGAGAAGCCCAACGTCGAAGAGGCGCTGAAGAACGCCGAGTGACCTGACGCTCCAGCGGGTTCGCCCGGGCCTCCATCCGTATGATGCGTGGGCCCGGGCGTTTCTGTGCGCGGGGCGGCATGGTCAGCCGATGGGTTCGAGCACGTTCCAGTAGGTGCTGTACGTTTCGAGGATGGCCTGTTCGACGCTGTAGACGGTGAGGTCGGGGTTGAGCTCGTCGGCTGATCCTGCTGTCAGCGGGTCCCATTCCAGCCCGAGCGCGTCATACACCTCGGCGAGCACGCGCCGGATGCGGGGTCCGTCTTCGATGACGATGGAGGTGGAGAACAGCCACCCGCTGGCTACTTGTCGCTGGGCGGTGCCGACCAGCTTCAGGCGAACGTCGGCCTGGTCCGGGTGGATGCCGTGCACGGAGTGGTCTCCGTAGCAGTACTCGGCGGGAAGGGGCGCCATCACTGCGTCCAGTCCGGCGTTCTGCAGCGCGTCGGCGAAGAGCTCTCCGAAGGCGACGAATCGATCTCGGGATTCGCGGATAGGGTCTGCGTCCGGCTCGATGTGGTCCACGACGAGGGAGCCTGGGCTGTAGGCGGCTGCCCGGCCTCCGGCTCGACGGACGAGGGGCTCGAACCCGAGGGCACGGCTGCGGCGCGCGGCCTCTTCGAAACCGGGGAGCTTCGCGTCCCGCTGCCCGAAGGCGACGGTGGGCTGGGGGCGGTAGATGCGCAGCATCGGCCCCACGCCTGGCTCGCGCGTGCTCTGCAGCAGGTCGAGGGCCCGCTGGAGGTCTGCCTCTGCGCCGAGGCTCGAAGTCTGTCGGATCAGCTGCAGCTGAGGGCCGCGGGGGGTGCTGCGGCGACCCGATCGGCCGTTGCCAGATGCGCTCATCGGGTGCCGTCGAGCCTGATGGTGTGTCGGCGTGCGCGACCCTCAGGGGGATCAGGTGCTTCGCTGGTGGAGTGGATCGCTGTCACGCCGCAAGAGTTTACCCGGCGAGATGCTCGCGGGGGCCGCTTTACGACGGGCCTGCCTGGGGTCGGGCTCAGGGCGCAGATCTCATGCCCGTCGTCGAACCTCGTGAACCAGCAGCCAGATCAGGTAGCCGCCCCCGATGACGACGGTGACCACGCCGACCGGAAGAGGCGTTGGGGGCAGCTGCTGAGCGAGGATGTCGGCCCCCAGGAGCAGTGCCGCGCCCATGAACGCTGCCGGCCACACAGCTATGCCGGGCGACCGGGCGAGCCGCCGGGCAATCTGGGGCGCAGCCAGGGCGACGAACGCGATCGGCCCGACGGCTGCGGTGACCGCCGCGGTCAGTCCGACTCCGGAGAGGATCAGGATCAGCCGCGACCGCTCCACCCGTACCCCGAGGGCGCGCGCCGCATCGTCGCCCAGCTCCATCTGCTGCATGGGGGTGATCAGGGGGCCGACGACTCCGAAGAGGAGCAGAATCGCCAGGCTGCCGATGCCGACCTGTTCCCACGACGTCGAATTCAGAGAGCCGGCACCCCACGCGGCCGCGCTCATGGCGACGTCGAGGTCGGCTCGCAGCAGCATGTACGTATTGAGGCTGCTCAGCATGGCGGAGAAGCCGATGCCCACGATGATCAGCCGGAAGCCTTTGATGCCTCCCCTGTAGGCCAGCAGATACACCAGGCCCGCAGTCATGATGCCGCCGACGAGCGCACCGCCTGCGACCTGTCCGTAGCCGCCTCCGATGACGATGATGACGATGAGGGCTCCCGTATAGGACCCGGAGGCGAAGCCGATCACGTCCGGGCTGGCCAGAGGGTTGCGGGTCAACGATTGGAATATTGCCCCGGAGACGCCGAGAGCCGCCCCGAAGACGATGGCAGCCAGAATTCGCGGAGCCCGCCATTCCAGCACTACGACCCTGTTGAAGCTCTGGTCGGCTCCGGTGAGCACGTCCACCATGTCCGACAGTGTCAGCGAGTAGGTGCCTGCCGAGAGGGCATAGACGGCCAAGGCGCATGTGATGGCTGCGATGAGTGCGCATACGAGAAGCGGGCGGACGGTGAGTCGCACCGAGCAGCGCCCCGCGCGGAGGACTCTGCTTTCACGGCCGAAGTCGACTTGGCTTCCCTGCTGCTCGGTCACAGCCCGCTCGCTCTCTTCCTGCGCACCAGAACAATGAGCACTGGGGCGCCAACGAAGGCTGTGACGATCCCGACCGGCAGTTCGCCGGGCCGCATCACGATGCGGCCGAGGGTGTCGGACAGCACCAGCAGCAGAGGTGCCATGATCATCGTGTAGGCAAAGATCCATCGCTGATCCGGACCTGTGATCCAGCGGGCCGCGTGGGGGATCATCAGTCCTACGAATCCGATGGGCCCAGCGAGGGCGGTCGCGCCGCCGGCGAGCAGAGTCACGGCGATCACCCCGAGCACCCGGGTGGTGCGGACGCGGGCGCCCATGGCGACGGCGAGGTCCTCGCCGAGGGCGATCGCGTTGAGGGATCGGGTGACGGCGAGTGCGATGAAGACACCTGCGGCGATGAACGGAACTACGGGCAGCAGGACGCCGTAGCCTCGGCCGACGACGCTTCCGGCGTTCCATGCGCGCATGTGGTCGAAGGTCTGCGGGTCGATGAGCATGAGACCTGTCGTGGCGCCGGATAGGACGGCTCCGAGGGCGACTCCGGCGAGGGTCAGCCGGACGGGGTCTGTGGGGCCGCGGCCGGCGGAGCCGATGAGGTAGACGGCGAGGGTCACGATGAGGGCGCCGAGGAAGGCGAACCAGACGTAGCTCTGGACGGAGGCGGCGCCGAAGACTCCGATGCCGATGGCGACCATGAAGGCCGCGCCGGCGTTGACGCCTAGGATGCCGGGGTCTGCGAGGGGGTTGCGGGTGAGGGCCTGGACGAGCGCTCCGGCCACGCCGAGGGCGGTTCCGACGACGACGGCGACGATGGTTCTGGGAAGCCGCAGCTCGCGGACGATGAACAGCTCGTCGTGCTGGGGGCTGTAGTCGCTGAACGCTTCGAAGACGGTGCCAGGGGGGATCGATTTTGATCCTACGGACACGCTGAGCAGACAAACGAGGGTGAGGCACGCGACCAGCAGAACGAGGCCGCCTGCGCGCCGGGCATTGGTGCGGGCCAGTCCTGCACGTGATGCGGTGCGTTCGGCTCGGTCCGGTGCCGTGGTCATCCTGACGGGCCTGATGGTGGCTGTCACCTCAGGTGCGGGCCTCTCCGCGTCGCCAGTACCCGGAGAAGAAGATCTTCTCCTTGGGCATCCCGAGGGTTCTCACCAGGTGCCTCCGTACGGTGCGGACGGTTCCCGCTTCTGCGCATACCCAGGCGTAGTCCGCTCGTGCGGGCAGGTCCATGCCGTGAAGGGCTTCGGTGAGAGCGGCACCTGGTGGTCGGTCATCGCGCACGTGCCAGTGCACCGTGGTCTCGGTGCTGATCGGTTGGATCTCGGAGGCCGCCGGCACTTCGATGTGGACGTGGGTGCTCTCCGGCTTCGGCGCGGGCCGGTCCGGGTGGGGCTTCGGCGATTCCAGCAGCGCTGCCAGGGCGGGCAGTGCGGTCTCGTCGGCGAAGAAGATCTGAGTCTCGGCCCCAGCGGGCGGGTAGTAGATGCCGTTTCCTTCGCAGAATCCGACGATGTCGCCCGGACGCGCCTCTGCTGCCCAGCTGCTTCCGGGTCCGCTGCTGCTGCCTTCCCCATGGAGCACCATGTCGACGTCGACTTCACCAGCCTCGGGGCGGTGTGCCCGGATCGTGTACCAGCGCAGCAGGGGTCTCTGCTCCTCAGGGATCATCGCGGCGAGAGCGCGCGGCGGGGTTCCTTCCGGGGTGCTCTCCGGAAGGCGCAGGCCATAGGCTGCCGGGATCATCAGTGCGAAGAATTCGTCCTTGGCGCCCTGCTGGAAGTCTGTGAGTTCGGGAGCGCTCAGGGTGATGCGGCGCATCCCGGGTGTGATGGCACGCGCTGCCTGGACGGTGCAGGCGAAGGCTCGGTGGCGTTCGCGCGGCGGGTGCATCCTGGCGCCCGTGGCTTTGGTGCTTGCTCGGCTCATCCTGCACCTCCTGGTGCGGCCATCTCTTCGAGCTGGCGGGCGAGTGCGCAGGCGGCTCGGGCCAGTCCCTGGTTAAGGGTGAGGTCGAGATTGAAGACGCGCTCGTTCTGAGCCGCGGGCAGTCTCCGGAAGGCTTCTGACTGCCCGAGTGCGGGGCGCTCCTCGAAGGCGAACACCGCGAGGGTTCCAACGTCGGCGAGGTCACCGAGATTCTCTTCGGACAGTTCGTATGAGCCCTCTTCGTCTGTTGGGTCGTACATGGGCACTTCTATGCCCAAGTCGGTCGCTACTTCATTGCCCAACGAGTTGGTGATGACCAGCATGCCTGCGGTGTCCATGGCGGTCCCGCAGATGAGGCTCATGCGGCTGAGCTCTTCGCCTGAACGCTCACGGATGGTCTCTGTCAGCTCGTTGTAGCGAGCGATCTCCTCGTCGACGGCTTCGTCACGTTCGAGCATGCGGGCCTGCTCACGCATGGCATCCTGCCAGCCGGTGGAGCCGCTCTCGACGGCGAGCACAGGTGCGACCTCTTCCAGTCGGCTGTTGCCGTAGAAGTCGCTGCTGTATGCGTTCTGGCGCATGATGATGAGGTCTGGGCCGAGTGAGGCGATGAGTTCGTGGTCGGGCTCTCCGCTGTCGGCGAAGCCGATGGTCTCGAGATCTGCAGGCATCAGCTCCTGCATCTCATCGAGGAGGGCACCTTCTTGACCGAAGTAGAAGCCTGAGGCGAAGACGGGGTAGCCGCAGGTCAGAGCGAATTCGAGATCGGCCCTCCCCTCGATGACGAGGACTCGCTGCGGGTCGGCGGGGATTCGGCCGGTGAACGATTCGTAGTCGTAGCGTACGGTGCGGTTCTCAGGGGCAGCCTCGCGGCCGGGGGACGCGGAGCATCCCGCCAGGAACGATGCCGAGGCGAAGGCGCTCCATCCGAGGAATCGGCGACGGTCCAGCTCAGATGTGATCGGCCTGCGCAGACACTGTGAGAGATTCGCGGGGGCGCGGAGGGTCTGGGAGGAACGGCGCGGTTCAGCTCTCATCGAGCACCTCCGCGATGCGTGGGACCAGGTGCTCGAGTGCGTACGGGTTCGACAGCACCGAGTTGTAGCTGATGGCACCGCGCTCGTCGCGGTCTGCGATGACCACGCGTCCTTCCTGGACCGCCTCGAGATTCTCGGTCAGCGGGCTGTAGTCCACGAGGTCGAAGTCGGGGTCTTCGTCAATGACGAGGACGACGAGGAGGTCAGCGTCGAGGAGCTCGACGTTTTCGTGGGAGATCTCGGTCGTCCAGTCGTATTCCGAGGCCATGTCGGCGACGGCTTCGGGGATCTCGAACCCCAACGAGGTGAAGAAGTTCCCTCGTGGGTCGTTGTCGAGCAGGATCCAGAAGCCGCTCTCATCCGAGCTGGTGAGGACCACCGAGGCAGTGAGCCCTTCAAACTCCGGGTGGGCTTCACGCGTACGTCTGACGTGCTCGTCAGCGGCGGTCATTTTGGTCGGCGGCCTGATCCTTCTGATCGAGGATCTGGCCGAATGCTTCAGCGGCCTGGCCCATCGTGACTCCGTCTTCGAGGGGACCTGACGGTCGGCCGATGACCGGGGCGATGTCTTCGAGCTGCGCGAGGATCTCCTCCGGGAGTTCGGAGGTCACGCTGGTGATGACGTCCGGCTCAAGGGCCGCGACCTCCTCCAGCTGCAGTTCCGAGCCTCTGAAGAACGTCAGGTCGGCGTCTTCGACGTACTCTTCGGCCCAGGGACCGATTCCGTCCTCGTAGAAGGTGAAGCCGGAGTTGCCCACCGGCACGCTGCCCAGGGCTAAGGCGTAGTCGTGGTCTTGGGCGCCGAGAGTCACGAGGCGCTCAGGCTTCTCCTCCAGGACGGTCTCGCCGAACTCGTGCTCGATCGTGCGCGGATAGGCGCTGCCTGCCTCCTCCCCTGCGGCCGGGGCCTCGCCGGGGTCGCTCTCCTGCGGGTCTGCTTCCTCAAGACTGCCGGAGCAGCCCGTCAGCAGTCCGACCAGCAGAAGCCCTGCCATCGATACGCTGCTGAGGCTTCGAGTGCGACGCGCCTTCCATGGAACCAGCATTGTTCTCCCCTCACCGACATTAGGACAGCCTCAGCTTAGGGAGCGGCGTGACTCAGATGTGTTGCAATGTGGACACTCTGTCTCGTCCACCCGTCATCGCTCCTCTGCCGCCCGGGGTCTCGCCCACGACCTGCCGGTAGGCGCTGATGAACGCACTGGGTGAGGCGTATCCGACTCTCCAGCTGGTGGTGCTGACGCTCTCCCCGTCAGCGATCAGCGATCGAGCGCGGTCGATGCGCAGCAGGCGTCTCCACGGGGCGAACGTCATGCCGATGTCGTCGAGGAGTGCCCGGTTGATCGTGCGTTCGCTGAGGTGAAGCGTCTCACTCCACCCCTTCAGGGAGCGCTCGTCCGCGGGGTTGCGGGCGAGGACAGCGACCATAGGCTGGAGGGCGCGCATCCCGGGGCAGTGCGACTCCGGGCCGCACCTGGTCCGATGCGCGCAGAAGGTCCAGACATGCGTGCTGGAATCGCAGGCGGACGGCTTCCGTCATCTCCTGTGCGTTCATGTAGACGAGAAGTTCACGCGCTGCGTCCTCCAGAGAGGCCGCCCCCGTGCCCGGGGCGTGTACTCCAACCAACCCTGAGGGAAGGTGCGTGGCTCCGAATGAGCCCGACGCGGAGGCGGTGACGGCGTGCTGGGTCCCTGCGGTGAGCCACACGGCCTGCCCCGGGCCCACGGTCCAAAAGGTGCCGTC